>NZ_WIBF01000001.1 GCF_009496005.1 Tritonibacter litoralis
GCCACATTCAGCGTGCCATCGGCAAACCAGTTGATCGACACATTGCCCGGCGCAAAGCTCACATCTTTGACTTGGGTAAACGGTTTGATCCAATCCACCCGCTTCGCCTGCTCCCCCCAGAACCCTTCAGGGTCAGACACAGATGCAGAATAAAGACTGCTGTATTGCGCTGCGTTGACATGGGCCTTGGCCACCATGTCCTGAGGTGGCTCATGTGTGTTTGTGGTCATCGATCTCTCCTCGCTGTCAGAAGCACGTTTAATTCTGCCGCCTGCGCGGTGGCTCCGGCAACGTGTTCTCTCCGTCTTTAGTGCACCATAGTTTGTCCCTCTTTGGGAAGGAACTTGACTTAAAGTCGTAGAGTTTTTGGAAGAAAAATTGTCGCTAGCGGTGCTGGTTCAGGATCTTCACACAAAATCGGTCCACGCAAGTGTGGAGAAGCAGTGTAAAGAACGCCAGAACCACAAGGGCGGCGAACATCAGATCGATTTTGGCACGGCCATTGGCCAGGAGCATCAAATAGCCGAGCCCCTTGGAGGCACCAACCCATTCACCGATGATCGCGCCAATCGGAGCATAGACGGCGGCCAGTCGCAGGCCCGAAGCAAAGCCGGGCAGTGCGGCAGGGATGCGGATTTGCCGCATGATTTGCCATTTGCTGGCGCCCATAACTTGGGCAAGGCCGAGCCATCCGCTGGGTGTGCGAACCAATGCATCAAAAAACGCGGATGTAACCGGGAAGAAGATGATCAGCAGCGCCATAGCGATCTTGGACAAAAGCCCATAGCCCAGCCATAGCGTTAATAGCGGCGCGAGGGCAAAGACCGGGATGGTTTGCGAGAACACCAAAAGCGGTCGCACCAGGACTTCGGCGGTTTTCGACGACGCCAGCCAAATCGCGGTAAGCCCGCCTATGGTGGCCCCCAGAACCAGTCCTGCAATGACCTCGAATATTGTGATCACCGCATGTTCCGCCAGCAATGCGCGGCTCTTCCACAGGGTTTCGGCAACCAGCTGCGGGGCTGGCAGGATGAATTTGGGCAGGTCAAAGACCACAACCACCCCATGCCACAGGGCCAACCCGACGCACAGCGACAGCGCCACCCTGTGCCAGGTTTTTAGCCCCGATAGGGTCATCGCGCGACCTCAAACCCGGCCCAGGCGGCGTCAAAGAAGGCACGCTCCAGCTGCACAGTGTCGAAGAACCGTTGTGTGGCGGCGGTTTGCGCCGTGTCGCTCAGCGAAGGCCAGATCGCGTCCAATTGACCGCGCAGATATTCAACCACGCCTTCAAAACCAGGGCCCGCGTGCAGGGTGATCCATTCGCCAAAGTAAAAGGGGAGACCAGCGGCGCGTTTTTCCTGCGGCGCAGCCCAGGACAGATAGGTCCACTCTGCAACCACGAGCACCGCCAGCATTTCCTCGTATTTGCCCGTCAAACGCGCGTCGCGCATTTGGATCAGAAAGGCCTGTGTTTGTGGTGCAGCGGCCTCCGCCTCGGGCGCGTCAAGGGCTGCGAGGCTGCGCTGGAAATAGGTGTTTTCGGGGCCTGTGATGACGGCCAGAAACTGTGCGGCGGGCACCGCGTCTGTTAGGCTGGGTGCGTTGGAAATTGCAGCCGCCAGAAGGCGCACGAATTCTTCGACAAACAGGTAGTCCTGTTGCAAATATCCGCGCATCTTGTCCAAATCCAATGTGCCATCACACAAGGCATCGGTGAAGGCATGGGCGGTTGCGGCGTCCCAGTTGGATTGGCATTGGGATTTCAGGAATTCGGTCGGGCGCATCAGCTGTCCTGTCTGAGTTGGTTCAAAAGCCGCGCCTGAAGATCCAGCACCTCGGCGCTGTCCACGGGGCGGGGGATGGCGGAGTGTGGCGCGGGGACCTTGATCAACTGGGTTTCCGTCAACACCAGGATCTGATGGCCAAGGCGCGCGGCTTCGCCGGGATCATGGGTCACATGCAACACGGTGCGGCCCGCGAGTTTGTCGGCCGCCAGATCCTGCATATCCGCGCGGGTGCGGGCATCCAATGCCGAAAATGGCTCATCCAGTAGCACAACGGGACGGTCTTCCATCAGGGTGCGCGCCAGCGCCACCCGTTGCCGTTGCCCACCCGACAGCTCGGCCGGATGTTTGCGGATATGCTCCGTAAGCCCAACCTCAGCCAAGAGGGTTTCGGCCAGATCACTGGGCGGTCGTTCCCGGCGCAGGCGTGCGCCCAGGCTGACGTTCTGGCGTAAATCCAGCCAAGGCATCAGCAGGTCTTCTTGGGCCATCAAAGCGATGCGCCCGGCCAGGGGGGCACCATCCGAGCTGCCAAAAGTGCCGTCAAAGGAAACCCCCGTGGCGAGGTCAGCAAAGAGTTTCAGGATTGTGCTTTTCCCCACGCCCGATGGTCCCAACAAACAGGTCCAGCGCCCAGCAGGCAGGGTTACGTCCACCGGGCCAAACAAAGGCTTGGCGTCGATACGGGCGCTGCCGCGCAGAAAAAGGCCCGGTGGCGTGGTCACGGGGTCATGCCCATTTGCCAGAACCCAACCTCCAGCCGGGTTGCGGTTGTAAAACGGTCACAAAGGGATGTCCACCGGGGGCTGTCTTCGGGATGGTCTCCCAGACGGCGGGCCACCGCGCTGTCGATCAACGCACCGGCCGCTTTGCAGACTTCTTGAAAGTCGTCACTGGCATAGGTGTCGATCCACTGTTGATAGGGGGTCTCGCCTGCCGCCTCCTTGAGCCGCGCGCCGATCTCTCCGTAACCGATAACACAAGGGGCAAGGGCTGCCAGCAGATCCAGAAAATCGCCGGAATGGCCCGCATCCAGGACAAAGCGCGTGTAGGCGAGGTTTTCGATCCGCTCTTCTGCCTTGGCCAGATCCGCCTCGGAAATGCCCGCCTCGGCGCAGATGCCAATGTGGAGCTTCATTTCTCCGTCAATCAGCGCGTTTACGGTGGCGGCGCAGTGGCGCATTTCGTCGATTGTGTCGGCTTTGGTCACTGCCAAGGCCCAAGCACGAGAGAAATGGATCAGGAAGATATAGTCCTGAACCAGATAATGCAGGAAGGACGCCTGCGGCAGGGAGCCGTCTCGCAGACCTTCGACAAAGGCATGATGGGTATAGGCAGGCCAGGTCTCCCCGGCCGCCGCCCGCCATTTGCCAAAAATGGAACCGTAATCAGACATGATTATTCGCCCAGATCCACCGCAAGATCACCAACCGCCTTGATCTCTTCAATCAGGCCGGCCTCATGCAGGAAGGTTTCAAACCGTGCATAACGCCCTTCGTCCAGCGCTTCGGGGCGCAGGGCAAAACGGGGCAGGGTGTCGACCCAGGCTTTGGCGTTCAGCTCATCCTGCAGCTCGGTCGAGGTGGCGGCAAAGATCTCCCAGCTGTCTTCGGGGTGGTTCACAATATACTGCGTGGCCTTTTCGGTCGCAGCCATAAACCGGCGCAGCATGTCCTTGTCCATCAGTTCGGGATTGGCGACATAGATCAGCTCGTCATAGGACGGCAGGCCTTCTTCTTCGATGTAGAAACAGCGGCCCTCGACGCCTTCGATCTCCATCTGGTTCAGCTCAAAGTTCCGATAGGCCCCAATCACCGCATCCACCTGACCCGACATCAGCGAGGGTGACAGCGACCAGTTCACATTGACCAGCTCTACGTCTTCATAAGCCACACCATGGGTGCCCAGAACCGTGCTCAACAACGCCTCTTCGACACCGGCGACAGAGAAGCCGATTTTCTTACCCTTTAGATCTGCGATTTCCTGAATAGGGCCGTCCTTCAAAACCAGCAGACAGTTGAGCGGTGTCGCAACCAGCGTGCCCACACGTTTCAGCGGCAGACCTTCGGCCACCTGCAGGTGCAGCTGCGGCTGATAGGAAATCGCCAATTCGGCCTTGCCCGCTGCGGCCAGTTTCGGCGGATCCGAGGGATCGGCGGGAGCGATGATTTCGACCTCAAGCCCTTGGTCGGCGAAATAACCGTTTTCCTGCGCAATAATGATCGGTCCGTGGTCTGGGTTGATGAACCAATCCAGCAGTAGCGTCATCTTATCAGCGGCAAAGGCCGGGCTTGCCACCATCAGGGCAAGGGCGGCGGTCAGGGTCTTTTTCATGGCGTGTTCTCCAAAGTCTGGCTCTGGTCTCCCAGAGCGATCATGGCAATGTCGCCCGCGTGATGCGGGGCAAGGGTTTCGGCAGCGGCCCAGGCTCGCAGGCCAGAGCGACAGCACAAAAGAATACGTTGGCCTGCCTGGGCCATCGGCGGGTTGTTTGCGATGTCGTCCACGCTGCGGCGCAGTGCGGTGGGATGGGCCAACGGCCCCTCGTCAGGCTGGCGCAGATCGATGATCAGATCATTTGTGGTCATGGCCGCAGGTGCGACAAACTTCGGCGCAAACGCAGGCTCGGGCGCGCGGTCAAAGCGAAATCCGCCAAAGCGAAATCCACGGGCATCAAAAGTCACAAGCTGGCCCAGAGGGCTCGGCGTTTGACCAGTCAGAACCGCGACGGCCATCTGGGCCTGAAGGGTGGCAAGAACGCCGACCACAGGCCCCAGAACGCCCAAGGTGGCACAGGTGCCAGCCGCGCGGGGCAAATCCGGGAACAGCGCCCGCAGCGAAGGCGCGCCACCACAGAACCCGCCGACATAGCCATCCATCCCCACAACCGACGCGCTGATGAGCGGCAGATGCATGTTTTGGCACATGTCAGAGGCGATGTAGCTTGCGGCAAAACTGTCGGCGCAATCCAGCACCAGATCCATGTCCTGACAGAGGGTCGCGGCGTTCTCGGGCCCGAATTGCGCCACATGTGCAATCACCCGGCATTTGGGGTTGAGCGTTGCCAGGTGATCCGCGGCCGCCACGGCCTTTGGACGGGAGACATCCGTTTCGCGAAACAACGTCTGGCGATGCAGGTTGGACAGTTCAACTGTGTCCGGGTCAACCACGTGGATCTCAGCCAGGCCTGCGCCCACCAGATAGGGCAGCAAAGGTGCTGCCAAGCCGCCTGCACCAATCACCAGAATACGCGCGCGTTCCAGCGCGGCCTGCCCAAGGGGGCCAAACTCCGGCACGGCGATTTGGCGGGCATAACGGCTCATCCGCAGGTCTCCAGCCATTGGCGCACGCGTCCTTCAGGGTCTTCGTTCAGGGTGATGTCCGTCACCGCTGACACCACATCTGCACCCGCCGCAAAGGCACCCGGCGCGCGCTCGACGTTCATACCGCCGATGGCGATCAAGGGCGTGTCGCCAATGCGGTCTTTCCAGTCTGTTAGCTTTTCAACACCTTGCTGGTGCCACTTCATCTTTTTCAAAATGGTGGGATAAACCGGTCCCAGGGCCACGTAGTCCGGCTGGCAGGCCATGGCGCGGTCCAGTTCGGCGATGTCATGGGTCGACAGCCCCAGTTTCAGGCCTGCGGCTTTGATCGCATCCAGATCGGCGGTGTCCAGATCCTCTTGCCCCAGATGCAGCCAATCACACTCCAGATCGATGGCCAGTTGCCAATAGTCATTCACAACCAAAATCGCGCCGTGTTCATGGCACAGATCGCGTCCTGCGATCAGCTGCGCGCGTAGCTCAGCCTCGGGCTGGTCCTTGATCCGAAGCTGCACCAGTTTGATACCCAAGGGCAGCAGACGTTCCAGCCAGTTCACATGGTCAAAGATCGGGTAAAAACGGGGTAGGCTCATTCCAGAAACGCCTTTCCAATCACTGGGGTTGACGGCGCGGCCATGTCGCGGGGCTCCATCGGGTCAGCCTCATAGGCCATACGCCCGGCTTCCACCGCTTGGGCAAAACCTTGGGCCATCTGCGCGGGGTCTCCGGCCTTGGCCACAGCGGTGTTCAACAGAACCGCGTCAAAGCCCAGTTCCATCGCCGCCGCCGCCTGACTTGGCAGGCCAAGGCCCGCATCAATCACCATAGGCACGTCTGGAAACTGGGCACGGATGCTGCGCAGGCCATAGATGTTGGACAGGCCCAGGCCGGACCCAATTGGTGCGCCCCAAGGCATCAGCACCTCGCAACCTGCATGCAGCAGCCGTTCGCCAAGGATCAGATCTTCGGTCGTATAGGGGAAGACCTGAAAGCCGTCGTCGCACAGGATCTTGGCCGCCTCGACCAAGGCAAAGGGATCGGGCTGCAACGTGTCCATATGGCCGATGACTTCCAGTTTGATCCAATTGGTATCAAACAGCTCGCGCGCCATATGAGCGGTGGTGACCGCTTCGCGCACCGAATGGCAGCCCGCCGTATTGGGCAGGACCGCAACCCCCAGATCCTTGATCAGATCCCAGAATGCGCTGCCTGCCTTGTCGCCGCCGGCTTCGCGCCGCACAGAGACGGTGGCAATGCCTGCGCCCGATTGCTTGAACGCATCTGCCAGAATGGCGGGGGATGGGTATTGCGCCGTGCCCAGCATCAGGCGGGAGGACACTTCGGTTCCGTAGAATTTCACCATTGTTTCGCTCCTCAGCCGCCCTGACGGGGGGCCACAATTTCCAACCGGTCGCCATCCGACAACGGGGTTGCAGCGCGCAGGGCTGCGGGCACAAAATCCTCGTTCACCGCGGTGGCCACTTTGGCACCGCCATATCCCAGAGCCTCAAGCGCCTCAGCCAAGGTTGCGGCCTCCAGCGTTTTGGCTTCACCATTCACCGTGATCTTCATCCATCATCTCCGGTTTGATGTCGTCGCACACAAATTCAGCCACCTGGCGCGCCATCGCGGGGGCCAGAAGATATCCGTGCCGGAACATCCCATTTACAAAAATCGTCTGCCCGCGGTGGCGGATGCGGGGCATGTTGTCGGCAAAGGCGGGGCGGGCGTCGACGCCGATTTCCAGGATCTCAGCCTCGCCAAAGGCCGGGTGCAGGGCAAAGGCTGCGGTCAACAGCTCAAGGGTGGACCGCACCGTGGGCCGGGTCCGCTCGCCGCTTTCGATCTGGGTGGCCCCCAACATAAAGACGCCATCGCCGCGCGGCACCACATACAAGGGAAAACGTGGATGCAAGAGGCGCACCGGACGGTGCAGTTTGACCTCGGTGCTGCGCAGGATCACCATTTCGCCTTTGACACCGCGCAAGTCCGTCAGTTGGTCCTGGGCTGCAAGCCCGCGACAGTCGATGATCCGCCCGCCGCTGGGTTGGTCATCGCTGATCTCAACATCTCGCGCCTGAAGCCCGTCCCACAGCTGCGCCAATGCGGCGCGGGGGGTGATATGGGCCTCGCTGTCAAACATTAGCGCCTCGCCGAAACGACCGCCGAGGTCCGGTTCCAGATCCGCAATGTCCTGCGCGTTTACGTGGCGGTGCCCCTCTGTGCGGCGCGCAAACCGGGCAAGCTCGCGCCTGTCGCGGCCCAGGGCCACCACCAGCGAGCCATTGCGGACCACCTTGACGCCGTGACGTTCCCACCAACCGGCGGCCTCCTGACCCAGGCGCACCACCGGTTCCTCGGCGCTTTCGCCTTCGCAGAAGGGGGCAAGCATGCCCGCCGCCCACCAGGAACAAGCCTGTGGTCCTGGCGCTTCGCCTTTTTCACAGATCCGAACCGGCACGCCGCGCGCGGTCAGCTCGGTTGCGACGCAGAGGCCGACAATGCCGCCGCCGTGGATGGTAATGCGCTCTGTCATGACCAAACCGCGTGGAAATGGTGCACCGGACCGTGGCCCTGGCCGATGTTGATCTGATCCGCCGCCTTGATCGCGGCATGCAGCCAGCTGTGCGCATGCCCCACGGCCTGGGGCAGGGCACGCCCTTTGGCCAGTTCGGCCGCGATGGCAGAGGACAGAGTGCAGCCGGTGCCATGAGTGTTTTGCGTGACAATGCGCGGGGCAGAGAAGTCCACAACGCTGTCCTTTGAGACGAGACGGTCCACACACACATCACCTGTGCCATGGCCGCCTTTCATCAGAACCGCTTTGGCCCCTAACTCACAAAGCTTGCGCCCCTGGTCCAATGCTTCGGCCTCATTTGCGGCCTCTTCCACCCCAAGGATCCGCGCCGCTTCGGGCAGGTTCGGTGTCAGAACCGTGGCGCGCGGCAACAACAGCGTCGTCAGCGCATCAATGGCATCTGTGGCCAACAGCGCATCGCCGGATTTTGCCACCATCACCGGGTCCAAGACGATGGGACCTTGATAGCCGTCAAGCGCCGCAGTGACTTCTTCGATGACCGCAACAGTGGCCAGCATTCCGATTTTGATCGCGCCAATCTCGATGTCATCCAGCACGGCGGCGATCTGCGCGGCAATCATGCCCGGTGCCGCCGCCTCGACCCGTGTGACCGCACGGGTGTTTTGCGCCGTTAGCGCTGTGATGGCGCTGCAGCCAAAGACACCCAGTGCAGAAAAGGTCTTGAGATCAGCCTGAATGCCTGCACCGCCGCCACTGTCGGATCCGGCAATGGTCAATGCCGCCACAGCCTGTGGCTTGGTTTGTCCGGCTTCACCGGTCTTTGAGGTCACGCGTTCCATGCCCACGCCTTTCGCTTGGCGATACGGGCGTCAGCGCAGATACATCGGGGGCGTTCCACCAAGACACCGCAGATGCTGCGGGACGGGTGTCAGGTCTCCGTTTCCTACGCCGGCATTGCCCGGATCAGGTTCGATGGGTTGACTGCTGCCTCTCAGCCCCAAATAAAAGGGGCACCCCAACGGATGTCGTAGGGACTGTATTTGGAAACGGCATCTGGGGCAAGGGGGGGGACTTTTGCACAATAGGTTCCAAAAAACGAATATCACACTGAACCTGATTGGTCACACATTCGACAAATTGGATAATTTCAAACCAACTGCGGATTTAGAGATGGCTTCAGGGATCACGAGCCGTGTTCAACTTTGGCGGTTGTCACGAAATGAGTATTTTCTAACGTACAATCCACTTATTTACCAATTTTCATGGGGATAAGCAGAAAGTGCACCGTGGATTCAGCTTTGATTTACTCCGTGATTCTACGAGTAGTTTGCATCGCATTTCGTTTTTTGGTTGTGTGATTCATCAGAAGCAAGATTTCAGGAGAGCCTGATGCGTTTACGTATTACAATGATTTTGGTTATTGCGCCCTTGCTGGCTTTGGCAGGATATTTTGCTTTTGTGGATGTTGGCATCCAGCGAGATCGACTGACTCATGCCCACGAAATCGCCTTTAAGACCGTTGAGGAAACGATCGTTCACGACCTGGTCCACGAAATACAAAAGGAACGGGGTTATTCCGCGGGTTTCCTGGCGTCGAGCGGTAAAAATTTCTCAACCGAACTCAAAGAGCAGCGCGGTTTTACAGATGACGCCATCGCAATCATGACGCGTGATGTCTCATTGATCTTCACCGAACAGCCTGCCCTCGCATCGGCCATTGAAACCAATTTTGCGCAACTCAAACAAATGCGGGAAGACGTTGATCAAAAGGGGCTAAAAGTCCCGCAGATGGCCAAGTTCTACACGCAGACAATTGATATGCTGCTGGAGGTGGCACGCCCTAATTTGACGGGAGAGGCGTCAGCACATCTGCAACGTTTGATGCAAGCCAGTATCCTGATTGCTGCAGCCAAGGAACGTGCAGGCCTGGAACGGGCGATGGGTGCCACTGGGCTTGGGGGCGGGTTTTCGGCCGCGGTTTATGAGCGGTTCCTGTCTTTGGGTGGTGGGCAAAAGGCCCTGTTGGCCGAAGCGCAGGGCAGTCTTGGTGATGCCGCCTGGATCGAAATGCTTCATACAGCGCCTGAGTTTCAAGCCATTGACCAAGCCCGAAAGACCATCATCGCAGGCTATGAAAGCGGCGATTACGGCACTTTAAAAGCTCCGGATTGGTTTGCGATTTCCAGCGCTTGGATCGACTTGTTGCGCGCCCAAGAGCTTGAAGTCAACGATGCGGTTAATGCGCTTTCTGCGGAAATTGATGGTACAGCTGCCGATGCATATACATGGACCCTTGGGTTGACCGTGGTGGTAAGTGCAATCGCATTTATGATCGCATTGATCATTTTCGAACTCATGATCCGTCGGATCAAAAGTCTCACGGCGGTTGTTGATGGGTTCACACGTGGGGATTTTTCCATTTTCGTTAGAGGCATCGAGGGTAAGGATGAACTCAGCTTGATGGCGCGCGCGATTTACCGCTTCAAGCAAGATACGCTTGAAATGATGAGAAATGCCAAAAAGCTTGAGGAAGACCAGATTGCAGCCAAGAAGGGGCAGGACTTCGTGGTGGATGAGTTGCGAAATGGTTTGGGGAAACTGTCCCAGGGTGACCTGTCTGCGAATTTTGATGCGGCCTTTCCTGAAGACTATGAAGATGTACGCAAGGATTTCAACCAGACTATCGATCGGCTACGCGACGCGTTGACCGAGGTGGTCGATGCTTCGGCGCTCATCCATAAGGGGGCAGTTGAAATCACCAATGCCTCAGATGATCTGTCTCTGCGTACCTCGAGTCAGGCGGCGACATTGGAGCAGACGACAGTGGCGCTGGAAGAAATTACAACAAGCGTGAAATCCGCCGCAGAGGGTGCGCAGAGCGTGAAGCAGACCACCGAAGACGCCCGTCTGGAGGCTGCGAGCAGCGGTGAAATTGTGCAACAAGCCATGAGCGCGATGGCTGAGATCGAGCAAAGCTCCACTCAGATTGCTCAAATCATCAGCGTGATCGACGACATTGCATTCCAGACCAATCTGTTGGCGCTTAATGCAGGTGTTGAAGCCGCCCGCGCGGGTGAAGCAGGGCGTGGTTTTGCTGTGGTGGCGTCGGAGGTACGGGCTCTTGCGCAGCGTTCGTCAGATGCGGCAATGGAAATCAAGACGCTAATCGGCAACAGTTCCCACCACGTGGATCAGGGGGTGCGCCTCGTGAATCAGGCCGGTGTAGCCTTGCAGAGCATTGTACAGCGCGTGACGAATGTTTCTGGTCTGGTAAAGGACATCTCTGAAGGCGTGCAGGAGCAATCGGAGGGTCTGGAAGAAATCAACATAGGTGTGGTTCAGCTGGATGGTGTGACCCAGCAAAATGTCGTTATGGTCGAGAGTGCAACGGCCGCAAGCCATCTGTTGAAAACCAATGCGCAGCGTCTCAAAGCCACCGTTGGGATGTTCACCTTGTCCACTGTGACTTCCGCCACCAAAGGCGATTTGTCGGATGATTGGGCCCGGGGCAGCCTGAGGCAGGCCGGGTGACGGATGGGTTTCCAAGGAACGGGTTTTTGAGGCAGGGGGCGGTTGGCGTCACCCTGCCTGTGCTTTGCACCTGACCGGAGATCTGAGTGCGCGTTGATCAAGCAAGTCTCTTGCAACAAACGACATCAGTTTGCGTCGTTTATTTCATTCTTCCACACTCATTTTGAGAATGGCTCCGGCGGTAGGGATCGAACCTACGACCAATTGATTAACAGTCAACTGCTCTACCGCTGAGCTACGCCGGAACATGCAGCGTCGTATAGGAGTATCTTTCGGGAGTTTCCAGAGGAAAAATCATCTGTTGCGCATTTTTTTGGACCACGGTTTTCGATGTGAATCTGGTTTAAACATTGTGATCGGGCCCCTGCAGCGCCAATTCAGAAATAGAGAACGAGCCCTCAGCTGGGTTGGCACATAAACGAGGGAAACGAAGTGACATGGTGTTGTGCGTCTTGAATGTGTTAAACCCTTGCACGCTCGAATCAGGATCGCTGAAGCCCCGTGCGCGCGTATCGTAAAACCGGTAATTTTCCACTGGATCAGATTGAAAGACGGATTTAACGCATTGAAAAATAATGCACATACTGCTTCTCGCCTGTCTGTGGCACCGATGATGGATTGGACTGATCGGTTTTGTCGGTTTTTTCATCGGCTGCTCAGCCAGGAGGCGCTGCTTTACACCGAGATGGTGACGGCGCCCGCATTGGTGCGCGGTGGGGCATTGCATCTGTTGGATCACGCGCCCGAGGAACATCCCGTGGCGCTGCAGCTGGGTGGTTCTGATCCGGTTGAGCTGGCGCAGGCCGCGAAACTGGGTGCGGATGCGGGCTATGATGAGATCAACCTCAATTGCGGCTGTCCCAGTGACCGGGTTCAATCGGGGTCTTTTGGGGCCATCTTGATGCAGACGCCGGAATTGGTTGCAGATTGTGTGGCCGCAATGCGAGAGGCGGTTGATGTTGAGGTGACCGTCAAGTGCCGCATTGGCGTAGATGAGCAAGAGCCACGTGATGTCCTGCCTGATTTTCTGGAGAAAATCCAAAAGGCGGGCTGCCAGCGCGTGACGATCCATGCGCGCAAAGCCTGGCTGCAAGGGCTGAGCCCAAAGGAAAACCGGGATATCCCGCCACTGGATTACGATCTGGTGCATCAGATGAAGGCAGAGTTCAGCGCGCTCCATATCTCGATCAACGGCGGCATCGCGACTTTGACCGAAGCCAAGGCGCATTTGGATGCCGGTCTGGATGGGGTCATGGTGGGGCGTGCGGCCTATCACCAACCGGGCGACGTCCTGGTAGGGGCCGATGCCTTGTTGTTTGGTCAAGACAGCGGTCGCAGCATGGAGGCGGCGGTTCTGGCCATGCTGCCCTTTATCGAAGCAGAGATGCAGAAGGGCACGCGTCTGCATCAGATCACCCGGCACATGCTGGGCGCCTTTGCCGGTCGTCCCGGTGCGCGTCAGTGGCGGCGTACCCTGTCCGAAGGGGCGCATAAAGCGGGGGCCGGGCCGGATCTGGTTCTGGCGGCGCTTGAGCATGTCAAAGCCCGCGCGGCCTGACGTTTCGTTACAAGATCTTTTGGCCGTGACGCGAGGGCTGGACATTCCGGCCGCTGCAACGGATGTACGCCTCCGAACAGGGAGGGCATGATGACTGAAACAGGACTACTTCTTCAAATGTTGGCGCTGCTGATCGCCATTGGCGGCATCGGAGGCGTCTTGGCTGGCCTTCTGGGAGTCGGCGGCGGCATCGTCCTGGTGCCAGGGTTTTTCTATATGTTCCAGACCCTTGGATATGGAAGCGACCAGCTGATGCAGATCTGTCTGGCAACCTCTTTGGCGACAATCATTGTCACCTCTGTGCGGTCGGTCTTGAGCCATAACAAAAAAGGCGCGGTGGAGTGGCAGGTCTTGCGCGGCTGGGCACCTGGCATTGTGGTGGGCGCTGTTCTGGGGGTTCTGGTGGCCGCGAGCCTGCGGTCGACGACGCTTCAATTGTTGTTTGGTGTTTTGGCGTTGATCATCGGGCTTTATATGGCGCTTGGTCGCAATCACTGGCGGTTGGCGGACCAGATGCCTGGGCCCCTGGGGCGCTCAGTGATGTCCCCCGTGATGGGCTTCCTGTCCGTTCTGATGGGGATCGGCGGCGGCAGTTTCGGCGTACCGTTGATGAGCCTGCACAATGTGCCCATTCACCGAGCAGTGGCGACGGCGGCAGGGTTTGGCGTTTTGATCGCGCTGCCCTCGGCCACCGGATTTCTGTTTGTCGACATTGCGTCGGAACATCGCCCACCAATGACGATTGGTGCAATCAACCTGCCGGCCTTTGGGATTGTCATTGCCATGACCTTACTGACGGCCCCGTTGGGCGTGCGTCTGGCCCATGCGCTGGATCCCAAGCCGTTGAAACGGGTGTTCGCGGTCTTCTTGATTTTGGTGGCGATAAATATGCTGCGCAAAGCGCTAGGACTTTAATAATTAAGGACGTCTAACGCTTTAGCCGCGCCGCGCGTCCGCCCCGGCGGGTTTTGGGCGCGGCCTCGCGGTTAGGCAGGTCTGACATCACCTGCAGCCGCTCATCATCACTCATCTTGGACCAGGCGGTAATCTCATCAATAGAGCGCGCGCAGCCAGTGCACAGCCGCGTTTCGGGATGGATCACGCAGATATTGATACAAGGCGACTGAATCTCGTCCCGTTTCCAAACATCCTTGGACATAAAACGCTCCTACTGCGTGTTCAGGTGACGCATCCGGTCCAGCGCCCCCTGAAGAATATAGGACGCCGCCACGTGGTCGATAACCTCTGCCCGGCGTCTGCGGCTGGTATCGGCTTCCAAAAGCGCTTTTTCAGCGGCCACTGTGGACAGACGTTCGTCCCAAAAGCCAATCGGCAGCTCGGTAATCCGTGACAGGTTGCGGGCAAAGGCGCGGGTGGACTGGCAACGTGGTCCCTCGGTTCCGTCCATATTCCGCGGCAGTCCCAACAGAAGGCCGTTCAGATCCCGTTCCTTGACGATCTCCAACAGGCGGGCGCTGTCGATGCCAAATTTCTTGCGCCGAATGGTTTCAAGTGGGGTGGCCACTGCACCAATCCGGTCGGAGACGGCAACGCCAATGGTCTTTTCACCCAGATCCAACCCGGCCAGCGCGCTCATCGGGGGAAGGGCGGCTGCAAACTCTTCAAATGTGTTGTGGATCATTCGGTGATCAACCCTGCCTGACGCGCCGCTGCATCAATGATCGCGGCCTGCTCCGGCGCATCAGCAAATCGCGACTGCGCCTCAGCATAGATGCGATTGGCCCGCTCCACATCCCCCAAAACGGTCAGCGCAGAAATCAACCGCGCCCATTCCGGCGCCGTGCCGCCTTCATTGGCCAGCCGGTCTGACAGACCTTCGACCATGCCGCGGATCATCTCTTGTTGCTCTTCCGGTGACATCTCGCTGGCGGCCTGCATCTGCTCTTGAGTGGGGCCGGGCTGGCCTGATGGTGGTTGAACCGAAAGCAATGCCGGATCAACTTCTTGGCCTGCGCGAAAGGCCATATCGGTGATCTGGGCCCGGATCGCCTCGATCCATGGGGCACCTGCGGGACCCGCGACCAATGTGTCGCGCCAGATGCCAAAGGCGATGTCCGGTCGGCCGTTCTGCCCCATCATAAGGCCCCAGTAATACCGCGCAGTGCCATTGCGGGGATCCAGGGTCAGCGCCTGTTTCAAAACCTCTTCGGTTTCGGGTGACACCAACCCACCAGCGGCCAGGACCATCAGCTCGGCCTGTTCGGCATAGTCTTCGGCTGTGGCCACGCCGGGCGACAGGTCGATGTATTTTGCCTTGGCCTGATAGGCTTTGGTGAAATTCCCCAGCCGGGCCTCATGCAGCGCCAAGAGCCCCTGACCACGGCTGTCGGTCGGACGGCTGGCGGCGGCCTCACGCAGGCGCTCCACCAGTTCCACATAGGCCGCGTCGGGGGCGGGAAGGTCAAAGGGAACCGCCTCCGCTTCCATCTGGGCCTGATCAGGACGGTTTGCAGCATGTTCCGCCGCCAGCGCCAGACGATAGTCGAGCCCCAGATCGCCATACCCCGGCGCGCCCAGGGACAGATAAAGCCCAAAAGCACCGCCCAACATAAGGACGCAGACGCCACCACCAGCGACAATCGACAGTACACGCGGTTGGGCCGATCCTTCGGAATGTTTCTTCAGCGCGGCATCTGCCGCCAGAATGCGTCGTGACACTTCGGTGCGAATACGCTCAGCGTCGCTTTCCTGAATGACCCCGCGCGCCAGATCGCGGTCCACTTCCTTCAGCTGCTGGCGATACAGCCGCAAATCATAAGCTGCCGCAGGCTCCCCCGTGCTGCGCGCCCGCAGGATGACCAGAAAGAACAGGACGCTGATCGACAGCGTAATAAGGGCGGTCACAATCCAAAAGGTCATAGGCTCTCCGATATTTGGTCCTTGTCTACAGGTCGCAAGGGCCAGACAAAACCCCTCTGACCTGCGGCCTCCTGTCCTTGCGTCACAAGAATGTCGCAAAGATGCATGGAAAGGACGAATAACGGCACGGTTAGGTGTTCTGTCCTCGGCATATAAGAGACAGACACGACGCATTGGATTCGCACATGAAACGCTATTCTGCCTTTGCAGTTGCCCGGGAGGCCCTGCGCTATCACACCGGCTGGGAACGGGCCTGGACCTCTCCGGCCCCCAAACGTCACTATGATGTGATCATCGTAGGGGCCGGCGGCCACGGTCTGGCGACCGCCTATTACTTGGGCAAAAACTTCGGGATCACCAATGTTGCGATCCTTGAAAAAGGGTGGCTGGGCGGTGGCAACACCGGGCGCAATACCACCATTATCCGCTCGAACTATCTTCAGGATCCCTCCGCTGCAATTTATGAAAAAGCGCGCTCCCTCTATGAGGATATGAGCCAGGATCTGAACTATAACGTGATGTTCAGCCCGCGCGGCGTGATTATGCTGGCGCAGACCGAACATGAGGTGCGCGGCTATAAACGCACCGCCCATGCCAATGCGTTGCAGGGCGTCAGCACCGAATGGATCTCGCCCGAGCGGGTCAAGGAATTGGTGCCGATCATCAATTTGGAAGGTCCGCGTTATCCGGTGCTGGGGGGCTTGTGGCAGGCCCGTGGCGGCACCGCGCGCCATGATGCGGTGGCCTGGGGCTATGCCCGTGCCTGTTCGGCGATGGGAATGGATGTGATCCAGAAGTGCGAAGTCACCGGCGTGCGCACCGAAGGTGGCCGTGTTGTGGGTGTCGACACCTCCAAAGGCGCAATCGACTGCGACAAAATCGGCATGGTTGTTGCGGGCAATTGTTCTGATCTCAGCCAGATGGCGGGTTTCCGTCTGCCGGTGGAATCGGTGGCGCTGCAGGCGCTGGTGTCCGAGCCGATCAAACCCTGTATGGATGTGGTTGTGATGGCCAACACCGTGCACGGCTATATGTCGCAATCCGACAAGGGTGAAATGGTCATCGGCGGCGGTACGGACGGGTTTAACAACTATACCCAACGTGGCTCGTTCCATCATATCGAAGAGACGGTGCGCGCGCTGGTCGAAACTTTCCCGATGGTGTCGCGCCTCAAGATGTTGCGCCAGTGGGGCGGCATCGTGGATGTCACGGGTGACCGCTCGCCCATTATCTCCTCAACACCTGTCAAAAACTGTTTCGTGAACTGCGGATGGGGCACCGGCGGCTTCAAAGCCATTCCAGGCTCTGGCTGGGCCATGGCGCAGCTGATGGCAACCGGCCACTCACCGTTGGCAGAAGAATTCACCATGACCCGTTTCAAAGAAGGCAAGTTCATCGACGAAAGCGTTGCCGCCGGGGTGGCGCACTGATGAATTTCTTCTCAATCTCTCTCAAGACGGAGCAGACGCTATGCTGATCCTTACCTGCCCTTATTGCGGTGCAACTGCCGAAGAAACCGAACTGCAGGCCGGCGGCGAAGCCCATCTGAAACGGTTTGGCCCGGGATCCTCGGATGAGGAATTCCACGACTATCTGTTTGTGCGTGAAAACCCAAAAGGCGTGCATTTCGAACGCTGGCGTCACACAAATGGCTGTGGAAAATGGTTCCATGCGGCCCGCTGCACCACCTCCCTCGAAGTCTTTGGCACCTATCCGGCCCAGACCACCGAGCCGCCACAGGATATTCAGGACAAGATCAGCAAAAAGCGCCCAGGCTGGAGCTGGCGTGAATTCTCTTGTGCGTCAGCCAAGGACGCCTCCTGATGTTTCATCTTTTCAAAAATACTCCCGCCGGAGGCATCCCATGCTCTCCGCTTGCGAAAGGTCCGCGCACATGAGCACTCGCCTCGCAAAACAGGGTCGCCTGATCGACCGTTCCAAACAGATCGTCTTTACCTTTAACGGCAAAAGCATGCTGGGCCATCCCGGTGATACGCTGGCCTCGGCGCTTCTGGCCAATGACCAGATGCTGGTGGGGCGTTCGTTTAAGTACCACCGCCCCCGCGGCCTCGTCGCCTCTGGCGCCGAAGAGCCGAACGCGCTGGTGGGGCTCGGGTCCGGCACGCGCTATGAACCGAACCAGCGCGCCACCACCACCGAATTGTTCGAAGGTCTGGCGGCACAGTCCCAAAACCATTGGCCCAGCCTCGAGTTCGACATTGGGATTGTGAACAGCAAACTATTCTCGCGCTTCCTGACGGCGGGTTTCTATTACAAGATGTTCATGCATCCCAAACCGTTTTGGAAACACGTCTACGAACCTTTCATTCGCCAATCTGCAGGTCTCGGCAAAGCCCCGGACAAAGAGCTGGTGGATGCCGACACCTATGAACATTTCTATTTCTTTGCAGATGTTGTGATCGTTGGCGGCGGTGTGGCAGGTCTTCAGGCTGCAAAAACCGCGGCCGCCACAGGGGCCAAGGTTCTGTTGATGGAACAAAACGCCCATTGGGGCGGTCGTGCGCCAGTGGACGGCGGCACCATCGACGGGATGGAGGCTGAGGCCTGGGTCACCAAGACCCTGGATGAGCTGCGCGCGATGGAGAATGTCACCCTGCGCGACCGGATGATGGGCGCGGGCGTTTATGACCACGGCTATCTTCTGGGGTATGAACGTCTCAGCGACCATATGCCAGGCAAACCGGGGCCGCGTCATCGTCTGTGGCGGATCCGGACCAAACAGATCATCACGGCCACCGGTGCCATTGAACGCCCCTTGTCCTTTGCGGGCAATGATGTGCCGGGTGTGATGCTGGCCGCGTCCATGCGTGACTATGTGGTGAATTGGGGTGTGACGCCGGGCAAACGCGTGGTGATTGCCACCAACAATGACGACGCCTATCGCACCGCGCTGATCCTCAAAGACGCCGGTGTCGAAGTCGCCTGCGTGGTCGACGCTCGCCGCCTGGGCGGTGGTGCCCTTGCGAAACAGGTGCGCGATGCGGGCATCCGTGTCGAAGACGGCCGCGCCATTGCGAAGGTCGCCGAAGGCAAACGTGTCACCAAGGTTGCAATCTGCCTGCAAAACGGCGATGGCCAATCCATCGAAGAGATCGAGGCCGATGCCGTGGCAATGTCCGGCGGCTGGTCGCCGGTGGTCCACCTGTGGTCCCATTGTGGGGGCAAGCTGACCTGGGATGACACCCAAGCCCATTTCCGCCCGGATCCAAACCGCGCACCGCTTTCGCATGATGGTCTGCCTTTTGTCTCTACCGCCGGTTCAGCTTCGGGTCCGATGGGCCTTGGCGCTGTTCTGAGCGATGCGGCAGAAGCCGGTGCCAAAGCCGCCGAGGCCGCTGGTCTGCCGGCGCAGGCTCCGGTGGCTGCCGTCGCCGAAGACGTCGAAGAGACCCAGATGGAGCCGGTCTGGCTGATGCCCGCCAATGCGGACATTCAACACCGGATGAAATCCTGGCTGGATTATCAAAACGATGTCAAAGTCTCAGACGTGCAGCTTGCGGCCCGCGAAGGCTTTGAAAGCGTTGAGCACACCAAACGTTATACCACGCTTGGCATGGCCACCGACCAGGGTAAGTTGAGCAATATCAACGGTCTGGCGATCCTTGCTGACAGTCTGGGGTCTGAGATCCCACAGGTGGGCACCACCACCTTCCGCCCGCCGTATCACCCGATTTCCATGGGAGCGATTGGTGGCGAAGCGCGCGGTGAAATCTTCCAGCCCCTGCGCAAGACGCCGATGTACGCGTGGAACGACAAAAACGGTGCGGATTGGGAGCCGGTGGGCCATTGGCGGCGTCCGTTTGCCTATATCCGGAATGGCGAAACCCAGCATGATGCGGTGAACCGCGAGGTGAAGAACACCCGCGAAAACCTTGGACTGTTGGACGCATCCACTTTGGGCAAGCTGATTGTCAAAGGACCCGACGCGGGCAAGTTCCTGGATCTGATGTACACCAACATGATGTCCAACCTGAAGGTTGGCAAATGCCGCTATGGTCTGATGTGTTCGGAAAACGGCTTCCTGATGGATGATGGCGTGGTTGCGCGCATCGATGACGACACCTGGCTGTGTCATACCACCACCGGTGGCGCGGATCGTATCCACGCCCATATGGAAGAATGGCTGCAGACCGAATGGTGGGACATGAAAGTGTTCGTTGCCAATGTGACGGAGCAATACGCGCAGATCGCCGTGGTTGGACCCAATGCCCGTAAAGTGCTGGAAAAGCTTGGCGGTATGGATGTCTCCAAAGAGGCGCTGCCCTTTATGGAGTGGCGTGATGGTGAGATCGGCGGGTTCAAAGCGCGCGCTTATCGGATCTCTTTCTCGGGCGAATTGTCCTATGAGATTGCGGTTTCCGCGTCCGAAGGTCAGGCCTTCTGGGACGCGCTGATGGCCGCCGGTGCAGAGTTCGGCGTCATGCCCTATGGTACCGAATGTTTGCACATCCTGCGGGCCGAGAAGGGCTTTATCATGATTGGTGATGAAACCGATGGCACCGTGATCCCGCAGGATCTGGGGCTGCATTGGGCGCTGTCCAAGAAGAAAGAAGACTATATCGGCAAACGCGCGCATTCGCGGTCCCATATGGCGGATCCCGAACGCTGGCAGCTGGTGGGGCTGGAAACGGTTGACGGATCCGTTCTGCCAGACGGCGCATATGCGGTCGGGCAGGGGATCAATGCCAACGGTCAGAAAAATACCATTGGCCGGGTCACCTCGACCTACTTCTCGGCGAGCTTGAACCGTGGCATTGCCATGGGCCTAGTGAAACACGGGCGCAAGCGGATGGGAGAGGTGATCTCGTTCCCGGGCACGGATGGCAAAACCTATGAGGCCAAGATCGTTGATCCGGTCGTCTACGACAAAGAAGGGGCAAAGCAGGATGTCTAAAGCGGTAAGTGTTTTGAACGGTGCGCGGTTTTCCGGCTTGGCCGAGGTTGCAGATGCAGGGTTGGTCGGCATGATCACCCTGCGTGGGGATCTCGAGTCGTCGGCCGTTGCTGCGGCGGTGCAATCGACCACCGGTTGCGCCATCCCTGCCGTGCGCAAAACGGTTGAGGCCTCCGGGAATTCTGTGTCCTGGATGTCGCCGGACGAGCTGTTGATTGTCACAGCCTATGATCAGGTCGCAGACCTCTGTGCCAAACTGCAGGAGGCGTTGACCCAAGAGCATGCGCTGGTGGTCAATGTCTCCGATGCGCGCTCCTGTTTTACCCTGTCGGGCAATGGCGCGCGTGAAGTGCTGGGCAAGGTGGCACCGGTGGATTTTGCCGCCGATCAATTCCAACCCGGTGATTTCCGTCGCAGCCGTCTGGCACAGGTTGCAGGCGCGTTCTGGCTGGATCAGGGCGGTGCCTTTCACATCGTCTGTTTCCGCTCCGTTGGCGAATATGTCTTTAATCTTCTTAAGACGGCAGCCGATCCAGATGCGGGCGTCGGGGTCTACAGCTAAACCAACAAGAATTGGGTCCAAACGGTTTCGGGTTGCGTCAAGTTTTCACTTTAGGGGTGAGTAAACTTCCTGTTAAATGAGGGGGTTAGAACTTGAAGGAATAGTAATGAAATCGTTTGGAACCGCCACATTTGGTGCCGTTGCAGCCCTTTTTTTGGCAACATCTCAGGCCGCAGCGCTTGAATATCTGTGTGAATTTAAAAATCCCAGCAGTCGCAAGACCATTCCGGAGCAGGTCCTTGTAAAAGTTTCGCCGGATGGGTCATCGGCGGACATTATCGACCCGTTTCTGCTGCACTACGGTCAAGCTCCGCTGAAAGCTTCTTCTTTCTCAGACAACGACAAGCTGATGAAGGCAAAATGGCTCCTCAAGGCGGACACCGGTGGAGCCTATGTGAAATTCAGCTATTTCCTTGTGTTCCGCAAAGCCCGTGGCAAAGCGTCGATCTCATTGACACCACATGGGTATGACAACAGCGAAAGCGGCACAGGATCCTGTAAAATCCGCACTTAGTCGGCGGCGGCCTGGACGTGACATCTGACCTGCTCAGCGCATGAGCGGGTCTTTTGGGGGCGAGCTGTCCTGAGGGGGCGGTTTTGGGTTTCATTGAGTTCTGGAAACAAACCAGTCAGGAAATCGACAATTAACCTCACCTCAGGCTTGACCTGCGCGCAGGCTGCGATCATCTATCATCCCGGAAACGCAACTTTTTTGACAGGGGGCCATCATGGCATTTGAACTTCCCGATCTTCCTTACGCGCATGACGCGCTGGCCGACAAAGGCATGTCCGCAGAGACTCTGGAATTCCACCACGATCTGCACCACAAAGCCTATGTCGACAACGGCAACAAGCTGATCGCGGGCACCGAATGGGACGGCAAGACTCTGGAAGAGATCATTGTTGGCACCTACGACAAAGCCGCTGTTGCGCAAAACGGCATCTTCAACAACATCTCTCAGCTGTGGAACCACAACCAGTTCTGGGAAATGATGGGCCCGGGCGCATCCGCAATGCCGACCGAGCTGGAAAAAGCAATCATCGACAGCTTTGGCTCGGTTGACGAGTTCAAGTCGCAGTTCTCGGCTGCGGGCGCAGGTCAGTTCGGCTCTGGTTGGGCCTGGCTGGTTAAGGACACCGACGGTGGCCTGAAAGTGACCAAGACCGAAAACGGCGTGAACCCTCTGTGCTTTGGTCAAACCGCATTGTTGGGTTGCGACGTGTGGGAGCACTCCTACTACATCGATTTCCGCAACAAGCGTCCGGCCTATCTGACCAACTTCCTGGACAACCTGGTTAACTGGGAAAACGTGGCGTCCCGCCTGTAATCTGGCGGCCTGTAATCTGGCCAACCGCCAAACATTCCGAAAACCCCGCCCAGGTGGCGGGGTTTTTTGTAGGTCACTGCAAAATCGCCGCTGCGGCTTTGCGCAATGTCTCGGTCACCAGCGACAGCCCATTGATTTCCCCACCTTCGCGGCGCGCCAGCAGGGCAATATCGCGGTCCGCATTTTCGGCCTGCAAGGGGCGCAGCGTGACCTCACTGCGGTGCATTGCATGCATGCGGGCAAACAGGTCTGGCAAGATGGCAACCCCCGCTCCGGAAGCCGCCATCAACAGCAATGAGTCCATGCTTGTGCCCTCATACTCATCAGACACCACACCGCCGGTTTCAGCCGCCAGCGCGTAAACGATGCGCGAAATCCGGTGGCTTTGGTCCAGGGTCAACAAAAGGCGGCGATCCAGATCAATGGCAGAGGCGGGCGCAGCGCTGCACGCCATCGGATCGTCACTGGCCACGGCGATCCACAGACGCTCATTAAACAGGCGGTTCTGAATTGTGTTTGGATGATCTTCGGGAGTTGAGATGATCACGTCAAAGCGGCCCGACTTTAATCCGGCCTCCAAATCCTTGGTGTTTTCTTCCCGCACCAGAACCCGCAACCCTGGCTCCAGCCGGTGCAATTCCCGCACCGCCTGCGGCAAGAGATAAGGGCCAATAGAGGGCAGAACCCCCAACCGCAGACGTCCGGCAAACGGCAGATCCGAGGCCATTGCGGTGCGCAGATCCTGCACCTCGCGCAGAATTTTCTGTGCACGATCAACAAAGTCTGCGCCTTTGGCCGTCAATTGAACCCCGCCACGGTTGCGTTCAAACAACCGCACGTCCAGTTCGTTTTCGACGGCGGCAATCTGGGCCGACAGGCTGGGTTGACTGACGTTCAGAACCTCAGCCGCTAGGTTAAAGCGCCCAAGCCGATGAACGGTGACGATGTATTCCAACTGACGCAGGGTGGGGCGCATTAAATAGCCTGATCCTATCCAAAGGTTAGAATAATAATATTGGGATTATCAAATGGGACAAGTCATTTCCGCAGAAACACTTATGCGGAGGCGATATGCCCAATTTGATCGAGACCCTCGCTGGCAACCTTTTGGTGCCCACCATCCTGTTCTTTGCGCTAGGGTTGTTGGCGGCGTTTGTTCGCAGCGATCTCTCCATTCCCGAAGGGGCGGCCAAATTCATGTCGCTCTATCTTTTGCTGGCCATTGGGTTCAAAGGCGGCAGCAACCTGGCCGAGCAGGGGGCAACCACGCATCTGTTCCTGACAATTTTGACCGGCGTGCTTTTGTCTTTTGCGATCCCATTTGCGGCCTTTGGCCTATTGCGGATCATGACCCGGCTCGATCCTTTGAATGCGGCCGCTGTGGCGGGGCATTATGGCTCGATCTCTATCGTGACCTTTGTCACCGCAACCAGCCTTCTGGACCTTGTGGGCCTATCCCATGACGGGTTTATGGTGGCGGTTGCGGCGGCGATGGAGGTCCCTGCGATCATCTCAGCCCTGTGGCTGGCCTCACGCAGGAGCGGGGCTGCGGATGCTGGCAGCGCGCAGTCCGGTGGAATGCTGTGGCGGGATCTTTTGGCAAATGGGTCGATTGTCTTGTTGACCGGGGCCTTTGCCATTGGCGCTGTCACCGGGGGCAAGGGTATGGATATGATCGCGCCCTTTATCGTCACGCCGTTTACTGGGATCCTGTGCCTGTTTCTGTTGGACATGGGCCTGAATGCCGGGCGCAGCCTGCTGCGCAATCGCCATATGTTGTCCTGCGGCTTGTTCGGCTTTGGCATGCTGATGCCCATGGTGGGGGCAGCTATGGCATTTGTCGCTGGCAGCATATTGGGTTTGATGCCGGGCAGCCTGTTTTTGTTGATGGTTCTGTCGGCGTCGGCGTCCTATATCGCGGTGCCGGCCGCGATGAAGATCGCCCTGCCACGGGCTGAGTCGGGGATCTACCTGACCCTGTCCTTGGGCGTGTCTTTCCCGTTCAACATCACCGTTGGACTGCCACTTTACCTGTGGCTCGCCACATTGTGACGCGGCGTGGGGTCATTGGGTGAGGGTGTCGAGCGCGTCTTCAACCGTGTCCACCCATGTCAGCGCATCGTGAACATCGGTTCCTGCAAACTCCTGATCGATCACATGGTCGATCAGGGCACGCAAAGGCTCCCAATAGCCATCGGTGTTCAGCAACAGGATGGGTTTGCTGTGCAGCCCCAGTTGACGCCAGGTGATGGCTTCGAACAATTCATCCAGCGACCCCATGCCGCCGGGCAGCACAACCACCGCGTCGGCATTGTAAAGCATGACTTTTTTGCGTTCATGCATGGTTTCTGTCACAATGTAGGTCGTCAAATCGGACTTGCCGATCTCGCGTTTGACAAGATGTTCCGGGATCACGCCAAAGACGTCGCCGCCACTGTCCATGGCCGCACGGGCAACGGTACCCATCAGCCCGACGTCGCCTGCGCCATACACCAGGCGTAATCCTTGGGCAGCCAGCCCACGGCCGAGCGCCGTTGCGGCTGATTCGAAGCTTTTGCTTGCTCCCAATCGGGAGCCGCAATACACACAGACGGAATTAATTTTCATTCGGCGGATCTTTGCTGTTGTTTCAAGGTGAAAGACGGCGCGCTTGAACGTCTGATAACGGGTCCTGGTCTGCGGCTCAACAAGAAGCGGGGAGATACCCCGTGCAAAGGAAGGAATACCATGGCGGGAACATCCAGCACAGGGGGCGTGGGGGCGCTCACGATCGCGGGGGTTGCGGCGGTTGTTGTTATTGTGGGCGGCGTTGTGCTGACACGGATGGGTGTCTTCGAGGGCGAAGCGCCTGCTGTTGATGCACCAATTGCTGGCGAACCTGCTGCCCTGGCTTCGTCATCCGCGCAAAACCCTGCGCCACAGACGGCCAATACGGACACGTCAGAGCCTGATGCGCCGCAAGCTGACGCGCCGCAGGCGGAAACGGCAGAGCCCGAAGTTGCCGAGGTGGCAGAGGACACATCCACGGCCCAAGTGGACGCGCCCGTAGAACCCGAAGCTGCTGAAGTGGCGGTTCCCGTTCTGACAGCGCCCACGATTGATGTCATCCGATTTGAACCCGACGGAACCGGTCTGATTGCAGGCAGTGCCGTGCCGGGTGCGCAGGTCTTTGTACGTTTGGATGCGAAGGTGATTGAGGAATTCACCGCCAACGACACGGGGGAGTTTGTGATCTTCCCGATCCTGGAGCCCGCAGCAAATCCTCGTGTCCTGACGTTTGAGGCGCGGTTGGGTGATCAATTAGTCATCTCGGATGAGAGTTTTATTCTGGCACCCGCCGTCCCGGTTGCCGTGGCCGAATCCCAGCCTGAACCGGAAGCGCCCGAGGTTGCTGCGCCCGCAGAGGTGGTTGTGAAAACCCCAACGCCTGAGACCCCAGCGATCCAAGACGTGGCCGTCGCCGCGCCAGCGGAGGCCCCGGCAGCCACACCTGTGCAAGAACCGGAACCGGCCCAAACGGCAACCGATGTTCCCGCTGAGGTCGCCGAGACTGCGGTGCCTGCTGAGGCTGCGATTGCTGAGGCCGCGATTGGTGAGCCCGCGACCGAAGAAGCGACGGATCAGGTCATCGCCGATGTGGTCGAACCCGAAGTTGCTGCAACAAGCAACGTAGAAACGGCCGAGGAGTCGGTGGCGACAACGGTTGCGGAGCCCGCGCAAACGTCAACAGGCGAGGCGCTGGCCGTGGCCGAAGCTCCAGCAGAGGTCGCCACAGAAGCGCCGGAACCGGCCCCCGTTGCATCCGAAGCGCTTGCCAGCCCAACCATTGACGCGGTTGTTGGTACAGAACCGGTCAAGCCATCCGTCGACACGCCTGCAGCGCAGGAGGACCCGGCACAGACCTTGGCTTTGTTGCAGACCCCTGCGCCGGCCGTCGACCCACAGCCCGCGCCAGAACCCGCCCCGCAGCCAGCCCCGACTGTGGCCCCCTCCGCCGAAGAGACCGTGACGCCTTCGCCCAAGCCGCGCGCTGCTGCAATTGCCGTTTTACGTGCGGGTCCGGACGGGGTGGAGGTGGTTCAACCCGTTGCACCGCCGACACCGGAATTGGCGGACAAAGTCGCGCTGGATGCCATCAGCTACACGCCCAAGGGAGATGTGGAATTGGCAGGCCGCGCCCGTCCGGCGGCTTTGGTCCGGGTCTATATCGACAACAGCCCGGTGGTTGATGTGCGCACCAATGTAAACGGCCGCTGGCGGACCCGGTTGGATGATGTGGCACCGGGGATTTACACCCTGCGTCTGGATGAGCTTGATCCGCTGGAAGGCAAAGTGCTGAGCCGTCTGGAAACCCCGTTCAAACGCGAAGCCCCCGAAGTCTTGGCAGCACCTGCGCCTGAACCCGGCGAGCCCGAGGTTGAAACCACGGTGCGGGCGGTGACCGTGCAGAAAGGTGACACGCTTTGGGCAATTTCGCAGGATCGCTATGGCGATGGTTTCCTGTTTGTGCGGGTGTTTGAAGCCAACCGAGAGGCGATCCGCAACCCGGATCTGATTTATCCGGGCCAGATCTTTACCTTGCCGGAATAAGCCAAACCAATCATAAGTTTAAAGCGCGCCGCCTCTGGCGCGTTTTACAATTCAGCCCCAAGCCACGCCCGCCGTTCCATAGGACCACGGGCCAGTCAGGTATGTGAATGCGCAGCAGACGTCCAAGCTCCCCATCGAATTCAACGGAAATGCGGGACTCTGGATGGCGCACCATTCGTCGGGTTGCGCCTTATATTTGGTCCAAAGACCCCAAATGGGTGCGCATTCGGGTGTGTCTGGCCATGGCGGTCCTGGTCCTGTCCAAAGCGGTCGCGGTCTATACGCCGGTTCTGTACAAAGGGGCGGTGGACAGCCTGGCCGAGGATGGCGCGTCGCAGTTGGCACTGGGGGCAATTGGCCTGACGGTGGCCTATGGGATGGCGCGGGTGATGACCATCGGTTTTCAGCAGCTGCGCGACGCGATCTTTGCCCCCGTGGCACAGCGCGCGTTCCGGCAACTGGCGCTGGAGACGTTCAATCACATCCACCGCCTGTCGATGCGCTATCACATCACCCGCAAAACAGGGGGACTGTCTCGCATTATTGAACGCGGCGTCAAAGGGGTGGAATTCCTGCTGCGGTTCCTTGTGTTCTCCATCGGGCCCTTGTTTCTGGAGCTGTTTCTGGTCGCGGTGGTCTTGGCCATCCTGTTTGATGTCTGGTACCTGGGTGTCGTTCTGGCAACCATTGCGGTCTATGTCTGGTTCACCTTTGCGGTCACCGAATGGCGCGTCAAACTGCGCCGCCAGATGAACGATCAGGACACTGACGCCAATCAAAAGGCGATCGACAGCCTGCTGAACTATGAGACCGTCAAATATTTTGTCGCCGAAGACCGGGAGGCGGCGCGATACGATGTGGCGCTTAAAGGCTATGCCTCTGCCGCGCTCAAGACGGCCTATTCTCTGGCGTTCCTGAATTTTGGACAAAGCCTGATCATCACCACCGGTCTGGTTGGGGTGATGGTTCTGGCCGCGGTTGGGGTGCAGAACGGCACCTTGACGGTGGGCGATTTTGTGATGGTCAACGCCTATATGATCCAGATCACCGTGCCACTGAACTTCCTTGGTTCGGTCTACCGCGAAATCCGCCAAAGCCTGGTCGACATGGGAGAGATGTTTGACCTGCTTGAACAACCCGCCGATGTCTCAGACAAGCCGGGCGCGGGCGTGTTGAAGGTGACCAAGGGCGCGATTACCTTGCAGGACCTGCGGTTTTCTTATGAGCCAGAGCGTGAGATCCTCAAAGGTGTCTCTATCGACGTGGCCGGCGGGCAGACCGTGGCCATCGTGGGCTCGACCGGGTCCGGGAAATCCACCATCGGACGTCTGTTGTTTCGGTTTTATGATGTGACCGGCGGGGCCTTGTTGATCGACGGGCAGGATGTGCGGGACGTGACCCAGAAAAGCCTCCATCAGGCCATTGGCGTGGTGCCGCAGGACACGGTGCTGTTTAACGACACAATCCGGTACAACATCGCCTATGGGCTGGATGGCGCGACACAAGAGCAGGTCGAACAGGCCGCGCGTGATGCGCAGATCCATGACTTTGTGATGGCACTGCCGGATGGCTATGACACGCAGGTGGGCGAACGGGGGCTGAAGCTGTCGGGTGGCGAAAAACAACGGGTTGGTATCGCCCGCACGCTGCTCAAGAACCCGCCCATTTTGTTGCTGGACGAGGCCACATCGGCTCTGGACACCGACACCGAGCAAGAGATCAAAGAGGCGCTGGCACGCGCCGGGCAGGGCCGCACAGTGATCACCATTGCCCACCGCCTGTCCACGGTTGCTGAGGCTGACAAGATCGTGGTTCTGGAACAAGGCGAGATCGCCGAGGTCGGCACCCATGATGCCTTGTTGGCAGAAGAGGGTCGGTATTGGCATCTGTGGCAATTGCAGAAATCTGACGAGATGGTCGCCTAAACCCCCCCTTTGCACTTCAGTGCTGAAAAACGCCGACCGGGCAAATTTGGCCATATGCGCCAAGTTCGGCCGGTTTTTCGCGTTTCCCCAGCGCGCTTTGGCCGGTTGCCTGAAACTGCATTTGCACCCGCGGCTTGCCGCCGACCGGGCCCGGCGTTTCCTGCATGGGCTCGCCGGAAACAGCGCCATTACCACCATAGCATAGTGCCCGGCGACGCGGGCTGTCATCTTCCTCTCAATCCCGGAGCACAGGCGCCGGGAGCAACAAACCCTCAATTTTCCTGGAGGATAATATGACACGTCATTTTTCAATCGCTCTTCTGACCACCGCTATTTTTGCAACCCCCGTTCTGGCGGGCAGCGTCCCGGCAGAGATGGATCTGGATGGCAACGGAAGCCTTTCGTTGGCTGAAATGCAGGCAACTTTCCCCGAACTGACCAGCGAGACCTTCGCCTTGATTGATGTCAACAGCGACGGTGAAGCCGACGACAGCGAGATCGCCGCAGCGATTGAGGCGGGATACCTGGTTGTGAACAGCTGACGATCCCCCGGGTCTGCGCTTGGCTCGCCCCCAACTGACAGGCGCAGACCTGAAACGGTGCACTCCCACGCACCGGAAGGCTCCGCAATTATGCGGGGCCTTTTTCGCGCTCGGCAGGGTTTGCATCGTGCATGTACCGCTCGATCCAGTCCCGGTTCGTGGCATCCGCCAAACGGGCCAGAGGCGCGGTGACATGCGCTGCCGCCGCGACATCACATCCCAGATCTGCCAATACCTCAGCCAGCACTGCGGATGGATCGGCGGCCAGCGCGTCATAGCTGATCCTGTAGGGCGTGATGCCCTGGGCCGTAAACCAGGCCTGCCAATCCAGCTGGTCGCCTTGGAAACGCTGAACGGCCGCGTGGATGGCTGCAAAATCATACCGCGGCGGGGCAGGTGGCGCGAGGCGCTCCAGCTCGCTCCCATCGGCGGCGCGGTGCCACAATCCGGTTTGTTCGGCCCGCACATATGACACGGCCTGAGCCACAACATCGGGGCGGTGCAGGTGGATGAACCGCACCCGTCCAAAGCTTTGCGTCAGCCGATCCAGATCTGTATCGGCCTGCGGCCAGCGCCGCGCCAGCTGCGCCATGAAGAAATCAAAGCTGTGCCGTTGCAGGCGCACCCCACACAGATCACCGCCCGCACGCCCAAGGTGATGCGCCCGCACGAGTGCGGCGTCCAGATCACGCAGGCTGTCCCCGGTCGGCGACAGCTTCATATAGGACAGCCACGCCCCAAGGTCTGCTTCATGAAAATACGATTTGGGATGTCCCGCGCATCCAGAAGCGCTCAGCAGTTTGCACAATAACGTGCTGCCGCTGCGTGGGGAGGTGCAGATGAAATAGGCGTTATATTTGGTCATAAGCCGCAATAGCAGGCGCGCATTGACAGGTTCATGACAGGACATAAAAACCCCCGCCGGTGGAACCACAGGCGGGGGGCAGGCGTTAAAGAGGCAAGGAGGTTTATTCAGCGGCCCGCAATGGGGGCGTTGCGGCTTTGTCCGCTTTGGCGTCCTTGCAGTCTTTGTCCACCGCGATCTTGTCGTCCCACAAGATTTCCGTCGCGGGCAGGTGGCTTGCTTCACGCGCCAGACGCATGTCCTGTGCGGCGGCGCTGGATTTGCCACCGCTCACACGGGCCACCAGACGGCCAAAGGCGGCGACATAGGTGGTGACCCAGACCCGGATCGCCAGCAGGGACGGGGTGACCACCAAGGTCAGCACGGTTGCAATGCCCAGGCCAAAGACCACGGCCGTCGCCAGCTGTTTCCACCACAGCGCTGTTGGGCTGTCGATGGTATAGCCGCCGTTGATGAAATCCAGGCTGAGGCCGAACATCATCGGTGCCAGGCCGGCCATCGTTGTGATGGTGGTCAACAGAACCGGGCGGATCCGCTGTTGTGCGGTGCGAATGATCGCCTCGATCCGGGGCATCTGCTGGCTGAACTCTTGGTACGTATCGATCAGAACAATGTTGTTGTTCACCACGATCCCAGCCAAAGCCACAATCCCCGTCCCGGTCATGATGATCGAGAAGGGCTGTTGCATGACCATCATACCAATCAGCACCCCAGTGGTCGAAAGCACCACCGCCAACAAAACTAGAACCGAGTTATAGAAGCTGTTGAACTGGGTCAGCAGGATCACAAACATCAAGGCCAGCGCACCGGCAAAGGCTTTGGACAGGAAGGCACCGGATTCCTCTTGTTCTTCCTGATCCCCGGTCCATTCCCAGGATATGGCGCGATCAAACGGATTGGTTTCCAGCCACTTGGTCAATGCGGCGATACGCTCGTTTGCGTTCACCTGCACCAGACGGCCATCCCCGGCCAGCGCGTCCTTGACGTCCGCTTCAGATGCAGCACCGGTCAGCGCATAAAGGTCAAAGCTTTTGCCGTTTGCCGCGGTCAGGGATGCGGCCGTGGCATCTTCGACCTGTTTCAGCAGCGCCAGTTCAACCGCGTCGTCACCGTCACCCAGAACCAAGGCGGTCAGACCGGGTTCAAAGTCTGCTTTGACATCATAATACCGCTGCTGGTCCACACGGTCGATCTGCGCCAATTTGGGCACCGGCTTGCGGGTGACAAAGTTTGACAATGGCACCGAGCCGCCGGGGGTTGGCACTTTGAGGGTGTCCAGCGTCGACAGCACCCGGTCCTGTTCCGGCAGGCGCACACGGATGTCGCTTTCCTCGTCTGAGTTGTTGATCCGCATTTCACCCAACAGGATGCCGCGGGTCACCAGTTGGACCATCGCGCCCACGGTGGCCACATCCGCGCCATAGCGGCCGGCACGGGCCACGTCCACGTCGATCTCCCAGTCGATGCCGGGCAGGGGGAGGCTGTCTTCTTGTTGGATCAGACCGGGGGTCTCATCAAACTTCTGACGGGCCAGGGCGGTTGCTGCGCGCAGCGTGTCCCAATCATCGCCCTTGATCCGCAGATGCACTGGCTTGCCTGCCGCAGGACCATCGGCCAAGGCACGCAGTTCCACAATAAAGCCCGGGATGTCCGCAACCATCTGGTTCAGCTCATCCATCACATAATCGCCGTCAAACTCTGCCGCCGTCACCTCGCGGGTGAACCAACCGTTCAACAGGCTTTGTGATTCCTTGGGGCGTTCGTCCCAGGGGATGATTTCAAACTGGACCTGGCCCACAGTATCTGGCGGCAAAGATGCGCCAGAGCTGTCGGTGTTCAGGCCACCATCACCCGCAAAGGAGAAGACGTTGATCACCGCCGGATGCGCGCCGATCACCTCTTCGGCGATGCGGACCATCTCATCCTTTTCGGTCAGGGACAGGTTGCCGCGCGCCCGCACATAGGCGGAGGCCTGTTCCGGCTCGGTCTCGACAAAGAATTCAACACCATAGTTGTTTTCCGAGAACCGATCAAACACGGTTGCGATGCCAAACCCCACAACGATCAGCGTAAGAACCGGCATAATCGGGTTGCCAACGATCAGCTTAATGATCCAGCCAAAGCCGTTGAGGCGGAAGCCTGTTTGCGGCTCTTCCTCTGGTGCTTGGCGTTCCACGGCCGACAAGGTGACCGAGGCCGCAAAGGCCGAGACAGCAAACAGCAACGCGCCGACCAGCATGGGGCCCACGCCGGTGGATCCTTCTGGCAGAAGATAGCCGGGATTCAGCATCTGCATCGCGCCTGCGAACATGCCAAACAGCGACAGCGGCACCAAAGGCGCACGCAGGATCCACGGCAGGACGCTGCGCAGCCAATCCGCCATATAGCCAAAGCTGCGGCTCATCCGGCCCGACACACCGCCCATAACGGGCAGATAGATCAGCGCCACAATCAATGATGCAGACAGAACAAAGATCAGCGTAACCGGCAGCATGCCCATGAACTCACCCGGAACACCGGGCCAGAACAGCATCGGCAAAAACGCACACAGCGTGGTCGCGGTTGAGGACACGATCGGCCAGAACATCCGCTGGGCCGCTTCAACATAGGCATGCATCGGGCCCACGCCCTCTCTGATGCGTTTGTCGGCATATTCCACCACAACAATTGCACCATCCACCAGCATCCCCACAGCGAGGATCAGACCAAACATCACAATGTTTGAGATGCTGATCCCCATCAGCGCCAGGAAGGCAAAACACAACAAGAAGGAGGTCGGAATGGCAAAGCCCACCAACAGCGCCGCGCGGCTGCCAAGGGCCGACAGAACCACGATCATCACCAGCGCAATCGCGGTCAGAACGGACCCTTCAAGCTGGCTCACCATTGAGCCCACCTGGAAACTCTGGTCGTTTGAGGTGCCGACAGTGACCGCCATCTGCAGCTCTTCGGGCCAACGCGATTTGGCGACTTCCAGCGTTTCTTTCACCTTCTGGACGGTGTCGATCAGGTTATAGCCTTTGCGTTTCACAACCTGCAGCGCGATAGTGTTTTCGCCGTCAAACCGGGCGGTGCCTTCGCGGTCTTCAAAGGTAAAATTGATCTCTGCCAGCTCACCCAACGTGACCACACGGTCCCCATTGGTTTTGATCGGCAGCTCATAGATGTCCTGAACCTCATCAAAGGTCGATGGGATCTTGACCGAGAACGCGCCCTGGTCCGTGTCCACTTCGCCCGCGGCAATCAGCTGGTTGTTGTTTTGGACAACCTCGATCAGCTCCAGCGCGGTGACGTTATAGGCTTCAAGACGCAGCGGGTCGATAATGACTTCAACCATCTCATCCCGCTTACCCGCAATCCCCGCCTCCAGAACCGCATCCAGCGATTCCAGATCATCCTGCAGATTGTTGGCAATCCGGGTCATCGTCCGTTCCGGCACCGAGCCGGTCAGGTTCACGATCACAATCGGGAATTCAGAGAAGTTGATTTCGGTGATCGAGTATTTCTCGGCCCCTTCGGGGAATTCCGCTTCGGCCGTGTCCATAGCATCGCGGATATCAGCGATGATTGCTGTCTTGTCCCAGCCAAACTCAAATTCCAGCGCGACACCCGCATAGCCCTCTGCCGCGGTTGAAGACATGGTGTCCAGCCCGTCAAGGTCTGACAGTTCCGTCTCCATCACCTTGACCAGAAGGGTCTCAGAATCCTCGGCAGAAATGCCCGGGAAGGGAACCGAGATAAAGACCGCCGGGATCTCAATATCCGGCTCACCTTCCTTGGGCAGTGCCGAATACGCAAACCCGCCCACCAAGAGCGAAATCACGATAAAGGCTATCACCATTCGGGCGCGGCTGGCGGCCCAATCTACAATACCGGTCATATCAGAACGCCTCTTTGTAGGTGGCGGCTACGGCCACACCATGGGTCACAAAATCCTGGCCCACGATGATCACGTCCGCCTGTGCGGGCAGACCCGCAAGCCAAACTCCGTCCGCCTCATCCCGCAACAGGGTCACGGGCACAAATTCAACCATGCTGTATGCACCAACGATGCGCACACCCAGACGACCATCCTTGTTCAGGGTCAGCGCCGATTGCGGCAGCTTATGCGCCTTGGCACCATCGGCAGAGATGACGATGTCCGCAGTTTGACCGTCCCGGATGCGCAGGTCGTCGTTTGGCACCAAAATATCAATCTCAAAGGTGCGGGTTTCCGGATCGGCAGAGCGGCTGACAAAGGTCACTTTACCCTGAACCTCAGCGCCGGAGGCCAATGTGGCAGTCGCAACGGCACCGATGGTCACACGGTCCACTTCGGCTTCGGGGACAAAGCCGATCAATTTAATTTCATCCAGCTGGATCACGGTGCCACAAGGGTCGCCGGGCTGCAACAGGCTGCCCAGCTCGGCTGTGTCGCTTTCCAAAAGCCCATCAAAGGGAGCGGAGATGGTCAGACGCTCCATCTCCTTTTCCGCTTCGCGCACCGTTGCCGTGGCCGCTTCGACATTTGCGGCAGTAGATTGAATGCCCGATTCCGCGGTGGCGATGGCTGCGATTGCCGTGCGCTCCGCAGCTTCGGCAGCAGCCAGTCGCGTTTCAGAGGCAAAACCGCCTTTTGACAGTTGTTGCGCGGCGGTCAGGTTGATCTTGGCCTCTTTCAACAGTGCATGAGCCTCTTCCAGCCGGGCTTCGGCTTCGGGACGGCTTGCATTGGCTTCGGCCAGACGGGCGCGTGCTTGCAACAATTGCGCCGGACGCGTGCCGGGATCCAGAACACACAGAGCTTCGCCCGCAGAGACCTTGATCCCTTTGCGCAGTGGTGCGTTGATTACGGTCGCAGTGGTTTCGGCGCGGACCTCAACCTGACGCTTTGCCTCTGTGCGCCCCCGCAAGACAACGGCGCTGTCGATGTCACGCGCGGCACTGCGCAGGGCAACAACACGCACGCGCTGCACTTCGTCGTCGGGGGTTGCAGCAGCCTCAGTCGTTGTTTCAGCCGTCTCAGGCTCAGAGTCCAGCGACGCAGGTTCATCGCCACGGGCAAACGCCAACAAAGTCTCGCGTTCGATCACCAGCATGTAAAGGAACGCTGTCACCAGAATGGCGGTCAGAATGGGAATAATACGCATGATAGTCAGACCTAGGAAAACGGATAAGGCGACGCTGACACGCCACAATTTGAGGATGGGATGGATCGGCACCCCTGTGGAGGGCGACTCACATATAGGTGAACGCACGTCTAAACTAAGTAGTTTAGATCACATTAGAAGCGCAAAGTCGCATTTTTCTTGCACATTGCCCAACAACCACGCTCTTGGCTTGCCCGGCTGGGCAGGGTAAGACGGGCCAAAAGACACAGCTGGGTCGACAGATGTCGGCGCTCAGAAGGGAGTTTCGCATGAGCAACACCGACAGTTTCATCGATGAAGTCACCGAAGAGGTCCGTCGCGACCGGCTGTTCCTGATGTTGCGCCGCTATGGCTGGATCGGCGCGGTTGCCGTTGCGGCCATCGTCGGTGGCACTGCCGTGCGCGAATACAGCCGTGCCCAACAAGAGGCTGCGGCGCAAAAACTGGGCGATGCGATGATTGCGGCGCTGGAACCTGCTGAGGCCGCCGACCGCGCCACTGCGCTGGCAGAGGTGACCACCGACGGTGTGGACGGTCAGATGCTGGTGGATATGGCCCGCGCCGGATCTCTGGTGGATGCCGGAGACACCCAAGCCGCCATTCCATTGTACCAAACCATTGGCTCAAATGGGGATGTTCCGCTGGTTTATCGCCACATCGCCTCGTTCAAGGCGCTGGTGCTGCAAAGCGACACGCTCAGCGTGGATGAGCGTCGCCTGCAGTTCAACGCCCTGGCGGCGCCCGGCGCACCGTTGGAGTATCTGGCGCGTGAGCAACTGGCGCTGCTGGAGGTCGAATCTGGTGACGCTGAGGCTGCGATTGCCCTGTTGCGGACGTTGGTGGATGACGCCAATGCCTCGGTAGACGTGCGTGATCGGGCAAATCAACTGATTGTCGCCCTTGGCGGTGAACGTTCTGCGCCTTCCGATCACGGTGGATGATGAACGGAGGTTGATCAACCGCCTCACTTCGTGTGAGAAAACTGCAGACGATCGAAGACTTAAAGGGCCAGCAATGAAACAGGCGTTTGTGATTTCCCGGATGGGACGTTTTCTGTGCGGAACCGCATGTGCACTGCTGGTGGCGGCTTGTACCGAGAAAGAGCCGGTGTTGCAGGGCGCGCGTGAACCGATCCGCCCGGATGAGACGGTGAAGATTGAAAACCAGTCGCGGGCCATCAGCCTGGCCAAGCAGACGGTAAACGCTGCATGGCCGCAATCCCATGGCACCGCACAATTCCGTACCGCACATCCCGCGCTCAGCGCTGCTCCGACCGAGGCCTGGTCTGTGTCCATCGGCACCGGCGATGAGCGCCGTCAGCGAATTACGGCGCAGCCTGTGGTTGGAGATGGCCGGGTCTATACTTTGGACAGCGGTGGCCAGGTATCTGCCGTGTCGCCCAATGGTCAGATCCAATGGCAAAGCGACATTATCCCTGTCACGGATGAGGAAGGTCAGGCCACCGGCGGCGGTCTCGCCTTTGCGGATGGGGTGGTTTATATCTCGTCCGGCTTTGGCGTTTTGACCGCGCTTGAGGCCGCTTCTGGCGATCAGATCTGGCAACAAGAGCTTGAGGCCACAGGATCCGGTCAGCCATTGGTGCGGGACGGTCTGGTCTATGTTGTGGCAGGCGATGACACCGGTTGGGCCGTGCGGGCCAAAGACGGGCGGATTGCCTGGCAAGTGAAAGCAAGCCCAAGCCCTGCAAATATTCTGGGTGCTCCGGCGCCGGTTCTGACGCGGGATCTGGCCGTCTTTGCCTTTGGCTCGGGCGATCTGACCGCGACTTTCCGCAAAGGCGGCTTTCAGCGCTGGAATGCATCCATCGCGGGGGAACGGACCGGTAGCACCATTGGCACCATCAATGACGTGACCGGCGGTCCCGTCGTGGTGGGCAGCCGGATTTTTGTGGGCAATCACGGTGGCCGCACCGCCGCCTTTGACGCCGAAAGCGGTCTGCGGTTGTGGACGGCGCGCCAGGGGGCCTTGGGTCCGGTCTGGCCTGCAGGCGATAGCCTGTTTCAGGTCAGCGATACCAACCGTCTGTTGCGCCTTGACGCTGACAGTGGCGACGTGATCTGGTCGGTGCGTCTGCCGGGCTTTGTCAAGGACAAGCCGCGCAAACGGGCAGAGGTGGTCGCGAACTATGGGCCGATTCTGGCCGGCGGTCAGGTGATCGTCGCCTCAAACGATGGCTTCCTGCGGTTTTATGACCCCACCAACGGCAGCCTGACACGGCAGGTTGAGATCGATGGCGGGGCCACCACAGCGCCGGTTGTTGCGGGTCAAACTCTGTACGTTGTGTCGACCAAAGGCGAACTCCACGCTTTCCGTTGACGCCAAGATGCGCTATGGGGCGCGTCTGAAAACGCTGAAAGTGTGAGATCATGTCCTTTACCCTGGCCATCGTGGGCCGCCCAAACGTGGGCAAATCGACTTTGTTCAATCGCCTCGTGGGCAAGAAACTGGCTTTGGTCGATGACCAGCCGGGCGTGACTCGCGACCTGCGCGAAGGGGAGGCCAAGCTGGGCGATCTGCGGTTCACCGTGATCGACACTGCGGGCCTTGAGGATGCAACCGACAACAGTCTCGAGGGGCGGATGCGCCGCCTGACGGAACGCGCCGTAGATATGGCCGACATCTGCTTGTTTATGGTAGATGCGCGCGCCGGGATCACGCCGACGGATGAAATCTTTGCCGATATCCTGCGCCGCAAATCTGCGCATGTGATTCTGGCCGCGAACAAAGCCGAAGGCAATGCGGCCGAAGCCGGCGTGCTTGAAGCATACGGTCTGGGTCTGGGAGAGCCGCTGCGTCTGTCCGGTGAACATGGCGAAGGCATGCCGGATCTTTATTCCGTATTGATGCCGCTGGCCGAAAAGTATGAGGCCGAGGCAACGGATACCGGACCAATCGTTGATGTGGATGTCGACGAGGATGATGACTGGGACGAGGAAGAAGATTACGAAGTCCCAATGCCCACCGCTGACAAACCGTTGCAGGTTGCGGTGATCGGTCGTCCAAACGCCGGAAAATCCACTCTTATCAACAAGATCCTGGGTGAAGATCGCCTGCTGACCGGCCCCGAAGCCGGGATCACCCGCGACGCCATCTCGCTGCGGCTGGAGTGGAATGATGTGCCGATGCGCATCTTTGACACCGCCGGTATGCGCAAAAAGGCGAAGGTGCAGGAAAAGCTGGAAAAGCTTTCGGTCTCGGATGGCTTGCGGGCGGTGAAATTTGCCGAGGTTGTCGTGGTCCTTCTGGATGCGGCGATCCCGTTTGAACAGCAGGATCTGCGCATTGCAGATCTGGCTGAACGCGAAGGCCGTGCGGTTGTTGTGGCGGTTAACAAATGGGACGTGGAAGAGGACAAACAGGACAAGCTGAAAGCGCTGAAAGAGAGCTTTGAACGTCTGTTGCCGCAATTGCGCGGTGCGCCGTTGATCACTGTTTCGGCCAAAACCGGCCGGGGTCTGGACCGCCTGAATGCTGCGATTATCCGCGCCTATCAGGTTTGGAACCGCCGGATCCCAACAGCGGCGCTGAACCGCTGGCTGACCGGCATGCTGGAACAGCACCCGCCGCCCGCACCGCAGGGCAAGCGGATCAAAATGCGCTATATGACCCAGGCCAAAACCCGCCCGCCGGGGTTTGTTGTGATGTGTTCGCACCCAGACAAAGTGCCCGCAGCCTATTCCCGCTATTTGGTCAACGGGCTGCGTCAGGACTTTGAAATGCCGGGCACCCCGATTCGCCTGACGTTGCGCGGGCAGGGGGACAAGAACCCCTATAAGGGGCGCAAGAAAGCGCCACCGTCAAAACTGCGTAAACACCTTGAAGGGCGCAGGGGTTAACTCTTATTCTCACAGTATGACTGACAGCGGGCGTCGTTTCGGCGCCCGCTTTAGTACGAGCCAATTGAATTTCAACAGAAGATTGTCATTTTAATCACTTGCCAGGATCGCTGGTAGTGCCCAAAATCAGGGCATGTCTCGGACACAGAACAGTTTTCGACGTTCTGTTTTTTTTGGTGAATTTATCGATTGTAGGTGCCTCAATGGATTTGCGCGCACATACGCGTGAGTATTGCAGGAAAGACAATTGGCTGGCCTCCGCCAGCTATTTTGGAACTTTTGTTGTTTATTTTCTTTCGCTCTGGGTTGCGATTGACCAGATGGACCGCTGGTATGTGATGCTGCCCGCCGGTGTGATCTTTGCCTTTGCGGCGGTGCGACTTTATGTGCTGCAACATGACACGGGGCATCATTCCCTGTTCGAAACACGGCTGCAAAATGAACTGGCTGGGCATGTCTTGTCGCCTTTCACATTTGCGCCGTTTGAGGTGATGAAGCAGAACCACAATTTGCATCATTCAAATGTCGGAAATCTGGAACACCGCGAGACAGGAGAGATCCACACCATGACGGTTGCGGAATGGCGCACGGCAGATTGGCGTCATCGCCTTGCCTATCGCCTGTATCGCAATCCAATCCTGTTGGTCTCTTTTGGTGCGGCTTTTACCTATTTCATCCGCTATCGCTGGCCCAAGAATACGTTGCGGTTTGGCGTCTTGGGGGTGATTTGCCACAATCTGGTAATCGCTGCATTGCTGTATGCGCTATATCAAGTTGCGGGGTCAGATGGCGTGTTGATCTGGCTGGCGTTCTCTTTCCTTGGCGGGATGATCGGCGTGTTTCTGGTCTATCTTCAGCATAACTTTGAAGACACCTATTGGGACCGCCGCCCGGATCTGAACCCGATGGAGGCGGCATTGCATGGCTCGTCCTGCCTGGATTTCGGTTGGTTCTTTGACATGGCGGTGGCCAATATCACCCTGCACGACATTCACCATTTTAACGCGCGCATCCCGTCCTATCGTCTGCGCCAATGTCATTACAGCCTGCCGGATGAGATCGCGCCGCGCCGGATAAAATGGGGCGAAGCGCTGCGGGCTTTGCGCCTCAAACTTTGGGATGAAGAAAAAAAGCGGCTTGTCCCCTTTCCAAAAAGCTTATGATAGATGATATTATGACGTCATTGCGTCATCATGAGTAAAACAGTTGAAAGGAGCAGGGAGATGACACCGCTACTAAAGATCGCTGGCGTGGGTCCGGCCTTGGCAAGGGCGTTGACAGCAGAAAAGCTGACCTCGGCAGAGGCGATTTCAAACCTAAGCATCGGCGAATTGTCCGAGATCCCAGGGATTGGTGCCCGTCGCGCGCCCAAGTTGAAAGAGGCCGCCGCCGCTGCTGTGGCTGCCGCAAACGGAGCGGCGCCTGTTGCCAAAGCCGCAGCAAAGCCAGCCGCCCGCAAACCGGCGGCCAAACCCGCCGCGCGCAAACCTGCGGCCCGCAAGGCAGCCGCAAAAACCGCGCCCAAACCCGCAGCAAAGCCGAGTGCACAACCTGCCGCTCCGTCATTGAGCGAGGCGCTGGCTGTGGCCGAAGCCGCACGTGCTGCTGCCGAAGAACGCGCCGCCAAAGCGGAAACCAAAGCCAAGAAGGCCCAGAAAAAAGCCGCAGCCCTGGCCGCTGAATTTGCGTTGGCCAAGGAGAAGGCCAAGAAAAAAGCAAATAAAACCAAAGGCAAAGCCACCAAAGCGATTGCCAAGGAAAAGGCAAAGGGCGATGCGATTATGGCCGCAAAACGGGCCAAGAAGGGCAAGAAGGCAAAAAAATAACCGGCCCCCAATAGGGCCGGTTTCTTATCTTTAGCGCTGCGCTGGAGTTAAACCAGAACGCCATCCGCGCTGAGGGTTAGCTTGCCGCCCAAATAAGGGGCCAGCACCTCGGGCAGTTGGACCGAGCCGTCTTCTTGCTGGCCGTTTTCCAGCACCGCAATCAAGCAGCGCCCAACGGCCAGGCCCGATCCGTTCAATGTATGAACAAACTCGGGCTTGCCGCCCTCGGCCGGTTTGAACCGCGCATTCATGCGGCGGGCCTGAAAATCACCGGTGGTGGAGACCGAAGAGATCTCACGGTAGGTGTTCTGACCCGGCACCCAGGCTTCGATGTCAAACGTACGACGCGCGCCAAAACCCATGTCACCGGTGCACAGGATCACGGTGCGATAGGGCACGCCCAGTTTCTCCAGAATGCCCTCGGCGCAGCGCAACATGCGTTTCTGTTCTGCGTCAGACTCATCGGGATGCACGATCGAGACCATCTCGACCTTTTCGAACTGGTGCTGGCGCAGCATGCCCGACGTGTCACGCCCGGCGCTGCCCGCTTCCGAACGGAAACACAGGGTATGGGCCGTGTAGCGTTGCGGCAGGTCGGCTTCTTCCAGCATCTCATCGGCGACGGAATAGGTCAGCGGCACCTCGGAAGTCGGCACCAGCCACCAGCCGTTTGTGGTCTGATAACTGTCCTCGCCAAATTTCGGCAGCTTATCGGTGCCGTACATGGCCTCATCGCGCACCAGCACGGGCGAGTTCACCTCGGTCAGGCCGTTTTCATCCACATGGGTGTCGACCATGAACTGGGCCAGTGCGCGGTGAATGCGGGCAACCGCGCCTTTGAGCATCACAAAACGCGCGCCCGAAATTTTTGCAGCGGTTTCAAAATCCATCGACGCCGCAACGCCTTTGATCTCAAAGTGTTCTTTGGGGGTGAACGAAAACGCAGCGGGTTCGCTCCAACGGTTGACCTCGACGTTGTCGTCTTCATCTGCGCCATTTGGCACATCATCCGCAGGCGCGTTTGGGATGCGGGCCAGCATATCGGTCAGCTTGGCGTCCAGCTCTTTGGCCTCTGCCTGCATGGCGGCGACTTCGGCCTTTTTCTCGGACACGGCGGCGCGCAGGCGTTCAAACTCTTCGGTGTCTCCTTTGGCTTTGGCGGCACCTATGGCTTTGGCGGCTTTGTTTTGTTCGGCCTGAGCTTCCTCGGCAGCCTGAATTTTGGCGCGGCGTTGTTCGTCCAGCGCCAGGACATCAGACGAGATCGACGCATCCCCACGCCGCGCCAAAGCGGCGTCAAAGGCGGTTGGATTTTCGCGGATTGCGCGAATGTCGTGCATGGGTCTTGCTCCTGGCTAATTGAATCAATGACCAACCTATGCCGCAGGTCGCTACAAAGGAAAAGAGGAGAGCGGCGCAATCCTGAAACTTGCGGCATTTCCACCCGAGGTGCCGTTTGAACGCGGCGCGGCTATCCTCCTTGCAAACCCCCCGGTCAACGCATAGGTTCCCGGCAAAATATTGGTGCAAATTCCGCACCTCAGACAGAAGGAACGTCCCATGGAAGGCAATGCGATCGCGCAGTTTGTCCCCCTTATTCTGATCTTTGCGATCATGTATTTCCTGCTGATCCGTCCGCAGCAGAAAAAGATGAAAGAGCATCAGCAGATGGTTCAGGCCCTGCGCCGCGGCGATCAGGTCGTGACCCAAGGTGGCGTGATCGGCAAGGTCTCCAAAGTCAAAGAAGATGGCGAACTGGAAGTTGAGATTGCCGAAGGCGTGAAAATCCGCGTTGTGCAATCCACCATCGCGCAAGTTCTGAACAAAACCGAGCCCGCAGCGTAACGCGTCTGCCTCCCAAACGGAAAAGGCAGAGCTATGCTGCAAATTGATCTTTGGAAAAGGGTCATGATCGCGCTGGTATGCGCGACGGGCCTTTTGCTGGCTCTGCCAAATGCGTTTTATACGCAGGTGGAACAGTCAAATGACGCTGAGGCGGCGATTGTCGCTGCTGGCGAGACGCCGGAACGGTTGGAGCAGGCGGCCCAATGGCCGTCTTTTCTGCCATCTGGTCTGGTGAACCTGGGGCTGGATCTGCGCGGCGGTGCGCATCTTCTGGCGGAGGTTCAGGTCGAAGACGTCTATGAGGCGCGTATGACCGCGTTGTGGCCCGAGGTGCGCACAGCGCTGCGGGACCAGCGGGCCGCGGTTGGCACGTTTCGTCGCCAACCAGGTCCCGCGGATGAGATCCGTGTGAAAATTTCAAATCCCGAAGGCATGACCACAGCGCTGCGCGAGCTGCGGGAACTGGCCACACCCGTTGTGACCCTGACCGGAGCTGGTGCCAATGATATCGAGGTGTCAGGGCAGGGCGATATTGTCACAATTACTCTGTCGGATGCTGAAAAAGTTGCCAGCGATGACCGCACCGTGCGTCAAGCGCTGGAAATTGTCCGTCGCCGGATTGACGAGGTCGGCACCCGCGAACCCACAATCCAACGTCAAGGCGCTGACCGGATCCTGATCCAGGTGCCGGGTATCGGGTCGGCCTCTGAGCTGAAAGACATCATTGGCACAACCGCGCAGCTAACCTTTAACCCGGTGGTGCGTCAGGGCTCTGATGCCAATGCCGCTCCCGGCGTGGGCAACAAGGTGATCCCATCCTTGGATGAGGAAGGGATTTTCTACACCGTGGAATCCGCCCCCGTGGTCACCGGTGAGGAACTGGTGGATGCGCAGCCCTCGTTTGACCAGAACGGCCGCCCGGCGGTGAGCTTCCGGTTCAACCCGGCGGGCGCGCGCAAGTTTGGCGACTATACGGCTGAAAACATCGGCTCTCCCTTCGCGATTGTGCTGGATGATGAGGTCGTCTCGGCCCCGGTGATCCAATCGCATATTCCGGGCGGCAGTGGCATTATCACTGGCAACTTCTCGATCGAGGAAAGCACCAATCTGGCGGTTCTGCTGAGGGCTGGTGCCTTGCCGGCTGAGCTGACCTTCCTCGAAGAACGCACCATCGGTCCAGAGCTGGGTCAGGACAGCATTGATGCGGGCAAGATCGCCACAATCGTTGCCTTTGTTGCGGTGCTGGTCTTTATGGCGCTGAGCTATGGTCTGTTTGGGATCTTTGCCAATGTGGCGTTGTTGATCAACGTTGGTCTGATCTTTGGCGCGCTGTCCCTGATTGGCGGCACGCTGACCCTGCCAGGGATTGCAGGCATTGTCCTGACCGTGGGTATGGCGGTGGACGCAAATGTTCTGATCTTTGAACGGATCCGTGAAGAGCTGAAAGCAGGCCGTGGCCCGGCGCGATCAATCGACGAGGGCTATTCCAAAGCACTCTCGGCCATTGTCGATGCAAACGTCACGACGTTCATCACTGCTGTGATCCTGTTCGCCATGGGCTCCGGCCCGGTGCGCGGCTTTGCAATTACCTTAGGTCTTGGCATCTTGACCTCTGTCTTCACCGCGATCTTTGTCACCCGCCTGCTGGTGGTGATTTGGTTCGAACGGCGCCGTCCCAAAACGATTGAGGTGTAACCCATGCGACTTAGACTTGTTCCTCAGGAAACCTCGTTCAACTTCTTTGGCCGGTCCAAACTGTGGCTTGGGATCTCGGTCCTGTTGATCATTGTGGGCCTTGCCTCCTTTGGCCTGCAGGGTCTGAACTTTGGCATCGATTTCCGCGGTGGTACTACGGTGCGGACCGAGGCGTCGGAAACCGTGGACGTGGGCGCATATCGTACTGCCATTGCGCCGCTGGATCTGGGGGATGTCTCCATCACCGAGGTTTTCGATCCGTCCTTTGCCGAAGACCAGCATGTGGCGATGATCCGCATTCAGGCGCAAGAGGGTGGCGAAGCCATCTCGGGTGCGCAGATCGAAACCTTGCGTTCGGCTCTGGATGCGGTGGCGCCGGGTATCAAATTTGTTTCTGTCGAAAGCGTTGGCCCCAAGGTCTCGGGTGAGCTGATCTGGACGGCGGCGCTGGCGGTGGGCCTCGCGATTGCGGCGGTTCTGGTCTACATCTGGCTGCGGTTTGAATGGCAGTTTGCGCTGGGGGCGGTTGCCGCGTTGGTGCATGACGTTATCTTGACCATCGGCGTGTTTTCGGAACTGCAAATCAAATTTGATCTGGCAATTATCGCGGCATTGCTCACGATTGTTGGCTATTCGTTGAACGATACTGTTGTTGTGTTCGACCGGGTGCGTGAAAACCTGCGCCGCTACAAGAGCAAGGATCTGGCCGAGGTTTTGAACATCTCCATCAACGAGACACTCAGCCGGACGATGATGACCTCGGTCACCACTTTGATTGCGCTGATCTCGCTCTTTGTGCTGGGCGGGGACGTGATCCGCGGTTTTGTCTTTGCGATGATCTGGGGTGTTGTGGTCGGGACTTATTCCTCGATCTTTGTCGCGTCGATCATTCTGTTGCGTCTGGGTGTCAAACGCGACTGGAACAAACCTTCGACCCCAAGCGGCAACCAGTTCGCCAATATCGACGCCTAAAAGCGCCTGTCATAACTTTGAAAAAGCCGCGGAGATCCTCTGCGGCTTTTTTGCGTCCAACGCAGGCACTCCCTGCGGCGCTCCGACGCCAGAGGCGCAGCTGAGGTTCCGTGACGGCGTGGCATGTGCTAACCAGGCTGCACGACGCGAACACAGAAGGATCCATCCGATGCGCCTGAACGAGGTAAGCTATACCGACGCCGAACCCATTGATGGCTATGGACCGGGTTTTTTCCGGATCGGCGGCCAGGTGCATCAGGGCGCGGTTGTTGCTTCTCCCAAAGGGACGCAGGCCTGGGGCGGCTATGAGGATCACAAAATCTTGTTGGATTTGGCGGGTGACATTGACGTGCTGTTTGTCGGCACCGGGGCCGAGATTGCCCATCTGCCGGGGGATCTGCGCCCACAGCTGGAGGCCGCGGGCATCGGGGTTGAAACCATGAATTCTCCTGCCGCCTGCAGGACTTACAACGTTTTGTTGTCCGAAGGTCGCCGTATCGCGCTGGCCGCCTTGCCGGTATGATCCCATGGCAGGGGCCACCATCGCGCCCGTCCAGATTTGATCTGTCGCAAAGCAGGCGCGCACATCCTCTGCTTTGAACAGACCACAAGAATTAAAAGGCAGGGCATGACCTTATCCATCACTGATCTGACTGTGGCCCGGGGCGGGCTGCCTGTGCTTGAGGGGGTGTCTTTTGACGTACCACCCGGCGTTGCGCTGATCCTGCGCGGGCCCAATGGCATCGGCAAGACCACCTTGCTGCGCACCGTTGCGGGGCTCCAACCGCCCATGAAAGGCCATGTGACCGGCGGAGAGGATCAGATCGCCTATGCGGCCCATGCGGATGGGATCAAGCCCACGCTGACCGTTGCCGAAAACCTGCGGTTCTGGGCCAGCGTCTTTGGCCAAGACGGGATCGAGCGTGCGATTGACGGGTTTAATCTGGGCGCGTTACGCGACCGTCCGGCGGGGGCCTTGTCTGCGGGGCAGAAACGTCGCCTGGGCCTTGCGCGGATGTTGGTCACCGGGCGGCCCATCTGGATTATGGATGAACCCACCGTCAGCCTCGACACAGATCACGTGCGCCAGTTCGCCCAGATCGTACAGGACCATCTGGACCAAGGCGGCAGCGCGCTGATTGCCACCCACATCGATCTGGGACTGGAAGGTAAGGTTTTAAATGTCGGCCCCTTCAAGGCAGCTCCGCCACCCATTGATGATTTCGACGGAGGCTTCCTGTGATTGCACTGTTGCTGCGGGATCTGCGGCTTGCGATGCGAGCCGGCGGCGGGTTTGGCCTTGGCCTTGCGTTTTTTCTGATCGTGACCGTTATGGTCCCCTTTGCGGTGGGGCCCGAGACCGAGCTTTTGTCGCGGATTGCGCCCGGTGTCTTGTGGATCGGGGCATTGTTGGCGTGCCTACTGTCGCTGGACCGTATTCTGGCACTGGACTGGGAGGATGGCTCACTGGACCTGCTGGCCACCGCGCCCCTGCCGCTTGAAGCGATTGTGACCATGAAATCCTTGGCTCATTGGGTGACTACAGGGCTGCCACTGGTGCTGATCGCGCCGGTTTTGGGTGTGATGTTGCAGCTGCCTGCGGGCGCCTATGGATGGCTGTTCCTGTCACTGCTGCTGGGGACACCGGGCCTGTCGGTCATTGGCACCTTTGGCGCAGCCTTGACGGTGGGGCTGAAACGCGGTGGGTTGCTGCTGTCGCTGCTGGTCTTGCCCCTGTATGTGCCAACCCTGATTTTCGGGGCCGAGATGGCCCGGCGCGGTGCCTCGGGTTTAAGCGTCGAGACCCCGATGTTGCTGTTGGCCGGAATTTCGGCCGCCTCTGTTGCGCTGTTGCCCTTTGCCAGTGCCGCTGTGTTACGTATCAATTTGCGCTAAGCTCCAGGACTAGGAAAGGCGAAGAAAACCGATGTCGATCTGGGAATATGCGAACCCAAAAAAGTTTCTGGCAACCTCGGAAAAGGTGATGCCAGCCCTGTGGGTCCTGTCCATCGCGCTCTGTGTGGGCGGGTTGATCTGGGGCTTTTTTCTGACGCCCGACGACTATCGCCAGGGATCAACGGTCAAGATCATCTTTATCCACGTACCTGCTGCGCTGATGGCGATAAACGCCTGGTTCATGATGTTGGTGGCCTCTCTGATCTGGGTGATCCGTCGCCACCATGTCAGTGCTCTGGCGGCCAAGGCGGCCGCCCCGGTGGGTGTAGTCATGACGCTGATTGCGCTGATCACCGGCGCGATCTGGGGCCAGCCCATGTGGGGCACCTGGTGGGCCTGGGATCCGCGCCTCACGTCCTTTTTGGTGCTGTTTCTGTTTTACCTCGGCTATATTGCTCTGTGGGAGGCGATTGAGGATCCGGACACAGCTGCCGACCTGACGTCCATCCTGTGTCTGGTGGGATCTGTCTTTGCGGTGCTCAGCCGCTATGCAGTACTGTTTTGGAACCAGGGGCTGCATCAGGGGGCGTCTGTGATGCGGGCAGGGGCCGTGGCAGGGGATACCGAGGAACGGGTGAGCAACGTGTTTGCAACGCCCTTGTTTGTCTGTATGGGCGGCTTTGCCCTCTTGTTTCTGGTGCTGGTCCTGTATCGCACCGGAACCGAAATTCGCGCACGCCGGATCAAGGCGTTGTTGGCACGGGAACGTTTGGAGGCAGAAGCCTGATGGTTGATCTTGGAAAATATGCGGACACGGTCTTGTCAGCCTATGCGGTCTCGCTGCTGATGCTGGTGGCACTGGTGGTCTTGTCCATCCGCCGCGGCCGCAAGGTGCGCGCGGAAATGGAAATGATCGAAGAACGAGGGCGCAAACATGGTTAAGGTTTCTCCGCTGATGGCCGTGCCGGTTCTGATCTTTGGCGCCTTTGCTGGGCTGGCCTTCTTTGGGCTGCAACGCGAAGACCCCGAAGGCCTGCCCTCGGTCCTGGTCGGGCGCAGCGCGCCCGAGGTCACATCGGCTCCGCTGTTGGACCATCCTGAATTTCAGACCAGTGATCTGATGGGAGAGGGCGTCAAACTGGTCAACTTCTGGGCCAGCTGGTGCGCACCGTGTCGCGCCGAACATCCCAACCTGATGGAACTGGCCAAAGAGTTTCCGATCTATGGCATCAACCAGGATTACGGTCAGCAAGAGGCGCAGGGTTTTCTGGATGAGCTGGGGAACCCCTATTCCGGGCTTTTGTATGATGTTAAAAAGCGTCAGTCGATTGATTGGGGCGTTTACGGCCTGCCGGAAACCTTTGTCATCGACGGCAAGGGCAAGATCCTGCTGCGCATCGCGGGTCCATTGACCCAACGCGTGATCGAAAACAGTTTGAGGCCGGTTCTGGACCCCAACAGTTAGAACTGCAAAACCCGCCGATTCTGGCGGGTTTTTGTTATCCTGTTGTGATCGTCTAGCGATGCGTTGCCTTCGGCAGGATCACACCACTTGGAAGGATCTGTGGATCTGTTCCTCGGCAATCAGCTCGGCGACCTTGTCAAACACACCGCTCTGAGCGCGCCAGTCCAGGTAATCGTCATGTGCTTCACTGTCCTGCCACATCTGAACAAGGGCAATCTCATTCAGTGAGCGGTTGTGGTAGACTTCGGCCATTTTGCAGCCTTCAAATGCACGCGTTTCAGGCAGAACCGAGCTCAACAAGTTGAGAAGATCGTCAAAACACTCTTCGGAAGGAACCAAGGTCACAATAATCGCTTCTGTCATAAGCCGCTCGCAAAGTCGCTGATTTCAAATATTCTTTAAACTTCTTAACTGTTTTTTTGACCCCAGACTTTGGTTTTACGCAAGCGTTACGTTCACCTTTGTGTGAAAAAGTTGTTAACGTGTTAATCTTGATCGGCTGCAAAATTTGTGGGTACAAATGGATCTGGTTTGCGAGAAGTGTGATCCTCCCGTGTTGTATCAAGTCACGGTAAAATGACGTTTTTACGGGTGTTTCGTGCTCTCCTAACCATCAAGAATGATTGATTGGTCAGTTCTTTCGCCAGTCGTTACCTTTGATTTAGGAAATCTGGGGGACCTGTTTATGCGCATCCTGTCCGCTGCCGCCTTAACAATTGGACTTGTTTGCTCGTCATTTAGCGTTCACGCACAAGACGTGGGTGAAACGCGATCGGTGCAAAATGCACCCGTTGTTGTTGAGCTTTATACGTCACAAGGCTGTTCATCCTGCCCGCCAGCAGATGAGCTGCTGACCCTTCTTGCCCAACAGGATGATGTGTTGGCGTTGGCCTTGCATGTGGACTATTGGGACTACATCGGCTGGAAAGATGAGTTCGCATCGCCTGCGCATACCAAACGGCAAAAGGGCTATGCCCACGCAGGTGCGCGCCGCATGATCTATACGCCGCAGATGGTGATCATGGGTTATGAGGATGTGGTAGGAGCCAATGCACCGGCGGTGGCCGAGGTGATCCGCAAGTATCGCCAGACCCCGCAGCCGGTTGCGTTACGTGCCGAACAGGTTGGGGCCGAGGTTACACTGAAGGCATTGGCCCAGCAAAATGTGTCCGGCTCGGAACCTTTGTTGATCCACCTGGCCCGGTATGAGCCGATGCAAACCGTGTCCATCACGCGTGGTGAGCTGCGCGGGCACACGCTAAACTACGCAAATGTCGTCGAAGAGCTTTCGGTGATCGGCCAATGGGATGGATCCGGCGAGTTTTCGGTCACAATTCCTGTTGAGGGCTCTGAAAAAACGGCGTTTTTTGTACAGCAAGGGGCCCACGGCCGGATTGTCGGTGCGCTGAAGCTGGATTGATTTAGTCAGACACTGCCGTGGGAGAGCTCTGTGCATAGGGCTTCCACCGGCGGTGGATCCAGAACCATTGCCCCATGTGGTCTTGCACAACTTTTTCCAGATCCTGTGTGACTTCGGTGGTCATGCGCAGGGCGTCGGTGTGTTCGATCGGCTCTTTCATGATGATCTCGAAATCCAGGCCGTTTTCCTGGCGCACCGCGTATACCGGGATCATGACGGCTTTGAACTTTAGCGCCAGTTCCGCAGTGACCAAGGACGTGAGCGCAGGTTTGCCAAAAAAATCGATCGGGCTGCCGCCGATGGCGTGAAGATCGGTCACAATCGCCAGATTGCCACCTTGTTTCAGAAACCGCACCATTTCGACCATGCCGCGTTTGCCCTGTTCGAACATCGGCTTGCCGGTGTCATGCATCGCCTTTACGTAATGTTCGTTGAAATAGGGATTGGCCATCCGCCGATACAGTGCGCCCATTGGAAACCCAAGGCTCATCAATTTGACCCGTGCCGCGTCATAATTGCCAAAATGGGCCGTCACAAAAATCACCGGCCGCCCGTCCGCTTTGGCCTGTTCCAAGGCTGCCAGACCAGGCCCGCCGATTTTGGCGGCACGGGCGCGCTCCCAGAAGGGTTGACCCGCATAAAATTCAGCAACCGTGCGGCCTGCATTGTCGGCAACCTCATGGCAGATCCGCTGGGCTTCAGGCTCGGGCAAATCCGGCAGCACATAGGATAAATTGCGCCGGATCCGCTTGCGGATCCCAAGCACGCCGGACAGCCGTCGCACCAACCCACCCATCAAACGCAAGCGCAACGCATATGGAAACAACCCCAACAGCTTGATCGTGCCGCGCAATATCAGATTGCTCGTGAAATACTGCGCTTTTTGGATACGTGTCAGGTCTTTTCGGGAATTGGACATAGGGCGGCGGGGCCTGCGGGGCTGGATAGGGTTCAAGAGAGCACCTTATACGCAGCCACCGCAGGGACAAGCAACCCGTAACAAAAGGGGACAAACGGGTGCCTGTTGGGCTTTATTCCTCGTCGTCCTCATCTGGTTCCGCCGACTTCAACTCGATCTCACCGTTTACGACCATGTCGCGCAACGCACTGACGATATTGGACATTGCGGTTTCACCCGCTTTACGTGGGACCTTTCCGCGCTCCGCAACTTCTTCACGAATATTGGTGGCCATACGCGCAGACATATTGCCAAGGAGGAACTCGCTGGCGGCAACATCCTCGTCTGCTTTGCCATAGGCGATGGCGGTCACCAGATCCTGCTGGGGAACCACTCGGGTGATTTTCGGCACATCGGTGGGGCTGAGGCGTGTGCCGATCAGCGCAAAAGTGAACAGGGATTTGCGTACATCTGTGGCGAATTCCTGATCTTCCTCGTCCAGCGCGTCCATAACTTCGTCGCGTTTGGCCGAGGGCGATTCTGTCAGAATCGCACCAACACGTTCGCCCGGCGTCTGGTTGAACGCCATCTCGGGACGCGCATCCACCTGGGCGGCCAGCGACAGGCCAATGCGGTCAACGGTGTCAGGTGTCACAGATCCGGTTTGACGCACGGCATAGGTGATGCGGCGGGCTAGGGGGCCTGGCAGGCAGGCCAGCATGCTGGCCGCTTTGCCTGTGTCCAGCATCGACAGCATAACGGCTGCAACCTCGATACTTTCGGCTTGGGCCAATGTGGCCAGATCTTCGGGCGGCAGCTGTTTCAGACGTTGCCACGGATCTCCGAACTGGCGCACCCCGGCTTCCTTGCGAAGGCGGCTGTAGGTATGGCGGCTGATCTTGCCCTCCATGGCGGACAGCGCACCGGCCAAACCGTTGGGGAAGGACAGGCCCACATTGTCCAGCATATCTGCAAATTCAGCAGCAACCGCGTTCAGCGTGTTGCGATCCACCAGACGCATTTTACCCATTTGGCGGGTCAACTCGGTCTGTAACTCTTCGGGAAGTTCCTCAATCGGGATATCGGCGCCTTCATTCAACAGAAGGCGCACGACGATGGCTGCCTTGGCCTTGCCGCTCAGCTCCACTTTGGGCGCTGCGGACATTGGCGTTTCCGCCATGGGCATCCGGGCAGGCTCTGCTGCGGGCATCGGCGCAAGGGCGGGAAAGTCGCCAAATTCATTCCCCATACCAATATCGGGGAGCGCCAAAGCTGTGTCTTGTTCCATTCTTGAGCCTCAACCAGAAAGATTCTTCTTTGGTGACAGGTTCAAGATAGGCCCGCAGCAGTAAATAAAGCCTTAGCCTCAATAGCTAAATGTGCGCCCGTCTTCCAAAGCGGTCCGCAACGAGACTTCTGCCCAGCTGTCCGTGCCGCCGCGGGTACGGATCTCTTTCCACTGTGCAAAGGCTTCGCCCAGACGCCCTTCTTCTACCAGACCCTGACCATAATAAGAGCGGGCCAAAAGGTTATTGGGATCGTTCTCCAGCGCGGCCTGATAATACTGTTTTGCCAGATCCAGATCGCCTTGTTTGCGGTGGGTAAAGCCCCAATACGTCTGAACACGGCTTTCGGTTTGATCCGTCATGGCGGCCAATACCGCCTGTGCGGCCTCAATGCGTCCGGCATAGGCCAGCGCGCGGGCGTCATCGAACAACTGATCGTCATTCAACGAGGATTGCTGAGGTTTGACGCATTTTCCTTTGTCGGCGTCATACACACGTTTGCCCCAGCATTTCTTGACAGTGTCGGTGGGTTTGGGCGGGGTGAAATCATCATCGCCTGCGGCAAAGCCAGCGACAGGAAGCATCACGAGAGCGGCAATAATAGGAAGGCGCATATTGGTTTCTCCAAAGAACAGAGCACTATGTGAACGTAGTACATAACCTACAATACGGATGCTATTTTTCTAAAGCTCGCAGATATGTGAAGAAGCACCCGCAAGCCAAGAAACCGAAATCAATAAATCGAACGGCTCGGCCAAGGTGTTGAAATCATGTTGACAAAATTTTCAACACCCAGGGGGAAAAATAAAGAAGCCCCGTCATTTCTGACGAGGCTTGTAGATTTTCTGCGGTTTCGCGATTTTACGCGCCAAACACACGCTTGAAAATCGTGTCCACATGTTTGGTGTGGTAGTCCATATTGAACTTCTCGTTGATGCCGTCTTCGCCCAGGGCCGCGACCACATCTGCGTCTGCCAGCAGCTCTTCACGGAAGTCAGTGCGCAACTCCCAGACTTTGAGCGCATTGCGCTGCACCATGACATAGGCGTCTTCGCGGCTCACACCGGCTTGGGTCAGCGCCAGCAGTACGCGCTGGGACATCACGAGGCCGGGGAACTTGTTCATATTGTCGAGCATGTTTTCTGGGAACACGAGCATCTTGTCGATCACACCGGTCAGACGCGCCAGTGCAAAGTCCAGCGTCACACAGGCATCCGGGCCAATCGCGCGTTCAACGGAGGAATGTGAGATATCGCGCTCGTGCCACAGGGCGACGTTTTCCATCGCGGGGATCACGGCGGCGCGCACCAGACGGGCCAGACCGGTCAGGTTTTCGGTCAGAACCGGGTTTTTCTTGTGCGGCATCGCCGAGGAGCCTTTTTGCCCCATGGAGAAGAATTCCGCCCCTTCCAGCACCTCGGTGCGCTGCATGTGACGGATTTCAATCGCGACGTTCTCAATGGAAGACGCAATCACGCCGAGCGTCGCAAAGAACATCGCGTGACGGTCGCGCGGGATCACCTGGGTCGAGATCGGCTCTGCGATCAGGCCCAGTTTTTCGCAGACGTGCTGCTCAACCGCCGGGTCGATATTGGCAAAGGTGCCCACGGCACCCGAGATTGCACCGGTTGCGATTTCTTCACGGGCCAGTTTCAGACGCGCCAGGTTGCGGTCCATCTCGGCGTAGAAACGGGCAAAGGTCAGGCCCATTGTGGTGGGTTCCGCGTGGATGCCGTGGGAGCGGCCCACACGAACAGTGTCCTTATGTTCGATGGCGCGTTTCTTCAGGGCGGCCAGCAGGCCTTCCATGTCCTTGATCAGGATATCGGCAGAGCGCACCAGCTGCACGTTCAGGCAGGTGTCCAGAACGTCCGAGGAGGTCATGCCCTGATGGACAAAACGCGCCTCTTCCGACCCGACGTGTTCCGCTAGATGCGTGAGGAACGCAATGACGTCATGTTTGGTGACTGCTTCGATCTCATCGATGCGGGCCACGTCGAATTCAACGTCTTTGGCTTTCCAGACCGCTTCCGCATTTTCCCGCGGGATCACACCCAAATCCGCCTGTGCGTCACAGGCATGGGCCTCGATCTCATACCAGATGCGGAACTTGGTCTCAGGAGACCAGATGGCAACCATTTCGGGACGGGAATAGCGGGGGATCATGGGCGTAGGCACCTCTGTATGAATTCGGCAGCAGATGCGCGCGGTTTAGTCGAGGATTGTCAAAACAGCAAGGGGCCGCCACCCCGGAAGAGATGGCGGCCCGGTGGAAAATACTAAGAAATGCAGGTGATCAGCGTGGCGCGGGTGTTACCTCGGACAGACGCGTGATGACTTTGGCCCCTTGTTCCAGGGTACGGTGCACCGGGCATTTGTCGGCGATCTCTAACAGTTTGGCCTGTTGCGCGGCGTCCAATGGTCCACACAAGCGGATCACGCGGGTAAACTGGTCGATCTTGGCCGCCGCGCCCGGAAAGGCATCCTGGGCGTGCACCTTGTCGTGGCAGACATCGACGCTGATCCCATCCAGCGGCCATTCCTTGCGGCGGGCATACATGCGGATGGTCATCGAGGTGCAGGCGCCAAGCCCGGCGGCAATAAATCCATAAGGCGACATGCCGCGATTGGTGCCACCATAGGCTTTGGGCTCATCTGCCAGCGTATGGTGGTAGGGACCGGATTGAATGTCCTGGAGGAACCCGTTTGGGTCGGCCTCACTGACGCGCAGCACACCTTCGGGCGCACCCGGCGGCGGGGCTGGGGGCGACAGATCCACATAACGACCCGCCCAGGCGGCAATCACCTCGGCGGCGTACTCCGCGTCGCGCGGGCGTGAGATCAGATGGTCCGCATCGTCGAGGGTGACAAAGCTTTTGGGATGTTTCGCTGTGCCAAAGATCGAGGCGGCATTGTCAATGCTGACGGTGGCGTCCTGCGGCGCGTGCATCACCAGAAGGGCAGCCCTGAGGTCGGCAATGGCCAGATCTAGCTCAGCGGCGCGGATGTCATCCACGAATCCCTTGCCAATCACAAAGGAGCGCCCCCCCAAAGAGACTTCTGCCGATCCCTGAGATTGAATTTCGGGCAGGGCGTCCTCAAAATGATGGGCCACATGGGCCGGGTCAAAAGGCGCACCCAAAGTCACCACGGCCTTGACCGAAGGGATGCCAGCGCGGGCGCGCAAAACGGCGGCCCCACCCAGAGAGTGACCAATCAAAAGATCCGGTGGCATGTCGCGATGGGTCAGGAATTGCGCCGCTCGGATCAGATCCTGAACGTTTGAAGAGAAGTCCGTATTTTCAAACTCGCCCTCGGAATGGCCAAGCCCGGTAAAGTCAAAACGCAGCACAGCAATCCCCATACCAGCCAGACGCGCCGAGATCCGACGGGCGGCGGGAATGTCCTTGGAACAGGTGAAGCAATGGGCAAACAGGGCCGTGGCCAGAACCGGCCCGTCAGGCAGGTCCAGTCGTGCGGCCAAAGGGGTTCCGGCGTGGCCGGCAAAGGTGATCCGTTCAGTGGGCATGAGGCTTGGCTTTTGTGGCTGTGTCGCCCTAAGGTGCGGGCTTGCGGCGGGCAGGGCAAGGCACAGCCGCAAGTTGTCACAAAGAGGTGAAAGAACATGACCCAAACGCGGCTGGATGGCGTGGGATGTTACAATCCGGCGTCGGAACGTGATCATGCCATGTGGGCCAAGTTACAGGATTTTTGCGCCAGCGAGCCACGTGCCTTTGAACGCGATCCTGAAACAGGTCATGTCACCGGCTCTGCCTTTGTCTTGTCGCCGGATCTGTCGGCTGTTTTGTTGACACATCACGCGAAACTGAACCGCTGGCTGCAGCTGGGCGGGCATTGTGATGGGATTGCCGATGTGCCCTTTGTGGCGTTGAAAGAAGCCTATGAGGAAAGCGGGCTTTCACGGATCACGCCGATCGGCGCAGAGGTGTTTGACGTCGATGTGCATGAGATCCCGGCCAATGCAAAAGAGCCTGCGCATCTGCATTATGACGTCCGCTTTCTGTTTCGCGCGGAGGGGCGTGATTTTAAAGTGAGTGATGAGTCCCATGATCTGGCCTGGGTGCCAATCGCCGAGCTGGAGCAGATGAGTGATGCGCCATCGGTTTTGGTGTTGCGTGACAAGCTTGCGCGGTTTTTAAGCGGAGGCGCTTGATGGCGCCACAGGTTGTGCCGCAATCCCTTTGGGAGGGATTGCGGCGGGTTGGCGGCACCCGGAATTGAGGTAAGGGATCACTATGATTTTGCAAAAAACACTTCCCTATGACCCGTTTGCGCCCAAACCCTTGCCCGGGATCATGCCGCTGAAATCAGAGGACTGGTTGAAGCAGGATGACTGTGCAGCGGCCCAAATTGACTTGCGTCAGCGTTTGATCGAAGAGCGCGCCCAAGATGTTTTGGCCTTGGCCCCTGCGGCCATGGAGGCGGCGCAAGAGTTGTTAGAGCATGTGGCCGCGCAGCTTTTTCCGGGACAGGATGATGTGGTCTCTGTGAGCGATGGCACGTCAGTGCAATTAGATTATTGTGATCCGATGCGGAGTTTGGGGCGGATTGCGCAACAGGACTTTTGCATTTTGCAAAAACCTGAGGGCGCAGACGAGCATGTGTTGACGGGTGCTGTCCTGTGCTTTCCGGCGAGCTGGCGGTTGGCGGATAAGTTCATGCGCCCGCTCACACAGATCCACGTGCCGGTGCCGGAGTATGATGCGCAGATCGCAAAACGCGTACAGCGCTTGTTTGATGGGGTGCAGGTGGGGCGGCCGCTGTGGCGGTTCAATGCGCTGTGGTATGACAGCGCGGATCTTTATCATCCCGACCGGGATCCGGTCGCGCCGCATCTGGATCGCAATCAGGCGGGGCAGTTTCTGCGCAGCGAGTTGCAGAGCATTTTACGCCTGCCAAAGACACAGGCGGTGGTGTTTTCCATCCACACGCGGGTCCTGTCCCGCGCGGACGCGCTTGCGATGTCGCGCGTCAGTGCAGAAGGTTGATCGCAGCCCGCACCATGCCGGCGCTGTCGAGATAGAGAACCAAAGCCGTCAGCAGAAGGATTTGAAAACTGTAGCGCAGCTCGGTGGTGCGCAGCAGATGTACGGTTTCTGCGGCTTTGACGAAGGGGCGCACAATGCGCTGCAACACGCCGGGCTTGGTCTGCGGCGGGTGCTGCAAGCTGGCCACTGCATCCGGGACAAGACCGGGCTCTACGTCATCGGCCAAGATTTCGTCGATATGATTATCCAACGCGCGGGCTGTGATATCCACCGGGTCAAAGACGGAGCGGCCCCGTGGGCGCGTGTCGGTCTGAGAGATCTGCGCATTGGCGCTGTCTACGGCGTCTAAAAATCGGTCCAATGGCATTGGATCCGGCTGGAGTGCGGGCTCCAAAAGCGCGACGGATGTACCGCCGTGCCAATAGGCAAAATCATCGGCTTCGGCCAAGGGCATTTCAAAGGCAGGAACCAGAGCCTCAGGAACTTGGGCGTCGGGGGCTGTTTCCAGATTGTTCAGATCCACCGGCTCAAAGGCGCTCAGAAACTCGTCGCGTGACAACAGAACCGGCGTGTTGAGCCATTTGATGCTGATGGGGTTCAGATCATTTGCGAGGTTGAACAAGACCGCCGCCAGCAGCATTTCGGTGATTTCTTGGTCGCAGAATTCGGGGAACAGGGGCGTTAGCCGCAGTTCCAGCGTGTCACCGGCCCATTGGGGCGCTTTCCATCCCCGTTTCATCTGCGGGCGATGACGCAGTTCGACGGTGAATTGGTCCAGCTCCATACGTATGGACGCTGAGTTGCGGGCAGCAAAAGCATGTACGTCGTGACCGTGATCTTCAAAGGTATCAATCACAATCGGGGTCGCACGGGACAGCGCATCCGAAAAGGCGCCGCCAAAGCCAAGCTTACCTTTAAAAAAGTTCTCTTTATCCATCACCAGGGTTCTCCCATTGGCTGTACCGTTGAGAGAACGATAAAATTTGAAATAGCAAAAAGTAGGGCGGTGGTTCGGGTTTTTGTGCCTCATTTGGTGCGCCGGGTCAGGCAAATGAGGCAGCGTAAAATGCTACTTAAATCAGTGTATTAAAAGGAATTTTTATATTTTCCTTTTGGAATAAGACAAAAGCAAGGCGGGTCCTTTCCTTATTTCTGCCTTGCAGCGTTAAGCTTAGATTCGAAACGGGCGATACGAGCCGTCTAATTGTCGATCCGCGCGCCCATCAGGGCCAATGACTGCTGATAGACTGTTGCAGCATTCCATTCTTTCAGAACTTTAAAATTTGGCTGGCCCTGTTGATAGCCTTTTCCGGGCTTCCAGCCCTTCTTGCGCAGGAAATGCGCGGTCGAGGCCAGCGCGTCCTGAAAATTATAGAAATCCACGCGTCCGTTGCGATCCCAATCCACGCCGAACTGCAGCGCATTGCCAGGCAGGAATTGTGTATGGCCCAGCTCACCGTGTTTGGCCCCTTTGGTTGTGCCGGTGATGGCACCTTGGTCCACCAGTTTCAACGCGCCGATGGCGTGGGGTTCAAAAAAAGCGGACCGGCGGCAGTCATAGGTCAATGTCACAATGGCGGAGACAACGTTGCTGTCGCCCATATAGTTGCCAAAAGCGGTTTCCATCCCGTGGATCGCGATCAGAACCCCAGAAGGCACGCCGTATTTCTGTTCCAGCGCCGCATAGAAGGCTGCGTTTCGGGCTTTGTGGCGACGTCCCTGTGCGACGATGGTGTTTGCGCCGCGGATCTCCATGAATTTTTCAAGCGAATAGCGAAAGCTTTTTTGGTTGCGATCCGCTGCAATGGTCCGGGTGGCATATCGAGCCTGCGCCAAGGCGGTGAGACCTGCGCCTTTGACGCCTGCGCGTTTCGCTGTGCGGGCAAAGTCGCCTTTCCAGGCGTCAAACCCTGCGGATGTATTGCCACATTGCGCCGCAGCGGCGGGGGATGCCAGACCAAGCGCTGCAACTATTAAACCGGCCCAAAGACGTGATTTACCCAATACTCAGCCCTCTTTGATGTTTCTGTGGTCGACCTTAGGTCAGATTGGTCGGCCAAAGCAATTCAGCCCTTGGCAAAAGCCTCAGGCGCGGCCAAAGCCAGCCCATCGGCAACCGCCGTCATCGCGTTATCCGTTTCGGCCACCCCATTGGGGCACAGATCCGCAAGCGCAGATTGAACCGTTGTCAAAAGCGAAGAGCCGCCCACCAGAACCAGGCGGGTCACATCTGTTGGGGTCACACCAGCCTGGGTCAGGGTTTCTGCGGCGGCAGATCGGATGGTCTCCATCGAGGGGGTAAGGGAGTGGTGCATTTCAGTCGCGGCAAGCGGCGCGGCGAGCCCGCGTTCCAACAGACGCAGATCAATACGGGCCTCGGCCGCGGGTGTATTGGCTGCGATCTTGCCTGCTTCCACCGCAAAGGCCAGATCATGGCCCACTTCCTCTTCCAGGACAGAGACCAGCCGCGCCAGTTTCTCCGGCTCCTGGGCGTGACGGTGCAGATCTTCGGCCATGCGGCGGGTTTCCCCGTTATACAGGAAGGGGATCATTTGCCAGGTCGCCAGATCGTTGAACAGCCGGGCAGGGGCCGTCAGGCTGCCGCTGCCCATGGCATTGTTGATCTGTGTCCCACGCCCCAACAAGGGCATCACGTGGTCGATGCTGATCTGCCGATCGAAATCGGTGCCGCCCAGACGCACACCATGGCTGGCAAGGATCTGCGCCGGTTGACCGTCTTCTTGAACAAAGGCGGTAAAGTCGGATGTACCCCCGCCGATGTCCACCACCAGCCCCAGACCTGCGTCGGTTTTGGCAGCCCGCAGCGCAGCCTCGGGCTCATACATAAAGGTAACGTCCTGAAACCCGGCTTCCTTGTAGCACGCTCGCAAGTCTTCTTCGGCTTGCGCATTGCGAGCCTCATCGGCGCTGTGAAATCGCACGGGCCGTCCCGACAGCGCATGGGTGAACTCTATCCGGGTCTGGGCCTCGGCGCGTTTCTTCACCTCGCCCAGAAACCGCGCGATAATGGTCACAAACGTCAGCCGCTCGCCGCCCAATCGCCGTTGTTCGTGCAGAAGCGGCGTGCCCAGCAGGCTTTTGAGCGCGCGCAGAAACCGGCCCTCGTCGCCGTTGATCAGCCCCCGCGTGGCACTGCGGCCGATTTTCATTCGGGTGGGGTTCACCTCAAAGAACACAGCCGTCGGCAGGGTGTTTTCGCCGGGTTCCAATTCCACCAACCATGGCCGCCCATTTACCGCAATTCCCGCAGCCGAGTTGGAAGTGCCAAAGTCGATGCCAAGGGTTTGGGGTGTCATGAGCGGTCTCCGGGCTGTGGGGAAACTGCTGGCTAATGCGGCGGGACAGACGATGCAAGACGAAAGGATCCGATGTCATCAAAACATCACCGTTTGACCGGGACGTGCCTTGAACGCTTGCCGCATACAGTCCGAAAATGTGTCCAGAAACCGCTTTGGGGACCGCTCCGCTTCTGCGGGAAGAGGTTATCATTGGAAAGTTGTCCGCTACGCCGAGTGCGAGGCCTCGCAACCTCGTAAGAAGTTTCGCAAGACCTTGGTTGCAAAGAGATGCCCCTGTGAACACGGCGGCACAGGCCTATCTGAGTAGAGCTAGGCCATCGAGCGCGCTGAAGCATGATCGATATCCTGAAGTCTGCCGGAGAAAAGGCGTTCAGACGTCACCGAGCGCCGGAATCAGAGGCTTCATCGCTCAGCACTTTCTTTGCCGTACGGAAGCATTCCAACCCCTGTGGGACGCCACAGTAAATGGCAACGGCATGAATGATGGCCCGTATTTCTTCCTTGGTGACACCGTTGTTGATGGCGCCTCGGCAATGCAGTTCCCATTCGGTCATCTTGCCCAGGGCCCCGATCATTGCCAAGTTCATCATCGAGCGGGTCTTGGCGTCGATCGTCTCATCTCCCCAACCAAAGCCCCAGCACCAAGCCGTCATGGCCTCCTGAAAGGGGCGGGTGAACTCGTCTGCCGCGGCGAGGTTCTTCTCTACATATTCTGCGCCCAGAGTCGCCTTGCGTTGCTCAAGGCCTTTCAAAAAAAGCTCTTCATCAAAAGTCGCCATCGTGTTCTCCCTCAAGTGGTAATGCCTTCGGTTATGACGATGTTTGCCGTGCAGGCCGCATCGCGATGTGCGCGCGCCGACTGGTACTCGGGCGAGCGGTAGCAGGCGAGCGCCTGAGCTTTGCTCTCAAATTCAATAACCACATGCCGTTGAAAAGCCGGACCTTCCAGCGTTTCGCCAGCGTCGCCTCGCACCAAGAACTGGGCCCCGTATTTAGCAAAAGCTGCAGGTGCATGTTGCTGATAGCCTGCATATCGGGCCGGGTCAGTAACGGTGACAAAAGCAATCCAGTATCCTTTAGCCATTGTCTCGCTCCGTATCGACATTCTTCAAAAAGCCCTGCGCCGTTTTGGCGGCATCGGTGATATGCTCTTCCACTGCAGCGCGCGCGGCGGCAGCGTCGCGACTGAGGATCGCGTCGTGGATCGACCTCATATGGCTCATGCCTGATGTTTCTCGATCGCGTGCAGCTATTGTCAGAGCGCGCAGACGGCTGATACGTCCGTTTAGGCGCTGAACGATTTCCCAAGCGACGGTGTGCCCCGCCTCTAAGAAGATCAGCTCGTAAAAGCGCGTGGTCGCATGTAAAAGCTGTGCCCATTCCGTGTCATCCATCGTGGCTTCAACAGCCCTGAGAGCACTCGTCAGTTTTCGGCCAAACCCTTTGCCTTGAGCCAAGGTGCAGGCCGATGCGGCGGAACCTTCCAGCAGCAAGCGCACGTCATAAATCTGCTTTGCCTGCTCCCAGTTTAGCGTTGCAACAATGGGCCCGTGATTGGGCACGATCTCAACCAGACCTTCGGCTTCGAGGTAGCGGATAGTCTCTCGGACGACCGTGCGGCTGACGCCGAGTTGGTCACACAATGGGCGCTCAACCAGGCGTTCGCCCGGCGCAAAATGGCCTGCGATGATTGCCTCTCGCATCCGGTCTTGCACGATATCGCGCAGGGTTTGGGGAGCTTTGGTGATCTTTTGCAATTGGGTTTCTGTCATGCCCTGTGCTTATCAGGGCGACGGAGAGGCTTCAAGTATTCTTGACATGTCGTCTGATGGTATACCATAATCCTGAATGACTCGCTAAACCAAGGAAATGTAATGCCCGCTGAAATTCGTAAGACGCTGCTACATGTCGAAAACACGCTAATTGAAGGCGGCAAGGTTGCTCAAAAGCCTCTCAAGATGATTGCCGCAGTCGCCGTGATCCAAAACCCATGGGCTGGCCGAGGGTTTGTCGATGACCTGCGCCCCGAGATCCATGACTGCGCGCCCGGTCTTGGCGAGTTGCTTACAGAAATGGTGCTGGACGCCGCTGGTGGCGGTGACAAGGTGGAAGGATACGGCAAATCCGCGATTGTCGGTATGGATGGCGAGGTTGAACATGCTTCTGCTCTGATCCACACTCTGCGGTTTGGTAATCACTTCCGCGAAGCTGTTGGCGCTAAGTCGTATTTGGCTTTCACCAACACGCGTGGCCCAGCGAATGCGCCTTTGCAAATTCCATTGATGGACAAAAACGACGGTGGTCGGCGCAGCCATTACCTGACCATTCAGCTATCTGTCGCAGATGCGCCAGCTGCTGGCGAAATCGTTGTCGCGTTAGGAGCCTCAATTGGAGGGCGCCCGCATCATCGCATCGGTGACAGGTATCAGGACTTAAAGGAACTTGGCCATGACGTTGACAACCCTGCAGCTGTCTGAGCCCTACGGTAAGCTGGCGTTTCGCGAAGCTGGGTCTGGGAGGGCGGTTGTTCTGATCCATGGTGTCGGCATGCAGTCCGCTGCGTGGATGCCACAGATTGAAGCGCTGTCCAGAACACATCGCGTAATCGCTTTCGACATGCCGGGCCATGGCGGATCTGCACCGCTTCGATGTGATGCACAGCTTCCTGACTTTGTTGGCTGGCTGCAGGCGGCGCTTGGTGCTCTCGGTCTGGAACGGGTCAGCCTTGCCGGACACTCCATGGGTGCGCTGATCGCGTTGGGGTTTGCGGCGACCCACCAAGCGAAGTTGGATCGTGTGGCTCTGCTGAACGCGGTGTATTGCCGTTCACCAGAAGCCCGTACTGCGGTGGAGAAACGCGCAATTCAAATCCGTGATGGTGTGCTTGATCTAGAAACACCGCTGGCACGGTGGTTTGGTGACACACCAGTCGAACTGAACGCCCGTGCGCAAGTGTCAGGTTGGCTTTCTGAGGTGAACCCCCATGGCTATGGGACAGCCTATGATGCCTTCGCACGCGGCGACACGACCTACGCTGACCAAATTGGCAGTATCACCTGTCCACTGCTGGCTCTGACTGGAGGTGGTGACCAGAATTCGACGCCAGCGATGACAAGAGCCATCGCCAAAGCCGCGCCGCTTGGACGCGCGTTGGTGATAGAGGGCCACCGACACATGGTTAACCTGACGGCACAAGATGAGGTGAACATGGCACTGCAAAGCTGGCTGGAAACGGGACAGGAGAAAGACGCATGACTGAGTTAGATCCTCGTGCGCTGCGCGATGCTTTTGGCGCCTTCATGACTGGTGTGACCGTTGTGACTGCCCATGATACTGATGGGAACCCCATCGGGTTTACAGCCAATTCATTTTCTTCGGTCTCGCTTGACCCACCGTTGGTGTCAATCTGCCTTGCCAAGAGTTCGAGCAACTATGACGCCCTCGCAAACGCTTCTGGCTTTGCTGTCAACGTCTTGTCGGAAAGCCAAAAACACGTTTCCAACACCTTTGCCCGCCCGGTTGAAGACCGTTTTGCTGCGGTGTCTTGGCAAAGCGGGCCGCATGGGTCGCCGGTGTTTGATGAAGGTTCGGCTTGGTTTGATTGCTCGATGTTCAAGACCGTAGAGGCCGGAGACCATCTAATCCTGATCGGCAAGGTTGAAGCCTTTGAGAACAGCACAAGGCCCGGCCTTGGTTACGCGCGCGGCGCCTATGTGACCTCCGCGATGGAAGCCGAAGCGCTAAACAACAATGCAAATCTTTTGCTGTCGGTGTTGATCGAACATCAAGGAAAAGTGCTCTTGGTTGACGATGGTCATGGCCAACTTTCGCTACCCGAAACGCGGGTTGGCAAAGAAGGGGTCTCGACCGTATTGCAGCGGCTCATCGCATCAAAAGGGGCCGAAGCCGAGGCCGGGTTTATCTACTCGGTGTACGAAGATGAGGCCCGCGCGACGCAACATATCTCTTTTCTTTGTCAGGCTAGCAGTGACACCGCATCATGCGGCACCTTTGTCGAACTCTCGGCAGGTGCTCTCATGAAAATATCAGATCCGGCCATCCGCATCATGCTTGAGCGGTTTGCCAACGAAAGCCGGATGGGAAATTTTGGAGTATTTTTTGGCAACCAGATCAGCGGCAAAGTTCGCCCGATGACTTCAGGGAGTTAAGGCATGAAGTTTTCTCTTTTTGCTCATATGGAGCGTATTTCCTCTGATGAGGATCAGAAGCAGCTTTACGATGAATTCGTTGAGCTGTGCAAAATCGCTGACAAGGGCGGAATGCATGCGGTCTGGACTGGTGAACATCACGGGATGAACTTCACCATCTCGCCGAACCCAATGTTAAACCTTGTTGATATCGCACGCCAAACGACGAACGTGCGTTTGGGCACGGGGACCGTCATCGCGCCATTCTGGCACCCGATCCGTTTGGCAGGTGAAGCCGCCATGACCGACATCATAACAGACGGTCGGCTCGACCTCGGCATCGCGCGCGGCGCGTATTCGTACGAATACGAACGGCTGATGCCCGGAATGGATGCTTGGGAAGCCGGGCAGCGGATGCGTGAGTTGATTCCCGCGGTCAAAGCCTTGTGGAAGGGCGATTATGCCCATGAAGGTGAGTTTCATCGCTTCCCCAAAACCACATCATCGCCCAAGCCCATCCAGGCAGAAGGACCGCCGATTTGGATCGCGGCGCGCGATCCTAACAGCCACGAGTTTGCAGTGCAGCAAGGCTGCAACGTGCAAGTCACGCCTCTGTGGAATGGAGAGCCGGAGATCGCGGATCTGATGAAGAAATTCAACGATGCTTGCTCGAAATTTCCTGAACAGCCACGTCCCAAGATTATGTTGCTTTTGCATACTTATGTCGCGGACAGTGATGAGGATAGCAAAGAGGCAGCCGTGGAACTCAACCGTTTCTATTGCTACTTCGGCGCTTGGTTTATGAACAAGCGCGATGTCGATCAGGGCCTGATCGCTCCGTTGACTGAAGCAGAGATCGAAGCCCACCCCTTTTATACGCCTGAGGCGATGGAGCGTGATTTGGTGATCGGCACACCCGAAAAAGTGATCGAGCGCCTGAGGGTATATGAGGCTTTGGGATATGATGAGTACGCGTTCTGGATCGACAGCTCAATGTCGTTTGAACGCAAGAAGGCTTCGCTGGAAAGATTCATCAAAGACGTGATGCCAGCCTTTGCGTAAGGTCAAGAGAGGGAAAAGTGTAGTGCAGAGCTTTCAGCAGTATATTGATGGCGAGTTCCTCGAGGGCAGCAGCCAGTTTGACAGTCCAGACCCGGCAACGGGTGCGCCTTGGGCGAAAATGCCAGCGGCTTCGGCTGCTGACGTTTCTTGTGCTGTAGAGGCCGCAGAACGCGCATTTTTGTCCCCCGATTGGGCCTTGATGACCGCGACAGCACGCGGGAAACTTTTGATGCGTCTCGCAGATTTGATCGCAGAGAACGCCGCCCATTTGGCCGAGTTGGAAACCCGTGACACCGGCAAGATCATTCGCGAAACCAGCACGCAGATCGCCTATGTCGCGGAATACTACCGCTATTATGCAGGATTGGCTGATAAAATCGAAGGTGCCCATCTGCCTATCGACAAGCCCGACATGGAAGTCTGGCTCCGTCGCGAGCCCATCGGGGTTGTTGCGGCACTTGTTCCGTGGAATTCGCAGCTTTTTCTGTCTGCAGTCAAAATCGGGCCAGCTCTCGCAGCGGGCTGTACAGTGGTTTTGAAAGCCAGCGAAGAGGGCCCGGCGCCCATGTTGGAGTTTGCGCGCATCTTTGATCAGGTTGGGTTTCCGAAGGGTGTGCTGAACATTGTTACCGGCGGCCCCGAGGTTGGCGTCACGCTGACCAGCCACCCAAAAGTTGCCCATGTGGCTTTCACTGGTGGCCCCGAAACCGCACGGCATGTCGTGCGAAACTCAGCGGAAAACTTAGCCTCGACTTCGCTCGAACTAGGCGGCAAATCTCCTTTCATCGTTTTTGAGGATGCTGACTTGGAAAGCGCGGCGAACGCGCAGGTGTCAGGGGTGTTTGCAGCGACCGGACAAAGCTGCGTTTCCGGCTCGCGACTTGTCGTGCACACGGCGATCAAGGATGCGTTTCTTACGCGTCTCAAAGAAAAGGCGGAAGCCATCGTGATTGGTGCGCCAGACGATATGGCCACTGAAATTGGACCACTCTGCACCTTGCGCCAGCGTGACAATGCGCTGAAGCTCATCGAGCAATCTGTCAAACAAGGTGCCAAACTCGTGACTGGGGGAGAGGCTCTGGATCGCGACGGGTTCTACTTCCCTCCGACTATTTTGGATTGTGACGACGCCCCGGAAGCCGTCAGCCTGAACCAGGAATTCTTCGGGCCCGTTCTGTCAGTTGTCAGCTTTCAGACCGAAGCCGAAGCCATTGAGATCGCCAATAGCACGGAATTTGGGTTGGCATCCGGGTTGTTTACACAAAACTTAACCAGAGCGCACCGCATGATCCGCGCAATCCGTGCCGGCATCGTGTGGGTGAACACCTATCGCGCCGTCAGTCCGATAGCGCCTTTTGGTGGCCACGGATTGTCCGGTCACGGGCGCGAAGGCGGCATCGAAGCCGCATTGGACTATACCAAGGTGAAAACCGTTTGGTTGCGAACCAGCGACGCGCCAATTCCCGACCCATTTGTGATGCGATAACAGGAGCCGCCCAAAGCGTGCGACTTAAGGCGTGCCGGGTCAGCATTGGCCGCGAACCTACGCGGTTTTGGAAGGGCAGTTCAGGCCCTTCACTTACCGTCAAACGAGCCCTTGCCGGCACTCAGGCGCTATTCAGCATTTGTGACCCTGGGCTTAATTCCGACATTGGCTAAAATCTAGCGAATGGCTCTTCGATTAACCTCGAAACCAAGTCCAAACGCAAAACAGGCGCCCGGAAGGACGCCTGTTTTTAACTTTTCAAGCCGTGAATTAGCAGCTGTAGTACAGGCCAAATTCAACCGGGTGGGGGGTGTGCTCGAACAGCTCAACCTCTTCCATCTTCAGCTCGATATAGCCTTCGATCTGGTCTTTGGTGAACACGTCGCCCTGCAGCAGGAAGTCGTGGTCATCGGCCAGGCATTCCAGCGCTTCGCGCAAGGAGCCACAGACGGTCGGGATGCCGGCCAGCTCTTCTGCAGGCAGGTCATAGAGGTTTTTGTCCATGGCTTCGCCCGGATCGATCTTGTTCTTGATACCGTCAAGACCAGCCATCAGCAGAGCCGCAAAGCACAGGTAGGGGTTTGCGCTTGGGTCAGGGAAACGCGCTTCGACGCGTTTTGCTTTCGGGCTTTCGGTCCACGGAATACGAACACAACCCGAACGGTTACGTGCAGAATAGGCACGCAGAACAGGTGCTTCAAAGCCCGGGATCAGACGCTTGTAAGAGTTGGTCGACGGGTTTGTGAAGGCGTTCAGAGTTTTCGCGTGCTTCAGAACACCACCGATGAAGTAGAGCGCTTCGTCGGACAGGTCCGCGTATTTGTCGCCGGCAAACAGCGGTTTGCCGTCTTTCCAGATCGACATGTTCACGTGCATGCCGGTGCCGTTGTCGCCATAGATCGGCTTGGGCATGAAGGTTGCAGATTTGCCATATGCGTCTGCCACATTGTGGATGACGTATTTGTACTTCTGCAGCTCGTCAGCTTGTTTGGTCAGGCTGTCAAAGATCAGGCCCAGCTCGTGCTGACAGGAGGCAACCTCGTGGTGGTGCTTGTCCACTTTCATGCCGATGCGCTTCATGGTCGACAGCATCTCAGAACGCAGATCCTGGGATTCATCAACCGGGTTCACCGGGAAGTAGCCACCTTTGACGCCGGGACGGTGGCCTTTGTTGCCAACTTCATACTCGGTGTCGGTGTTCCAGGACGCGTCGGTTGCGTCAACTTCATAGGACACTTTGTTGATCGAGTTCTGGTAACGAACGTCGTCAAACAGGAAAAACTCAGCTTCCGGACCCATGTAAGCTGCGTCGCCCAGACCCGAGGATTTAAGGTAGGCTTCGGCTTTTTGGGCGGTGCCGCGCGGGTCACGCTCGTAAGCTTCGCCGGTGTCGGGCTCAACGATGGAGCAGTGAATGCAGATGGTTTTTTCTGCATAAAACGGATCCACATAGGCGGACTCGGTGTCCGGGATCAGTTTCATGTCAGAGGCTTCGATCGATTTCCAGCCAGCGATCGAAGAACCGTCGAACATAAAGCCTTCTTCAAGGAAGTCTTCGTCAACCATATCCACGTCTACGGTGACGTGCTGAAGCTTGCCGCGAACGTCCGTAAAACGGATATCCACATAGGCCGCTTCTTCCTCCTTGATCAGCTTCAGAACTGCTTCTGCGCTCATTCCCTAGTTCCTTCCAATAGTGTGATTTGGATGTGATTACAGCGCGTCCGAACCGGTTTCGCCGGTGCGGATACGAATGGCTTGTTCAACCGAGCTGACAAAGATTTTGCCATCTCCGATCTTGTCCGTTTTTGCAGCATCAACGATCGCGTCAATGGCTGCGTCGACTTGGTCGTCATCCAAAACGACCTCGACTTTAACCTTGGGCAGGAAGTCCACCACGTATTCGGCGCCGCGGTAGAGTTCTGTATGGCCCTTTTGACGGCCGAACCCTTTGACTTCAATCACCGAAAGCCCCTGTACACCCACGTCCTGAAGAGCCTCTTTGACCTCATCCAGTTTGAAGGGTTTGATAATGGCTTCGATTTTTTTCATGGGTTGGCGCTCCTCTCAACCTTGTCGATTTCTGACAGATCATTTCTAAATGGTAGCTACAATGGATTGGAGGCCGGATATTTGAAATCCGTCCTTTTTCGCCGGCTTAAGTGATTAAAAAACGGTCGGCGAGGTTAAAAAATAGGCAAAATGAAAACTAAGGCGATCTGAAATGACTGAATTGCTGACCGCAGCCCAGATGCGAGCGATTGAAAAAGCGGCAATTGACAGCGGTGAAGTCACCGGACTTGAGCTGATGGAGCGGGCAGGCCGGGGGGTGGTCGACGCGATTTATGAGGAATGGCAGGAGTTGTCGCCTGTTGAGAGCTCTAAGCGGGGGCCAGCCCCCACACCCCCGAAGTATTTGGGAAAAGATGAAAGCAAACCTCGGCGGGCGGTGGTGTTATGTGGGCCCGGCAATAACGGCGGCGATGGGTTTGTGGTGGCGCGGCTCTTGCATCTGGATGGATGGGTCGTGGAGGTGTTTCTCTATGGTGATGCCGAGAAATTGCCGCCAGATGCGCGGGTGAATTATGAGCGGTGGTGTGAATTGGGCACGGTTCCAGACTTGCAACTGTATAGGCAAAGAAAACATTGGGGCTGTGATCTACTCATCGACGCGCTGTTCGGCACAGGTTTAAAACGTGCTTCGCCGGAGCTAGGAGAGCTGTTCTGGAATATGGAGGACATGGTAGATAGCTTCCCAGTTGAACCAGGGCACGAAATTGGACGTCCGGCTATTGTGTCCGTAGACATGCCCAGTGGGGTATGTTCGGACAGCGGTCGTGTTTTTCGCCATGACGAAAGTGATTATTGGGCCTCGGCGGCGAGTGCACATTTGACAGTGACGTTTCACGACAGAAAACTGGGGCATGCTTTGGGCGAGGGCCCGGGTCACCGAGGTAAACTTGTGGTCAAGAGCATAGGTTTGCCGCCCACGACTGAAGTTGGATCCGTCAGCCGTCAGGCATTGACAGATCAGTTCGGTGAGGTCGATCGGATTGTTTGCCGATCTGCAAGTTTGCATACATATGATCTTCGCAAGGAAGACCAAGCCCATAAATTTTCACACGGTCACGCGCTGATCCTTTCTGGTCCCTCTGGAAAAACAGGTGCGGCGCGATTGGCGGCGCGCGGCGCGTTGCGGATCGGTGCAGGGCTTGTGACATTGGGCGTGCCGCCGTCGGCACAGATAGAGGTCGCGTGTCAGATCACCGCGCTGATGCTGACCCAGGTTCAAGGCGCCGAAGGGCTGGCGACCGTTCTGGACGATCCCCGTATCAATGCGCTGTGCCTGGGGCCGGGGCTGGGTCGGGATCGCGCGCGGGACCTGGTGCCAGTGGCACTGCGTGATCCCAAACGTGCGGTTGTGCTGGACGCAGATGCGTTGTCGGCTTTTGCGGATCAGCCCGAAGCCTTGTTTGCGATGCTGCACGATAAATGTGTTCTGACCCCGCATGGGGGCGAGTTCGCGCGTCTGTTCCCAGATTTGGCGCAACAGCTGGAAATTCCAGCGGAGAAAGGTCCGGCCTATTCCAAGGTCGATGCCACACGCGCAGCGGCAGCGCGGGCAGGCTGTATGGTTCTGTTCAAAGGTCCGGACACAGTGATTGCCGCACCGGATGGTCGCTGCTCGGTCCATGCGGCAGTGCGAGACCGCGCGGCACCCTGGTTGGCGACTGCTGGATCGGGAGATGTTCTGGCGGGGTTTATCACCGGACTACTGGCGCGTGGCTTCGCCCCGCTTCACGCCGCAGAAACCGCCGCCTGGCTGCATGTGGAATGCGCGCGGACCTTTGGTCCCGGATTGATTGCAGAGGACCTGCCGGAGCAGCTGCCAGAGGTGTTCAGAGCTCTGGAAAGCTGACTGACCGAAGGCGTGCGGCGCTAACCTTTCGGACGCTTTGCCGGAGCGGGGAAGGGCGGTAGCAATAGAGCATGGCTTTTTGTTTTCTCTCCCCCGGCGCCTTTACTGGCGGATCAATGGCTGTTCACCAGGCTGCGCTGGCTGTGCGACGGCTGGGTGTCGATGCCTCTGTTCTGTATGTGCATGGCCATATGTCAGGACAGAAGGCGCACGGGTTCGAGCGTATCGGAGACAGGATCGTTCTGCGTCGCCCGCCGCCGAAACTGTGGAAGGTCTGGCGCTGGTCCGCCAACGAGAGAGTTGTCGATCCCCGCCTCAAATCGCTTGGCGTTCCGGCGGCGGAAGCGATGGATTTAAACACCCATTTTGTCTTGCCTGAGGTCTGGCCGGACTTGGGCGCGGACCTCCTGCGGCTTGGCTGCGCGAATGTTTACTTGTGGTGGCTCAGCGTTGACAATTTTCCCCTGTCCTCGTTGAACCAGCTGGCCCAGCAAAATTTGATCCGCCGCTGTCACAATCTCTGCCAATCTGAATATGCCGCTGATTTTGCCCGTCAGAACGGCGCGACACAGATCTCTATGCTGTCGGATTTCATCGATTTTCAGGAAGTTGAAGTGCCGATCCCAACACGCGAACGCATTGTCGACATTTGCTACCTCCCGAACAAGGCCATTGGTTCGGAAGTGACGATGAAAAGGCTGGCCCAGGATTTTCGCGTTGTGCCTCTGCAAAACATGACCCGTGCCGAGATTGTCGACGTTCTCTCCAACTGCAAGATCTTCTTGGATTGCGGGTTTCATCCGGGCAAAGACCGGGTCCCGCGCGAAGCTGCGCTGTGTGGCTGTCTTCCGGTTGTGCGTCGCGAGGGGGCCGCCCGATTTGCCAAAGACGTGCCTTTACCGGATCCTCTGTTTGTGCCAACCGAGACATTTTTTAACCCCGACCACCTGCGACTTAAATTGGAAGGTATCCTGTCTGATCCCGGCCGGTTTGATGCGGATCTGAATCGATACCGCGCAGGGATTGCGCGAGAGCGCGACGTTTTTGAGGCTGAGGTGAAAGCGCTGGCCGCGCGGTCCGCGCCGCCGGCAGTCGCGCCCCGATTGGCATCCTGACCTTGGGACATCTTGGGAAATAAATCTGCCAGACCACTCATTTTTCGCTCGCATCCCACGAAGCGCTTTGCTACAGACCGCCGGTACAGTCTGTGTCACAGATCAGGCTGACGTGCGGGTGTGGCGGAATTGGTAGACGCACCAGATTTAGGTTCTGGCGCCGCAAGGTGTGGGAGTTCGAGTCTCCCCACCCGCACCATTTTGAAAACAAAAGGTAAATGCAGAGTTTTTTCGGCATACTTCGCCTGTTTCAAAATTTTCCCAGTTTCTTGTTCTGTTCCTGCGCAATTGAGCAGATTTTGGTCGGCGCTTTGGCGCGCCTCGATGGTGACGTTTCTTGACCATTTGGGCGCTATAGGGCCTGCAAACGCGTGAACCGCGCTGCTAGGTGCACCGCATCCGCAAAGCGCTTGGTTGGCATTTTGGCGGCAACCCTACAGCGTAAGTGTTTGGTCACGCGAGTGATTTTTAGAGAGTTTCGAAACACAGGTCGTCGTTGGGTTATCTCGGGGGGGCGTGTTTTGTTTCACAACATCCGGCGCTTAAGATCATTTGGAAATCCCCTGCCAGCCATTTGATATCGTCCACAGTCAAAACGATGGAGCACCGTGTTGCAATGCGAAAATTCTCGATTAACTCCAACACATTGGCTCATTTCGCTCAGAAAATCAGAGAGAACTTTAATTGAGAGATAGGTCCAAAAACTATTGAATGTTGACAAGCTGTTGGTTCGAGCTCGCTTCAGGAATATTTTTTTCCGTCCGCTTGGTGGCGTTTAAGTCGCAATTGAATGTCGGGTCTGGTCCGCGTTTCGCGCCGCTGATTGTGCTCTCGTCGCAGACAAAATTGTGGAAGTTCTGGCGCTAGAATTCAGAAAGTTTGCACTGGGAAATTGTTCAGGCCAAACCCAAAGTGATCTTCTGACCTAGGCGATGAACAACACATAAATAATATAGCCCCAGAAGGCCAAGCCCAAAAGGACGGCCGGAAATACCCACCAACCCCTTGGTGTTTTTGCCATGTCTTCCTCTCCCGTGATGCCACGGTGAGAGTGCGCGCGCTCTTTAATATCATGTTCATCGACAATAGATGCTTCGGATCTAGCTGTCGGCTGATGAAACGGTGCTGCACTCGGTTGCGGCATTTCTCTCTCCTTACATCGATTATAAACTTAAAAGTCAAAAAAGAGGGTTAACGGAAAGTTTCTTTTACCTCCCATTCGGGAGGCGGAAACAGAGTGGGGTGCAAGGGTGACTGTTCTGGCCAATGTGCAGCTTTAAGGCGAATCCCATGCGTAATGTTGTATTTTATATAGTTTGTTTTCGTGAATATTAAAGGTTAATTTGTACAATGCTGAACATCTTCACGAAATCGTTCATAGAGAGAAACATATTTCGAGAAATTGAGACCAGAAATAGGCCGTAACATTAAGGATTTATTTGTTTTTTTCAGTCCGGGCAATCACGAATGGCCGTGGCTGCTCTAAGGCAAATATGTGACTGTTTCCCAATTGGGTTTAAAGTGATCTTTAGTTTTTCTTTGTCCACAATGAGATACGTCTCGGGGGACGAATTCTGCCGAATTATTTATAAATCAACACATACGTAGGAAAAACGAGTATCAACATAGGACGCTGGAATATTACATATCGTTGTCGCTATTTTATCCTGGGTTGATCATGATGGAACACTTGTCGCCAGATTCTAAGTCAAGCGTTGCTCTCACCAGTATGCAGACCGCACTGCTTTATGAGAGCAACGGATCTGAACGCTTGCGGGTGAACCTGGAACAAATGCTGTTGCGGTTTGACGCCGGGTTTGCATCACAAGACAAGATTACAGCAGCGTGGGACGCGGTGGTGCAGCGCCATGACGTTTTGCGCACGGTCATCCATTGGCGGTCGGCGACCACACCGGTGCAACGTGTTTTGCCCAGCGTCGCTGTTACGGTGGCGCATCAGAATTGGGACGATCTGTCCGACGCTGTCATCGATGATGCGCTGGATCATATTTTGGACCAGGACCGGGATCGGGGGTTTGATCTGCAATCCGCGCCAGGCTGGCGGTTGTCCTCCTTTACGTTTGGTTCTGGCGCAGGTGCGATTTTACTGTCTGCCCATCACGCATTGCTGGATGGCCGCAGCATGGCGCGCATCCTGGCAGAGTTTCTGCACCATCTTGAGACGGGTCGTTTACCGAACCACAGCGGAGCAGCGACCTTTTGTGATGTCGTCGCTCAGATCACCGCTGAAACCAAATCCGAGACGTCCGAAGCGGAGGCATTTTTCACCAGCTACCTGGCCGAGTTCGAGAATTGTGGCGCGCTGACCTTGCAATCTGATGCGGGTTCAGATGCAGAGCCCGTCCACCGCGTCCACAGCCAAACCGCAACCCTGTCCGCGCAGACAACAGATGATCTGCGTGCGGTTGCGCGACAGTGTAACGCCACGCTTGCCAATTTGGTTCAGGCCGCCTGGGGGCTGGTCCTGGCCCGCTGGGAGGGGCGGGACAACATTTGTATCGGGTCCGTACGCTCGGGGCGGTTTGCCGTCGCCAACAGTCAGGACACCGTTGGCTGTCTGATCAATACACTCCCCCTGCGGATGTCGTTTTCCCTGGACAAAACGCTTGGCACGCTGGCGCAGGCTTTGCGGACGGACACCTGCCGGATGCACAGCTTTGAACAGACTTCAGCCAACGACATCAGACGTGCGGCCCGTTTGGCGGGACATGAAACCTTGTTTGACACGGCGGTGATGTTTGAACGCGGTTCCCTGCAATCCCTGGTCTTTGATCAATACCGTGGCGCGCTGCGCCCGACGATCACGCTGTTGGAGGAGGGCGGGCTTCCCTTGGCGCTGGCGGCCTATGATGGGGATGCGCTGCGTTTGGTCCTGGAAAGCGATGAGGGTCATGTCGCCCCGGAAACCGCCGCCCATTTGTACCGCCACCTCTGTCAGATCCTGCGGTCAATGGCCAAAGCTTCGGCCAAAACGCGCCTCAGCCAGCTGGACATGTTCCAAGAGGATGAGCGTGCAGCGCTTTATGCGCTCAGCCGACCTGAACAAAAGATACCCGATGCACCGCGGGATGTAATGGCACGGTTTACGCAGAGGGTTGCCGCCCAACCTGACGCGCCTGCGATCACGGATCTGTCGGATAATCGAAACGGCTCGCTGAGCTATCAGCAGCTGGATCACAAGGCAAATGGCCTGGCGCAATCTCTGCAAGACCACGGCGTGCGCGCAGGCGACACAGTTGCCATCGCGCTCGCGCGGTCGCCGGATTTTGTATGGGCCATGCTGGCAGTGCTAAAGCTGAATGCAGCCTTTGTGCCGGTGGATCCGAGCTACCCCAAGGCCCATCAGGATCACATGATCACCGACAGCCAGGCGCGTGTGGTGATCGCCAACCCCGGTTATGCCGTGCCAAACGGGACCGTTCTGCGCGTTGACCCCGTGGCTCCGATGCGTGCCGCCTGTCCGGTTGCTGCCCCGCAAAACCTGAACACGACCTGCGCCTATGTGATTTACACGTCCGGCTCGACAGGTGTTCCCAAGGGGGTGGCCATAAGCCGCCAAAGTTTTGCCGCCCATGCCGAGGCGCTGGTGCCCGCGCTTGAACTGACGTCACAGGACCGGGTGCTTCAGTTTGCAAGCCTGTCCTTTGATGTGGCGCTGGAAGAAGTGTTTCCGACTTTGCTGTCCGGCGCGCATCTGATCTTGCGCGACGATGCTATGGCGCAGTCGCCAATTGCGTTTCAAAAAACCTTGGTGGATCAGAAGATTACGGTTGCCAACGTGCCAACAGCCTTTTGGGCCGTGATCACGGATTATCTGGCCCGCTGCTTGGACAAGGGGCAGGGCGGGCTGGTCTCTCCCACCCTCAGGCTGATGATCGTGGGCGGTGAGCAGGTGCGCCCGAATGTCCTGCAAAAATGGCTCAAGGTGGCGCCAAACGTGCGCTGGCTCAATGGCTATGGCCCGACCGAGGCCACGATCACCAGCACCCTGTTTGAGGTCAAGGCCGGAAACTGGGACGGTGATGTCCCAATTGGCCGTGCCACCGCCCATGCGCGTGTCTTTGTGCTGGCCCCGGACGGCAGCCTTGCGCCGATGGGAGCGCCCGGACAGCTGGTGCTTGGCGGGCAGGCGGTTGCGATGGGATATGTCGACCGTCCTGAACAGACGGATGAGGTCTTTCGCAGCGATCTGCTGGTGGATGAGGACGCCACGGCGCTGCGTGTCTACCTCAGCGGTGACAACGCGCGCTGGGGCACGGATGGCCAGTTGCGGTTTCTGGGGCGGACCGACCGACAGGTCAAACTGCGCGGCTTCCGAATTGATTTGCGCCATGTGGAGCGGGTTCTGGAACGTCTCCTGCCGGGGGATGAGGTGCTGGTTGGCGTGCTCAACCGCAACACCCCCGCTGCGCGGCTGGTGGCCTGGATCAAATCCGCACGTGAGTTTGACGCCGACGCGGTGAAACATGCGGTTCAAGAGGCCTTGCCCAAACATATGCAGCCGGACCTTGTCCAGATCGCGGCTTTCCCGACCACAGCGGGTGGTAAAGTCGACCTAAAGGCTTTGCCGCATCCCTCGGCTGAGGTCGTGGAAAAAAGCACCTTTGAAGAGCCAAGAACCGAGGGGGAGCGTCAGGTTCAGACGGCGATGGCTGCGGTTCTGGGCTGTGAACGCCTGTCAGTCACGGATGATTTCTATGATCTTGGTGGTCATTCCCTGATCGCGGTGGAATTGCTGGGGCGCATCGAACGGGACACAGGGATTCAGCTTGGGGTCGTCGACCTGAAACAAAACCCGACCTGTCGCGGCCTTGCACGGATCCTGGAAACCGGCAGCAGCGCGCCCAAACACATCATCCCGATCCAGCCCAAAGGCAATCGCCCGCCGCTGTTTGGCATCCACATTCTGGGTGCGCGTGAAGGTTACTTTGAACCTTTGGCAGAGTATCTGGGGGACGACCAGCCAATCATGGGGGTCTCGGTCGGGTCGTTGGATGAAAACACGCCAACGGGGATTGAGTTTACGGCGCGCCGCTATTGCGCTGATCTGATGGAATATTACCCCGAGGGGCCGATCAACCTGATGGCGGTGTCGCTCGGGGCTTATATGGCTTTTGAAATGGCACACCAACTGCGCGCGGCGGGGCGCGAGGTTGGGCTGTTGGCGCTGTTTGATGCAACCGGTCCTGGCGGGCGGGATGAATATCAGGGCATCCGGCGTGTTTGGGCCCATATGCAGCGCGTGCGCTACCTGGGCTGGGCCTATCCGGCGCAAGTCATCCGCAACCGGATTCACAATATTCGCAACCATTTTGCACGCAAACAGATCCAGGACGCCGATGCCAACGGGACTGGCGGCGCTCCGATGACGGTGTTTGAATTCATCGCCTCAAACGAGCTAGCGGTGCAGGCCTACACGCCCAAACCGCTGGATGTGCCAATCACCATCTTCCGCGCCGAAAGCCATTTCTTTGACACGCCCGCCAGCAAGGCCTCGGGCCTTGGCTGGGAGCCTGTGGCACGGGCTGGTGTCACCGTATTGGATGCGCCGGGCGGGCATCTGTCGATGTTGGAAAACCCAAATGCCGCAACCTTGGCCGTGCATTTTTCGGAAATTCTGGAAGCTCAGCAGCGCGATCAGCTTGAACGGACCCGCCGGCACCTGTTCCAAGGCAGCCAGCGTGTGGCCAAGGGGCGAAAAGCCTCGACCTGAGGTTGATCACAACAACCTTGGCATCGCGCCGGTCGGGTTCGAACGCTGAACGTTAGAATGTCGACCCTTCAAACCCTGCGCGTCAGGCCATGTGCATTAGACAGGGGCGAACTCAGGCGTTTTCATCCATGCGGGCACAGTTTCGCTGATGGCTTCATTGCGCGCAACGGGTGCGTCAAAGTCAAAACCGCGCAACAGGCGGAACAACATCCGCCGCCGCAATACCAGTTCCTGAAGATCCAAAGCGGCCTCAATCGTGGTCTGTGTCAAACCATCCAGCCCGCGACGCGTGGCAATCTGCATGTCCCATCTCCCCAGATGTTTGTTCCAAGGTTCAGTTTAGGGAGACAAAATGGCAAAAATCGGGAAACCGCTGGCCGCCTTCATGAATGGTTAAATCATTATTAATCCGGTCAGGATGCAAAAATGCCCGGAATTCTCCGCCAACACCTGATGATTTCGGCAATGCCTCTTGCGCAGGGGCGCGCAGCCCAATAGAAGGCCACAAATTGTCTGAGGGCTGCGTCTGCGCGCATGCCCCGAATCTCTTATGGGGAGCACGATGCAGGTCACCGAGACACTGAACGAAGGTTTGAAACGCGGCTATGCCATCACCATTCCAGCATCCGAGCTGGAAGCAAAGGTGAATGAAAAGCTGGTTGAAGCGCAGCCCGAAATCGAAATGAAGGGTTTCCGCAAAGGTAAAGTGCCGATGGCGCTGCTGAAAAAGCAGTTCGGTCAGCGCCTGATGGGCGAAGCGATGCAGGAAACCATCGATGGCGCCATGAACGCGCATTTCGAAGAAAGTGGCGACCGTCCGGCGCTGCAGCCTGACGTCAAAATGACCAATGAAGATTGGAAAGAAGGCGACGACGTCAACGTCGAGATGACCTATGAAGCGCTGCCGGCAATCCCGGACGTGGACTTCTCGGGTGTTGAGCTGGAGAAATTGGTTGTCAAAGCCGATGAGGCTGGCATCACCGAAGCGCTGGAAAACCTGGCGTCCACCGCACAGGACTTTGAAGCCCGTGACGAAGCCGCAGTTGCCGAAGATGGCGACCAGGTTGTCATCGACTTCTTGGGTAAAGTAGACGGCGAAGCCTTTGAAGGCGGCGCAGGCGACGACTACCCGCTGGTTCTGGGGTCGAACTCGTTCATTCCGGGCTTTGAAGAGCAGCTGGTCGGCACCAAAGCCGGTGAAGAAAAAGACGTAAACGTCACCTTCCCAGCGGAATACGGTGCAGAGCACCTGGCGGGCAAAGACGCGGTCTTTACCTGCACCGTCAAGGAAGTCAAAGCGCCGAAAGCGGCTGAGATTGACGATGAGCTGGCGAAAAAATTCGGTGCCGAAGATCTGGACGCGCTGAAGGGTCAGATCTCTGAGCGTCTGGAAGCAGAATACGCAGGTGCCTCGCGCGCTGTGATGAAGCGTGGCCTCTTGGACGCGCTGGACGGTCTGGTCTCCTTTGACCTGCCGCCGAGCCTGGTCGACGCGGAAGCCAAGCAAATCGCACATCAGCTGTGGCACGAAGAAAACCCGGACGTGCAGGGCCACGACCACCCGGAGATCGAAGCGACCGAAGAGCACAACACTCTGGCCGAGCGCCGCGTGCGCCTGGGTCTGCTGCTGGCCGAGCTGGGCCAGAAGGCAGAGGTTGAAGTGTCTGACGCTGAGATGACCCAAGCGATCATGGCGCAAGCGCGTCAGTATCCGGGCCAAGAGCGCCAGTTCTTTGAATTCATTCAGCAGAACCCGCAGATGCAGCAACAGCTGCGCGCGCCGCTGTTTGAAGACAAAGTGGTGGATCACATCGTTGAGCAGGCCAAAGTCTCGGAAAAAGAAGTGTCCAAAGACGAGCTGCAAAAAGCGGTTGAGGCGTTGGACGAAGAGTAATCTTTGCCCAAATCTGATAGAAAAGGCCGTCCGGTTTGGGCGGCCTTTTTTGTGGGCTATGGGGGCGCAATCAACGAGGGGCTCCCGCCAAGCGTGCGATCCCCAAGGGGATCTGCGCTTGTTGGGCGTGGCAGCGCGCCAGAGCGCGCTGCGGGCGCGCACGCGGCCATTGGCGCGCGCCACATCAGATGTGTGGATGGAGCGTGTGCCACAGGTCCGGTTTGATCTGGCTGCGGGCGAGGGGGCCGTAGCGGTTTTGATCTGAACATCCCAACTTTGGGAACAGGTGCAAGACTTCGCGCTGTGCGGCGGGAGCAAGGGCGGCTAATGCGATGTCGCCGGGATAGAAGCTCTCACTCAGGCAGGATTCGGACCAGATCAATTCGTGCTGATCAAAGAGCAGGTGGTAGTATGTTACAGTGCCGCCCGTCTGCCGTGTGATGTCACGACCATTGACCAAATGGACCGCGGGCAACAATGCTTGATCCTCGCCGAAACAGAGGGAAACATCTGCACCCTGTACCAGCATGCGATGCTGTGGAGAGACCGCTAATCTGCGTTTGTTGCCGATGGCGTTGGGGGCAAAAACCACAGGTGCCAAGGGGCCGACGGCGGGAACGGAGGTCGCGCCGATCCATCGAATAGGCTGGGCACCGTGATCGGCAGTTATGACCTGATCCCCGATCCGCAAAGCCTCGATCGGAACGTCGCCGTTTACGGCTCGGATCAGGGTGCCCGAGACAAAACAGGTCACAAGATCCCAAGGATTACGCGTGGTTGTGAGCCCGTCGTATGAATTGGACTCCAGCCCATCGAGCGAAATCGACTTGATAATACCAGCTTCCAAAGCTGTCTGGTCGTCATTTTCCGGAAACTCGGGCATGAGGTAGGCATTGCCATCCGTATCCTGAGCAATAACGGCGGTGATGGAGGCCGTTGTGCCATCCATGTAGGTCAGCGTGGCGTAATAGGTGGCGGTGGCATCGAAGGTCTGCGGCGGTCCACCGTTGATGGTAAACTGGTCCGTGTCTGTAAAGCTGTTGGTGTTATAATAGGGGCCTGGTTGGCCGTAGGCAGACCAGGTTGCCGCACTGTCCACCAGGGGATTGTTCGCATCACCGAATTCAAGCCCAACAAGCGCGCTTGCGTTTTCTGAGACGATGTTTCCCTCAGTTGTGTCGATATCCGCGACATTTCCCAGATAGAGGACTGTGTACGTACTCGGCAAAATCTTAGTTCCCAAAGGAGTGCAAGGAGCGCTCCGTCGAAATTGTGGCTTTTAAATAAATGCACGCAAAAGGTTTGGAAAAGGTAAGCAGGAGCCGGTATTCGTCAATCGCCCGCAGACGTTTAGGCGGTGTTTTTTGGAAGAAAGTTCTATTTTGACCGTAATGTCAGAGATTGGTTACTCTAAACAACGGGATGGATTGCAGGCCATATTCTGGGCGGAATCTCACTGCGAGCAAGTGGACCGTAGGCGTGGCGGTTTATTGTCGGTAATGCCAATTCGGGAAATAGCTGGAAAATTTCCTGTCGGGCTTTCAGTGGCAATGCTGAAAGACCAAGGTCCCCGGGATAGAAACTCTCACTTAAAGCGCCTTCGGCCCAAATCACCTCATGCGCGTCAAACATCAGGTGCACATAGGTGATCTGCCCGCCGGGCTCCTGCCGGATCGTGTCGCCGTTGACCATGTGGCAGGCGGGGATCAGCGCCTGGGGGTCGCCGTGGCACAGTTCAAGCGCGCCGCCCTGGACCAGCATCCGGTGCTGTGGTGAGACGCGCAAGGTGCGGCGATTGCCCACTGTGCCGGGGGCAAAGGTGATGGGGGCCAGGGCACCTTGGGCCGCAACAGTGGACGTCCCAATCCAGCGGATGGGCTGCAGCCCATGGTCCAGGGTCATCACCCGGTCGCCAATTTGCAGATGTTCGATGGCCACATCGCCTCCTTCGGCGCGGATGCGGGAGCCTTCCGCAAAGCAGGTCACCATTTCCATGTCCACACGGTTCGCAACCAAGCCGACATAGTTATTGCCGACCACAGAATCCAAGGAAATGGATTGGATCATATCCGCTTCCAGCGCGGCCTGATCTTCGTTGTCACTGAATTCTGGCGTCAGATAGGTTTCACCGTTTACATCCTGCGCCACCACAGCCGTGATATTGGCAGTGCTGCCATCCATATAGGTGATCGTAGCATTATAGACGGCCACACCATCAAAGGTTTGCGCTGCTCCGCCATCGATTGAAAACTGATCGGAGTCGCGCCAGTTATTCATATCAAATGTGTTGTCCGCGCCACCCAGCTGGCTCCATGTCGCAGTGCTGCCTGCCAAAGGGGCATCAGAGTCGCCAAATTCCAGCCCAACGAGATCACTGGCGCTTTCGGCGACCCAATTGCCTTCACTGGAATCGATATCGGGTAAGTTGCCGAGATAGATGACTTGAAACGAAGTGGGCATTGGTCGCTTTCTGCAACTGCGAGGAGAATCGTTAACCTAAGTCTGTGCCCAATTGGTTCGCAAAAAATTACCGGTAGTGTCACGGATTTGTGAGTTTTGGTTGAATTCGAGAGTCGTAAGATTCTGTTTCTAAGCGATATTCCCTCCCTTTTTTCGGTAAAGTCTATTTTATGGAGAGGGCATGGGAAATTTGCGCTGACTTTCAGTGACTTGTAGAAACAAATTCTGAATTTACTATTTTTCTGCGTTGCGGCAGAAGGCTGCCCGGCTACGGTCTGAGGCCGGTTTCCTGTAGTAAGCCGCGACGTTTCGCCTCATAGTAGTATCCGCGGGAGTAGTGCTTGACCGCCGTGTCTTCGCTGCCGTCAGACAAGAGCCACGCGCCGCGCAGGTATTTGACTGCGAATTCCAGGTTTGTGTCCGCGTCCAGCAGATCCTTTGGCTGCCCCCTGAACCCCATGGATCGTGCGGTGGCAGGCAGGATCTGCAACAGCCCATAGTAAGGCCGGTTGATGGCCCAGGGACGGTGCGTGCTTTCGCGTATGGCCAAACGGTGCACCAGGCTGCGGGGCACATCATAGTGGTCGGACCAATAGTTGATTTTCTGGCGCAACTCAGGTGTTTCATTGGGGAACAAAGGTGGATCGTAAACCGGCGCGGCATCCGGTTCCGAGGCGCTGCAGGCGGCCACAAAAAGCGTCGTGCAAAGTGAGATTATAATCCTGCGGCGGTTCATTGCGTTTCCTTGTTTTACCCGGTCGAACGGAGGCGAGTGTGACAGGTCTTGGGCGCTCGCCAAGGTCAGAAAACCCGACTGGCAAAACCCCGCTTGTCCTTGGTGGAAAACCGCGAATTTTACAAACTAAGAATTTGTTAAGGGCAGAGATTTTGGGCATTTTGAACGTGAAGTCAGAGGCGCTTCCCCCCAAAGGCAAGGTCATGCTTAGAGCCTCTTGTGTGACCAAAGTTAGGGAGAGTCAGACCTGTTTCCCTTGGTTGTCTGGCTCTCTCTGACCAAAGGGGCCGAAGAAGTTGCCTGGTCATCGTTTTGCCACCAAGCCTTGCGCCCAAACAACGCGGATCTACAAGCCAGAAACAGGCCCACGCGTGGGCGTGGGCCCGTACCCGTGCCGTTGTGGCACGGGCTTCAAGGACGGTGGGGTCCGCCGTGAAGATCTCAAAACAAGCGTGGTCACACAGCATACATCAAAGCAGAGCGACCGCACGCTTGAACCGGTTGTATTAGGTGGCGCCTGTGGTTGTATTGCAACCGAGATTTGCGCCAGATAAAGCTCCCTTGGCCAACGGGGACTGGTTAAAGCATGCTCAGAATACGCGGCAAAGGCTGAATAGGCCTTTGCGCAAAAGCGTTAAAGCCATTCGCCAAAGGCGGGGTCGCTATGCTTTTTATCGCTGCTTTATGCAAAAGATGGCGTGCCACAAAAAAAGGCCACCCAAAACGGGCGGCCTTCTTAAAAAGATTTGACGTCGAACCTTAGTTCTCGGTCTCTTCCGCAGGTGCTTCGTCTGCAACCGGTGCGTCGTCATCATCAGATGCGGCGCTGCCGATGTCGTCGAACAGCTCTTGGATTTCGAATTCCGCAGCGGCTTCCTCTTCGGCGGCCAGCTCTTGGATCGATTTACCAGAAGCTTGCAGTTCGGCTTCTTCTTGCGAACGTGCAACGTTCATCTTGATCTCAACAGAGACTTCCGGGTGCAGGTTCACAGCAACAGCGTGCAGGCCCAGCTCTTTGATCGGGTGGATCAGAGCAACCTGTTTCTTGTCAACGGTGAAACCCGCTTCGGTTGCGGCTTCGGCTGCGTCACGCGGGGTAACGGAGCCATAAAGCGCGCCTGCGTCGGAAGCAGAGCGAATCACGATGAACTGCTGACCATCCAGCTTCTCACCCAGCGCTTCTGCTTCTTTCTTGGTCTCCAGGTTGCGCGCTTCCAGCTGCGCTTTCTGGGTCTCAAACGCGGCCAGGTTTGCTTCAGAAGCAGTTTTGGCTTTGCCTTGTGGCAGAAGATAGTTGCGTGCGAAGCCCGGCTTGACGTCTACGATTTCGCCCATTTGGCCCAGTTTGGCCACACGTTCCATAAGGATAACTTGCATATCAGTATCTCCTTATTTCACAGCGTAAGGCAGCAGGGCCAGGAAGCGGGCACGTTTGATAGCACGGGCCAGCTCACGCTGTTTCTTTGCGGAAACGGCGGTGATGCGGGACGGTACGATCTTGCCACGCTCAGAGATGTAGCGCTGCAGAAGACGGGTGTCTTTATAGTCGATTTTCGGCGCGTTGTCGCCCGAGAATGGGCATACTTTGCGACGGCGGAAAAACGGTTTGGCTGCCATGGTTTAGCGTCCTTTTCTCAAGCTAAGATCAGCGGCGCTCGCGACGGTTGTCGCGTTCGTCACGTTTCTGCATTTGAACGGAGGGGCCTTCGGCGTGCTCGTCGACCTTGATAGTCAGAACGCGCATCACGTCATCATGCAGGCGCATCAGGCGTTCCATTTCCTGAACCGCAGCAGAAGGTGCGTCGGTTTTCAGAAAGGCATAGTGGCCTTTGCGGTTTTTGTTGATCTTATAGGCCATGGTCTTCACGCCCCAGTACTCCTGCTCAACCAGCTTACCGCCGTTGTCGGACAGAACAGCACCGAAGTGTTCAATAAGGCCTTCAGCTTGCGAGTTGGACAGGTCCTGACGCGCAATCATTACATGCTCATAAAGGGGCATGCGAACTCCTGTTTCTTTCAAGGCGCATTTCAAAGGCGGGGCGAAAGACCTTCCGCGACCCCACCACGAGAGTCTGCGCGGATCGATAAATACTGCGGAAGGAGTGCTCCATATACAGGGTTTTGTGTAATGCGCAAGGGCGAAGAAAATGGACCGTCATTCGAAGGCTGAGATCTTCACGGTGTCTTCCAGAAGGGGCCGCAATTGAGCCGTATTCTCACTGGAAAACTCTATTAACCAAAACTTAATGTCAAATCGGCGCAGGAGGTCACGCCAGGCAGAAGCTTGGCGGCGGTGGCTCTGCGGCAGGAGGAAGCGGATGACAATGGTTCACACCTCGTTGGCGACAGCTGAAACGGCACACGGAACGGGTGAAACTGTACAACGCAATAACGTTGATGTTCAGAGAGCGAATAGCGGAGATGCGGGAAGCCAAAGGGATCTGCGCCGCATGACCCGATTGCAGCAGGGACAACGGGTGTTACATGCCGTATCCCTTGGGTTGTGCGGTATCGCGGGTGGTGCCTTGGCGTTTGGGATCACGGCCCATCCTGACTTCCTTATGTCCAGTGGGCTCATCTGTATTGGAATGCTCAGCATCGGGTGCCTGTTGTTTTGGGGAGCAGAGACCTGGTTTCAATCTGAATTGGTCATTGATCCCCACAGGCAGGAAATCCGCATTTTGCGACGACATCCAAGTGGCCGACAAGACATTGTCATGAAACGTGGCTTTGGTTCACTTTCTGGGGTCGCCATCGGCACGCGGGATCTAACCGTTATGGATCGAAACGGCCAAAGGGTTGCGCATTATGTTGTGCCCGACCAGAAAATGCTGGCTGAGCTGAGATGTACGTTGGGGCAGCATTTGCAGGTTTTGCCCTGATTATTGGCAACCGGACCCCATCTGCGGCCCATGAGCCGCAACGTTTTGCATGAATCCACAAGAACCGCCAGTTTCTGTGCTCTAGAACACAGAAACTGTTAAATAAACACGACTTTATTACTGTGCGGATTCTGGCATCTTTTCCGCACAATATGAATTTTATGGAGACACCCAAATGAAACGCACTTTGATCGCCGCTGCGCTGCTGGCTGCCACCACAGGAACCGCGGCCGTTGCCGCGCCAGAAAAATACGTCCTGGACCCCGGCCACAGCAACGTGATCTTCAATTTTGACCACCTTGGTTTTTCCGAGATCTACGGCATGTTCTCCGGCTTTGACGGCGAGATCATGTTTGACCAGGAAAACCCAGCGGCTTCTTCTGTGACCGTTGCTTTCCCAGTTAAAACCATGCTGACCGGCTGGGAAAAGCGTTTTGAACACTTCATGTCGGCTGATTTCTTCGATGCCACCGATGATGAGATGGTCACCTTTGCCTCGACAGGTATCGAAGTGACCGGCGAGACAACAGCCAAGATCACAGGCGACCTGACCCTGAACGGTGTTACCAAATCCGTTGTGCTGGATGCCAAGCTGAACGCGGCCACCGATGAGCACCCGCTGAACAAAAAGCCATGGGCGGGTTTCTCGGCCACCACCACTCTGACACGGACTGACTACAACCTGGGCCAGTTTGTGCCGTTTGTTCCTGACGAAATTCCGGTCCAGATCTCCATCGAAGCAGGCAAAGCAGAATAAACCTGCTTAAACTGCAAAAAACGAACCGCCGACCCAGAAATGGATCGGCGGTTTTTTCGTGCCCTGACTTGCTCAGCTGGCAGGGTTGCGCTGCGCTGTGAGGTCGACGTTGATATCAACCGTAAAGCCAACCGTGCTTTCATCCTGTTGCGCACGTCCCACGTCGTAATCCAGACGTTGCAGGCTGGATGCGCCGATCATTGTGGCGGTGTCGCCTTCAATCTCCAGCGCAAAGGGCAAAACAAAAGGCTGCGTCTTGTCGCGGATCGTCAAGGTCCCGCGCGCTTCATAGCCTTCAGCCAGTTTTTCGATATCTGCTGTAAACACCGCCTGCGGGAAGGCTTCGGCGTGGAAGTAATCCAGTCCCAGGGCCTGAGTGGTGACAGAACCGAGGGTAAGCGAGGGGATATCGATAGTCACAGTAACAGATCCTGCGGGCCCAGGGGTGGCGGGATCTTCAAACTGGATGTCTGCCTGCCAGGACGCAAAGCTGCCGTTGACAATGCTGCCACCTTGCAGGACGTCAATGCCCAAGGTGCCAGATACCACATTCCAACCCGATGTGCTGGGCGCAGATACGGCAGCGGTGGAATGATCCGCTTCATGGCTGTGCTCATGCGCATGGTCGTGCCCGTGGTCATGATGATCATGTCCTGCAAAGACACCGATGCTTGCGCCAACGGCGAGGACAGCAACCAAGGCCGCAGCGGCCAGCCCCAGGGGTTTTGCATCATGGCTTTGTTCGGGCGGCATAGGCACGGTGCCACTGCGGGGCAGCATCCGGCGCAAGGTCGCGTCGCGGTCGATCACATGGTGTTTCAGCGCCCCCGCCACATGCAGGCCGACGGTGCCAAACAAGGTCCAGACAAACAGCCAATGCACCCCGGCGGCAACTTCCGCCACGGTCTCGGATTTGGGCACAAACGGCAGACCCTGACCAAAGGGCCACCAGATGGGCGCATAGCCGACTTCGGCAGCGTGCATAATCCAGCCTGACAGGGGCACCAGAACCATCATCGCATAAAGCAGCCAATGCACCGCCTCAGCCACCAGTGCCTCGGGTTTATTGTCTGGGTGCAACAGACCCGGTTTGGGCTGGGTCAGCATCCACAGAATTCGGGCGATTGCCGTAAAAAATGCGGCCACGCCCAGGGTTTTGTGAAGCGAGAACAAAAGCGTTGCACGCGCAATCAAAGCGGCGTCGCCATCAAAATCGGCCGATCCGATCTGATGGGCCAGATCATTGGCAAAATAGCCCACTGGAAAGGCGGTAAAGATGAACAAAACTGTCGCCCAGTGAAAGCTTTTGGCGAGGCTTCCATAGTTGGAGAAAGTATTATGAAGTGACACGGGTTTGGGTCCTTTGTGAGCTGGCCAAAACTGGCTTGTGTTGCAGCGGTCTTATCCAAAGATTCCCGGTGCAGGCAGTAATGTGTATTACATAAATCTGCACATCTAATCTGCACCGGACGTGGGTTGGTCGGCAGCAGCGGGCATTCGGGTCTCTATCGCTGCCCTTGTGCCTCTGAGCGAGCCCATGTAAATCAGGCAAAATGGCGAAATTAGACGAGGTCACGATGACAATCGCATTTGTGTTTCCGGGGCAGGGTGCCCAGACAATTGGCATGGGCCGCGCGCTTGCAGAGGCCTACCCGGCGGCCAAAGCTGTCTTTGATGAGGTGGACGCGGCACTGGGTGAAAGCCTGAGCCAGCTGATCTGGGACGGCGATATCGAGACGCTGACCCTGACCCAGAATGCACAACCTGCGCTGATGGCGACCTCATTGGCAGCGATGCGCGCGCTGGAAGCCGAAGGTGTCACCATCGACACGGCGTCTTTTGTGGCCGGGCATTCCCTTGGGGAATATTCCGCCTTGGCAGCGGCCGGTGCGATTTCGGTGGCCGACACCGCGCGCTTGTTGCGGACACGCGGCCAGGCAATGCAATCTGCGGTGCCAGTGGGTGAGGGCGCAATGGCTGCGATCCTGGGTCTGGACCTGGACGCCGTGCGCGCGGTTGCCGACGAAGCTGCCCAAGGCGACGTGTGCCAGGCGGCCAATGACAATGACCCGACGCAGGTGGTTGTATCCGGCACCAAGGCCGCGGTGGAACGCGCGGCTGAGATTGCCAAGGACAAGGGCGCAAAACGCGCCGTGATGCTGCCGGTGTCCGCGCCCTTCCACTGTGCGCTGATGCAGCCCGCCGCCGATGTGATGGCCGAAGCGCTGGCAGAGGTGGAGATCAAAGCGCCAGCCGTGCCGCTGATTGCCAATGTCCGCGCGGATGCCGTGACCGACCCGGCCGTGATCCGCGAATTGCTGGTGGAGCAGGTGACAGGGTCCGTGCGCTGGCGCGAAAGCGTGCAGGCGATGGCGGCCAAAGGCGTGACCGAGGTTTGGGAAATCGGCGCAGGCAAGGCTCTGTCGGGTATGATCCGCAAAATCGACCGTGCGCTGGTGTCAAAACAGGTCGGCACGCCGGAAAACGTCACCGCAGTGGCGGGCGCATAACTTAAGAGTTTAAAAGCGAGATGGCGGCACATACGGCCCCGTTTCGATCTGAGATAGAGGATATCACATGTTTGATCTGACAGGCAAAAACGCCCTGGTCACAGGCGCATCCGGTGGCATCGGTGGCGACATTGCGCGCGCCCTCCACGCAGCGGGTGCGACCGTTGCGCTTTCCGGCACCCGGCCAGACCCGCTGCACGCGCTGGCGGCGGAACTTGGCGATCGGGCCCACGTCCTGACCTGCAACCTGAGCGACGCCGAAGCCGTGGAAGCGCTGCCGAAACAAGCGGTTGAGGCGATGGGTTCGGTTGACATCCTGGTCAATAACGCGGGCATCACCCGCGACAACCTGTTCATGCGTATGAAGGATGAGGAATGGCAAAGCGTTCTCGACGTGAACCTCACCTCGACCATGCGTCTGTGTCGGGGTGTGCTGCGTGGCATGATGAAGGCGCGCTGGGGCCGCATCATCAACATCTCATCCGTTGTGGGCGCCACCGGCAATCCGGGCCAGGGCAACTATGCCGCGTCCAAGGCGGGCATGGTCGGCATGTCGAAATCTCTGGCCTATGAAGTGGCCAACCGCGGCATCACAGTCAACGCTGTGGCGCCGGGCTTTATTGCGACGGCTATGACCGACAAACTCAATGACAATCAGAAAGACGCCATCCTGACTCAGATCCCAGCGGGCCGTATGGGGGCAAGCAGCGAAATCGCCTCTGCGGTTCTGTATCTGGCGTCAAATGAGGCAGGTTACACCACCGGCACCACCTTGCACGTCAACGGCGGCATGGCGATGATTTAACATCCTGGGCGGGGTAACCCTTGTTTTTACCCCGCAGCTTGACCATTTTGACGCGAACGTGGCGTCGCCGGATCTGCAGCTGAATTAACGATGTGAAAACGTTTGCGTCGGCTGCAGTCTGTGTTATAGGGCGGCCCATATTCGCGCCTGTGACTGCATTTTTTATGTGGCACGGTGCACTTCTCCCATCCCGGGAGCCACCTGCCCAGATCGGGCGAATCTATGCCATCCCGATCGGGCTAAGGCAAAACCGGGCTCAGATGAGCCCTGAAAAACGAGGAAAAGACATGAGCGACGTCGCAGATCGCGTTAAAAAGATCGTTGTAGAGCACCTGGGTGTTGAAGAAGATAAAGTGACCGAGAACGCGTCCTTCATCGACGATCTGGGCGCAGACAGCCTGGACACCGTTGAGCTGGTTATGGCGTTCGAAGAAGAGTTCGGCATCGAAATCCCTGACGACGCGGCCGAAACCATCCAGACGTTTGGCGACGCAGTCAAATTTATCACCGAAGCTTCCTAAGCAAACGGTTCGAAAACGCATCCGTGTTTTCATGGCGCTGCCCCATCTGCGGGCGGCGCTTTTTTTATGCCTGATGTTCTCCATCCGTTGGGGCTGCAGGAAGGCGAATGGGCGGAAAGACGCGTGTTTTGTCCGCGACGGGATTTTACCCCATCAGGATTTCTGAATGTGATACCCTGTCGCGCAACAGATCAAAAACAATGAGTTTGGGGCAGGTCATCTGAGACGCGCAAAGGGGAGGGCGCAGACCATGATGATTTTTCCAACACTTCAAATCTTGAACGGGTCGTGCGTCTTATTGGAACAGGGATGCCTGGATGACCCGGTGATCTGGCACAGCGATCCGATGGCCTGCGTGCGAGATTTTGCAGCCTCTGGGGCGGAATGGATCCATATTTCCGACCTGAATGCGGTACAGGGGGATTACAGCCAGACCGATTTGATGGCGGATCTGGTGCGGGCGGCGCAGGTCCCGGTTCAACTGGCCGGAGGCATGCGCACACAGCAGCATATCGCAGATTGGATCGATCGCGGCGTTGGGCGCGTGGTCCTGTCGACCCTGGCCGCGCGCGATCCACGCCAGATCACCGAGCTCGCGGTGCATTTTCCAGAACAGATCGTGATCTCTGTAGATATCTGGCAGGGCAAGGTGATGACAGATGGCTGGCGCAACTCAGGATCCTGGGAACCACGGGCATTGATGCGGGCCTATGACGGGTTGGCGCTTGCCGGGTTTATTGTCACCGACATCGACAATGACATTCAGGCGGTCGAAGAGCCATTGGGTTTGATTTCAGGCCTTGCCGCAGCGGTGCGTACCCCGGTGATCGCCAGCGGCGTCGTACGCAGTCTGGATGACATCGCGCGGTTGAAGTATCTGCGCAATGTCTCGGGCGCTTTGGTGGGAACAGCCCTGATGCAACAGCATTTCGACCTTGCCAGCGCTTTGACCGTGGCAAGACCAGAGCCAGAGCGGGTTGCGGCTTTTCGTTGAAAAAATGCAGACCTGGATCTGGGCGCAACTTGATCTGGGAAAGTGTAGAACAATAAATGCGCGGGTTGCAGCAGGGGGTCCACAACCCGCGCGATAGCACCCTTGGAACCAAAACAGGGCGTTTTTATGGGTGGTCGCATACCCATTGACCTCAACTTAGAGGTGCAAAGCTTTCTCAAAGGTTAAAACAAAGGGGAATTTACGCGGGAATATCGATTCCGAGCCTCCGGCAGGAGTTTACCGTCAGGTTAACCGCCACTTGCACCTACCAACCATTCCAAGCTATTTGGGTCCGGTATTGCCGAGGCAAAGGAGAGCAAGGAATGCGTCGAGTAGTTGTGACAGGATTGGGTCTGGTAACTCCGCTGGCGAGCGGCGTCGAGGAATCATGGTCCCGTCTGTTGGAAGGTCAGTCCGGAGCCGGCCCGATCACGCTGTTTGATGCTGAGGCAAGCGGCGTGGCAACGACCTACGCCTGCGAAGTTCCGCGGGGCGATGGTTCTAACGGGACCTTCAACCCGGACGATTGGGTGATCAAGAAAGATCAGAAGAAGATCGACGACTTTATCCTCTATGGGATCGCAGCCGCCGAGATGGCGGTCCAGGACGCAGGCTGGACGCCGGAAGACGAAGAAAGCCGTCTGCGCACTGGCGTGATGATCGGCTCGGGCATTGGCGGCCTGTCGTCGATTGCCGACACTGCCGTGATGATCCAAGAAAAAGGCCCGCGCCGGGTGTCGCCTTTCTTTATTCCTGGCGCACTGATCAACCTGATCTCCGGTCAGGTTTCGATCCGGCATGGATTTAAAGGTCCAAACCACTCGGTTGTGACCGCCTGTTCCACTGGCGCGCATGCCATTGGCGATGCAGCCCGCATGATCCGCGCAGGTGACGCCGAGGTGATGATCGCCGGCGGTGCCGAGGCCGCAATCTGCGAGATCGGCATCGCGGGCTTTAATGCCTGCAAGGCGCTGTCGACGAAACGTGCGGATGACCCTAAATCTGCCAGCCGCCCCTATGATGCAGACCGCGACGGTTTTGTCATGGGCGAGGGCGCAGGCATTGTGGTTCTGGAAGACTATGACCATGCCAAGGCGCGCGGTGCCAAGATCTATGCCGAGGTGCTGGGCTATGGCATGTCCGGTGACGCTTATCACATCACCGCTCCGTCTGAGGATGGTGATGGTGCGGAACGCTCCATGAAGGTCGCATTGGCCAGCGCCAAAATGCAGCCCGAAGATCTGGACTATATCAACGCACACGGCACTTCGACCATGGCGGATGTCATCGAACTGGGCGCGGTGGAGCGCATGCTGGGCGATCACGCGGGCAATGTCACCATGTCGTCGACCAAATCGGCGACCGGCCACCTTCTGGGGGCCGCAGGCGCGATCGAGGCGATCTTCTCGATCCTGGCGATTCGCGATCAAGTTGCCCCGCCGACCATCAACCTGGACAACCCGGCCGTAGATACCCCAGTTGATCTGGCCCCCAACGCAAAACGCGAGCGCAAGATCGATGTCGCCCTGTCAAACTCCTTTGGCTTTGGCGGCACCAATGCCTCTGTGATCTTTGGGAAGTTCAAATAAATGTGGCGCAGCCTGGCCTCCAATATGCTGACCGTCCTTGCGGTGGCGCTGTTCCTTCTGGGCGGCGTCATCCTGTGGGGCCAGTCGCAATACACCTCTGACGGCCCGTTGGAGGCCGCCATCTGCCTGCGTGTGGAACGCGGCAGCAATATCACCCGTGTGAGCGAGAAACTGGAAGAAGAGGGCGCGGTCTCCTCGGCTCCGATCTTTCGCATTGGTGCGAAATATGCGGACAAGACCAGTCAGTTGAAGGCCGGCAGCTATCTGGTTCAACCCGGCACCTCGATGGAAGGGATCACGGATCAGATCACCCGTGGCGGTGCCTCGACTTGCGGGACCGAGGTTGTGTACCGCGTCGGCGTGACCCGCGTTCTGGCCGAGGTGCGCGAGCTGGATCCGGCCACCAACCGCTTTGTGGAGCGGGCTGAATTCCAGCCGGGCGTTGATGAAACACCCGTGGATTACACCCGCGTGCGCGGCGAAGGCGACACCCGGTATCGCATTGCGCTGGCCGAAGGTGTTACCAGCTGGCAGGTGGTTGAGGCGTTGAACGCCCTGGACGTTCTGGATGGCGCTGCAGGGGATCTGCCCGCCGAAGGGACGCTGGCCCCGGACAGCTATGAGGTGCGCCCCGGCACGCCTCGTGCTGAGGTTCTGGCCGATATGGTCACCCGTCAGCAGGAACGCGTCGCAGCCGCCTGGGCCACCCGCGCCCCGGATGCCGCCGTGACCACACCCGAAGAGATGCTGATCCTTGCCTCAATCATTGAAAAGGAAACCGGCGTCGCCTCGGAACGGCGACAGGTGGCTTCGGTCTTTACCAACCGTCTCAATCGCGGCATGCGCCTGCAAACGGACCCGACCGTTATTTATGGTGTGACAGAAGGCAAAGGGGTGCTGGGCCGTGGCTTGCGTCAAAGCGAACTGCGCCGCGCCACCCCATGGAACACCTATGTGATCGAGGGGCTGCCGCCGACCCCCATCGCCAACCCGGGACTTGCCTCGCTCGAAGCTGCGGTGAACCCGGACACCACCGACTTCATCTTCTTTGTCGCGGATGGCACTGGTGGCCACGCCTTTGCGGAGACTTTGGCCGAACACAACGCCAACGTTGCCAAATGGCGCGAGATCGAGGCCCAGCGTCAGAACAATTGATTTGTCATACGGTGTCCTGAAATCAAACCCCGCGTCCCACCGGCGCGGGGTTTTTCTTTTGTTGGTTCAACCTTGATGGTGTTTAGGGTTTTACTTCGCCAACGGCTTGCTGAGGTTCGGTTGAAGGTTCACGAAGTCTTCTGGCGCGTTTGGCTCCCACGGAAAATCCCCGGTGGCCGCTGGAAAAAACAGCTGTTGTTGTGGGAAATCCTCTCCGTTGTAGAACCATCTGCTCCAGTTGACGTAGCAAGGATAATGTCCTTTGGATACCGTTTTCAGGATGACGTCCCACTGGTCCAATACGCCCTCAAAGGGCTGATCTTCAGGGAAGGTCTGTTTGGCCTCATAGGCTTCAGCGAAAATCCAAAAGATCTGATGTGCACTTTCTGGCGGTAGTGAAAACAGGATCAATTCAGGCTGACCAAAGTGATGCCAAAATCCGGTTGTGTAGGAAAACCCTAGCAAATCAGCCTCTTCGGCCACATGGGTCGCGGCCCAACCGTATTCCCTGATATTGGTCACAAAGGTTTTTTCGGCCTCATCCAGCTCTTCGGGCTGTACATCGAGCATTGTCAGCAAATTATGATCTCCAATAGGTCGCGGTTAACGGTAAAGCGACATTTAAAACACGTCCATTGCCAAAGGGGACGTGACGCCGGATGCGAACCACTGGACCTTCGCCGCTTGACTGGGTATCGACACGCCACAGCCCTGACAGCCAGATGGAACCCCGCCCATGAGCAACCCAAAACGCATCGTCCTCTCCAGCGACCACGCCGCGATTGAGCTGCGCCAAGCCATTGCCAAACACGCCGAAAGCCTGGGCCATACGGTCACAGATATTGGCCCGAAAACCCCCGAAAGCACCCATTACCCAATCCACGGCAAAGCGGCCGCGGAACATGTGGCCGCCGGTGAGGCGGATCTGGGCATTATCCTGTGCGGCACAGGCCAAGGCATCATGATGGCCGCCAACAAAGTGCCCGGCATCCGCTGCGGGGTCTGCGCCGATCCGTTCTCGGCCAGGATGATCCGCGAGCACAACAACGCACAGATCCTGTCCATCGGCGCGCGTGTGGTTGGCGAAAGCCTGGCGATGGAAATCGTCGATGCCTTCCTAGGGGCCGAGTTTGAAGGCGGCCGCCACGCCACCCGTGTGGATATGATCGAAGGCTAAGCGCCCACAGCTCGCTGATTATTGAGGCTCTGCATGTTCTCCGCATGCGGGGTCTTTTTTGTTGGGCGATTTTGTTTGACCTGAAGCCGCTCCACCCCGTTACCGGTCAAAGCGTCAGCAATCCGCGGCCAGAATGCCGCGACAGGAAAGGACGCAATATGACAGATACTTTGAATAAAACCCGGCTGGAGCGGGGCAAACGCGCATTGGCCGAAATTGACGGCGAGGCAGGTCAGCGGGTGATCGATGCGCTGGCAGATATCGCACCGGATTTTGCCACCTATCTTTTTGAATTTCCCTTTGGCGATATCTACAGCCGTCCGGGGCTCAGCCACCGGGATCGGGAGCTGGCCACTATTGCGGCGCTGACGGCGATGGGCACCGCAGGACCTCAGCTGCGGATCCATATCGAGGCCGGATTGAACGTGGGCCTGACCCGCGAAGAGATTACCGAGACCCTGATGCAGATGGCGGTCTACGCCGGGTTTCCGGCGGCCCTGAACGGGTTGTTCATCGCCAAGGAGGTCTTTGCCGCGCACCCATCTGCCTGAGCTCTGTGCCCAATTCGCGCGGCTGACATATGGGCGCGCGCGGGCGCAGGCTTTGGCAAAACTTTCAATCCGGTGTCATCCACCTGTTACCCCAGCGTCATAGCCTGCATTCATTCGAATGAATGGTGAACTATGCTCAAAGAAAAATGGCGTCATGTGCGGGATGCAATTGCTCATGACATTTCAACCGGTGTTTTGCAACCAGGTGACCGCCTGCCCACGGAACCCGAATTGGTGGATAAATACGGGGCTGGGCGACACTCGGTCCGCCGTGCGGTGGCCGAGCTGGCCCGTGAAGGCTCCTTGAGTGTCGAACAGGGGCGCGGAACTTTTGTCGAGTCTGGCCCGCTACTGGAATATACCATCGGCAAACGCACTCGCTTGCGTCGCAATCTGCAGGGGCAGGGCGCAGAGGTTCAGATCGCGCGGGAGCTTTTGGGAGCCGAGATCGTACCGGCCCGCCGCCGTGTGGCCGAAGCGCTGAACCTGGTCGAAGGGGCACCTGTGGTCGAGAACCGCCGCATGTCCTTGGCCAATGGTCTGCCGATCAATTTCGGAACCTCCTATCACGATGCGGAACGTTTCCCGGATTTCACCAGCCGCAGCGATGTGCTGGGCTCGGTGACCGACACGTACAAGACCTATGGCATTGATGACTACCTGCGGGGCGAAACCACGCTGCACAGCCGGATTGCGCGCCCCCATGAGGCCAAGCAGCTGAAACAGCATCCGCATACGCCGGTTATGGTAGTGCGCGCGATTGACACTTTGGTGGATGGCACGCCGATCAGCTTCAAACAGGTGATCTGGTCCGCCGTGCGGGTGAAATTCACCATCGGGATCGAGGATTAGGCAATGGATGGAGCCACACCGCAATGGTCCCATGACGTGGTTCTGTCGGTGCTTGCCCGCAGCGCGTCAGATCAGATTAAAGCTTTTGCTGAAACCCTTTTGCCTTTGCTTGGGCCGCTTGAGGTTCTGCAAAGCCGCACCGGTCTGGTGATGTTGCCCATGCGCGACACGGCTCAGGGCACCGCGTTTCATCTAGGCGAGGTGCTGGTCAGCGAAGCCCATGTGAAATGTGGCGACCATCAGGGATATGGCATGCGCCGGGATCGCGATCTTGAGGCTGCGATGGCCATGGCGCTGGTGGATCTGGCGCTGGATGCAGGCATCGCAGTTGCGCAGTGCCAAGCGTTTCTGGCGGATCAGCAGGCGCGGCAACAGGCCGAGGATCACGAAACCCTATGTCGGATCGAAGCCACCCGTGTGGATATGGAGACCTTCTGATGCAGCCCATCCCAACGCCGGATGAGACCCGCGCCAATCAAAACTTTGCAGCACTTTTGGGCGCGCTCAGCCGCCCTGGACAGATCCACAGGCTGGCAGCACCAGGCGAAGCAGAAATCATCCAGGCGCTGATCGACCGGGAATGTCGAGTGTTCAGTGCGGACCCCGGCCTTGGGGCAATGCTGCGCCAGACCGGCGCGCTGATGGTGGAGCCGCAAGAGGCCGATCACCTGTTTCTGGGCGCGCTAAGCGATCTGGCCCTTCTGAATCTGCTGTCGCTTGGCAGCGATCTTTACCCCGATGACGGCGCAACTGTGGTGATACAGGCGGGTCTGTCCCAGAGCCAGGCCCAGACTCTGCGGCTCAGCGGGCCCGGCATTGAAACCACGTTGGATGTCACAATCACGGGACTGCCCAATGAGTTCTGGTCCGCACGGCGCGACCTGATCCGGTATCCGATGGGGTTTGATCTATTTCTGCTGGACGGTGCGGATGTGATGGGCATCCCGCGCTCCACAATGGTTGAGGTGTTCTGATGGCCTATGTTGCGACACGGGGCGGCGAACGCGCCATTGATCAGGCGGAACGGTTGTTTCGCGCCGAAATGGGCGAGATCGACGCAGCCCGTGTGGAAGAAATCCGCCGTGCCATGCCTTATCTGGTGGACCGGGTCATGGGCGAAGCCTCGCTTTATGACCCTGACATTGCCGCGCTGGCGCTGGCGCAGACTGGTGGCGAGCTTTATGAGGCGGTGTTGCTGTTGCGCGCCTGGCGAACCACACAGCCGCGTTTGCAAGTGGCCGAGCCTGTTGCACAAGAGGATCTGGTGACCCATCGCCGGATTTCAGCCGCGTTCAAGGATATTCCGGGCGGGCAGGTTCTGGGGCCGACCTTGGATTACGCCCACCGATTACTGGCCACTGAAGTTCTGACCGGCACACCCTATACCCCCGCCGCTGTGGAGCCTGCGGAAACGCCCGCACCGGCCAAACAGCCCTCGGTCGCGCATTGGCAGGCGGCCAATGATCTGGTGGACCTGCCAGAACCGGATACAACCGCGCCCGAAGACATTCCCGACATCACCCGCGAGCCGCTGCTGTTTCCGGCCAAACGCGCCCATTCCCTGCAAAGCCTCGCACGGGCTGAAACCGGCAGCACGCTCGCTTTGGGCTATGCGGCCATGCGCGGCTATGGGAAGGCGCATCCCACCGTCAACGAACTGCGCCTGGCCGAGGCGGAGGTGATGGTCAAACACCCCAAAGGCACCGTGTTTTCGGCAGGGCGGGTAAAGGTGTCGCAGGCCGAGGTGGTGTCGAAATCCGGTGACAAGCTGCAGCTTGGTTTTGCTGCGACACTGGGGTGGAACGAGGTGAAATGCATCGCGGCTGCTACGCTGGATCTGAACAGTGCTGGCGCTGAAAAAGGGTCAGCGACCGAGGAGGAGTTCTACCTCTATCACACCGAAGGGGTCGAAAGCTCAGGCTTCTGCATCCACTTCAAACTGCCGCATTACGTGACCTTTCAGTCATCGCTTGATGCGATGCGTGATGCCAATTCCAAAAACGCCAATTCCAAGCAAGAGGAGCCAGCCACATGAGCCTGTCCTCACTCACCAAACCCTGGGAGCCGATGAGCTATGGGTTTCTGGATCCATCGGCCAAACGCGAGTTGCGCCGCAAGATGCTCAAGGCGGTGGCGGTGCCCGGATGCCAGATGCCCTATGCCAGTCGTGAGGTGCCGATGGCGCGGGGCTGGGGCACGGGCGGCTTGCAGGTATCGCTGACGCTGATCAACCCGAAAACGCGGGTCAAGGTCATCGATCAAGGGGCCGATGACAGCGTCAATGCCGCCTCGATCCGGCGGTTTCTGGCCCGTGTGTCCGGCGCGCCCACCACGCTTGATACGCTGGACGCCGATCTGATCCAGTCCCGCCACCGCATCCCCGAGGAAAAGCTGCGCGCCGATCAGATCTTGGTCCTGCAGGTGCCCAACCCGGAACCCCTGCGCCCCGTTGAACCCAATATGTCCATCGCCCGCCAGATGCACGGTGATGCGGATTACGGGCGCATGTGGCTGCAGCTTTATGAACAGATTGTGCGGTCCGGTCGGGTGATGCAAGGGGCCAGCTACCCCTCGATGGTCAATGGCCGCCACGTGATGACACCATCGCCCATTCCCCGCTGGGATGTGCCGAAACTTCATATGGCCAAACATCTGACCATCCTGTCAGCCGGGCGGGAAAAGCGTATCTTTGCAGTGCCGCCCTTTACCCGCGTCGAACCGCTGGTCTTTGACGATGTGCCGTATCGTGTCGAAGAGCACGGGCAGCTGACCTGTTACCGCTCTGGGGCAGAGGGGTTTTTCATGAACGAAATCCCGCAACCCGATGGCAGCGCGCTGCATGAAATCTCGGACAGTGAATATGGTGTCAAACACATCCGCACCGCACAGGGTGAACCGGATGCGAGGGGCGAGACCTGGTATCAGAACGGCCAGATGGAGGACACCCCATGACGCTGGCTCAAAACGCGCCACAGCTGGTGACGGCGCAGCCTCTGTTGCAGATCCGGGGCGTCAACAAAACCTATGGTCCGGTGACCGCCGTTCAGGACGTCTCGGCCACCGTCTATGCCGGTGAGGTTCTTGGCATTGTCGGCGAAAGCGGGTCCGGCAAATCCACGCTATTGCGGATGATGAACCTGGAGGAGATCCCGGACAACGGAACCTATACGCTGGATCTGCCCGAGGTCACCGGCAATCTGTTTGATCTGGACCGGTTTGAACGCCGGATGCTTTGTGCCAAACGGATTGGCATTGTCTATCAGAACCCGCATCTGGGGCTGCTGATGGGCCATTCCAGTTCCGGCAATGTGGCCGAACGTTTGCTGGTCGCAGGTGAGCGCCGCTTTGCCACCCTGCGGGCCAAGGCCATGGACGCGCTGGCTGCATCTGAATTTCCGCTGGACCGGCTGGACGCACCGCCGCGCGAGCTTTCGGGCGGGATGCAGCAGCGGGTCCAACTGGCCAAGGCGATCGCGCTGGAGCCCGCGCTGCTGCTGCTGGATGAGCCGACCACCGGATTGGACGTCAGCGTGCAGGCTTTGGTGCTGGATACGCTTAAACGTTTGCAACAAGAGCGGCAGATCACCATGGTTCTGGTCTCCCACGACCTCGGCGTCATCCGCACTCTGGCCGACCGCGTTATGGTCATGCGCCGGGGGCAGGTGGTTGAAGCCGGCCTGGTGGACCAGATTTTCCAGGATCCGCAACACCCCTATACGCAACAATTGGTGCACGCAAAGCTATGAGTGTCGTTCTTGAGGTCCAAAGCCTGTCCAAAGGCTTCACCATGCATCATCTGGACAGCCAGTTTGCGGCATTTTCGGATGTGTCCTTTGACCTGCGCGCAGGTGAGTTCCTTCTGCTCAAAGGGAAAAACGGCGCGGGAAAATCCACCTTGCTGCGCACGCTTTATCGCACCTATCTGGCCCAATCCGGTCAGGCGCTGTTTCATTCACACCACGGCGTGATTGATCTGTTGCGCGCGGCGGATGTGGATCTGGCGCTCTTGCGGCGCACTGAAATTGGCTTTGTCACCCAGTTCCTGACCGCGCGCCCGCGTGTCTCGGCCGAGGCGTTGGTGGCCGAACCCTTGCGATTGGCCGGGCGCTCGGCTCAGGACGCATTGGACGAAGCCCGCCACTGGCTGGCCGCCTTTGGGGTCAAGGAAAGCCTGTGGCGCGCCTATCCCACCACATTTTCCGGCGGCGAACAGCAAAAGGTCAACCTGGCCCGTGCGCTGATCCTGCCGCAGAAACTGCTCTTGCTGGATGAGCCCACCGCTTCGCTGGACGTCGGAGCGCGCGCGGCCTTGGTGGCGCGGCTGGCCGAGCTGAAATCAAATGGCACCGCGATGATTGGTGTCTTTCACCACCCCGATGATGTGGCCGATCTGATCGACCGCGTGATCGACCTGACCCCTGAAACCTCTCAGATCGAGGAACGCCAAGATGTGGTTGTCTGATGTCTCTCTTGTCCTGCCCGACCGGGTGATCCCCCGTGGCGCGCTGGCGATTGAAAACGGTGTGATTGCGGAGATCCGCGACCAGCCGGTGGCCGACGGGATCGCCTGTCACGGCGCTTTGGTGATGCCCGGCTTTATCGACATGCATGGCGACATGATCGAGGTGGAGCTGGAACCCCGCCCCGGTGTCGATTTCCCGATGGAAGTCGCGCTGCCCCATTTGGACACCCGTCTGGCCGCAGCCGGGGTGACAACGGCCTATGCCTCCGTCAGCTTTTCGCGCGGGGCCGCCTTTGGTGAGCGACGCTCGTTTGAACACACCAGCGGCACAATCCGTGACCTCCACGCGTTGCGCGACACCTGCAGCATCGACCACCGCATCCACGCGCGATTTGATATCACCTTTGACAACGCGGTTGAGGTGCTGGCCGATCTGATCCGCGATGGTCAGGTTGACCTGGTTTCAGTCATGGATCACACGCCGGGGCAGGGGCAATACCGCGATGTGGAACGCTACATCCGCAATATCGCCAAAAACGAGGGCCTGTCCGAGGTTGACGCTCGCCAGCGCGTCACCACCCGCATCGCCCAGGGCTCACGGCCCCAAGAGGTCATTCTGGCCAATCTGCAGGCAGTGTCGGATCTGTGCCGTCAAAACGGCGTGGCGCTGGCCAGCCATGACGATGACACGCGGGACAAGACCAATCTGATGGCCGACATTGGCGCGGTCATCAGCGAGTTCCCGGTGACCTTTGAGGCCGCCGAGGTTGCAACCAGCCGGGGCATGTTGACGGCAATGGGCGCCCCCAATGCGATGCGCGGCAAAAGCTATTCCGGCAATCTCTCGGCGCGAGAAGCCCATGCCAAGGGGCTGTTGCATATTCTGGCCGCAGATTACCACCCGGCGGCCATGCTGGCTGCGGTGATGGCGCTGTCCGAAACAGATCCCAAAGGTCTGGCAGGGGCTGTGGCACTGATTTCGTCCAACCCGGCGCGGGCGCTTGGGCTGACGGATCGGGGCCAAATTGCGGTGGGTCTGCGGGCCGATATCGCCGTGGTGCAGCGCCAGCCGTTTGCCCGCGTCATCGCCACCTTTTGCGCGGGTCGTCTGGTCCATACCACAGGCCAGCTGCCACAGGTTCAACAGGCTGCCGTGGCGGCGGCCAAGTAACGGGCGTGTTACCGGACTGTTGCAAAAGCATCGCCGGATCGTCACGCACCTGTCGGCGCTGCGTCATCTGAGGCGCGTATCTCTCGGCTAAACATTCGAATGAATCGATTGGGAGCCACCGAGATGACCTCAGCCCTGACTTTGACAAATGTCTCCCGCCAGTTTGGCGAGACCTACGCCGTCGACAATGTCTCGCTCTCGATTGAGCCGGGCCAGTTTGTCGGCGTGATTGGCCGATCCGGCGCCGGTAAATCCACCATGCTGCGTCTTTTGAACCGTTTGATCGACCCCACTTCGGGGTCGATTTCGTTTGGAGAGACCGAAGTCACCGCGCTTAAAGGTAAGGCGCTGCGCCAATGGCGGCGTGATTGCGCGATGATCTTTCAACAGTTCAACCTGGTTGACCGTCTGGATGTTCTGACCAATGTCCTGATCGGGCGTCTGGCGGAACACAGTTTCTTGTCGTCTATGGCGATGCAATTCACCGATGAAGAACGCGCCATGGCCATTCGCGCGCTGGACCGTTTGGATCTGGTGCCACAGGCTCTGCAGCGCGCAGGCACCCTGTCCGGGGGGCAGCAACAGCGCGTCGCCATTGCCAAGGCCCTGGTGCAACAGCCGCGCATCATGCTTGCGGATGAACCCATCGCCTCGCTCGATCCCGCCAATGCCACATTGGTGATGGATGGGTTGAAAACCATCAACCGCGAAGACGGCATCACTGTTCTGGTGAACCTGCACACGCTCGACACAGCCCGCGCCTATTGCGACCGCATTATCGCCATGCGTCAGGGCCGCGTCTTTTTTGACGGCACCGCGGCGCAGCTGACCGATGATGTGGTGCGCGACATCTACGGCATCGAAGGTCTGCGCGATTTCAACGCCGCCGTGACCTCCACCGCCGTGCGCAGCGCCGTTCCTGCTTAACGATTACCGACTAAACGCGAACAGGGAGAGTTCCACATGCGTTTCATCACTGCAGCCGCTCTTGCGGCCCTCGTTGCAACCCCGGCACTGGCTGAAGGTTGGAAAGACCAATATCAGGTTCTGAAATTCGGCGTTCTGTCGGGCGAGAACGAAAAAGACCGCATCGCGCGTTACACCCCGCTGGAAGAGTTCCTGGAAAATGAACTGGGCATCCAAGTCGAGATCTTCACCGCTGGCAACTATGACGGTGTGATCCAGGCTCTCGCAGCGGATCAGATCGAAATCGCGCGTCTGGGTTCCTCGTCTTATGCGGCGGCGTATACGGCCACAGACGGCGGTGTGGTCCCAACCCTGACCGACGTCAAAAAAGACGGCACCACCGGCTATTACTCCATCGTTGTGACCCGTTGCGACAGCGGCATCAAATCGCTGGAAGATGCCAAGGGCAAGGTTCACGCCTTTGCCGACCCTGACTCCACTTCCGGCTATGCGGTTCCTTACTGGAACATGGTCAACAAAGAAGGGTTCAAGCCAGAAGAGCATTTTGGCACCGTAACCTTTGGCGGCAGCCACGAGGCAGACGTGCAAGGCGTGTACAACGGCACCTTTGACACCGCGTCGACCTATCAGAACAACGAAGTCAACGGCATCTATCAGCGTATGGAAGCCAAAGGCATGATCGAGCCGGGCCAAATCTGCAAGATCTGGCAAAGCCCTGAAATCACCACCGGTCCCTGGACCTTCCGCAAGAACCTGCCAGAAGGCATGATCGAAGACGTGACCGTTGCGTTGGAAAAATTCGCGGCCGAGGATGAGGAAGGCTTCAAGCTCTATTCCTCTTTTGACCCCGAAGACGAAAACCCAAAGGTTGGCTTCCAGCGTGTTGACGCAGAGCGTTACCAGTGGATCGTCGACATGCGCGCCTGGATCAAGGAACAGCGCCGCGCGGGTTCCTAAGCCCCCACGCAAACCTCAAAAAGGGCGCGCCTGCCGCGCCCTTTCTTTTGTGTCCAACGACCCCAAAACGACGAGGCCCCCATGACCCTCATGGCTGACCCTGCTGCGGGCGGAGCCGCGCTGACTGACAGCGCCCCCCTCAGCCAGTTTGAACGCGACTATGCCGCCAAACGCCGCGCCGCGCGCCGGTCGTGGTTGGTGGGCACAGTGATCTTTGCCCTGGCCTTTGCCGCCGCCTCCTGGATGGGCGATTTCTTTAAGGTTACGCAAGTAACCCTGCCGGATGGATCGCGCGACTGGCGCTGGATCATCCCGGCGGGCATTCCGCGCCTGGGTGATTACCTGTCACAGACATTTCCCACGCTGCGCTGGGACAGCTTTGGTGCCGATTTTGGCGAATGGTTCTGGCGCTGGCAGATCTGGCTGAAACTGCTGCTGGAAACCATCCTGATTGCCTTTATGGCCACTGTTTTTGGCGTCATTGGAGGTTTTTTGCTGTCCTTCCCAGCAGCGCGCAATCTGGCCCCCAACGGCTGGGTTTTGTGGATCAGCCGCCGTTATCTGGAGATTGCACGCACCGTGCCGGATCTGGTCTGGGCGCTGATCTTTGTCTTTTGCTTTTCGGTTGGTCCTCTGGCCGGTGTTCTGGCCATCGCGCTCCATTCCTGCGGCGCTTTGGGCAAGCTTTACTCCGAAGTGAATGAAAACATCGACATGCGCCCCTTGGAAGGGGTGAAAGCGGCAGGCGGTAGCTGGTTTGACCAGATCCGATACGGGGCCGTGCCGCAGGTGCTGCCCAACATCATCAGCTATACTCTGCTGCGGTTTGAAATCAACGTCCGCTCGTCTTCAATCATCGGCTACGTCGGCGCTGGTGGTCTGGGGCAGGAGTTTCGCACCGCAATGAGCTTTCAGGAATATACCGACCTGTCGGCCCTGTTCCTCATCATCCTTGTGACCGTGATCCTGATCGACTTTGGGTCAGAGAAAATCCGCCACAAAATCATCGGCCTGGAGGACAAATCATGAGCGCGTCCACAAAGATTTCGGACCAAGACATCGCAGACGCCCGCGCCCGTGTGCCCGGTGCGTTTTCGGAACCCCTGAACCAGCGCTTGCTCCGCTATATCGGCTGGGGGGTCTTTGCGGCGCTGATGGGATATTGCTTCTGGGCATTCAACTTCAGCCCCTGGCGGATCTGGATGGGTCTGGGCCGGTTGGGCGATGTCTTGTCCTTCATGTTCCCGCCTTACATCTGGACCACATGGGAAGAGTTTTCCGAGATCCTCAAAGGTCTGGGAGAGACGCTCTCCATCGCCTTTATGGGCACAATCCTGGGCGCAACCATCGCGTTTCCGTTGTCCTTTCTGGGCGCGCGCAACATCAACCGGTTGAATTTTTTCCGCCTAGGGGTGCGCCGCGGTTATGACGTGATCCGCGCCTTTGAAACCCTGATCCTGGCGCTGATCTTCATCCGTGCCTTTGGACTGGGCCCCTTGGCCGGGATCCTGGCGATTGCCGTGTCCGAAATCGGAACCTTTGCCAAACTGTTTTCCGAGGCGATCGAAAACACCTCTCGCAAACCGGTCGAAGGGGTCAAGGCTTCGGGCGGCTCGCGCCTGCAGGAAATCCGCTTTGGCATCGCACCCCAGGTGAACCCGGTCATGCTGTCAATCCTGCTCTACCAGTTTGAATCCAATGTGCGGTCCGGCACCATCCTGGGAATCGTCGGCGCAGGTGGTATCGGGTTTTTGCTGTCAGACCGGATCGCCGCCTATAAATGGGCCGAAGCTTGGTCAATCATCTTTTTGATCATCGCCATGGTCTATATCATCGACTCTCTCTCAGGTTTAATCCGGTCCAAGATCATCGGAACCTGGGACGGAGCAAAATGACCAACATCAAGGATGCCAAGCGCATCATGATCATCGGCGGGCCGGGCTCAGGCAAGAGCACCTTGGCCCGCCGTCTGGGCGCGGCGCTGGATCTGCCGGTCTTTCACATGGACCGCGAGGTTCACTGGCTGCCGGGCTGGCAGGAACGCGACAAGGCCGAAAAAATGCCCATCGTTGAGCGCATCATTGCCCAGCCCAAATGGGTGTTCGAAGGTGGGCACTCTACCAGCTATGCCAAACGGCTGGCGCGGGCGGATCTGTTGATCTGGGTGGATGCCCCGTTGGTGGTGCGCCTCTTGCGGGTTTTACGCAGGACGGTGAAGGACCGCGGGCAAACCCGCCCTGACATGCAGGACGGTTGCCCGGAACAGCTTGCCAATCTGCCGGGCTTTTTGTGGTTCATCATCCGTATCCATCGCCCCAGCCAAGGCAAGAAACGCGCGCTGTTTGAACAGGCGCAGATCCCAAAATGCCATCTGACCAGTTTCAAACAGATCAACCGCTTTATCGCGGAGATCTCTCCGTAAATCCCAGCCAAAGGACAGAAAGACATGAGCGGCGCCGGATCCAAAAACCACCTGAGCGAGACCCCCACCATCCATCCCGAGGCCAGTGTCACAGACTGCAAACTGGGCATCTGGACTGAGGTCGGGAAGGGCACGCAGATGAAGTCCTCTGAGATGGGGGATTACTCCTATATCACCCAACACTGCCATGTGGTCTGGACCACCATTGGCAAGTTCTGTTCGATTGCCAATGCCACCCGTATCAACCCCGGCAACCACCCCACATGGCGCGCGGTCCAGCATCACTCTGTCTATCGTGCCGAGGCTTATGGGCTGGGTGAAGACGATCATGACTTCTTTGACTGGCGGCGGGAAAACTGGGTGACCATCGGCCATGATGTCTGGATCGGCCATGGGGTCACCGTGACCGCTGGCGTCACCATCGGCGCAGGCGCTGTGATCGGGGCCGGGGCCGTTGTGACCCGCGACGTCGCGCCCTACACCGTGGTGGGCGGCGTGCCCGCGCGCGAGATCAAACGCCGTTTCACGGATGCGCAGGCGGATGCCTTGCAAGAGATCGCCGTCTGGGACTGGAGCCGGGAGAAATACAAGGCCGCGCTGCCAGACATCCGCGCCCTTGAAATTGATGCCTTTATCGAAAAGTACCGCTGATCAGCAGGCCACCCCAAGGGACTGCAAATAGCCAAAGCCCTTGGGGATGTCGCGGTTGTTGCGCAGCTCCAACACCAGATGTGGATTGTTGGGGCATTCCCCCAGGGCGCGGAACACCTCGGTCCAGTGGATTTCCCCTTCGCCGGGTGCCCAGTGGCGGTCGGCGTGGCCATCCAGATCCTGCAGGTGGACATGGGACAGCTGTGCACCTGCGTCGCGGACAAAATAATCCACGGGCGGTGCACCAGACATGCGGCGTGCCAGATGCGCGTGGCCCGTGTCAATCGACAGGGCAATCGCAGGGGAGGCAAAGCTGTCCACCATCATCCGGCGGGTGGCGGGATCCACATCCATGATGTTTTCAATCACCAGCGTCACGCCTTCGACCTCGGCCTGTTTGACCACCGGGGCCAGCACCTGATGAATGCGCCCCAGCTTGTCCTCGGCATAATCAGGAGAGGCCAGCACATTGTTCTGATACCACAGTGTATAAGGCGAATGCAGAACCATCTGGCGCGCGCCAATTGCCGCCGCCGCTTCGACGGCTAGCAAAAAGCGTTTGGTGATTAGCGGGCGCAATTCCGCGTCCTTGTTGTCGATGTCCAGCCCCTCAAAAGGGCCGTGGATGCCCACGCGTCCCTGATGCCCCCGCAACGCGGTTTTGACCGCCTCGATCCGATCATGGCGCTCTTCGGTCAGGGCGGTGTGGGACATGAAGTCCTGAATTTCAATGTCACGGTCAGCGTCAAACAGCCAGTCCCGGTGATGGGTGATCTGGCAGGATTTCAGGCAGGCGCCGATTTTCAGCGGGGTCATGAGGGATGGTCCTTTGTCGAAAATATCTATGGTTTAGCCACGTGGTGTTCCCCGATAGGCGCAGCGCCCAGACACCCAGGTGCCGGTGATGGCGGGGGCATGGCCCGCGGGCCAGTCAACCAGCACCAAATCGGCGCGTTTGCCGGGCGCAATCTCTCCACGATCTGTCAGCCCCATGGCGCGTGCAGGTCCGGATGAGACCAGTGACCACAGACGCGCACGATCGGCGCGCCGCTCGTGATCCAGCCGCGCAACCGCGGCCAGCATCGCCGGGTAAAAATAATCAGACGCCAGCGCATCACACAGGCCGGCCTCGACCATGTCGCCTGCACCAAGGGAGCCGATATGGCTGCCGCCGCGGGTTGCATTGGGCGCGCCAAAGATGATCAGATCGCCCGCATTGCGCGCCGCTTCAGCAGCGTCCAGAACCATGGGAAATTCAGACACGTTAGAGCCCAGTTCACGAAAGAACGCGCGGGTCTCGGCTCGGGTGTCATCATGGCTCAGCATCGGAGCCGCGGCTTTGCGGCCCATCTCGGCCACCTGACCGATCACCTTGGGCACCTCGCTGCGGAGCTCCCAGACCTTGCCCAGCAAGGCGCGATAGTCATCATCCGAAATGCCTGCGCGTTGCGCCTTTTTGGCGGTGCGCGCTTTCATACGGTCATCATCCAGCGCGGCGATGGTGAAATCCGGACCCAGTTCAAATGCGCGATCCTGGATCGCCACATCATAGGCCCGCATGGTCATCGAGGTATGATCGTTAAACGCCACAGAGGGTTTCAGATCCGTGCCCAGCGCCCATTCCATGGTCTCAAGCGCTTCAAAGGCAAAGGTCTCCCACCTGAGCTGTACGCGGTTTTCCACCGTCAGCCGTGGGGTCAGCGCCAGCATCGCCTCCATCAGCTCACGCCCACGGGCAACATCGCGCAATCCCGGCTCCCAGCTGAGGGTGATGGCATGGTATGCGGTGGCAATCCCATTGGTGGCCAACTGCCGGTCGGTGTCCAGAACGGCCGTCTCCAGCGGGAAGTAAACGCCGGGCCGTGGCATCAGCTGCCGTTCAAAGGCATCGCCGTGGACGTCAATCAACGCAGGCGCCAGCATCTGACCACGGGCATCAATCACATCGCCTTGGGGCTTGCCGCCTACTTCGACAATCTGGCCATCGGCGACGGTCACAGAGGTTTCGACAATCTCGTCCCCCAGAACAACACGCGCGCCTTCAAAAGTCATTATCATCGTCAAAGACGCTCCATCTGTAGGTGCCAGTGATAGGATCCGGGCTTTTCATGCTCACGGTCTTCCAGCCACTGCACCTCAAACCCGGAAAAAAGCGCCAGAAGTTCCGCAGCTGTACAGTAGTAATGTGGATGTTTTTTGTCAGTGGAGTCCGTTTCAAACACCCAGGTGTTGCGGCTGATCTCATGACCCTTGGCCTTGGCCTGTTCATGGGGCAGGCGGCGTTTGGACAGCATGGTGCCCAGATAGGTGCCGCCGGGTTTCAACACACGCCGGATTTCGGCAATGGTGCGCAGCAGAATGTCCTCATCCCCGTGATAGATCACATTCCAGCTGACGATATGGTCAAAGCTTGCATCGTCAAAGGGCAGGGCGTCCATGCGCCCCAGATGGCTTTCCACGCCGCCTGCCTTGTCAATCTCGGCCAGCCCTTCGGGGGCGGCATCCAGCGCGTCCACCTGAAACCCCTGATGTGCCAGCCAAATGGCATGGCGGCCCACGCCTGCGCCCAGATCCAAAATATGCGCGCCGTCCTCCAGCGTGGCGGCCCAGACCATCACATCCTCTTCGGGTGTCAGCCATTTGGCCTCGACCTCATCCTTGGACCATTGTTCGTTCCAATGCTGATCGGCGGTGTCCGTTTTCATCTCTGCTCTCCGATAATGGTTTTACGCGCCCAAGTGCTGAGCGCCTCAATGGCGATGACAACAACAGCAATCATCAAAATCACGGTCATCGCGGTGGGATAGTCAAAGAGGTCAAAGCCGACCTTCAGCTCGATTCCGATGCCACCCGCGCCGACAAGGCCCAGAATGGTCGACGAGCGCACCGCCTTCTCCAGCGCATAAAGCGCGGTTGACACAAAGGCCGGGGCCGAGGCGGGTAGGGTGGCGCAGGCGGTAATGTCCAGACGCCGCGCGCCGGTGGCGGTCAGCGCCTCAGATGGACCTTTGTCTACGGCCTCCATGTCGTCGGCAAAAAACCGGCCACAAAAGCCGATGGTGTCGATCATAATCGCCAATGTACCGGCAAAAGGGCCAAGCCCCACCGCCACCACAAAGACCAGCGCCCAGGCGATATCCGGCACCGCGCGAATAAAGCCGAGGATATTGCGCACAATCCCGTTGATCCAGGCCCCGGCAATCAATCCCCGCGCGGCCAGCAGGGCAACGGGCAACGACAGGATCACCCCCATCACCGCCCCCGCAAAGGCGATCTGGAGGGTTTCAACCATCTTCCAACCCAGCCGTTCCAGCACTTTGGGTTCCAGATTGGGCGGAAAGGCGCGGGACATAAAATCGGCAAACCGTGGCGGCGAGGTCATCACTTTCTCCAGCGAGAACCCAGCCCCCTGAAAGGCCCAGACCAGAATGATCAAACCCAGCGCATAGCCCAGAAAAGTCAGGACAGAGGGGCGTTCAAACCGCGACGGTGCGGCGACAGGTGTATCAGTCATAAAGCCCTCTGAGATCTGTAGAAGTGAGCGACGCGGCGGTGGCATCCAGCGCCAGCCGGCCTTCGGCCAGACCAATCACCCGGTCGCCGTAATCCAGCGCGTGATCGATGTGATGCGAGGTAAAGACCACGGTCACGCCCTGTTCGCGCACCAGTTTGAAAAACAGCGCCATGACCTCTTCACCTGCAGCCGGATCCAGCGAGGCGCAGGGCTCGTCCGCAATCAACACTTGGGGATTGGCCACCAGCGCACGGGCGATGGCCACCCGCTGAGATTGGCCGCCAGACAGGCGATCTGCACGGCGATCCGCCAGATGGGCCAGTCCCACTTGGGTCAACGCCTGCATCGCGGCGGCACGGGCGGTTGGCGGGGCAAAGCTTTGTGACCAAAACCGCGGGCCGCTGTGTGCGCCCAACAGCCCATGGATCACATTGGACAGAACCGAAAGACGCGGCACCAGATTGTGTTTTTGCGCCACCAGCCCGGTGCGTGCCCGCAGGTGTCGCAGATCCCGCGCCCGCGCGCCGGTAATGCGGTGGCCCAGAACCTCGACCGTGCCACCGCTGGCGGGGATCAGCCCCAGCAGGCAGCGCAACAAGGTCGACTTGCCCGTGCCATTTGCGCCGACCAAGGCCACCGCCTCGCCGCGCAGCAGGCGGAAATTCACGTCCGAAAAAATCGCTGTGTCGCCAAAGGTCTTGCTCAGCCCTTCGACGCTGATGTCATGCAGGGGCACGGTTGCATTTGGCGTGCCCTGCACATGTGTCAAAACCGGAGCGCGCTGCGCTCCGGTCTGATCCGGCAACCCCTGGGCTGCCGGCTTATCATCCACCAGATCAGTCACCGATGAAGTCATCGAACTGCGGGTAACCCGCGGTGGTGTACATGGAGCGCACATAGTTATAGGCGCTGTCGTCGATGGAAACGAGGTCCATGCCAGTGTATTTGTCGTTTTCTTCATGGGCGAGGATACCGGCGATGATGGTCTCTTTGTTTTCCAGGATGGAGGTCTTAACAGCAGTTGCCGCCTCGGCTGGAACATGAGCACCCACCATGATCATGTCGTTTGGCAGGTCGCCAGAACGCGCAATGATCTTGAAGAACCCATAAGGCAGGTCGGTCTCTTTGTTGCGCACGCGCAGCCAGCTGCCTGCGTTGGAGCCCAGCGCGTCAATGTCGCCGTTCTTCAGTGCTTCATGAGCGATGTTGCGGCTGGTGTGGATCTTTTCCAGATCATTCACCGGATCCACACCGTGGTCCGCCAGCGCCTGCATCGGGCACAGCATGTTCGAGGTGGAGCCGATGTCGCCAAAGGCCACTTTTTTACCTTTCAGATCCGCAGGCACGTTGATGCCGCTGTCCGCGCGCACAACGATGGCACAGTGGTAATCCGGACGACCCAGGCCAACCAGCGGCGTGGCGTCGGTCAGTTTGTTGATGACAACATATTCCGCAGGGCCTGTGACCACAAAATCAACGGTCTTGGCGCGCAGCGCTTCGGCGGCTGCGGTGCGGGAGTTCACGGCAAAGAATTCAAACGTCTCACCGGTGGTCTTTTCCAGTGCTTCTTTGAACGGACCCCATTCCAGCTGCAGGCGCTCCAGACCTTCAACGTCGGTGACAGCCAGTTTCCAGGTTTCTGCAGCTGCACCAAATGCAGATACGGCGGCCAGGCCCAAGCCCAGTACAAAAGACTTCAGTTTCATGGGGTCCTCCAGGATTTCCCTTGGTGTGAAATTCATGCGAATGAATCCACGCCTTCATGACGGTTGCGTGACCTGCGACCGAAGCTTTTGTGAATTGGCGCGGATCTGGGAACGCGCAGCGACTTTGAGTTGCGCAAAACGGTCTTGACCTAAACCAGGGTTGAGCTTTTATCCCTCTGGTCCAAGGCGGGTTTTACCGCATTTTTTGCAACCTCTCCTCGGGGTCACGCCACCGGGGACCCCTTTGGACAAACACCACATGCATATTCTGACCGTATTCGATCACCCAAACCCTCAATCCTTTTGCGCAGCGGTGGCTGAGGTTTTTGAACGCGGCGCTTTGGATGCGGGTCATCAGGTGGAGCGGGCGGATCTCAACGCCGAAGGGTTTGATCCCCGCTGGACAATGGCAGATGCCGAGGCCGATGGCACCACGCCGCCACCCGCGGATGTGCAGCGTGAGCAGGCGCGGATTGCGCGGGCCGATGCGATTTGTCTGGTGTTTCCCCTGTTCTGGTGGGGCATGCCAGCCATGACAAAAGGCTGGATCGACCGGGTCTGGAGCTGGGGATGGGCCTATGACCAATTGGATGATCCCAACCGCTCCCTGCAACCCACTCGTCCGGGGCTTTTGTTGGTGCCCGCAGGTGCAGGTGCCAACCGGATCACGGCAAACGGCTATGAGGAGGCGCTGAACCGCGCCTGGCTCACCGGGACCTTTGGCTATTTTGGATTTTCCCCCCGCAGGCTTGAACTGCTCGCTGGATCAGAAGGCTCCCCCGAAAGGCGGGACGCCTTGTTGGCGCGCTGTTACCAGCATGGGCTTTCGATGGCTCAGATGGAGCCCTGTTAGAGGCCCGTTAGAGGCCTGTGCGGCAACCCGCCCCTGAGGGGCGAGCCACCTTGGATGGCGGGCGGCGGTTTATGCGCCCGGTGCCAGATGCGGCTGGGATTTGTGGCGTAGACCGTCGATGGAAAACTGATCCTCGGCGCGCAGCAGGAACAAGGCGACCAATGCCCCCAATGTCGGCAGCGCCGCCAGCATCAGCTGGTTGGGATAGGTGGTGTAATCCAACATATTTGGGAGCGACGCCAGGGTGCCCACCCCATGCATCAGCAAAACCGCCGCATAGGTATAGGTGCGCAGAATCCCAATCGCAAAGGCCAGAACAATCAACATCTGCAGGCCGCCCACAACCGGCGCCAGCGCTTGGGTCACAAAATCCAGCCCGTAGAACTTGTGAAACACCGCTTCAAAGCTTTGGGGTACGCGGAATTTCAGACTGGTCCAGGCCGCAAGGAAGGTCGCAGCGCTCAGCCGTATGATCAACAGCGACAGGGGGAGGGTCAGGGTTTGCATAAGACACCTTTGTCAATTTGTGAATTTGGCGGGTCATGGGGAGACGACACCGCACGGGAAACATTTGGCGCAGAGATAGGCCGAAACACCCTCCCCGTCAGGGCAGAGCGACACGCCACACGGCAACGTGAAGGCTTTGCGTTGAAAGGAACTAGAACCAGATCGACGCAGGGCCTGCCCGTTGCTGGACCTGCGCACGCAGCCTTAACCTGACCTTAGGGCGGCGCGCGGTCATCCGATTGAAAATATTGACTTTTGCAGGTTTTTGCAGTAAGATGCTATGGCAGCCGCTTCCGTTATGCCAAACGGGGCGGGACGGGTCATCTCGGCGCGGCGACGTGCCCGAATTGGACCCTGACCCTTCTCATGAAACACTCCCCTGAAACCTTGATCGGCAAAACCGCCGATCTCCTGCGCTCGCTGCATGACTCCATACTTTTGCTGCGAAACGAGGCGGAAACCCTACGCGCACAGCTCCGGGCCGAGGACGCCGTGAACCCCGAAACCGCCGGGGTCAAACCCCAGATCAACAAGCTCGAAACCCTGATCCGTGATTGCCAAAAGGTGGAGAAAACCCTTGTCGACCGAAGCACCCTCATCTCAGACGCCCACAACAGCGCCCCCGCCTATGACTTTGAAGCCGTGCGCGCCGAGATCCACAGCCGACTGGCTCGTCTGCGCGCCACGTTACCGGGCAGCGCGATTTCTGAATGAACTCACAGGCGCAACCTATGCCGCGCTGCCTTATGAGTTTTCATTCTGGGCGATGGATCACCAGTTGCCGCCACCGGGCGATTGGCGGGCCTGGGTCATTCTGGGTGGGCGCGGGGCTGGAAAAACCCGCGCCGGCGCCGAATGGGTGCGCGCTCAGGTCGAAGGGCCCACCGCGCTGGCCCCCGGCCGCGCCACCCGTGTGGCCCTGGTGGGAGAGACCTATGATCAGGTGCGCGATGTGATGATCCGGGGCGACAGCGGTATCCTTGCCTGTTCGCCCCCCGACCGCCGCCCGGTCTGGAAGGCGTCCGAACGGCGTTTGGTCTGGCCCAATGGGGCCGAGGCCCAGGCCTTTTCCGCCCATGATCCCGAAGCCCTGCGCGGACCCCAGTTCGACGCCGCCTGGGCGGATGAGCTGGCCAAGTGGAAAAAGGGCGAAGACACCTGGGACATGCTGCAATTTGCCCTACGTCTGGGCAGCCAGCCTCAGGTCTGTGTCACCACAACCCCCCGCAATGTTGAGATCCTGCGCCAGCTGTTGCAAAGCCCCTCAACCGTGACCACCCGCGCGCCCACATCCGCCAATGCGGCCAACCTCGCGCCTTCTTTTCTGGCTGAGGTCCAGGCCCGCTACGGCGGCACACGGCTTGGTCAGCAAGAGCTTGAAGGCGCGGTGCTGGGCGAAGCCGAAGGGGCTCTGTGGCGCTCAGCGCAGCTGATTGCCGCGCAGGTGAAACAGGCCCCCGGCCTCAGCCGTATTGTGGTGGCGGTGGATCCGGCGGTGTCCCATCATGAACGCTCGGATGCTTGCGGTATTCTGGTGGTGGGAGCGGTGACCGAAGGGCCGCCATCGGATTGGCGTGCCTTTGTGCTGGCGGATGAAACGGTCTGCGGTGCCAGCCCGCTGGAATGGGCCACAGCCACGGTTGCCGCCTACCACACCCATGGCGCCGACCGGGTGATTGCCGAGGTCAACCAGGGCGGCGCTTTGGTGGAAACCGTACTGCGCCAGGTCGACGCGCTGGTGCCCTTCAAACCCCGCCATGCGCGGCATGGCAAATCAGCCCGCGCTGAACCTGTGGCCGCGCTTTATGAACAGGGGCGCGTGCGACATCTGCCGGGGTTGCAAGCGTTGGAGGATCAGATGTGTCAGATGACGCCGCAGGGCTATCAGGGGCAGGGCTCGCCCGACCGTCTGGATGCGCTGGTCTGGGCCCTGACTGAACTGATGGTGGAGCCTGCCCAAAACATGGCCCGCCCCCGCGCGCGCAGCCTGTAACCGGCATCGTGCAACACTTGAAACGGCCTGCCTTTGCGGGCCGTTTCGTCGTTTTATCAAGCGGTTGTACGATGTTTCGCAGCGGATGTTGCCGCCCCGGCGTACGCCCCGGCATCAGCTTGTTAGGACGCATGGCGCAATCTGTTTCCCACGATCAGAGCCACCCCGCATACCACCCCGGATACCAAGGAGCCCGCCCATGCTGTTTGACCGCCTGCGCCGCCCAAACACTGTTGCGCCAGATCCTGCGCCCGAGACCAAGGCCAGCGCCGCCGCGCGTCTGGTGAATATGGCCGCAGGCACCCAAGCCGCCTGGAGCCCGCGGGACACCGGCTCATTGACGCGGTCCGGCTTTGTCGCCAATCCGGTGGGCTTTCGCGCCGTCAAACTGATTGCCGAGGCCGCCGCCGCGCTGCCGGTGACGCTGCAGGATGTGGCGCGCCGCTATGACACCCATCCGATGCTGGCGCTGATCAACCGCCCCAATGCAGCCCAGGGCCGTGCGGCCTTTCTTGAGGCGCTTTATGGCCATCTGCTGCTGTCGGGCAACGCTTTTATCGAGGCGGCAGGGGGTGAAGGTCTGCCCGCGGAACTGCATGTTCTGCGTTCGGACCGGATGCGGGTGGTGCCGGGCGCGGATGGCTGGCCACAGGCCTATGAATACGCGGTTGGCGGTCGCAAGCACCGGTTTGCGCATTCCGCCATCAGCCCGATCTGCCACATCCGCAGCTTTCACCCGCAGGATGATCACTATGGTCTGTCGCCTTTGCAAGCGGCGGCGATGTCGGTGGATGTTCATAACGCCGCCTCTCGCTGGTCCAAATCGCTTTTGGACAATGCGGCGCGCCCCTCGGGGGCCTTGGTCTGGCGGGGCACCGACGCGCTGGGAACGCTGAGCGAGGAACAATTCCGCCGCCTCTCGGATGAGATTGCCGACAGTTTCCAGGGCGCGCGCAATGCCGGTCGGCCCATGGTGCTGGAAGGGGGGCTGGACTGGAAACCCATGGGATTCTCCCCCTCAGATATGGAATTCCAGCAGACCAAGGACGCAGCCGCCCGCGAAATCGCGCTCGCCTTTGGGGTGCCGCCAATGCTGATGGGGATCAAAGGGGATGCAACTTATGCCAATTACCAAGAGGCCAATCGCGCCTTTTACCGGTTGACGGTCTTGCCCCTAGCGGCGCGGGTGATGGCAGAACTGTCAGATTGGCTGTCGGCCCATCTGGGCCAGCCCCTGACCCTTGCGCCGGATCTGGATCAAGTGCCCGCCCTGGCCGCAGAACGCGAAGCGCAGTGGCGACGCATCGCCGGGGCCGATTTCCTGACCGACGCCGAAAAACGTCACATGCTCGGCTTGCCTGCAAAAATGCAGGAGCAGGCCGATGGCTGATGGCCCGTTCCCATTTGATTGTTCACCGGGCCTGCGTCTGAGCGCCCATGAGCGGATCTATCAGATCCAGCACGAGGCGCTGAACCGTCGACTGGACCGGATCGAGATGATGATGGAACGGCTGGAAAAACGCCTGTGGCTTACGGTTTACGGCGTGGCTGCAGTCATCCTAGCGCAAGCCTTCCAGTCTTTCCTTATTGCACCTTAACAGATGGTTAACGGGAGAAGTGAATGCGGTTTGATCCGAATTTAGAAGTCAAATTTGCCGAAAACCCTGCGCCGATCACCTTGACCGAGGGGGCGCGGATCCAAGGCTATGCCTCCCGCTTTGGCGAGGTGGATCAGGGCGGCGATCAGGTGATGCCCGGCGCCTATACCGAAGCGTTGGAGCGTCTAAATGCGCAGGGCCGTCGCGTCAAAATGCTGTGGCAACATGATCCCAGCCAACCCATCGGCGTCTGGGACGAGCTGCACGAGGATCAGACTGGTCTCTTTGTCTCAGGCCGCCTCCTGACCGAGACGCGCCAGGGCGCTGAGGCCGCTGCGTTGATTGCGGCCGGTGCGATTGATGGCCTGTCGATCGGCTATCGCACCACAAAATCCGCGCGGTCTGAAACGGGCACGCGCCAGCTGTTGGCGCTGGATCTGTGGGAGGTCTCGTTGGTGACCTTTCCCATGTTGCCCTCGGCCCGGGTGGCCGCCCCAAAGACCAAGACCAACCAGTTGAACACGCTGGCCGCTGCCCTGCGTCAGGCCACCGCGCAGCTGAAACGCCAGTCAACCGAGGAGACCCCGTAAATGCGTGCCGAACCAGAGACAGACCTGCAGCAGGCGCTGGAGGGGTTTGTGAGCCAGATCAGCGACTTGCAAGCCGAAGTCAAATCCAAACTGCAACAACAAGATGAGCGTATGACCATGTTGGACCGATCCACCCGCCAAATCTCGACCGCTGCTGCCCGCCCGCAATTGGCCACAAGCTGCGACGCAGAAGCCCCGCATCAAAAGGCGTTTGACACCTATTTGCGCACCGGCGATGACGCCGATCTGCGTGGCCTGGAATTCGACACCAAAGCGTTGTCGACCGCGGTGAACACTGATGGCGGCTATTTGGTGGATCCGGTGACCTCGGACAGCGTGAACGCGGTTCTGGCCTCTTCGGCCTCGCTGCGGTCTGTCGCGGCGGTGGTTCATGTGGAGGCCACGTCCTATGACGTGCTGGTTGATCACGCCGAACTTGGCTCTGGCTGGGCGTCCGAGACCGCAACGGCCACCGAGACCGCAACCGGCACCATCGAGCGGATCGCCATTCCGCTGCACGAGCTGTCGGCGCTGCCCAAGGTCTCCCAACGTCTGCTGGACGACAGTGCCTTTGAGATCGAGACCTGGCTGGCGGGACGCATCGCCACCACCTTTGCCCGCGCCGAGGCCGCAGCCTTTGTGAACGGCGACGGGATCGACAAGCCGACCGGTTTCCTGACCCACCCGGTGGTCGACAATGAGAGCTGGACCTGGGGCAATATCGGCTATGTGGTCACCGGCACGGACGGCGCGCTGGATGGGGGGGATGCGATCATCGACCTGGTCTATGCGCTGGGGGCAGACTATCGCGCCAACGGCACCTTTGTCATGAATTCCAAAACCGCAGGCCTTGTGCGCAAGCTCAAGGATGGCGATGGCCGTTTCCTGTGGACCGATGGGCTGGCGGCCGGTGAGCCTGCGCTGTTGCTGGGCTATCCGGTGGTGATTGCCGAAGACATGCCGGATGTTGCCTCCAACAGCTATTCCATCGCCTTTGGGGATTTTGGCACCGGCTACACCATTGCCGAACGCCCAGACCTGCGCGTCCTGCGGGATCCCTTCAGCGCCAAGCCACATGTGCTGTTTTATGCCACCAAACGGGTTGGCGGCGATGTCAGTGATTTTGCGGCCATCAAGCTTTTGAAATTCGGCACCTCGTAATCCGACGACGAGGTCTCGAATGACGGGGGCGGCAGCCCGTTCCCGTCGGTCGGCGCGCACTCGCGAGATTGCGGAACCCCGCTGCACCCAAACCGTCCAGGTTCTGCAATGGGCGCGCGCCGACCTAACACCCCAACCCAAAACGCCCGCCTGCGGAGATGAACGCGATGATCGTGACAGAACGCACCCAAATACCCGACGCGGCCCTGCCGCGCGATGCTTTCAAAGCCCACCTGAGGCTGGGACGCGGGTTCGGAACCGCGACATTGCAGGATGATCTGTTGTCAGGCTTCCTGCGCGCCAGCCTGGCGGCCATTGAAACCCGCACGGGCAAGGTTCTGATCGCGCGAGACTTCGTGATGACCCTTACGCGATGGCGGGACGCCTCGGGCGAACGCTTGCCGCTGGCCCCGGTAACCGAGGTCACGGCCCTGGTGCGCGTCGCGCCAGATGGCAGCGAAGAGCTGCAGGACCAGATGCAATACCATTTGGACCAAGACGCCCAGGCTCCCCGTCTGTGCCCCACGTCGGCCGGCCTTCCACAGATCGCCAAGGGCGGCCATATGCGGGTGGAGTTTACCGCAGGGCTTGCGCCGGATTTTGACAGCCTGCCTGCGGATCTGTTTCAGGCGGTGATGATGCTGGCGGCGCATTATTATGAACACCGCGATGACACCGGCTTGCACCGGGGCTGCATGCCCTTTGGCGTGACCAGCCTGATCGAACGCCACCGGATCCACCGTCTGGCGTTGGGAGGTCGGTCATGAGACCTGTGAACCTGAACCGGCTGATGGCCCTTGTAGCGCCCGAACGTGTGGCCGATGGCGCCGGCGGCTTTGTGGAGACGGAAACCCAATTGGGGGAGCTCTGGGCTGAGGTGCGCGCATTGACGGGCCGCAACGTGGCGCAGAACGGCGCATCGCTGTCACAACAGCGCTATCGCATCACGGTGCGTGCGGCCCCCGAAGGCAGCCCCGACCGACCCCGTGCGGATCAGTATCTGGTCGAAGGCAACCGCCGGTTTCTGATCCACGCGGTGGCAGAGGGTGACGCATTGGGGCGTTACCTCACCTGTTTCGCAGTTGAGGAGGTGGCGCTGTGAGCTATGCAACCTCAGCCGCGCTGCAGGCGGCCATTTTTACGGCTTTACAAGGCGATACAGAGGTTTCTGCAGCCACAGGCGGCCATATTTACGATGCTCTGCCCAGCGGCAGCCTGCCGCCGATCTATGTGTTGATCGGAGCGGAGGAAGCGCGCGACCGCTCGGACCAGGGTGAAGCGGCGGCGCTCTATCTGATGACGCTCTCGGTGATCAGCGACAGCGCAGGGTTTAGCGCAGTTAAAACCGCCGCCGGCGCCATCTGTGATGCGCTGTTGGCCGCCCCTTTGGTGATGAGCCGTGGTGCGGTGACCGGTCGCTGGTTTGACCGCGCACTTGCACGTTCGCTCAAATCCGGCGGGCGCGAGGTCACGCTGCGGTTCCGGCTGCACGTCGATGACGTGAACACTTACGCTTAACCATTCGTTAATTAACGTAATCATTCCGCTCGCGGCCCAAATGTAAGGAGACGAGATATGGCAGCCCAAAATGGCAAGGATCTTTTGGTCAAGGTCGACATGACCGGCGATGGATCTTTTGAAACTCTCGCAGGTCTGCGGGCCACGCGGATCAGCTTTAACGCCGAAAGCGTTGATATCACAAGCCTTGAAAGCCAGGGCGGCTGGCGGGAACTGCTGGCGGGGGCCGGCGTGCGCTCGGCGTCGATTTCCGGATCCGGCGTGTTCCGCGATGCCAACACCGACGCTCGCGCGAGGCAGCTGTTCTTTGATGGAGAGGTACCCGTGTTCCAAGTGGTGATCCCAGATTTTGGCACCGTCGAAGGTTTGTTTCAGGTGACCGCGCTGGAATATGCAGGCTCCCACAATGGAGAGGCGACCTATGAACTCAGCCTTGCCAGTGCGGGCGCGCTGACCTTTGTGGCCGCGTAATGGCTGCGGTGAACCCATACCGGGGCGAGGTTGCGCTGACTCTGGATGGGCGTGAATATGTGCTGCGCCTGACTCTGGGCGCCTTGGCCGAATTGGAAGAAACCCTGGCCGAGGACAGCTTGATATCTTTGATCCAGCGGTTTGAAACCAATGGGTTTTCCGCGCGCGATCTGATGGCCTTGCTGCTCGCAGGGTTGCGGGGCGGCGGTCATGACCTCAGCGCCGAAACCCTGGCACATGCCACCATCGAAGGTGGCCCCATGGCGGCCACACGCGCGGCAGCGGAACTGCTGGCGCGCAGCTTTGTGGGCCCAAAATGAGCGCGACTGACGGGTTCGATTGGCCCGGTTTGATGCAGGCGGGAATTGCGGGCCTGGGACTGACCCCCGATCGATTCTGGGCGCTGACCCCGGCCGAGCTCCGCCTGTTGTTGGGACCGGTTGCCACGCCGCCGATGGATCGGAACCGGCTGGCGGATCTGATGCGCGCCTTCCCGGATGGCCCACCTTCGGATCCGCCCAAGACATAGGAGAGCGATATGCCACAGGAAGACATCACCGCACTGGAATTGAGCGCGGAGGCTTTGGAGAGATCCCTGGGTGGAGCCGCACAGATGGCCGCCAGTTTTGACGGAGAGCTGACCCGAGTGCGTGCCGCCCTAGCCGCCACGGGAGAGGATGCCAAAACCCTGGAACGCGGCCTGTCGCGCGGCTTGCGCCGGGCCTTTGACGGTTTGGCCTTTGATGGAAAGAACTTGTCCGAAGCCCTTGAAACGGCAGCACGTTCCGTCATTCGTACCACCTATAACGCAGCCCTTAGACCGGTGACCAATCAGGCCAGCAGCCTGTTGACCGATGGTCTGGCTGGGCTGGTTGGTAATATCCTGCCCTTTGCCGATGGGGCTCCGTTTTCGCAAGGGCGCGTGACGCCCTTTGCCCGCGGCGGCGTCGTGTCCAGCCCCACACATTTCCCGATGCGCGGCGGCCTGGGTCTGATGGGGGAAGCCGGGCCAGAGGCGATTTTGCCGCTGGCGCGGGGCGCGGATGGATCGCTGGGGGTGCGCAGCGCTGGTGGATCTGCGGGTCCGACCATTGTGATGAACATCCAGACGCCGGATGCCCAAAGCTTTCAGCGCAGTCAGGGTCAGATCGCTGCCCAAATGAGCCGCGCCTTGTCCCGTGGCAACCGCAACCGATAACCTGAGGAAAAGACATGAATTTTCACGAGGTGAGATTTCCCGCATCGCTCAGCTTTGGATCGGTTGGTGGCCCGGAACGGCGCACTGATGTGGTGACGCTGGCCAATGGGTTTGAAGAGCGTAACACCCCCTGGGCCCATTCCCGCCGCCGCTATGACGCGGGGCTTGGCCTGCGCGCGTTGGAGGATATCGAGACGTTGATCGCCTTTTTTGAGGCGCGCCAAGGCCAGGTCTATGGGTTTCGCTGGAAGGATTGGTCGGACTACAAATCCGCCACCGCCGCGGCGGAGGTCAGTTTTCGTGATCAGGTGATTGGCACCGGCGATGGGATCACCAGCGCGTTTCAACTGGTGAAACGCTATACCTCGGGCGATCACAGCTATGCGCGGCCCATCACCAAACCGGTTTTGGGCACGGTACGCGTCGGCCTGAACCAGGACGAACTGCGCGAGGGCGTGGATTACCAGCTCGATCTGGAACGTGGAATGGTCCAGTTCGTCTTTGCGCCCGAGGTCGGGACCGAGGTGGTGGCGGGGTTTGAATTTGACGTGCCGGTGCGGTTTGACACCGACCGGATCCAGACCAGCGTCGCCTCGTTCCAGGCGGGGGAAGCGCCCAATGTCCCGGTGGTGGAGGTGCGTGTTCCATGAGCTTTGCCAATGATTTACGCGACCATCTTGCCACGGGCAGCACCACAGTGTGCCGCGCCTGGGCGATCACCCGCACGGATGGGGTGCAGTTTGGGTTCACCGATCATGACTGCGATCTGACGTTTGACGGTCTGACATTTCGCGCGGACACAGGCCTCACGGCCCGGCAGCTGGAACAGGCCACCGGCCTGTCGGTCGACAATACAGAGGCGCTTGGCGCGCTCAGTTCCGCAGCGGTGCGGGATGAGGATATCGAAGCCGGGCGGTTTGACGGGGCCGAGGTCACAAGCTGGCTGGTCAACTGGGCCGCGCCCGAAATGCGCTGGCTGCAGTTTCGCGGCGCAATTGGTGAGATCGCCCGCGAGGATGGCCAGTTCCGCGCGGAATTGCGGGGGCTGACGGATCTGCTGAACCAGCCCCTGGGGCGGATCTATCAGGCGCCCTGTACGGCGGTTCTGGGCGATACGGCCTGCGGCTTTGATCTGGCCACGCCGGGCTATGCGGCCGAGGCGGAAGTTATCGCGATCACCGATGGCCAGACGGTTGAGATTGCACCGCAACCGGGGTTTGAGCCCGAGTGGTTCACGCGCGGCGTGTTGCGGATCCTGTCCGGCTCGGCTGAAGGGCTGTGGGGCGCGATCAAGCGGGATCTGTCCTATGCGAACAAGCGTGAGATCACCCTGTGGGAACCGCTGCGTGCCGTGGTCAACCCCGGTGATCAGATCCGGTTGGAGGCAGGCTGTGACAAACGCTTTGAAACCTGTCGGCTGAAGTTCAACAATCTTCTGAACTACCAGGGCTTCCCGGATATCCCCGGCGAGGACTGGATGGTCGCCGTGCCGCGTCGTGACCATGCCAATACCGGGGGGAGCCGCAGATGAGCGCGGTTGATGAGGCCCGCCGGTGGCTGGGCACGCCCTATGTGCATCAGGCGGCGACGCGCGGGGCGGGCTGTGATTGTCTGGGGTTGATCCGGGGGGTCTATGCGGCTGTTGTCGGCACCACGCCCGAGGTTCCCCCGGCCTATAGCCGGGATTGGTCCGAACCCCAGGGCACTGAGGCCCTGTGGCAGGCGGCGCTGCGGCATCTGCAGGCGAAACCCCTGGGGGCTGTGGCCCCCGGCGATGTGATCCTGTTTCGCATGCGCAGCGGGGCTGTGGCCAAACATCTGGGCTTGCAAACCTCATGTGGCGCCAATGCGCGGTTCATTCATGCCTATCAGGGCCACGGCGTGGTGGAATGCGCGCTCAGCGCGCCCTGGCAGCGGCGCATTGTGGCGCGCTTTGCCTTTCCCGCGCAACAGACAGGACAGGAGTAACAGATGGCGACGATCCTTCTTTCGGCGGCTGGCGCTGCTTTGGGCGGTGCGGCGGGTGGCACGGTTTTGGGGCTGTCGACGGCGGTGGTTGGCCGCGCGGTTGGGGCGACGCTGGGGCGGGCCATTGATGAACGGCTGCTTGGGCGCGGCGGTCAGGCGGTGGAAATGGGCCGGGTCGACCGGTTTCGTCTGAGCGAAGCGGTGGAAGGCGCGCCGATTGCGCGGCTTTATGGGCGGATGCGTCTGGGCGGGCAGGTGATCTGGGCCTCGGACTTTGTGGAGACCACCACCACAACTGGTGGCGGCAGCGGCAAGGGCGCGCCAAGGCAGCCAACCGTGACCCAATACAGCTACAGCGTGTCGCTGGCGATTGCGGTTTGCGAAGGCGAAGTTCTGGACATCCCCCGGGTCTGGGCCGATGGAGAAGAGATCGCGCCCAAGGATGTGAACCTGCGCTGGTATGCCGGCAGCCGCGACCAGCTGCCCGACCCTCTGATCGAGGCGGTCGAAGGCGCAGGGAAGGTGCCCGCCTATCGCGGCACGGCTTATGTGGTGATCGAGGATCTGCAGCTCGATCGCTTTGGCAATCGGGTGCCGCAATTCTCGTTCGAGGTGGTGCGCGCGGCCCAGCCCGATCAGCCGGAGTATGATATGGATCTGCCGCAGCTGGTTGAGGGCGTCGCATTGGTGCCGGGGACGGGCGAATATGCGCTGGCGACCTCTCCGGTGTGGCTGGAGCATTCGGCCGGGGAACGCACTGCGATCAACAGCCATTCTCACAGCGGGGAAACGGATCTGGTGACATCGGTGGCCACCCTGGGGCACGAGCTACCGCGCTGTGGGGCGGTGTCGCTGGTGGTCAGCTGGTTCGGCGGCGATCTGCGCTGTGGTCATTGCGCTGTTGAGCCAAAGGTGGAACAGGGGGAGGTCGATGGATCCATGCCCTGGACTGTCTCTGGCCTGACGCGTGAGGATGCGTCCGTAATTGCGCAAGCTGACGCGCGGCCGATCTATGGCGGCACCCCTGCGGATGCGTCGGTGATCGAGGCGATCCAGCATCTGAGAGCCCAAGGCAAAGCGGTGATGTTTTACCCGTTTATTCTGATGGATCAGCAGCTTGGCAACGAACTGCCAGACCCGTGGAGTGAGGCGGCCAGCCAGGCGCATTTGCCGTGGCGCGGGCGTATCACCTTGTCGGTGGCGCCGGGGCGCGCGGGATCGCCCGATCAAACCGCGACAGCCGATGCCGAGGTTGCGGCCTTTGTTGGCACAGCGCGCGCCGCGGATTTTCTGGTGGCTGAGGGCACTGTGACCTATAGCGGCCCTGATGAGTGGAGCTTCAGCCGGTTTATCCTGCACTATGCGGCGCTTTGTGCGGCGGCTGGCGGGGTGGATAGTTTCTGCATCGGCTCGGAACTGCGCGCCCTGACCCAGATCCGGGGCGCAGAGGGCTTCCCCTTTGTCGCGGCTTTGCAGGATCTGCTGGCTGAGGTGCGGACCCTTTTGGGGGCGGATGTCAAACTGGGATATGCCGCCGATTGGAGCGAATATTGGGGGTATACCAGCCCCGAGGAGGATCGGTATTTTCACCTTGATCCCCTGTGGGCGGATCCAGAGCTGGATTTCATCGGCATCGACAATTACATGCCGCTGTCCGATTGGCGCGAGGGGCGTGACCATCTGGATGCAGCGGCCGGTGTGCCTGCGATTTATGATCTGGATTATTTGCAGGGCAATGTGGCGGGCGGCGAGGGGTTTGATTGGTTCTACCACTCACCCGAGGCTGAGGCGGCGCAGATCCGAACCGCAATCACCGATGGTGCCTATGATGAACCTTGGGTGTTTCGGTACAAAGACATCCGCGCCTGGTGGGAAAACGCCCATCACAACCGGATTGACGGTGTGCGACAGACGGCAGCGACCGATTGGCTGCCGCAATCCAAACCCATTTGGTTCACCGAACTGGGCTGTGCGGCCATTGACAAGGGCACCAACCAGCCAAACAAGTTTCTGGACCCCAAAAGCTCGGAAAGTCAGTTGCCCAAATTCTCAAACGGTCAGCGCGACGATCTGATCCAGATCCAGTATCTGCGCGCCATGTATGGGTATTGGAGCGACGCGCAGAACAATCCGGTCTCGGCTGTTTACGGCGCGCCGATGCTGGATATGTCGCGCGCCTTTGTCTGGGCCTGGGATGCGCGGCCTTTTCCGGTCTTCCCCAATGCGTTGGAGGTCTGGAGCGACGGTGAGAATTATCCCCGTGGCCATTGGCTGAATGGTCGGATTGGGCAGCGCCCCTTGGCCGAGGTGGTGACAGAGATCTGCGCCGCCTCCGATGTTCAGGACGTGGACGCTTCGGGCCTTTATGATGTGGTGCGCGGATTTCTTTTGCGGGATGTGGAAACCGGGCGCTCTGAACTGCAGCCCTTGATGCTGCGGCATGGGTTTGACGCCATCGAACGGGATGGGGTTTTGCAGTTTCGCAAACGTCAGGGTGTGGATTCGGTGCCGGTTGCGCCGGATCATCTGGTTGTTGAGGGGCGCGACACATATGTCCGCGAAGACAGCCGCGATGGGGCGGCCGAATTGACGGGCCGGGTTCGGTTGCGGTTTGCGGAATGGGGCGGCGATCACAAGCTCTTGTCCGAAGAGGCGGTCTTGCCCGATGAGGCCACCCATGCGGTCAGCCAGAACGAGCTACCGCTTGCGCTGACGCGGGCCGAGGCGCGATTGACCGTGGAACGCTGGCTGGCCGAAGCGCGGATGGCGCGCGACACCGTGCGCCTTACACTGCCGCTGTCGCTGTTGCATCTGGGGGCGGGGGATGTGGTGGATCTGGGTGGTGACAGCCCGGATCTGTTCCGGATCGACCGCGCCACAATTGGGGCCGCCCAAGAGGTGGAGGCGGTGCGGATCGCGCCCGAGGTTTATCGGCCCGCGCGCGTCAGTGAGGATCTGCCCGGGGTCAATCGCTTTGCCGCGCCGGTTCCTGTGCTGCCCTTGTTCTTGGATCTGCCATTGCTGCGCGGTGATGAGGTGCCCCATGCGCCGCATCTGGCGGTGACGGCCACGCCCTGGCCGGGCTCGGTTGCGGTTTATGGATCGGCGCAGGATCAGGATTACCTGCTGGAAGAGGTTCTGGCCGCGCCCGCCACGGTGGGTGAAACCGAAAGCATCCTGCCCGCCGCCCGCCCCGGACGCTGGGATCTGGGACCGGCGCTGCAGCTTCGCCTTTACCGGGGTGCATTGCAAAGCCTTGAGCCTGCGGCTGTCTTGAACGGTGGGAATGTTCTGGCCATTGGCGATGGCAGTGCGGGCGGCTGGGAAGTGCTGCAATTTGCCGAAGCCGAGCTGATCGCGCCTCAGACCTATTTGCTGCGCAGCCGCCTGCGCGGACAGGCGGGCAGTGAGGTGGAGATGCTGCCCGAATGGCCGGTGGGCAGCCGGGTGGTTCTGTTGGACGGGGTGCCGGGGCAGGTGGATCTGAGCCCGGATCAACGCCGCATGACGCGTCACTACCGGATTGGCTCGGCCCGGCGGGGCTATGAGGATCCGTCTTATGTGCATCGCGTCGAGAGCTTTGAGGGCAAGGGATTGCGACCCTTGGCCCCGGTGCATCTGCGCCAAAGCGGCGATCTGGGCGGGGAGGTGACGGTCCGCTGGATCCGGCGCACGCGTGTCGGTGGCGATCCCTGGGACGGACCAGAGGTGCCCCTGGGCGAAGAGCGTGAGGCCTATCGCGTGCGGATCCTGCGCGGCGCTCAGATCCTGCGCGAAGAGGAGGTCAGCCAGCCCAGCTGGAGCTACAGCACCGCCGCGCAGGCTGCGGACGGGGTAGTGCCCGGCGACCGGGTGGAGGTGGCCCAGATCTCGGCCCTTTGGGGCGCTGGGGCTGCTGCTATTGTGGGACTGGGGTGACTTTGCGCTGTCCGATCCTGCCCGGTGATGTTAGCGCGGTGGCGCGTGCCTTGCTGTTGGTTGGTGCGGACAGTCGGCGCGGGTTGTGTCGCCAGATCTTTGCGGGAGCGGCCCTGGCGTTCCAACATGTGGAAGATCACCGAAGGCTGCATCCTGTTTGGGGCGACGGCACCCTGAACGCCGCAGCCCGCCGGTTCCCTTTGGCCCCGGAACCTGGGTTTGAAGATCGCGATTATGCGGCGGCGACACAGATGGTTCTGGCGGTATTGATGGATGGAAACTTGCGGAGTGATTGCGGCCCACGGACTGCTTCAACCTGAACCAGAGGCTCCCGCCCACAGTCAAAACAGCAAAGCTGTCCCGTCTGCGGTTGGGGTTGGCGTGGGGCGGGGGAAGCCCGCGCCCCCCCCCCCCCCCCCCCCCACGCCGGTCGCTTTGGGCAAAGCCGAAAGCGAAACACCTCACCCAAAAAACCGTGGTGAAACTTAAAGCCCCTGTTGCGAATGCAAAAAATTCCTCTTCCCCCCTATCAAAATGTGAAATAGATCGCATCACAGGATTGCGTTTGGTAGTATCGTGAAGAGATCGCTAGCATGGACGCATCAGCCAGGAGAGCCTTTGATGTCTCAAACACGCACCGCTCTGAGCACCGTTGACCCGGTCTGGGATCAGATTACCGCCGAGGCTGAGGACGCCGTGCGCGCCCAGCCCCTGATGGGCGGCTTGATCCACGCCTGTATCCTGCACCACACCCGGCTGGACAAAGCGTTGTCTTATCGCATTGCTGCCAAACTGTGTTCGAACGAGATGTCGATGGTGATCCTGCGCGAGATCGTGGATGAGGCTTACCGCGATGATCCCTCTTTGGTGGAAGCCGCGCGGGCCGATCTGAGCGCGGTTTATGAACGTGACCCGGCTTGCCATCGCCTGTTGCAGCCCATTCTATATTTCAAGGGCTACCAGGCTGTTCAGGCCTACCGTGTGGGCCATTACCTGTGGACCAAGGGCGATTATGATCTGGCCTATTTCTTCCAGATGCGCGTGTCCGAGATCTTTGGCGTGGACATCCACCCGGCGGCAAAAATCGGGCGTGGGATTATGATTGACCACGCGCATTCCATTGTGATCGGGGAAACTGCGGTTGTGGGCGACAATGTCTCGATGCTGCATTCGGTGACCCTGGGCGGCACCGGAAAGGAAGAAGAGGACCGTCACCCCAAGATTGCCGATGGGGTTCTGATTGGCGCGGGGGCCAAGGTTCTGGGCAACATCAAAGTCGGAGAATGCTCGCGCATTGCGGCGGGGTCTGTGGTTTTGGCCGAGGTTCCGGCATGCAAGACCGTGGCCGGTGTTCCGGCAAAAATCGTGGGCGAAGCCGGTTGCAGCCAACCGGCAGTAAGCATGAACCAGGTTGTCAGCGCCCCTGCGGGCAAATAAGCACAGTCGAAATGCGGCGGGTCGCGCGCCTCTGTACAGACGACAAAGCCCCGCCAGAGCGGGGCTTTATGCGTTTTTCATCGGCGTCTTTAGTGGATCAAGCCGCCCTGGCGGTGTTTGGGGCGGGCGCACGACCGGGCAGGTGGAAGGCCCCGGCCAATGCATCCAGGCGTGCGGCCTCATCACGTAGGACGTCAACGGATTGGGTGTTGCTGGCCACGATCTCGTCATTTTGCGCCGACATGGCGCCCAGCTCACCAATGCGGCCCGACAGGCCCTGAAGCTCTGCGCTGTCTTCGACAAACCCTTCGGCCGAGGCGCTGACCCGTTCTGAGATCTCGCTCATCCTTGTGATGATGTGTTGCAGCACTTCGCCGGTGTTGTTCACCTCGCTCACGCCGTTTTCAATATGGGCGGTGGCATCGGTGATCAGCGTCTTGATCTCGGTCGCGGCCTGCGAGGTGCGCAACGCCAGCGCCCGCACTTCTGAGGCCACAACCGCAAAACCCGCCCCTGCTTCGCCTGCGCGGGCGGCTTCGACGCCTGCGTTCAAGGCCAAGAGGTTGGTTTGGAAGGCGATATCGTCAATGGTGCCAATGATGGTTGCGATCTGGCTGGCACTGTTTTCGATCTCTTCCATTGCGCGGACAGCATGTTCCACAACGGCTGCGTTTTGCTGGGCTTCACTGACGGCCTGGCCGACGATGCCGTTGACCTCGCGCGCGCCTTCGGCGGCGTTTTGAACCGAATGGGTCAGCTCTCCCATACCGTTTGAGATTTCAGACAGGGAATCCGATTGCGCATGAATGCGCGCGGACAGATCGCCCGAGCCCTGACGGATGCTGCTGGTGCGCTGTACGATCCCGTTTGCAGTGCCCAGCACCTGCGCCATCATGTCAGAAATGGCCGTTAGCGCGGTGTTGAAATCCTGACGTAGGGGTTCGTAGGCCTGCGACAAGGGGCGCTCCATCCGGAAGGCAAGATCCTGGTTGGCCAAGGCCGCAAGACCCTGTTGCAGGTCTTCAACTGCTTTGGATTGTTCATCCTGTTCCGCAGCGCGCGCACGGCTGGCGTCCTGGCCTTGCTGTAGAGTAATTTGCAAGCTTTCGATACGGCGGGCGATCTGACCCAGCTCATCCTTGCGATGTGTCGCCTTAAGGCGGGTGTTGTAGTTGCCGGACGTAATTGTTTCCAGGCTCTGGCCGATTTCCTGCAAAGGGCGGCCCAGCAGCCGACGCAGCATTGCAAAACAGACCCCGCAAGAGGCCAGCAACAGCAAGGCGCCGATAATGGCTTCGCGGATCAAGGCGCTCATAAGCTCGACATAGTTTGCGTCCGGGCTCCAGACCATGACCAACGTCCCGCGGAATTTGCCTTTCTTTGACAGGATGGGATAGACGAGGCGAAACCCGTCGTCCGAGATCCACGGCGTGAGGTCAGTGGCGACCTTCTGTTCCATTGCTTCAACCTCGCCAAAGTCAAAGCCTGTGTTGACACCTTTTTCGCTCATCACCACGCCGTTGGACTTGGTCACACGGGCGTATTGAAAGCTTTCGCCAGCCCGTTCAACCACATAATCGATGCGCTCATCGACAGTGCCTGAAAATCCAAGCTGTACCGGCTGGGCCACTTCTTTGGCGACCATCTGGGTGAGTTCCCGTTCCATATCACGGGTGGCGGTCATCGATATGCGCACCAATTCCATTTCTGCAAATATAGCCACTGGAACGGCCACAATCAGCGAGAAGGTGGAGACTAGGATCGCAATGCGAAAGTTCATCGATTGAAAAAATCGTCGTTTTTCTGGGTTAGGGGAGTTCGGTTTCATGTCGCGCTCAATCTGTTTCGGTCCCGCGCCCCTTGTAAAAAGCGATATTTACCGAGTTCTAAACCTCGGGATAAAAATACTGCTCAATTTGAGGTGGTTGTCATATCACCGTCGTAAAACTGTTTCCTTTCTGTGGGCTTTGTGGGTTTCGACGCGTGGACCCGTCGTTTTGCCACAAAAAAGGCCGGGTCTGTGCCCGGCCTAGTTTTCATATTTTGAATTTTTGACGAAAGGTTTACGCCAGCATGACCATCGGGTTTTCGAGGTTATCGACGATGGCTTTCAGCAGGTCTGCGCCCACGGCCCCGTCGATCACGCGGTGGTCAACAGACATGGTCACGCTCATGACAGTGGCCACGGTCAATTCGCCATCTGCCCCGACAACCGGCTTTTTAACACCGGCGCCCACAGCCAGGATGCCTGCGTGTGGCGGGTTAACAATGGCGTCGAAATTGTCGATGCCGAACATGCCGAGGTTGGAGATCGCAAAGGAGCCGCCCTGATATTCATGAGGGGCCAGCTTGCGTTCGCGCGCGCGTTTGGCGAGGTCTTTCATCTCAACCGACAGGGCCGAGAGGGACTTCATGTCTGCGTCCTGAAGAACCGGGGTGAACAACCCCCCTTCGATGGCAACCGCAACGGCCACATCCGACGGTTTCAACTGCAGAACCCGATCGCCTGCCCAGACCGCATTAGCGGCAGGCACAGCCTGCAGCGCATTGGCGAGCGCCTTGATGATGAAGTCGTTGACCGAGAGTTTCACGCCGCGCCCCTCAAGCTGTTTGTTCAGCTGAGAGCGGAATTTCAGCAGCGCATCCAGCTGGATGTCACGGCGCAGGTAGAAATGCGGGATGGTCTGTTTGGCTTCTGACAGGCGCGCCGCGATGGTCTTGCGCATACCGTCGAGTTTGACCTCTTCGTAGTCGCGGCCTTCGTACATTTTGGCAACCATATCGGCCGAAGGACCAGAGGGTGCAGCAGCAGCGGCCGGGGCCGGAGCAGCAGCGGCGGGAGCGGCAGCAGCTTTCGGCGCGGCAGTTGCGTTTTCAACGTCCGCCTTGATGATACGACCACGCGGGCCTGAGCCTGCGATGGTGCTGAGGTCCAGACCCTTGTCAGCCGCAATGCGACGCGCCAGAGGCGACGCAAAGATGCGGGTGCCATCGGCTGCTGCAGGTGCCGCTGGGGCAGGGGCTGCTGCTGCCGGTGTGGCGGCTTTCTCGGCGGCCGCTGGGGCCTCCTCGGCAGCCGCTGCGGCAGGGGCCGCGGTTCCGGCGGCGGCAATGTCGTCTGCGCTTTCACCGTCTTCCAGCAGGACTGCGATCAGCGTGTTGACTTTGACCCCTTCGCTACCTTCTTCGATGAGGATTTTGCCAACAGTGCCTTCGTCCACGGCTTCGAATTCCATGGTGGCTTTGTCGGTTTCAATCTCGGCCAACAGGTCGCCAGACGAAACAGTGTCGCCTTCTTTGACGAGCCATTTCGCCAGGGTGCCTTCCTCCATGGTGGGAGAGAGGGCGGGCATGAGTACTTCGATGGGCATCTTTCTAGCTTCCCTTAATCACGCCATGTCCTGAGACATGTGTTCGATTTCGAATTCTTTATGCGCCACAAAGGAAAGCTCATGCTCCCGTAACGACAAAAGAAATAACTGATGATCCCTAACGCTGTCATCAAACGGGGCTTTGACGGCGTCGAAAATGGCTTGAATCGTTGGCGACGTTGTCGAGCGGTTGAAGAACCCTTTTGGCTGGTTGGCCATGGGAGCATCTTGCAAGCTTTCGCGGGTGATTTGCCCGCCGTCTGATCCAAAAACATCCTCTGACATGGTCAAGCCGATAACATCTGAAAAACGAAGTTTGAGGCCATCGTCCAATCCAGCGCTGCGCAGGTGCACAGTGAGCGTTCCGCGTTCGAAAGCATAGCTTTCCAACACGACAAAACGTCCGTGTTCTGCCGACAGCTTGAGGTTTGTTTCGATGGCCTCAAACATGGATCAGCGATAGGTGACTTGTTTCACGGCCGCGACCACTTCGTCGGCGGTGATCAGCGCGTGTTTTTCGAGGTTCGCGGCATAGGGCATTGGCACGTCCTTGCCGGTGCAGGTCACAACAGGTGCATCCAGATAGTCAAACGCCTCGCGCTGCACTTCTGAGGCGATGTAAGACCCAACAGAGCCTTGCGGCCAGCCTTCCTCAACAGTGACCAGACGGTTGGTCTTGCGCACGGATTGCAACACGGTGGGCAGGTCCATCGGGCGCAGGGTGCGCAGATCGATCACCTCGGCCGAGATCCCTTCCGCTGCCAGCTTGTCCGCCGCTTCCAGCGCATAGGTCATGCCGATGCCAAAGGAGACGATGGTGACATCCGTGCCTTCGCGCCAGATGCGGGCCTTGCCAAAGGGAATGGTGAAATCATCCAGTTTCGGAACCTCAAAGGACTTGCCATAAAGGATCTCGTTTTCCAGGAAGATCACCGGGTTGTTGTCGCGGATCGCGGTCTTCATCAGACCTTTGGCGTCAGCGGCAGAGTAGGGCATCACCACCTTCAGGCCGGGGATCTGCATGTACCATGCGGCATAGTCCTGGGAGTGCTGGGCCGCCACGCGGGCTGCGGCACCGTTGGGACCGCGGAAGACCATGGGCGCACCCATCTGGCCGCCAGACATATACAAGGTCTTGGCCGCAGAGTTGATCAGGTGGTCGATCGCCTGCATGGCAAAGTTGAAGGTCATGAATTCCACGATCGGACGCAGACCGCCAAAGGCCGCGCCGGTGGCGATGCCTGCAAAGCCGTGCTCTGTGATCGGCGTGTCGATGACACGTTTGGAACCAAATTCATCCAACAGACCTTGGGAGACTTTATACGCCCCCTGATATTCGGCGACTTCCTCGCCCATCAGGAACACAGTATCGTCGCCGCGCATCTCTTCGGCCATGGCGTCGCGAAGGGCTTCCCGGACCGTCATGGTGACCATTTCGGTGCCTGCCGGATAATCCGGGGTCAGCTCCACCACTTCAACCGAAGCCGCGGCAGCAGCGACGGGCGCTGCGGGCACCGCAGGTGCCTCTGCGGCCGGCGCTTCTGTTGCCGCCGCAGGCGCAGATGCCGCTGAGGCGTCATATGTTTCGCCTTCTTCGACCAGCACCGCGATCGGCGTGTTCACTTTTACACCTTCGGAACCTTCCGCAATGAAGATGGCGCCAACAACGCCCTCATCGACCGCTTCAAACTCCATGGTGGCTTTGTCGGTTTCGATCTCCGCCAGGATATCGCCCGAGTTTACGGTATCGCCTTCTTTCACCAGCCATTTGGCCAGAGTACCCTCTTCCATCGTAGGGGACAGGGCGGGCATCAGGATTTCAGTTGCCATGTCTTAGGTTCTCCTCAGGCGTAAATGTCGGTCCACAGTTCTTCCAGAGCCGGTTCCGGGCTCTCTTTGGAAAACTCTGCCGCCTGGTTGACGATGTCTTTGATCTCTTTGTCTATCGCTTTCAGATCTTCTTCTGATGCGTGTTTGCCGGTCAGCAGCATGTCACGTACCTGTTCGATCGGATCACGCTCTTCGCGCATCTTCTGCACCTCCTCGCGGGTCCGGTATTTCGCCGGGTCCGACATGGAGTGACCGCGATAGCGGTAGGTCTTCACCTCAAGGATATAAGGCCCTTTGCCGGCGCGGCAGTGGGCAACAGCGCGTTCGCCGGCTTCCTTGACGGTCAGGACGTTCATGCCGTCCACCTCTTCACCTGCGATGCCATATGAAGCGCCACGTTCCCACAGGGAAGGCGATTTGGTCGACCGCTGAACGCTGGTGCCCATAGCGTATTGGTTGTTCTCGATCACAAAGACAACCGGCAGCTCCCAGAGCTGCGCCATATTATAGGTCTCATAGACCTGGCCCTGGTTGGCAGCGCCATCCCCGAAATAGGTGAAGGTCACGCGACCGTTGTCTTGATATTTATCGGCAAAGGCCAGACCGGCGCCCAGCGGCACCTGCGCGCCAACGATGCCGTGACCGCCATAGAAATGCTTCTCTTTCGAGAACATATGCATGGAGCCGCCTTTGCCTTTGGACAGGCCGCCTTCACGGCCGGTCAGCTCGGCCATCACGCCGCCTGGATCCATGCCGCAGGCCAGCATATGGCCGTGATCACGATAGGAGGTAATCCGCTTGTCGCCTTCTTCAGCGGCGGCCTCCAGACCAACCACAACGGCTTCCTGACCGATATACAGGTGGCAAAAGCCCCCGATCAGCCCCATGCCATACAGTTGACCGGCCTTTTCTTCGAATCGGCGGATCAAAAGCATTTCGCGGTAATAGTGTTTCAGCTCATCGGCGGAAACATTTGATTTCGCAGTCGTTTTCCTAGCGGCCATAGCGGCGGGCTCCCCCTTCTGGCAAGATAGTTTAGTGTTAAACTAATTCATAAAGCATTTCCCGCGCCAATGCGAGTGATAATCTTGCGCAATTTTGAGTTGTGCGCGATCCATACGCGGTTTTGCGGGTTTAATATGCAAATTGGGGTTTTAGCCCCAAAGGCTTAACGATGGTTTTCCGGTCTATTTGCGCACAGTCGGGGGAACGGCCAACGCTGGTCCAACAAAGGGTCCGTTGGGATAAAAGCCTACAGCACCGACCGGGCCATGGGCAATTGGCTGATTGTGGCACGGACAGATGATGTGTAGCCAAAACCCTTGGGCACAGCCGCAATTGGTCAGCTGCGCGATGGGGATTTCGATACAGGAAATGATTAGCGGATGACCAGCTCATCCGGGCGCACCAGCCCCAGAACCGAGCGCGCCTGCTCATCCAGAAGATCCAGGTCCAGGTAATTGTCCGACAGGCGATGGGTCAGGTTTTCCATCTGGGCGATGTCCTGAGTCAACCGGCCAAGATCGCTGCGCAGGCTTGCGGTTTCCGCTTCAATTTCCACCCGCCGAAACAGGCCATAATCCCCTTGGATCGCCGCAAAGGTGAAATAGGCGCTGAGGCCAAAAGAAACTGCAAAAAAGAGAAACGCACCCAAATTGGGACGGTTGCCGCGTGTCACGTTGGATCGCCTGTCTAACTAACTGCTATAAGCCAACTCCGCCACTTGTGCCTCGACGGGTTAACTGTTGATTAACTTTTTGTATTTGCATCGTTTTTCGATGTCTCTGATAACTATGCCACAGGGCGGTGGCTTTGTGAATTGCTAAAATTCTATTGATGAAAATTTGCGGTTTTGCTGCGCCTCAAAGAACATTTTGAAGGGATCACGTCCGGTGTACCCTGACCCAAGACCCCAATGGGCTCTGCGCTTGAACTTTGATGAGGCGGTCACTAGCCTGTTATTATGACCAATATATTTGATCGGTTTTCCAACGCATTCCCGGGCGCGGATTTCCCAAATAACCTGTTTTATGAATATGAATACGCCTTGCGGTTTGAACTGGGCGGAGAAGAGGTGACATTTGCGCGCCCCCTAAAACGGTTCATTCAGGCGTTTGAACGGGCCGATCAGGTGGCGGCAGATCTGTTTCGCGATACGGCGACACTCTGGCTGTTCTGTGCCTCTTATGGCGAGGAGGCGCCGCCTCCAATGCGGCTCGAAGAATTTGCGCTCTGCAACCTGCCCAAATCGCGCTTTTCCTATTTGGGCGCTCTGGATCAAAGTGCCGATCCCGGAGTGGATACCGATTTGGGACCTGTGTTTCGCCATTGGGACTGTGCACAGATCGACAGACAGGATCAACTGCGCGAGGTGCTGTGGCTTGGGCTCGGTGGCGAAGTTGGGGTTCGCCCCGCGTCGGAGGTTCAGATCTATTTGGCGGATGTGGAACTCGGGCTGGTGCTGCATCCCTATGATGACCGCGGCATGGATGTGGCCGCCTTGGATCGGGCATCGCTCGCACCGCTGTATCATGCGCACCGGCCCTGGTTGCTGGACTACAACCGAGCAGAGATGGATGCACAGTTTGCCGATCCCTAACGGGGGCCGGAACGTGGGCTATTGTCCTCGAACCTTTGTCCCAAACGCAACCGCGCCGCGCGTCAGCGCGGCGCTTGGCCCAAGTCTGTTGGGCTGCCCGAAGGCGGTCCATAAGGACGCGGGAGCCCCACGCCCTCACATATTTTACTTTTCCAGCGCGGCGACACCGGGCAAGGTCTTGCCCTCCATCCACTCCAAAAACGCACCGCCCGCAGTTGAGATATAGGTAAAGCTTTCCGCCGCGCCGGCCTGGTTCAGGGCGGCCACGGTGTCGCCGCCACCGGCCACGGATGTGAGCGTGCCGGCTTTGGTTAGCTCCGCCGCTTTGGAGGCGGCCGCATTGGTGGCCGCGTCAAAGGGCGTGATTTCAAAAGCCCCCATGGGCCCGTTCCAGATCAGCGTCTTGGAGGCGGCCAGAACCTCGGCCACGGCCTCAACCGTTGCGGGGCCCGCATCCAGGATCATTGCATCTGCGGGGCAGGCGTCGGCTGCGACGGTTTCATTGTCTGCACCCGCCTTGAACTCACGCGCCACAACCACGTCGGTGGGCAGAACAATGGTGCAGCCGGCGGTGTTGGCTTTTTCCAGGATCTCAACCGCGGTGCCGGTCATATCGTGTTCACACAGCGACTTGCCCACATCGATGCCTTGGGCGGCCAGAAACGTATTGGCCATGCCGCCGCCGATCACCAGATTGTCGACCTTGGCCACCAGATTGCCCAACAGCTCCAGCTTGGTCGACACTTTGGCCCCGCCCACAACTGCGGTCACCGGGCGCTCCGGCTGACCCAGCGCGCTTTCTAGGGCGGTCAGCTCGGCCTGCATCAAACGACCGGCACAATTGGGCAGCAGCTTTGCCACGCCTTCGGTGGAGGCATGTGCCCGATGCGCCGCCGAGAAGGCGTCGTTGCAGTAGATATCACCCAGCGTGGCCAGAAAACCAGCCATCTGCGGGTCATTGGCCTCTTCCATCGCGCTAAAGCGGGTGTTTTCCACCAGCACAATCGCATCGGCGGGCAGGGCGTCAATCGCCTCACGGCTGGGGCGTTCAATAAATGTGACTGATGTGCCAAAGGCCGCTTCGAGCGCGGGAACCAACGGTTTCAGCGACAGTTCCGGCACGACCTTGCCTTTGGGGCGGCCAAAATGCGCCAGCATAATCGCAGAGCCGCCTTTGGCGCGGATATCGGCGATGGTCGGGGCGATGCGGCGGATGCGGGTGTCGTCGGTCACGCGGCCGTCCTCGACCGGGACATTAATGTCAACACGCACCAGAACCCGTTTCCCGTTCAGATCCATATCATCCAATGAATTCCAACCCATGCCCAACTCCTTTGGCTCAATCGGCAGTGATAACTAACGGGGTCTGTTTCGGGTCTTTTTGTCCATCCGTCAATGCTGGCGTGCCGGCGCAAGGGCGACTTGTCGCTTTGGATGCCGCACAGGGCCATTATTGCGCCTTGGCAATCCTGCGCGCGCGGCTTAACACTCCTTGTCAATATTACTACATTCTGAGGAGGGCCCTATGGCCGAGATCAAGGATCCCGAAAACACAATCATCATCGAGCTCAAAGGCGGCAATGTGGTGATCGAACTGCTGCCTGATGTGGCCCCCAAACATTCCGAGCGTATGAAAGAGCTGGCGCGCGGCGGTGAATATGACAATGTCTGTTTCCACCGTGTGATCGATGGCTTTATGGCGCAGACCGGTGATGTGGCCAATGGCGACATGGAAGACGGGTTCAACATCCGTATGGCGGGCACCGGTGGCTCGTCCATGCCGGATCTGCCGGCCGAGTTCTCGAAACTGCCGCATGACCGTGGAACCCTGGGTGCGGCGCGTTCGGCCAACCCGAACTCTGCCAATTCGCAGTTCTTCATCAACTTCAGCGACAACCACTTTCTGAACGGTCAATACACCGTTTATGGCCGTGTGATCGAAGGCATGGAACATGTGGACGCGATCACCCGCGGTGAGCCGCCTGCGGAGCCCGATCGCATGATCAGCGTCAAGGTGGCGGCAGATGCGTAAGCTTGTTGCAGCAGCGCTGGCGGTTTTGACCGCCGGCCCCGCGCTGGCCTCGGGGCTGACCATTGATGTCACCGGCGAAGGCGCCAATGGCACCATCACCGTGGATCTGTTCGAAGATGTGGCCCCCGGCCATGTGGAGCGGATCACCACGCTGGCGGCGGAAGGCAAATATGATGGCGTGGTGTTTCACCGCGTGATCGACGGCTTTATGGCGCAGACCGGTGATGTGGAACATGGCAAGATCGGCGCGGACCTGCGGCGCGCAGGCACCGGTGGATCGGATCTGCCGGATCTGAAACAAGAGTTTTCGGACCTGCCGTTTGATCGCGGTGTGATTGGCATGGCGCGGGCGCAAAACCCCAACAGTGCGAATTCCCAATTCTTTATCATGTTTGACCCGGGCTATTTCCTGAACGGCCAATATACCGTTGTGGGCAAAGTCACCGGCGGCATGGATGTTGTGGATGCGATCAAACGCGGCACCGGTCCAAATGGCGCGGTGATTGGCCAGCCGGATCAGATGTCCAAAGTTTCAGTGACCGAGTAACGGGCGCCGTAGTCAGATCCACAGGGTCTGATCGGCAGAATAGTCCAAGCGCATCCCCAGGGGTGCGCTTGTTTTTTTTGGGGGGGGGCACAGGCCCCCGCAGACCTGCATTAGAACAGGAAATTATCCGAGTCGTTCAAATCGCTGACGGAGGCGTCCTCGACAATGATTGTGGTCTGCCCAAAATTGATTTGCGCCCCTTGGTTTGCGGCGCTGAATTGGAGGTCGTCAAAGTCGATGTCGCCCGCGGTGATCTCAATCTGGTCACGGCCGATGGTGAAATCAGTAATCCGGTCGCGTCCGCTGTTGATTTGACTAAAGACAAAGGTGTCGTTGCCGCCGTTGCCGGTCAGCCGGTCATTGCCGCGCCCCCCGTCGATCCGGTCGGATCCTGCGCCGCCAAACAGCGCGTCATTGGCATTGCCGCCATTTAGTGAGTCATTGCCACCGCCACCACGCAGCGTGTCGCGCCCATTGTTGCCCAACAGCGTATCGCGGCTGGAGCCGCCCAGCACCGTGTCGTTGCCGCCGCCACCTTGCAGCCGGTCTGCGCCACGGGCCCCGACCAGCCGGTCGCTCTGGCCGCCGCCAATCAATGTATCCTGACCGCTGCCACCAAAAAGCCGGTCCGCGCCGCCGCCGCCATTGAGCACATCATCCCCCGAGCCACCGGACAGGGTGTCAAGGCCACGCGCGCCCAGCAGATTGTCATTGCCGGCCCCGCCATTTAGATTGTCGCGGCCACCGCCACCCACCAGCGTATCGGTGCCGCCTTCGCCAAACAGCCAGTCATTTCCCGACAGGCCAACAAGACGATCATCGGCGTCGCCCCCAAACAAAAGATCATGTGCCAACCCATCAACCGTGTTGCCTGTCAGAACATCCCCGCCATCGTTTGCAACTGACAGGGCGACGGATTGATCCCGAAACTCAATCGCTTCGACCCCGATCAGAAAATCGCGGTTGTCTGGACCGGTCTCCACCGAAAATGCAAATGTGTCGCCGCCAAATTCGGCCTCGCGGATCCGGCTGTCGATCACAACAGTGTCGATGCCAAGCGCGCCAAAAACGTCCTGTGACTGTTCGTTCAGGATGATCCGGTCGTCGCCTTCAAACCCTTCGATAATGGCGCGGGCATCTCCGGGCTCGAGCGTGATGGTGTCATCGCCTGCAAGCAGGATCTCCAGCAGCTCATTACCGCTGTCGGCATCCAGGATATCACGCCCGGTCAGCGCCAGCTCCTTGATGGTGAAAATAACCTTTTCCGCGCGCCCATAGGTGACGCTGCTGATTGTCCAGTCATCCATAGAGTCCGCCGTGAAATCACCGGTTGCCGTGATAAACGCATCACGTGCGGCGGGCAGGCTTGTGCCATTGTATTCAAGCCTAAGCGTATCCCCGGTGTTTGTCAGGATCGTGTCGGTGCTTTGCACCAAGAAGAACAGCGGCGTGGCGGTGGAGAGAATATCAAATTGTTCTACGGTTGGGCGAAAGGTCACGACGGCCATCATGAAACTCCGATATGAAAAAAGACTAAAATCTATGGGTATCTATTCATACACTATTAACGTGTGGAATTTGGCAGAAATTGGACAAACATGCCAAAAAACAGAAAAGCCGCCCAGCAGAGGCGGCTTTTGTTTTTTGAAATAGAGAGTCTATTGATATTCAGTTTAAAACAGGAAGTGGTCCGCGTCGTTTAATTGTTCGGCGCTGACATCTTCGACGACAATGGTTGTATTTCCAAAGGAGACGCGGCTGTCATTGCCCTGCGATCGAATGGTCAGATCGCTCAGATCATCGGCGCCATTCAGAATTCGGATGTGATCCGCGCCAAGTCGGAAATCGGTGATGGTATCATTGCCGTCGTTGCTGCGGAATTCAAAGACATCCGCGCCGCCGTTTCCGGACAGAACATCATTGCCACTGCCGCCAAACAATGTGTCGCGCCCGGTTCCCCCCAGCAATCGGTCATTGCCAACACCGCCGTTCAAACGGTCCTGGCCATGGTTGCCGCGCAGGATGTCGTCGCTGGCATTGCCGTCCAGCCGGTCATTGTTGCGCCCGCCGTTCAACCGGTCACGTCCGCCACCGCCGATCAAACTGTCTGCGCCGCTGCCGCCAAACAGGGTGTCGGCCAGGCTGCCGCCAACGAGCGTGTCATTACCAGACCCGCCGTCCAAGAAATCCGCGCCCCGCTGACCCAAGAGCCGGTCATTGCCGCTTTCACCAAAGAGCGCATCGCTGCCAGAGCGTCCCAGCAACTGGTCATTGCCCGCGCCGCCCACAATCAGATCGTTGCGGGTCGCCGAAAATTGGTTGCCAATGAGTGTGTTATTGAATGAGGTCCCGGTTGAGATTGCGGCAAGGCGATCCTCAAATTGCAGCAGTTCTACGCTGGACAGGCTGTCGCGCCCGTCCCGTGTTGTCAGGTTGATGGTGCCAGAGGTCACCAGCGTGGCACGGGCCGACGCAAAGCGGTCTTCGACGATCAGAGTGTCAGACCCGCTGCCGCCAAAGACGGTGTCATTGCCTGCGCCCAGGTCAAAGCTGTCGTTGCCGCCAAATCCTTCCCACAGCAGGCCGATGTCTGTGTTGCCGATATTGGTGTCGTCACCCGCTGTAATCGCTGCGAATGGATTGCGATTGAACTGCAATTCTCCGAGGGTGATCGAAAAATCGCTGATGTCGATCAAGATCTCTCCGTTGAAACCGGCGCTGAGCCCGTCGATGGTACGGCTCAGGGTTGGGAATGCGGTGAAATTCCCGGTGACGGTTGCAAAAAGGCCGTTGTCGCCTTCAAGGCGGATTAAGCTGTCGGTTGTCTGCGTTACCTCAAGGCTGTTATCCCCCACCAGTGCAAAAAGGTCATCGGCAGACAATTCATCAGAATCTGCATTAATTACTAAGCGAGCCATAAAAGTATCCTTAAAAAATCGTCTTCTACGTAGAACCACATGGTTTTCAATTTACCTAAACTTTGGATTTCTCAAATGCAAGACTTGGAACACGTTAAGAAGTTATCCTGATGAAACGCCACAGGTTTAAATAGAAAAACGCCGCGCAAGGGCACGGCGTTTTCAGGTCTTTAAAACAGTGACGGGCCGGTGGCGCGTCGGATCAGGCTTGGGGCGCTGCCGGTTTGGCGGCCGCTTTGCCGGGGTTCAGCGGATCGTCCTGACGTTGCACGGAGCCTTCGAAATGGGCGCCGGATTCAATCGCGATGGTCTTGTGGATGATATCACCTTCGACGCGCGCGGTGGCGGTCAGGCGGACCTTGAGGCCACGAACACGACCGACGATGCGGCCGTTGATTACAACGTCATCTGCCGTCACTTCGCCTTTGATGGTGGCGCTCTCGCCGATGGTCAGCAGATGCGCACGAATGTCGCCTTCGACGGTGCCTTCCACCTGGATGTCACCCGAAGTTTTCAGGTTCCCGGTGATGTGCAAATCAGACGACAGCAGAGATGCCGGCGGTTTTGCCTTGGGCGCTGTCGCTTTGAAGTCAGTTGCAGGCGCGGCTGACGTCTTGGGCGCAGAGGAGGGCGGCACAGCAGGAGCTGCGGGAGTGCCTTCCGCTTTGGTTCCGGGTTCGTTGATTTTGCTTTTAGAAAACATTTCTCGCAGCCTTGATATAGATCATCGGGTTTACGGCTTTGCCATTGACCCGAACCTCGTAATGGAGGTGGGTTCCAGTCGACCGTCCGGTGTTACCCATATCAGCAATATGATCCCCGCGCGAGACCCTTTGGCCGACCTTGACGCGGATGTTTGAATTATGGGCGTAACGGGTTTCAATGCCAAAATCATGTTTGATTATGACGATGCGGCCATAGCCGGATTGCCAGCCTGCAAAGCTGACCACACCGTCGGCGGTGGCATAGATATCGGTGCCGTGACGGCCCGCCAGATCAATGCCGTGATGCATGCGGCGACCGCCGGTAATGGGGTGACGCCGAAAGCCAAACCCCGAGGTCAGACGGCTGCTGCCGCGCACAACGGGTTCCGAGAACGGCGCGCGTTCCGCGGCCAGCCGATAGAGGTTCAACTGGCTGAGTTTGGCCAACAGGTCATTGGCGCGCAGCGCATCTGCGTCGGCAACACCGCCGCTTGTGGACAGGGCCAGCGGCACCAAGGGGCCGCCTTGGCCATCATAGCCGCGGCGCACCTGTTCGATAATATGTTCCGGCGGCATCCCGGCCTGGCGGAACATCTTGTCCAGCGGCTCAACCGAGATTTCCATCGCTTCTTCCAGCTGACGGAAGATCTGGTCGTTGCGCTCTTCCATCAGGCGCATTTCCAGCTGCAGCTCATCGCGCTCTTCCAAGGCAGAGCGGGCATCTGCCAGGATCTCGTCCCGTTCAAGCGCGGTTTCCGACAGGGCGTCGGCGACAAATTTGATCTGCGCGGGCAGGGTGACAGAGGCCTGCTGGGCGGCCGTGCTGTCTTGGGCGGTTTCCTGCAGGTCTGCCAGCTCTTGGCGGGCGGTTTCCCGCTCTTGCATGGTTTTGCGCAGGGTGGTTTGGATTACGTCAATGCCGGTTTCTAGCTCGCGGCGCCGCGTTTCAGAGGCCAGGAGCTCGGATTGCATCGCAGAAATCTGTACCAAAGCCGCGTTGAACCGTTCCTGTGCGGCCAGCGCCTCAGCAGCGCGATCGTCGCGTTCCACCGAGATAGCGTTCAGGCGCGCGCGATAGGTGACCTGATCCCGTTTCGCCTGTTCGCGAAAATTGCCAGCGCCGATACTGTCCATCAGAACAATCGCCGAGGCTACAATGGACCATGTGACAACAGCCGTCACCCCAATGGCGGCCACCAGCTGGGTCTCGGATCGCAGGCGAATAAACCGGGTGTCATTATCGGATTTTACAAAGATACGACGCTCGGGAAAGCGCCGTTCCAAAAACCCATGAACCTTGATGCCAAGCCGCGTTCGCATCGGCGCGCTCCGTTCTTATTGCAGTCTTAGCCCTCAGCCGGGCCATTGGGCGCGGGTCGTGATCTTGTGGCCTTTCCCAATTGGATTAACGAGTTGCTAATTTTCGGGCAAGTACGCGCTGCGGTTTTAGAACCCGCACTGGCCGATGTCTGCGCCATATGCGGGGATTTGAGCGAATTATTGCCGATCAAGCGCCGCGATGTGGGGTTTTGAGGCCTAGGTGGCGTCAGGCCCAGCCGGGGAGCGGGCGGATTTGATCCGACAGCGGCCAGTAGAAATCGGGCGGGATGCCCGCTTCGGCGCGTTTTTCTTCGTTAAAGGGTGGCTTTAGCGCCCCGTGGAAATATTTGCGCACCAGCCCGTGAAAGGTCTCTTTGGGGTCAAGCCCATCGCGCCCACAGAGAAAGTTGAACCATTTCGCGCCAAAGGCCACATGACTGACCTCTTCGGCGTAGATCACGTTTAAGGCCTCCACTGCCTGGGTGAGCTTTGCTTTTCTGAAAACCTCGATCATGCCTGGGGTCACATCGAGGCCGCGCGCTTCCAGGACCATGGGCACAACGGCGAGGCGTCCCATCAGGTCATCCGCCGTATCCTCAGCCGCGCGCCACATGCCGGCGTGGGCGGGAAGGTCGCCATAGAAACTGCCGATGGCTTCCAGGCAGTCACACATCATGTTGAAATGTTTGCTTTCCTCATCCGCGGATTGCACCCAATCGTCGTAAAACCCCAGCGGCATGGGGACATGGGAGAATCGTGCGATAATGTCCCAATGGAGATCCACGGCGTTCAGCTCAATGTGAGCCACCGCATGCAAGAGCGCTTTGCGTCCGGCTTCTGAACCGGGTTTGCGTTTCGGCACCTCGCGCGGGTCGAGTAGGGCGGGTTCAGCAGGGCGCGCCGGATGCAATGGGGGCTGTGCGGTGCCAATGGGGATCTCTGGCGCGTCGCCTTTGCGCGCGGCAAACCACTGGGCGGCGTATTGGCGCGACAAGGCGGTTTTTGTGCGCCCGTCGGCGGTGGTTAAAACCTGCGTCGCCATTTCAGCAAGACAATGGGGCGTGTCAGTCATGGTATGTGTCCGCTGTGCTCGGAAAGGAAGGGGCAAAAGTGGTCTTTGGATCCGGGACCCACCAAAGCGAAAGCTTCAGAGCCCCCCATCACCTGATCTGTCCCCTGCCACCCCAGCCTCTGAGCCGCAAGGAAAATAACCGTCTCCCCGCGTTCGCGGGGCCCCTCGGCGATTTGCCTTGCCGCACAGCGGCCAGCGCGGCTGATCGGGGGCAGGTGATGGGCGGCTCCGAAGCGAAAGCGCTGGTCTGCGGCGGGTTCGTTGCTGCGGGGCGGTGGCGCGCCGCGCCAAAAGCGCGGCGCTTGGCCCAACGCTGCCAGGGGGTGCCCCGGTAGGGGCGCAACCGCAGGGGCGGGAGCCTTTGTGAGTCAGAGGGATTTGATAGTGTCCAGAACCTCGTCCACGTGACCGGGCACTTTGACCTTGGGCCAGATCTTGGCGATCTTGCCCTCCGCGTCGATCAGAAAGGTTGCGCGTTGGATGCCCATGTTTTTGCGGCCATACATGTTCTTTTCCACCCAAACCCCGTAGCGTTCACAGGTGTCGCTGTCGGCATCCGACAAAAGCGGCACTGTCAGCCCGTGTTTGGTCGCGAATTTCTCATGTTTGGCAACTGTGTCCTTGGAGATCCCAAAGACAGCTGCGCCGAGATCGGCAAAGCTTTGCAGATGTTCGGAAAATCCGATGGATTCCTTGGTGCAGCCTGGCGTATCATCGCGGGGATAAAAGAATAACACAACGGTCTGCCCTTTGAGCGACGACAATGACACCTCACTCCCGCCGTCGCGGGGCAGGGTGAAGTCGGGGGCCAGATCGGAAGGGCTGAGCATTGGGTATGTCTCCAGATAGAATGTTTCAAAGTTTTCCCGCTATATTTAAGCGATAACACGCAAGGGGAAAGCGCTCATCGGCCGCGAACCGCATAATTCTGACCAGCCCGCACCTGCGGCTGTGGACCCGTCCCCCAGGTTTTGGGTGTTGGGACTGTGGCGCATGGGGCGGACGTTGATGCGATGGGTTAGCCTGTTCTGCATCCTTGCGGCATTGGTGATCTATTTTGGTCAGGGGCGACAGTTCGATCTGCCGCCGTGGATGCGCGACCGGGTCGAACAGGTGATCGAGGCGCAGATGGGCGCTTTGGATGTGGAATTTGGCGGCATCGAAGTGATCGTCAACCAGGGCTGGCGGCCGCGGGTTGGCCTGCGGGATGTGGTGCTTCGGTATGAGGACGGCAGCATTGCCGCCCAGCTGAGCGATGCGCAGGCGTCCTTTTCGATGAACGGATTGCTGCAGGGCAAAGTGCAGCCCAAATCCGTCTATGTGGCGGGGGTGGTGGCCACGTTGCAGCGCAGCGGTGACAGTGTGGCGCTGAGCCTGGCTGATGGGGCGTCGGCGGTGCGGCAGGCGCAGAACCTGCCGCAATTGATCGAACAATGGGATCTTTACCTGGATCAGCCGGGGCTCAGCGCGTTGCGTTCCATCGATGTGGAAGCGGTCACCCTGCAATATGAGGATCTGCGGATCGGGCGGGCCTGGACCTTTGATGGTGGCTTTGTGCGGCTGGATCGCACCGGTCAAGAAGTGGCTTTATCCGCCGGATTCTCGGTTCTGGGCGGCGGGGCCAATGTGGGGCAGGTGGATGCGCGATACCGGTCCTTGATCGGTGATACAGCCGCCGATTTTGGCATCGCGTTCACCGATCTGCCCAGCGAAGATATCGCGGTGCAAAGCCCGGCGTTGGGCTGGTTGGAGATCCTGCGTGCGCCGATTTCGGGCAATCTGCGGGGGCGGCTGGACAGCCACGGCGTGCTGGAGCCCGTTTCGGCCAGTCTGGAGATCGGCGAAGGCGCGTTGCAGCCGGATGAAGCCGCGCGGCCCGTACCCTTTGACGGGGCCAGCAGTTATTTTACCTATTTCCCAGCCGAACAGCTGTTGCAGTTTGATGGTCTGTCGATTTCCACCGGCTGGGGCAGTGGCCAGATGGAAGGGGTTGCCAGCCTCAGCGGGATTGAAAACGGGCAGCTGAAGAATTTGGTCGGGCAGCTCCGGTTCTCGGATCTGCAGCTGAACCCGTTTTACCTTTATCCGGATCTGCAGTCCTTTGCCGGGGTGACGACGGATTTCAAACTGGATCTGGACCCGTTCCGCCTGACGCTGGGTGAGGCGACGGTGACGCAGGACGCCACAACCGTGCATCTGAGCGGCGAGGTTTGGACCAATGCGGATGGCTGGGCCTTTGCCTTGGACGGGAATGCGGATGTGGTTACCGTTGATCAGGTCAAAACCCTGTGGCCATCAAACACGCCGCCCAAGCCGCGCGAATGGGTGCAAAAGAACCTGCATGAAGGGGTTGCGCACGACATTCAGGTCGCGCTGCGCAGCCGGGTTGGGCAAAAGCCCTTGGTGTCCCTGTCACTGGGGTTCCAAGATGTGCGGGTGAGTTATCAGAAATTCATGCCGGATCTGACGGGTGCGATGGGGCAGTTCAGCCTGCATGACAAACGTTTGGTCGCCTCGGCCACAGCTGGTCAAGTGACCGCCGATCTGGGCGGCTCCATCGATGTCGCCGGCACGTCGTTTATCATCCCGGACACCAGCGTCAAAGGGGGCGGCCCGGCGGTGGTGCGTCTGGCCGCCAAAGGCGCGGTGACGGCTGCGCTGTCGCTGCTGAACCGCGCGCCCCTGTCGGTGATGGACAAGGTGGACCTGCCGGTGGATCTGGCCGACGGTCAAGCGCAGGCCCGTGGAACGCTCTCCCTTGCGCTTAAGGAAGAACTGCCGATTGAGGAGATCGAATATCACTACAGCGGTGTGATCCGCGCGGCCAAGACGGACAAGCTGGTGCCCGGTCACGTGCTGACGGCGGATCAGTTGAACATCACCGGCGCGCATGATTTTGTGCAGATCACCGGCGCGGGTGAAATCAGCGGGATTGCGGCCACGGTGGATTGGCAATTGCCGCTGGGGCAAGAGGATGCAACCCATCAGGCCAACGGTACGATTGCATTGACGCCAGAAACCGTCGAGGTGTTCAACATTGGCCTGCCGCGCGGCACAGTTTCCGGCGCGGGCACCGGATCATATCAGCTGACGCTCAGCCCCGGTCTGCCGCCGGATCTGCAACTAAAAAGCGATCTGCAGGGGCTGGGACTGCGCATCCGGTCGCTGGGCTGGCGCAAATCGCCCGCAGCGCAGGGCACGCTGGAGGTGGCGGCCACCCTGGGTGCGGTGCCGCGGGTGGATCAGATCACGGTTTCGGCTGCGGGGCTCAGCGCGCAAGGACGGATCACGTTGCGGGAAAATGGCGGGTTGGATCAGGCCGCGTTCAATTCGGTGCGGATTGGCAATTGGCTAAACAGCAGTGCGACGTTTACCGGGCGGGGGGCAGCTGCGCCTGCGCTTGCCCTGTCGGGGGGGCGGCTGGATCTGCGCACGGCCCCATTCAGCACGGACAGCGGCTCGGGCGGTGGTGGAAGCAGCAGCGGTGATGTGGGGCCGATCCAATTTGCGCTGGACCGGCTGCAGGTGAATGATTCCATCGCGCTCCATAACGTGCGGGGGCGGGTGTCGACCCAAGGGGGTTTGAACGGCGAGTTTCGCGGGCAGATCAACGGGCAGACCGCCGTCAGTGGTGTGCTGGTGCCGCAGAACGGAGGCCTTGGCATGCGGGTGCAATCCGATGATGCGGGCGGCGTCTTCCGCTCGGCAGGTGTGTTGCGCCATGCGGCTGAGGGAAGCTTTGACATGACCCTGGTGCCCAGCACCCGGCCCGGTTACTTCAATGGGCGTATCACTGCCAATAATATCTATATCCGGCAGGCACCGGCCATGTTGGCACTGGTCAATGCCGTCAGTCTGGTGGGGCTGCTGACCGAGCTGACCGGGCAGGGGTTGTTGTTTACGGAAATTGACGCCCGGTTTGAACTGGGGCCAACCCATTTGAAACTGGTCAAAAGCTCGGCCGTTGGCCCGTCGATCGGCCTATCGATGGACGGGATCTATGACCTGGAAAACAGCGTTCTGGACATGCGTGGTGTCTTGTCGCCGATCTATCTGGTGAATGTGGTCGGCAGCGTTCTGACCCGCAAGGGTGAGGGGTTGATCGGGTTCAATTTTAACCTGCGTGGCGCGGCGGACGACCCCAAAGTCTCGGTCAATCCGCTGTCTGGTCTGGCTCCCGGTTTCCTGCGCGAGGTGTTTCGCAGGCAAACCCCGCTTGCCCCCGGAGAGGAACGCCCCGCGCGCAAAAGTTTTCAGGAACGCAAGGATGAACGGGAAGAACGCTGAGGGACCGGTTTATCATGGTCAAAGGCGGCAAAGCCCCTTATGAGAGCGGCCCATGAAACTCAGCGATTTTGATTTTGACCTGCCCGACGACCTGATTGCCACCCGGCCCATGACCCCGCGCAGCGCGGCGCGGCTGTTGGTGGCCAAAGCAGACGTGATCCACGACCAGCACGTGGGCGACCTGGTGGATTGGTTTAATCCCGGCGACCGGTTGGTGTTAAACGATACTAAGGTGATCCCCGCGCGCCTTTTTGGACAGCGCTTTCGCGACAGCGCCCAGGGCCGGGTGTCGGCCAAGGTTGAAGTGACACTGCTGGAGCCGCGCGCGGATGGCTGCTGGGCGGGGCTGTTGAAACCCCTGCGCAAGGTCAAAATCGGCGAAGAGATCCAGTTTTCCCCCGCGCTGTCAGCCACGTTGGACGCGGTCGATGACGGGCAGGGCCTGTTGCGGTTCAATGTGACCGGCGATGATTTTGATGCGGCGCTGAATGAGGCAGGCGCCATGCCGCTGCCGCCCTATATCGCCGCCAAACGCGCGGCGGATGCGCAGGACAAGGAAGATTACCAAACCGTCTGGGCCAAACACAGCGGTGCTGTTGCAGCACCCACGGCGTCCTTGCATTTCGACGATGCGCTGTTGCGGGCGCTGGCGGAGAAGGGGGTTACATTTACCCATGTGACCCTGCATGTGGGCGCGGGCACGTTCTTGCCGGTCAAGGTCGAAGATGTCACCACACACAAGATGCATGCCGAATGGGGCCGCGTCAGCCCTGAGGCCGCCGCCGAGATTGCGGCCACCAAAGCCGTCGGCGGGCGTGTGATCCCGGTCGGAACCACCGCGCTGCGCCTGATTGAAAGCGCAGCCCAAAACAGCGGTGAGATCGCGCCCTGGGAAGGGGAGACGGATATCTTTATCTATCCCGGTTTCACCTTCCACGTAACCGATGGGCTGATGACCAATTTCCACCTGCCCAAATCAACCCTGTTGATGTTGGTTTCTGCCCTGATGGGTCAAGAGCGGATGCAACGCGTCTATGCCCATGCGGTCAAGACGGGGTATCGGTTCTTTTCCTATGGGGATGCGTCGCTCCTTTTGCCTTAGATGCCGCGAACCGAACAGAAATGTCGTGAAATGATGTAGACAAGGCGGCTTGGTCATCGTTCAGATGGCCAAAGCTGCTGTGGCCTGTGCCGCTGATTTGGCACTGGTTTTCGGGCAGCATTTTCACTGCAGAATAGATCCCCCATTGGCTGGAGATGGGGTCAAAGGAGACGTGCGCAGATGTTACAAGTGCTGTCGAGCGCCTGGGCGCTGTTGTTGGGTGTTGGCCTGCTGATGCTGGGCAACGGATTGCAGGGCACCCTGTTGGGGCTGCGTGGCGATATCGAAGGGTTCTCTACGCCTTTGATGTCGGTGATTATGGCCGCCTATTTTGGCGGTCTGCTGGTTGGCAGCTATTTTGTTCCGGCGGTGATCCGCAGGGTTGGGCATGTGCGGGTGTTTGCCGCCTTTGCCTCGTTGATTTCCGCAGTGATGATCCTTTATCCGGCGATTGCCCATCCGATCCCGTGGATCCTGGGCCGTTTTGTCGTTGGGTTTTGCTTCTCGGGCGTTTATGTCACCGCCGAAAGCTGGCTGAATGACGCGGCGGACAATGAAAACCGCGGCAAGGCGCTGTCGCTGTATCTGATTGTGATGACCCTTGGCCTTGCGGCGTCGCAGGTGTTCATTTTGATCGGTGAGCCGAGCGGTTATCTGCCGTTTGTCATCGCCTCGATCGCGGTTTCGATCTCATTTGCTCCGATTTTGCTGTCGATCTCACCGGTTCCGGCATTTGAGCGGTCCAAGCCGATGGAGATCCGAGAGCTGTTCAAAATCTCCCCCCTGGGCTGCGTCGGGCAGTTTCTGATGGGCGGGATTTTTGCGGCACAATTTGGCATGGCGTCGGTCTATGCCACCTCGGCCGGCTTGCCGCTGACACAGGTCTGGATCTTCACCGGCTCGTTCTATGTGGGCGCGCTGGTTCTGCAGTTCCCAATTGGCTGGTTGTCGGACCGGATGGAACGGCGGCTGCTGATCACCTTTGTGGCAGGCATCAGCTGCGCGGCATCCCTAATGGCAGCCTTCCTGGGTGGAAATTTCAACTTGCTGATTGCAGCGTCTTTCCTGATTGGGGGATTGGTGAACCCGCTTTATGGTCTGCTGCTGGCGCATGCGAATGATTATCTGGACCACGAGGATATGGCATCCGCGGCCGGGTCGCTGCTGTTCCTGAATGGCTGTGGAGCGGTTGCCGGCCCGCTGATCATCGGTTGGGTGATGTCAGATAATATGCTGGGCTCGCCGGGCTTCTTCCTATTTATGGCCACACTTCTGGGCCTCCTGGCGCTTTATGCGGTCTACCGCGCGACTCAGCGGTCGGCGATTCCTGCAGCCGAAACCGGCATCACGCCGATGGTTGCGCCAACAGCAACAACCGTCGCTGCGGAATGGGCGCAAGAGTACGTTATCGAAACAGAGCTGGAAGAGCAGGAAGCCGAGAGCGCGCAGGGCTGATAGCGTTAAACTCTCGAAAACATGCCATTTATTTCATCTTATCCACCCCTGGTCGCAATTTGTGACCGGGGGTGACCTTGCGTTCACTGTAAAAAACAAGCCTAAACTGGGGTGTGAGTATTTATACGGAGTGCGTCCCATGAAAGGGCCCCAAGAGATCCTGGAATTCTGGCTGGATAAAGTCGGAGAAAAAGGCTGGTACATCCAGGACCCCGCGTTGGATGAGGAAATCCGACAGGCGTTTTTGGAAACTTGGGAGGGGGCCTGCGCGGGCAAGTTCTCGATGTGGTTGACCTATCCCAGTGGGGCGTTAGCCTATATCATTCTGACCGACCAGATGCCGCGCAATATGTTCCGCGGCGACAAGCGCGCCTTTGAAACCGATGCGCTGGCCCGGGCGGTCTCCAAAAAGGCGATTGATATGAAATGGGATATGAAGATCGACGAGCCAGCGCGCCAGTTCTTCTATCTGCCATTGATGCACTCGGAAAACCTGTGTGACCAGGAACGTTGTATCCGCATGTTTATGGATCACATGCCCAAGACCGGGATGGAAAACCTGCTGCACGCGCGGGCCCACCGCGAAGTGATCCGCCTGTTTGGCCGTTTCCCGTATCGCAACGCGGCCCTGGGGCGTAGCAGCAGCTGTGCCGAGAAGGATTATGTCCAAGCCGGCGGTTATGGTTCGACCGTACGTAGCCTGCAGGCCGCGGAATAAATCTCCGTAAATTTCGCGACAGATCCAGTTTGAGCCATTGGCCGTCTCTTTTTAAGGGGCGGCCATATTTGTTTAATGTGTTGACGCTACACAAGAAAAGACGCCCGCGTTCAGTTGACAGGCGGTTTTTTGACGGAAACCTACAGATTTCTTTCAGCGTCGTTGCGAAGTTTGAAAAAGTAGTTTAATGGTAAACTAAATTTCGGAACCCTGATTTTGGTGAGGAAAAGCATCATGGCCGGACAGAACTTTGACGTGATCGTAATCGGCGCCGGCCCCGGCGGCTATGTGGCAGCTATTCGCGCCGCACAATTGGGTCTGAAGACCTGTGTTGTGGAGCGCGAACATCTGGGCGGCATCTGCCTGAACTGGGGCTGTATTCCAACCAAAGCGCTGCTGCGCTCTTCTGAGGTGTTCCATTTGATGGAACGGGCCAAGGACTTTGGCCTGAAGGCAGAAAACATCGGCTATGATCTGGACGCGGTGGTCAAACGCTCACGCGGGGTGGCCAGCCAGCTGTCTGGTGGCATTGGCCATCTGCTGAAGAAAAACAAAGTCACCGTGGTGATGGGCGAGGCCACCATCCCGGCCAAGGGCAAGGTGTCGGTCAAGACCGACAAGGGCACCGAAGAGCTGACCGCCAAGAACATCGTTCTGGCCACCGGCGCTCGGGCCCGCGAATTGCCGGGGCTGGAAGCTGACGGCGATCTGGTCTGGACCTACAAACACGCGCTGGATCCGGTGCGCATGCCCAAGAAACTGCTGGTGATCGGTTCCGGCGCGATTGGGATCGAATTTGCCAGCTTCTATAACACCTTGGGTGCGGACACGACCGTGGTCGAAGTTATGGACCGCGTGTTGCCGGTGGAAGACGCTGAAATCTCCGCCTTTGCCAAGAAAGCCTTTGTCAAACAGGGTATGAAGATCATGGAGAAAGCCATGGTCAAACAGCTGGATCGTGGCAAGGGCAAGGTCACCGCGCATATCGAAGTGGGTGGCAAGGTCGAGAAACAAGAGTTTGACACGGTGATTTCCGCTGTGGGCATTGTCGGCAACGTCGAAGGTCTGGGTCTGGAAGCGCTGGGTGTGAAACTGGACCGCACCCATGTGGTGACCGACGCCTATTGTCGCACCGGTGTGGATGGGCTTTATGCCATCGGCGATATCGCAGGTGCCCCGTGGCTGGCCCACAAAGCCTCACACGAAGGGGTGATGGTCGCCGACCTCATCGCAGGCAAGCACGCACATCCTGTGAAACCCGAAAGCATCGCGGGCTGTACCTATTGCCACCCGCAAGTGGCGAGCGTCGGTTACACCGAAGCCAAGGCCAAAGAGCTGGGCTTTGACATCAAAGTGGGTCGCTTCCCGTTCATTGGCAACGGTAAAGCCATCGCCTTGGGTGAACCCGAAGGCTTGATCAAAACCATCTTTGATGCCAAAACAGGTGAGCTGTTGGGCGCGCATATGGTGGGTGCTGAAGTGACCGAAATGATCCAGGGTTATGTCGTGGGTCGCCAGCTGGAAACCACCGAAGAAGACCTGATGAACACGGTCTTCCCGCATCCGACTCTGTCCGAGATGATGCATGAATCGGTTCTGGATGCCTTTGACCGTGTGATCCACATGTAAGCCAATTGGCAGACCGTACAGAACAAAAGCGCCCCGATCCGTTCTGGCTCGGGGCGTTTTCTTGAGCGGACACGCGGCGTCTGGGGTGTTGGCCGTGTGTTCGGGACAACCTTATTCTGGGAATAACAAGGTAATTTGCATTGTGCCGCCATTGGTCACCTGGATGCGGCGCGACTGGGTGCGCCCGCTGTCTGTGTCGGTAGCCGTCAGGCGGTAGGTGCCGGGTTTCAGATCAATCTGGCCGCCGGCATTGTGGAAGCCTGTCATGATCGGATTGCCGCTTTGGTCTTCCAGCTGCCAATGGGCTGGCAGGTTCTGCAGTTTGCCGCGCGCCTTGTGAGAGGCCACAAAATACAGGCGGCCGGATTGGGTGATCAGGGGCAGGCTGGTTTCGGTGGTCTGAAACTGGGTTGTTGCGATCAACGCCGCGCTCAGCTCATCCGCAGTGTCCACCGACAGAAACTGCCCGCCCGTGGCCTTGGCGATACAGGCGAATTGCGATTTGGCCTCTTCCTCTTTGACGTCAAAGCCGATCACATGTGCGGTGAAATCAACGCCCGAGCGTTCCAGTTCGGCCGCCACGGCGCAGACATCCGGGGCGCAGGTTTCCACCCCGTCGGAAATCAGGATTACCGTCGCAGGTCCCGCGTTGTTGTTGAGAGACTGGGCCGCCTGGCGCACCGCCTCGGCCATCGGGGTTTTGCCCTTGGGTTTGACCGTGCCGATCTGTTCTGCTATGCGCGCGCGATTGTTCTGGCCGGGATCCACCAGAACCTCGACGTCGCGGCAGTCGCCCGTGCGGCGGTGACCATAGGCGGTGAGGCCGAGGGCAACTTCGGGCGGCAGATCCGTGAGAAGATTGCGCACCACGTCCCGGGCGATGGTGATTTTGGCGGTGCCGTCGATCTGGCCCCACATGGAGTTTGACCCATCCATCACCAGCATCGCGCGGGGCCCGGAGGTCAACGCAGATGGATCGGTCCCCGCCACGGCAGTCGGCGCTGCGAGGCTGATGCTCATCGACAGGACTGCCATAAGGGATGGCAAAAGACCGCGAGATGGCAAAACATGTGTCATAGGGTTCTGGTCCTTTTTTGAGGCCCGTACCGTGGAGGGTGCGCGGAAGGGGTGCGCCGTGTCGCTGTGATATGCTCAAGGGAATGATCCCAATGGCCTTACCTTCAAAGTAGCACAAAGTCCCGCGTCGCGCGCCGGGATCAATCAAGGTTTAACCATTCCACCACATTGCAAACCGGGGCGCTGGCAGGCCGCGGGATGCACCGGCAGAAGACATAATTATTGTTTTGTATCAGTCGTCTGCCCTGGGTTTGAAAAACGAATTTCAAGGCTCTGGTTTGGCGCGCGGGAAAGCTTTAAATCAAATGCTGCGCATCTTTCCAAAATCGGCCACAAAGGCCGCATGTCTTTGACGCGCGTCTCATACGGGAGAACAGCATGACAGCGGCAAGTGCTAAGACACCTTGGGTGGAGATCCTGTTGATCTGGGCGGCAGGCCTTGGGGCGGCGGCGCAATATGGCAAAGTCTCGGTTGTGTTCGATCCGCTGAGCACGCTTTATCCAGCAGCAGGGGCCTCAGTAAGCCTTGCGGTCTCTGTGGTGGGGCTGTGCGGGATTTTGCTGGGCACGGTGGCTGGTTTGCTGGCGGCGCGTCTGGGGTATCGGCGGGTATTGATCCTGTGTCTTTGGGTTGGGGCCATAACCGGCGTGATGCAGGGGCTGCATCTGCCGTTCTGGGCCTTTTTGATCAGCCGCGCGGTGGAAGGTGCCTCGCATCTGGGGATTGTGGTTGCGGGGCCAACCTTGATCGCAGCCCTAGCCGGTGCCCAGCACCGCAATCTGGCCATGACGCTGTGGGGGACGTTTTTTGGTGTCTCCTTTGCCCTGACGGCGCTGGCGGCCGGGTTCATTGTAGCGCGGTTTGGTGTGTTCAGTTTCTTTGTCGCGCATGGGGCCGTGATGGCAATGCTGGCGCTCAGCCTGAGTGCTTTCTTGCGCCGGTCCGCCGCGCCAACGCCGCAGCCCTTGCCCTCTGTGGCGGGGTGGATTGCGCTGCACCGGGAGATCTACAGCTCACCCTGGAAAATCGGGCCCGCAGCGGGATGGCTGTTTTATGCCTCGGGCTTTGTGGCTCTGTTGACGCTGCTGCCGCGGTACATCGACCCCGAATGGCGGCCAGCGGTGACAGCGGCGCTGCCCCTGGTGTCGATCGCAAGTTCGATGACCATTGGTGTCGCATTGGCCCGACGCCTGCCGGCTGTTGGGGTTGTGCAACTGGGCTTTGGGCTTAGCGCGTTATGTGCGATTGGGCTTGGGCTTTCGGGGGGCGGTGCGGGGTTTGCCCTGGCGTTGGGGGCGGCGCTGGGTTTGATCCAGGGGGCCAGTTTTGCCGCAGTTCCACAGCTGAACCCAGAGGATGGCGCCCAAGCCCAGGCCAATGGGGCCATGGCGCAGGCGGGCAACCTTGGCAATTTCCTGGGCACGCCGGTTTTGGTCTTGGCCATTGGTCTGGGCGGCTTTGGCGCGATGATTGCCACGTTGATCGCCCTGTATCTGGGTGGTTTCCTGGTGCACCATGCCCTGTCACGCGCGCGACGGGCTGCGCAAGCCTAAAGCAAGCGGTTGCCTGTTCGCATTTTGTTCACAATTTTCTATTGGAGACTCGCGCCGCTTTGCCTATCTCTAGGGGAGCCGGTGCCCAGGGGGGTGCGGATGCGAAATTGAGGGCAATATGGCTGAGCTAAAATCCATCGAGGTGCGCGGTGCGCGGGAACATAACCTGAAGGGCATCGACGTGGACATTCCCCGCGATGAGCTGGTGGTGATTACCGGTCTGTCGGGTTCGGGCAAATCCTCACTGGCCTTTGACACCATCTATGCCGAAGGGCAGCGCCGCTATGTGGAGAGCCTGTCGGCCTATGCGCGCCAGTTCTTGGATATGATGGAAAAGCCCGATGTGGATCACATCAGTGGTCTGTCGCCTGCGATTTCGATTGAGCAGAAGACCACGTCCAAGAACCCGCGATCGACCGTTGGCACGGTGACCGAGATCTATGATTACCTGCGGCTCTTGTTTGCCCGCGCGGGCACGCCCTATAGCCCAGCCACCGGCAAGCCGATTGAGGCGCAGCAGGTGCAGGATATGGTCGACCGGATCATGACGCTGGAGGAGGGGACGCGCGGCTATCTGCTGGCGCCCATCGTGCGCGACCGGAAGGGTGAATATAAGAAAGAGATGCTGGAGCTGCGCAAGCAGGGCTTTCAGCGGGTCAAGGTGGATGGGGAGTTCCATGAGCTGGACACGCCGCCCACATTGGACAAGAAATACCGCCATGACATTGACGTGGTTGTTGACCGTCTGGTGGTGAAGCCGGGGATTGAAACGCGGCTGGCGGATTCCTTGCGTACCGCGCTGGATCTGGCGGATGGCATTGCCATTTTGGAGACGGCTCCGCGGGAGGGCGATCCGGAGCGGATCACCTTTAGCGAAAACTTTGCCTGTCCCGTCAGCGGTTTTACTATTCCTGAGATCGAGCCGCGGCTGTTCTCGTTCAACGCGCCGTTTGGCGCGTGCCCGTCCTGTGATGGTCTGGGCGTTGAGCTGTTCTTTGACGAACGGCTGGTGGTGCCGGATCAGACGCTGAAGGTTTATGACGGGGCGCTGGCGCCTTGGCGCAAGGGGAAATCCCCGTATTTCCTGCAGACGATTGAGGCCATCGCCAACCATTATGAGTTCGACAAGAACACGCCCTGGAAGGATCTGCCCAAGAAGGTGCAGAAAGTGTTCTTGTATGGGTCGGGCGAGGAAGAGATCGAATTCCGCTATGATGAAGGTGGGCGGGTCTACAATGTGACCCGCGTGTTTGAAGGCGTGATCCCCAATATGGAGCGCCGCTATCGGGAGACCGACAGCAATTGGATCCGCGAAGAATTTGAACGCTATCAGAACAACCGCCATTGCGGCGACTGCGGCGGCTATCGCCTGCGGGAAGAGGCGCTGGCGGTCAAGATCGGCGGATTGCACATCGGCCAGGTGGTGGAGAAATCCATTCGCAAGGCGCTGGCGTGGATCGAGGATGTGCCCAACCATCTGACCCCACAAAAGCAAGAGATTGCCCGCGCGATTGTCAAAGAGATCCGCGAACGGTTGGGTTTCTTGAACAACGTTGGTCTGGAGTATCTGACCCTGTCGCGCGCGTCTGGTACGTTGTCCGGTGGGGAGAGCCAGCGGATCCGACTGGCGAGCCAGATCGGTTCAGGTCTGACAGGGGTTCTCTATGTCTTGGACGAACCCTCTATTGGTCTGCACCAGCGCGACAATGACCGGTTGATCACCACACTCAAGAACCTGCGGGATCAGGGCAATACGGTGATTGTGGTGGAACATGATGAGGATATGATCCGCCAGGCCGATTACGTCTTTGATATTGGGCCAGGCGCCGGGGTGCACGGCGGGCAAGTGGTCAGCCATGGCGTGCCCGGCGCGGTGCAAGCCGATGAGAACTCGGTGACCGGGCAATATCTGGCAGGCACCCGCGAGATCCCCGTGCCGGCCACCCGTCGCAAGGGCAATGGCAAATCGATCAAGGTTGTGAAGGCCAGCGGCAACAACCTGAAGAACGTCACCGCGGAATTCCCGCTGGGCAAATTTGTCTGCGTGACCGGCGTGTCTGGCGGCGGCAAATCCACGCTGACGATTGAGACACTGTTTAAAACCGCATCCATGCGGTTGAACGGCGCGCGCCAGACGCCAGCCCCCTGTGAGAGCATCAAGGGTCTCGAACATCTGGACAAGGTGATCGACATTGACCAACGCCCGATTGGCCGTACACCGCGATCGAACCCGGCGACCTATACCGGGGCCTTTACCCCGATCCGCGAATGGTTTGCGGGCCTGCCCGAAGCGAAAACGCGCGGTTACAAGCCCGGTCGGTTTTCGTTCAACGTCAAGGGCGGACGCTGTGAAGCCTGTCAGGGGGACGGGGTGCTGAAGGTGGAAATGCACTTTTTGCCGGATGTCTATGTCACGTGTGAGACTTGCAATGGCGCACGTTACAACCGCGAAACGCTGGAGGTGACGTTCAAGGGCAAATCCATCGCTGATGTGTTGGATATGACGGTCGAGGATGCGCAGGAATTTTTCCAGGCGGTGCCGTCCATTCGGGACAAGATGGATGCGCTGATGCGCGTGGGCCTTGGCTATATCAAGGTGGGCCAGCAGGCGACCACCCTGTCAGGCGGTGAAGCGCAGCGGGTGAAACTGTCCAAGGAACTGGCGAAACGCTCCACCGGGCGCACGCTTTATATTCTGGATGAACCCACCACGGGTCTGCATTTTGAGGACGTGCGCAAGCTCTTGGAAGTGCTGCATGAGCTGGTGGAACAGGGCAATACAGTGGTGGTGATTGAACACAATCTGGATGTGGTGAAAACGGCAGATTGGGTGATTGATATCGGCCCCGAAGGCGGCAGCGGCGGCGGTGAGATCGTCGCCGAAGGCACGCCTGAAGACATCGCTGCAAACCCGCGCAGCCACACCGGGCACTATCTGAAACCGATGCTGGAGGCCAAGAAGGTCGCAGCAGAATAGGAGACATGCGTGTTCCGGCCCGCAGGCCGGTTCACGTCAAAGCCGTTGCTTTAGCCGGTGATCACTTCACCTGCCAGGGCGTGGGTCCATTTGTTCCGTCGATGGTCAGGACATCGCCATCCAGGGTCATGGCCTGACATTTAGTGCCGGCAAAATTCTTTGGCTCTTTGATTGTCCGGCACCACTGTCCGTTACGGATATCCCATGCGCCTTCAAATTTAACGTCGCCGTTTTTGCCGACTTTACCGCTGAGCCGTCCGTTCTTGCGGGCTTTGAGCTGCGCTTTGCCGGAAACCAACGTCTTGCCAGCGATTGCGGCCTTTAGCGTCTCATCAGATGATGCGAATGCAGGTGCAGCTGCGCCAAGCCCGATACCAAAAGCGATGCAGATGATTGATTTGAACATGTCTTTTCTCCCCTCGTTACCCAAACCAAATTTACGCCGAACAGTGGCATAGATCTGGAGCATACACGTTTGGAGATAGGCTATCTATCATACATCGGATTAAATTGCGGTGGCGCCCCCGCAAATACCGACGCCACCGCGCGGAGCTCTGCGCCACTCAATACAGAGCTCCTTTCTGCTATGCCCGGACTAAAAAACCGGAGAGGTCGCGCGTGGCCGGGCATGTCTGGCGGACTGTGACCGGCTTTGTCTTCGCCGCCGGTCGCTTGCCGTGTGTCGTTGTTGGGCAGAAGTTTGATCAGTTCCGCTCAAGCGGGCAGGTGGACAGCCCAAAAATCCGGTAGAGCGGGCAGTGGTTCATGACGGCGGTTGCCGCAAATACGATGCCTGCGATCAGGGCGATAATCATCCAGCTGCCGCCGATGCCAGCGAAATAGGCGATAATCAGGGCGGCGCCCAGGACGAGGCGGGCGATACGGTCCCAGCTTGCAAGGTTCTTGATCATGGTCATCTCCTCATTGATGTCTGAGAGGAGCGTAGTCGAAGGGGCAAGCGTGGGTCTGTGACAGGGTCACAATGCTGCAGTGATCTAAACTGTCGCAGGGCTATTGCGCGCTCAGGGCAAAATCTTCCAGTGCAGGGCGGTTCACGACCCGCAGGCGGCCACGCCCTGTCTCGACCCAGCCGCGTTTGGCCCAGGCTTCGAGGCGGCGCGAGACAACTTCGCGCGCGGTGCCGATATCGCGGGCCAGTTCGTTCTGGGTGATGGTGATTTCATCCCCCTGATCCAGCTGCAGAAGACGATCCGCAAGACGGTGTTCGGCGCGTTGAAACGTCACCTTTTCAAGGAGATGCATTAACATCTGCATCCGGTCCGAAAAGGCGCGCATCACCATATTGCGGAACTGATCAGAGCGGCTCAGCAGCTCCATAAACACAGGTTTGGGCAGTAAAACCAGCCGCGTGGGCCCGTGGGTGCGGGCCTCGGCTGAGTAATCTTCGCCGCCCAAAAGACCCAAGGTGGATTGAATACAGCTTTGTCCCGGTGTCACCGCATAAAGCAGCATCTCGCGCCCGTTGGTGCCCGAAAGCCCCACATTCACGCAGCCCTCCAACACGATCACATAGCCCTGCACCGCATCGCCGGGGCGGAACAGGACCTGATCATGGGGCAGGGTGATGGGCGACATCAGGGCGAGGCGGGCGCGCGCCGCATCGTCCATGTCCCGCATCAGCGGAGAAGAATCGAGCCAAGACATGTGGCCGATCGTATCAGCCGCGCCCTCGCTTTTCAAAGCGCGGCAACAGCGCTGAAAAGTCGCGGCCCATCCCGTCTTCTTCCTCAACGAATTGCGCATAAAGGGATTTGGCCAGCGCGCCCATCGGCGTGTCAGCGTCCACCTCGGCGGCCGCATCCTGCGACAGGCGCAGGTCTTTCAACATCAGTTCGGCGGCAAATCCGGGGGTATAGTCATTGTCGGATGGGGATTGGGGGCCGACGCCCGGTGCCGGGCAATAGCTGTTCATTGACCAGCTCATGCCGGAAGAGGTGGAGACCACATCAAACATCTTTTGCCGCTCCAGTCCCAATTTGTCCGCCAGCGCAAAGGCCTCGCAGGTGGCGGCCATGGTGACGCCAAGGATCATATTGTTGCAGATCTTGGCGGCCTGACCAGCGCCTGCATCGCCGCAATGGACGCTTTTCTGGCCCATGATATCAAACAGCGGCTTTGCGATGGCAAAGGCATCTGGCGCACCGCCGGCCATAAAGGTCAGCGTGCCGGCTGCGGCACCTGTGATACCACCCGACACCGGTGCATCCACGGCGCGCAGCCCGGCCGCAGTGGCCTGTTCGGCCACATGACGGGCGCTTTGGACATCCACGGTGGAGCAATCCAGCAAAAGCGCGCCCGACTCCATCTGCGGGATGACCTCCTGCGCCACGCTGCGCAGGATTTTGCCATTGGGCAGCATGGTGATCACCACCTCGGCCCCCACAACCGCTGCAACCGCTGTATTTGCAATGGCCACGCCATCGACGCTGACTCCGGCGGTGTCAAAACCGGTGACATTATGTCCCGCCGCCGCCAGATTGGCGGCCATCGGCGCGCCCATGTTGCCAAGACCGATAAAGGCGATGTTCATGTGAAATCCTCCCACAGATTTGGGTCAAAAGGTCAGGCGCGCATCACCCAGCGGCAAAAGCATATTGGACACGGCCACGGGCGGCACCTGCATATCGGCGTATTGCCATTTCGGCTGGCGGTCCTTGTCGATCAGCTGGGCGCGCACGCCTTCCTGAAAATCGCTCAACTCTTGCGCGCGATAGGTGAAACGATATTCCATTTCCAGCGCCCGCTCCATCGACAGCTGGCTGCCGCGCAAACGGTGCAGAACCTCAACCGAAGCGGCCATAGACAAGGGAGAATGCCCTTTGATTCGTGACAGGATGTCAGCAGCAAAATCGGTGTCGTCATTGCCGAGCTGGGTCAGAATGTCGGCCAGGGTTTCGCCGTCAAACAAACGGTCGATCTCATCCTGGTTTTCAGCCAGGGGCGCGGGGCCCGGCTCTTGTTTTTGCGCTTCAATCACTGCGGTGTCGCCGCTTTCTTCCAGGGCCGAAATCACCGCAGGCCATTGGGATTGGGGGATGAAGTGATCGGCAAACCCGGCGTAGATTGCATCTGCGGCTTTCATCCGTCCGGCTGTCATGGCCAGGTATTCGCCCAGCCGTCCGGGGGCCAGCGCCAACAAAAGCGATCCGCCGACGTCAGGTATCAGACCGATCAAAGCTTCGGGCATACTGACCTGCGTGCTTTCCCCCACGATCCGATGGGTGCCGTGACAGCCAAGGCCAACACCACCGCCCATGGTGAAGCCTTGCATCAGGCTGACCACTGGTTTGGCATAGGAAAAGATCCGAGCGTTCATCCGGTATTCATCCCGCCAGAAATCGCGTGCGGCCTGAAAATCCCCACCTTTGGCAGCGTGATAGATCCCCGCAACATCGCCACCCGCGCAGAAGGCTTTGTCCCCTTCGGCGTCAATGATCACCAGCTTTACGGCTGGGTTATCTGCCCATTGGATCAGAGCGGCGTCAATCTCGCGGCACATATCATGAGACAGGGCGTTCAGCGCTTTGGGACGGGTCAGGGTAATACGCCCCGCATGACCGATGATGCGGATTAAAAGGTCGGACATAGAGCTGCTCCCTTAACGGTTTTCCGCCAAAAGATGGCGGGCGGTAATGACGCGCATGATCTCGTTGGTGCCTTCAAGTATCTGATGAACGCGCAGGTCGCGGGCAAGTTTTTCGATCCCATAATCGGCAAGGTAGCCATATCCGCCATGCAGTTGCAGGCATTGATCTACGACAGATGATCCGGTCTCGGTCACAAATTTCTTTGCCATAGCGCAAAATTTGCTGGCATCCGGCGCGCCAGTGTCGAGCTTCCAGGCCGCTTGTCGTAAAAAAGTACGCGCGGCCTGAAGGTCGATTTCCATCTCCGCCAGTCGGAACTGCAGGGCCTGAAATTGGTCGATGCTCTGACCAAAGGCCTTGCGTTCGGACATATATTGCAAGGTCTGGGTCAAAGCCTGCTGTGCGCCACCGATGGAACAGGCCGAGATATTGAGCCGTCCACCATCCAGACCGGCCATGGCGTATTTGAAGCCTTTGCCTTCTTCGCCGACCAGGGCACCGTGGGGGATTTCGCAATCATCAAACTGCACCTGAGCGGTGGGTTGGCTTTTCCAGCCCATCTTTTGTTCAAGCGCACCAAAAGACAGGCCGGGCGTGCCATCCGGCACCAACACGCAGGAGATCCCGCGTGGGCTGTCGTCGCCGGTGCGCACCATGGTGACATAAGCGTCCGAGTAAGACCCGCCCGAGATAAACGCTTTGGTTCCGTTGAGGGCATAGCCTTTGTCCGTTTTGGTGGCGCGCGTCTTAAGCGCCGCCGCATCCGAGCCCGATCCCGGTTCCGTCAGGCAATAAGACAGCAGGGTCTCCATCTGTAAAACGGCAGGCAGGGTTTCGGATTTCATCGCTGCATTGCCATAGGTGTCGATCATCTTGGCACACATATTGTGAATCGACAGAAAGGCCGCGACCGAGGGGCAGGCCATCGACAGGGCCTCAAACACCAGTGTTGCGTCCAACCGGCTGAGGCCAGCGCCGCCGCTGTCTTCGCTGACATAGAGCCCGCCAAATCCCAGGGCTCCCAGTTCCGGCCACAGCGTTTTGGGGATTGTCCCTTGGTCTTCCCAATCGCGAGCAAAGGGCGCAATCTGGGATTGTCCAAAATCATAGGCGAGGTCAAAAATTGCAGTTTGTTCCTCGCTCAAAGCAAAATCCATAACCACTCCTCCCCTGGGTTTGGATGAATTGAACGTTTGTTTAATTACTAGCGCCTCATGAATGCAAAGGCAACCTGCGCAAATGCAAAGTAGCCTTGCAGGTCTGCACCGGTAAAATTTTCCAAGTATGGAGAGGAAATTTTAAGAGGATTGGCTGAAAACTAAGACGAAATCCAAATTCAGGTGGGCTGTGAAACGGCCCAACACCCCGAAGGAGAATGCGTCGTGGCCAATCCACAAAGTCTCACATTCACGGCAGGTCAGTTTACGACCGCTTCCTCAACTCCGGTCGCAAAGGCACAAGCATTGTCAAAGGCCGATCAGAAGAAGCTGCAAAAGCGTTTCAAAGATTTGATGAAATTGGCCAACCGCAAGATTATGGCCGAAGACCTGGATGAAGCAGAGCTTTTGCTGAAAGAAGCGCAAAAAATTGCGCCCGACAATGAAGAGCTTTTGAACAACTACGCAAACCTCCATCTGCACCGGAAACGGTTTGATCTGGCGGTTGTTCCCTTGATGAAGATTCTGGCCAAGAACCCTCAACACTCCATGGCCTATGCCAACCTTGGGGCCATTATGAACAAATGGCAGGATTTCCCAGGCGCGCGAAAATGTTTTGAAAAAGCGTTGAAGTGCGACACCAAAAACTCGGTCGCCGCCATGCGTTTGATGCACAATTCGCTGCAGCTGTCAGCATGGGACAATTGGGATGATTTGGATAGCTACAAAAAGCTGTTCTATGAAAAGATCAGCACCATGGATCCGGGCATTTTCCTGCCCATAGTTGATGATCCTGCGCTGCAAAAAGCAAAGTCGGAAACCTATTTCAACGGCCTAGTGGGAGATGTTCCGCAGAACCGTCCAGCGCCGCGCCAGCGCGGGGAAGGGGACAAAATCCGCCTTGGCTATTTCTCGAGCGATTTTCACAAACACGCGACCATGTGGCTGATGATCCGCATGCTGGAGCTGCATGATCGTGAGCGTTTTGAGATCTTCATCTATGATTACAGCACAACCGCCGATGAAATGACCGAACGCGCCAAGAATGCCGCCGATCACTATCGCGTGGTGCGCAGAATGTCGGACGAAGAAGTTGTGGCCTTGGCGCAAGCTGACGGTATTGACATTGCCATCGACCTCAAAGGCTACACATCCGGTCACCGAACCCCAATTGTGTTCAAAAACCCGGCGCCAGTGAATGTCTCATATATCGGGTATCCGGGGACGATTGGCTCCTCGAAACTGGACTATATCGTCGCGGATGAGGTGATGATTCCGCCGTCCTTGCGCAAATATTACTCGGAAAAGATCATTTATATGCCGGATTGCTATCAGGTGACCAATGATCAGCGGAACGTGGCGACCAAGATCCCAACGCGCGCTGAACTTGGCTTGCCGGAAGATGCATTTGTGTTCTGCTCGTTTAACTCACACTACAAAATCACACCGTTTGAGTATGAAATCTGGATGCGCCTGTTGAAGAAGGTCGACAACAGCGTGATGTGGATCTGGTGTAAGGAAGACCTTGCGCGGGAGAACATGCACAAGGCTGCAGAAGCGCACGGTGTCGCGCCCGAACGGGTGATTTTTGCAGATTCCGTCTCCCAAGAAGATCACCTGGCACGTCTGTCCCAGGCCGATCTGTTCCTGGACACCTTTGCGGTTTGCGCCCACACCACAGCTTCGGATGCGATGTGGATGGGGCTGCCATTGGTGACGCTGGAAGGGAAGCAATTTGCCGCCCGCGTGGCCAGCAGCGTGTTGCAGACCATGGATCTGCCAGAACTGGTGACCACGACCATGGAAGAATATGAGGCGGTGGCGCTGGAGTTTGCGACCAACCCGGACAAGCTTGCCGCGGTGCGCGCCAAGATCAAAACCAACCGTGAGACGTCGCCCATGTTCAAGACCGAGCGGTTTACACGCAACTGGGAACAACAGCTGGAACGTGCCCTGGTGCGGTGTGAAAGCGGTCTGAAACCGGATCATCTGATGCCGTGATGGTCACACGGTGTATTTGAAAAACAAAAACCCGCGCAAATCTCAGCGCGGGTTTTCGGTTTCTATCAGTGTTGGTTCACAGCAGGCGGACTTTGGTGCCGATTTTGACCAGCTCAAACAGCTCTTCCACGTGCTGGTTATAAAGCCCAATACAGCCTGATGAGCTTTGACGCCCGATCTTGCGGGTGTCATGGGTGCCGTGGATCAAATAGGCAGGCCAGGTCAGGTACATGGCGCGGGTGCCCAAGGGGTTGCCCACTTGCCCGCCTTCCATCCGGACGGGCAGGGAGGGATCCCGCTCCCGCATGGAGGCGGTGGGGGTCCAGCTTGGGTTTTCGCGCTTGCGCACCACTTCGGTATAGCCCCGCTTGGTCAGCTCTTCGGTCAAGGGAACCGAGGAGGGGAACAGGCGGTAAGTTTCGCCATCTTCCCCCCAGTAGTGCAGCGCGCGCGAATTGATGTCGGCCAAAAGACAGCCTACGCCCAGCTCCTCAAAGTGATCTTGCCAGTTTTGTTGCGCAAAGGCCGAGATATTGCGGTTCACCGGAATTTGGGTGCGAATGGCCGGTTCGTCCTGCGGGAACGCATCCGTGGATTGGGCGCGCAACAGGGTGGGCGTTGCCAATGTAGCACCCAGGCCCAAAACAGTAGCGCGGCGGGTCAATTTATCTGAGCTCATATCGTTCACTCTGCCTGATCTGTTGATGTCACTGCGGGTGATCTTTGACGCCCATGTAAAATGGAATGTGTGGCGAAAGACAAGCCGGGTTGCGGTCACTTTTGCGTATTCTTTCCCAGCTCTTTTTGGTGGATTTCGCTTATACTGGCCGTAGCAAATTTATTGATCATTGTATTGAGGGGAACCGGATGAGCCAGAAAATCGCCATCGCTGTTATTCATGGAATGGGCAGCCAGGGGGCCAAGCCGCCAAACAGCCATGAAATCGTGTTTTCACATCATTTGTTTCATGGCCTGCGTCAGATCCTGGGGCATGACTTCTTTCACAATGTGATCTGGCGCGAGATCTTCTGGGCCGACGTGCTGCAGGATCGCCAGGCGGCGTTCCAGGACAAGATGTTGAACCAGGAACAGGCACGCTGGCCCGGTTTGCGCGATTTTGCCATGTCGCGCCTGGCCGATGCGGCGGCCTATCGTAGGGGGGCGGGCGACAATGGCAGCTGGACGTATCAAGAGATCCACCAACGGGTGGCCGCCACGATGGCTGAGTTGGAGAGAATGGGTGGCGGCGACACGCCCCTGCTGGTCTTTGCCCATTCTTTGGGCGGGCATATCCTGTCCAATTACATCTATGACCAGCAAAGCGGCAAGCCGGTGGTTCCGGCCGACACCAGCTTTCAGCGGTTTGAAACGCTGACGCATTTTGTGACCTTTGGCTGCAATATGCCGCTCTTTACCTTTAACGAGCCCGAAGACAGAATCCGCCCGATCGACTATCCTGGTGCGCGGGTGTCCATGCGGGGGCGGGCCAATCCGTGGTGGTTCAACTACAACGACCGCGATGATTTTCTGGGCATGCCACTGGCGCCCTCATCGCCGAATTACGCCGCCATGGCCGACAGCGGTGCGTTGCAGGAACGCTGGATCAACACACGTCCGCTGGTGCGTGGCATGACGCCCTTGTCCCATAATCTGTTCTGGAAAGACCGCAATTTCCACAAGCTGTTGGAACCCATGTTAAAGGCAGCAGCCGGAGCCGAGATTGCGCCGGTTCAGCAGAACCCAGCCGTGCAGCTGGTTGCGTAAAACAAAAAAGCCCCGGTGTAAAAACCGGGGCTTTTGATTTGGCTATTATGATTTAGTCCATCGCTTTGAAGTTCAGCGCCGCGCCGTCCTTGATGCCGGAGAACCAGCGGGAGGAGACTTTCTTGGACTTGGTGTAGAATTTGAACGCATCGGGGCCGTATTGGTCCAGATCGCCAAAGCCGGATTTCTTCCAACCGCCAAAGGAATAGTAGGACAGCGGAACCGGGATCGGGAAGTTCACGCCAACCATGCCAACTTCGACGCGGGCCACAAAGTCACGGGCCACATCGCCGTCCGCGGTATAGATCGCAGTGCCGTTGCCATATTGGTTGTCCTGGATCAGCTGAAGCGCGTCTTCATAGTTGTCCTTGCGCACCATGGACAGAACCGGGCCAAAGATCTCTTCTTTGTAGATGTCCATATCCGGGGTCACGTCGTCGAACAGGGTCGGGCCAACAAAATAGCCGTCCTCATACCCTTGGATCGACAGGCCGCGACCGTCGGTCAGGATCTTGGCGCCTTGTTCAACACCAGAGGTGATCAGACCTTCGATCCGATCTTTGGCTTGCGCGGTGATCACCGGGCCAAAGTCCACATCGTCGCCACCGGTGTAAGGTGCAACCTTCAGGCTTTCGATTTTGGGAACCAGCTTGTCGACCAGCTTGTCTGCTGTCTCTTTACCGACCGGGACCGCAACCGAAATCGCCATGCAGCGTTCGCCAGCCGCGCCAAAGCCTGCGCCGATCAGCGCGTCCGCGGCTTTGTCCAGATCCGCGTCGGGCATGATGATCATGTGGTTCTTTGCGCCACCGAAGCACTGCGCGCGCTTGCCGTTGGTTGCTGCGCGACCATAGATGTACTGTGCAATCGGGGTAGAGCCCACAAAGCCCACCGCCTGGATGGTGTCATTGTCGAGGATCGCGTCAACGCATTCCTTGTCACCGTGAACAACCTGAACCACACCTTTGGGCAGGCCCGCTTCATAGAACAGTTCCACCAGACGCATGGAGGTGTTTGGGGTGCGCTCGGAGGGTTTCAGGATGATGGAGTTGCCCGAAGCAACCGCCGGCGCCATTTTCCACAGCGGGATCATCGCAGGGAAGTTGAACGGGGTGATACCCGCGACAACACCCAAAGGCTGGCGCATGGAGTAGAGGTCGATGCCGGTGCCTGCGTCCACGGTGAAATCACCTTTCAGGTGGGACGGAAGGCCCATGCAGACTTCCACAACTTCCAGCCCGCGCTGGATGTCGCCTTTTGCGTCGGGGATTGTTTTGCCGTGTTCCTTGGACAGGATCTCTGCCAATTCGTCCATATGCTCGTTGATCAGAGCACCGTATTTCATGAACACGCGTGCACGACGCTGGGGGTTTACCTTGGCCCATACTTTTTGCGCTTCGGCTGCTTTTTCAACTGCGGCGTCCAGTTCAGCGGGGGTTGCCAATGGCACCTTGGTGATGATCTCACCGGTGGCAGGGTTGCGCGCTTCGGCAAAGCGGCCCGAGGTGCCGGGAACCTTCTCACCGTTGATGTAATGGGTCAGTTCAGTCATGGGAGTCCTCCACATTTAAATCTTGGACGCATCATAGGATTGCAAAAAACGTTGTAACAGAGGAAAAATCTCAAACGGAATTTGCAAAAACGCAATACATTTACCCTTGGTTAACCATGTCACCGATACGGTCTGTTTGCGGTGAAGACCGGTGTTTTCAAGGGTTTCCAGAAGGGAAAAGGCACGATGGAACCACAGTGGGATGATATGAAGGTGTTTCTTGCGGTTGCGCGAGAGGCCAGCCTGTCCGGTGCAGGTCGGGTTTTGAAAATGGACCCTGCGACCGTCGGGCGGCGGGTGTCGCGGTTTGAAAGCGCGCTTGGCACATCCTTGTTTGTGAAATCCCCGCAGGGCTATGCCCTCAGCGCGGCGGGCGATCGCCTTTTGGCCCATGCGGAATCGGCGGAACAGGCGATGCGGGCCGGGCGCGAGGCGCTGAGCGGGCCCAGTGATACCCTGTCTGGCCAGATCCGCATTGGCGCCCCGGATGGCAGTGCAAATTATGTTCTGCCGCAAGTGGTTGCACGGATTTCCGAAGCCAATCCAGACCTGGATATCCAGATTGTTGCACTTCCCCGTGTGATCAACCTGACTCGGCGCGAGGCCGATATGGCCGTCACCGTCAGCGCGCCGACTGCCGGGCAATTGCTGGTGCAAAAGATCTGCGACTATAAACTGCACCTTGTGGCCTCACGCCACTATTTGCGTGAACATGGATCAATCGACAGCCTAGAGGACGTCAAAAACCACAAGGTCATCGGATATATCCCCGATATGATTTTTGACCGCGAGCTGGATTATCTGAGCGAGCTTGGCGTGGAGCGGGTGCATTTGGCGTCAAACTCGGTGGCGGTTCAGATCAAGATGGCCGCCGAAGGCACGGCCCTATGTGTGGCGCATGATTTCACCCTGCCGTCCCACCGTATGCTGCGCAAAATCCTGACCGAACAGCTGAGCCTGACGCGCAGTTTTTATCTGGTACGCCATCAGGGGGATCAACGCAGCGAACGACTAAATCGATTTGCACAAGAGCTGTCCAAGGGAATTCGAGAAGAAATCGAAACCTTAGAGGCCTTGACTTAAACAGGTATTGCGGAAAAGCTTCCTATGGAGGAATAAAATTACGAGTAGGAGGAATAATGCTGGTTCAAGCGATTTTAAAGTCAAAATCAAATTCTTCGGTCTTTACCATTAAGCCGGATGCAAAGGTATCAGAGGCGGCGGAAATCCTGGCAAAAAACCGGATCGGGACCGTGGTTGTATCCGATGATGGCACGACAGCAGACGGGATTTTGTCGGAACGCGATATTGTGCGCGAATTGGCTGTCAGCGGCTCGGGCTGTTTGAACGAACCCGTTCGCGAATATATGACGCAGCGTCTGGTGACCTGTACCCGTCAGGACAACGCCCAAGAGGTTTTGCAGAAAATGACAGAAGGCCGGTTCCGCCACATGCCTGTGGTTGAGGATGGAAAGCTGGTCGGCATTGTCACATTGGGGGATGTGGTCAAGGCGCAGCTGTCTGAACTGGCGATGGAAAAGGATGCGCTGGAGGGGATGATCCGGGGCATGTAATAGCCCGGATCCCTGAACATCAGACGGTTAAAGTGGTGCAAGGGCGTGTTGAAACACTTGCGCCACTTTTGGCAAGAAAACTCTAGATTTACTCTGCAATTCCGGGTGTCGGCCCTTGCACTTTGGCCGCGAAATATGATTGCGTGCACATATGAGAATGCGAGGAGGAGGGCACCATGCGGGTTGCATTATACCCTGGTACCTTTGACCCAATCACCTTGGGTCATATTGATATTATTCGCCGTGCCAGTGCTATGGTGGACAAGCTGGTTATCGGAGTTGCGATCAATCGCGATAAAGGGCCTCTGTTCAGCCTCGAAGAGCGTGTTGCCATGATCGAGGCGGAATGTGCCGTTTTGAGCGAGCAGACCGGAACCGAGATTGTGGCGCATCCGTTTGAAAATCTCCTGATCGACTGCGCCCGTGACGTTGGCGCTCAGCTTATCGTCCGGGGACTGCGCGCTGTTGCGGACTTTGAATATGAGTTTCAGATGGTTGGCATGAACCGCGCGCTCGACAGTTCAATTGAGACCGTGTTTTTGATGGCAGAAGCCAAACATCAGGCCATCGCCTCCAAACTGGTCAAGGAAATTGCACGTCTTGGCGGTGATGTCTCAAATTTTGTCACTCCTCTCGTTCGGGAAAAACTAACCGAACGTCTGCAGGACTGACCGCTCGATTTCCCTCTTTTATGGAGCGGCCCGTGGCGGCCGTTCCTGTTTGTTGGCAGGCGACCGCATAGCGTGCGGTTCCGTTGCTTTGTTCGAATTTCTTGGCCACAGATTTTTTGCGCTTGGTATTTGGCGCGCTTGTTTTCGGGTGTGGTCGGTTGGCCGAACCTTAGAAACCACATGAAATGCCTTACATCGGCTCTCATTTCGCCATTTTGTTCACCAAAGACTTAAGAATAAGACTCCGGGTTGCCGTTGCATCGCTTCCGGTCGCTGTCTTTTGCCGCTGAAGCCCAAGTCGCGGAGATAGCGGGCAACATGGTTGCGCAGAATAACTGTAAAGAGGTCGGGCCCGATGGCCAATATTGATATTGTTCGAGTTGACGGAACGCCGCGCGAAACAGATTTCGCTTTGCGCGCGAACACGTCCTCACGCGGGGTTGACCTTGAAGGGGCCGAGATCACGGTCACATATACCGATGGCACCACCGAGACCCTGACCTGGGAAGCCTTTGATCCTTTTACAAATGGCGGAGCCAACGGTGATAACATCACACTGAAATATGGTTTCGACTGGCATGAGTTAACAGCCACAAAACCACTTGCCTCTATTAGCATTGATCTTTCGAACGCGAACTCGGTCTTTGACACTACAACGCCCTTTGGCAACGACCCAAGTGAGCCGTCAACGCCTGGATCATTAAACGGGTTCCCGTTCCAGCTGCATCCTGATGACGCGGGCATCGGCGGTGATATAACGGCCCGCTATACTGACATTGTAAACTTGGCCGGAAGTGCACCGGTCGGCGATCTTTATACAACGTTGACCATCGATTTCACCGGGCTGCCGGGCGGCGGTTTTGAGGGGCAGCTTGAATGGAATTCGGATATCGACACGTTGACCGGCCCGTTCAAGGAAGTGCTGGACGCAACTGATGATGTGGTGACCATCTCGGGTGACGGATCCGAGCAGTTGAACCTTCTGGACAATGACCAACATGGCGCCGGCACGGATCTGACCATCACGCAAATCAACGGTGAAGACATCGCAGTGGGCGGCAGTGTCGAATTACCAAGCGGTGAAGTTGTAACGCTGAACGCAAACGGTACGGTGTCGATCACCAACAGCAGCCCAGTGGATGAGACCAACACCTTTACCTACACCGTCATTGATGGTCAGGGGCAAACCGACAACGGCAACGTCATCGTCAAAACGCAGATCAATGTGCCCCCGTGTTTTGTTGCGGGAACACGCATCCGCACCTCAACAGGAGATGTGGCGGTCGAGGATCTTGAAGTTGGTATGTTGGTGATGACGCGCGATCATGGCCCCCAACCTTTGCGTTGGATCGGCCAGTGCCGCCGGAGGGCTGATGACAGGAATGCGCCGGTTGTCTTTGCCGCCAATGCGCTTGGCGAGCACGGACCAATTTCCGTTTCTCCAAATCACCGGGTGCTGCTGACCTCTGAACTGGCGGAGCTTTTGTTTGGCCAATGTGAGGTTCTGGTAAAAGCAAAACACCTTGTGAATGACCAAACCATCCGAGTGGATGCCCATGGCGGGGTGATCACCTATGTTCATTTGCTGTTTGACCAGCATGAAATTGTGACCAGCGATGGATTTGAGAGTGAAAGCTATCATCCTGGACCGCAGAGCTTAGGTTCCTTTGACGCTGAAACCCGCGCAGAAGTCCTGGAGCTGATGGCCGAGATGGGCAGTTTTGGCCCAACCGCGCGGCTGGAACTGAAACCCCATGAAAGCCAGCTGTTGAGCTGAGCTTATTTCAAATCACTAACGCTTAGGCGTTTTGTTGACTTCGTTGACGCAGTTGCGCTTGTGCGATTGGGTAGATCTGGACCCATGGCGCTTATCGCCAGAACGCCATCCAATCCGTCAGCTCAAAGATCTTCTTTCCCAAAAAGATCAGGTGCACGTCGCCAAACAGTATGACGTCCGTGACCAGTGCGATCAGGATAATACTTCCCAGCCAAACGGCGATTTTATGGGTCATGAAGGTTCGGCCAATAAAAGTAAAACGCCCGGTCAGATATGCCTGACCGGGCGCAAAGTCTCAAGCTTTTCAAAGGGCCGAGCAGGGACCGTTGCTGTTTAGCCCAGGTTGCCCATGGCCACGGCCACATCCGCCATCCGGCAGGAGAAGCCCCACTCATTGTCGTACCAGGCCAGAACACGCACGGTGCGGCCACCGACGACACGGGTCTGGTCCGGCGCAAAGATTGAGCTTTCGGGGCTGTGGTTGAAGTCAACCGAGACCAGCGGCGCAGGTTCATACCCCAGAACACCTTTCATCTGACCTTTGGCCGCGTCTTCCATGATCGAGTTGATCTGATCCGCGGTTACATCCTGGCCCGCTTGGAACGTCAGGTCCACCGCAGAGACATTTGGCGTCGGTACGCGAATGGCGGAACCGTCCAGTTTGCCTTTCATGGCCGGCAGAACTTCACCCAGCGCCTTGGCCGCACCGGTCGAGGTCGGGATCATCGCCATGGCAGCGGCGCGAGCCCGATACAGGTCCTTGTGACGGCGGTCCAGGGTTGGCTGGTCGCCGGTATAAGAGTGGATGGTGGTCATGATACCGGATTCGATACCCACGGTCTGATCCAGAACCTTGGCGAGCGGTGCAAGGCAGTTGGTGGTGCAAGACCCGTTGGAGATCATCACGTCACTGGCGGTCATTTCCTGATCATTCACGCCAAAGACCACGGTGCGGTCGACGTTTTTGCCCGGCGCAGACAGCAGCACACGTTTGGCGCCACGCTCCAGGTGTTTGTTGGCCTTCTGACCATCGTTGAATTGGCCGGTACATTCGAGAACCACATCACAGCCCTCCCAGTCCAGCTCGTCCATGTCGTAAGTCGAATACATCTGCATGTCACCACGACCAAGGTTCATGGTGTTTTCGCCCAGTGTAACTTCACCGGGGAAACGGCCATGAATGCTGTCGTATTTAATCAGATGCGCCGCGGTCTCAAGCGGTCCGGTTGCATTGACTTTGATCACTTCGATGTCGTCGCGACCCGAGCCCGCGATATGGGCCAGGGTACAGCGGCCGATGCGGCCAAATCCGTTAATACCAACTTTAATGGTCATGTGCATCTCTCCAGGCGAGCGTCTCTTGGCGCAGCGTATAGCGGGGTCTATTAATTTCCTAAAGGAAAAAAGTGTATAAGAGCCAGTCTGTTAGCGCAAAACATGACCGGTGGCGTTAACGAAATGCTGCGGTTGCGATAACATCAAGCAAGCGGCCATTGGCGGTTGCGCTAACGCTTGTTTGAGCCCGGAATTTCGGTAGTCTGCGCCAGACTCACCTGCCTCAGGGACAAAGGAATTTTGGTATGAGCGGCTTGTTGGCCTTGTTGGATGATGTGGCAGCGATTGCCAAGGTTGCGGCAGCCTCTGTCGACGATATTGCCACTCAGACGGTAAAGGCAGGCTCCAAAGCGGCTGGCATCGTGATCGATGACGCCGCCGTGACCCCAAAATATGTCACAGGCTTTGCCCCGGCGCGCGAGCTGCCGATGATCTGGCGGATTGCACGGGGGTCGCTGATCAACAAACTGCTGTTCCTGTTGCCGGTCGCGTTGTTAATGTCTCAATTTGCCCCCTGGCTGGTGCCGCCCTTGCTGATCCTGGGGGGCTGTTACCTGTGTTTTGAGGGGGCAGAAAAGATTGTACATGTCTTGATGCCACACGATGCGCACAGCGGTGGCCCAGACGGCAGCCATGATGTGCAGGACCCCGCCCATCTGGAAGAACAAAAGGTCAAAGGTGCGATCAAGACCGATTTCATCCTTTCGGCCGAGATCATGACCATCGCGCTGTCGACCATCGAAAGCGATGTTCTGTGGCTGCAGGCTGCGACCCTCGCTGTGGTGGGGGTTGTGATCACCTTTGCGGTTTATGGTGTTGTTGCGATCATTGTCAAAATGGATGACGTCGGCCTATGGCTTGCACGTGTCAGCGCCCTGGCGCCGGTGCGGGCCTTGGGGCGGGGAATTGTGTTTATCATGCCATGGTTTCTGAAGTTTCTGACCGTGGTCGGCACCGCCGCCATGCTGTGGGTTGGGGGATCCATTATTGTGCATTCCGCGCATCAGATGGGCTGGCATTTCCCCGAAGAGACCATTCATCACATGGCGCATGGGATTGGACATGGTGATGCAGCAGTCGAGTGGATTGTGAAGGCGGTTCTGGACGGGATCCTGGGCATCCTGATTGGCCTGGCGCTGATCCCAGTGGCAACCAAAGTGATCCAGCCCCTGGTCTCGGGCAAAGCGGACGCGCATTAAGCGGCAACCACTGCGTCTGTGGCGACCGCAGATTTTAAGTATTTGAGAAAAGATGAAAGCCTGGGCCCGCGCGGGCCTCGGCGACGTTGAATGTGCCGCGATGCGTGTTTCATCTTTTTAAAAATACTTACAGCACAACCGAAGCCACAGCCAATACGCCGGTTGTCCAGGCGCTCCACCTGCAAATGGCGCGCCAGTAAATCCGGACTGAAGGAAACGTGATTGGCCGCGTGATGAAGAAAGAAGGATTTTAGAGGGGTCTGTCACAGACGGCACTGGGGTCTTTGCGCGAATGGATTTTGGTGAGCCGGGCAGGCCGCGCAGTGTCCGCTCGGTGCGCGCGACGTTTCTTTTTGGCGCATGAAAGGTTGGTCTCATGACCGGAAAACTTCGCACCCGCCCCCGTATCGCCCTTGTTGCTGCCTGTGTGGCATTTTCACTGACTTCAGGCCAAGTTGCGGCCCAGTCCAAAGCTTCGGCATTGCCGGATTATGTGGTGGCCGAATTCGGCACCCCGCCCGCGATCCCGTCGGGCGCATTGCCGAAAGACCTGAAAAAAGCCGTGCAGATGGCTTTGGTTGACAGTGTTCAGAACTCTTTTTGGGGGCCGGAACAGATTGATGCGCTGATCACCATCGCCCAATCCAAAGACCCGCGTGTGGTCTGGATCATCGCCGATCTTATGCGGTTCACCGCCAATCCAGAGCTGTCGGCCGTGCTGGCGGAGACATCGGCCAATTTGCTGCAGATCGACACGCCGCAGCGCAACCATTGGGGTGTGATCACTGATCATCTGATTGCTTGGGATATTCCGGAACCGCCGGGTTATCTGAAGGCTAAACGTGCCATCTTTACCTCGGTTGTGCCGGGTTGGGACAAGATCTTTGTCAAAGGCGAGATTGATTGGCGTCATGTGTCCTGGGGGGGGGTGCTGATCGACGATCGCGCCTATGACACCACAGATGAACGCTGCAATTGCATCCCGGCGGCTGACAATCCCGAAGTGGAAACCGCAGAAGAGGCAACCTGGCTCAAAGACAGCGATGTGGTCTTTGGCATCGAAGTGAACGGCGAGGCGCGCGCCTATCCCCGGCGGATCATGGAAGTGCGCGAAATGGTGAACGACACCCTTGGGGGGCGGGATCTGGGCATTCCGTATTGTACACTCTGTGGCGCAGCCCAGGCCTATTTCACCGATGATCTGCCCGGCGGTGTCAAACGTCCGATCCTGCGGACCTCGGGGCTTTTGATCCGGTCTAACAAGGTGATGTATGATGTGAACACCTATTCCGTATTTGACACCTTCCTGGGCACGGCCGTCACCGGCCCGTTGGAGCGTAAAGGCATTGCCTTGAAACAGGCCGGTGTTGTGACCACCACCTGGGGAGACTGGAAGGCTGCCTATCCAGACACCACGGTTCTGGTTGAGGCGCTGGCGCTGGGTCGGGATTTTGACTTCCGCAATGGGCGCGACGCAGACGGGCCGATTTTCCCGGTGGGCGACGTGGATCCACGCTTGCCCGTGCATGAGGATGTGATCGGCATTGTTGCAGCCTCTGGCCAGCCGATTGCCTTTCAACGCTCAAAAGCCATCGCGGCGCTGCAACGCGGCCAAGAGATTGCGTTCGAAAACATCCGTCTGACGCTGGATGGCGGCGGGGTCAAAGCCGTGACGGCGGACGGCAGAGATCTGGGCAGCCACCAGGCCTTTTGGTTTGCGTGGTCTCAGTTCTACCCGCAGACCGAGCTGTGGCAGGGATAACTTAATGATCCTGAAGAGCGCCTTGTGAAAAAGGCGCTCTTTCACCATTACAGTCAGGCGTCGCGACTAGATCGCCCGCAGCATCAATTCGAACAAGAGCATGCCTGCGATCGACATGGTCACCGCACTTGCGATCATCGGGCTGGAGGCGTTTTCCAGCGCTTCGGGGACCAGTTCGGACAGGGTCATCCAGATCATTGCGCCCGCCGCAAGGCCCAGTCCAACCGGCAGAAATGGTTCAAAGACGGTCACAAACATAAAGGCGGGCACGGCCAACAGGGGTTGTGGCAGGCTGGAAAAAACGCTCCACCCCATGGCCTGCCAGACTTTGGCTCCGCGTGGCACCAGAACCAGCGCAATGGCCAGACCTTCGGGGATATTATGCACCGCAATGGCCGCTGTGATGAACTCGCCCAGATTGCCTTCGCCCGCATAGGCCACACCAACGCCAACCCCCTCTGCGGCAGAGTGTAGGGTCATGATACCGACGATCATCAACATTTTGACGGCATTGGCGCCTTTGATGGCACCGATGTGGAATTCCTCGTTGTGCGAGATGACCTTGTGGCTGAGGGCAATGAACAGGAAGCCGCCCACCAGACCCAAAATGGTCAGCGTGGCGCTTAGGTTGATGCCTTCCTGCAAAAGGCTGAAACTTGCAGCCAGCATCAGCCCAGCGGCGATCCCATTGCAAATGGACACGGCCTTGGGCGACATGGAGCGCCAGATGGCAAAGGGCAGGGGACCCAGGCCGGTGGCCAGGGCCGTGATCAGGGCCGCCAGGAAGACTAAGGTAACGGAGTCCATGGTTGAACTTTCTATGCGGGGGCTGGACAAACGCCGGAGGTGCTGGATTGCCCAATCTTTGGAAGTTAGAATAATTCTAAATTAGAATCTTTCTAATGAAATGCAATCCAAAACCTTCCTATGCCTCATCGGAATTTCACGCAGAGAAAAGAAATCAGCCGACCTCACAGGGCAACAAAACGGCCAGCCTGTGTAACAAGACCAAAAATAGCCGCTCCTGTGAGCGGCTATTCGGGACCCTCGCTTAAAACGGAAGCCTAGGTTCTACTCTGCTTCGTCGGCTGAGTTTGCGTTCAACGCGCCATAGTTTTCTGCACCGATCGAGTCATGCAGTTCAATCTGGGTTTCCAGGAAATCGATGTGACCCTGTTCATCTATGATCAGCTCCTCAAACAGATGCATTGATGCATAGTCACCCACATCCGCACAGTATTTGCGGGCTTCGGTATAAAGCGCGACCGCTTCCATCTCTGCGTCCAGATCACAGGTCAGGGTTTCACGAACGTTTTCGCCAATCCGCAAGGGGTCCAGTGTTTGCAGGTTGGGATGACCTTCAAGGAAGATAATGCGGTCGATCAGCTTGTCGGCGTGCTCCATCTCTTCGATGGATTCTTCGCGCATCTTCTTTGCAAGCTTACCGTAACCCCAATCAGCCTGCAGTCGATAGTGCAGCCAGAATTGGCTGACGGCTGTTAGCTCAACGCGCAGTGCTTTGTTGAGATATTCGATGACTTTTTTGTCGCCTTTCATGGTGGCCGTTCCCTTGTGATCCAGCTTCCTTCATGCCGCGCAAAATGGCGGGCACTTCCAGCTTGTCACTTTTGCGCATGGTTGACACGAATAATTTCATGCAACCACCGCATTCCGGTTTCTTGCCAAGCGCCCGGTAGACCTTCCCAGGGGTAATGATCGTCTCTGGGTCTGATGAACGCATCCAGTTGATAGCAAAGTGGATGTCGGTGTCTGATATGGTCTGACAGCTACAAACGATCATTGGGGCCTCGGTCAAAGTTTCTTTGTATATTGCGTTATTCCTCGCCTCCCGCAATTCCGAGTAAATCAATAAGGAAGAAATTCCATGTGTTTTTGTCGGGTTTAATTTGGAAGTATTCCAAAGGTGATGATTTTAGTCAGTAAAACAGTGCATTATGCAATAGTTCTGACAATATGTCGCACCTTCGCTTCGCGACGAAATCCGATGCAAAGCCCGGACTTTATGGAAAATCATTCTAGTGGACGTGGCTGTGCCAGAATGGGAATCGGGCGCCAACACGGCAGTTTTGACGTTGAGGGGTTTTCTCCTACGAGGTGAACCGCTCTTTTTGTATGGAAAGTGCCGCCAGAGCGGTGATCGATCTGGGATCGCGCCAAATCGTTTCGGTTACGTCTTCGTTAAATGTGTTCTCGACCTGTTTGCGGGTAACTTCTTTAACACGTTCGATTTCGCGTTCGATCTCTGTGATTACTTCCTCACAGGCTTGGATCATTCTGATCACCCAAGGCCTGTCCGGAGACCATGGCAGTGAGAAGCTAAAAAGCCTAAATCTTAAAAATGACATTAAAAAAAGAGGAGCCCAAAGAGCCCCTCTTCTCATTTTCATGATGAACTGTTGATTAGGCCAGCAGCTCTTTTGCTTTGGCAACTGTTGCATCGGCGGTGATGCCGAATTTTTCAAACAGTTCCGCCGCCGGAGCAGAGGCGCCAAAGCCGGTCATGCCAACAAATGCGGCTTTCTTCTCTTGGCCGCGTTCGCCCATCAACAGGCGATCCCAACCGCCGTCGCGTACAGCCGCTTCGATACCGACGCGGACCGGGCCTGCGGGCAGAACCTTGCGGCGATAGGCTTCGTCCTGCTCCAGGAACAATTCCATACAGGGCATGGACACCACGCGGGTGCCGATGCCTTCGGCCTCGAGCTTTGCTTTGGCGTCCATCGCCAGCGAAACCTCGGAACCCGTCGCGACCAGGATGACCTGACGCTTGTTTTCGGCATCGGCCAGAACATAGCCACCCTGGGCGGTCAGGTTGTTCATCTTATGCTCGGTGCGCAGGGTGGGCAGACCCTGACGGGTCAGCGCCATCACAGAGGGGGTTTCCTTGGACGACAGCGCGATTTCCCAGGCTTCCGCCGTCTCTACCGCGTCCGCAGGGCGGAAGGTATAAGAGTTCGGGGTCGCGCGGCAGATTGCCAGATGTTCAACCGGCTGGTGGGTCGGGCCATCTTCACCAACGCCGATGGAATCGTGGGTCATCACAAAGACTGTGGGAATTTTCGACAGGGCTGCCAGACGCATCGCCGGGCGCGCATAGTCGGTAAAGCAGAAGAAGGTGCCGCCATAAGGGCGCAGGCCACCGTGCAGTGCCATGCCGTTCATCGCCGACGCCATACCGTGTTCACGGATGCCCCAATAGACATAACGCCCCTTGCGGTTGTCGGTGTCGAACATGCCAAGATCATCCGTCTTGGTGTTGTTGGACCCGGTGAGGTCGGCAGAGCCCCCCACGGTTTCCGGCAGCACCGGGTTGATCGCAGCCAAGGCCATTTCAGACGCTTTGCGGGTCGCAACCTTGGGCTGGTCTTCAGACACTTGTTTCTTCAGCGCACGCACCGCAGCGGCCAGCTTCTTGGGCGCTTCCAGCGCATAGGCGCGGTTGAAACGATCCTGTTTCTGGCTGGAGATTTCCGCAAAACGCGCTTCCCAGGCGGCGCGCTCTTCTGCGCCGCGTTGGCCGATGGCTTCCCATGCGGTTTTCACGTCAGCGGGAACCTCAAAGGCTTCCAGCGGGCAGCCATAGGCCTCTTTGGCGGCGATCAACTGTTCCGCATCGGTCAGTGCGCCGTGACCCTTGGAGGTGTCCTGTGCCGCGTGACCCAGTGCGATGTGGGTTTTGCAGGCGATCATGGACGGTTTCTTGGTCTTTTTGGCGGCCTCAATTGCGGCATCGATCGCAACCGGATCATGGCCGTCAATTTCCTGCACGTGCCAACCGGACGCTTTGAAGCGCTGCACTTGGTTGGTGCGATCAGACAATTCAACGGTGCCGTCGATGGTGATGTTGTTGTCATCCCACAGCACGATCAGCTTGCCCAGCTGGTGCCGACCGGCTATGCCGATGGCTTCCTGGCTGACGCCTTCCATCAGGCAGCCGTCGCCTGCGATCACATAGGTGTAGTGATCCACAATCTTTTTGCCGTATTGGGCGCGCTGCATTTCTTCGGCCATGGCAAAACCAACCGAGTTTGCAATGCCCTGACCCAGAGGGCCGGTGGTGACTTCAACTGCGTCCAGCAGGAAGTTTTCCGGGTGGCCGGCGGTCAGCTGACCCATCTGGCGGAAGTTTTTGATCTGGTCCAGCGTGACCTGTTCGTCACCCAGAAGATAGAGCAGGGAATAGATCAGCATCGAGCCGTGACCGGCAGACAGGATAAACCGGTCGCGGTCCGGCCATTTCGGCGCGGTCACATCGAACTTGAGGTGTTTTTCAAAAAGAACGGTCGCCACATCGGCCATGCCGATTGGCATGCCAGAGTGGCCGGAGTTGGCGGCAGCAACCGCATCAAGGGTCAGACCCCGGATTGCGGCGGCTTTGGACCAATGCTCGGGGTTTGCGGAGCGCAGGGCTGTCAGATCCACTGGAGTTTTCCTTTGGCTTATCAGGCGGACTAGAAGGTCAATAGCAGCCATTTGACAAAGTTCAAGCGGGGTTATGGGCCCAAAACAGCCTTTGTTTGCGGCAGAACCCGCAATTGCTTGAAAGGACAGGGCTGCTGTTCTACACAAATTCAGGGCCCGTCCGTTAGCGCGGCATAGTAATGATGTTAGCGTCTGTCACAGCTGCAGACCGGTCAGTTCTAGGCTTGCGATTCGCCGTACGGATTGAAAATATATAGGTATAAAGGCCGATAAACTTTGAGCGCTAACCCGTTCCGGGTCTGTACGTTGTACCGATCAACAGGTTAGAGGCATCAGGTAACGGGTATAGACACAGGCCAGGCATAGGGACAGGCATGGAGCAGATCGAGGAATTGCAAGCACGCATCCTGGCGGCGATGGATCGCATTGCCAGTGGCGTGAATACGCTTGAGGCGCGCCAAGAGGCTGCCGCGGCGGCTACTCCAAACGCAGAACTGGAGCAGGCGCTGGACGAAGAGCGCACCGTCAACGCGCAGCTGGAAGAGCGGCTGCGCCTGTTGCGCGGACGTTTGGATGAAGTTGAAACTGCCGCCGAGGAAGCTGCTGCAGCAGGTGGTGGCGCGGATGCTGAAACCATTGCCGCGCTTGAGGCTGAGGTTCAGCTGCTGCGCAATGAGGTCGGCAATACCGCCGAACGCGATGCGCTGCGTCTTGAGGTAGGCCGATTGAAAGGCGCATTGGAAGGCGCGCAGAACGAAGCCGCCAGTGCCAAAGAACATTGCGAAACGATGGAGGCCGAGGCCGCCCGGTTGCGCAGTGAATTGGAAATTGCGCTGGAAGCCGCAGCACCGGGACCGGAACCTGTGATCTCTGAGGTGGATTTTGCAGCCCTTGAAGCAGAGCGCAACCGCCTGAAAGGGGAGCTGGAAACCGCGCAGGCTTCGATCACCGCATCGGCTGCCCAAGTTGCTGAGGTACAGGCGCAGGTGGATGCGGCGACGGCCGAAGCTGAGGCCGCCAAAGCTGCAACCGCGCAGATGCAGGCAGAAGCGTCCGAGGCCCAGGAAGCCCTGGCCGAAGCAGATGGAAAGATTCAGGCCGCCGAGGCTGCGGCACAGGCGCAAGTCGCCGCTGCACAGCAAGAGGCAGAAACCGCCAAAGCCACATTGGCTGAGGTGCAGGCTGAACTTGAGGCAAAATTGCAGGCTGCAGCCGAAGCTGTGGAAGCCGCTCCGGCACCTGCTCCGGTGTTGCCTGTCCAAGACGATGAAACCCTGATCAAGCTGGATCAAGAACTGACCACATTGCGGGCCGCCAACGACCAGCTGGTTCAATCCAACGCGGCTTTGCGTGCGGCCAATGCCGAAGGGGTCGGCGATCCCGCGCTGATCAATGCCGCGCTTGAGGCGGAGGTGCAGGGTCTGCGCGCGGCCAATGCAACCGATCGCGCCGAGATGTCTGCGGTCATTGCCCGGCTTGAGCCGCTTTTGGCCAACGCCGATACATTGCCCGCCACTGATCTGCCGCAAGTCGAGGAAGAATAATGCCCGAGGTTACAATTCATATCGGCGGACGTGGGTTCGAGGTCTCCTGTCAGGAAGGCGAAGAACGCTATTTGCAGTCCGCGGCCAAAATGCTGGACGACGAAGCGCAGGTTCTGGCCGAACAGATCGGTCGTATGCCCGAAGCGCGGATGCTGTTGATGGCGGGTCTGATGCTGGCGGATAAAACTGCCGCAATCGAAGACCGCTTGGCCGGCTTTGACGCGCAAATGGCCGCCAAGGATGCGGAGCTTGCGGCCAAAGATGCTGAACTGCAAGCTCTGCGCGCTGCTCCAGCTCCTGAGCCCGAACGGATTGAAGTTCCGGTTGTCCCACCTCAGGTAAATGAGACTTTGGCGGAATTGGCGGCACGCGCCGAAAGCCTTGCCCAGTCTGTCGAAGAAAAGGCAATAGCGTAATCTGCGAAATCGCCGGCCTTTGCTTGAAGGCCGGTTTTTTGCTGATGCAGGTGACGCGTGCGTCGAACTGATTCATTGTTCGTCACCAAGCCTGAACAGTTTGCTCGGCAAACAGAAACAATTTGTCCGTTTTAAAATTATTGTTCTTAGCCTGCGGACAGGAATGGCTAAAACAGGCACAGTTTTCATAAACATCTTTAAGTTGCTGTGCTTCCGCCTTAAAGTTAACTTAATTGAAACGAAATTTCAGGACGCACAATGTTTGGATTTGCTATTTTAGCCACGCTGCTGGTGGGCGGCGCAATAATCGCGCTGGATGACGATGATGACACCTCGGTTGCTCCTGAAGAACCAACCGAACCTGATTTGCGTGAAGACGACAATGTCCCAACGTCAGGCGGCGATCTACTCTCGTTTGGTTCAGAAGATGATCTCGTCGAAGCCCGCCAAGGCGACGATGAAGTACGTGCCGGTGGTGGTGATGACACCGTTCTGGGCGGTCTCGGCGCTGATACGTTGTTTGGCCAAGGCGGCAATGATGATCTGCGCGGCGGGGTTGCAGATGATAATCTCATTGGTGCAGGTGGCGAAGATACCCTGTCCGGTGATGGCGGACAGGACGCCTTGATTGCCAGTGCCGGGGATGATGTGATCTTCTCTGGCGAAGGCAGCGATTTTGCCGTGGGTGGCTCTGGCGCTGATAGTATCTTTGGCGGTGCCGGCAATGATATTCTTTATGGCGGGGAATATGATAGCGAGCCGACAGACGATGACATCGAAGCCTTGCGTACTGATGTGGATTCATTTGGTTTGATCGAGACCAATGACAATGCCGCCGACACGTTGAATGGTGGCGACGGTGTTGATGCCTTGATCTTGGATGACGGTGATATTGGTCGCGGTGGTGCGGACAGTGACCTGTTTATGCTGTTGGCTGACGAAGAAAACGACGACGCTATTACCATCACCGATTATGCCGACGGCGAGGATCAGATCCTTGTGGCCATTCGCGGTGAAGACTCCGGTCTGGAGCAAAACGACTTCACTGTTGTGAATGACGAAGACACAGGCGACGCGCTGGTTATGCAAGGCACCGAGGTTTTGGCCCGTGTCGAGGATGCAGGCGAAACCCTGACGGTCGAAGATCTGGCGTTTTCGGTGATCGCGCCGGACCCGTCCGCCGCGTAATTCACGCCCATAAGCGACAAAAAAACCTGCCAGATTTGCGTCTGGCAGGTTTTTGTTTATTTAAACAGTTTGCTTAGCCGTTGTTGGCTTCACGGATCTTGTCTGCTGCGTCTTTGTCAAAGGCAACGTCATTGTCAGCCAGCATGGTGTCCAGTTCGCCGGACAGGGTCATCTCGGTGATGATGTCACAGCCGCCCACGAACTCACCTTTGACGTAAAGCTGCGGGATGGTCGGCCAATCGGAATAATCCTTGATCCCTTGGCGGATTTCTTCATCGGCCAGAACGTTTACGTCGGTGTATTCGACGCCGATATAGTTCAGAACACCAGCTACCCGAGAGGAAAACCCGCATTGCGGCATCTCTTTGGTGCCTTTCATGAACAGCACTACGGTGTTGTCTTTGACGGTATCATCAATACGCGCGTTTACGTCGGTCATGTTTGTCTCCGTTTCCAGGCGCCGCGGCGCAGTTTTTGTTCAACGCGCCAAAAGCGTGGTCCGTATTTAAGAAGTTTTCTAAACTCACATATGGGAACAGCAATGATATGCGCAAGGTCCATAATTATCATTGCCCAGTGTAGCAGTATTTTTGCGATGCCTGCCATGACCAGAACCAAGGCTTCATCCATAAGTGATCACCAGATCACAGCCGGATTGGTTAAAGGCATAACTTACCAAAGGGGCGATCACGAGCCCGCGATATCCAAGATCAATCCGGCGCCTTGGTGGTCAGGGCCAGCGCGTGCAGTTCGCCATCGGAACCGTCCATCTTGCCTTTGAGCGCAGCATAGACGGCGCGTTGCTGTTGGACCCGGTTCTTGCCGCGAAAGCTTTCGTCAACAACCATGGCGGACATATGCACGCCGTCATTGCCGCCGACCTGGATTTCAGCGTCTGGGAAGGTTTCACGCAAAAGCGCTTCGATTTCATGGGCCTGCATGGGCATTTGGATCAATGTCCTTCTGTCTGTCTGGGTAAAATGTAGGGCCGCGCCGGTCGCTCTGCAAGCGGATTAGCGCGCGCGCTGCACATAGGGGGCAAGTTGCGGGATAAACGTGGGCACCTGCGCCAGGGCGTCCTGCACCTCGGGCTCTTCAAAGTCCCAGATCGAAGTTGCATCCTCTGGGCAAAGCGCATGCATCAAGGTCAGGCAGGTCTGGCGCTCAGCGTCGGGCATGGGGATGTTCAGCGCTTCTTTCAGGATCAACAGCGCCTCGTGAATGGGGCGCAGAACCCGCAGGGCGTGGGTCATGTGATGGAGCAGGTCGGGATCTTCGCGCCAGCTTTCACCGTCAAACAGATCCTGCGTGATCCGCTGACCCGCCCCGGCGCAGGAATAGGCGACGCAGCCCGGAAAGCCACGTTTGCTCAGATTCGCATGGATCTGACAGCCGCCTGAGGCGTTTAAATTGGAGCAGGGGTGGTCGGTCGCCTTGTTGATTGCAAACTCTTCCCCCTGATCAAAGGGGTAGGCGAGACAACAGAGATCGGCACAACGGCTGCAGTCGTGGGCCAGCTCCGGCAAGGCAGGCTGACCCAACTGCATCACATCAGGCAACAGCGGCGGCAAAACTGCTGCGGAATATCTCCGCCAGTTCAGCCAACGGCGCTTCTGAGCCGCCGAACTTCACGGTGTCACCGCCAAAGCGGCCCACCGAAATAATTGGAACACCCACTTGACCGGCAGCCAGCATCAGACCTTCGGCCTGATCAAAGTTACAGGCCACCAGATAGCGCGCCTGATCCTCGCCATACAGGGTCGCCATGTCGCTGGCATCCAGATGGACACCAACGCCCGCTGCTTCGGCCAATTCAAACGCGGCCAGTGCCAAGCCACCATCGCCCAGGTCGGTGCAGGCTTTGATCAGCGAACGGTTTTCACGGATGAACTCACCGTTGCGCTTTTCAGCGTCCAGATCCACGGCAGGCGCGTCGCCCTCTTCGCGGTTGAAGACTTCGGCCAGCAGGGCGGATTGGCCCAGATGTCCGGCAGTGTCACCGATCAGAAGGGCCACGTGGCCATCCCGTACTTCACCGATGATCGGCTCTTCGCCTGCGGCCACCAGACCAACAGCGCCGATGGTTGGGGTTGGCAGGATCGCCTGACCATCCGTTTCATTATAAAGCGACACGTTGCCCGAAACGATTGGCATGTCCAGCGCCGCAACCGCTTCGCCGATGCCTTTCAGCGCGCCCACGAATTGGCCCATGATTTCGGGCTTTTCCGGGTTGCCAAAGTTCAGGTTGTCTGTGGTTGCCAGCGGTTTCGCGCCAACAGCGGTCAGGTTGCGATAGGCTTCGGCCACGGCCTGTTTGCCACCCTCAACCGGGTTCGCTTTGACATAGCGCGGGGTCACATCCGAGGTGAACGCCAGTTTCTTGTCGGTGCCATGAACACGGATCAGACCAGCCGCCGCACCAGGGCGCAGTTGGGTGTCGCCCATGACGGTGGTGTCATATTGTTCATAGACCCATTGTTTGCCCGCATAGTTCGGCGAAGAGATCAGCGCCTTGAGCCCGTCGATCGGGTCCACTTCGGGCACGTCCCCGACAGGGCCCGCCGCTGGGGTTTCCACCCACGGGCGATCGTATTCCGGAGCAGACGAGGCCAGTTTTGACAGCGGCAGGTCGGCTTTTACGTCGCCATTGTGCAGGATCAGGAAGCGGTCTTCGGCGATGGTTTCACCCACAATGGCGAAATCCAGATCCCATTTCACAAACACAGCCTTTGCTTCGGCTTCCAGTTCCGGTTTCAGAACCATCAGCATGCGTTCCTGAGATTCCGACAGCATCATCTCATAGGCTGTCATACCCACTTCGCGCTGGGGCACATCTTCGAGGTTCAGTTTGACACCCAGGCCACCTTTGTCGCCCATCTCAACCGCGGAACAGGTGAGGCCCGCAGCCCCCATGTCCTGGATCGAGATCACAGCGCCGGTCTGCATCAGCTCCAGCGTGGCCTCCATCAGGCGTTTTTCGGTGAAGGGGTCGCCGACCTGAACAGTGGGGCGCTTTTCCTCGATGGTGTCATCAAATTCCGCCGATGCCATGGTGGCACCGCCCACACCGTCACGACCGGTTTTTGCGCCCAGATAGACCACCGGCATGCCAACACCCGACGCGGCGGAGTAGAAGATGCCGTCCGTCTTGGCCAGACCCGCCGCAAAGGCGTTGACCAGGCAGTTGCCATTATAGGCCGGGTGAAAGCGGACTTCGCCGCCGGCGCAAGGCACACCAAAGCAGTTGCCATAACCGCCGATGCCTTCAACCACACCGTTGACCAGCTGGCGGGTCTTAGGGTGGGACGGCTCGCCAAAGGACAGGGCGTTCATCGACGCAATCGGACGCGCCCCCATAGTGAAGACGTCGCGCAGAATGCCGCCAACGCCGGTCGCCGCGCCCTGATAGGGCTCGATATACGACGGGTGGTTGTGGCTTTCCATTTTAAAGACAACCGCATCGCCATCGCCAATATCCACAATGCCTGCGTTTTCACCCGGACCACAGATCACCTGCGGGCCTTCGGTCGGCAGTGTGCGCAGCCATTTCTTGGACGACTTGTACGAGCAGTGCTCGTTCCACATGGCGGAGAAAATGCCAAGCTCAGTGAACGTTGGCTCACGCCCGATGATCTCAAGGATCAGATCGTATTCGTCGGGCTTCAGCCCGTGATTTTCAATCAGTTCAGGCGTGATCGCTGGTTCCTGCATTCGTTTCTTCCCGATGGCCGCGTTTGGCCGCCTTTTAGGGCAGCTTGGCCGGTTGGAAAAGCCTAAACAGCATAGAGGGGTTATATAACAGGTCTTATCCCGTTTTGGTTACATCAACGCAGTTGTTCCAACAGGACGAGTGCACAGCGCGCGTTTTGGCGTTTCACATCATCCGTCCGGCAAAGAATGGGTGTAATGCGACAAATTCAATCAAACCTGAAATTTTTATGATAAAAAAAGGGGCAGTTGAAAAAAATCGCTTCAAATGAGGTTGCGGGAACTTGGCTTTTACCGTTGCGCGCGCAAAGCATGGGGCAATCAAGCCAAAAGGCCAAAAAAAAGGCCGAGCACTAAGCTCGGCCGAAGTCCAACAGGGAGGTATGAAGGGCGGCGTGTGCCAGCGCCTTCATGAGGTTCATTTAGGGGGTCTCCCGCCCGCCTTCAAGGATTAACATCGATAAAACACGCAGGGCTGCCATGCGCAAATTGCATAGCTATTAAGCAGGTTTAGAGTTTCCCTAATTCTTTCATGTGCTTGCGATGTTCAATAATTTCACTCTGCACAAAATCGCGGAATGCTGCGACACGGCGCGAGTGACGTAATTCTTCGGGATAGGCCAGATACACGGGCACTTCGTGAGTCTCTTCTTCGGGCAAGATCTCAACCAAAGCTGGGAAGTCCTCGGTGACATAGTCTGGCAAGATGCCAATGCCGAGGTCATGCACAACCGCCTGCAGCACGCCGAAGTAGTTGTTTACGTTCAAAACAGACTGCGGGTTATGGGCCATCAGACGTTTCACCATCAAGGCGGCGGCACCAACCTGCGCCGATTGGGCGTTCTGGCAGATCAGGCGATGATCTTTCATATCCTCGGCACGCAGTGGAGTTCCGTGTTCCTTCAAATATGTCTCTGACGCATAAAGGCGCATCTGCACCGTCATCAGGCGTTTGCGGATCAAATCGGCCTGACTTGGTTCTTTCATACGGATGGCGACGTCCGCTTCGCGCATCGGTAGGTCCAACACCCGCTCTTCCAGCATCAGGTCAATGTTGAGACTGGGGTAGACTTCATACAGCTTGGTCAGCCGTGGGGCGAGCCACAGGGTGCCAAATCCAAACGCGGTGGTCACGCGCAACTGGCCAAACACCTCTTCGTCGCTGTCACGTATACGGGCCGATGCCGCATCCAGTCGCTGGCTCATGGCTTTGGTGGCGTCAAACAGCAATTCGCCCTGTTCCGTCAGGATCAATCCACGCGCGTGGCGATGAAATAAAGTGGCATTTAATTTTTCTTCCAGCGCGCGAATCTGGCGACTGACGGCGGATTGCGACAGGTTCAGCTTGTCACCCGCATGCGTCAGACTGCCGGCGTCCGCCACTGCGTGGAATATCCTGAGTTTGTCCCAATCCATTTTTGTGCTCGCCCTTGATTAATTATGCTCATTATAGGTCTAAGACGCGGTGTTTTCCAAATTGTGACGGGACGTTCAACGGGTCTGAGGCAAAAAAACACTATTAAGGTCAGTAATTGTGACCTACCTTGAGTAAATCAAAGGCAAGCTGATCCAGTGAGGAGGACTTGATGAGCAAGCAAGGGATTTCACTCAACGACAAATATGATTTGTCGCAGTCGCCCATATTGTTAAACGGAACCCAGGCGCTGGTGCGTCTGATGCTGATGCAAAAGGCGCGCGATCAGGAGGCCGGGTTGAATACTGCGGGTCTGGTCACCGGCTACCGGGGGTCTCCTCTGGGCGCGGTCGACATCCAGATGGCCCGCGCAGAACGTCAGCTCAAGGCTGCGGATGTCCAGTTCCAATACGGATTGAACGAGGATCTGGCGGTCACCGCACTGTGGGGCGCACAACAGGCCGAGGTCCGGGGAGAGGGCAAATACGACGGTGTCTTTGGCCTGTGGTACGGCAAAGGGCCGGGGGTTGACCGTTCTGGCGATGCGTTCCGCCATGCCAATATGGCCGGCAGTTCCAAATACGGCGGTGTTTTGGTTGCGATGGGCGATGACCACACCGGCGAAAGCTCGACCGTGCTGCACCAATCCGAATGGTCGCTGTTGGATTGCTATCTGCCCATCCTCAGCCCTGCGGGCGTGCAAGAGATCCTGGATTTTGGCATCTACGGCTATGCGCTGTCGCGATTCTCGGGCCTGTGGGTTGGTCTGAAGACGATGAAAGACACGATCGAGGTCACCTCGGTTGTGGATGGCGATCCGAATCGACAGCAACTGGTCCTGCCGGAATTTGACATGCCCGAAGATGGGTTGAACATCCGTCTGGACGACGACCGGTTCCGCCAGGAAGACCGGATCATCGATTACAAGCGTTTTGCTGCTGAGGCGTTCTCACATGCCAACAAGATGGACAAACGGGTCTGGGGCAAGCCCGGTGCCAAGATTGGCCTGGTGGCTGCTGGGAAGAACTGGTTGGACATGACCCATGCGCTGAAGCTTTTGAACATCGACGCCAATATGGCCGAACGTTTGGGCATCACCACATATAAGGTCGGCCAGACCTTCCCAATGGATATGAAAGGGTTTCATGATTGGGCCGAGGGGCTGGATCTGATCATTGTGGTTGAGGAAAAGCGCAAGCTGATCGAGATCCAGATCAAAGAGGCCATCTTTGACGACCGGCGCGGACGGCGGGTCTATGGCTGGTACAAGGGCGGGGCAGGTGCCATGCACCGCGAGGAGCTGTTCCCGACCAAATACGCGCTGGATCCGATTATGATCGCCCAGAAGCTTGGCGATATCCTGATTGAAGAGGGCCGCGAGAACGAGGCGATTTCAGCCGGTCTGCAAGCCCTGGCCGAAGCGCAGCGCGCCGATAATGCCGAGGAAATCGTAACCCGTCTGCCCTATTTCTGCTCGGGCTGTCCGCATAACACATCCACCCGTTTGCCCGAAGGCAGCCGCGCCTATGCCGGGATCGGCTGTCACTTTATGGTGCAATGGATGGACCGTGAAACGATGGGCGTGACCCATATGGGCGGTGAAGGCGTCAATTGGGTGGGCGAGGCTCCGTTTTCCAACCGTAAACATGTGTTCCAGAACCTTGGTGATGGCACCTACAACCACTCAGGCGTCTTGGCAATTCGCGCGGCTTTGGCCCAAGGAACCAATATCACCTACAAGATCCTCTATAATGACGCGGTGGCCATGACCGGCGGGCAAGAGGCCGAAGGCGGCCTGACGGCCCACCGCATTGCCGATGAGCTGCGCGCGATGGGGGTCCAGACGCTGGTGGTGGTCTATGACGACAAGGAAGACGTGGACCAAAGCCTGTTTCCGGCCGGGTTGAAGTTCCATGAACGGTCCGAGCTGATGCAGGTTCAGCGCGAACTGTCCGAGGTCGAGGGCGTGTCGGTCCTTTTGTACATCCAGACCTGTGCTGCCGAAAAACGCAGGCGCCGTAAAAAAGGCCTGTTCCCGGATCCAGATCAGCGGATATTCATCAACACGGACGTCTGTGAAGGCTGCGGCGACTGCGGGGTTCAGTCCAACTGTGTGTCGATTGTGCCCGTGGAAACCGAACTCGGTCGAAAGCGTGCGATTGACCAATCAACCTGCAACAAGGATTTTTCCTGCGTAAACGGCTTCTGCCCATCCTTTGTCTCAGTCAAAGGGGCCAAGATCCGCAAAACCGCCTCAACCGAGCTGGACTTGCCGGATCTACCAATGCCTGAGCTTCCGGCCATTAACGGCACTCATAATGTGGTGATCACCGGCGTGGGCGGCACAGGTGTTGTGACCGTTGGCGCAATCCTGGCACAGGCCGCACAGATCGATGGCAAAGCCGCCGGCATGATGGAGATGGCAGGCCTTGCCCAAAAGGGAGGCGCGGTTCATATCCATTGCCGTCTTGCCAATACGCCAGATGACATCAGCGCCATTCGGGTCGCCACCGGAGAGGCGGACGCGTTGATTGGTGGTGATCTGGTGGTCAGCGCCGGATCCAAAACCCTGGGTCTGACTGCGCAGGGGCGCACCGGCGCGGTGGTCAACAGTCATGAGATCATCACCGGTGCCTTCACCCGTGATACCGCGTTCCAAATTCCGGGTGACCGGTTGCAACTGGCGCTGACTGCACGGCTGCAAGAGCGCGCCGATCTGTTTGACGCCTCCGAACTGGCGCGGATCACCATGGGGGATTCCATCTTTTCCAACATGATGATCTTTGGCGCAGCCTGGCAACGTGGGTTGCTGCCTGTCGGCCATGATGCGTTAATGCATGCCATCACGTTGAATGGGACAGCCGTGGACCGCAATAAACGCGCCTTTGACATTGGTCGCTGGGCGGTGTTGCACCCGCAGGAAACAGCGGCATTGATTGCGGATCATCGTCCCGGTGCGGCGGATGTCCCCCAAACATTGCAAGGCAAGATCGATTTCCGCGCCGATCATTTGCGCAAATACCAGGGCGCGCGGCTGGCCAAGCGCTACCTTGCTTTGGTCGACAGCGTTGAAGATGCGCGGCTCAAGGAGGCGGTGGCCAAAGGATACCACAAGCTGCTGGCCTATAAGGACGAGTATGAGGTGGCCCGCCTGATGCTGGACACGCGCCAAAAGGCCGAGGCCGAATTTGATGGCGATCTAGAACTGACCTATCATCTGGCGCCGCCCATTCTGGGGGGCAAGGATTCCAATGGACGTCCCCAAAAACGCCGCTTTGGCCCCTGGATCGAAAAGCTGTTGCCGCTGCTTGCGCGGATGAAAACACTGCGCGGGACGCCGCTGGATCTGTTTGGCTATACGGCTGAGCGCAAAATGGAACGCGCGCTGATCCGGCAATATCAAAGTGACATGGCCAAATGGCTGCCTGAGGCGGATCCGGCGCGGATGGAGGCCTTGGTGGCTTTGGCTGAACTGCCTCTGGATATTCGTGGATTTGGACCGGTGAAGGCGAAGAACGAAGCCCAGGCCGCAAAACGGCGCGAAGCTCTGTTGGCCACCTTGCGCGATGGCGGCACGGACAGCGGTTCAACACCCATGCCCGCACAGGCGGCAGAATAGGGGCGTTGCAGATCCGGTAATCGTTTCGTTAGATTAATGTAACTAAACGCTGGGCAGTTCGGCTGACCAGCCCTATATAGCAAGGATTCTCTGGAAACCCCTGTGGTTTTCGGGGTGTCCACCACCGAATGAGACCCGACAGAAATGCAGTCGAGCAAACAGATCGCCCGCGAAATATCCTATTCCTACTCGGCCGAGACCCGATCTGGTCGGGCGTTGATCCGCCTGATGGAGAACACCACAGGCCGGCTGGGACTGATCAAACGCGCCAAAGGGTATGAAAATGACGTGGCCTCTGGTCAAGACTTTTGGGCGGTTATGGCGCAGCGCTATGGGCTTTCGCTGGATATCACCTGCGGATCTTTGGGCAGCATTCCAAAAGACCGGCCGCTGATCCTGATCGCCAACCATCCTTATGGCATTTTGGACGGGTTGATGATGGGGCATATCCTGTCCCAAACCCGTGGTGATTTTCGCATTCTGGCCCATCAGGTGTTCCGCAAGGCGCAGGACCTGAACCGGGCGATCCTGCCCGTGGATTTTGCAGAAACCAAAGAGGCGATACGAACCAATCTGCAAACCCGCAAAACCGCGCTGGATTACCTGTCCGAAGGGGGCGCCATCGGGATCTTTCCTGGCGGCACGGTCAGCACCGCCGCCACGCCCTTTGCCCATCCGATGGATCCAGGCTGGCGCGGCTTTACTGCGCGGATGATTGCCAAATCAGATGCAGTAGTTGTTCCGGTTTTCTTTGATGGCACCACCTCGCGTCTGTTTCAGATTGCAAGCCACCTGCACACAACATTGCGCATGGGATTGCTGATCAAAGAGTTCAAAAAATGCATCGACCGCCCGGTGCGTGTGTCTATTGGCGAGCCCATCGACCGTGACATCCTTGCGCCTTTGGCACGCGACACAAAAGCAATGATGGATTTTCTGCGCAAAGCGACGTATGAGCTGTCCCCAACCCCGTTGAAATCCTTGGATTACGGGTTTGAGTTTGAAGAAAAGCACCGCGTGCGCGCGTGATACGTGCATCCCAGCGTGAGAGGGTAAATTGGCTGTAGGCATCTTTGATTCCGGTTTGGGCGGGCTCACTGTCCTGAACGCCGCGCAGAAACATCTGCCGGATGTGGAATTCCTTTATTATGGGGACAATGCCCGCGCACCTTATGGGGTGCGGGATGCAGAAGATGTGTACCAGCTGACCCGCAACGCGGTTCAGGACATGTGGTCCAAAGGCTGTGATCTGGTCATTCTGGCCTGCAACACAGCCTCGGCTGCAGCGCTGCGCCGCCTGCAAGAGGAAGGCCTGCCCGAAGGCAAACGGGTGTTGGGCGTCTTTGTGCCGCTGATCGAAGCATTGACTGAACGGCAATGGGGCGACAACTCGCCACCACGCGAGGTTGAGGTCAAGCATGTCGCCTTGTTCGCGACACCTGCAACGGTGGCCAGCCGCGCCTTCCAGCGGGAACTGGCGTTTCGTGCCATCGGCGTGGATGTCGAAGCTCAGGCTTGCGGCGGCGTTGTGGACGCCATTGAAGACGGTGACATGATCCTGGCCGAAGCGCTGGTGCGCAGCCATGTGGATGCGTTGCTGCGCAAAATGCCAAAACCGCAAGCCGCCATTTTGGGCTGCACCCATTATCCCCTGATGGAAGAGATTTTTCAGGATGCCCTGGGGCAGGACGTCAAGGTCTACAGCCAGGGAAATCTGGTAGCGGACAGCCTGGGTGATTATCTTCAGCGTCACCCGGATATGCTGGGCAGCGGTGCGGGGGGCTATTTCACCACCGGTGATCCAGCACGTGTCAGCGTACGCGCGACGCAGTTTCTCCGACGAGAAATGAGCTTTCAGGCGGCCTGAGGTCGCGCGACAACGGCTTTCTTCTGCGCCGCAGCTGGTGCACACACATTGATAAGACTCGAGATCCAACATGACCCATAACGTGGCTATTCTGGGCGCCTCCGGCTATACTGGCGCTGAACTGGTGCGGCTGATTTCACAGCACCCTTCGATCAATATTGCAGCGCTGGCTGCGGAACGCAAAGCCGGGCTGGACATGGCCCAAGTGTTCCCACATCTGCGTCACTTGTCGCTGCCAACGCTCTGTAAAATTGACGAAATCGACTTTTCCCAGATCGACCTGTGTTTCTGTGCCCTGCCACATAAAACCAGCCAAGAGGTGATCAGCGCGTTGCCCAAGGATCTGAAGATCGTGGATCTGTCGGCGGATTTCCGGCTGCGTGATCCGGACGCATATGAGAAATGGTACGGCAACCCACATTCAGCCGTCGAAATTCAGGAAGAGGCGGTTTATGGCCTGTCCGAATTTTACCGGGATGAGATCAAGGCCGCGCGTCTTGTGGCAGGCACGGGCTGCAATGCAGCCACTGGTCAGTTTGCGCTGCGCCCACTGATTGCTGCAGGCGTGATTGATCTGGATGAAATCATCCTGGACCTCAAATGCGCAGTCTCGGGCGCGGGGCGCGCGCTCAAGGAAAACCTGCTGCACGCGGAATTGTCCGAGGGGTACCACGCCTATGCGCTTGGCAGCACCCACCGGCATCTGGGCGAATTTGACCAGGAATTCAGCAAGCTTGCGGGTCGCCCCGTCAAGGTTCAATTCACCCCGCACCTGTTACCGGTTAACCGGGGCATTCTGGCTACCGTCTATGTCAAAGGAACGGCGCAGACGGTGCATGACACATTGGCGCAGGCCTATGAGAAAGAACCGTTTATTGAGGTTCTGCCCTTTGGCGAGGCGCCGTCGACCCACCATGTACGTGGCTCGAACTTCTGCCACATCGGGGTGGCTGAAGACCGGCTTGAGGGGCGCGCCATTGTGATTGCGGCGCTGGACAACCTGACAAAAGGTAGCAGTGGTCAGGCCTTGCAGAATGCGAACCTCATGTTAGGTGAAGAAGAGACAGCAGGTCTGATGATGGCACCGCTGTTTCCATAATCCCAAACCAAGAGGCGCGCGTGGCCATCTCGGACGCGCGCGGATCCAGGCTGATGAAGACGCTCAAGAAACAACGACGTATCCAGGTTCTGATGGCTGCAGCGGCGGCCTTGGTCTTGTCAACGGCGCTGATTGGCTATGCGATGCGCGATGGGATCAACTTTTTCCGCGCCCCCAGCCAAGTGATGGAAGAGCCGCCCAAACCCAGCGAAGTGTTCCGGATGGGCGGCTTGGTTGAAGAGGGCAGCCTGGTGCGCGGCGAGGGCGGCCAGGTACGGTTTTCCGTGACCGATGGCGGCGCAGCAGTGCCCGTGGTGTTTTCCGGCGTGTTGCCCGACTTGTTTGGCGAAAACCAAGGCATGGTGGGCACCGGTCGATACATTGACGGTGTGTTTGAAGCGACCGAGATCCTCGCCAAACACGATGAGACCTATATGCCCAAGGAAGTGGTAGACGCGCTGAAAGAGCAGGGCGTCTATCAGGACCCAGAAAGCTAAGCCCGCATCCAGGATCAACGTGGGGCTCCCGCCCCAAACGCGCCGCCCCATGGGGGCGGCGTTTTGCGTTGGGGGTGGCGCCGCGCTTTGCGCGGCGCGCGGCCCAAGGCCGCAAAGGGATCACTGCCCGAAGGGCGGAGGATCCCGCGGGCGCGGGAGCACCTGTGTTCTTTTCCAATGCAGATCGGCCGTGATGGGCGTTGCCTGTCCGGCGCGCGCATCGGTGTCCTGGCCTTAACGTCAGTTTGCGAACCTTGGGCAGATCCAGCCACAAGGAGCCATCACATGCGCCACATCTATGACATCGCGCGGGCCATTGTCGCCCGCGAAGGGGGATTCGTTCAGGACCCGGATGATCCGGGCGGGGCGACAAAACATGGGGTCACTTTGGCGACCCTGCGCACCTTGGGCAAAGATCTTGACGGCGATCGCGACATTGACGCAGGCGACGTCAAAGCGCTGACGCGGCGCGACGCGTCCGAGATTTTTGTCGAGCATTACTTCACCAAGCCGCGCATTGGCCTTTTGCCAGAAGCGCTCCAAGATAGCGTGTTTGATATGCAGGTCAATGCCGGTGCCAATGCGGTTATGATCCTGCAGCGGCTTTTGCGCCAAATGGGCTATGACATAGTTGTCGATGGCCGCATCGGCCCGCAGACAGCCAAGGCTGCACAGGCCGCGGCAGAGATCAATGCGCTAGCTCTGCGGGATGCCTATGGGATTGCGCGTCGGAATTATTATTTTGCAATCGCCGATCGCCGCCCAGCCAGCCGGAAATATGCGCGCACCCGGTCCGGTGCCAAAGGCGGCTGGATCAAACGCGCCGAGGAATTCATCACGCCCAGCTATCACATGAGCGCCAAGGAATTTGCCGAAAGGGTTGCGCCATGGGGATGATCACGCAGCTTTTTGCGGTTTTGTTTGGCGGGCATCGACATGCCTTGCGGGAAACAGTGGAAGTGTTTCGCGAAAACAGTGAAGCGGCCTCACAACGGGGGCATGCGTTTCAAATGGCGGCCTTGGCCCAGCTGGCGGCTGAGTTTAACCACCCATCAAAGGGGTTGTTTGATCGTCTGGTGGATGGGCTCAACCGGCTGCCGCGCCCCTTGTTTGCTTTGGGCACCCTGGCGTTGCTGGTGTCGGCCATGACCGATCCGGTTTGGTTTGCCGCGCGCATGCAAGGTATTGCTTTGGTTCCCGAACCTTTGTGGTGGCTATTTGGGGTGATTGTCGCTTTTTACTTTGGCGCGCGTCATCAGGCCAAAGGTCAGGATTTTCAACGTGATCTGGCCCGTTCACTCGCGCGCCTGCCGGCGGTGATGCAGAATTTGGAGACGTTGGGGGCGCATCAATCGCCATCTGATCCCGGCCTTCATGCGGTTTTCGAGATATCTTCCCCTCCAACGGACACGAATCCCGCCTTGGTCAGCTGGCAAAAAGCCCAGGGTCAAAAGGCTTTGGTCGACTAAGCCCCTCACAACCGCGTGTCTGCGACCAACTGCGCAGGCACGTGAGCCTATTGAGGCATTGGCCAAACCAGCAGACAGGCGTATAAAAACTCCATGATTACAGAGCTCGGCCACTTTGCCCTTATCCTCGCCTTCCTGATCGCAATCGCCCAATCGGTGATCCCCCTTGTGGGCGCTCACAAACGGTGGCCCGGATGGATGTCCTTTGCCGAGCCTGCGGCGCAGGCGCAGTTCTTTTTTGTTGCGTTTTCTTTTGGCGCGCTGATGTGGGGCTTTATCACCTCTGACTTTTCGCTCAATCTGGTGACGCTGAACAGCCATTCGGCCAAGCCAATGCTCTATAAAATTGCTGGCACCTGGGGCAATCACGAGGGCTCGATGCTGCTGTGGGTGCTGATCGTGGCACTATTTGGCGCGGTTGCGGCCCTTTTTGGTGAGGCTTTGCCGCCAACCCTCAGAGCGCGCGTTCTGGCGGTCCAGGCCTCCATCGGTGTGGCTTTTTACAGCTTTATCCTCTTCACCTCGAACCCGTTTCTGCGTCTGGCTGTGCCGCCGATGGATGGGCAGGATCTGAACCCGCTGTTGCAGGATCCCGGCCTCGCCTTTCACCCACCGTTTCTTTACCTCGGCTATGTCGGACTTTCGATGGCGTTTTCCTTTGCCGTTGGCGCTTTGATCGAAGGGCGCGTCGACGCGGCCTGGGGGCGCTGGGTGCGGCCGTGGACATTGGCGGCCTGGGTGTTTTTGACCATCGGCATCGGGCTTGGGTCCTGGTGGGCCTATTACGAACTGGGCTGGGGCGGGTTCTGGTTCTGGGACCCGGTTGAAAACGCCTCTTTCATGCCATGGCTTCTGTCTGCCGCATTGCTGCATTCGGCCATTGTGGTGGAAAAACGCGAAGCGCTCAAAAGCTGGACGATCCTGCTGGCGATCCTTGCCTTTGGGTTTTCCCTGATTGGGACGTTTATTGTCCGCTCAGGCCTTCTGACCTCGGTCCATGCCTTTGCCAATGATCCGGAGCGCGGCATCTTTATCCTGATTATCATAGCAGCCTTTACCGGCGGCGCACTGACCCTGTTTGCAGCCCGCGCCCAGTCGATGGAGGCCAAAGGTGTCTTTGGTCTTGTCAGCCGCGAAACAGGGCTGGTGGTCAATAATATTCTGCTGGCCGTCAGCTGTTTTGTGGTCTTCTTTGGCACGCTGTGGCCAGTGGTTGCCGAGATGGCCTTTGACCGGAAACTGTCGGTGGGTCCGCCGTTCTTCAACATGGCATTCACGCCGTTTATGGTGGCGCTTGGCATTGCCTTGCCGGTTGGCGCGATGCTACCGTGGAAACGGGGCAAGCTGGTGCGCACCTTCTGGCAGCTGCGTTACGTGTTTGGGCTGGCGTTGGCTTTGATGATCCTAGCCTTTGTCCTGCAGACCGGGCGTTCGGCGCTGGGGCCTGTGGGGCTGTTTCTGGGCAGCTGGATGGTCTTTGGCGCCTTTGCCGATCTGTGGATGCGCAGCGGCAAGTCCGGCCGCCTTCAACGTCTGCTGCGTCTGCCGCGTGCGGATTGGGGCAAGGCGGTGGCGCATTCCGGGCTTGGCATCACCATGTTCGCAATTGCGGGTCTGACCGCCTGGGAGGCCGAGGACATCCGGGTCGCCTATATGGATGAACCGTTTGAGGTTGGCGCCTATACGCTGGTTCTGCGCGATGTGGGGCGCGAACGGGGGCCGAACTACTTCTCTACCAAAGCGACGGTGGATGTCAGCCGGAACGGGCAGGCGGTTGCAACGCTGCACCCGGAAAAGCGTGACTATCCTGTCGCCCGCATGCCCACCACAGAAGCCGCGATTGAATATCAATTCCTGCGCGACATTTATGTGGTGATTGGTGATCCGCAAAACGACGGCGGCTGGACCATGCGCACCTATATCAAACCGCTGGCGAATTGGATCTGGGGCGGCTGTTTGCTGATGGCATTTGGCGGGCTTCTCAGCCTCTCGGACCGTCGGTTCCGTGTGGCGGCAGGTGCGCGTCGCAGCGCAATGAAAGGGGTGCCTGCAGAATGAATCGGATCCTTTTTGCCCTGATGCTGAGCTGTGCCGCAGCGCCTGCCATGGCGGTGCAACCGGATGAGATCCTGGAAGATCCCGCGCTTGAAGCCCGCGCGCGGGTTCTGTCCAAGGATCTGCGCTGTCTGGTGTGCCGCAATGAAAGCATTGACGAATCTAACGCGGATCTGGCCCGTGACCTTCGGATTTTGCTGCGCGAGCGTTTAACCGCAGGCGATACGGATGACGAGGCAATGGACTATATCGTCAACCGCTATGGCGAATATGTTCTGTTGCGCCCCAATGTGACCGGCGCAAACTGGCTGTTGTGGGCCGCGGGGCCTGCAATGCTGCTGGTGGCGCTGGTTGTGGGCGGCGGCTTTGTCCGCAACCGGTCCCGCGCTACAACCAAGACCGAGGATGCGCTGAGCGCGGATGAGCAGGCGCGGTTGAAGTCGATCCTGGAAGAGTAATTGCGAAACCGCGCCCCTTTTGTTAAAAGGGCCGTGGTCCGCAGTTCACCAAGGTTCCGCCCCGCGCTAAACCTGCGATTTTTCACGTATACCTGATCTCCAATTGGACCGTTCAGGCGATACCCCGGGACATGGGCGGACATCCTGCTTGCCAACTGCAAGTGTGGTATCGCAAGGAGCGATAAAATGTCCAAGGACCTTGACCGCGCGCAATCCGCGCGTCCGCAACAGGTGGAACAGCAGGCGAGCCACCCGGCGAGATAACAGGCCAAACAACCGGGCCGCGATGTTATTCGGCTGACGATTGATGACCTGTCACACTTCACCAAAACCCTGCGCAAACAGCTGGATGCGCCCCCTAGCCACGTGGAAATGCTGACCCATGTGGCCCGTGCTGCGGGGTACAAGAATTTTCAGCATCTGCGCGACCAGAACCAACCGGAACCCCAGGCCAACCGAAAACAGGTCGACCGCGCCGCGCGTTACTTTGATGCGCGGGGGCAATGGGCGCGGTGGCCGCTCAAACGCGGGGTGCGCGAGCTGTGTCTGTGGGTGATCTGGACCGGCATCCCCGCGCGGCAGACCTTTAATGAGCGCCAGATCAGCGCCGTGATTGATGAGATGACGGTGTTTCATGACCCGGCCCAGATCCGCCGTTCGTTGGTGGAGATGGATCTGATGACACGCGATATCGACGGCAGCAATTACATACGGTTGGAAAAGCCGATGCCACCCGAAGCGCGGGCTTTGTTGCAGATCGTCAAGGACCGGCGCGACAGCCAATAGAACACCCATAAGATTGACGCCGGGTCGGGGTTTAGGCTTCGACCCGTTTCGTGCAGTCTGACGACAACACAGTAATGAGGGGCACGCGTCATGGAATATGTCGAGATTGAATTTACAAACCACGAAGGGCTGGCGGTCATCACCCTAAATCGCCCGGACAAGATGAACGCCATGAACGCGGCGATGCGGTCCGAGATCACGCATGCCTTGAACCATCGGCTGGGGGATGCGCGGGTTGTGGTGCTGACGGGCTCTGGCCCGGCGTTTTGTTCCGGTCAGGATCTGGGCGATGCGCGCAATACCACCAAGCTGAACCTAGAACGGGTGTTGCGCGATGAATATTACCCGATGCTTGAGGCTTTGGTGAATTGCCCGTTGCCGACGATCGCCGCGGTCAACGGCGCTGCAGCTGGGGCCGGGGCCAATCTGGCTCTGGCCTGCGACGTGGTGATCGCCTCACATAATGCGTTTTTCAGCCAGGCCTTCACCCGTATTGGCTTGATGCCGGACGCCGGTGGGACCTGGTTCCTGCCGCGCAAAGTTGGGCTGGCAAAGGCGATGGGCATGGCCTTTTTCGCCGACCGCATCTCCGCGCGCGAAGCCAGTGAGATGGGCATGATCTTTGAAGCCGTGGCCGCAGAGGAATTTGTGACCCACTGGCAGAGACGTGCCCAAGCGCTGGCGGCGGGACCGACCTGTGCCCTGCAGGCGGTCAAACAGGCGATGCGGGAAAGTTTTAACCATGATTTTACCGAGCAGCTAAACCTTGAAGCGCAGCTTCAGGGCAAGCTTGGCAAAACCCGTGACTTCATGGAGGGCGTCTCTGCCTTTATGGAAAAAAGACCGGCCCAGTTCGAGGGGCGCTAAGGAAAACTTAAGTCACATCTTCTACCTCTAAGGCATACGAGCTCCACCCAAATTGACTTGAATTGACTCCATTTATTTGGCGTCACCTTCCAGCCATTGTGGCGTAATGACAGAGTTCGTTTTCTAGCTTTGAGGTGTTTGATGTATGTGATCCGGAGTAAGGAAATTCAATTCTCTGACAGCGCGGTCACGGGCGGTGATCGTGCCGCATTGGCGGAATGGATTGCCGCGGGCGGGTCCCTGACACGCGGGGTTGAAACAGCGCAGTTTGAACGGGAAATTGCAGATTGGTTGGGTGTGCGTCACGCCGTCATGGTGAATTCCGGCGCATCTGCCAATCTGGTTTTGGCCTATGCGTTGAAGCAGGGCGGGTTTCTGCGCAATCTGCGCGCGATTGTCCCGGCTTTGTGCCGCCCGACCACAATCGCGCCGCTGATCCAGCTCGGATTTCAGATCAGCCTGTGCGATTGCGACCCGCAGACACTGAACATTGACCTGGACCAGTTGGAAACCCTTTTGCAGGACCAGTCCCCGGCAGTATTGATGCTGCCGCATGTGCTGGGAGTTCCATGTGATATGGCGGCGATCCAAACACTGTGCGAACAGTATCAGGTGATCCTGTTGGAAGACGCACGTGAGGCGCTTGGCTCGGTTGTGTGCGGACGGAAAGTGGGAACCTTTGGAACCGCGGCCAGTTTCTCCCTGCGCGACGGCTATCAGCTGTCCACAGTCGAAGGCGGGCTGGTTGTCACGGATGACACCGACCTGCACCAAATGGCGCTGAGCCTTCGGGATTACGGCATGAGGGTTATACAGGGAACGGATCGCCGTGCGCGACTGTGCGACAGGCTGGGTCATACCGGCCCCCAGGTGCATCCTGGATTTCTTAACGCGGGGTTTGGATTAAACGGGTCCGAGATCAACGCATTTCTGGGGCGTCGCAAAATCCATCAACTGGATGCTTCAACGGCGCGCAGGGACAGAAATCGAAGCATCCTGTCTCAGGCATTGGATGGCTTCTTTACGCAGTTCAGCCCGGGTGATGCGACCTCTTGTACGGGTTTTGGCACTTTGGTGCGCAACCGCGACGAAGTGGTGGAATTCCTGCGTCAAAACCGGGTGGCCAGCCGGGCGATGATTGCGCCCAATATTGCGCGGCTGCCGTTCTGGTACGCCCAACATGGTGCGCAACCGATGCCAGAGGCGGACCAGATTCATGAAACAGGGCTGTGTCTGCCAGTTCATGCTGGGCTGGATGAAATGCAGATGGTGCGGATTGCCGATCTGGTCGCCAAAATAGCCGATCCGGTTTAAGCGCGCGCAACGCTCTGGTTATGAAAAAGCCGCCCCGATCAGTATGACGAGGCGGCTTTTTAATGGCTTGGGTTGGCCCCACGCAAACGGGGCCAGTTGAGATCTTAGCGGTTTTCGATGTCGATATAGTCGCGAAGACCTTCACCCGTATAAAGCTGACGCGGGCGACCGATTTTCATTGTCGGATCCGAGATCATCTCTTTCCACTGGGAAATCCAGCCGACGGTGCGGCTCAGCGCGAAGATCGGCGTGAACATCGATGTCGGGAAGCCCATCGCTTCAAGGATGATGCCCGAGTAGAAGTCGACATTCGGGAACAGTTTCTTCTCAACGAAATAGGGGTCGTTCAGCGCGGTCTGTTCCAGTTCCTTGGCAACCTGCAAGAGCGGGTTGTCTTCGACGCCCAACAGCTCAAGAACTTCATCCGCAGATTGCTTCAGAACCTTCGCACGCGGGTCGGTGTTCTTGTAGACGCGGTGACCAAAGCCCATGAGACGGAACGGATCGTTCTTATCCTTGGCGCGTGCGATGAATTCCGGAATACGGTCCACGGTGCCGATTTCTTTGAGCATTTCCAGGCAGGCCTGGTTTGCGCCACCATGCGCCGGACCCCACAGACATGCGATGCCCGCGGCGATACATGCAAAGGGGTTCGCACCCGAAGACGACGCCAGACGCACGGTCGAGGTCGATGCGTTCTGTTCGTGGTCGGCGTGCAGGGTAAAGATCCGGTCCATTGCACGGCTGAGGATCGGGTCCACCTCATAGTTTTCGGCCGGAACCGAGAAACACATGTGCAAGAAGTTCGCCGCGTAATCCAGATCGTTGCGCGGATACACAAACGGCTGGCCGATGGAGTATTTATAAGCCATCGCCGCAATGGTCGGCAGTTTGGCGATCAGACGGATGGCCGCAACTTCACGCTGCCAGGGATCCGAAATATCGGTGGAGTCGTGATAGAAGGCAGACATCGCGCCCACAACACCCACCAGGGTTGCCATCGGGTGCGCGTCACGGCGGAAACCTCGGAAGAAGTTGTGCATTTGCTCATGCACCATTGTGTGACGGGTCACACGGGTTTCAAAATCTTCCAGCTGCGTTGCGGTCGGCAGTTCACCGTAAAGCAGCAGATAACAGACTTCGAGGTAATGCGATTTGGCCGCCAATTGGTCGATCGGGTAACCGCGGTGCAGCAGTTCACCTTTGCCGCCATCGATAAAGGTGATGGTGCTGTCGCAGGACGCGGTCGAGGTGAAACCCGGATCATAGGTAAAGACACCTGCCTGGGCATAAAGCTTGCGGATGTCGAGAACATCGGGGCCTGCCGTCGGCGAGAAAATGGGAAGCTCGTATTCTTGCTCATTCAAGAGGAGCTTAGCGGTTTTCTGAGTGTCGGTCATAGATGTCCCTTCCTGTTACAGGCACGGTATGAAAGAAAAATTTCATAGTCCATGCGGGGCAACACCTGCGCGCCACCCGCGCAGGCGATGTGTTAAAGGAGCGGGCTTACTCTCGCGTTAAAGGAGAGGTTATCCCGCTTTGTCATTGATCCGGGCCAGGGTTTCATCGCGGCCCAAAACCATCATCATGTCAAAAACCGAAGGCGTTACCGCCCGTCCGGCCAGCACTGCACGCAAAGGTGCGGCCAGTTTTCCGAACTTGGTTTCGTGCTCCTCAGCGAAGGCGTTGAGTGATGCCTCCAACTCGGTTCGCGTCCAGCTAACATTTTGCAGATGCGGCGTCAATTCGCTCAGTATACCGTCGGATACATTTCTCAGTGCTTTTTCCGCTTTTGCATCGGTCTCAACCGGGCGGGACACCAAGGCAAAGTGAGCCTTTTCAAGGAGTTCCGGGAAAGTCTTGGCCCGGTCTTTGAGACAGAACATTGCCTTTTCCAAATTTTCCGCCTGCGCATCGGTCAGGGCGGGCTGATTGGCCGCAACCAGATAAGCGACAATCTCCTGCCGCAACGCGGCGTCCTCACTTTGAGCGATATGCTGGCCACACAGGTTTTCCAGCTTTTTGGTATCAAAACGGGCCGGGCTTTTGCCGATTCCGTCGAAATTAAACCACTCTTTTGCCTGTGCGTCCGTAAAAAATTCATCATCGCCGTGGGACCAGCCCAAACGCGCCAGATAGTTGCGCATGCCAGCAGCCGGATAGCCCATGGCCTGATATTCCTGCGCGCCCAATGCGCCGTGGCGTTTCGACAGTTTCTTGCCGTCCGCGCCGTGGATCAGCGGAATATGCGCGTATACCGGTAGCGGCCAGCCCATCGCGGTATAGATCATCATCTGACGGGCCGCATTGTTCAGATGGTCATCGCCACGGATCACATGGGTTACACCCATGTCATGGTCATCCACCACAACAGCCAGCATATAGACCGGTGTGCCGTCAGAGCGCAGCAGGATCATATCATCCAGCTGCTGGTTCTTGATCGTCACCTCACCCTGAACCTCGTCCCGGATCACGGTTTCACCGTCCTGGGGCGCTTTGATCCGCACCACAAAAGGCGCATCCGGATGAGTCGCAGGATCAGCATCACGCCAGGGCGAGCGGTAGAGCGTCGATTTCCCTTCAGCCTTGGCCTGGTCGCGGAAGGCTGCAATCTCTTCCTGGGTTGCGAAACATTTGTAGGCCTTGCCCTCGGCCAGCAGCTGGTTGGCGACCTCGGCATGACGGTCGGCACGGGCAAATTGGCTGATCACTTCGCCATCATGATCCAAGCCCAGCCACGCCATGCCTTGCAAAATGGCTGCCGTGGCTTCGGGCGTGGAGCGTTCGCGGTCGGTGTCTTCGATCCGCAGTAGGAACTTGCCGCCGCGGCCACGGGCATAAAGCCAGTTAAACAGCGCGGTGCGCGCGCCGCCAATGTGAAGAAAGCCGGTGGGCGAGGGGGCGAAGCGGGTGACGACCGGTTGGGACATGTCGGGAATTAACCTTTCGGAAACCATGAGAGGCGAGACTAGCAGCCTGTGATTTTCTGCCTGTCTACCCACACGCTCACGCAGGAGCAAGCATGCGGATTGGAACGGCCCTTCTGGAGAGCTGGAATTTGCAACAGGGACATCTGTTTCCCTGGTCTGCGGTTTGCTTTGCTGCCGGGGTTGGATTGTATTTCCAGTGGCCGGTGGAACCTGGCCCTTGGGTCTGGGTCGGGATGTGCGGGTTTCTGGGTCTTGGTCTGGGCGCTTTGATCTTCGCCTCGGTCCGAACCGTCGGCTGGTTGCTTGTCTTGGCGGTGGCCGGGTTTGGAGCCGGGGCTCTGCGGGCTCATTGGGTCGCCGCGCCGGTGTTGGAGTTTCGCTATTATGGTTCGGTTGAGGGGCGTCTAATCGCTGTGGACCGCTCCCAAAGCGACGCATTACGGCTGACGCTGGATCAAGTGCGCCTGTCGCGGATGTCCGCTGAGCGCACGCCGGCCAAAGTGCGGATTGCGCTGCGCGAACTGGACAGGCCGCCCCCTATCGGTGCCCATGTCATGACAACGGCGCATTTGGCTCCGGCGGGTGGCCCGGTGGAGCCCGGCGGATTTGATTTCAGGCGTCATCTTTGGTTCCTTGGGATCGGTGCTGTGGGATACAGCCGCGTCCCCGTTTTGATGAGCGCTCCACCCGGCGGGGAACTGTGGGTCGCGCGGTTTCGCGCTAAAATTACCCGCGCGCTGCACGACCGGCTGCCTGGCGCAGGCGGCGCAGTGGCAGCAGCGATCTTGACCGGGGACCGCAGTGGACTGGGCGCGCAAACGGTGGAGGATCTGCGGGCCAGCAATCTGGCGCATCTTTTGGCAATTTCCGGCCTTCATATGGGGTTGCTGACAGGTGTGGTCTTTGCCGCTGCGCGCATGGCGCTGGTGATTGTTGGGATGATCACAGGCCTTCGCATCAGGGCCAAGAAATCCGCCGCGGCATTGGCCCTTGTGGCGGCCAGCCTGTATCTGCTGATCTCTGGCGGCAATGTGGCGACCGAGCGCGCCTTTGTCATGGTCGCGGTCATTATGGTTGCGGTCTTGCTGGAACGCCGCGCCTTGACGTTGCGGTCGGTGGCCTTGGCTGCGTTGATCGTTTTGACCCATCGCCCGGAAAGCCTGCTGAGCCCTGGGTTTCAGATGAGTTTTGCGGCCACCACGGCATTGGTTGCGGTGTTTGGGCATCTGCGCCACCACAATTGGAATATAGGCCCGCGTTGGGCCCGACCTCTTCTGATCCTGTTGATGTCATCGGCTGTCGCGGGGCTGGCCACGGCCCCCTATGGGGCGGCGCATTTTAATACGCTGTCCCATTATGGGTTGTTGGCCAATCTCCTGGCGGTGCCGGTTATGGGCGGGCTGGTCATGCCCGCCGCCGTGGCAGCCGTTGTAATGCTACCATTTGGAGCTGAAGGGATCGCCCTGAGGGCAATGGTCCAAGGGCTGGAGTGGATCCTGGGCGTGGCGCAGTTTGTGTCCCATCTGCCCAATCCTCAAAGCTTTGTTGCGCAACCGTCTCAATCCATCGTGCTGGTTTTGACCGCTGGCGCGATTTTTGTGGCCTTGTGGCAGGGCAAAGGTCGGTTGGTTGGTGTCGCCGTTGTGGTCCTGGCCCTGTGCATGTGGCAACGGGTTGAGCGGCCCTGGATCTTGATCGCCGAAGACGGCGGTTTGGTGGGGGTGATGGACGGCACGCATCGGGTCCTGTCCAAGGCCAAGGGCAGTGGATTTCCGGCCAAGGTCTGGTTGGAAAACGACGGAAAGCCGCAGTCGCAACCCGAGGCTGCCAGCGATTGGGCCCAAGCCAATCCGGGCATCATACCGATTCGCGGAAAACGGGCCGCAGAGGCGTTCCTTGGGTGTGAGGGGGATTGGCTGGTGGTGAGCAATCAGCCACTGTCTGACCAAGGGATTGCCCCCCATTGTCTGATACTGGATCCAACCGTTCTGCGGCAGACGGGCAGTGTCTCCATCGACCAAAGCGGGCAGATCACAACCTCCCGCAGCCAAACGGGTCTGCGCTTATGGAGCCCGTCCAAATGGCACGGCACCGTGGATCCATTGGCGGGGCAAAAAATCCCCGTACCAGAGCAATAGCTTCGGGTTTAGTAGCTGCGGATGAGGCCCACCAGACGACCCTGAATACGCACCATATGAGAGGGGTATTTCTGTGTCGGATAGGCGGGGTTCTCCGCCTCAAGCGAGATCTGATCGCCGGTGCGGTAGAAGCGTTTCAGAGTTGCTTCCTGATCTTCGACAAGAGCCACGACGATATCACCGTTATCCGCGTGCGAGGTTTCGCGGATAACCACGATGTCGCCATCGTTGATGCCCGCGTTGACCATCGAGTCGCCCTTAACCTCAAGCGCGAAATGCTGGGCGGTGGACGACAGCATCGCGGTCGGCACCGCCACCTGATGCGAAACCTCGCTGATGGCAGAAATCGGCACACCCGCCGCAATACGCCCCATCACCGGCAGTTCAATCGCGCCCGCCATCATCTCATCCACCTTGGGGCGGGCGGGGGTGTCGGGCTTGCCGCCATCGACAACATCCAACTGCGGCGGCTGGACATCACCGCCCATGCTTTCCGGGAGTTTGATAATCTCAATCGCGCGGGCCCGATGGGCCAAACGTCGGATAAAGCCACGCTCTTCCAAAGCGGTGATCAACCGGTGGATCCCGGATTTGGACCGCAAATCTAGCGCCACCTTCATTTCATCAAAGCTTGGGGGAACCCCGTCCCGCTGGAGGCGTTTGTGAATAAAGTCCAACAAATCCAACTGCTTCTTGGTGAGCATGCGGGCCTCGCCTGTTTGTCTGTTGTGTGTCCGTGTCTCATTTTGTTCTACGCATGTTCCTGTTTTGTGTCAACCGTTCTCCTGTGGATAAACCAAAAAACCGCCCCCAAAGGGACGGTTTGGCAACGGGTTACGGAGTTTCACTTAGCCCAGCGGCATATATTCCACGGTCTCACCTGCGTCGCGGGCCGTGTCATGCGGTGGACGGATCAACAGCGCATTGGCGCTGGCCAGAACCGATAGAAGGGCGCTGTCCTGGTTCGGGCAGGGCGTAATCCCCTCGGGCGACAGGATTGCGCGCATGTAATGGGCACGAGGGCCATTGTCAGACAGGGGTTCCAAAAGAGGGGCTGATTTGACCGTTGCCGCAATCGGAAGACCCAGCATGCGATGAACCACAGGTGCCAGGAACACATGGCCGCAGACCATGGCCGACACCGGATTGCCGGGCAGGCCGATCATGGCGGCATCGCCCATTCGTCCGCCCATCAACGGTTTTCCGGGGCGCATGGCAACCTTGTAGAAGGACTGCTCCAACCCCAGTTCCTGCGCCACGTGCCCCACAAGATCATGATCGCCGACCGAGGCACCGCCAATGGTCACCACCAGATCCGCGCCATCCGCAAGGCCAAAGGCCGCCCGCAGCGCGGGTTTATCATCGCGGGCAATCGGCAACATACGGACCGAGGCACCGATCTCTTCCAACAGGGCCTTCAGGCCAAAGGTGTTGGAGGCAATGATTTGATCCGGACCGGGGGTTTCGCCGGGCATCACCAGCTCATCCCCGGTGGACATCAGCGCAATGTCAGGCTTGCGGCGCACCGGAACCGTGGCGATGTTCATCGCCGCGAGCAGCGCAATATCCGCCGGCGCCAGACGTTTTGGGGCCGCCACCACATCGCCGATTTTGAAATCGCCGCCCGCAGGGCGAATGTTATCGCCGCCGGGTTGGTCCATGATGGTGATCAGATTGCCCTTGCGGTCCACGTCTTCCTGAATGACCACAAAACTGGCACCCTCAGGCACCGGCGCGCCGGTAAAGATCCGAACCGCCTGACCCGCGCCGACACGGCCCGGAAACCCATGGCCTGCGGCGGCTTCGCCGATGACCTTGAACATGGCGTGCAGCTCAACCTCGGCCTTGTTCACCGCATAGCCATCCATCGCCGAGGCCGCAAACGGGGGTTGGTCGCGATTGGCGGTCAGATCCTCGGCCAACACCCGCCCTGCAGCCTCAGCCAGGGGGACATGTTCAACCTCAAGCGGGGTGACCAGATCAAGCAGGTGGTCCAGAGCTTCGCTGACGGGGATCATTTACGCCTCGTACCGTCCTGATTTGCCGCCATCTTTCAACGTAACGCGCACGCCGCCGATTTCCATGGCTTTGTCGGCGGCCTTGCACATGTCATAGACCGTCAGTGCGGCGGTGGAGACGGCGGTGAGTGCTTCCATCTCGACCCCGGTTTGGCCGGTTGTTTTGACGGTAGCCGCGATGTGCACACCGGGCAGGTCGGGATCAAGGGTCAGCTCGACCGCGACTTTTGTCACCGGCAACGGGTGACACAGCGGGATCAGATCGGGGGTCTTCTTGGCCCCCATAATGCCAGCCAGACGCGCAACCCCCAGAACGTCGCCCTTTTTGGCGCGCCCGTCCGAGATGATGTCAAAGGTCGCCTGGGCCATTTTGACAAATCCCTCGGCGGTGGCGATACGCGATGTCACCGCCTTGTCTGAGACATCCACCATATGGGCGTCGCCCTTTTGATCGAAGTGGGTCAAAGCCATGGATTACGCTCCGGGTTGGGCGGGATTTGCCAGCAGATCATGGGTTGCTTTGGCCACATCCTCCTGACGCATCAGGCTTTCACCGATCAGGAAGCTGCGCGCGCCATAACGCGACATATCCGCCAGATCCGCTGGCGTAAACAACCCGCTTTCGCAGACGATGGTGCGGTCGGCGGGTACTTGTTTTGACAGGGTGCGCGTGGTGTCCAGCGTTGTCTCAAAGGTTTTCAGATTGCGGTTGTTGATCCCCATCAGGGGAGATTTCAGTTCGCAGGCGCGTTCCAGCTCTTCGGCGTTATGCACCTCCAGCAGCACATCCATTCCCCATTCAAAGGCGCAGGCTTCCAGTTCGGCCGCTTGGGCGTCTGACACGGATGCCAGAATGATCAGGATACAATCCGCATTCAGCGCGCGGGCCTCTGCCACCTGATAGGTGTCATACATAAAGTCCTTGCGCAGCGCGGGCAGGGAACAGGCGGCACGTGCATTGACCAAGAATTCTTTGGCACCCTGAAAACTGGGCGTGTCGGTCAGAACCGACAGGCAGGTTGCGCCACCGGCCTCGTAGGCCTGGGCAATGGCGACGGGATCAAAATCCGGACGGATGAGCCCTTTGGACGGGCTGGCTTTCTTGACCTCGGCGATCAGACCATAGCCCTGGCGACTGGCGGTGATCAGACGATCTGCAAAGCCTCGCACCGGGTCGGCGGCGTGGGCCTCGGCCTCTACTTCAGCCAGTGGTTTGGCCGCTTTGTCGGCGGCGACTTCCTCAAGCTTATAGGCTTTGATCTTGTCGAGCACATTTTCAGTCATGGCGCGGCCTTTCGGATTATTGGCTCCAGTCGATGGGCGGGTGCCCCTGTTGGGTAAGCCAGTCGTTCACATTTGAAAAGGGGCGAGAGCCGAAAAAGCCGCGCCGGGCCGAAAGCGGCGAGGGATGTGCGGATTTCAGGATCAGGTGGGTGTCGCCCTGGATGAATTTTGCGAGCTTTTGTGCCGTGTTACCCCAGAGAATGAAAGCGGTGGGGCGGGCTGAGCATTGCTCCAGTATCTGATGCACCAAAGGAGCCCAGCCGAGCCGTTTGTGACCATCTGCCTCACCTGCAGGAACCGAGAGCGCGGTGTTGAGCAACAGGACGCCTTGTTTTGCCCAGCCGCGTAGATCTCCGTTTGGACGTGAGATGTTAAGGTCCGCCTCTAGCTCTTTGTGAATATTGGACAAGGAGCGCGGCAAGGGACGCACATTCGGTTCAACCGAAAAGGCAAGACCATGGGCGTGGCCCGGTGTCGGATAGGGGTCCTGGCCAAGAATAACCACATGCGTATCAGCGGGCGACGTGAGGTCCAGCGCGGCAAAGCGCTGCGCATTTGGCGGCAGGATCTGGCGCGTCTCTGCGTCGAGTTCGGACTGAATGCGGGGCCAGTCTGATTTAAAAAACGGCAGATGGGACCAGGCGGCGGGAAGGCTGTGGGATGTCATTGGAACGATGATCTCTCCCCTGCGGATGGACGCATCTGCAGGGGATCTGGATTAACCTGTGGTCAGGGCTGCCAAGGCTTCAACCTTGGCTTTGGCGGCACCGCTGTCGATGCTTTCGCGTGCCATTTCTGCGCCTTGCGTCAAAGAGCTCGCCTTGTCCGCCACCACCAACGCGGCTGCTGTGTTCAACACAACAGCGTCGCGATAGGCCGAAGCCTCGCCTGCCAGAAGCGCGCGGAAGGCAACCGCGTTTTCTTCGGGCGTGCCGCCGATGATTGCCTCAAACGGATGTACGGGAAGGCCAGCATCCTCAGGGTGGATTTCAAATTCCCGCACCGCGCCGTCTTCGACCGCAGCAACCCAAGAGGTGCCGGTGATCGTCAGCTCATCCGTGCCGTCGGAGCCATGCACCAGCCAAGCCTTTTCCGAGCCAAGCGCCAGAAGCGTGTCCGCCATGGGACGGATCAGATCCTTGGTGAACGCACCGGTCAGCTGGCGGGTCACACCGGCGGGATTGGTGAGCGGGCCGAGAATGTTGAAAATCGTCCGCGTGCCAAGTTCCTGCCGGGTTGGCATGACGTGGGCCACAGCCGGGTGGTGAACCGGCGCCATCAAGAAGCCGATTCCGACCTCGTTGATTGCACGTTCCATCACAGAAGCGCCCGCCATCACGTTGATTCCCATTTGAGATTGCAGATCGGCGGTGCCAGATTTCGAGGACAGGTTTCTGTTGCCATGCTTGGCAACAACAACTCCTGCGCCAGCAGCGACAAACGCAGTCGCCGTCGAGATGTTCAGGGTGTTTTTACCATCACCGCCGGTGCCAACAATGTCCATCGCGCCCTTGGGGGCGGTTACGGCGTTGCATTTGGCGCGCATGACGGCAGCGGCAGCGGCGTATTCTTCAACCGTTTCCCCGCGGGTGCGCAGGGCCATCAGCAATCCACCAATCTGGCTGGGGGTTGCTTCGCCCTCAAACAAAATACCAAAGGCCTGTTCTGCCTCGGCGCGGGTAAGCGGGCGGTCGGCGGCGGCTCCGATCAGCGGTTTCAGCGCGTTACTCATGCCGGGACTTTCATTTCGGACAGGAAGTTTTTCAGCAGTGCATGGCCATGTTCCGAGGCAATCGATTCCGGGTGGAATTGCACGCCGTGGATCGGTAGTTCCTTGTGCTGGAGGCCCATGATGGTGCCGTCTTCCAGCTCAGCCGTGATTTCCAGACACTCAGGCAGCGTTTCGCGTTCGACAATCAGAGAATGGTAACGTGTCGCCTCAAACGGGGAGGGCAGCCCGGCAAAGAGGCCAGTTCCCGAGTGCTTCATCGTGCCCATCTTGCCATGAACGATCTCATGGCAGCGAACCACATTGCCGCCAAAGGACTGACCAATGGTCTGATGGCCCAGGCAAACCCCCATAAGCGGTGTACGGGTTTCGGCGGCGGCTTCGACCATGGCCAGACAAATGCCCGCCTGATCTGGGTCACAAGGGCCGGGCGATAAAAGGATCGCGGCAGGGTTCAACGCCATGGCTTCCTGCACATCCAGCGCGTCGTTCCGATGCACCTGAACATCGGCCCCCAACTCTCCCAGATAATGGACGAGGTTGTAGGTAAAGGAATCGTAGTTGTCGATTAGCAGCAGCATGGATGGCAGCCTCGTTTTTGGCTGGCGGGCAGGGGCCTCACCGCAGTATAGTCGTTCCAACATAAATGTTCAGGGATAGGCGGCAGCGTCAAGGGCAGTTCAGACTGTGAAAGCTGCATAAACGGTGCAAAGCCTGTAAAAAGGCTTTGTGGCCAGTCGACACCTTGGCCCAGTGACGAGAGGCATAAGAGCGATGCGGGGATTTTTGGGAGGCGCTGCAATTGGCGCGTTGGTCTCAGGGCTTGGCGCGGCTCTGGCGTCTTTGGCGGTGCCATTGCCCCAGACGATTGAAGTGTCGAGCGAAAACCCGCCGGTAAGCGATGCTCCTGAGGTGGAGACACCGGTACCCGTTGAGCCGGTGTCCCGTGATGCCGATCTGGTGGAGGTTGTACCCGTTGCCCCAAAGGATGAGCCAAGCGGCGACAGTTTGGCGGCTTTGGATCCATCTGCTTTGGCGCCAGCCGCAAGGCCTGACATTGGTGGCGCGACGCAACAGCTGGAGACCGCAGTGCTGTCAACGCCGGTCACACCAGACGTGGGACAGGGCGCGACAGAGCCTGTGTTGAACCTGGGCGCAGGCCTTGCCTCCCCAGATGCGCCGGTTCAGGACGCGCAGCCCGAAGTGGAAACCGCAGCGCCCGCGCCGCTTCCGCCGGAACCAGAACCGATTGATCCTGAGCCAACCGAGACTGAGGTGGTTGTCGGGGAGCTTGCCCCTGAGCCGCCGACCTCGGCAATTCAAGCCCCGGAGACACAAGACCCTGAACCTGTGCGCCCAGAAGAAACAGAGGCGCAACCCGCGCCTGTTGAGGATGCTGTCGTAGAAGACGCCCCTGCGGCCCCGGATGAACCTGTTGATGCTGTGCCAGTCATCGTGGAAAATGACGTGCCCGCAATCCCACCCGCGCCCGAGACACAGCCGGTTGCACCGCAAATCGCCGTGACGTCCCCCGAGATCGCAGCGCCATCGTTGGGCGCGGGCTTGCCTGGCCTGACGCTGCCGCAAGTAACCGAACAACCAGCTGTTCGGACCCTGCCTGATACAGAAGGCGCGGCTCAGTCCGACGAAGCCGCAACAGAAAACCGCCCCCGAGTGGGCACGCCGGGTGTTCAATTGGGCACCGCTGATAACACATCGGACCAAGGCACGACGTCCACCTCTGATGCAGACCTAAGTTTGCCTGCGTTTGTGCGCAATTCCGAAGAATTCATCGCGCTGGATGATCGCCCCTTGATGTCGATTGTTTTGTTGGATGAGGTGGACGGAACTGGTGCGGAGGCCTTGGAAGACTTCCCCTATCCGCTGAGCTTTGCGATTCGGGCGGATGATCCCAATGCCACAGCCAAGGTCCAAGCGCGGCGCGATGCCGGGTTTGAAGTGCTGATGCTGGTGGATCTGCCCCGTGATGCCGGGCCGAAAGAGGCCGAATCTGCAATGGAGCTTTGGACTCCGGCCATGCCGCTGGCGGTTGGGGTGCTGGAAGGGGTCGACACCGGCTTTCAGGGCAATCGCGCCTTGGCCGATCAGATGGCTGCAGTGGTGGCCGATTCAGGTTTGGGCTTGGTAACCCAAGCAAAAGGGCTGAATACGGTGCAGAAATTGGCCCAAAAAGACGGCGTGCCGTCGGGCGTGGTGTTTCGCGACTTTGACGGCGCCGGACAAGATCCGCGCGCGATCCGCCGTTTTCTGGATCAGGCTGCATTTCGTGCAGGCCAGGAAGGCGCGGTGATTATGCTGGGTCGTCTCAAACCAAACACGATTTCGGCATTGCTATTGTGGGGTCTGCAGGATCGCGCTAGCCGGGTGCAATTGGCCCCGGTGTCCGCAAGCCTCAAAACCGGTCTAAACACACAATAAGGCAGGGTCATAACAGGTTTTGCCCGTTTTTATCCGCCGTGAATTGCCCCGGTCCAGACGCATCTGAGCCGGGCAAATTATCAACGTATTCTAGACCGGACGTCATAAAACTTTCGCACCCAAAGCTTAGGCCATCCCCACCTAGTTCACATTAGCCAGGGGAAGTAAAATGGCCGATAAACGTGTAGATTTGTCGTGGGACGAGTGGGACGAATTGAACGACCCGCGCCCGAGTGAAAACGAGTTTGACCAAGTTGTTGAAGAAGCGCTGACCCGTCGTGGGTTCCTGAGCGGCATCGTCGCATTTGGTTCCGGCGCAGCTGTTATGGGCACCGGCGCTCTGCTGTCCTCTACAGCCGAAGCGGCCACCACCAGCCGTTTTGCGTTCAAGCCGATCGAAATCGCGACCGACGCAACCGTACACGTTCCAGAAGGTTACACCTGGGACATCCTGACCCGCTGGGGTGATCCGCTGTTCTCGGATGCGCCAGAATTCAGCCACGAGACCGGTGGTGACGCCGTGTCCGACCGCATCTTTGGTGAAAACACCGACGGCATGGAGCTGTTCGAGGTGGGTGACAAGCAGCTGATCGCTGTAAACCACGAATATCTGAACCCCAAGCTGAACCTGCCGAAAAACGAAGACGGCAAGCCGACATCCGCAGACGAAGTGAAAAAACTGCAGAACTTGCAGGGCGTCACCGTCATGGAAGTTGAAGAAACAGGTGACGGCTGGAAAGTTGTTCTGGACAGCGCGTATAACCGCCGCATCCACCACAACACACCGATGCGCATCGCAGGTCCGGCAGCTGGTCACGACATGCTGAAAACCGCAGCGGATCCAGAAGGCATCGAAGTTCTGGGCACCATGAACAACTGTGGTTCCGGCAAGACCCCTTGGGGCACTTACCTGACCTGTGAAGAGAACTTCAACGGCTACTTCGGCTCCACCGACGCAGCATTTGAACAAACGCCTGGTTTCAAGCGTTACGGCATCAAAGGTGAGAGCCGTTACGACTATGAAAAATTCGACGAGCGTTATGACCTGTCGAAAAACCCGAACGAGCCGAACCGTTTTGGTTACATCGTTGAAATCGACCCAACCAACCCCGACAGCAAGCCCGTTAAGCGCACCGCGCTGGGTCGTTTCAAGCACGAGAACGCCGAAGTCGTCATCGCAAAAGACGGCCGTATCGTTGTCTATCTGGGCGACGACGAGCGTGGCGAATACCTGTACCGCTTTGTCTCCAAAGGCGTCTACCAGCCAGGTGGCGACACTGACAACCTGCTGGATGAAGGCACATTGTATGTGGCCAAGTTCCACGCAGACGGCAAAGGCCGCTGGCTGCCGCTGACGCCGGAAACCACTGGCATGGATGAAGTTGAAATCTACATCCACACCCGTATGGCAGCCTCTGCCGCAGGTGGCACCACTATGGACCGTCCTGAGTGGGTTGCAGCCAACCCGATCGCGGTTGAAGCCTATTGCGCGCTGACCAACAACAAAAACCGTGGCGTCAAGCCGAACGCTGGTGGCGACGACACTTCGCCAAACGCTGTTAACCCGCGTGAAGCCAACAACTATGGTCAAATCGTTCGCTGGACCCCTGCGGATGAAGACTATGCTGCCGACACCTTTGACTGGGATCTCTATGTCATGGCCGGCAACCCGAACGTGCACGGCGATGAATATGCGGGTTCCGCAAACATCCACCCGGGCAACATGTTCAACTCGCCCGATGGTATGGCGTTTGACACCGCAGGTCTGCTGTGGATCCAGACCGACGGTAACTTCAAAAACGAAGGCGATTTTGAAGGTCAGGGCAACAATCAAATGCTGGTTGGCGACCCTGTGACCGGCGAAATCGTACGCTTCATGACCGTGCCTTACGGCGCCGAAGTCACCGGCCTGTGCTGGTCTGCAGACCGTCGCTCGATGTTTGTTGGCATCCAGCACCCTGCGGCACCTTTCCCGGACGGCGAAGGCAAGCTGGCGCGTTCCTCCGTTGTGGTGGTCAAGCGTGAAGACGGCGGCCTGGTCGGCTAAGCCACTTTTGCTTCAAGGAAAAAACGGCGCGTCCCCAGTGGGGCGCGCTTTTTTGTGAGAGTACGCGTGCCAAGGGCAGTTCGTTGCGCCGTAACTGGACCTCGGAACATTTAACCCGGCTGATCTGCGCGACACAAATGTCTGCCTGCCACCAAAATGTGAGAATTGCGACAACTGCGCCGTGGTATTCTCGGACCCAGTCAAACCGGGAGAGGCTGCAATGACCAGCGAGACCAACACGCGTAAAAAAGCCAGTGATTTTGATCAACGGATCCTTGAGATCTTTGATGGCTATGTGCATGGCAAAATCAGCAAACGAGAGTTTATGATACAGGCCGGGCGTTATGCTGCGGCAGGCGTCACCGGCGCAATGCTGTTGGAGCAGCTGCAGCCGAATTATGCTTGGGCCGAACAGGTTCCTGCCGATGATCCCGCCATCGAAACCAATTGGGTTGAATATCAAAGCCCCGAAGGTCACGGCACCATAAAAGGCCTGATGGCCAAGCCGGCCGGTGTCACGGGCAAGCTGCCCGCAGTTCTGGTTGTCCATGAGAACCGAGGGCTAAACCCCTATATTCAGGATGTCGTGCGCCGCGCCGCAAAAGCAGGCTATATGGCGTTCGGCCCGGATGGTCTGTCTCCCCTCGGCGGCTACCCTGGTACCGACGAAGAGGGCCGCGCCATGCAAAAGAGCATGGACCGTGCCAAATTGATGGAAGATTTCTTTGCGGCTTTTGAATTTCTGCGGAATCACGCGGACTCAACCGGCAAAGTTGGCGCGGTTGGCTTCTGCTATGGCGGTGGCGTGTGTAATGCCTTGGCCGTAGCCTATCCAGACCTCGCAGCCTCGGTTCCCTTTTACGGGCGTCAACCCGCCGCCGAAGACGTCCCCGCCATCCGGGCCCCGCTGATGATCCAATACGCCGGGCTCGACACACGGATCAATGCAGGTTGGGAGGCTTATTCAGCCGCATTGCGCGAGCATCAAAAAGCCTTCACGGTGCATTTCTACCCGGACGTGAACCACGGGTTTCACAATGACACCACCCCGCGCTACGACGAAGAGGCTGCAACCTTGGCCTGGGACCGGACGCTGGAATTCTTTGCGGACAATCTGCGCTAAACCCCGCCAGGGACAAAAAGGGCGCGGCTGTGTGCCACGCCCTTTCATCTTTTCTCAAATACTTCCGCCGGAGGCTCCCCAGCTTTGCCTCAAGAGTTGCCGCCGCGAGTAAAACGGGCGGCATCTGCAGCCGCGCGACGGATTGCGTTGGATTTGTGAACGGTCTCCATATACTCCGCTTCGGGATCGCTGTCGTAGACAACGCCACCGCCAGCCTGAATAAAGAGCTTTTGATCCTTCACAATCGCAGTCCTCAAGGCGATACACATGTCCATGTCGCCCCCGGCTGAGAAATACCCAACGCCCCCGCCATAAACGCCGCGTTTTTCGGGCTCCAACTCGTCAATGATCTCCATCGCGCGCACTTTTGGCGCGCCAGAGACGGTGCCGGCAGGCATGCCCGCAAAAAACGCATCCAGCGCATCCTTGCCCTCAGCCAGCTCTCCGACCACGTTGGAGACGATGTGCATCACATGGCTGTAGCGTTCGATAATGAACTCTTCGGTCGGCTTGACGGTGCCAATTTTGGCCACGCGTCCCACATCGTTGCGGCCCAGATCCAGCAGCATCAGATGTTCGGCCAGCTCTTTTTTGTCGGCCAGCAGATCCAGTTCGTGTGCCTTGTCCTCTTCGGGGGTGGCACCACGGGGGCGGGTGCCGGCGATGGGGCGAATGGTGACCTCATTGCCGAAGACCCGCACTAGGATCTCGGGCGAGGCCCCCACAACCTGAAAACCGCCAAAATTAAAATAGAACATAAACGGCGACGGGTTGGTGCGACGTAAGGACCGGTAGAGCGCAAAAGGCGGCAGCGGGAAATCATGGGTCCAGCGCTGCGCCGGCACCACCTGAAAGATATCGCCTGCGCGGATGTATTCCTTGGCCTTTTCAACCGCTTCCATGTAACCGGATTTGGTGAAATTCGACACGGGTTCCCCCACGTCCTGACTGTCGCCGAGATCGCGGGTGGCCTCGGGCATGGAACGTTCCAGATCCCGCACGGCGTCCATCACCCGTTCGGACGCCTGAGCATAGGCCGCCTTGGAGCTTTGTTCGCCTGAATTCCAGACCGGTGACACCACGGTGACTTCCCCTTTGACACCGTCCAGAACGGCGATCACCGACGGGCGCATCATCACCGCATCGGGCAGGCCAAGCGGGTCGGGGTTCACATTGGGCAGCACCTCCACATGGCGCACCATGTCATAGCCGAGATAGCCAAAAAGCCCGGCCGCCGCCTGTGGCAGATCTGCAGGCAGATCGATTTTGCTTTCGGCCAGAAGATCGCGCAGATTGTCGAGCGGGTTGCCGGCCTGCGGTTCAAACGCATCCTCATCAAACCGGGCGTTGCGGTTCAGTTCCGAGGCTTTGCCACGCGAGCGCCAGACCAGATCCGGCTTCATGCCAATGATGGAATACCGTCCGCGCACCTCACCACCGGTGACTGATTCCAGCATAAACGCATCTTTTTGCGCGCCGGTCAGCTTGAGCATCAGCGACACAGGTGTGTCCAGATCTGCCGCTAGCCGGGTATAGACAACTTGGTTTTCACCGCGTGCATAAGCGTCCGTGAACGCCGCGAATTCAGGTGTCAGAGCCATGTTACGTCGCCTTTATTAGTGGAAGTTGGCCTGAACAGCCGACAAAGCCTGTTGATTGACCTGCGGTTGCGCCTGTTGCAGCAGATCATTGGCATAGGCCTCAAACAGGCCTTGGGCCAGCGATTGATCCAGCTGTTGTGCGATGGCGTCCGCCAAGGAGTTCAGCTCATCCGTTTCCGCAGGGGGCAGAACCTCATCCAGGCGGACCACAACGGTGTTGTCTTCGCCTGTGACCACGCGCAGATCACCGGGTGCCATTTCGAACACTTGGTTCATCAGGTTAGCCGGAGTGTGATCCAGATAAGCCGTACGGGTCAGCGCGGTCTCAGTCTGAACCTCTGCTGTCTCAGGGAAATCGCCGCCTTCGGTGGTTTGGGTCACCAACGTCTCGGCTTGCTGCTCCAGAGCCTGTGACACGCGGTTTGCCTCCCAGGCGGCGTTGACCGCATCGCGTGCATCCGCAAACGGTTCGGGACGCGGTTCAAGCGTTTCATCCAGGCGCAGCGCATAGAGGCTGCCATCGGCCAGGAAATCTACGGTTGGGAAATCATCCAGCGTCACCGCAGCGGCGCGGTTGCGGAAACCGTCATAGGCTGCGATGTCCGCATCACTGTCGGCGGTCCAGTTGATCTGGCCCAAGGAAAGGCCGTCACTGTTGGCCAGCTCTTCCAATGTCACGCCTCCTGCCAGAAGGTCTTCGATATCTTCCGCGCGGGCTTCGATCAAACGGCGGGCGCGATCACCCGCCAGTTCGCGGCGCAGTTCGTCACGCACCTCATCCAGGGACGTATTGCGGGCGTCCAGAATGCCGTTCACCCGATAAAGCGCAGGGCCAAGGTCAGAGGGCAGGGGCGCTGTCACCGCGCCAGCCGCAACCGCAAAGACGCCCTCTGCCGCATCGCCCAACGCATCAGGGGTCAGATCGCCAAGGTCGATGTCCGCCAGATCAAGACCCCGTTCCGCGACCAGACCTTCAAACGTTACTTCGCCTGCGTCAATCCGAGCCTTGGCAGCTTCTGCGGCGGCTTGGTCGCCAAATACAAGACGTTCAACCAGACGGCGGGCGGGCAGATTGTATTGATCCGCGCGTTGTTCATACAGCTCGACCAGTGCGGCTTCTTCCACGTCGATATCCGCCATAACCATTTCCGGGCTCAGCTGGACATAGGTGATGACTTTGGTTTCCGGCAGCGTGAACGCGGCAATGTTTTCATCATAAAATGTCTGCAACTCAGCGTCGCTTGCAGCCACTTGCGGCAGGATCACATCCTGCGGCGACAGCAAAACATAAGAAAAGCTGCGGCGCGAACCGACATAGTTCAACAGTGTTGCGCGCATGGTTTCGGGCATTTTTACACCCGAGATCACCGCGCCCTGCACCAAGGTCCGCGCTGTTTCCTGACGAATGTCCGCTTCAAACTCACGCTCGCTCAGACCTGCGTTTTGCAAGGCAAAGCCGTAAGCCTCGCGGTCGAAGCTGCCATCGATGCCCTGGAAGGCAGGAATTTCCGAAATTTCCCGCAACAGATTGTCATCCCCGGAAGAGACGCCGATGCGTTTCACCTCATTGTCGATCGCGGCCACGGACACCAGACGGTTCAAAGTGGTGCGGTCCAAACCCAGTTCGATCATTTGTGAGATCGAAAAGGCCTGCCCGGATTGCGCTTGAATGGCGCGTTGTTCCTGTTGCAGCGCGCGGGCGTAATCATTGATCGAGACTTCTTCGTCCCCAACCGTAGCCACAGCCGTGCCGGATCCGGTAAAGCTCACTGCGCCAAAGCCTGCAAGGCCCAGGATCAGCATCCCCATAAGGATCCATACGAAGGTTTTTGAGAGTTTTTTCATGCCTGCCGCCCTGATGGCCAAATTCCAGTTTTCCGCCGCTCCCTGCGCCCAACCCGATGTCGAATGCACAAACGGGAGCCGCGTCTGTGTGGTTCGCCGACCTAATTACGCTGCCACTGGCGGGGGGGCAAGGCACAGCAGTGAGTCAGGTCGCAAAGTTCTGTGCGAAATGCGCGGCCCTAACGCCGGTTTGGGTGCCAATCTGCCAATCGACGATACATTTCAGCGATCCCATCCGCGTCCACATTGGCAAAAGCGATGCGGAATTGACGCTCTCCGCTGGGATCATTTTCGGGTGTGAACATCGATCCGGGCAACATCAAAATCCCACAATCATGGATCATCTGCTGCGCCAGATCGATCGAAGGCGTGTCAAACGGGTGTTCGACATAGGCAAAATAGGCACCACAGCCCAGAAGACGCCAGCCTTGGTCTTGCAATACGGCAAAACCAGCCTCAATCGCAGCACGACGATCCAGAACCTCTTGACGTTCCTGCGCAAGCCAGCCCTGCAGATTGGCAATTCCCCAGGTCGCAGCAATCTGTCCGATCTGGTTGGGGCAAATCGTATGCGTATCTAGGAATTTTTCAATTTCGAACAATTTCGCGCGACCCGCTATGATAGCGCCAACCCGGTGTCCCGTAAGTCTATAGGATTTAGAGAAGGAATAGAGGTGCACCAACGTGCTTTCCCATACGTCAACTTGGAACAACTTATGCGGTATTCCCGTGCGTTGATCAAAGTCGCGATAGGTCTCATCCACAATCAAAGCCACGCCGTGATCGTGTGCCAATCTCATGAACGCTTCCAGAAGGGTATCGGGGTATTCAACGCCACAAGGGTTATTCGGCGTGACCAGCACGATGGCGCGGGTCTTCTCGGTCATCAGCTGTGCGGCCATGTCTGCGTCGGGCAACATGCCATCGCCGACGGGCAGGGGAACTGAGGTCACGCCCGCCAAGTCCAACGCCATCTTGTGATTAAAGTACCAGGGTGTTGGCAGGATCACCTCATCCCCTTCGTCGCACAGGCAGGCAATCGTGGCCGTAAAGGCCTGGTTGCAGCCCGAGGTGATTGCAACCTGATCCGCCGTGATCTGCGCCGCATAGTGGGCGCTGACTTGTTCTGCCAGCGCCTCACGAAGCTCGTGCCGCCCCAGCACTGCGCCATAAAGATGCGCACTGTCATCTGTCAGCACCGCCTCGGCAATGACGTTGCGTAAAGCTTCGGGTGGAGGATCGGCTGGCGCGGCCTGGCTGAGGTTCAAAAGCGGGCGATCTGCCGGAAATGAGACCCCCTGAAGCCATCGCCGCGATTCGACGATGGGCGAGGAAAAGGTGCGTTTGGTGCGTGGTATCGCCATAAAAGCCTCCGCCTTGGGCTGTCTCAAATAAAAGTGACGTAACGAAAAAAGGCGCCCCTAACAGGAGCGCCCGATCAGAAATTGGATGGGTTTAGTCTTTGCCGCGATAAGGTTCGACATATTGCAAAGCCATGTCCCAAGGGAAGAAGATCCAGGTGTCCTGGCTGACCTCGGTGATAAACGTATCCACCTGGGGCCGCCCTTTGGGCTTGGCATAGACCGTTGCAAAATGCGCCTTGGGATACATTTCCCGCACCAGCTCCAACGTCTTTCCGCTGTCGACCAGATCATCGACGATCAGGATCCCGGTACCATCGGTCATCAAATCGGCGTCGGGCGCTTTCAGCACCTGTGCCCGACCCTGGTCCTGGTGGTGGTAGGATTTGACGCTGATGGTGTCCACGGTTCGAATATCCAGCTCTCGGCTGACAATCATCGCAGGCGCCATACCGCCTCGTGTGATGGCGACCACAGCACGCCAGGCGCCGTCGTCAGGACCCTGGCCATCCAGACGCCACGCCAGAGCACGGCTGTCCCGGTGGATCTGGTCCCAGCTGATGTGAAAGCCTTTTTCGTGTGGAAGACGATCTGTCATTAGGGTGCTCCTATTGCGCTGCGGCGCAGTCGTTGGCGGCCGCCTCCTTTGGCGATCCGCCTTATTTTATTAGGCTTTGGACATATCAGGTGCGTCAACGGCCTTCATGCCGACAACATGGTACCCCGCATCCACGTGCAGGTTTTCACCCGTCACGCCGGAACCAAGATCCGACAAGAGATAGAGCGCAGATTTGCCCACATCCTCGGTTGTAACATTACGGCGCAGGGGTGAGTTATGTTCGTTCCATTTCATAATGTAACGGAAATCACCAATGCCCGAAGCCGCCAGCGTCTTGATCGGGCCGGCCGAGATCGCGTTGACGCGAATGCCGTCTTTGCCCAGATCTTCGGCCAGGTATTTCACCGAAGCCTCCAATGCGGCTTTTGCAACGCCCATGACGTTGTAATGTGGCATCACCTGTTCCGCACCATAGTAGGTCAGGGTCAGGGCACTGCCGCCTTCGCTCATCATCTTTTCCGCGCGTTTCATCACGGCTGTGAACGAATAGACCGAGATATCCATCGTCATGGTGAAATTGTCACGGCTGGTGTCGACATACCGCCCGCGCAGCTCGTTTTTGTCAGAAAAACCAATGGCATGAACAACAAAGTCCAGCTTGCCCCATTTTTCCTCGAGCGCTGCGAACAGCGCGTCAATCGACGCTTCGTCCGCGACGTCGCACGGCAGCACGATCTCGCTGCCCAGTTGCGCCGCAAGCGGGTCGACCCGTTTCTTCAGAGCATCGCCCTGATAGGAAAACGCAAGTTCCGCTCCGGCGTCGGCGCAGGCCTTGGCGATGCCCCAAGCAATTGATTTATCGTTGGCAAGGCCCATAATTAGGCCGCGTTTACCAGTCATAAGTTGACTAGACATGCAGGTTCTCCGCCTGTGATCACGTGATTATGTGGTGTTTATTATGACAAAGCGGCTGCTTCAAGAGGTCACGGTGGCTTGCGCACGCTTGTGGTCAATAATCTCAGCGCTTACGTATCCCTATACATTATAATTTGGTGGGGATTTCAGCATATGTCTGATCGCAACGCAGTATTCTCGGGCGACAACCCGTTTGACATCGCACGGCGCTGGCTGACCGAGGCCGAAGCCCAAGAGATCAATGATCCAAACGCGATAGCCTTGTCCACCGTGGACAGCGACGGGATGCCCAATGTGCGAATGGTGCTGCTGAAAGAGATCGAAGACGCGGGCTTTGTCTTTTACACCAATTACGACAGCACCAAGGGTCAGGAAATCTCTGCATCCGGTAAGGCAGCCTTTGTTATGCATTGGAAATCTTTGCGCAGACAGATCCGCGTGCGCGGGTTGGTGGAGCGCGAAGAGGGGCCAAAAGCCGATGAATATTTTGCGTCTCGCTCCCTCAAAAGCCGCCTTGGGGCCTGGGCGTCACAACAATCCAAACCCCTGGCAAGCCGGGCCTCGCTGATGGCTGAAGTTGCCAAGATCACGGCCACAAAAGGTCCTGCGCCCAAGCGCCCTCCGTTTTGGGGCGGGTTCCGAATTTCACCCCTAGAGATTGAGTTCTGGGCCGATGGCGACTTCCGTCTGCATGATCGTTTCCAATGGAGCCGATCAGATATTGGGCAAAACTGGTCAGTACAGAGATTGTCTCCATAACATTTTAGTGCGAATTTCCATTTTGCCACATCCGACACAAATTTGTACTTGCAAATGTTCAATCAATTATCGCATCAGAAAAACGCACATAATAATTCAAAAACGATTGGTGAGATTCCAGTGGCTGAAGACGTTAATCTGAGCAGCATGCAAACTCTGCGTGGTGTGGTGAAGTGGTTTGATCCGACCAAAGGCTATGGCTTTATTGTCTCAGACGAAGGCGGCCCCGATATTCTGCTTCATATAAATGTACTAAGGAACTTTGGACAAAGCTCGGTTGCAGATGGGGCAGTCGTGCAGTTGATCGCACATCGCACGACACGTGGCGTGCAGGCGGTCGAAGTTCTTGAGATCGAACCGCCAAAGCGCGAAGATGTTCCGGTGCTGAGCGATTTTGCTGAGCTGGACATGGCAGAGATCAGCACGCGACCGCTGGAAGCTGCGCGTGTGAAATGGTTCGACAAAGGAAAAGGCTTTGGCTTTGCCAATGTTTTTGGCCGGTCAGAGGATGTGTTTTTACATGTGGAAGTTTTGCGGCAATCTGGCCTTGCGGACCTGCAGCCTGGCGAAGCGCTTGCGATGCGTGTCATCGACGGCAAACGCGGACGTATGGCGGTTGAAGTTCTGGCCTGGGAAGCAGCCAATATCTAATATGATACGCCAGTTGATGGCTGTTGGTGCTGTGCTGATGATGGGAAGCGCGGCTTTTGCGGAGTGCCGCGAAGGGCAGGTCGAGCTCAAAGGGGATTTTGGGCAACTGGCGTTTTCCATCGAATTGGCTGATACACCTGCTGAACGCTCGCAGGGTTTGATGTTTCGCGAAACCATGCCACGCAGCGCTGGCATGCTTTTCGTTTATGAATATCCGCAGCGTGTCGCCTTCTGGATGAAGAATACGTTGATTCCGTTGGACATGCTGTTCGTCGACGCGAACGGTCGAATTTCCCACATCCATGAAAATGCAATCCCAAAGGACCTGACCGTGATTCCGGGCGGGGACTCGGTCTTTGCGGTGTTGGAAATCAACGGTGGTTTGGTCGCTAAATACGGCATTTCGGTCGGTAACGTGCTGCGACACAAAGTTTTTTCAAATTCTTCGCCAATTTGGCCTTGTTAGGGGTTTTCATTCCCATCCAGCAAGGATAGGAAGGCGCACGGTCCGGGGCGTGGCGCAGTCTGGTAGCGCACCTGTTTTGGGTACAGGGGGTCGTAGGTTCGAATCCTGCCGCCCCGACCACTTTCTACTCTCAACGTAGAAAGTGGTCGGAGAGACCGAAATCCAAGAAAATCGACTCACATGATTGTCCGCGATTGTCGGGACCCTTCGGCACTGGCCAAGTCTTAACATACTACATGTAGTCCATTCGTGAATTAACCAAACCTTAATCAATTGGCCCAAAATCGCGCCAAAACATGGCAGGTTAACCGCGGTTCTGATTTATGTGCCTGCTAATCAATCTTCTCCTTTGGTGAAGAAATGTCACACGGCTGGCGCTGAAACGTCTGGCAATTTTTACGCAGAGCGGGATGTAGAGACATACGATTCATTGCGCGGTTGCAGCATCTCAAACGGTTGAAATCTTAAGACATCTCGGCAAGGTATTGATTTCACGTGGCTTCGAAAAAACCAGCCGCTTATGCTGCTTTTGCATTGCCTTGATTGACCCCGCCTTTGGTGAATCAAAAACACTTGCACCCCCATGACTGCCGTTTCTCCGTCAATAGAAAAGAAGGGTAGAACATGGTAAATTTGGCGTTGACCAATTGTGTCCAAATACGTCAGATTGTGTGTACTGGACGCGGCGACACAAGATCTTGTAGGTCAAATTGGGGTAACCGCAAGAAAGCTCAAAACAACGTTTTTTCATAGCCTTACGGGCACGTCGGCGTGTGCAATGCGCCGCGATAAGGCGTTTTTTGGCTGTTTACGCGTCCGATCACGAATGAAAACCGAATTGACTGCAGAGCCGGGGCAGAACGCATGAAAATCGAACGGAAGTTTACCACCGCAGGGGAAGACGCCTACGCTGGTTTGAAATTTAACGCTGCCACTTCCGAAATCCGCAATCCAGATGGCACGATCGTGTTCCGACTGGACGACATTGAAGTTCCCTCGACCTGGAGTCAGGTGGCCAGCGATGTCATCGCACAAAAATACTTCCGCAAGGCCGGTGTCCCGGCCAGCACCAAGAAGGTCCGCGAAAAAGGGGTTCCTGAGTTCCTCTGGCGTTCGGTTCCGGCGGATGATGCCGTTGAAATGGGCGGTGAAACCTCCTCCAAACAGGTATTTGACCGTTTGGCCGGTGCCTGGGCCTATTGGGGTTGGAAAGGGGGATATTTCTCCTCTGAAGAGGATGCGCGTGCCTATTTCGATGAAATGCGGTTTATGCTGGCCACCCAACGCGCGGCACCAAACTCGCCTCAATGGTTTAATACCGGCCTGCACTGGGCTTATGGGATCGATGGCCCATCACAGGGTCACCACTATGTCGATTTCAAATCCGGCAAGCTGACAAAATCGGCCAGTGCCTATGAGCATCCGCAGCCGCATGCCTGTTTCATCCAATCTGTCGCCGATGATCTAGTGAACGAAGGTGGCATTATGGATCTATGGGTCCGTGAGGCGCGCCTGTTCAAATATGGCTCCGGGACGGGCACAAACTTTTCTGCCCTGCGGGGCGAAGGTGAATCGCTGTCAGGTGGGGGCAAATCCTCGGGGCTGATGGGCTTCCTGAAAATTGGGGATCGCGCCGCTGGTGCGATCAAATCTGGCGGGACAACCCGTCGAGCAGCGAAGATGGTGATTGTGGACGCCGATCACCCGGATATCGAGGACTTCATCCAATGGAAGGTCCTTGAGGAACAGAAGGTTGCCTCCATTGTTGCGGGTTCCAAGATGCACGAGAAGATGCTGAACGGGATTTTTCAGGCGATCCGCAACTGGGACGGCGCCGAGGCTGACGCAACCGATCCCGCGAAAAACGACGGGCTGAAGAAAGCGGTGCGTGAAGCCAAAAAAGTCGCGATCCCGGAGACTTATGTCAAACGCGTGCTGGACTATGCCAAACAGGGATACACCAGCATCGAGTTTCCGACCTATGACACCGATTGGGACAGTGAAGCCTATAGCTCGGTATCGGGACAGAATTCCAATAACTCGATCCGGGTCACCAATGCCTTCCTCACAGCGGTTGAAAAAGATGCCGACTGGCAGCTCATCAATCGTGTGGATGGCTCGGTGTCAAAAACCGTAAAAGCCCGGGATCTGTGGGAGAAGGTGGGTCACGCCGCTTGGGCCTGTGCAGATCCCGGCATTCAATTCCATGACACCGTGAACGAGTGGCACACATGCCCCGAAGATGGTCAGATTCGCGGTTCAAACCCCTGTTCGGAATATATGTTCCTGGACGACACCGCCTGTAACCTGGCGTCGATGAACCTGCTGACCTTCTATGAAGATGGCAAGTTCCAGGCCGAAGATTACATGCATGCCTGCCGCCTGTGGACGCTGACGCTGGAAATCTCGGTGACCATGGCGCAGTTCCCGTCCAAGGAAATCGCCCAACGGTCCTATGACTTCCGTACGCTGGGTCTGGGCTATGCCAATATCGGCGGCCTCTTGATGAATATGGGCCATGGCTACGATTCGGACGAGGGACGCGCGCTTTGTGGTGCACTGACCGCGCTGATGACCGGTGTGGCCTATGCCACCTCGGCCGAGATCGCGTCGGAACTTGGTGCCTTCCCCGGCTATGAGCGCAATGCAAAACACATGCTGCGTGTCATCCGCAACCACCGCAATGCGGCCCGCGGCATGGCCGAAGGGTATGAAGGGCTGACCGTAAAACCAGTTCCGCTCGATCTGGACAATTGCCCCGATGCGCGTCTGGTGGATTTCGCCATGAGCGCCTGGGACGAAGCACTGGAGCTGGGCGAGCGCCACGGGTATCGCAACGCGCAGACCACCGTGATTGCCCCCACGGGCACCATCGGTCTGGTGATGGATTGCGACACCACCGGGATCGAGCCTGACTTTGCCCTGGTCAAATTCAAGAAGCTGGCGGGTGGCGGGTATTTCAAGATCATCAACCGGTCGGTTCCGGCCGCGCTGGAAGGTCTGGGATATACCTCTGCTCAGATCGAAGAAATTGTCTCTTATGCGGTCGGTCATGGCTCCATCGGCAATGCGCCGGCGATCAACCACACCTCGCTGACCGGGCATGGCTTTGGCCCGCGCGAGCTGGCCAAAATCGACGCCGCACTCGAAAGCGCCTTTGACGTGCGCTTTGTCTTTAACCAATGGACCCTGGGCGAAGATTTCTGCACCGGTGTTCTGGGCATCCCATCGGCCAAGCTGAACGATCCCGCCTTTGATCTGTTGAACCACCTTGGTTTCAACAAGGCCGAGATCGACGCCGCCAATGACCACGTCTGTGGCACCATGACATTGGAGGGCGCGCCGCACTTGAGCGAAGATCACTATGCGATCTTTGACTGTGCAAACCCCTGCGGCAAGAAAGGCAAGCGTTATCTTAACGTTGAAAGCCATATCTGCATGATGGCGGCGGCGCAGTCGTTCATCTCGGGTGCGATTTCCAAGACGATCAATATGGCCAATTCCGCTACGATCGAGGAATGCCAGAAGGCCTATGAGCTGAGCTGGTCCTTGGGCGTCAAAGCCAATGCGCTTTATCGGGACGGCTCCAAGCTGAGCCAACCTCTGGCGGCGGCACTGGTCGAAGACGATGATGACGCGGCAGAGGTTCTGGAAACTGGCACACCACAGGAAAAAGCAACCGTTCTCGCCGAAAAAGTCGTCGAGAAAGTGGTCATCAAAGAGGTGCTGAAATCTCACAGGACCAAAATGCCGGAACGCCGCAAAGGGTACACCCAAAAGGCGGTTGTCGGTGGTCACAAGGTGTATCTGCGGACCGGCGAATACGGCGATGGCTCCTTGGGTGAGATCTTCATCGACATGCACAAGGAAGGCGCGGGCTTCCGGGCGATGATGAACAACTTCGCCATCGCGGTCTCGGTTGGTTTGCAATATGGCGTTCCGCTGGAAGAGTTTGTGGACGCCTTTACCTTCACCAAGTTTGAGCCCGCCGGCATGGTGCAGGGCAACGACTCGATCAAGAACGCAACCTCGATCCTGGATTACATCTTCCGGGAACTGGCAGTGTCTTATCTGGATCGCACCGATCTGGCGCATGTCAAACCCGAAGGCGCGGCATTTGACGATGTGGGACGTGGCGACAAGGAAGAGGGGATCTCAAACGTTTCCGAAATCTCCGACACTGCAGCCACGCGGTCACTGGAGGTGCTGAAACAGATTTCCTCCACCGGGTATCTGCGCAAACGTCTGCCCCAAGAGCTGGTGGTCTTGCGGGGTGGTCAGGAAGCCCCTTCGACCATCTCCGATGTCGAAGATCCTGTGGCAGCGCTGCAGACATTGGTGCCTGAAACATCGCAGCCGCGATCGGGCATGGATGCGCGCACCAAGGCGAAAATGCAGGGGTATGAAGGGGATCCATGTGGCGAATGCGGTAACTACACTTTGGTGCGCAACGGCACCTGCATGAAGTGCAACACTTGCGGCGCAACATCTGGCTGTAGCTAAGAGAGGTTTTAGCCGGCGCGCGCCATTCACCCCCGGTGCGCGCAGGCGGCCTTGGGTCCCCAGGCTTAAAACGGGGACCACGAAATTTCGGAACCCTGGGGCGGGTGCGCTCGCTCTCAGCGTTGGTCAGGCCGCAGGCAAAAAACAACGAGCGGTATAAAGCAGAGCCTGAACGACGAAACTTACCTCCTCTTCTGCGAAGAGGAGGTTTTATTTTGTCTGGCTTACCAGTGCCTCAGGCGTCAGCGCATTTTTTATGGATTTCTGCTGATATCCCTGCTGTTGGTTAAAAAGAGCGCGATTTTGGAAACCGCAGGTTAAGCAATATGGCCCATAATGAAACCTGGGATGTCAGGCGCGGCGGCGCTGCTTTTTAATCTATCGGTTGAACAATGGGACACTACAGAATGTGGATGGCTCGGGCTGTTGCTCTGGGCCTCATGGTATCGATATCGGTTTTGCCTGGGTACGCACAGGATCAGCGCGGCTTTTTCCTGGGCGCAGGCTGGCCCGGTGGTGGGCAGGTTCATCTGTTTGAAAATCGCGGATCCGGCGCGCAGCTTGGTCCGTCCCACGCGTTGCAATTGCAAACCTATCAGCAGGGCGCGTCCCTGCAACGTTTGGCGGATCAATGGGAGATGGACCCACAAAGTTTGAACCGTCATACTCCGGTTCAACTCCAGGCCGGATATGATTTTGGCAGGCTTTTGGGATATCTCTCGCTTCAGGATGACGGCCATGAAGGGGTAATGGAACTGGATCAGGGCGCGCTGAGCATTGGCATCTCGGTCCCTGTTCGCCAAAACATCCAGCTGATCGGTGAGGTCAGCCAGACAGAGGCCAATGCCGCAAACACCGGCACCTATAACATCTGGTCCCTCAGCGCTGGTTTCCGGTTCTAAACAAAAGGCGGTTGGCCTTTGACCCCCATCGTGATACAGCAAAGTCATGAAGCCCAAATGCACCCTTATTCTCATTTGTATTTCCTGCTGATTTCCTCAGCGGGCTGGTTTCTGTCGTTTTCTTCTTCCTGACAAGCTGCTAAGCCCGCGCTGCGCGGATCCGCGCAAGAAGCCACGCGGAATACCTGGGCCCGACCGAGTAAACGGAGCTGTCATGACGACGATCAAATTGCACAACACCTGGACCCGTCAAAAAGACGTCTTTGAGCCGATTGATGCGCAGAATGTGCGCATGTATGTCTGTGGTCCAACCGTTTACGACCGCGCGCATCTGGGCAATGCCCGGCCCGTGGTGGTGTTTGACACGCTCTTTCGCCTGCTGCGTGAGGTCTATGGCGCGGGTCACGTGACTTATGCGCGCAATTTCACGGATGTGGATGACAAGATCAACGCACGCTCCGCAGAAAGTGGCCGCCCGATTGGCGACATCACCGCCCAGACCACCCAATGGTTCCTGGACGACATGGGAGAGCTGGGCGCGCTGGAGCCGAACCACATGCCCCGCGCCACCGCCTATATTGCCGAGATGGTGGATATGATCGGCGTGTTGATGGAGCGCGGTCATGCCTACGCCGCTGAAGGTCATGTTTTGTTTGCGGTCGACAGCTGGAAAAAAGAATACGGCAAGCTGTCGGGCCGTTCCGTCGATGACATGATCGCTGGCGCGCGGGTCGAAGTGGCACCTTACAAGAAGAACCCGATGGATTTTGTCCTGTGGAAGCCGTCCACCGGCGACCAACCGGGGTGGGAGAGCCCTTGGGGCTTTGGTCGTCCGGGCTGGCACATTGAGTGTTCCGCCATGAGCCAGGCCTTGTTGGGCAAGGATTTTGACATTCACGGCGGCGGCAATGATCTGATCTTCCCACATCATGAAAACGAGATCGCTCAAAGCCGCTGTGCGAACCCGGACCACCGCTTTGCCCGGTATTGGCTGCACAATGAGATGCTGCAGGTCGAAGGCAAGAAGATGTCCAAATCACTGGGCAATTTCTTTACCGTGCGGGATCTGTTGGATCAGGGCATTCCGGGTGAGGTGATCCGCTTTGTCTTCCTGCAGACCCATTACCGCAAGCCAATGGATTGGACCGAGGAAAAGGCCAAGCAATCCGAGGCCACGCTGCGCAAGTGGCGGGCGCTGACAGCGGGCGTCGAACCCGCTGCCACCGCTGCTGCCGCGGTCCTGGAGGCGCTGGCGGATGATCTGAACACCGCGGGCGCGGTTGCAGAGCTGCATAAGCTGGCCGCCAGCGGGGAGGCCGCCTCCTTGTTGGCGTCGGCCCAGTTGATGGGGCTGTTGACACCTGCGCTTGGCGCATGGGCAGAGGCACCGAGCATGGAACTGACCCCCTTTGCCGATCGGTTGGCTGCGGCGCGGGAGGCGGCCATGGTCAGCAAGGACTTTGGCGAGGTTGACCGGTTGAAAGCGGCCTTTGTGGAGGCTGGACTGGAAGTGCGCATGTCGAAATCCGGTGTGGAACTGGTTCCGACCACAGGTTTTGACGCCGCCAAATTGGAGGCACTGGCGTGACCAAGGAGCGTCTGTACCTTTACGACACCACATTGCGGGACGGGCAGCAGACCCAGGGCGTTCAGTTTTCCACCGCCGAAAAGCAGCAGATCGCCGAAGCGCTGGATCTGTTGGGGGTGGACTATATCGAAGGGGGATGGCCCGGCGCCAACCCCACCGACAGCGCGTTTTTTGAGGCAGCGCCCGAGACCCGCGCGCGTATGACCGCCTTTGGCATGACCAAACGGGCGGGACGGTCGGCCGAAAATGACGAGGTTCTGGCGGCAGTATTGAACGCGGGCACGGGTGCGGTCTGCCTGGTTGGCAAAAGCCATGATTACCATGTGACCCAGGCCCTTGGCATCACGCTTGAGGAAAACCTTGAGAACATCCGCGCCTCGATCGCCCATATCGTGGGGCAGGGGCGCGAGGCGTTGTTTGATGCTGAGCACTTCTTTGACGGCTATGCGGACAATCCAGACTATGCGCTGGCCTGTTGTCAGGCGGCTTATGAGGCAGGCGCGCGGTGGGTGGTCCTGTGCGACACCAATGGGGGCTGCCAACCGAGCCGGATTCGGGAGGTTGTGCAGGCGGTGATTGCCAGCGGCATTCCCGGTGGCCACCTGGGTATCCATTGTCACAATGACACCGAGCAGGCCGTGGCCTGTTCGCTGGCTGCGGTTGAGGTCGGAGTGCGTCAGGTTCAGGGCACGCTGAACGGATTGGGCGAGCGCTGCGGCAATGCTAATCTGGTCACCTTGATCCCGACGCTTATGCTCAAGGCGCCTTATGTGGATCTGGTGGACACCGGCGTGTCACAAGACAGACTGGGAGATCTGACCCGCATCAGCCGGATGTTGGATGAAATCCTGAACCGGGTTCCACAGAAACAAGCGCCTTATGTGGGGGCCTCGGCCTTTGCCCACAAGGCAGGTCTGCACGCCAGCGCCATTCTGAAGGATCCGTCAACTTATGAACATGTGGACCCTGCGGTGGTTGGCAATGGGCGCATTATTCCCATGTCCAATCAGGCAGGGCAGTCGAACCTGCGCAAACGTCTGATGGAAGCTGGGATCGAGGTGCCAAAAGGCGACGCCGCCCTGCCGCGTATCCTTGAGGTGATCAAAGAGCGCGAGGCGCAGGGCTATTCCTATGACACGGCACAAGCCTCGTTTGAGCTGTTGGCGCGTCGGGAGCTGGGTCTGTGCCCTGAGTTCTTTGAAGTGAAACGTTATCGGGTGTCGGTGGAACGCCGCAAGAACAAGTACAACCAGATGGTCAGCCTGTCCGAGGCTGTGGTGGTTGTGGTGGTTGATGGTGACAAACGCCTGTCGGTGAGCGAGTCGATGGATGAAACTGGCAGTGACCGGGGTCCGGTGAACGCGCTGTCCAAAGCCCTGCAAAAGGACCTGGGTCGATACTCCGACCAGCTGGCAGGCATGCGTCTGGTTGATTTCAAGGTGCGCATCACCCAAGGCGGGACCGAGGCAATGACGCGGGTGATCATCGACAGCGAGGACGCAAGCGGACACCGCTGGTCCACGGTCGGCGTCTCACCAAACATAATTGATGCGTCGTTTGAAGCAATGCTGGATGCGGTGAACTGGCGTCTTTTGCATGCCGAGACGATGGCAGCGGAGTAAACCGTGGCAGAGCTGCAATTTGACGACGACCTGCGCGCCTGTGCTGAATTGGTCGAACGGGCGGATCCGGATCGGTTTCAGGCTGCCATGGCGGCTCCGGTGCCCGCACGGTTTCGGCTCTTTGTGCTCTATGCATTTAACGCGGAACTGTCGCGCGCGCCCTGGGCCAGTCAGGAAAGCATGATTGCAGAGATGCGCGTTCAATGGTGGCGCGATGTAGGGGCAGAAATTGCCAGCGGAGCGCCCGTGCGCCGTCACTTTGTGGCAACCCCTTTGGCGAAGGTTCTGTCACCCACAGAAGCCCAAAACATCGACGCCATGGCCGAAGCGCGGCGCTGGGACATCTACCGTGACCCGTTTTCGGATGTGGAAGCCTTGGTCCAGTATCTGAAGGACACATCCGGCAATCTGATGTGGATGTCTGTCGCAAGCCTTGGGTCGAATCTGGGGCAGGGGGACGAAACCGCTGCGCGGGAATTCGGCTTCGCGCAGGGCGTTGCGAATTGGCTGCGCGCCGTTCCTGCGTTGGAAAAACAAAACCGCGTTCCGTTGGTGGATGGCACGCGTGAAGGTGTGCAAGAGCTTGCGCAAATTGGCCTGGATGCTTTGCAGAAATCACGGCGCTCTGGCGCGTTTGCCGCAGAAACCCGCCCGGCGTTGCTGGCAGGCTGGCAAAGCGAGGCGATCCTACGCCAAGCTTTGAAAGAGCCCCAGCGGGTGGTCGCAGGTGAACTGGGACTGAGCGAGTTTAAAAAGCGCCTGCGTCTGATGTGGTGCGCCAGCACCGGTCGCTGGTAGACAGGCAATCAGACTGGGCCGCTTAGCCTGAACACGTCAGACTGGGCGGGGGCGCAAGGCCAATCGCAACAGAACCGCACCTGCCAGAACCAGGAAAGGCGCCATCGCCAGGTTCACCGCGCTCCACCCTTCGGTTGGGGTTCCACCAGAACAATTCATCAGACCACCGGACGACAGCGATGCCAGAGTGACACCGCCAAAGACGAGGAAGTCGTTCATGCCCTGCATGCGACCTTTTTCCGAGCCCTCATGGGCTCCGGCCAACATTGTGGTTGCGCCAATAAAGCCAAAGTTCCAGCCAAGCCCCAGAAGGATCAGCGCGATATAGAAATTCTCAAGCGTTACCCCGCTTAGCGCTACACCACCTGCGCCGGCAAGGATCACCAGACCCGCGCCAACAATCTTTTCCACGCCAAAACGGGCGATCAGATGGCCAGTAAAGAACGAGGGAACATACATCGCCAGAACGTGGCTCATCACAACATTGGCGGCATCACCTTGGCCAAAACCACAGCCTACAACCGCCAACGGTGTCGAGGTCATCACCAGGTTCATCAAAGCATAGGACACGACCGCACAGATCACAGCGGTCGAAATCACAGGGTCTTTCAGCAGTTCCATCCGGCTGCGACCACGTGGTGCCGAGGCGGAAGGTTTTTCCGGCATTGGGATTTTCAAAAAGAAAAACACCGCAGATCCCACCAGATTGAGCAGGATGATCACCATATAGGTGCCCATAAACGGCACCACAAAGGCGTCGGATGTTTCGACCACCAGCGTCTTGCCCAGCACCGCGGCCAGCAGGCCGCCTGCCATGACATATGAGATCGCCTTGGGGCGAAACGCATCGGACGCCGTGTCCGCAGCTGCAAAACGGTAAAACCCCTGTGCGCTCATATAGACGCCGGTCAAAAGGCTGCCGGCGAGAAAGATCGGAAATGACCCAAGATAAAGCCCATAGGCCCCAACAGCTGCCCCAAGCGCGCCAAATAAGGCCCCCATCAAAAACCCGACACGCCGCCCAAAACGCTGCATCACAGCCGACACTGGGTTCGCCGCCAACATGGATCCCGCAACGATCAATGAGATCGGCAGGGTTGCAAAACATGCGTTGGACGCCAATGACTGTCCTGCAAGGCCGCCGATGGTAAAAATCATCGGCATCTGTGCACCAAGGATGGCCTGAGCCATCACAAGGATAACAACATTGCGTTTGGCGACGCGATCATCGGGGGCTGTCATGGTCATTGTCATGTGAACTGCCTACTCCTATGGAAGAAAGGGAACAAGAGTCTCACGCCGCTTGGTACAATCACAGTTTTGCAATGCTTGAACCCACCAAACCAACAAACCCTGCAGAGATGCCGCAATCAATCGGCCGGGTCATCACCTCGGACGACTGTGTAGCCGAAGGAGCCGCCTGGCTGGCGTCGGCCGAACCGCGCTTTGCCCATGCGCTCACCCTAACGGGGCCTTTGCCGCTACGGCTGAAATCGGATGGGTTTGATCAGCTGCTAAGCGCGATTGTCAGCCAACAGGTGAGCGTGGCCTCGGCCAATGCCATTTGGAAACGGATGCAGGAGGCGCGGCTAACAGGTCCGCGTAAAATCATGTGGGCCAGCGACGATGATTTGCGCGCTGTGGGGCTCAGCCGTCAAAAGATCCGATATGCCCGCGCCCTGGCTGAGGCGCGGATTGATTTCAAAGCATTGCGCGATGCGCCAAATGATGTGGTGATGACAACCCTGACCCAAGTGCCCGGCATCGGAGTCTGGACGGCTGAGATTTATGCCATGTTCTCGCTTGGACGGGCGGATGTTTTTGCGCCGGGTGATCTGGCCCTGCAAGAGGCGGCGCGGGTGTTGTTTGACCTGGATGCACGGCCCAAAGAACGTGACCTGCGCGACATGGCCCATGCCTGGTCGCCCTGGCGGTCGGTTGCGGCGCGGCTCTTGTGGGCCTATTACCGAGTGGCAAAGGACAGGGAAGGGATCCGATGACACGTGTTTTGAACGCAGGGCGCAAAGCGCCGCTTTCCGGGGACACCCGATCTGCTGTGGTGTTTCTGCATGGCTATGGCGCGAATGGGGCCGACCTTTTGGGCATGGCCGATCCATTGGCCGAACATTTGCCCGATACGTTGTTTGTGGCGCCTGATGCGCCCGAGGCCTGTGCCGGTGCGCCAATGGGGTTCCAGTGGTTCCCGATCCCATGGATTGACGGCTCCTCCGAAGAAGAGGCCGAACGCGGCTTGTTGGCGGCAGCCGAGGATCTGAACGCCTTTTTGGATGCGTTGATGGTGGATGAGGATCTGCTGCCCGAGCAGGTTGTCCTGTTGGGTTTCAGCCAGGGCACCATGATGAGCCTGCATGTGGCCCCACGCCGCGAAGATCCGGTGGCCGGTGTTGTCGGCTTTTCCGGGCGTTTGATGCGACCAGAACTTTTGGACGACGAAGTGGTGTCGCGGATGCCCATTCTTCTGGCCCATGGGGATCAGGACGATGTTGTGCCAATCCAATCGCTGCCTCAGGCTGCCGAAGCGCTGCAAGAGGCCGGGTTCAAGGACGTCTATGCCCATGTGATGAAAGGCACCGCGCATGGGATCGACCCCGATGGGCTGGGCGTTGCCTTGGCTTTTATGCGCGATGTCCTGAGTCTGTAAACCGGACCCGGTTACGATTTTGCGCCGCGCGGCCGTCTGGGTTTGCGCGGCGTTTCTGTCTTTGGTCGCCGCGGTGGTTTCATCGCGGGTTTTGGACGCCCCGGAATACGCGGAACCTCAAGGTCTTGCCAACTGCCTTGGGGTAGGTCGTCCAAATTCCATGTGCCGATGGAATAACGGATCAAGCGCAGCGTCGGGTGGTTCACGGCGGCAGTCATGCGGCGCACCTGCCGATTTTTGCCTTCGGTGATTGTCAGCTCGATCCAACTGTCGGGAACCGATTTCCGCTCCCGGATCGGTGGAACCCGCGCCCAGAGGTTTTGGGGTTCTTTTATGAGACGCGCCTTGGCCGGGCGAGTCTGGCCGTCTTTGAGCGTCACGCCGTCCCGCAACGCCTTAAGGGCCGCGTCATCGGGAACACCTTCGACCTGCACCCAATAGGTTTTGGGCAGCTTGTGTTTTGGGTCACTGATCCAGGATTGCACCCGACCGGTATCCGTCAGCAGCATCAACCCTTCGCTGTCACGATCCAACCGACCCGCCGGATAGACACCGGGGCAGTTTATATAGTCGCTCAGCGTCTTGCGCGGGCTGTCCGCATTGGCGCTGTCGGTGAACTGCGGCAACACGTCAAACGGTTTGTTAAATCGGATCAATCGGGACATGAGCACGCACATAGGCTGCAGGCTCCAGACTGGCAAGCCCGCAGGCTTGCAGCCTGTGGATAACCGTCACGCCGCTGTCACGGAATCGACGTAAACACTGCGACATATTGTGGACACTTGGGGCTTGCCTCCTGTTAACCACGATATATAGTTTGAGGTAGCTGGGGCGGGTTCCCCGCTCTGGTGCCAGTAGAGGCAGACAGGGCGAGGAAGACGTTACCAATGGACGGCGATTTCAGGACAGATTTTGTAAGAGAACCGGGCGCTTTGCGTCACCATCCGGCGTTGGTTTTGAACGCGGATTACAGACCGCTTTCTTATTATCCATTGTCCTTGTGGCCCTGGCAGGATGCGATCAAGGCGGCTTGGCTGGATCGTGTTGATATTGTTGCAGAATATGACGAAACCGTCCGCAGCCCGAGCACCGAAATTCGAATACCTTCGGTTGTTGTATTGAAAGATTTTGTCAAACCCCAAAAGCGCGTGGCCTTCACGCGCTTTAATTTATTTTTGCGGGACGGTTTTCAATGCCAATACTGCGGTGCCAAAGGGGATCTGACCTTTGACCATGTGGTGCCACGGGCGGCCGGCGGTGTCACAAGCTGGGAAAATGTGGTTGCGGCCTGTTCGCCTTGTAACCTGAAAAAGGGTTCCAAATCGCTGCATCGCGCTGGAATGTCCCTGCGCAAACCGCCACGTCGCCCAAATGCTGAAGAATTACGCAATATCGGGCGACGGTTCCCCCCAAATCACCTGCATGAAAGCTGGATGGACTTCCTCTATTGGGACACCGAGCTGGACGCGTGATCCACAGGGTGTTTGAAAGCCAAATGTTGGATTGAACGTCTGCTCGGATCTCACCAAAGCAGCAAGCTTCAGACCCATCCTCTTTCTTGGCCCAAACTGGCAGAGGCGGGGTCTTGCACAAGGAAAATGGACGTATCCCCGCCCGATGGGCGCGGAGCCTCGTCAATTTTTCTTGCGCCAGCCCCCTCGACCCTCTGCCCAATTGGAGCCAAGCGAGGACGGCTCCGAAGCAGCAGCTCAGGTTTTGGCGCGGGTCAACATGCCAAAGAGGTCGCGCGGATCATCCGGGTCAGCCAGCATATCGAGATCCTCGTAGTAACCTGTGCCATTGATATGATCGCGGATATACCGCAGCGCCGAAAAATCCTCGATCGCAAAGCCGACGCTGTCGAACAAGGTGATCTGCCGTGCGTCGCTGCGCCCTTGGGCCTGGCCGGTGACAACTTTCCAGAATTCGGTCACTGGGAAGTCCTCAGCCATTTGTTGGATCTCCCCCTCAATCCGGGTTTGCGGCGGGAATTCCACAAAGACATCTGAACGGGACAGTATACCCGCTGCCAGTTCGGTCTTACCCGGACAGTCGCCACCAATCGCATTAATATGAACCCCGGCACCCACCATATTGTCGGTCAGAATCGTGGCACATTGCTTGTCTGCAGTGCAGGTTGTCAGGATCTGCGCTCCCTGAATTGCGTCTTCGGGCGTGCTGCAGGAAACGATGTTGATCCCAAGACCCGAGAGGTTTTGCGCGCACTTACGTGTAGCGGAGGGATCATTGTCATAAAGGCGCACCGTCTTCAGACCACAGATCGCCTTCATCGCCAACGTTTGAAATTCAGACTGCGCCCCATTGCCGATCATCGCCATGGTATCCGCACCTTGGGGGGCAAGATGTTTGGCAACCATAGCTGACGTGGCCGAGGTGCGCAGGGCGGTCAGCAGGGTCATTTCGGTCAAAAGCACCGGATAACCCGTGTACACATCCGCCAGCAGGCCAAAGGCCGTCACGGTTTGCAGCCCTTCGGATGTGTTTTTCGGATGGCCATTGACGTATTTGAACCCATAGGCCTCTCCGTCTGAGGTGGGCATCAATTCGATCACGCCGACCTCGGAGTGGCTGGCCACACGTGGGGTCTTGTCAAAGCTATTCCAGCGCTTGAAGTCATCCTCGATATATGTGGCAAGCCCTTTGAGCATGTCCTCCAAGCCGATGTGGTGGATCAGCTTCATCATATTGTCGACGCTGACAAAGGGGACCAGGGCTTTTTCCGACGGGTGTGACATAGAGTTGTCCTTTGATCTTTAGACTTTACGAGGGCTGAGGTGGATCCCCGCCATCATGCAGCGGACCGAGCCGCCGGCTGTTTCAATGGTTGGAATGCGCAGGGGCAGAAGGGCGGCGCTGTCTTCGATTTGGGCCATTTGACCCTTGGACAAGGCCGCCAAAGCGGTTTCCGACAGGGCCAAAATCCGACCGTCAGAGACCGACAGTTCCAAAGCATTTCCCGCAAAGGCGTTGATCTGCGCCTCGCTGAGGTCAATAACGGTGCGCCCGGTTTCTTCCAAACGCTGCACCACTTGGTCGCGGCGAGTGGGGTCCACGATCATATCCAGGCAGATCAACGCAAAACGGGTCGCAACGCTCATCAGAACATTGGTGTGATAGACATCGCGGCCTTGGGAATCCTTGGCGTCAAAGGCCATCGGTTCAAAGTTGAAATGGGTGCAAAACCGTTCCAGCAACACAGGATCCGCCCGGTTGGATTTCGCCACATAAGCCACCCGGCCGATATGGTCCAACACCATGGCACCGGTCCCTTCAAGCCACAGATCGTCCTGTTCCATGCCCGAGTAATCAATCACATCCTGGACCCTGTAGCGCTGTTTCAACGCCTCGATCACATCCCAGCGGCGTTCCCGGCGTCGGTTTTCTGCAAACATCGGATAAACCGCGATGTGACCGCCCGCATGGGTCGAAAACCAATTGTTGGGAAACACGCTGTCAGGCGTGCCGGGGGTGTCATCGTCAAACACCAGAACGGACACGCCAGCCGAACGCAGCGTCTCAACCGTGCTGTCAAATTCGCGCAACGCTGAGTCTGCAACCGCGCCTTCGTCCAGATTCGGGCGGGTTTGAAACGCATTGTCGGCGCAGGTCTCGGGGTTTGATACAAAATGATGGGGACGGATCATAACCAGATCCGATGGAGATTGCAGGGACGTCATAGATAGCTCCGGGTGGGACGATCAAAAACACGGCGACCAAAGGCAGAGGCACAAAGGTCCACCATCAAATGCGCGGTGCGGCCGCGCTCATCCAGGAACGGGTTCAGCTCAACCAGATCCATGGACGTGATCAGCCCGCTGTCGTGGAGGATTTCACAAACCAGATGCGCCTCGCGCACCGTGGCGCCACCGGGAACGGTTGTGCCAACCGCGGGGGCAACGGCAGGGTCCAGAAAGTCCACATCCAACGAGACATGCAACATGCCGTTTTGGGCCGCGACCTGTTCGAGGAAAGCTTTCAAGGGTTTTACAACCCCGTTTTCATCAATGTCCCGCATGTCGTGGATGCGCAGCGCGGTTTTGTGGATCTGTTCCCGTTCCACTGGATCCACCGAGCGTAGACCCATCATGCAAACATTCGCAAAGGGCACCGGATAGGGCACGGGCGGGAACGGGTCAAATCCGGAAACTCCGGTAAAATAGGCCGCTGGTGTCCCATGCAAATTGCCGCTGCCCGTGGTGGTCAGCGTGTGAAAATCGCTGTGTGCATCCAACCACAGGACAAATTGCGGGCGCTTGATCTGTGCGGCATAGGCCGCAACACCGGTGACGGTTCCCATGGCCATCGCATGGTCGCCCCCCAGAAAGATCGGCACACCTTCTGACATGACCTGTTCCGCCACGTCCTGAAGGGTTCGTGTCCAGGCCACGGTTTCATTTAATGCATGCGGGTGCGCGTGGGGCAGATCCGGTGCAAACGCCGCGGGACCAAGGTTGCCAAGATCCGTGACGCGAAATCCCAAGCTCTCCAACGCAGGGCCCAGACCTGCGGTGCGCAGCGCATCTGGTCCCATCAAACAACCGTTTCGGTCTTTCCCACTGTCAATCGGCGCACCGACCAAAACACAGGTCTGCTTCATCTGTCCCAGCCTTATCAATCAACCTGGAAACAGTGTATCTTTGCAAAGGGGCTGGATTTAATCCCACAATTTGACCATAACGGAACCCAATTTACCATTGCGGGTTAGAAAATGGACAAAGTGGACGAGCGCCTGATTTCAGCTTTGCGACATGACGCGCGGGCGTCACTGTCGGATTTGGCAACACAGCTGAATCTGTCACGCACCACTGTACGCAGCCGTATCGAGCGGTTGCAAGCGCGTGGCGATATCCTTGGCTTTACGGTGGTTATGAAAGAAGACGTGTTGCGCGATCCGGTGCGCGGCTTGATGTTGATCGGGATCGAGGGGCGAGGAACCAACCGGATTGTGCGACAATTGCAAGGTCTGCCCGAGGTGCGCGCCATTCATACCACAAACGGGCGATGGGATCTGATTGTTGAGATCGGCACCGAAACGCTGGAAGATTTTGACGCCGCCCTGTCACGGGTTCGATTGATCGAAGGCATTACCACCAGCGAAACAAACCTGCTGTTGGCGACCAAGAAGGACAGTTGAGCGCGAGGGCGCTCAAGCTTTGGTTCGCGCGTTATCGCGGATGGCGGGCCGCTGCGACCCACAAAAGCGCAAGGATCACGGACACAACCGCATTCCACCCAGCCATGGAAAGGCCAAACAGCTCCCATGGGATATCATCACACCGCACCAATGGCGCGGACATGATCTGGTTCATCAGCTGATCTGGTGTCAGCCCGCCAATAGGAGAAGAGGTGCAGGTGCTGGGCCCCTCCCACCATCCTTGCTCCACACCTGCGTGATATGCGCCGACGCCAGCAGTTGCCGCAGCAGCCAACGCGCCAAGCCAGAGCAGGGCGGGCAGGGGAATAAAGAAGGCGATCACACCAATGGCTGCAGCCGCCGCATGCGGATAACGTTGCCAGATGCAAAGCTTGCACGGTGCCAACCCACCAAGGTGCTGAAACGCAAAGGCCGTCAAAAGCACGGCAGCCGATCCCAGCGCCGCCATTAGAATCAAAAACTTACGTGTCGTCAAAGGGTCCTCACAAACCTGCGCTCAATCCATGGCACCTGTGGGATCTGACCTGATGGCCACATCCGGTGCCTTTGGTCCCTGTCTGACGGAAAACGCCTTACAGGCCAATCCAATTTTTGATGAGGCTGGCCAAAGTTGCGCCGGCAAAAATAAGAGACGCAATCCAGGCCGTACCCAGAAGCGAGCCGATGATCACCAAAATCCCATCCCGTTGCAACAAACCCATGGCCACCACAACCACCGCAAACCCCGGCACCGTATTTGTGCCCGGCAAGGGGACGAGGATCGACGCGCTGAACAGCACCAGAGCCAGGCCGACGAAACGATCCAGCGGTGGGTTCGTGAGCAGCGCCAAACGCGGTTTGCTCACCCCCTCGATCCGCCGCAACCAGGGGCCTGCCCGTTGTGACAGCTTGTCCAAACCGTCCTTGGTCACGCTGCGTTCGCCCAGTTTCCCCGGCAGCCAAGGGTCGCGACGGCCCATTACAATCTGAGCAGAGATAAACATCAACGGCAACGAGACGATCTGCGGGATCCCATACAGAAAGGGGATGCAGCACGGCAGCGCCAGGATCAGCAGAAACAGACCAAAGGCCCTTTCATGCAGCTGATGCAGGATCCAACTGAGCGAGATCTGCTCGGCTGGGGCCTCTGCCACCAAATGGTCAAGCCGTTGCGAAATGGTTAAATCCACAGAGGGTTGCGCTGTCATGGGTTGGATCCTCGCACTGCTTGGGCCTGGTTACTTACCGTTCGCCTAGCAAATCATGACCCGCAGCGCCACCGCTGCAAAGCAGCAATTTCACCCTGTGCTTTAGCTGCCATGGATGCAACGGCATCGGTCGATCAGGCGCATAGATTTTTGTCACTACGTCTTTGGAAATAATCGCAAATAAGTGCACGCTTAGCTCTTGTCCTTTCCAAAAGACTTGGATAAACAGCCCAAACGCGGCCCAAGTGGCGGAATGGTAGACGCAGGGGATTCAAAATCCCCCGCTGGTGACAGCGTGCCGGTTCGAGTCCGGCCTTGGGTACCACCGCGTTTTCAAAAATAGTGAAAAATTAATCTCTGCGCCCATACGGTGTGCATAGGTTAATTTTTGACGTCCGCTTGCCGCCAGATGGGCGGAATTCTCCCAATTCTCCTACCGCCACCTCACAACAGCTCCAATGGTGATCCCCATAGCGAGTGGGTCAGTTGGGGATTCTTTATCGTGACAAATCCAAAACCTATTTCAGACAAGACGGTTTATGACGCGCAGGCGCGGTTGACGTTGCAATCTGCGGCACCGTCCAATAACGCAAAGCCAGGACCGTTCAACATCAGGGGGCCGGCCGATTTGTGCCAAATCGTATCCCCTCAGGTCGTATTTGTTTCTGAGCGTGGAAAATAAAAAAGCCGCCCTAATTGGGGCGGCTTCTTTTTATCTTGTGACAGCGTTTTAGGTCTCGCTTGGACCCTCATCCGGTTCGTCGTCCTCGTTTTGCTCGGCGATCCAAGCAACCGACACAACCTCTTCACCGGCGCCGGTGTTAAACACCCGCACACCACCGGCAGAGCGGGAGCGGAAGGAAATGCCATCCACTGGCACCCGGATCGACTGCCCTTTGGACGTGGCCAGCATGATCTGATCACCCATTTCAACCGGGAAAGAGGCAACCAATTGACCACCGCGCATGCCTTTGTCCATGGCCGTGACGCCCATGCCGCCCCGGCCACGAACCGGATAGTCATGGCTGGACGAAAGCTTGCCCGCGCCGCCTGCAGTGATGGTCAGGATCAAATTCTCAGCCGCGGACATTTCTGAATAAAGCTCGGTGGAGAAATTCGGATCCTCGACCGCATCCTCGTCAGATGTTGCATCCTCTTCGGTCAGGCCCGCCATGGCGCGCCGCATCTTGAGGTATGCAGTACGTTGTTCTGGCGTGTATTTCGAATGGCGGATCACCGACATCGACACGACCTCATCACCATCACCCAGCTTGATACCGCGCACACCAACCGAGTTGCGCGAGTTGAACACGCGGACCTCGGTTGTGGGGAAGCGAATGGCGCGACCTGTGTTGGTCACCAGCATCACGTCGTCATCTTCCGAGCAGATGCGCGCGTTGATCAGCTTGGTCTCTGCGTGCTCATCTTCGAACTTCATCGCAATCTTGCCGTTGCGCATGACATTGGTGAAATCCGACAGCCGGTTGCGGCGCACGGTCCCGGCCGATGTGGCAAAGACAATCTGCAGATCGTCCCATTCATCATCCGGGCGGTCCACTGGCATAATTGCGGCAATCGAAACACCGGTTGGGATTGGCAGAATATTCACAATCGCCTTGCCCTTGCCGGTACGGCCCGATTGCGGCAGGCGCCAGGTCTTCAGCTTGTAGACCATACCATCGGTGGTGAAGAACAACAGCTGCGTATGGGTATTGGCCACAAAGAGGGTGGTGACCACATCCTCTTCTTTGGTCTGCATCCCCGACAGTCCTTTGCCACCGCGTTTCTGCGCCCGGAAATCTGCCAGAGGTGTCCGCTTGATATAGCCGCCCGAGGTCACGGTGACGACCATATCTTCGCGTTCGATCAGGTCTTCGTCGTCCATATCACCGGACCAGTCGACAATCTCGGTCCGACGCGGCACGGCAAAGTTTTCACGAACCTCGCGCAGCTCATCCGCGATAATACCCATAATCCGCTCACGAGAAGACAGGATTTCAAGGTATTCCTTGATCTTCTTGGCCAGTTCTTCCAGCTCATCCGTGACTTCTTTGACGCCAATCTGGGTGAGACGCTGCAGGCGCAGCTCAAGGATCGCACGTGCCTGTGTTTCCGACAGATTATAGGTCCCGTCTTCGTTCATCTTGTGGGTCGGGTCGTCGATCAGCTGGATATAGCCTGCGATCTCGGCCGCGGGCCAGCGGCGCTCCATCAGCTTCAACCGGGCTTCCGCCGCATCGGCCGAGGCACGGATAGTCGCAACCACCTCATCCACATTGGAGACAGCAACCGCCAAACCACACAGGATATGACTGCGTTCGCGCGCTTTACGCAAATTATAGGCGGTGCGGCGCGCAACAACATCCTCGCGGAAATCAATAAAGGACGTCAGGAACCGGCGCAGCGTCAGCTGTTCCGGACGGCCACCGTTCAGCGCCAGCATGTTACAGCCAAAGGACGTCTGCATCGGTGAGAAACGGTACAGCTGGTTCAGAACAACCTCAGGCGTTGCGTCGCGTTTGAGCTCAACCACCACACGGACACCGTTGCGGTCAGATTCGTCCTGAACATGCGCCACGCCTTCGATCTTCTTTTCGCGGACCTGTTCAGCGATCTTCTCGATCATCGACGCTTTGTTCACCTGATAGGGGATCTCATCGACAACAATCGCATAGCGATCCTTGCGGATTTCCTCCACCCGCGTCTTGGCGCGTATGATAACGCTTCCGCGCCCTTCCAGATAGGCTTTGCGCGCACCGGAACGGCCCAGCATGGTGGCTCCGGTTGGGAAATCCGGGCCCGGAATATACTCAATCAACTGTTCGGAGGTCAGATCGGGATCGTCGATCAGTGCAAGGGTCGCATCAATCACTTCGCCCAGGTTATGGGGCGGGATATTTGTGGCCATACCCACCGCGATACCGCCGGCACCGTTGACCAGCATATTCGGGAAACGGGCAGGGAGGACGGTCGGTTCACGGTCCTTGCCGTCGTAGTTATCCTGAAAATCAACCGTCTCTTTTTCGATGTCGGCCAGCATAAAGGCGGCCGGCTTATCCATGCGCACCTCGGTATAACGCATGGCCGCCGGGTTATCCCCGTCCATCGAGCCAAAGTTGCCCTGACCATCCAAAAGCGGCAGCGACATAGAGAAGTCCTGGGCCATCCGCACCAGGGCATCATAGATCGCGCCGTCGCCATGCGGGTGATATTTACCCATCACATCGCCAACAGGGCGGGCGGACTTTCGATAGCTTTTGTCATGCGTGTTTCCGGTTTCATGCATGGCGTACAAAATACGCCGGTGCACCGGTTTTAAACCGTCACGCAGGTCGGGAATGGCCCGGCTGACAATGACCGACATCGCATAGTCGAGATAAGACGTGCTCATCTCGGACTCGATGGATACTGTCGGACCGTCGTACTGAGGGCGTTCCGGTTGGTTTTCTTCCATGTTTTCAGGAGTTTCCGGCGTATCGTTCACGTCGTGTGCCCGCTCTTTCTTTTGGGTCTATATTTTGTGTCTACACCTTAGCAGACAGGGCACATCCTGCGCAAGCACGCGGATCACGTGGCGGTGAGCCAGAAGGATCCCACCGCGCCGAACATGCAAAAAACCGAGAAATGTGCCAGGTTTACCCAGAGCAGCTGGCCCCACCCAGAACGCAGAATTTGGCGCAATGGGGGTGGTTTAAGTAGACGTCCTGTTCGGCCTCTTCCAAGGTCTCACCCAGCTCAAACTCATCTTCATAGGGCAGGAGTGTACAGGCGAGAACAGTAGGGGCTTTGGCCCCTTTGCGTTTGACCACCATGCGCGACGACGAACACATGATCGCATCGGGGGATTTATTCAGGATCCCCCAGCATTCGGAGGAGATTTCCGGCACTTCGACATTCACATCCATTTCTGGGAACAGAACTGTTTCGGCCGGGTTGTTTGGATCAATGTCAAAGCCGTGCTCAGCAAACAGCGCAGCAAATCCCGCCCGCGCTTCGGCATCGCTTTCCTCCCACAGGGCGCGACCAGCAACGGCCATTTTGAAACCGTTGTCCCGCAGCCATGTCATGCCGGCGATCGAGAGATCAAAACTGCCTTTGCCGCGCACCTGATCATGCAGTTTCGAGCTGTGGTGGTCGAGCGAGATGCGGAAATTCAGCTTGTCCCCAAATTCACGGCCAAGTTCCAGCAGACCGTCCTGAACCCGCTTGCGCATCATGGGGCGCATCGCGTTGGTGAGGATCAGAACCTCGAACCCGCGTTCCAGACAGGCACGGGTCATATCCACCATCTGCGGATTCATAAAGGGTTCGCCGCCGGTAAAGCCGATTTCCTTGACCGGCCATTTGCGTGCCTCGATCTGGTCCAGGTAGCTGCGGATATCATCAACAGTCAGATAAACCAGCGCGTCATTCTTGGGAGAGCTGAGGATATAGCAGTTCTCACACTCAATGTTGCACAGGGTGCCGGTGTTGAACCACAGGCTGTCTGGATCGGTCAGGGACACTTTAGCGCGTGCGGCCCCTTTGGCTGTTACAAGCCTGTCTTGGAACTTGCCTACGTTGGCAACAGGTGTGGACAGGTCTTTCATTTGCACAGCTCCTAAGCGTTTACTGAGCGGTTTGGGTTGTCGCTAAGCTATGCGCAGGAAACCGCTTTTGAAACCATTGTCCGGGGGTTTAACAGGGATGTGATCGATGCAACAACGAACCCCAATGGCCTGCGTGAAATACGGGATTGATCCGATATGGTAATTTTAATTAGCGAAAGAAATCTTGAAGAAGCGGTAAATGAGGACTGTTAGCGATATCATTTTCAGAATTGTTAGAGTAGAAACCCGATGAAATCGCGAAAACCCCATCACCAAAGGGGCGTGGACCAAAGGGAGAGACCTTGATGCACAAAACCGATTACGCGAACCGGGACGAAGCGGCCAAAGGGATCGCAGCGGCAATGGAAGCGGATCTGAAAACCCTTCTTGGCAGCCAAGATCAGGTTACGGTTGCCGTCGCGGGCGGGACAACACCCGCGCCCATCTTTGACATTCTGGCACAGGCGGATCTGGATTGGGATCGTGTTACGATCATGGCCAGTGATGAACGTTGGGTGCCCGAAACCCATGACCGCTCCAATGCTCAGATGATCCGCGCCCGTCTTTTGACCGGTCCAGCGGCAAAGGCGCGCTTTTTACCCTTTCATCAGGATGATCTGACCCCCGATGAGGGGGCCGCGGCCCTGTGTAAAACCGTGTCCTCTGTGGATATGATCCTGCTGGGCATGGGCACGGACATGCATACGGCCTCTCTGTTTCCCGATGCTGTGGGGATTGACGCGGGCCTTGCGCCGGATGCGCCAAGTTTTGTTGTCATGCATCCCCCCAGCCAACCCGAAGCCCGGATCAGCCTGTCGGCGCGTGTCCTGAATGCCGCAGCGTGTAAACACCTTGCGATTTATGGCCAAGACAAAGCCGAAGCGCTGGCCAAAGCCCAGACCTGTGATGCAAAAGAAGCCCCGATCGCCGCAGTCCTGACGGATATGACCGTGCATTGGGCGCCCTGAAGTTTGGAGTATGATGATGTTTAAAGATTTAAAAACCCAACATGACGCCCTTGGCGCGCGTCGTATTTTAGACCTGTTTGACGCCAACCCAAATCGCGCCACCGAATGTTCGGTCACGTTTGGGGATCTGGTCTTTGACTATTCAAAAACCCAAATCGATGCGGATATCCAAAATTCTCTTCTGGCGCTGACAGATGAACAAGGGCTTGCCGACTACGCACAAGCCATGTTCAGCGGGCAAAAAATCAACGACACCGAAGGACGGGCCGTGTTGCACACCGCTCTGCGTAATCCGGACGGCCCACCATTGGAAGTTGACGGCGAAGACATCCGTCCAGGCGTGCGCAATACACTGGCGCGCATGCGCGAGATGGCGACGGCGGTGCGTGACGGCAGCTTTGCCGGGACCGGTGGCGCCTTTACCGATGTGGTCAATATCGGCATCGGCGGATCTGATCTGGGCCCTGCGATGGCAACCCTGGCGTTGGCCCCCTATCACGATGGCCCGCGCTGCCATTTTGTGTCGAATGTGGACGGCGCCCATATCCACGATGTGCTGAAAGACCTGGAACCAAAGACGACCTTGATTGTGGTGGCTTCCAAAACCTTCACCACGATTGAGACCATGACCAACGCCAAGACCGCACGCGATTGGATCGTTGCAGGGGGTGGTGATGGAGCCGGTCAATTCCTGGCCCTGTCGACCGCGATGGATAAAACCGCCGATTTCGGCATTCCGGCCGAACGTGTGTTCGGGTTTGAGGATTGGGTCGGCGGGCGATATTCCATGTGGGGGCCCATTGGTCTCAGCCTGATGTTGGCGGTGGGACCTGATAACTTTGACGCCTTCTTGGCGGGTGGCAAGGCGATGGATGACCATTTCCTGTCCGCAGAAGGGGCCGACAATATGCCGGTGATGCTGGCCTTGGTGGGGCTGTGGCACCACCAGATCTGTGGCCATCCAACCCGTGCGGTCTTGCCCTATGATCAACGCCTGTCACGTCTGGCGGCCTATTTCCAACAGTTGGAAATGGAATCCAACGGCAAATCCGTCGCCATGGATGGCAGCAGCGTTGACTACGTCACTGGCCCCGTTGTCTGGGGTGAACCGGGCACCAATGGCCAGCACGCGTTTTACCAGCTGATCCACCAAGGCACGGGCGTTGTCCCTTGCGAATTTATGGTGGCGGCTCAAAGCCATGAGCCGGAACTGCGCCACCATCACGAACTGCTGGTGTCCAACTGCCTCGCCCAATCTGAGGCGCTGATGCGGGGGCGCTCGCTGGAAGAGGCGCGCGCGCTGATGGCGGCCAAAGGGATGGAAGGCGACGAGTTGGAGCGCCAGGCGCGCCATCGTGTCTTTGTCGGCAACCGGCCCTCAACAACTTTGATCTACCCCAAGCTGACGCCCTTTGTTCTGGGCCAGATTATCGCGCTTTATGAACATCGGGTCTTTGTCGAAGGGGTAATCCTGGGCATCAACTCCTATGATCAATGGGGTGTTGAACTGGGCAAAGAGCTGGCAAAATCACTGGAGCCCATGGTCAGAGGCGACGCCGTCACGGATGGTAAAGACGGCTCAACCGCGGCCTTGATCGCCTATGTACGGGCGCGCGCTTAACTGTCGCGCAGGGCCCCTTCGGTTTTGGTCCAAAAAGAAATCAGGCTCTCCGGCACCGGGTAGCCTTCACGCCCGTCAGGGGTGCGCAAGACCATGACCCCTTCCATCCGGCAGCGCAGCGTGCCACCTGACCAGATCTGCTGCTCCATCACATAAGACGTGCGGCGGAACCGGAGAACCTGTGATGTGGCGATATAGGCCTCTCCCAGCAGCATTTCCTGCACGTAATGCACATTGGCATTGCGCAGCACATTGCGCGGACGCGGCTGACCTTCGAAATGCGGCAGGCAAAACTGGTTGAAATAGGCCACGCGTGAAACCTCGAACCAGTCCAGATAGGCCTTGTTGTTGACATGCTGGAGGATATCCAGCTCAGAAAACCGCACGCGGTCCGCCATCGCCAGAGTTTGCGGTGTCTCAAGCCCGTGGGCGGTTTGTTCATCCGCGCTGAGCGGTGTGTGAAAACGAAGATCCATGGCGGCACCTTAATGCAGGCATCAGATGCGGACCAAGTACGCATGTTAAGTGACGTTGCGACATCGCAAAACAACCTGCGACATGGCGGATCGCATGTCACTTTCTGTGCAGAAATTGGGGAAGATTTGGAGCGGGTAACGGGAATCGAACCCGTAACTAAAGCTTGGGAAGCTGCCGTGATACCTTTTCACCATACCCGCGCTCCGGGAGGTCAGGATTAGGCCCCAGCGCCAAAATGGTCAAGAGGCGCGGGGGCTGATTTTTGATTTATCCGCGACGCCGACGCCGACGACGCCCGGACCCTTCGGTCGCATCCCCACCGCCGCTGTTAAAGGACACATCCGGCAGATCGACCAAAGAGTTCAGGATTGGAAAAGGATCCACCGCATTGGGCATGGCAGAGGCGTTCACAAAATGCTCCTGGAAGCGCGCTTCTACGGCGGTTTCGATCTTTTCGATCTGGCGCACGGTCTCTTCGATCTCAGAGCGGGCATCGGTGTTCAGCAGAGCAATCCGCGCGCCTGTGCCTGCGGCGTTCCCGGCAGACGTGACTTTTTCCAGCGTGCAATCGGGGATCATCCCCAGAACCATCGCGTGTTTGGCTGAGATATGCGCGCCAAAGGCACCGGCCAACACGACACGGTCCACCTTGTCCACCTCCAGCTTGTCCATCAACAGACGTGCACCGGAATACAATGCGGCCTTGGCCATCTGGATTGCTCGCACATCGCCATTTGTCACTGTGATCACCGGCTCCCCATTGGCCGATCCATCCCACAGCACATAGGAATGCGTGCGCCCGTCCTGAATACAGCGTGTCGTCCCGGTCTGTTCGGCAGATCCGATCAGGCCAGAGGCATCAAGCAGCCCGGCCATTCGCATCTCGGCCAGAGCTTCGATAATGCCGGACCCACAAATGCCGGTGATGCCGGTGGTGGCAATCGACAGGTCAAAGCCTTCTTCATCGGACCACAGGTCCGAGCCGATCACCTGGAAGCGGGGTTCTTTGGTCTCGGGGTTGATCTCCACACGTTCAATCGCACCAGGCGCGGCACGCTGTCCGCTGGAAATCTGCGCCCCTTCAAAGGCCGGGCCGGTGGGTGAGGAACAGGCCAGCACCTTGTCCTTGTTGCCCAAGAGGATTTCGGCATTGGTGCCGACGTCCACAACCAAAACCAGATCTTCGGATTTGTCGGGGGCTTCGGACAGGGCAACGGCTGCGGCATCCGCCCCCACATGGCCTGCGATACAGGGCAATAGATACACACGGGCAGCTGGGTGGATGTTCAGATCCAGCTCCACCGCCCGCAACGACATGGCGTTAGAGGTTGCAAGTGCAAATGGCGCCTGACCCAGCTCAAATGGGTCAATGCCAAGGAACAGGTGGTGCATGACCGGGTTACAGACAAAGACCGCATCCACAATCAGCGCTTTGTCGATCTCGGCCTCAGTGGCGATCTGAGTGAACAGCGCATTCATGCCTTCGCGCACGGCCGCTGTCATTTCCTGATCGCCGCCACTGTTCATCATCGCATAGGACACCCGGCTCATCAGATCCTCACCAAAGCGGATCTGGGGATTCATCACCCCAGAGGAGGCGACAACCTCTCCGGTTTTCAGATCACACAGATGCGCCGCGATGGTGGTTGAGCCCAAGTCAACGGCCAGGCCATAGACGGTGCCGTCATAATACCCAGGCCAGATGTGCATGATCTTGGGCGGGTGGGTGTCATCGCCAAGGTGCACCGCAACGGTGACTTTCCAATCCCCTTTGCGCAACACAGGCTGGAGCTGTTGCAGGATATGCAGGTCGGTTTTGACCCCTTTGATCTGCCACTGTTCTTCCAGCGCGGTGATCAGCCGCTCCATGTCCCCCGAAGGTTTGTGCATGTCGGGCTGTTCCACCTCTACATAAAACAGGCGGGTGGAGGGGTTCATGGTGATGTCGCGCGCTTCGGCGCGTTTGCGCACCACTTGTTTGTGGACCTGGCTTTCGGGGGGGACGTCAATGACCACATCGCCCTGAACCGTAGCCTGACAGCCCAGACGCCGCCCATCAATCAGTCCGCGCTTGTCTTTGTAGCGTTGTTCAACCGCGTTCCACGCGCTCAGCGCGTCCTCGGACACTGTGACGCCGTGTTTGGCAAACTCACCATAGGACGGTGTGATCTGGCATTTGGAACAAATCCCGCGCCCACCGCAGACCGAGTCCAGATCCACGCCCAATTGGCGCGCGGCTGTCAGAATGGGGGTGCCAACCGGAAAACGGCCGCGTTTGCCGGTTGGGGTAAACACAACAAGAGCATCGGTGGTCATAAACTGAACCTTTTTTCTTCGCACGTCGCTGGAACATATCCCTTTTGCCGCAAAGGGAAAGGGGCCGCCACGCGAATTGCGACATCTAAAGGTTCAGTTCACCGCCAAATGGACGTCCCGCTAAGTAGAGCGCTCCTCAAGCCAGCGTAGAATTGCCTCGCGATCCCCATCCAGCTTTGGCGCAGGCGAACGGGTGGTCGGATCCGCCATCCCCGACAGTTTGATCGGATTGCCCGCCGCCACATAAGCAGGCGCGCCTGCCTTATCCAGCACTGACACGACCATATTGCGGGCCAACATCTGCGGATCCTCCATCGCTTGGACCACATTCTGGATCGGACCGGTGGGAATGCCGGCGGCTTCCAGCTTGTTCACCCAAAAATCAACGGGGCGATCGATGGTCACCGCTTCGATCAGCCGCTTGAGCAGCCGCGCATTCTCGCAACGCGCCATATTGGTGGCAAAACGGGGATCACCGGCAAGCGGCAGCTCCAAAGTTTCGCACAGGCGCGTAAACAGCACATCATTGCCGGCCGCAATCACAAACAGGCCGTCTTCAGCATGGAAGGTTTCAAACGGGGTAATGGACGGGTGACGGGCTCCGTTTGGCCGCGGCGCTTCGCCAGTGGTGGAGGCAATCGCCACCGCATGTTCCAACAGGGCCAATTGGCTGTCGAGCATGGCCACATCCACCTTTTGCCCAGGTGCACCGGATTTAACCGACAACAGGGCCGCAAGGATCCCATGGGCCAGGAACATGCCCGCAGCAATATCCCCGATCGAGGCCCCAACACGAACAGGTTCACGGTCGCGTTCGCCGGTGATCGACATCACGCCGCCACGGGCCTGCACCACCATATCATAGGCGGGTTTCAGGGAATCCGGTCCAGAATGGCCAAAGCCCGAGACCGCGCCATATATCAGCTTGGGGTGGCGCGCATGCAGATCGTCCCAGCCATACCCCAAGCGCTCCATCACACCGGGGCGGTAGTTTTCCAAGATCACGTCAGACTGGGCCAGCAGCTGATCAAAGATCTCACGGTCCTCAGCCTTCTTCAAATCCAGCGCAATGCTTTCCTTACCGTGGTTGATGGCGGCAAAATAGGCGCTAAACCCATCCTTGAACGGGGGGAAGGCGCGGGTGTCATCACCAATTTCGGGGCGCTCGACCTTGATCACCTTGGCTCCGAGGTCAGAGAGGATCATCGAGGTATAGGGGCCCGCCAAAACATGGGTCAGATCGAGAACGACATATCCTTCAAGCGGTTGGGACATGGTGTTTTCCTTTGAGGTTTTCACAAGGTTCAATACGCGCAAGCCAGGCTTGCGCACGGGGGAGGTGGGGATGTGATGTCTTGCTTTGATACCGTGTTCCTTGTTCCAGATCATTTCAATCGGCATTTTGTTAGCGCAATCCCATGATTTGGACTTATCCGGTTGATGAACTGTCGTTTTGAGCAAAATCAGGGCTTTCCACTTTGACCAAACCGTGCCATAGGGTCACCGCCAAACGGGGTTATGCATGGGGTTGATAAATGCAGATTCGTGAGGCTCTTACTTTTGATGATGTTCTGTTGGTGCCTGGCGCATCCAACGTGCTGCCAAGCACGGCGGACACACGCACGCGGGTGACCCGCGAGATTGCGCTGAACATCCCGCTTCTCAGCTCGGCAATGGACACGGTGACCGAAGCGCGCATGGCCATTGCCATGGCACAGGCCGGCGGTATGGGCGTTATTCACAAGAACCTGGATGTCGAAGAACAATCGCGCCAAGTCCGCCGCGTCAAACGCTTTGTCTCGGGCATCGTCTATAACCCCATCACCCTGACAGCGGACCAGACACTTGCAGACGCGAAGGTCTTGCAGGAACGCTATCGTGTGACAGGTTTCCCGGTTGTTGATGCCGAAGGCCATCTGTTGGGGATCGTCACCAACCGCGACATGCGTTTTGCAACCGATGACAATACGCCTGTGTCGGTCATGATGACCTCGGACAACCTGGCCATGCTGCAAGAGCCCGCAGATCTGGACGAGGCGAAATCGCTGATGAAATCCCGCCGGATCGAAAAGCTGTTGGTTGTGGATGGTGACAAGAAACTCACGGGTCTGTTGACCCTGAAGGACAGCGAACAAGCGGTTTTGAACCCCACCGCCTGCAAGGACGATCTGGGCCGCCTGCGCGTTGCCGGCGCTTCCTCTGTTGGCGACAGCGGTTTCGAACGCTCCATGGCGCTCATTGATGCGGGCGTGGATGTGGTTGTTGTCGACACCGCCCATGGCCACTCACAAGGTGTGATCGACGCGGTCAAGCGGATCAAGGCAGAGGTCGGCAATATCCAGGTCATCGCAGGCAATGTTGCCACCGCCGAAGCCACCAAAGCGCTGATCGATGCGGGCGCGGATGCTGTAAAGGTCGGCATCGGCCCGGGTTCCATCTGTACCACACGTATGGTTGCAGGTGTTGGCGTTCCGCAGCTGACCGCGATCAATGATTGCGCCACCGCAGCCGGTGACGTTCCTGTCATTGCCGATGGTGGCATCAAATTCTCGGGCGATTTTGCCAAGGCAATTGCGGCAGGGGCCTCTTGTGCCATGGTCGGCTCGATGATTGCGGGCACCGATGAAAGCCCGGGCGAGGTTATTCTGTATCAGGGCCGGTCGTTCAAATCCTATCGCGGCATGGGCTCTCTTGGCGCGATGGCGCGCGGGTCTGCGGATCGATATTTCCAGAAAGACGCCGCCAGCGACAAGCTGGTTCCTGAGGGCATCGAAGGTCAGGTTCCTTACAAAGGCACCGCATCCACCGTTCTGCACCAATTGGTTGGCGGTCTGCGCGCAGCGATGGGTTATACTGGCTGTGCCACCGTGGATGAGATGCGCAAGAACTGCAATTTTGTACGCATCACCGGCGCGGGTCTCAAAGAAAGCCACGTCCATGACGTGCAAATCACCCGCGAAGCCCCGAACTATCGGGTCGGCTAAGGAGACCAAGATGGCCGCCTATTCTAGTGAGGCCGGGGCATGACCCCCGGTGCCCGCCTACAGGCGGCCATTGAAGTTCTGGATCAGATCTCGGCAGGCACGCCCGCAGAAAAAGCGCTGACGGGTTGGGCGCGGCGCAGCCGGTTTGCCGGATCCAAGGATCGCGCGGCCGTGCGCGATCACGTCTTTGACGCGCTGCGCTGTTGGCGGTCCCATGCGGCACTGGGCGGCGGAACCAGTGGCCGCGCCCGTATCCTGGGTGGACTGCGTGATCAGGGCGTCGCGCCAGAAACACTGTTTAATGGTGTTGGGCATGCGCCAGCTGCGCTGACAGAGGCAGAACAGACCCCACCACAGGCTGAGATGTCCGAAGCCGAGCGGCTGGATATTCCGGATTGGCTGTGGGATGCGTTTTCCCAAAGCTTGGGGCCCGATAGCGAAGCCGCGGCATTGGCCTTGCGCCAACGTGCGCCCGTTCATCTGCGCGTGAATCTGGCCCGCACAACGCGGGAAGCAGCGCAGGCCGCGCTGGCAGAGCAGGGGATCCAGACACATCCGCATCCAGCCGCCACCACCGCATTGGAGGTCACCGAAGGCGCGCGCAAGATCCGCAATTGCGACGCCTTCCAATCCGGCCTGGTCGAGCTGCAAGACGCCGCAAGCCAAGCCGTGGTGGAATTGTTGCCGCTGCAAGACGGTCAGAGCGTTCTGGATTACTGCGCAGGCGGCGGCGGCAAAACGTTAGCGATGGCTGCGCTGGCCGATGTGTCCCTGGTAGCGCATGATGCAAATTACGCGCGGATGACCGACCTGCCTGCGCGCGCAGAACGGGCCGGGGCCAAGGTCGCGCTGTCCAATAGCCATGATCTTCAACAACACGGCCCCTTTGATCTGGTGCTGTGTGATGTGCCATGTTCCGGTTCCGGCAGCTGGCGGCGTGCGCCCGACGGCAAATGGTCCTTGACCCAAGAGCGCCTGGACAGCATCCAGACCACCCAGTCCCGCATTCTGGATCAGGCATCCCAGCTGGTCGCCCAAGGCGGCACGCTGGCCTATGCAACCTGTTCCATGCTGGAGGCCGAAAACATGGTGCAGGTCAACCGCTTCCTTGCGCGCACGCCCGGTTGGACATTGCAGGAGATGAAATCCTGGAAAGTGCACGAGGGCCACGACGGGTTTTTTGTTGCCGTGTTGACGCACGCATAAGCCGATTGGTAGGGTGCCTTTTGTGCTTGGCGCGCGTTAACTGAACCTTAACTCTAAATATCCATTGATCAAGCATAGTTAAGAGAACCTATACGGAGCCCCGATGGTTGGCCGTCCTAATACCTATGTGCCCCAATTAAAGGTGTTCCAAACGGAGAACACGCGCTTAATTGTCTCTGCCGTTTTGTCGGCGCTGTTGGTTGTTGCTCCGGCCCTGCTGGAACTGCCCAATTGGGTCGGGCGCGGTCTGGTGGCCGTGGGCCTGACGCTGACCTTGGTCACTGGGTTTGTCCTGTTACAAACGCAACTTCGTCTTCGCGCGCGCAATGTTGCCAGCACCCTGCTGACCGGCTTCATCGAACAAGACAGCGTGCCCTGTTTTGTGACCGACGAAGACGGGATGATCCACGCCTGCAACCCGGCGGCGGTCCAGGCCTATCATGGGGTTGAAAAAGACACGCTGGGTGGCAACCTGCGCGCCGTTCTCGCCAATCCATCGGCGGTGTTGTACCGGCTGAAATGCCGCGCCAAGAAAGAAGGCGCTGCACGTGAGGACATCGCGACTCGTCGTGGTCAACTGCGTCTGGCCGTCCACAAGATGGCTGGAGAAAGCTATTTGTGGCGCGTGGAGAATATCGCAGATCGCACCTCTCAAAACGGGCGCAGCCGTGAGGCGGCACCTTTTCCGATGTTAACCGTGGGCCGCACCGGCTCAGTTCTGTTTATGAACGAGGCCGCGCGGTCGTTTTTTGGCGAACGGGTGCGCGCCTTGGACGCGATCCTGACCAACGACGATATGGCGCCCGGACAGATCCAGACCATCGCCACCAAATCCGGTCTGAAACAGGTTCTGGTCCAAGAACACGAACGCAGCCAAGGGCGGCGAGAGCTTTACTTTATTGAGGCCGAAGACAGCACCTCCCCTGGCGGAAAGACCGATTTCGAGACGCTGCCGGTGCCTTTCCTCAAGGTTGCGCCCAATGGTGACGTGCTGTTTGCCAACCGAATGGCGCTGTCGTTGCTTGGGCTCAAATCCTGTGATGGCCAAAAACTGGGGCAGGTGATGGAAGGTCTTGGCCGACCGATGGCGGATTGGCTGACGGACACCGTCAAAGGCATGGCCCCCAATAAATCCGAGTTCCTGCGTATTTCGCGCCGGGATCGCGAAACCTTTGTTCAGGTCACTCTGACACGGGTGCTGGAAGAGGGTGAGCCGGTTCTGATTGCGGTCTTGAACGACGCAACCGAGCTAAAAACGCTTGAAGCTCAGTTTGTTCAAAGCCAGAAGATGCAGGCGATTGGCCAGCTGGCCGGCGGCGTGGCCCATGACTTTAACAACCTGTTGACGGCTATATCTGGCCATTGTGACCTGCTGCTGCTGCGCCACGACCAAGGAGAACAGGATTACGGCGATCTGATCCAGATCCATGAAAATGCCAATCGCGCGGCTGCTTTGGTAAGCCAGCTGCTGGCGTTTTCGCGCAAGCAAACGCTGCAGCCCGAAATTCTGGATGTGCGCGATACGCTGTCGGACCTAACGCATCTGTTGAACAGGCTGGTTGGCGAAAAAGTCACGCTGACGCTCAGCCATGATCCGATCATGAAATCCATCTGGGCCGATAAACGCCAGCTGGAACAGGTGCTGATGAACCTTGTGGTGAACGCCCGCGATGCCATGCCCCAAGGCGGTGAGATCCGGATCGAAACCGAAGTCATCCATCTGGACAAAAACCTACAACGCAACCGTGCCACGGTTCCGGCGGGCGAATGGGTGACCATCCGTGTGGCAGACGAAGGTATTGGGATCGACGCCGACCGCCTGGAAAAAGTGTTTGAGCCGTTTTACACCACCAAACGCACCGGCGAAGGCACTGGGCTGGGTCTGTCGACCGCTTACGGGATTATCAAACAGACCGGTGGCTTTATCTTTGTTGATTCCGTCAAAGGGCAGGGCACGCAATTCACCCTGTACTTCCCAGTTCACCGTCAGGACGCAACCGTTGATGCCGAGCCGGTGGAGAAAGCCGCAGAAAAAGCCGCGCCGTCCCACGGCGAGGGGGTGGTCCTGCTGGTCGAGGATGAGGCTCCCGTGCGCGCTTTTGCCTCCCGCGCGCTGCGCATGCGTGGCTACACGGTGCTGGAAGCGGACTCTGCCGAGGAGGCGCTGCATATCCTTGAAGATGACAGCCTGATGGTCGATGTCTTTGTCACGGACGTGGTGATGCCCGGAATGGATGGCCCAAGCTGGGTCCGTCAAGCTCTGGTCACCCGTCCTGAAACGCGGGTGGTCTTTGTTTCGGGCTATGCCGAAGGGGCATTTGACGATTCCGAACCGGAAGTGCCAAACTCAGTCTTCCTCCCGAAACCTTTCTCGCTCAACCAATTGACCGAGACAGTACACCAGCAAATGGAACCGGTTGAGGCGTGATCAGGCCTCAACCTATCCCATCATACAGCGCAAATTCTTCTGGCTTCTTGCGCCGGAACATCTGTTCAACCTCCGGCGAAAGCTGCACGTCCAGTGTCGGGCTGACATTGGAGCGCCGGGTGTCGATCTGGACCCCCAAACGGCCCGTGAGGAATGCATCCAGTTTTTCTAGCTGGTCATAGCGGAACAGATGCGAAACCTTGCAACCGTTGGTCTGCGGTTCCAGAAATTTTGCCTGGCTTCCCACATTGGCATGGGCAGGCTGCGCGCCCCGGCAATAATCGCGCACAAATTCATCAAAGCTGACCCCCTTGGTCGAAGTCGCTTTGCCATCCAGAAACGGGCGCTGACGGTATTTATACCAGCTTCCAAGCCAGCTGACCGGCTCGCGTACCACGGCCAAAAGTTCGGGTTCTGCATTGCAGATCTTGGCAAACATCGGGCGGAACCAGCGATTATATCTGAACACCGGTGAATGTTTCAGCTCGGGCGGGTTGGCCACAACCATATCCGCATGCGGGGCAAGAGCCTCCATATAGGCTGTTGTTCCGGTCTTGGGCACCGACAGAAAAACGAGGTTTTCCTTTAAAAAGACAAGCATTTCGTAAAGGTTCCAGTAAATCCTATGGCCAAAACTGGGCCATAAACCACTCTTTAACATTCCGGCCGCTGAGTGGGTATCAGAAGTTTTCGCTTGAAATGTTCCCCTTTTGATCGCACAAGAGAACAAGAGGCGAACAAAGCAGCGATTGCCGGCACCCCGCAGGTATGACACATAGAGAGGGACAAGGGACTATGGCGGATCTTTTGACCATGAAAAAAGACAAAGTGAGCGACGACAAACAAAAAGCGCTCGACAGTGCGCTGGCGCAGATTGAGCGTCAGTTTGGCAAGGGCTCGATCATGAAGCTCGGCGATGGCACCGCATTGGCTGAGATCGAGGCGTCCTCTACCGGATCGCTCGGTCTTGACATCGCGCTTGGCATTGGCGGTCTGCCGATGGGCCGGATCATCGAAATCTATGGGCCGGAAAGTTCCGGTAAAACCACGCTGACGCTGCATTGCATTGCAGAACAGCAGAAAAAGGGCGGTGTTTGCGCCTTTGTGGATGCGGAACACGCGCTGGACCCGCAATATGCAGCCAAGCTGGGCGTTGACCTGGACGAACTGCTGATTTCGCAGCCGGACACCGGTGAGCAAGCGCTTGAAATCACAGACACGCTGGTGCGTTCCGGTGCTGTAAACATGGTCATTGTGGACTCGGTGGCCGCGTTGACGCCGAAATCAGAGCTGGAAGGCGACATGGGCGACAGCAACGTGGGGGTCCAGGCACGCCTAATGTCGCAAGCCATGCGCAAGCTGACCGGCTCAATCAGCCGTTCAAAATGCATGGTGATCTTCATCAACCAGATCCGGATGAAAATCGGCGTCATGTTCGGCTCCCCAGAAACCACGACCGGCGGGAACGCGTTGAAATTCTACTCCTCTGTACGTCTGGACATCCGCCGTATCGGCGCGATCAAGGACCGCGACGAGGTGGTCGGCAACGCAACCCGTGTGAAAGTGGTGAAAAACAAAGTTGCTCCGCCTTTCAAACAGGTAGAATTCGACATCATGTATGGCGAAGGCATCTCCAAAATGGGTGAGCTTTTGGATCTGGGCGTGGCAGCCAGCGTGGTCCAGAAGTCCGGCGCCTGGTTCTCTTATGGGGATGAACGCATCGGGCAGGGGCGTGAGAATGCCAAAACCTTCCTGCGTGACCACCCGGAAATCGCCTATGACATCGAGGACAAGATCCGCGCCGCCCATGGGCTGGAATTCGACCGCCCCGAAGGCGGCGACGATGACATTCTAGAAGCGTAAAATCACTTCGACCAAATCGGTTTGAACGAGGGCGCGGACAGATGGTTTGCGCCCTTTTCATTTGGTTTTTCGACACAACCCGGCACATTCTGTGGACAGCACCGCATCTGAGGGATAAACCGGGTCGACTATGCTGTGTAAGCCTCTGAAAAAGAGAGACGGAAGATGCCGAGCCTGAACGAAATCCGTTCCACATTTCTGAACTACTTCGAAAAACAGGGACATATGATTGTCGACTCCAGCCCACTGGTGCCGCGCAATGACCCGACCCTGATGTTCACCAACTCTGGGATGGTGCAGTTCAAAAACTGCTTCACCGGGGTTGAAAAGCGCGACTATGTCCGTGCGACAACTGCGCAGAAATGTGTCCGCGCCGGCGGCAAGCACAATGACTTGGACAACGTGGGCTATACTGCGCGCCACCACACATTCTTTGAGATGCTCGGTAACTTCTCCTTTGGCGATTACTTCAAGCATCAGGCAATCCCTTTTGCCTGGGAGCTGATCACCAAGGAATTCGCGATTCCCAAAGAGCGTCTTTATACCACCGTCTATCACACCGATGACGAAGCGTTTGATATCTGGAAAAAGGTCGGCGTGCCCGAAGACCGGATCATCCGCATCTCGACCTCGGATAACTTCTGGCAGATGGGCGACACCGGCCCCTGTGGTCCCTGCACCGAGATCTTCTATGACCATGGCGACCATATCTGGGGTGGCCCTCCGGGCAGCCCAGAAGAAGACGGCGACCGGTTCATCGAGATCTGGAACCTTGTTTTCATGCAGAACGAACGGTTCGCGGATGGCTCTATGGTCGATCTGGACATGCAGTCCATCGACACAGGTATGGGGCTGGAGCGGATCGCGGCGCTGCTGCAGGGCACCCACGACAACTATGAAACCGATCTGTTCAAAGCGTTGATCGAAGCCTCGGCCAATGTGACCAATTCCGATCCTTTTGGCGATCAGAACGTCCACCACCGGGTGATTGCAGACCACTTGCGGTCCTGTTCGTTCCTGATCGCCGAAGGTGTTCTGCCCTCCAACGAAGGCCGTGGATATGTCCTGCGCCGTATCATGCGCCGCGCCATGCGTCATGCGTCATTGTTGGGCGCAAATGATCCGGTGATGCACAAGCTGGTGCCCGCGCTGGTTCAGCAGATGGGCGCGGCCTATCCTGAACTGTCCCAAGGTCAGGCGCTGATCGAAGAGACGTTTGAGCAAGAAGAAACCCGGTTTCTCAAGACTTTGGACCGCGGTCTGAAACTGCTGGACGAAGCCTCGACCGATCTGGGCAAGGGCGACACGCTGCCTGGTGAGACGGCGTTCAAACTCTATGACACCTATGGCTTCCCCCTCGACCTGACCCAGGACGCCCTGCGCGCCAAGGAAATCGAAGTCGACACCGACGGGTTCGACGCCGCCATGAAAGCGCAAAAAGAGAAGTCCCGCGCCGGTGGCATTGGTTTGGGCGAAGCGGCGGATGTGAAGGTCTATTTCGATATTCTGGATGCGTCCGGTTCAACCGAGTTCCTTGGTTATGAGACCGAGAAGGCCGAAGGTCAGATCGTTGCCATCGTCAAAGGCGGTGCGCAGGTCGACACAGCCTCCAAAGGTGACAGTGTTCAGATCATCCTGAACCAGACCCCGTTTTACGCTGAAAGCGGCGGTCAGATCGGCGACACTGGTGTTTTAACCGTCGAAGGCGGCGCGGCGCAGATTACTGATACCAAGAAGGTCGAAGGTCTGTTCCTGCACATCGCCGAGGTCACCGAGGGTGAGATCGCGGTTGAGGCCGGGGCAGAGCTGGTGGTGGATCATGCGCGTCGCAGCCAGATCCGCGCCAATCACTCCGCCACCCACCTGTTGCATGAAGCTCTGCGCAATGCGCTTGGCGATCACGTGGCCCAAAAGGGCTCGCTGAATGCCGATGACCGTTTGCGTTTCGACTTTAGCCACAACAAAGGGCTGAGCGGCGAAGAACTGGCCAACATCGGCGCCGAAGTGAATGAATTCATTCGCCAAAACACAGCTGTAACCACCCGTATCATGACCCCGGATGATGCCCGTGCCATTGGTGCACAGGCCTTGTTCGGTGAGAAATACGGCGAAGAGGTCCGCGTGGTCTCCATGGGGCGTGCGCCAACGGGCAAGGGCGCGGATGGGGAGACCTATTCGCTGGAACTTTGCGGCGGAACGCATGTCAAACAGACCGGTGACATCGGAACCTTTGTGATCCTGGGCGACAGCGCGTCGTCTGCCGGTGTCCGCCGGATCGAGGCGCTGACCGGTGCCGCAGCTTTGGAGCACTTGGAACGCGAAGCGGGCCGGATGGCGGATGTTGCCGCAGCGCTTAAAGCGCAACCTGTGGATGTACTGGATCGCCTCAAGGCTCTGATGGACGAACGCAAAGCCCTGCAGAACGAGATTTCCAACCTAAAACAACAGGTTGCCATGGGCGGTGGCTCTGGTGGTGGGGTTGAGGCCAAAGAGATCGGCGGCAAAAAGTTCCTGGCGCAGGCCCTGAAAGGCGTCTCTGGCAAGGACCTGCGCGGCTTGATTGACGCGCATAAACAGAACCTCGGATCTGGTGTGATCCTCTTGATCGCCGACGACGACGGAAAAGTGGCCGTGGCAGCAGGCGTGACCGATGATCTGACCGGTGAGATTTCTGCGGTGGACATCCTGAAAGCGGCGGTTCCGGCTGTTGGCGGCAAAGGTGGCGGTGGCCGTCCTGACATGGCACAGGGCGGTGGCAAGGATTTTGCCGGAGCTGAGGACGCAATCAAAGCAGCCGAAGCCGTGCTCCTGAATTGACCAAACGGTCAAAAAGAACTTGGACTTTCTCGCAGAACCCTTAATCTGCGGGGAAGTTTATCTGCTTTGGAGCCAAAAATGTCCGCACTCTGGATTGCACATGTCACCGTAACTGATGCTGACGCATATGGGAAATATGCGGAGCTGGCAGGTCCGGCAATTGCCAAACACGGCGGTGAATTCATCGCCCGCGCCGCGCGTTACGTTCAACTTGAAGGCAAAGAGCGCCCACGCAATGTGGTTGCCAAATTTGCCAGCGTGGAAGCTGCGGTTGCGTGTTACAACAGCGACGATTACCAGGCTGCGCTGGCCCATGCAAAAGATGCGTCTGAACGTGAATTGGTTGTTGTGGAAATCACCGAGTAATCCCGCCAAGTTCGTCACGTATTCGAGTTAATTCCAACCCATCCAAGTTTTGCTTGGGTGGGTTTTTTCTGTGTATTCTGTGGCAAAGGGCACGACCTAATTGGGCTTGTGACCCAGATTTACCGGATACTGGAAACCAAAAATGTTAACTCCCATTGGCGTTCCTTTGTCACCAGTACAACCTGTTACCCCAATCCAATCGCAAGCAGACAAGACAGACTCGCAGAAGATCGATGCAACGTCGCAGTCAGCATCCGCAACGCCAAGCAGTGCGCAGGCCTCTCAGTTTGTTCAACCGCCTGCTGACAGCTCCAAAGGACAGGACGCGGACCTTCAGTCCGCGTTAAACCAAGACGCCGCCCAACGCGCCCGGCCAAGCGTTGAGGGGAAAACAAATACACCGCAGCGCAACGTCGGCGGTGGCACTGCTGGGATCAACAAAGAAGCTATTGAAATCTTAGAACGCGTGCTTGAAAGCGCGCAGCAGGCGGATAACGTCAGCGCCGAAGATTTTCGAACCCAGCTGAGCGCCGAGCTTGAGGCCTCAGGACTGGATCCGTCCAAACCGATGGTGGATATCCGGGTCTGAAAACCAGATGTCACCGTGGGTTCTGTTATCCAATGCAGCAGAGAACGATAAAAACCCACATGCGAGATGCAGCATAAGTCATTGAATCATTTTGAAATACTCAAAATTTAGTTGGTAAGCAAATCAAAATATCTAACTGGCAATTGTTCCCTCGCAGTCAGGAGGCTGCACGGTAACAAGCAAGTGGATAGAAACCATGATTTATGCGACCAGCGGCGCGGCCGTTTCAGCATATTTTTCTCAATCGTCACAGGTTCAAACTCTCAGCGACGAGCAGCAGAACAATCTGGAAGAGATTCTTTCGCGTTATGATACAGATAATCTGAGCGAGGATGACGCATCAGAGATTGTCCAAAACATTCGCGACTTGAATATTCGCTCAGGCCCAGCATTAGGGTCGGCGCTCACGTCGGCCGGCGTAGATCCGAATGAACTTTTGGACAAGGCAGGCGTAGAGCGCGGCGGCCCGCAAGGTCCCGGTGGTCCGGGCGGCCCTGGAGGTCCTGGTGGCCCCGGAGGGCCGGGCGGTCCAGGTGGCGCTGGTGGCGCGCAAGAAGGCGGTGATGGCACCTCTGGCGTGAATGAAGCCGCAGTGACCATTTTGGAATCCGTTCTGGAGGCGCTGGAAGAGGACGAAGACAGCACCACTGAGGATTTTCAAACGCTTCTGGCCGCTCAGCTCGAGGAAGCAGGTATTGATTCCACTCAGCCGATTGTGGATTTTCGGCTCTAGGGACCTAAGAGCAGCGTACCGATGGCTGTCCTCAATGGAAAAAGGCCGCTCATCCCGAGCGGCCTTTGATCGTTTTAAAAAGGACAGCTGGCCGTTACTGGTTGGCCTTTGCCATGCGCTTGCGCTCATGCGGGTCGAGATAGCGTTTGCGCAGACGCACGTTGCTCGGTGTCACTTCCACCAGCTCATCGTCGTCAATGTAAGCAATCGCCTCTTCAAGGCTCAGTGTCATCGGCGTGGTCAGGCGCACTGCATCGTCGGTGCCCGAAGCACGCACGTTGGTCAGCTTTTTACCTTTCAGCGGGTTCACTTCCAGATCATTTTCACGGCTGTGTTCGCCGATGATCATGCCAGTATACACGTCTTCCTGTGCGCCGATCATCATCTTGCCGCGCTCTTCTAGGTTCCACAACGCGTAAGCAACCGAGGTGCCGTTCTCCATAGAGATCAGAACACCAGCACGACGGCCCGGAATTGCACCTTTGTGCGGGGTCCAGCCATGGAACACGCGGTTCAAAACACCGGTGCCGCGGGTGTCGGTGAGAAATTCGCCGTGATAGCCGATCAGGCCGCGCGACGGAACATGCGCGATAATGCGGGTCTTGCCTGCGCCTGCGGGCTTCATCTCGACCAGTTCACCTTTGCGGTGGCCGGTGAGCTTTTCGATCACAACGCCAGAGTATTCGTCATCCACATCGATGGTGGCTTCTTCGACCGGCTCCATGCGCACACCGTCCTGCTCATCAAACAGAACCTGCGGACGAGAGATCGACAGTTCGAACCCTTCGCGACGCATGTTTTCAATCAGAACGCCCATCTGCAATTCGCCACGACCTGCAACCTCGAACGCCTCACCGCCGGGGGTGTCGGTGATCTGAATCGCCACGTTAGACTCTGCTTCTTTCATCAGACGGTCACGGATCACACGGGACTGAACCTTTTTACCATCGCGGCCCGCCAGCGGGCTGTCGTTGATGCCAAAGGTCACAGTGATGGTAGGCGGGTCGATCGGCTGTGCAGGCAGCGGGTTTTCAACGCTTGGATCCAGCAGAGAGTCCGCAACGGTGGCTTTGGTCATACCAGCAACCGAAACAATGTCACCGGCTTCGGCCACATCGATCGGCTGTTGCGCCAGGCCCCGGAACGCCAGAACCTTGGTGCAGCGGAAGTTTTCAATCAGCTCGCCCTCGCGGGTCAGCGCTTTGACGCTGTCGCCAACTTTCAGGGTGCCGGATTCAACGCGACCGGTCAGGATGCGGCCCATAAACGGGTCAGAGCCCAGGGTGGTTGCCAGCATCTGGAAGGGTTCGTCTTTTCTCTCGATTTGCGCGGGGGCAGGCACGTGCTCAACAATCAGATCAAACAGAGCGGACAGATCCTTGCGGGGGCCGTCCAGCGTCATGTCGGCCCAGCCGGAGCGACCGGATGCATACATGGACGGGAAGTCCAGTTGTTCATCCGTGGCGCCAAGGTTGGCAAAGAGGTCAAAACACTGGTCCAGCGCGCGGTCGGGTTCTCCGTCGGGCTTGTCAACTTTGTTCACAACCACAATCGGACGCAGACCCAGTGCCAGCGCCTTGGAGGTTACGAATTTGGTCTGCGGCATCGGGCCTTCAGCCGCGTCCACCAGCAAAACAACACCGTCAACCATCGACAGGATCCGCTCAACCTCACCACCAAAATCGGCGTGGCCGGGGGTGTCGACGATATTGATCCGAGTGTCGTTCCATTCCACTGACGTCGCCTTGGCGAGAATGGTGATCCCGCGTTCGCGTTCCAGATCATTGCTGTCCATGGCCCGTTCAGCCACAGCCTGGTTTTCGCGGAACGCGCCGGATTGTTTCAATAGCTCGTCAACCAGGGTCGTTTTCCCGTGGTCAACGTGGGCGATGATCGCAATATTGCGCAGGTCCATAGGTATCAGCCTTTTAAAGGAGGTTGCGCCGCCCATAACGTGATCGGTGGCAGAAGGCCAGCGAAAAGAGGTGCGCGCGCAGCATGATACAGCCGGTGTGCGAAAATTCGGTCAGTGGCCGGCTGTTTTTGAGAACAAATGGATGACCAGAATGCCGATAATAATCAGGCCCAGCCCCAGTATTGCAGGCAGATCCAACGTCTGTCCAAAGACCACATAACCGATGGCTGCAATCAATACGATGCCAAGTCCAGACCAGATGGCGTAGACGATGCCAACAGGCATAAAGGCCAAGGTACGTCCCAGAAAATAGAACGACACCCCATATGCTACAACCACAAGCGCCGAAGGCAGAAGCCGCGTGAACTGATGGCTGGCCTGCAACGCGCTGGTGCCGATGGTTTCCGCAACAACCGCTATGATGAGAAATAGATAAGGGGTCGGCATGTCACGCTCCATAGGAAAATCACCCGCGCACTGGGCCAGAAAAACCCTGCATTTGCAACGCAGTCCAATAGGTTTTTAAACAGCGCCTGAAGGAATGACGCAAAAGCGACGATTGGCCCGTTATGCGCGTCCGTTGGTGACAAACCATTCCGCCACTTGCGGACGCATGTACTCCCAAACGATCTGCGCGCCTCGGCGAACCTTGATGCCGACGCGCGCATCAATCTGCGGCAATTGAACGTCATAATCCAGCCAGCTGCCACCTCCGTTGGCCAGGTTCAGCAACAACGGCTGGACCCGGTCGATGGATTTGGCAAACACGGCTTCGGCGGTTTCGGCGGCTTCAAACTCTTCCCAAATGGCGCGCAGCTCTGCGTTTTGCGGGTCTGGCAACAAGCCAAACAACCGATCAGCCGCGGCTTGCTCGGCCGCTTCAACCGCTGCCAAAGCTTCGGGAGAGACAACACCGTGTATTGGCGCATCCCCTGCGTCAATCTCAACCAGGTCATGCAGAACCAGCATGGTCAGCACTTTTAACAGATCCACCGGCGCATGCGCATGGTCCGACAGGATCCAGGCAAACATCATAATGTGCCAGGAATGTTCCGCCGAGTTCTCGTGCCGTGTGCCATCGGCAAGCTTGGACGCCCGCAGGACATGTTTCAGTTGGTCCGCCTCGCTCAGAAAGGTGATTTGCTGGGTGAACGTCGGATCGTGCTCCGTTGCCCCGCCATCCAGCAGTCCTCGAACATGATCATAGGCCAGTGGCAAATGGGATTTGAGAGAGACCGCGCGCCCCGTTTCGATGTTTTCACGGCAGATCGCCACATGTTCCGATGGTGGATTTGCACCGCGCAGGGTTTGAAACAGGGGCTGCGCACGATCCAGCGCCTTGGCGAATTGGGCGTCCTTGGATTGATTTGCCTCGAACTCACGCCACAGGTCTGCCATTGCCTGACCCTGGGTCTGAGGCAACAGGCCAAAGATCCGCGCAGCCGCCGCGTGCTCGGCGCGCGCAACCGCTTCCCAATCCACGGCTTCGTGGATCGGGTGATCGCCCACATCCACTTCGACGACATCATGCAACAGAAGCATCTGAATAACACGCAGCAGATCCACGCCATCCGGCGCGTGACCGGCCAGCACCAAAGCATACAAAGCCAGGTGCCAGCTATGTTCCGCAGAGTTTTCAACCCGCGAACCGTCCAAAAGCAAGTTGTGCCTGTCTACCCCCCTTAGCCGCTCGATTTCGTTCAAAAACTCAAACTGCTGGGCGAGGGTGGTCTGCACTGTTAGTCCTTTGGTTTTAACGAGGCCTGCGCGGCCGCAATCTTTTGTTCGAGAAAAATGCGCGCCTTTTGTTCCGCCAGACGCACGCGGACCTCGGTCAGAAAGGCTTCTTCCAAGGATTGAGAGGCGGCGCCAAGCACTTGGGCCACCTCTACATAAAGTCGTTCCTCGCCCAAAGCGTCCTGCACCTTGAGGGTGTCAGACGCGAGCTTCTGGGCGAGTGTGTCGAGTGTCGACGACATCAGCGGGTGTTTTCCGTCAGACGGCGTTTCACATAGTCGGACACATTGTCGACCATGGTTTCCATATGCTGATCCTGGAAGAAGTGATCTGCACCGGGCACCTCGGTATGGGTGATGGTAATACCTTTCTGCTCGTGCAGTTTGTTCACCAGGTTCACTGTATCCGCAGGCGGTGCCACACGGTCAGCGGTCCCATTGATGATCAAACCGGACGAGGGGCAGGGCGCCAAGAACGAGAAGTCATACATATTCGCAGGTGGGGCCACCGAGATAAAGCCGGTGATCTCAGGGCGGCGCATCAACAACTGCATGCCGATCCAAGCTCCAAAGGAGAAACCTGCAACCCAGCAATGCTTGGAATTGTTGTTCATCGACTGAAGATAATCCAGCGCCGATGCTGCGTCGGACAATTCGCCAACACCCTGATCATATTCACCCTGGCTGCGGCCAACACCACGGAAGTTAAACCGGAGCACCGTGAAGCCCATGTTGTAAAAGGCATAGTGCAGGTTATAGACAACCTTGTTGTTCATCGTTCCACCAAATTGCGGGTGCGGATGCAGCACGATGGCAATCGGGGCGTCACGTTCTTTTTGCGGGTGATAGCGGCCTTCCAGGCGGCCTTCGGGTCCAGGAAAAATGACCTCAGGCATGGGCGGTTTTAATCCTACTCTCGTTTTACGCTCGCTGATCCGATGCAAATTCTTGACGGAATCCCTCGGGCAGTTTAGAACGGTTCTAAATTGGTGATGTTGGCCTTGCCGAAACATCGTCCCGATGAGATACGCACAGTTGTACGAAACGTCAATGATTTCGCTGACACAGGCACCATTTGAGGGGGTAGGGGCATGAAACTATCGACAAAAGGACGCTATGCGATGGTGGCCCTGGCCGATATTGCCTTGCAACCGTCTGACACGTTGGTGGCGCTGGGGGATATCTCAAAACGTCAGGACATCTCGCTCGCCTATCTGGAACAGCTGTTTGTGAAACTGCGCCGTGCGGAACTGGTGGCATCGGTGCGTGGGCCCGGCGGCGGATACCGTCTGGCGCGCCCGGCATCTGAGATCCGAGTGATCGATATTCTGTCGGCTGTCGAGGAAACCATTGACGCCATGCACAAAGGCGCGGGGGCCTCTGGCGCGCTGTCCGGCAGCCGGGCGCAATCCCTGACCAATCGTCTGTGGGAGGGGTTGAGCGCACATGTCTATGTCTTCCTGCATCAAACCCGCCTGTCCGATGTGATCCAGAACGAGCTGGCCCCTTGCCCTGCGGTACCCAGCCTGTTTGACGTGGTGGACGATTAAGTCGCGATGTCCCGTATTTATCTGGATCATAACGCCACTGCACCGCTTCGCCCGGAGGCACGCGATGCCATGATCGCGGCGATGGAGGCTTGCGGCAACCCGTCATCGGTCCACGCTGAAGGGCGCAAAGCCAAAGCGATCGTCGAAAAGGCCCGCGCACAGATTGCAACAGCTTTTGGCGCGGATGGCGCTGATCTGGTCTTTACCTCCGGATCGACCGAAGGCGCGGCGCTGGCTCTGGCGGGGCGCGAACTACACGGTGCGGCTATTGAACATGATGCAGTAAGGTCTTGGATTGTTGAAGATCTCAGCGTCGATGAACACGGCGTTGCAACGGTTACAGATCCGGCACAGTCAACACTGCAACTGGCCAATTCCGAGACCGGGATCATCCAGGACCTTCCCGAAGGGCTGGCCGTAACAGATGCAACCCAGGCGTTCGGGAAACTGCCGGTCGCCTTTAATTGGTTGGGTGCCACAATGGCGCTAATCTCGGCCCATAAACTGGGTGGCCCCAAGGGGATTGGCGCTGTCGTCATGAAGCGCGGCACTGATTTAGCCCCACAGATCACTGGTGGCGGTCAAGAGATGGGGCGCCGTTCAGGAACCGAAAATGTCATTGGAATCGCGGGCTTCGGAGCCGCAGCTGAAGCGGCTTCGCGGGATCTTGCAAATGGCGTTTGGGATGAAATTAAAGAATTTAGAAATATTCTAGAAAACGCTCTTGTGGCTGGCGCGCAAGAGACTATTTTTGTCGGGAAAGATGCACGGCGTTTACCTAATACCTTGTGTTTCGCAACACCAGGGTGGAAGGGGGAAACCCAGGTCATGCAGATGGATCTGGCCGGGTTTGCCATCAGCGCCGGTAGCGCCTGTTCCAGCGGCAAGGTGCGCGCAAGCTCAGTTCTGACGTCGATGGGGATTGCGTCAGATGTGGCCCAATGCGCGATCCGGGTTTCGCTGGGTTTGGGGACGACACAGGACGATGTGCTGCGCTTTGCCGATGCGTGGCTGGACAAACAAAAGAAACACCGCGCCCGCATGGCGTGACTGCAGGAGATGACCATGGCCGCTTTGGACCAATTTGAAGCCAAGGAAGGCGTCGATCAGGAGACTGTCGATGCGGTGCGGGAGATCAGCACGTATAAATATGGCTGGGAAACCGAAATCGAGATGGAATACGCCCCCAAAGGCGTGAACCCCGATATCGTCCGCCTGATCTCGGAAAAGAACAACGAGCCCGAGTGGATGACCGAATGGCGTCTGGCGGCGTTTGAACGTTGGGAAAAGATGGATGAGCCCAACTGGGCGATGGTCAGCTATCCGGAAATCGATTTCCAGGACCAGTACTACTATGCCCGTCCCAAATCGATGGAAGAAAAGCCGAAATCTCTGGATGAGGTCGACCCCAAGCTGCTCGCCACTTACGAAAAGCTCGGCATCCCGTTGAAAGAACAGATGATTCTGGCCGGTGTTGAAGGTGCCGAAGACATGCCAGCCGAAGGCCGCAAGGTTGCGGTGGACGCGGTATTTGACTCGGTTTCCGTGGGCACGACCTTCCAGGAAGAGCTGAAAAAAGCGGGCGTTATCTTCTGCTCCATCTCCGAAGCGATCCGTGAACATCCCGAGCTGGTCAAGAAGTACCTGGGCACCGTGGTTCCGGTGACGGATAACTATTACGCCACGCTAAACTCGGCTGTGTTCTCGGACGGGTCGTTTGTTTACATCCCGCCAAACACCCGTTGCCCGATGGAATTGTCCACCTATTTCCGCATCAACGCGGAAAACACTGGCCAGTTCGAACGCACCCTGATCATCGCCGACAAAGGCAGCTATGTCAGCTACTTGGAAGGCTGTACGGCTCCGCAACGCGACACCGCGCAGCTGCACGCCGCCGTGGTTGAGATCATCATCGAAGAAGACGCCGAAGTGAAATACTCCACCGTTCAGAACTGGTTCCCCGGTGACGAAGAGGGCAAAGGCGGCATCTACAACTTTGTGACCAAACGCGCCGACTGCCGGGGCGATCGCTCCAAGATCATGTGGACCCAAGTGGAAACCGGCTCTGCCGTGACATGGAAGTACCCGTCCTGCATCCTGCGTGGCAAGGAAAGCCAGGGTGAGTTCTACTCAATCGCGATCACCAACAACTATCAACAGGCCGACACCGGCACCAAGATGGTTCACCTGGGTAAAGACACCAAATCGCGCATCGTCTCCAAAGGGATCTCAGCTGGCAAGGCGCAGAACACCTATCGCGGTCTGGTCTCCATGCACCCCAAGGCCAAGAACAGCCGGAACTACACCCAGTGTGACAGCTTGCTGATTGGTGACAAATGTGGCGCGCACACGGTTCCTTATATCGAGGTGAAGAACAATTCTTCCCGCGTGGAGCATGAAGCGACAACCTCCAAGGTGGATGATGACCAGCTGTTCTACTGCCGCCAGCGCGGCATGGACGAGGAAGAGGCGGTTGCCCTGGTTGTAAACGGCTTCTGCAAAGAAGTGCTGCAGGCGCTGCCGATGGAATTTGCGATGGAAGCACAGCAGCTGGTTGCCATCAGCCTGGAAGGCTCAGTCGGCTGATGTCGTTCCCCAAGGTAAAGAAAAAAGGACCTGTTTCCATGATCGTAACAACCACCGCGAATGTCGAAGGCTACCAGATTGCCGAATACAAGGGCATCGTCGTGGGCGAGGCGATCATGGGTGCCAATGTGGTGCGGGATTTCTTTGCCTCGGTCACAGATATCGTTGGCGGCCGCTCTGGTGCCTATGAGAGCAAGCTGCGTGACGCCCGCGAAACAGCCATGGCGGAACTGGAAGATCACGCCCGCGCGCGTGGGGCCAATGCGGTTGTGGGCGTCGATATTGATTATGAAGTCGTAGCGGACAGCATGCTGATGGTCTCTGTCAGCGGTACGGCTGTTCTGCTCGGCTAACGGAATTCGCCCAAACGGGCTTTGAAACAAACGGGACCAGCTCCCGACGGATTGAGACGAGGAAAAAATGCTCGAAATCAAAAACCTGCACGTCAAACTTGAAGACGAAGACAAGCAGATCCTGAAAGGTGTGGATCTGAAAGTGGAAGCTGGCAAGGTGCACGCCATCATGGGGCCGAACGGCTCTGGCAAATCCACCCTGTCTTATGTGCTGTCCGGCCGTGACGGTTATGAGGTCACCGAAGGCACTGCGTCGCTGGGTGGCGAAGAACTGCTGGACCTGGAAGCCGAAGAACGTGCGGCCCTGGGCCTGTTCTTGGCGTTCCAATACCCGGTCGAAATCCCCGGCGTTGGCAACATGACCTTCCTGCGCACTGCTGTGAACGCGCAGCGCAAGGCCCGCGGTGAAGAAGAGCTGTCGGCAGGTGAGTTCTTGAAGGTTGTGCGCGAAAAAGCCAAGACCCTGAAGATCGACGCCGACATGCTGAAGCGTCCGGTCAACGTGGGCTTCTCGGGCGGTGAAAAGAAGCGCAACGAGATCCTGCAGATGGCAATGCTGGAGCCGAAGATGTGCATCCTGGACGAGACTGACTCGGGCCTCGACGTGGACGCGATGAAACTGGTCTCCGAAGGTGTAAACGCGCTGCGCGATGCAGGCCGTGGTTTCCTGGTGATCACCCACTACCAGCGTCTGCTGGATCACATCAAACCTGACGTTGTGCACATCATGGCCAACGGTCGTATCGTCAAAACCGGTGGACCTGAGCTGGCTTTGGAAGTTGAAAACAACGGCTATGCCGACATCCTGGCGGAGATCGCATAATGGCGCTGCCGGAATTGAAACAAACCGCAACCGAGGCGCGGCTGGCGGCGCTGAGCTTGCCCCAAGGCGGCTGCCTGGACGCCGGACGCGCCGCTGCCGTAGCCCGTGTCCAGACCCTTGGCCTGCCGGATCGCCGCGACGAATACTGGAAATACACCCGTCCCGACACATTGGTCACGGCTGATGCGCCAACAGCCGAAGTGTTCGAGTCAACCGAAGCACCGGTCTTTGACGCGATGGACCGCGTCAAGATTGTGTTTGTCGACGGCGTTTTTGACAGCGCAGCTTCCGATGATCTGTCCCTGGAAGGTGTGACGATCGATCGTTTGTCGGATCTGGCGGACACCGATATTCACTGGGCCAAAGACCTTTATGGTGTGCTGGAAGCCCGTGGTCAAACCCCGGTGGCCCGCCCGCTGGCCGCGCTGAACACCGCATATGCGACCGATGGCGTGGTGATCCATGTGACCGGCAAGCCGTCAAAACCCATCAGCCTGATCTACAAACATGCCGATACGGCATCTGACGCGATCCTGCATCATGTGATCCGTGTTGAAAGCGGTGCCGAGGCGACCATTTTGGAAAACGGTCCCGCAGCCTCCCGGTTCAACAAAGTGACCGAGATCGACATTGCAGATGGCGGCACATTGCACCACATCCGGGCCCAAGGTCGCGATCACGCACGTCGCGCGGCGACCCATATGTTCACACGTCTGGGCAGCGGGTCGGTTTATAAGTCCTTTACCCTGACCGTAAACGGCGTTTTGACCCGCAACGAGCAGGTGATTGAGCTGACCGGCGATGATGCGGTGGCCCATGTGGCCGGTGCCTGTGTGGGCGATGGTGATTTCCACCACGACGACACCGTGTTCATCACCCATGATGCGGTGAACTGCGAAAGCCGTCAGGTCTTCAAAAAGGTTCTGCGCAACGGCGCGACCGGCGTGTTCCAGGGCAAGATCCTGGTGAAAGAAGGCGCGCAAAAGACGGATGGCTACCAGATTTCCCAGTCTTTGCTGCTGGATGAAGACAGTCAGTTCCTGGCCAAACCAGAGCTTGAGATCTATGCTGACGATGTGGCCTGTTCGCATGGCTCCACGTCGGGTGCGATCGACGATGATGCGTTGTTCTATCTGCGCTCGCGCGGTGTGCCCCATGGCGTGGCGACGGATCTTTTGACCTTGGCCTTCCTGGCTGAGGCCGTCGAAGAGATCGAGCATGAGGACATCGCGGCCGAATTGGTCGACCGCCTCGAAGGCTGGCTGGCCCGGCGTCGCTGATGGCGGTCACAACTGATATTTTGCTGACATATAAAGGGCCGCGCCAGGTTTTGGCGCGGCTCCTGTCCGCAGGCCCGCGCGAAGACCGGCTGGTGGCCCTGGCGATGGGCAGCTGTGTGATCATGTTCATTGCACAACTGCCGCGTTTGGCACGCATTGCCCATATGACCGATCAGGATCTGAACGCGCTGATGGGCGGATCATTGCTGGCCCTTGTATTTGTCCTGCCGCTGATACTTTATTCCTTGGCCTTTGTGTTTCACCTGATCGCCCGCGCTCTGGGTGGCAAAGGACACGGGTTCCAATCCCGCGTGGCCTTGTTCTGGGCGATGATGGCAGCCAGCCCCTTGATGCTTCTGAATGGGCTGGTGGCAGGGTTTATCGGCGATGGACCTGCGCTTTCGGCGGTTGGTGGCTTGTGGTTTGGTGCAGTTTTGTGGTTCTTGGGAACCGGTTTGCACGAAGCCTATTGGAGACGGCAGCAATGATCGCAATTGGTCCTCTGGTCGGCCAGACCATTCAAACCCCAGAACAGGCGGCGAAACAGTTTTTGGCGTTGGACCTCCCGCGTGAGGCAATCTGGGTTGGGTTTGCGCTGGTCCAAATCCTGAACACGCTTAATTTTGTTCTGCGCGCGATTGTGACACCTTTACCCAGCGAATTTGAATGGATGGTCTCACCGGTTGAACATCTGATAATGAACTCGGTCTTGCAGTTTGGGCTGGCAGTCAGCGTCACCTTTGCCGGACGCTGGTTGAACGGGCGGGGCGGGTTCCTTCCTGTACTGAGCTGCCAGGTTTGGATTAACTTTGTGCAACTGATTGCCATGGCTGGCCTGACCGTCGTCGCAGTGGCTACGCCAACCCTGGCGGGCATACTGGATTATGTCGTAGCGATTTTTGCGATCTATATCTCGCTGCATTTTATCAACCAAGTGCACCAGCTCGGATCCCTATGGCGGTCCTTTGGGGTGTTTCTACTGTCTGGCGTTGTCATGGCTGTCGCCATCGCTCTTTTGGGACAGTCGTTGCTGCCCAGCATCTAGGAACAAACTATGTATGACATTGAAAAAATCCGCAGCGACTTTCCGATCCTATCGCGTGAGGTGAACGGTAAGCCGTTAACCTATTTGGACAACGGCGCATCAGCTCAAAAGCCACAGGTGGTGATTGACGCGGTTACACGCGGTTACGCAGAGGAATATTCCAATGTTCACCGTGGCTTACATTACCTTTCGAACCTAGCTACCGAAAAATACGAGGCCGTACGTGGGACCATTGCTCGGTTCTTGAACGCCGCCCACGAAGATCACATCGTTCTGAATTCCGGCACCACGGAAGGAATCAATATGGTGGCCTATGGCTGGGCTATGCCGCGTATGGAAGCCGGGGATGAGATCATCCTGTCCGTTATGGAACATCACGCCAATATTGTGCCCTGGCACTTCCTTCGGGAACGTCAGGGTGTGGTGATCAAATGGGTCGACACCGAAGCCGATGGATCGCTGGATCCACAAAAGGTGCTGGATGCCATTGGCCCCAAGACCAAGCTAATCGCCGTGACCCATTGTTCAAATGTGCTGGGCACCGTTGTCGACGTCAAAACCATATGCCAAGGCGCAGCCCATCAGGGCGTTCCGGTGCTGGTTGATGGCTCCCAAGGGGCCGTGCACATGCCTGTTGACGTGCAGGACATCGGCTGTGATTTCTATGCGATCACTGGTCACAAGCTGTACGGGCCTTCAAGCTCGGGCGCGATTTATGTGAAGCCGGAACGCATGGCCGAGATGCGCCCCTTTATTGGCGGCGGTGATATGATCAAAGAAGTCAGCAAAGAGGCCGTTGTCTATAACGATCCGCCCATGAAGTTTGAGGCCGGAACGCCGGGCATTGTTCAAACCATCGGATTGGGCGTCGCGCTGGATTATATGATGGACCTTGGCATGGATAACATCGCAGCGCATGAGGCCCAATTGCGCAGCTATGCCGAAGAACGGTTTGCCGGGTTGAACTGGCTTAACATCCAAGGACATGCAACTGGAAAAGCTGCAATTTTCAGCTTTACCCTGGACGGTGCGGCACATGCGCATGACATCTCGACCATTCTGGATCGCAAAGGTGTGGCCGTGCGTGCGGGGCATCACTGTGCGGGTCCATTGATGGATCATCTTGGGGTCACCGCAACGTGTCGTGCGTCTTTTGGGCTTTATAACACGACCGGCGAAGTCGATACGTTGATTGATGCGCTGGAACTGGCGCATGAGCTATTCGCCTGACCAATAGACACGCCACAACATTTAGACACCGGGGTGGCTTTGGGCGAAAACCGCTCACGCTACCCCGTTTAATTCGCGGAAAGCGCGCATCTTTTTCTATACCAAATATCGCGTCGGATCCGTGTTCATGGAACCTAGGCGGCACAAGTCTTCTGCGTGTCCGCATCTGTTGAAACATTTGAGCACAAACTAACAATCGTGTGCCTCGCAGAGCTTGCCATAACTCTGGGAGGAGAGACATGCGCGATTTGACTTTAACGCGTCGACACACGCTTTTTGGGGCGGCCGCCGTTGCAGGCACGCTGACAACTGGTTTCACCGCCAGCCCGGCCGAGGCCAAAGCCCCGCTTGCCACAGACCAAGCCCCTTATTTCTATCGGTTCAAACATGGCTCGATGCAGGGAACCGTGATTTCGGACGGGATTTTGCCCCTGGGTGAGCCGTCCGGCAGCTTCCTTGGCACCAGCAAGGAAGAAGTCGAGCAGATACTAACCGGTAACTTTCTGGACCCCAGCAATGTCATTCTGGAACAGAACATTCTGATTTTGAACACCGGCTCAAAACTGGTTCTGTTTGACACCGGAATGGGGGAGTCGCAGTTGTTTGGCCCAACACCGGGCCGTATGATGGAAAACCTGGCGGCAGCTGGCATCGACCCCAAAGACATTGACGCGATTGTCTGCACCCATGCCCATTGTGACCACGTCTGGGGGATTATGTCCGCTGGCGGGAGCCCCAATTTCCCCAACGCGCAAATCTATATCTCGCAAGCGGATTTTGAGTTTTGGACGGATGAGGCCAAGCTTAGCTGGTCCGAACCCGGATATATGAAAGCCTTTGTGGAGGGGGCGCGCCGCAATCTGATGCCAAACCGGGATCGCATCATCTTTTTTAAAGACGGTGAAGAATTCCTGCCGGGCATCCAGGCCATGTATGCGCCAGGGCATACGGTTGGGCACTCCATCTTTCTGATCACATCAGACGGGCAGACCATGGCGGCCATTGGCGATACGACCCACCATCACGTGCTGTTGTTGGAACGCCCGTTGATGGAATTTGCCTTTGACACCGATCCCAAATTGTCGGCGCAAACCCGGTTCAAGGTGTTGGACATGCTGGCGCAGGAACGCATTCCCATGATCGCCTACCATTTCCCATGGCCAGGCATTGGGCATATCGCCAAGGTGGGCGAGGGGTTCCATTTCTACCCAGCGCCGATGGTGATGCAGACCTTGCCGAGCTGACGCACAGAACGCCAGAGCATGGGCTGTTCCAAAGATGAGCGGTTTGCGCTCCAACTCCGCCGGATTGTGGGGTGTAAACCAATAGTCCCACCGTTAAGGTCAGTGAATTGGAGGAGGCGGATCGACGGACACTATGTTCTGGCGGCACAATAATTTGGCACGAAGATATATGTTCGCAGCCCTTGTGGCTGCGATCGTTCCCTTGTTGGTCATAGCTTTTCTCTATGATCGCTACAGCGTCCGCCTGATTGACACGATTTCACGCAGCCGCACCGAGGGCGAGGTTCAGGCCGTGGCAGTCCGGATGGGCAGTTTTTTGCGCGCACAATTGAACCGGCTGGAAAACATCGCAGACCTCCCCGAGACCGCGCAGTTTCTTGCATCAGATCACCCGGTGATGAGCGACACGTTGTATGATTTCCTCCTGCTGGAAGCCGACAGCCCTGATGTCTATGCAATCGAGCTCTATAGTATGGAAGAGAGGCTTTTGGCCACGGTGCCGCAAACCCAAAGCCCGCCACCGGTGCAGGATGCAACCACGCCATTTGTCAGTTTTGAACAGGCAGATGTGATAGGGCCAGTTTTGCCCCCAAACGGCCTGCCGGGGTGGTTCATGATCCGCTTGCCGGTTTCGGTAAACCGCGCAGAGCTTGGCTATGTTGTAATGAGGCTGCGGTTGAACTCATTGACCGAAAAGATGGGGCCGCTGATCCTGACCGGCATCAAAAGCCCGCAGCTTGTGGTGTTTGACCGCATTCACTTGAATGCCGCGGGTCACCGTGTTGCGGCCGGATCTGTGCTGCATTCTTCCAATCCCATATTACCGGGATGGCATCTGGATCTGGTCGCACTGACCGATAAGTTGAACGACCGACGGCAGGCCTTACGACTGACCCTTTTGATCCTGTCCTTTGCGCTGGTATTGGCACTTGGACTGTTGTTTTTCCAACTTTCAAACCGACTAACCGGATACCTGCGCCCCCTGAAAGAGGGGGCCGATGCGCTATCGCGCGGGGACTTCTCCGCAAATGTGCCGGAAAACGGTCCAGGTGAATTGGGCAGCCTGGCCCGTGCCTTTAACCACATGCGGCGCCATTTGCGGGATATGATAAATTCGCGCGTGGACATCGAACGCCGCGCAGCCCTTGGCAATATGGCGGCTGGCATTGCCCATGAGGTTCGCAACCCATTGGCGACAATTGCAGCCACGGTTTACGGGCTGAAGCGCGGCGAAACCAGCCCGGAACGGGTTGAAATGTATGATGAAATGTCTGGCGAGATTGAGCGAGTTGATCGCGCAATCGAGGAGTTTCTGAAATACGCGCGCCCTTCAACGCCAAAGCGAGAGCCCGTTTTGGTCCGTGACACATTCCGGGGTCTGCGCACGCTGACATCGGCGCAGGTTTTGGAACGGAACATCACACTGAACCTTGGCGGTGACTCGCAGCTGGAACTGATGATCGACCCGGCCCATCTGCGCCAGATCCTATTAAACCTCATCCTCAATGCCATTCAGGCTGTGCCAGATGGCGGGCTGATCTCGCTCAAAGTGCTGCATCTATGCGGCGCAACCGTTTTGACGGTGGAAGACAACGGAGCAGGGATGGATGGTGCCACCTTGGACAAAGTCATGCGCCCGTTCTTCACCACACGCTCTGGCGGCAGCGGGCTGGGGCTTGCGGTCACGGCTGAACTGACGCGGGCCAACGGTGGGTACATCCACATCGACAGCACGCCCGGCACGGGCACCACAGTTACATTGACGTTCCCAGATCCCCCCAGAGAGGCACCAGAATGAAACGGCGCATCCTGATCATCGATGATGAAATCAAACTCACACGTTCCATTGCCTTTGCGCTGCGGCAGTCTGGTTATGATTGCCTCGAAAGTCACAATGGCCGGGCAGGGTATGAGCTGGCCCAAAAGGAAACGCCGGATCTGGTTCTATTGGATGTACGCATGCCTGGGCATTCGGGCCTCGCGGTGCTGGAATCCTTGCGCCAGGATCTGCCAACTGTGCCCGTTATTATGATGTCTGCCCTGGATGCCACGCAGGACGCGGTCAAGGCGGTGAAACTTGGGGCCGTCGATTATCTGTCCAAACCCGTGGATATGGACGATCTGATCCAATTGATCGAAACCACAACGGCAGAAACACAGGACAGCCCTGAAATCCAGACTTTGGAAGAGGGGCGACCCTATGAGGCGTCGCTGTTGGGCAACAGCGCCTTGATGCGCGACTTACGGAACCATATTGAACGCGCCACCACATCGGGTGTGCGCACTGTATTGTTGCGCGGGGAGCTGGGCGTGGGGCGCGCTATGGTTGCGCGTGACCTGCACAAACGGGCCTGCGGCGCCGCGGCACCCTTTGTGGAAATCAACTGCGCCACATTGGTTGGGGATCAGATTGAAACGGAGATTTTCGGCAGTCACGGCGATCTTCACCGGCGTGGTTTGATTGAGGTTGCGGATGGCGGCACCTTGTTCCTGCACGAGGTCGAAGCCCTCTCACCCGTGGCGCAGGCCCGGATTATGGCATTCCTTGAAAGCGGGGTTCTGCGCCAATTTGGCGGTCGCGTCGTCAGGCCAGATGTGCGGATTGTGGCCGCGGCCAATGCCGACCTTGCACAATGCGCAGCCGCAGGTCAGTTTCGCAAAGATCTGCACCTGCGGCTGGAATTGCTGCCGCTGGATGTGCCTCCATTGCGCGACCGGCGCGAAGATATTGAGCTGTTGTGGATGAGTTTCGCCCGCAGCTATGCGCGCAAAATGGGGTGCAAACAGATCCGCCTGTCTGCCGCTGCCCGGGATCAACTGATGTCCTATGACTGGCCTGGAAATGTGCGCGAGTTAAAGAACCTGGTGGAACGGCTGACGATCTTGAAACCGGGTGCGTTGATCGATGTCGCTGATTTACCACGCGAGATGTTCAGCGAAGATCTGATCCCTGACGCCAATATCGAAGAGCAGATGGCCACATTGGAACGCGCTTTGGTGCGCGATGCGCTGACCAAGGCACGCGGGCGCAAAGGGGTGGCGGCAGACACGCTTGGCATTTCGCGCCACGCGCTGAAACGCAAGATGCAACGGCTGGGACTGACATGAGAGCGCTTGCAGCAATCCTTTGGGTATTCACCTCACTCACAACCGCAGCGGCGGACCCTGTTAAGGTTGGCTGCCTTTACCCGCTGTCTGGGTCCGGTGGCCTTTATGGGCGGGACTCACTGGTGGCGATTGATATGGCGCTGGAAGACATCCGGCAGTCAAACACGCCGATTGAAATCGAAGTCGCCGTGCGCGACAGCCGGTCCAAAACCCTGCGATCCCTGCAAATCGCGCGGAATTTTGTCGAAACGGATGGGGTGGATTTTCTCTGTGGTATGGTGAGTTCAACCGTGGCGCTGACCGTTTCAGACTATGCCCGCAAAAGCGCAACCTTTCTGATCGGCACCGATCACGCATCGCCAACATTGGTGTCCTCGCAGCTCCACCCCTATTACTTTCGTGTCACCAATGGCTCGCGGTTATCGATGCGGGCAGGGGCCATGTATATTGCCGAAACCCAGCCCAAAACCCCGCTGCGCATCAGCTTTGTCGGGCCTGATTATGACTATGGTTACCAAGTTTTTGAGGATCTGCGCCATTTCCTTGAAGCAGAGGGAGTTGCCCATGAAATCTCATCTGTCTATTGGCCCGCGCTGTTTGCGTCAGATTACAGCCTTTACATCCAACAGCTGATCGAAGACGCGCCGGATATTGTTGTAAACGCCCATTGGGGGCTGGATCTGGTCACATTTGTGCGCCAAGCCGACCAGCTTGGCCTGTTTGAGACGGTCCAGTTTATGAATTTCGACACCGGCGGAAACTACGAGATCTTGGCTGAACTTGGCGCAGATATGCCCGAAGGGCTGGTTCTGTCGGCACGCCATCACCTGAATTGGCCCGCGACCGCCGCCAACGATGCATTTGTCACCGAATTCCACGCCCGCGCCGGACGCTACCCGAGTTATGCCGCCGAAGGGGCCTATTCCGGCATAATGGCCATTGCCGAAGCCGTCCGCCAGGCTGGAGGCACGCAGGACAAAGAGAAGCTGAAACAAGCGCTTGAGAACCTGAAACTGTCGCTGCCCGAGGACCCGGATGGGTTTCGCTCTACGATGGATCCCAAACATCACCAGATGTTGCAGGTTCAGGCCATCGGCCGCACCGAACCCTCACAAGCGTTTCCTCCGGCTCAGATGATCCTGGGTGACATCCGCGTTTATGAGCCGCCGCTACATTGGCCGGATCGTCCGGTCATCCCCCAGCAAAACTGAGCGGCAACCGCTCAGGCCATGTTATCAGATGGGCGCAATGCGCTCAGCTGCATCCTGTAAAACGCTATTTAAAATGCGGGTTTCTCGGCAGGTTCACACTCAGTTCCGAGGAGGGAACATCGGGGGGAGCCGCGGTTGCAACTTGCACATCCAAAACAGGGTGCAAGACCAATCGCGCAAGTCTTCCCGAAGTGAGAACAAGGAGGACCCCATGGGGATCAAGACCCGCATTCTGACCACCACCGCAACCCTGGCTGCATCGGCAGCGCTGTGCCTGCCGGCCGCAGCTGATGAGGTTAAAATTGGCGTTGTGACATTCTTATCTGGCGGCGCTGCTGGCCCGTTTGGCGTGCCCGCACGAAACGCCGCCGAACTGGTGATTGAGGCGATCAATGATGGCAGCCTGCCTGCGCCATACAACTCCGCAGGACTGGCCGGTGACACCATTGCACCGATTTATGTGGATGAAAATTCCAAACAGAAAAACGCCGACTTCCAGAAACTGGTGGAAAAAGACGGTGTGGAGCTGGTGCTGGGCTACATCTCATCCTCATCCTGCAAAGCAATCGCGCCCGAGGCTGAGAAGCTGAAAAAGCTGACGGTCCTGTTTGACTGTGGCACGCCGCAGATCTTCGAAGAGATTGTCACCGAACCAAAATACACATTCCGCACTGCGGCCACCGCGACCATGGATAACGTGGCCGCCGCACGATACCTAATGGACACTGGTGCGACCTCGGACCGGGTGGCCGGCATCAACCAGAACTACGCCTGGGGACAGGACAGCTGGCGTGACTTCTCAGCCTCGATGGCACAGCTTGCGTCCAAGGCTGAAATCGTGACCGAGCAATACCCCAAGGTCTACGCAGGTCAGTATGGGTCTGAAATCTCGGCCATTTTGACCAAACGCCCCGATGTCGTGCATTCCTCGTTTTGGGGTGGCGATATGGAGGCCTTTGTCATCCAAGGGTCCGCACGGGGCGTGTTTGAACGCTCCAAAGTGGTTCTGACAGCGGGTGAAACCGCGATGCACAGCCTGGCCAAACAGATCCCAGATGGCACGATTATCGGCGCACGGGGACCGCATGGGGATCTAGCCCCGGACAGCGCGCTAAACGATTGGTTCCGCGCAGCCTATGAGGCGAAATTCGGCTCGCTGCCCACATACCCGTCCTATAAAATGGCGCAGGCTTTGTTGGGTGTGAAATCTGCCGCGGACAAGGCAGGTGCATCCTCACAAGACGCCATCATCGCCGCCTTGGCTGGACTGGAATGGGAAGGGCCGTCAGGCAAGGTTTCCATGGCTCTGGCCGGAGGGCACCAGGCCATTCAGGACACGGCCTATGGCACCTTCAAACTGACCGAAGACGGCAAAGGCAGCCTGGTCGACATCATCCGCTATGATGCGACATGTGTGAACCCGCCGGAAGGCAAGATCTCGATCGAGTGGATCAACGCCGGTTTTGACGGCGCAAGCTGCAACTAAACCCAAAGACCGCAGCGACGCTGACATATCCCATTTCGCTGCGGCTGCGCCGGACCTGTTCTCCCCATCTTGACGCAGGTCCGGCCCCAATTTTCCAAACAAACCAAAGACGCCGCACGCGTCTTGAAAGACGGAGATACCACATGCTGACTGCGGTCGCGATCGCAGTGGACGGCCTTGGCTTTGCCGCCTGGCTGTTCCTGTCCTCGGTGGGTTTGACGCTGATTTACGGCGTCATGCGCATCCTTAACATCGCCCACGGAGGGTTTTACGCCCTTGGGGCCTATGCCTCAGCCTGGGCCATCGGGCTTTATATGCAGACAGGTCAGCCTGTGGCGCTTGCCTTTCTGATCATTCCGGTGATGGCGGTGCTTGCAGGCACGGTTGCGGGCTTGCTGATCGAACGCGGCGTGTTGCGGTTCATGTATGGTCGGGACGAGGTGCTGATGGTTCTGGTGACCTATGCGCTGTTCCTGATCCTGGAAGACGTGACCAAGCTGATCTGGGGCACCGACAGCTATGTGGCTTGGCAGCCTGCTTATGCGCTTGGCACCATTGATATCATGGGCATCCCCTATACGGGATACAAATTCATGATCATCGGTGTGGCGGTGGTCTGTGGCGGCGCGCTTTATTGGGGGCTCAGCCATACCCGCGTTGGCAAACTGTTGCTGGTGGTGATCGAAGACCGCGAGGTCGCGGGCAGCTTGGGTATCAATGTGACCCGTTTTTTCACAGTAACCTTTCTGGTTGGCGCAACGCTCGGCGCATTGGGCGGTGCCTTGACCGCACCCGAGATTTCCGTGGTTCCCGGTATTGGCGCCGAGATCATCGTGATGGCCTTTGCGGTGATTGTGATCGGAGGCATGGGTTCCATTCCGGGAGCTGTCATTGGCGCGTTGATCGTGGGTCTGGCACGCGCAACTTCCGTGCATCTTTACCCGCCGGCCGAGCTGTTTTCGATCTACCTCGTCATGGCAGCGGTGCTGGCCGTCAAACCCTATGGGCTGTTTGCCCTCGCAGAGGGGCGTAAGATATGACCCGAGCTGATAAAACCGAATGGGCGCTGATCATCGCCTTTCCCGTGCTGATCGCCGCCGCGCTGCTGCTTCCGTCCTGGATGGTGAACTACATTCAGGTGTCTTTGGGGACTGGTCTGGTGGCGCTTGGCGTGATGATCCAGATGCGGGCAGGGCTGGTCAGCTTTGGACAGGGGCTTTACTTCTGCGTCGGCGGCTATGCGGCTGGGATGGCTGGCAAGTTCCTTGGGATCACCGATTTCTTTGTCCTCCTTGTTTTGGGCGTCGTGGCGGCCCTGGTGATTTCCATCGCGTTGGGGTTCCTCCTGCGCCGCTACCGCGAGATCTTCTTTGCCATGCTGTCGCTTGCGGTTTCCATGATCCTTTATGGGCTCCTCAGCTCCTCCGAGGGGCTTGGATCAACGGATGGATTTAACCTGCCGGTGCCGACCTATCTGTTTTTTGCACCCGAAGGGGACGCCGCACGTATGACGCTTTATGCGTTGACGGCCGCCTTGACCGTGATTTGCGCCATTGTGTTGAATCGCGTGCTGCGCTCGCCTTTGGGAATGATAAACGAGGCCATCCGCGAGAATGAGCTGCGGGTCGAATATCTTGGTTCTTCAGCGCATTATGCGGTGCATGTCACCTATGTGATTGCGGCCTGCGTGTCGTCGATTGGCGGGGTTCTCTGGGCCTTGTCATTAGGTCACGTGGATCCTGAGATGACAAACTGGACTACATCCGGCGCCTTTGTCTTTGTGGTGATCCTGGCAGGCACCGGCAATATCATCGCGCCTTTGGTGGGCACATTCCTGCTGGAAATCCTGCGGGTCTATGCGGTCGAACTGTCGCCCAACACCTGGCAGATGATCCTTGGCACCGTCATGCTTTTGACCATCATCTTCCTGCCCAAAGGTCTGTGGTCGTTGATGGGCCGCAAACCCAAAGCCCAAGGGCCAAGCCCGGACGGCGCGGTCCAACCCGGAGAGTGATATGACTGTTATTCTGGAAACCCGCGCATTGAAGCGCACGTTCGGAGCGGTTGTGGCCGCACATAATATCAACATTCAGATCCACGCCGGAGAGGTCATGGGCGTGATCGGGTCAAACGGCGCAGGCAAGACCACATTTGTGAACATGGTCACCGGCTACCTGCCGCCGTCCTCGGGTGAGATCCTGTATCACGGGGACAGCGTGGTCGGCCTGCCAACCCGGGACATCACCCGCAAGGGGATCTGCCGTTCCTTCCAAATCCCGCAGTTATTTGCAGAGCTGACGGTGATCGACAACATGTTGATTGCGCTCACCATCGCAAACGGCGCGCGACCGGCGCTGATGCGCCGGGCTGTCACCCCGGAATTGGAAGAGCGCGCAATGGCACTGCTGGACCGCTTTGGCATTGCCCATCATGCACAGCGCGAGGTTGGCGTTCTGGCCCAGGGCGTGCGCAAGTTGGTGGATATTGCCATGGCCACCGTGGCCGAGCCGCAGCTGTTGTTCCTGGACGAGCCCACCTCTGGCGTCTCTGCCGATGAGAAAATGGATTTCATGGGGACCTTGATCGCCGCGCTCAAATCCACCCAGACGGCGGTTCTGTTCATCGAACACGACATGGAAATCGTCGAGACGTTTTCACCCCGTGTTGTGGCCTTTTATGAAGGCACCATCCTGGCGGATGGTCCCACGGCCGAGGTTCTGGCCAATGATAAAGTGCGTGAATTTGTGATTGGCGGCGAATTTCACCGAAAATCCGAAACTGAGGGAGGCGTTCACTGATGCTGACGATTGATAATGCAAGCCTGTCGATCCAAGGCATTCCGATCCTGCGGGATGTCTCCTTGGCGATTGAAACCGGCACCACCGTTGGTCTGATTGGCCGCAATGGTGCGGGGAAAACCACGATGATGCGGGCCGTTATGGGCGCTTTGCCGCTGGACAAGGGCACGATCCAGTTTGAACACCAAGCGCTGCATAAAACCCCGCCGCACCACCGGGCGGAACTGGGCATCGGCTATTTGCCGGAAGACCGGCGGTTGGTGCCGCATTTCAGTGTTGAGGACAATATCCTGGTGTCCCTTTGGGCCACCGGCAATGCGGATCGGGCACGGCTGAAATGGGTCTATGATCTGATGCCAGAGATTGGCCGGTTTGCCGACCGGCGGGCCATGACCCTGTCGGGCGGCCAGCAGAAATTGGTCGCCTTGGCACGGGCTTTGGTTGCAGGCAGCAACCTGTTGTTGCTGGATGAACCCTTTGAAGGCGTAGCACCTGCACTGGCGCAACGGCTGATGGAGGTGATCAGCGATCTGCGGCGCGAGCACCTGTCGGTTTTGATCTCCGAATCCGACTACACCCATTCCGAAAAGGTGGTCGACAAGGTCTACGCGATCGAGCGGGGGCAGATCAGCCTGATGCCTCGCGCTGATGCGGCATAACAGGAGCGCGAAACATGAGTGATTTCATCTTCAACACCACACCATCGGTTGTCGTGCGCGCGGGCGGAGCGGCGGATATAGCCGCAGTTCTGTCACCATTTAACTTGGCCCAATCTGCGCCGATCCTGTTTGTAACCGATCCGGGCCTCATGTCCTTGGGGCTCGCAGACGCGGCCCTTGCCAGCCTGAAAGCTGCAGGTCATGCGGTGACCGTGTTTTCCAACATTGAACCAGATCCCAAGGCCACCACGGTTGAAACAGCAGCCCAAATTGCGCGCGACGCAAAGGTGCATGCGGTCATCGGCTTTGGCGGAGGCTCTTCGATGGATGTGGCCAAGGTTGCGGCGCTTCTTCTGGGATCAGACCAGTCTCTGGACGAAATGTACGGCGTTGGATTGGCCAGCGGCCGCCGCTTGCCACTGGTTCTGGTGCCAACCACCGCAGGCACCGGATCCGAGGTCACGCCGATCTCTATCCTGACAACGGGCACGGCAGAGAAGAAGGGGATCAGCTCGCCTTTGATCCTGCCTGACATCGCGCTGCTGGATGCGGATCTGACCCTTGGCCTGCCAGCTGCTGTTACTGCGGCGACCGGGGTGGATGCCATGGTCCACGCGATCGAGGCCTATACCTCCACCAATGCCAACGCCAACCCCGTCAGCAAGGCGTTGGCGGTCGAGGCGCTGCGGCTCTTGTCCGCGAACATACGCACGGTGGTCACAGATGGCACAGACCGCGACGCGCGCGAGGCGATGCTGTTGGGTTCCATGCTGGCGGGCCAGGCCTTTGCCAATTCGCCGGTCGCAGCGGTTCACGCCTTAGCCTATCCCATTGGCGCGCTGTTCAAGGTTCCACATGGTTTGTCAAACGCGTTGGTTCTGTCTGAAGTGATGCGTTTCAATGCCCCCAACGCTATGGCGGCCTATGCTGAACTGGCACCCGTCGTGTTCCCGGATATCGATTTGGACAAGGGCAGCCAGGCGGTCGTCGCTGATTTTATCGCCCGGCTGGATGCGTTGAACACTGAATTGGGGCTGGAACCGGGCTTGCGTTCGGTTGGGATCACCGAAGGCGATTTGGACAAGCTGGCGGCAGACGCCATGAACCAAACGCGCCTGTTGGTGAACAACCCGCGCATTGTGACCGAGGCAGACGCGCGCGCAATCTATCAGGCCGCGCTGTGACGGGCAGGGGAGACATATGACACATTTAGACCTCAACGCCCGCCTGACGCGTCCAGACTTGTTGGTGACCTCTGCCCTGGTGGGCGGCGAATGGGTTTCTGCGGATGCTGCCCACCAGCAGTTCATAGTCACCAATCCAGCCACAGGCGCGGAGATTGCCACCCTGCCGGACCTCGACGTGACAGCGGCCCGCAGCGCAATTCAGGCCGCGGAACAGGCACGCCACAACTGGGCGGCGCAAACGGGTAAAACCCGCGCCAGCGTGTTGCGCCGCTGGCATGATTTGCTGATTAAACACGCCGACGATCTCGCCGAAATCCTGACCGCAGAAATGGGCAAACCTCTGGCCGAGGCCAAGGGAGAAATCCTCTATGGCGCGTCCTACATCGAGTGGTTCGCCGAAGAGGCCAAGCGGATCTATGGCGACGTCATCCCCGGCCATCAGCCTGACAAGCGGATCATAGTGATCAAGCAACCCGTCGGCGTTGTTGCGGGGATCACCCCCTGGAACTTCCCAAATGCCATGCTTGCCCGCAAAATTGCCCCCGCGCTGGCGGTAGGGTGCAGTTTTGTGGCCAAACCAGCGGCTGAGACCCCGTTGTCCGCGCTGGCACTGGCCAAACTTGGAGAAGAGGCCGGTCTACCCACAGGACTTTTGAGCGTGATTACCTCAACGCAGGCAGCGCTCTTGGGGCAAGAGTTCTGCACAAACCCATTGTTGCGCAAGCTGACCTTCACCGGCTCCACCAAGGTGGGCAAGATCCTGATGCGTCAATCCGCAGACCAAGTGCAAAAGACATCCATGGAACTGGGCGGCAACGCGCCGTTTATTGTGTTCAATGATGCCGATTTGGATGCGGCGGTCGAAGGCGCGATGATCTCCAAATATCGCAACAACGGCCAAACCTGCGTCTGCGCCAATCGGATCTATGTGCAATCCGGGGTCTATGATGCCTTTGCAGAGAAACTGGTTGCGGCGGTGGAGGCGCTGAAAGTTGGGCATGGCACCGAGGACGGGGTCACCACCGGGCCAATGATCACCGCGGCCGCGGTCGACAAGGTGGAGGCCCATATTTCCAATGCCACGGCCCGTGGCGCAAAACTGGCCACAGGTGGGTCACGCCATGCTTTGGGCGGGACGTTTTTTGAACCCACGGTTTTGACCGGTGTCACCTTTGACATGGACGTCGCGCGCGAGGAAACCTTTGGACCGGTCGCGCCTTTGTTCCGGTTTGAGACCGAAGCCGATGTGATTGCCCAGGCCAATGATACTGAATTTGGTCTCGCGTCTTACTTCTTTGCGCGTGACTTGGGACAGGTGTTCCGGGTGGCCGAGGCGTTGGAATATGGCATGGTTGGCATCAACACGGGCCTCATATCCACCGAAGTTGCCCCCTTTGGCGGGATCAAACAATCCGGACAGGGGCGCGAGGGGTCAAAATACGGCTGCGATGACTACCTTGAGACCAAGTACATGTGCCTTGGATTGGGCTGATACCCCTGTTTCTCCGTGGGGTCCAAGTCTTGCACCAATTGCTGCGGCCACCCAGGCCACAGCATGAAAAGCGTTAGGTGTTGAATTTGAAGCATTGCCCAAATGCGCCGCATCAATTGACATCATGAATTGCAATTCACTGGCATTCTGTGTTCGAATAATGCTGTTTCAGGAGAAGACTTTATGAACAAGAGCTTTGCAACATATGTGATCCCATTTGCCTGCTGTGCATTGTTATCTGCCTGCGCCGGGGTGCCTGCCAGCAATGAACTGCGGATCGACAATGATGGAAACGGTCGTTTCAGCGGTGTCGCCGGGTCTGCCTTTTCCGATCAAGAGATTATAGAACAGGTCGAACGCCAAGTCTGCGCAAATAGCCCCATCCAAACCTTCCGCCCGTCAATCTTGGCAAGCGCGCCAGAGGTGACGCTTTTTTCAGGCACATGTGGGCCCGCAGGAGCCGGCACCTCAGCCCCTCAAAAAGCTGTACCGGTCACAGCCACACCGCCGCGTGTAAACAGCGCTGGTTGGGATGGCTCCACACCATTTGTGGATTAAAACAAGCATCATCCGCAGTGGGTAAACCGCTCAATGCGCCAACATCGGCCTAAATAAAGAGGGAACATGGCGCACCCGAGAGGATTCGAACCTCTGGCCTCTGCCTTCGGAGGGCAGCGCTCTATCCAGCTGAGCTACGGGTGCCTGTTCGGGCGGTATATCCGTGGGGGCGCGGCACTGCAATGGAAAAATCGCAGTTTTTTGACCAGCATGGGCCAAAGTCACACGGCCATAAAACTATGTTTCAGAAAAACAAAACCCCACCAGATATGGCGGGGTTCTTGGTCTTGGGTGGAACGCGAAGATCAGTTGATCATCCGCGCCATGTGCGCACGTCGCCGCAGTCCATATGGACAAAGTTCGAACCGAAATAGCGGCCAACGCCACCTGCACGGCAGGATTGGGCGGCGGCTGCCATTTGGGACACGCTGCGCGACGCCAGGCGCAGATCTGCGGCCTTGCCCTGCATATGCAAAGAATTCTTGGCCACGCCACGGGACCGACTGCGCAACATCGCGTTGGTTTGCGGGCTGCGATAACCCGACAGCAGCATATATGGCTCGCTCACATCCAGCAGGTTGTGGGATGCGGCCATGATGTCGATGGTGCGTGTGTCGATGGATTTCACCTGGTCGGATCGCCAGTCGCGCATAAAGTGGTTTACCTCTTTCAGCGCGTCTTTGATGTACTGGCCTTCAATCCAGTAAATCATGTCCAGACGTTCACCTGTTCTCCCTGAGTACATGCGGATGCGGCGGATATCACCTGCGCCTCGCAAAAAACCAGCAGCGTTAGCAAACGTCGGGGCTGCGGATACTGCTGTTGCTGCAAATGCGCCCAAGATTGCACGCCGGGTGAACCGGTGGTTGTTGGATTCTGCCATAGTTTCTTCGCCGTCCCGTACGCGAGTTTATCGTCCTGCCTTAGATCTGATGTTACAGACCCGTTATATCGTCCCAATTCGATGCCAAAATCTATGGCACAGCGGGAATCATCTGCCAAGTTTTGTTTACCAAGAATGTAAACTGCAGCGATTTTTAGGCGAAAAATTGCGCAAAAGGGGACGAAGAGACGAGAATTCCCCGTAATTCACTTTGGTGTGATTTTGCTGCTGTGCGCGTGCACCACCTGATAACATAAATCGCTTACATTACAAAAAGTGAGTGGCACAGGGATTGGCTTTGGTCGATATCTCTTTTATCGAACAGCGATTGCCATATATGATCTCTTTTTTTGTCAAGGACCTATGCGATGTCAAAAGGAAAAGCGCCTGCACCCGGAAAACTGTTCAAAGCGGGGCTTTTTGCCTTGGCCTTAGGTGGCTTTGCCATCAGCAGCACCCCGGCGACGGCGCAAGTGACCGCATTCAAGCAATCCTTGGCGGAAGCGGCGTCCAGCGCGCCGGCGGTTGCAGCATTTTATCGTAAAAACGGCTTTGACGCGATCTGGACCGGGTCGGATGATGCCTCCAAGCTGCGCCGCAAAGCTTTGTTCCGCGCGCTGGAAGATGCGCCGGTCCACGGCTTGCCCGACCAAACCGACCGGATCGCAGAGCTGATGGCGCAGTTGAAAGCTGTGCGCACGACCCGCGACCTTGGCGAGGCTGAGGCTGCATTGAGCAAAGCCTTTGTCGAATATGCGCGCGATATGAAAACCGGTTTGTTGGTGCCATCACGCATCGACGATGGCATGGTCCGCAAGAAAGCCGAGCTGGAAGCGGATGTGCTTTTGGCCGGTCTCAAAGACAGCCAACCGTCTGCCTTTATGCGCTCGCTGGTGCCGGATTCCGCGCAATACCGGTCTTTGATGCGGGAAAAACTGCGTCTGGAACAGATTGCCACCAACGGCGGTTGGGGACGCTCTGTGCCCAATGGGAAATACGAACCCGGCGACCAAGGGGCTGGCGTGATTGCTTTGCGCAACCGCCTTATCGCGATGGGGTTCCTGGAACGCAGCGCCTCGGCCACATATGATGCAGCGCTTGCCAATGCCGTTCTGGACTTCCAAGCCTCGCACGGGTTGGAGCAAGATGGCGTTGCCGGTGAAGGTACCATCAAAGAGGTGAACGTCACCGCACGCGAGCGTTTGAAATCGATCATTGTCGCCATGGAACGGGAACGCTGGCTGGCGCCGGAACGTGGCACCCGTCACGTGCTGGTCAACCAGACGGATTTCAGCGCCAAGATCGTGGATGACGGTGAAATCACTTTCCAAACCCGGTCTGTAATTGGCAAAAACACCGGTGACCGCCGTTCGCCCGAGTTTTCGGATGTGATGGAGCATATGGTGATCAATCCCAGCTGGTATGTGCCGCGCTCGATCATCACCAAGGAATATCTGCCAAAACTGCGCGCAAATCCGAACGCGGTTTCGCACTTGCAGATCACCGACAACCGGGGCCGTGTTGTGAACCGGGGCTCTGTGGACTTTTCACAATATACCGCGCGCAGCTTCCCCTTTGCCATGAAACAGCCGCCCAGCACACGCAATGCGCTGGGTCTCGTAAAGTTCATGTTCCCGAATAAATACAATATCTATCTGCACGACACGCCAGAAAAACACTTGTTCTCGCGCGAGGTGCGGGCCTTTTCACATGGGTGTATCCGTCTGCATCAACCGTTTGAATTTGCCTATGCGCTGCTGGCGAAACAGACCGAAGACCCCGAAGCGTTTTTCCAACGCATCCTGAAATCCGGTCGCGAGACCAAGGTTGACCTGAAACAACACGTGCCGGTTCACATCATTTACCGCACCGCCTTTGTGCCCAACAAAGGCCCAGCTGAATTCCGCCGCGACGTTTACGGGCGGGACGCAAAAGTATGGGCTGCATTGGAACGGGCAGGGGTGGCGCTACCCAGCGTTCAAGGGTAAAGGTCAGGGCCAATCCAACTGCTTGAGGAGAGGCCCTGATGTTCACAGTTCGCGAGATTGCAGAGGCCCTGGGGGCAGAGGCTGCCGGAGATCTGGATTTGACCGTCTCTGGTGCAGCAGAACCCCAAGATGGTGCGTCAGGCCTGTTGGCCATGGCGATGGATCCGAAATATGCGGACAAGCTGGCCGAAGGCAATTCCGAAGCCGCGATCCTGTGGGAAGGTGCCGACTGGCAGGCAATGGGGTTGAAGGCCGCGATCTTTGCTGCCCGCCCGCGTATGGCGATGGCTGGGATCACAGCCCAGCTGGACCCCGGTCAGCATTTTGGAGCAGGTATTCACCCTTCGGCCGTGGTTGACCCCACTGCAGAGCTTGGCGATGGCGTTTCAGTGGGGCCGCTGGCTGTCATTGGTCCGCGTGCAAAAATCGGCACCAGTTGCCACATTGGCCCGCAGTGTTTTGTAGGTGCAGACGTCACTTTGGGTGCAAACGCCCAATTGCGGGAGGCTGTGACCATCGGTGCCCGCGCAAGCATTGGCACCAATTTCCGCGCGCAACCCGGCGCACGCGTCGGCGGCGATGGGTTTTCATTTGTCACTCCCGAAGTATCCGGCGTCGAAAAAGCGCGCGAGACCCTGGGCGATCAGGGCGACGTCAAAGCGCAGGCCTGGGAACGCATTCATTCTCTGGGTGCTGTTACGATTGGAGACAATGTTGAACTTGGTGCAAATGTCACCATCGACAATGGCACCATCCGCGACACGGTCATCGGCGATGGTTCCAAATTGGACAATCAGGTCCACATTGGCCACAACACCCGCGTTGGGCGCGACTGTCTGCTGTGCGGACAGGCGGGCATCTCTGGCTCGGTCGAGATCGGCAACAATGTGGTTCTGGGTGGCAAGGTTGGTGTCAGCGACAATGTCTTTATCGGCGACGGCGTGATTGCGGGGGGCAGTTCAATCATCCTCTCCAACGTGCCGGCCGGTCGGGTGATCTTGGGGTATCCGGCTGTCAAAATGGAGACACATACTGAGATGTATAAAGCACAACGGCGTTTGCCGCGGCTGATGCGCGACATCGATGCGCTCAAAAAGGCTGTTTTCAAATAGGCGGCCAGCCATTACATCACCTCAAGCACCAAAGATTGGAGAGGCCACATGAGCATTCAGGATCAGGTTATCGAAATTATTGCCGAACAGGCAGTCCTGGAACCCTCCGACGTCAAACTGGACAGCACGCTTGAAGATCTGGGCATTGACAGCCTGGGTCTGGTCGAAAGCATCTTTGCCATCGAAGAGGCTTTCGACATCTCAGTCCCGTTTAATGCAAATGAACCCGAGCAAAGCGATTTCGACATTTCCAATGTCGCGGCAATCATAGCCGGTATCGAAAAGCTGATCGCAGAAAAGCAAGCCTGAAAATAGATATGAAACGCGTTGTAATTACCGGGGCCGGAACCATCAACTCGCTGGGCCATTCGGTTCCTGAAACGCTGGAGGCCATGCGCGAAGGGCGTTGTGGCATCGGGCCGCTTGACTTTCAGGACGTGGAGCGTCTGTCGATCAAGATCGGCGGGCAGGTCCGTGGTTTTGAAGCCGAAGGGCGGTTTAACCGGCAGCAAATGGTGCTGTATGATCGGTTCACCCAATTCACCCTGATCGCCGCCAAAGAAGCGATCGAGCAATCCGGGCTTGAATTCGTCGGCGATCTGGCGGCCCGGTCCGGTGTCATCCTGGGCACCGCTGGGGGCGGGGTGTCGACCTGGGATGCCAATTACCGATCGGTGTACGAAGACGGCAAAAACCGGGTGCATCCCTTTGTGGTGCCCAAGCTGATGAACAACGCAGCCGCCAGCCACGTGTCGATGGAGTATAACCTCAAAGGGCCAAGCTTTACGGTATCAACCGCCTGCGCCTCCTCGAACCATGCGATGTCACAAGCCTTTCAAATGGTGCGCTCTGGCATGTCTCCGGCCATGGTCACGGGTGGTTCGGAATCCATGTTGTGTTTTGGTGGCGTCAAAGCCTGGGAAGGGCTGCGTGTGATGTCCAAAGACGCCTGCCGCCCGTTCAGCGCCAATCGAAATGGTATGGTTCAGGGCGAGGGTGCCGGGGTCTTTGTGTTCGAGGAATATGAACACGCCAAAGCACGCGGTGCAGAAATCCTGTGTGAGATTATTGGTAGCGCCATGTCATCAGATGCTTCGGATATTGTGATGCCCAGCAAACAGGGGGCCGCGAGAGCCATTTCTGGCGCGTTAAAGGACGCCAATATCAACCCTGCCGAAGTTGGGTACATCAACGCCCATGGCACAGGCACTGCGGCCAATGACAAAACGGAATGCGCCGCCGTGGCGGATGTCTTTGGTCCGCACGCGGACAATCTGATGATTTCCTCTACCAAATCCATGCATGGCCATATGATTGGCGGCACCGGCGGGGTGGAGCTTTTGGCCTGTATCATGGCCTTGCGGGACGGGGTGATTGCGCCGACTATCGGTTACGAAGAGCCCGATCCAGAATGTGCCTTGGATGTGGTCCCGAACGAAGCCCGCGATGCAAACGTCAACGTCGCGCTGAGCAATGCTTTTGCCTTTGGCGGGTTGAACGCCGTATTGGCGTTGCGTGCGGTTTAAACCGGCAGACAGATAAACAAAAAAAGGCCGCGATGCATAAACATCACGGCCTGTTTTGCGTTGAACTTTATTGTTTAACAATATCAACCACGTTGAAGCCAGCCGTAAAACCGGACAGCGACAGACGCATGCGGATCACCTGTTCCGGCGCCTGAGCGGGCTTCAGCGCAAGAACGGCTTCTTTGCCACGTTTATACGCATCCACATCTTCTTGGGTCAGTGCAATCAGCGCCACACAACCAAGCGGGTTGCAGAAGGAATAGTTGTACCGTTTTGCTGGCGCACCATCGACCGAGATCGACAGACCCGCAGGCAGCAGCGTTTCCAGCGGCACCACAACGGTTGCACCGGCTACGGCTGGGCTGTTTTCCTGTTCGATACGGTGCAAAGACATTTCCGCAACGGGATGTCCTTGTTGGTCGACGACAATTTGCAGCATTGAGCAGGGGTCCTGGTCGGTGTCGGTTTTGACGCAAGCCAGATCCCAATCGCCAAACTGCTCTTTGGAGTAACGTTCACCCAGGCGGGGTTCTTCGGGAACGGTTTCACCAAGGTCAAACGCCAGGCTGTTGCCCCCTGCCGGTGCCTCAGCGTCCTGCGGTGCTGCCTGCTCTGCGTCGGTTTGCGGCGCGGCCGTCTGTGCGTCTTGCGCAACCAAAGGAGTGGCAGCAACCAATGCCATCGCCAATGTAATCGGCGTCAGGGACTTAAACATAAATGCCTCGTTTTTTCTAAGGTCTCTGTCTGCGCGGTTTAACATGCAATCCATGGCGTGTCAGCGTCCGATGCGATCAACACAGGTCATTTAAAAATGTGCGGCAAGATCACGCATCACGCGCCATCACACGCTAAAAAGCACAAACGAAAAAAGGAAACCCGCAGGTTTCCTTTTCTATTCTTCTCCCCGTCGGACTGGCCGACTTAGTTATTGCTTGGGAGGTTACGAGAGCCCGGCAAATCGGTCAACAGTCAATGACAAGAAAATGACAAAGATCTGGATCGGGCTGAAAATTCTTGCGCAGCGCTGATGTTGCATCAGCCGGGGCCGGGAAGAGATTCTGCGAAAAAAAAGGCCGTGCCCGAAGCACGGCCAGTCTGACAGGGAGGAAATGACCACCGATACATCCGCATATGCTTCGTTGGTCACCTTTAACCGTAAGAAAAATTTGTTAATCATATGTTTCCAAGGAAAATCACTCACTTTTCGAGCAGGGACGAGCAATGGTTCACGAAGTTTTCATAGGTAGCAGCGGTGAAAAACATAATCAAAAGCAGATGCTTATCTCCAAATACGCGAACCGGCATGGCCTTATTTCAGGTGCAACGGGTACTGGGAAAACTGTAACATTACAAATCCTGGCCGAGAGTTTTTCCAATATTGGTGTTCCAGTGATTCTCACCGACATCAAAGGCGACCTGTCCGGATTGGCAAAATCCGGTGACAGCGCCCATAAACTGCATGACGCATTTCAATCCCGCGCGCAGAAGATCGGTTTTGACAGTTATCACTATGCGGCCAGCCCAGTAACGTTCTGGGATCTATTTGGTGTGGACGGGCATCCGGTACGCACAACTGTGGCGGAAATGGGGCCACTGTTGTTCTCGCGCCTGTTGGAGTTGAGTGAAACTCAGGAAGGGATTTTGAACATTGCCTTCCGGCTGGCGGATGAACAGGGAATGCCGCTTTTGGACCTAAAAGACCTGCAGGCCCTGTTGGTTTGGGTGGGCGAAAACCGGTCTGATCTGTCCTTGCGCTATGGGAATGTGTCGATCGCCTCGATCGGGGCGATTCAACGCCGCCTCTTGGTGCTGGAAAATCAGGGGGGCGGTGATTTCTTTGGCGAACCTGCTTTGGCCCTGTCGGATCTGATGCGCAGCACACCAGATGGGCGCGGGATGGTGAACATTCTTGCAGCAGACAAGCTTATGGCCTCGCCCCGGCTTTATTCGACCTTTCTCTTGTGGCTTCTGAGCGAGCTGTTCGAAGATCTGCCCGAGGTTGGCGACCCAGACAAACCACGGCTGGTCTTCTTTTTTGACGAGGCGCACCTGTTGTTTGATGACGCGCCCAAAGCCCTGATCGACAAAGTAGAGCAGGTTGCACGCCTGATCCGGTCCAAAGGGGTTGGGGTCTATTTTGTGACCCAGTCGCCGTCGGATGTGCCCGAAGACATTCTGAGCCAGCTTGGCAACCGGATTCAACACGCGCTGCGCGCCTTTACCGCGCGCGACCGTCGCAATCTGAAACTGGCGGCCGAGACCTATCGTGAGAATCCGGAATTCTCGACCGAAGAGGCCATTCAATCCGTGGGCGTCGGAGAAGCCGTGACCTCGCTTTTGCAGAACAAGGGCATTCCCGGCATCGTCCAACGCACGTTAATCCGTCCGCCCAGCAGCCAGTTGGGGCCCATCACGGATGCGGAACGGGCCGAAATTCTGTCCCAATCCTCCTTGGCGTCCAAGTATAATACCCGAGTAGATCGCCATTCTGCCTTTGAGATTTTGCAAAAACGCGCGGATGAAGCGGCACAAGAGGCTGAGGCTGCAGAAGCACGCGCCGAAGCGGAGCCAAGCCCGATGGCCCGTGAATTCAGCGCCGCGCGGCGCTACTCCGGTGGTCGCGTCAGCCGGTCTTCGTCCCGTATGCGGCGTCAACCGGAGACCTTTGGATCGGCGATCTCACAGGCGGTGATCAAAGAGCTGAAGGGAACCACCGGACGCCGGTTGGTGCGCGGCATTTTGGGCGGTTTGTTCAAAGGTAGATAGCCGCCTTCGCAAATGTGATGAGCGGCGGGACAATTTCGGTGCATAGTTCAATCAATCTTGGACTTCGCGCAGCAGAAAGGGATGCCAATGCTCCGGTTTTTAAAAACGGCCTGTATCGCCTCGACCTTGTGGTTTGGCGGGCTTACTGATCTGGCCGCGTTGGAACTGAACACCAGCCAAGGCGCGTTAAAACTGACCAAAGTTGTCGAAGGGTTTGACGTGCCTTGGGGGTTTGCCTTCCTGCCCACGGGCGAGGTTTTGGTCACGGACCGCGAGGGGGAGTTGTTCCTGGTCGAGGGCAACAAGAAATCCCGCATTCGCGGATTGCCGCAGGTCGCGGCGGTCGGGCAGGGTGGGCTTTTGGATGTCCTTGTGCCCCGCGATTTTCCCGAAACACGCGAAATTCTGCTGACCTTGTCCCGCGCGGATGGGCGTGGCGCAGGGACCGCATTGATCAGCGCGACGCTGTCTGCGGATTTGAAATCGATGACGGCGTCCAGGCTGTTGCTGCAGGTGCCGGGCGTTGATGGCGGGCGGCACTTTGGCTCTCGCATACGCGAAGCGACGGATGGGTCGATCTTTATGACGTTGGGTGATCGCGGAGACCGCGACAGCGCGCAGAACTTGGCCAGCCTGCACGGCAGCGTCTTGCGCATCAACCGCGATGGAAGCCCCTTTCGCGGCAACCCGTTTTTGAAGCATTCCGATGTCGCGCCTGAAATCTGGTCCTTTGGCCACCGTAACCCCCAAGGCCTGGCGATTGATGGGGCAGGGCAGATCTGGGCTGTGGAACATGGGGCGCGTGGCGGCGACGAGGTGAACCGGATCCAGAAAGGGGCCAATTTTGGCTGGCCTGTCATCGCCTACGGCCGCAATTATTCCGGTACAAAAATCGGCATTGGCACGTCCAAATCCGGGATGGAGCAGCCTGCGTTTTACTGGGATCCCTCCATCGCGCCCTCAGGCATGATGATTTATTCCGGCAAGCTGTGGCCAGAATGGAAAGGCGACATGTTCATCGGGTCGCTCAAGTTTGACTATATCTCACGCCTTGAGGGCTCGCCCCTGCGTGAGGAAGAGCAGCTGCGCCATGCGGTCACCGGGCGCATCCGCGACATTCGCGAAGCCCCCGATGGCAGCATCTGGTTTGCCACCGAATACGAGGGTGCTTTGTACAAGATCACTCCCAACGGATCCTGATTGCTCTAAGGCAACTCCGGCCCGGCCCGCGTGCCACGCTCCCGATAGGGTGTGGTATCATAATGCGACCGGTAGCATTTGGAGAAATGCGATGGGGAGGCAAACCCACAGGCCAGCGCCACGTTGATCACCGACAGATCCGTTTGCATCAGAAGATTGCGCGCCTTTTGCAGACGCAGCTCCATGTAATACCGCTTGGGCGACCGGTTCAGATATCGGCGAAACAGCCGTTCCAACTGCCGTGTCGACATCCCGACCTCTTGTGCCAGGGTGGCCGGGCTGATCGGTTCCTCGATATTGGTTTCCATCTTTTGGATGACTTGCGACAGTTTTGGATGCCGCACCCCAATGCGCGATGGCACCGACAGACGTTGGCTGTCCTGTTCCGTGCGAATATTGGAATAAATCATCTGATCCGCCACGGCATTGGCCAGCTCTTCGCCTTGGTCGCGCGCAATCAGGTTCAGCATCAGATCAATGGTCGACGTACCACCCGCCGCTGTGACACGTTTTCCATCCACCACATAAACAGATTTGGTCAGCTCAACATCCATGAACTCTTCGGTAAAACTGTCAATATTTTCCCAGTGAATGGTCGAACGTTTCCCGTCCAAAAGCCCTGCTTTGGCCAGAACATAAGAGCCGGTGCACAAAGCGCCGATGGTTGCCCCCTTGCGCGCTTCGCGGCGCAGCCAGCTGATCAGGCGCGGGCTGGTTGCATCACGAACCCGAACCCCACCACAGACCAGAACCGTGTCATCACGGCCAATCTCGCAGAAATCAGAATCCAGCAAAAAGGCAGGCCCAGCTGAACAGTTAGCCTCTTCTCCGCCATCACCAACAAGCGTCCATTCAAAGAGCGTTTTATCACTCATCTTATTGGCCAAACGCAGCGCGTCCAAAGCCGACGAGAACGGCAACAAAGTAAACCTGTCCAACAACACAAAGACGAACCGACGGGGCGATCCAGACTGCGCACGCTGAGTATTCATGCTTGGCACCTGCGAGAGTAAGAACACCATGTGAATCAAACCCTTTGGCGACGGGTCACTTTTGGGTCTGGCAGAAACCCTGCTCACAGGTTTTTATTTTGGTCAAGCCCACGCAAATCGGAACTGGCCACATTGAGACCGTTTTTGTATAGGTGGCCTCCAACGATCCTATGACGCGATCACGGAGAATGAGCGATGAGTGATTGGCAAAAGTCGAACTGGCGTAACAAGCCACGAGTTCAGATGCCGGACTATACCGATGCAGCAGCACTGCAGAAGGTCGAAGCACAGCTGTCGAAATACCCGCCGCTGGTCTTTGCTGGCGAAGCCCGCCGCCTGAAAGAGCATTTGGGTGCCGCAGGGCGCGGCGAAGCCTTCCTGCTGCAAGGGGGCGACTGCGCGGAAAGCTTTGATCAATTCAGCGCCGATGCGATCCGAGATACTTTTAAGGTCATGCTGCAGATGGCGTTGGTTCTGACCTATGCCGCCAAGGTGCCGGTGGTCAAAGTGGGTCGGATGGCGGGTCAATTCGCCAAACCACGGTCTGCGCCAACCGAAACCGTCAATGGCGTGGAATTGCCAAGCTATCGCGGTGATATCATCAACGAGCTGGCCTTTACCTCAGAAGCGCGCATCCCAGATCCGAAAAAGATGCTGCAGGCCTATACCCAGGCGTCCGCAACGCTGAACCTGTTGCGGGCGTTTTCCACCGGGGGCTATGCGGATCTGAACCAGGTCCACGCCTGGACTTTGGGCTTTACGGAAACCGAAAAGGCCGAAGCCTATCGTGAGATGGCAAACCGGATCACCGACGCGCTTGATTTCATGAAGGCGGCTGGCGTGACGGCAGATATCGCGCATACGTTGGAATCAGTGGATTTCTACACCAGCCACGAAGGGTTGCTGCTGGAGTATGAAGAGGCGCTGACGCGCAACGATTCCACCTCGGGCAAATGGCTTGCCGGGTCGGGCCACATGATCTGGATCGGTGACCGCACCCGTCAGCCTGACGGCGCACATGTGGAGTTCTGCCGTGGAGTTTTGAACCCGATCGGTCTGAAATGTGGTCCAACCACCACCGCAGAAGATCTGAAGGTTCTAATGTCCAAGCTGAACCCCGAGAACGAAGAGGGCCGCTTGACCCTGATCGCTCGGTTTGGTGCGGGCAAAGCGGGCGACCACCTGCCGCGTCTGATCAAAGCCGTCAAAGAAGAAGGTGCCAAAGTGACCTGGGTCTGTGACCCGATGCATGGCAACACCATCAAATCCGCAACCGGTTACAAAACCCGCCCGTTTGAGCAGGTTCTGGGCGAGGTGCGTGACTTTTTTGGCGTGCACAAGGCCGAAGGGACCGTCCCCGGTGGTGTGCATTTTGAGATGACTGGTCAGGACGTCACCGAATGCACCGGCGGTGTTCACGCGGTGACCGAAGAAGATCTGTCGGCACGTTACCACACCGCGTGTGACCCGCGTCTGAATGCCAGCCAATCGCTGGAGCTGGCTTTTTTGGTGGCCGAAGAGATCACCAAGCAACGCAACACCAGCGCGGCACGCGCAGCGGGCTAATCACCGCGCACAAGAAAAATCAAAACGGCGCGCCCATCCGGCGCGCCTTTTTTGTGTCACGCCCCAAAAGGGAAACGCCCCGAGCGTTCTGCTGCGGGGCGCTGGATGCTTTCAAAACGGTGACCAATTCGTTCTAAAAGCGGGATAAATTTTAGAGATCGGGGAGCACTTAATCTTTGCTGACGACCAAACGCAGATGCGTTCCGCGGGCCGCCCTGGGCTGTTCCGGCTCTTCCTCTTGCGCGGTTTCAGTCGACACTTTGTCCGCTTCGGCCTTGCGTCGTTTCAGCAGGTTGCGTGCCTCTTCCATAATGCTTGGCTCAGCTTTGAAACGGGTCTGCGTTTCAGCAAAGCCCGGGTTCACTACATTGGTGTCGGCTTTTGCCGGTGCTTTTTCAGGGCGATCCGTAACCTCGGTCCGTGCTTTGGCCTTGAACTCCATATCCTGGATCGGATCGGCGGAAACGGAGCGCATATCGATGCTGCTGATCGCGAAGCGCTGCGATACGCCCGTTGGGTTGCCTTCGGAAACAAACACACCCAGCGCGCGGCTGATATCGCCCAGATCACTGCGCAGGGGCAGCAGCAACATATGTGCTTCACGGGCACCACGGGTGCGGGTGGTTTCGGTTTGAAGACCCATTTCAACAATCGCCGGGGTTTCAAACATGCTTTCCATCGCAGCGCTCAGCTGTTTGCGCGCTTCAGGGGTGAAAAACGCGCTCAGCGGCATGCCGCGGACTTCCATACCAGCCATTTCATTGACTTTCTGACCCGCCAGACGGAAACGCACAATACCCGGCGCAATACGTTCAACAATGAACGTCTGGCTCAGAATGTTTTCCAGCCCACGCGGATCCACCTGTGACCGGCTGGGCACGTCATCGCCGCGACGCAAGGCAGTCCAATATGCCTCGGCCTGGCGCAAAGGTGTCAGCGACACACGGTTACGGAAGCGACCCATAGATACGACCTTGTCCTGCTCTGTCCCTTGTTTGGAACCATTGCGACCGCCAAAAAACATAGCTGTTATCCTTATTGCATCCGTTTAGAACCAGCCCTTCCAGATGCCCCATCGCGTCTTTAGGATTAGCTCTATTTTGGTTACCTTGGAGTTAACATGCCATAATATGAATCAATTTTGGACGACTTCTTTAAGCAATGGTTAACGCTTAAGTATAGGAGGCTTCCCATATCTCCTTGTCCATCCCCTATCCAAAGGGATAGGAAACAAATAAATCCTTGTTTTTATATGGAGTTTACCCATGGCGCTCAGTTCTATGACCGGCTTTGCTTCTTCTCAAGGCACGATTGACACCCACGCGTGGAGCTGGGAGATCCGTTCTGTTAACGCAAAAGGATTGGATTTGCGCCTTCGGGTACCGGATTGGCTGGAAGGCCTAGAACAATACCTAAGAACCGAACTAGGCAAGGCACTTTCGCGCGGGAATGTCTCTCTTTCGATACGTATTTCCACCGAAGCAGCAGAGGGACAGACCTTTGCCGTCAATAAAAAAGTCCTGCAGTCGTTGTTGGCCGCGATGGCTGTTGCCGAAAAAGACGCGGCAACGCATGGGATCCCCCTTGATCGTGCAACCGCCGCTGATCTGGTGTCGATGCGCGGTGTCCTGGAACAAGAGCAAACCGAGACCGACCCGGCTCCATTGCTTGCCGCTCTGAAAAAGGATTTCGAAACCCTTTTGGCGGAATTCGTTCAAATGCGGGGCAGCGAAGGTGCGGCGCTGGAACAGGTCCTGACAAGTCAATTGGCCCAAATGGAAGATCTGCGCGCGCAAGCCTTGGCCTGCGTAGAGACGCGCAAAGACGATGCAAACGCCGCCTTTAAAGCGGCGCTGGCGCGTGTGATCGATAATGTGGATGGGCTGGACCAAGACCGCGTTGCCCAAGAGCTTGCGCTGCTGGCTGTGAAGTCCGACGTCACCGAAGAGCTGGACCGGTTGGACGCCCACATCAAGGCCGCAGCGGAACTGTTGGCCAAAGGCGGAGCGGTTGGGCGGCGGCTCGACTTTTTGATGCAAGAGTTTAACCGCGAAGCCAATACACTGTGTTCCAAATCACAGCACAGCGCTATGACCCGCATTGGTCTGGAGATGAAAGCGGTCATTGACCAAATGCGCGAACAGGTTCAGAACGTCGAATAATTTGGCCAGGAAAGGGCATCCAGCATGAGCAACCGTCGCGGTCTTTTGATTATCCTCAGCTCTCCGTCCGGCGCAGGGAAGTCGACCCTGGCCAAACGTCTGCGTGCCTGGGATCCGACGATTTGTTTTTCGGTCTCCGCCACCACGCGCAAACCACGTCCCGGCGAAGAAGACGGCAAGGATTACCACTTTTCAACGGTCGAAGATTTCAAAAGCGCGGTCAAAGAAGGTGAAATGCTGGAACACGCCTTTGTCTTTGGCAATTTCTATGGCTCCCCCAAAGGGCCGGTCAAAGCGGCGATTGATGCAGGCCAGGATGTCTTGTTTGACATCGACTGGCAAGGTGCGCAGCAAATTCGCAACTCGGACCTGGGCCAGCACACGCTGTCGATTTTCTTGCTGCCCCCTTCCATTCACGAGCTGAAACGACGTCTGGAAAGCCGAGGCCAGGACGATGCAGAAACCATCGACCGCCGTATGCAGAAAAGCTGGGATGAGATCTCTCACTGGGGGTCTTATGATCATGTGCTGGTCAATGACGACCTTGATGCGACAGAAGAGGCGCTCAAGACCATTATCTCGGCCATCCGCCTGCGCCGCATTCAACAGCCACAATTGGTGGACCATGTACGCACCCTGCAGGCCGAGTTTGAGGAGATGTCATGACCCTTTACGCACTGGGCACGCTGGAACCGAAGATTGCGGACGACACCTGGGTGGCACCGGATGCCAATCTGATCGGGCAAGTCGTGCTGGACACTGGCGCCTCGGTCTGGTTCGGCTGCACCATTCGCGCGGATCATGAAATCATCCATATTTCGGCCGGCACCAATGTGCAGGAAAATGTGGTGATGCACATCGACAAAGGCTATCCGCTGACCATCGGAACCAATTGCACCATCGGTCACAAGGCGATGCTGCATGGGTGTACCATTGGAGACAACACCCTGATCGGTATGGGGGCGACCATATTAAATGGCGCAAAGATCGGCAAAAACTGTCTGATCGGGGCAGGGGCACTTGTGACCGAGGGCAAGGACATTCCCGACAACTCATTGGTTATGGGTTCCCCCGGCAAAGTGGTGCGCGAAGTGGATACAGCCCTTGCTGCCAAGCTGACCCAAAGCGCGGTTCTTTATCAGGAGAATATGCGCAAGTTTCGGGATGATTTGCGCCCGATCTGATATATACCCCGACCTCGACGCAACTATAGGTTTTGTCGTTCGTTAAGGATTTTGCCACGTGCCCTTTACAATTCCGAGGTAGTGAGCCGCATTCAAATTAGGATGTATGTTATGTCTGACGATCTGATCCGCGGTTTCTTGGATGCGATCCCACAGCCGGCCCTGTTAATTGATCAAAGCGAGCGCATGATTGGCGCGAATTCTTCGGCGATCTCCTTGCTGGGGAACGCGATTGTCGGTCGTCACTTTGCGACCATTCTGCGCCAACCTCAGGTGATTGCCGCGATCGAAGGCTGCCTGCATGACCGTGCCCCCAAGTCGGCCCGCCACCTGTCCAATGATGGTGCCCAAGACACAAGTTTCGATGTCACCTTGCGTTATGTGCCAGGGATCGGAGCGGTTAATGGCGGCGCTGCGCTGCTGAGCTTTGTGGATGTCACTGACCGTGAACAGGCCAGCCAGATGCGGCGGGATTTTGTCGCCAATGTCAGCCACGAGTTGCGCACGCCTTTGACGGCTCTGATGGGGTTCATTGAAACGCTTCGGGGTCCTGCACGAGATGATGCCAAGGCTCGGGATCGGTTTTTGGACATTATGGAAGGTGAAGCCAACCGGATGAATCGTCTGGTCGGCGATCTTCTGTCTCTCAACCGGGTTGAAAGCGAAGAGCGGGTGCGCCCCAAGGAAGACGTGGACCTGAACGGGCGCTTGGCTTCAACCATCAAGACGCTGGAACCTCTGGCCGCGGCACAGGGCACGGTATTGGAACTGTATGTGCCCGAAGAGGGGATCACCGTCAAAGGTGACCCGGATCAGCTGCAACAAGTGTTCACCAATCTGGTCGAAAACGCGATTAAATACGGTGGCGACAAGGTAGAGCTGCGGCTGCACGCGTCGGAACGGGACCCGGCTGTGCGGGCCGCAGCAGCACGTATTCAGGTTATCGACAATGGCCCCGGAATTGACCCGGTGCATCTGCCACGGCTGACAGAACGGTTCTACCGCGCCGATAGTCACAGATCCCGAGAAATGGGCGGGACCGGCCTTGGACTGGCAATTGTCAAACATATCGTAAACCGGCACCGCGGCCGGATGCGGGTTGAAAGCCATGTTGGCAAAGGCTCGGTCTTTACAGTGATTTTGCCTTTATGTTGAATATGTTAAATCATACTTGCGAAATTTCCCTTTTCAAAGGTCGTAACCACTGATTCTCACAATCAGTGGTTTTTTTTAGCAAACCACGCCCATTGTCATATAGCTGTTACATACCTGTCACAAAAGGCTCATGTGGCCCGCTTACCACGTCCCACAGATCATCGTGGGGGTGATCGAAAAAAAACTCTTACTCATGGAGACAGATATGTCCTTTGTGAAACTGACCGCATCCGCGCTGGCAATTGCAGCCGTATCCGCAACTGCAGCAGCAGCTCGCGACCAAGTGCAGGTTGCTGGTTCGTCCACCGTTCTGCCTTACGCTTCTATCGTTGCTGAAGCATTTGGCGAAAACTTCGACTTCCCAACTCCGGTTGTTGAATCCGGTGGTTCTTCCGCTGGCCTGAAGCGCTTCTGTGAAGGTGTTGGCGAAAACACCATCGACGTTGCAAACGCATCTCGCGCGATCAAAGAAAAAGAAATCAAAGCATGTGCCGAAGCTGGTGTTACCGACATCATCGAAGTGCGCATCGGTTATGATGGCATCGTTTTCGCTTCCGACATCAACGGCAACGAATTCGCTTACACCCCGACCGACTGGTTCCTGGCTCTGTCCGACAAAGTTCTGGTTGACGGCAAACTGGTTGACAACCCGAACAAAACTTGGGCCGACGTTAACGCAGACTTCCCTGCGCAAGACATCCAAGCCTTCATCCCGGGTACCAAGCACGGCACCCGTGAAGTTTTCGAAGACAAAGTGATCCTGGCTGGCTGTGAAGCAACTGGCGCGTTCGAAGCATTCCTGCACAACGCAGAAGGCGACAGCGACAAAGCCAAGAAAAAAGCTGCTGAAAAAGCATGTATCGCTCTGCGTACCGATGGCGTTTCCGTTGACATCGACGGCGACTACACCGAGACCCTGGCGCGCATCGAAAGCAACAAAGACGGCATCGGCGTCTTCGGCCTGGCTTTCTATGAGAACAACACCGACAAGCTGCAAGTTGCAACTATGTCCGGTATCGTTCCTTCCACCGAGTCCATCGCGACCGGTGAGTACCCTGTATCCCGTCCGCTGTTCTTCTACGTGAAGAAAGCACACATCGGCGTGATCCCTGGCCTGAAAGAATACGCTGAGTTCTTCGTATCTGACGAAGTTGCTGGCTCCGACGGCCCGCTGTCCGAGTACGGTCTGGTTGCTGACCCTGAGCTGGTTAAAACTCAGGAAGCAGTTTCCGCAGAAGCGGTTCTGGGCGGCAACTCCTAAGCTCGCCCCGCGCACCTAAGATAGTGGCCGGGGTAGGGTGACCTGCCCCGGCCAACTTTTTTCCTGCAACAGATCCTTCTGTCGGTTTCCGAAAACGGAGCTTTAAATGCCCACTCTTTGGCTCGTTGCTTCTCTCCTTTTGCTGGCGGTTGCCGGTTTTGTCGTCGGGCGTCAAAGGGCGTTGTCGACGGCAGGTGGAGACGCAAAAGAACTTCATTCGCTGCCCTCCTACTATGGGCATAACGTAGCCTTCACCACATTGGTTCCTGCCCTCGGGGCTTTGGCCATTTGGCTGCTTGTGCAGCCTATGTTTATTGAATCTCGCGTGTCCAAAATGATCCCCGACGAGATGGCGCCTGATCGTCCCACATTGGGTCTGGTCATGAGCGACGTCCGTCGCGTCGCCGAAGGTCTGGATATCGCGGTTGCCCGCGGTGCTTTGTCGGCTGATGACGCACGCTCGCTCCGCACTGAATTTACAGACGTTCGTGGACGCCTGGGCGAAGTTGGCGTGGCTTTGGGTGCTGACGTGCGCCCCGAAGTTTTGCGCGCGGCCCAACGGTACCGGGTCATGAGCAAAACCGGAAACCGCATGATGGGGATTGTCATCGGGGTACTCGCAATTGTCGGGTTTGCCTGGTCCTACATGCAGACGCACAAAGATTTCCGCGCGCGCAACGTGGTCGAAAAGGGCGTCTTGTCCCTGTTGATCCTGGCCGCGTCTCTGGCGATCTTGACCACCATCGGCATTGTTTTGTCGATGTTCTTTGAGACAATCAACTTCTTCAAGCTGCACAACGCGTCAGACTTCTTCCTTGGCGGCACCTGGGCTCCAAACTTTCGCGGGGACTCGGAACTGTCGATCCTGCCGCTTCTGTGGGGCACGCTCTACATCTCGTTCATTGCGTTGCTGGTTGCGGTTCCTGTGGGTCTGTTTGCAGCGATCTACCTGTCGGAATATGCCAACAACGCGGTTCGGTCCTTTGCCAAACCGCTGTTGGAGATCCTCGCGGGTATCCCAACCATCGTTTACGGTCTGTTTGCATTGCTGACTGTTGGTCCGCTGCTGGTGAACACCTTTGGTAAAGGTGGCGCGCTGGGTGTGGAATGGATGGCCGGTGCGACATCGGTTCTGACGGCGGGCGTGGTTATGGGCATCATGCTGATCCCGTTTGTGTCCTCTCTGTCGGATGACATCATCAACGCGGTTCCGCAGTCCATGCGCGATGGCTCGCTCGGTCTGGGCGCGACCAAGTCGGAAACAATCCGCCAGGTTGTTATGCCTGCAGCGCTTCCGGGTATCGTTGGTGCGATCCTCTTGGCCGCGTCCCGCGCCATTGGTGAAACCATGATCGTGGTTATGGGGGCGGGCGCGATTGCCAAGTTCTCGGCCAACCCGCTGGAAAGCATGACCACAATTACCACCCGTATCGTGAGCCAGCTGACAGGGGACACCGACTTTGCGTCGCCTGAAACTCTGGTGGCCTTTGCACTGGGTCTGACACTCTTTGTCCTGACGCTGGGTCTGAACGTTCTCGCGCTTTATATCGTGCGCAAATACCGGGAGCAGTACGAATAATGTCGGATACATCCAAAACATCCTTGCTGGCCTTGACGCCGCGGACCAAGGCGCGCAACGCTGCAGAGAAACGGTTCCGCGCCTATGGGATCGCCGCGATTGCGGTGGGTCTGATGATGCTGATCGTCTTGGTCACCAACATCATCGGCAAAGGCACCGGTGCCTTCCAGCAGACCTTTGTCACTTTGAATGTTGAGCTGCTGGAAAGCAAGCTGGACAAAAAAGGCAACCGTGATCTTGATGACATCAAAAAGGTCACGACCTTTGGCTATAACCCGCTGATCCGGGGGGCCATGGAAGCCAAACTGGCTGAGATCGGCATCGAAACCGATATGAAAGGCAAAGACCTGGAAGGGATCCTGTCCAAAGGCGCGGTGGGCCAACTGCGTGAATATGTGACTACCAACCCGGACAAGATCGGCGAAACGGTTGAGTTCCGCTTTCTGGCGCAAAGCCGTGTCGACGGCTACCTTAAAGGTCGCGTAACCCGGGAGAGCATTGAAAACGACAAAGCAATCTCGGTTGAGCAGCTGGAGCTGGTAGACCAACTGGTGGATGCCGGTGTGATCGTCAAAACCTTCAACGCTGACTTCATTCTGGGTGCTGACGCTTCGGACCAACGTCCCGAGGCTGCGGGTATCGGTGTTGCGATGCTGGGGTCTTTGTCCATGATGCTGGTGGTTCTGGCGCTTGCGCTGCCCATTGGTGTTGCGGCCTCGATCTACTTGGAAGAGTTCGCGCCCAAGAACCGTCTGACTGACATCATCGAGGTCAATATCTCAAACCTCGCTGCGGTTCCGTCGATCGTGTTTGGTATCCTGGGCCTGGCCGTATTCATCAACTATATGCACCTGCCGACCTCTGCGCCGCTGGTGGGTGGTCTGGTGCTGACGCTGATGACCCTGCCGACCATCATCATCTCGACCCGCGCGTCGCTGAAGGCGGTTCCACCGTCGATCCGTGATGCGGCACTGGGTGTCGGGGCGTCCAAGATGCAGTCCGTGTTCCACCACGTTCTGCCGCTGGCTGCTCCTGGTATCCTCACCGGCACCATTATCGGCCTCGCACAAGCCTTGGGCGAGACCGCACCGCTGCTTCTGATTGGTATGGTTGGCTTTATCGCCTCCAACCCACCAGAAACACTGGTTGATGGCCTTCTGGCCCCGAACTCGGCCATGCCTGCCCAGATCTATGAATGGGCGAAACGTGCTGACCCTGCGTTCTATGAACGTGCCTGGGGTGGCATCATCATCCTGCTCGTGTTCCTTGTTACAATGAACACACTCGCCGTCATCCTGCGTCGTCGCTTTGAGCGTCGCTGGTAATTGGAGGACACTGCCATGAACGATATGCAATTTACGGACAGAGCCGTGGAACAAAAAGAAACCAAAATCGCAGCAAAAGACGTCAATGTTCACTACGGTGAGGCACATGCCATCAAAGACGTGAACGTCGAAATCGAAGACAAGACTGTCACCGCATTCATCGGCCCGTCGGGCTGCGGTAAGTCCACATTCCTGCGGTGTCTGAACCGCATGAATGACACCATCGACGTCTGTAGCGTCACTGGCAACATCCTGCTGGACGGCGAAGACATCTATGACAAACGCGTTGATCCGGTTCAGCTGCGCGCCAAGGTGGGTATGGTGTTCCAAAAGCCAAACCCATTCCCAAAGTCGATCTATGACAACGTGGCCTATGGCCCGCGCATCCACGGCCTGGCGAAATCCAAAGCCGAACTGGATGAAATCGTCGAGAGCGCGCTGCGTCGCGGTGCGATCTGGGAAGAGGTCAAGGACCGTCTGGACAAGCCAGGCACGGGTCTTTCGGGTGGTCAGCAGCAGCGTCTGTGCATCGCGCGCGCCGTCGCAACCGAGCCGGAAGTTCTGCTGATGGACGAACCTTGTTCAGCGCTCGACCCGATCGCAACGGCACAGGTCGAAGAGCTGATCGACGAGCTGCGCGAGCGCTATTCGGTTGTGATTGTTACACACTCCATGCAGCAGGCCGCGCGTGTCAGCCAGAAGACAGCGTTCTTCCACCTGGGCACTTTGGTTGAATTTGGCCACACCGGTCAGATCTTCACCAACCCCGAAGATCCGCGCACCGAAGCCTATATTACGGGTCGCATTGGTTAAGGTTAGGAAATTACATGGACGAGCAACACATAACATCGGCCTTCGACCGTGATCTTGAGGCGATGCAAGCCCAGATCATGAAAATGGGTGGCTTGGTTGAAGCGGCAATTATGGAAGCCGCAAGCGCGTTGGAAACCCGCGACGAAGAACTGGCACAGAAAGTCCTGGAAAATGACGCGGCAATTGATGGTCTCGAAGAGATCATCAATTCCGAAGCGGCACGGGTGATCGCTCTGCGGTCGCCAACAGCCGTGGACCTGCGTCTGATCCTCTCGGTTATGAAGATCGCCTCTAACCTGGAACGGGTTGGGGATTATGCGAAAAACATCGCCAAACGGACGGGTGTTCTGGCACAGACTGGCCACATCCTGGACAGCGGCGCAGCCCTGCGCCGGATGGCCCGCGAAGTTGAACTGATGCTCAAGGACGCCTTGGACGCCCATGTTCAACGCGATGCAGAACTGGCGCAAGACGTGATCAACCGCGATCTTGATGTCGACCAGATGTACAACGCGATGTTCCGGGAATTCCTGACCTATATGATGGAAAACCCACAGAACATCACACCGTGCATGCACCTGCATTTCATCGCCAAGAACATCGAACGTATGGGGGACCACGTGACCGCGATTGCCGAACAGGTGATCTATGTGGTGGCTGGTGAAACTCCTGCCGAAGAGCGGGTCAAAGGCGACACCACTTCGACTGCACCCCAGGAGGGTTAATTGAATGTCAGCCGATCAGCCAACTGTTCTGGTCGTCGAAGACGAGCTCGCACAACGTGAGGTCCTTGCCTATAACCTGGAAGCCGATGGCTTCCGGGTCGTAAAAGCGGAAAACGGCGAAGAAGCGCTGTTGATCGTCGACGAAGATACGCCGGATATCATTGTTCTGGACTGGATGATGCCGAACCTCAGCGGGATTGAGGTTTGCCGTCGTCTAAAAACCCGCCCAGATACACGTTCCATCCCGATCATCATGTTGTCAGCCCGATCCGAGGAGGTGGACAAGGTCCGCGGCCTTGAAACCGGTGCCGATGATTATGTGGTCAAACCCTATTCCGTGATCGAATTGATGGCCCGGGTGCGGACGCAACTGCGCCGCGTCCGTCCGGCAACGGTTGGGATGCGATTGGAGTTTGAGGATATCATCCTCGATTCTGAAACCCACAAGGTCAGCCGCAGTGAAAAGCCTCTGAAGCTCGGACCAACCGAGTTTCGCCTGCTGTCGACCTTTATGGAAAAGCCGGGCCGGGTCTGGAGCCGCGAACAGCTGCTGGACCGGGTCTGGGGGCGTGACATCTATGTGGATACTCGCACGGTTGACGTCCATATTGGCCGTTTGCGTAAAGCTCTGACCCAACATGGTGGCGCGGATCCCGTGCGTACTGTCCGGGGTGCTGGCTACGCGCTGGGTTAAAACCTTTGATCCGTTGCCTCATCGGGGCAGCGGATCCTCTGCTTGGGCCTGAGGTGCCAGCCAGTCGCGGAACTTTGTCAATCCAGGATGCCGATTATTGCCACGTGCCCACATCAGGTAATAGGCCCCTCCGGTCTCAATCGCACGATCATAAAGCGCCACAAGCCGACCGGTCGCCACATCCTGCTCCACCAAATAATCCGGCATCAGGGCAACACCCATCCCATGCTGTGCGGCCTGGCTGATCGTCGCAAACTGATCAAACACCGCCCCATCCAATGGCTGATCAATCGGCACACCAACAGCGGCAAACCATTCCTTCCAGGCGGTGGGACGCGTCTGAATATGCAGCAAGGGGCAGCTGGCAAGGTCCTGCGGGCCGTTCAAGTTGCGCCCCGCAAAGAAGTCTGGCGAACACACGGGCAACAATTGTTCATGGCGCAAAAGCATACCTTCACTATGGGGCCAATCCCGTGCGCGACCGTAGTGAAGTGCTGCGTCAAAGCTCTCGGTTGCAAAGGAAAACGGTTGCAGTCGCGTCGCCATATTGATCGTCACATCCGGATGCAGCCGGGCAAAGTCGGGCAGGCGGGGCATCAACCACCGCATGCCAAAGGCCGGTAAAATTGCCAGATGCAGGGTTCCTGCCACGGGCTCCTGAACCAGATTGTGGGTCGCCTGCGCAATTGTTGTCAAAGCCTGACGGATCTCTGCCGCAAAATCCCCAGCCCGATCCGTCAGCCGCAGCTGTTTCTGACTACGATCCACCAGATCCACCCCCATTTGCGCTTCCAGCGATTGAAGCTGTCGGCTGATGGCCCCTTGGGTCAGATTAAGATCGCCGGCCGCCGCTGACGCGCTGCCCAACCGATCCAAGGCTTCAACCGCGCGCAGGGCCGCCATAGAGGGGAAATATCGTCGAGGAGCTACCATGTATGACATATGCTCATACAAATCAGCCAAAGTCTCGTTTTTAATTGCGCCTTTGTCGGGTTACCCTTGCGACAACGTTAATTTTCCCATCGGAGCTTCCCTATGCTTGACGACAAACCTACGCTGCGCGCCAAAGATGCCCCTGATCTGGGCAAGTTCACCTGGGACGATGCCTTTCGTCTGGAGGACCAGTTAAGCGAAGAAGAGCGGATGATCGCGGCTTCTGCACGCGCCTATGCCGAGGAAAAGCTGGCCCCGCGTGTCCTGGACGCCTTTGAGGAAGAGACAACCGACCCTGCCATTTTCAAAGAGATGGGCGAGATGGGGCTGTTGGGCGTGACCCTGCCCGAAGAATATGGCGGGCTTGGCGCGGGCTACGTTGCCTATGGTCTGGTCGCACGGGAGATCGAACGGGTGGACTCCGGCTACCGCTCCATGATGTCGGTTCAAAGCTCCTTGGTGATCTATCCCATTTACGCATACGGAAGCCAGGCGCAGCGGCAGAAGTACCTTCCGAAACTGGCCAGCGGTGAATGGATCGGCTGTTTTGGCCTGACCGAACCCGACGCGGGGTCAGATCCTGCATCGATGAAGACCCGGGCCGAAAAGATCGAGGGTGGATATCGTCTGACCGGGTCGAAAATGTGGATTTCAAACGCGCCGATTGCCGATGTTTTTGTAGTTTGGGCCAAATCAGATGCGCATGGCGGTAAGATCCGTGGCTTTGTGCTCGACAAAGGCACCAAAGGTTTGAGCGCACCAAAAATCGCCAACAAAGCCTCGCTGCGCGCATCCATCACTGGCGAGATTGTCATGGACAATGTCGAAGTCGGCGAAGAGGCACTGTTGCCCAATGTACAAGGGCTGAAAGGTCCCTTTGGATGTTTGAACCGCGCGCGTTACGGGATCTCTTGGGGTACAATGGGTGCAGCAGAGGCCTGCTGGCATTCTGCGCGCCAATATGGGTTGGACCGGATCCAATTTGGCCGTCCGCTGGCAAACACACAGATCTTCCAGCTGAAGCTTGCGAATATGCAAACCGAGATCACCTTGGGACTGCAGGCCTCATTACGGGTCGGGCGTTTGATGGATGAGGCCAATGCAGCGCCTGAAATGATCTCATTGATCAAGCGCAACAACTGCGGCAAGGCGCTTGAGATTGCGCGCATGTCCCGCGATATGCATGGCGGCAACGGCATCAGTTATGAATTCGGGGTGATCCGCCACATGATCAACCTTGAGACGGTGAACACTTATGAGGGCACCCATGACGTGCATGCTTTGATTTTGGGTCGGGCCCAAACCGGTCTGCAAGCGTTCTATTGAACATTTTTGCAAAGCAGGAATGCAAAACCGGGTTTGCGTTCCTGCATTTGTTAACAGCACAGCTGACAAAGTCTGGTAATTAGATCAGCCGTAAATGTTAACCCAGGTCCATGCAGCCACGAAACCGCAAAACTAGATTTGCAATACCGCAAGACACAGCAGGCATTGCAAAATCACACCCAAGAGTAGCGCGTCAGCACGTCTATTTTGCAAACTCGCAACGAACTGTTGGCGTGTTTCGAAGTGATCAACAATGCTTCTTCAGAGATATCAACGCATGCATAGCCCGATATTCGGGTAAACTGTGCCAAATGGCACCATACATGCAAAACAAATCTCTACATTACGATATCATTCCGACTTTTATGCAAAACATGGAAATCACTGGCCGAACCCACCGTCAAATGCCTTGAAAGCTTTCGTTCAGGTAAACACAGACGATCCAAAACGCAATTGAAGGCGGGTTTTATGGTTAACGCCATTGCGTTCGTGCGATGCCAACCGCCTGGGATCGCCCCTCACTTTTGCAATTATTACGCCTTAACAAAAGGTTAAACCAATTTTAAAGCATAAGACGAACCTCAGGACAACTCCACCTCTGCCGCCAGAATATAGCCTTCACCGCGAATGGACTGGATCAAAGACACATCCGCACCCGTGGGATCAATCTTGCGCCTGAGGCGAGAGATATGCGCGTCCACCGCCCGATCGGTAATCGTCACTGATTTTCCATACAGCGTATCCATAATCTCATCCCGGCTGAGCAAACGCCCCGCACGTCCAACCAACGCCGACAAAAGAGCAAATTCAGCCCCAGTCAATGAGATGGGCCGATTGCTGTCCTCCCGCTCCAAAGTGCGTTTCGCGAGATCAAGGTGCAGGCCAGAAAACCGCGCATGAGAGTGATCTGCGGCGCTGCTGCCCTGTATGGCTGGTTCCATCCGGCGCATCACCGCCTTGATCCGCGCCAGCAACTCGCGCGGTTCATAGGGTTTGGTCAGATAATCATCCGCCCCCAGTTCAAGACCAACAATCCGGTCAAACACTTCATCCCGTGCGGTCAGCATAATCACCGGCGTCTTGGCGGTTCTTCGAATATCTTTCAGAATATCAAACCCATCGGCATCCGGCAGATTGAGATCCAGAACCAGAAGATCAACCAAATGAGGATCAAACATGGCGCGCGCCTGCGCCCCGGATGTTGCGACCTGAACCTTGAACCCGTGTTTGTCCAAAAACCGGGACAAAAAGGCGGTTAATTGCATGTCATCGTCAACAACCAGGATTTTCTGATCCATCTCAAACCTCTGCGTTGCAGCTGCGATTACTGTTGTCGGAAAATTCCTTAAACCGCAGTGAGCGTAAATGGCCCAAATGATCGCAGTCCCGAAACGATTTTATGCAATTGGAATCGCGGCATTTTTGATGATCTTGCTGTCATCGGGCCTGGGCGTCTACCTTGGAATGGAGACGCAACATAAATTTCGCGAAGTCGAAGCCAGCTGGGTGGATCACAACGGTGATGTTGGTCAAAAAGGCGTCTGGATCAGCACAATCCGCGGGCATTTGGGGTATGGCGGGATCATCCACAATTTTAAAAACTACGTCTTGCGGCGGGATCCTGCATACCTGGAAACAGCGGTACAACAGGTCACACAGTTCAACACGGTGATCGAAGAGTATCTGGCCCATAGCCAGGACCCAAATGAACGTAAGGCCCTCAGGATCTTGCAAGACACCATTGCGATTTATGACGCGAATTTTGCAGTGGCACAAAGCGGCGTGCGGGAAGGTATCAGCACGCAGGCTTTGGATCAGATGGTCAAAGTGGATGACAGCGCCGCAAAGCTAGCGCTGGCACAGCTTGAGAAAACCTGGACGGATGCGCGACTTGCCTCCACCACGCGTGTGTTTGCCGCTGTGGAAGAGGGGCGCGCGCTTATTGCGGTGGGTTTTGCCTCCGTCGCGGGCCTAGTGCTGGCGTCGATTTCCATTGGCACCATTATATATCTGATGTTTCACGATATGGGCCACACGTTAAACCGCTTGTCCGATGAATTGGACGCACGACGCGCCGCCGAAGCCTCAGAACATCGCTTGGCCAGTGTGGTGGAACAAAGCCCCGCGACCATCATTATCACGGATCGCAACGCCAAAATTCTTTATGCTAACAAGCGGTTCTTGGAGGTGACCGGCTGGAGCAGTGCTGAGATCTTTGGAAAATCGCCAAAGTTCCTGCAGTCCGGCGATACCAGCGATGACACCTACCTCGACCTGCGCCAGGCCCTTGAGGAGGGGCGCGATTGGCATGGAACGTTTCGTAATCGCAAAAAGGACGGCGGGATCTATTGGACCGACACTTTGATCTTGCCCCTGCGCGGCCCCGATGGCGAGGTGCACAGTTTTGTCGGCATCGGAGAAGACATCACCGAACGCAGACAGGCGCGGGAACAGGTGGCGCGGGCTCAAAAGCTTGAGGCGGTGGGGCTGCTGGCGGGTGGCATCGCGCATGATTTCAACAATGTCCTGACCACCATCATCGGGGCAGCACATTTGGCGGCGCTCGACGCCCCCGAGGGCAGCGATTTGGCAGGTGAGATCGATCAAATCGAGATTGCAGCCAAACGTGCCCAAAGCCTGGTGCGCGGATTGTTGACCTTTGCGCGGCGCGAACCCGGTCAGTCCCAACCCGTTGATCTGGATGTCATCACGCAGGAAGTGCAGCGCTTGCTGCGGGCTTCGGTTCCGCCGACACTGCGGATTGAGGTTGATCAGACGGACGGTCCGCATGGCGTTTTGGCCGATCCAACCCATCTGCATCAGATTGTGATGAACATTGTTCGAAACGCAGCCGAAGCGATTGGCGTTCATGAGGGCGTTGTGCGTCTTACGGCCCATCGCGTAACCGAAACACCAGATGGGTTGAGACCGCTCAAAGCAGGATGGATGCGGTTGACCATTCAAGACAACGGCCCCGGCATGTCGGCAGAGGTGCGCAGGCGTCTGTTTGACCCATTTTTCACCACAAAACCCCTTGGGAAAGGGTCCGGGCTTGGGCTGGTGGTGGTCGCAGGCCTGGTGGAAGAGATGGGAGGTCGCGTGCTGGTGGACAGCGTGCAAGGGCAGGGCGCACGTTTTGATATTTTCTTGCCCGCGACGGATCTGACAACGGTTCCGGACAGCGGCTCAGAGGCGCAACTGCCTCGTGGCAAGGAGCGGATCCTGGTGGTGGATGATGAGACCGAAATTGCGGCGACCTGGCGGCGCCTGTTGATGCGGCTGGGCTACCGAGTGGAGGCCTATACCTCGCCCGTGATTGCGCTGGAGAAATATGCAGCGGATCCCGGACGGTTTGATGCGGTGATCACGGATATGGTGATGCCGGACATGTCCGGCGCAACCCTTGCGACACAAATCCGGCGACTGCGGCCGGGGCTGCCGGTGATCATCTGCACGGGATACTCCCCCTCTGCCATCAACGTGGAAGGCCCAGCGCCGGTGGTGCTGGACAAACCCGTGGATCCGGCCCGTCTTGCCCAGCAATTGCGCAGCGTGTTGGACCCGCCGGTATCACAGGCCAAGCCGCCGTCACAAACCGTAACACTTCAGAACGTTTTGTAAGCCTGCCCGCAACACTTGGCGTTTCACGATTGGATAAACCGATTGCGTGGAACAACCCGGCCACTCGCCTGCGGCCGGGACGCAAGCCAGGGTGCAGCATGCACCGGCCAGCTTTGTCTGACCCTTCTGTCCAGTCCCCGCAGGCACACAGCATTCCGCTGATCGGCTGGACAGGAGGTCAAAATGATCCGAACACTCACCTTGATGGGCGCTTTGTTGGCGGGCACGGCCGCCATCGCGCAGGACACGGTGCCCATTCCCCCGATCGATGTCGACGCTGCGCGGGCTGAACTGGGCAAACGGATGTTTTACGACACCCGCCTGTCAGGCGATGCAAGCCTTGCCTGCGCCAGCTGTCACGACCCGGCGCGCGCCTTTACCGACGGCGAAGCGCTGTCCGCGGCTTATACCGGCGCTGCGCATTTCCGCAACGCCCCAACCCTGGCCAACGTCGGCTACCGCGGCGCGTGGATGCATGACGGTCGTCTGGGCACCAATTTGAACGATGTCGCGCGTGAGATGATCACCGAGACCTATCTGATGAATATGGACATGCGCATCATGCAGGAACGCATGAAGCAAGACCCGGTTTATGTGGAGATGTTCAAGGCGGCTGGCATGTCCGAACCCTCAAACGGCGGGGCTCGCAATGCGCTGATGGACTTTATGAAAACCATCGTGTCCCGCGGCGCTCCGGTGGAAACCGGTGACTTGTCCGAGGCCGCCCAGCGCGGGCAGGTTGTGTTTGAAGGCAAAGGCCAGTGCGCATCCTGCCACACCGGCGCGCGCTATACCGATGATCAGGTCCATAACACCGGCGTTCCTGGCAATGCGGAGATCTGGGCAGATCCCGAACGCCATTCCGCCTTTGTCACCTATGCCAAGTTCATGGGTGTCGAGAACTATATGAACCTGCGCGAAGATCTGGGTGCCTTTATCCGCACCCATGAAGACGACAGCAAACGCACCTTCCTGACCCCGACCTTGCGCGAGCTGACATATACAGCGCCTTACATGCACAACGGTGTGTTCGAAACACTGGAAGAGGTTGTGGCCTTCTACAACCAAGGTGGCGGTGATGATCCCCTGAAAGACGACCGCCTGAAGCCCCTGAACCTGAGCGATCAGGAACAGTCTGATCTGGTGGAATACCTCAAAGCCATGTCGGGCGAGAGCTTCGACATCGATGCCTATGTCTGGCGCGAAGACGATTTTGACTACGTGCTGATCAATGACTGGCTGAACGCAACCAACTGAGGAGAGGGACCATGATGAAAACAACAACCGCAATCCTCGTCTGCCTGACCGCTTTGGCCAGCCCAGCGCTGGGAGAGGCACCACGTCCCGCAGGGCTTGCTCCCTTGGGCGAGGCACCGATCCCCGGATCCAACCCTCAAAGCGACGCCAAGGTTGAACTGGGCAAACTGCTGTTCTTTGATCCGATCCTGTCCGGCAACTACGGCATGCCCTGTTCCTCGTGCCACCTGCCGGATGCAGGATGGGCCGTGCAGGCACCGATCTCGTTTGGTTATCCGGGCACAACCCACTGGCGCAACAGCCAGACCATTGTGAATTCGGCCTATTACAGCAAACTGTTCTGGGCTGGATCTTCTGGCAACCTTGAACACCAGGCGCGTTCTGCCGCCCGTGGTGGTGTTGCGGGCAATGGCGAAGACGACATGATGGAAAGCCGCCTGGCCTTTGTGCCGGAATACCGGGAGCGCTTTGCGGATGTCTTTGGCGATGACTGGCCCAATGTGCGCCACGCCTATGATGCGATTGCCGCCTTTGAGCGTACGATCAACCAGACCGACACGCCATTTGACGCCTATATGCGTGGTGATGACAGCGCTTTGAACGCACAAGAGATCCGCGGGCTTGAGCTGTTTGCTGGCAAAGCGGGCTGTATCTCGTGCCATGACGGGCCGATGCTCACCAACGAGAAATACTACAACCTTGGTGTGCCTGCTTATGACGGCTGGCAAGAGGATGAGCTGGCGCAGATTACATTCCGGTTTGAGCTTTATGCCAAAGGCTCCACCGAAGAGATGTATCGCACCACCAAGGATGATCCCGGCCTTTATTTCCGGACCAAGGAGAAGTCCGACAAGGGCAAGTTCCGCGTACCGTCGCTGCGCTACACCAAATACACCTATCCCTACATGCACAACGGCATGTTGGAGACGCTCGAAGATGTTGTGGAGTTCTACAACCAGGGCGGCGGTGTAAACGAGTTCGCCGCGAATAAATCCGATCAGATCCAGCCCCTTGGCCTGAGCGCGGATGAGAAAGCCGATCTTGTGGCTTTCCTCCTGACCCTGTCGGGCGAGGAAATCCTGATCGAAGAACCTGACCTTCCAACCATGGAGCCGCTGCCATCCCCTGCGGCCTTCAATTGAGACGAGGAGTGACAAGATGAAAGATCTTGATCCGCACATCGCCGCCGCCGTCAATGGCGAGAACGGCGAAGCCCAAAAGGCGGGCACGCGCAAATGTCTGATGAACCGGCGTCAGTTTCTGCTGACGTCGGGGCTGACCACCACCGTGGTGATGGTGGGTATTCCGGGCCTCTCTGAGGCTGAGACACCCGCCGTGGTCTCCACCTATCCCCGCAAGCTGATTGGCAAGCTGTCTGAGTTGAAAACCGACGAGCCCTTGTCCTTTGAATACCCGGACGAGGGGCAATACGCCGAAAGCATTCTGGTCAAGCTTGGCACCAAAGTGGGCGGCGGCATTGGCCCCGATGCGGATGTGGTGGCCTTTAACTATACCTGCACCCACCAAGGGGGGCCGTTGCAGGGCACCTATAAGGCCGCTGACAAGGCGCTGGGTCCGTGCCCCTTGCACCTGACCACTTTTGATCTGACCCGCCACGGGATCTTCATCTCGGGTCAGGCCTATCAATCCCTGCCACAGGTCCTGCTCGAAGTGGACGGCGACGACATCTACGCCGTCGGCATGTTCGGGTTGATCTATGGCCGTTTCGACAATCTTCAGGGTTAAGGAGACAAAGACATGTCCACCCCATACTATGTCCCCGAGGAATTCGTCCCCCTGCCGCCGCCAGACGCAGAGGTGATCCCTACAGCTTGTGATTACTGCATCGTGGCCTGCGGCTACAAAGTCTACCGATGGCCCGTTGCAGGCGGCAAAAATGGTGGCCCGGCCGCCGATCAAAACGCCTTTGGTGAGGATTTCCCGGTCAGCCCGCTGGGCCCCTGGATTGCCCCCACGCAGCACAATATCGTCCTGCACAACGGCGCGCCGCACCATGTGGTGATCATCCCCGACAAGGACACAGAATTTGTGAACTATTCGGGCAACAGCTCGATCCGGGGTGGGGCGATTGCGCAAAAGGTCTATAACCCGCAGACCCCAACCCGCGACCGCCTGAAATCGCCGATGATCCGGATGTTTGGCGTGCTGATGCCGGTGACATGGGATTTTGCTCTGGAAATAGCAGCCGAGGTTGGCAAACACGTGTTGAAAACACATGGCACCAATGCCTATGGCGTTAAAACCTTTTCCTATGGCTATATGGAAAACACATATGCCATCACAAAGTATGCGCTTGGCAATATCCGCACCGCGAACTTTACCTTCCACGACACGCCGTCAGACGTAACCTCGACGCCGGGTTTCCGGGACGCGGGGTTCGATAACTTTGGCCCCTCATATGACGACTGGGCAGAGGCCGACACATTGCTAATGTGCGGCACCGATCCTTATGAGACCAAGACCATCTTGTTCACCGACTATATCATGCCGGCAATCCAGGGCGGGCAAAAGGCGATCTTTATGATCCCGCGCCGGTCTGCAGGCACCGCCTTTGCCGAAGCCAATGGCGGCTTGGTTCTGGATATCCAGCCGGGCACCGACCTTCCGGTGGTTCTGGCCATTGCCCGTGTCATCGTGGAAAACGGCTGGCAGGACAAAGAATGGATCAAGAACTGGGTGAACAACAAATGGGAAAGCTCATCAGGCTTTGGCCAGGGCACCCGCAACACCCCATGGCAGTGGCGCACCACCTGGGGCAAATTCCAGACCAAAGGCTTTGACGATTGGGTCGACTGGCTGATGGCGCAGGACTATGCAGTGCCCGAGAAAGCCGCTGAAATCGCGCAGATCGACGTACAGAAGATCTATACCGCCGCCGAATGGATGGCCAAACCCCGCGAAGATGGCAGCCGTCCCAAGACCTCGATCATGATCGAAAAGGGGTTTTACTGGTCCAACAACACCGGCAACACCCAAGCGATTTCCGCCTTGGGCATTACAGTTGGGGCCGGTGGCCGCCCCGGTCAGGTCATTGGCCGTGCCGGCGGTCACCAGCGTGGAGGCCTGCGCGGCGGTGGCTATCCCCGCAACAAATCGCCCGAGAAACTGCCTGGCCGTCGCCGTCGCGCAATGGATACAGACCGGTATTTTATGGCCGGTCACACCCGGTTGGCGCATGTGATCGGCACCACTTGGGTGCAGGCAATGTGCGGCAGCCAGTCCTTGCAGGCCAAATTCGAAGAGCTGACCGTGCGCAACCCGCATCAGGTCGGATCCTTTGACAAGCAAGAGATCATCGACACGCTAAAAGCGCGCGCGGACAGCGGTGGCACGGTGGTGATCAACCAGGACATCTATCTGGTCGACCCAATTGGCGCACGGTTTGCCGATATCATCTTCCCGGCTTCTGGTTGGGGTGAGGACACATTTACCCGCGCCAATGGTGAACGGCGCTTGCGGGTTTACCCCAAGTTCTATGATGCGCCGGGTGAAGCAAAACCCGATTGGTGGATCATTGCGCAGCTGTCCAAGAAGATGGGCTTTGAAGGTTTTGATTGGCAGAACTCCAACGATGTGATCGAGGAGGGGGCCCGCCATTCCCGTGGCTCGCGCAAGGACTTTAACATGGTTCTTGTGGCCGCCAAACGCGAAGGCAAAACCCTGCACCAAAAGCTGGGCGAGTTCGGCACCAATGGGATCCAAGGTCCCGTTCTGATGCGCGAAGATGGCACATTGGAGGGCACCAAACGGCTGCATGACACCACGCGCAAACTGCCGGATACCGGGCCGGGTGGGGCCAATATGTTCAACAAGAAGCTGACCCACTTCAACTCACAGACCGGGAAATGCAACATTCAGAAAGCGCCTTGGGATCTGTTCAGCTCTTATTGGGAATGGCTGAAACCGCGTGAGAGCGAGGACGAGCTGTGGATCACCTCGGGCCGGATCAATGAACGCTGGCAGTCCGGCTATGATGACCGTCGCCGCCCGTACATCGTGCAGCGCTGGCCGGAAAACTGGATCGAGCTGCACCCGGAGTTTGCCGAAAAACACGGCATCGAAAGCGGTGACTATGTGCAGGTCTATTCCGAGCGGATCCCAGTTCAAAAAGACACCATCGTGGGCGTCGAAGGCGATGACTTTGACTTCGCCAAGCTGATGGAACACGGCCATATCGAGCTGACCAAAGCGGCGATCACCGCTGTGGCGATTGTCACCCCCGCTGTAAAGGAGAACATGGGCTACATGGACTTCCTGCACACCGCCCAACCCGCCAATGCTTTGGCTGGTCGCGTGGTGGACTGGATCAGCGGCAACTACAACTACAAGATGGGTGTCGGCAAAGTACGTAAAATGGGTGAAAGCCCTTATAAAACACAGATGCGCTCTATGTCCTTTGCCCGTCGCGACATCGCTTGATCGGCCTTGTGGTGCGCTCCTTGCCTGAAACGGGCAGGGCGCGCATCGCCCCCCTGGCTCCGGCGGTCTCAACCTCCCCAGACCTGTGCCGGGGCCAGTTTTCAAAACACGAATTGAACATTTCACTCATCCTCAAAGAGGCCCACAATGCTGCAACACGTGTCTCCCCAACGCGGCGAAAACTTTGATCCCGTCCCAACCCTGTTGATGCATTTTGCGGATGGAAATGATGTCATCCGCACCGACGCCGTGCAGGCCATGGCACAAGTTGCCCCAGGTGACGACAGGGTGCGTCAGGCCCTGCTGGGGGCGCTGCTGGACCAGGACCCTGATGTGCGCAGCGATGCAATGGAAGCCTTGCAGGATTTTGCCCAACCCGAAGACTGTGACACCATCCGCAACAGTTTAACCGGCGACCCTGTGCGAGAGGTCAAGCTGGCCGCCGTGGTCCTGCTGGCCATGCTCAAGGATCACGCCTCCATTCCGCTGTTTCGCAAGCTGACCCTGTCGCGCGCCGAAGACGAGGTTGCCTGGGAAGATGAGGCGGGCCTGTGGGACGAATGGCTGGAGGTGCAGGCGGCTGTGATCCGCGCGCTCGGGCATTTGGGTGCCTCTGACGCAATCGCGGATATGCTGGCCGCCCGTGATGATGAATTTGGCCAGAATCTGGATCAACCGGTGTTTGAGGCCTTGTCACAAATGGGTCAGGACGGTCTGATCTGGCTGTTGGCTATTGTCCAGACGGAAACCGGGCTGCCGCGCAAACGCGCGTTGGAAATCTTGGAACGCCTCGATCCGATGGCCCTGGTGGATCAGATCGACGCCCTATGGCAGGATAAAAACCCCGAGGTTCGGGCATTGATCCTGAACCATATGCCGGTTCACGACCCGCGTTTGGCGCAGGCCGCAACACAAGACCCCTCGGAACTGGTGCGCCAGGCTGCGTTGCGTTTGGCGGCGGATCCAGAGCTTGCAATCGAAGCTTTGGCAGATCCCTCCACAAAAGTGCAGGCCGCCGCGCTGGATCTGGTGGACCGGCCGCAAAACGCCGATTTTCACGCAACGCTTTTGGCGAATATGGTCGCATGGGCCCGCACGGATGATGGTCCATTGGTCAGCGCAGTTGCCCGGAACTGGGTCCGTTTGGCGCCTACAACACCGTTTGATTTGTTGATGGAGATTGCGCGCGCAGCAGATCGACCATTGGAGGCCCGCGTTCTGGCAGTATCTGCCTTGGCCGATTTGCAGGACGAGGCTGCGACCGAGCGTTTGATTTCACTGCTGTCCAACCCATCCCAACAAGTGCGCGCGGCAGCTGGCCGCCACCTTGCCGCGCGGGGCAGGGACGGGGATGAGGACGCGGTTGAGGCACTGGCCGCCGCCGCTGAAGCCGTATTGCTGCCCCCGCAGGAGACCCCCGACCCTGTGGCGGTGACAGCCGAAGCTCCACGGCTGAAAGTGTCGGACAAAGGGGATATTGTGGCAACATCCCCAAGTGAGACAGCGGTTTCGACACTGGAAGCAATCCAGATCAATCGAACCGCATCCCCAAGAGAGACCAAAGCTGAAGGCAAACCATCCCCCGAACGCAAACAGGGCAAAAACCGCAAACGCCAGGCCATCGAAGGTCCCACAGAGATCGCTCCGGATCTGGCCCGGATTGTTTTGACACTGTTCCAGGACCTGCGCGACCCACGCAGCGGCGCAGCCGTTCTGGCAATGACGCATGCGGGGGACGACACACTGCGATATGGGGCCTATCGGGCACTGGTCGCGCGTCTGGATGATTTGCGCATCACCGAGGCGGACGCTGTCCGGCTTCTGGCGGGGCTCAAAGACCGCAATGCAAACATTCGCGCATGTTGTGCGGAATACGCGGCGCAAGCGCCTGACACACACCCCGCGCTCTGCGCAGCGCTTGGGAATTGCCACGACGACACCGATGCCATGGTGCGCGTTGCGGCCGCTCGCGTGTTGACCCAGAAAGAGAGCGTCTTGTCCGCCTTGCGCGACGATGACGCCCGCATTCGGGCCCGTGTTCTGGACCGGATCCTGTCCACTGAGGACGTGGTTTCGCCTGAGGAGGCTTTTGAGACCCTCCTTGCAGGGGATCGCATTGTCACGTTGCGCCAAGGGGCTGCGCAATCAGACGACTTTAAACAGCGCATTTTGGAAAAACTGGCCGCGCATGACCTGACCCCGCGCACGGCTCACGTGTTGCTTCAATCTTTGAACACCAAACATGGGGATGGGGCAGCGGTCTGACTTTCAGGCCAAAGCCTAATGGTGTTTTGACCTGGTGACGCCTGATGTGGGCTGAGGGAACACCGGTTAGCAGAGATTGATGCATCGGGGTTCTGCGAAACATCGCGGAACCCCATTTTAGCGCACCCAGGCCTCAGGCTCAAACCGGCACATGATCCAGAAACCGACGTGTCGGCGTGTCTGTAACCATGCCCGCCAAAACCGTAAAATCGCCCCGATCCTGCCGCCAGGCGTTGTAGCCCTCATAATCCGCCCGGGTGCGCCAGGTTTCGATCATTATTATCCGTGCGGGATCATCCTGGTCTTGTTTCACCTGAACACCCAAGTTCCCCGGACGGCGCCGGGTTTGAGGCAGTAAACCCTGGCACATCAGCTCAAACTCATCGAGCTTATCTGCCTTCAAGTTGAGTTCGACGATAACGGTAATGCTCATCGGCGCAGCCATGCTCGAATGAAAGGTCTTATGGGTTTAAGGTAACTATAAAAAATATCAGGCATTCTCATCCTCTTAGGTGGATTGAACTTTGGAGTTCATTCTGGCTAGGAGGGTGAGGTCCGGCAAGGAAACCTGCGATTACTTTAAGTAGAATTATTGAGTTCATTAACAACTTAACGTGAAAGTTGTGTTTTTCATTCTTGGGATTTCCATTTTCGTCAATCTATCGAAAATGGAAATCCCAACAAAACTAGGGTATTGATTTCGACTTTACTCTTTAAAATCAAAGACAAAAACACCTGTGACGACCGACTCACACGGTGTGGTCGTTGGTAGATTTAAATACTCAAAACAAGTGATGAGGGATAATGGCGGAGAGACAGGGATTCGAACCCTGGGTCCCCGTGAAGGGACAACGGTTTTCGAGACCGCCCCGTTCGACCACTCCGGCACCTCTCCGCGGTGGAGTGTGAAGGGGCGTTTAAAGGGGACGGGCAGGGGGCGCAAGAGGAAAATCAAACTTTCTTTAGAAGATCGCATTTTTCCTTGTCCCCTTTGGGCTTTGCCTTAAGGTCTTGTACATGATTACAAAAACACCCCTTCCGCGCCCCTTATTTTTTGTCGCTTTTTTTGTCGCTGGTTTTCTGGCTTTGACCTTGGCCACCGCGACCGCCCAAGCGGCTGATCGTGCCCGGATCGAGACTTTTTTAAACGTAACAGGGTTTGACGTGGCTTTGGACAGTATCGCCCTGTCCGCCGAAAGCGCGCCTGGGATGATTGGCCTCACACCTGAGGACTTTGGCGGTGCCTGGGATGGGATCGCCGATACCGTGTTCTCACTTCCTGACATGCGCAATCAAGCCTTGGATTATCTGGAAGAAACGCTCAGCGACGCGGCCTTGACGCATGCTGAGGCCTTCTATGCAACGGAGCTCGGCCAACGGCTTGTGAAGGCCGAAAACGCCTCTCATTTGGTGGAAGACAGCGACACCAAACATATCGCTGGACGTCGTATTGTTGCAGATCTGGTCCAAGCTGGTGACAATCGGGTCGATATCCTGAAACGCATGGGACGCGCGGTTGACGCTGGTGAGAGCTCGGTGAAAGCCGTACAAGAGGTTCAGTTCCGTTTTATTGTTGCCGCCGAAACCGCCGGGATCATCGAATTGCAGCTTGAACCTGATGCCTTAAAAGGTCTCTTGGCTGAGCAGGAAGACGAGATGCGCCTTGAGATGGTGGAAAGCGCCTTGACCTCATCCGCCTATGCCTATCAAGGGTTCACCAACCAAGAGCTGGAAACTTACTCCGATGCGCTGGAAACGCCAGAGATGCAGGAAGTCTACCGGCTGTTGAACGCCATCCAGTTCGAGATCACGGCGTCGCGTTATGAAGAACTGGCGTACCGGCTGGGTAAAATTGGTCCCAGCGAAGATATCTGAACCTTGGCTTCTAAAAACAGTTGACTTTGCGGGTGACGAACTGCAAAAGGCCGCATCCCGGCACGGATTCTGTCTGCGCCGGGATTATTCTGTCATACGCCCACAAGGGCGCGCTGTTCGAGGTGGGAGCGCAAGCTGCCAAAACACCCAACCGGGGACCGTAGGACGCGGGTAACAAAAGGAAAACGCAATGTTCGCGGTCCTCAAGACTGGCGGCAAGCAGTATAAAGTACAGGCAGGCGATGTCCTGCGTGTTGAAAAACTGGCTGCTGACGCTGGCGAAACTGTTCAATTCAACGACATCCTGATGCTGGGCGGCGACGCTCCGGTTGTTGGCGCACCTCTGGTTGACGGCGCAGCCGTACAAGCGGAAGTGATCGACCAGATCAAGGGCGACAAGGTCATCAACTTTGTCAAACGTCGTCGTAAACACAGCTCCAAGCGCACCAAAGGTCACCGTCAAAAACTGACCCTGGTCAAGATCACCGAGATCCTGGCGTCTGGCGCAGACAAAACCGGTATCAAAGTTGCAACCGGCAAAGGCGAAACCTCCGCTGCTCCGGCAGCTGCTGCAAAGGCCGCTCCGGTCGCTGCCGCAGGTGACGCAGACGATCTGACCAAGCTGACTGGTGTTGGCCCCGCAGCTGCCAAGAAATTGGTAGAAGCAGGTCTGTCCACCTTCGCCCAGATCGCAGCCTTGTCTGACGACGCAATTGCTGCTATCGACACCATCAAAGTGAAGCCCGAATGGGTGGAACAGGCCAAAGAGCTGGCCTAAGGCTAAGGAGAGACACTTATGGCACATAAGAAAGCTGGCGGTTCATCCCGTAACGGTCGCGACTCTGCCGGTCGTCGTCTTGGCGTAAAACTCTATGGTGGTCAGGCTGCAAACGCAGGCAACATCATTGTACGTCAACGCGGCACCAAATTCTGGCCGGGCGAAGGCGTTGGCATGGGCAAAGATCACACCATCTTTGCAACTGTCGAAGGCGCAGTAAGCTTCCAAAAAGGCCTGAAAGGCCGCACCTTTATTTCGGTTCTCCCGGTGGCGGAGGCCGCTGAGTAAGCCGAACCTGAAAGGTTAATGAAAAATTCAGGGGGATCGGCTATAAGGCCGGTCCCCCTTTGCTTTTGATGCTGGACACATGCTTAAGTTACATAATATCAATATCACTTCCCATATGGGAGAGAGGCAGGCCCGTCGCTTCACATCGACGCGCATGTTGGGGAGGGATATTGCACGGGTGGATGCTCGAACTTATCTCATTCATGTGTCTGCATATGGCAGGGCAGGAGGCCCTGCTGTGGGATATACGTTCAAAGGAGGAGCGTTAACATGAGCCTGGATCAAATCGCTGCACAACACCCGATTGAATCCGAACGCTTCGATCTGCGCCCGCTGCGGAAATCCGACGAGGGGCTGATTTCCCATTATGCGTCCGATAAACGGGTGGCCGGAATGACCAGTTCTATCCCCCATCCCTTGCCGCCCGGTGCAACCGAAGCATTCGTGACACGCGCCATGCAGGCCGAGCAGAACGAATACGTCTGGGCCATTGATGGCTTGCGGGACGGCAGCGCGGAACTGATGGGGATCATCTCCTTGAAACGGATGGATCGCAACCAATCCGAAGTGGGGTTTTGGATCGCGCCGACCTTCTGGAACACCGGAGTCGCGTCCGAGGCTTTGCAGGCCTTGATTGACGCAAATCCGTTTGAAGATGCCGCCATGTTTGCCACCGCCTTTCAGGACAACCCGGCCTCCGCCCGTGTGCTGACCCATTGCGGGTTTGAATATCTGGGCGATGCGGAAACCTTCTCAGTGGCACGCGACGCAAACGTCCCAACCTGGACTTACAGCCGAAAACTGTGATTGGCCCCCGGGCTCGTTTACGGTAAAGCAGGCAAAACCAACCCAAAGGGCAAAAGGCACCGGCCTTCTGCCCTCGTCTTACGTTTTCGCACCGATGGATCAGGTGCACAGGAGCTGATATGAAATTCCTCGACCTGACAAAGGTTTACATTCGTTCGGGCGGCGGTGGAAACGGCTGCGTCAGCTTCCGACGTGAGAAATACATCGAATACGGTGGCCCCGACGGTGGCGATGGCGGCAAGGGCGGCTCGGTCTATGCCGAAGCCGTCGATGGTCTGAACACGCTGATCGATTTCCGCTACCAACAGCATTTCTTTGCCCAGAACGGCCAATCCGGCATGGGCCGTCAACGCACCGGTCGTGACGGGGATGACATTGTCCTGCGGGTGCCCGTCGGGACTGAGATCCTGGATGAGGATGAGGAAACCGTATTGGCCGACTTGACCGAAGTTGGACAAAAGGTGCTGCTGGCCAAAGGTGGCAATGGCGGCTTTGGCAACCTGCACTTTAAATCGGCCACCAACCAGGCCCCACGCCGGGCCAATCCGGGCCAAGAGGGCATTGACCGGACCCTCTGGCTGCGTCTGAAACTGATTGCGGATGCCGGGCTTCTGGGCCTGCCCAATGCGGGCAAATCCACCTTTTTGGCCGCAACCTCCAATGCGCGGCCCAAAATCGCCGATTATCCCTTTACCACGCTGCACCCAAACCTGGGCGTTGTGGGGATTGATAACGCGGAGTTTGTGATGGCCGATATCCCGGGTCTGATCGAAGGCGCGCACGAGGGCCGCGGTCTGGGCGATCTGTTCTTGGGCCATGTGGAACGCTGTGCTGTCCTGCTTCACCTGATCGACGGCACGTCCGAGACCATCGCCGAAGATTACCGCACCATTATCAACGAATTGGAAGCGTATGGCGGCGCACTGGCGGATAAGCCCCGCATCACAGCGCTGAACAAAATTGACGCGCTGGATGATGAAGAACGCGCCGAGGCACAGGCCGCGCTTGAGGCCGAAGTGGGCGGTCCTGTCATGCAGATGTCCGGCGTCAGCCGCGAAGGGCTGAACGAGGTGCTGCGCAGCGTGCGCAGCGAAATCAAAGACGACCGTATCCGTCAAAAACCTGCTGAGGAGCCCGCGCCGTGGCAACCCTGACTGCAGCCAAACGGGTTGTGGTCAAAATCGGCTCGGCCCTTTTGGTCGACCGCGCAACCGGGCGGCTTAAATCGGACTGGCTGAAAACCCTTGCGGGCGATGTCTCCTGGCTCAAATCCCAGGGCAAAGACGTGATTTTGGTCTCTTCCGGCTCTATCGCCTTGGGCCGTGGGGTCCTGGGGCTGCCTCCGGCGGAACTTGCGCTGGAACAATCACAGGCCGCAGCCGCTGTTGGCCAAATCCAACTGGCCCGCGCGTATGAAGACGCGCTGGCCCCGCATCAGATCACCACGGCGCAGGTGCTGGTGACGCTGGAGGACAGTGAAAACCGCCGTCGTTACCTAAATTCACGCGCAACTCTGGAAACTTTGTTGTCCTTGGGCGTTGTGCCGATTGTGAATGAAAACGACACCATCGCCACGGATGAGATCCGCTATGGCGACAATGACCGCCTGGCCGCACAGGTTGCGGTGACTGTTGGCGCCGATTGCCTGGTGCTGTTGTCTGATGTCGACGGGTTCTACAGCGCCAATCCGGGCCTTGATCCAACCGCAAAACGCTTTGACGTGATTTCCCAAATCACCCCTGAAATCGAAGCCATGGCTGGGGATGGCATTTCCGGCCTGTCCAAAGGGGGCATGATCACCAAGCTTTTGGCGGCCAAAATGGCGACCAGCGCAGGTTGCGCCATGGCGATCACCGAAGGCTCGGCCATGAATCCGCTAAAATCGCTGGCACAGGGGGCAAATTGCACCTGGTTCACTGCAGATGGCGACCCACAAGCGGCCCGCAAGCGCTGGATTGCAACGATGAAGCCGCGCGGCACGCTGACGGTGGATGAGGGTGCTGCGCGTGCCTTAATGTCTGGAAAAAGCCTGCTGCCGGCCGGCGTGCGTCATGTGGAGGGTGACTTTGGTCGCGGGGAACCGCTGGCCATCCTCAGCCCAGACGGGCGCAAACTGGGTCAGGGGCTGTCACGCTACACCGCACAGGAAACCAAATCCATCCAAGGTCGAAAATCGGCTGAGATTGAACCCATCCTGGGCTATGCTGCCCGCGCGGCCCTGATCCACCGTGATGACATGGCGCTCTGAGGTGACGCGCGCCTTTCATCTTTTCAAAAATACTCCCGCCGGAGGCGCCCTCTGGCCTGCCACATACAAAGGCATCTGAGATATGAAAGACATGGAAAATATTCCCGCCCTTATGGAAGATCTGGGCAAACGCGCAAAGGCAGCAGCGGCAACACTGGCAACAGCCAGCGCTGAATGCAAAACAAAAGCCTTGAAAACAGCAGCCGACGCGGTCTGGGCCAACCGCGACAAAATTATTGAAGAGAACGCAAAAGACCTGGAGTTTGGTCGGTCCAAAGGTCTGACCGCTGCGATGATGGACCGGTTGGAGCTGAATGAGGGTCGCATTCAAAGCATCGTGGACGGTCTGCGTGCCATCGCTGGACAGGATGATCCTGTGGGCGAGGTGTTGACCGAATGGGATCAACCCTCGGGGCTCAACATCCAGCGCGTACGCACACCTTTGGGCGTGATCGGCGTGATCTATGAAAGCCGTCCGAATGTGACCGCAGATGCCGGCGCATTGTGCCTGAAATCCGGCAACGCGGTGATCCTGCGCGGCGGCTCGGAAAGCTTTCATTCGTCCCAGGCGATCCACGCCTGTCTCGTGGCGGGGCTGAAAGCCGCTGACCTGCCCGAAGATGCCATTCAGCTGATCCCCACCCGCGATCGTGCGGCGGTGCAGACCTTGCTGACCATGACAGATTACGTGGACGTAATTGTTCCCCGTGGCGGCAAAGGTCTGGTGGGTCTGGTCCAGCGCGAAGCGCGGGTGCCGGTTTTTGCTCATCTCGAAGGCGTGGTGCACATCTATGTCGACAAAGCCGCCGATCCGCAAAAGGCTTTGGACGTGGTGCTGAACGCCAAAACCCGGCGTACCGGCATTTGTGGCGCGGCGGAATGTCTTTTGATCCACCAGGACATCGCCGAGACCCTCGGTGCGGATATCCTGAACGCGCTGTCGGCGGCGGGTGTTGAAATCCACGCAGCCCCGGGTCTGGCAGGTCCTGCAGACATGGTTGCTGCCAATGATGAGGATTGGGGTAAAGAGTATCTGGATTCCATCATCGCGGCACGATCAGTGGCAAGCATCGATGAGGCGATTGCCTTTATTCGTGCCCATCACTCGCAGCACACCGATTGTATCCTGACCGAAGATGATGCCGCAGTTGCGCAGTTCTTCTCGGAGCTGGACAGCGCGATCCTGATGCACAATGCCTCAACCCAATTTGCCGATGGCGGTGAATTTGGCATGGGAGCCGAAATTGGCATTGCCACAGGCAAGATGCACGCCCGTGGACCTGTGGGAGCGGCGCAGTTGACCAGCTTCAAATATCTGGTGCGCGGCAACGGCACAACACGGACATAACAAAACGGACATATCAAAAAAGCGCCGGGACACCGGCGCTTTTCCTTTTGTCAGAAGCGGATGCTGACCCCGGTTTCACTTTGCGTATATGTCACCTTGCGGCTGACTTCGGACGCCAATGATGGCAAAAGTGCAAACTGAACCTGTGCGGGCGTGATACTGCTCACACCAGCGCCATCCGCCAGCCAAGCCCACAGCCCCTCATCCACGTTGACCTTGCGACCGGTTCCAGACACGCTCCAGCTGTCCCCGGTCTTTTGAATTTCAACGGTTCCGCCATAGGGCAGGGCGCTTTCCAGGCACAAGGCCGCCAGAAACACCAGTCGAACCTCTGCGCGGCTGACAGCGTCATTTGGCTGCCATTGATACTTCAGCCGGCCGCCTTTGCTCAGATCCTCCAGGACCGATACAATCTCGGCCCGGCCCAGGCCCTGGTCACCGGCCGCTCCAAAGGCAACCCGGAAGAAACGGATCCGGGCATTGGCATTGTTCACACTGTCTGCAATCAGCTCAAGCTCGGGACCATCCACAGCCCCGGCCATTCCCAACAGCTCCAACCCGTTGTTAATCGCTCCAACCGGGCTAATCAGGTCGTGACAAATGCGAGACCCTATCAAAGTGGCGAGATTGACGTTATCTACGGCCATGTTTTCCTCCGATGCGGGCCACCCCTTATGAATGACCTCAACTCTGTTCTTGCTCCCGGCATGTTTGTAAAACATCCAGACCACCCCGAATGGGGCATGGGACAAGTGCAATCCAACGCAGGTGGCAAAATCACCGTCAACTTCCCGGATCAGGGAAAATTGGTTTTTGACAGCGCGCGGATCGCGTTAATCCCTGTTTTTGATCTGTGAAAACGGTTGACGAACCGTTAACTCACTCCAGAAGATTTGACATAAACTTGCCCAATCTGTGCCTCATGAGGTAGGGAGGCGCAAGTCAGAACCGCCCCGGAAGATATATGCCTGAACCGAAACAAGACTTTACGGTGAAACTCGCAGAAACCGAAGAGGAACTGTGCGCGGCGCAGGCTCTGCGGTATGAGGTTTTTGTACAAGAGCTGGGCGGCGACGGCGCATTGGTTGATCATGACGCCGGGTTAGAGCGGGACCGGTTTGACCCTTACTTTGACCATATGTTGGCGATTGATAATTCCAACGGACAAGTTGTTGGTGTGTACCGACTGTTGCGTGGCGAGCAGGCGGAAAAAATCGGACAATTCTACTCTGACGATGAATATGATCTGACGGTTCTGCAGAACTCGGGTCGGCGCATTCTGGAGTTGGGCCGTTCCTGCCTGCACAAGGACTATCGCGGTGGCACGGCCATGTATCATCTGTGGAACGGATTGTCGCAATATGTGCTGTCCCACAAGATTGAGGTGTTGTTTGGCACGGCCAGTTTTCATGGAACAAACATCGATGCCCTGGCCGCACCTTTGTCGTTGTTGCACCACAATCACCTTGCCCCCGAAGATCTGCGGGTACGTGCCAAGGCTTATCAGTCAATGGATCTGATCCCAGCAGAGGATCTGGACCGCCGCGCGGCGATGTTGCAAATTCCGGCGCTAATCAAAGCCTATCTGCGTCTGGGTGGCTTTATCGGCGATGGGGCATTTGTCGATCATGCGTTTAACACCACCGACGTCTGTCTGATCCTGGACACGGCCCGGATGAATGAACGTCAACGCAAAATCTATGTCGGTGGGCGCTGATCCATGTCCATGAGCTGGCAAAGCGATACAGCACCCGACCCGGTGAAGATTTCTGCCCTGGGTTGGTTATTGATCGGGCTGCGCACCCCGGTGATTGGCCTTTTGGTCATTGGCTGCTTGTTGGTGTTGATCCTGTTTCGGGCCGTGGAACGGCCTATGTTTGGCTCCCGGCGGCCGGTCACCTCATATGTGCCGAAATACGTCAGCCGCGTGGTTCTTTGGGTCATGGGATTTCGCTATAAAGTGACTGGAGAGGGCATGCGCGCGCCCGGCGCAGTGGTGGCCAATCACGCAAGTTGGCTGGATATCTTCACGCTGAACGCCGCCAAACGTATTGTTTTTGTGTCCAAAGCCGAGGTTGCCAGCTGGCCTGGCATCGGATGGCTGGCCCGTGCCACCGGAACCGTGTTTATCGAGCGCAACCGCGCCAAGGCACGTGACCAGGCGCTGTTGTTTGAAGCAAAGTTGAAAGCGGGCCAGAAGCTTTTGTTCTTCCCGGAAGGGACATCCACAGACGGCTGCAGAGTTCTGCCTTTTAAAACCACGCTGTTTGCGCCTTTTGTCAGTGACGCGTTGCGCGATCATCTGGCCATTCAACCGGTCTCTGTCATCTATCATGCGCCAAAAGGGGCGCCCGCACGGTATTATGGCTGGTGGGCTGACATGGATTTTGGCGCAAATCTCCTCAAAATTCTGGCAACCCCGCGGCAGGGTGTGATTGAGGTGGTATTCCACACCCCGCTCCATGCGGCGGATTTCAAGGATCGCAAAACCCTTGCAGCGGCCTGTCAAACCGCCGTGCATGATGGGTTTTATACGCGAAAATGACATTTCTGCGCTGGCCCATTCAAGGGTGCTTGTCAAAGCCCGGGAACTGGATTATACGCGCGCCATTCGAACCCGCAGGCGGGGTTTGGTCTGTTCAGGGGAGACATCCCTGAAGGACCGCCGGTTGGACGCAGCAGCGTCTAAGACCCCCGCCGAGGACTGAAACCGGAAAAGGAAAATAGCATGGCTCTTCCCGAGTTCTCCATGCGTCAGCTGCTGGAAGCTGGCGTTCACTTTGGTCACCAGACACAGCGCTGGAACCCGCGCATGGCGCCTTATATCTATGGCGCGCGTAACGGCATCCACATCATGGACCTGACCCAGACTGTTCCAATGCTGGACCAGGCTCTGCAGGCCGTACGTGACACCGTTGCAAAAGGTGGCCGCGTTCTTTTTGTAGGCACCAAGCGTCAGGCGGCTGCACCGATTGCAGAAGCTGCTGAGAAATCCGCTCAGTACTACATGAACCACCGCTGGCTGGGTGGCACGCTGACCAACTGGAAAACCGTTTCCCAGTCGATCCAGCGCATGAAAGACATCGACGAGCGCATGGAGACCGGTGCCGAAGGCCTGACCAAGAAAGAGCGTCTGGGCATGGAGCGTGACCAAGAGAAGCTAACCGCGTCTTTGGGTGGTATCCGTGAAATGGGCGGCGTTCCTGACCTGCTGTTCGTTATCGACGTGAAAAAAGAAGCGCTGGCAATTGCCGAAGCCAACAAGCTGGGCATCCCAGTTGTGGCTGTTGTGGACACCAACTGCTCCCCTGATGGCGTTGACTATGTGATCCCAGGCAACGATGACGCATCGCGCGCAATCTCGCTGTACTGTGATCTGGCTGCACGCGCTGCGCTGGACGGTATGACCGCACAGCTGGGCGCAGCAGGCGTTGACCTCGGCGAATTCGAAGAGGCACCGGCAGAAGAAGCAGTGACTGAGGAAGTCGAAGCCTGATCTTCCGACATGTCACATGATTGACATATGGGGCAGGGTATGACCTGCCCCAAATCCCTTTTGAATTGAGGAGAGCCTAAGATGGCAATCACTGCAGCACTCGTGAAAGAACTGCGCGACAGCACCGGCGCCGGCATGATGGACGCCAAAAAAGCGCTGACCGAAAATGATGGCGACATGGAAGCGGCAATTGACTGGCTGCGCACCAAAGGTCTGGCCAAAGCGGCGAAGAAATCCGGCCGTACCGCAGCAGAGGGTCTGGTTGCTGTTGTTGTCGACGGCGGCAAAGGTGTTGCGGTTGAAGTGAACGCTGAAACCGACTTTGTTGCGAAAAACGCTGAATTCCAGGAAATGGTATCCAGCATCGCAACTGCGGCTCTGGGCGTTGCAGATGTTGACGCGCTGAACGCAGCAGAAATCGCTGGCAAGCCGGTTTCCGAGCTGATCACCGACAAAATCGCCACCATCGGCGAGAACATGAACCTGCGTCGCATGGCATCTGTCGAAGGCGAAACCGTTGTTGCATATGTCCACAACGCAGCCACCGCAGGCATGGGTAAAATCGGTGTACTGGTTGCCATGAACGGTGGTGATGAAACCATCGGCAAGCAGGTTGCAATGCACATCGCAGCTGTAAACCCTGCGGCTCTGTCCGAAGCTGAGCTGGACGCTTCCATCGTTGAGAAGGAAAAGCAAGTTCAGATGGACATCGCCCGTGAATCCGGCAAGCCGGAGCAGGTGATCGAGAAGATGATCATGGGCCGCATGAAGAAATTCGTCGCGGAATCCACACTGCTGAACCAAGCCTTTGTTGTGAACCCGGATCTGACCGTGGAAGCCGCAGCCAAAGAAGCAGGCGCAACCATCACTGGTTTTGTTCGTCTGGAAGTTGGCGAAGGCATCGAAGTCGAAAAAGAAGACTTCGCAGCAGAAGTTGCAAAGGCCGCTCAGGGCGCATAAACGCCCCGATACGTCCTAAACCAAAACGAGCGGAGCGCATTTTGCGCTCCGTTTTTTGTTTGTGATTCACGCCGTTGAAAAGTCATAGAACAGATCATCTGAGCCCGCACCCAATGGGCGCCTTCAGCTAACTGTGATGCTTTCTTAGGATAAAAAGAGGGGTCCCAATGATGGGGATATCTGGGACCCCTCATAAATTCTGGATAGGATACAGACCAATAAGCACCCACGACCAGACAAGCCATAGTGCCCTGATATCGCAGGGGTATAGCTCGAAGTTCCTTGGCCAAAGCCACCACTCACGGAACACGCATAGTATGTTACTATATCTCGTATTTCAGTAGTAGTGTTTTCCATACCATTAGCCGAAACATGCCAGTTATTTCCGCTTCTGAAATAAGTCATTAACTTCAGAAGCTTAGAAGTGACGGTCAAGCTTCAATCTGATAAATTTGATTGCTCAATGCGGCCTTCAGAACAGCCTGCGCTGTGGTGTCCACAGCCAAAGCCTCACGGGCGAGTCGGAGGTGCTTTTCAATTGTCGCGGTAGTAAGGCCCATAATTGTGGCAATATCCTGCGTTGTTTTCCCATCGCCAACCCATTGCAGAGCTTCCCTCTGGCGGTTCGTTAGACCGCGATTGGGGGGCACATAGGGCAGGGTGAGAATCTTGAGATGCACCACGTTGCTCATCAGCTCGATGTCTGCGCCGTCTTTCTCCCACATCTTGTCGATCTGATCTTGATCCAAACCGGGACCCGCAGCCAGCGATACAGCCCCTTTGAACCGCGGAGAAGGTGAGAAGAAACTGACCGTATATCCGGCCCTCATCTCCATCGTACGGTTAAATTCAAGCACTTCTGCCGCTTTGGGGCTGAGCGTACCTTCTGTGAGTTGCTTATGTGCCAGCCTCCAACTGCAGGATCCTTCGTTTTCCAGCGCCCAACGAACCATCGGCGCATGAAAGTACAACCCACTGTCGAGAAAACCTTTCATATAGGCCTGACCGTGATTGGACAGGATCAGAAAGTCATTCGGATCGCCAAGAGAATTTGCCACCTTGTGCCGGGTATAGCCGTAGATCACACGGTCAAACCCATAGTCAGCCATCTTTTCCTGATAGCCTTTCCAAAGCTGCTCCAGACTGCGGCATCCTGACACGAATTTTAAGAACTCAATCACGGTTGGGCCTCACTTCGATCCCAGATGTGCCACCATGGCATCCATTGCCATCACATAGCCAAATGACCCAAATCCACAGATCTGCCCAACAACGGCGCGGGAAATATAGGATTGGTGCCGAAAGGATTCGCGGGCATGGATATTGGACAGGTGGACTTCAATCGCGGGCAGTTCGACGGAAAACAGCGCGTCCATCAATGCCACAGAGGTATGTGTATAGGCCCCCGCATTCAGGATAATTCCATCCTGCGCCGTTTTTGCATTGTGGATCTGATCAATCAGATCGCCTTCGTGATTGGACTGATAGCAGTAAACCTCACATCCCTTAGACCGGCCATGATCCCTGCATTTTTCCTCAACCATTTGAAGAGTTTCACTGCCATAAACCTCCGGTTGACGGGTACCCAGAAGGTTGAGATTAGGACCGTTCAGGATCAGGAGTTTCGGCATCGATCTTTCCATTCTTTTTGTTTTACCTGCAGCTAAGTATCGCGGATAAACAATGTCCTGCGCCACCCGCTGCACGATCCATTCAACTTTACGCAGTTTGGGCAGCTTAGAAAAGCTCTAGGCTTAACGCAGTTGGACGGTTTATCTAACTTTGTTGTCTAACTGCCCCTTGGTTTTTTGAATGGGCTTGTTTTTGGCTTCACAAGAGCCAGCCGTAAGAGTTTACACATCTTCGGCTGTCATAACGCAACTACAGCGTGGTTTTACGTATCGCAAAAGCCTCGACCAGATGGCTTGGACCGCGCTACATGAAACACAGAGCGGAGCACAGGCGATGACGCAAGACTGGTTAAATCGCAGAGAGCATGGGGCAGGGATCGTCGAGCTACAGCTGGGCAACGGTCCATCAAACGCACTGTCGCCGGGTTTGTTACAGGACTTTGCACAGCAAATTGCAGAGCTTGACGCCTCAGAAGCGGTTGAGGTCATCCTGATCGGCAGCCCCTTCAAAGCCTTCTCAGTTGGCACAGACAGTTCCCAGAATTCTGACGCCTTCAAGACGGCCCTCGACACTGCACTGATTACACTGTTTTCCTGTCAGACACCCACAATTGCTGTTGTGAACGGCGACATACACGGACCCGGGCTCAGCTTGATTTTGACCTGTGATGACCGCATTGGGGTCACCAAATCGGGGTACAGTTATGACGGCGTCCATTCCGGACTTGAGATGAGCGCGGTTGAAACCGTGCTGGTCAATCAGATGCTGGACCAAAATGTTCTGCGTCGCCTCGCACTGACCGGCCAAACAATTGGTCCTGTGGCGGCGCGCAACTATGGGATCATCGATATTGTTGCTGAAGACCAGGAAGACCTGTGGATGTATGCGCTGCGCGAAGCAAAGGCGTATGCAGCTCTGGCGCCGGATCGGTTTTCCAAGACCAAGACCTGCATTCGCGCCCATACATTGAATTTGATGCGATCTGCTGCTGGCTGATCGCTGCTTCACCCAAGGGAAAAGTCATTTGGATCATTCCGCGCTTGAACAGATCGCGCATTGGCAAACAGCCTATGTTCAGGCGGGGAAATACGCGGGCAGCTCCGTGTTGATCCATCAAAACGGGCAAGAGCGTTTCTTCTCGGCCGTAGGGCAACGTGATCTCCAGCGCGCAACCGCCTTTGACCGCGACACGGTTGTGCGGCTCTATTCGATGACCAAACCGGTGACATCGCTTGCTGTTCTGATCTTGATTGAACGCGGCGCGCTTCGGCTTGATACACCGCTTGATGCAATCTTACCGGAGTTCCGGGATTTGCAGGCTTTGGTCGTGGATGCGACCTCTGCGGAGCAAACGGCGGCGGCCCAGATCCCAACCATATTGCAGCTTTTGACCCATCAGTCCGGGTTTTCATATGCGTTCAACACAGGGCTGGTGCCAGAGTTGATGGCTGCAAACGACATTTCCTTTGGGCCAGACCAAGGCAGCCTGGAACAACAGGTCAGCGCGCTGGCGCGGCTTCCCTTGGCCTTTCAGCCTGGAGAGAAATGGGAATACTCCGTTTCAATTGATGTACTGGGCCGCGTGATCGAAGTGGTCAGCGGTCAAAGCCTGGACACATTTTTGCGCGCAGAAATTTTGGATCCAATGTCCATGCTGGACACAGGCTTTTGCGTGCGCCCCGATCAAATCGACCAGTTTGCGGTTCTGTATTCACAGACCACGGGCGGGCAGTTTGACGTCAATACGGTCACCGCACCGTCAGGGCCGCTCCAGGATGTGGATGATGCCGGTCGGTCACCGTTTTTGGACACCACATTGTTTTCCGGCGGCGGTGGCCTGGTGGGAACCATTGATGATTATGCGAAGTTTGCCAACATGTTGCTGCACAACGGGAATGTCGGCGGTCATCAGCTGGTGTCGCCGAAAACGGCGCAGATTATGCGTCGCAATCATTTGCCATCGGAAATTGCAGACATGGGACCAACCAGCTTTGCGGAACAGCCAATGCGTGGCATGGGCTTTGGCCTCGGCGGGTCTGTTTTGTTGGATCAAAAACGCGCGCAAACCTCTGGATCTGTTGGGGATTTCAGCTGGGGTGGGATTGCCTCCACTTATTTCTGGATCGACCCCAAGCGGCAATTGTCCATCGTGTTTTTCACGCAGCTGTTGCCGTCCAGCGCATATCCATCGCGGGGCGAGCTTAAAACGCTGGTAGATCAGGCTGTGTCACCGTAAATGGCAAGTCTGGCATCCATTTATTTAACATAATTCTCATTACACAACATTTGCAGATCGAAAAAAAGGCCGGACCCGTGTTGGATCCAGCCCCGCCATACGTCAACAATTACCCAGGTTAACCACGGCGACGACGACCGCCGCCGCGACGTCCACGCGCGCCTTCGGCACCATCGTCTTTCTTATTGAACTTGATCCACTCAGCGCCGCCTTCGTCGTTATTGGTCAGGAAGTTCGCCGCACGGATTGCTTCCATCTCTTTTCCAGCGCGCGGCTTGGTGGACCCCATGCCAAACAGTTTGACAAAGGCTTCATCCTCCATGCCCTCAGGCAGAATGATACCAGCGGCTTCGACCTCCGCCTTCTTCTCGGCAATCTTTTTGGGACCAATGGGCAGCGCCACCGGGTTCATGATTGCAGAGGTCATGCCTGTGGCCATTGCCATCGGCAAAAATGCGTTGTTGATGCCATGGCGGTTTGGCAAACCAAACGAGATGTTGGAAGCGCCACAGGTGGTGTTCACACCCAGCTCGTTGCGCAAACGGCGATTAAGCTCAAAGACTTGCAAGCCAGCGGTTCCCATTGCGCCAATGGGCATCACCAGCGGGTCCACAACAATATCATGTGCCGGAATGCCAAAATCTGCGGCACGTTCGACGATCTTTTTCGCAACGGCGAAACGCACCTCGGGATCTTCGGAAATCCCGGTGTCATCATTGGAAATCGCAACAACCGGCACGTTGTATTTTTTGACCAGCGGCAGAACGATTTCCAGCCGCTCTTCCTCACCGGTGACCGAGTTCAGCAACGGACGCCCTTCGGCGGCCTCCAGACCGGCCTCCAACGCGCCAGGAACCGAGGAGTCGATACACAGCGGTGTATCTGTAACCGCTTGGACCGTTTTGACCAATTGGCGCATCAGGTCCGGCTCAACAAAGTTATTGTCGGCATACCGCGGATCTTCGGCCATTTTGTTTGAGAACACCGCGCCCGAGTTAATGTCGAGCACAGTTGCCCCCGCGGCCACCTGCGCCAGAGCATCAGATTCCACACGTGAGAAATCACCGCGTTCCAACTCTTCGTTCAGGATTTTCCGACCGGTCGGGTTGATGCGTTCGCCAATGACTGTGAACGGCTGATCGAAACCCATGATTGTGGTTTTCGATTTAGATTCAATAATAGTACGGGTCATACTTGATCCTTCAGGAGTTCACAGGTTTTGCGGCATCACCGCCATTATCAATGGCCCACGTTGCATTTGTTTTGATCCCACCAAGCGGGAAGAAATGCACATTGGTGATGTTGAAGTCCGGGTTTGCGGCCTTGTGCGCAGCAAGCTCAGTCAGCACATCTGTCGGCTCATAGGGCAACAACAGCTTACTGACATCCATCGCACGTTTCTGCAGCACCTTCAGCGATGGCCCTACCCCACATGCAATGGCGAATTTGATCAGGGTCTGCAGTTTGGCCGGGCCTGCGATACCGATATGGACAGGAATATCAACGCCCGCTTCTTTGATAGCGTCGGCCCATTCAATAATGGGTTTTGCATCAAAGCAGAACTGGGTCGCCAGAGCCATTTGAGCATCTGTCGTTTCAGAGAATTTCTGTTTCCATTGAAGCGCTTCGTCAACATTCTTCATGCTGCCATCGGGATCAATATCTTTGTTCCCTTCAGGATGTCCGGCCACATGGAGATTGGTAAACCCGGCCTTGTCAAACAAGCCGGTCTCCAACAGCTGCATCGAGCAATGAAATTCACCCTGCGGCTGGTTCACACCACCGGCCAAAAGCAGCGCCTGTTTGACATCTGCTTCGCCCTGATAACGCGCGATCCAATCGGCGAGTGTGGCCGCGTCCTTGATAATGCGCGCCGGGAAATGCGGCATGACCGGAAAGCCCTCGGCATTGATGCGTTTGGCGGTCTCAACCATCTCTTCGACCGGCGTGCCATCGATATGGGCAATGTAAACCCGAGTGCCCGCTGGCAGAAGATCGCGAAAGCTTTCAACCTTGGCCGCTGTGCGCGGCATCACTTCGATCGAATATCCGTTCAGGAAGGCTTCGACTTCAGGATTTACAGGCCGCGCGCCGCTGTCACGTTTCTTAAAGTTCAACAAAGCCATCGCGGCCTCCCATAAAGCTTCCAGGCTTACGCCCATCCGTCATTGGCGATCAAGGCCTTCAGGCGTTCTTGATCGTATTCCTGTTCCAGACGTTGAACTTCGGCGTCCGCGATCTCGGCCGCTTCGCCTTCGATAGAGATGGGATCCGCCTTGCGCCATTCTGCCAGATAAGCATCTGCATCCTTGGCACCAACCTTCATGGCTGCGCGGTCGATCGCTTGCTCGAACCGTTCATCCAAAATCTTTTTGGTCCCACGGCGGCCTTTGCCAACGATAACTTGGGCTGGAATATCCCGCCAGTATACGATTGTGACCTCAGCCATGGACCTGATCCCCCTCATTCGTCTGGGTATTCTTGGAAACCTACGATCAGCACCGCAGCAGTGTTCGTCGGTTTTCGACAACACATGCGTTTAGAGCGACGTTTTGTGTGAGGATGAGATACGCTGGTGGCGCCCAAAAATCCACATCAAACGAAACTCATATTCTTCACACTCATTATGAATCACACCACAGTTTTTTCCAGCAAATGCTCAAGAAATGGACTGCGCTGCTTGCGCCGTCGGAATGCCCGACATATTCTGTTGTTAACACGATAATCGGAGGGCGTGAATCATGGCGCCCAGGCGTTCCAAAGGTGCGCGTGCGTTTCCCCGCGCGGTTGAGACCACGGCACCTGCCCGCCCAGACCCAGATGCGCTTTATGCGGCTTTGGATTTGGGAACAAACAGTTGCAGGATGCTCATTGCCCAACCCAAGGGCAGCGGGTTTCATGTGGTCGACAGTTTTTCAAAGTCTGTGCAATTGGGCGCAGGCTTGGAGAAATCCGAGCGCCTGTCGCGTGGATCGATGGCGCGCACCATTCAAGCCCTGCGAATCTGCCAGAAAAAGCTGAAACGGCACCGCGTGCGCAATATGCGACTGGTGGCCACCGAAGCCTGCAGACGCGCCAAAAACGCGCGGGATTTCATTCACCAGGTGCGTCGGGAAACCGGGCTGAAGCTTGAGATTATCAAACCCGAAGAGGAAGCCCGGCTGGCGGTTATTTCATGCGCCCCTCTGGTGTCGACCAAGACGGATCAGCTGTTGGTAGTCGACATTGGCGGTGGCTCGACCGAGCTGGTGTGGATTGACCTATCGTCTGTTCCCCGCCGCGACCGACCCACGGCAATTATGCGGCTGCAATCGGGGTTCCATTCCGGCGACTCACCCTTCCCTGCAGCCAAGGTTGTGGATTGGATCAGTGTTCCTTTGGGTGTTGCCACGCTCAGGGATCAGTTCAACGACGTGGAAGATGATTCCGGTCGCTTTGCGTTGATGAGCTGGTTTTTTGAAGAAAGCCTGGCGGATTTTGCCCCCTATAAGGATGAGCAAGCCCGCGAAGGCTTTCAAATCGTTGGAACTTCTGGAACCGTGACGACGGTTGCCGCCTCTCATCTGGGGCTGAAACGATATGACCGGACCAAGGTCGACGGATTGCGGATGACGTCAGATCAGATTGACAAGGTCATACGCGGCTATCTAGACCTCGGCCCCAACGGACGCCGCCATGACCCGCGCATTGGCGATGACCGTCAGGCATTGATCATGTCCGGCTCAGCCATTTTGCAGACATTGCTGCGGTGCTGGCCAACAGATCGGCTGACGGTTGCGGATCGGGGCCTGCGCGAGGGGCTCTTGTATGCCCAGATGAGCGCGGATGGTGTTTTGGAAGATGGGCCATTCTGACCCAAATCCGGCAAAGACAAAGATGTGGTAAAGTGGCCCGAGCGCCGCTTTCGATATGGTGATGATATGGCGAAGACGCCGACAGGAAAAAACACGTCCGGTCGTGGACAACGCGATCTGAAGGTCAAGGTGAAATCCGCCCGTGGCCGCAAGCTCAGCTCGACCCGATGGCTGCAGCGGCAATTGAACGACCCTTATGTGCGGCGTGCACAACAAGAAGGCTATCGCGGGCGTGCCGCCTATAAGATCATGGAGCTGGACGATAAATACCGGTTTCTGGTGCCGGGTGCACGTGTGGTGGACCTGGGCTGTGCGCCGGGCGGGTGGAGCCAAGTTGCGGTCAAACGGATCAATGCGCTGGGTGAAAAATCCGGAAAATCCATCGGCCGCATTGTTGGCGTCGACCTCCAAGAAGTGGAACCTTTGGCAGGCGCTGAATTCCACCAGCTGGATTTTATGGACGACGGAGCCGATGACAAGGTCAAGGACTGGCTTGGCGGCACAGCAGATGTGGTGATGTCAGATATGGCTGCAGCCAGCTCAGGCCACAAACAGACGGATCACCTGCGTATCATTTCGCTGTGCGAGACGGCGGCCTATTTCGCCTTTGACGTTTTGGAAGACGGCGGGACATTTGTAGCCAAAGTTCTGGCAGGCGGCGCCGAAGGTGAACTGCAGAAGCTGCTGAAGCTGAAGTTCGACAAGGTCATGAATGTGAAACCGCCCTCCTCCCGGTCCGACAGTTCCGAGAAGTTCGTGGTGGCAATGGGCTTTCGCGGCAGGGATTGACGTCACCTGCCCCAAAGACCCGTATCCATTACAGATGCGATGGCGCTTGTAGGGATTTCTTGGCAATTTCGCGCTGAAGCTTTTGCAGTTCTGCGTCATCCTCGGTCAGCTGCCACAGGCGGACGGGCGCTGTTTTTCCCTTTTCAAGACCGTTCGAAAAGGTGATGGCCTTCAAGGTTTTTGACAGAAGAGACATGGAACCGCTCCAAATTGATGTGATCGCTTTGGATTATGGTTAATCACCGACTGTGGGCCCAAAATGGCGCAATTGTGTCACGGCTGCCTTATTGTTTCACTTTCGGCAACAATGTGGTCAATCCGCCGTAGATTTGATGTTTCGATCCATCAAAGCACCATTCAATTCCGCACCCAAAATCAAAATCGCTGCGTTCAGATACAGGAAAACAAGCGCCACCATCGCACCGGCCAGCCCCGCATAGGTCGCCGAATACTGGGCAAAGCTAGCGATATAATAGGCAAAGCCAATCCCAGCGCCCCACCACAGGATAACCGTGAACAAAGCCCCTGCCCCAATTTCGCGCAGACTGTGCAACCGGTCCGGCAAGGCAAAATGGCAGACAAAGACCGAAATCACAGGCACGCAAAGGACAAGCATCCCGTTTGAGCCATTTGCCCATGTGGACACAAATTCGGCGCTCATACCTGGGAGGTGATCCGCGAGGTAGTAGATCACCAACGGTAAGACAACCTCAAACACGGCGGCGATCAACAGCCCTGCCGCACCTATGATCACCAGCGCGACGCAGATGGCGCGCGCTATCCAAAAGGGTCGCGTGTCATCCTCATGATAGGCAGACACCATCGCCAAACGCACCGCGTCCACGCCATTTGACGCAAAATAAATGGTCAAAACCCCGCTAAAGGTCACCAGCTTCAGCCCGGATGTCTCAAGAACGGCCATGACCTCATGCTTGATCGGCGACGCCACCGCATCTGGCCAACTGCCAAACAACAGCTCCATAACGTGTTCAATATCAATAGACTGCGCGGAAACCTCTGCAATAGCCCCAGCCAAGGAGACCGTGAACAACGCAAAAGGAAACAAAGCCAACATCATGGACATCGCGATATGGCTGCTGAGCACCCAACCGTTTTTGTGATTGAACTGCACAGCCGCAGCAAGCAAAGCGGTAACAAAACGTCGCAAACCTGTGGTCCCTATGATACTGAAACATCTGCACAATACCAAGTGAACACGGAATTGGCGCTTTTATTTTTTGATCTTTGAACTATCCCTTAAACAGTGGGTTCAACGAGAGCCTGCGACGCATATCAATCTCAATTTAAAAGGATGCCCATTTTGACCCTGAAGTTTGACAATGTGCACAAATCCTTTGTGTCACAAGGTCAGCGGCGCAGCATCCTGAATGGGGTATCCCTTTCGCTGGCAGCCGGTGAGACCATGGCGCTGACGGGTGAAAGCGGATCTGGAAAAAGCACTTTGTTGCATCTGGCCGCAGGCTTGGATCAGGGCGACGGAGGTAATATTTCCGTTTGTGGTCAAAATATTACGGGACTGTCCGAAACTGGACTTGCAGAGCTGCGCAAGAACAAAATTGCCGTTGTTTTTCAACAATTCAACCTGATCCCGTCCCTCACAGCGTGGCAGAACATTGGGTTTCACGCCCGGCTGGCAGGTCGGTTTGATCAGGAGTGGTCAGATGCTCTGTGCGAAGTCCTGGGACTTGACGATCTGCGCAATCACACGCCGGACCAGCTGTCCGGTGGTCAACAACAGCGGGTGGCGATCGCTCGCGCGATGGCGGTGCGGCCTGCGCTGCTGTTGGCGGATGAACCCACTGGCAGTCTGGACGAAACTTCAGGCCACAAGGTTCTGGATTTGCTATTAAATCTTGTTTCCCAAGAACAAACAGCGCTTTTATTGGTGACGCATTCCACTGCGATTGCGGAACGGCTGGCACGTCGTGTTCACCTAAGCCACGGGCAGCTCACATGATCCGCTGGGGCATGCTGGCCCTGCTGTCGCATTGGCGTCGGGCACCGGTACAGTTTCTGGCAATTGTTCTTGGGCTCGCACTGTCGACCGCCTTGTGGTCAGCGGTACAGGCCATTAATGCAACCGCGCGCGCAAGCTATGGTGAGGCGCAAACGCGATTGGCGCTTTTTGGCGCCGATCGGTTGATGGCGACCGATCGACCGTTGCTGGTAGACGATTATGCCACGCTGCGGCGTGCGGGATGGCTGGTTTCCCCTGTTTGGGAGGGCACAGTCGATCTGGGCAATGGACCTATTCAGCTGATGGCGATTGACCTCTTGTCCCATCCGATGGTGCCCCAACTGCAAGGCGCCGACCAGCCTGTCTCCAACGGCACTGCGCCTTTGCTCGTGGAAACCCCGATCTTTGCCCATCCGGATACCTTGGCTGATTTGGGCCCTATCACCTACCCACAGCAGAGCGCGCCCATTTTGCCGCGGGGATTGGTGATTGCAGATCTTGCGGTTGCTGAGGTCTTGACAGAAGGCGTAAGAAACCTGTCGCATCTTGTTGTTTTAGAAGCAAACAATCAGACCGCCTTCCCCCAAGACTTGCCCTTGGAATGGGTTAAAGGGCCAAACACATCCCCGGGTGAGCTGACGGAGAGTTTCCACCTGAACCTCACAGCATTTGGCCTTCTGGCCTTTGTCGTGGGGCTGTTCATTGTCCAAAGCACGATCAAACTGGCCGTGGAACAGCGGCGCGGCATGATGCGGACCTTGCGGTGTTTGGGCATGCCTTTATCGACGCTGGTGACACTCTGCGCGGCGGAATTGCTCACCCTGGCGGTATTGGCCGGAGCGATTGGTCTGTGCCTTGGCTATTTTATCGCTGGTTTCCTGTTGCCGGGCGTGAACGCAACGCTTTCAGGGCTTTATGGCGCAAAGGTGCCGGGACAATTGAACATGGATCCGTCCTGGGCGGCGACCGGATTGGCGATGACGCTTGTTGGCACCACAATTGCAGGAAGCAGTTCGATGATACAAGTCTATCGCTTACCAATCCTTCAAAGCACAGCCGCCTCTGCGCGCAGCCTTGTGACGCATAGAGTCAATCGCCGTAACCTGTTCATAAGCCTGTTGTTGCTCGCAATTGCGCTGATCCTGTTGTTTATTCCCCACCTTTTGGCGGGTTTCGCGCTGATGGGCGCGTTGATGTTGGGCTTTGTCTTGCTGCTCCCTATTGGCGCAGCGCTTGTAATGCGCTTTTTCGAAACCCGTGTACGGCCAGGTATGGCCCAATGGATCTGGGCGGACATGCGCGCGCAGCTTGGGGTGATGAGCGTCCCGCTGATGGCACTGGCCTTGGCCGTCGCCACCAATATTGGTGTTGAAACAATGACATCCAGCTTTCGCCTCACCTTTGTCAACTGGATCAATCAACGGTTCTCCGCTGACCTTTATGTGTCCGTTGGGACGGCGGATCAGGCACAGCCGCTGCTGGCTTATCTGGATCAAAACAGCGCGGAAACACGGCCCCTGTGGGTCAGCGATTTGGAAAGCGCCGCGCATCCCACGCGGTTATGGGGCGTGGTTGACACACCCTATTACGCAGAACGCTGGCCAATGTTGTCTGAAACTCCTGACGGTTGGGCGAAACTTCACCAGGGTGAGGGCGTGATGGTCAACGAACAGCTGTCGCGTGCCAGAAACCTTTGGGCGGGGGACAGCATCTCCCTTCCCAAACTGGGCGACGCTATGATCTTGGGGACCTACCCGGATTATGGCAACCCTAACCACCAGATCATTATGTCACGTGATGCCCTGTTCCAAATCGTTCCTGACGCGGTTTTGCGCAATGTCGCTGTTGTTATGGGGGCGAACCAAGAACTTCAAACGGAGCTCAGGCAGGTGTTTGATTTGCCGGGAACGGCAATTCTGGATCAAAATCAGCTGCGTGCGCAGTCGTTGCAGGTTTTCGACCAGACTTTTACCGTTACAGCCACGTTAAATGTTCTGACTCTTGGGGTATCGGGCTTCGCCTTGCTGACAAGTTTCACCGCCTTGTGGGGGCAGCGCTTGCCGCAATTGGCTCCGGTTTGGGCTATGGGTCTTGCGACCCGGCAGCTTGCTGTGTTGGAGGTGCTGCGCAGCCTTGGCCTGGCGCTTTTGACCGCGCTTTTGGCGGTTCCCTTGGGACTGCTGCTTGCCTGGGTGCTTTTATCGGTGACAAATACCCTGGCCTTTGGCTGGAAACTGCCGATGTTTCTCTTTCCGGACAGCTGGTTACGCACCGTTCTTCTTGCATCCCTGGCGGCTGTGATTGCCTGCGCGCCGACAGCCTGGCGCCTTTATCGGATCTCGCCCGCGGCGCTTTTGAAGGTTTTTTCCAATGAGCGTTAGACTGTTGTTTGCAATGTTGCTGGCACTCCTGCCCGGTTCTGGTTTTGCGCAAGGTTACGCGGGGCTTGGACAAAAGGCCGGCGATGGGTTTCAAAACCCAGATCCAACCCTAGCCCCAGCATTCCCACAAGATCACGGTCCCCATCCCGATTTTCGCATCGAATGGTGGTATGTAACGGCCAACTTGCAGGACGCAGATGGTCAGGACTATGGGATACAATGGACCCTGTTCCGCTCGGCCGTGCGACCATATGAGACCGACGGATGGGACAGCCCGCAATATTGGCTGGCGCATGCAGCCTTGACGACGCCCGAAACACACCAGGTGGCAGAGAAGCTCTCCCGTGGGGGAATTGGGCAGGCGGGCGTCTCGGTTGATCCATTTGCCGCGTGGATAGACGACTGGCACATGCACGGCGCGGACGCCTCCTTGGACGCGCTGCAATTGTCTGCAAATGGCGATGATTTCTCTTATGATCTGCAGCTCACAGCGACGGGGCCTTTGGTCCTGCAAGGGGAAAACGGGTATTCCGTAAAATCCCAAAGCGGTCAGGCCAGTTACTACTATTCCCAACCGCATTTTGAGGTCACGGGCGTTGTCTCCCCTGACGGCTCTGCCATTCCGGTCACCGGGCAGGCCTGGCTGGATCGGGAATGGTCTAGCCAACCCTTGGACGAGGGGCAAAGCGGATGGGACTGGTTTTCCTTGCGTTTTGAGGATGGCACCAAGCTGATGGGCTTCCTGCTGCGCGGCACATCGGGGGTGTATTCTTCGGGCACCTGGATCGACCAAACCGGCCAAGCCTTTCCCCTGCCCGTCGGTGCCTTTGCCGCCAAGCCCTTGCGGTTTGAAAGCGCCGTATCTGATGACATCCCAACGACTTGGCACGTAAAACTGCCCGATCGAGGTGTCGATATCCAAGTCACGGCGATCAATCCAAACGCCTGGATGGCAACCTCCTTTTCCTATTGGGAAGGCCCGGTGCAGGTAACCGGCAGCCATTCCGGCAAAGGGTATCTGGAAATGACAGGCTATGGCCCGTGATGCGGTTAACCTGACGCTAAGCCAGGCCCGCTATGATTGATCAGTTTCATTCAAGGGGAGGAGAACCCGATGAACCTGTATCACTGTTCCATCGATCTGGTGCATGAGGCCAAGGCGCTGGCCTTTGCCAATGCGGTTGATCAATGGATGGCTTATTTGCAAGAGCGTGGCACTGTACGTGATTGGCGGTTGCTGCGGCGCAAACTGCATCTGGCCAATGATGCCTGCCGTGACTTCCTGCTGGAAGTCGAGTTTGACGATATGATCCAGCTGGACAGCGCGTTCCGGGTTCTTGGTGAAAAGGACGAGGAGGTCGAGCGTTTGTATGAAGGCGTTTCAAACCTGATCGCGCATGTGGATGTTGGCCTGTACCGGCCCTTCCCTGACCCCGAACGCGCGGAGCGTATGGCCCTGATCTAACAAAAAGCCGGGCTGATTGCCCGGCTTTTTCAGTCCGTGTTACAGATCATAAAGATCTGCGAATTTGGTCTTGAGATAGCTAATCAGCGCCGAATGGTTGGGCGCATGGCCGCAGGCATGTTCAATGGTCGCAAGCGGCGTGCGCAACGCTCCGTGTTGCTGAAGATTGTCACCCAACCACGTGGTGGCCGCGGATGTATCACCCTGGGCCAGTTGCGTATCCAGATCCGGAACGGCAGCGCGCAGCGCCTCATAAAGGCAGCCCGCATAGACATTGCCCAGCGAATAGGTTGGAAAATAGCCAAACAACCCCACGGACCAGTGTACGTCCTGCAAACAGCCGTTTGACGGCTTGTCCACCGCATATCCAAAATCGCTGGCAAAGCGTGCGTTCCAGGCCTCTTCCAGGTCCCGAACATCCAGCGCACCGCTCATGAGGTCGCGTTCCAGATCAAAGCGCAGCATGACATGCAGGTTGTACTGTAACTCATCCGCTTCGGTCCGTATGTAGCCATTGTGGACGCTGTTGACGGCCGCATAAAACGCCTCTGCATCTGGGACACCAAAATCCCCAAACACATCCCGCATTTGACCATAAAGCCATCCGGTAAATGCACGGCTGCGGCCCAGCTGGTTTTCATAAATCCGGCTTTGACTTTCATGAACGCCCATCGAGACGCCATTACCCAATGGAGTCAACAGATAGTCGCGAGCAATATTCTGCTCGTAACAGGCGTGGCCAACCTCATGAATTGTTGAATAAAAACAGTTGAACGGGTCGGTTTCACTGGTGCGCGTGGTGATCCGCACATCCAACCCGCTGCCGGATGAGAAGGGATGTACCGCTTTGTCCAGACGTCCGTGGGCCATGGTATAGCCAAAAGCCTCGGCCAAAGTCTGTGCCAGCTGCATCTGCTTTCCGGCATCAAAACGCCCGTCCAAGCCTTTTGGGGCTGGCTGGTCCAACACGGCGGCGCGCAGATCAACCAGCTCGGGGCGCATCGCATCAAAAATCGCGCTGATCTCAGCCGCGGTTGTGCCCGGCTCATAATCCTGGATCATCGCATCATAGACATCGCCGCCTTCGGCCAGTGCCTGGCCTTCCTGGCGCTTCAGAGCGACAACTTCTTCGAGGACGGGTACAAAGGCCGCCACGTCTTCATTGGCACGCGCATCGGCCCATTTTCCCTGCGCTTCGGATGTGACACGGGCCAATGTCTTGGCTAGATCCGCTGGAACTTTTACCGCGCGATCATAGCCGCGTTTGATTTCCCGCAGCTGCGCCTGGCCAACCTCATCGGCGGGCGCTGCCGCAGCCAGCCACTCGGCCACACGCGGGTCGGACCGGCGCGCATGCAAGACGGCTTCCATTGCTGCCATCTCTTCACCGCGCTGTGGAGCCGCACCGCGCGGCATCATGGTTTCCTGATCCCACCCCAAACGGCCTGCTACCTGTGCCAGCGCTTGTGTTTCACGCTGGAACGTCATCAGTTCATCAAATGCCGTCATGTCTTCGAAATCCTTATCAATGATCTTTGATCGAAATGCTTATAGGATAGGCCGACAGGAACCGCGCCCGAAGGATCAAAACCCAGACCAACACGGCCACCAACTGGTGTGCAATTGCTGTTTGCCACGGAGCGGCCTGCACAACGGTCACAATGCCCAAAAGGATTTGGAATGTCACGGCCACCATCACCGCGTTAAAGGCAAAACGGGTGTTTGCATGGGCACTTGCCCGTCCTTTGAGCCAGACAACAACAGTAAAGACCAACAACAGATACCCGCTGACGCGGTGAATAAACTGAACCAGCCCGGGGTTTTCATAAAAGTTCCGCCACATTGGTTCCAAGCCAAAGGCTTCGGGTGGGAAGACCTGCCCCCCCATCAACGGCCAATCGGTATAGGAGCGACCCGCATCAATGCCCGCCACCAATGCGCCCAGCAGGATCTGCAGCATGGCAAAATGCATCAAACCAGTGGCAAGGCTGAATGGTTTTGCCTCTTTTGCGCGACGCGCTTGCATTAAATCCTGTTCGCTGCGTCCCAGCCCCATCATCGCCCAGGCCAGAAGGCCCAGAATAGCAAACGCCAGACCAAGGTGGATCGCAAGCCGGTAAGAGGCGACCGTGGTCACACCTTCACCCTGGGTCACGCCGGAATGTACCATCCACCAGCCAACGCCCCCTTGGACCGCGCCCAGAAGGCCTGGGAGCACCAGACGACCGGCCCAACCGGTTGGGATCTTACGTGCCACGGCAAAGCCCAGAAACCCAACCGCCCAAACCAGACCAATCACGCGTCCCAGCTGGCGATGGCCCCACTCCCACCAATAGATCTGTTTAAAATCAGAGAGTTCCATCCATTTATTCTGGATGGCCCATTGATCGATCTGCTTGTATTTGTCGAATTCCGCTTGCCAGTCCGCCGCATTCATTGGCGGGATGGCCCCCGTGATGGGCCGCCATTCGGTGATGGACAGACCGCTGTCTGTCAGCCGCGTGAGCCCTCCAACCGTGATCATTGCCACGACCAGAACAAACAACATGCCCAACCACATGCGGATCCATTTGCGGGCACCGTCGTGACCGCGATCCAACAATCCGGGCGTGGGCGCGGCTTGTTTTTCCTTGGCGCCACCTACGTCTTCGAAAATACTGCGATTGCTCATCTTTGCCTCTGTGTCCTTCAGCTGATCCAGGCGATGTATGATATAGCCTTTATCAGTCGCGATTGTCCCGCCAACGGACCATCTGTCGCATGATGCCGTGCAGCATCTGCACATCCGCCCGGGTCAGGCGCATCCGGCTCCAGAGATTGCGGAATACAACTTTCATCCCCGGCGCTTTTTCCGGCGGATAGAAATAGCCCGCCTCCTCCAGCCGGTCCTCATAGTGTTTGACCAATGCCTCAACCTCAACACCGGTGGCCCAATCGGATTTGCCGATATCAAACACTTCATGCTCGATCGTTTCGGCTTGGCGGCGCCATTCATAGGCCGCCAGCAACACACATTGCCCCAGGTTCAGCGACGCAAACTCTGGGTTCACGGGCACGGTAATGATCGCATTGGCCTTGGCGATGTCCTCGTTTTCCAGCCCGGCGCGTTCGGGGCCGAACATCACGGCGACTTTCTCACCGGCTTTGATCTTATCCGCGGCCAGTTTCATCGCCGCTTCGGGGCTGTAAACCGGTTTGGTCAGCTCCCGTGGACGGGCGGTTGTGGCAAAGACATAGGTGCAATCTTCAAGCGCACCGGCCAGATCGCCCGCCAGCTGCGCCTCATCCAACAGTCTCCCTGCGCCCGACGCCATCGCAACAGCCTTTTGGTTTGGCCAGCCATCGCGCGGGGCAACAATCCGCATCCGATCCAGCCCAAAGTTCCACATCGCCCGCGCGGCTGCGCCAATGTTTTCGCCCATCTGAGGGCGTACCAAGACAAATGAAGGCTGAGGGGTCGGGCCGGGCATCGCATTCTCCGTTAAATCCGCCTTGCTCTAATGGGCATCTGACATGGGGGCAAGGTGTGTGTTGGCCCTGCCGCTGCATCAAACCTATCTTTTCCATAGGACAAATCCTTGCGTCCGTCAGCATTTCCGGTAAATACCTGTCAATCGTCAAACAGGAGCCCGCGGAATGGAAAACCAGGCCCAAGCCCCCGAGCAGCCGCAGATCTATCTCATTACCCCTCCCACGTTCGAGCTTGCCCGCTTTAGCGAACAGCTAGCACGTGTGTTGGACGCCCAAGACATCGCCTGCGTGCGTTTGGATCTGGCCAGCCGTGATGAGGATACGCTGAGCCGGGCCAGCGACGCCCTGCGCGAGGTCACCATTGCGCGCGACGTGGCCTTGGTGATTTCCGACCACATCGTTCTGGCCGAACGTCTGGGTCTGGACGGTGTGCATCTGACCGATGCCACGAAATCGGTTCGCAATGCCCGCAAAACTCTGGGCACGGACGCCATTGTGGGCAGCTTTTGTGGCACGTCCCGCCATGATGGGATGACTGCTGGCGAAGCAGGCGTGGATTATGTGTCTTTTGGCCCCATCGGCGCGTCGGGCCTTGGCGACGGCGAACAGGCCACACCGGACTTGTTTGAGTGGTGGTCCCAGATGATCGAGGTGCCGGTTGTGGCCGAAGGCGGGTTGACCGAGGACGCGATCCAAAAGGTCGCGCCATTTACAGATTTCTTTGGCGTCGGTGATGAGATCTGGCGCACCGAGGACCCGCTGGCGACGCTACATCGGTTCCAAGCCGTGATGAGCTGAGCACCGGCGGCCAGTCTGCAATCACAAAAAGATCTGATACATCAGAAAACCGATCACCGTCAGGCTCGTGGGCATTATAACCCGCCCGCGGTACTTTGAGCTGCGACCAAGCCACAGACCGATCACCGCGTAAGCCACGCAAACCCATGTCAACAAGGCAATAAAGTTCCCCGCCCCGAACCCTGCTGAAGCGGGCAAGAGATGCGTGATAGGCAGGCCCGCGTTCTCTATCGATGTGGCAAACACAGATATTTGCAAAGCGCCGAACCCAAATAACAACACCCCCCGCCAAATCTGCAAATTACGGAACAGAATATTATCTAAAGCCAGGACCGCAGTCAGCACAGGCAGCGCCCAATCGACAAGCCTCTGATCTGGGGACCAGTGAACATAAGGCAAAGCAACCGCCGCGAGGCTGAAGCCAAGTCCCAAACACGCCAATTGTGCCGCCATTGGACCAATACTGCCGCGCTTTAGGAAGATCACCAAAGCCAAAAGGATCATGCCGACGTCTCGCGGCCAGGCTTTCATGAACCCAAGTTGCAGGTTTTGAAACGCAATCTCTTCGACACTTCTGGCGCTACCACCTCTGATCAGGATCGGCTCGCTGTGACGTCCGCGCAGAAAAATCCCGCTAAAAGGTTCAGAAACGTCAAGCTGCTGCAGCACAACCGGACCCAGCATTTGTGGCCAATAAAATTGTACCGTCAACGCATCCGGTGGGATCTCCACCTCCAGCGCAATATGTGTCGCAGAGTCCGTTTGGCGGATGCCACGGATATCAGTCTGCGCGAAGGTTCCGCCAAACGAGACAATTCCATCCGTAATCTGTGCAAACACCTGGGTCGCACCTGCAGTGTCAGCCCAGCTAGCCGTATCATGATCGTTGAAGACAATGTCCAGAAACAAACGTGTTTCATCCGCTCGAAAGCGCACCTGAGTTGGCTTTTCCGTCTGCGCAAAAGCGGTCACACCGCACAGCAGCCAGCAAACCATCGCACCGGCAATCACATAAACACTTTTGCGCAACAGGACCCGCAGCACGCTCTCCCACGGTTAATTGCTTGAAGTTTTCTATTGATTTCAGTCTAACCACCTCTGTCACGCTGTGGCTAGCGTCAAATAAGCGAGAATGGTCGCCCGACGGGAAACAAAAGCAAACCTGCGGAAACCGGACCCTTCGCCCCTTTGCGCGCCATCCCCAAGCCGCTTGCGATGCGACAAAAAGATTGCCATAGCAACACGAACAGCAAAGGAAGTTTCGCATATGCCAGCTCAGGTCATCTGTATTGGATCAGTGCTGTGGGACATCGTTGGGCGCACACCACGCAATATGGCCTTATCCAATGACGTCCCTGGTCGCATTTTACGGCTGCCGGGCGGTGTTGCCCTCAACATCGCGCAAGCGCTCGCCAAATATGACCTGTCTCCTGTCGCGCTGACGGCAATCGGTCAAGACACCGAAGGTGATGACCTTATGAAGGCCAGCGCCGATCTGGGTCTCGACATGCAATTTGTTCACCGCCCAGACGATTTACCCACAGACTGCTATATGGCCATCGAAGGTGCCAATGGTTTGATTGCCGCAATCGCCGACGCGCATTCCCTCGAGGCGGCCGGCGACGCAATCCTTGCTCCTTTAACGGATGGGCGATTGGGCAGCGAAACATCTCCATTTTCCGGAGTTATTGCGTTGGATGGCAATCTGACCCTGGCATTGCTGCAAGAGATTGCCCAAAATCCGCTGTTCTCCAATGCAGATTTGCGGATCGCGCCGGCTTCACCTGGCAAAGCAGAGCGCTTGCGGCCATTTCTGACCCACAGCCGTGGGACGCTTTATGTTAACCTCGAAGAAGCAGGCATTCTGGTGGATCGTTTGTTTGACAGCAGTCAGGACGCTGTGCGTGCCCTGTTGGACGCAGGAGCGGCGCGGGTGATGGTCACCCACGGCGGGCGCGATGCAACATTTGGCACCCCAGATCTCATCACTTCTCAAACCCCGCCAAAAGTGAATGTCACACGTATCACCGGCGCGGGAGATACGTTTATGGCGGCCCATATCGCTGCTGAAATTCAGGGCGCATCCCCGTCGGATGCCCTTAATGCGGCTCTTGCTGCCGCGGCCTCTTATGTTTCCGGAGACACTATACTATCATGAATATCCAATTTTCCTCCGAAGTTGCAGCCGCCCAGGCCCAAGCACGCCCCATTGTTGCACTGGAAAGCACCATTATCACGCATGGCATGCCCTACCCGCGCAATGTTGAAACCGCCAAATTGGTGGAGCAAGACATCCGCGACGCAGGTGCAACGCCCGCGACGATCGCAGTATTGGAAGGTCAGCTGCATATCGGCCTTGAGCCCGAACAGCTTGAGGCACTGGGACAGGCCAAAGATGTCGCCAAGGTGTCGCGCGCAGATATCGCGGCCTGCATGGCCACCGGCGGAACCGGCGCAACCACGGTTGCGGCCACAATGATCGCAGCCCATCTGGCGGGCCTGTCCGTATTTGCAACTGGCGGCATTGGCGGCGTGCACAAGGGCGCAGAAACAAGCTTTGACATCTCAGCTGATCTGCCCGAGCTGGCCAGCACCCCTGTCAATGTGGTCGCCGCCGGAGCCAAGGCGATCCTGGACATCCCGAAAACCCTGGAATTCCTGGAAACAAATGGTGTTCCGGTGATTGCCTTTGGTCAGGATGCCTTCCCGGCTTTCTGGTCGGCGCAATCCGATCTCCCTGCCCCGCTGCGCATGGACACCGCCGCTGACATTGCCCGTGCCTTTGTCACACGTCGGTCGATGGGGCTGCCGGGTGGGCAGCTGATTGCCAATCCGATCCCAAAAGACGCGGAAATCCCAGCCGAGGTTCTGGCGCCAATTATCGCACAGGCCCAAAGCGAAGCGGATGCGCAAGGCATCACGGCCAAAGCGGTCACGCCCTTTCTGTTGCAGCGGATCTTTGAGTTGACCGAAGGACGCTCATTGGAGGCAAACATTGCCTTGGTCCGAAACAACGCAAAGCTCGCGGCGCAAATCGCCCAAGAACTGATCGCTCAGTGAGCTTTGTGGAAATTGCTTCAATCAACCCATTGTCGGATCACCGGTCGCCCCCTAAGTTGCAGGCATCTAACGGAATTGACGAATAATGACGACGCCATTTGACGAAGAGCCGCACCGGCAACCGGGCCTGTTCTCGAAACTACGATCCTCGTTCCTGACTGGGATCGTTGTGATTGCGCCAGTTGGTCTGACCATCTGGCTTTTGTGGACGGCAATGGGATGGATCGACGGCGTCGTGCTGCCGCTGGTTCCTGATACTTTCCTGCCAGAGCAATATATTGGCATCAACCTGCGTGGCGTCGGGTTGATCATCTTCTTGCTATTCACAATTGTGGTCGGCTGGATTGCAAAAGGCATTCTGGGCCGGTCGCTGATCAGCTTTGCCGAGGGTCTCGTGGACCGCATGCCGGTTGTGCGCTCGATTTATTCTGGGATCAAACAGATCTCGGAAACGGTTTTTGCCCAATCCGAACGGAGCTTTGAGCGCGCCTGTTTAATCCAATACCCGCGCAAAGGTATTTGGGCCATTGGCTTTATCTCAACACCGGCCAAAGGCGAAGTGTCCGAGAAGGCCGAAACGGGTGGTAAATTGCTGAGCGTTTTTGTCCCGACGACGCCAAACCCAACATCGGGCTTCTTGCTGTATTTCCCGGAAGAAGACGTCATTGAGCTCGACATGAATGTTGAAGACGCTGCGAAACTGGTGATCTCGGCCGGGTTGGTCTACCCTAATTCCAAGGACGATCCGGACATTAAAAAAGACAAGTAACCGATTAAAAAGGCGCCGTAATTGGCGCCTTTCGTTTTCCAAGTTAACGCCATTAAAGCGCCGTCCAGCCGCCATCGACGCTGATGGTTGTGCCCGTGATCTGCGCGGCAGCATCGGACGCCAAAAACACCGTTGTGCCACCCAGCTGCTCGACAGTTGCGAACTCACGCGAGGGCTGGCGTTCCAGCATCACCTTTTTGATCACCTCTTCCCGACCCATATTGTATTTCTCCATGGTGTCTGGGATCTGCGCCTCAACCAGGGGGGTCAAAACATATCCTGGGCAAATTGCGTTACAGGTGATCGGCTCCTCAGCTGTTTCAAGCGCAACCGTTTTTGTCATCCCCACCACGCCGTGTTTGGCGGCGACATAGGCTGATTTAAACGGCGATGCTGTAAGCCCATGGGCAGAGGCGATATTAATGACGCGCCCCCAGCCGGCAGTGCGCATTTTTGGCAGTGCCGCTGCCGTTGTGTGGAACACGGAATTTAGGTTAATCGCAATGATGGCATTCCACTTGTCCATTGGGAATTCATCAATAGGCGCCACATGCTGGATACCAGCATTGTTGACCAAAACATCGCAATCGCCCGCTTTTTCAATCAGGGCGCGACATTGTTCCCCGTCTGACATATCGGCCTGAATATACCGGGCCTCTACGCCAAACTCCTTGGCGATCTCGGCTGCCAGCGCGTGATCTTCCTCGCGGTCCGTAAAGGAGTTCAACACCACATTCGCCCCGGCCCGCGCAATCTCTCGTGCGACTCCCAAACCAATGCCTGAATTTGATCCGGTCACAACCGCAGTTTTGCCGTTTAATACCATGGCCTCTTCCCTCCAAATGAGCTATCTCGACGGTCCGCGCACTTTGGCATGCTGCAGATGCAAAAGAAACGGTGTTGGCACAGATTTGAAGTCCGAAAAATACGGATAAGCCCCAAGACAGATGCAATGATTTTGCACAAAAAAACGCCCGCGCGAAGCGGGCGTTGAGTTATTGAGGCAGGTTTCATACAGGCAAGAAACCTATCGAGCAGTGATCCCTTTATAAGCAATTTCCGGCCTTGGTCCAAGCTAAAAGTTTGATTTGAACCACATGAGCCGATAGCGTCCCCACCTATGAAAATAAGGCCTCATCAGGATTGTTGCGAAATTGGCACCGAAATTTTTCTCTCGCCCTTTCGGCCATTGGGCCGGAATCATCACACTGTTCTGCGCGATTCAGGCACAAGCAGAATCGACTCACGCCATTTCTATGTATGGAGACCCTGCACTACCACCGGATTTTGTGTCCCTCCCCTATGTGAACCCAGACGCACCAAAGGGCGGCAAAATCACGTTTGGCGCCACTGGCGGCTTTGACACACTGAACCCATTTGTGCGCAAGGGCAGCACCCCGTGGCACTACAGATTTTGGGCTGCCGAAAGCCTGATGACCCGCAGCCTGGATGAACCCTTCACACTCTATGGTGTTTTGGCCGAATCGATAGAGGTCCCTGACGACAGATCATGGGTCGAGTTTACCCTGAACCCCGCCGCCAAATTCTCGGACGGTAGTCCGGTCACAGTTGAGGATGTGATCTGGTCTTATGAGACGCTGGGCACATCCGGACATTCCCGCTACAGGAGTTTTTGGAACAGTGTTTCCAAAATTGAAACAACCGGTCCGGGAAAAGTCCGACTCAGTTTTTCGTCAGACAACCGTGAACTGGCCCTGATCGCAGGCCTGCGTCCCATTCTGAAAAAAGCGCAGTGGGACGGGAAGTCCTTTGCCGACTCTGGCCTGAGCGAAGCGCCGATTTCTTCGTCTGCCTACGTGGTAAGCGATTTTGAGCCCAATCGCTTCCTGGAAATGAAACGGAACCCGGATTACTGGGGCCAGGATCTGCCCATCCGAAAAGGAACGCAAAACGCGGACACCTTGAGGGTTGAACTGTTTGGTGATGGCACCGTTATGTTTGAAGCCTTCAAGGCGGGCGAGCTGAGCACCTATCGCGAATACAACGCGAACCTGTGGCACAGCGCCTACAACTTCCCGCGTGTTCAAAATGGCAAGGTAATTCAGTCCGAGATCGTGCATCAAAAACCGACGGGCATGACCGGTCTGGCACTCAACACACGCCGCGCGCCGTTGAATGACTGGCGCGTGCGCGATGCGCTGACGCTGGCCTTCAATTTTGAATACATCAATGAGACGATTACCGGTGGGCAGCAGAAACGCATCCAATCCTATTTTTCGGGCTCCACATTGGGGCATTTGCCTGGTCCGGCCTCTGGCGAAACCGCCACTCTGTTGGAGCCTTTTGCGGATCACCTCATCCCAGGCACGCTGGAAGGTTACGCTCAGCCCATTTCGGACGGCAGCCTGCGCAATCGCAAGAACCTGCGCAAGGCTGTCAAACAGCTGAACGCGGCGGGCTGTTCGGTCAGCGATGGCGCATTGCGATGCCAAAACAGCGATCCCGTGACGCTCACCATGTTGATCCGGCAATCGGATCAGGACAACAAATCCATCGCTGATATCTATGGCCAAGCTCTTGAACGCCTTGGCATCCAATTGCAGATCGATGTGGTCGACAACGCGCAATATGTTGAGCGGGAAAGCAACTTTGATTTTGATATCATTCCAATCCGGCGATCAGCGTCTTTGAGCCCCGGGAATGAGCAATATCTGTACTGGGGACAGTCTGGCGCAACCCAACCCGGGTCGCGCAACTTGGCTGGCATCACCGATCCGGCGGTGGATAAAATGATTGACGCGATGCTTGCTGCACGCAGCAGCGAAGCGTTCCAGGCGGCAGCCCGCGCCCTGGATCGCCTTCTGGCCGCTGGGCGCTATGTGATCCCGATCTGGCAATATGACGCGGCATTTATCGCCCATGTCCAAGAGCTGAAGTACCCTGACCACATTCCGATTTACGGCGATCGCGCCACGTATTTTCTGCCTGAAGTATGGTGGATTGAACCGTAACCAACGGAACACGCATACACAGCGTTAAAAACCGCACCGCTCAAACGGTGCGGTTTTTTCTTGCATTTACAGCATATTTCTATATTTCATGAATTATGGAAATAAACGTCATAGATAAGCTCTCTGCCCTGGCGCATGAAAACCGGCTCGCCCTGTTTCGGCTGTTGGTCCGGCGTTACCCAGATGCGGTGCCCGCAGGTGAGGTGGCGCAGGCGTTGGGGTTCAAGGCCAACACCACATCCACCTATTTATCGGCATTACGTAACGCCGGTTTGATCGATCAACGCCGCATGGGCACATCCTTGTGCTACGTTGCGCGGCTGGATGGATTGCAGGGCATGTTTGATACATTGCTCTCAGAGTGCTGCCAAAACCGACCGGATGTTTGCAGTATTCCCGCGCATAGGCCGATCCCCCAACCCAGCTTGGACCGACCGCTCAAGGTTCTGTTTGTCTGCTCCGGAAACTCGGCCCGTTCCCTGTTGGCAGAGGCCCTGTTGAACGGCGAAGGTCAGGGCAAATTCATCGCCTATTCCGCGGGCACCACTCCGTCCGAAGCGCCAAACGCTGAGGCGCTCTCAACCCTTGCGGCGCGGGGATATGATGTCTCGCGCCTCTCCTCCAAAGGGCTTTCACCGTTTCAGGCCGACGATGCGCCGACCATGGATCTGGTTGTGACCGTCTGTAATCAAGCCGCAAACGGAGAGCTACCGCACCTGCCCGGCCGCCCGCTTCATGCCCACTGGGGCGTCGCAAACCCGCTGCATGACGGCACACAAACCAAGGTGGCAATGCGGTCGGCTTTTGAAATTCTGAAACACCGCATCCAGGCTTTTACCTGGCTGCCGTTTGACCGGCTCGATCCCTACGCCCTGCAGCATCGGATCGATGAAATCGGACATCTCACCCCAACACACAGCACGTCTTAACAAGGGACATACAAGCAATGAACATTCTGGTTTTGTGTACAGGAAACTCAGCCCGATCGATCCTGCTGGAGTCGATCTTCAACACATTGGGCAAAGATCGCGTCACGGCGTTTTCGGCCGGATCGCAGCCCGCAGGGAAAGTGCACCCGCAGTCGATCAAGCTGCTGACCGAGCTTGGACACGACGTATCCGGCGCACGATCCAAATCCTGGGATGAGTTCGGCGGCCCGGACGCGCCACGGATGGATATTGTCATCACCGTTTGCGCATCGGCTGCCGGCGAAACATGCCCCGTTTGGGCAGGCGCGCCGGTGCGGTGCCATTGGGGTGTCGAAGACCCTGCTGCAGCGGAAGAACCAGAATGGGATGAAGCCTTCAAAACCGCTTATACTATCTTGAAAAAACGGGCAGAAGCTCTGTTGGAGGTCAAATTCGAAAACCTGGAACTGCCCGCCCTGACAGCTGAGCTCAAGCGTATTGGAGAGCTGGTATGAACGCGCAGAAACTTCTGGCAGAAGGGCTGGGGACAGCCTTTCTTCTGATCAGCGTCATCGGGTCCGGCATCATGGCGGAAACACTGGCGCAGGGGAACGTGGCCTTGGCCCTTTTGGCAAACGCCATTGCCACAGGCTGTATGCTGTTTGCCATTATCACCACATTGGGCCCGATTTCCGGCGCGCATTTCAATCCAGCTGTGTCTCTGGCCTTTGCGCTGCGCGGCGACCTGCCGTGGAAAGATTTTGGCCCTTATGTTCTGATCCAGATCATCGGCGGGATCCTCGGCGTTTGGGCCTGTCATTGGATGTTTGACCAATCGATCCTGCAGACCTCTGCCACAATGCACAGAACCGGCGTATCGCAATGGTTCTCGGAAATCGTGGCGACCTTTGGTCTGTTGTTTGTGATCTTTGGCGGATTGCGCAGCAAGCCCGAAGCGATCCCAACTCTGGTCGCGCTCTATATCACGGGTGCCTACTGGTACACATCGTCAACCAGCTTTGCGAACCCGGCTGTCACCATTGCACGTGGCTTTTCGGATACTTTCGCCGGTATCTACCCCGGCCACATCGTGATGTTCATCGTTATGCAGTTGATCGCTGTTGGCATCGGACATGTGGTTCTGCGCATTCTGTTTGCAGAAGAATAACGCAAATCCAATGCGTTACGCCAAGGACGTCACCCACAAAATGGTGGCGTCCTCATCACTGACAGAGACAACGTTATGCCCCATCGTCGCGTCATAATAGGCACTGTCGCCGCGGCGCATTTCGATGGGTTCATAGAACTCGGTGAACAGCTTGATCACGCCTGTGAGGACATACAGAAACTCCTCTCCGTCGTGACGCACCCAGCCATCAAATTCATCCATGGACCGCGCCCGCACTCGCGCCCGATAAGGCAGCATCTGCTTGCGCGACAGACCATCCGCCAGTAGCTCATGCTCATAGGTGGCGGTGGCGTGCGCCGCGCCCTGTCCTGACTTGGTCACCGTAAAGCGGCCATTGACCTGTTCCCGCTTCGGCGGTGTAAACAACTGAGGAATCGAAATCTCCAACCCTTCGGCCAGTTTCTTCAACGCCTCATAGGTCGGTGACATCTGCCCGTTTTCAATTTTGGACAAGGTGGATCGCGCCAAACCGGCCTGGTTTGCGGCGTGTTCCAACGTCCAATCGCGTGCCTTGCGCAGCTCCCGCACCCGCGCCCCAAGGTCAAGCGCCTCGGGTTCGGTTGTGTTGCCACTCTCACGAGCAATTGAAATCAGGGATTTGGGATCTTTATCGGTCATGGGCCTTCTATAAGATGCACGCACAAGCCTTGCAACGTGTCCTAACGCAGGTTAGCCCAAAGTTATGTTGTCCATTTTCGACCAAGGTCGCCCACACCCCTGCCCGCCTGACTTTAACCTCAGCGCATATGTTCTGCGCATGGCTCAGGATTTCCCAACGAAGACGGCGTTGGAAATCGTATCCGCGTCAGATCACCAGCACATGGATTATGCGACGTTAGAGCAGCGCGTTCGGGCTGTTGGCACTGGTCTTTTGGAAACAGGGCTGCAACCGGGCGACATTGTGCTGCTGCGGCTGGGCAATACAATTGATTTTCCCATCGCCTTTCTGGGCGCGATCGCGGCTGGACTTGTCCCTGTCCCGACCTCATCGCAATTGACGAAGCGTGAGGTTGCCTCCATCATCGCGACCCTTTCCCCGCGCGCGGTCTTGCATGACCCAAGCGTGTCCACTGCACCGCATGCCAGAACGATTGATCGGAACACGCTACGTGCCATGTGGGAACTACCGGCCTGTGTTTACGATCTGGGTGATCCGGACCGGTTAGCCTATGTGGTTTACACCTCTGGCACAAGCGGTCAGGCGCGGCCCGTGGCGCATGCGCACCGTGCGATCTGGGCGCGCAAAATGATGATCCGGGATTGGTATGGGCTGTCCTCACAGGATCGTTTGATGCATGCCGGTGCGTTTAACTGGACCTTTACATTGGGTACAGGGCTTATGGATCCATGGTCCATGGGGGCCACTGCAGTGATCCCAGATGCGGATGTCAGCCATGATCAGCTGCCCACCCTTCTTGAACAGAACGACGTTACAATTTTTGCAGCAGTGCCAGGCGTGTACCGAAAGATTTTGAAGCACTCTGACGCACTGTCTTTCCCAAATCTCCGGCACTGTCTCAGTGCTGGAGAGAAACTGTCACCTACGATACGAACCAAATGGCAGACAGCAACCCAAACCCAGATTTACGAGGCTTTTGGGATGTCGGAATGCTCTACCTTTATCTCACACGGGCCTGGTCGAACTGCCGCCCCAGACAGCCTTGGGCGGCCGCAATCCGGGCGGCGGATTGCGATCCTGAACGATGCTGGGCCTGTTCCTTTGGGAGACACCGGCGTCATCGCCGTCCATGCCTCTGATCCAGGTCTGATGAAAGGTTATATCGGCGCCCCGGATGAGACCCGTGCAAGATTTCAGGGCGAGTGGTTTTTGACCGGTGACCACGGCAGAATGACCGAGGACGGCAGCATTTTCTATGACGGCCGCCACGACGACATGATGAACGCCGGTGGGTTTCGGGTTTCCCCGATTGAAGTTGAGCAAGCGCTTGGCCGCTGCCCCGGGCTGACGCAGATCGCGGTCACCGCCGTATCGCCCAAACCAGATGTCGAGATCATCGCAGCTTTCTATGTAGCTTCACCGGAACTTGATCCAGAAACTCTTTCACAGTTTGCTGAGACATGTTTGGCTGAGTATAAGCGCCCGAAAACATATCAGCGCATGGATGCGCTGCCGACCAACCCGAATGGAAAGCTGAACCGCCGCGCCCTTCGGAACAGCTTTGAAGGATAAACCATTATGGTTACAGTGAAACTTGACGTTCTGTCCGATCCGATCTGCCCCTGGTGCTATATTGGCAAGGCAAATCTGGACAAGGCTTTGGCAGAGCTGGGTGAGCATCCGTTTGTCATTGAATGGCATCCTTTCCAGCTGAACCCGGACATGCCGATCGACGGGATGGATCGACGCGCCTATTTAGAAGGCAAGTTCGGCGGTAAAGACGGGGCTGTGCGTGCCTATGCACCGGTTGTCGACCACGCGGAAAAGGCTGGGTTGACCATCAACCTGGACAAGATCGCGCGCACGCCCAATACGCTGAACGCGCATCGGATGATCCACTGGGCCGGTGTAGAAGGCAAGCAGACAGGTGTAGTCGACGCCCTGTTCCAAGCCTATTTTGTGGACGGCAAAGACATTGGATCCATCGACACGCTGGTTGAAATTGGCACATCCGTGGGCCTTGAGGCGGACGTCATTCGCAAGCTGCTAGAAGGTGAAAATGATCTGGAGGATATCCGCCAGCGCGACGCGCATTCGCGTAAAATGGGGGTGAGCTCGGTTCCGACCTTCATCATTGCCAATCAGCATGCGGTTCCCGGCGCACAACCGCCCGAGTTGTGGAAGCAGGTCATCGCCGACATCACCGAACAGCTGCAACAGGCCGAATCTGAATAGTCTGCCTGAACTAAGCGCTTGAAATTTAACACAGGAATTTTCTGGCCGCATTAGTTAACATGTTGTACAAGTAAACAAGCAAGCGGCGGTCATTGCCGTTTGCTTTGTTCAAAGAGACCCCCTGTGCCCCAATCAAAACACTCCATCGGCAAGACCGAGCTGACCGCTATGGTCGCTTTGAGTTTTGCGCTCATCGCCTTCTCTATCGACGCGATGCTTCCCGCTTTGCCTCAGATCGCGACCGAGCTGTCGTCGCAAGATCCAAACAAAGCCCAGCTGGTATTGTCGACATTCCTTTTAGGCATGGGGATCGGATTCTTCTTTGTCGGTCCGATTTCCGACGCGGTTGGCCGACGCCCAGTCTTAATCGGCGGCGCTCTTCTCTACGCAGTGGCGGCCTTGTTGGCCGCGTTAAGCAACTCTCTGGAAGTCCTTCTGTTGTCACGATTTTTCATGGGTGTCTGCGCTGCTGGTCCGCGGATTGTGGGTCTGGCTGTGGTTCGTGACCTGTTCAAAGGGCGCGATATGGCTCAGGTTGTCTCCTATGCCGTAATGATATTCACTCTTGCCCCAGCCGTTGCGCCGGCCGTAGGCGCCGCAATTTTGTTGTTTTCTGGATGGCGAAGCATCTTTGTGGCGTTTTTCATATTTGCAGTTGTCCTGTTGGCCTGGGTTGGCGGTCGCCTGCCAGAAACACTAACACGGGAAAAGCGGGCGCCAATGCGACTGTCCTCGCTCATTTCAGCCTCACAAGAGGTATTCTCTAATCCAGTTGCGCGCACGTCGATGGTTCTCCAATCGCTGATAATCGGCATGCTCTTTGCCATGCTGACCTCCGTGCAGCAGATCTACGGTGAGATTTTTGGCCGTGCTGAGAGCTTTCCATATTGGTTTGCGATAGTCGCTTTGGTCAGCGGCGTGGGCAGTATGGCCAACGCTAAGTTAGTGACACGCCTAGGGATGCGGGTGATTATTTCCTTTGGGCTTGCCGTACAAACCTGTGTCAGCCTGTTGGTTCTGACCCTCAGCTTGGCAGTGGCGCCTGAACAGATGCCATTTGCACTGTTTGTTATCTGGCAATGTACCGTCTTTTTGATGATAGCAACATCAATGGGCAATCTAAATGCAATGGCAATGGAACCTTTGGGTCATATCGCGGGTCTTGCCGCCTCATTGATGTCTGCGATTTCAACGGTTTGCGGAGTGGTCATTGCGACACCGATTGGACAAATGTTCGACGGCACCCTGCGACCAATTTCCGGCGCGCTGTTTGTCATGGCTTTGGTGTCATGGCTGGTTATGCGCGGGCTCAACCGAAACGAAGCAACCACAGCCGCGGCGGAGTAATCCGCCGCTCAGGCTTTGGCTTTCTTCTTCTCGGCAATCAGCTTTTCCGCCAAATCACGGGCAATAGCAAAGGCGCCTTTGATCTTGTCCGCATCTGATCTCCAGTCGCGGCGCACCACAATCTTGTTGTCTTTGACTTTTGCCAGACCATTTTGCCCCTGGATAAAGTCAACCAACCCTTGCGGAGAGGCAAATTTGTCATTGTGGAACTGAATGGTCGCCCCTTTGGGCCCGCCATCAAGCTTGGCGATGCCTGCCCGTTTGCACATGGCTTTGATGCGAACAACCAGCATCAAGGTGTTGACCTCTTTGGGTAATTTTCCAAACCGGTCAATCAGCTCTGCAGCAAACCCTTCCAGCTCGACCTTGGTCGACAGCGATGACAGTCGACGATAGAGCCCCAAGCGCACATCCAGATCCGGCACATAATCGTCCGGGATCAGAACCGGAACGCCCAGATTGATCTGCGGCGCCCATTGTTCGTCGTGATCACTCAACCCTTCGGCCTCGCCCGACTTGATCTTGGAAATCGCCTCTTCCAGCATGGATTGATAGAGCTCATAGCCCACGTCGCGCATCTGCCCGGACTGCTCTTCGCCAAGGAGGTTGCCGGCCCCACGGATATCAAGGTCTTGCGAGGCAAGCGTAAACCCAGCCCCAAGCGTATCAAGGGAACCCAGAACCCGAAGCCGCTTTTCCGCTGTATCCGTCAGACGCTGTCGTGGTTTTGTCGTCAAATAGGCATAGGCGCGGGTTTTTGATCGTCCCACACGTCCCCGGATTTGATAAAGCTGCGCCAGACCAAACATATCCGCGCGATGTACAATCATTGTATTGGCTGTTGGAATATCAAGTCCGGATTCCACAATCGTTGTGGCCAGCAACACATTGAATTTGCCATCATAAAAGGCATTCATCCGCTCGTCCAGCTCACCAGCGGCAAGCTGACCATGGGCGACAACATAGTTCAACTCCGGCAGCTGCTCTTTCAAGAACGCTTCAACTTCAGCCAGATCTGAAATCCGCGGCACCACATAAAAGCTCTGCCCGCCGCGATAATGTTCCCGCAACAAGGCCTCGCGGATGGTAACCGCGTCAAATTCGCTGACATAGGTGCGAATAGCCAAACGGTCGACCGGCGGAGTTCCAATGATCGACAAGTCCCGCACACCCGTGAGGCTCAATTGCAGTGTCCGTGGGATCGGCGTCGCCGTCAGCGTCAGCACATGGATGTCGCTGCGCAGCTGTTTCAGCCGTTCCTTGTGCGCGACGCCGAAGTGCTGTTCTTCGTCAATGATCAACAGGCCCAGGTTCTGAAACCGGATATTCTTGGCCAACAAAGCATGCGTGCCAACCACAATATCCACAGTCCCACGGCTCAAGCCTTCACGGGTTTTGTTTGCCTCACCTGATGAAACAAACCGCGACAACTGCCTGACTTCCAAAGGAAACCCTCGGAACCGTTCGGCAAATCCCGCCGCGTGTTGACGCGCCAGCAAGGTTGTCGGAGCCACAATTGCGACCTGCATGCCAGACATGGCCGCCACAAAGGCCGCGCGCATCGCAACCTCGGTCTTGCCAAAGCCTACATCCCCACAGACCAGACGATCCATCGGTGCGCCTGATTGCAGATCCTCCATCACATCCGTGATCGCACGCAGCTGATCCTCTGTCTCCTGATATGGGAAACGTGCCGAGAACTCTTCCCAAGCATGGGGCGGCGGGTCCATCACTGGTGCCTTGCGCAAGGCCCGCTCTGCCGCGATCCGGATCAGGCGGTCTGCCATTTCGCGGATGCGTTCCTTGAGCTTGGCCTTTTTCGCCTGCCACGCACCACCGCCAAGACGGTCCAAGAGCCCTTCGTCGTGACCATATTTGCTGAGCAGTTCGATGTTCTCGACCGGCAGATACAGCTTTGACGCTTCAGCATATTCCAAGAGAAGACACTCATGCGCGGCGCCTGCGGCGGTGACCACTTCCAGCCCTTTGTAGCGCCCGATCCCATGGTCTACATGGACCACCAAATCACCAGGTGTCAGCGATTGGGTTTCTGTCAGGAAGTTTTCTGCCTTGCGCCGTTTTTTGGGCGCGCGGATCAGCCGGTCACCCAACACATCCTGTTCAGAAATTACGGTCATATCCGGCGCTTGGAAGCCGTGTTCCAGGGCCCAGACGGCCAAATGCAGGCCGGACTTGCCAATCCTGGTGCCGTCCCGGATCGGGATTACCTCGGCCAGGCCCTCATCCTCGATCAAACCGGTCAGTCGTTCCCGCGCGCCCTCGGAGTAAGATGCGATCACAACCGGACCATCAGCCAGACGCGATTTAATATGATCCGCTAAGGCACTAAAAAGACTGATACTTTCCTGTTGACGTTCCGGCGCAAAATTGCGCCCAATTCGCGCGCCTGCATCCAAAACACCCGGGCCCGAGGCCTGCGCCAATGGATGAAAGGCAACGACACGATGCGCAGCAACCGCCGTCATCCAATCGGCGTCATTGAGATACAACAGCTCGGGCGGCGTGGGCTTATAGATCGAATCCAATCGCCCCTTTTGCGCCATGGCAATTTTGCGGGTCTCATATTGGTCGGCAATCGTCTCCCACCGCGCAAGACGCGCAGGGGTCACCTGATCATCCAATGTAACCGTGGCCCCCGGCACATAGTCAAACAGCGTTTCCAAGGTTTCATGGAAGAAGGGCAGCCAATGTTCCATGCCCTGATGTTTCCGCCCGGCGCTGACCGCTTCGTACAGCGGATCATCACTGCCTGCGGCCCCAAATTCAATTCGGTAGTTCTGCCGGAACCGGGTGATGGCCGCCTCATCCAGAATCACCTCGGACACAGGCGCAAGTTCAATTGCGCTCAGCTTTTCGGTGGTGCGTTGCGACACCGGATCAAACCGGCGCGCGCTGTCGAGCACATCCCCAAAAAGATCCAACCGCACCGGGCCGCTTTCACCGGGTGGGAAAATATCAATAATGCCGCCGCGCACTGCATAATCGCCGGGTTCCATCACCGTTGGGCTTTGGGAAAACCCCATACGCACCAGAAACTTACGCAGCGCATCTTCGTCGATGCGATGATCAACCTGCCCATAGAAAACGGCTTCTTTCAACACAGATCGCGCGGGCAATCGCTGTGTCGCGGCGTTAAGCGATGTCAAAAGGACAAATTGTTTTGGCGCTTGGTGCAACAAAATCGCCAGCGTCGCCATGCGCGCGGCAGAGACGTCGGGGTTCGGCGACACCCGGTCATAGGGCAGGCAATCCCATCCCGGAAAGACAAACACAGGCGTGTCCGGCGCAAAAAACGCCAGGGCCGCGCGGGTGGCTTCCAGCCGTTTGTCGTCGCGGGCGACATGCACCACCGGGCGACCTGATGTTTCAAGCTCGTGAAGGATCTGGCGTGCGTCGAACCCTTCGGGGACGCCGCCCATTTTGACCTGTTGTCCAGCCATTGCCCAAGCCCTCGCGCTATAAAACGCCGATTTGAATGTTTTGGAACATGCCCCACAAGGACGTCACAAAAATCGAAACCACGCCGACCATCTGAGTGATCAGGCGACATTGGCCAAGCCGACGCAACAGCGCCTCGCCCGTCAGCGTATCGGTATGTATCACAAACGCAGCCCGCAGTGACACCAAGGACACAACCGTCATGGGAAAGGCGATCAGAAAGACGGCCTGGGCAAATTCAATCGAAAACCAGAACCCCAACACAGCCAAAGTGCTGAGGGCAAAGCAGACACAGGCCACCAGCCACAGTCCGGCCACATCCATCACGTGCAACCGCCGTGCGACGTTGATGCGCACCAAAGTCTCCAAATCCTGGTAGTGCTGCCCGCCCTTTTTGCGGGCGCGGTTCACGTGATCAAATGGCACACCAAGGATCCAATGGCTGGCTGTGGACCAGGCAATTGCCAGCACAATCCAATACCACAAATTCGAAAATGACCGCATATCAATCATTTCCGCCAACAAGTGAAAGAGATCCACGCCCAGGTCCTTCTTTGGTCTTTTGGTCCAGCGCCGCGGCGCACGTCCCTATATCTACTGTCCAGCGACCAGACACAAGCCTGAGCACCCTGCGGCAACCTGCGCACCTTGTTTTTGTGGGCTTTCCGTGCAAACCAAGGGGAAAGCCACAATAAGAGCCATGTGATGAAACCCACAGTCGCCCCCTTTCCCACTGCCCGTCTCCGCCGAACCCGCGCCACCCAGGCCCTGCGCAATCTGGTGCGTGAGAATACGCTGAGCGTGGATGATCTGATCTGGCCGGTTTTCTTGCGTGACGGAAAAGACGTGATGGAGCCCGTAAGCTCGATGCCAGGCGTAATGCGGCAGTCGTTGGACAATGTGGTAAAATCCGCCAAAGAAGCCCAGGCCCTTGGGATTCCAGCGATTTGCCTCTTCCCTTATACGGATCCCGCGCTCAAGACCGAAGATTGTGCCGAGGCGTGGAACCCCGACAATCTGACCAACCGGGCCATTCGCGAGATCAAGGATGCGGCTCCGGACATCGCAGTTATGACGGATGTGGCGCTGGATCCCTATAATATCAACGGCCACGATGGTTTTGTTGAAAACGGTGAAATCGTGAATGACCGCACCGTTGATGCGCTTGTGAAAATGACCCTGGCGCAGGCCCGGTCGGGTGCGGACATTATTGGCCCTTCGGATATGATGGACGGTCGGATCAAGGGCATGCGCAGCGCGTTGGAAAGCGAAGGCTATGCAAATGTGTCGATTTTGTCTTACTCGGCCAAATACGCCTCGGGCTATTACGGGCCATTCCGCGACGCCGTAGGCGCGTCGGGTGCGTTAAAGGGCGACAAGAAAACATATCAAATGGACCCCGGCAACAGCGACGAAGCGCTGCGACTGGTTGAACGGGATCTGCAAGAAGGCGCGGATATGGTAATGGTGAAACCCGGCATCGCTTACTTGGATATTTGCCACCGCGTAAAAACAACTTTTGGCGTGCCAACCTTTGCCTATCAGGTGTCTGGTGAATACGCGATGATCATGGCCGCCGCCCAAAACGGGTGGATCAACGAAGACCAAGTCATGATGGAAAGCCTTTTGGCCTTCAAGAGAGCAGGTTGCGACGGGATTCTAACCTATTTCGCGCCACGGGTGGCACAGCTGTTGAACAGCTAAGCCGTCCCTTCACAATTGGCAGATTGTTGCTATTTCCAGCGCCCTGCGGATGACAATGGGCAAAGTTGAGCTTATAAATCCTGTTAGAACGGCAAAAAGCCGAGCTTGAAAACAGGACAGGCAAAATGAGCAGTAATCAGAATTCGAAATTCACGCGACGTGGATTTACTTTGGGTGCCATGGCCGGTTTGGGTGTCACCGCCGCCTGTGGCAATGGTGTTGGCACCAGCAATGCCGCCAAAATTGACGCGCGCGTTGACGCAACGCTGGACCAGATGTTCAGCCTGTATCCCAACACACGTGACCTCGCGAACAAGGCGACTGGCCTGTTGGTGATGCCACTGGTGACCGAGGCTGGCTTTGTCTTTGGCGGCGCATTTGGGCGCGGCGCGCTGCGGATCAATGATGTGACGGTTGACTATTATTCCACAGTCAAAGGCAACGCAGGCCTGCAAATCGGCGCACAGCAATATGCACATGTGTTGTTCTTCATGACCCAGGATGCGCTGTCAAACTTCCGCCGATCGTCTGGCTGGGCCGCTGGTGCGGATCTGGAATATGTCATTCAGAACGAAGGCAACGCATTGGCTGCGGATACAAACACGCTGACGTCCCCCATTTTAGCGGCAATTTTTGGTCAGGCCGGATTGCGAATTGGCGCAACCTTGGAAGGCACCAAATACACGCGTATTATCCCCTAAGCCTAACCGCAAACGGGAATGCCCCGGTCTGATGGACCGGGGCAAGCACTTAACCAAGTTTACGCAAGCGTTTGATAAGGCTGGAGGTATCCCAACGCCCCCCGCCCATTTTCTGAACGTCTTTGTAATATTGATCAACCAGTGCGGTGACGGGAAGGCTTGCGCCATTTTCATCCGCTGCATCCAAACAGATGCCCAGATCCTTGCGCATCCAATCCACGGCAAATCCATGCTCAAACTCATCCGCCAGCATGGTTTCATAGCGGTTCGCCATCTGCCAGCTGCCAGCCGCCCCTTGCGAGATCACCTCAACCACGGATTTGCCATCAAGGCCCGATTTTTCAGCAAAATGCAGCGCTTCCGACAGGCCTTGAACAACACCGGCAATGGCAATTTGGTTGCACATCTTGGTCATCTGGCCCGCGCCGCTCTCTCCGATACGGCGGCAGATACGCGCATAGGCTTGCATCACTGGCTCGGCTTTGGCATAGGCATCGCTATCTCCGCCACACATCACCGACAGAACACCATTTTCGGCCCCGGCTTGCCCGCCCGACACGGGCGCGTCCACAAAAGACACGCCAATTTGTTGCGCCGCTTCATAAAGCGCCTGGGTGACTTTGGCCGAGACTGTTGTGTGATCAACAAAAACGCTGTCTGCGGCCATTCCGGCAAAGGCACCGTCGTCGCCCAAACAGACCGAGCGCAGATCATCATCATTGCCCACACAGCTCATGACAAAGGCGGCGCCCTGAACCGCCTCGCGCGGAGTCTTTGCAAAAGTACCGCCATACTCGGCAACCCAGCCTTCTGCCTTTGCGGTTGTGCGATTGTAAACCGTCACCTCATGTCCTGCCTTTTGCAGATGGCCGGCCATCGGATATCCCATCACACCCAGGCCCAGAAACGCTATTTTCGCCATGTGCTTTCCCCTCTAAATAACTTGCCTTATGGTCGCACTGACCCTAGCAGCCCGTCGCGTCAGCGCAAGCAACGCAGCAGTATAAGATTTGAACGTCGAGAAAGATCACCACATGGCGCGATTGATAAATTTTCTTTTGAAAGCAGCTGCCTTTGGCGTTCTGTTGACGCTGGTTGCGGTGATTGCGGTTTACTTTCTCGCCTCTCAATCTCTGCCCACATATGACAAAGAAGTGGCGCTGCCTGGTGTCACTGCTCCGGTTGAGATCGTGCGCGACAATGCCAATGTCCCGCATATCTTTGGCAGCTTTGGGGCCAGTGACGAAGATGTGTATTTTGGGCTGGGATATGCCCATGCGCAAGACCGCTTGTGGCAGATGACCGTGCTGCGGCGCACCGCGCAGGGTCGATTGTCCGAAGTCTTTGGCGCGCGCACTTTGGAAAGCGACAATCTGATGCGCCGTCTCGATATCTACCGGCTTGCACAACAATCCGTCGCGGTTCAATCCGCTGGAACTCAGGCCGCGCTTCGTGCCTATTCTGCGGGCGTAAACGCGCGGTTGCTTGAGATCAATGAACACGCGCTTGGCCGCGGCGCGCCAGAGATGTTCCTGTTTCCGGCCCCTGTTGCGCCCTGGCAACCGGCCGACAGTCTTGCCTTGTTGAAACTTCTGGCTGTTCAGTCATCAACGCAAATGCAGAATGAAATCCTGCGCACCCGCACCTCTTTGGCATTGCAAGACCCCGACAGGCTGCGCGATATTCTGCCGGATGCGCCTGGGAACGGCATCTCCGTGCTGCCGGAATACAGCGATCTTTTTCCCAGTCTAAAACAGTTCTCTAACGCCGCATCCCCTCAACCATCCACATGGCCGCTTCCGGAACGTGGGTTTTCCAGCGCGTCCAATGCGTGGGCCGCAGCGCCAAAACGATCCGCAACGGGTGGCACGCTTCTGGCCAATGATCCGCACAATACGCTCACCGCGCCGTCGGCCTGGTATTTGGCGCGCCTCGAATTGGCCACCGGCGGCGTCATCGGTGCCACCCTTCCCGGCATTCCGGCCGTTCTCTCTGGTCGATCGGATGAACTGGGATGGGGGATCACCGCCTCATATCTGGATGATCAGGATCTCTATATCGAAGAGCTGAACCCAGAAAATACCGAAGAATATAAGACACCCATCGGGTTTGCGAGTTTTCGAACACGGCGTGCGATCATCAACGTCAAAGATGCAACGCCCGTCACCTCCACCCTACGCTGGACCGAAAACGGCCCCGTTTTGCCCGGTGGCATGTTCAACCTGTCCAGCATCACCCCGCCGGGCCATGTGGTCAGCCTTGCCTGGACGGCGCTGACGCCCAAGGATACCTCGATGACCGCTGCAATCGATCTGATGCGCAGTCAGAACGTAAACCAAGCCATCACCGCCGCCGAAGCGTTTGTTGCCCCCTCTTTCAATCTTGTACTGGCGGATCAGACGCAGATTGCAATGAAAACAATCGGGGCGGTTCCGCAACGCTCCAGCCGCCATCAAAGCAAAGGGCGTCTGCCCACCCCCGGTTGGCGGCGCGAAAACCGTTGGCAGGGGCGCGCACCCTATGCCGCGAACCCCATTTTCCGTAATCCCCGCGGTGGGATCCTTGGCAATACCAACAACAAATTGGTCGAGCGTCCGTTCCCGAACCATATTTCCTATGACTGGGGCGATTCCCAGCGCATCCACCGGTGGCAGCGTTTGATGCAGACGCGCGAGGTTCACACCCGCGACAGTTTCATCGAGGCACAACAAGACACCGTTTCTTTTGCGGCGCGGACTCTGTTGCCCTTGATCGGTGCAGATCTATGGTTCACCGGCGAGGCCGCCCCGCAAGGCACCCCCGAGCGCAAGCGCCAGACCGCGCTGAACCTCTTGGCGCAATGGAATGGAGAGATGAACGAGCATTTGCCCGAACCTCTGATCTATGCCGCATGGGTGCGTGCTTTGCAAAACCGCCTGATCGAAGATGACATCGGACCTTTGTCCAATGCATTCGCTCACGTTGACCCCCTGTTCATAGAACGTGTGTTTCGCGACATTGATGGAGCCTCCGCCTGGTGTGACATCCGTCAAAGCGCTCTGATCGAAAGCTGCTCCGACATTTCCCGACTGGCGTTGGATGATGCGATCCTTTGGATTGATGAGACCTATGGCGGGACCCTGGAGTCGCTGCGCTGGGGGGACGCGCATCAGGCCAACCATATTCACGAAGCCATGGGGCGTATCCCGGTCCTTCGGTATTTCGTCAATATTCGTCAGTCCACCAGTGGCGGTGACAACACCTTGCAACGCGGATTAACGTCCGGTCGTGGCTCTGCGCCGTTCACAAATACCCACGCCTCTGGCTACCGCGGCGTTTATGATTTTGCAGATCCCGACGGTTCGGTCTTTGTCACGTCAACCGGTCAATCCGGTCATTTTCTGTCCCGCTACTATGACGATCTATCACAACTGTGGCGGCGCGGCGAATATATTCCCATGTCGTTGGATGAGAACCTCGCGCGCGCGGCCTCGGTTGGGGTCACCCGAATTCTCCCACGATAGCTGCGCGACAAACAAAAGGGGCGGCCTGACACAGGCGCCCCTTTTTAATGGCCAGAAATCTTCCGCTTACAGTTTTTTGAACCGCGCTTTCTGCTTGTCCGTCCACAGAACAGTCAGGGCAAAGCCATTGTCTGTCTGCTCTTCGCTTTGCACAACGTCCTGCTCAAACAGCCAGGCACGTTGTTTGCCTTGCGCAAAAGTCAGATCCAGGTCCTCTTCGAACCGTTTTCCCTGCAACAGCTGTGCGATCGTTTCCAAAAGGTCAGACAGACCTTCACCGGTCAGCGCGGAAATCGCATGAAGCGCATCGTCGCGCGCTGCACGGTCACGCCGGGCGTCCGCTTCTTCTTCGCCCAGCTGGTCCAGCTTGTTCCAAACTTCAATCATGGGCCGGTTTTCATCCACGCCAAGCGAGGACAAGATCGCCTCGACATCTTCTGCTTGGGTTTGGGTTTCCGCATGGCTGATGTCGCGCACATGCAGGATCACATCCGCCGCCAAGACCTCTTCCAATGTCGCGCGGAAAGCCGCGACCAACTCGGTCGGGAGGTCCGAGATGAAGCCTACGGTGTCGGATAAGATCACTTCAGGGCCATCCGGCAACTGCACCCGCCGCATGGTCGGGTCCAAAGTCGCAAAGAGCATGTCTTTGGCCATCACGTCCGCACCGGTCAAGCGATTGAACAACGTGGATTTTCCCGCGTTGGTATATCCCACAAGGGCAACAATTGGATAAGGGATTTTCGCCCGTGCCGCCCGGTGCAGAGTTCGTGTCTTGACAACTTTTTCCAATTGGCGACGCAGACGCACCAATTGTTCGTCAATCGCACGACGGTCCGCTTCGATTTGGGTTTCACCGGGGCCACCCACAAAGCCAAGCCCACCCCGTTGGCGCTCCAAGTGGGTCCAGGCCCGCACCAAACGGGTGCGCTGATAGCTGAGCGCTGCCATTTCAACCTGCAACACACCTTCGCGGGTACGCGCGCGGTCCGAGAAGATTTCAAGGATCAGCCCGGTCCGGTCAAGGATTTTGACCTTCCAAGCCTTCTCCAGATTTCGCTGCTGAACCGGCGACACCGGTCCGTCAATCAGCACCAGCTCCACGTCTTCAGCTTTGAGCCTTTGCGCCAGTTCTTCAATTTTGCCAGACCCGAACAGATATCCGGGCTGCGCTTTGGGCAAACGCACGACATCGTTGCCGATCACATCCAGATCGGGCAACGCAACGGCAAGCGACACAGCCTCTTCCAGCGCCGCCGCTGGTTCACGGCGGGACTGTTCAGATTTGATATCCGGATGCAGCACCCACGCTCGGGTGCGCTTCCTGTCGTGTTCCATCAAGAGGCGTCTTCACCTTCATAAAGGCTGATCGGCTGGGCCGGCATGATCGTCGAAATTGCATGTTTATAAACAAGCTGGGATTGACCATCGCGACGCAGCAGGACGCAAAAGTTATCAAACCAGGTGATCACTCCCTGAAGTTTCACACCGTTGATAAGGAAGATTGTAACAGGAACTTTGGTTTTGCGAACATGGTTCAGGAACGCATCCTGAAGATTCTGTCTGTCCGAAGCCATTTTTATTATCTCGCTTTTTTTCTTGTGCCACGCGCTGCGGACCAACGCGCATGTTTTTTGCTAGTATGAACGCAGAGTAAATAAGTTTCCACCCGAAAAATCCACACTTGCCACATGGTTAAACGTGATCGATCAACTGCGCCAGAGGTTTGGAGACAGAAGTGCGATGAAAGCCAAAGTTTCCAAGCGTCCAAGAACCATAGCAACACATAGGATCAATTTTGCAGGGCTCGACAAAAATTCCAATGCAATCGGCCCACTGCCGGCGATTTCCGTCAATGGACCCGTGGTTGACAGCATTGCAACCGACAGAATCAAAGCGTCCTCAAAACTCGCCCCAACTGCGGACAGCATTGTGCTGATCACCGCCAACGAGAGTGCAAACAGCATAAAAAACACCCATGCCACATAGGCACCGTTGCGCTGCAAACGCTTGGTCATTTTTCCGCCGCCAGAAACAGAGGAAGGATGAACAAGACGTTCCATCTCCCCTAGCCCATTCAAATAAAGCGCATAAACCCGCAAAAGTTTTACGCCGCCTGCCGTAGTGGCCACACCGCCACCAATCATCGCCATGCCCATCAAAATCATCCCAGGTGTTTCAAGCCCTGACCAGGCCTGGGCTGATTGCCATTGCGCGCTTTCAAACCCGGTAGTGCTTAGGAAAGACATCACAGTGAACATCGCCCCCCAAAGGGCTGACAACGCAAGCCAAAATCCGTCTCCTGCGCTGATTTCTAGAGCTGCAAACCAATGGCGTATGAACAGCATCAAGGGTACTGAAATTGCAAGTAAAAGCCCCAAGCGGAATTCGGGGTCACGATCGAGGCGACGGCTTTCCGATCCAAGGGTATCGGACGAGAATGTCAGGCGCGACAGCGAGAAGAACATGAACAAGAACATGATCATCTCGCCGCCCAAGCCGCTGGTGGCATTTTCGACACCTCCGACACCTGAAATTCCAGATGTCGACATTACGGACATGGCATGGATCAAAGCGGGGGTGAACGACCCTCCCGTCGAAAGCAACAACAGCCAAAGTGCCAGTGTTAGACCCACATATATGGGTGCGAGGGCGCGAAAGACGATCACCAATTGCTGGCGGGCCTCGCTCTTTTCCATGTGGGGCGCTGCCACCACACCGCCGGGTTCTCCGCGCGCTGTGACTTCAAACCCGCCCAAGGACAAAGGCGCTAAAACGGCAGATGCGGCAAGCAACATCAAAAAACCACCAAGCCAGGCAACAAGTCCTCGCCATAAGTGAATACTGCTGGGCAAGCGGTCGCCGTCGCCGAAGATGGCTGCTCCGGTCGTCGTGATTGAACTGACCATGTCAAAATATGCGTTCAAAAACCGAGTATTACCCAAAGCATCCGAAACTGGCACCGCAAGGAAAAGAGGCAAAACCACAAAGGTCGCCAGTAACGACAAAAGCTGCCCGGGCATCCCATACTGTGGAACCTTGTTTCCCATAGACAAGCCAATCAAAATAACCAGCATCAGGCCAAGGATACCGGAATAGAAAAAGCTTTGCGACGTTGGGTGATCGTCCAAAATCAGTGCATGAATCGCCGGTATCCACATCGCGAAAGACGCCACGCCCCCAATCAAAAGGAACAGTGGCAACCGCAGAACACTGTGCGTTTTCTGTCGCTTACGAGCCATTTTAAAAGTAGTCGATGGAGACTTGCAGAAGCCGCTCCACCTCAGGGACATCGCTTGAAACCGCAAACAAAGCGATTACGTCGCCTTCCTCGATGCGCAAGTCACCCGCAGGTCGAAGCATTTCGCCGTTTTTCAGGATACCACCAACCAATGCGCCTTCGGGAAAGTCGATTTCCTTGATGGTTTTTCCTGCAATTGGAGACGTTGAGAGAACCTGAGCCTCAATCACTTCTGCTTCTGCATCTCCCAACGAGTAAACCTGCCGAACCCGACCATATCGAATATGTCGCAAAATGGAGCTCACTGTGGTGGCCCGCGGATTGATGTAAGCATCAATCCCGAGATGGGTCGTCAAAGGCACCAAAGTCGGGTCATTGATAAGCGCAATTGCAAACGGACACCCCTGGGCCTTTGCCCGCACGGCCGCCAGAAGATTGGTTTTATCGTCATCTGTAACGGCTAACATTGCGTCAGCCCGTTCAATACCTGCTTCGGTCATGAGCGTCCGGTCCAACCCATCACCGTTTAGCACAATCGTGCGCTCCAGAGCCTCGGCCGCACGCTCCGCCGATTTACGGTTCTTTTCAATCACCTTCACGCGTGTACGCGCTTGGCGCGTTTCCAGGGCTTTCGCGACCTCAAGCCCCACATTGCCACCGCCCACCAGCACAACGCGATCTTGGCGTTGTTCTTTCTTTCCAAAGACTTCAATTGTACGGCTCACGTCGTTTGAATGACAGAACACATAACAACTGTCACCGACAAAAAGCTGATCGCCGGGATTTGGAGCAAACAGGGTACCATCTCGACGCACCCCCACCACAATCGCCCGTAAGGTCGAAAACAGATCTGTCAATTGTCGCAACGGTGTATTGACGATGGGGCAATCCTCATCAACGCGGATCCCCAACAACTGCGCTTCACCTTCCATGAAGGTTTCAATATCAAAGGCCGCAGGTGCAGACAGTCGTAACATAGCCGCGGCAGCGACCTCCCGTTCGGGGCTGATGACCACATCAATGGGCAAATGATCACGACGATACAGGTCTGAATAAATCGCGTGCAAATAGCTCTTGGCCCTCAAACGCGCAATCTTGCGCTGCACGCCAAACACGGAATGCGCCACCTGACAAACGACCATATTGACTTCGTCAGAATGGGTCGCCGCAATTACCATGTCCGCGTCGCGCGCGCCTGCCCGTTCGAGCACATCCGGATATGAAGCAAAGCCCGTAATACCCTGAACATCCAAGGTATCAGTCGCCAAGCGCACAAGTTCGGGATTGTTATCCACGATCGTTACATCGTTGAATTCACCTGACAGTTGCCGCGCAATCTGCCACCCAACCTGACCTGCGCCACAGATGATTACCTTCATGTTTTAAACCCCTTGGCGCAAATTTGCCCTGTTTGAATGACAGAAGCAAATTAGCCGGTCAATGCAATTGTAAACGATCCGGCAATACGTCACTATCTGTGGCATGAGCATGTTCAGATCCGTCGCACTTCTGGGTGTTTTGTCAGGCCTCCTCGTAGGATGTGGCCCGGCTGAGGTTTATTATAAAGACGCAACGAGCTTTGCATCGCTTGAGCAGGACCTTCTTGCCTGCGATGTCCAAGCGCTGAAGGAAGCGCCCGTTGCAAATGAGATCCGCCAGGACCCTCCGATCTTTTATCCCGGTCGCCGCATTTGCAGAGATGGATCCTGTTATCATACCGGTGGCTACTGGCGCGAAGGCCGCATCTACACCGTAGACACCAACGCCGCATTGCGCAGTCGCATCGCCCAAAGCTGCATGCAGCAAAAGAACTATAGCTTGATCGAAGCGCAGCGCTGTCCACCGGGAACGGTGCGGCCGCCAAAAGACGCGCTGCGCCAATTGCTGCCGCCTGGACCTCAAAACTGTGCAATCTCGGTCAAAGGCGGACCCGTCGTCCTGCGCCCCACACCCGAATAAAAAGCGCAAAAGGCACTGAACCGTTGTCAGAAGACTAAGACCGCTCTACCTTATCACAGACAGTTTACCGAGTTTTTTAAGTTGAAAGGTGCAGCCATGCCTGTGCAGGCCAAAACCGTCGTATCGACGATCGCAATTTCCGTGCTAACCCTTGGCCTTGGGGGGTGTATTACGGTGCCTCCAGAAGAGCCCGAGGCTGAAACCACTCCCGAGCCGTCCTATTCGACAAGCGGCACATCACCCACATCGAGTGCCTCAGCGGGCGATCATGGCGACAGAGACAGTAGCGGAAGCGGCTCCGATAGCGGCGGTGGTGATAGCGGTGGCGGCGATAGTGGCGGTGGTGACAGCGGCGGCGGCGACAGCGGTGGCGGCGATAGCGGCGGTGGTGACAGCGGCGGCGGCGGTGGAGATGATGGCGGCGGAAGCTGGGGCTGATGTCGAAACACCGGCAAATCCTTTTGGCTGGCGCAACGCATCTTGCGCCGGTCATCGGCCTATGGCTCACGGCAGGCGCTGCTGCGGCATTGACGCTGGTCGAAGTGCAGGAAAAATCCGCACCCCAAAATGTTGCCGTAGTCATCGGCATACAAGAATACGACCACATCGAAAGCTTGAACAACACACGCCAGGATGCTGAATCTGTTGCGACAATGTTGCGTGAGTTTGGCTACAGTGTGTTTGACGGTTATGACTTGGATAAACGCGGCGTTGAACAATTGTTGCGCGCCGCAGCGCTGAATATTCGCTCCCAGGATCAGCTGTTTTTCTACTACGCAGGTCACGGTGTGCAAATGGGGCGGCGCAACTACCTGCTGACGCGGGATGCAGCCTTGCGGGATATTCATGATCTACCGTTTCAATCGATTACATTGGATCAGGTCTCGGCAATTTTGGGCGGCAAAGCGGCGCAACAAATCCTGATGCTGGATTCCTGCCGTGAGAACCCGGTTCCCACCGCCAAAGTAACAGCGGAACTTGGCGCGGAATTGTACGAGGCGCGCCAAGGCTTTGACGTGTTTCGCCCGCCTCTGAACACGCTTGTGGCCTTTTCGACCTCACCCGGTGATACGGCTCTGGATGGGGAACCTGGCGAAAACAGCCCCTATACGGCCGCCGTTCTGCGCCAGTTTTCGCAAGCCACCTCCGACGATGCCATGTCCGTCCTCTCTCGCATTCGCCAGGATGTGCTGACTGCGACCGAACAACGACAGCTGCCTTGGGAAAGCTCAACACTAACGAACAAAGCGTATGTTCGCCCTATCGCATCCGTCGCCCCAGTAAGCGTGCCACAAACCCAACCAAAGGCCTTGCCGGAACGGTTGTCGATCAATGCGCCTTTGGGCCGCGCTTTGGAACTGGCGTCCGAACTGGAGCCGTACATCGACGGGCAGATCGACGCGACATTGGTCAGCGCGCCCCAAAACGGGCATTCCACTGTAAATGTGGCCTCCGATGGTGCGTTGAGCCTGATTTACCGCCCCAATCTTCAGGATCAAAGCGCGACATTGGGCGCAACTCCGTTAACCGATGAATTCACGATCAGACTGGCACAAGCGGGCACCCCGCAGGATGTCACCGTTGATCTGAAGCTGACGCCCGCGGATTGCGATATGTTGGCGGGGGATCTTCTGGATTTGCAAGGTGTCGGGTTTCATCGCTTCCCGAATGAGATTGACCTGCCCGCCGCTGAACAGGCCTGCATGGCTGCGTCTGAGGCGCAGCCAAAAATTGGCCGTTTTCAATATCAATTGGGCCGCGTGTATCAGGGACAGGGGCGGCTGGAGGACGCGTATAACGCCTTTGATGATGCACAAAAGCTGGGACATATCCGGGCCAACAATGCATTGGCCTACCTTCATATTGCCCCAAACATTGACCGCAATGCTGTGCCCATCCCGATGGACGAAGACCGCGCCACAAGCTATTGGGAACAAGGAATTAAGGCAGGCGACCCCTTCGCGATGCATGCTTTGGGGAAACGTTTGTTGCGTGATGAAGATGTCGTGAAAAAACGGCGTGGATTTGATCTGTTAAGCCGCGCACTGGAATTGGGGCACACCTATTCCATGAACGAATTGGGGGTGTATTACCTTTGGTCCAAAACTGACGCTCAACCGGAACGGGGCCTGTCGTATTTGAACGCCTCTGCGGAACGCGGGGATATCTTTGGCGTTGCCAACCTCGCCTATGCCCATCGTGACGGTCTTGCGGGCCTGACGGCTGATGCCGAACACGCTTATGATCTGTTTGCCCAAGCCAGCGCGGGCGGGCATCCTTTTGCGCCATCCGCGATTGGGCGGCTTATCATGGCCAAAAAACTCGACGGGCAAAGCCCGGCGGATGCCTTGCACTGGTACGACATTGGCCTGACCCGCGGTGATGGTTGGGGCGGCGCCAATGGTGCCTGGATTGCGCTCAACCCATTGTCCGGCAGCATCCCCCGCGCCGAAGGCATCACCCGCGCCGCCAAAGCGCTGGTTCTGTCTAACTCAGGTGCACAAGAAGCCGCTTTGAAACTGATCAAGGCGCAGTCTTCCACCGACATCGATGCGGCCACTCAGTTTATTCTCAAAGGTTTGGGCGCCGATATTCAAGTTGACGGGCAATTTGGTCCAGCCTCCCGCAGAGCTTTCGACCAGATCGCAGAACAGGCTGGCCTCGCAACTGCTGCGCCCTCTGACAAGATCGACCGGCTTCGGGAAGCAGCGCGACTGCACTTCGCGCTGAACCCGGTCCGCCAAGACCTGTTTTAGGATCAGGCCGGGTTTTCCTCGGCCTCTTCCACATGGGCTATCCGCGCGCCCGACTTGTTCGATGTCACCACACCCAGTGATTTCAGCTTGCGGTGAAGAGCCGAACGCTCCATCCCCACAAACGACGCAGTGCGGCTGATATTGCCGCCAAAACGGTTGATCTGTGTCAGAAGATACTCTCGCTCAAACGCTTCACGCGCCTCCCGCAGAGGCAATGTCGCCAGACCACCAGACAAGACAGCACGCCCATCCTGGCCTGCTTTCTCTTCCTCTTGCGGCAACTCCTTGGCATCAATCTTACCGCTGTTTTCCCCCAGGATCAGCACCCGCTCCATCATGTTTTTCAGCTGACGCACATTTCCGGGCCACACCATCGTTTGCAGCAGAGCTTCTGCGTCTTCCGACAGCTCACGCAAAGGAAGACCCTGCGAGGTATTGAAATGTTTGAGGAAATGTTCCGCCAGAACCGGAATATCCTCGCGTCGCTCCGCCAAGGGAGGCACAGCAATCGGCACCACATTCAGACGGTGATACAGCTCTTGCCGGAATCGCTCCTCTGCGATCTCCTGTTCCAAATTGCGGTTGGTCGAAGAAATCACACGTAGATCAACCTCAACCAATTCCGTTCCGCCGACCCGCTGGAACTTCTGGTCGACCAGAACACGCAAGATCTTGGATTGGGTGCCCAGCGGCATATCCGCGACTTCGTCAAAGAACACCACACCGCCATCGGCCTGCTCCAAAAGACCAGGTTCAACCCCGCGTTCATGGGTTTCACGGCCAAACAGCACCGCCTCCATGCGGTTCGGGTCGATATTGGCGCAGTTCACGGTAACAAACGGCGCAGAGGATCGGTTCGAATGGGCGTGAATATACCGGGCGGCGATCTCTTTTCCGCTGCCTGCAGGGCCTGACAACATGACACGCCCGTTGGACTTTGTAACCTTCTCCAACTGTGCAACCAAGGTTCGAAACGCCGAGGATGTGCCGATCATATCGCTGGCCCCGGACTCACGTCGTTTCAGCGTCGAGTTCTCGCGCCGCAGACGTGATGTTTCCATCGCGCGGCGAATAACGACCATCAACTGATCGATATTAAACGGTTTTTCGATAAAGTCATAAGCGCCTTGTTTGATGGCAGCGACCGCAATCTCGATATTGCCATGGCCCGAAATAATGACCACCGGTACCTCTGGCGTGTCGCGCTTGACTGTTTTGAGGATGTCGATGCCATCCATATTGCTGTCTTTGAGCCAGATATCGAGGATCAAGAGGGACGGCAACTCTTCCCCCAACAGCGCCATACACTCGTCCGAGTTTCCGGCCTTTCGCGTCGCAAACCCTTCGTCTTCAAGGATATCCGAGATTAGTTCGCGAATGTCACGTTCGTCATCGACGATCAGAATGTCACTCATGTCAGACCTGTCATTACTATGTTTTTATGCCTCTGCGCAAAATCCATGGCAAGCGGCAAACGAATAACGGCCATGGCGCCAAAATGGGTATGTCCTTCAAACACCGGCGCGTCCTCAAGGTTGAGCGTGCCACCGTGTTCTTCGATGATTTTTTTAACAATCGGAAGCCCCAGCCCAGTGCCTTCATCACGGGTGGTGACATAGGGTTCAAAAAGCCGGGCCCGGTCTTCCGGCAACCCGATCCCATTGTCGGCAATGGTCACTTCCAAGGTTTCTTCGTCCTGATGCAGCCGCACACGAATTTCCGGCTTCATCGTCTTACCTAATTCTGTTTTTTGAGCGGTTTCAATAGCTTCACCCGCATTTTTGATCAAGTTCGTAAACGCTTGTCCGATCATGGTCGCATCCAGATCCGCCATCAAAGGCTCCGCTGGAATGTCCGGTCGGATTTTAAGGTCTGGCTGCCCCGCCTGCTGCAATAATACAGCCCCACGTAGCAATTCGCCCAGGTCTTCGGGGCGCCGTTTTGGTTCCGGCATGCGTGCAAACTTGGAAAACTCATCAACAATGCGCCGCAGATCATTGGTCTGGCGCACAATAACATCCGTCATACTTTGCAGAACATCACTATTCTCTTCTCCCAGTTTGGGAGCAAACTTTCGTTTGATCCGTTCCGCGCTCAATTGAATAGGCGTCAGCGGGTTCTTGATCTCATGCGCGATCCGGCGGGCTACATCCCCCCAGGCCGCCATACGCTGGGCACTGACAAGATCAGTAACATCATCAAAGGCCACAACATAGCCTTCCAAATCACCATCATCCGATTTCCGCGGTGACATCCGCACCAACAGGTTCTCAAGCCGACCCTGACGGGTCACTTTGATTTCCTCCTGCAGCACATCTGCAGTTCCATCGACCAATTGGCCAAACAGGGGACCAAATTCAGGAACCGCCACCGCAATCGCCACGGATTTTTGATTGTCTTGCCAGCCCAGCAAGCGTTCGGCGGAGCGATTCACAAATGTAATGCGCCCCTCAGAATCCAATCCAACGACTCCCGACGTGACCGAGGAGAGCACGGAATCAAACAGCCTGCGCCGGGTTTCAATCTGACGCGTATTGGACAACAGTTCTTCGCGCTGTTCTTTAAGGCGGCCAGTCATCTGGTTGAAATATTGGCCCAATTGGGCGATCTCATCGCCGCCATCTTCGGCCAGAACCTTGGCATCCAAATCGCCCGCGCCAACGCGTTGGGCGGCCACGGTCAGACGTCCGACAGGACGAGACAGACGCTCTGCAAACCACATCCCCAACCACATAGCCGCCAGAACGAGGATCAGAACAAACCCCAGATACAGCAGCCCAAATTCAAACAGAACACGGCCTCGGTCACTTTCCAGCTGATGATACAGATCTGCGGTTTTCTGCGTTTCATCCAAAAGGTTCAGCAGATCCCCTTCTACATCGCGGCTGACGTATAAAAACCGGTCAACAAAATTACCAAGCGGAACCAGGGCGCGCAGCTCGCTGTTGTCCCAATCTTCAATGATCAGCAACCGCTGAGCTTCGGCCGCGTTGATCTCTGCTGCACTCGGGCGCTCAAAGTCAAATTCATACGACCGCTCGCCCCGGACCCGAATGCTGCCTGAACCATCAATGATATAAGCCTCACGCAGCCCGCGCTGCACCAGGGACTGACCTTGCGCCAGAACCTCACGCAATTCCGCATCGCTGATAAAGAAGCTGCGTTGGCGGCTGTTTTCCACAAACCGGGCCAAAGCAGCCGCATCATTGGTCAGGTCAGAGCGTTGCACCTCATGATAGGCCTGCGCCGCTGACAAGGAACTGCCAACCGCATCCCGGACGCGATTGGAAAACCATCCTTCCATACCCACGTTTACAGACAAAACCGCAAAAACGGCGACGATGATCGCAGGCACCAGCGCCAAAAACGCAAAGGTTCCTGTCAAACGTAGGTGCAACCGCGAGCCGGCCGATTTGGACCGGCGCGCCGCGCGCAAACGGACGATCTGGGTTAACACCAGAACCGCAATCGTCAGGATGTAAATAAGGTCCGCAAGCAAGACCAAACGCAATGACGGCGAAGCAGAGCCCAACCCCAGGGGACCGATGATCAGATAGGTCAATACCACAAGGATAGGTCCCAGAAGGACCAGGCCAAACGTGGTTAAATTCCGCGTACGTCGCAGTTTGCGCCACCTGTCCAGGGCGACAAACACGCTATACGCCGAACGAAGTTGTGACCGATACGCCACTGCTCGCCCTCATTCAAATGTGAGCCATTCTGGCCCAACCGCCATATCTTGTAGGCGCGTCTACGTTGCTCCGGTGCGCGCCCTTGTGATGTGGCGATATTACATCAGTTTGCGGCGGCGTGTCACCTCTATATCGAGATCAGTGATTTTTTTACGAAGTGTATTTCGGTTGATTCCCAAAAGTTCCGCACATCGGGCCTGATTTCCGCCGGTTGCGGCCAGGGTAATCTCGATCATCGGGGTCTCAACCTCGCGCAGAATACGCGCATAAAGGCCTGGAGGCGGCAACATGTCCCCGTGCAGGTCGAAATAACGCTGCAAATGACGTGCAACCGAATCTGCCAGTTTCTCATTCGGAACCGCACCGCCGCCGCCGGCAACGGGTTCCGCCGAGGTCTGCGGCCCCAATGCGTTGGCGACATCCGTCTTGGAGATCTCTTCGCCACGCGCGGTCAAGGCCAGGGAGCGGACGACATTTTCCAACTGGCGCACATTACCCGGCCAGGAGAAATGACGCAGCAACTCCCCCGCTTCCTCATCCAAGGTGCGATGCGGCGCGCCATCCGCCTCTGCGCGAGCCAAAAAGTGATTGGCCAGCAAGACAATATCCTCAACCCGTTCGCGCAGCGCAGGCACATGCAATTCTGTGCCAGAAATACGGTAATAGAGGTCCTGGCGCAGGCTTCCACGTTCCAGCATTTCATTCACGTTGCGCTGGCAGGTCGCCATAAACCGCGGAGCATGTTCACCCGGGTTATCAATCATCCGCACCAGACGCGCCTGAACCTCATCCGGAAGATCGGCAACCTCGTCCACCAAAATGGTCCCACCTTTGGCCTGCGTCAAAAGGCGCGACGGGCCATCGATGGCGGTCATCATGCTGGGGCTCGCGGTCACAAAGGGCAGCGTACGCCGATCCGAGAAGTCATGAATAGCGCGCGCAATCAGCGACTTACCGGTACCGCTTTCGCCGGTCACCAACAGCGGCATATCCGAATTCATGACCCGCGCAATCAACCGATACAGCGCCTGCATTACCTCGGTCCGGCCAACCAATGGCAACTCTTCGGGACGGTCATCGGATTCGATTTGGATCGCCGTTGGTGCAGAACGCTTTTCCGTCAACGCCTTTGCGGTACGCTTCATCAGCTCTGGCAAATCAAAGGGCTTTGGCAAGTAATCATAGGCGTCTGCTTCCGCCGCCTTGATCGCCGTCATAATCGTATTTTGCGCCGAGATCACAATCACGGGCAGGCCAGGGCGATCTTCTGAGATTTTTGGCAACATTTCCAGGCCATTGCCGTCGGGCATCATCACGTCCGAGATCACAACGTCGCCTTTGCCCTCGCCAACCCAACGCATCAACGTGGTCAAAGACGAGGTGGCGTGCACCTTGCACCCGGCGCGCGTCAACGCCTGGGTCAGAACCGTGCGGATCGTACGATCGTCGTCAGCAACAAGTACAGTTCCATCCATCGGCTTACTCCTTGATTTTGCGTCCGCGCGGCTCGCGCGGCAGCGACAGTCTGAATTTGGTTTCACCAGGCTCGGAATGGACAGAGATCCAGCCGTTATGGTCGGCCACGATCTTGCTCACCAAGGCGAGGCCAAGGCCCGTCCCGTTTTCTTTTCCCGAAACAAAGGGGTCGAAAATGTCATCCTTGATCTGCGGCGGCAGACCTGGACCGTTGTCGATAATTTCGATCTGCAACGGCAAGGCACCGCCCTGCCCGTCCCGGCGTCGAAGATTAAAAGAATGCTCATAAAACGTCCGAATACGAATGACGCCACCATCCCGCCCGCAGGCCTCTGATGCGTTTTTCAGAAGGTTCAGCACCACTTGCAGCAACTGATCCCCGTCCCCCCATGCGGGCGGCAACGACGGGTCATATTCTTCGACAATTGTCATATGCGCCCCAAACCCAAGGATTGCAGATCGTCTGGCTCGATCCAGAATATCGTGCACATTCACAGGTTTAAACGCGGGTTCTGTCAGGTTTCCAAACTGCTCGACTTGTTCCAGCAGTTTCACGATCCGACGACTTTCGCTGACGATCAGCTCGGTCAGCTCCAGATCTTCGGGGTTGAGGTTCATGCTCAGCAGCTGCGCGGCACCGGTGATGCCCGCCAAAGGGTTTTTGATCTCATGCGCCAGCATTTCGGCCATGCCTATCGCAGATTGCGCCGCAGATTTGGCAGATTGGTTGCGCGTCAAACGCCCAGCCAGCTCGCGCGGCGACAGCATCAAAAGCATGGTGCCAACGCTGCCCTGCAATGGCGCCACCTGCACACCACATTGCAACGGAGAGCGGTTGCGGGTTCCAACATCCAGATCATTGACAAAAAGCGTTGTGTTATTCTCTCTGGCGCGCTGAAACGCCTCCTCGATCGGCGCATCAACTGCCAAAAGCTGCCAGATCTTTTTGCCTTCCAGAACCTTTTGCGATGCGTTCATAAAGCCTTCGGCGGCGGAATTCACCTCGACCACGCAATCCTCGGAATCCACCAGGAAACTGGGGACAGGAATGGAGGACCAAACAGATGCATCTGTGGGACTCATGCGGCCTGCTCCTCTGGGCGGGTGCTGAGCGCGTCTGGCAAAAGACGCAAAACCTCTTGGGGATCGCGCGCCGTCAGAACGCGTTTACGCAACACAGCGCCCGTTCCAACCGTGTCCATATACCAGCCAAGGTGTTTTCGTGCGACGCGCACGCCAAGATCCACCCCATAGAATTCCAACATCGCGTCATAATGGCCGCAGACAAGATCGCACAGCGCCTGCCCTTCTGGAATATCCGGCGCATCGCTGCCCCAGATCGCATGGGCCACCTCAGCCAAGACCCAAGGACGCCCCTGGCTGCCCCGGCCGATCATGACCCCATCCGCTCCGGATTTTGCCAAAGCCTCTCCAGCGGTTGCAGCATCAACGATATCGCCATTGGCAATCACTGGGATGGTCACCGATTCTTTGATCGCTCGGATCGCAGCCCAGTCTGCTGAACCTTTGTAAAATTGGCACCGGGTCCGCCCGTGGATCGTCACCATCTGAATGCCCGCGTCCTCAGCCCGGCGCGCCACATCCGCAGCGTTCAGGGTTTTGCCGTCCCAACCCAGCCGTGTCTTGAGCGTCACCGGAACCGGCGATGCTTCCACCACCGCCTCAATCAGCCGCAACGCGTGATCCGGTGTCTTCAACAAGGCCGACCCAGACAGGCCATTTGTCACCTTTTTTGCGGGGCAGCCCATATTAATATCGATCAAACGCGCCCCGCTGTCAGCCACACGACGGGTGGCCTCGGCCATCCAAAAGGCGTCGCGGCCTGCAATTTGGACACTTGTGTTTTCAACATCCGCGCTCAATTCAGCGCGCTCGCGAACGCCGGGCTTTGCCTGAACCATTTCTTGGCTGGCGACCATTTCGCTCACCATCAGGCCAACCCCAAAGGAGCGGACCAGATCGCGAAACGGGCGATCCGTGATTCCAGCCATCGGCGCGAGCGCGATTGGCGGGGCAAGTGACGTGGTTCCGATGTCGAATGACAACTGCGTAATCCTTGTGCAATTGGGGCTAAAATAGCCGAAGCTCCCGCTATGCCACAATGAAAGGCAGTTTAAAAACGCTTAGCAAAACGGCTACCGCTTATTTTTTAATCATTTTCACCTGGGTCATTGCCTCCTCCTGCGCCACCTCATAAACAACAGCGACTTGCGACGGAGTATAAAATGACCATTGCTGCACTTATTGTTGCTGCGGGAACGGGCGCCCGCGCAGGCGGTGGATTGGCAAAACAATGGCGCCCTTTGTGCGGACAGCTGGTGATCGACTGGTCCATCGCGGCATTTCGCAACGCAGGTGTGTCCACGATCTATGTGGTTCTTAACCCGGATGATCCCACCGGATGGCAGCATTTCGCAAACGATGCGGCTGTTCATCTGGTTGCTGGAGCCAAAACGCGCAGCGGCTCGGTGCGCAACGGTTTGCAGGCACTATCCGCGCACGCGCCAAGCAAGGTTCTGATCCACGATGGCGCGCGCCCCTGCCTTTCACCCAAGTTGATCGCCGACATTACAGCAGCGCTTGAGCATTCCGTCGCTGCTGCCCCGGCTGTGCCAGTTACGGATGCTTTGTGGCGCGGGTCCAATGGGCAGGTCACTGGAACCCAGGACCGGAGCAACCTTTTTGCAGCCCAAACACCCCAAGGCTTTGCCTTTGAAACCATCCTGGCGGCGCATGATACGCACAGCGACACAGCCGCGGATGATGTAGAAGTGGCACGCGCCGCAGGTCACAACGTCCACATCGTCGCTGGGGACACCGACAACATCAAAATCACCCAGCCTGAGGATTTTGCCCGCGCTGAGCGGATCTTGGGCTCGCAGCAGGAGAAAAGCGCCATGGATATCAGATTGGGCAATGGCTATGACGTGCACCGGTTTGGTGACGGCGATCATGTGGTGCTCTGCGGGGTAAAGATCCCACATGATCGCGGCCTGCAGGGACATTCCGATGCGGATGTGGGCATGCATGCGGTGACCGATGCGCTGTATGGCGCACTGGCCCGCGGTGACATCGGACAGCATTTCCCCCCGTCTGACCCCCAATGGAAAGGCGCGGCATCGGATATCTTTCTGCGCCATGCGGCAGAGCTTGCGCGTGAAATGGGGTTCCAGATTAGCAATGTAGATTGCACTCTTGTCTGCGAATACCCAAAAGTCGGCCCGCATGCTTTGCAAATGCGCCAAGTGATGGCCGAAATTCTTGGGATGGATATTGATCGCGTCTCGATCAAGGCCACCACCTCTGAACGTCTGGGCTTTACCGGACGCAAAGAAGGGATTGCGGCTATCGCCACTGCAACCCTGATCAAACACAGTTAAACCCAAAGGATCCGCCCATGCGCCGCACCGCCACCTGGATTGCCACCCTCGCAGGCACCGGTTACTTGCGCCCCGCTCCTGGCACCTGGGGATCTGCGGTCTCTTTGCCCCTTGCCTATGGTCTGTTCCAGCTTGGCGGTTTCCCCTTGGTCGCTTTCAGCACCTGCGCGGCCTGTGCAATCGGATGGTGGGCCACGGCCGAAGCAACCCGGGGCGCTGCGGACCACGATCCATCCGAGATTGTGATTGATGAACTTGCGGGCCAGTGGATTGCGCTTTTGCCGCTGCTATATGCGGCTTGGGCGCATGACATACCCGCGCTTGCACTCTATCCGGGCTGGATCAGCGCGTTTGTTCTGTTCCGACTGTTTGACATCACCAAACCGGGCCCGATCGGATGGGCAGATCGGCGCGGCAATGCGCTGGGTGTCATGTTGGATGACATAATCGCGGGTATCTTTGCAGGCATCGGCACCATGATCCTGGCTGGGATCGCACATGGAGTTCTGGGATTATGACCACCGACCTCACCGCTTTGATCACTGCCGCGCGCGAAGCAGACGTGGTGATCGCAACCGCCGAAAGCTGCACCTCAGGCATGATTGCCGCGGCTCTGACCGAAGTTCCCGGCAGCTCAGCCGTCTTGGATCGCGGGTTCGTCACCTATTCAAACGCCGCCAAAATGGAGATGCTGGGCGTCCAAAGCGCGACCCTGGACCGGGTCGGCGCAGTCAGCGAAGAGGTCGCACAGGAAATGGCCGAGGGCGCCTTGCAGCATTCAAACGCCAATCTGGCGGTATCGGTCACGGGAATTGCAGGCCCCGGCGGGTCAGAGTTCAAGCCCGAAGGCCGTGTCTGTTTTGGCCTGGCTCAACGCGGCACTGACACCCAGACCAAGACCATCGATTTTGGCGCGCTCGGGCGGCAAAACGTGCGCGCTGCCACGAGGGACGAAGCGCTCGCTTTGCTTTTCAACGCCATATCCCGGTGACAGACCAATAGACCAAGCTGCGGAGGCGGCTTTTACCCTTTGGGCTGCAAATACCAGATCTGCTCGTCAGCATCGACGCCATCGGCAAATGGACCGCCAACCTTGATGCTTTTCAGCAATTCGATCGTATATTGCGCGCCATAGGCCTGCATGATCAGCTCTTGCGCCAGTGAAAACGGCGGGCCATCTGCAGCATTCTGGTCGTAATCAAACCCGATCAAAAGCTGCTGTGCGCCACCTGTCAGTTCAACAACATGCGCCGCGTAGTTCGCGCGCGTTTCTGGCTGGATCGCAACCATCGCGGCCCGATCGTATACCGCATCCACCGGCCCCAGCAGATCCGAAGTCACGGCATAGAAATCGCCTGCAAACAATGTCAATGCACCACTGCGATAACGGCGCAACGGGCCAATCTCGTCGACCTCAGGGGTCAGGTTCAACCTGGCAAAGACTTCCTCGACCGCGCCTTGGTTGAATTCCACCCCCGTCACAATAAGACCTTTGGCCAGAAGCCAGTCCAAATCAAAGGACTTACCACACAACGGGACCAAAATATGGTTTCCCGCAACTAGGTTTAGGCGCGAATAGAAACGTGCCAAAAAGTCGTTAACCGTACCTTCATGAAAGCCAATTCGACCCTCTTTCCAAAGTGTTTGCCAAAATTCTTCATTCATTACCAGATCCTCAAAAGACATTGTTTCCCAGCTTATGGCACCTCAAGCACACTTGAGGTCAAGAAGAGAGTTTATCCATAAAGCTCGGCCGCACGCCGTTCAAACGCCCGGACAATACGCTGCATGGCCTCATTGAACACGACGCCAATAATCCCCTGCAACACCGCATTCTTAAACTCAAAGTCGACAAAAAAGGACACATCACAGCCGCCCTCCTCCCGGTCTTTGAACGCCCAGCTGGATTTCATATACCGAAACGGGCCATCCAGATATTCAGTGTCGATCTCATGCAGGTTCGGGCGCAGAACCACGCGGCTGCCAAAACGTTCACGAAACACTTTGAAGGAAATCACCAGATCCGCCTCCATCACCACATGGTCCCCATGCGGCACCGAGCTGCGGATCCGCGCCGCAGCACACCAAGGTAGAAACTTGGGGTATTGTGCCACATCCGCCACCAGATCATACATTTGCTGGGCGGAATACGGCAGCGGCCGGGTTTCTGAATGGGTGGGCATAATCGTCCGCGTTTCCTTCTGTCGTTTTGCTCGCTGATGTCTTAGATAAAGAACAGAATTTCAAGAGGACAATCATGAAACAGCGTCCATATGTCATTGACGTGATGATTTCGGCCAAGGCCATTGCCGCCCGGATCGAAGAGCTGAGCCGTGAAATCACAACTGAATTCGGCGACACTGATAAACTGGTGGTCGTGGGCCTGTTGCGTGGCAGCTTTGTCTTTATCGCTGATCTGGTGCGTGAACTGGACCTGCCAATTGAGGTCGACTTCCTGGAAGCCTCCTCTTATGGCAACGCAATGGAAAGCAGCCGAGAAGTTCGCATTCTCAAAGACTTGCGCGGCGCTATTGAAGGGCGCGACGTTTTGGTCGTCGAAGACATTGTGGACACGGGTCACACGCTGGACCATGTAACCAAACTGCTCCGCAGCCGCAGCCCCGCACGGTTGAAAACAATCGCCCTGCTCGACAAACCCTCCCGTCGCGAAGCCGATTTCCGCGCCGATTGGATTGGGTTCGAAATCCCGGATGAGTTTGTGGTCGGATACGGTATCGATTTTGCCCAGCGGAACCGAAATCTACCCTATATTGGAAAAGTTCGCTTCACTCCGGAATAAACGTCATCAGTGTTACGTATTGTAGTCATGCACACGTGATAACAATGATCACCAACTTCTGGTAATCTTATTCGCGAAGATCAACTTTGGACTTTTGTCAGCAATTAGGGGCCAGCATGTCTTACATTACTAAAATCGCCAGCGTCGCAATCTCTGCCATCGTCATTTCAACGCCTGTTTTTGCTCAAGACGCAAAAGTGCTTGAAGCTGCTGTTAAGGCGCGGCAGGCGCAGATGACGCTGTATGCTTTCAACCTCGGCCTGTTGGGCGACATGGCCAAAGGCAAGGTCGAATACGACGCTCAAAAAGCCCAGGCCGCCGCATCGGGCCTGACTGCGCTGACCAAATTGGATGGCTCCCGCATGTGGCTGCCCGGTACTGACAATGAATCCCTGGAAAACACGCGCGCGCTTCCTGCAATCTGGGCCGAAGGGTCGGATGTTGGTGAAAAATCCAAAGCGCTGAAAGCCGCCGTCGCCGCAATGGACGAAGCCGCCGGCCAAGGGCTTGAGCCGCTGAAAGCCGCAATTGGCGGCCTTGGCGGCGCATGTGGCGCGTGCCACAAAGCCTACCGCGCTCCCAAAAGCTAACTAACTTTTCCCAGGAGAGCCCTGTTATGAATAAGTTTTTTAAATCTGTTCTGGGGCTCTCTTTAATTGCTAGTGCGGCGGGCTTGTGGATCACCGCGCCGCGCACCGTTCCCGCCGAAACATTTACGTCCCTGACCGGCGATGCCACACGTGGCGAACAGGTGTTTTGGACCGGCGGCTGCGCGTCCTGCCACACGGCCGAGGATGACGCCCAAGACGACAGGATCCTGCTGTCCGGCGGCAAAGCTTTTGTCACCGACTTCGGGACCTTTTATGCGCCCAATATCACGCCAGATCCTGCCCATGGGTTGGGCGGTTGGAGCGCGGTTGATTTTGCCAATGCAATGCAAGCCGGTGTGTCTCCGGATGGGAAACACTATTACCCAGCCTTCCCTTACACCTCCTATGCCCGCCTCAATCCGCAGGATGTGGTGGACCTCTGGGCCTTTATGCAGACGCTACCTCCAAGTGAGGTTGCGAATAGGCCACATGATGTGTCCTTCCCCTTTTCCATCCGCCGCGGCTTGGGGGTTTGGAAGGTGTTGTTCTCCCACCCTGAACCTGTTGTAACCGGCGATCTGACAGCAGCACAGAAGCGCGGACAGTATCTTGTGGAAGGGCCTGCGCATTGCGGCGAATGTCACAGTCCGCGCAACTCCATGGGCGGCATCGATTACACACGTTGGCTGGGCGGCGCGCCGAACCCATCCGGCAAGGGTACAATCCCCAATATTACCCCCGCCGCGCTTGATTGGTCAGAGGCGGACATTGCAGAATACCTCTCCAGCGGCTTTACGCCCGAATATGACAGCGCAGGTGGAGAGATGGCCGAAGTCATCGAGAACACCGCGCGCCTGTCGGATGAGGATCGCGCAGCAATTGCCGCATACCTCAAAGCGGTTCCCAGGATTTCGCAATAAAAAAGCCACCCTTGCATCAAGAGCGGCTTCTAAGAGCTTGATTTCAAACTTAAGCTTGGCCCAGCTTCTCATTTCGCGCGGCGCGCAGACGAGCAAAATCATCACCCGCATGATAGGATGAGCGGGTCAATGGCGTGGCCGAAACCATCAGGAAGCCTTTGCCAAATGCGGCCTTCTCATAGGTCTCAAACTCCTCAGGCGTGACAAAGCGATCCACGTGGTGGTGTTTTGGGGTCGGCTGCAGATATTGACCAATGGTCAGGAAATCCACATCCGCCGCGCGCATGTCATCCATCACCTGCTTTACTTCCACCTCTTTCTCACCCAATCCAACCATAATGCCGGATTTGGTGAAGATCGACGGATCCAGCTCTTTCACGCGCTGCAACAGACGTAGCGAATGGAAGTAACGGGCACCGGGGCGCACTTCGGTATAAAGGCCGGGCACCGTTTCCAGATTGTGGTTGAACACATCCGGTTTGGCTTCGACAACCGTTTCAAGCACCTCTGGCGCGCATTTCAAGAAGTCGGGCGTCAGGATTTCAATTGTTGTGCTGGGCGAACGGTGACGCACCGCGCGAATGGTTTGGGCAAAGTGATCCGCGCCACCATCGTTCAAATCATCGCGGTCCACCGAGGTGATCACAACGTGGTTCAACCCCAGTTTTTCCACCGCATGGGCCACGCGGCCCGGTTCAAACACATCCAGCGCATCGGGGCGACCGGTTGCAATGTTGCAGAAGGTGCAGCCGCGTGTACAGATCTCCCCCATGATCATCATGGTGGCGTGACCCTGGCTCCAGCACTCGCCAACGTTTGGGCATCCCGCCTCTTCGCAGACCGTGACCAGGTTGTTTTCCCGCATGATCTTATGCGTCTCCGCATACCCTTTGCCGCCTGGCGCTTTTACACGGATCCAGCTTGGCTTTTTCGGCTGTGCATTGTCAGGGCGATGCGCTTTTTCCGGATGGCGCTGCTCAGGGATCTTGAGGTCTCTCACGCGTGTACTCTTTCGCTTGGGCCGAACTGCAAATTTAAGGATCAGGCCGGGTTCACCGTGTAATCTAACACGGAATTTCCAAAATGACACCCGCCCAAAGCGCGAGCATTGCGCACAGCGCATGGGTGACATGCATTTCTGATACCGCAATGCGCAAAACAAACTCGCACCTGCAGAAAGGTTTTCTGCATGGTCGAAACTTCAGCACTAAGGCACTAGAAATCGTCAATTTTTACCATGCTGCGCTGCAGCAGTAACAGTTCCGCGCGTGACGGAAATCATTGATTGCGGTTGATTTAGAAACGTTATAAATCCGTCGCCGAAGCTGTTTCGTGGAACCAATGGAGATAAACATGAAAGCTGGCGTAAAGCTCCCCGACGTGACCTTTCACACCCGTGTACGCGACGAGTCGATTGAAGGCCCGAACCCGTTCCGCTGGGAAGACAAGACCACCGCTGATTACTTTGCAGGCAAGCGCGTAATCCTGTTCTCGCTGCCGGGCGCATTCACCCCGACATGCTCCACCTACCAGCTGCCAGGCTTTGAAAAAGGCTTTGGCGACTTCAAAGCAGAAGGCATCGACGCAATTTACTGCATGTCGGTCAATGACAGCTTTGTCATGAACAAATGGGCCGAATCCCAGAACCTGGAAAACGTTGGCGTTATCCCTGATGGTTCCGGCGAATTCACCCGCAAAATGGGCATGCTGGTAGCCAAGGACAATCTGGGCTTTGGCGTTCGCTCCTGGCGTTACGCCGCCATCGTCAACGACGGTGTTGTGGAAGCATGGTTCGAAGAGCCAGGCCTGTCCGACAACCACGCCGAAGATCCTTATGGCGTTTCCTCGCCCGAGACCCTGCTGAAGCACCTGAAAGAGACCACAGCAGAAGCCGTCTAAGGTTCTTTACGCATAAAAATGCAGATCAGGGCGTTCCATTGGAGCGCCCTTTTTCATCGCCTTATCAGCCAATCATCATCTGGCGTGCTGCCACTTGATCATAATGCGCCTTGAGCTGTTGCAACGCGATGCGCAAGACAACTTTTCCCGATCGCGCGGACCAGCCGAGCTGTTTTTCAGCCGTTTCCAACCCTTCCAGATAACAGCAACACCGTATGGCAATATCACTCAGACCGGGCCCAAGTGCGTTCAAAGCCTCCATCGCGCGCTGTTGCACGTCCTGCGTTGGTGGGAAACTTCCTGACGGCACCGGTTCGCACCCATCAGCAAAAGCCTGACGCGCAGCCTCCACGTGGTCGCCGATTTGCGCCAATTCAAAATCTTCTCGCAATCGCTCACCGGCCCGAACCAGATCATCCGTCAGAAACGGCGCGCCATTGCGATCGCTGAGGCGGGCCAGCATCAACAAAGGCGTGTCATTGCACTGCGCGCGCAGGCGTTTTGGTCGTTCGCGACGCCCTGCACCCGCGTGGCAGAAGCCCACGGCCGCCTCTGCAAACCCTGCCTCCTTGCGCATGCGGGCCTGGTTCTCCTGTTCCGCCATCATGCGCGACAACTCGGTGCGCCCCTCGTCCGAGATCTGATAACGTGAAATCCGTCCTGCGCTCAGACATGCGATCCAACCCCGCAGCGCAACTTCGCCCGCTACTTGCTTGTCGACACTCATCTTTTCATGCTCGCCACACACAATTACAGCGCGTTCCATCCCATGCGCATAGGCCAAAACAGCCTGTGATCGATTAAGCCAGCCCAGCACCTGCAGCAGTCGATGATGCGGTACGCTGCCGTCGGTTTGCGCATCCTGTGGCTGGCCAAAGCCAAAGCCGTCGCGCTTGGCCGACATCAGATCAGAAATCACCTCTAACGCACTGTCGATCAACGGATCATCCCGCAGTGTTTCAATTCGGCGGACCTGTCGCATCACCGTAGACGGGTGGCAGCCCGCAAGCCGGGCGATTTGCCGGATCGAACGCCCATGTTCGGTATGTTCCAAGTATCGCCGAGCATCTTCAGGCACCCAACGCGGCACCCGGGTCACGTTTATTGTTTGCATTGAACTTTGCCCCAGTTTTCTTGTGCAATCGTCACCCCAGCCCCAGCGGCAAGGCCGCCATGCCGCTCTGGCCTCCCGTCCCACGCTCGCGGTTTGTCACGAGCGTCCCAATTCTTTCCAAAACATTATCAATCAACATTAAATGCAGCGCACGCCCGCATGCGGCTCTCCGCAACACCCGTTTTAGCTGTGCTAGCTTCCCATCATTCGATCTTGAAGGGAACAAATATGCAGGATCTTCTCACGCGCATAACCGCATTAAAACGGCCGCGGCTCCTCATGAGGGCCGCACGATCTGGACAGAAGGATTACTGCGGAGTCAATGACTTATGCCGCATTCTACAGGTCACAGAGCCGCCCAAAACAACTGCGGCGATGATCCGGCTACTGGACCTGGAGAACAATCTGAATCACCATCGCACAAGCGGGACGCCCGGTTATACATACGCGCGCCACATCGACGTGCTTATTGCGCTTTTGTGTGAGTGTGAGACCTATTTGAACTCTCAACATGCAAAAATGGGCGCACTCCGATCGGAGACGCGCCCAGTTTCTTAATTCAATACAGCCTGTCGCGGATCAGCTAAAAGCGTCCGGCAGGGATGCCTTTTTGTCCGCAACATAACTGTCCAAAGCAATTTTGATCGCAGGATCCAGCGGCGGCTGTTGGTAGGTCGACAGCAATTGGTCCACCCGGTTGGTGGCCAGTGCATAGGTATCGCGCGCGCCTTCTTCTTCCCAAGTCTCAAAGGGTTTGTAATCCAACAGCTCGGATTTCCAGAAGGCAGATTTGAAGTTCGCCTGCGTATGGGCGCAGCCCAGGTAGTGGCCGCCCGGACCCACCTCGCGGATGGCATCCAGCGCCAGTGCGTCTTCATCCGCCTGAACCCCTTTGGCCAGACCATGCAGCGTGCCAAGCTGGTCTGCATCCATGACAAATTTCTCAAAATCCGCCACCAGACCGCCTTCGAGCCAGCCACAGGCGTGCAGCATGAAGTTCACACCTGCCAGCAGACCCATGTTCAAAGAATTCGCGGTCTCATATGCCGCCTGCGCATCCGGCAGTTTCGAGCCGCAGAAGGATCCGGCCGAACGGAACGGCAGGTTCAGACGCCGTGCCAGCTGCCCAGCGCCATAAGTCACCAAAGACGCCTCAGGTGTCCCAAAGGTCGGCGCGCCCGAATTCATGTCGATCGACGAGACAAAGGCCCCAAAGATCACCGGAGCCCCCGGACGGATCAGCTGGCTGTAGGCCACACCCGCCAGAACCTCGGCCAGAACCTGAGTCAACGTGCCTGCAACCGACACCGGCGCCATGGCCCCACCAACGATAAAGGGCGAAATGATACAGGCCTGGTTGTTTTCAGCATAAACCTCCAACGCGCCCATCATCACGTCGTCAAAGGTGAGCGGCGAGTTGATATTGATGAGCGAGGTCATCACGGTGTTGTCCTGCACGAATTCCTTGCCAAACAGGATTTCACACATTTCCACGCAATCCCGCGCCCGGCTCGGCTCGGTCACAGAGCCCATAAAGGGTTTGTCCGACAGCGTCATATGGGCAAGCATCATGTCCAGATGGCGTTTGGTCACCGGAACATCCGTGGGTTCACAAACGGTCCCGCCCGAGTGGTGCAACCATTGTGACATATACCCAAGCTTCACAAACTTCTGGAAATCATCCAGCGTCGCATAGCGCCGTCCACCTTTGGCATCTCGCACAAAGGGTGGTCCGTAAACAGGCGCCAGAACCAGATTGTTACCGCCGATGACCACGGATTTCTCTGGGTTGCGGGCGTGCTGGGTGAATTGGCTGGGTGCCGTTTCACACAATTTCCGGGCTAGCCCACGGGGAATACGCACCCGTTCGCCGTCCACGGACGCGCCAGCGGCGCGCCAACGATCCAGCGCCGCGGGGTTATCGGCAAAGTTTACACCGATTTCTTCCAATACGGTTTCTGCATTGGCTTCGATCGCCTGAAGCGCAGCCTCGTCCAACACCTCAAAGTTCGGAACATTGCGCTCAATGTATTTTGCGGTGTCAAACTTGACCGCCGAACGTTCCGCACGACGGGCGGCCCCTCCGCCGCCACGTGCACGCCGACGTGGCGCTTTTTCAGCTTCAGCCATGTGTTTTTCCTCAGCAAAGGTCTTGTTATTTAGAAAACACATAGACAAGCCCCTGATCCAGCCGCCGTTAATTTGCGGCGCATCGGGTTAAAAAGCGACATATTACAGCAAAGATGCCAAAATCTTAAAGTCAGTAGAGTTTGAAACTGGCCACAAAGGGCAGATGGTCCGAGACTTCATCTTTGAAGTGCTCACGCCCCATGTTCATGGTCCAATGCATCGGAAAGAGACGCAGGCTGCCCCGGATATAGTCTGTCGCATAGGTGCGCGACACCGCGAAGCCGTCCAGCAAGTTGGCTCGTCCTTTTTCAAGGATATGGGAAAATCGGTCCTGCAAATCCCAGCAACTGACAAAATCCATCAGATCATCTCCTCCCAGATGGTGAAAATTGCTGACATCTTGGCCGGGGATCATATTGAAATCACCCATCAACAGGATTGTCTTGCGCTGGGTTCCGGGTGTTTCACGCAATGTCGCGATATGCGCGCCAATAACCTTGCATTGGCTGTCCCGAAGTTGCTGTTCGTCCCTGTCCCGACCGGACTTCAAATGCACCCCAATCAGCCGAGCAGAGAATTTCCCGCATTTGACATCCACTTCTATCGCTTTGCGACCGCCGTCGTAATCCCCATTGGAGCCAGGAATAAGGTTCGGGTTTTCGACCGTGATCCCCTGTTTGTGCAAAAAGCCAATGTGTAAATCGCCTTCTTGCTGCAAAATTGTCGCGTCGTAGTTCAGACCCATCTCCCGCAGACCCTCGGCCAGGCGATGGATATAGGTCACGGGGTTTACTTCGACCAAGGTCACCAGCTCTGCATCCAGCAGCGCAAGACCTTCGACCTGTTTTGCAAAGCGTTCGCTGGAAATACCGCCAAATCCTGCAAGATTCCACACAGCAATCCGCATCAACGCATGTTCAAAATTCGGCATAGCAAAACCCTTTCAACCCAAAACAACTACACTGTAGCTTATCAACTTAAAGGTGATTTGACATTCGTGATTGCATAACTGCGCAGAAATTCCCGGCCTCCCTGCCCTTCACTCTTGCGAAAACCCCTTTTTCCGCCTATGGCCCAGCCATGACAGAGACATCCCACGACCGCCTTCTTATCATCGACTTTGGCAGCCAGGTAACGCAGCTGATTGCGCGTCGCTTGCGCGAGCTGAATGTCTATTGCGAAATTCATCCCTACCAGAATGTATCCATGGAATTTGTGCGTGATTTTGCGCCCAAAGCCGTGATCTTTTCTGGTGGGCCAGACAGTGTTACCCGCGAAGGCTCCCCGCGCGCGCCGCAGGAGATCTTTGATTATGGCGTGCCGATCCTGGGCATCTGCTATGGCCAGCAGACCATGATGACCCAGTTGGGCGGCCGCGTCGAAAGCGGTCATGGCACCGCAGAATTTGGCCGCGCCTATGTGACCCCACAAAACAGCCTTGATATCCTCGACGGTTGGTTTGCAGACGGTGACGAGCAGGTCTGGATGTCCCACGGGGACCATGTGTCGGAGATCGCACCGGGGTTTGAGGTCTATGGCACCTCCCCCAATGCGCCCTTTGCAATCACCGCCGATGTCTCGCGTCATTTTTACGCTGTGCAGTTCCACCCGGAAGTGCATCACACCCCCAATGGCGCCAAACTTTATGAAAACTTTGTCAAACTGGCAGGTTTCAAGGGCGACTGGACCATGGGTGCCTACCGCGAGCAGATGATCGAGAAGATCCGCGAGCAGGTTGGCGACAAAAAGGTGATCTGTGGCCTGTCGGGCGGCGTTGACAGTTCGGTGGCGGCTGTTCTGATCCACGAAGCGATCGGCGACCAGCTGACCTGTGTGTTTGTCGACCACGGCCTGTTGCGCAAGGGTGAGGCCGAAGAGGTCGTCACCATGTTCCGCGACAATTACAACATGCAGCTCATTCACGCCGACGAACAAGAGCTGTTCCTGGGTGAACTGGACGGCCAATCCGATCCCGAAACCAAGCGTAAGATCATCGGCAAGCTGTTCATCGACGTGTTCCAGAAACACGCCGACACCATCGAAGGTGCGGAATTCCTGGCACAGGGCACGCTTTACCCGGATGTGATCGAAAGCGTCTCCTTCTCTGGCGGACCGTCTGTCACGATCAAATCGCACCACAATGTGGGCGGCCTGCCGGAAAAGATGGGTCTGAAACTGGTCGAGCCCCTGCGTGAGCTGTTCAAGGATGAGGTCCGCGCGCTCGGTCGCGAGTTGGGCCTCCCTTCGAGTTTTATCGGCCGCCACCCCTTCCCCGGACCGGGCCTTGCAATCCGCTGCCCCGGCGAGATCACCCGCGAAAAGCTGGAGATCCTGCGCGAGGCGGATGCTGTCTATATCGACCAGATCCGCAAGCACGGTCTCTATGATGAGATCTGGCAGGCTTTTGTGGCGATCCTTCCGGTGCGCACCGTGGGCGTGATGGGCGATGGTCGCACCTATGATTATGCCTGCGCCCTGCGCGCGGTGACCTCCGTGGATGGTATGACTGCGGATTATTACCCTTTCACCCATGAGTTCCTGGGTGAAACCGCAACCCGGATCATCAACGAAGTCAAAGGCATCAACCGCTGCACCTATGACATCACCTCGAAACCTCCGGGAACGATTGAGTGGGAATAAGTCGCCGCATTTTACGGCTTACAAAGGCCGGGGTTCTCCTCGGCCTTTTGACGTATGGGGCTGTGAATACTTGGACCTATCTTTGGCCTTCCCAACGGTTTGAAGATCTGCGCCCTGCCTCTGCGATTGTTTGTTTGGCCGCTGGCCTCAAGCCCGATGGCACCATGGGACGCGTTACTGAAACCCGCGCACGGCGGTGTATTGCGGCCTATCACGCGGGGGTTGCGCCGGTTTTGGCTTTCACTGGCGGCAACTCGTCCCATGACGCCCCACCCACCGGAGCGCAGATGGCCGATTTGGCGCGCCAGCTGGGGGTTCCGGAACAGGCCATTGTGGTGGAGAACCTGTCAGAATCCACGCTTCAGAATGCCCTCTTTACTTTACCCAAGCTACCACACACGCAGGACTTGATCCTGGTCACCGACAGTTTCCACCTGCCCCGGTCTGCGTTGTCGTTCCTATGGGCAGGCGCGCACAATATACAGCTTTTGGCTGCTGATCCGGATCTGACCTGGGGAGATATTCCGCAGGGCTTACTGATCGCGGAAACCGTCAAAATCTGGGCCAATGGTATGCGCGCACCCATCTACTCAATGGCGGGTGTCTTTGGCATTCCCCCGTCGGCGCGCCATTGGATTGTAGAGTAATATAATGACGGTCACGCTGAACGGATACATCGACGTCCCACTGGACAGATTGGCTGCCGTGGAAACGGCTTTGGTCGACCACATCCGCCTGACCCGCGCAGAGCCTGGATGTTTGACTTTCGATGTTACGCCACACCCCAGCGTTCCAGGACGGTTTGAGGTTTTTGAAACCTTTGTGGACCAAGCTGCGTTTGACAATCATCAGACCAGAACAGCGCAATCACCCTGGGCCGAAGTCACCAAGGGCATTGCGCGCAACTATACGATAACCCGCTAGACCCGTTTGGAATACGCCCGTCAGTCTTCCTGCCGCATTTTGAGAAGAGTTAAACAGTTTGTGCCAAATTTTCCGGGAAAAAGCATCAAACGCCCGACACCGGGTTGGTGGTGCGACATCTGGTAGGAGGCGCAACATGCCGGTGATAAAATACAAAGACGTTCTGCTGCACTTTGCCCATATCCCAAAATGCGGCGGCACCTCGGTTGAGCGCTATGTTGCAGGCCTCAACGATGTCAGCATGGCTTTTGTCGACCAGCTGTATGTTGCCCAGCCATCCGAGCAGCATTGGAACGTCTCTTCAACCCAGCATATTGACGGCGAACCCAGCGGGCGGTTGTTTCCGCATGATTTTTTCATCGCGTTCTTAGCAATCGTGTGTCATCCGATGTCCCGGCTCGAAAGCGCCTATAAGCATCAGTGCCTACGCGAAAAGACCATCGGCGATGAAAGCATGGACACATTTGTCAAAACCAGGCTGGCTGACAATTACCTGACCAAAGGCTGGATGGATAATCACTTTTATCCGCAATCCGGCTTCTTCTATCCGGGCGCGAACTATCAGGTGTTCAAGCTGGAAGACAGCGGCACAGAACACGCCAAGGCCTTCATCGATGCGGTGCTCTTTGGCAATGCCACACGCCGGGATGTAACCCACAGCAATCGTGTAAGCAAAAGCAACGGGTTGAGCCCCGAGGATCTGAAGCTCAGCGACGAAGCGCGAACCCTAGTTTATAAGATCTACGCGATGGACTTCGACAATTTTGGGTATCACCGCGAAATTACTCATAAGGCTGACACGCAGCCGGACGTCCAACAATCAGATATGCGCGCAGCGGGTTAAACAACCACGGCACGAAAGTTCAACATTTGCCGAAAAGCACCTGACAACTATGTCCAGTCCGGCGCTTTTCTTGAGATTGCGGATGTGCTGCTTTACGGGCTACGCGACCTTGGGCATGAGGCCGAGATTCAGGTCAACAGCACAGATCCCTCTGCCCGGAACATTATGATTGGTGTTTACCTGTTGTCGGCGGATGTTGCCAGCCAGCTTCCCAGCGACACAATCATCTTGAACACCGAACAATTGGGTGGCGTCTACAGCGATTGGAACGAGAACATCTTGAACTGGTTCTCCAACGATTTCACGCTGTGGGATTACAGCGACAGCAACGTCGGCTACCTTCAGGACTTTGGTGTTAAGCGGGTGGAAAAGCTCAAACTGGGCTATCAGGAAGAACTGAACCGCATTCAGCTGCAACAGGAGAAACCTGTGGACGTGTTGTTTTACGGCTGCCTGAATGAACGCCGTAAAGCAGCGCTTCTGGAGCTTGAGGCACAAGGTCTCAAGGTCAAGTTTTTGCATGGCGTCTTTGGCAACGCGCGGGACGAATGGATCGCCCGGTCGCGTTTGGTGTTAAACCTACACTATTTTGACTCTGAGATTTTTGAGATTGTTCGAGTTTTTTATTTGATGACCAATGGGATACCCGTTGCCAGCGAATTGAATCCAACAACAAAAATGGACGATTTCTATCGCCAAGGGCTTTTATGCGCGCCATACGATCAGTTGTCGGATCAAGTTGTCGAACTGTTGGAAGACAAAGACGCGTTGACCACGCTGGGGGCCACAGCACAAGAGACCATCATGCAGCGCCCGCAGTCCGAGTTGCTGCGCGAAATCATGTAGTTCCTTTCCCGGTTTGGGCGTGTTTCATCTTGACCCTCCTTGTTTGTGAGGCTTTGGTGCGCTCCAAGGGGAGCCTGACGCGTGGACAAGACACTTCTAAAGACAATCGCCTGGATGACGGGCACGATCATCTCGTTCTCGGTTATGGCCGTGGCGGGGCGCGAAATCAGCGCGGTGCATGACACGTTTGAGATTATGGCGTTTCGCAGCATCGCAGGATTTGCGCTGGTTGCGGCCGCTTTGACGGTGACAGGGCAATGGAAAACCGTTTCCCGATCGAACTTGAGAACCCATGCCTTTCGCAATGTGTTTCACTTCACCGGTCAAAACCTTTGGTTTTTTGCAATAGCCATCGCACCACTGGCGCAGGTTTTTGCTCTGGAGTTCACCTCCCCCTTGTGGGCTATCTTTTTGGCACCTCTGTTTCTGGGGGATCGGATCACGCGGGTTCAGCTGACTTCTGCCATGATCGGTTTTGTCGGCGTCTTGATGGTGACCCGCCCTGGCGTCGGCGAAATGACCTGGGGCGTGCCGACCGCAGCGGCTTCGGCTGTTTTCTTTGCGCTCACAGGGCTTTTGACCAAACGGCTCACCCGTGTGGAAAGTGTGGCGTCGATTATGTTCTGGCTGACCTTGATGCAAATGGTGCTGGGCGCGGTTGGTGCGGGGTTTGACGGCCAGGTCACCTGGCCCACAGCTGAGACCTGGCCGTGGCTGGTGCTGATCGGCGTCGGCGGCGTTTGCGCGCATTTCTGCCTGTCCAGCGCCCTGGCCTTATCTCCGGTTGCGGTTGTGATGCCGATTGATTTTACCCGCCTGCCCGCAATCGCAGTTGTTGGCGCGTTTCTTTATGGCGAAGTCCTGGATTTCTGGATTATCTGCGGTGCTGCCGTGATTTTTGCAGGAAACTACTTGAACATTATGTCTTCGCGCCCCCAAAAGACGTAACGAAACATTTACAAAACATATCTCTTTACCTTGGGTTAGCGTTGATCGCCGCAGTTTGGTCGAAATACCTTCACGAAACGGCTCCCCAAAAGGTTGCCGTATAGGGAGGAAAACAATGAAAAAGACCATGCTCGGCGCGTTTGTGCCGACACTTCTTGTGCAGCTTGCGTCCGTCGATCCGGCCGCAGCTGCCGGGCTCGATCGCACAAACCAACCCATTGGCATCCTGTTTGAAGAAGGAAACTATGTTGAGTTTTCCTTTGGCCGCACGGATCCCACCGGCCATGGCACAGATGCCACTTTTGGTACTGACACAGGCGACACATTGGGTGGGTTCAACCTGCCGGGTGCAGGGCTGAAGCTGCAATTGACCGAACAGCTGTCGGCTGCGCTGATCTATGACAAGCCGTGGGGCGCCAATACTGCTTTTCCCGGCGTCGTCGGCAACACAACTTCAATGCTGGGTGGCACGCGGGCTTTTGCGGATTCGGACGCCATCACCGGGATCCTGCGCTATAAGTTCAACGAAAACTGGAGCGTCCACGGCGGGATCCGCTATCAAGAGATTTCAGGCGACATCACCCTCAGCGGGCTCGCCTATGGGCCGGCCAATGGCTACAGCGTCTCGCTTGACCGCGATGGCGGCACCGGTTGGCTGGTGGGTGGTGCCTATGAGCGCCCCGACATCGCCATGCGTCTGGCCGTGACCTATAACTCCGAAGTGGACCACAATTTCCAGACCACTGAACGCACCGCGCTTGGCGTTGTAAATGGCACGGTCACCCGGCCTGCCACCACGGCGCAATCGGTAAATGTGGATTTCCAAACCGGGATTGCCCCCAAAACCCTACTGCTGGCGAACGTGCGATGGGCGGATCATTCGGTCACCGATTTGGTGCCACCAGCGCTAGGCGGGGATCTGATCAACCTGGATAATTCGGTGACCTATTCCATCGGTGTGGCCCGCCGGTTCAATGAAAACTGGGTGGGGTCCTTGTCGTTTTCCTATGACAATGTGGAAGGCGACAACATTGTCTCGCCGCTCTCTCCGGTTCATGGGCATCAGGCGATTACCCTGGGTGTGCGGTATGAAAAGGACAATATGCGCATCTCTGGCGGCATCCGCTACACCAAGCTCGGCAATGCGCTGGCCGCCCCCCGCGGCGGCACGGTTCGGGCCAGTTTTGAAGACAGCGATGCTGTAAGCCTTGGCTTTAAGGTTGGGTTTTCCTTCTAAGAGCAGCGCGGGGCCAGTTGCGATTTTCAAGTGTCGCAGCTGGCCAAGCATTGACCCAAACCTCTGCGCTGGATAGCAAGTCCTGAGACCAACAGGAACGACCAGCCGATGCTTTACCCCACAGCCCAATCCTGGCGCGACGCGCCAAACAAGCGGATCTTATTCTTTGGCATGTCCGGTCTGGGCAAGACCTATGTGTCCAACGTCCTGCGCAGCGCGGGCACGTGGTTCCATTATTCCATCGATTACCGGATCGGCACCCGGTACATGGGCGAGTTTATCGCCGACAATGCCAAAGCAGAGGCGATGAAAGTGCCGTTTCTGCGCGAATTGTTGCTGTCCGACTCGATCTACATCGGTTCCAACATCAGCTTTGAAAACCTGACCCCGGTCGCGGCCTATCTGGGCAAGCCCGGCAATCCCGAACTGGGTGGTCTGCCGATGGAAGAATACGCCAAACGCCAGGAACAATTCCGGCAGGCTGAGATTCGCGCCTTGATGGATACGGAGTATTTCATCACCCGCTCGCAAACCCTGTATGACTACCCGAATTTCATTTGCGACAGCGGCGGGTCCATCTGTGAATGGGTGGATGCCACTGATCCCAATGATCCCATCCTGACAGAGCTGTCCAAACAGACGTTGATGATCTGGATCAAGGGAGATGACGCCCACACCGAAGAGCTGGTGCGTCGCTTTGACCGCGCGCCCAAACCGATGTCGTATCAGCCAGAATTTCTGGAACGGGCCTGGACCACCTATCTGGATCAACACAACCTGACCGAGGACCGCGTCAATCCGGATGATTTTATCCGCTGGACCTATGCCCAGGCGCTGGCCCATCGTCAGCCGCGGTATCAGGCCATGGCTGAAAACTGGGGCGTCACGGTTACCGCAGATGAAATAAGTCAGGTAAAAACTGCGATGGATTTCGAGAGTTTGATCGCCAAAGCTCTTGAGAGACGCGGCTAGCCTGCCTATTTTCCGGTCTCTAATCGAATCCAAAAGGACCGCATTCCCATGCCCATCAAGATCCCATCCGATCTACCTGCCTTTGACGTTCTGACGAACGAGGGCGTGATGGTCATGTCGCCGGATCAAGCGGCCCGGCAGGATATTCGCCCGATCCGGATTGCGCTTTTGAATCTGATGCCGAAAAAGATCCAGACGGAGAACCAGTTTGCCCGTCTGATCGGGGCCACCCCGTTGCAGATCGAACTGTCGCTGATCCGGATGACGGAGCATAAGACGAAAAACACTGCCGCAGCGCATATGGCCGAATTCTATCGCCCGTTCCAAGAGGTAAAAGATCAGAAGTTTGATGGTCTGATCATCACCGGCGCGCCCATTGAACATCTGCCATTTGAGGACGTTACCTATTGGGACGAACTGCGCGAAATCTTTGATTGGACCCAGACCAATGTGCATTCCACCTTTGGTGTGTGCTGGGGCGGCATGGCGATGATCAATTATTTCCACGGGGTCAAGAAGCACCTTTTGGATGCCAAATACTTTGGCTGCTATCGCCACCAGAACCTGCACCCGGCGTCGCCTTATTTGCGTGGGTTTTCAGATGATTGCGTAATTCCCGTCAGCCGCTGGACCGAGATGCGCCAGGATGAGATCAACGCCCGCCCCGGCCTGCGGACCCTGCTGGGCAGTGCCGAGGTTGGCCCCTGTCTGGTCGAAGATCCGGCGCATCGTGCGCTTTATATCTTTAACCACTTTGAATACGACAGTGACACGCTGAAACAGGAATATGACCGGGACGTTGCAAGCGGCACGCCGATTGACGTGCCGATGAACTATTACCCGGATGATGACCCGACACAGGCGCCGATGAACCGCTGGCGCAGCCATGCGCATCTGCTTTATGGCAATTGGATCAGTGAGATTTATCAGACCACGACATTTGATCTGTCCAAAATCGGCCAGGAAAGCACGGACCTGCGGGCGTAGACACCAGCCTTGACGCCGCGGGGTTTCCCTTCCTGCGCGGCTTGGTCTATGCTTGGGCCTTGAAAACAGGAGGTTTTACCATGTCCCTGCCGTTTGATGGTGCGATCAGCAACTACTACAAAAACGAAGCCCCCAAAGAGGTGCACAAGGCGATCAAAACGGCGGCAAAAGGAAAGATCCTGAACCCGTCATACCCCTATGATGAACGGATGCCCCGCAAAGCCTATGAAAAGGCGATTGAAGGCCTTCAGATCGAATTGGTCAAAATGCAGGCCTCGATCAAGGCGCGCGGGAAACGGGTTGCCATTGTGCTGGAAGGCCGCGACGCCGCCGGAAAAGGCGGTACAATCAAGCGGTTTCGCGAAAACCTGAACCCGCGTGGGGCGCGGGTTGTGGCCCTGCCCAAACCGACGGATGCAGAAAAGACGCAATGGTACTTCCAACGCTACATCGCACATCTGCCGTCAGCCGGAGAAATTACATTTTTTGACCGCAGTTGGTACAATCGCGGTGTGGTCGAAAAAGTGTTTGGCTTTTGTACCGATCAGGAACGGGAGCGCTTTTTTCACCAGGTCCGCGGTTTTGAAGAGGCGCTGGTGGATGACGGGATCAAACTGTTCAAATTCTGGCTTAATGTTGGCCGCGCTGAACAGCTACGCCGGTTCATGGACCGTGAAAACGATCTGTTGAAACAGTGGAAGCTCAGCCCCGTAGATGTAAACGGTCTGGCCAAGTGGGACGATTATACCAAAGCGATCCAGGAGACGCTGGACCGCAGCCATTCGTTGGTTGCGCCCTGGACGATTGTGCGATCAGACGACAAACGCCGTGCGCGGCTGGCAGCGATCTGCACGGTGCTGGGCCAGGTGGAATATGACAACAAGGACGAAAGCGCACTGGGGTTTTGTGATGCGCTGATCTGTGGTGGGCCGGACCTCTGGGATGGCTAAACGCGGCTACCACCACGGCAATCTGCGCCAGGCGCTGGTGGAAGCGGCGTTGCAACTGGTTGAAATCAAAGGACCAACGGGGTTCACCCTTTCTGAAGCGGCCAAGCTAGCAGGGGTGACGCCGGCAGCCGTCTATCGCCATTTCGAGGGGCGCGAGGATCTGATTGCCGAGGCCGCGCGGCAGGGCTTTGCCATGTTTGCCGATCTGATGCAGCACGCTTATGACAAGTATCAACCCTCGGCGCTGGCTGCCTTCGAAGCGACGGGGCGCGCTTATCTGGCGTTTGCACGAAAACATCCGGGCCATTACATCGCGATGTTTGAAAGCGGGATTTCAGTTAATCGCACGCCGGAACTGGCCGAGGCCGCCGCCCGTGCCCGTGCCATTCTGGAACGCGCTGCCAGTGATCTGAGCCAACATATCCCCGAAGACAAACGCCCGCCGGCTTCGATGTTTTCCGCCCATATCATGGCCATGAGCCATGGTGTGGTCGAGCTGTTTGCCCGCAACGCCCCCGGCGCAACCGCCCCTTTTGCGCCCGAGGACCTGCTGGAAAGCGGGATCGGCATTTACCTGCGCGGATTGGGATTGATCGATCCGGATCAGTGAAATCTGACCTCAGCGCGGAAAACGTGGGCGCGTGACAGGTTCGCCCAATGGTTTGACCACTTGCACCATATCCACCTGACCAAGTCCTTTTAAATCCTCAGCCCCTAACGCATCGGTGCGAAACTCATCCGCCAGCGCCTCCTCCATGGATTGCGGCGCGACAATTGTCATCGGGTCCGCGTGGACCTGCAACCGTGCGGCCAAATTCACTGCGGGACCAAAGACGTCATAGACATATTTCTGCACCCCAACCACAGAGCCCACAACCGCACCGCAGGCCAGCCCCACCCGCGCGTGCCATTTATGCGGGTGGCTCAGATTGCGCCGCTCCAGATACCGCAGGAACCGTGTCGCGCAATGTGCCACTGCGGTGGCATGGTCGGGATTTGCTTCGGGCATGCCTGAAACCGCCAAATAGGCATCCCCAATTGTCTTAATCCGCTCGCATCCAAATTGTTCGACGATACGGTCAAAGGCGGTAAAGATGTCGTTCAGCTCTCCGAGGGTCACCGTGGGATCGGTCCGCGCGGCAAAATCGGTGAAGTTGACAAAATCCAGCATCACCACTGAGACCTGCGGGTAAAGCTGTGGGGTCACCACGCCAAAGGTTTTGAACTCCTCATAGACGCAGCGGGGCATCAGGTTTAACAGCAGACGCTCCACCCGTTCCTTTTCCCGCTCCAACGCACGCGTGTTGCGTTCCACCATGGTGGAATAGCTGTCGATCATGCTTTCCAATTCACGAATGCGCGTGATGTTTTGACACTCCACCACCAACAGCGGATCACCGGCTTCGCGGGTGACAGAAATATTGATAGCAAAGACCAATGTGCGGCGTTTGCGTTTAATCTTCACCTCGGATGAGAAGCGAAGACCATTGGTATCCAAATCGCTCAGATCCGCGTCTTGCAACGCCTCGATAACTTCGGTCAGCTTTGCCGTTTCACCGGGCGTGCCGAACCATTCCGCAAAGGGTTGGTTGTGAAACACAAAGGTCAGGTCCCGCGCCCGCACCAAGGCGACACCTACCCCAATGGCGCGCAACAGCTGTTCGTTGATCGAGGCAATGCTCATGCGGCAGAGCGGGCCACGATGACTCCGCGTTTGGTTTCAACCGCTTGCAACGCGATGTCAATGTCGCCTTCATCCATCCCGTGCAGCAAAAGCGCCTCACGCAACAGCGCGCCGATCTCGTCAAACTCTGCATGGCTGATGTTGAGATGATGATGCACGGCCCGCAGCCGCTCATCTCCATACGAGGCAGGCCCGCCCAGCAGTGACGACATGAATTTGGTCTGATGATCGATCAGACGGGGCATGTCGATGTCTTCGAAATGATGCCCCACCAGGTCTGAATCAAGCACCAACTCATAAAAAGTGATGACAACGCGGCTCACCGTTTTAAAGCCGCCGTATTTTTCGTAAAGGCTAGTGGCCATCTAAAACACCGAAACTCAGGAAAAACACATAATCCGAGTATAGGGCCGTTTCACTTTATTGGATACTGACCATACGATAGCCTCACAGTGCCCGCGATCGACAAAAAAAAAAGCCCGCACGTGGCGGGCTCTTTCGAAAATCTTTGCCGTGAACGCCAGCGATTAACGCTTGGAGAACTGGAAGGAACGACGCGCTTTGCGGCGGCCGAATTTCTTACGTTCAACAACACGGCTGTCGCGTGTCAGGAAGCCAGCGGCTTTCAATGCGCCACGCAGCGAGGGTTCGTACAGCTGCAGCGCCTTGGAGATGCCGTGCTTGACCGCGCCCGCTTGGCCGGACAGACCGCCGCCTTTTACGGTTGCGTATACGTCAAACTCGCCTTCAACACCCGCAACGCCAAACGGCTGGCGTACGATCAGCTGCAGAACGGGACGGGCAAAATACTTGCTCATCTCTTTGCCGTTCACTTCGATCTTGCCGGAACCCGGCTTGATCCAAACGCGGGCCACAGCGTCTTTACGCTTGCCGGTGGCATAGGAACGGCCCAGCTCGTCACGGACCGGCTCACGCGGTGCCAGCTCTTCGACGGTGGTTTCAACGCCTGCAACGGCGCTCAGCTCTTCAAGAGTAGTGATCTGATCAGCCATTGATATTAGCTCCGGGTGTTTTTCTTGTTCATGGACTTAACGTCCAGAACTTCGGGGCTCTGTGCGTCGTGGCCGTGCTCGGTGCCGGCATAGATGCGCAGGTTGGTCATTTGCTTGCGGGACAGGCGGTTGCCTGGCAGCATGCGCTTGACCGCTTGGAACACAACGCGCTCCGGATGTGCACCTTCCAGGATCTCCTGTTTGGTGCGCGACTTGATGCCGCCCGGGTGGCCGGTGTGCCAGTAGAATTTCTCGTCACGTTTCTTGCCGGTCATTTGGATTTTGTCGGCGTTGATCACGATGACGTTGTCGCCCATATCCATATTCGGAGTAAAGGACGGCTTGTGCTTGCCACGCAGACGCATGGCGACGATCGAGGCAAGACGGCCCAGCACCACGCCCTCGGCGTCGATGATGATCCACTTCTTCTCGATGTCTGCTGGTGTAGCAGAGAAGGTTTTCATATCAGGTCAATCCTGTTTGTCGTGAAGATGCAGCGCAGCGGCCTGCACCTGAATTCGATGGAGGGGGTTTAAGGGCTCTCCCAACCTCGGTCAATGACAAAAATAATGATTTTATTGTTTGTTTTTATGTGGTTATAATTTAGGTATTATTATACCCCAGAAAATCACCCTGCTCACCCCGAATTTGGCGTAAAAACCCAAATCGCCCCGGCCGATTGCGCCAAAACGCTTGCTCGGGCCGGGACGGGCTTGTATCACAACGGAGTTTTTGTGGAGAAGCCCTTTGTCCTACCCCGCTGGCGCAGCAGTCCTGGCTTTCTGTCTTTTGGCTGCGTGTAATCCGGTTGCCCCTGTCGATACGCCGCCGGTCACCGTGGCGATCAAAAACCCAGGAATCAACAACAAACGGATCACCGGGTTTCAAGAGGTGACAATCCGATCTTATGTGCCAGGGGAAGGCGTTGAACAATTTGACCGGGCGCTTGGCCCCTCGCCAGATGAACGGGTTGAGATCAAACACGCCAAATGCGTCATAGAGACGGCTGAATTCATCCTGACATTCACCACGCCCCGCGCACTGGCCCTTCCCAAATTCACCTCACGCCCGACGCGGGGCACGTTGAAATGTGTCCAAGGGGACTTGCAGGGCGGTGTCAGCATTTCACCGGTCCCCAATACTCCGGTGTTCGGCCACCCAACGCCCACCGGATTGCTGGTCGCCGCCCTGACTGCCAGAATTGCGGCCAACCGCGATGTTTGGGTTTACTCTATTCCTCAAATCACCTTGTACCCAGACTCTGAAAGCCCCGCTGAATACGCGCCCTTTCCTACCGAAGATCCCGCGCCAGCGGCCCCTTAACCGCTGATTTGCTCCGGCGGATTGTCCAGCAAACCGCGCAGCCGCACCATTGCATCCTCAAACTTACGAATGGACACATGGGCGTTCACCGCAATACGCACCGCATGTGGCGCGCGACCATCGCGCAGGGCGAATTCGTCGGCTGAACGGATCTGAATACCTTCCGCTTCGGCCGCACGGGTAAATGGGCCCGCCCGCCAGCCCGCAGGCAAGCGCAGCCAGATAAAAGGCACATCCGGGCTCCAATTGATGTCAAACCCGCCAAGCGCATTCACGGCCACACGCACATAACGCGCCATTTCCGTGCGCACGTCGTCCATCAGCTGCGGCATGCGGGGATCCGTCAGCAAAATGCGGATAAGTTCTGCCATCGGCTGTGCCAGGCCAAAGAAACTGTATTCCGCCGCCCGGCGCAGGATATTCACACCGCCCTCCGGTGCCACAACAAACCCCGCACGCAAAGACGGGGTGAGGAGCTTGGACAAGGATGTGACATACCACCCAAGCTCGGGTGCAAGCGAACGATACGACGGCGCTTGTGCTTGACCCAGACGGTAACAATCATCTTCGATCAGTTGAACATTGTGGCGGCGGGCCACCTCGACAATTTCCAGACGGCGCTCCAACGGGGTGAACAATCCGGTCGGATTGTGCACCTCTGGGCTGGTACAAAGCACCGTTGCGCCAGTTTTCCGGATCATTAGTTCCAAAATATCGGGGCGAATGCCGTGTTCGTCCATCGCAACGCCCACAACATTGGTACGCAGCATATCCGCAGCGCGACGGAACCCGGCATAGGCGAGGTCTTCGACCATAACAACCGGGCTGGGACCGCGCAAACAGGCCTGCATTGTGATCATCAACCCGTTTTGTCCCCCATGGGTCAACACAATATCCCGCTCTCGCACCGGACCAATTGGCGCTTTGGACAGCCACTTGGCCACGGCAGTGCGCACCGGTGCATATCCATCTCGGGTCGGGTAGTTCAGCAATTTATGCGGGTCGCAATCCGCGATTTTATGCATGGCCTCGCGGATCGCCGCCACCTGCCCCATATCCGCGATCCGCGGGCTAAAAAGGCTGACGTGTTTCGGGTCCCGTTCTTCCTGAATATGCAGCTGGCGCGACCAGACATCATCCTGAAGCGCCGTCATTTTTTCAGCCACAAAGGTACCGCGACCAACCTCTGCCACCAGGATACCTTCATCCGTCAGCACACTATAGGCGCGCGCAACTGTTCCAGGCGTGATGGACAACTGATAGGCCAATTCACGCACCGGCGGCAGTTTGGTGCCAACGCTCAGCGTGCCCGCATCGATTGCGCCACGAATAGTCTCGGCCACCCTGCGGTACTTTGGACCGGATTTGGCACCAAGATCTGCACTCCACATTGTACCCATCACAATCCTTCCTTGGACTTTTATGAGAAATATATTGTACCTGATAGCCACGAGCAAGAGCTCAGTATTGTAATGGTACAAATGGAGCATCTCACCATGACATACATCGCAAAGCACCACCCGCATTTGAACTTCCTGATGGAACGTACGGCGCTGCCTATGCCTGCGCAGATGGCGATTACCTTTGCTGTTGTGGTGACGAAATGGCGACTGCGCCAACGCACACGCCAGCAACTGGGGAAGCTAGATGCTTATATTCTAAAGGATATTGGCGTTAGCGAAGACCAGGCGCGGCATGAAAGCACTCTTCCGTTCTGGCGCCCCTGATCCCCAGACGCCAGAACCACTTTAAGGCCGGAGTTTCTCCGGCCTCTTTTTTATGTCATTGCGCAAAGGCAGAACGCAAACGATACAATTGGCACAATGAATATGTTCAAAGTACCATCGTTGCAGCCGTTCCTGCGCAGGCATATGGTGCGATTGATGAAGTGCCACAGTTGGATATTGCCGCCGCATGTCGTGTCAAACACCCACATCGAAATGCTACGCTCAGGACGGTCACCATTTGATCGTAGATCTGCGAAACGGGCACGGGCTGAACGACCCAGAGCTGTTGGTGCAGGCATTTCATGCAATAATCGAAGCCTGCGGCGCAACCCTGCTGCATCATCACATTCATCCGTTTTCACCCAACGGCCTGACCGGCGTGGCCCTGCTGGCGGAAAGCCATATCTCTGCCCATACTTGGCCCGACCAGGGGTACGGCGCGTTTGATGTGTTTATGTGTGGAAAATCAGATCCTTGGGCAGCCATTCCGATCCTCAAATCGCTTTATAAAACAGACGACGTGACCGTGCGCGCCCTTCGGCGATCCGCTTTTTGACCCTGGGCTTTTTCGCGCAAAAACCAATGCAAACGGTGAAACGCCAGATTTATCGAAACTTTTAGCCTTTGTTTACCAATCCGCACATATTGTTTCCATAGCAGCTCTTTCAATTGGGGCAGCATCATGGCAAAGATCGGGCACAGGTTCAAAACCTGCCACGATTTGGGCCGCGCCTGCGGAAGGTCCCTCCACCCGGGTCTCTCACCCCGGACTGACATTCCCGCAGCGCGGCCCCAAATACCCCCTCCCAGATGACGAAAAACTTGGCAACTTCGCAGCGGCCAATCGAAGTGCTTTGCAACATTGCAATACACCATGCGTTTTCAGGAAACCGTCCCTCCCGTTGCCCCCTCCTGCCCCGCTTTTACCGTCACAACCGTTGCGCTTGAACGCCGCCTGCCCTATGTCGCAGCCATGACACAGGAATTACATATTGTTGGCGGCGGAATGGCCGGATCCGAAGCCGCCTGGCAGGCGGCGCATATGGGCGTGAATGTGGTGCTGCATGAAATGCGCCCCAAGGTGGAGACCTTTGCCCATCAGACCGGAAATCTGGGAGAGATGGTCTGCTCAAACTCCTTCCGATCAGACGATGATGAGCAAAACGCCGTGGGGCTTTTGCATTGGGAAATGCGTCAAGCCAATGGGCTGATCATGACCACAGCGGATGAACACCGCCTGCCCGCTGGTGGCGCATTGGCCGTGGACCGTGACCCGTTTGCAGAAACGGTGACCGCAAAATTGAAGGCTTTGCCCAATGTTAGAGTCTCATATGAGGAAATCACTGCCCTACCGGACGAAGGGCACTGGATCTTTGCCACCGGCCCTCTGACCTCTCCGACACTGGGCGAAGCGATCCAAAAAGAGACCGGCGCCGAGGCCCTGGCCTTCTTTGACGCGATTGCGCCAATTGTCTATGCCGAGAGCATCGACATGTCCCAGGCCTGGATGCAGTCCCGTTATGACAAGGGTGAGACCGAGGAAGAGCGGACCGCTTACCTCAACTGCCCAATGACCAAAGAGCAGTATGAGGCCTTTATCGACGCGCTTTTGGCGGCCGATAAAACTGAATTCCATGAAGGTGAAACGGCCGGCTATTTCGACGGCTGCCTGCCGATTGAGGTTATGGCGGAACGGGGACGTGAGACCCTGCGACATGGTCCGATGAAACCGGTTGGCCTCACCAATCCGCATAACCCGGATGAGAAAGCCTATGCCGTTGTGCAGCTGCGCCGCGACAATGCGCTGGGAACATTGTTTAACATCGTGGGCTTCCAGACCAAGATGAAGTATGGCGCACAAACCGATGTTTTCCGTATGATTCCCGGGTTAGAGAACGCAAGTTTTGCGCGTCTTGGTGGCATTCACCGCAATACGTTCCTGAACTCGCCAACCTTGCTGGACGCTCAAATGCGGCTGAAGTCACGGCCCAACATTCGGTTCGCCGGGCAAATCACCGGTGTCGAAGGCTATGTGGAAAGCGCGGCGATGGGCCTTTTGGCAGGTCGCCTGGCCGCCGCGGAACTGACTGATCAGCCCCTGTCGGAGGTCCCGCAGGACAGCGCCATGGGTGCCTTGATCCATCACATTACCGGCGGTGCAGAGGCCAAAACCTTCCAGCCCATGAATGTGAACTTCGGCCTGTTCCGACCGGTTGACGGGCTCAAAGGGGGACGCCGGGGCCGCAAGGACCGTTACAAAGCCTATACCGATCGGGCAAAGTCCGCCTGGACCGATTGGTTGAAACAATTCTCGTAAAGGATTGAGGGCGCGATGATTTTCCGCACACGATTTGCGCCTTCCCCCACGGGGCCCCTCCATTTGGGTCATGCCTATTCCGCCATCTTGGCGCATGACATGGCCCGCGCCGCAGGCGGTGAATTCCTGTTGCGGATGGAGGATACAGATCTTCAGCGCGCCAAACCGAAATGGGACGCGCAAGTCATCGATGACCTCACCTGGCTGGGCCTGACCTGGGACGGCCCTGTTCTGCGCCAGTCTCAACAGTTGACCAGCTATAACAAACACCTGGACGTCTTTGAAAACATGGACCTTCTTTATCCATGCTCCTGCAGTCGTGCCGACATCCGGGCCGCCATATCCGCCCCCCAAGAAGGCGTATCACACGATGTTTATCCCGGCACGTGCAAAGACCGCACAATCACGGATCGCAAACCCGGGGATGCGCTGCGGCTGCATCTGGACCGGGCCCTGTCACGTCTTGCGCACCAAGACGTGTGTTTTGAAGAAACCGGCCCCGCCGCCAAAGCCGTGCATCACCTCAATCCCGAACGCGCTCTGGCAGACATCGGCGATGTTGTTCTCTCCCGCAAAGGCGAAGACATTATCGCCTATTTCCTGGCCTCTGCGTTGGATGACGTCGCCCAAGGGATCACCCATGTAGTGCGCGGCGAGGACCTTTTTGATTTCACAATGATCCAGGTTTTGTTGCTAAGACTGCTCGACCTTCCACAGCCCATTTATCACCATCACACCCTGATCCGGGATGATGCCGGTAAGCGACTGGCCAAGCGAGATGACGCACGCGCTTTGGCCAAATTTCGCGCCGAAGGCGCCAGCCCCCAGGATATCCGCCGGATGATCGGCCTCCTTTAAACGGGCGGCGCTTTCATCTTTTTCCAAATACTTCCGCCGGAGGCAGGGCCCACAGGGCCCTTTTGCGCCAATGCTACAGCATCGGCGTCATAATCTCGACTTCTTCCCCCTCGCGCACGGCGGTGTAAAAACAGCTGCGGCGGAAGGTGTGACACGCAGGCCCTTCTTGGCGTACCAAGGCCAGCACACAGTCCTGGTCACAATCCACGCGAAAATCTACCAGCTCTTGTGTATGGCCCGAGCTTTCACCTTTGACCCAGAAGCTTTGGCGCGAGCGCGACCAATAGGTCACTTTGCGGCTTTCCAGCGTTCGTTTTACGCTTTCCGCGTTCATCCAAGCCATCATCAAGATCTCGCCGCTTGTCGCGTCCTGCGTCACACAGGGCACCAAACCGGCCTCATTGTAGCGCAATGAATTTGGATCAAAGGACATGTTAAAAACCTTTTGCATCTGCGGGTTGGGATCCTATGTAAGAGAAACCCCACAGTAGGGAAAGGCCCCATCCGGCCCCACCAGAAGGCAGAGAGCGACAATGACGCAAGAAACCGATCTCATCAAACTCTACTCGCAAAAGATCCTAGAGCTTGCCGCTGACATTCCGCACCTCGAACGTTTGCCCGCACCGGATGTAACAGCCAAAAAGCGCTCGCCTCTATGTGGTTCCACAGTCAGTGTAGACCTTAACATAGACCAAAGTCGTATATCGGCCTTTGGACAGGATGTAAAAGCTTGCGCATTGGGCCAGGCCGCAGCGGCAATTGTGGGTCACGCGATTATCGGCCGCTCTTTGGAAGATCTCGAGAAAGCGCGTAACCAATTGAAAAATATGCTGACTTCTGATGGCCCCGCGCCTGATGCGCCTTTTGATGGGCTTGAGGTTTTAATCCCCGCACGTGAGTTCAAGAACCGCCATGCCTCGATCATGTTGGCATTGGACGCCTGCCTTGAGGCGATGAGAGACCATTGTGCAACCGCTTAGGTGCAAAGGTTGTTAACACTCTGACCTCACACTCTCCGAAAGTTGATCAGGATGTGGTGTCAGTATGCGAGACATAGAAGAATATTATTCCGAGATGCCGCTGGCTGAATTGACGGCGCTTGCTCGGATCTCTTCCCAATTGGGATTTGAAGTCGTTGATGTTGCAGGGTTTCTGGACCAAACAGAAGCGCACTCCAAAGAGCAACGCAATGCAGTTTCCCAGCTTACGCAAAACTCAGGCCAGATAACACAGGCCAATTCACGTATGGCGGAGTCGATTCGCACCTTGAGTCAAACGGCCGAGGAAACATTGGTTACCGTCAGCACGTCCGCATCCAGCATGCGAGAGAACAGCGTCGAAAGCCAGAAGATCGCAAAATGGGTTCAGACCCTAGCCGTACGCACCAAACACATCGAAGAAACCCTTGTGGCGATGCAGCGTGACAATGCGCAGATCACATCCATTGCAAGTCAAGTGAACATCCTCGCCATCAACGCCAAAATCGAGGCTGGGCGCGCAGGTGCTGCCGGGCGCGGGTTTGCGGTCGTCGCCGAAGCCATTAACGAGCTTTCCAAACGCACGGGAACAGCTGCAGCCGACATTAGCGACAATATCGACACTATGGGCGATTGGCTTAAAAACCTGAGCGTCGAGGCCCGCGATATCGGTCAGTCCGCCGATGAAGTCCTCACACAGTCGCAAAGCATCGACGACTCTCTGGCCGATATCGAAGAACACGCACAAACAGTGCAAAAGCAGACAAACCGGATCGCATCCGAGTCCGACACAGCCCAGTTCGCGCTGGAAGGGTTCGGAGAGGGTTTGGCGCTGATCGACACCACATCATCGCAATCCTTGCAAGGGATCCAAACGGCACGGGCCCGCAGCGACAGTCTGATTGACTCCTCTGAGGCCCTGCTGCAAGGGATTGTCTCATTGGGCGGTCAATCCAGCGACAGCATGTTCATTGATTTTGTTCAGACCAAAGCCCAAGAGATCGGAGAGATCTTTGCCGAGGCGCTGCTTTCTTCTGACATCCGCCAAGAAGAGCTGTTTGATCGCAACTACAAACCAATCCCCAATTCCGACCCTCAGCAATTCATGGCAGGCTGTACGCGTTTGACGGATTCCACCCTGCCTCCGATCCTTGAATCCGCGTTGGAACTTGATCCGCGCGTGGTGTTCTGCGCCGCCGTCGACATAAATGGGTATCTGCCCACCCACAATCAGAAGTTCTCACAGCCGCAAGGCTCGGATCCGGTCTGGAACGCCGCAAACTGCCGCAATCGCCGAATCTTTGATGACCGGGTGGGTCTAAAAGCCGGGCAAAATCTCACCCCGTTTTTGATGCAGGTCTATCGCCGCGATATGGGCGGCGGTGAGTTCGCCATGATGAAAGACCTGTCAGCCCCAATTTACGTGAACCAACGCCATTGGGGCGGGCTGCGTCTGGCCTTTAAGATCTAGGCCACAAAAAACCGCCGCATCCCGGGGCACGGGTATGCGGCGGTCAGTCATGCGTCCGGATGCGGAACCCAGCAACACGCGGCAGATCATGAGGCGATAGCCTGGATGCCAATGGCACCCCAAAGTTCGGGACAGGAACAGGTGTTGCCGGCATCGGACGCAGGTCAGGAAAAGGGTATCGCGATCAAAGCAATGACGGCAAATGCAGGGCGGCGACCAACATCACAACAAGGGCTGCGGCGCCAAAAGCGTCCTGGAGCAGTGTGCTGTGTGTGTTCTCAACAGTTTGTTTCAACTGAGCAATCATCGGAGCCTCCTGGTCATGTTCTGCGTTCTACGTCGCTTTGTTGCCCCTTTGTTCTCATGATTCCGGAACGAAGTAAAGAACTTTATGAGAACAAAAAATCAAAAGAGAACATTTGGAGAATTTCACTTAGCCAACTGAGATCAATCGGATCGCTTCATCCTGCCGCATCAGCCACAACAACACACGGGCCGCCTGACCACGCGCAGATTGCAGTCCCGGATCCTGCGTGAGCAAGGCACGCGCGTCGCTTTGCGCGACCGCCATTAAGTCGGGCTGTTGTTCCAGATTTGCGATCTGAAACCGCGGCAGCCCGGATTGCGCCGTTCCAATCATATCGCCGGCCCCGCGCATTTGCAGATCCGTTTCGGAAATCTGGAAACCGTCCTCGCTTTCGCGCAAAACCTCCAGCCGTTTTCGGCCGTTCTCGCTGAGCGGGGCTTGATACATCAGCAAACATGTGGACTCGGCACTGCCACGCCCCACGCGCCCGCGCAGCTGATGCAGCTGCGCCAGACCAAAGGTCTCGGCCCGCTCAATCACCATAATGGTCGCATTGGGAACGTTGACCCCCACCTCGATCACCGTGGTCGCAACCAGAACCTGGGTTTCTCCTGTTTGGAAGGCCGCCATCGCCGCGTCCTTCTCGCCTGGTGGCATCTGCCCATGCACCAACCCCACAACGCCCTCCCCGAGAACGGCGCGCAGGTGTTTGAACCGTTCTTCAGCTGCAACCAGATCCACGACCTCGGACTCTTCGACCAGAGGACAGACCCAATAACATTGCCTCCCGTCTGAAATGGCCCGGCGCAGATGCCCCACCACCTCGTCCATACGCTCGGTGTTCACAACCGCCGTTTTGATCGGCTTACGTCCCGGCGGCTTTTCATCCAGAACGGACACATCCATGTCGCCATATTGCGCCAAGGCCAATGAGCGCGGGATTGGGGTTGCCGTCATCACCAAAACATCGGCACCCTGCCCTTTTTCCGCCAGCTCCAGCCGTTGACGCACGCCAAACCGATGCTGTTCATCCACAATCGCCAGGCGAAGATCCTGAAAGGCCACATCAGATTGGAACACCGCATGGGTGCCCACCAGAATATGAATATCGCCACGTGCCAGTGCTGCCAGTTTCTCAGCCCGGTCTTTACCCTTGTCGCGCCCGGTCAGGATCTCAATCACAACACCGGCGGTTTCGGCCAGGGGTTGCAATCCTTCCATGTGTTGACGCGCCAAAATCTCGGTCGGCGCCATCAAAACACCCTGCCCACCCGCTTCAACTGCGACCAGCAGGGACATGAAAGCAACCAAAGTTTTCCCAGCGCCCACATCCCCTTGTAACAGACGGTTCATCCGCAACGGCAAGGCCATATCCGCCGCAATCTCATCAATCGCCCGCGCTTGGGCATGTGTTGGTCGATACGGCAGCGCAGCCAGCACCTGCCGTTGACGGGCACCTGTGGCAACCGACACGATGCCGCGTTGCTTCCGTTCTACCTGCCGGGCCAAGGCCAAGGTCAACTGATGGGCAAACAGTTCGTCATAGGCCAGACGCGTGCGCGCCGGATCAAACGCCGCAACGGCATCCAAGGAATGTGGCGCATGTGCCGACCGTAAGGCATCCGACCACAGGGGCCAGCCCTTGCTGTTTTGCAAACCGGGATCGATCCACTCAGGAAGGTCCGGCAAAAGCTGCAAAGCGCCACGCGTGGCCTTAAAAACCGTCTTTTGCGTGATCCCCTGAGACAGGTGATAAACCGGTTCAAAGCTGGGGATGCCATCCGCCTCCTCCAGTGACAACATATGATCCGGGTGCACCATCTGGGCCGTGCCGTCGAACAGTTCAATCTTGCCAGAAACCACACGCCGCGATCCTTCGGGCAGCTGTGCTTCCAAATAGCGGCTGCGGCCATGGAAAAAAACCAGTTGAAAATCGGTTTGCGCATCCTCTACGTGGATCCGATAGGCTCCACCCCGATTGCGCGCGGGACGGTGTTTGCCGATGGTCACTTCCACGGTTGCAACTGTTGGCAAGTCCAACCCTTGGATACTGTCCCGACGCTGGCGATCCACCACAGAGTAAGGCAGTGAAAACAACAGGTCTCGCGGTGTTTCTAATCCAGATTGGACAAAGGTCTGAGCTGTTTTTGGCCCCACACCCGCCAAGGTTTCCAGACCCGCAAACAGCGGGAATAGGATTTCTGGCCGCCCGCTCATACGGTGGCAATCAGCGCCAGCCAGGCGTCCTCATCCATTGTCTGAATGCCCAGATCCGCGGCCTTCTTTGCCTTGGATCCTGCGCCGGGGCCCGCAACCAGAATATCCGTATTCTTTGACACCGAACCCGCCACCTTGGCCCCCAGTGCTTCGGCGCGGGCTTTGGCTTCGGAGCGGGTCATTTTTTCAAGCGTTCCGGTGAAAACAACCGTTTTGCCCGCCACCGGGCTGCCCGATGTATCGGCGCGCTCTGCTGCTTCAATCTGTAACTTCGACGCCAGTCGATCGATGGCGGCGCGCTCTTCAGGGATGCTGAGCGCATCTGACAACGACAGCCCTAAAACAGGCCCAATACCATCCGCATCGGTCAGGTCAGACCAGGCAGCAGTTGCCGCAGCAGGAACACTGCAGGCAGCAATTGCAGCGGCGCGGCTGTCTGCGATCTTGGGCTTGCGCCCTTCACTCGCCGCCCGATGGCGTTCTTCGTTTTCCGCAACATCCCCCGCCCGATGGGCCAATGCCGCAGGGCGGGCCGTATCCAACGCCTCATACAAGGCCTGCCAAGTTCCATAATGCAGTGCCAAGTCCCGTGCGGCCACTTCACCGGCGTGTCGTATTCCGAGAGCAAAAATGAAGCGACGTAAGGGGATTACGCGCTTTTCCTCAATCGCTGCAAAGAGGTTGTTTGCAGATTTTTCGCCCCAGCCTTCCTTGTTCTTTAACTGCTGCAATCCAGAAGAGTATTTTACTTCAAGTTCAAAGATATCCGCCGGTTCTTTAATCCACTCATCGCCGTAGAACTGCTCAACCTGTTTGGCACCGAGTCCTTCGATATCGAAGGCTCCTCGGGAAACGAAATGTTTTATTTTTTCAATCGCTTGCGCGGGACAAATCATCCCGCCGGTACAACGGCGCACGGAATCCCCCTCTTCCCGCACCGCAGGGCTGCTGCATTCAGGGCACAGCGTTGAAAATTCAAAAGGTTTCACATCGTCAGAGCGTTTGCTCAGATCCACATCTGCAACTTTGGGGATCACATCACCCGCGCGATAAATCTGCACCCAATCGCCGACGCGAATATCCTTGCCGTCGCGAATGATCTCACCTTTGGAGTCGAACCCGGCAATGTAATCCTCATTGTGGAGCGTCGCGTTAGATACCACAACGCCGCCCACAGTCACCGGTGTCAGCCGGGCAACCGGGCTTAACGCGCCGGTGCGCCCGACCTGGATGTCGATGGCCTCAAGCTGGGTCCACGCAAGTTCTGCCGGAAACTTATGGGCAATCGCCCAACGGGGCGTTGTTGCACGAAATCCCAGCCGTTCCTGCAACGCCAGATCATTAACCTTGTAAACGACACCGTCGATATCATAGCCCAGCGTCGCGCGCTGCGTTTCGATGTTTTTGTAATGGCTGATCAAAGCGTCAGTATCCGCACAGAGCTGTGTGAGCGGATTGGTTTGAAAGCCAAAGGAAGACAGTCTTTCGATGGCCCCAAACTGCGTATCCGCCAGGGCATCCGACAACTCCCCCCAGGCGTAAGCAAAGAATCGCAAAGGCCGTGCCTCGGTGATGCGCGCATCAAGCTGGCGCAGGCTGCCCGCCGCCGCGTTCCGTGGGTTGGCAAATGTCTTATCTCCCGCCTCAGCTTGGCGCGTGTTCAAAGCCGCGAAGTCTTCGTGGCTCATGTAGACTTCGCCGCGCACTTCCAGCACCTCGGGCGCGTCTTGGATCACCTGTGGAATGTCAGAGATGGTCCGGGCGTTTGCCGTGACATTCTCCCCTTCACTGCCATCCCCACGCGTCGCCGCCTGTATGAGCCGGCCGTTTTCATAGCGCAGTGAAAGGGACAGACCATCAATCTTTGGCTCTGCGGTGAAGGCGAGATTGCTCTCAGTACCAAGGCCCAGGTATTTGCGAATGCCTTTGGCAAAATCGGCAACATCCTCGTCGTCAAATGCATTGCCCAAGGACAGCATTCGGACCGCGTGTTGAATTTTTTGAAAACCACTGCTGACCGGAGCGCCGACACTGCTGCTGCGCGTCGACAAAGATCCGAGTTCGGGAAACAGATCCAGCAGTTCGGAAAACTCACGACGCAAGGAATCATAATCCGCGTCCGAGATTTCAGGCGCATCCTTCTGATGATAAGCCAAATCCGCAGCGTTTAAGCGCTCCTGAAGCTCCAAAAAACGGGTTTTGGCAACTTCTGGTAACAGATTTCCGATCTTCTGGCTCATCCGCGATCCCCTTTCGTTCTTACGAACAGGTGATAGGGCGCAAATTCAGTCAGGTCGAGTAAAAAACAAAAAGCCCGAGGTGGTCCCTCGGGCTCTTGCAATCAGGCGCTAGTGGGGCGCCGAATCCTCTTCCTTTCAGGCGCCGATCGCCATTCGGGGATCTTCAACCATCTCGTTCTCTTGCGGGTCCCGCAAAACATAGCCACGGCCCCAGACAGTTTCGATATAGTTTTCACCACCTGTTGCATTGCTCAATTTCTTGCGCAACTTGCAGATGAACACGTCGATGATCTTAAGCTCAGGCTCGTCCATGCCACCATAAAGGTGGTTCAGGAACATCTCTTTGGTCAGGGTTGTGCCCTTGCGCAGCGACAGAAGCTCGAGCATCTGGTACTCTTTGCCGGTCAGATGGACCGTCTTTCCCTCGACTTCGACCGTTTTTGCATCCAGGTTAACCGAGATTTTGCCGGTTTTAATGATCGACTGCGAGTGACCTTTTGAGCGACGAATGATCGCGTGGATCCGCGCCACCAGTTCTTCGCGGTGGAATGGTTTGGTCAGGTAATCATCGGCACCAAAACCGAACCCTTTGATTTTGTTTTCAGTGTCGTCTGCGCCAGACAGGATAAGGATCGGAGTTTCGATCCGAGCCAGGCGCAGTTGACGCAGAACCTCGTGGCCGTTCATGTCCGGCAAGCCAAGATCCAACAAGATCAAATCGTAATCATACAACTTTGCGAGGTCGATCCCCTCTTCGCCCAGATCCGTCGAATAGACGTTCAGGTTCGCATGAGTCAGCATCAGCTCAATGCTTTTTGCCGTTGTCGGATCGTCCTCGACCAGAAGAATACGCATATGAATTTCTCCGCCTGTATCTGTTTCCCTCAGGTTGAGTTAACCGTGATGGAAAAAGGTTAACGCGTCGTTACCATAATTGTTAATTCTTAAAATAGCCGCCGTACGAAGAATTTTTCTTACGATTTGCGATATTTTTTCAGCTGTGTCGTCTTCAACGCGTCTTCGCCGTGGTCTGCAACAGCTGCAATCCAGCTGCGAAACTCCTCTTCGCTCAGACCATAACGGCGCAGTGCTTCGGATTGGGGCAGCAACCCATACAGCACACCACGAACAACAGCAGCCTTGCGTGAGGCGACCCAGCGGCGCGTGGTTTCCGGCGGAAGATCCGCCCGTGTCATAATGGTCCCGTCCGGGAGCGTAACAGCGCGAGGTCCGTCGACTTTCTTTAAAAACATGGCCCTATCACCTTACGGATAATCATAGTTCTATACCGGGGGGAAGGTCACAGCTTAGATTTAACGATACATGAACCACGCCCCTTGAGAGTCGTTAGGATTTTCCTATATTCTGCGACGCCTCCCCTCTTGACCAAAAGGAGTCGCCTCATGGCGCTGGACAATGAACACCCTGTGAACCTGTTGGGGTTCCCGAAACCGCCCTCGGAAACCCGAGTGGTGGTCGCGATGTCGGGCGGTGTCGACAGCTCTGTGGTGGCCGCTTACCTTGCAGATCAAGGGTTTGACGTGGTTGGCGTCACGCTGCAGCTTTATGATCACGGCGCGGCGCTGGCGAAAAAAGGTGCCTGCTGTGCGGGGATCGACATTCATGACGCACGCCGAGTCGCCGAAGAGCGCGGCTTCCCGCATTACGTTCTGGATTATGAGAACATTTTTAAAGATGCGGTGATTGATGAGTTTGCGGACAGCTATCTGGCGGGCGCAACTCCGGTTCCCTGTATTCGTTGCAACGAACGGGTTAAGTTCAAGGATCTGCTGGAAACGGCCAAAGACCTTGAAGCGGACTGCATGGCGACAGGCCATTACATCCAGCGTATGGATGGGCCAAACGGGCCGGAACTGCATTGCGCCGAAGATGCAAACCGCGATCAAAGCTACTTCCTCTTTTCCACCACTCCGGATCAGTTGAACTTTTTGCGCTTCCCGCTGGGGCATTTGCCGTCCAAAGACGCAACCCGCGAGATGGCCGCTGAATACGGGCTGGCCGTGGCAGACAAGCCCGACAGTCAGGACATCTGTTTTGTGCCCAACGGCAACTATGCCAGCGTTATCGAGAAGCTGCGACCCGGAGCTGCTGAACCTGGGGAGATCGTACACGCCGATGGCCGCGTTTTGGGCGCGCATGAGGGTGTGATCCACTATACCATCGGTCAGCGCCGCGGGCTTGGCATTGGTGGCCTCACCGAGCCGCTCTATGTGGTGAAGCTGGATGTGGACAAGAAACAGGTGGTTGTTGGCCCCAAAGAGCTTCTGGCGACCCGCGTGGTTCCCGTGCGGGAGATCAACTGGCTGGGAGATGAGCCGTTCACATCGCGCAAGGAATGGCATCTGAAGGTCAAAGTGCGCTCAACCCGCCCCCCGCGCGAGGCGATCATTCGTCCGATCTCAGAGACCGAGGCAGAAGTAGAGCTGCTGACACCCGAGGAAGGCATCTCTCCCGGTCAGGCCTGCGTGTTCTATGCCAATGAAGGCAGCCGTATCTTTGGTGGCGGCTGGATCTGGCGCGGTTATTGATCCAGTTTACTGCGGCAGGCGGGCCAGCACCGCCTGGGCCGCTCTGAGGCCCGGAGCCTCTCTGCCCTGCCCAAGGCGCTCCATGGTCAGGGCCATCGCCTCCAGCTGGGCCTGCGGGTTTGCGGCAACAGCGTTCAGTTTTTCGGTAATCAGATCCGGTTGACACGCGGGGCCCAGACATTCGGGCACCACCCGCGTGTCGCTGACCAGATTGACAAGCGTTGCCGTGTCAATCAGCGCCATGCGCTTCATGATCTGCCAGGTCAGCCAGTTGAAGGTATAGGCGATAACCATTGGCGTTTGGGCCTGCGCAAGTTCCAGAGACACTGTACCAGAAGCCGCAAGCGCCAGATCAGCGCCTGCAAAAGCCGCGCGTTTGTGAGCCTTGGCTGTGTCCTTATCCAATGTGTTTGGATCCAAGAGAGTTGTATTCTCCGGCCAGCTTTGCAAGTTGTCCCGCACCAAATCCGCAACCGGTGCTGCGGCTGGCACAACGACACGCATGTCTGGGTGTTTCAGAACAAAATTCTGGATCGCCTCGCCAAAAATCGGTGCCAGCCTGCCAACCTCGGATCGGCGCGATCCGGGCAAGGCCAACACATAGGGCGCATCTCCCAGATCATAGGCCTCGCGAAACGCTGCAATCTCCGCTTCGGTTGCCAGGAGTTCATTCACCACCGGGTGACCAACAAAGTCGCAGTCCATCCCTGCCGCTGTCATATAGGGCGGTTCAAACGGCAATAGCGCCAGAACGTGGTCGATGCATTTGGCCATTTTCTGCGCGCGTTTTGGCCGCCAGGCCCAGACAGACGGGGCCACGTAATGCACGGTGCGCACATCACAGGCCTGTTTCACCAGTTTGGCGACGCGCAAAGAGAAGTCCGGACTGTCGATGGTGATCATCACATCCGGCTGCGTCGCAATCACCGCTTCTGCCGTCTCGCGAATGCGGCGTTTCAGGTGCCGGTATTTGGGTAAAACTTCGGCGATGCCCATGACCGACAGCTCTTCCATTGGAAAGCGCGAGGTCAGCCCCAGCTCTTGCATCAAAGGCCCACCGATACCGTCAAACGTGACATCCGGCGACAACTGCCGCAATCCAGCCATCAACGCTCCGCCCAGCCGGTCTCCCGAGGGTTCGCCCGCAAGGATAAAGACCCGAAGGCTCACGCCGCCCGCACCCAGAAGAACAGACCCAGACGGTCACAATTGGCGATGACCTCAGCCCGGTCCAGAACGATAACGCCACCCGCCTCAACCACAATGCCTGACAGTTTGGCCGCAGCTGCTGCAACAACGGTGTCGGGACCGATGGTTGGCAGATCCGCACGGCGGTCTTGGCCGGGTTTCGGTGCTTTGAACAACAGGCCCCCCTGCCCGTCGGGGCGTTCAACCAGGCTTTGCAGCATCCAATCGGTGCCAAAGGCATTTTCAACGGCAATGGCCTGGTGATTCCGCACCGCGCAGGACTGCCCCACGTCCGCAGCAGCCATCGCGGCCACCACTTGCGCCCCACGCGCGGCATCCGGTTTGTCCAGCTCTCCTGGCTGCACTTTGGTAAAGACGCCCTCAGCCATCAACAGATCCGGCGCGATCTCGTGGGCGGAGCGCACGGCAAATCCAGACTCTTCCAGAATCATGATAATGGCGCGCAGCGCCCCATCGTCACCTTTGGCCAAAGCGGTTTGCAACATGGGCACCAAGGGCAAGGTCGGCCCATCAATGGCGGCGGGATCCACAGAGGGGCGGCTGACGGCGCCCGCCATACAGATCTCGGTCACGCCGCGGTTCTTCAGCTCTGCCAAAAGGCTGCCCAGCTGTTCGATCCGGAACACCAGATCCGCTGCAACCTCATCCGGTTCGGACCCCATCATGGCACAGACTAGTGGTCGCACTGGCAAATTTGCAGTGATCTCGCGCGGTAGAGCTCCACGCCCTGCGATAAGTGCAATCATCGGTCGGCCCCTTTTGTTATCCGCCAGGCGTCAGGAAGGAACGATCGCTTTCGCCGGTGATAAAGGCGACGATCTCTTGCACGTAATCGCTGTCAGTCTCATCGCCAAGACGGCGGGCACGTTCCTGAAAAGTCCCCTCACCCTGCGCCAGCATTTGAAACGCAGCCCGCAAGGCAGTGATGTCCGAACGCTGCACACCGCGCCGTTTCAAGCCAACAAGGTTCAGACCGTCCAGCTCGCCACGCGGGGCCTGGACCAGACCAAAGGGAATGACGTCGTTGGTCACCATAGTCACAGCGCCGATGATGGCACCCCGGCCAATCCGCACCCATTGGTGAATGCCCGAAAGGCCACCAATGATCACGTCATCTTCCAGCACACAATGGCCGGCCACCGCAGCAGAGTTCACCACAATCACCCGGTCGCCGACCTGCGCATCATGCGCGATGTGGCAGCCTGCCATAAACAGACCGTCATCGCCAATCCGCGTGACGCCACCGCCACCTTCGGTGCCGGCATTCACCGTCACATGTTCGCGGATCCGGTTGCGCGCGCCAATCTCAGTTCGGGATTTCTCGCCTTTGAACTTGAGGTCCTGCGGGATCTCACCAATGACAGAGAACGGAAAAATCACAGTCTCTTCGCCGATCGTTGTGTTGCCGGTGACAACCACATGCGATTTCAATACCACCCGCTCGGCCAATTCGACCTCGGCACCAACAATACAAAACGGGCCAATCTCGCAGCCTTCGCCGATCTTGGCTCCGGGTTCGATAATTGCGCTTGGGTGGATATTGGACATTTGGATCACCCTTCCTGACGGTCGACCATCGCGGTAAATTCAGCCTCGGCCGCAACTTCACCTTCGACGCTGGCCACACCGTGGAATTTAAAGATCTTGCCGCCCGGCTTGCCACGGGTGGTGGTTACTTTCATCTCAAGCACATCGCCCGGCACCACTTTGCGGCGGAACTTACATTTGTCGATGTTCATGAAATAGATCAGCAATTCAGTGTCAATCATATCCATGCCGACACCCAGCATGACGCCCGCGGTCTGCGCCATGGCTTCGACAATTGTCACACCCGGCATAATCGGCGTGCCTGGGAAGTGGCCTTGGAAATGCGGCTCGTTCATCGTCACGTTCTTGATGCCACGCGCCGCGCTATAGCCGTCGATGTCCACAACTTTATCAACCAAAAGAAAGGGATAACGGTGCGGAAGGATCCGCTGGATCAGGTGAATATCGGCGCTTTTGAGCTCGGCAGTCATAAGGAATGCGTCCTGTTTTTATTGGTTACTTAGGGTTCTGGGTAGCAAGCGCAGGCCGGTTGAGCAAGCAGAGAGACAGGTTATTTCCCGTCATCGCTGGCGCTCTGCCCGTCGCCTAAAACGGCGTCAATCCGTTGGATCGCCAATTCGGTGATATCCGCAGCTTCGGCGCTGAGGAATACCGACGATTTCTCAAGGATCGCACCAGCGCCCGCTTCGCGCATGATTTCCTGCAGGATGGGCAGGGATACGGTCAGGAATTCACGACGCGCGTCCTCGCGCATCTTGTTGATCTCTTCCAGCTTTGCGTCTTGGACCCGGCGGATTTCCTGGACCTTTTGATCAAAGGCATCCGCCAACCTGCGGAAATCATCCGGCGCCATGGTTTGGCGTCGTTCCGTCAGCTGCTGTTCCTCGTCGCGCAGCTCCCCTTCGATCCGGCGGTTTTCCGCGGTCAAAACCGCGCCTTCCGCATCGACTTCCTGTGTGACACGCCGGCCAAAGGCGCTTTCATTGAAAAACACATCCGTGCGCAGGGTCAAAACCCCGCTGAGCGGGACACCAAAACTGCGCGTGTTTTCTGAAAATGTCGATGAAGACAGCGGCGGTGTCTGTGCCAAAGCAAAATCAGAGGCGGTCCCCAAAAGGGCCGCCCCTGTCATCACATAGGCTGTGACTTTGGTGAGCATAAGACTGTTAGAACCGCGCTTGCAGCGTCAGGTCAAAGTTACGCTCTTCGTCGAAATCCTCGCTGGAAATCGGTTTGGAGAAGTTGAAACGCAGGGGACCCAGCGCAGTGGTCCACAACAGTGAGAAGCCAACCACTTGACGGTAGGAACCATTGCCGCCGCCAACGATATTGGCACCGGCTGTATCTACGTTATCCAGACCCCAAACGTTACCGATGTCATAGAAAAGCGCGCCGCGCAGGCCGATTTCTTCGGGCAGACCCAGCGGGAATTCCGCATCCAGACGGGCAACGGCGAAATAGTTGCCGCCCAAAGCGTCGGAATAGGTGGTACCGCCAACCGAGGATACGTCACGTGGGCCAATGCCGCCCGGGTCAAAGCCACGCAGCTGATCTGGCCCCAAGAGGTAGCGATCTGTCGTGCGGCTGAACCCGCCGCCTTGCCACTGGAACGCACCGGCTTCGACGGTGGCACGCAGGGTGACCTCTTCGTTGAAAATCTTCTTTTGCGCGACAATCCGTGCCGACGTGCGCAAGAATTCGGAATCCCCGCCAAGACCCGCATATTCCGCACCAACTTCGAACAAGAAACTGCGGGTTGGGTCGATCTCTTCCAGACGGCTGTCAAAGGTATAGGTAAAACCAACTGAGCTTGCAGTCTGTGCGCCCTGAGCAATCTCGCTGGAGATCACGGGGCCGGAAACCGGGTTGCCCAAGCTGTCGACGCCACGCGATTGCAGCTCTGTGTCGTCCCATCTGTAGCGCAGCGACAGGCGGGAATATTCATTCAGCGCGAATGTGACGGCCGGGCTAAAGAACAGGCGTTCGGTATCATAAGACGCAAAGCTTGAATCCGAGGTCGCCAAGCCGAAATCCAGATCCAACTGCAGCTCGCGGCCCAGCAGACGGGGTTCGGTGAAGCGCAGCGAATATTCCTGGTTTTCTTCCGCGGTCGACAGGTTCAAAGACAAGCGCTGCCCCCGACCCAAGAAGTTGTTTTCGCTGAGGCCCAGAACCACACCAATCCCGTCTTCGGCGGAGAAGGCACCACCAATAGACAGTGAGCCGGTTGGTTGTTCGGTCACATCCACATCGACGATCACCTGATCATCGCTGGAGCCCTCACGCACATCCACATTCGCTTCGGAGAAAAAGCCCAAAGCGCGGATCCGATCCGCAGATTCACGGATTTCACGCGGGTTATAGGGGTCACCTTCAACGGTCCGGAAACGTTGGCGGATCACGCGGTCCAGGGTTGTTGTATTGCCCTCGATGTCGATGCGTTCCACAAAGATACGCGGACCACGGACCAGAGCAAACTCCAGATCCAGGGACAGATCGCGGTCGTTGCGCACGATGCGCGGTTCAACCCGGACAAAATCAATGCCCTGACGAACCGCAAGCCGCTCCAGCTTGGTCATCTCAGCGTCGACCAGTGCAGGGTTGTAGACAACGCCCGGCTTCACCCGCAACACGCGTTGATAGGCATCGGCATCCGCTTCGGGGATCTCGCTTACGACCGAGACATTGCCGAATTTGAACTGCTGGCCTTCGGTCACGTCAACAACCAAGAACACACCATCACGTTCCGGCGTCAATTCCGCATTGGCACTGTTGACGCGGAAATCGACATAACCACGGGACTGATAGAAATCGCGCAGAACTTGTTTGTCGAATTCCAAGCGGTCTTGCACAAGCGTGTCGCGGTTGATGAACGTGCGCAAAAAGTTCGCTTGTTTGGTTTCCAGAACCCGGCGCAAACGGCGGTCCGAGAATTGGCGGTTGCCAACAAACGAAACCCGTTCCACCTCGGTTGTGTCACCTTCGGAGATCTCAAACACCAGATCAACGCGGTTGTCGCTGCGGCGGATGATGCGTGGCGTCACCTGCGAGGCGATCCGGCCGCGGGCAGAATAAAGCTCCGCAATCAGGTTTGCGTCACGTTCGGCGGTTTCAGGATTGAACACGCGGCGCGGAGACGATTCGACGATGTCGCGCAGGGCGTCGTCTTTGATGCGGCGATTACCTTCAAAGGCGATCTGGCTGATCGTCGGGAATTCGGTGACTTTGATCACCAGTGTATTGCCGCTTGGAACCAGATCCACGGTCTCAAAAACACCGCTGTCCAAAATGCGCTGATAAGCATCGTTCAGCTCGCCGGCCGATACCGCCTTACCCTGCTCCAGCCCGGTATATGACACGATGGTCGAGGTCTGAATCCGTTGGTTCCCCTCAACTCTGACGTTATCAAACTGGAAGCTTTGCGCTGATACAAAGTTCGGAAAACTTGCCAAACCAAGCGCCACTGACAGCGCCACAGCTGATACGTTACGGAACAAAATATTGGAGCGCTTCGCTCCCCCCATACAGGATGTTCCCGCCGAAAAACCCCTAGCCATCTGTCCAACCCAATTATTCACTGCTTTTAAGAAGTGCGTAATAGGTTTGATAACGGATGTCAAAACTAACCAAACATTAACCCGCAATCGCGGGTCACTTGTTTCTCAATTGCGCCATCGGCACATTTGTTTGCGGGGTGATACCCCCAGTTCGGCCCAGGCTTAGGCTGCGAAGTAGGTGGCGATCATCAGACAAATCGCGATCGTGAGAATCCAAACAAACCGATCAAGGTTGAGGCGCAGCAGAAGGTCCACACCCCGATAAGACAGCGTTGCGTTGCTCATGACATCCCCCGATTCCTGATGTTCCGTAAACAATTGAGGAAAAGTTAATCGAGGAATGGGGCGAGAGTGAGGCGGCGCGCTGGCGGCCTCACTCTAATGCAACGTTTGGTTAACAGAAGATATCATTGCCCAGGGCAAAGAGCATCATCGTCAATACCAAGGCAATACCCAAAGTCATCAACAACTGCAGCGCGCGATCATGCGGCGGGCGGCCCACAACCGCCTCATAGGCGTAAAAGACCAAATGCCCCCCATCCAGCGCGGGAACCGGGAAAAGGTTCATCAAGCCCACGGCCGTTGAAATCACAGCGATAAACCGCAAAAAGCTCTCACCGCCCTGGCGGGCCATCGACGACGAGGTCTCAGCAATGCCAATGGGGCCCGACAGGTTACAGGTGCTGATCGCCCCGGTGATCATGTGTTTGAGGCCAGACAAGGACATCTCGATCACCGCAGCCACCTGGCGCACACCACCCCAGGCGGCTTCACCCAGGCCCATCGTCTCGGTCCCTGGGTCAAAGGCCATGCCGCCCACAATGCCGATCCGCCACTGTGTGGCAAAGCCGCCATCAGGCTGCGGCTCATCCGTGGCACGCGGCGCCAAAGCAAACTCGAGAGTCTGACCATCACGCCAGATGTCGAGCAAAAGCACCTTGCCCTCACCGCTTTCGACCAGATCTTTCAGCTCGGAAAAGGCAAAGATCGGCTGCCCGTCCACGGCCGTAATCACATCCCCTTGGGCGATCCCAATATCGGATGCCGCACTGCGCGGTGCCACCGAACGCACCAGTGGCGGCGACAGGATCGGGCCGGTCACCTGCTGCACTTCACCGGCGCGCTCCACGGTATAGGTCAGATCCTGCGCAATCGGCAGGGCCTCGGTAAAGTCGCTCCAGGCGTCGCGGTCGCTGAAATCGGGCACATCACTGCCAGCGATGGCCAGAATTTCGTCACCCTCACGCAATTGGTTTTCCACACCAGGCAAAGGCATCACAGAGCCAACGGTCAGGGGTTCGCGAATGGTGCCTTCGGCCATCAAAATGGCGCAGAAGATCACAGCCGACAGGATGAAATTGAACACCGGCCCCGCGGCCACCGTTGCAGACCGCGCCCACAAAGGAGCCCCATGCATCGTGCGCCGCAGAGCCTTGGCATCGCCTTCCGCGGCGGCCATCGCATCCGCATCCTTGCCTGAAGCCGCATTGGAATCGCCCAGGAATTTCACAAATCCCCCAAAGGGCAGCGCGGCGATTTGCCAGCGGGTTCCACGTTTGTCGACACGGCTCCACAGCACCGGCCCAAAACCAAGCGAGAACACTTCAGCATGGATGCCGGACCAGCGCCCCACGATGTAGTGGCCATATTCATGCACAGCCACGATCACCGACAACACGGCCACAAAAGTTATGATCGTGAAGGCAAGGCCGCCCACCTGGGGTAAAAGTGAAATGACGTCCAAAGTCTTATCCTATCCGTTCCATAACGAGATCATCTGCTGCTTGTCGTGCGAGATGGTCCGCGTGCAGCACGTTATCAAGGGTCATTGGGGCATCAATGAGGCCCGCGGACCGATCCAGCTGCTCCATCACACCTGAAACGATATGTGTCATATCCAAAAAACCGAGCTTTCTGGCGATAAAGTGATCCAATGCCCGCTCCTTGGCTGCGTTGAAAACAGCGCCCATCAGACCGCCGCGCGCCATAACATCATAGGCCAGCCCCAAGGCCGGGTAACGCGCCGCCTCTGGTGCTTTGAAGGTCAGGCTTGCGATTTTGGCCAGATCCAGACGTTCAACCGGCAGATCCAGCCGTTCCGGCCAATGCAGCGCATAGCCAATCGCGTGGCGCATATCCGGCGCGCCCAAGTGGGCCATCATCGCCCCGTCGCGGAAACAGACGATGGAATGCACCATGGACTCGGGATGCACGATCACTTCGATCTGGGCGGGGTCGACGCCAAAGAATTCACGGGTTTCGATAACTTCCAAGGCCTTGTTGAACATCGACGCGCTGTCGATGGTGATCCGCTGTCCCATGTTCCAATTGGGATGCGACGACGCCTGTTCCACCGTTGCGGTCGCCAATTGCTCCAGCGGCCAGTCGCGAAACGCCCCGCCTGAGGCCGTGATAATGATCCGCTCAACAGCGGCCATATCTTCGCCAACAAGCCCTTGGAAAATTGCGGAATGTTCGCTGTCGACGGGCAAGACCCTCGCATTGTTCGCACGCGCTGTCTCCATCAACAGCTTGCCCGCACAGACCAGCGATTCCTTATTGGCCAAGGCCAGGGTTGCGCCCTGCTCTAACGCGGCCAAACCGGGTTTCAGCCCTGCTGACCCCACTATGGCAGACATCACCCAATCTGCGGGACGTTGTGCGGCCTCGACCAGCGCGGCCTCGCCGGCGGCAGCTGCGACCCCGGATCCGGCCAAGGCCTCTTGCAAGGTAGAAAGCTGTTCAGGATAGGCCGTGACCGCCACATCCGCGCGCAGCTCTATGGCGTCCTTGGCAAGCTGCGCCACATTCGCCCCACCGCTGAGCGCCACCACATCATAGGCGTCCGGCTGACGCCGGATCAGGTCGATTGTGTTTTGCCCAATCGATCCCGTCGCGCCAAAAATCGAAAGTTTCCGCATCGTGATGCTCCGCCTTGTGAGCCAATTTACATGCTAAAAAGCGCGATCAGCAGCAAAAACAAGGCCGCCGCGCCTAGCATCCCATCAAACCGGTCAAACAATCCACCGTGGCCTGGGATGATTGCACTGGAATCCTTGACCCCGCGCCGCCGTTTCAACGCGCTTTCGGCGATGTCACCGGCTTGGCTGGCCATGGAGATCAGCACCGACAGAACCACAAGGGCAAACCCATGATCCAAGGTTGCCGTGAAGAAAACCCCAACCACAGCGGCCGCGATCCAGCCAGCTGATGTGCCGGCCCAGGTTTTCTTGGGACTGATCCGTGGCCAGAACTTGCGCCCGCCGATGATCTTACCCGCAAAGTAACCCGCCACATCAGTGGCAACCACAACCGCAATCAGCCACAACAGCCAGTCCACGTTCAACGCATTGCGCAGCCAGACAAAGCCAAAGCCCGCAGCCATGATCCACAGGCCAAAAGGCACGACTTCTCTGGCGCGGCGTCCCTTATCCTCGATCGCCAACAGCGCGACCGGTGCCAGCAGAACCAAGACCGCAAGCGCGGTTGGCAGCAAACTGGCCGCAAAGAACGCAACCGCTGCTGCGCCCCCCAGTTTCAGGGCCCGCATGCCCTGCCCCGGCCAGAACATCGCCGCCAGTTCCCAAAAGATGCCACCCACGACCATGGTGATGATCGCATTGAACAAAAGCCCACCACTCCAGATCGCAAGACCGGCAATGGCCAGCATAACAATGGCCGAAGCCACCCGTGGCCCCAGATCGGCCCAACGTGAAGAGGTCGTCATGTTTTCACCGCACCAAATCGCCGGTCGCGTTTGCCATAGCTTGCGCACAGACGCCCCAGCTCTTCGCCGGTGAAATCCGGCCACAGCGTGTCGATGAACTCATATTCCGCATAGGCTGATTGCCACAGAAGAAAGTTCGAAATCCGGGCTTCGCCACTGGTGCGCACCACAAGGTCAGGATCCGGCAGGACATGCGTATCGAGATATTTGGGCAGGGTTTCCTGGTCGACCTTGTCGGGATCCAGTTTCCCCGCGGCCACATCCTGGGCCAGACGTCTGGTGGCACGCGCCACCTCGTCCCGCCCGCCATAGTTCAGCGCGATGGTCAGGTGAGTGCCGTCGTTGCCTTCGGTTTTGGCCTCCAGCTTGTCCATCAAGGCAATCAATTTCTCGTCCAAGCGCACCCGGTCACCAATAAACCGCACCCGCACGTTCTGCGCCGCCAGCGCATTCATCTCTTTGGAAATATACCTGCGAAACAAACTCATGAGGCCTGCGACCTCAACCTGTGTCCGTTTCCAGTTCTCTGTCGAAAATGCAAAAATAGTCAGATATTTGACGCCCAAATTGGGGCAGCACTCAACAATTTCTCGGACGCGTTTGGCACCTGCATGATGTCCAAACAGACGGGGACGTCCCCGTGCCTGCGCCCATCGACCGTTGCCATCCATAATAATGGCAACATGGCGCGGGCCCGGCCTGGTGCCGGACGCCGCATCTGGTTCGCTTACAGCCATGCTCTGGTCTCAGACCTGCATGATTTCAGCTTGTTTGGTCTCCAGCGCGTCATCGACAACTTTGATCATCTTGTCGGTGAGCTCTTGAACCTCGCTTTCCCAGAACTTCTGGTCATCCTCGGACATGCCGTCGGATTTGGCCTTCTTGATCTGGTCCATCCCATCCCGGCGCACGTTACGGATCGCAACACGAGCGTGTTCGGCATATTGGCCGGCAACCTTACCCAATTCACGGCGACGCTCTTCGTTCAGCTCCGGGATCGGCAGCATGATGATGGTGCCATTGAGCTGCGGGTTGATCCCCAGACCAGATTCGCGGATCGCTTTTTCGACCTTACCGACCAATGCCTTATCCCAGACATTTACGGTAACCATGCGCGGCTCAGGCACGTTCACGGTGCCCACCTGGTTGATCGGAGTATTCGACCCATAGGCATCCACCATGATCGGCTCCAGCATAGAGGCCGAAGCACGCCCGGTCCGCAGACTTGCAAACTCGGTCTTTAGGTTCGCCATCGCGCCATCCATACGGCGTTTCAGGTCATCGGTATCCAGTTCAAATTCGTCAGACATTCTGCTCTCCCCTTCTTTGAGGCGGTCTGTTCAAGCCTCTTAAGCCACCGGACCACAAATGTATAGCGATCATGCGCCCAAAGCGGTGGCCTCGAAATAGAAAACACGCCCGAAATGGGCGTGTTCGCACGTTGCGTAAAACCAGCGTTGTTAGCCGTGTACGGTTGTGTAGGTGCCTTCACCCGCCAGGATCCCTTTGAACCCGCCCGGTTCGTCCAACGGAAACACAATAAGCGGAAGATTGTTGTCACGCGCCAGCGCAATCGCAGAGGCATCCATAACCTTCAACCGCTTGGCCAGCACATCGTCATAAGAGACATGATCATAGCGCACAGCGTCCGCGTGTTCCTTGGGGTCTTTGTCGTAAACCCCATCAACCCCGTTTTTACCCATAAAGATCGCCTCGCACGCCATTTCATTGGCCCGCAGGGTCGCAGCAGTATCTGTGGTGAAATAGGGGTTGCCGGTGCCGGCCGCAAAGATACAAACCCGCTTCTTCTCCAGGTGGCGCACCGCACGACGGCGAATATAGGGCTCTGCCACCTCATCCATGCGGATGGCGGAAATCACACGGGTAAAGACCCCCAGATCTTCCAGCGCGGATTGCATACCCAAGGCATTCATCACGGTGGCCAACATGCCCATATAGTCTGCCGTTGTGCGCTCCATCCCCTGAGCCGATCCCGACAGACCACGGAAAATGTTCCCGCCGCCGATCACCATACAGATTTCAACCCCCATATCGTGGACAGTCTTAACCTCTTTGGCAATGCGCTGCACGGTGGGCGGGTGCAGACCAAACCCCTGGTCGCCCATCAGCGCCTCACCCGAAATCTTCAACATGACGCGGTTATATTTAACGGCCGAACTGAAATCCGGCTGGTCCGAGGTAAGGGGCATGTTGCGCTCCACAAGATGTAGGGGTTAATTTGCGCGCAAAATGGAGCAATTCTGTCTTGGGATCAATGCGGTCTATGACCTCAAACCGGCAAATTTGTCCCAAGATTGAAAATAGCCAGGACCGCCCGAAATGAAATTGCCCGAGACCGACCCAGATTTGCCAGTTCTTATCGCAGGCCCCACCGCCTCGGGCAAATCAGAGCTGGCCTTGCGTATTTCAGAGGCGCAGGGAGGTGTGGTGGTCAACGCGGACGCCAGCCAGGTCTTTGACTGTTGGCGCGTGGTCACCGCGCGCCCATCGGTAGAGGAAGAGGCGCGCGCGCCACATGCGCTTTATGGTTATGTCGCCTATGATCAGCCCTATTCCGCGGGCCATTGGCTGCGGGACGTGAAACCGCTGCTGAAAGGCGCGCAGCGTCCAATTATCGTCGGCGGCACAGGGCTTTACTTTCAGACGCTTACGCGCGGCATGGCCGATATTCCCGCGACGCCACCAGAAATCCGCGCCGAGGCGGATAGATTGTCCCTGGATGTGCTGCGCGATGGTATAGACGCAGAGACAGCCGCTGGCATAGATCTGCAAAACCGGATGCGTGTGCAACGGGCCTGGGAAGTGCAACGCGCAACCGGGCGCAGCCTGGCACAGTGGCAGGCGGACACCCCGCCGCCAGTGCTGGATTTACCCGCCTGTACCCCAATTGTGATGAATTCGGAAAAAGGCTGGCTGGAAGATCGCATTCGCCAGAGATTCGATAAAATGGTCGCCGCTGGCGCGCTGGATGAAGTGGAGGCGATGCGCGATCACTTTGACCCCAACCTGCCCGCATTCAAAGCCATTGGCGTGCCAGAATTGATGAGCTTTATCACTGGCGAAATTGACCTGGACACAGCACGCGAGCGCGCCTCTGTCGCGACCCGGCAGTTCGCCAAACGGCAACGGACCTGGTTTCGCTCTAAAATGAAAGACTGGCATGTCTTTCATCCGGACCTTTGAAAACGCACTTCGGAATCAATTTGCTAACTATATTCCCTAACATACCCTATCAAAGGCGCATAAAAACCATTCCGAAGCATTGAAGTCACAGGAAATGGCCGCCGCTCGACTTGCGAGAATCGAAATTCCATGTCGATGTGAGTCGAATTACAAGTTTAGAAGTAACCAAACGCCCGACATGCTGCTTTCCGCACCAACCTCTTCGCATATCGAGGTGACAACCTTACCACAGCTTTCGCCCGTGGGCCCTTGGCAGATTGAGCTGTCCCACGACCGTGCGCAGGATCTGATCGTTTGGATCACCCGCGGTCAGGGTCAGGTACTGTTGGATGGCAAACGGTATGGGTTTGGGGCGCACAACCTCTTCTACATCCCCGCAGGCTCCCTGTGGTCGCTGAACTTAGGGCGGCAATGTTTTGGAAGCTGTGTGTTCATCCCAAGGCCCGATCAAAAGACACAAGATCGCCAGGCGGTCTTTCTGCGTGTGAATGGCGGTCAGGAACAGGCCTTTATTACCTTTTTGCTGGACCGCCTCCAGCGGGAGCAACGTGAACAGCAGGAAGGTTGGAGCGAGGCGATGTCCTCATTGGCGTCGGTTTTGCAAATCGAGCTGCGTCGCGCAGCCGACGCGGCAGGCACGCCGTCCCGGATCAGCGCCGCACAACGCCTCAGCCGCGCTTATTGCAACCGTGTTGCCCGCCATTATTGTGAAGGTGCAACGATGTCGGACCATGCGGAAGCGCTAGATGTGACGCCAACGCATTTGACACGGGTCTGCAAGGCCGAAACCGGCAAAACCGCCGCGAGCCTGTTGACCGAGCGCCAATTGCATTCGGCTCGTTCGCTGTTGACCTACAGCGACACCCCTATTCAGGAAATTGCCAGCAAGCTTGGCTTTCGCAGCCCCGCCTATTTCACGCGGTTTATCAGCCAACACACGGGTCTGACGCCCAGTCGCCTACGTAAAACCGCGCGTGAATTGGCCTGATCAGCTGAGCACCAGCACAATAATCATCAGCATATTGGTCATGGAAAACCGCATCAACTGCGGTAAACGACGATAAAGCGGCAGTGAGGCCAGCGCCAGCCCAACGGAACCAGCCGCCGCCAGCAAAGACAGAGCTCCCACCACAAAGCCCATCATCTCTGCATCGGCCCCAAATGGGCCGTCCACGGCGGCGGTTCCTTTAACACCAAAGCCAATCAAAATGCCCAAAAGCATCCCGGCCAGCATCCACCCACCCGAGAACCGCTCAACGCGCTTAACGCCTAGTACATCATCAATAATTTTCTGCGAAGGCACGGCCGTTGGCTGCCAGCCCATCTGCGCCGCACGTTGATCAACACTACTTACTGTCACGGTATTCTCCCACTTCCGCGACAGTTTTCATGAAATTTTAAGGCAACTTAATGGCAGTTAAGGGTCGTTAACGCGGCATTAACCCTTATGAACAATTTGTTTACCTGTGCCGAACAATGCCGAGGCGATTCAGCTGCCCAGGATCTTCAGCACATAGTTCTTGGTCTCTTTGTAGGGCGGAACACCGCCGTATTTCTCAACCGCTCCGGGGCCTGCGTTATAGGCTGCCAAGGCCAAGCGCCACGAGCCAAATTTGCGGTATTGCTGGGCCAGATACCGCGCGCCGCCTTCCAGGTTTTGCTTAGGATTGGTCGGGTCCACCCCCAATGTCGCAGCGGTGGCCGGCATCAACTGCGCAAGGCCCAAGGCCCCTTTGTGGGATTTCGCGTTTGGGTTCCAGTTGCTCTCTTGCTGCACAAGACGCAGGAACAGATCTTCGGGAATGCCATTTTGACGGGCCGCGCGACGGGCGATTTTCAGATAGCGCCCTTTGTACTTCCCGGTGTAGCGCAGGTTTTTTGGTGCAAGGTCAATGCGAAAGCTCTCAGGCTGCAGGCGCGCAGACCCTTTGTATTGGCTGGCCGCACGCCCATCCAACACCCGCGTATGAGACGCAAACAAGTCCCTGCGGTTTTTACTCGAGAACACCTGAGCTGCAGCCGCGTTGGCAATCAACGCACAAGCCACGCTTGCCCCCACCAGTGAAATTCGCATTTGGCGCTCTGTCTCCCCTGAACCGCTTCAGAATATAGCGATTTTTTGTGAATTTTTAAAGCACATGATCGTCAGCCAGCTTACGATTGCACAAGTCTTATCAAAATGCCCCTCTGTCCAACAAGCCTTTGGCCCCCGATTGGCGACTTTCCTCCGATGGTCCAGAAAGATAGTGTAGCGAAAACCGCGCCGCATAGGATTCGACGCGGGGTTCGACTTTTATGCATCCCTGATGCACAAGCTTAATGATAAAGGACACGACCAAGATGGCCGGATCTCTCAACAAAGTCATGATAATCGGCAACTTGGGTCGCGACCCAGAGGTGCGCAGCTTCCAGAACGGTGGCAAAGTCTGCAACCTGCGGATTGCGACCTCTGAAACCTGGAAAGACCGCAACACCGGGGAGCGTCGCGAAAAGACCGAATGGCATTCGGTTGCGATCTTCAACGAAGGCCTGGTGCGTGTGGCGGAACAGTATCTGCGCAAAGGTTCCAAGGTCTATGTCGAAGGCCAGCTGCAAACCCGCAAATGGCAGGACCAAAACGGCCAGGACCGCTATTCGACCGAAGTTGTTCTGCAAGGGTTCGGCTCCACGCTGACCATGCTGGACGGCCGTGGCGAAGGTGGCGGCGGCGGCTTTGGTGGCGGCCAAGGCGGCGGCGGCAACTTTGGTGGCGGTGGCTATGACAGTGGCCCACAAGGCGGCGGCTACGACAGCGGCCCGCAAGGTGGTGGCGGATTTGGCGGCGGCAACCAAGGCGGCGGCGCATCCCACAACATCGACGACGACGAAATCCCGTTCTAAGTCGACCAAAGCAAACCAGAAGAAACCGCCGCCCATTTGGAGCGGCGGTTTTTCGTTGAAATGCAATCCCTTAGCAAATCCGCGGTAACTGTTCACCCACCAACATGTCAACAATCCGCTGACCGCCAAACAGCGTCTGCATTGTAACCCGTCCCCGCGGACCCTCGCAGATTTTGCCAATGGCCACAGCACCCTTCCCCTCGGGCAAAGCCCGCATCGCCGCAAGAGCCGCCTCGGCCTCATCCGCGGGCACAATCAAAACCAGCGTCCCCTCATTTGCCAGATACAGGGGATCAAGCCCGAGGATCTCACACATGCCTTTGACCTCGGCGCGCAGGGGCAAGGCGGTCTCTTGGATCTGGATAGACGTCCCGGCGGCTTCGGCAATTTCGTTTAAAACCGAGGCCACCCCGCCACGCGTTGCATCGCGGGCCGCACGGGTATTTGGCGCCGCCGCCAACACCGCCTCCATCAGATGACCAAGGCCGGCACAGTCCGATTGGACCTCTGTCGACAAGGCCATGTCGCCGCGCGCGGCCAGAATGGCAGCGCCGTGATCCCCCAGCATCCCATTCACCAGCACCATATCGCCAACCTGCGCCTGGTCCGCAGACAGTCTGCGCCCCGGCGGGATCACCCCCACGCCGGATGTGGTGACAAACACTTTGTCCGCGCTGCCCCTGCCCACAACCTTGGTATCGCCGGTGACAATCCGCACGCCCGCTTTCTCGGCCTCGGCAGCCATCGAGGCCACAATGCGCTGCAAGAGGGCGATCTCGGTGCCTTCTTCGATGATAAAGGCGGCCGACAGCCACAGGGGTTTTGCGCCCCCCACAGCCAGATCATTCACCGTGCCACAAACCGCGATTTTGCCAATGTCGCCGCCGGGAAATTCCACGGGGTCCACCACAAAACTGTCCGTGGTAAAGGCCAGCCGTGCGCCGGGCTCCTGCAAGGCGCTGTTCATCAACCGGGCCTGATCTTCCATCGTGTCGGGTTGAAAGACCGAGGTGAACACGGTTTCAATCAACTCACGCATGGCTTTGCCGCCACCACCATGGGACAGCGTTACCCGCGCATCACGCATAGGTTTGGGAAGTGTCACTGCTGTTGTCCCCTTACTCTGCGGGCTCAATGGCGCGGGCACCGCCGTATTGGTAATAGGCCGCACAGGCCCCTTCGGAGCTGACCATTAGCGCGCCCAGCGGCATTTCCGGTGTGCAGCCTTTGCCAAATTGCGGGCACTGAACCGGTTTCATCCGACCCGTCATAACAGATCCGCAGGCGCACCCTTCGGGTTCTGCAACCAGACGGCTTTCTGCGCCATAACCGATGCCGAACTTCTCCTCGGCGTCAAAGGCTGCGTATTTGGGACGAATACGCAGGCCGCTTTCATCAATTTCCCCCAAACCCCGCCATTCAAAGGTTGGGCGCGCCTCATAGACATCGGCAATGGCGGCCATTGAGACCGGGTTGCCACTTTCCGGCACCACGCGGGCATATTGGTTCTCCACCTCGGCGCGGCCATCGCGGATCTGTTCCAGGACCATCAAAACGGATTGCAGCAGATCAAGCGGTTCGAACCCGGCGACAACAATTGGTTTACCATAGTCTTGAGCAATGAAATCATAAGGATGGGTGCCAATCACCATCGACACGTGCCCCGGACCGACAAACCCATCCAGCACCATATGCGGATCCTGCAACAAGGCCAGAATCGGCGGCGGGACAGTGATATGATTGCAGAAGACGGTGAAATTGGTCAGCCCTTCGCGCGCTGCTTGCTGGATCGACAGCGCCGTCGACGGTGTCGTGGTTTCAAACCCAAGACCAAAGAAAACAACCTCGCGTTCGGGATTGCGGCGTGCAATTTCCAGCGCATCCAGTGGCGAATAGACCATGCGGATATCCGCGCCGTCCGCCTTGGCCTGCATCAGCGATTTCTTGGTGCCGGGCACCCGCATGGCATCCCCGAAGGTGGTAAAAATGACTTCGGGACGTTCGGCCAGCTCCACACATTCATCCACGCGGCTCATGGGCAGGACACAGACCGGACAGCCGGGGCCGTGGATAAACTCGATCCCCGCAGGGGTCAGCTTGTCCAGCCCATAGCGAAAGATCGCATGGGTGTGGCCGCCGCAGATCTCCATAATGTGGACGGGTTTTTCGGCCGTTGCGCCAATGTCTGCCACAACTTTGCTGATCTCATCCAACAGAGCTTTGGCGGCAACCGGATCGCGGAATTCGTCGGCGTATTTCATTGTGTGCCCTCCAAGGCCTTGTCCCCTTCGGCCATGGCCTCCAACGTTTCCTGCGCTTCTCCCAGACCGCGTAGGGCTTCCAGCGTTTTGGCGGCTTCCTCCTCGTCAATCTCGCTCATGGCAAAGCCAACATGGATCAACGCCCATTTCCCCACCAGAGCGTCCAGATCACCCAGCGCGATGCAGGCCACATTGACCTCGCGCCGCACACCAGAGACTTCGGCCATGGCCATCATCCTGGTTTCATCGGTGATGGCTACTATCTGGCCTGGTATCCCAAGGCACATGGCTATTCCTCCTCTTGGTGCTGGGCGCCGCGCTTCTTGTCCGGAGCAGCGATCCCGTATCGGTCAATCTTGGCGCGCAACCCCACCCGGCTGAGGCCAAGTTCATTGGCGGCGCGGCTTTTGTTCCATTTCAGCCGTGTCAGCGTTTCCCGCAGGATACGCATTTCAATCTGCTCCACCCGGTCTTTCAATGTGCCTTCTGACACCAGAACACTGTCCAGCTTCGCGTCACTTTCGCGACCTGTTTCTGGATTGGCTTGCAAAATGTGGCGGCTGATCAGCTCGGGGCCCAGAATGCTGTCCTGCGAGAAGATCAGCATGCGCACCATTTCGTTTTCCAGCTCGCGCAGATTTCCGGGCCAGTCATAGCGTTCCAGAAACCGCAGCGCGTCGTCCGAAAGACCATGCACCGGCTTGCCATGTTTGGCGGCGGCATCAAACAGGTAGTTCTGCGCCAGAACCGGCAGATCGGCCAGACGGGACCGCAAAGGCGGCATGGTCAGCGCGGTTGTGTTGATCGCATAGTACAAATCAGCCCGAAAGCGATCGGCAGCGACCTCCTTGGCCATGTCTTTTTCACAGCCCACAATCAGGCGCACATCGCTGCGCTCCATCTCTCCACCGCCAATGGGGCGGAATTCACCGGTGATTGCAAACCGGGCCATAGAAAGCTGCAGACGCGCTGTGAGTTCGGTGAACCCGGTCATATAGAGCGTACCCTGATCCGCCTTGCGCAGCAGGCCCAGTTTCTGCGTGTTCCGCCCTTGCATACCGCGGCGACGCACGCCAAACAGCTCCTCCTCCAACAGATCCTCATCAACTCCGACGCAGTTGATCGCATAAAACGGCCGATCCGAGCGTAACGAGCTGTAATGCATCGCCCGTGCAACCGAAGCCTTGTCTGTGCCGGCTTCCCCATGGATCATCACTGGCACGTCAAAACTGGCAAACTGGCGCGCCTGTTCGATGACACCGTTGACGGGCGAATTGGGCGCACGCAGCACGTTTTCAAAACCCAGACCTTCACGCAGGGCGCGGCGCTGCTCTTCGACCTTGCTTTCCACACTGCGTGAGAGGTAGCGCATCTCCAACGTCATCTGCGCATTTTCCCGGTTAAGGCGGAACAGATCAGCGGCGTTCTTGGCGCTCATGACCAGTTGGTCCGGGTGCCAGGGTTTGGTCAGGAACTGATAGATACCCGCATCATTGATCGCCGCGATAATGTCGTTGGTCTCGGTATAGCCGGTGATGATGATCCGCACCGTGTCCGGCCACTGCTCCCGCACTTCGCTGAGGAAAGCGACACCGGACTTCCCCGGCATACGCTGATCACAGAAGATCACCTGAACAAAATGCTCCTGCATCAGACGTGCCGCGTCATCTGCGTTGGTTGCGGTCAGACAGTCAAAGTCATCCTCAAGCGCCATGCGCATGGAGGCCAGCGAATGTTCCTCATCATCAACCAATAGAACAGTGGGGAGCGTCTCTGACATGGTTTACTCCGCTGCGGCCCGGCCCTGTTTACGTGCCAGACTGCCTTTGAGCCAATTGACCCAATGCTCCATCCCTTCGCCGGTGCGGGCAGACAAGCGGATCACTTCGATACCCGGGTTCACGCGACGCAGGTTTTTCTCATAGAGGTCCAGATCCACGTCGCAATAAGGGGCCAGATCGACCTTGTTCAGCAAAGCAATCCGGGATGCGGTGAACATATCCGGGTATTTCAACGGCTTGTCTTCACCTTCGGTGACGCTGATCACCGCGACTTTGCAATCTTCGCCCAGGTCAAAAGCCGCAGGGCAGACCAGATTTCCGACATTTTCGATAAACAGGAACGATTGCTGCGCCAGTTCCAGATGCTCCATGGCGTGCCCTACCATATGTCCATCCAGATGACAGCCCTTGCCAGTGTTGACCTGGATCGCAGTGGCACCGGTTGCACGAATACGCTCGGCGTCATTGGCGGTTTGCTGATCACCTTCGATAACGGCCAAGGGTTGATCCCCCAGCATCTCGATCGTTTTGCACAACAAGGTGGTCTTGCCCGACCCTGGCGAGGAGACAAGGTTCACAGCAAAGGCGTCCAACCCTTTCAGCACAGCGCGGTTGGCATCGGCATAGCGGTCGTTTTTGGCCAAGATATCAGTTTCGATCTCGATCAGCCGATCCTGGCTCATTCCCGGTACGGCCACACCCGCCGGACCTTGGCCAAAATGCATGTCATGGCTATGGACATGATCATGAGAATGGCTGTGGTCATGCGCGTGGCTGTGGCCATGGCTGTGCGCCTGGTCCGAGCCGCTGCCATGATCATGATGGTGATGATGCCCTTCAACGCTGGCTGTTCCGCATCCGCAAACGGTACACATCAGTTGACCTCCAAGTCTTTTATTCGCATTTCGTCGCCGCCCATCGGCATCAAGCGGCCTCCGCCGCATTTCGGGCAAGGCGCAAGACGATCGTCAATTTCAACCTCTTGCGCGCAATCATAACACATGGCGCGCCCGGGCAAGTCGAGCATGATCAGCTCCGCCCCTTCGGCCACAGAGCCGCGCATCACCACCTCAAAAGCGAATTCAAGCGCGGGCTTTTCAACACCGGCAAAGCGGCCAATTTCCACCCGCACGCGTTTAACCTGCGTGATGTTGTGTTGGGTGGCCTGATCCTCGATCACCTGCCGGATCCCCTCACACAGAGACATTTCATGCATGGCTTGCCCCTTCTTTGATGGCCACCGGCTGGCACGGGTCAAAAATATCAATCACCAGCGACGCGCGATGCGCCTTGTGATCCGGAAGATTTGCCAAAGCCTGCTCCAAAACGCCGCCTTGCGCCAGCAAATGATCGGTTGGCGTCACCCGTGTAAAGCCTGTGACCCGCCCCGCAGACTGGCTGGCCCGTACCACAAAAAGACCGCGCGCAGCTGGAACACACACCGAGCGATGACTACAGACGGGCGCAGGCAACAGCTCATTCTCTGTGTTTTCGACGTCGAGTATGCGCCCCACAATCTGCCACAAAGGGCCGTGCCCGCGGGTTATTGCAATATGCTGCATCACCGGGTGATGTGCAGAGCGCGCGGCAACCGTATTGTCCTGCGGCGCAAGTGTTTCTGCCGTCTCAATCGAAGTGGGCACAAGGTCGTGATAACAGGCCTCTCCCGCCGCAAAACAGCGATCAACTGCGTGCAGCAGAAGCGAGGCCGGAGATAGCCCTGTCAAAAACCGCTCGAACGCCTCCGCAGTATCCGGAAACCCGGATGTGCCAACAAAGGAGGCAAGCCAATCCGTTGCGGTCCCCTCCCCGTTCGGCATCGCCAAAGGTTGCAGACCCAACCGGCCAGGCAACAGGATACCCAGACGAAACTGATGCTCGCGCAGAATATCCGCCTGCAACTGCGCTTGCCAATCTTGGGGCAACTCCACGTCAAACGCGAGTTTCACCGCCACCTCTTGCGTCATGCGACAGAGGTTAAAGATCCGCGGCACAATCGCCACCGCATCGGCCACAGAACGCCCGATCAAATAGTCCCCAATCGGCGGCGCCGGGGCGATATCAAGATCCGATAGCTGCGGCGTGCGGTCCAACATGTCTCAGCTCGCGTCACCGGACAGACCTGCGGTCAGCACCTGACGGCGGGTGGCCTCGGTCGGCAGATCGCTTGTCTCCTCTGTTTCGGAGGAGGCGGCGTCTTCTTCGGCCTGGCGTTTGGCTTCCAGTTCATCCTCCCGCATTTCGCGGATGTCAGCGGCGCGGTCGGTTTCAGCACGGTGCTCTTCCATAAAGAGCGCCTGCATCACCGCACGTCCTACATCCACCGCTTGCTGCTGTGAACGAAACTCGCCCATAGGTGAAAACAGCGAGCAGGCTTTGTAGCCACCTGTCATCTCCCGCGTGTTGTGGATGAACTCATAGTCCCCGGATTCAAAAGACAGATACTCTTTTGCTCCCGGTGTCAGATCTGACCAATCCTCATCTTCCCCCGGCAGTTGGATCAGGTTCATGAACCAAGGTGATATCAGCACACCCAAGGGGCGGCCCTTGTGGACCACCCACCCCACGGCCTCCACGTTCAAGAGTTTGTTGACCATGGGAACATCCCGCATCTTGGCGTGCCAGACCTCGGTAAAATCCGCAACCAACGCGTCAGTCTTGTTTTTCAGAACCTGCGCCTCACGCACCATATCGGCACCCGGATCATCAGAGACCATGAACTGTTCCTTGGGCGCGTCACAGGTCGGGCATTTCCAATCCTCGGGCAGGGCCAGAAACGCGGTGCCGGGCAGGATCGAACGTGTGTCATCCCCTTCGGCCGGATCATACGGCGTCCAGCAGATCTTACATTCCATGATCGCCTGGTCGCTGATCTTGTCAGCAGCCCCCATAAATGAGCCTTCAAAACCGCTCATCGGATCGCCTCCAGCACTTCGACGATGCGTTCGCCGCTGTCGATCAAATCCTCGGGCGCGGCAATCGCAACCTCCGGCATGGCGGTGACCTCATAGGTGTCGAGGATGAGCACATCCATGGAATTATAAAACCGAACCTGCCAGACATGCGGCAACGCCGTTGCCGTAACCCGGCAGTTGCCATAGCCGCGCGACAGGATTTCCACCGCGCCTTGGCCCATGGCCTGTTCCAGCCAGGCCAGATCATCCTCGGTATGGGGCAGAAGGGTCAGGTTCACCACATGAGTGTCCGTCTCTGGCGTGAAGGCCCTGGACTTGTCTTCCAGCTCCACCAACAAGGGCGGCGCATTGACCACCGATGGGGTGCGTGGTGTCTTTTCGCCAGTGGGCTCACGTTTCGCCGTAAACGCCTCATCCCGTGCGGCGCGTGGGACCGCGCCGACCTCAACTGCGTCCACATTTGCTCCGCCCAGCACCCAGACCCCGGCAAACACGCTCTCCTGCACGCCAATTGCGGGGATCGAGCGTATTTTCATAGCCACTTCGCCCTCGCCCAGGGTTTCCGCCATGAGGTCCCGGTTTTCCTTGTCGAGTGTCGACAGATCAAAGGTCTGGTTTTCGCCACCCTGCCCGACCGCAGTTGCAGCCGCGGCGATATCGGCCAAAAGGTCCAAGGCAGGTTGCAAATGGGTGGTGTCTTCGACCTCGGGCAGATGGGTTACATAGGAGCTCATGTCCTGCGGCATCTGCAAATACTTCAGCTCGTTGCCGTCCTCTTCGGAAGGTTGTGATCCTGGGCCGTACCCCATAGGGGGCATATGAAAATTGCCAACCATTTTATGGCTCCTTACTGAACGGCTTCGGGTTGCGAGATAATCTGGGTGATGCGCAGAACATATTCGTCCCAATCGCGCACCTTGGGCAGTGCACCGATCATCTTGCCTTCGCGGAAGAAGATCAGGCTGGGCGTTTTCAGAACTTTGGTGTCCTGACGCAGATCAGCCTCGATCGCATCGGCCACCACTGCACAGTCAAATTTGCCCTGAAAGGCCATTCTTAGCTCGGGCAGGATCACCGCCACATCGGCGGTTTCCAGATTGCGTTTTGGGTCGCCCGGCACAAACAAGACATGTACACCCGGGCGCCCCACATACGCGGCCAGCGCCTCTTTTTCGGCCAGCAACGGCCAGCCCATTTCATCGGTCAGTCGGTCAATCAAGGGATGTGTCATTTTACGTATTCCTCCGGTCAGCCCACTGTTTTGCCCTGCGCGGCTGCCGCCTGCAGATGGGGGGGTAAACTTGGTGTGCGCGCTTCCAGATCGGCAAAGGCATTGCCCAGATCGCCCCCCTCCATCAGAGAGCGCAGACCATCCAGCGCGTTTGATATGTTTCCGGCCTCTTCGGCACTGATCACCTCACGCGCGGCCCCCAGGAAGCTGAGCACCCAAGCGCCCGGCTCAAGCGGGCCGGTGAGTGACAGGTCAATGATCTCGACCGGTCTGTGTGCACTTTCCCTGGCCTGCGCCGCAATGCCTTCGACCGAGAGGATCTGCATGGGAATGCCAACACACATCCCCTTAAACCTCACTCGGGAAGAAACGATCGTCGCCGGTGCGGCACGCCTCTGCTGCGTCGGGTCGCCCTTTTTCGTAGGCGCTGCGCTGAATGGAAGGGTCAGCAATCATGCTGTCATCACCCCGCCCCTTTTCAGCAACCGCGCCCCAGATTGCGAGCTTTTCCAAAGCAATCTTAACAGCCGGTTCGATCTGGGCGGCCACGATGTCCCGCAGACCTCCGCCATAATCATCCAGTTCTTCGGGCTGGCAGCCGATCAGCGTCAGCGCTTCCGGGCAATATCCCATCAGCTGCGCTGTGGCGATCACGTCCTGAAACCCGGTCTGATGCAGGCTCATCTTCTTGGCCCCCATAAAGCGGGGCACCTCGTCATTTTCGACGATTTTCAAGGTTCCTGGTGCAAGACCGTAATCAATGGCGTCAAACACCAAAAGCGCGTCTGCCTCTTCCAGAAACGGCAAGAGATATAGCCCCTGCGTGCCACCATCCAGAACAGTTACATGGGGCTCGAACTTATAATTCTCGCTCAGATGTTCGACACAGCGAACCCCGAAGCCCTCATCCGCCCATAAAACATTGCCGATGCCCATCACCAGGATGCGTAACGCCATATTGGCCTCCTCCAGCGCCGGAAAATTGGTTGCTAGCTTTCCGGTTTCCTCTGGAATGAAAACTATCTGGCTCAGGCATCACAGGACACAGATTTATGGAATACCATTGAATACACTGCAATACGTTGATTTTATTCTCATTTAACCAAAAATACACATTTTCACCGCAGCTTTTGGCGGTAATCAGACTACCACTCTAGGCAAAAACTGAAAACCCACATACCAAAGGGGCGGAACGCACTGTCCCGCCCCCTTGATTCGAGTACCGATTTCAACGCAATTACGGGCGGTCGTCCTTGAAGGTCCGAGTGCCCGAGATCATGGTTGAAACCATGGACTGGCGGGACATGATGTCTTCGCGGATTGCCACATAGATGTGGATGATCATAAAGATCAGGATAAACCACATGCCCATATGGTGCAGCGAATGCACAGCCTGGGAATTACCCACAAGCGTCAGGAACCAGCCCGCCACCATATCGGCAAAACTGCCCCGGCCTGTGCCTTCGGAATAGAGTGCCCAGCCCGAGATGATCATGAAGGTCGACCCCAGCGTGATAAACCCAAACATCGCCAGCTGTGCCAACGGGTTGTGGCCCACGTATTTCTGCGGCTCTTTCTCCAGGAACATATACCAGCGGATCTCAAAGAAGATCTCTTTCCACCAGTGTTTGTTAAACAGAGGGATAATGAACAGCTGTTTGGCGTGATGATTGCCCGCCCAGGCCCAATACATGCGGCCAAAGAAGCCCACAGTCATGATCATACCCGCCGCAAAATGGGCAAAGCGGATATAGCCGAACACAAACTGATGGGTCGCCTCGGCGATCTGCATCGACGGCGGCGGCGAGCCAATAAACCAACCGGTCAGGCACAGCACTGTAATCGCCAGCGCATTGACCCAATGCCACAGGCGCACCGGCCATTCGTAGACAAAGACCGAGGTCCGCACACGCACGCTTTCAATGTCTTCCGCCGTTGCATCCCCCGTCAGCTGCGCGGTTTCAAGCGGCGGCGGACTTTTGGGATTTGGAATATGGATTGTATCCTCTGACATGGATCACTCCTCCTGACGGGAGGCGCGCCATGACTTCAGGATCTGCACCCCAGCCCAGACAATACCCGCTGCCAAGACGGCCAAAAGGATATGCGCCAATGTGTGGCCTGCGGCCCCCGGCAGCTCTGCGTGGCCCGGATGAGCCAACGCAGGGGTTGCAGCAGTGGCAAGAACAACAGCCAGTTTTTTCATGATCTTCCTCCCTTAGCGCACTTTGACGGTGCTGAGCTCATCGCCATCCGGCGACATGACATGTGTGGAACAGGCCAGGCAGGGGTCGAAACTGTGCAGGGTGCGCAGGATTTCCACCGGCTCTTCCGGACGTTCCATCGGTGTGTTCATCAGCGACGCCTCAAAGGCGCCGATATTGCCCTGGGTGTCGCGCGGAGAGCCGTTCCAGGTGGTTGGGACCACCGCCTGATAATTCTCGATGCGGCCGTCCTTGATCTTGATCCAATGCCCCAGCGCACCGCGCGGTGCTTCGGTGACACCCACACCTTTGACCTCTTTGGGCCATGTGGACGGATCCCATTTGGCCACATTGGCCGTATTCTCGTCGCCGTTTTTGATGTTGGTGATCAACTTGTTCATGAAGTGCGTCATCAAACGGCACTGGTATTCGGATTCCAGCGCCCGCGCCGCCGTCCGCCCCAAGGTCGAGAAGACTGCATCAAACGGCAGATCCATGGTGCGCAGGAAACCATCCACCTGGTTCTTGATGTCCTCGTGACCGGCGGCGTAGCCGACAATGTAACGCGCCAGCGGTCCCACCTCCATCGGATGCCCACGCCAGCGCGGCGCTTTGATCCAGGAATATTTACCAGCCTCATCCAGCTGTTTGATGTTGGTCTTGGTGCCTTTGGCATTGGGACCCAGTTCAAATTTGGGGCTGGTGTCGCCGTCCCAGGGGTGCAGACCTTTGCCCGGCTCCCCATAGGTGTACCAGCTGTGGTCCACAAACTCCTGAATTTCATCAGGGTTGCGGATGTCCACATCATGCACTTCGTTGAGGTTGCCGTTGATGATCGCACCGCGCGGCAAGTGTAGCTGACCGGCCGAGAAGTCATTGGGATGTTCGGGAATATCGCCGTAAGACAGCACCGACTGCGAAGAGATGCCGCCGCCATAAAGCCAGGATTTATAGAACCCACCAATGGCCTGCACATCCGGGATGTAGACGTTGCGGCAGAAATCCGTGGTCTGTTTGATGATGGTTTCCACCAGGTTCAAACGTTCAATGTTGATCGCCCCCACTGCACCGGTGCTGTGAACATTGATCGGGCACGGCACGCCGCCCACCAGCCAATTGGGGTGCGGGTTCTTACCGCCAAAGATCGTGTGGATCTTGACGATCTCTTTCTGCAGATCCAGCGCTTCCAGATAGTGAGTGGTCGCCATCAGATCCGCTTCGGCAGACAGCTTATAGGCCGGGTTGTCCCAATAGCCGTTTTTGAACAGGCCAAGCTGGCCGGATTCCACGAATTTTTTCAGACGGTTCTGAACATCGCGGAAATACCCCGGCGACGACATCGGATGCGACGGCGACACGGCCTGTTGCAGCTCAGATGTTGCCTTGGGATCCGCGCGCAGCGCATTGACAGGATTGACCCAATCGAGCGCGTGCAAATGGTAGAAATGCACAACGTGGTCGTGGATATGCAGCGCCAGCTGCATCAGGTTCCGGATCGAATTGGCATTGTCCGGGATGTCGATTTTCAACGCATCCTCAACCGCACGTACAGACGTCAGCGCATGGGTGCCGGTACACACGCCGCAAACACGCTCCGCAAAGGCCCAGGCATCCCGCGGATCGCGCCCCTTCAGGATCACTTCCAACCCGCGCCACATGGTGCCGGTGGAGACTGCGTTGCGGATGACACCGTCATCATCCACGTTTACTTCGCATCGCATATGGCCTTCGATCCGGGTCACCGGGTCCACAACAATACGGCGGCCGGAATCATCAAGGTCGAAACCATTCGGGGTCGTCGCCATCTATCAGGCCTCCTCTTTTTCAGTTCGGGTTTGGGTTTTACGTTGCGCCGCCTTGAGCGCCGTGACAGCCGCATGCGCCGCGACACCAGCGCCCACCACCCCGGTTGCCGCGATGCCGATTTTGTCAGCGTTTGCCTCGACCCCGAATTGGGTCAGATCGGTTACCCGGTCATAGAAACTGCCTTGATCCCAGAAGCCATCCTCGGAACAGCCGATACAGCCATGGCCGGATTGGATCGGGAAAGAGACACCTTCGTTCCAGCGCACGGTGGAACAGGCGTTGTAGGTGGTCGGGCCTTTGCAGCCCATTTTATAAAGGCAGTAGCCCTTGCGCGCGTTTTCATCGTCCCAGGCTTCGACGAACTGACCCGCGTCAAAGTGCGGACGGCGGTAGCATTTGTCGTGGATCCGCTGGGAATAGAACATCGCCGGGCGACCCTGACGGTCCAGTTCGGGCAGACGGTCAAAGGTCAGCATATAGGTGATAACACCGGTCATCACCTCGGCAATCGGCGGGCAGCCCGGAACCTTGATGATCGGCTTGTCGGTGATCACCTTGTGGACCGGAGTCGCCTGGGTCGGGTTCGGCTTGGCCGCCTGCACACAGCCATAAGAGGCGCAGGCCCCCCAGCTGATAATCGCCTTGGCGTCCTTGGCCGCATGGCGGAGCTTCTCAACAAAGGGCTTGCCACCGGTGATGCAGTACATCCCATCTTCGTTCAAAGGCGGGTTGCCCTCCACGGCGAGGATGTAGTTACCCCTGTATTTCTCGATGGTCTCTTCAAAGGCCGCTTCGGCCGCATGACCCGCAGCCGCCATCAACGTGTCGTCGTAATCGAGCGAGATCATCGACAGCACAACATCCTTGGCCAGCGGGTGGGCGGAACGGATGAAGCTTTCAGAACAGCAGGTGCACTCCAGACCGTGCACCCAGATCACCGGTGTGCGCGGCTTGTTTTCCATCGCATGGGCGATTTTGGGCACAAAGGACGGCGACAGGCCAAGGGCTGCTGCCGTCAGCGAACAGTATTTCATGAAGCTGCGGCGGGTAATCCCCTGCCGGCGCATCACGTCGTAAAAGGTCTCAATCTCGCTCAATGCTGGTCCTCCCAAACGCGTCTGGTGTGCGGTGGAATGCAGCTATCGCATTCCGTTGCATACATCAGACCAGCCCAGAGACAGCTAAAGCAATTTCAAAGCCAAAAGAGGCACATATGAAATTTCCACATTAAATATCATAACCTTATCGGATAAAATCGGCGCAGCCATCGCAAACGCGCCGGCCAGTGGATAACCGGCTTCCAGAATATCCGGTCAATGGCTTTCCGGCTGTTAAATATGGCGCGCCGCCGCAACCACCGCCTGCCCTAAGGCCAAACCACCATCATTGGCGGGGGTTTGGCGATGCAACAGGACATCATGTTGATGCAGCGATCCAACCATTAATTCCAGCAACAAAGCGTTCTGAAAGCATCCACCAGACAAAACAACCGCCTTGGCCTCTGTCTTGGCTATGGCAGTCGTCACGGCCCCCTCAAAACACCGGGCAAGCCAAAGATGAAACGCAAAGGCCAGATCGGCGAGTTCAGCTCCCGCTTTGCGCATGGTGATCAAATGGCGGATCATTTCCGACGGGTCCAAGGCCCCATCTATCATTGACGCCACAGGAACCCCAATCGCCAGGCTATCGCGACGCAACCCTGAAGACGTCCGTGCCAAAGCCTCAAGGCTCATAGCCGCCTCCCCCTCATAGCTCTGACCATCCGCGCAGTGTCCAAGGATCGCCGCCACCGCATCAAACAGCCGCCCGGCGCTGGACGACATCGGCGCATTCACGCCACGCTCTGCCGCCATCCGCGCCATGGCCAATGGCTTGTTCGCGAACAGCTCATCGGCCCAATCGGACAACCCCGCCTGATCCAGCCGGACCAACGCGTTGCGCCAAGGCTCCCGCGCGGCCATATCGCCGCCAATCAACGGCGCCGGCTTCAGCCACGCCCGTCGCTCGAATCCACGATAATCGCCAAGCAAAACCTCCCCACCCCAAAGCGTTCCGTCATCGCCAAGCCCGGTCCCGTCAAGGATGATCCCGGCCACCTTGCCCCCATCCAGAGGCCAGCCATTCTCAGCCAGACACGAGGCAAGATGCGCGTGGTGGTGCTGCACACGCTCAAGGCGCAGCCCGTCTTGGTCTGCCCGCGCCTGACCATGTTTGGTGGCGCGATATTCGGGGTGCAAATCGACCGCCACAACCTCGGGGCGATGATCAAACAGATCCGCGTAATCCGCATCTGCTTGCAGGAAAGCGTCATAGGTCAGCGCATCGTCCAGCTCTCCCAAATGGTGACCCAACAGCGCCTGGCCATTTTTGATCAGGCAAATCGCGCCCTTCATCTGCCCGCCAAAGGCGGCAACCTGCGGAGCCTCTTCAAATCCCGGCGGAAGCGGCAAGGTTCCCGGCACCCGCCCGCGCGCCCGTCGCAGCACCATGGGCCCCTGCGAGGTGATCCGCTCCACACTGTCATCCAGCCGTCGGGCGATCTCTCGATCATGCATCAGGAACGCATCTGCAAAACCGCCGAGTTTCTCCCTTGCTTCCTCATTGTCGATGACCTGCGGCTCTCCCGACAGGTTGCCAGAGGTCATGACCAAGGGGCCATCAAAAGCGTCCAGCAGAATGTGATGCAGCGGCGTATAGGGCAACATCCACCCCAGCGTCACCTGCCCCGGCGCAATACCATCGGGCAGTGCAGCGCCAATTCGTTCCAACAAAACGATCGGCGCCGCAGAACTGCAAAGCAGGTCGCGTTCCTGTTCGGTAGGGGCGGCATATTCACAAACCACATCCAGCGCCCCCATCAGGGCAAAGGGCTTGCTGGGCCGGTGCTTCCGGCGGCGCAACAGGTCAATCGCTTCTGCATTGCGGGCGTCCACAGCCAGGTGAAACCCGCCCAAGCCCTTGATGGCCAATACCCGCCCGGCTTTTAGATGGCGCGTGGCTTCTGCGATGGGGTCCAAATCGGTTCGCGGCTCGATCCAGAGCTTGGGCCCACACTCCGGGCAGGCGACGGGCTGCGCATGAAACCGTCGGTCGGCGGGATCCTCATAGTCAGACCGGCAATCAGAGCACAGCACAAAAGGGGCCATGGTTGTTTTTTCACGGTCGTAGGGCAACGCCTTGAGAATGGTGAACCGCGGGCCACAATGGGTGCAATTGGCAAAGGCATAGCCAAACCGCCGTTCTTTGGGGTCACGGATCTCAGCCAGACAGGCCGGACATGTGGCAGCATCGGGGGTCACGCGCGTTTCAGCCCCCGTCCCGGTGGAGGCAGCAATCCGGAAATCTGGGCCAAAATCCCCCTGAAGCGTATGGCTTTCCACCGCATCGACCCGTGCAAGCGGTGGTGCTTCTGCGATCAAAGCGGCCTCGAACCCATCCAGATCTGCGCCGACGGCATGGATCAAGACACCTTCTGGGTCATTCAGCACATGTCCCCGCAGACCCAAACGCCGAGCCAAAGTCCAGACAAAGGGACGAAAGCCAACACCTTGAACCTGTCCCCGCACGCGGATTGAACGTCCGTTCTCCATTCACGCCTCCCAGTGCAGCGATGCAAAGCCCGCCCTCAGTGAACCGTGCAAACCATGCACGGATCAAAGCTGCGCACGATATGTTGAACGCTCAGCGGTGTCTCTTCCCCTTCGGCAACCGGCGCGCCAACCAAGGCAGCCTCAACCGGACCTGGCACCCCCCGGCTGTCGCGCGGACTGAAATTCCAGGTGGTTGGTGCGATGATCTGATAGGAGGAAATTTTACCTCCTTCGATCCGCAGCCAATGACCCAGACTGCCGCGCGCGGCTTCCACCAGCCCGATCCCCTCACCCTCCTTTGGCAGGGTCACATCACGCATAAACGCGGCCTCTGGCTGAATGCCCTGCACAAGCGCCTCTACCGCGATTTGGGTCAGAGCGATTTCCAGCATGCGCCCGACCACGCGCGCGTGGACACCGTTTTCATCTGCCAGAGCACGTGCCAACGGGTGGCCGTCAATCACCTGCCGTGCCAAAGCACCGGTTTCGTAGACTTCCCCACCCAGGCGCGGTGCCTTGCACCAGCTATAGGCCTCCTCGCGCATGGTTTCATCCGGCACGGTCATTCCTTGCGTCGGATGGGCGGCCTCCCCCAGCATCCAGGCATGGCTCAGATCTTCCTGAAGGTTGTCCAGGGCCAAGGGCACAAGCTGCCCCTGCTCCCACAGACCTGGGGCAAACATATGCCCATCCGCAGTTGGGTAAGCGCCGTAGGACAGATATCGCGCCTGTCCAACACCCGATGAATTCAGGTCAAGCTCCGCAGCAATCTCCAGAAACAGCCCGATGTCGCCGGTGCGCCAGTTTTCCAGAGCCTCCGCCGAGGACAACGCTGCAAAGTCTTCCACCGGGGCACCAAACAGATGTTCTTCGAGGTAGTGACGAAAAGTCTTGAGATCCGCCGCAATCCGGATCTTGTCCCGAAGACTGGGCGCCCGCGTGGCCCCTCCGGGTTGAATGGCCAAAGTATGCGGCCACTTGCCCCCCAAAAGCCCGACGATATGGAAAAGCTGCGCGCGCGCCTCGGTCGCGGCCCGCAAACCAGAGCCCTGTAACGCCGTAAACCGGGCAACTGCACGGTCGTGCCATGGGCGCTTGGCGTAATCCGGGCGGGCAAAATCCGGCATAAAGAAGAGATTGAAATGCGTCAGATGATCCGCGAGATTTTCCACCGCATGCAGAAGAGCGGCAACTTTCTCCCCCTCGGGCGCAGGCTCAGCCCCTGCGACATCTGCCAATGCCCGCGCCGCAGCCGCTGATTGGCTGATGGAACAAATGCCGCAGATCCGTGGCGTGATGGTCAGCGCATCAATTGGGTCTTTGCCCTGCAGGATCCGCTCGAACCCGCGAAACAGTGGCGAATTCACATAGGCCGCGCTGACATGACCCTCACTTACCTCAAGCCGGATCTCCAAATCGCCTTCAACCCGGTTAAACGGCCCCACCAACAGGGAAGTTTTGGTCATGATTTTGGTGCTTTCAGTGTAGGCGGGACTTTAATTCGGTCAGAGGTCGCATTGGCACCGATCCGTTTTGGTGTTGCCGCCTTGGACAAGGACGCCAGTGCCATAAACCAGGCTTTGGGCATATCGCTGGGCAAGCCCACCGGAATGCCGCCGAACTTTGGCGTTTCAGTGAATTTATGGCCGGGCTCTTCGAACTCGGGGGCGGTACAGTTGATACATGGATAGCCTGCACGCGTGCAACTGCCGGCTCCGTTCCAGCCCCGAATGTTGCAATCCCCCACGGCCTGGGTTCCAACGCAGCCCAGATGCTCCATCATGCAGCCGATCTCGGACAGTTTGGTGGCACTGGCCTTATATTCATAAAACTCATTCTTGGGACACGCATGGTGGATCAGCGTATCCGCGTAAAATCGCGGGCGGGCAAAGCCGTCCAGACTGCTGGCCCGCATCTCTCCGGCGGCCAGCATCATCAACGTCTCTGTCACCCAATCCGGGTGGGTCGGGCAGCCTGCAACATTGATCACCGGCAACCCGGATCTGCTTTTGAAGTCCGCTGGCAGCACCCCGCCTTGATGCGTGCCTTCATATTGCAGGCCAGAGGCGTCCGTTACATTTTCACCAGCCGAGCTGACCCCTCCAAAGGCTGCACAGGTGCCAACGGCCACCACATGCTGCGCGAGCGGTGCCAGACTTTGCACCCAATCGAGCATACTGCGCCCCGTCCCCCCCAGCATGTGAAACTTGCCCGTGCCGTTGGGTCCGCGGGTCACAGCACCCTCGACACAAAGAATATCCAGAGACCGCTCACCCGTCTCGATATTGTTCAGCAGGCGGCGCACTTCGGCGCCGGTCTCAACACTCAGCGAGGGGTGCCACAGAAACGACAACCCCGCCCCCGACAGGAGATCCAGCACATTCGGGCTTTCGGCGCATAAAAGAGACATGGTGCAGCCGCCACATCCCGCAGATTGCAACCAGAGAATATTCAAAGAGTCTCTCCTCGTGGCAGATCCAAACGGAAACAGGCCCCGCGTTCAGTTTGCGGCAACAGCGTGAGCGTTCCACCGTGTTCCTCTGCGATCTTGTGGGAAATCGAAAGTCCAAGCCCGGTTCCATCCCCCACTGGTTTTGTCGTGAAGAACGGATCGAATATGGCACTGCGCAGTTCATCCGCAATCCCCGGCCCATTGTCACAGACCGTAAGCATGGCGCGACCTTCACAATAAGTGAGATCCATGGTTATTTCCAAAGTATTATCAAGTGTTTCGTAGCCATTCATCGCATCAACAGCATTTTGAACAAGGTTCATGACAACCTGTTGCACGTGCCCCGGACGCCCTAGAGCGATACACCGGGCTTCGCCTTTGAACATGATGCGAATTTCGGATTTTGTCCCGCGCTTGACCCATTCCGCAGCGACACGCGCCGTATCCGTCAGATCAAACGGTGCAAAATCGCCCGATCCGTCGGCCGACAAGCGCCGAAGGTCTTCGACAATGCTGCGCACCCGTTCGGAGCCATCACGCGCACCTTCAATTGCAGTTCGCAAGTTCCTGAGATCACGGTCTAATTTCAGAGTTTTTCGCAGTTCGATCAAATCTTCCCGCGCCGCACCAGCCTGCACCTGATCGAAATAGGTTTCGAAACGATCCAGATATTTTTCAAGCGCATGGGTATTGGCATAAACAAAGCTGATTGGATTGTTCAGCTCATGTGCAACACCGGCCAGCAACCGACCCAGAGAGGCCAGTTTTTCGTTTCGCACCAGTTGCATCTGGGCCTGTTTTAAATCCTCGTGGCTTTGTTCCAGCTTGGAAAACGCCCGCCGCAGGACCCCCAAAGGCCGACCAGTTAGAACAAATCCCGTGACCCGGCGACGCTTATCCAGTCGCGGTGCCAGTTTGAATTCCACAGGTTCCGCGCCCGACGGTGTGCGCAGATTGGCTTCAAAGGTTACCTCCTGTTTGAGAGCACCAACCTCTGCCAACCCGTCCAGCAATATCTGTTTGTGCTCTTCCGTGACGAAATCCACGATATCGCAGCCAATCAGCTGATCCGGTGTCAGCCCCACCACCGCCGAAAACGAGGCGCTGACCTCGGCCATACTGCGATCCTTTGAAGTCACCACCAGATAGTCACTGATCGAAGCCATGACCGATGACAGGAACGACCGAAGCTGCAACATCTCTGCGTTGCGCGCTTCCAGTTGCTCCTGATAGTCGATCATCTCCGCATAGGTTTTGTCGACGGCCTGAAGGACGTCGTTCCATGCTTCTTCTCCAAGATCGAGTGAGTTTTCGATGGCTCTACCTCCGGGACGGATCTGCACGACCCAAGGCAAAGCCTAAGACATTTTCCACCAAAAGCAAAACCTTACAGAGAACCTTCGCTTTTGCCCCTATGGTAACGCCCGTTTATCAGGGCGTTACCTGCATTCGTTCATCTTCGCGGTTTGACTGCCTCTGACAATCAATATGACAGGCTCGGCGCTTGGTGCAGAAAGGTGGCGTTGTCGATCTGGCGCACCATAAAGTCCGCCACATCCGCGCGCCGCATTTTCAGCGACAGCTGACCGCGTTTTTCCCGCAAATCTCCGACGTGATATGTGCCCAGCGGATCACCATCCTGAAAGGCTCCGGGGCGTACAATGGTCCAGTCCAGACCGGAGGTTTTTACAAGATCTTCCTGCGTGTGGTGGTCCGCAAAGGCAGCGCGCAAGAGCAGGCCAAACATGATACGCCGCCACCAGAAATTCAACACTGGCGCGCTGTCACCCACCCCCAGAGAAGACAAGCAAATCAATCGCTTAACACCAGATTCTTGCATGCCCGCGATGATGGTTTCTGTTCCCATTGTGCGAATTTCCCCCTTCATCCCGGCCCCCAAGGCACAGATCACGGCGTCCTGCCCTTCGATCGCGGCCGCGACTTGCCCGGCGTTCAAAACATCCCCGCGCAACATCCGCGCATCATTGCCGCCTATGCCATCGGGCCACACCCCGCTGCGGGAAAACCCTGTTACTTTGTGTCCATGGGCGAGCAGGCTTCTTACAATATGTCGTCCAAGGCTACCGGTTGCCCCAAATACAATCACTTTCATCGTCGCTTTCCTTTCTTCTCCAAAACTTGACAGCATGTAAATTTACACAGTGTCAATTGACATGCTGTAAACATTGTGATTGATTGACATCATGTCAAGTGAAAAAAATGATACCCGCTCAAAAATCCTGACTGCCTGCTGGCAGCTCACCGAAGCCAACCTGGGCAAAGGGGTCCGTATGTCGGACATTGCCAAGACCGCCGGCGTGTCACGTCAGGCGCTGTATCTACATTTTGAAAACCGCGCTGATCTTTTGATTGCGACAACAAAATTTATTGATGAAGAACAGAATATTGGCGCACGTCTTGAACCTTATCGACAGGCCGAAACCGGACGGGACAAGCTGCGTGAATTGATAACGTTCTGGGCCAATCAGATGGAAATCATCCAAGGCATGGCGCGGGCGCTGTTGGCGCTGCGGGCGACGGATCCCGAGGCCAGCGCGGCTTGGAACGAACGTATGGACGCGCTGCGCGATGAGATTCGCACAACCTTTGAACAGATCGAGGCAGAAGGAGATCTAGCCCCCGGTTGGACCGTTGACAGCGCCACAAATCTTTTGTGGTCAGCGATGTCTTTTCAAGGGTGGGAGCAATTGAAGCAGGCGCCGGATTTCAGCACCGAGGCGTATATCGCCGATATGTGGTGGCTGGCAAAACGTGGGTTCCTTACCTAAAGGAACCCACGTTTATCAAACCTTTACATCGCGTCTTTGACAACCTGCGCGACGGCATCCCGCGGCACATCGGCCGTTACAAAACTGTTGCCGATGCTGCGCGCCAGGATAAACCGCAGCTGACCGTCGACCACTTTTTTGTCCTGCGCCATAAGATCAACCAGGGCTTCGGCGTCGGGCAGATCACCGGGGATGTCGCGGATGTCGGTCATCATTTGCATGTCCTTCAAATGCGCCCGCACACGACTGGGGGCTTCTTGGCTGCACAGCCCCAATCGCGCCGAAAGCTCAAACGCCAGCGCACAGCCAATGGCGACCCCTTCGCCGTGTTTCAGCCGGTCCGAGTATCCGGTTGCGGCCTCTAACGCGTGGCAGAAGGTATGCCCCAGGTTCAACAGCGCCCGGTCGCCCTGCTCTGTCTCATCCCGTGCGACGATGTCGGCCTTCATCTGGACAGACCGCGTCACCGCCTCAACCCGCTTGTCCATGTCGCCTGCGGCAAGAGCCGGACCATTGACCTCCAGCCAATTGAAAAACTCTGCATCCCCCAGCAGGCCATATTTGACCACTTCGCCATAGCCTGCCAAAAAATCGCGCGCTTCCAAAGTGCCCAGCACTTCGGTGTCAGCCAGAACCAGCGACGGTTGGTGAAACGATCCCACCAGGTTTTTCCCGTGCGACGTGTTGATGCCCGTTTTGCCGCCGACCGAACTGTCCACCTGAGCCAAAAGGCTGGTGGGAATCTGAACAAAGCGCACCCCGCGACGCAGAACAGCCGCAGCAAAACCCACCAAATCGCCAATCACACCACCGCCAAAGGCAATGACCACATCGTTGCGTTCGACCTTTTTGTCCAAGAGCCATTCAACAGCCCGCGTAAACTGGGGCCAACCTTTGGTGCTTTCCCCCTCGGGCAGCGCCAGCGCCTCCATTTCCACACCGGCTGCGGCAAGCCCCGCGCGCAAGGCATCCAGATGCAAACGGGCCACCGTTTCGTCGGTGATCACCGCAACCTTTGGGCGGCGCAACAACGGCAGAATCCGCGCGCCTGCCTCAGGGATCAAACCAGGGCCAACACTGACATCATAAGATCGTTCGCCCAATTCGACATGAACTGTCTGTTCCATCACTTCCATTCCAATACATCCGGGCGGGCGCGCAGCGCTTCCAAGACCCGGTCAACCATATCTTCGATTGTGCTGCTGCCGTCTGACACAACAGACACATCTGCTTGTTGATACAACGGCACCCGTTTTTCATAGAGGTCGCGCAATGTCGCAAATGGATCCGCGGTGCGCAGCAACGGCCGTGTATCGCGGTGGCGCACCCGGTTCCACAGCACCTCAAGATCCGCCTGCAAGCAGACAGCAACGCCAAAATTCGAGATATTGCGACGGTTTTCTTCTGCCAAAAAGGCACCGCCACCGGTTGACAGCACACCGCGCTCTTCTTCCAACAACCGCCGGATCACCATCCGCTCTTTCTCACGGAAAAACGCCTCACCATGGCGTTCAAAGATCTCGGGGATGCTCATATTGGCGGCGGTCTCGATCTCATGGTCGCTGTCCAGAAACGGCACACCAAGACGTTGGGCCAAAGCCCGCCCCACCGCAGTCTTGCCGGCGCCCATCATGCCGACCATGACAACCGTCTTGTGCAGCTTGGGGCTTTGCGCTGCTTCTGCAAGCGCTTGTTTGTGCTCTTTTTCGCTCATTCTTCTGTGAATGACGTGATATTCGTCAAAAGGCCATATATAACTTTTAGAAAAGATAGAGAAACAGGCAGAGCACACCATGGGGCGTATATTCAAATATTTGTTTTATTTGGTCATTTTGGCAGGCATCGCGCTGGTCGGCTACGCATATATCGGGCCGTGGTTTGGCGCTGATTTCGCGGCCCCTACAACAGAGGTGCGCAAACCGGTGATTTTGGATGCAGATTAGACCGGTCCTCGTGACCATGGCGACAACAGTCAGCCTGCTGGGCGAGGCAACGCATGCCCAACAGCCGCTGGCCGCGATTGACTGGCTGACGCCTGAGCCGCAGTCCACCACTTTGCCAGAAACGATTTTGCTGGAACCGCCGGTGACCAAAACCGCACGGCGTCCCGAGATAACAGTTAAGCCCTTGAAGTCCTTGCCTCAGCCCATCGGCCTGGTCTCGGCTGCGGCCACCGGATTGCCGATGGATCTGTGGAGCGGCAGCAGTCCTGAGGATTTGACCCGCCTATTGGCCACAGTGCGTGTCACCGACAGCCCGGCCATGCAGTCGCTGCTGTTCACGCTGTTGCTGTCCGAAGCCCGCGCTCCGGAAGAAGACGACGATCAGCTGCTGTTGGCGCGCCTTGATCGTCTGATGGATCTGGGTGCTACGGATCCGGCTCAGGCCCTCGCCGAACAGGCTGGCCCAACTCAAAGCCCGGCGCGGTTTCAACGTTGGTTTGACGCAAGCTTGTTGACTGGGGACGAAGATCGCGCCTGCGCTGCGCTGCTGCGCATGCCGCACTTGGCACCAAGCTATGCCGAGAGGATTTTCTGTGACGCCCGTCTGGGTGATTGGACAACCGCCGCCCTGTTGTTGGAAAGCGCGCATACGCTGAACCTGTTGCCCGAGGCTGAGCTGAACCTGTTGGACCGGTTTCTGAACCCCGATGTCTTTGAATTTGCCCCGCCGCCGTCTGCGCCTGACACTGTGCGCCCGCTGACCTTTCGCTTGTTTGAATCGATTGGTGAGCCGCTGCCGACCACAAATCTTCCACGCGCCTTTGCTGCCGCAGATTTGCGCGACATCGCCGGATGGAAAGCACAGCTTGAGGCGGCAGAGCGGCTGGTGCACATCGGCGCGCTTCACCCCAACCAGCTGTTGGGTCTGTTCAGCGAACGCAAACCGGCAGCCTCCGGCGGTGTATGGGATCGGGTCTCTGCCCTACAACGCTTTGAAACAGCTCTTAAATCCGGAAGTTCAGAAGCCGTTGCCAAAACTCTGCCGACCGCTTGGGTGGCTGTAAAACAATCCGGGATCGAAACCGGATTTGCTGAGCTGTTTGCAGATGCGTTGACACAGTTTAACCTGACAGGATCTGCCGCCGAGCTGGCTTGGCGCGTGCGCCTTTTGGCACCTGAATATGAGCTGGCAGCCCTATTGCCCCCCAGTGGCGGCGCCAATAATGATTTTCTGACCGCAGTTGCCATGGGCAAAGATGTCGCTGCGGAGGCCCAACCTGCGCTGACACCGGTGCAAGGGGCGATTTCTCGCGCCTTTGCCGCCGATGCTCCCCAAACCGAAGTGCCCACCCATTTGCGTCAGAAGATCGAAAGCGGCCGTTTGGGAGAGGCGATTTTGCAAGCTATGGTCTTGTTTGATCAGGGAAGTGATGGCAATTGGTCCGCGCTAAGCAGCGCCTTGGCCACCTTCCGCCTGGTTGGGTTGGAAGACACCGCGCGCCGTGCAGCCCTGCAGCTGGCGATTTTGGAGCGATGACTATGCCTGTGCCCCCCACGTCTTTGGACTGGATCTCCCTTTTTCTGGAGGCGCAGGCCGCTGAAATCGGAGCCGCGCGCAACACATTGCTGGCCTATGGCCGGGATCTGCGGGATGTTGCCGGATGGCTGCAAACGCGCGGTTTCAGTTTTGCGGATGCGGACCGCAGCCACATCGAAGAATACCTGATGTCCTGTGATGCACAGGGCCTGTCGCAATCTACCCGCGCCCGGCGGTTGTCCGCGATCAAACAAATCTATCGCTTCGCCTTTGAGGAAGGCTGGCGCAGTGACAATCCGGCGATCCAGATCAAAGGCCCCGGGCGTTCCAAACGGCTGCCCAAAACACTGGACGTGGGCGAAGTCGACCAATTGCTGGAGGCCGCACGCGCCACGGGCCGCAACCAAACGGATCGGCTGCGCAATACCTGCCTGTTGGAACTTCTTTATGCCACCGGCATGCGGGTGAGCGAGCTGGTGTCCCTGCCCGTGGCCAGCGCACGGGGCAATCCGCAGATGCTGTTGGTTCTGGGCAAAGGCAGCAAAGAACGGCTGGTTCCCCTGTCTTCAACCGCGCGCACGGCGCTTGCGGCCTGGATCACCGCCCGGGACGCGGCCGAAGAAGCGGCGCAGGCCAAGGGCAAGCCGATTTCCCGCTTTCTGTTCCCGTCGCGTGGCAAGGATGGCCATCTGACCCGCCACAGGTTCTATTTGCTGGTCAAAGAGCTGGCCGTGGCCGGTGGCGTCTCTCCGGATAAGGTGACACCCCATACCCTGCGCCATGCCTTTGCGACACATTTGCTGGCCAACGGCGCGGATCTGCGCGCCATCCAAGTCATGTTGGGCCATGCCGATATCGCCACAACTGAGATCTACACACATGTCCTGCGCTCACAGCTGGAAGAGCTGGTTCACGACCACCACCCGCTGGCGCAGGCTGAGAGTGAATGAACCAATAAGCCGCATTACCAGGATCTTGGCCACGAACCCTTGATCGAACCGGGGAGGATGCCCATAACCACATCAAAGAATGGCAGGGCGTAACCGATGGACATTTCTGATATTTCAAGTTTTGACAGCACCTTCTGGATCACCTCAGGGGGTATCTTGTTGCTCTTGGTCCTGTCGGGCTTCTTCTCTGGCTCAGAGACGGCCCTGACCGCAGCCTCTCGTGGGAAACTGCGGGTCCAGGCCGACAAAGGGTCGCGCGGTGCGCAGCAGGCGTTGACCATCACCGAAGACAACGAACGGCTGATCGGCTCGGTCCTGTTGGGCAACAACCTGGTCAACATCCTTGCCGCGTCCATGGCGACCGCCCTTTTTACCCGGGCATTTGGGGAAAGCGGCGTCGCGCTGGCAACACTGGTTATGACCCTGTTGGTTTTGATCTTCGCGGAAGTTCTGCCCAAGACCTATGCCATCTCGAACGCAGAAAAAGCAGCCTCGACCGTAGCGCCCATCATTGGCTTTTTGGTCACGGTGCTTGCGCCCATTGTCGGAGCGGTGCGCTTTTTTGTGCGCGGTGTTCTGCGCATCTTTGGCGTCAAAATTGACCCCGACAGCCATATTATGGCGGTGCGTGAAGAGATCGAGGGCGCGCTGAATCTGGGGCACTCCGAAGGCTTGGTTGAGAAGGAAGACCGCGACCGGATCCTGGGAGCGTTGGATCTGTCGGAACGTCTGGTGGAAGAGATCATGCTGCACCGGTCCAACATCGAGATGATCAACGCCGATGATGAACCCGAAGCGATCCTGACCCAATGTCTGGAAAGCCGCCATACCCGTCTGCCGGTCTATAAGGATGAGCCTGAAAACATCATCGGCGTGGTTCATGCCAAAGATCTGTCGCGCCAGCTCTATGCTCTGGTCAGCGCGGCGGATGGCGACAGCACCGTGTTGAAAAACTTTCAGATCACCGATGTGGCCAAGCCGCCGTATTTTGTACCCGAAACCACATCCCTGGATGATCAGATGCGCCAGTTCCTGCATCAACGGTCGCATTTTGCGCTGGTGGTGGATGAATATGGCGCGCTGCGCGGACTGATAACGCTGGAAGACATTCTGGAAGAGATCGTAGGCGAGATCACCGATGAGTTTGACCCAGACGCCGAGAAGGTCGCGATCAAAAGCGAAGATGGCCATTTCCTGGTGGAAGGGGCAACCACCATTCGCGATTTGAACCGGGCCACGGACTGGTCCCTGCCGGATGACGAAGCCAACACAATAGCGGGCCTGGTGATCCATGAGGCGCAGATGATCCCAACCACCGGTCAGGTGTTTTCCTTTCATGGGTTCCGGTTTGAGGTCACCTCCCGCGAAGGCAACCGGGTCACAGGGCTCAAGATACGCCCCCTGAAATGAGCGGCATCGCCGTCCTAATCCTTGCGGCCGGGCGATCCGCGCGCATGCGGGGCGGGGACAAAATGTTTGAACAGGTTCAGGGCCAGCCTTTGCTGACCTGCATTTGCGCCCGCGCGGCGGCAACTGGGCTCGATGTTCTTGTGACCCTGCCGGATCTGGATCACCCCCGTGTAGGGCTGATCGACGCGGCAAAACCAGTGCCTGTGCCCGATGCATCCGAGGGGATGAGCGCATCGATCCGCCGGGGTGTTGCCGCCCTGCCAGACGCAACGCGCGCCGTGATGATCCTGCCCGGCGATATGCCAGAGGTTGAGACATCAGACCTTCTGAGCGTCGCAGCGGCTTTTGATCCGGACCAGGAAAACATCGCGCGGGCCGCAGCCGCAGATGGCAGGCCCGGACATCCCGTTTTGTTTCCCAAACGCCTGTTCCCGCAATTGACGCGCCTGCATGGCGACCACGGGGCCCGGTCCGTTTTGAAATCTGAGCCGGTCACCCCTGTGCCCCTGCCTGGTCAACGCGCCCTTGTGGACCTAGACACGCCCGAAGCCTGGGCGCACTGGCGCGCATCGTTAGATCCATAGAAAAAGCGGGCCGCACAGGCGACCCGCTTTTGCACATTCTTGGCGCTGGGCTTAGTGAACCAGCAGTCGCGCCTCATGTTTCTTGAGCGAGCGACGCGCCGCCACATAAGCCTCACGTCCGGTCTCGGACTTAAGCTCGGGGAACAGTGCAAAGATCTCTGCACGTTGGGCGCTGTCCAGTCCGCGCAGGGTTTGATCCCCCGGCTGGAAGCTCTCGGTCCAGGACCCATCGGACAAGACAACCTCATGCTGGTCGAACATAAAGTGGATATAGGTCACACTGTCCGCTTCAACCGCGTCGACGCCTTCCAGACCAACCAGATGTTTTGCAGCCACCAAAACCTCGCGATCCTCAAAATAGAGCGCGGTCTTGTCATTGGCCACCAACACGCGGTGGTTGGGCGACACCATCATATCCCGCTCTGGCAGGCCATTGCCCAACGCGCCTTGACGGATCAGGATCGGCTGCAGCTTGGCATTCTCTGACAGTTCTGCGCCAGTCATGTGGCGCTGGCCGAACCAGCGGATCTCTTGGATGCCATTGTCACGGGTGATCACCCGGTCACCCACCTGCAGATCCTCAACCCGGCGTTCGCCTTCGGGAGTTGCGATCAATGTACCCGGCGTAAAACACGGAATGACGTTTTCGATTTCCGAGAAGGTCGCCGTACCAGTCAACACGCCATCGGCATCAAAGTAAGAGACCGTACCGCTTTCGGCATCCCCCGGCGTGAAATCAACGCTGATCGAGCCTCCCGGTTCCGCAGTGCCGCGCAGGTCCAACACGTCGACGTCCGAGCCATCCGGATCTTCGCCACCGACGATATCGTCGCCAACGCCCGCACCGGTAAAGAGGTCAGAGTTCAAACCACCCGTGGCCGTATCCGCCTGACCGTCAGTGCCCAGATCGATGGTATCTTCGCCCAGACCACCGGACAGATCATCCGCGCCCTGACCACCAAGGATGCTATCGTCGCCTTCACCGCCAACAACGGTGTCGTCGTCGATGCCCGCATCGATCGTATCATTGCCTGTGCCGCCGTCGATGCTGTCGTCATCGTCCTGACCAAAGATCAGATCGTTGCCTGCGCCGCCGTCAATGGTGTCCATACCATTGGTTGGATCAGGGTCCACGGGACGGCCATCAGAGCCATCGTCGGTGATGTTCAGCCCATCCGGGAAAACCGGGTCCAGGCCGCCATAAATGGTGTCATCGCCTTCGCCGCCCAGGAGACTGTCCGAACCTTCGCCTCCGGTGATCTCATCCGCGTCGTCACCGCCATCGATGGTGTCGTCATCAATGCCGCCATCGATCACGTCCAGACCGTCACCCCCTGTGATCAGGTCAGCATCATCGCCCGTGGTAATGGTGTCATCACCCGCGCCACCGTCGACCGTGTCGCGGTCATCCTCTGGATCTGCATCCGCAGGAACCGCAGGAATATCGGGTGTTGTCCCGGTATAGCCATCAAATCCGCGATCCGGCAGCGGTGCAGGTCCGTTGCCAGAGGTATCAATGACGTCATCGCCATCATCGCCAGACACGCTGTCAGAGCCATCGCCCCCGATGACAGAGTCATCGCCATCCCCGGCAATGATAATATCGTCGCCGTCACCGCCATCGATGGTGTCATTACCTGGATCCGTGACCGGCACATCAACAATCGGGTCAAAATAGACGTCAGTGACCTGAATACCAGAGTTGCCGCCATCCTGTTCGTGTTCAATTTCGATCCGGGAAACGGGCCCCGGAATATTCACCAACAAGGAATAGCTCGGATCATCGGTGCTGGAGTAAGCGCCATCGGAAATGGCTGTATCATCCCCCGGCACCGTATCCGTGTCTGCCAGGGTCAGGTTTGGCCCACCGCCGATATTGACTTCAACCGGGTTACCATCCGCGTCAAACGCGGTGACACGCACGACGCCGCCGCCGTCAATGTCGTTAATCCGGAAAGAGACATCTTCAACCGGGCCAGAGAAATCCAGACGATACTCTGCCTCATTGCCGCGACCATTGGTCAGGGAGCTCAGCGAGCTCCCGGTGTCAACGGTGCCCCCGCCCGAGTTGATACCCGTCACATGGTTGGTGACGTTAGAAAACTCTGTGTCGACATTGGCATCCTGGTTCAGCACCGAAAACTCAACAGTGACCGAACCGGTGTCTTGGCTGAAACCACCACTCAGATCGTCGCGGCTGTCAACTTGCCCGCCGTCGTCTGGATCTGGTGCTTCGTCCCAACGGAACACTTCGCGGCCAGGGCTTGTGGTCGCCCCCGGCACGTTGCTGTCACCATGCAAAACATCGTCACCGGTGCCGCCTTCGATACTGTCGTTACCGCCGCCGCCGTGGACGGTGTCGTCACCCTCGCCCGCCAGAACGGTGTCATCACCGCCGCCGGCCTGGACCAGATCATCATCCGGGCCATCTGCAGGGTTGATTGCATCCCCGGCGTCAATGCGATCGCCTTCGGGATCCCCCAGGTAACTTTCGTCGATCAGGTCACCGCCTTCGGTGCCTTCAACGATCCCATCCAGCCCCTCGGCGATAACATCGTCATCCAAGACTGCGACATAATCGATACCACCTGACAGGTTCTGATCGTATATGCCTTCTGTGGTTTCGCGCGCACCAATGGCAAAGCTTTGCTCGCTGGGGCTGGTGATATCCAAATCCAAGCTGACCGTATCATCCGAGGCCGTGGTGCTGGTTCCATCGGTTGTGTTCTCAAACACCGCCTTTACGCCGTCCGGTGTCCAAGAATAGATGACTTTGACCTGATCACCCGCATCCAGGAAACCGGGATCCGTTGTCAGAAGCGCGGTTTCGCCCCCCTCGGCATGAAACACTTGCACGCGCCCATCTTCGGTCACGCGGATTTCGAACTGTTCAGGATCGGACCCATCAGCGCCGGCCAAACCACGGCTGACAACGGTTTGTGTCCCATCCAAAGTGTTCAGGTTAAACGATGTTACAATCGACCCTGCAGTCAGGTCGAATTCCTGGTCATCGCCATCATCGACATCAAACCGTGCGCCAAAACCGTCACCAAAGAACTGGTCACTGGCGAAAACACCACCACCGGCGGCGGCACCATCCTGTGCGATCCCGTCACCAAGGCCAGTGTCGTCATTTTCAAACCCGTTCCGAAAATCCCACAAACCAATGAGATTTGCGGCATACGGGTTATCAAAATTATCCGCCATCACGTTCTCCTTTTCGACGCACAAGCGCCAAACCGTACCTAAACATCGCGACGTTCCAGGCATGACCAAAACGTCGTAAAAAATCCATTCTAGGAGATGAGATAGCCTGACGATCACCGAAGGTAACGGCATAGCCGATTACCTTTACAGGTCTTACGTATACAAATGCAGTTCCCGCTGCGTTTGTATCGCACGTACGGCGACGCCACCGCGTCGCACATCACAGGTTTTCACCCCCCCAAGGGCAACATTCCTTTTAAAGCTCACCTGCGCTGCAACAAAGGTTAATCTTTCTTAACTTTCGTACAGGTGTGATCGTACCAAGCGCGGGACAACCTCTAAATCGGTCTTAAGTGGTAAAGTTACGTAAACTTCGTTTCTAAATATGAAACAATTCCGGCCCAAACCAACAAAACTCGCTATTTTTTTGGAAATTGTACCAAAACGGTAAACACACACACCCAAAGCGGGAGTTGGTCTCCGACGCTCGCTGAAATTTGTTGCTGTTTTTTGAATATCCAAATTTCGGCAACAACCGCTTCAAATACTTGGCCAATGTGTCTTCATTTCGAACAAAGCGTGAGTTGAACATGATTCGCCGAATTTACATTTATGTGAATGGACTCCCCTGACCGCGCTTCGTTCTCTGTTGGCACCGTGTCGAGAGTTGCTCATTTGCCTTTGCGACACGCCCTTTCCTGAGCGGGTGGCTTCATCCCGGCTCAATCCCCTGTGCACTCAACAAGCGAAAGAGCGGAACACGGACCATCATCCACACACCGACCGCCGCAGACCACACCTGATACCCTTGTGAAATCGGCTATTGAACAGCTGCAAACACTCCATCGTTTGATGAATTGGTCAGGTCGTTTTTCTAAAGAAAGGTAAAATGGCGGAGAGACAGGGATTCGAACCCTGGAGACGGTTTCCCGCCTACACACTTTCCAGGCGTGCGCCTTCGACCACTCGGCCACCTCTCCGTGAGGCGGATATATCTTTGATTACAGAGGGGATTGCAAGAGCGAAAACCGATTTTCTTTGCTGAAATGTGACTGTTTTTTGCGAGGCTTTTTCTCCCCACAAAGAAAGGGCCCGACACTGTGAATATCGGGCCCTCTGCGTGTCACTCTCAGCTCTCTGTTTAGGCGTCAGACGCCCCGCGCAGCGCTTCGGGATTGCGAATCCACAAGTCGCGTTGGGCAAAGGGAATCTCGATCCCCTTCTTGCGGAACTGCTTTTCGATCTCGTAGTTGATGTCGGATTTCACGGACAGCATCCAGTTGACGTCGCGCAGGATCGCGCGGATCTCGAAATCCAAACTGTCCGCGCCAAAGCCCTGGAACACCACGCTGGGCGCGGGTTTGGCCAGAACCATCGGGTGGGCATTGGCAATATCAAACAGGATGCCTTCGACCAGGCGCGGATCGGTGCCATAGGCCACACCAACCGACACGATCACCCGCCCCACGGTGTTGCCGCGGGTAAAGTTAGTGACGGTCCCAGTAATCAGATCCGAGTTCGGAACAATCACATCAGTCCGGTCAAAGGTTTCAATCCGCGTCGAACGTACCGAAATATCGCGCACATAGCCCATCATGCCGCCGACCTCGATCCAGTCCCCTTTGGAGATCGGGCGTTCGATCAACAAGATGATGCCAGAGACAAAGTTCGACACAATCGTCTGAAGGCCAAAACCGATACCAACCGACAAGGCACCCGCCACGATGGCCAGCGAAGACAGATCAAGCCCCGCCGCAGAAATAGCCACCACAGCGGCCAGGAAGATCCCGATATACCCCGTGCCGGAGACAATTGCGTTCTGCCCGCCCGGATCCAGCCGCGTCTTGGGCAAGAGCGAGGTGCGCAGACTGCTTTGGACGATGCGAGTGACCATATAGCCGATGGCAAAGATCACCGCAAAGCTGAGGAACGCGGTTGGGGAGATGGACACATCGCCAACCTGAAAGCCATTGCGCAGCTTGTTCAACAATTCCAACAGATCCGCCTGTCGTGCGCCCCAGATCAACGCAAACAATGGTGCGCTGAGCAAAACCAGCAGAAAGCCCAGCAGAACGGCCACCAGGCTGTCAGAGGCGGTCTCGCGGTTTTGTTTGCTGAAGAAGCCATAAACATCGACCAGGAACCGCTGCAGCACCAGAAGTGTCGCAATCAACGCCAGTGTCAGGATCGAGGGGTAAATCAGCGCTTCTGCCGCATTGATGTAACCCGCTGCCGCCAAAACCGGTGACAGGAAGCCAAAGAGATAGGCCACACGTCGCACTGTTTGGATAATGCCATTGACCCCAACAACCAGCGCGCCTTCGTCTCCCTCAGAGTCCGGTGCGTCACTGCGTTGTTGTTTGCCAATCCGGTGCAGGCGCAGCATCAACAGGGCCGCCATGAGGATCAGGGGAAACCGGACAACGGCCAGCGCACCTTCGGAGAAGAAGATGAAATCCTCCAGCGTGCTCAGCATCTCTTTGGCGACCAAAATGACCGCTAACAGATCCACCACCAGCCAGGTGGCCGCGGCGTTCTTGGGATCGACCGGGAACAAGGGGTTTTCATCGCGTCGCGCATAAAGTCGCCCGCCCAGCCAGTGAAAGGCCAAAAGGATCAGCGCCCAACGTGGTACCCCATCAATCAACAGGGACCCGCGCACGCCCACCAGGTTTGCCATCTTGATCGCAGTGACAATCAGAACAATCCCAGCATAGGGCAGGATCACCTGCCACAGGGAGACGCAAAACTCCCAGATGGCCGTGCTTTGCAGGGCATGTCGGCGGACATAAGCGGCCGTCTTCAACGAAATGGCGCGACCGCGCAGAAGCAACGCACCACCAATCGCCAAAAGCACCAGCAGCGTCGGCCAGTTACCTTCAATCTTGCGCAACGTGGTTTCCTGCGCGACCTGCTGGGCCGTTTCATTCCACATGGAATAGCTGGCCGAGGCCAGGCTGGCCAAAGCATCGGTCCAGTTTTCGGGGTTCAGCGGTGTGGCGCCCCGCTGCAGCAACACTGTCTTACGCCGGTCCCGGATGATCTTGTCGACCTCATTGATCAACCCGTCCGCCCGGCGAAAGGCTTCTTCGGACACGATACGCGGCACGCGGAGGTCCAACAGCTGCTGGGTCAGGCGCGCGCGCAGGGTTGCCAGGTCTTCGGGCTCACTTTCGCCCTCAGCAGGAGCCTCGCCCAAGGCATCCAACTGCGCCTGAAGCGTGACAATACGTTCGCCGTTCTTGGACTGCTCTTCGCGGAAGCGATCGCGATAACTGGCCAGATCCAGTCTGAGTTGTTCCAGCGACACCGTTGACGCGCGCTTGGCGTCGATCACCTGTTCGGCGCGATCTGCGGTTTTCAGCCAGGCCTGATAATAGGCGCGGCCCTCGTCCGTGGTTTGTGCGGCTGCAAGGGTGACCTGTACAGAAACACAAAGGCTGACCATTACGATCAGCCTCAGGAAAAATTTTAACATGTGGGTCAATCCACCGCTCATACGTCTTCAAACACACCAGGGATCGAGGACGGCGCGTGGGTCATCCAATCAGGCACGGGCAGCTGCTTGTCACGCAGGAAGTCCGGGTTGAACAGTTTTGACTGATAGCGTGTTCCATAGTCGCAAAGGATCGTCACAATGGTGTGGCCGGGGCCCATTTCCTTGGCCATGCGCACGGCACCCGCGATGTTGATCCCAGAAGAACCACCCAGCACCAGACCTTCGTCATGCAGCAGATCAAACACATAAGGCAGCGCCTCTGCATCCGGGATCTGGTAAGAGAAATCCGGTGTGAACCCTTCCAGGTTCTTGGTGATCCGGCCCTGGCCGATGCCTTCGGTGATGGAGGAACCTTCCGAGGCCAGCTCACCGGTGGTGTAGAACGAGTAAAGCGCAGCACCCAGCGGGTCAGACAGCGCAACCTTGACACCTTTGGGCTGCAGAACTTCGGCCACGCCTGCCAGTGTGCCGCCTGAACCGACTGCACAGGTGAACCCGTCCACTTTGCCGCCGGTCTGTTCCCAGATCTCAGGGGCTGTGGTTTCCACATGCGCCTGACGGTTTGCCACATTGTCGAACTGGTTCGCCCAGATCGCGCCGTTTGGCTCTGTCTTGGCCAGCTCATTGGCCAAACGTTCAGAATAGCGCACATAGTTGTTGGGATTCTTGTAAGGGGCCGCAGGCACCTGCACCAATTGCGCGCCCGCAAGCCGCAACATGTCTTTTTTCTCTTGCGACTGGGTTTCCGGGATCACGATCACGGTTTTGAACCCCATCGACGCACCAACAAGCGCAAGGCCAATACCGGTGTTGCCGGCAGTGCCTTCCACAATGGTGCCGCCCGGCTTCAGATCACCACGCGCAATTGCGTCTTTGATGATGTAAAGCGCGGCGCGGTCTTTGACCGACTGGCCGGGGTTCATGAACTCGGCCTTGCCCAGGATCTCACATCCGGTCTCGTCGCTGACACGGTTCAAACGGATAAGTGGCGTGTGGCCAATGGCATCGGCCAAGTCGCGTGCAATGCGCATGGTTTCCCTTTCGATCATTCCCTCCCTGATGTAGCGAAGCCAACCCGGCTTCACAAGGCAGGAACCTCAAGGGATTAGGTCATTTCGATTGCTGCTGCAGCCGTTCGCGGTGCCGTGCCAGCCACAAGGCGCAGGTCACCAAAGGGCCATCCCGATAGGCGCCCGCGTCAATTCCGTCCATGAACTCTTGGAAACCCAGAACGCGGTGACGAATATCCTCGCCCTCGCAGTCCAATCCTCCCCCTTGGGCGATCCGCTCAAAGCTGCCGACACCCACGTACAAGTAAACAAATTCACCCGATGATCCGGAGGACGGAAAAATTTCAGAAACCCGTTCCAATTGCTGTACACGGATGCCTGCCTCCTCTTTGGATTCTCGAATGGCTGCCTCTTCCGGAGATTCGCCGGGGTCCACCACACCGGCCACCGCCTCCCACAGCCAGGGGCGACGATCGCCCGCGATGTAGACCGCGGCGCGGAATTGCTGGATCAACAGCACCTCATCCCTCCACGGGTCATAAGGCAAAACAGCCGAGGCCCGCCCAACCAGAAAGGACCCGCGATTGATCACCTCGCTCATCGTTCCATCAAAACGACGATACTGCAGGTCCATTTCATCCATGGCAAAATAGTTGATGTATTCGCGTTTGTGCGCATGCACCACCACATCGCGCTCTAACGGATGGTCAGGATGCTCCTCCCCCGCCTGCAGCGCGACCCAAGCGGACGCGCGATTGCGGATCGAATTGAGGCTTGCCGCCATTTGTTCAGGTGCGCGGCGTCCCTTCCAGGCCATGATTTCTTCGGTTGCGCGGATGCAAAGTGGTTCCCATTGCCGCTGCCAGGCCTGAAAATCCCAAAGCGCCCCCAGAGTCCAATCCTCTTTGTCCGGGACGAACATCTGCGCGTGCAAGACGCTGCCATCCGCCAAGGTGACCCGGCATTCTTCCACATCACAGGAAAACCCGGCCTCGTAATGCGCAAGCGCATCCAGATCCTCAGGCCCGAGATCATGGACCAACAACCCTGTGGCCTGCGCGCCTGCTTCTGCTGTGATGGTCGGGAACGGTTGCCCCGCCACCTCATAGACCTGGTAGCCGTCCAAATTGGCTTCAGCCGTTTTCAGCTGAGCTACGGGACGTCCCAAAACACGTTCCAGCACCGGCAACGACCGCAAGGTGCCGTAAAAAAACAAATCAATCACTGTAATTGGATCCTTGATCCCAGATTAACTCCAGCGTCGCGCAGCACGTTCGGTCAGCATGCCAACCAAACAGCCACCAACAATCAATGTTGCCCAAACATTTGGTACAGCGATAACAAAGAAATACTCCAAGGCAATCGTGAAAATCGCTGCAATGGCTTCAAATGGCCCATCATAGCGTAATCTGTTGGCCAAACGGAACATTTCCCAGGCACCTTGCGCGAAAAGCGCGCCCATCACCAAAAGGGCCATTCCCGTCAAACCGTTGTTGAGCGAGGGGACAAACCCATGCCCCGCCCGCGCACCCATGTAGACCCAGCCCACCATTGACCCCAGAACCACGTTAAAATGCACGAAGTAACCGAAATCTGTGCCCTCGGGCATCAGTGGCATAACCTGAAGTGACACCACAAATGCCAACGCAGCCATAAATAACGCGGCGGCTAATCGGGCGGCAGTGGGCATTTGGGTAACTTCCTAAGAACGATGGGCAATTGTGATCTGCGTCACATCACAGGTACCGGTTTTGAACGCAGCCGCACAAGAGGTTAGGTAGAAATTCCACATTTTACGGAAGCGCTCGTCAAACCCAAGTCCCTGAATCTGGTCCCAACGCTCATTGAATGTGCTGTGCCAGCGTCGCAAGGTCTGATCATAGCTTGGGCCGAATTCAACCGATTGTTCCACTTTGAGACCTGCGTTCTCCACTTGCTGACGCAAGACGGCAGGGCTTGGCAGCATACCGCCGGGAAAGATATGTTTCTGAATGAAATCAATCCCGCGCTGATAAATCTCCCAGCGGCGGTCAGCGACCGTGATAATCTGCAAGGTCGCGCGCCCCTCGGGTTTCAGCCGGTTGCGGATGGTGTCGAAATAAGTGGGCCAGTATTTCTGCCCCACAGCCTCGAACATCTCGATGGATGCGATGCCGTCAAACCGACCCTGGCAATCGCGATAGTCCTGCATCCGCAGATCCACCTGCCCAGAAAGCCCTGCCCGATCAATACGTTCGCGTGCGAATTTCAACTGTTCTTCGCTGATCGTCAGCCCTGTGACCTTTAATCCCCGTTCTTTGGCTGCGTATTCAGCAAATCCCCCCCAACCACAGCCGATTTCCAACACGTGATCGCCGGGTTTCACCCCCATCTGATCCACCATCGACGCGTATTTGGCAGTTTGCGCCCCTTCCAGGCTTTCTTGGCCCGTGTCGAACTTGGCACTGGAATAGGTCATGGTGTCGTCGAGCCACAGGCTGTAGAAATCATTCCCCAAATCATAGTGATAAGAGATGTTCTTGCGTGCTTGTTTGCGGTGATTGCGGTGCAGCCAAAACCGGAACCGCTCATAGGCCCGGGCCAGGGATTGCCCCGGAAACCCGTCATAAACGGTGTCCGCGCCCATATGAACCAGATCCATAAAGGCTTGCAGGTCGCTTGTGCTCCACCAGCCTTCCAGATAGGCGTCCGAAAACCCCAGATCGCCTTCGCGGATCAGACGCGCAAAACTGTCGGTATGGTGGATGTGTAAGTCAGCGGCCGGGCCGGGCGCATGCCCTTTGGCGCGAAAAACCCGCCCGTCCGGTAGATAAATGTCTAATTGCCCTGCTTCCATTTTGCAGAGCGCATGAAAGACCTGCGAAAAATAACGTGGCAGGTTCTTGTGGCCTTCGGTGGTCGTGAATGGCATTCGCTTCCCCGTCGTAATCATTATGTTTTCAGGCTAGAAAAGAAACAGATTTGTGACAAGTTTTCTCTGCGCTTTTTTCCCTAGCCCCTTTGTTTCATTGCCTGATATGCCGCAAGCGCCCGATTGCGCCCCTCGGTCAAATTGACAACCGGATCGGGACGTAGCGCGTTTGCCGACAGCGTCCAGCTTTTTGGACAGGCTTTAAAAAAATCAATTGAAAGGGACGCAGGCGTCAATTGCCCCTCGGCGATCCAACGGTTGCAATAGGTTCCAGCCGGGTCGAATTTTTGACGCTGACCGTCGGGGTTAAAAATTCGAAAGAATGGCGCTGCATCAGGTCCACAACCGGCCACCCATTGCCAACCCATCGCATTGGCCGCCGGATCCCAGTCAACAAGGCAGTTTTCAAACCAGTCCATGCCGGTTTTCCAGTGTGCCATCAAATGCTTACACAGGTAGCTTGCGGAAACCATGCGAACCCGGTTGTGCATCTTTCCGGTCACCAAAAGCTCGCGCATTCCGGCATCGACCAAATCGATGCCCGTCTGCCCCCGCTGCCAAGCCAGCACTTCTGGGCCGATCTCATGGGTCCAGGGAAAGGCATCCCAGCCCTCCCGCCAGTTTCGGGTCAGGATATGTGGTGTATGATACATGAGATGGTAGGAAAACTCCCGCCAAACCAGCTCTTTGCGAAAGGTCTCAACCGCCCGCGACGGGGGCGCCTTGTCACACATCGCCCAGATCTGGCGCGGGCTGATTTCCCCCCAGGCAAGGTTTTCAGACAGGCCTGACGTTGCATCCTGTCCCGGCACATCCCTCAGCACATCATATTGCGCAAGGGTTTCCTGCACAAAAGTCTCTGCCCGTGCCAAGGCCAATTCCTCCCCCACCCGGCAGTGAGAGGCCACCACATCCGCCGCGTGATGCATGCGCCGGTCATAGTCCAGATCCTCCAGCCTCAGACTGTTTGGCCAACGCATCGGCTGTCTGAGATCACTTGGCGCAGACAATGGTGGCGGCACTGGCAATGGAGAGACGGCGCGCCAGAATGGCGTGTAGACCTGAAAGAAGCCACCTGATTTCTTTTGAACCGTCCAAGGCTCAAACAGCAGGCGACCACCAAAGGAACGCGCCGTAACACCTTGTGAACGCAGGGTTGTCTTGACCTCGGTGTCGCGCTCAATCGACGCGGGATCATAAAGACGCGACCAATAGACCCCATGGGCCTGTGTCTCCTTGGCGAGATCGCTTAGAACCGACCGCGCATCGCCGCGTTTCACAATCAGACGCAGGCCTTGCGCTTTGAGGGATTGCGCCAGCTTGGCCAGCCCCAGGCCCAAACGAAACTGCGGCGCTGCTCCCAGCGCGTCCTCGGCGGGATCACAAATATAGACCGGCAGGACCGCGCGCCCCTCACGGGTGATCTGATGTAGTACCGGATTGTCAGACAGCCGTAGATCACGCCGGATCCACCAGATAATCGGTTGGTCTTCTGACAATTCAATCTCCTTTTGCGCCTACAGGACATCCTCCAACGCGTTGAGAAGATGATTTATTTCGTCGGGCGACGTGTAATGTGTAAAGGAGATACGCAACACTCCACGATCTGGATCAATTCCCAGTGCACGAAGCGCACGCACTGCGTAAAAATCGCTGGCACCCGCCATAATGCCGCAATCTGCCAAGGCGGCCGCGATATCTGTTGGCGGATCCTCTAACGCCAGCGCCAAGGTCGGCGCGCGCTCCACGGGGTCGACCGGCCCCAAAAGACGCAGATTGTTCTTGGCTTTTATCCAATCCAGCACGGGGCGCATCAACGCCACTTCATGCGCACGCATCAGATCATGGACCAAACCAGCGCGCTGCCCCTGATCCAAAGCGCCAGCGCCGTGGTGAGCGGCCAGGCTTTCGAAATATTCGACCATGCCTGTACAGGCAGCAACCTGCGCGTGATCCGGACCGGCGGGGGTAAAGCGCTTGTACCGGACATCGCCGTTGAAAAAATGCCCCTGGTTCGGCAACAGATCTGCCAGGGCACGCCGCACAACCATGATCCCTTGATGCGGTCCATAGGTTTTATAGGCGGAAAACAAATAGATATCGGGCCCAAGTGTTTCGACATTGGGCAACCCGTGCGGTGCATAAGAGACCCCGTCCACGCAGACAAACGCGCCCGCCGCATGGGCGATGGCTGTGATATCCGAGACCGGGTTCACCTGCCCTACAACATTGGAGCAATGTGGGAAGCAGACCAGACGCACATCCTCGTCCAACAGCGCTTCCAGCGCCTCAAGCTTAAGCTCGCCCGTTTCAGGGTTCATTTTCCATTCGCGTATGTCGATCCCATCCTCCGCCAGCCTGCGCCAGGGGCCGCTGTTGGCTTCGTGGTCTTGATCCGTCACCACAATGGCTTCGCCGGGCGACAGAAACTGGCGAAAGGCCTGCGCCAGAACATAGGTGTTTTGCGTGGTTGACGGGCCAAAGCTCAGCTCGTCCACTTCCACCCCAAGCCAAGCAGCCAATCCAGACCGCGCAGCGTCCATTTCATCCCCGGCAATCCGCGACGCCTCATAGGGGCCATAGGGCTGTACCTTGCGCTGATGGTAAAACCGCGTCAGCCGATTGATAACCGGCGCGCAGGTATAAGACCCGCCTGCGTTTTCAAAAAACGCCTGCCCGGCCAGGCTTGGTTCTGCAAATGCCGGAAACTGCGATCTGACAAAATTGAGGTCAAGGTCCGCCATGGCCGCATGCTCCTGTTTTGGGTTGGCTCCAAGCTTGATTAATCCCGACCTTAGCGCAAGGGGTGTGACAATCTCGTTTTTGAAAAAAATCGCTTTGCCGATGCAGACGCCGTAATCTGCCTAACGCTTTCAAAATTTTGCCTCTTTAACTCCCCGTGCTCTCAGCCTATATTTGATACGTTCCTTCGGGGACTATGGACATAAACGCGCTCGTAATAAACGGATCGGACCCGGGGGCGGTACCCGGCGGCTCCACCAAATCACAATGGCGACTTTCTTCGTTTGGGAAGGCTGTCATGATCTTGGGGCCGAAATAGGATCGACGGACGTCTAAAGGGGTTAGCTTTGTCTCGGCTGTCTGCCACCGTTATCGGCGAAACTAGTACAATTGCAAACGACAATCGTGCTCCGGTTGCTCTGGCTGCGTAAGCAGTTCGAGTCGAACCGACTTTAAGCCCTTGCGCCTAGCCGCGTAAGGCGGGGTTCGCAGGTACCTGGCAACAGAAACCTGCACTTTCCCCCAATGAAACACGGTAAACCACACCATAAATCTCTGCTACGTCGCTTCTTTTTTGCGAGAATGACACATTGATAAACGAGCTTGTGTCGCAGACGTAGGCTTGGGGTGTTCAGCCGCAGTGTAACAAGGCACCAAGAGCAAATCGTTTCGCATGCGCTCTATCGCTGGGCGCGTGATGGGTTTGACGAAGGCCACAACGGGCCCAGCACGCGCGGCTGAAGAACGGAGCACAAGACATGTCCCCTCATTTTTCGGAGTTGCTCCGGGTGTTTGGCCGGATCGGCCTTTTGTCGTTTGGTGGCCCCGCCGCGCAGATCGCGTTGATGCATCAAGAGCTGGTCGAGAAGCGTCCTTGGCTCAGCGAAGATCAGTTCCTGCGCGGGCTCAGTTTTTGCATGTTGCTGCCGGGGCCCGAGGCCATGCAGTTGGCGACCTATGCCGGATGGCGTTTGCGCGGGACCTGGGGCGGGGTGCTGGCCGGGGCCTTGTTTGTCTTGCCCGGTGCTGTGGTGATTGCCCTGCTGCTTTGGCTTTATGTCACCTTTGGCAACCAACCCCTTGTTGCGGCGGGTTTCATCGGGATCAAAGCCGCTGTGATCACCATCGTGTTCAAAGCGCTCTGGGGGCTCAGCCAAAAGGCATTGCACCGACCATTGGATGGGGTGTTCTCGCTGTTTGGTTTTGTGGCGCTGTTTTTTCTGGACCTGCCCTTTCCAGCGGTGATCCTGGTGGCCGCCACTATCGGTGCAGCGCTGCCTGCGCTTTTTTCCATCAACGGCACAACGCCTGCGACGACGCCCCCCCGGTCCAGGACACCCATTTCAGGCCATTTGGGCCAGATCGCCCTGTGGGCCGGGCTGTGGCTGATACCACTGATTGCCTTGTCCGCGTTGGGTGCACCGTTTCTGGCAGATATCGGCTGGTTCTTTGCCAAGCTTGCGGTGGTGACCTTTGGCGGTGCCTATGCGGTTTTGTCTTATATGACACAGACTGTGGTTCAGGATCAGGGGTGGATCAGCTCTGGACAGATGGTCGATGCCCTTGGCCTTGCGGAAACCACACCGGGGCCGCTGATCCTGGTCACACAGTTTGTGGCCATGCTGGCGGGACAGACAGCCGGGACCGCAGCAACTGCGCTGGCAGCAGGAGCCATCGCCTTGTGGGCAACTTTTATCCCCTGCTTCCTCTGGATTTTTGCGGCTGCGCCTTATGTGGAACAACTGACCACGATCCCGCGCCTGAATGCGGCGTTAAAAGCAATCACGGCCACGGTTGTTGGCGTCATCCTGAACCTGTCGTTATGGTTCGCCCTGTCGATCTTGTTTGATCAACACCACCGCATCGACACCGGGCTGTTCCGCTTTGACTTTCCGGAATGGACCCGCATCAATCTGCTGTCATTGACCCTTGTGATCCTGGCACCGCTGACCTTCAAAGCCCTGCGCGGCAACCTTTTCTTGTTGCTTCCCGTCATGGCTGCCCTGGCCATCGCCGCGCAACAGCTGCCTTTTCTGAGCCAGACGACAGGGTAAAATAATGTGCACGCCATCTGCGCAATCTCTTTAGTTTCCACAAAATTCGGCTATGCTGACTGAAAAAGAGCAAGGGAACACTCTATGACCGGCGAAATCGATTATGGAAATCTGATGCATGCCGCCATGCGGAGCTTGATCAAGACCGTTCTTGAACAAGTGGGCGAAATTGGCCTGCCCGGCAACCATCACTTTTTCATAACGTTTGACACCAATCACCCCGATGTGCAGATCGCGCAATGGCTGCAGGATCGCTACCCCGGGGAAATGACCGTTGTGGTTCAGCACTGGTTCGAAAACCTGGTGGTGGATGATGAGGGTTTTTCGATTACGTTGAACTTTGGCGACAGCCCAGAACCGCTATACATCCCGTTTGACGCGGTGCGCACCTTTGTTGACCCTTCCGTTGAATTTGGTCTTCGGTTTGAAAGCCCCGAGGATGAAGAGGAAGAAAGCCCCGTCCTCTATGAAGTCACGGACGAGGATGAGGCTGAAGACACACCCGAGGAGGATAGCGGTGAAAGCAAGGATGCTGAGGTTGTGTCGCTGGACAGCTTCCGCAAATAACCCTCACAAAAACCACATAAAAATTGGGGGCTAAGCGCCCCCTTTTTGATTAAGCCGTGTCTTTTGATTTCCCTGTATCGCAGCACTCAGGGCTGGCGCGCCAGGAAGCTTTTTGCCTCAAGCCGGGGGAAACCATTTCGGTGGGCCGAGAAATGCAGATCCAAACCGCCGTCGACCAGCGTCCGGTCGTATTGCTGTATCTCGTAATCTCCGTTTGGATTGATAAACAACGAAAACACCGTCAGCGTGTCGTCGCTCAGGCGCGCCCAGACATAGGGTTCGCCTTTTAACGGGTCCAACGGCACTGCATGCCCAAAGACATTCTGCCGCATCGCTGCAGAGTAGAGATCGCCGCGTCCACCGGGTTCAAACAGAATGTCATAGCTTTTGTCAGAGACTTTGCCTGACGCTTTGGTCCGGCGGGTGGTCCATTTGACCCAGAACCCTTCGCCCGCGGCGCGGATCTCTACATGCATATTGCGGGTCTCGGTCTCGCCGTTTTCCCGCTCCACCTCAGCTGTTCCGGAGTAAATTCCAAAAAACCGGACAAGCTCGGGATCCGCCTTTGATCCGTATTTCTGCGCCTCAGCTGCCAAGGGGGTGAACAGCGTCACCAGCGCCAAGAACAAAACCGCGATACCGCGCAGACCAAAGCTGCAGCAGGCGCGGACGCGCCCGACGGCGGTGTAAAGATGAAGCGCGTGTGTCATTTCAATTCACCCAGTCCGGAACATCTACCCCACCGCGACAGGCGGCAAAGCACTGCTGTTGTAAAGCTATGTATGTCCCGGAATCGGTTTTGAAAAGGTTTCGATGCATTTGTGAGCGTTAGCATGACATCAAACATACCCAAGCCAATTGAACCGTTACCCCCCTTAGGCTAAAGCCTCTGGGACGGTTTACCAGACGGAGAGAGACACCATGTCCGAAACCCGCACCGAAACAGACAGCTTTGGTCCGCTTGAAGTTCCTGTTGAGAAATATTGGGGCGCGCAGACGCAGCGCTCGATCATGAATTTCCCCATTGGCTGGGAAAAACAGCCCGTTGCCATCGTGCGCGCGCTGGGTGTGATCAAAAAAGCCTGTGCCATGGCGAACAAGGCCAGCGGCAAAATGGATGCCAAGATCGCAGATGCTGTGATCCAGGCCGCCGGTGAGGTGTTTGAAGGCAAGTTTGACGACAACTTCCCGCTGGTTGTCTGGCAGACCGGGTCCGGCACCCAGTCCAACATGAACTCCAACGAGGTGATCGCCAACCGCGCGATTGAAATCCTCGGCGGCGTGATCGGCTCCAAAGATCCGGTTCACCCGAATGACCACTGCAACATGGGTCAGTCCTCAAACGATACCTTCCCGACAGCCATGCACATCGCCGCCGCGATGACCGTGCGCGACGTTCTGCTGCCCGGCCTGACCAAACTGGCCGAAGGTCTGGAAGCCAAGTCGGAAGAGTTCAAAGACATCATCAAGATCGGCCGCACCCACACCCAGGACGCGACCCCGCTGACGCTTGGTCAGGAATTTGGCGGCTATGCCCATCAGATCCGCCAGGGCATCGCTCGCGTCGAAGCAGCCCTGCCCGGCATTTATGAACTGGCACAAGGCGGCACCGCCGTGGGGACCGGTCTGAACACAGCTCCCGGCTGGGGTGAAACCGTCGCGGCGAATATGGCTGAAATCACCGGCCTGCCCTTTGTCACCGCGCCGAACAAATTCGAAGCGCTGGCCGCCCATGACGCCATGGTCTTTATGTCCGGCGCATTGGCAACCGTTGCCGGTGCCATGTACAAGATCGCCAATGACATCCGCTTCCTGGGCTCTGGCCCGCGTTCCGGTCTGGGCGAGTTGATCCTGCCGGAAAACGAGCCGGGCTCTTCGATCATGCCGGGCAAGGTGAACCCGACACAGGCCGAAGCCATGACCCAGGTTGCAGCCCACGTCATGGGGAATGACGCAGCGATGAAATTCGCAGGCAGCCAAGGTCACTTTGAACTCAACGTCTACAACCCGATGATGTCCTATAACCTGCTGCAGTCCATGCAGCTGCTGGGCGATGTGGCTGACAGCTTTACCGAACGTATGCTGAACGGCATCAAGGCAAACGAGCCGCGTATCGACAAGCTGATGAAAGAGTCGCTGATGCTGGTGACCGCTCTGGCGCCAACCATCGGCTATGACAACGCGACCACCGTTGCCAAAACCGCGCATAAGAACGGCACCACCCTCAAAGAAGAAGCCATCGCGCTTGGCTTTGTGGACGCCGAAACCTTTGACGCAGTGGTGCGCCCGGAACAGATGATCGGCCCCAAAGCCTGATCCTATGTCACATGACCGACGAAACGCCCGGATTTTTCCGGGCGTTTTTTTTTGTTGCGACGGAAATCACAAGCTGATCCGTTGAACGCCAAAGACTTTTGAACGGAGCCTCCCTTATGCAACGGTTTTCGCCCTATATTTTATGGGTCATCCTCGCCTTGCCCGCCTTTGGCATGGCCTATGATCTGGCGACCTCGACAAGTCCCCGCATCTATCACATTCTGGTCCACCCCAGCGGTGAGTTTGCCGCGCGGTTCATGATCATTGCCATGCTGGCAACCCCGCTGATGCTGATTTTCAAGGGCTGGCGTGGCCCGCGCTGGTTGAAAAAGAACCGCCGCTATTTTGGTGTGGCTGCGTTTTTCTATGCCGCTGCACACACTGTGTTCTATCTGATCGACAAGTCATCGCTTGATCGGGTGATGACCGAACTGCCGCGGCTCTATATCTGGACTGGTTGGGTCGCCTTTGTGATCTTTATTCCGCTCGCCGCGACCTCGATGGACTATTTTGTCCGCACCATGGGCCCGCGCTGGAAACAGCTTCAGCGCTGGACCTACCCGGCTGCGGTTCTGACGCTGATCCACTGGGCTGCCCTACATAATTGGGGCCACCCCCAAGCCGCCATCATCCACTTTGCGCCGCTGATCCTCTTGGAATCCTATCGCATCTGGTATTGGTATCTGCGTCCACGCAGCCCGCGCGCGGCATAGGGCTGGATTTCCCGCAGCACTCGGCTATGGTTATGCCATGGCCGAGATTGTGAACCTGAACCGCTTCCGCAAAGACAAAGCCCGCGCCGACAAAAAGGCGCAGGCCGATGAAAACGCCGTGAAATTCGGCCGCAGCAAATCTGACAAAGCGCTCGAGACCGCAAAGGTGGAAAAATTCATCCGCGATCTGGATGCGCATAAGACCGACGAGTGATGAGCCTGCGGCCCAAAAAACACTCGCTGACATTGCGGGGCCATCGCACCTCTGTCTCGCTTGAGGATGAATTCTGGGACGCCTTTCGCCAGATCGCCCGTCTCGAAGGGCGCGCGCTGAATGAGCTGGCGGCAGAGATCGATGAAACCCGTGGAACCGATTGTGGCTTGGCTTCGGCTATTCGCCTATATGTTCTACGCCATCTGCAAGCCCGCGCGGCGTCAAACGCAGCCTGATCCCATCCTTGGAGCGCACCGTCAGATGCGCGACGGGGCGCGGGGGGGTACTGCCCGCATATTCCACGCGAAATTCCCGCAGGATCATCGACAAAAGCAGCACGCCTTCGACCATTGCAAACCCGGCACCGGTGCAGACCCGTGGCCCGGATGAAAACGGCATGTAAGCCTCCCGTTGGCATTTTTTACCGTTCTCGGTCTGCCAGCGCGTTGGATCAAACCCGTCCGGATTGTCCCACAGCCGCTCATGGCGGTGCAGATGCCAGGGGCTGAGGACGATCTGCGATCCAGTGGCGATATCGCGATCCCGGAACCGTTCCGGGCAGGCGTTTTCCCGCACCATCATCGGCACCGGCGGATAAAGGCGCAGCGTCTCCCGAAACACATCGCGGGACAGGCGCAGTTTCGATACCACGCTGAAATCCGGCCCCGTGATCGCCTGCGCCTCTGCGGCCAGCTTCTCTTGCCACTCTGGATACAGCGCCATCAGATAGAGCGCCCAGGCGAGCGCCGAGGCGCTGGTTTCGTGTCCTGCCAGGAAAAAGATCGCGACCTGATCGACCATTTCATCCGCGTCAAACAAATCGCCGGTTTCAGGATCGCGCGTTGTCATGATCTTGGTCGCCAGATCATCCGGCGCACGGACCGCCGCAATCTCAGCCTGGCGCGCATGGGTCAGTTCTGCAATCAAACGCCGGATTTCAGCCGCATTGGCTTTGGTGCCCCTTCGAAAAAACCGCGGCATCCAACGCGGCAAGGGCACAAAAGCTGCGATATTCAAAAGCGGCTGGCTGCGTTGATAGTCCCGAAACCTGTGGAACACGGCCGCGGCGGTTTCATGTTCGATCGGGATGGAAAACAAGGTGCGGAAAATCACATCCGCTGCGAGGTGCGAGGTGACCTCTTCGATTTCCACCACTGGCCCCTGCCCGCGCAGCCGCCGCACCCCGGCCTCACCAGCGGCAAACATCGCGGCAAAGGTCTCTTTCAGCCGCCCACCTTCAAAGGCTGGGTCAATGATCCTGCGCTGTCGCTTCCACATCTCACCATTGGTCACAAAAACCGATTGCCCCAACAAAGGGCGCAAACCTTCGGCGATGCGATCTGACTTGGGGAAATCATCGGGCCGCTGCCGCAGCACCGTATCCACCAGCTCCGGCTGGTTCATCAGGTAGGACCGAAAGAAGGGCGTGCGAAATTCGGCCATCCACGCCCGATAGAGCCGCGCCGGTTGCGCAGACAAAATGTCATCGCGAAACAGCCGAGCATAGCGCCACAGCGACACCCGATCCGCACGGGCCGGAGGTTTTGGCGGAAGCTGAGGGTCTGTGGTCATTCCAGAGCCATGGATGTGTATTTTGAGACTTCAACATCGATACGTGCTGGCGATGCCTTGCGGGCATGATACCGGGTGCGCAGGGTCTGTGGCCCGGCTGTGATCTGAAAATAATCATAGTCTCCGGGGCGATCAAAGGCGCAGAGATACTGAAAATGCAGCCGAAAGAACCGCCAGCGCAGTTCGGCCCATCGCTTGGGGCTGAGGGTCTGGGTAAAGGCCGCAGACACCACCAAGGGCCAGCGTTTCTGTGGCGTTGCAACCCCGCTGACAGCAACCGGATCGCACAACGCAAAGGCGCAGCCATCTCCCGGTGCGGTGACATCCACCCAGGCCACGTGATCCTGAAGCGACAAAAATTGAAGATCCCGGCGCAACCGCGCCGCTTTGGGCAAAAACGATACCATCGGCACCACCTGCCCCAATGTCAGAAACGACAACGTGGGACCGCCATCTGGCATCCCTTGGCGCAGCAAATCGGCCAGAACACTGACCCCCACATGCGCCCCGGAAGAATGGCCAACCACCAGCACCTCGTCCACATCAGTCTCGTCCAGTGCCGCACGGATACGCGCGGCAAACTCAGCCATACGCGCTTCAAGCTCGGGGGAGTTTTCCCCACGCGATGCGGCGGAATAGGCGTAGTCATGCATCAGGTAATAGGCAAACAGCTTGTTGTCCAAACGTTTAAACCAATGTAGCAGCCGCGCTCCGACAAAACCGCCAGCCACCCAGCCGACCATATCGGCAATAAACCCAGGCACTGTGATCTGTTCCCAAATCGCCACAAACCCCTTGTGCACCAATACCGCCAACCCCAGCGCCAAAAGCGCCTGGATCAACAGCATCAAAACCGGATAAAGGGCTGCAATCACAGGTCCTTTGCGCAGCAACATCAACCGGTTGAGCGTACCCGACGCAATGTAGATCCAGGCGGTCTGGATCAGCTGCAGATAGGTGCCAACAATGCTTGCATCCATGCTGTCGCGCACAATGTCTGACCAGACCATGACCTCAAAATCGGTCTCAACCGTCTGATCCGCAATCTCTGCATCAACACGCCAGCCAAAGGCACCCTGAACCGTGGCAGGCGACAAGGTCAACGCATAGCCCGAGATCTCGGCCTGGGCCGCGCCCTCTTTGCGATAGAGCTCACGATAGCGGCGGGGATGAATCGGATCATAGCCGGGGATGTAAAACACCCGCCGCCTTTGCACCCTACCCTTGGATGGATCCGCAGCCTTTGGTTCGGTCACGCTCTGCTCGCTGGTTCCTGATCGATCCCAGCCACTGTAATCTGCCAATCAGGCAAGAGTAAGGCCCCACGCGGGGGCCTTGCACATGCGTTCTCGCAAAAATCAGTTTTATCCCAGAACCGCCAAAGCCGGGAATGTTTCCAGCAACCACCAGCTGAAGGTGGCAAACAGGCCAGTCACCAGCATAAAGCCAACAAACAGCAGCAAGCCGCCCATGACCTTTTCAATCAGCCCCATGTGGCGCTTCAATTTGTTCATCAAAACCATGGATCGATTGAGGAAAATCGCGGCCAGCAGAAACGGCACGCCAAGACCCAAGGCATAGACGCCCAACAACACGGTTCCCCGCGAGACCGAAGCCTCAGACGCGGCAAGGGACAGGATCGCGCCCAGCTGCGGGCCGATGCACGGCGTCCAACCAAAGGCAAAGGCAAGACCCAGAACATATGCGCCCAAGGCCGATCCACCGGACTGCCCCGCATCCATCCGCGCTTCGCGGTCCAGCAGCGGGATCCGGAAGACCGAGAGGAAGTGCAGACCAAAGATGATCACAACCACGCCCGAGATCTGCGCAAACAGCTGTTGGTTCTGCAGCACAAAGGCCCCAAAGGCGGACGCTGTAAAGCCCAGCAGAATGAAAACGGTCGACAGACCCAAAACAAAGAAGAGCGCCGCAAGGATCGCCTTGCGTCGCGCAGACGTGGTGTCTTGCATCTCATTGATCGAGACACCGCTCATATAGGCCAAGTAGGGCGGCACAATCGGCAGCACACAGGGCGACAAAAAGCTGATGAGGCCGCCAAACAGCGCCACCAGCATGGCAGGAACAAGGCCTGCGTCGATGATATCAATCCCAAACATGCGCTACACTTAACCTCGCAATTTCCAAAGGTCACCCGCACAGGACGTCACATCCTTGTGGACAGTTTGAAACATCCTGATTAACTGCATCCTATGACTGACGAAACCATAGTTCTGGACGCAATTGGACTGTTGTGTCCCCTGCCCGTGTTAAAAGCCCGCAAACGGCTAAAGTCCATGGATCCGGGGGCTGTTCTGACCCTGTTGGTGGATGATCCGGCAGCAATTGTGGACGTTCCGCATTTCTGCAGCGAGGCCGGGCATGAGTATCTGGGCGTGGAAGACGCCGAGAACCACCAAATCCACCGGCTGAAAAAAGCGGGCGGATAGTCCCCACTAAAAAGAAAAAGGCGAGCCACAGGGGCTCGCCTTTTTTGTTACTTGGACCACCAGCCGCGTTTCTTCGGCTTGGGCGGCGCGGCGGGTTCCGCAGGTTCCACCGGCTCACCGACCGCTTCCAGCACCGGCGCTTCATCAGCGGCAGGCTCAGCCTCGGTCACAGGCTCCGTTTCGACGGCTTCCGGCTCCTCTGCCACGGCTGGCTCGGGCTGCGCCTCGGTAGCTTCCGCAACGTCCGGCTCCGCAGCCTCAACTGGGTCCGCGGCGTTTTCTTCAACTGCGGCGGAGACCTCTTCAGGCTCTGCTGCGGCCTCTGGTGCGTCTGCAGCAACCTCGGACGTTTCTTCAACCGCCACTGCTTCGGTTTGCGACGCAGCAGGTTGTGCCGCTTCGCTCGGGGCATCTTGCGCCACAGGATCGTCGCCATCTGTCGCCTGCGCTTCAGCTTCAGCTGTCTCAACAGTGGCCTCAGCAACCGTTTCTGTCTCAGCGTTTTCAGAAGCGGCTTCACCTTCCGAAGCCTCTGCGGCAACTGCTTCGCCTTCGGTTTCTGTCGCGTTCTCTTCCGTTACGTCTTTCTTACGACGACGAGAGCGGCTGCGACGGCTGCGCGAAGACTTCTTCTCTTCCTTTGGCGTATCCTCAGCGGCCTCATCTTCTGACGCGCTGTTTGCCTCGTCTTCAGATTGCTCTTCGTTGTCATCATCATCTGCGTCGGATGAATTGCTATCGCCATCACCCTGTTCCGAGCTGGAGGACTTCCGGCGACGACGACGGCGACGGCGGCGCTTGGGTTTGGTCTCCTCCCCTTCCTCCGCAGTCTCGCTTACCTCGGCCTCGGTCACGTCGCTGTCTTCTTCGGCGTCGACCTCGTCCATGATCTTGGTGTCGACCGAGACAACCGGCGCGTCCACTGCAGGAACAAACCGGGTCGCGGTTTTCAACTTCTCGATCGAGAAATCCGGGCTCACCAGATGAGGGTCACCTTCGATACGCACCGACAGACCATAGCGCGCTTCGATCTGCGCGATATGTTCGCGTTTGTTGTTCATCAGGAAGTTGGCAATATCCACCGGACATTTCACCAGAACTTCACGGGAACGGCCACGGGTGCCTTCTTCTTCGATCTGGCGAAGGATCGACAGGGCCAGACTGTCGTCGGAACGGATCAAACCGGTTCCATGACAATGCGGACAAGGCTGCGTTGTCGCCTCGATCATACCGGGACGCAGGCGCTGACGGGACATTTCCATCAGACCAAAGCCCGAGATCCGGCCCACCTGGATGCGTGCGCGGTCGGTCTTTAGCTTGTCCTTCATCCGTTTTTCAACGGCAGAGTTGTTCTTGCGCTCGTCCATATCGATGAAATCGATGACGATCAGACCGGCAAGGTCGCGCAGACGCAGCTGGCGTGCCACTTCTTCGGCAGCTTCCAGGTTGGTCTTGAGCGCGGTTTCCTCGATCGAGGATTCCTTGGTCGCACGGCCAGAGTTCACGTCGATCGCCACCAGCGCCTCGGTCACGCCGATCACGATGTAGCCACCGGATTTTAGCTGAACCACCGGGTTAAACATACCGCCCAGATAGCTTTCGACCTGATAACGGGCGAAGAGCGGCAGGGTTTCCTGATAGTTCTTCACGTTCTTGGCGTGGGACGGCATGATCATCTTCATGAAGTCCTTGGCGATGCGATAGCCACGCTCACCTTCCACCAGAACTTCGTCGATCTCGCGGTTATAAAGATCGCGGATCGAGCGTTTGATCAGATCGCCTTCTTCATAGATCTTCGCGGGCGCAATCGATTTCAGCGTCAGCTCGCGGATCTGCTCCCACATGCGCTGCAGGTATTCATAATCGCGCTTCACCTCCGCCTTGGTCCGTTTGGCCCCGGCGGTGCGAATGATCAGACCCGCCCCCGAGGGCACGTCCATCTCGGCGGCGATCTCTTTCAGCTTTTTACGGTCGGCAGCATTTGTAATCTTGCGCGAGATGCCACCACCCCGTGCGGTATTTGGCATCAAAACGCAGTACCGGCCTGCCAATGACAGATAGGTCGTCAGCGCCGCACCTTTGTTGCCGCGCTCTTCTTTTACAACTTGAACCAAAAGGACCTGGCGGACCTTGATCACTTCCTGAATTTTATAGCGACGCGGGCGCGGTTTACGCGGCGGACGGATGTCTTCACTGTCATCTTCATCCGCAACGGACTCGATGCTGTCATCCTTGGCCGAAGCTTGCTGTTCCGACTTTGCGTCGTCGTCAGATTGCTCTTCAGCTTCGGGCGCGTCTTCTTCGCCCTCAACGGTTTCTGATGCCTCTGTCGCATCCTCGGATGCAGCCTCAGTCGGCTGAGCGGCGGGCTCTTCAGCCGCAACTGTCTCTTCGCTTTCAGTGTCAGCCGCAGGTGCATCCGGTTCTGCATCAGCAACTGGTGCAACCGCTTCCTCTGCTTCTGCTTTTTCTTCGGCTTCCGCAGGGGCCTCTACTTCTGCAGGGGCCTCAACAGTGTCCGCATCGATTGCGTCTACTGCCTCGACGTCTGCGAGCGCCTCATCTTCGGTTGGCTCTTCCACAGGGGTCTCAGCCACAGTCTCCATCGGAGAGCTGCCTTCGGGCACCTCAGCCATCGACTCAACCGGGGCATCTGTGTCCTCGGACAGATCGATGGTTTCCATACCAGAGATCTCGGTCGCGGGCTTTTCCAGCTCTTCCGTGACGTCTTTGGTTTCGACCACATCAGGGGACGTGGTTTTCTGTGCCTTTGATTTGCTGCTACGACGACGGCGCGACTTGGAGGGTTTGCTTTCCTCTTCCTCGTCCTGCTGACGCTGCGCCTCGGCATAGGCGCGTTCTTCTTCCATCAGCGCTTCACGGTCGGCGACCGGGATCTGATAGTAGTCCGGATGGATTTCCGAGAACGCAAGGAACCCGTGGCGGTTTCCGCCATAGTCCACAAAGGCCGCCTGAAGCGACGGTTCAACCCGAGTTACTTTTGCAAGGTAAATGTTGCCAGCAAGCTGGCGTTTGTTTTCAGATTCAAAGTCGAATTCCTCAACCTTGTTTCCGTCCACCACCACGACGCGGGTTTCTTCCGCGTGGGTGGCATCGATAAGCATCTTCTTAGCCATAGGTCCTTGATGCGCCGCCCGCGCGCAACGCGGTCCCGTCTCTGATCAACGGGGTGCAAATGGTCGGGGGGGCGTCTGGTCTGGGCGATCGTCTGCGGCGCAGTATAAAGCGCAGCCTGGGCCGTTTCGGTCCCCAGCGGTACTGCCTCTATGCTCTTCGCTCGCGCGCGCGTCATCGCGTTTCTTCTCCGACAGGTGCTCCAAACATCTGGGCCCTGCCATTCATTGCCTGGGCCAACATGTTGGCTCCAGGTGCTTTACCGCTTCGCACATTGCGAAGCTTATCACTCTGCTTTTGCTTTCTCGGCTGTGGCCGGACAAAAGCCAAAAGCAGCGAATCTCATCTCAGGGGGAGCTCTCAGTAAGCTCAGCCCCATTTTTCCAACATAAGACCTGTGGATAGGTAATGACAATGGACATTCGTCACAGGACCCTGCGAAACCCACGCATTCCATATAAATTTAAAGAAAACACTAATTTGTTGATGTTTATCTGGCCTAATCTTGCGCCGCGCTGCCGGATCGCGAACCAAGACCACCGAAATCGACCACCAGATGGGTGAGCGATTGCGCCCAATTGCGAAGGCTAAACCGACAGAGACGCGCGCAGGCGCGCCATTTCGTCTTCGGCCAGGGACACCGCATGGTGGAGGGTTTCTGCAAACATCTGCCCCACCTCGGCAAACGGGCGGTCACTTGGGCGCAGATCCGGAACCTGAACCGCCAGGCAGCCCGCCTTGGCCGCAGCTGTGACACCGGGGTCGCTGTCTTCAAAGGCCGCGCAGTGTTTTGGATCAAACCCAAAGCGCGCAGCCGCCTCGCGATACGGCGCAGGGTCAGGTTTGTTGGCTGAGACTTCGTCCCCCCCAAGCACAAACTGAAAGTGATCCAGCAAACCCGCCTGTTCGAGATGGCTGCGCGCACTATCCCCTTTGGTCGAGGTTACCACCGCCATTTCCGCACCTTTTTCGCGCAGCCGAGCCAGTGTGTCCCGAACGGTTGGGCGCACGGGCATCCCTTGGGCCAGCTTAGCCTCGATCAGCTCAACCACCCGCGTTTCAAAGGCCGAAACGCTGATATCAGGTTCAAGGACAGCGGCCATGCGTCGCCCGCTTTCAGCCCCCGAATGACCCACCAGGCTCAAATAGAGCGTATGGGCCTGCCCCTCTTTGAGGCCAAACGCGGTGCCGCATTCCTCAAATGCATTGAGATAGACCCGCTCGGTATCGAGCAACAGCCCATCCATATCAAATAGAAATGCAGCAGGCATGCGCTGCTCCCGGCAAATTAAAAGGCTCCAATAGCTTGTGCTTAACCCAGATAGTCCGCCCGCTGAAGACCATATTTGGCCATTTTCTCGTTCAGGGTCCGGCGCGGCAAGCACAGCTCTTCCATCACGCTTGAGATCGAGCCCTTGTGACGGCGCATGGTGTTGTCAATCAGCATCCGTTCAAAAGCTTCAACATATTCCTTAAGCGGCTTGCCTTCGGTGGTCATCACTGGCTGCATCTCTTCGTGATCGGACATCAACAAGGACGCAATGGTGCCTGAGCCCCGGCGCGACTGCAAAACGGCGCGTTCCGCGATATTGATCAGCTGACGCACATTTCCAGGCCAAGGCGCCTGCAAAAGCTGCGCTGCCTCCTGCGCGGTGACCTGCGGTGTGTCGCAGCCATATTCCTCGGCAAACTGTTCGCTCAGACGGGTGAACAGTGTCAGGATATCTTCTCCACGCTGACGCAAAGGCGGAACCGTGATCCGCAGTGCGGCCAGACGATAAAACAGATCCGGGCGCAGGATATCCTCGCAGGTCTTGCCGGCTTCCTGAAGGTTGGAAATGCCGACAATCCGCGTCTCCCCCGGAATGCCCTGTTCGTTGATCACATTCAACAGCTTGGCCTGCAAGGCCTCGCTCAGCGCATCGATGTCTTCCAGAACCAACGTACCACCGCGCGCTTCTTCCATCGCGGGCAACATGCTGTCTTCGGGCAGCATCGGGCCAAACAGCCGTTTGGCCAACGCGTCCTCTTCAAAGGCGGCGCAAGAGATCAGAACGAACTTCTTCCCGGCGCGGCTCCCAACCGCATGCAGCGCATGGGCAACCAAGGTCTTGCCGGTGCCGGTCTCCCCGTCAATCAGCACATGACCATCAGCCTGCCCAAGATCCAGAATGTCTTCACGCAGCCGTTCCATCACCGGGCTGGAGCCGATCAACTTTTTCATAATCTGGCCGCCATCAGACAGTTCGCGCCGCAGTGCGCGGTTGTCCAGCGTCAGGCGGCGGGCGTTGCTGGCTTTTTTGGCCAGTTCCGACATGCGATCCGGGTTAAAGGGTTTTTCCAGGAAATCAAACGCACCAACGCGCATCGCCTCAACCGCCATTGGCACATCACCGTGGCCAGTGATCATAATCACCGGCAGCGCGCTGTCATTGCCCATCAGTTTCTTCAGAAACTGCATACCGTCCATGCCGGGCATCTTGATGTCGCTGATGACAATACCCGGATAGTCGGGGCCCAATTCCTTGAGCGCATCTTCAGCGCTGGCAAAGGTCTCGGTGTCATAGCCAGACAGGGCCAGCCATTGGCTGATTGACTGGCGCATGTCCTTTTCATCATCGACAATCGCAATCTTCATGGCCTGTGCCATTTCGCGCCTTCCTTTCTGTTGCCGCTATTCTGCGGCTTCGATCCCATCCAAGAGGATCGGCAATTGCATCTCGAACACGGCGCCACCGGTTTCCCCGTTGCGCGCCGTAAGCCTCCCCCCTAGGTCGTTCACGATCCCAGAGGAGATGGCAAGCCCCAGTCCCACGCCCTCACCCGCCTGTTTGGTGGTGTAAAAGGGCTCAAACAGGTTGTCATAGTCGGTAATCCCGGTGCCATTGTCGCGCACCGCAAGGGTTGCGGTTTCCCCGGCCGCTAGGATGATTTCGACCTCGGGATCTTCAACCGATTTGGTCGCATCAATGGCATTGCGCAACAGGTTCACCATGACCTGTTCAATGCGCATCTGATCCCCCATCACCAGCACCGGGTTTTCAGGCAAGATCCGGCTGATTTTCACATGACGCTCCCGCAGCTGCGGTTCCATCATCGACAAGGATGACGCAAGCGCATCGCCCAAGTTTACAGGGCTAAACGTGTCACCCCCCTTGCGCGCATAGGACTTGAGCTGACGGGTAATGGCCCCCATCCGCCCGATCAGATCATCAATCCGCCCAAAGGATGCCAAGGCTTCATCAGGGCGGTTGCGATTGAGTAAAAGCCGCGCCCCTGCCAGATAGGTTTTCATCGCCGCCAAGGGCTGGTTCAATTCGTGGCTGACCGCCGCCGACATCTCACCCAAGGCCGCCAGTTTTGAGCTTTGAGCAAGGCTTTGTTCCGCCACTTCAAGGCTTTGCTGCATGCGTTCGCGTTCGGCAATTTCCCGCTGCAAGCGGCTGTTCAATACGCGAAGCTCTGCCGACTCTCGCTGGAACAAAGCCATCCGCAGCGCTGTCTTTCGACTGAGCGCATAGAAGGCCAAGGCCAGCAACAGCGCGAATCCCATGATTTCCAACGCCAGAACCGCATTCACCTTCTCCCGGATCGAGGCATAGGTGGTGAAACTGGTCATCCGCCAGCCGCGAAACGGGATCCGACTTTCCAGCCGCATCACCGCCTCCCCCTGCAGATACGCATCGGGTGGCAGCACGGTCCAATCGGTGGTGGCCCGGATCGCCCGTTGGATCGCCCCTTCGGGCGTCTGCAGTTTCAACGCATCCCCCTCGGAAAGACCACGCCACCGGGATTCGGTGGCCAACACAATGGTGCCGGTGCTGTCACTCACCATGACCGCATCCGAAATCCCGGCCCAGGCGCGCTCGAATTTCTGCAGATCGACCTCGACAACAATCGCCCCCAGAACCCCCGAGGCATCCACCACCCGCCGTGAATAGGTAAAGCGATAGCCCGCGACCTCACGCGGAATGACCGAGAACACGGTCGACTTCGAACGCACCGCATCGATGAAATAAGGTGCCGTGCGGTGGGTTTCCCCCAATCGGTTCCGGTCCGTGGCCGCCACAGTGCGCCCGTCCTGATCCAGCAAAAAAATCGACGCCGCGCCGATTTCTTCCACAAAAGAAATCAGACGCTGCGTTGACAGGGAGAAATCATTGGATTGCAACGCCGAGATCAAAGCCTGATCCCGCGCCAGCAGCTGCGGAACAATCGCGTGCCGACGTAACTCGCTGACAAGGTTGCCAGAATAAAGCGCCAGACGCAGTTCCGCCCGGTTGCGGGTGGTCTCTGTAAACCGGTGGGTCAGGCTGCGATTGGTGACCCAAATTGTTGCAGCCCCTGCCAGGACAAACAGGAACAACACCAGGCGCACCCGCCAGGAAATGGTTCGCAAGCGGGCCCGGGCCCGCTTGGGCGTTTTGCGTGAGGGCGTGTCAGACATATGCTGATTTTATGCGCCGCCCTCACACAGTACAAGTCAGGCTTCTGCGACCATCCCGGCCAGTGCGCGGAACATCGCCGCGCCATCGGTGCCGCCGTGGCCTTCATCCGCCGCCCGTTCCGGGTGCGGCATCATTCCCAGCACGCGACGGTTCTCAGACAGGATGCCCGCGATATCGTCACGCGACCCGTTTGGGTTGTCACCATAGGTAAAGGCGATCCTGTCTTGGTCCTTCAGCGCGGCCAATGTCGCATCATCCGCAAAGTAATTGCCATCATGATGCGCAATCGGCACCCCAATGACATCACCCGCCGCATAGCCTTGGGTAAAGACGCTGTCAGCGGTTGCAACCTTCAGATCCACCGTTTTGCAGATGTACTTCAGACCGGCATTGCGCAGCAACGCCCCCGGCAGGATGCCGGTTTCCGTCAGCACCTGAAACCCGTTGCAGACACCCAGTGCATAGCCGCCACGTGCGGTATGCTCTGCCAAGGCCTTGCAGATCGGCGATTGCGCCGCAATGGCACCGCAGCGCAGATAATCGCCATAGGAGAAGCCACCAGGAACCCCCACGATATCAACACCTTCGGGCAGCGCGCTGTCCTTGTGCCAGACCATGGAAACATCGAACCCGGCCTGCTCGAACGCAACCGCCAGATCGCGGTCGCAGTTGGAGCCCGGGAATACAAGAACCGCCGCCTTCATCACTGAATCTCGATGCTGTAGGATTCAATCACGGTATTCGCGAGAAGTTTTTCGCACATCTCGGTCACATCCGCCTCGGTTGCGCCGTCTGCCAGATCCAGATCGATCACCTTGCCCTGACGCACGCCTTCGACCTTATCAAACCCCAAGGCTCCCAGCGCGTGACGAACGGCTTCGCCCTGCGGATCCAGAACCCCGTTTTTCAGCATCACATGCACCCGTGCTTTCATCGCGTTTTCCTTTGGCTATCCAGCGCGCCGGTCGGCTCGGCGACCGGGCTTTCATCTTTTCAAAAATACTTAGAACCCCGCCAGTCCGTACGGGCGGCAAGGTTATGGCTCAGTTCACCAGCGTTGGCTTACCCGAGGCTGGCGGATTATTCGGCATCACGCCCAGACGCCGTGCAACCTCGCTGTAGGCATCGGTCAGGCTGCCCAGATCGCGGCGGAATACATCTTTGTCGAGCTTCTGCCCTGTTTTGATGTCCCACAGACGGCAGCTGTCAGGGCTAATCTCATCGGCAATGACCAGGCGCTGGAAATCACCTTCATAGACGCGGCCGATCTCGATCTTGAAATCCACCAGACGAATCCCGACAGCCAGAAAGATGCCAGACATGAAGTCATTCACCCGCAGGGCCAGGCTCAGAATATCGTCCATATCCTGCTGGCTGGCCCAGCCAAAAGCTGCGATATGCTCTTCAGTAACCAGCGGGTCGCCCAGCGCATCGTCCTTATAGCAATATTCCACAATCGGGCGCGGCAGCTGTGTGCCTTCGTCGATGCCCAGACGTTTGGACATGGACCCGGCCGCATAATTGCGCACGATCACTTCCAGCGGCACAATCTCGCAGCTGCGCACCAGCTGTTCGCGCATATTCAGACGCTTCAGGAAGTGGGTCGGCACACCGATCTGGCCCAGGCCGAGCATAAAGAATTCGCTCAGGATATTGTTCAATACCCCTTTGCCCTCGATGATGTCGTGCTTTTCGGCATTAAACGCGGTGGCGTCATCCTTGAAGTACTGGACGATCGTACCTGGCTCAGGGCCTTCGTACAAAGTCTTTGCCTTACCTTCATAGATCTTTTTGCGACGCGCCATGGAGAGCCTTTCGGGGTTGAACTAACGGGAATCTTTGCCCGGTTGGGGCTCTCATAGTGCAACCCCTCGCCTATCGCAAGATTTCCAGAGACACCACAGGCAGCTTCTCGGCCGTACTCTCGGCTCTTTCTGTCGAAACCCGAATAGTAGAAACGCCGACATTTTAAAATAGATTAACAAGTCAGAGAGCCTCGTAAAGCTTTTGCGCGTCCCAAATTGGTCTGTCGCCAAGACAACAGGGGCTGCGGGAGGTGATCATAAAATTACGAATTTTGGAAAACTGGAGGAGATACATGACAACCTTTGACGACCGCGAAGCCGCGTTTGAAAACAAGTTCGCCCATGATGAAACAATGAAATTCGCCGCAACCGCCCGCGCCTGCAAACGGGTTGCCCTGTGGGTGGCGCGCTGTTTGGGGATGGGACGTGAAGACGCTGAAAACTATGCACAAAACCTGATGATGGACGACATTCATGAGGCCGGACATTCCGATTTCATGGCCCGCCTGCGGCAGGATCTGCGCGGCCGCATACCGGATGCGGATCTGCACCGCAAAATGGATGAGGAGCTGGCAACGGCTATGGATGAAATCCAGTCAGATCCATCGCTGAACCCGGCCTGAGGCTGAAACAGACTTATTTCCAAAGGCAGATATAAACCAACTGTTAACCGCCATCACGATCAACAATGTCTTTACTTACCTTTCTGCCTTATAAACCTTTTCAGACATTCGGTTGATCCGGCAGAAGTCTGACCCTGGTCTGGTGCTGCGCGACAAAGTCCACACACAAAACGACCCTCAGGGCATGTCCCGATTGTTGCTATGGGAAAAGCACAGGTGACCAAATGACATTGTTTGTAGACCGTAAGAAAGCCTTCGAAGCCAAATTCGTCCACGATGCAAATTTGGACTTCAAAACCGAAGCCCGCCGCAACAAGCTGTTGGGCGCTTGGGTTTCAGAACAACTTGAACTGACCGGCACGGCGCATGAGGAATTGGTGTCCTCTTATGCGGTATCCGGCGTTTTACCCCGTGACACGCATTGCATCCTTGCCAAAGCCGCGGCGGATCTGAAGGACCATGCCTCTGTTGATGTGATCGAAGCCAAACTTGGTGAGCTGACAGCCGTTGCGCGGCAACAGATCCAAGCCACGTTGGACTGACGCAATAAACCGCCCCTGCCTTGATCGGGCACGCCTGATAAATCCAACGCAAACCAAAATCCCGTCATCCCGCAAGGGTGGCGGGATTTGCGTTAATTAAGCAAAATCCGTGGTTTATTTCCATTATCGGTTAACCGATCTGCAAGTCAAAGCTGCCTACCCTAGACGATGAATATGTGGGTGACATAGGGGGCATTATGCTCAATTTCAAACCAGCGGTTCGCGCAGCTGCTTCCAAAGTGCTGCGTGTGACTTTGCCAATTGCCTCGGCCGTTTTGTGTCTATGGCTGCTCACCCGCAGCATCCAGCTCCCCAGTATTGGTGAACTGACCAGCTTGATGTCGCAAATCCCGATCCTCAACTGGTTGGGTGCTGCTTTTGCAACGCTTGTCAGTTTCTGGTCGCTGGGCCGATATGACAGCGTCGCTCATCGTCATTTGGACACAGGGCTCGACGGGCCGCGCGCGCGCCTTGCGGGCATGGCGGCAATTGGCTTCTCGCAAACCGCAGGATTTGGCATTTTCACCGGAACCTTTGCCCGCTGGCGTCTGCTACCGGGACTGTCCCCAGTCCAGGCCGCGCAGCTGACGGCGCTCACGGGGCTAACCTTTATGGCTGCGCTGGCCGTGATCTGTGCGGTGGCTTTGGTGGCCTGGTCACCGTTCCCCTATGCGATCCCTGTTGGTCTTTTCCTGATGCTGGGCTGTGGCTTGGCCTGCGCGGCCACATTTGTGTTTCCCACCCTCAAAATTGGCCAGCATGTGTTTCGCTGGCCTTCTTTTACGGCGATGTCCGCACTGACCTTTTGGGCCATTGTGGACGTCACTGCCGCAGGCGCTGCGCTGTGGCTATTGTTGCCACCAGACAGCGGCATCGCGCTGACAACCTTGCTCCCCGCTTACTTTATGGCTTTGGGGCTGGCGATCATCTCCTCCTCACCCGGGGGAACCGGCCCGTTGGAGTTGACGCTTGTCTCGCTTCTGTCGGGATACGAAGCCGCCAGTGTTTTGGCTGGCCTCTTTGCCTTTCGCATTGTGTATTACCTGGTGCCCGTTGCCATATCCTCTATCTTTTTGACCCGCCCCGCGCTCCTTGGGGGGACGTCACCGAAACCGGATATGTTGGACGAAATCGGCGCGCGCAAAGAGGCAGCCCACCGGATCCCATTTGGTCGCCCTCGGTCCGAAACCGCCGTAATCCGTCAGAACGGCGGTCATGTTCAAAGCTTTGGCCTGAACCAACTGGCACTTTTGGATACCCCCCAGATCTCGGTTGCCTTTTTTGACCCGATCTCAGGCTACGCCCAAGAGACATTTGCCCCGCTGCGCCACTATGCCCGATCCCGCAACGCCGCTGCGTGTTTTTACAAATGCTCTCCCCGCGTTGCCCTTGCCGCGCGCAAATCTGGCTGGCGGGTGTTGCGTATCGCTGCGGATGCGATCATTGATCCCATCTCCTTCTCCGAAAGCGGATCTGACAAGCGCCAATTGCGGCGCAAACTCCGTCACGCAGAAAAGTCCGGCATCCAGGTACGCCCCGCCGCCGGAACGTTGCCGATTGCACAACTGGCGCAGGTTGACCGGAACTGGCACGCAGCCCATGGCATTGCTCATGGCACCACAATGGGACAGTTCGAAGCCGGATATATCCAAGGGCAACGGGTGTTTTTAGCCTGGAAAAACAACACAATTATCGGTTTTGCCAGCTTTCATGTGGCGGACCAAGAATGGTGTTTGGATCTGATCCGGATGGGCCCGGACGCCCCCGACGGCACCGGTCACGCCATGATCCGCGCCGCGATCGAGGCCGCGAAATCCGAAGATGTCCCGCGCCTATCCCTGGCGGCCGTGCCGGATCACCGTTTTGCCCATCGCGTCGAACGGGGTCTGCGGCGGTTCAAAGCGTGTTTTGCGCCCACCTGGCAGCCGCTTTACATTGCGGCGCCCAACTGGGGGCACCTTACGCTCAGCCTGGCTGAGCTGATCCGGCTGGTCCATCGCCCGCTTCCGGTTCAACCCGCCGCAGAATGGCAGCCCGCCGACCTGGCACCTGAACACGACAGCGACGCAGCCGCCACCATTGGAAAAACTGGTGGGGACATTCATAATAAAGATGAAGAAAATGAAATTGTGTTTATGCGCCGCGCGTGACACTCGAAACAATGCCCTGCGCACCGGTTCGAAAGAACTCTTGTACCGCATGCAATGGGACGTCACGACGCGCAGATGGGAATGAGTGCTATGAGCGACAAATTCGCGAAGGCCCTGGAAACGAAAGACGTTTTGCTGGCCGACGGGGCCACAGGGACCAATCTTTTTAACATGGGCCTCGAATCCGGCGATGCGCCAGAACTGTGGAACACGGACGAGCCGAACAAGATCCGCGCGCTGTATCAGGGCTCTGTTGACGCGGGCAGCGATCTGTTTCTGACCAATACATTTGGCGGAACCGCATCTCGCCTAAAACTGCATGACGCACAACACCGGGTTGGCGAACTGAACCGCGTGGGTGCTGAATTGGGCCGCGAAGTCGCAGACAAATCAGATCGTGAGATTTTGGTTGCGGGTTCTGTTGGCCCCACTGGCGAAATCCTGGAACCTGTGGGTGAACTGACCCATTCCCTGGCCGTGGAAATGTTCCACGAACAGGCGGATGCGCTCAAAGAAGGCGGCGTGGACATGCTCTGGGTGGAAACCATTTCCGCTCCGGAAGAGTTCCGCGCAGCAGCCGAAGCCTTTGCCATGGTCGATATGCCCTGGTGCGGCACCATGAGCTTTGACACCGCAGGTCGGACAATGATGGGTGTGACCTCTTCGGATCTGGCCAAGCTGGTGGAAGAGTTTGATGTCCCGCCGATGGCCTTTGGCGCCAACTGCGGCACCGGCGCCTCTGACATCCTGCGCACGATTTTGGGGTTTGTCGCCCAAGGAACGGAACGCCCGATTATCTCCAAAGGCAACGCGGGTATCCCCAAATACGTGGATGGCAAAATCCACTATGACGGCACGCCGGAACTGATGGCGGATTACGCCGTGCTGGCGCGCAACGCTGGGGTCAAAATCATCGGCGGCTGCTGCGGTACAATGCCGATCCACCTGGAAAAAATGCGCGAAGCACTGGACACCCGCCCCAAGGGGGATCGCCCGACGCTGGAAGAGATTGTGGACATCATCGGCCCCTTCTCCTCAGCCAACGACGGCACCGAAGAAGGGGCCGGAGGGGCCGAACGCCGCACCCGCCGGGGACGCCGCCGCGCCTGATCCCAAAAATCGCATCATGACTTTCAAAGGGCCCCGCCGGGCCCTTTTTTGCACGCCATTTTGGCTCTCTCACATCTGTTAATCGAAGAGCCCAACCAAAGCTTAGGCGAGCCTAAAACTTGGGGGAACAGTGCCAGAGAGAACGGCAGCGCTTTGGGATAGCTCACCGCAAGGAGGAAGGCATTTTCAAATGGGGTCCCAGCTTTCAAATCAATTGAGTTCAATTTGTTTAAGGACAAACCATCCAGCCCGGAGCATATGGAAAGGCCTCAGCAAAAATCCCATTGATAAAAAATCTTCCGAAGGGGACCCATTTTAGCCGCTGTGCGACGACAAACACATCCATTGTCAACAAGTCGAGCCCAATACCTCTGCACCCGCCTCCGTAGTAAATTTCGGGCCTTTGACTCATCCCACAGGCATCGCACTGGCCGGTCCTCAGCCCAGTCAAAACAACGCCAGCTGATCCCCTGCTTGCGGTGGGCGGGCAAACAGGTCGGTCCGCAAGGGGGGCGTTTTTTCTGCCAGGCGCAACCGTTTGCACGCTGCTTTGAAGCGCATCGCCATCATCTCAGCAAAATGGCCCTCGCCGCGCATACGGTGTCCCCAGCGCGGATCATAGTCGCGACCACCGTGCATTTCGCGTAGACGCGCCATCACTTTGGCGGCGCGGTGCGGGTAATGTTCTTGCAACCATTCCTGCCACAATGGCGAGACTTCGCGCGGCAAGCGCAACATGATCCAGGTGGCTGCATCCGCGCCGGCCGCCTGCCCGGCCGCCAGCAGCGCCTCGACCTCATGATCGCTGAGCCCCGGAACAAGGGGTGCAGCCATCACCCGTACGGGAATGCCTGCATCGCTCAACCGTTTGATCGTCGCCAGCCGCCGCGCGGGCGTTGGAACCCGCGGCTCCATCCGCCGCGCCAAATCCGGATCCAACGTCGTGAGTGAAATCCCAACCCGCACCAACCCTTTGGCAGCCATAGGGGACAGGATATCCAGATCACGTTCGATCAGCGTTCCTTTGGTGACAATCGCCACCGGGTGATTGAACGCCCGCAAGACCTCCAAACAGCGCCGCATGATCTGCCACTCCCCCTCGATCGGCTGATATGGGTCTGTGTTGGTGCCGATGGCCAGAGTGGCAACTTTATATCGGGGGCGGCTCAGCTCATCCCGTAATACTGCATCGGCGTTTGGTCGGGCAATCAGCTGGGTTTCGAAATCAAGACCGGGAGAAAACCCCAAATACGCATGGCTGGGCCGGGCAAAACAATAGATACAACCATGTTCACAGCCCCGATACGGGTTCAACGACCGGTCAAACGGAAGATCGGGTGACTTGTTATAGGTGATCGCCGTGCGCGCCAGCTCTTGGCGAACCTGCGTCACCACAGCATCCGCGCGTGCCTCAACCTGCCTCCCGTCATCCACCGCAAAACGGTCTAGATCAAAACGACCCGCCGTATTGCTCAGCGCGCCGCGCGCCCGCAATCGGCGCTGTTGCAAATCATTCAAAGTCTCCATTACTGAAGACTGCCACGCCCAAAAGAACAAATAAAGAACAAACGCGAGAAACTGAAGATTTCCATGCAGATTTCTCATTTTCCATTTCTTATTTTTCCTCGTATAGGTCGGTTCGGATCACGTCGATGTCGGAATCCAGACAGCTTAGCTGCGACATAATGACGAAGACTGAATTATTGCATGTGCCACCGCGGCTCGCTCCGCCCAGCAAGGAATACGCCTATGTCGGAAGAAGAAGACGACATCATCCTCTCGGAACTTGACGATGAGGAACTGGTCCAACAGATGTTTGATGACCTTTATGACGGTCTCAAGGAAGAGATCGAAGAAAGTGTCAATATTCTTCTGGAACGCAACTGGCAGCCCTATGACATCCTGACCAAAGCACTGGTGGGTGGGATGACCATCGTGGGCGCAGATTTCCGGGACGGGATTCTGTTTGTGCCAGAGGTTCTGTTGGCCGCCAACGCGATGAAAGGTGGCATGGCCATTCTGAAGCCGCTGCTGGCCGAAACCGGCGCGCCGCGTATGGGGTCGATGGTAATCGGCACCGTCAAAGGCGACATCCATGATATCGGCAAGAACCTTGTGTCTATGATGATGGAAGGCGCAGGCTTTGAAGTGGTTGATCTGGGCATCAACAACGCGGTCGAAAGCTATCTGGAAGCGTTGGAAGAGCACAAGCCTGACATCCTGGGCATGTCCGCGCTTTTGACCACGACTATGCCGTATATGAAAGTTGTCATCGACACGATGGTCGAACAAGGGACACGTGACGATTACATCGTCCTGGTGGGCGGCGCGCCGTTGAACGAAGAGTTCGGCAAAGCCATTGGCGCAGATGCCTATTGTCGCGACGCAGCCGTGGCGGTGGAAACCGCCAAGGAATTTGTGGCGCGCAAGCACAACCAGATGAGCGCCTGATTTGGCCAGACGTGGCAGAGCCGCCCGCTTGACCGAGCGGGCGGCTTGGCGGCCGCCAACCGGGCGCTCTTTGGAAGAGAAATCCCTGTCAGAACATGGCCTTGCCGCGCCTGAGCGCAAAGTGGGTCGCGTGCTCCTGATTGCATGTGGTGCCCTGGCCCGCGAGATCCTTGCAATCAAAGAAGCCAACGGCATGGATCACCTGGATCTCACCTGCCTGCCAGCCAAACTGCACCTTTACCCCGATCAAATCACCAAAAGCGTCGAGGCCGCGGTTTTGAAACACCGTGCGGTTTATGACGAGATTTTCATTGGTTATGCAGATTGCGGCACTGGCGGCCAGCTTGAGCGTAAATGCGCAGAGCTTGGGGTTGAAATGGTCAAGGGACCGCATTGTTATTCGTTTTTCGAGGGCAATGATGCATTTGCCAATCGCAGCGATGCTGGAGAGATAACCGCGTTTTATCTAACTGATTTTCTGGTGAAACAGTTCGACGCCTTTATCTGGCGGCCCATGGGTCTGGATAAAAACCCGGAATTGCGGGACATGATTTTTGGCAATTACACCACGTTGGTCTATCAGTCACAGGTGGAAGACCCTGGCCTGTTGGCCAAAGCCAAGGAATGCGCCAACCGGATGGGCCTGAGGTTTGAACACCGTCACACAGGTTATGGCGACCTTGAAACCCAGTTGCGGGACTGGACCCAAGATTGAACCGCGAAACGTCGGTCTAGGCCTGTGCCGCCGCGACCTCGCGCACGCGTTCGATCATGGCGCGCAGACCGTTGGAGCGTTGGGCCGACAGGTGGTCATTCAGCCCCAGACGGCCAAGCTCGGCGCGCGCATCCACGGCCAGAACATCCGCAAGTGCCAGACCATTGTAAAGCTTGCGCAGAACGGCAATCAGTCCGCGCACGATCATCGCATCGCTGTCGCCGTCGAAATTCAACACACCATTTTCAATATTTGGATGCAGCCAGACCTGGCTGGCGCAGCCGTCCACCTTGGTCGCTGGAACTTTGAGCGCATCATCCAATGGATCCATCGCTTTGCCCAGATCGATGACATGGCGATACCGATCTTCCCAGTCTTCCAGGAATTCAAAATCTTCCACGATCTCTTCAAAGGCAGCGCTTGCCATGGATTTGTCCCTCGTTTTGGTCTCAAAGTGATGCGTCTTGGCCAGAACAGCACCTATGCCGACGGGCTGTGGTTTTCAACCGCTTTTCAACTGCGCCCCAATCGGGTAACCATTTGCCGAGACTATCAAATGGGCAGGCATCATGCAGAAATCCATCGCTGTTCTCTTGACCGGGGCGCTAATCCTTTCCAGCTGCGGCAGCTTTCGCGACAGCCGGGTCAACCCGCGCAATTGGTTCGGCCGCTCGGATGAGGTCCGGCGCGAAGTTGAGGCGGAAACAACAAACCCGCTGATCCCGATTGACGACAAAGTCAGCCTGACCCGCAAAGAAAAGGAAGACGACACACGCGTGCTGCTGGATTCAGTGACCGAACTGCGTGTGGATCCAACCCCAACCGGTGCAATTATCCATGCAACCGGGCTTCCGACCCGCCAGGGTGCGTTTGACGTTATCCTGCGCCCGAACGAGGATGCCGATGAGGGCGTGCTGGAGCTTGAGTTCCTGGTGAACTATCCTGAGTTTGCAACGGTACAAGGCAGTGAATTCAGCCGATCCGTGCGCGCGGCTTATAGCGTGTCAAATTTTGACCTGCGCGACATTCGTCTGATCCGCGTGGTAAGCACAAACAACGCACGCGAAACCCGCCGCCGGTAAACGGGCCAAATCGCGCGGCCCATTCGTTAGGACAGTCTTATGAAGTGGCGTGACCTGGCAGAGCAACAAATCCAGAAGGCCAAAAGTCAGGGCCAGCTGGACAATCTTGCAGGCGAAGGCCAGCCGCTGGAGCCACGCGCAGCAGAAGATATTGTGTCAGCGGGCATGGGGCTGATGGCACAGGCCGGAGTTGTGCCGCGCGAGATTGAGCTGAAGAAAGCGGTTGACGCGCAGCGTCTTGCCCTGAAGTCGGCACAGACGCCCGAGGCGCAAAAAGCAGAGATGCGCAAACTGGCGGATCTGGAACTGCGTCTCAATATTGAACAGGAAGCGCGGCGCAAGTTCTACCGCACCTCCTGAAACCATTTACAGTTCAACCACATCCACATTCTGGCCGCGCGCCACCAGCGCGATTTCACCGGCACACAGACGCAGCGCATCGGTGCCGAACACCTCATTGCGCCAGCCGCGCAGCGCAGGCACATCCCGTTGACCCGCGGCAATGGCATCCAGATCCGCGCTCGGCGCAATCAATTTGGCCGCGACACCTGCAGTTTCGGTCTTGGCCTTCAACAACACACGCAGCAGATCGGCCAAGGCCGGGTTGACCTGCAGCTTGTCCTTGCTGCGATCCGGCTGGGGCATCTTGTCAGATGGGCAATTCAACCCGCGCTGAATAGCCGCCAGGATCCCTTCAGCAATCGGACCTTTGCGGGCTTCGCGCAGCAAAAGGCGGGAGTTCCCAAGATCACCGGAGTTCTTGGGCTTGGTCGAGGCCAGCTCAACCAGCACGTCATCCTTGAAAACCCGGTTGCGCGGGACATTGTTGGTCTGCGCAAACTCTTCCCGGAATGCTGCCAGCTCTCGCACGATGGCCAGGAAACGGGCGGAATTGGTGCGGGTTTTGACCCGGCGCCAAGCGTCTTCGGGGCGAATGTCATAGGTCGCCGGATCTGTCAGCACCCGCAGCTCTTCCTCCAACCAATGGGCGCGGCCGCTTTTGTCCAGTTCAGCACTGAGGAATTCATAAATCACCCGCAGGTGGGTGACATCAGCAATCGCATAATTCTTCTGCGCATCGCTCAAAGGACGGCGCGACCAATCCGTGAAGCGCGAGCTTTTGTCGAGGCCCTCTTTGGCGATCTTGCGCACCAAAGTCTCATATCCCACTTGTTCGCCAAAACCGCAGACCATTGCGGCGACCTGCGTGTCAAACAAAGGCTGCGGGAAGACATTGGCGTCCACCCAAAAGATCTCCAGATCTTGCCGCGCGGCATGGAAGACTTTGACCACGGCTTCGTTGCGAAACAGATCATACAGCGGCTCCAGCGAAAGATTATCCGCCAGCGGGTCCACCAAAACCGCGTCGCTCTCACCATCGCCATCAAAGGCCAGCTGGATCAGGCACAGTTTTGAGTAATATGTCCGCTCTCGTAAAAACTCAGTATCCACGGTCACATAGGGATGGTTGGCGGCCTCTGTGCAGAACTGTTGAAGCTCTTCGGTCGTGGTGAGCGTTTTCATCAATCGTGGCTTTTCTTGTTACTCTTTTGTGTATTTGTCCGTGATACGCTCTTGGACAGCGCAATGCAAACAGGTGTGCCCCCTACTGTAATTTTCAATAAAAACTGAGGGGGTTAGGCGCGGAACATGGCACACGACATCAAAAATTTTGATGAATTCAAGTGCAAACATTCATTTTTAGAATGCCTCATAACTCCCTACCTTGGTTTCATCACCAAGTTGGAGAAACGATCATGTCTGTTTTCGAAATCACCACCGCCTCCCCTGCATTGGGACAACGCATTCGGTCGCTGATTCCACAAGCTGTGACCGTCGCAGGTCTGGCTGTTCTGGCGGCTGTTGCACTGCAAAATCCGCCCAGCCCGTCTGAGACCCAAGTCAAACTGGACTGGCACGGAAATTCCGCCTCGGTCTCAGCCGTGCGTTAAGGCAGCAGAACCGGTGTTTTGTCGCCCGCAGCAAAACGGCGCAGAACGGCTGGATAGAGTTTGTGCTCCTGTACCAACACGCGCGCCGCCAGATCATCGGGCGTGTCGCCGGTCTGAACCGGAACCCGCGCCTGACCCAAGATGGGGCCATCGTCCAGCAACGGAGTCACCTCGTGCACAGTGCAGCCATGTTCGCTGTCACCGGCCTCCAGTGCGCGGGCATGGGTGTGCAACCCTTTATACTTCGGCAAAAGCGAGGGGTGGATGTTCAACATCCGCCCTTCGAATTGGCCGACAAAATCAGCCGTCAGAACCCGCATAAACCCGGCCAGACACACAATGTCAGCACCGGAATCAATGATAGGCTTTATCAGCTCTGCCTCAAAAGCTGCGCGGTCGTCTTTGAACGGGCGGTGATCGACAGAGGCCGTCGCGATCCCCATTGCCGCCGCCTTGGCAAGTCCACCCGCATCCGCGCTGTTGGCCAGCACCAGACAGGGGCGCGCCGGGTGATCGCCGACCATGCTTTCCACCAGCGACACCATATTGGAGCCGCTGCCAGAAACCAGAATGGCAACTTTCTTGTGGTCGCTCACAGCAGGGAGCCTGTGTAGCGGATGCCTGCGCCTTCGGTCACTGTGCCGATGCGGGTCACAGTTTCGCCCTCACCTTGCAACACCTCAACCAGCGCATCGACGCGGTCTGCGGCAACAGACAGGATCATGCCCTGACCACAGTTAAAGGTTTTCAGCATTTCCGACTCGTCGATGCCGCCGGTTTTGGCCATCCATTTAAACACCGCAGGCAGCTCCCAGCTGCCGAGATCAATGTCTGCGCCCAAGTCTTCGGGCAGAACACGCGGCAGGTTTTCGGTCAGACCACCGCCTGTGATATGGGCCAGCGCGTGAACGCCCCCGGCCCGCACCGCCGCCAGACATTGTTTGACGTACAAACGTGTGGGCGTCAGCAGAACTTCACCTACGGTGCCGTCCCCAAACGGACATGCGTCATCCCAGGTGAGGCCCGAGACCTCCACCAGTTTACGCACCAGCGAATAGCCGTTGGAATGCACCCCATCTGAGGCCAGCGCCAGCAGAACGTCACCGGCCTGAACGCCCGCAGGCAATGCGGTGCCACGTTCCATGGCCCCGACCGAGAATCCGGCAAGGTCGAAATCACCCTCAGGATACATGCCCGGCATCTCAGCCGTCTCTCCACCGATCAACGCGCAATTGGAGCGCACGCAGCCCTCGGCAATGCCCTCGATGATCCGCGCAGCGGTTTCTGTTTCCAGCTTGCCGGTGGCAAAATAGTCGAGGAAGAACAGCGGCTCCGCCCCCTGACACACCAAGTCGTTCACACACATGGCAACCAGATCGATGCCAACGCCGTCAACCACACCGGTGTCGATTGCGATCCGCAGCTTGGTGCCTACGCCATCGGTGGCGGCCACCAGAACCGGATCTGTGTAGCCTGCGTCTTTCAGATCAAACAGCGCACCAAAACCACCCAGACCGCTCATAACACCGGAACGGTTGGTGCGTTTGGCTGCCGGTTTGATCCGGTCCACCAGGGCATTGCCCGCATCAATATCCACGCCTGCGTCTGCGTATGTGAGGCCGTTCTTGCCGCTGGTCATCTTTTGGCTCCTTTGCACTGGATGCGCTGCCTTTAACGCAAGCCGTGGCCAAAGGGAACACGCGATTGCGCCCATTTGCCCCTGTGTTTCGCTCCCAGGGGCCAGTAAACGAAAATGCCCTGCCCGCATACGCGGACAGGGCGAGTTTTTACGCATGTGTTTTTGTTTTTAGACCGCGAACTGCCAAGGAGCCGCAACGAAACCATAGGCTTCACCTTTGCGGATAACTTTACCCAGACCTGGGAATTCAATGTGGGCACCGGTGACCAGCATTTTGTCTGCGGACGCGCGGTCCAGCATCTTTTTGCGGGTTTCAACGGTCAGCGCCGGATCGGTGTCAAATGCAACGGTCCACTCAGGCAGAGCAAACTGCAGACCGGTCAGGTGGATCACATCACCCCACAGCAGCAGGGACTCGGTGCCACCGTCCAGCATGTAGCCAGAGTGACCAGGTGTGTGACCTGGCAGCGGCAAAGAGGTGAAGCCAGCGGCAACTTCAACTTCGCCGTCGAACTTCTTCAGACGGTTTGCATAAGGCGACGTGGTGTTGCGCGCCATTTCAAAGAACGGGCGGTTGCCTTCGGGAACAGATGCCATGATCGCGTCATCGTACCAGAAGCCATATTCTGTTGCAGAGACAACCAGCTCAGCGTTCGGGAAGACCGCGTTGCCGTCTGCGTCCACCAGGCCACCCGTGTGGTCGGGGTGCATGTGGGTCAACAGGATGGTCGAGATCTGCTCAGGCTTCACACCGGTTGCCGCCAGCGATGCCGCCAGGTTACCCAGGGTCGGGCCAAACAGGCCGGCTGCGCCTGCGTCCAGCAGGGTGTATTTGCCTGCTTTTTCGATCAGGTAGCCGCTGACCGGGATCGGCATACCTTGCTCGCCAAAACCAAACAGGGTGTCGGCCAGAACTTCGTCCGCTTTTGCTTGGTCAAAAGGAGAGATGATCTGGGATGCGATGGCGATGTGGCCATCCAGCAGCGCGGTCACAGTGGCGTCGCCCACGGTGAAAGAATGGGTCACACCGGTTTTGGCGGGTGCTGTTTCGGCGTGTGCAACGCGGGTCAGACCGCTGGTTGCAACGACAGGCGCTGCGAGAGTCGCGCCCAGAATCTGTCTGCGATTGATAGCCATGAAAGTGTCTCCAATAAGATTTGCGGTGTAATTTCCGCTGCACTTGCAAACTAGAGGCTAGTATTTTTTTCAGGTAGCCCCATATAGCTGATGACCCCCTATTAGAACTGCTTATAGGTAGCCCGCATGGACCGTCTTGGATTGCTGAAAACACTGATTACCGCTTTGGATGAGGGCAGCCTCAGCCGGGCAGCCCAGCGCCAGGGCATCTCACAATCTGCAGTCAGCCAGCAGATCCGCCAGTTGGAACAGAGCCTGGGCCACCAATTGTTGCTCCGAACCGCCTCGGGTGTCCATGCCACACGTGCGGGTGCGACAACAGCGCAACATGCCCGCCAATTGCTGATGGGATATGAGGCGCTCGAAGCCGATCTTGAAGCGCAATCCGATCGCTTGTCCGGCACCTATCGCATCAGCGTTGGCACGGTTCTGGGACGTACAATTTTTGGCCCCTTGCTGTTGGAGCTGATGCAAGAGTTTCCCGGCCTTGATATCGTCATGGGGTCAGATGACCGCTATGTGGATGTGGTCCGCGAAGGCTATGATCTGGCCATACGTGCGGGCAGCATGGGCGACGGCACCGGATTTGGCCGCAAGATCGCGCAACTGGAAACCGTTTTGGTTGCCAAGCCCGACTATCTGAACACACATGGTCGCCCGACCACTGCGGCCGAGCTAAACCGCCTGAAATTCATTCGCTACAACCTTGAAAACGAAAGCGAATTCATCAGACTCAAAACCAACAACCTATGGTCGGACACGCCGGTGAATGTGGGATTCACGGCCAGTGATCCGCAGCTCATCCTGCAAGCATTGGAGGGCGGCATGGGTTTTGCCAGGATCGTGCGGTTCCTGGTGGAAGATCGGCTTGCGGATGGTTCGCTGGAACTGGTTCTGCCAGAGGCGGAGCTGGAGCAAAAAGAGGTCTTTGCGGTCTACCCCTCCCGCAAAGGGTTCGACAAATGCCAACAGGCAATCATTGACCGCTTTCTCGCCATCGTCGCTGAACGCAGCAGCAACGCTCAGACCCCGGTAAAACGTCTCGAGCTAATCACCGCTTGACCTCCCCCGTCGCTTTGCCTAACCACAGGGCCATGGCGGGCCTGTAGCTCAACGGTTAGAGCAGAGCGCTCATAACGCTTTGGTTGCAGGTTCGAATCCTGCCGGGCCTACCATTTCTCCTGTCTGTCTTCTTGTGCGGCCAATACACTGCATCCAATACACGCCCAAATTTTTGTTGGCCAAGACAACACACCATAAGGCTGTTTTTAAGAGTCTTAGTTTACTTTTCTTACAGCCAAAAGATCGGCATCTTGTTTAGAAATCAGCGCCTCAGGGAGCGTGATCATGCCCATTGCGATTGTTATGCTGCCAGATCACCCCGTTCCGGCCATTTTGCACGAAGACAGCGACATTGATTTGGCAAACCGCGTTGGGCATTTGTCTGCGGCACCCCAACCCCTGCGTGAAGACGCCGCCCGGCTGTGGTTGCTGAGCTTGCCCGCACCATCCGGTTGGTTCAACAGCATCGGGGATGCACGAACCCATATCGAAGACTGGGTGAACGCACAGCATGAAGACGGCTCCTGAACATACCACGCAGCACTACCGCCCAATGACCAAATCGGCTTGCAAGCCACCCAGAGACTCGCTGGTGCCCAAGCGCAGCACGCCGCCATGGGCCCGTGCGACATCGGCCACAATGGCAAGCCCCAATCCAACACCGCTGCCCTTGTTCTGATTGCGTGACGGGTCCAACCGCGTAAACGGCCGCACGGCCTCGTTCCATTGCGATTGAGGAATGCCGGGCCCGTCATCTTCGACCCGAATCCGCAGGCTGTGGTCGGTCACCATGACGGACACGCGCGCCCGCGAGCCATATCGCACCGCGTTGGAAATAAGGTTTTCAATCGCGCGCCGCATGCCACCGGATTTGAGCGTGACAAGGCCCGACCCCACCATATCCCCCAGCATCACATCCTTGCCCTGGCGTTGCCAGTCGCCGACGATGGTTTCGGCCAAAGCATGCGCATCCACGTCTTCGGACGCGCTGGTGGCCACGCCGCGCGAAAAATCAAGGAAAGCATCCAACAAGGCCTGCATCTCATCGACATCGCGCAACATCGGTTCCGCGTCGTCCTCGTCCAGCATCGCAAGGCCAAGGCGCAAGCGCGTCAACGGGGTGCGCAGATCATGGCTGACCCCCGACAGGATCAAAGTGCGCTGTTCAATCTGACGTTCAATCCGCGCCCGCATGTTCACAAAAGCCGTGCCGGCCGCTTTGACTTCGGACGCGCCACGCGGCTGGTAGGGCACGCTCCGTCCCCGCCCAAACGCCAAGGCGGCTTCAGCCAGCTTTTTGATCGGACGCAGCTGATTGCGCATGTAAACAAATGAGATCACAGTCATCAGGAAACTGAACGCAACCAAGGTCAAAATCAGCTGATGTGGTGCGGCGGCGGTTACCCGTCTTTGATCGAACACCAATTTCATCGGACCCAAATGAGTGCCGATAACAATGGCTGCGATCTCGCTGTTGGGCATTTGAACGGCAAGCACTTGCGGTAAGTTGCTACGCAGAGTGTCGCGCACAACACGGCCAGAGAACTCTGTCCAATGCAGAATGTCGCGTTCAGCTGGTGCATCTGTTGGTAAGAAGCGCACATTAATTCGCAGCGGCTCCACATAGGGTTTCAGGGCTTGCAAAGCCTCTTCCTGACTATCGGCGCGGGCGACGACATCTTCCAAAAGGTCGATTTCCCGCATGATCGTATAGGTCATCTGCCCTGTGACATCGGTCAAATCCCGCCGCACAAAAGATGTGGACACCACAAGCTGCAACACAACCACCGGAAGCAGAAGGATCAACGCCGCACGACCATAAAGGCTGCGCGGGACATAATTCTTGAGCCCATTGCGTGCCATAAAGTATCCCTTTGTCATACTGCTCGGATCGGGGTTCTTTGCGCCTCTAACATAGTTAGCGCCATGGACAAAAGAAATGGCCGCAGTTTCAAGGAGACAACCGCGTTGGATTTGATCGAGACCTTCGAGTATCCGCCCGTTTACGGGCACGCCGTTCCGCTCACCCCTTTGGTGCGCTTGCTCCTGTGCCCCAATCCCTCCCCCATGACTTTTCATGGTACCAACACCTATGTTGTTGGCACCCAGGATTTGGCAATTATTGATCCAGGCCCCGAGGACGCCAATCATCTGAGCGCGATTTTGTCATCGTTGATGCCGGGTCAAAAAATCACTCATATTATCGTCACTCACAGCCACAAAGATCACAGCCCGCTGGCTAAAGAGCTAAGCGCAAGGACACGGGCCCCGATCTACGCCTTTGGTGACGCTACTTCTGGCCGTAGCCCGGTTATGAAACATCTGGCGCAAAATGGCCTTGCAGGCGGAGGCGAAGGCATCGACCACGGGTTTCAACCAGATCATGTGGTGGCAGATGGCGATTGTATCGCTGGCAGTGACTGGAGTTTGGATGTCCTTCACACCCCTGGCCATCTGGGCAACCACATTAGCCTCGCCTTGGGCTCGTTGTGCTTCACTGGCGATCATGTGATGGGCTGGTCCAGTTCGCTGGTGTCGCCGCCTGATGGCGATTTGACGGATTTCATGGCGTCTTGTGCGCTGTTGTTGAACCGGACCTGGGACGCGTTTCTACCAGGCCACGGTGCACCCGTTTTATCCCCTAATACCCGCCTACAAGAGCTTGTCGCGCACCGTCGCGCCCGGGAGGCCGCGATATTGGACCAGCTTGCCCTTGGCGCTGCAACTGTAGCGGAACTCACTGCTGCAATTTACGTCGAAACCCCAACCCATCTTCTGCCCGCGGCAGAGCGCAATGTTTTCGCCCATCTCATTGACTTGCATCAGCAAAAGCAGGTTCGCAGCACAAGTGAACTGTCCTCAGAAAGCCGTTTTGAACGCCGAGAGTAATTTTTCTCAAAATTTTCACATTTTTCGCAAGAACCCTCTGGACGCCCTGTTCCAGCATGGGTATACGGCACGGACCGTTCCGGCGTAGCTCAGCGGTAGAGCAGTTGACTGTTAATCAATTGGTCGTAGGTTCGATCCCTACCGCCGGAGCCATAATAAGCCCTTAAGTCTCAATGACTTGAGGGCTTATTTGTTTTTTACATTATCTTTCGTTGGCTAAGCTGCACGTCGGGATGCATTAAAATGGCCGTGGCCAAACATCGGAGACGCCGAAGCCACACACGCGCAAAAGCGCGCGATTACTCCGCCGCAATTTGGCGCAATTCGGAGGTCAAGATACCCTCAGATTCCTGCCAGACCTCGCCAAACTGATCGCAGGCAGGTGGCCGATCTTCAGCACCGATTTCGATTTCTTGCAAACAACGGCGCAGACTCGCTAGGCCCAATACCGCTGCTGACCCTGCAAGCCTATGGGATTCAGTCCGTAGTTCTCTCGAAATGTCTCCGCCTTTGGACAGCTCTGCCGCAAACAGGGCGATTTCATCTAGGAATCGGATCAGAAACTCCTGCGCCTTTTCCGCCCCCAAGGCTTCAAAAAACTGGGCGATATCCGAGCCCAATTCCTCTTCGCTTTCCCCAGTTCCAGGCCGTAATGCGCGGCGTCCGATCACCTCGACCAGCTGGCGTTTGTTGACCGGCTTGGTCAGGATCTCAGCAAAACCAGCGGCCAGAATGCGCGCATGATCTTTTGACGCAGCATGCGCCGTGAGCGCCACAACATCTGTTTGTGGCGCCAAGTTGCGCGCCCGGATCCGCCGGATCGCTTCGATTCCGTCGACTTCTGGCATGCTGATGTCCATCAGAATCAAATCAAAATGGTTCTTAGCAACCAAAGCAACGGCTTCCGCCCCTCCAGAGGCAGCCGTTACATTGTGTCCCATCAACTCCAACATCTTCTGGAGCAGCTCGCGGTTTACGTCATTGTCTTCCACAACCAGCAAGCGCGCGGAGCGGCGGTCGACCTCGGACCGGCTCATGACACCAGACGTGGAATTGTCGACAACCGGCAAAGGCGTACGAATGATAAAGGTGCTGCCCTCCCCAACCTCGCTTTCGCAAGTGATCTCTCCACCCATCGCCGCCACCATCCGGCGCGTGATCGCAAGGCCAAGACCGGTCCCCTCGCTCATGCGGCCATAGCTGGAATCAAGCGTTACGAAATCCTCGAAGATGCGTTCCAGATGTTCCGGCGCAATGCCCTTGCCGGTGTCAGCGACCTGGAATTCCACCATGTCGCCATCATGGTCACGGCTGATTTCAACCATAACCGCTCCATTGCGCGTGAATTTCAGCGCATTGCCCACCAGGTTCAACAGGGTTTGCTGGATCGCACGCGGCATGCCTTTTACAAACCGGGAGCCACCAAGGTTGCAATAGACTGAGAGATCATTCCCCGTGGTCTGTGCAGTCGCTTGCTGACTGGCGACCAAACCTTCGACCAAATCGACCAGGTCAAACGAGGTCTCCTCTTCCGGGGCGACATCCGCTTCCAGCCGCGAAAGCTCCAAAACATCGTTGACATGTTGCAGCAGCAGCTCGCCCGACACCCGCATGGCTCGCAGATACTTGCGCTGGGTGGCCGTGGGCTGCTCGCTCTCCATAATCTCGATCGCGCCCAATACACCCGTCAACGGCGTACGCATCTCGTGGCTCATGACGGTCAGAAGATTGGCTTTGGCCCGCTCCCCCGCCAATGCATCGTCCCGCGCGGCGCGCAGCTCCGCCTCGGCCGCGTAGCGATCTGAAATATCGCGCAAATAGCTGACAAACACGGTGTCATCATCCGTCACCGTTGGGGTGATGGACAATTCAACCGGGAAGACTTCGCCAGATTTGCGCATCCCTTCCAGTTCGATCCGCCCATTTGTGGCAACGGTGGATTTCCCGGTTTTTAAAAACCGGGCTAGCCCTTTTCGATGGGCGTCACGATGGTGGGTCGGCACAATCAACTGGGCCATATCCGAGCCCAGCGCTTCGTCGCGTTTGTAACCAAACACAGTTTGGGCTGCGCCATTATACTCCACGATCTGACCCTGGCTGTTCATCACCAGGATGGCATCCAACGACGAGGACACCATGGCCTTCATCCGCGCAGCACTGCGGGCCCGTGCCGCAGCAAGGCTGCGAACCCGGCGATACAGCACCGCCAGCAGCAATGCGGTCAAACCCAAAGCGGAGACCAGAACGAACACAACAGAAGCCAGTTGCGACAGCAGCCGATGCAGGTCCAGGCGTTTTTGCTTGTTCTCTTCGGAATAGACATTCAGGCCCGCAATGGCGAGCGCGCGAATATCCTCCCGGTTTTCAAATACTTGCGCGCGGAACGCATCCATCTTTTGCAGGAACTCTGCATCGCTGGAATCAACAAAAGCCGCAAGCTCATCCAAACGTTCCTGAACATGCATGAGCAGTTCATTCGCTGTTTTATCCGCACGCAATGGGACAAACACCGAGCTTTCGCGCACAGTTGTGATGCGGCTGTAGAACACATCAAAAGCCCGGCGCAGGTCCCGCAGGTCTTCTTCTTGCTGGGTGGCCAGTGCACGGTTTTCGACCTTGAGGTATTCCACCTCGATTTGGGTGAGGTTCCAACGCAGGTTGTCGGTCTGCGCCGTCGATAATTCCTGAAGGCGGGTCAGAATCTTGCTGCCAAGCCATATCGACTCTCCAAACAGCAAGAGCAGAATAACAATGCCAAATGCCGCAACGCCACGACGGAACCGCCGCAATTTCCGCTCTTGCTGACTGTACATGCCCGCCCCCTAGGTTCAGTTTTTCACGACCAGTTTTTCCAGCTGCCAGATGCTGCGGGAATAGATCGCTTCGGTGCGGTAGTCGGCGCTGCTGTCATAGGGGTAGACAATCCACAGCGGGCCTTTGTTGCGGATGCTCATCTGGCTCCCATTGCGTTCAAAGGCGATTATGGGGCCATTTTCGACGGCATCGCTCACCGGGATTTTCACCGAATAGGCGTTGATCGCCACGGCCTCAATCTCTTCCCCGGTCAAGTCCAGCTCAGAAACCAGCGCGGCCAGCGGCACACCGGTGAAGGTCTGCATGCCTTCGGTCCAGATGGTCTCCGTTTCAAACGAGGACACAGGCAGCGCGCGCAGCTGGTCCATCGTATAGCTTTGTGTTGTGGTCACCCCGCTATCGGCCGCAAGGATTTCAACCGTCAGAACCGGCTCTTCTCCAGCGAGGGTCGCTGTGCTTAGTGCAATCACGGCCATCAGCGTTGCTGCAACCGTTGTGATGATACCCTTCATCAAAATACTCCTTCTCAGACACATCCAAGGGTTTGACCGCACTATTGCATAGGGATTGTCCCGCCGCATTGGCCCGCCCGGATAGTGGAGTATTCTTTCGTATATTACTTTCAAACATCTGAATAATACGCCCTAGCCATCGTAGTGGCAGCGTAAAAAGTCATTTCAAACTAATCTTAAGTGCATAAAGTTACATATTTTGGAGTCTTCTATGTCAGCATATGCCACACAATCTTTGGGCGAAATTCAGGATTTGGAAAGAATTCCGCCTATATATTCGGAGACCAGTAACACGAGTAGGGTGTCGCAACTGATGCGAATTTTGATTGCAGACGACCATGACATGGTGCGTGAAACGATTTCTGCCTATCTGACATCCGAAGGCGGGGCGGAAGTCACGACAGCAATTGACCTGCAATCCGCCTTGGTCGAGCTGGAAGGCAGTGGCCCTTTTGATCTGGTGCTGCTGGACTACAATATGCCCGGTATGATGGGGCTGGATGGTTTGTCCCGCGCCCTCGCCGCAAATGGCGGTAAAGGGGTTGGCATTTTGTCAGGAACCGCACCACCACGCACGGCTCAGGACGCGCTGGACGCCGGTGCCATTGGCTTTATTCCCAAAACAATGGGTGCCAAGTCGCTGCTAAACGCCGTCCGCTTCATGAGCGCTGGTGAAATCTATATGCCGGTTGAACTGATGCGCGAGCAAGCCAACAGCGATACGCACCCGCTGGCTCAAAAGCTCAGCCCGCGTGAGTTGGAAGTCCTGGGTGGACTCAGCCGGGGTCTGTCGAACAAGGAAATTGCGCGCGAACTGGACCTGCAGGAAGTGACGATCAAGCTGCATGTGCGTACCCTGTGCCGCAAACTGGAAGCCAAGAACCGCACCCAGGCCGCGCTGATCGCAAAAGAAGCCGGTTTGTTCTGACCCCCCAGAGCGTATAACGCCAGAAAGGCCTAAGGTTTTATTGGCACCTGAAAAACAAACGGGATGACATTGCCAAGACAACGGCATATGTTCCCGTTATGTCCAGCCCCATTTCCTCCATCCGCAACCTTGGGCCCGCGTTTGAGCAATCCTGCCACAAAGCGGGTATTCTGACCGCGGAAGAGCTGCGCGCAATGGGACCGGATGAGGCCTATGCCAGATTGCTGCGCGCGGGCACGAAACCGCATTTCATCGGCTATTATGTTCTGGTGATGGGACTGCAGGGGCGTCCGTGGAACGACTGCAAAGGCGATGAGAAAAAAGCCCTGCGCCAAAGATTTGATGCGATCAAGGCGGAAGCCTTTGACAAAAACCTATCCGAATTTGAACGGATCCTGGATAGCATCGGCGTGATTGAGAAACGCAGATAACCCATTGAAAGACATAAAAAGACCGCCCTGACTAATCAGAGCGGTCCCATTTGCAACACGTGCAAAACCGGTGGCTTAACCAACCAGTTCGATACCTGCAAAGAAGTATGCGATCTCAACCGCTGCGGTTTCCGGTGCGTCAGAACCGTGAACCGAGTTTTCGCCGATGGATTCAGCAAATTCCGCGCGGATGGTGCCTGCATCGGCTTCGGCCGGGTTGGTTGCGCCCATGACTTCGCGGTTTTTCGCGATGGCGTTTTCGCCTTCCAGAACCTGAACGATCACCGGCTCAGAGGACATGAATTCGCACAGTTCGTCATAGAACGGACGCTCAGCGTGCACTTCGTAGAATTTACCCGCTTGTGCTTTGGTCATGTGGATACGCTTTTGCGCAACGATACGCAGGCCCGCTTCTTCGAACTTGGCGTTGATTTTGCCGGTCAGGTTGCGGCGGGTTGCATCGGGCTTGATGATCGAGAAGGTGCGTTCCAGTGCCATTGTGGCTCTCCTTAACTGGTGTGCAGGGCCATCCCCACACGAAAAAACATCGCGCGCCGGGTAACATGCCGCAGCCCCTATGGGAAGAGGCTTCGTGCCCTGCGCGCGCGGGTTCTGGCACAGCTTGTGCAAATTGATCAAAAGGCGGCGCATACGAATTGACAGGGCCCGGCCCCTGCGCCACACCGCATGCATGCTAAAGATCCAGGACATCACCTTTTCCATCGACGGGCGCACTTTGATTGAAGGGGCCTCAGCCAATATTCCGATCGGTCACAAAATCGGCGTGGTCGGCCGCAATGGCACCGGTAAATCCACGCTGTTTCGTCTGATCCGGGGCGAGCTGACGTTGGAAGGCGGTGCCATCGAGCTGCCAAACCGGGCGAAAATCGGCGGCGTGGCGCAGGAGGTTCCGTCAAACGAAGTGTCGCTGATCAACACGGTTTTGGCGGCAGACACGGAACGCGCGTCCCTGTTGGCCGAAGAAACAGACGATCCTGCACGGATTGCCGAAATTCAGACACGTCTTGCCGACATCGATGCCTGGTCGGCCGAGGGGCGCGCGTCCTCGATCCTCAAAGGGCTTGGCTTTGACGATGAAGATCAGCGCCGCCCCTGTTCGGATTTCTCCGGCGGTTGGCGGATGCGGGTTGCTCTGGCGGCGGTCTTGTTTGCCGAACCAGATTTGCTGCTGCTCGACGAACCCACCAACTATTTGGATCTGGAAGGCGCGCTGTGGCTGGAAAGCTATCTGGCGAAATACCCGCACACGGTTCTGATTGTCAGCCACGACCGCGGCCTTTTGAACCGGGCTGTGAACGGCATCCTGCATTTGGAAGACAAGAAACTGACGCTGTATCAGGGCAATTACGACACTTTTGCCGAAACACGCGCGGCCCGCATTGCAGCCGCGCTGTCCGAGGCTAAGAAACAAGATACGCGTCGCGCCCATTTGCAAAGCTATGTGGATCGGTTCCGGGCCAAGGCGACCAAGGCGAAACAGGCACAGGCGCGTCTGAAAATGATCGCCAAGATGAAGCCGATCACCACCCCGCAAGAGGCCGCGTTGCGCGCCTTTTCCTTCCCCGAGCCCGAGGAAATGTCGCCCCCGATCATCCATTTGGAAGGTGGCGTAACTGGTTATGGAGAAACGGAAATCCTGCGCCGCATGAATTTGCGCATTGATCAGGACGACCGGATCGCGCTGTTGGGGAAAAATGGTCAGGGCAAATCCACCCTGTCGAAACTCCTGGCCGAACGTTTGCCCCTGATGGCGGGAAAGCTCACAAAATCCAGCAAGCTGCGGGTGGGTTTCTTTGCCCAGCATCAGGTGGATGAGCTTTATGTGGATGAAACCCCGGTGGAACACCTGCGTCGCCTGCGCCCTGAGGAAGGACCCGCAAAATGGCGCACCCGTCTGGCGGGGTTTGGCCTGGGCGCGGAACAGGCCGAGGTTCAGGTGGGGCGATTGTCAGGGGGGCAAAAGGCGCGTCTGTCTTTACTGCTGGCCACTTTGGATGCGCCGCATATGCTGATCCTGGATGAGCCGACCAACCACCTGGATATCGAAAGCCGCGAAGCGCTGGTTGAGGCGCTTACCGCCTATTCCGGCGCGGTCATTCTGGTAAGCCATGACATGCACCTGCTGTCGCTGGTGGCCGACCGTCTGTGGCTGGTCTCTGACGGCACAGTGAAACCCTATGACGGGGATCTGGACAGTTATCGCGATTTTCTGCTGGCCCAGAACAAACCCGCCGCCAAAGCGGACTACCCAAAGGCGGCCAAGCCCAAACGGGCCAGCCGGGACGCGGTTCTTACGCTGCGATCAGAGGTGCGAAAATGCGAAGCACGGGTCGAGAAACTGACTGAAATGCAGGAAAAGCTGGACGTGAAACTGGCAGATCCGACGCTTTATGAAAGTGGCAACACGGCCGACATGGAAGTCTGGCAGAAGAAACACGCCGAATGTGTCGAAGCGCTGGGACGGGCCGAAGCACTTTGGATGGAAGCGCTGGAAAAACTGGAGGAGGTCGAAGCACAATGATCGACAGCGGGTTTTTTATCACCTCTTTTGTGGCCCTTTTTGTTATCATCGACCCGATTGGGTTGACCCCGATCTTTATCGCGCTGACCCAGGGTTTGCCCACGAAACAACAGCGTCGGATTGCCCTGCGTGCCATTGCAGTTGCGGGTGGGCTGTTGGCCGTCTTTGCGGTTTTGGGCGAAGCCGTGTTGGAATTCATCGGCATTTCCATGCCTGCCTTCCGCGTGGCCGGTGGCATTTTATTGTTCCTGACCGCGCTCGACATGTTGTTTGAACGCCGCACCAAACGGCGCGAGGAACGCAGCCAGCCTGAAGAGGAAGAAGAGGATATTGAAGATCCATCCGTCTTCCCAATGGCGATACCGCTGATCGCGGGCCCTGGATCGATTACGACTGTGATCCTTCTGACCGGCGAACATTCGGGTTTTGTCGGCTTTGCTGCCACCATGGGCGTTGTGGCCGCCGTCTTGTTGATCCTCTTGGGCCTCTGTTTCTCGGCAGGCGCACTGGCGCAGGCGCTGGGAAAGACCGGCGTCACCGTCGTAACCCGCCTTTTGGGTATGCTGCTGGCGGCGCTTGCGGTGCAATTCGTGCTGGACGGGCTGCGTGATTTTGGCCTGATGGGATCGTAAAGAGGCCCTTGACCTCCTATCTTGAACCGTAAGGGGGAGCTTTATGCCGTCGTTTGATATCGCCCATCTGATCTATTTGGTTGTTCTGCTGATTGCGGTTTTGTTCTGGTTTGTCGCTCAAAATCGGCAATCCATGAACCAAACACTGCAACAGGTTGTTATCTGGGTCTTTATCTTTATTGGCGTGATCGCTGGCTATGGTCTGTGGGAGGACATTCGCGGTGATTTGGTGCCCCAGCAGAGCCTGCATGCCGATGGCGACAGCTTGATGCTGCCCCGTGCGCGGGATGGGCATTATTACCTGACCGCAGAAGTAGATGGGGTGCCGGTTCAGTTCTTGGTAGACACCGGCGCATCGCAGGTTGTTCTGTCTTTGGAGGACGCCGCGCGCATTGGGTATCCGGCCGATGAGCTGGTCTTTCACGGGCGTGCCAGCACCGCCAACGGTGAGGTACGCACCGCGATGGTGCGGCTGGATGAATTTGTAGTCGACGGGTTTCACGATAAAAACGTGCGCGCCTGGGTCAACGAAGGTGCGCTGGAGCAGTCCTTGTTGGGCATGAGCTATCTGCAACGATGGTCCCGCATCGAAATTCGCGACAATGCGCTGGTGCTGACCCGATAATCGCTCAGCTTTCCGCCTTTTTCTCCCAACGGCCGCTTTCTTCGGACCAATATTGCGCGCTGCAGCCCTCTCCGGTCAGGGCTTTCCATTGCATGCGCGCACGCTGCACGGCGTCAGGATCATTGCCATCAAAGAGAATGCACACCCGTTCCAGCTGGGCGACCTCGGCCGCGCTCACCTCAGCCCCATGGATGGCCATCACACAGGCCGGGTTATTGGCGGCCTGTGGCGTTGTTGTCAGCAAAATGGGTTGCAATGCATCATGTGGGCCGCCTGCCAGCCCATGCGCCAGAAAGCTGTCATCAGCCCCCAGCCACAGGCGATCATCTAGCCACGCCATGCGATCGGGTTCGACCCCGCGCACAGCGACCCGCCAGCCCGCCCCACGCGCCTTGTCGAGAAGGACCGGCAAGGTCTCTTCTAGTGGGCGGCGAGTCAGGTGATAGAAATAGGCGGCCCCCATATGGATCACTCCACCTCGTAGTGGTCCTGCACCAGACGGCTCAGCGCCAGAACACCCCAGCCGGTTGCGCCCTTGGGGGCAAAATCAGTGCCCGATGCCACATGTGCAACACCTGCGATATCCAGATGGATCCACGGCACGTCGTCCTTGATAAACCGTTGCAGGAACTGCGCTGCGGTGATCGAGCCTGCTGGCCGCCCGCCGATGTTCTTCATATCCGCAATCGGGGATTTCAGTTTCTTGTCATAGGCTGCGCCCAACGGCATGCGCCATGCGCCCTCGCCCTCGGCCATGGCGGCCGACAGGAAATTGTTGCAGATCGTATCATCATTGGAGAAGACGCCCGCGTTCTCATGGCCAAGGCCGATGATGATTGCACCGGTTAGGGTCGCCAGATCAATCACACCCGCCGGTTCAAACCGCTCCTGCGCGTACCACAGCACATCACACAGAACCAAACGACCTTCGGCGTCAGTATTGATGATCTCAACCGTGTCGCCCTTCATGGATTTGACCACATCGCCAGGCCGCGTCGCACTGCCGGAGGGCATGTTCTCTACCAGGCCAACCAGACCCACCACATTGGCCTTGGCCTTGCGCAGCGCCAATGACCGCATTGTGCCCGCAACCGTGCCAGCGCCGCCCATATCCATGGTCATGTCTTCCATGCCACCTGCTGGTTTCAGAGAGATGCCGCCCGTGTCAAACACAACCCCTTTGCCAACCAATGCCAGCGGCGCGTCCCCTTCGGCGCCGCCGTTCCACTGCATCACAACCACTTTGGATGGGCTGTCAGAGCCCTGACCGACGGACAAAAGCGTCCGCATGCCCAATTCTTCCAACTGCTCCTCTTCGAGCACCTCAACCTTTAGTCCCAGCGCTTCCATCTCAACCAAACGATCGGCGAATTCGGTGGTAGTCAGAACATTTGCAGGCTCGCTCACCAGGTCGCGGGTCATGTGAACGCCATCGGCCAAGGCCAATGTGGTGGCAATTGGTGCCTCCAGTTCATCGACTTTTTTATGGGCGATCACCAGCTCTGGCAAAGCGCCAGAGGTTTCAGATTTATGCGCATCAAATGCATAGGAGCGCAGCGCAAAGCCCAGCGCCAGCTCCTCGGCCTTGGCCAAAGATCCGGCCATCAGGGTCACCACATCATTGCCTGTCCGCGCCGCAAGTTTCGCCCCAACACCGCGCAGCTGCGCTTGGGTGGGTTTCTTGGGCAGAACCACCACATCCAGCGCCTTGACCGCAAGACCCGCAGGCCAGGCCAAGGTGAGCACATCGCCCGCTTTGGTTTTTTGCAAACCGTCCCCCTCGACCATCCGGGCCAAAGCCCCTTTGCAAAGGCGATTGGTGGAACGTGCACCGGGATCCAGATCGCCTTCGGGTGACACGATGACGGCCAGACGACCGGTGATGTCTCCGATGGTTTTGATATCAAATTCTACAAGGCGGACTTTGGCGGATTGGCTCATGAAACTTCCCTTTGGACCTATTCTTTTCCCACTGGTAGCGCGGCGTGCAAGCGGTGACTAGGCAAAACCGAAACCAACACGGTGCAACACCCGATCCTTGGAAGAATTTTGCGTCCAAGGTCGCACAGGCGGCAATTGACGCAAGCATTGAAATTGCAGTTTTCCCCGCTGTTTAAATGCACTAAGGTCGCCTCAATTAGACAAATGCGGATCTGGGGGGATTGCTTGTCACGTTTCGACAGATATGTCCTGTCTCAATATCTGCTGTTCTTTGGCTTCTTTGCTCTAGTTCTTGTGGCAGTTTTTTGGGTAAACCGCGCCGTTGTGCTGTTTGACCGGTTGATCGGTGACGGTCAGTCGGTTCTGGTTTTTCTCGAATTTTCTGCGCTGACTTTGCCGAATCTGATCCGGATGATCCTACCGATTGCAGCTTTTGCGGCCACGGTCTGGGTGACCAATCGGTTGAATGGCGAAAGCGAGCTGACGGTGTTGCGGGCCACCGGTTCCAGCCCCTGGCAGCTGGCGCGACCCGCGCTGGTCTTTGGTGCGATTTGTGCCGCGATGATGCTGGCGCTCACCCATTTTCTGCTGCCGCTGTCGATCAGTCAATTGGATGAACGCCAATCCGAAGTGGCACGCAATGTCACGGCCCGGATCCTGAACGAAGGGGATTTCCTGCATCCGGCACCGGGCGTTACATTTTACATCCGCCAAATTGATGACGACGGAACGCTGAATGATGTGTTCCTGTCGGACAGGCGAGACCCAGAAGTGACCGTGACCTACACCGGCGCCAAAGCGTTTTTGGTGCGCGATGAAGACCGCACCCATTTGATTATGGTGGATGGACTGGCCCAACGCCTGCATCACGAAACGCGCCGACTGTCGACAACGGCATTTTCTGATTTCTCGTACGATATCAGTAGCCTTGCCAATAAAGCAGAGGGCCGCGCCCGCAATATTCGCGCAATTCCCAGCGCTGAATTGATAACACAGAACCGCCAGATTGCAGCCAATGAAGGTCACAGTATCGGCGCACAGACCGAAGAATTTCATCTTCGCTTTGCACGAGCCTTTGTCTGTGTGGCCGTCACATTGATCGGCTTCTCTGCGCTGATGCTTGGATCCTTTTCCCGGTTTGGTGTTTGGCGTCAGGCGCTGTTGGCTTTTGTCATATTGATCATTGTCGAAGGCTTGCGGGGCGTTGTGTCGGAACCGGTCATCGCCACACCCGAACTGTGGCCGTTGATCTATGTTCCAACTGTCTTGGGGATCGCCATGGCGCTCCTGTTTTTGCAACTGTCCGCCCGTCCGCTGAGGCTCCATTTGAAACTGCGCCGAAATGCCAAGCAGGAGATTGCGTCGTGAAGCTCGATCTCTATTACGCCCGGCGGTTTTTTCAATGGTTCCTCGTGATCAGCGGTGTGCTGATGACGCTGGTGACCCTGATTGACCTGAACGAGCAGATCCGCCGCTTTGAAGGCGTCGATCTGAATTTTGCCGAGCTGATAAACTTAACGTTTTTGAACGTGCCGGCAGCACTGAATGAGTTTCTGCCGTTGATCATGATATTGTCGGCCGTTGTTTTGTTCGTTGGTTTGGCACGCAGCAGCGAGCTGGTGGTCACACGGGCCGCTGGCCGATCCGGCATTCGTGCTTTGCTCCCCCCTCTTGTGGTGGCTCTTTTGATTGGGCTCGTCTCCCTCAGCACGTTGAACCCAATCGCGGCGGCCACTGTAAACCGGTACAAAGAGCTGTCGGATGAGTACCGCAATGGCGGCACCGACAGTTTCTCGATAAGCGGTGAAGGTCTTTGGCTCAGACAGGGCACGCCAAATGGCCAATCCGTCATCCATGCGCGTGGCTATTTGGGACAGGGTGATGAAATCATCCTGAGCGACGTCAACATCTTGGAATACACCAAGGACTCAGGGCCCCGAAACCGTATTCTGGCCGAACGGGCTGAGTTGGACGGAGAAGCTTGGGTGCTCACCAATGCCAAGGTCTGGCCGCTGGCTGTCGGGTTTGTGCCCGAAAACGCATCCAAAACCCATGATACCCTGCGACTTGCAACAACGCTCACGTCTGAGCGGATCCGCGACACCATCGGTGCCACCGAAGGGATCTCTATCTACGATCTGCCCGAAACCATCCGCGACCTGGAGCGGGCCGGTTTCTCGACCAAACGGTATGAGGTGTTGCTGCAAGTGGAATTGGCGCGACCGATCTTTTTGGTGTCGATGGTCTTGGTCGGCGCGGCTTTCACCATGCGCCACGCACGGTTTGGCGGCACCGGCCTGGCCGTGTTGATGGCGGTTCTGCTGGGGTTTGGCCTCTATTTCATTCGCAACTTTGCCCAGATCCTGGGTGAGAACGGGCAGGTCCCTATTGCCATGGCCGCCTGGGCGCCTCCGGTTGCGTCCATAATGTTGACTTTGGGGCTCTTGCTCCACGCCGAGGACGGATAACATGCGCCGCACTCTTTTGATAAGCGTTGTGCTGCCTTGGCTCGCAGCAGCAACACCGGCCCTGCCCCAAGCGCTGGTGGAACCCGCAACGGCCAACCGGCAAGCCATCTTGGTGGCGGATCAGGTTTTCATAACCCCTGAGCGGCAATTGGTGGCGTCTGGCGGAGTCGAGGTATTCCAGGGCGAGGTGCGCCTGCAAGCTGAAAAGATCACATTTGACGATGCCAAAGGGCAGCTGAAAATTGAGGGGCCCATCCGCATTGACCAGGATGGCGAGGTGTCTATTTTGGCCGATGCTGCCGAGCTGGACAGCGACTTGCAAAACGGCATTCTGTCGTCTGCCCGGTTGGTGTTTAATCAACAGGTACAGCTGGCAGCGCTTCAGGCAACGCGCGTGCGCGGACGCTATACCCAGCTTTATAAAACAGCCGTAACCTCTTGTGACGTGTGTGATGACGGCCGCCCCCCGCTGTGGCAAATCCGGGCAGAACGGGTCACGCACGACCAAGAAGAACGCCAGATCTATCTCGAAGGCGCACAATTGCGGGTACGGGATGTGCCAGTATTCTATTTGCCAGCCTTACGCCTTCCGGATCCAACGCTGGACCGGGCGACCGGCTTTCTTGTGCCGTCTTTGCGCACCACATCGAATTTGGCCACCGGGGTAAAGGTTCCTTACTTCTTCAAAATCGGCGATCACAAGGACCTCACGGTAGCGCCTTATGTGTCCTCAAAAACGAGGACGTTGGATTGGCGCTATCGTCAGGCGTTCCAACGCGGCACAATCCAGATCGACGGCGCATTCACACGGGATGATCTGCAACCGGACCAAGATCGCGGGTATGCGTTTCTGACCGGTCGCTTTGATCTGAACCAGGGGTATAAGCTTGCAGTAAACCTGCGCACGGTCTCTGACGATGCTTATTTCGCCGACTACGGATTGGCCGATGTGGACCGATTGCGGTCAGATGTGATCTTAAGCCGGATCAAACGAGATGAGTTCTTCCGCGGCGGGTTTATTCACTACAAAACGCTGCGCGACAGCGAAGATCAGGATGAAGTCCCGTCTATCGTTGCCGACCTTGTCTATGAGCGCCGCATTCACCCCTTGTGGAGCAAAACGGGCGAGTTCCGGTACCGGCTGGAAACCCATGCCCACCGAAGAGAATCCGAAGAACTGGCAACAGCGCTGGATCCGGCAGGGCGGGATATTGGCCGATTCTCACTGGATGTGAACTGGCGCCAGGACTGGCGGTTCAACTCCGGAGTTGTCGCCGAGTGGCAAGCCGGCGCAGCATTTGAACGGTTCGCAATCGAAGATGATGCGGTTTCTGCCAATAACAGCCGTCGTGCTGTACCGCGGACGGCGTTGACGTTCCGCTTGCCGATGACACGCACCACAGGGAATGGATCACGACAGTTTCTGGAACCCATTGCCCAAGTCAGCTGGTCCAACCTGTCGGGCGAAGACATCCCCAACGACGAAAGCAATTTTGTCGAATTTGACCAAGGCAACCTATTGTCCTTGTCGCGCTTTCCAGCCTCTGACAAGCGTGAGGACGGGCTGCAATTTGCCTACGGTGTAAACTGGGCCCATTTCGCCCAAAGCGGCTGGCAAGCCTCTGCAACAGTTGGGCAGATTTACCGGGAAGAGGCCGAGAGTGAGTTTACCAAGACCTCTGGGCTTGGCGGAACCACATCTGATATCCTTTTGGCGGGTCAAATAAAGTTGAACCAAGGCATCGCATTGACAGCACGAGGGCTGCTGAACGGCTCCTTTAACTTCTCCAAAGCGGAGCTGCGGGGAGATGTGGATTACAAACGCGCCAGTTTTCGCAGCAGCTACCTGTGGCTTGGGACCGACGCGGACGAAGGGCGTACGGATGCAACATCCGAGCTGTGGTTTGACGGCCAATATGAGGTCAACAGCAATTGGGCCGCCAATGCCAACCTGCGGTATGATGTCTCGGACGGGCGTGCAACACGTGCGGGTCTGGGGCTGGCCTATCAAAACGAATGTGTAACGGTCGACCTGTCGGTCAATCGTCGCTATACCTCAACGACAAGTGTTGACCCGTCCACGGATTTCGGCTTTTCAATCTCATTAAACGGGTTCTCCGTGAACAGCGGCACCAATAAGTACAGGCGATCATGCAGCAAGACTTGATGTTTTCTCACTTTACTCTCCGCTCTGCGGGTATTGTTTTGCGTCGCACCCTTGGCGCGGTGGCTCTGACCAGCATGGTGGCGCTTGCCGCCCCTTCTGTATCAGCGCAGGGCCTGTTTTCGCCGGTCATCCGCGTCAACGATCAGGCGATCACCCAGTATGAGCTTGACCAGCGGGCGCGGTTTCTGGCGGTAACCGGAACACCGGGTGATCCGCTGAAACAGGCGCGCGAGGATCTGATCGAAGACCGGCTCAAGCTGAAACTGATAACCGAAGTGGGTTTGGTGCCCACAGATGAGGAAGTGCAAGAAGGGCTGGAGGGATTGGCGCAGCGCACCAATCTGTCGCTGGACGAGTTCTACAACACCATGGGCCAGGCCGGGGTTGACCCGCAGACGCTGCGGGACTTTACCCGTGTCGGCATCGGCTGGCGCGAATATATCGGCGCGCGTTTTTTGGCCCGCGCCCGTCCAACTGATGAAGAGATTGACCAGGCCATTGGCACCGCCGGACGCGGTGGTGTGCAGGTCCTGCTGTCCGAGATCATCGTGCCCCTGAACGAAGAGACAGCGCCGCAGATTGAAGGCTTTGTTGAACAGGTTCGCGCCCTTAAAACCTTTGATGATTTCTCAGCCGCCGCTTCCCAAGTGTCCGCCGCAGACAGCCGTGCAAATGGCGGGCGTTTGCCTTGGATGGAGCTGACACGTCTGCCACCGCAGCTGCGCGAAATTGTTCTGAACCTTAAAACCGGCGAAATCTCTGATGCAATCACCTTGCAAGGGGCCGTCGCCCTGTTTCAGATGCGCGGCATTCGCGAAGTTGAAGGCAGTGAACAGCGCTTTGCGGCGATTGAATACGCGACATATCTGATCCCGGGTGGGCGCACCTCCGAAGGTTTGGCTGCCGCGCAAAACGTGATCGATGCCGTGGACAGCTGCGACGATTTTTATGGCATCGCACAAGATCAATCGCCGGACGTTCTGACAATCGAGAGCCTGCCCCCATCTGAAATTCCCAATGATATCGCGCTGGAACTGTCCAAGTTGGACCCTGGTGAGACGTCAACAGCGGTGACCCGCAACAATGGTCAGACGCTGGCGCTGGTGATGCTCTGTGGTCGCACGTCTGAGATTGCGGAAGACGCTGACCGGAACTCTATTGCCAGTGCGCTGACGCAGCAGCGGCTTGAGACCTTCTCAAACAGTCTGTTGTCACAATTGCGGGCCGAAGCGCGCATTATCGAATGACATCTGTTGCGCGCCCCATTGCTCTCAGCTGTGGGGAGCCTGCGGGCATTGGCCCAGAGATCGCCGTCAAAGCCTGGCAGGAGCTGCGGGGGCGCTGCCCCTTCGTCTGGCTAGGTGATCCCCGCCACCTGCCAACAGACACCCCGGTTGAGATTGTGTCGGACCTCGCCCAGGTGTCGCAAGTCAGCGCCGAGGCTTTCCCGGTCCTGCCGGTTCCTTTTGCCGGAGAAACCACACAAGGGACCGCAGATCCCCGCAACGCGTCCGGCGTGATCCAGGCGATTGAAACCGGCGTCCATCTGGTTCAATCCGGCCAGGCCAGCGCGCTCTGCACCGCTCCAATCCATAAAAAAGCATTGATCGACGGCGCAGGTTTTTCCTTTCCAGGTCACACAGAGTTTCTGGCCCATTTGGCCGGGCGCGATCGCGTTGTGATGATGCTGGCCAGCCCCATGCTGCGGGTGGTGCCTGCGACCATTCATATCGCTTTGTCAGACGTCCCCGAAACCTTGACCCCAGAGCTGTTAGAAGAGGTGATCACAATCACCGCCCGGGGTCTGCGCAGCCAATTTGGGATCCCTGCCCCGCGCATCGCGGTTGCCGGGCTGAACCCACATGCCGGCGAAGGGGGCGCGATGGGGCGGGAAGAGCTGGAATGGATCGACGATTTCCTTGCCGATCTGGATGTTGCCCCGGCGCAGGTAACCGGCCCGCACCCGGCCGATACGCTCTTTCACGCAGCCGCCCGCAAGACTTATGACGCCGCTGTCTGCATGTACCACGACCAAGCGCTGATCCCGATCAAGACATTGGACTTCGACCGGGGTGTGAATGTGACCTTGGGCCTGCCCTTTGTGCGCACATCCCCGGATCATGGCACCGCGTTTGACATAGCAGGCAAGGGTCAGGCAAACCCGTCAAGCTTGATCGAAGCGCTGTTGTTGGCGCAGCAGATGGCGGCCAGCTCTTGACGCTTGGCGGGCACGCTCCTAACACGGGCTCTTAACATCTGGGCCAGTTGGCCCCTTACACTGGTCAGAACAAAACCGTATGAGCGCCATCGATTCCCTGCCCCCTCTGCGCGAGGTGATTGCAACACACCAGCTTTCGGCCCGCAAATCGCTGGGGCAGAACTTTTTGCTGGATTTGAACCTGACCGCCAAGATCGCGCGCCAGGCCGGAGATCTGAGCGCATGTGACGTGCTGGAGATCGGCCCCGGTCCAGGAGGCCTGACCCGTGGGTTGTTGTCCGAAGGCGCGCGCCGGGTTCTGGCCATTGAAAAAGACAGCCGCTGCCTGCCTGCCCTAGCTGAGATCGCCACGGCCTATCCCGGCCAGCTTGAAGTGATCAACGGTGACGCGCTTGAGATCGACCCTTTGGCGCATCTGACGCCGCCGATCCGCGTGGCGGCCAATCTGCCGTATAATGTAGGAACCGAGCTTTTGGTGCGCTGGCTGACCCCAAAAGACTGGCCACCGTTTTGGCAAAGCCTCACGCTGATGTTCCAACGCGAAGTGGCAGAGCGCATCGTTGCACAGCCCGGCTCCAAAGCTTACGGCCGTCTTGCAATTTTGTCGCAATGGCGCGCGGATGCAAAGATTGTCCTATCGCTGCCGCCGGGGGCCTTTACCCCGCCTCCCAAGGTCAGCAGCGCCGTGGTGCATCTGAACGCGCTGCCCGCGCCCCGGTTTCCAGCGGATGCGGCCACCCTGTCCCGTGTTGTGGCTGCGGCTTTTAATCAGCGCCGCAAAATGCTGCGCGCCGCGCTCAAATCGGTGAGCCCGGACATCGAAGACCACCTGACCGCCGCAGGCATCCCGCCTACGGAACGGGCGGAACAGGTCAGCCTTGAGGCGTTTTGCGCCTTGGCCCGCAGCTTAAAACCTATGGAGTGACCGATGACCGGGGATGTGTTTTCAATTCGAGAGGCCCGCCCCGATGACTATGCGGCGATTTTTGATCTGACACAGCGGGCCTTTGCGCCGACGCCATACGCATCCGGCACCGAAGGCCATATTGTGCTGGCGTTGCGCGATGACGGCGATCTCACACTATCCCTGGTGGCGGTCGCTGCGGATCAGATCATCGGCCATGTGGCGTTTTCTCCGGCCACCGTGGGTGAAACAAATGGCGCGTGGTACGCGCTTGGCCCTGTATCGGTTGCGCCAGAACAGCAGAAGACTGGCGTTGGCAGCCGCTTGATCACTGCAGGGCTGGACCAATTGCGCGGCCTCCCAGCTTCGGGCTGTGTCCTGATCGGCAGCCCATCCTATTACGGCCGGTTTGGATTTACGCGCTGTGACGGGCTCACATATGGCACAGTCCCGGCCGAGTACGTGCAGGGCCTCGCGTTCACATCCATGTCCCCCGTGGGGGAAATAACCTTTGCGCCGGGATTTGACGTTCAGCCAAAGTAAAACCCCGCAGAACCATATGGCTGCGGGGTCTTAAGTCAAACCAAACGTCTTTTCAGATCACTCAGCGGCAGCAGCCGCGTCACCGGCGTCTGTTGCCGGTTGCTCCGCCTCTGGCGCGGCCTCTGCTGGTGTTTCAGCCTTGGCTTTGGGCTTGCGTGCGCGGGGCTTGGGCTTAGATCCCTCTTCCCCTTCAGCAGCCGGTTTGCGGCTGCGTGGTTTACGCGCTGGCTTTTTTGGCTTTTCCGCGGCTTCACCCTCTTCGGCGGCAGGCGCAGCCACTGGGGGTTGTGTCATGCTTTCTGGCGTTTCAACCAAGCCGCTGCTGTCCTCGTTTGCAGCGCTTTCATGTGGGTCGATCACCTCGGCACCGTCGGTGCTGGCCGCAGCGGCAGCTGCAGCATCCGCCTTGGCGGCTGCTTCACGCTCTTGGCGCTCCAGACGTTCCGCACGCTCCCGGTCACGCTCTGCCTGGCGTTCGCGGTTCTGACGCTCTTGCTCTTCCCGACGCGCTTCGATTTCACGTTGGGCTTCGTTCAGCATACGCAAGTAATGTTCCGCGTGCTGCTGAAAGTTTTCAGCTGCCACACGGTCATTACTCAGCTGCGCATCACGAGCGAGCTGGTTATATTTATCAATAATTTGCTGCGGCGTGCCGCGCACTTTGCCCTCGGGTCCTGAGCTGTCAAACACGCGGTTGACAACATTTGCACCGTTGGGACGGTTCCGGTTCGATTTCGACCGGGAACGGGATTTAGACGATCTCATAAGCCTAACGTCAGCCTTAGTTCATTATGCCGAAGACCTTAAAGTTGCGCGCCTCTGCGCAGGGTCATCAGCGATTTTGGGCTTGGCGTCGCCGCAGAGGAGTTTCGATCCTCACGCTCAGGCGACTTCTTTGAGTAACCATGGAATGCGCCATGACACAAGGGGGCGCGTTAAAATTTATACGAATTTCTGTGGGAAACCCGGTTTTTTTTGACTTTTCCACCTCAATCCGGAGCAAAGCCACAGACAACCCGGTCGCGACCATCCAGATCCCGAATGGTGCACACGTTCACCAAACCAACAGAATAAAACAAATCTGTGACCGCTGCTGCTTGGGTTGGGCCAATTTCGACCATCACACGACCCTTTGGTGCCAGATGCGCCCCAAGGCCTGCGCTGATCGCGCGATAGGCTGCAAGCCCGTCGCCCCCATCCGTAAGAGCCATTTCAGGTTCAAACTCACGCACTTCGGTGCTGAGGCCTTCCATCTCGGACAGCGCAATATAGGGCGGGTTGGAAACGATCAGATCGAATTGGCCGTCAACGTTTGAAAACCAGTCAGATGCGTGGATCTCTGCCCGGTCCTGCACCCGGTGTAACACCGCATTGGCGCTGGCTTGTAGACAGGCCGCATCGCTGAGATCCACTCCGACACCTGTTGCCTGCCCCTGCTCGGCCAACAAAGTCACAAGGATGCAGCCAGAGCCCACCCCAAGGTCCAGAACGCGGGCAAAAGGTTGGCTTAACGCAGTTTCGATCAGTGTTTCAGTCTCTGGCCGCGGGTCCAGAACGTCGCCCGACACTTTGAACCGGCGACCATAAAACTCACGTTCCCCAATCAAATGTGACACGGGCACGCGAATGGCACGCAGGGAAATCAGCTGTTCATAGCGATCCGCGACTTCGTCCGACAATTCTTCGGGCGCGATCAAAGTCACGCGGCTGGCCTCAATCCGGGCGGCATGGGCCAGCAAGACCCGCGCGTCCCGGGCCGGGTCCGTCACACCGGCCGCACGCAGTCGATGTGTGGCATCGGCCATGGCCTGGGCTGCGGTCTGTGCGGTCATTGATCCATCTCGGCCAGCAGGCGCGACTGCGCATCCGCCGTCAGCGCATCGATGGTTTCATCCAGATCGCCCTGCAGGATCTGCTCAAGCTTATAAAGGGTCAGATTGATCCGATGATCCGTCATCCGTCCTTGGGGGAAGTTATAGGTTCGAATGCGTTCAGACCGGTCTCCGGATCCCACCTGGCTTGCCCGGTCAGCGGAGCGTTCACTGTCAATCCGCTGGCGTTCCAGATCATAAAGCCGCGTTTTCAGAACCTGCATCGCGATCTCACGGTTGCGGTGCTGCGACTTCTCGGAACTTGTGACAATAATCCCGGTCGGCAAATGGGTGATCCGTACGGCGGAATCTGTGGTGTTGACGTGCTGTCCCCCTGCACCAGAGGCCCGCATGGTGTCGATGCGAATATCTGACGGGTTGATGTCGATATCCACGTCTTCGGCTTCGGGCAGAACCGCCACGGTCGCCGCCGAGGTGTGAATGCGCCCGCCGCTTTCGGTGGCTGGAACACGCTGCACCCGGTGCACACCGCTTTCGTACTTCATGCGGGCAAAGACGTTTTCTCCCTTAATATGGGCCACGACCTCCTTGATCCCGCCAAGCTCGGTGGCTTGTTCCTCGATCAGCTCCAATCGCCAGCCGCGGGCCTCGGCATAGCGCATGTACATCCTGAGCAGATCACCCGCGAACAGGGCCGCCTCATCCCCACCGGTGCCGGGGCGGATCTCGAGGATCGCGGGACGGGCATCTGCGGCATCCTTGGGCAATAACGCCAGCTGCAGCGCGTGTTCGGCTGTCGGCAAAGCCTCTTTCAGCGCAGGCAGCTCCTCTTCGGCCAGCGCGCGCATATCCGGGTCTTCCAGCATCGCTTCAGCCTCTGCCAAATCTTCCAACAGCTGCTGATACGCGGCGATCTGTTCGGCCACCGGACGCAGGTCTGAATATTCCTTGGCCAGGGTTGCAATGTCTTCGCCCGTGCTGCCATCCGCCATCGCGGCTTCAAGGTACTGAAACCGTTGCTGGATTTGATGCAGGCGTTCTTGGGGGATCATCGAGTTGCTTTCATATCTTTTGCACTTAGGCAGACTTGAACTATGTGATATGCTAGCGTCATGCAACTTACCAGTATTCTTGTTTCTTTGGCGGTCGTTGCAAATCTGACCCCCGCCTTGGCAGACGTTACAGGTCCGGGCGGGAAAACCATCGACTGCTACTGCACCGACACCTCAGGCGCGCGCGTGGAACTGGGGCAGACCATCTGCTTGTTTGTCGACGGCAATATGTTCATGGCACAATGTCAGATGTCCCTCAATGTGCCCATGTGGCGTAAGATTGACGACGGCTGCACAATCTCTCACCTTAAACAGAGCCGCCCCGAAGGGCAGCACCCATTAAAGCTTTAGCGATCAAACCTCATTGCCAAGCCCAAATGACATTAGGCGTGGCAATGAATAGGGTCCTCAGATGCTCTGCTTCCACTGAAGCATGGCATTGTTCAGATTGGTTGTTGCAGCGTTATATCCTGGACCATTCAAGGCCCGTTCTGCAGCAGCAAGGTCGTCTTTCTCGACCAACTCGGCGACACGTCCCGCTTCAAGATGGAAAACCGTGTGGGTTTTCATCACCTCTTGATAGCCGGCGCTCCTTGCGACTCTGGGATCAGATGTTAATGAAAACAGCCACTTGCCAAAAGAGCACTGGTCATTGGTGCGGATATCGCAGCTCGGCTTGGGAAGCCTACCTGTCTTAACAGCATCGCCCAGTTTTTGTTTCCAGGCCGCATGCGCCTGCATGGCTTCCCCGATTTGTTGCTCCAAAACGGCTTTATCCATTGAACCCTCCTAAGACTTTGGAACGTCCTCTCCAATAGACTTGGAGGGTTAAATTTTGCTTTTCAGGCCGCGCGCCAAGTAGAAAATGCCTGCCGGCACGGCACGAGACAGCGGGCATTACATCAGACGACAGCCCCGCAGCGCAAACGCGATGTTACTTGCGCGCAACGCCCGGCAGGATACACAGCATTTCATACAGAAGGTTCGCCGCTGTCAGGGCCGTATTGCCGTTGCTGTCATAAGGCGGCGACACTTCGACAAGATCACAGCCAACCACCGTGACCCCCGCCAACGACCGCAGCAGCTCCAGCGCCTGCATCGTCGTCAACCCGCCAATTTCCGGCGTGCCCGTACCCGGCGCATAAGACGGATCCAACCCGTCAATATCAAAGGAAATATAGGTCGGTCGGCTGCCGATATCGCGCCGGATCTCGGCTCCCATACCCGCCAGCGAACGCCCCCACAGCTCAGCAGCCGGGAAATGTTGAAAACCCCATGACGTTGCCTCTGCAAAGTCTTCGGCAGAATAGCCGGTGCCGCGCAGACCGATCTGGTACACCTTGTCCGGAACCACCAACCCCTCTTCCTGGGCGCGGCGAAAGACCGTGCCGTGGGTCTCCTTCTCACCGAACATATCGCTGTTCACATCCGCATGGGCGTCCACATGGATCACGGCCATCGGACCGTATTTGCGCGCCATCGCCCGCAGGATTGGCAAGGTGATCGAATGATCTCCGCCCATTGCCATCGGCACACAGCCCCCGGACAAGATCGCCTCATAGCTTTCTTCGATGATGCGCAAGGAATCTTTGAGAGAGAACGTGTTGATCGCCAGATCGCCGATATCTGCCACATTCAGATGTTCAAAAGGCGCCGCCTTGGTGGTCATATTATACGGGCGCAGCATCGCGCTTTCGGACCGGATGTGTTTTGGCCCCAAACGCGTGCCCGACCGCCAGGAGGTGCCGATATCCATCGGAACCCCCAGAAACGCCACATCCAACCCTTCCAGTGATGTGGCCTGTGGCAGGCGCATAAATGTATTCGGCCCCGAGAAACGTGCGAGGTCATTGCCGCTGATCGGTTGGTTGAATTGTGTCATTTTTTCAAGATGTTCCAGCCCAATAGGCAGATTATTTCAGTTGCGACATGGGCACCGGCAATCGCCGTCGCACCCGAGGTGTCATACGGAGGAGAGACTTCTACGATATCGCCGCCTTTGATGTTGATACCGGCAATTTCGCGCAAAATACGCGCGGCTTGCGCCGAGGACAACCCGCCCCAGACCGGTGTTCCGGTGCCCGGTGCAAATGCAGGGTCCAGACAGTCGATATCAAACGTCAAATAGGTGGGACGATCGCCCAAAATCGCCTTGATCCGGCGGGCGGTTTCCTGGGCACCAATCTCATGCACGGTGGCCGAGTCAATGATATTAACCCCCAAAGTATCCGCATTGGTGGTGCGGATCCCAACCTGAACCGAGGTCTTGGGATCAATCAGCCCCAGTTTCACCGCCTTGTAGAACATTGTACCATGATCCACGCGGTCGAAATCGTCATCCGGCCACGTGTCGCTGTGCGCATCAAATTGCAGCAGGGACAAAGGTCCATACCGTTCCGCATAGGCTTTGAGAATAGGGAAGGACACGTAATGGTCGCCGCCAATCGCGACCGAGGCGGTGTCCGTGTCCAAAATCCCGCGAATGTGATCCGTTAACGCATCCGGAAAGGCCGCGACATTGGCATAGTCAAAGGCCAGATCGCCATAGTCGACAATTGCCAGTTCCCCCAACACGTCAAAGGGCCAGCCATAAGGCGCGTCCGGGCTTTGCAGGGCGCTGGCCTCACGGACCGCGCGGGGCCCAAGACGGGTTCCGGGCCTGTTGGTGACCGCCTGATCAAAGGGCACGCCCGTCACAGCAATATCCGCCTTGCGCAGATCCTTGGTATAGCGACGACGCAGGAATGAGGTCGCCCCGCCAAAGGTGTTCTCAAAACTCGGCCCTTTCAAATCCTCGCGGGTAAAGGCCTCATCCACCTGGTTCTTTGCGTCTTCCAATCCCATGACCAACTCCCTGCCCTGCGTGTTTTCAATATTTGATCAAATATCGAAACATGGGCCACCTGTCATCCCACAGGCTGCAATCGTTCCACCATTCGGGCAAAGAATGATGCGCCAATAGGCGCAATATCATCATTAAAGTCGAACTTGGGATGGTGAACACTGGGCCCCTCGCCTTGCCCCAGGAACAGATAGGCACCGGGCCGCGCTTCCAGGAAGAAGCTGAAGTCCTCCGCCCCCATCTGGCGTTCACAATCACCAATGGCCATAGCCTCGCCTGCGATCTCGCGCGCGACATCTATGGCGCGCTCGGCTTTGGAGGGGGTATTCACCGTGGCCGGATATCCAACCTCATAATTCAGCTCCGCCGTGACATCATAGGCCTGCGCCTGCCCCGCTACGATCGCCTCAAGACGGCGCATGACCATGGCTTGCACGCCTTTATCAAAGGTGCGCACCGTCCCGTTGATATAGGCGGTCTCGGGTACGATGTTATCGGCGCTGCCGGTGTGGATCTGAGTGACCGAGACCACGAGATCATCCAGCGCAAAATGATTGCGGCTGACAATGGTCTGGATCGCCTGGGCAATGCCACAGGCGGCCACCACTGGGTCGCGTGTTTCATGGGGCAAGGCACCGTGACCGCCCAAACCTTTGATATGGATATGAAACTCATCCACCGCAGCCATGATCGGCCCCGGCGTGGTGACAAACTGACCAGTCGGAAAACCGGGCGCGGTGTGCAGCGCGTAAACTTCGGCAATATCAAAGCGTTCGATCACGCCTTCCTCGACCATTATGCGCGCACCACCAATGGTTTCTTCGGCAGGCTGGAAAATCAGCGCAACCCGACCCGCAAAATTGCGCGTCTCGGCCAGATACTTGGCAGCCCCCAGCAGCATCGTGGTGTGGCCATCATGCCCGCAGGCATGCATATTGCCCGCGTGGCCAGAGGCATAATCCTTGCCGGTCTCTTCCATAATAGGCAGCGCATCCATATCTGCACGCAGGCCCATCGTCTGCCCCGGCCCACGCCCGTTGATGATGGCAACCATACCGCTGGTGGCGATCCCCTCGTGCAGCTCGTCCACGCCCATCGCCAACAGCTGCTCTTTTACAAAGGCCGCGGTTTTGGGCAGATCAAGCGCCAGTTCCGGGATGCTGTGCAAATGCTGTCGCCAGGCTTTCATCTCATCTGCATAATCGGCGATACGGTTCACGACCGGCATAGGCTGGACTCCTGCATTCGACTCGGTGATTGATGCATGTGACACTGGAACAAGGGCAACTGCAATGTCAGACAATTCAATCCTCTATGATGAAGGCGCGGGAATTGAGCGGTTGCTCGAAATCATGCGTCGGTTGCGCGACCCCAAGACGGGCTGCCCCTGGGATATTGAACAGAGCTTTGCCACCATCGCGCCCTATACCATCGAAGAGGCTTATGAGGTTGCGGACGCGATTGAGCGCAACGCGTTTGATGAGCTAAAGGGCGAATTGGGGGATTTGCTGTTTCAATCCGTGTTTCATGCACAGATGGCCGAAGAGGCCGGGCATTTCACGTTCCAGGATGTGGTCACCACCATGTCCAACAAGATGGTCAGCCGGCATCCCCATGTGTTTGGCGATGAAACCCGCGAGAAATCCGCAGAACAGCAAACAGCAGATTGGGAAGCGATCAAGGCCGCAGAACGGGCTGAGAAAGATCAACAAGGCACATTGGACGGCGTTGCTGTGGGACTGCCTGCGTTGCTTCGGGCCTACAAGCTTCAAAAACGCGCCGCGCGGGTTGGGTTTGACTGGCCATCAGCGGAAAATGTAATTGCCAAAATCGCTGAGGAATCGGCCGAGCTGGTCGAGGCCCGCGATCACCTGTCCCAGACCGAGGTCGAAGAAGAGTTTGGCGATCTGTTGTTTGTCATGGCGAACTTGGGGCGTCATCTGGGTGTGGAACCCGAGGCAGCCCTGCGCAAAGCCAATGCCAAATTCACCCGCCGTTTCCAGGGGGTTGAGGCGAAACTGGCCACGCGCGGCAAGACCCCTTCTGACAGCGACCTCACAGAGATGGATGCGCTGTGGGATGCGGTCAAAGCGGACGAACGGCGCGAAGAATAAGACGGTACCATGACCAAACGTAAAATTATTATCGACACTGATCCGGGCCAAGACGATGCGGTTGCCATCCTGCTGGCCTTGGCCGCGCCGGATGTGCTGGACCTGCTGGGGATCACCTGTGTGGCTGGCAATGTGCCCTTGCCGCTGACCCAGAAAAACGCCCGGATCGTCTGCGAGGTGGCCGGCCGCACGGATGTCGCGATCTATGCAGGGTGCGACGCCCCGATGGCCCGCCCTTTGGTCACGGCGGAACATGTGCACGGTAAAACTGGTCTGGATGGGCCAGAGCTGTTTGACCCCACCCTGCCCCTGGCAGAGGGCCACGCGGTGGATTTCATCATCGAAACACTCCGCCGCGAAGACGCAGGCAGCGTCACCCTATGTACGCTGGGGCCGCTGACCAATGTGGCCACAGCCTTTCAACGCGCGCCAGACATTATTCCCAAGCTGCGCGAATTGGTGATGATGGGCGGCGCTTATTTCGAAGTCGGCAACATCACCCCTGCGGCAGAGTTCAACATTTACGTTGACCCGGAAGCTGCTGAAATTGTGTTTAAATCCGGCGTTCCCTTGGTCGTGATGCCATTGGATGTCACACATAAGGTTCTGGCCACCCGCAGCCATATCGAGACATTTCGCGCCATGGGCAGCACAGTCGGAACCTTCACCGCCGAGATGCTGGATTTCTTTGAACGCTTTGATGTGGCCAAATACGGATCTGAGGGTGGCCCGCTGCATGACCCCTGTGTGATTGCCTATCTGTTGCAACCCAATCTGTTTCAGGGCCGTCATATCAATGTTGAGATTGAAACTGAGTCCAAATTGACACTGGGGATGACAGTCGCGGATTGGTGGCGGGTGACAGAACGTGCGCCCAATGCCATGTTCATGGGAGATGTGGATGCAGAGGGCTTCTTTGCTCTTTTGACCGAAAGGATCGCGCGGCTATGAGCGCACAATTACACCTCGCCAAACCTGCTCATCTGGACAAGGTGGTGGAGCTGGTCGAGGCCTTCCATGCGGAAACCGAGATCACCAGCGATGACGCCCATCGCCGCGCCGCAATTGAACCTTTGCTGCACGGTCACCCCTATGGCGCGGTCTATCTGATTGGTCCGCCCCGCGCACCCGTGGGGTATATCGTCCTGACCTTTGGCTGGAGTGTCGAACTGGGCGGCATGGACGGGTTTGTCGATGAGCTTTACATTCGCCCCCCAGTGCGCGGGCGTGGCATCGCAACAGAAGTGTTGCAAAACCTGCCCAAAATGCTAGCGGATGTGGGGTTAAAAGCGCTTCACCTTGAGGTGGATTACGAAAACGAACAGGCTCTGCGCCTTTATGGTCGGGCCCGGTTTGAACCCCGCGAACGCTATTTCCTGATGACCAAGGTGCTGGCGAAACCCGGTTGATTGCGTCAGCGCAGACGGCGGGTGAACTCTGGGTAATTGGCCGCCAGCTCTGTGCCTGTCAGCGCCTGACGCTCCTGTGCGGATAAAACTGTGGCGGCAAACTGCGCGTCAGCCCCTGCCAGGATTGCCACCAGCGGCCCCTGCAGCACATCCGGTTCTTCGGCCAACAGCCGATCCAGATCCAAAATGAACCGCGCGCCATCTTCGACATAACGTTCCTGCCCCAGTGCAAAGACCAGAACACAGGGCAGATCACATTCGCCATTCTGCGCAACCAAGGTCGCCACACGGGTGCCCGCCCCTTGCAGCTCTTGGATCACTTCCACAACTTGCAGCGCCTCTTCAAGGCTGCCACCTGCGCTGTTCAGCCAAATGCCAATGGGCTGTCCCCGGTCTTCGCTCAGCAAGGCAGTCCAAAGGAAATGTTGGAATGCGCCATGGTGCACTTTGTCCAACGGCCCATCCAATCGTAGGCCACCCTGAACACGCCGCCACTCTGCTGTTGCTGGCGTCGCCACAGACATCATCCCAGCGAACAAGACCAAACCCAAGTACCGAAACGCGCCAAGCATACCCACGCGACATCCTCTCCTTGTTCAAAAAAAACAATTGGAGGACCAGAATGTCATAAAAGAGTTACAAAACAACCCTCACACGCAGAATCAGGTAGAGTTTCTCGAATTTCAGACGTGCGGTGATGCGTGAACAAGCAACTTTGCGATCAGATCAGAGGGATTTGCGCTGCTTTTTCCGGTGCGATGAGCCCCTTGTGGCGTGGATCTTGCACAAGCTCGATGGCACGGCGATAGGGCGCAAAGCCAGAGCGGACATAAAACCCCAGCGCCTGCGCGCTGTCCAAAGTGCAGGTATGAACGTAAAACCGCGTGATCGGCCGCGCAAAGGCCCGCGCGATGGCATGGTTCATCAACCACCGACCAACCCCGCCCCCGATGAGCTCAGCCGACAGACCAAAGAAGGACAGCTCACAATCGCCTGCGCCCTGCCATTCCAGCTCCAGCAGCCCCAGATCGCGGCCGTCTTTTTGCACGGACCAGACCTCAACACTGTCTTGCGCCAGATGGGCGGCCAGTTCGCCGTCTTCCATTTCCAGCCGGGAAAACCACAAGAAATCCTCTCCCACCAGTCGATACAACGCGCGGTACCAGTCCACGCTTGGCGCACTGTGGTGGTGCAATGTGATCCCTTCTGGGGCAGGCACCAGTCGTTCGGCAGGACGTGACGTCATCTCAAGATAGGTGACCACGCTTGCCAATGTGCCTGCGGGAAGTTCGGTAATGCCTTCAGGAAAAGTCATAAAACGGACCTTTATTCTGTGAGAAAATTGTAGTCGGAAAACGTGGCCGCCTCGCCGTGCTTTTCGCCATTTGAGTCGATCAAGGCCCAGACGACGGCATTGCGGATCTCAAACCGTTTTCCTGTCGCGCTGATACGAATACCGGCATAGTCATCAATGAACCCCTGTTTGCGCATCCGCTCAAACATCTCGTCCCGCGCATCGCGGTGGTGGGGTTCTGCAGTCAACCGCGACGGCATGCCAACCAGTTGATCCCACCCCATCTGCCACAGCTCTTGCGCCGCAAGGTTGCCATAGGTAAGGCATGGGTCATCGCTGGTGTCATGGGACAGGATCGGAAAAGGCGCGTGATACAACGCCTGCGGCTCCGCATAGCGATAAAGAGACCGCCCCAACAACCGCGCATAGCTAGACGTCAACAGCTGCGCATGTTCGGCCTGAAACTGGTTGTCGGCGCTTGGTTCCTGCATGCCCTATCCTTTTTGATCAAACAACAAAGCCCCACCATAAGGCGGGGCTTTGCCGTGTTCAATCGGGGATAAGGTTACCCTTTCAGGATCGAGCGGCCCGCGTATTCAGCCACTTCGCCCAGCATTTCTTCGATACGGATCAGCTGGTTGTATTTCGCAAGCCGGTCAGAGCGTGCCAGCGAGCCGGTTTTGATCTGGCCACAGTTGGTCGCCACTGCCAGGTCTGCGATGGTCGCATCCTCGGTCTCACCCGAGCGGTGGGACATCACGTTGGTGTAACGGGCACGGTGCGCCATATCGACGGCTTTCAGAGTCTCGGTCAGGGTGCCGATCTGGTTCACTTTGACCAGCATCGAGTTCGCGCAACCACGAGCAATACCGTCTGCCAGACGTGCTGGGTTGGTCACGAACAGATCATCACCCACCAGCTGCACCTTGTCACCGATCATATCGGTCAGCGCTTTCCAGCCGTCCCAGTCGTCTTCCGCCATACCGTCTTCGATGGAGATGATCGGATAGTCGTTGACCAGCGCTGCCAGATAAGCCGCGTTTTCCTCAGACGTCAGTGTGGTGCCTTCACCGGACATGACGTAATTGCCATCTTTGTAGTATTCGGTGGCCGCGCAATCGAGCGCCAAGTGAATTTCTTCACCCGGTTTGTAACCGGCCTTTTCGATGGCCTTCAGGATGAAATCCAGCGCGTCGCGGGTAGATCCCAATTCAGGTGCAAAACCACCCTCGTCTCCCAGACCAGTGGACATACCAGCGGTGATCAGGTCTTTGCGCAAAGTATGGAAGACTTCAGCCCCCATGCGGACCGCATCACGGATGTTGTCCGCAGCCACTGGCATGATCATGAATTCTTGGATGTCGATTGGGTTATCCGCGTGCTCACCACCGTTGATGATGTTCATCATCGGAACCGGCAGGATGCGCGCAGAGGTGCCGCCAACATAACGATAAAGCGGCTGGGTGGTGAAATCCGCCGCGGCTTTGGCAGCCGCCATGGACACGCCCAGGATCGCGTTTGCGCCCAAACGACCTTTGTTTTCGGTGCCGTCCAGATCGATCATCGCCTGATCCACGGCCACCTGATCGGTGGCATCAAAGCCAACCAGCTCTTCTGCAATCTCACCGTTGACAGCGGCAACCGCTTCCAGGACGCCTTTGCCCAAGTAACGCGCTTTGTCGCCATCGCGTTTTTCGACCGCCTCATAGGCACCGGTCGATGCGCCTGACGGTACGGCGGCGCGGCCCATGGTGCCGTCTTCCAGCAGCACATCGACCTCAACGGTCGGATTGCCGCGGCTGTCCAGAATTTCACGGGCGTGAATGTCGATAATAGTGCTCATCACTGATGTCCCTGGCTGTGACTTAAGGTTGGCTCCGTCATATCAGCCGATTTGTAAAAGTAAACCACGTTCGTTATCGCTAACGGCAATAAAATGCAGAGGTTAGGGCTAACAAATCCACTGTTTGCGCCAACGATTTGAAATCAAACACAAATGTGTTCAGGTGGCCGCATCGGCTGTAGCCCGCAAGAGTCGGCGCTCGCGCAGGAATGTATAAAGACCAGAACAGATCACCAGCGCAGAGCCCAGCAGCGTCAAGCTGTCGGGACGTTCCGCAAAGACAATGGCCCCAACCAGAATGGAGAACAGCAATCGGGTGTAACGAAACGGCGTGACAACAGCCGCATCACCAATCCGCATGGCGATCACGATGGCATAGTAGCCGCACACCCCAAAGAACACGCCGCCTGCAATCATCGCCCAATCGCTGCCCGTCGGGTTCGACCAGCCCGCTCCGTGCCACCAAATCAAGACGGCCCCAGCCGGAATGACAGAGGCAAAGGCCTGGAAACTGATTACAGTGGACGGCAGGCTTGGATCCAGCCTGCGGGTAATCAGGTCCCGTACAGCCACCCCCAGAACGGCCACCAAAACCAACAGGGATGAAGGTTGAAATGTATCAAGGCCGGGGCGGATGATCAGCATCACCCCGGTGAAGCCGACAAAAATCGCACTCCACCGACGCCAGCCGACCTGTTCCCCCAGAAACAGGGCCGCGCCCATGGTGATAACCAGCGGCGTCGCCTGAAACACCGCCGCAACCGTCGAAATATCAAGCAGCGACAAAGCCGTTGCATAGGCCAATGCGGCAAACGCCTCTGCCACGGCGCGCAGGATCATCAAAGGTGACCAATAGCGTGGGTTCAGAAGATCGTGCCCTTGCACCTTGGCTAAAGAGGCAAAGATAAACCCGCTGCCGCAGCCCAGAACAATCAGAATTTGCCCCACCGCAAGCCCCGACGACAGAGCTTTGATAAACATATCCTCGATCGTGAAGCCCACCATGGCGAGCAGTACCAACAAAATACCGTTTACATTGTTCATGGTCCCGCTCCCAGCTGCCATTTGATGTGCGCTGTTTCCTTGACATCGGAAACAGGCATTTCAGCAAGAACAAATGCGACGAACCATCATGATTTGACGTGAGGGTAGACATCACCAAATGTGATAGAAGCGCGCGCGACGCGGGACTTAACCCTCGCGTTTTGGAACGCCATAAAGCTCCAGCTTGTGACCGCGCAGTTCATAGCCCAGCTTGCGCGCGATCTTCTCTTGCAGCGCTTCAATGTCGGGGTCACAGAATTCGATCACTTCACCACTGTTAAGATCGATCAGATGATCATGGTGATCCCGTTCAGCATCTTCATACCGCGCGCGCCCGTCACCAAATTCCAAACGTTCCAAAATGCCTGCTTCTTCAAACAGTTTGACGGTCCGGTACACTGTCGCGATGGAAATCCCGTCGTCCTGCGCAATCGCTCGCTTGTACAGCTCTTCGACATCCGGGTGATCGGCACTGTCTTGTAGCACCTGCGCAATCACACGACGCTGACCAGTCATACGCAGCCCTTTGGCCTCACACCGGGCGATAATCGACGTTGTCATCGCAGTCCTTTCTTCTCACTGCAAAGTCTTGGAGCGTCCCGTCTTTAACGCATCCTCTTCGCGCCGCAAACCGGCTTTTCTTGACCTTAGCCGGTTGACAAGCTGGTTATCCACAGTCATTTGCGCTGCAACTGACATTCTTTGACTGCGGCCCTATCGACGATAGCCCAGCCGCGCATGACAGCAGCCCCGCCGATCCGGCGCATCTGGCTGCGAAAGGATCACCGAGTGAGCGATTTTGCTGCAATGGAGCTGCCGCCGCAGCTTTTGAAACGTCTTGAAGCCATGGAGCTGAGCACCCCGACCCCCATTCAGGCGCGGGCCATTCCGCATGCCTTGCAGGGGCGCGATGTCTTGGGTCTGGCGCAAACCGGCACCGGCAAGACGGCGGCCTTTGGTATTCCGCTGGTCGCCCAGATGCTGGCTTATGGCCGCAAACCCGCCGCGGGCACCGCGCGCGCGCTGATCCTGGCCCCGACCCGGGAATTGGTGAACCAGATCTCTGAAACCCTGAAGGCGCTGACCGAAAGCACACCTGTGCGGGTCACCGTGATTGTGGGTGGCGTGTCCATCAACCCGCAGATCACCCGCCTATCACGCGGCACGGATATCGTGGTGGCGACACCAGGGCGCTTGCTGGACATTATGGAGCGCGAAGCCATCGATCTGGGCTCATGCGATTTCCTGGTCCTGGATGAGGCCGACCAAATGCTGGACATGGGCTTTATCCACGCGCTGCGCAAGATTGCGCCGCTTCTGCCCAAAGAGCGCCAGACCATGCTGTTCTCGGCCACTATGCCGAAACAGATGAACGAGATTGCCTCCACCTATCTGGACAGCCCCATTCGTATCGAGGTGACCCCGCCCGGCAAACCTGCCGCCAAAGTGACCCAGTCGATCCACTTCATCGCCAAGGCTGAAAAGCTCTCGCTGCTGAAAGAGCTGTTGGCCGAACACAAGGATGAGCGCACGCTGATCTTTGGCCGAACCAAACACGGCATGGAACGTCTGATGAAGACGCTGGACAAGGCCGGTTTCTCGGCCGCCGCGATCCATGGCAACAAAAGCCAGGGCCAGCGTGAGCGCGCCTTGGCCGCCTTCAAATCGGGTGAGGTCAAGTTTCTGGTTGCAACCGATGTGGCGGCCCGCGGACTGGATATCCCGGATGTGAAATATGTCTATAACTATGAGCTGCCAAATGTCCCGGACGCCTATGTGCACCGGATCGGCCGCACCGCCCGCGCAGGCAAAGACGGTCAAGCCGTAGCCTTCTGTGCGCCGGATGAGATGGATGAGCTGAAAGCCATCCAAAAGACCATGAAGATCACGATCCCAGTCGCCTCTGGTCGCCCCTGGGAAGCCATGCCCGATCCAGCTGCAGCCCCCAAAGGGCGCCGTGGCAGCGGCCCGCGTCGTGGCGGGCGTCCGGCCGGCGGTCCAAAGGCAGAGGCAAGCGGCCCCTCGGATGGGAAACCCGGCGGGTTTCGCCGTCGCAACAAGGGCAAAAAACCGGCCAAGCACAATACCCCGTCTCCGGGACGGCGCTCTAGCTAACCTGCGGTTCTGCGGAACCGATTAGGTTCCGCAAAAGGTGGCCGCGACCACTTCGTTCTCTGTGGGTGGGCGCGTCAGATCCATGTCGTCTGGCTGTTCGCTATATGGATCAGACAGAACCCGGTTCAACCGCTCAAACGGTGCAAAATCCCCTGCAACTGCCGCTTCGATCATCTGTTCGATCCTGTGGTTGCGCGGGATGAAAACCGGGTTCACTGCGCGCATCACATCCAATGGAGCCTTCTCCCGCGCCAGACGCGCACGCCAGCTTGGCTCCCACTGGTCGAAGGCCCCAGGATCCAAAAACTGATCCCGCGCTGCGCCATCTGACAAGGCCCGGAACGTATCGGTGAAATCCGCGCGTTCCTGGGTCATGCGCTCCTGCAGGCCCATGATCAGATCCTGATCTCCGTCTTCTTTGGTCGTCAGGCCGATCTTGGCCCGAAACGTGTCGACCCAGGCCGCTTGTAACAAGGCGGGCATGGCATGAATGATCTCGGTCGCTTCTTCAACCGCAGCCTCGGGATCATCCAGCTGCTGCAACAGGGCGGTAGCCAACTGCGCCAGGTTCCAGACAATGATTTGCGGCTGGTTGGCATAGGCATAACGCCCCATCCGGTCGATCGAAGAGAACACCCGATTGGGATGGAAATCATCCATAAAGGCACAAGGACCATAGTCAATCGTCTCACCCGCGATCGCGCAATTGTCAGTGTTCATCACCCCGTGGATGAAGCCCACCCCCATCCAGGCGGCAATCAACTGGACCTGTCGGTCCCGCACAGCGCGGAGCAACCCCATCGGCCCTTGTGCCTCTGGATAATGCCGCTCGATGGCGTATTGGGTGAGGGTCTTTAACGCATCCACCTGCCCGCGCACCGCAAAGATCTGAAATGTCCCCACCCGCAGATGGCTTTGGGCAACACGGGTCAGCACAGCTCCGGGCAGCCCCCGCTCGCGCCAGACAGTCTCTCCCGTCTCGACAACAGCCAAAGCGCGTGTGGTTGGGATGCCCAAGGCGTGCATCGCTTCCGAGACGACATATTCCCGCAAAACCGGCCCCAGCCAGGCGCGGCCATCCCCTTGTCGGGAGTAAGGCGTGCGCCCCGAGCCTTTTAGCTGAATGTCTCGGCGTATCCCGTCAGCTCCCAGCGTTTCGCCTAAGAGAATCGCGCGCCCATCGCCAAGTTGCGGATTATAAGTGCCAAATTGATGACCGCTGTACAGCTGCGCCAAGGGCTCCGCCCCGTCCGGCACCTGGCTGCCGCCAAAAACCGCAGCCATTTCCGCAGGCTCTCCGGACGCGATGCCCAGAACATCAGCCAACGCTTCATTGAACGCGCGCAATTGCGGCGCGGCCACAGGTTCTGGCGCAAGCTTGGTGAAAAAGACCGGATCAAGGCCTGCGAAGGAATTGTCAAAAGGGATGCTGAATGTCATGGGGCAAAGATATGCAAAGCCTGCAAGATTACCAGCCACAAAGGATGTTCAGATGACCGCTGATGAGATTATTGCAAAGCTCAACCTCGCCCCCCACCCCGAAGGAGGCTGGTTCCGGGAAACATGGGCAGCTGACAATCCAGGACGCGCCACCGGCACATGTATCTACTTCCTCTTGAAGGCCACTGAGCGCAGCCATTGGCATCGGGTGGATGCAGCGGAAATATGGCTCTATCACGCCGGCGCCCCTCTGGTACTGTCCTTGGCTGCGAATGCCTCCGGCCCCGCGCAGGATCATCTGTTGTCACCGGATCTTACCCAAGGCGAGCCGCAAGTGATTGTGCCCAAAGGGCACTGGCAGGCGGCAAAGACCACAGGGGATTGGACCTTGGTGAGCTGCACCGTGAGCCCCGGATTTCAGTTTGACGGGTTTGAGCTGGCGCCCAAAGGTTTCGACATACCGCGCCAATAGGCAATTGCCCCGTGCATGAGGGGTTTCGCTTCGGGCTCAGCCCGAAGCGACCAGCGCGCCTGCGCAGCCCCTTGGGCTGCGCAGGCGCGCCCGGCCCAACGGGACCCGGGGCTTTTTCAAAGCATCGTGGGACGGGCGGGAGCGCTGTGTGTCAACCTCAGCTTCAACCCGACGCCGGGACGCTGACAGTTCCCCCGCCAACACAAGCGCTGACACCGGTTGTCGATGGGGCTGACGTGGGCAAGCCACGCGCGACACGCACCGCCAAAAACGCAAAGGCCTGAGCCTCCAGCATATCCCCGTCCAGTCCAACGGCTTCGACCGGTTCAACCTCACATTCCAAGGACACTTTCAACATATCCATCAATACCGGATTATGCCGTCCGCCACCGGTCACCAGAACCTTGGTTGGCGCTTGGGGGCAATGCTGCATGGCCTCTGCCACAGCTGCCGCACACATTCCCGTCAATGTCGCCGCGGCATCCGCATCAGAAAGCTCCCGAACCAAACCAACCATCTCTGCAAAATCATTTCGATCCAGTGATTTGGGCGGCATTCTTGCAAAATAAGGCTCCGCCAGGAACAACTCCAACGCGCCGGTCTCAACGGTTCCGGACTTGGCAATTTTCCCGCCCTCATCCATCGAAAGCCCCAAACGCGCTTGCACAAGGTCGTTCACCGGCGCATTGGCCGGTCCCGTGTCAAAGGCTAAAAGAGCGCCATCCTCCTCCGGCCTCTCAAAACGCGGATCGACATAGGTCAGATTGCCCACCCCGCCGAGATTCAAAAAACACAAAGGCTGCGCGGCCCCGATGTATTTTGCACAGGCAAAATGGAAAAACGGCGCCAGCGGCGCGCCCTCTCCCCCCATTGCCACATCATCGCTGCGGAAGTCCCAAACCACCGGTGCCCCCAGCGCTTGGGCCAATGCAGCACCATCGCCAACCTGCAGGGTTCCTTGCAAGCGCGGCGCATGGGCCAGGGTCTGGCCGTGAAACCCCAAAACTGCGACGTCGGAAAACCCGCTCAGCAGCCTTTGATGCGCCGCCGTCACAACCTGCGCTGCGGCCTCCACCTCAGGCCCCGACCACTGCCCCAGAGCCGCCCGCAGGATCGCGCGTTCCTCGGCGCTATACGCCCGGTAGGCGCTTCGTCCAAATCCGTGAATGCGGTGACCATCTGTATCAATCACAGCCACATCCACCCCATCCAGCGAGGTACCACTCATGGCTCCTGCCGCATGCACCACGCCCGTTTTTGAAATCGCTCGTCCCATGTTCCTGCGCCTTTTGACCACTGGCGGATCTGCGCCGCCCTTGTATTGCAGGATACAGCGGGAATTTTCGCAGGAAAATAGGTTCCAACCAATCCAATTGCGCTTTATACAGCCCCTCGCAATTCATTAGCCGAGGCATGTTATGACTTATCATCCAAAATCGGAGTTCATCGCCGTTATGATGGAACGCGGGTTCCTTGCGGACTGCACCGATTATCAGGGCCTGGATGAGGCGATGGTGAACGGCACCGTAACCGCATACATCGGCTATGATGCGACCGCTCAGTCGCTGCATGTCGGCCATTTGCTGAATATTATGATGCTGCGCTGGCTGCAGAAATCCGGGCATCGTCCGATCACCTTGATGGGCGGCGGCACCACAAAAGTGGGTGACCCATCCTTCCGCTCGGACGAGCGCCCGCTGTTGGGCCCAGAGCAAATTCAAGCGAATATCCACGGCATGCAGCAGGTCTTTGCGAAGTACCTTTCTTACGGAGATGGCGCATCGGACGCGTTGATGCTGAACAATGCCGAATGGCTGGATGACCTGAACTATCTTGAATTCCTGCGCGACATTGGTCGCCATTTCTCGGTCAATCGGATGCTGTCGTTCGAGAGTGTTAAATCCCGCCTGGACCGCGAACAATCGCTGTCTTTCCTAGAATTCAACTACATGATTCTGCAGGCCTATGACTTCCTGGAGCTCAATCGCCGCTACGGCTGTGTGTTGCAGATGGGCGGTTCGGATCAATGGGGCAATATTGTCAACGGTATCGACCTCACCCGCCGTGTTCTGGACAATGAGATCTATGGCCTGACCTCCCCACTGTTGACCACCTCGGATGGTCGCAAGATGGGGAAATCCCAAGGCGGGGCCATCTGGCTGAACGGCGACATGCTGAGCCCTTATGAATTTTGGCAATTCTGGCGCAATACAACGGACGCGGACGTGGGTCGATTCTTGAAACTCTATACGGAGCTTCCGGTCGAAGAATGTGAGCGTCTGGGCGCGCTTGCAGGGTCTGAGATCAACGCCGCTAAAGTGATCCTGGCCAATGAGGTCACAACCTTGCTGCACGGGCCAGAGGCCGCCTCCGCCGCCGAGGCCACGGCGCGCGAGGTGTTTGAAAAAGGTGGCGTCGGGGATGACCTGCCGACCTTGACCCTGACCGCTGCGGATCTGGGCGATGGCATGTCCATTGTACAGGCGCTGGTCAAATCAGGCCTCGCTAAATCCGGCAAGGATGCCAAACGCCTCATTTCAGAAAACGGCGCCAAGATCGACGACAAGCCTCTGACCGACGCAGGCCTAATGTTGGATGCCGCTGCGCTAGCCTCTCCAGTCAAACTGTCAGCCGGCAAAAAACGCCACGCCTTGGTCCAGCTGGAAGGCTGACCAGAATCGCAAATCGAAAAGCACTTGGATGACACAAGGGGCGCAAACTGCGCCCCTTTCTTTTGAGCATTACAAAAGAAAGTAATCCACCAGCGTCAGCACCACAAACACTGGCACAGACAGGGCTGTTGCGACCAAAAAAGCGGCGGTTTTGGTCATTCGGGAACAAGGGGCCGCGACCCCGTAAACTTTATTTCGATTTTTCATGACCTGATTAACCATCAATTAGGTTTCGCTGGGGTTAATGGGCCCATGTTTGATCTCAGCTCTGCCGACCCCATGCCCCATGCCACCTCCTGCGACACGCGCGACCGGGCGTTGCCGCAATCTGATGAGTTCGCCAAGGCGCTGCGCCTGAGCGGTCAAACACCGCTGCGGCTGGACCGAATGCAAGATATGATCGTCTTGCGCCGCAAGTTCTGGGGGCGCATTCCCGTGGCCATGATCAACCGCGCGGATCTGACAAAACCGGCACGGCTGCTTGAAATTCTGCAAGAGGAAGGCATGCCGCGCACACCTGTGCTGCTGTCCCCCGAGCGGCCCACGCCCGAACTTGCGCGCCTTGGCGCCCTGCCCCTGATGACGCCCGCCTCGGTGGCGGTGCTGGATCTTGGAGGCACGCGCGCGGATCTCCGGGCGCGCTTGCAGCAGAAATGGCGCAACCGTCTGAATGCGGCAGAAAACGCGAACCTGCGCGTGACCCGGCAAAATATGCCCATTGACCCGGACCACTGGCTGTTGCGCGCAGATAGCGCCTTGCAACAAACACGTGGCTATCGCAGCTGGCCTACGGCACTGACCCTCGCCTATGCGCAAAGCAACCCCGGTCAGGCCAAGCTGTTTCAGGCCCATTTGGGCAATGACATTGTGGCGGGCGTGCTCATCCTGACCCATGGCGACCGCGCGACCTATCACATCGCTCACAGCACAGAGGCTGGCAAAGCCCAAAACGCACATAATCTCCTGATGTGGTCGGCAATGGAGTGGCTGGCCGCCAAAGGATGCCACAGCCTTGACCTGGGAGTTATCAATACTGAGGATGCCGAAGGTCTGGCGCGCTTCAAACTGGGCACTGGCGCAGAGCTTCGCAAACTGGGCGGCACCTGGCTGTTCTGGCCCCCCTTGGGGCGCAGACTTGCCCCACTTGCGCGGCTGGATCTCAACCTGATGCGCGCTTGATACTGACCTGTTCGGTTCAACCAGATGCGACGGCGCCGCGCCCAAAGGGCGCGGCGCCGGTCGTTTCGGGCAAAGCCCGAAGCGAAAAACTTCATCTCTCCGGAGGTTATTCCGCTGCCTTTTCTTCAAGGATCAACCATTCCTCCTCGGACGCAGCCAGTTTTTCCTGACGCTCCACAAGGGCTTCTGTGGCCTTCTTGAACTTCACCGGCTCTCTTGAGAATAATTCAGGATCCGCCATCAGCTCTTCCAGCTTGGCAATCTCCTTCTCCAATCGATCGATCTCATCCGGCAAAGCTTCCAATCGATGCTTTTCCTTAAAGCTCAGCCCCTCAACAGGTTTGGCCTCTGCCTTCGGTTTGGCTTTGGCCGCTTTGGGCTTGCTGGCGGCTTCCACCGCAACTTCAGGCTGGCGCTGCGCCAGATAATCGCTCCAACCACCCGCATAGACCGTCGCTTTACCGTTGCCTTCCATGGCAATGGTCGTCGTCGCCACCCGGTCCAGGAAATCCCGGTCGTGGCTTACCAGCAAAACCGTCCCGTCATAGGCATCCAACAGCTCTTGCAGCAGATCCAGCGTCTCGACATCCAGATCGTTGGTCGGTTCATCCAACACCAGGAGGTTGGAACTGCGCGCCATCAATCGCGCCAACAGTAAACGCGCCTTTTCCCCTCCGGACAGCGACCGCACCGGCGCGCGGGCCTGGCGTTCGTCAAACAAAAACTCTTTGAGGTAGCCGACCACATGTTTCGGCTGCCCCCGCACCATAACCTGATCCGCCTTGCCCGAGATCCGCATGGATGGATCCGACGTCAGATTTTCCCAAAGGCTCAGATCACCGTCCAATTGGTCGCGGGTCTGGTCAAACAGAGCAACTTCCAGATTGGTCCCCAGCTTCACCTGCCCCGCGTCGGGCTCTTCCTGCCCCAACAACATCTTGAGCAAGGTGGTCTTGCCCACCCCATTTGGACCAACAAAGGCCACGCGATCGCTGCGCTGCACCTTCAGATCAAAATTGGACAGAATCACCTTGTCGCCAAAAGATTTGGCCAGACCTTCCGCTTCGATCACCTTGCGACCTGATTTTGGCCCGCTCTCCAATGCCAATTCAGCTGCACCCTGGCGTTTGATTTGGGAGGCACGTTCTGATTTCAGATCCTGCAAGGCGCGCACCCGGCCCATATTGCGCTTGCGCCGGGCACTGATTCCTTCCACGGCCCAACGGCTTTCGGATTTGATCAGGCGATTGAGCTTGTGGCGTGCCTGGTCTTCCTCATCCCAGACCTTGTCGCGCCAGGCTTCAAAGGCCTCAAAGCCTTTTTCCTGTCGCCGCACTTGACCGCGATCCACCCAAAGCGTCGCGCGGGTCAGCGCATTCAAAAAGGCCCGGTCGTGAGAAATCAGAACAAAGCCTGCGCGGGTGGCGGACAGCTCATCCTCAAGCCATTGGATGGCGGAAATGTCCAAATGGTTGGTGGGTTCGTCCAGCAGCATCAGATCCGGCGCCTCAGCCATCAGCTTGGCCAAGGCGGCACGGCGGCGCTCGCCACCGGATGCAGTTTCCACAGCGCGTGCGGGATCAAACTTCAGCCCTTCGCCAGCGCGTTCCACCTTGTACATCTCACCCGGTTCAAGCCCGCTGGCCGCAAAATCCCCCAGCGTGGCAAAGCCCTCCATCTTGGGATCCTGCTCCATGTACCCAACGGATTTGCCAGGCGGCACAACGATGGATCCGGTGTCCGCCTCAACCAACCCCGCCATGATTTTCATCAGGGTCGATTTCCCTGAACCATTGCGCCCCACCAGCGCCACGCGGTCGCCGGGTTGAACCACCAGATCAAGGTCGGAAAAAATGGGGTCCCCACCAAAGGTCAAGGAAATCCCGTTCATCTGCAGAAGAGGAATACGTGCCATAAAAGCCAGCTAAACCGCTGACAGCATTCCGTCAACGCCCGCGCTTTCATCTTTTCTCAAATACTCAAATTCACCCGGCCACAGCCCGCAGCAACCGTTTGCGCGCAGGCGGAATCGCTCCGATTTCCAGGCCAGTGAACACATGCAGCGTGTTCATATGGGTGTCGACAACCGCGTGGTCGCTGACCCATCCGCCCATCATCAAATAGGTCCGCAACAAGGGCGGCATCCGCAGCATTGCCTTTTTGGCATCCGGTTTGCGCCGCAGCCGCGCCGCATAGCGGAATACATTTGGTGCCTTCACACGCGGCAGCCAGCGTTTGGGGGCCAGGTGGCGATGTTTGAGCATGGCAAAGGCGTCCAGATAATCCTCGGTCTCGGTCCCTGCAAAGGACGAACAGCCAAACAACATCTGAATATCATTTTGGTCCACATAAGCCGTCATCGCGCCCCAGGCGACTCGCAGAATATCCGCATCATTCCAGGCCTGATGGATGCAGAACCGCCCCATTTCGACCATACGCCCTTCAAAAGCGTGCAGCGCCGACAGGTCGTAGAACTGCGCCGAATAACTGCGGCTGACGTCATTGCCGCCGTCCAGAACCAGCATCCGGAAACAACAGACCAATGCGCCACTTCGGCTGTCTTCCACCAGGATATGAGCGCATTCGCTGTCAAACTCATCCTGATCGATGCGCGGCGTGCGAAAACACAAGGTCCGCAGGGCCTGAACCGCGGCGATATCCACATCACCCGCCGCCAGCCGCGCCACATAGCGCCCTTTGCTCAGCAACACTGTCTGCTCTGACATTCGCTACTCCGCCCCTTCGGTCCGGCCCTTTGCGGACCGGAATTCTAACCATGATCTGCCCGCATTACATAGGCAGCATGACAGTCAAATGAAGGATGGATGACGAACCGATTTAAATCAGTTGTCAGCGTCGATAAAGTTTCCAGGCCCAAAGTTGCCAAGGTTCCCCAGCAGCTGACGCAGGAAGGTTTTGTCTTCCAGGCTCGAGCTGGTCACACGGCGCTGAAGGGGAATCACCCGACCGTCTTCAAGGCCAAACCGTTGGACGCCCGTCACTGTACCTGTGTCATTAAAGTTGATCGCCACCAATTCCCGCGAAATCGTCTTGGGCTCCAGTCCGCCGCGTTGACGGATCACGGATTCGACATAATAAAAGCCGCTGGCATTCAAAACACCGGAGGCTGAAGGCTCTCCAATGGTTTCCACAACCGAATCCCGTGTATCAACGCCCGGCACAATATCCGCCAGATCTTCTTCGAGCGGCACATAACCGTGTTTGCGATCAATCGGGCTACAGGCCGCAATCAATGCCATACCAACAGCCAATGCTGTGCTCTTCAGAGCCAATTTCATAATCCTGCTCTGCTTCACTTGACCTGCACGCATTTACCGATAACCCTCTCTGGCTTGAACCCGGCTCTGAACCCGATTACCTAAACCAAAGGCCCGGTTCAAGAAATGAAAGAGTTCACAATGTCGCAAAGCGCAATCTTCCGCGTAGCCGATCTGGATCAAAACACGCCCACAGCCTTTGATTTGCGCCCTGATCAGGACGTTCTGTCGCCCCTGGCCGCCGAGCTCGGCGTGAATGATCTACGCAAAGTGCGCTTTGCCGGTGACATCCGCGCCGCAGGCAAACGGGATTGGGTGCTGAAGGCAACACTGGGGGCAACCATTGCTCAGACTTGTGTTGTCACCCTTGAACCGATGAACACACGCATTGACGCTCCCATCGAACGTATGTTTGTCGCTCATCTGCCGACGCCCGAAGGGTCCGAGGTGGAAATGCCCGAAGATGATACCATCGAACAGCTTGGCACCGAGATCGACGTCTCGGAACTGATGATCGAAGCGCTGGCCTTGATGATACCGGAGTTTCCACGCAAGGACGGTGCGGTCCTGGGAGAGGCCGTTTTTGCCGAACCCGGCGTGGAGCCGATGCGGGACGAGGACACCAAACCCTTTGCCGGATTGGCGGCGTTGAAAGACGCGCTGAACAAAGACAGCTGATTTTTGCCCCAACAAGCCTTTTGGGGTGGAAGAGTTTCTCGGACCTCTCTAAAAAACCCCTTGCGCAATTGAAGATTTTGAGTATTTTCGCGCGCTCATCGGATTTATCGTGGACATCTGGTTGGCTGCGGCCTAAACGCACGTCACACCGATTGAACACGGAACACGAAACGCGCCGCGGGGATGGCCCCAAGGCCCCTAATACACAAAGGTTGAGACATGGCCGTCCAACAGAACAAAGTATCCAAATCGCGCCGCAACAACCGCCGCGCGCACGATGCACTGGTTGCTGCAAACCCCAATGAATGCCCCAACTGCGGTGAGCTGCGTCGTCCGCACCATGTGTGCCCGTCCTGCGGCCACTACGACGGTAAAGAGATCGTCGCGCAGGCCAACGAAATCGATCTGGACGAAGACGCGGCCTAAGCCTCTTCCATTTGACGTCAGGCAGGCCTTCGGATGACCGGTACTCCCGATTCCCGACACGAACAGTCTGACCGTATTACCATTTCGGTAGACGCCATGGGCGGAGATGCCGGTCCCTCAGTTGTGGTGGCCGGCATTGCTAAATCTGCCAAAAAGAACCCGAACATCGGGTTTATTCTGCATGGCCCCGAAGAAGAGCTTGCCCCTTTGGTTGCACGTCGCCGTGTGCTGCGGGACCGGGTGGAGATTCGCGATTGTCGCGGTGTCGTCACCATGGAGGACAAGCCCAGTCAGGTAATGCGCAAGGGCAAGGGGACCTCGATGTGGTCCACACTTGACAGTGTACGCAACGGCGAGGCCGGCGGTGCAGTGTCTTGTGGCAACACGGGTGCGCTTATGGCGCTCAGCATGCTGCGTTTGCGCAAGATGCCAGGTATAAATCGCCCGGCTATTGCAATTTTGTGGCCGTCTCGCAATCCGCAAGGATTCAATGTGATGCTGGACGTTGGCGCCGATGTGCGTGCTGACGCAGGCGATCTGTTGCAATTCGCGTTGATGGGTGTCTCTTACACCCGCAACTCGATGGACATCCCAATTCCGCGCGTCGGTCTGTTGAACGTCGGCACCGAGGAACACAAAGGTCGCGCCGAGCTCAAAGAAGCCTATACTCTGATTTCGGAAAAGGCAGACGGCGCAAGCTTTGAATTTGTCGGCTTTGTCGAAGGCAGTGACATTCCAGGTGATATCGCAGACGTCATTGTAACCGATGGTTTCACGGGCAATGTGGCAATCAAAACCGGCGAAGGCACCGCCAGCCTGATCCGAACCGCGCTGCGAGAGGCGTTTGAATACTCGCTTCTGTCCCGGTTTGCAGCGATTTTGGCCTATACGTCATTAAAGCGCCTGTCCAAACGGATTGATCCGCGCCGGGTCAATGGCGGGGTGTTCCTGGGCCTGAACGGCACGGTGGTGAAATCCCATGGTGGCGCGGATGCCACCAGTGTCTCCGCTGCCGTCAAACTGGCGTTTCGCTTGGCCGAGCAGGGATTTGCACAAAAACTAGCCGCGCGGGTTGCATCCGCCGGTGAGCTTACCCAAGATGGTGCGGCTGGTGGCGACGTCGATCCGTCGCCCTCGGCTCAGGCCCTCTCACAGGCCAACGCACCCAAGTAGACAATAAGAAGGCAGGCACAGATGACGCGACGCGCAGTGGTTATCGGAACCGGACATTATCTCCCCGAACGCGTGGTCGAAAATGCCGAATTCGAAACCAAGCTGGACACCACCGACGAATGGATCCGCACCCGGTCTGGTATTGAACGCCGCCATTTTGCCGCTGACGATGAAACCACATCCGATATGGCCACCAAAGCGGCCGAGGCCGCGCTGAAGGACGCAGGCCTGTCGGGCGACGACGTGGATGCCATTGTCCTGGCGACCTCAACCGCGGATCTAACCTTTCCTTCTGCGGCCACGATGGTTCAGGCCTCTATCGGCATGACCAAGGGATTTGCCTTTGACGTGCAGGCGGTTTGTGCCGGTTTTGTCTATGCGCTCAGCAATGCAAACGCCCTGATCGCCTCTGGCCAGGCGGACCGTGTTATGGTCATCGGCGCTGAAACCTTCAGCCGCATCATGGACTGGACGGACCGGTCCACTTGTGTATTGTTCGGCGACGGCGCGGGTGCGCTTTTGCTGGAAGCCCAAGACCAGCCCGGCACCAACGACGACCGGGGCATTCTGGCAACCGACCTGAATTCTGACGGTCGTTTCAAAGACTTGCTCTATGTGGACGGCGGCGTCGCCACCCGCAGCACCGGCTATTTGCGGATGCAGGGCAACCAAGTGTTCCGCCACGCGGTGGAAAAGCTGGCCCAAACGGCGCACACCGCTTTGGAACGTGCGGGCCTTGGTGCTGATGACGTGGACTGGATTGTGCCGCATCAGGCCAATATCCGCATCATTCAGGGCACAGCCAAGAAAATGGGGCTGCCGATGGAAAAGGTTGTGGTCACGGTGCAGGACCATGGCAATACCTCTGCGGCCTCTATCCCGCTGGCGTTGTCGGTTGGTAAACAGCGCGGACAGATCAAAACCGGCGATTTGGTGGTCACCGAGGCCATCGGCGGCGGCCTTGCATGGGGCTCAGTAGTGTTGCGCTGGTAAACCGATCGTGCAGGTAAGAGTTTGTAAGCAATTCATTGATATTGACAGGTAAAATCTCTGCACCCTATGTTTTTCAAAACAACGGGGACTGGAATGAGCGAAAAAACACTTACACGTATGGATCTGAGCGAGGCCGTCTTTCGCGAGGTTGGCCTGTCACGAAACGAAAGCGCGCAGCTTGTCGAAAGCATGTTGCAGCACATGTCGGACGCCTTGGTGCGCGGCGAACAAGTTAAAATTTCTTCCTTTGGTACGTTCAGCGTCCGGGACAAGTCAGCACGTGTCGGACGTAATCCAAAAACAGGTGAAGAAGTGCCGATCCAGCCGCGTCGCGTGCTGACGTTCCGCCCGTCTCATCTGATGAAGGACCGCGTAGCAGAGGGCAACCGTAAGCAGTAACGGGACCCGAACGAATGTCTAAATCACCAGATGCCTTCCGCACAATCAGCGAAGTTGCGGAATGGCTGGCGGTTCAAGCGCATGTATTGCGCTTCTGGGAGAGCAAGTTTCCCCAGCTGAAACCCGTGAAACGCGCAGGCGGACGCCGGTATTACCGTCCTGCCGATATGCTGTTGCTCGGGGGCATTCGTTACCTTCTGCACGACAAGGGGCTCTCCATCAAAGAGGTCCAGACGCTGTTGCGCGAAAACGGCGCAGCCTATCTGTCCGATATGTCCCATTCCCTGGATGAGCCTTTTACGCCCGGCTCGGCCGGACCCAAAAACGGCGCGGATCTGGGTGTCACGATTGACTCAAATGCGGGTGAACCCGCAGCAGACGACGCACCTGTTGCTGCGGTTGAGGCGAAGGAGCCCGAAACATCCCCGGCGATTGAAGTGGAAACGCCAGCGCCTGCAGACCCTGCGCCCCAACCAGCTCCCCCGGTGTCTGCGCCTGCGCCCACACCGTCTGTCTCTGAACCGGTCGCCGCAGCTGCGCCCAGCCCGGCGGCTGAACCTGTCGTCACTGCAAATACTGAGGCTCCAAGCGCTGCAGATCAACCGGTTGCCGCACCTGTGCAGCCTGCGGCCGTCCACCCCGCACCAGCTGCCGCTGCGCCTGTTGAAACGCCCTCGGCCGCCATGCCGGAGGCTGCACCAGCCGACGCCTCTCAGCCAACGCCTGCCGCCTCTACTTCCGCTGAACAGATCCACCTAGATCTTGGCCCCGTGGCATCAGCCCCTCAGGAAAGTGCCACGGCAAAGGCGGAGCGCCTGCAATCCGCCTTTGCTGGTGCACAACCAGCGCCTGCTTCGTCCTCAAACCCGCCAACAGCCCGCTCCTCGGCACCTGCTGAGGCCCAAGCCAACCTATGGGACGGCACCAGTGACACAGGAGCCGCCACCGCAGATGCGCCTGCGGCAGAGCCTGCCCAACCGACCCTGGCCCCGCAGCAAGACTTGGGTCAGTCAGATCAATCCTCGGTTTCTCAACCTGTTGTTGGCCAGCCTGATCTCGCCCCTGAAAATCTCGAATCCAGCGGCACCGGACCGGGTTTAGCGTCTGTCGACGATAACGCCGCTGACGCCGAAGCGGAGGTGCCGTCGCCAAACGCCGTTGCGCCGGTCGCTCCCCCGATAAGCAACGTGAACACGGCTGCGCCCGCAGTAACCGCGCCAAATGGTGCGCAAGCACCTGGGATAAACGAGGTCGAAGAGGCCACTGTTGCACCAACCGAACAAGTGCCTGAGGTGACGCACACCGCAGCCCCTGTGGCAGGAGTTGCGGTGCCACCTTCTCCACAGACCCTTGCTGCGCCAGAGCCTTCGGTTGTCCCAGAACGATCCCCGGCCTCTGTGCAAGCTCCAACACAGGATGATGTGTCCCGCGCAGCGCTCCCTTTTGCGGATACAGCCTCTGAGCCAAAAACCGACACCCCTAGCGAAACGCCTGCTGCCGCAGGTTTCGATTCCGTGCAAACGCCCGCGCAGCCGACCGGCCATGTCTCCCCGGCTGTCGCCACCACGGATACACCGCTTGGCGCCCCGTTGGCCGATCCTCAGCAATCTGCTGTGACAGAGACAGTTCCCGCAGTTGAACCCGTGGCAGAAGACCCGCAAGTGGTGGCACCGGAACGTCCGGCTTCCCCCGTCGCGACGCCAGCCCCTCAGCCGCCACTTGCACCGTCTGCACCATCTCCGGCTGTGGCCAGCACGCCACAGCCAGCACCCGCGCCCTTTGCATCAAACGCGGGTCACCCGGCGGCCTTGGACAACTCTGTTCCAGAGCAACCGGCGGCAACGGTTGCGGTCAGTCCAAGCGACATCGCGTCGCCCGCACCGGCGCCACTGCCTACACGCGTTGAACCTGCTGGGACGGACGAGACTGCACCACAAAGCATCACCGTTCAGGAACAACCGACACAGGACGAAGTTCCGGCTGCAACCACTGCACAGCCGGAAGGTGGAAATCTGCCGACGCCAAAACCGGGCGTGAGCGTGTTAAAAGTACCTGAACCCGGCTTTTCAGTTCCCGACACAGGGGAACAGCTGGACTCCATGGTGTTCCAGACGCAAGCAACCCCACAAGGGGTCAGCGCGCCGCAAACCATCACCCCCTCGGATCTTGTCATGGGATTGCCGCCCCTTGCAAATCTGGATGCGCCTTCCCCCTCACCTGCCTCATCAGATGTCGAAGACCATCCGCCCGCCCCGGCGCCCAAGGCCCGCGTGATTGAGATCGCCGATTTCGACCTCAGCGACCTCAGCCCTGCGCCGGGCGTTTTGCGGCGCTTGGCCACCCAATCAGAAATTCCCGCGCAAAACCAAGCCTCTGTTGACCAGTGCCTTGCGGATCTTCGAACTTTGGCAGCACGCGGATAAATCGAGGCACGATGGAAAAAAGTTGGTTTTCCCTCTTGCCCCTGCCGTCAGAACCAGTAGAAAGCTCCCTCATCGGGCTATGGCGCAGCCTGGTAGCGCGTCCGTCTGGGGGACGGAAGGTCGCAGGTTCGAGTCCTGCTAGCCCGACCAAACAACCCCGCAAAAACGCCTGGGTGGCTCTCACCCGGGCGTTTTGTGCATCTGGGGTCCCGCAATCGGACCTTGGCCCGATTTCAAAAAGACAAAGATATTGCAGGCCGTTGCCCGCAACCGGGAGGACAGGATCATGACCATGCAGACCACAGGCGTATTGCCCTGCCAAGACATCGAAGCAATGGTTGCAGAGGGCGCGATCCAGCTGGATCACCCCCCCGCTGAGGGTCAGATCCAACCGGCCAGCCTGGATTTGCGATTGGGAACCGTTGCTTATCGGGTGCGGGCGTCCTTTTTGGCCGGGCATGGCCAATCGGTGCAGGACCGTCTGACTGAGTTTGAGATGCACCAGATTGATTTGCGTGACGGCGCTGTTTTGGAAAAAGGCTGCGTCTATGTGGTGCCGCTGATGGAAAGCCTTGCGCTGCCACAGGATGTGTCAGCCGTTGCCAATGCCAAATCCTCCACCGGGCGGCTGGATCTGCTGACGCGCACCATCACCGACGGCGGGGCCGAGTTTGATCGGATCAAACCCGGCTATCAGGGTCCGCTTTATGCGGAAATCTGTCCCCGCTCCTTCTCGGTTCTTGTGCGGCCCGGCATGCGATTGAACCAGATCCGGTTTCGACGCGGCCAAGCGATGCTGAGCGACCAAGAGCTGCGCAGCCTTCACGCCGAAGCTCCGCTGGTGGATGGGCTGGCAGTCATCGAAGACGGTCTGGGCTTTTCGGTCGATTTGCGCCTGCCAGGGAGCGACCTTGTGGGCTATCAGGCCAAACCACACACCAGCGTCATCGATCTGGACCGGATTGGTGCCTATGACCCAAAAGATTATTGGGATGAGGTGCGCAGCGACAATGGCCGCATCATTCTGGACCCCGGCGCGTTTTACATTCTGGTGAGCCGCGAAGCCGTGCATATCCCCCCCGCCTATGCCGCAGAAATGGCGCCTTACCTGGCGATGGTGGGAGAGTTCCGCGTGCATTACGCGGGTTTCTTTGATCCGGGCTTTGGCCACGCTGCGGCAGGGGGATCAGGCTCGCGCGGAGTTTTGGAAGTCCGCTGTCACGAAGCGCCTTTTGTGCTGGAACACGGTCAGATTGTTGGCCGTCTGGTCTATGAGAAAATGGCTGCCATTCCAGATCAGCTTTATGGCGCAGGGATTGCGTCAAACTATCAGGGGCAAGGACTGAAACTGTCCAAGCATTTCCGCACACCTGGGTAGTTTGCGAACCGGATCAGGAATTCCGCTTGGCCCGGCGCGCCTGCCGCATGGCACGGATCCGGTCGCGCTCTGCGCGTTCTTCATCGCTCATCTGACGCTTACCGCGCTGTGGCTTGTCGCTCACCGCGCGAAATCCCGCATCAACGCCGCGATTGACCAACCGGCCAATCACCCGGCGCAGGATCATATTGATCAACCAATTTGCGTTCATTGCGATCTCTCCTGTGTCAGCACGGCCCGAGTATCAGCACAATACGGTGATTTCAGGGCGTCTCTCTGGGCTCTGCTTCGGTGGGCCCTGCTTCGGACGCTTCGGCGACCTCTGCGGTGTCCGGGAACAGTTCGGCCTGTTCTTCCACCTCATCCTCATCGTCACGCCCGCCAAGCGGCAGCGCACCCGGTGGCGGACGGCTTTCCAACAGACCCGCAGATCGCAGCTCTTTCAGCCCCGGTAGATCGCGCGCGCTTTCCAGACCAAAGTGATCCAGGAAATTTGGCGTCACCACAAAGGTCACGGGCCGCCCCGGTGTCATCTTGCGACGCCCCAAGCGGATCCACTCCATCTCAAGCAGTTGATCAATGGTGCCACGCGCTACGGAAACGCCCCGAATCTCTTCGATTTCCGCACGTGTAATCGGCTGGTGATAGGCGATGATCGCCAAAGTCTCGATTGCAGCACGGGACAGTTTGCGCTGCTCAACCGTTTCGCGCTCCATCAGGAACCGAAGATCCGGTGCGGTGCGGATCGCCCAGGCATCCCCGACCTGGACCACGCGAATGCCACGGCCGTCATATCGGCTTTGCAGATGGCCCAAGGCCTCGGCCGGTTTACAGCCATGGGGCATGCGGGCAGCCAGCTCGCGCAGGGTCACAGGCTCTGCACTGGCAAACAGCACCGCCTCGACCATGCGCTCTTGTTCCGCCATCGGGGGCGCATCAAACAGGGTATCAGTGTCCAACTGCGCGGACGCAGATTGGCTGTCAGAAATATCCATCATTTACCTTCGTCTAGGCTGCGCAGTTTAATCGGCGCAAAGGTCTCCCCCTGCCGCAATTCCAGCTTGCCCTCTTTGGCCAATTGCAGCGCCGCTGCAAAGGTGGCCGCAGTGGCAGAGCGGCGCTTGACCGGATCGCTGTGCCAGCCGTCGGGCAAATAGCTGATCATATCGGTCCAATCGCCAGTAAAGCCAATCAACCCGCGCATACGTTCCAACGCCTGCTCCATGGTGTAAACCGACTCGCGGTCCATCACGAAGGGGCGGAATTCATCTTTGGTGCGGATCCGCGCATAGGCCTGCATCAGATCCAGAAGATTTGCGGAATAGGTCACGGATTTGACGCGTGTCACCCCTTCGCACATGCCCCGCACAAAGAAATCACGCCCGCGCTGATCCCGCGCCAAAAGCTGCGCGGCCGCGTCCCGCATGGCCTGCAGGCGCTCCAGCTGAAACGCCAGATGCGCGGCCAGTTCTTCGCCTGATGGCCCCTCTTCGGTGGGGTCCGGTGGCAACAACAGCCGCGATTTCAAAAAGGCAAGCCAGGCGGCCATCACCAGATAGTCCGCCGCCAGCTCAATCCTCAGTTCCTTGGCGCGTTCCACAAAGGTCAGGTACTGGCGTGCCAGCTCCAGCACGGAAATGCGCCGCAGGTCCACCTTTTGGGTGCGCGACAACATCAGCAGAATATCAAGCGGCCCTTCAAAACCGTCGACATCCACAATCAGTGCTTCAGCCGCAAGCCGGTCCTCGACCGATTGCGTGTTTTCGGGAAAAAGCGTGTCTTCAGCCATATACCTGTCCGCTCATGAGAGCGGATAGTTCGTCCTCTACGGCGGAAATGTCAAGCGGCTGCGGCGCCTTTCGCAAGGCCAAAGCGGCGGAAGCACGCCGTTGCGCCGAGTCGCTCATCTCGCCTGCCGCTTGCGCCACGCGTGTGCGATCCGCCAGATCAGCATTACACAGCAAGACCACATCACAGCCCGCCGTCAGCGCCTGTTTTGAGATGTCGCTGTAAGAGCCCGACAAGGCCTTCATCGAGATATCATCAGTCATCAACAGACCGTCAAACCCCATCTCGGTCCGGATCAGATCCACCAGCTTGGGGGATAAGGTCGCGGGCAGCGGGTCAATGGCGTCAAACACCACATGGGCCGTCATCGCCATCGGCAGATCCGCCAGCGCTTTGAAGGCTGCGAAATCTTGCACCGTCAGATCACTGTGCGTGGCTGCCACATGGGGCAAGTCCAGATGGCTGTCAGAAACGGCGCGCCCGTGGCCGGGGATGTGTTTCAGAACTGGCAAGACACCGCCATCCAAATGCCCATCGGACACCGCGCGGGCGATCTCGGTCACGCTGTCCAGCGTTTCACCGTAACAGCGGTTCTTCAAAAACGGGTGCGTGTCATCCATGGCGACATCGGCAATTGGCGCACAATTGCTGTCGATACCGAGGGCGCGCAGCTCATCCGCGATCAAGCGATACCGCAGATACATGGCCCGCGCAGCCGCGGCCCCTGACAAGGCGACGTGATCCAGCGGCGTTTTCCATTCCCGCGCCAAAGGCGCGCGCAGACGTTGAACCCGACCGCCCTCTTGGTCGATCGTGATCACACAGTCATGGCCCGCCGCCTCGCGGAAATCATCGCATAAGGCACGCACCTGGTCCGCGCTGTCGATATTGCGCGCAAACAGGATAAAGCCAAAGGGCTTGGTCTCCGCAAACAGGGCCTTTTCCTCAGCCGTCAGGCGCAGGCCTTCGGCGTCCAGAATCGTAGCCCCAAATCGGCTCATCGGGTGGTCACCGGGATACAATCGGCGCGGCCAGCCACCAGGGCGGCACAGAAGCGGCGCGCATCGGACAGATCCTCAAACCCCATGGCACGCAGGCGATAGAAGGTGCGACCGCCGCTTTCAGCGCGCTGGATAACCCGTTGTTTTCCATCAAGGTAGTCCGAGAACCGTGCCGAGATCCGCGTCCATTCCGCCTTGGCCACTTCCGCGCTTTCATAGGCGCCAAGCTGTGCCAAACGGGTCCCTGCCGCCAGGCTTGCCGGATCCACATCGACCACCTGGGCTGCGGTTGGCGTTGCCGCAGGCGCAGACAGGCTGACCGGAGTCAGACGTGTTGGCCGCGCTGCTGGACGCAGTGACACGCGCACGCCCGGTGCATCTAAAACGGCTGCGGCGACAACCGGCTCAACCTGTGTCAGCGGTGCTGGGGGCACAATCGCCGGGGCAACGGCCGCAACTTGGGTCACGGCATCGCCCGCATCAATGGCGGTCACGCCATCTGTCAACTGGGCAACCAAGGCGTCGATATCATCGCTTTGCACGCCTTCGGTAACGCGGGTTGGGGACACGACCGGTTGGACTTCGGCCACCTCCAGCTCGAGCTCCTCGGGCCTTTGCAACGTCTCGATTTCGCTCAATTGCGCAAATGTCTTATCATCTTCGCTGAGGTCCAATTCCGCCGGTGCCAGCGTTAGGCGGTCCGCCGGTGCAGCAGCCGTGCCGGTTGCAGCAACCGCGTTAACGGCCAGCCCCTGATTGTCCGCAGGACGCCCACCCGGTTCGGCAGGCGAGACACGCAGCGGCCCTTCGGCAGCGCGCACCACAGGAATGCCGGTCACATCACGGGTGATCAGATTATATCCCCAATAGCCAACCCCGATGGTCAGCGCGAGGGAGGCCACCCCGCCCAGGATCCCCAATGTTCGGGTCCAATCGCGTTTCTCAGCTGGTGGTGCATAACCGTGATCTGCCCCTTGGGAGGCAAAACCCTGCGCGGGCGCGGCGTATAGGTTGCTGTCATAGGCAGCCTGCGCATAGGTCTCGGTCCCCGGTCCGCTGTAACCGGATTGGGCCGTGTCTCGTGACTGTTGATAGGAGTCGCTTCGGGTGGGTTCCTGATCCTGGAATCCACCCTGGGAAAAGGCCTGGTGCGCACCGGCCTGCGTAAAATACGCCATATCCGCCTCTCTGCCACGCGCACTTCTGGTGTCGAAATGCGTCGGGTCTCTTTGAACTCTGCCTCAGTCCAGCGGTAGCGTTTATTGGTTGCGAATTTGTTTTCGCGTTATCGCATTTCTTCCGCCGGTTTCACGCCAAGAATACCAAGCCCAGCAGAAATGACAACGGAAACGGCGCGCGCCAGCGCCAAATTCGCATGTGTTGCCGATTGGTCGCCATCCTTAACAAAACGTAAATCATGGTTTGTTTTGCCAAGGTGGTACAACCCGTGCAGCTCGGACGCCAGATCATACAGATAGAAGGCGACCCGGTGCGGTTCATTGGTGCGCGCGGCGATTTCCACCTGACGCGGCCATTCCGCCAGCTTCTTGACCACAGCCAACTGCGCCGGATCTGCGATCAGCGCCAGATCCGCTCCCGCCAGTGCAGCGTCTGTCACATCCAAATCCTGTTCCGCCGCTTTGCGCAGGGTCGAACAAATCCGGGCGTTGGCATATTGCACATAAAACACCGGATTGTCCTTGGACTGTTCCAGCGCCTTGTCGAGGTCAAAGTCAAAGCCCTGGTCATTTTTGCGCGTCAGCAGCATGAACCGGGTCACATCTGCGCCCACCGCATCCACAACATCACGCAGGGTCACAAAGGTCCCTGCCCGTTTGGACATTTTGAACTCGGCCCCGTCTTTGAACAGCTTCACCAGCTGACACAGTTTGATGTCCAGCGGCACCTTACCATCCGACAGCGCGGAAACGGCAGCTTTCATCCGCTTGACATAACCCCCGTGGTCCGCCCCAAAGACATCGATCAGCTCATCAAAACCACGGCTGACCTTGTCATAGTGATAAGCGATGTCCGGCGCAAAATAGGTCCAGGCACCGTCGGATTTCATCACCGCCCGGTCGACGTCATCGCCATGGTCGGTGGATTTGAACAGCGTCTGCTCACGCGGTTCCCAATCATCGGGCTTCTTGCCCTTAGGCGGCTCCAGCACGCCGCGATAGATCAGGCCTTTTTCCTGCAGCTCTTCCAGCGCGGCCTCGATCCGGCCGGTGCCGTACAGGGACTTTTCCGAATAAAAGACGTCCATCTCGATCCCCAACAGGGCGAGGTCTTCGCGGATCATCTTCATCATCTCATCGGTGGCGAACAGACGGAACTGTTCCAACCAGGCCTCTTCGGGCTGGTCGACAAAGGCATCGCCAAACTTGTCTTTGAGCGCCTCGCCAACCGGCTTCAGGTAATCCGCCGGATAGGTGCCATCTGGGAATTCAACCGATTGCCCATGCGCCTCAAGATACCGCAGATAGGCCGAGCGCGCCAAGACATCCACCTGCGCGCCGCCGTCGTTGATGTAATATTCGCGGGTCACATCATAACCGGCAAAATCCAGCAAACTCGACAGCGCGTCACCAAAGACCGCGCCACGAGTGTGCCCCACATGCAAGGGCCCGGTTGGGTTGGCCGAGACATATTCTACGTTGACCCGTTTGCCCTGCCCCATAGTAGAGCGGCCATAGTCAGTGCCCCCCGCCAGAACCTGCGCCAGAACAGTTTGCCAGACAGTGTCCGCCAGACGCAGGTTCAGGAAACCCGGCCCTGCAACCGAGGCTTCGGTGATCCGCGCATCCTCGCCCAGTTTGGCGGCGAGAGTGTCGGCAATATCGCGTGGTTTCATCTTGGCCGGTTTGGCCAGGACCATCGCCGCATTGGTCGCCATATCCCCATGCGCGGCATCGCGCGGCGGCTCTACCGCGACATTGGCAAAGTCGAGCCCTTCGGGCAGAGCCCCATCCGCCACCATGGCGTTGAGGTTTTCGATCACAAGCGAATGAATATCGGTAAAGAGGTTCATATCCGGCGTCCTATTGTTCATCCCTGCGGATAGCGAGGCGCTGGAACAGGGTCAACCTCTCCCTTATGATTTGATCATGTCTTGGCCCTACAAAGGGGAGGCCGCAGCCCGTTCAGGAAAGATCTGCGCATGCAGCTGCAGCGCAAAGCGGTCGGTCATGCCCGCGATGTAATCGCAGACCAGACGCACCCGCGACAGCTTGTCCGTGCAGGACTTAATCTCGGGATGCCAGCGCGCCGGCATCTCCATCGTATTGTCCAGATAATATGCAAACAGATCCTCAACCACCGTGGCCACGTGGGCGCGCACCACCATCACAGAAGGCGCGCGGTACATGCGAGTAAAGAGAAAGGCGCGAATAACCTTCAGATCCCGCCACAACCCGTCCGAGAAGGCGACAACCGGTCGCCCAAGGCCGCGCACGTCTTCGACGCTTTGAACGCCCGAGGTTTCAAGGTTCGCCCGTGTGGTGTCGATCACATCAGACACCAGAACGCCAAACACGCGGCGCAACGCCTCGTGCCTGCGTCGGGTCGCCTCAAGGTCCGGGTATTTCTGATCCACCGTCGCAAAGGCCGCGCCGATGATCGGCAGCTCTGCAATATCAGCGTCGGTAAACAACCCAGCCCGCAGACCATCATGGAGATCATGGTTGTTATAGGCAATATCATCAGCCAGAGCGGCCACCTGCGCTTCGGTGCTGGCATGGGTCGCCAGCTCCAGATCCATTTCGTCATTGCAGGCGGCCAGCGCCCAAGGCAGGTCGCCCAAAACCGGACCATTGTGTTTGGCAATGGCTTCCAGCGCCTCCCAAGTGAGGTTCAGCCCGTCAAATTCCGCATAGTGTTTTTCGAGCGAGGTCACAATGCGAATGGCCTGCGCATTGTGGTCAAACCCACCGTAGGGCTCCATCAACGCATGCAGCGCATCTTCGCCCGTGTGCCCAAAGGGTGTGTGCCCCAGATCATGGGCCAGCGCCACCGCCTCGGTCAGCTCCTGGTTCAACCCCAAAGCGCCGGCGATGGTGCGCGCCACTTGCGCAACCTCGATCGAATGGGTCAGCCGGGTGCGGTAATTGTCGCCTTCATGTTCCACAAAAACCTGTGTCTTGTGTTTAAGCCTGCGAAAGGCGCTGGCGTGGATAATCCGGTCACGATCCCGTTGAAACGGAGAGCGAAAGCTGCTTTCCTCTTCAAAGATGCGGCGTCCCCGCGTACGATCGGGAAAGGTTGCATAAGGCGCGTAGGTCAATGATCTTTTCCTTCGGCTAATCTTGTCGCCCGGCTCGCACCTTTCTATATATTAGGTCCCGCTGCAACACAGCATTGGAGAGATCACATGCAAATGCCACCCAAAGTGACCGATCGCGCCTTTGAACGCCTGGCAGAAATCGGTGCCGCCGCCCAAGGGCAGGCGCTGCGCATTGCTGTGGAAGGCGGCGGCTGTTCCGGCTTTCAATATCAGATCGAACTGGATCAGCCCGCGCAGGACGACCTGGTGCTGGAAGGAAACGGCGAAAAAGTCGTGGTCGACAGCATCTCCTTGCCCTATCTAGCGGATGCAACCATCGATTTCTCAGAAGAGCTGATCGGCGCGCGTTTTGTGATCAACAACCCAAACGCAACAGCAAGCTGCGGCTGCGGCACATCTTTCTCGATGTAATTCCGAAACCGGACGACATATACGGGAGCGGCTTTTACCGCGCCCGCCCGCCGCGCGCGAACCCGTCATAGAAGCGCTCAAAATCCGGGATGCTGTTTTCCGCCTCCTGGAGCAGCTCACCATCGCGCAGTGGCAAGGCGGCCAGGATTTGGTTCCGCGCAGTGGTCCAAGCCAGTGCCCCAAGGCTTTCATCATTATACATCAGCTGAGACAGGGACTTCATCACCCCTGGCGCCTTGCCGCCACGGATCTGTGTCGCGCCCGACGGAACCGCATGGTCAAACCCGCCCTGCCCGGCCGTCATCGCCCACCAGGCCCCAACAAAATAGGCGTGGTAATCGTCATGGGTGCCATCAAACCCATCGGGAATAAACCTGTAGCGCTGCTGAGACTGGGCCAAGGCTTGCTCCCACTGCACGGGCACAGCTGCCTTTGCAAATCGCAGCGAAATACAGACCTCTGCCAAAAGATCCATGTTCTGATCCAAATAAGCGAGGATGCCGACATTTCGCAGACTCTCGACTGCCTCAGATGGCAGATCGGGATTACGCCGCCCATATTCCGACAGGTAGAACACGATATGGGTCAGCTCATAGGCCACTTTTGAATTGGGCATCGCAAACCGCGCGCTGTCACAGGCAAACCGCCGCAAACGATCAGACAAACCCGGATCCGCCCGACCGATGTTCCGGCGCGCCAGCAACCGCTCTGCTTCGGCCCGCTGAAGATCGGACAGCTCCAAATCCGCCAGTTTTTGCGTGTGAACCCAAGCGGCCAAAACCTGACTTTTCTCGCCCCCAAGACCCAAATCTTCGAGGTCCATACAGATCGACAAATAGAATCTGTAGTATTGGCGAAAAAAACACAACCTGCGGTCAATATTGTTATAAAACGGCAAATAAGCGGAGAGATCCAATTCGCCCGACCCGCCAATTTGGCTTTCAAGAATATTTAGAAGTTCAGCATTTTCTTTCAGCCAAAAAACATCATTTTCAGACCTGCGAAAACGCGAAAAACAATCAATTAAAACATCATTTGAAGTCCGGGTGGTTTGATGATCCGCCCAGCCACGCAAGGAAACCACGTTTGACATAAACACCCTTTCAAAAGGAGAAACTGCGCCAGGGAAACCCTAGCGCAGTCAATATTTTAGCTTCCGGAAGAGAACAGCATGGTCGCATCACCCTGACGGACGTCAGCACCTGTCACAGGGGCAGAACCAGACGAGAACATTTCGGTTCCCGCGCCAGCGAATTCGGATGTTTCAACAACAGGCGAAGACCCTGACGAAAACATATGTGCACCCTCACCCGCAAAAACATCACAGGAAACGGATTCAGAAACAAACACAACTTCTTTTTTCAACGCAGACATTTAAACCTCCAAGGTTGCAGAAACGTAAATTCAGCATTGATAAAAACAACAACCCTAGCAAGAAGAAAAACAAGAGAACAAATATGCCAACCTTAAGATTAACCATTTTTCCACAAAGCAACCATGCGATAATAATTGAATTTATTGAAATGTCCAAAATGAATCCACAAACTTATAACCAGGACAAAATTGCAAAGCCTTCATTTCCAACTCCTTTTGCGCCCATTGGTTGCTGCAAAATATAAACCTCTCCCTATGTGTGTGATTCGACCTGCGCTCCTTGTCAGCCCCCTTGCCCTGACCCGCACCATCGGCGATAGAGCATAAGACTGGGCAGGCTCGGAGCGTTCATATGAAAATCGCCACTTTCAACATCAACGGAATCAAAGCCAGAGCCGCCGCGCTGGGAGATTGGCTCGATGAAGCCCAACCTGACGTCGCCGTTTTGCAAGAGATTAAATCAGTGGATGAGGCTTTCCCACGCGAGCTCATCGAAGACCGCGGCTATAATCTGGAAACACATGGTCAGAAAAGCTTCAACGGGGTCGCAATCCTGTCCAAACACCCGCTAGAGGACGTGCAACGTGGTCTGCCGGGCGATGACAGCGACGAACAGGCACGTTGGATCGAAGCCACCGTGGTGGGCAAACAGGCGCTGCGGGTCTGCGGCCTCTATCTCCCCAATGGCAACCCGGTCGAGCTGGATGACGCGGGCCAACCGGTCGCCGGTGGCAAATACGACTATAAACTGCGCTGGATGGAACGTCTGCACGCGCGGGCGCAGGAACTTCTGCGCGCGGAAACCCCGTTTTTGATGGCCGGGGACTACAATATCATCCCCCAGGCCGAAGATGCGCGCCGTCCTGAGGCGTGGCGCGAGGATGCGCTGCATCGCCCGGAAAGCCGCGCGGCCTATCAGCGCCTTGTGAACCTTGGGCTCACCGATGCGTTCCGCGCCCGTAATTCCGCGCCTGGGCAATATTCATTTTGGGATTACCAAGCAGGCGCTTGGAGCCGCGACGATGGCATTCGGATTGACCATTTTCTCCTTAGCCCACAGGCGGCTGATCTGCTGCGCGACTGCCAGATCGACAAAGAGGTACGTGGTCGTGAAAAGCCATCGGACCACGTGCCTGTTTGGATCGACATAGATATCTGATCTTTCCCCGCAGTGTCCGGGCGCAACCGCGCTGCGCCTTGCGCAGCGCTTGGCCCAAGGGGGCTGATCTTTCGCATAGAAAGATCAAAGCCTGCGCGGGAGCCCCTGGTTTGGGGACACGACGTCGGATCAGGCCGCCGTTACATCGTGGCGGTAAATCCAGTCAAACTGGCGAACCATTTTCTCTGGCGCCAGATGCCCGCTGACTTTCAGACCCAAATGCGCCGGGCCTGACAATGGGGACCGCAAGTGGAACTTCCATGCATTGCGGTTTGCGGCACCGATCACTTTCTGCGCCCGCCCCTTTCGCAAACTCTGATACTGTTTCAGCCCTTCCCCCATATCCTCTGCCTGCTCCAGACTTGCGGCCAGAACCCAGGCGTCCTCAAGTGCGAGGTTCGCGCCTTGCGCCATAAAGGGCAGCGTCGGATGGGCGGCGTCTCCCAAAATGGCAATTCCCGGAGCCTGCCATGTCTGGGCCACCGGATGTCGGAACAGCCCCCACAGCCCCACATGATCGACCGCCGCGAGCAGCGCAGCGGCGGCGCCGCCAAATGCCGCAAACGCCGCGCGTAAATTCTGCGGGTCATCTCCAAGGGACCAGCCTTCTTCGACCCATTGTTTCTGCTCTTGAACCGCGACCAGATTGACCTGTTCCCTATGGCGCAGCGGATAGGCCACCAGATGTTTCCCAGGCCCCATAAAAACCTGTGCTTCCGCCTCAAGACCCACAGTATTGGGCACAACGGCGCGCCAGGCCACTTGACCTGTGAAGAAAGGCTTATCCGCACCGTTCAGCGCCTGACGTGCACGCGAATGCAGCCCATCCGCGCCCAGGATCAAATCGGCACAACAGCTGGCACCATTGGCCAACACAACTCGGGGGGATGGCGATATCTCGACCCGATCGACCTTTTGCAGCAGGCGGACCTGAACACCAGCCCCCCGCGCCGCATCCGCAAGGATGTCAATCAGGTCGGACCGATGCACAAAGTAATAGGGCTGGTCGGGCGCGTATTGATCAAAATCCAGCCGCACAACCGGTGCACCTGTGCGGTATTTGCGCAAGACAACTCCGTGGGAGCGCGGCGATTTCCAGGCCAGCTGCTCCTGCAATCCCAAAGCGCGCAGAACAGCAACGCCGTTGGGGGTGATCTGTAGACCCGCCCCAACTTCCGAAATCTCTTCGGCCTGTTCCAGGACTGTCACCTGCGCCCCCTGTGTGCGCAACGCAAGCGCCGCAGCCAATCCACCGATGCCTGCGCCAATGATGATGATCGTCTTATTCTTGAGTGTCATGACACCTGTTCCGTGTCCCCCCACGCCCTCATATCGAAAAAGGCGCCAGAGCAAAAGAGCTCTAGCGCCTTAGTGATTTGATCTGCTCTGGGCAGGGGCCTCAGTCGTCGCGGTGAACCTTTTCCCGGCGCTCGTGGCGCTCTTGGGCTTCCAGGCTCATCGTGGCGATGGGACGGGCGTCCAGGCGCTTCAGCGAGATCGGCTCACCTGTCACGTCACAGTACCCGTATTCCCCCTCCTCGATCCGGCGCAGGGCGGAATCGATCTTGGCTACAAGTTTACGCTGACGATCACGGGTGCGCAGCTCAAGCGCCCGGTCGGTTTCTTCGCTGGCGCGGTCCGCAACATCGGGGATGTTGCGCGTGCCATCTTGCAAGCCTTCGATCGTGTCGCGGCTGTCTGCAAGGATATCGTGCTTCCAGTTGATTAGTTTACGACGGAAGTATTCGACCTGCCTTTCATTCATGAAAGGCTCATCTTCGGCCGGGCGATAGTCGTCCGGCAGAAACACTTCTTGCTTCATTTCGGCTCCTTCGGTCTGGCCCATAATGTCAGTCTCTTTATTGCTCTTTTCAAACATATGGCTTCCCATACCGCTGCGTTTATCGTCTCGCGGGGCAATTGTCACTACACAATCATACCAACGTGAGGTTAAAACAACCTTCAACACCCAAGATGTAGCCCAACCCCACCTGTGAGGAGCGAAATACATGCATTTTCAGGGCACTAAAGAGTATGTTGCCACTGACGACCTGAAAGTCGCCGTCAATGCCGCGGTGACGTTGGAGCGTCCTCTGCTCGTCAAAGGCGAGCCTGGGACCGGCAAGACAGAGCTGGCCAAACAAGTCGCAACCGCCCTGGGGTTGCGGATGATCGAATGGAATGTGAAATCCACCACCCGCGCCCAACAGGGGCTTTATGAATATGACGCAGTCAGCCGACTGCGCGACAGCCAGCTTGGCGATGCGCGTGTGCATGACGTTCAGAACTACATCAAAAAGGGCAAGCTGTGGGAGGCTTTTGAGGCCGACGAAAAAGTCGTACTGCTGATCGACGAGATCGACAAAGCCGACATCGAGTTTCCAAACGACCTCTTGCAGGAACTCGATAAAATGGCGTTTCACGTCTATGAAACCGGAGAAACGGTGACCGCACGCCACCGCCCGATTATCATCATCACCTCCAACAATGAAAAAGAGCTGCCGGATGCCTTCCTGCGCCGCTGCTTTTTCCACTACATCCGCTTTCCGGATGCCGAGACGATGAAGAAGATCGTCGAGGTTCACCACCCCGGCATCAAGGAGACGCTGCTGACAACCGCGCTCACCCAATTCTATGACATTCGCGACACCCAGGGGTTGAAGAAAAAACCCTCCACTTCAGAAGTGCTAGACTGGCTCAAGCTTTTGTTGGCCGAGGATCTGTCGCCCGAGGATCTGAAACGCGACGGGGCCAACGCTTTGCCGCGGCTGCATGGGGCGCTTTTGAAAAATGAACAGGACGTGCACCTGTTTGAACGCCTCGCCTTCATGGCGCGGTCGTCCCGATAATTTTGGCGCGGCTTTGACCTCCGCGCGTTTGACACAAGGCCCACTCTTATGCTGGTAATCTCTGCCCTTCTCATCGGCGCTGTCTTTGGGGCGCTGCGCGCCAAGAAACGCGGCGGCAATCGACTGGATATGCTGCAATATGCGGCTGTACATATGATCATCTTTGGCCTAGCCGGGCTGGCCGCGACGATCCTGGTGCACCGCCTGGCAAGCTGAGGCACACCCATGTTTCAGCCCTTTTTCGAAAACCTTCGCACACAAGCCGTTCCCGTGTCCCTGCGGGAGTATCTGACGTTTCTGGAGGCTTTGAAGGCGGGGCTTGTGACCTATGACATTGACGGTTTCTACTATTTGGCCCGCGCCTCTATGGTCAAAGACGAACGCCACATCGACCGGTTTGATCGCGCCTTTGCTGCAACCTTTGAAGGGCTGGAACAGATCCCGATGGAGGCCGTGGCCGAAGCTGTCGAGCTGCCCGAAGATTGGCTGCGCAAGATGTCAGAAAAACACCTCTCACCTGAAGAAAAAGCCGAGATCGAGGCCTTGGGTGGGTTTGAAAAACTGATGGAGACGCTGAAACAGCGTCTTGAGGAACAAAAAGCCCGCCATCAGGGCGGCAACAAATGGATCGGCACCGGCGGCACCTCGCCCTTTGGCGCCTATGGCTACAACCCCGAAGGGGTGCGTATCGGCCAGAAGGAAAGCCGCCACCAGCGCGCCGTCAAGGTCTGGGACAAACGGGAGTTTCGCAATCTGGACGGCGACGTGGAGCTGGGCACGCGCAACATCAAAGTCGCACTGAAACGCCTGCGCCGCTGGGTGCGGGACGGCGCCCACGAAGAGCTGGACCTGGACAACACCATCCGCGCTACCGCGGAACACGGCTATTTGGATGTCAAAACCCGCCCGGAACGCCACAATGCAGTCAAAGTCCTGCTGTTTCTGGACGTCGGCGGTTCGATGGATCCACATATCAAAGTGGTCGAGGAACTGTTTTCAGCGGCCCGCGCCGAGTTCAAACATCTGGAATATTACTACTTCCACAACTGCCTGTACGAAGGTGTCTGGCGAGACAATCGCCGCCGTTGGAACCAGCAGACACCCACATGGGACGTTCTGCGCACCTATGGCTCGGACTACAAATGCATCTTTGTCGGGGATGCTTCCATGTCCCCTTATGAAATTGCCTATCCCGGTGGGGCCAATGAACATTGGAACCAAGAGGCCGGTCAAGTCTGGCTGGAACGCGCCCGCACCCAATGGCCGGATCATATGTGGATCAACCCCGTGCCGGAAAAACATTGGGGCTACACGCATTCCATCGGCATGATCCAGGAGATCTTTGAAAACCGGATGGTACCGATGACCCTTGCGGGGCTTGAACGCGGGATGAAAGAATTGGGCCGCTGAAGCGCGACCCAAATCAGACATTATAAAGTTGTGCTTTCCATGCGGGCATGACGCAGCGCGCGCAGTTCATCGCCGCTGGGACGAGGCTGCTTGTTTTTAGGACGCTTGGGGGTTTGCACCTCAGGTTTGTTGGAACCATCCACCTGATTACACAGGCTCAACGCCAAAAGACCTGCACACCCACCAAGCAGCAGCGCCAAAGCACCGGTCCAGGTGCTCACATCGCGCAAGATCTCGGTGGGCAAGGTGAGCCCTTGGATCGCGGCCTGGGCCAGGCTCATCACAGCAAAGCCTGCAAACCCCAGCCCGACAAATAGAAACGGGCCCAGATCCCGCAAGTCCGGTCGCCGCACACGACGCGGCAAGAGCGCAGGCGCCGCAAAGAACACACACATCGGCGCGGTGCCAAGGATCAGGATCAATCGCGGCCAAATCGCCTGTCCGCCGTCAAGTGTGGTCAAAAAAGTCTGAAAGCTCAAGATCGCCAGAAACGGCAGCCCCAGCACCGCCAGCCCGCGCAGGCTGAGGTGATACAAAAAAAGCGTCGTTGCACGCATCGTATGTTACCTCGTTAAGATTTACTGCTCATTAACGAAGGATTAACCACGATTTCGGGCAAAACTTGGGAGGAATGCGGACAGCTATTGTCCTTTTCTGTGCCTGCGCCCATATCAGAGATATGCTGAAGCTATCGCCCATATTGATTGCCTTGATTTATGGTCTGGTGACCTACCGCTTGTCGGTCTGGCGCACCCATAAGGAATTGGATCAACGCTCCACCGAACTGGCGGACAGACGTCTGGCCCAGGTAACGGACCAATTGGCCGCTGCCTTGGAAGTGCCCAGAATTCCGGTGTTTATCTATGAGGTGGATCCCGTAAATGGTCTGGCTGCTCCGGATGGGCGGATCTTCATCACCCGTGGGTTCTATCGCAAATACCAACACGGCGAGGTTTCGGCCGAAGAACTGGCCAGTGTGATCGCACATGAACTGGGTCACGTGGCCTTGGGGCATGCCAAACGGCGTGCGATTGATTTTTCGGGCCAAAACGCCCTGCGCACGGCGTTGATGCTGGTGATCGGACGATTTGTGCCGCTGGTCGGCCCGTGGATTGCGGGCATGCTGACCAATCTCTTGGCAGCGCGCCTGTCACGCGGAGATGAATATGAGGCAGACGAATATGCCGCAGCCCTATTGACCAAGGCCGGGATTGGCATCGCCCCGCAAAAAGCGCTGTTTCGCAAACTGGATGAGCTGACACAGTCCCGCGCGGGCATGGCACCAGCCTGGCTCATGAGCCACCCCAAAACAGAAGAACGGATCGCTGCGCTGGAAAAGCTGGAAACCCAATGGGCCCCCGCCAAGACTTAATCGTTTACTCGGCGAATGTATCCTGCTCAAACGCCACCAAGCTTCCACCCGCAATCAGGTGATCCAGGAACAATTCCCGCACATAGGCATCGCTTTCATTCAGGAATTTGATCTCTTCCGCTGACAGGGTCCGACGCGAGTACCCTTGGTCAGCCAAGCATTTGTCCACCGCGTTGCGCGCGCCGTTTTCACGAATCTGTTCGGCCGTGGCCGCGATGGTCAGGGGGCCGATGATAATCCCGCCCCACAGGGGGCTGAACCAATAGCTGGCCGTCAGGTTCTGGCGCGCGCCTATGGGCCCTTGTGGCGCACAGATCTCAAACGCGGCTTTTGCATCGTCCAGTGACTTGCCTTGTTGAAAAGGAACAGACGGCCCAGGTGCAGGCGCACATCCCACAAGCGCCATCACCGCGCCCGTGGCAAAAAGCTTGTTCAGCGTTTTGAAACGGGGGGACGACGGCAAAAGCTTCATAATAGAAATTCCATATTCATCAAAAGGCTATAAGGCTTGCGCACAGGTATCACCTGCGCCTCAGGCAATTTCAACCATAAGCTGCCATGATGGCAAAAATCAGGCCTGGGCGAGCGCTTTTGCGATGCGGGGAAGTCGCGCTTTTTTCAGCAGGCGTCGGATGTCCCATGTGCCATCAGACATGGCATTGGCATCGGCCAGAACGCTTTGCCCAACGCTTTCGATCGCTTCGGGATGGTCCAGCCAAAACCCAAACAGCAGCTCATCCGGTGTATGACGGGTCAGGCCTTCCTCGCTCAGTGTGTGTCGGGGAAAATCCTTGTTATTGACCGTAACAATCCCATCCGCATGGCCGGTAATGGCGGCCGCTAGCACGTGGATATCGGCCTCATCCGGCAACCACAGTCGGGATTGCACACCTTCTGCGGGCGTCACCCCTGACTTGGGCCAGCTGGCCTGGAGCAAGGCAATCTCGCTGCGCGCCTGCGCCTCTCCGGTGGGGCCGATCTTGCGCGCGGCACGGGCCCATTCCTCAAGGATGCGCGGCGACCAGAGCGGCGTGAAACACCCCCCCTTGGCCGCGCCCAAAAGCATCTGCCGCATCACAGTCGGGTAGATCACACAGGTATCAAGCAGCAGTTTCACAGCGATCAATCCAGACGGAAGAACACAGCTTTGAGATAGCCGCTTTCAGCCAGTTGCGGCATCTGGGGATGGTCTGGTCCGGCATAGCCCGTATGCAACAACTGTGCCCGACGTCCCGCGCGGCCAATCCCGCGGGCCGAGGCATTGCGAAACTTGGTCAGCTCAGCCGCGTGGGAGCAGGAACACAGACCCAGATAGCCGCCCGGAGCCACCAGGGGGGCCGCCAGTTTTGCCACCCGCTCATACGCACGCAAGCCCGCTTCCAGCGCGGGTTTAGACGGTGCAAAGGCAGGCGGATCGCAGATCACAACATCAAACTGCGCGCCTTCTGCGCCCAGCGCGGTCAACACGTCAAAGGCATCGCCCTGCCGCGTTGTCAGCCGGTCGCCAAAGCCACCGGCATCCGCCCCCATCTGCGCCAGCTCGAGTGCTGCGGCAGAGCCGTCCACACAGGTCGCCTCTCCAGCGCCTGCGGCCAGCATTGCCAGACCAAAGCCACCCACATGAGAGAACACATCCAACACCCGCGCGCCCGGTGCCACCAGACGTGCGGCAAAGGCGTGGTTTTCGCGCTGATCAAAGAAAAGGCCAGTTTTTTGCCCGCCAGTCAGATCCGCCATATAGGTTGCACCATTCATCGCCACCGGCACCGGCGCGGTTGGCGCAGCACCGCACATAACCTGATCCACATCATCCAACCCTTCCAAACCGCGGGTCCGGCCCGAGGCATTCTTCAGGATCGTGGCACAGCCGGTGACCTTGGCCAAAGCATCACACAGGGCGTGGATATGGGCATCCGCCCAGGCGGCATTGGGTTGCACCACACAGGCCGCGTTGAAACGGTCGATGATTACCCCCGGCAGCCCGTCGGATTCCGCATGCACCAGACGGTAAAACGGCGCATCATAGAGCTGGCTGCGCAGCGCCAGGGCGCGCGCGATACGCGTCTCAAACCAGCTTTGGTCGATCTCTGCGTCTGCATCACGGTCCAGCATCCGCGCAATGATCTTGCTGTCGGGGTTCACGGCCACCAACCCAAGCGGGCGCTGCGCCTCATCCTCCAATACGGCAAGCGTGCCGGGCTCCAGCTTGCGGGTCCGGCGATCCGTCACCAGCTCATTGGAATAAACCCAAGGAAACCCATGGCGCAACGCGCGCGCATTGGCTTTGGGTTTCAACTTGATACGGGGGCGCTGTGGCGCATCTGCGGGATCTGTCATACAGCCCTCATACCCAGATGTGCGCCCCTGTAAAAGAGGGAAGCGCAGCGGTTCCTCCCTATCTGGGTCTGCTGCGCCATCCGCCGCGTCGCTTGGGGCGTCCCATATCGGCCAGACCCGCCTGCATCACCTGGGTCATCGGGTGATCGGGGTGGTCGCTTTCAAATTGCTGCAACAGCTGGCCCAGCGCCTCTTTGCTGTCGACACCCTCTGGCAGGCTCAAAGCCCAGTCCAAAAAGATGCTGCGGCATTGTTCGGCGTTTATCCCGTCGATGTTAAAGCTCTCGTGGAACAACCCTTTGGGGTCTAGCTCTGATTTTGTCACTGTCTTACTCCTCAGCCAAGGCCGTTTGGGCGATCTCTGCGCAGCGTGCATAGCGTGCGTTCAGATCCGCAACCAGATCCGCCAAATTCGCCGCCCCGGACACACGGCAAATAAACCGGGCCGCCCCCTCGCCCACAGCGTCTTCTTCCAAAGGCTCTGCGCTCAGCAGACGGGCGGCCATCTGAACCTCGCGATAAAGATCATAACTTTCACGCAGGATCTGCACTTGTGACGCGCCCAACCACCCACAGTCTTCGGCCGCCTTTAACCCCGGCGCGACCCCGCGCGCAACCTCACCCGCCAACAAAGCCCCGGTCTGTGCAACAAGTTCGACATCCACCATGCGGCCTGCACCGTTTTTGACATCCAACGGACCTTTGGGCTGTTTGGCAGCCGACAGGCGGTCCCGCATTTCCGACACTTCCGCCAGAACCTTGGCCCGCTCATTTGGCGTGCGCAGAACATCGGCACGGATCGTTTCCACGTCCCTGGCCAGCTCTCCCCCGCCGCAGATCACCCGCGCGCGCGTCAAGGCCAGATGCTCCCAAACCCAGGCCTCATTGTGCTGGTAATTGTCAAAAGCGCTGATACTGGTTGCCACTGGGCCTTGGGTGCCCGAGGGGCGCAGGCGCATATCCACCTCATAAAGCCGCCCGCGTGCCATCGGAGCCGTCAACGCCGTGATCAAAGCCTGCGTCAGCCGCGCATAATAGGCACGGGACGCCAGCGGGCGTTTGCCATCCGAGCTTTCGATCTGCTGCGGGTCATAGATCACAATCAGGTCCAGATCGGATTTGGCAGTCATCTGGCTGGACCCCAATGAGCCCATGCCCAAAACCGCCACCCCCCGACCCGGAGGCCGCCCGTGTTTCAGCGCAAAGTGGTCAACGACGACCGGTGCCAGCGCCTCGATCGTGACCGAGGCCAGTTCAGCATATTGCCCACCCGCGGCTTTGCCGGTGATCAACCCGCGCAAATGATGCACGCCGATGCGGAAAGTCCATTCCTTGCACCAGAGCCGCGCTGCATCCAGTTTCGCCTCGTAATCTTCCTCAGCCGCAAGGCGGGCTTTGATTTCTTCCAGCAGCGCGGCCCCCTCAGGCCAGGGATCAAAGAAGGCACCGCCGATCACCGCATCAAAGACCGACGCGTTGCGCGACAGGAATCCGGCCAGTTCCGGCGATGTACCAACGATATCAACCAAAAGGTCGATCAGCTGCGGGTTGGCCTCAAACAGGGAAAAGATCTGAACCCCGGCAGGCAGCCCCGCAAGAAACCCATCCAGCGCAATCAGGCTTTCGGCCGGTTGCGCGGTGCGCGACAGGCGGGACAGCAATTCCGGGCGCAGCCGTTCGAAAATCTGCGCGCCCCGCTCAGAGCGCAGCGCCGGGTAAGTGTGCCAGCGTCGCAGGATTTCCGGGTCAAACGTCTCTGGATCAATGGCTGGCAGCGTGGGTTGCTCGGCCTCACCCGTGTCTCCGGGCGCAAAAAACTGATCCGCAAGTTTGCGCACAGCATGTAGACGTGCGCCGACCTGCTCCACCATGTCGCTGACATCCAGATCCATCAGGCTTGCCACCCGACCAAGCCCATCCTCGGATTTGGGCATCCGGTGGGTCTGGGCGTCATGGATCATCTGGATCCGGTGTTCCACTGTGCGATGCGCGCGGTAGTGATCGCTCAGCTCATCTGCCACAGATAGGTCAAACCACCCTTTCTGCGCCAGCGCCTCCAGACCTTTGACGGTTTCGCGCACCCGCAAATCCGGGTCGCGCCCGCCTGCGATCAGCTGACGGGTCTGGGTGAAGAATTCGATCTCACGAATGCCGCCCTGCCCCAGTTTCATATCATGTCCGGGAACCGAGACCGCGCCAAAGCTGCCCTTGTTCTCGCGGATCCGCAGGCGCATGTCATGGGCATCCTGGATGGCTGCAAAATCCAGATGTCGCCGCCAGACAAAGGGGCGCAGCCCGTGCAGGAATTTTTCCCCCGCCTGTATGTCCCCCGCACAGGCGCGCGCTTTGATGTAAGCCGCCCGTTCCCAGGTGCGGCCCAAGCTTTCGTAATACCGCTCCGCCGCCTCCATCGCGACACAGACCGGCGTGACCGCGGGATCCGGACGCAGTCGCAGATCGGTGCGAAACACATAACCCTCTGCGGTTTTGTCGCTGAGGGTTGCGCACATATTGCGGGTCGCCCGCACCAGCGCCTGGCGCACCTCATAAAAATCATCCGGCTCATATCGGGTTTCGTCAAACAGGCAAATCAGGTCGATGTCTGAACTGTAATTCAGCTCATGTGCGCCCATCTTGCCCATCGCCAGAACCGCAAGCCCTGCGGCGGCTGCGACATCCTCTTCGGTTTGGCCCGGCAGTTTCTTGCGGGCGATCAACTTGGCAATTTCTGCCTTTAACGCCACATCCGCCGTCAGTGCGGCAAAATCAGACAGGGCGGCGGTGACCTTTTCCAGCGACCAAAACCCCGCCAGATCACAGAGCGCCGTCAGCAGGGCCACCCGCCGTTTGGCGCGGCGCAGCTCGGGTTTCAGCTGGTCAGGGTTCAGGGCCGAGACCGCCGCCATCACCGAAATCAAAGCCGCTTGTGGATTGTCCAAAGCCTCTGGAAGCCAGTCACGCTCCATCAGGATCAAACTGTTCAAATAGGGGCTGGTTCCCGAGGTTCCGGCAATCAGCGCCTTGTGTTCGGGCGCAAGCCACGGCAGCGCAGCCAGCGTTTCGTGGGCCAGAGCGGGGTCAAAGGCACGGGGGCAACAGGTCAGGGTCAAAGCAGTGGTCATGCCCACACCCTGCGCCGCCCGTGACAGAAGGTCAATCATCCAGCCTGCCGCACCCAGTATCGATTGGGTCGAAATTAGTCCCTTTGTTTCAATCGCATATGAAGTTTTAGCCGTGGATGTAAAACATTTTAACATCACCCTCTTGAACAGGCGCGTCCTCACTCCGATATCACTCTTACGTAATGTGAATGACTTTTACATCGAACCTAACCTGGAGAGTATGATGACCACCGTTTCCAACGCCGTCCCCCACCACCATGCCCAAGGGTGGTTCAGCCGTTGCGAGGCCTGGCTGGATGACAAGGGCAAAGGCGCCTGGATCGCCGCGATGGTGCTGGGCTTTATCTTCTTCTGGCCCGTTGGCCTGGCCCTCCTCTTTTACATGATCTGGAGTAAGAAAATGTTCGGATACAGCTGCAAATCTTCGCAATCCCGCCGCAGCCCTGCCCGGTTTACCCATCGTTCCAGCGGCAACAGCGCCTTTGACGCATATCGCACCGACACCCTGCGTCGTCTGGAACAGGAACAGCATGATTTTGAAGCCTTCCTGCAACGTCTGCGAGATGCCAAAGACAAGGCCGAATTCGACCAGTTCATGGACGAGCGCGCCACACAACCCCAGGATGAAGGCGATGACACCATCGCTGCAAAACCTGCATAAAGACGTTATAGATCAGGGGGGATTACCTTCCCCCTGACTGTCTGCCGCCTGACTGTCTGTTCCTGCCAAAAGGATCCAATTGTTTTATGCCTGCCCTTCCTGACCCAACCTATGCGCCAGAGTTCTATGCCTCGGTCCCGGCCAAACGATTGTTTGCCTGGTTCGTGGACGGGTTGATCATCTGTGCGCTCTGTATGGCCGTTGTTATCGGCACCGCATTTGTCGGCCTGTTCTTTCTGGGCTTTTTATTCCTGGTCGTTGGTTTTGCCTATCGCGTGGTGACCATCGCCAGTGGATCAGCCACCTGGGGGATGCAATTTGCCGGGATCGAGCTGCGTGACGCACATGGCGCGCGTCTGGACCTTGGACAGGCGGTCATGCACACGCTGGCCTACACTGTCTGCCTGGGATTTGTGTTGTTGCAGTTTGTCTCGATTGTATTGATGTTGACCTCTGCACGTGGTCAGGGTCTGCCCGATATGTTCATGGGCACCGTTATGCTGAATCGCAAAGCGTGAAAGGGGCGGTAAACCATTTCACCTCGCAGTATCTTGGCGTCAACCACCGGTCTTGCTATCATTTTAGGTATCCCTTTGCTTCCTAGGATGTCAAACTGACCAAATGCGCCACTCATTGCCCATCGCTCCACAGTTTTACGTAACAGCTCCGCAGCCGTGTCCCTACCTGGAGAACCGGATGGAACGGAAGCTGTTCACGGCACTTCAGGGCGATGGTGTGGAACAGCTGAACAACTCGCTTTCCCAACAGGGGTTCCGGCGCTCGCAGAATGTGCTTTATCGCCCCTCATGTGCGGATTGTTCCGCCTGCCTGTCAGCGCGCATCAGTGTCAAAGACTTCAAACCACGGCGCAGCCAGCGGCGCACGCTGAAACGCAATGCCAACCTGACCCGGCGCGCCACTTCGCCTTGGGCGACGGAAGATCAGTTTGAACTGTTCCGCCGCTATCTGGACAGCCGCCACGCGGATGGCGGCATGGCGGATATGGATGTGTTTGAATACGCCGCCATGATCGAAGAGACACCGGTGCGCAGCCGGGTCATCGAATATGTAGAGGAGACCACCCAGAAACTGACCGCCGTGTCCCTGACCGATGTTTTGGATGACGGGGTGAGCATGGTGTACTCTTTCTACGAACCGAGCCTGCAGCAGAACTCGCTTGGCACCTTTATGATCCTGGACCACATCCAGATCGCGCTTGATGCGGGGCTGCCCTATGTCTACCTGGGCTATTGGGTGCCGGGCAGCGATAAAATGGGCTACAAGGCCAAATTCTCAGGGCTGGAAATCTACCAGCAAGGGCGCTGGGAGCCTTTGAAAGACCCCGAAGCGATCTCAAAAGCGGCGCAGCCCTTCACGCGGGATCCGATCTCGGAACAAGTGGCAAATATCCAGCTTCCCCCGATCCCTGAGAAAAAATGAAACAAGCCTTGCATGCGGTGTCACTGGTTGTTCCCGATTACGACCAGGCGATTGCCTTTTACTGTGACACGCTGGGTTGGACTTTGACCGAAGACGTAGACCAGGGTTCCAAACGTTGGGTGCGCATCCTGCCCCCTGGTGCCACCACGGGCAGCCTGATTTTGGCGCGCGCCAATGGGCCTGCGCAGGAGGCCATTGTCGGCAATCAATTCGGCGGCCGCATCGGGCTGTTTCTGACGACGGATGACTTTGCCCGCGACCACGCACGGATGCGGGCGCTTGGCGTCGTTTTTGAGGAAGAGCCGAGGTACGAGCCCTACGGCATTGTCGCGGTCTGGCGGGATCCCTTTGGCAATCGATGGGATCTGTTAGAACTGAAATCCAAATAAAAAAAAGGGGCCCCAATCGGGGCCCCTTGGTGTATCAGCCTTGGCTGGATCAATTCGGGATCAGCGCCGGGACAATGGTCACGATGGTCGGGAACAACCACAAGATCCCAAGCCCTGCCACCTGGATCAGCACAAAGGGCAAGATCCCGCGGTAGATATGGCCTGTGGTGACCTCTTTTGGCGCCACCCCGCGCAGGTAGAACAGCGCAAAGCCAAAGGGCGGTGTCAGGAAGGAGGTCTGCAGGTTCACCGCGATCATGATGGTCACCCATTTTGGATCAAACGACCCGCCATAGATCACCGGCCCCACAATTGGGATCACGATGTAAATGATCTCGAGGAAGTCGAGCACAAAGCCCAGGATAAACAGCACCACCATCACGATCAGGAAGACCGTCAGCTCATTGTCAAAGCTCTTGAGGAACTGCTGGATATAATGTTCACCCCCAAAGGAGATCACCACCAGGTTCAACAGCTGCGAACCGATGAGGATGGTGAAGACCATAGAGGTCACCTTGGCCGTCTCTCGCACCACTGGGGTCAGAACGCCGCCTTTGTACAGAACCCAGCAGGCATAGATCAAACCAAAGAGCGCATACATGTAGCAGCCATAGGCCACAAAGAAGGCCGCCCAGCTTTCGGCGCTAACGTCACCTTGGTTGATACGCAGGTCAAAGTTCACACCAATCAGGACCGAAACCACAATGGCCAGCGTCGCCCACAAGATGACCGCGCCGGATTGGCCGTCTTCCTTCAGACGACGATAAGCCGCCAGCATCAGCGCCCCACCGGCTCCCAGCGCAGCCGCAGGTGTCGGGTTGGTGATCCCACCCAGGATCGAGCCCAGTACCGCGATGATCAGAACCAGCGGCGGGAACACCACACGGATCAGATCATTATGCGCGCAACGGATCGCCGCCTCACGCACACCATAGAGCACCAAGATCATTGGCAGCGCCATCAGTGCGACAGTACCGCTTGCGGATGTGGTCGGCTGGATCAGCAGAATGTCCACCAGAGCCAGCAACAGCAGACCAATCGCGCCCAGGATCAACGGCTTGGCATCACGCGACGGCGCGACACCACGACCGATGGCCAGGGTCAGAGCAAACAACACGATCAGCGTGGCGATGCCCGTCCCAATCGGCGCTGCGTTTTCGATCATAGCCACGCGGTTGGCCTCGATCTCGTCGGCTGTCAGCTGACGCGCCTGCTCCACGCCACCCGCGGCGTCAAGCGCAGCCTGTTCAGCGACCGCAGCATCCCAAGCCACCTGACCATGCAACTCGATCATCGCCGCCTGACATTCCGCGCCCACATTTGTGCGCAATGCCGCGCCCTGCCCTGCTTCAGAGAAGCTGGACACCACTGTGCTTTGGCTGCCGATGATGTCGAACGAGCCCAGCAGGATAGCACCGGCGATAATGGCAATCGGCACACCCAGATACCAGGTGAACGCTTCGCTGCGTGTCACCGGCTCGTTGGAGCCGCCATCCAGCACAACGGCTGGGGCTTTTTCCGGGTTCATCAACGCATAGACAAAGGCATAACCCGCATAAAGCAGCGCCAGCATGATCCCCGGCAGCAGCGCCGCCTGGAACAACGTACCCACGGACACAACCGCAGGCTCACCCAGATAGGTCAACGCATCGGTACAGCCCGCCTCGCGCGCACGGGTTTCCTGCGCGGTTGAATACAGGTCACCCGCCAGGGTGCCGAGCAGAACAATCACGATGGAAGGCGGAATGATCTGACCCAATGTGCCAGACGCCGCAATCACACCTGTTGCCAGTTCCGGACTGTAGTTGTTGCGCAGCATGGTCGGCAGGGCCAACAGCCCCATGGTGACCACGGTTGCGCCCACAATCCCGGTCGAGGCCGCCAGGAAGGCCCCCACAACCACAATCGACACCGCTAGACCGCCAGGCAGCGGGCCAAAGACGCGCGCCATGGTGGTCAGAAGGTCGTTTGCAATTTTGGACCGTTCCAGGGTGATGCCCATCAGAACAAACATCAAAACCGCCAGCAGGGTCTCAATCGATGCCCCCGCCAGAACACGTTCGTTGATGCGGTTCACAATGAATGACACGTTGCGATCCAGAGCGGTTTCCCACCCTTGGACGAACACAGGCTCAGCGATGCGCGGCAGATCCGGGTATCGGAAAACCGATATCACATCGGGTTTCACGCCCGAGCTGACCAGCTCGCGATAGACATCGCTGTTGGTGTCAATGGCCTGGTGGATCAACAGTCCCGCGCTGTCGAGCGCGGCGATAATACCAAATGAGATGATACCCGCGCCACCGATGGCAAAAGCCACCGGGAAGCCGGATAAGATGCCTCCGAAAAGGCAGAAGAATACAATAATGAGGCCGATTTCGACGCCATCAAGACCGAATAGCATATCCGTTGTCCCTCAGTTTAATGAGCGCCTTCATAGGCTTCTTCACCTTCGCCAAGAGTATCCTTGTCGAGGTATTTGTTCTCGCTGGCCGGACCTTCGATGAATTCCAGGAAGGAGCGGTAGAAGAACGCGATTGCGTGGATGAACACGATCCCGGCAAAAGCCACCAAAAGGATCTTGAACAGGAAATAGCCGGTAAAGCCGTTGGGGCTAAAGCCGATGGTCTCCACATTCCAGCGCAGCGCGCGCGCTTTCAGCAGCAGACGATCCAGCGCATCCGAAGCCGATGGCTTTGGCACGATCAGGTGACGCCACAAGAAGAACCAGCCATACAGCCAGATCAGCGTGGCGATCGGCAGCATGAAGATCAGCGAACCGAACATGTCGATCGCGCGTTTGGCCCGGTGGCTCACTGCCGAGTACACCAAATCCACCCGCACATGGCCGCCCTGCACAAATGTGTAGGACACGCAAAGAGCGACAACCAAAGCATTGTAAAGCTTCAGTTCTTCGGCATACCAGCTGATGTCGAACTGCAGGGGCACACCCACGCCAAACACAATGTCAGGCCGGGTAAAGATCCGCTGCATAAAGACGATCACGATCTGCTGGATGACCAGCAAAAGACCCGCCCAGGCAAAGAAACGGCCCACCGCATTGGCAAACCCTTCCAGCGCCCGCACGCAGCCCCACATAAAGGGACGGTGATAAAGGCCAACCGCCGTCACGGCAACGACCACGGCCATCACAGCAAAGAAGAATTCAACCGAACCGCCATAATAAACAAACCGCATGATGGCTTGCTTGTCCGACCAATCCAGCCAGAGCGACGGGTGCGTGATGGCATAGGCGATATTGTAATAGGCTTCGCCAAGGTTTGCGATGACCCACCAAATGCCGTTCAGAACGGCCAGGATCGCGCCACCAAAGCCTGCAGAGGCTGCTTCTTGCATGTCCCCTCCTGTTTTCCCCCGCTCTGCGCGGAGTTTGCTTCGTATTTCAGAATGCAGAAACAGAGGAAGCCCCGTGACAGGGGCTTCCTCCTATTCTCGGTTCAGGCTTAGCTGCCCAGAACGCGGATACGCTGTTGGACGTAGTAACCGTCCGACTTGTTGATCCAGTCCGCAGAGGTGGCCAGCGAAGCTTCAAAGGAGTTACGGATCTTGGCGAACAGCTCGTCACCCATGTTCTCGTCCATAACCTCAGCAGAGGCTTTGCCGAACGCATCCCAAACATCGTCAGAGAATTGCAGCGTGCGCACACCTTGTGCCTGCAGGCGCGCCAGAGCGGCACCGTTGTTGGCCAGAGTTTCGGCCAGCTGGTACTGTGTGGTCGCCATGGAGGCATAACGCAGGATCGCTTTGTGCTGGTCGGACAGCTCGTTCCAAACGTCCAGGTTCACAGAGGAGGACAAAGCAGAGCCCGGCTCGTGGAAGCCCGCAGTGTAGTAAACTTTTGCAACTTCTTGGAAGCCGGCGCGTTCGTCAGCCATCGGGCCAACCCACTCCAGGCCGTCCAGCGCGCCCGAAGACAGCGCTTGGTACAGTTCGCCGCCTGGGATGTTCTGAACGGATGCGCCCAGTTTACCCAGAACCTTGCCGCCCAGGCCCGGCATACGGAACTTCAGACCGTTGAAGTCAGCTGCCGAGTTGATCTCTTTTGCGAACCAACCACCGGACTGCGAACCGGAGTTACCTGCGATCAGGCCTTTGAGGTTGAAGATCTCGCCCAGCTCGTCGTGCAGCTCTTCGCCGCCACCGTGGTAGTACCAGTTGGACACTTCCTGCGCGGTGCCGCCAAACGGAACAGCGGTGAAATACGCATAACCCGGGTGCTGACCGATGAAGTAATAATCCGCAGAGTGATACATATCCGCCTGACCCGAAGTCACGGCGTCAAACACTTCCAGCGCGCCCACCAGTTCACCAGGGGCTTTTTTCTCGATGGTCAGGCTGCCGCCAGACAGTTCACCAACCATTTGTTCCATGTAGCTTGCCGCATCATCCAGAACAGCAAAGCCGCGCGGCCACGAGGTGACCATTGTCAGTTTGCGGTTGCCTTGCGCATAGGCCGGTGCAGCCAGAGTTGTCGCTGCGGCCGCAGAGCCACCCAGCGCAGACGTCTTCAAAAAAGAACGACGATCCATGATTTTCCTCCCAAAAGTCCTACTGCCACAGATCCATGGCAGATCAATTTCAGCCCGCTCACCCTACCCGTCGAATGAAACTTGTGAATACCTAGTACTCGGTAGACGAATAGAAAAAGGATATATCAGTCTGTTTTCATTAATTTAATTACACACGTCAGACTAATTTTTTCGTAAAAACAGAAAAAAACGACACCATGTCTTTGCTTTAATCGGCTGATCGAATAACGATTCCTGTCATGCGGAATTTCTTCCCCCACTTACGCCCTTCTTACGGGCAAAAGCTGGCTTTGCTGGCGGCTTTGCCCTTGATTTTGGCCGCTGCGGCGATCTCGGTTTTGGTGACATTCCAGTCCCGCCAGCTTGCCGAGCGGGAGATCGCAGCCCTGGAACGACAGCTGCTGGAGGCCAAAAAGGCGGAGCTTCGCAACTATGTCACGCAGGCCCGCAACGGGTTTTATTACATCTACGGATCAGCCTCCCCCGGTGATGACGAAGCCAAACGTCACGTTGCACAAATCCTGGCAGCAATGATCTATGGCGATGATGGTTTTTTCTTTGTCTACGACTATGACGGAAACAATATCGTCAGCCCCCGCCAGACCGAGCTGATCGGCAAAAACTGGACCGGTCTGACAGACAGCCAGGGCACCCCGGTCGTGGATGAATTGATTAACATCGCCCGCCAAGGGGCTGGCTGGCATACGTTTTTATGGCCCAAGCCTTCCACTGGCAAAGAAGCGCAGATGATCTCTTATGTGGTGGGCTTTCAAAGCTGGCAATGGGTTGTCGGCACCGGCGTATTTATCGACGACGTCCTGGACACAGTGGCCGCCGCCCGTGCCGAAGTGGAAGAGCGCATTCAGCGCACGTTCTATTACATTGGGGGTATTACTATTATCGCGTTGGTTATTGTCTTTGCCACTGGAATGTTCCTCAATATCCGGGAACGCCGCCTTGCGGATGCCAAGCTGAAGGAATTGACCCAACGTGTTCTGGACGCCCAAGAAGAGGAACGCGGCCGGGTGGCGCGGGAACTACACGATGGAATCAGCCAGATGCTGGTGGGTGTACGTTATGCTTTGGATATCGCCCTGCGTCGGATTGAACGGCAAGACACGGAAAAGGCCGCAGCCCCTTTGACCAAAGGGGTTGAGCATCTGACCACCGCAATTACCGAAGTGCGCAGGATCAGCCGCGATCTCCGGCCCGGTGTTCTGGATGATTTGGGCCTTGGCCCGGCGCTCAAAGCACTGGTCGAAGACTTTGGTGCACGTACCGGGATCGAGACTGATTTCCACACCGTTGTGTTCCGCAATCGGTTGCAGCAAGAGAGTAAAATCGCCCTCTATCGGATCGCTCAGGAGGCTTTGACCAATATTGAACGGCACGCCGAAGCAAGCCAGGTTTCGGTTGATCTAAGAGGCCACAAGAAAGGCGTTACCATGTGCATCCGTGACAATGGGCGCGGCCTACCCCAAGAAAAAGACCGCAGTGGAAACGGAATCGGCCTGCGCAACATTCAAGAACGCGTGGATCAGCTTGACGGCACCCTAAAACTTCTGTCATCTTCCGGCCCCCAAAGCGGTACCGAAATTGTGGTCCGCCTACCACTCACCAGCCTGTTGGCGCCGGGTCAGGAATGGCTCTCAGAACCCGAAGACAAATCCCTCTGAGGAGACGGGAATGTCCGAGGCCCCCGATACTGCAATGGAGGATTGCGAATGCCACAACGGCCCACACGTGTGTTGATTGTCGACGACCACCCGATGGTGGCCGAGGGGATCCAGTCGATCCTCGAAAGCTTTGATGACATCGAGGTTGTCGGCTCGCTCACCAATGGGCAAGAGGCCGTGACACAGGTGCCTGTGTTGAAGCCTGATGTGGTTTTGATGGACCTGAATATGCCGGGTCTTGGCGGTCTCAGCGCGACGGAAATCATTCGCGAAGAAGCGCCCGAAACCCGCATTCTGATTCTCAGCATGCATGACAGTCCCGAATATATCTCAACCGCGCTAAGTCACGGCGCTTTGGGCTATGTTCTGAAGGACGTGCCCACGGATGAGATCAAGATGGCAATCGACGCGGTCATGGATGGCAAACGTTATCTTTGTACCGGAGCGGAAGGCAGCCTGAAGCCAAAAGAAAGCGGTGATCGCGAGGCCCTGACGGGTCGGGAGCAGACGATCCTCTTGCAGCTGGCCCAGGGCAAATCCAACAAGGAAGTGGCGCGCGATCTCGACATTTCCGTGCGCACGGTTGAAACCCATCGCAAGAACATCAAACGGAAACTGGGGATTTCCTCAACCGCCGGTTTGACACGTTATGCGCTGGAACATGGTGTGTTGCAGGGCAGCGCCGGGTTTTAAAGCCTACCCGGCAATCGCTGCGCCAAAGAACACCAGCGCGCCGTCCTCGTCCAAAACATGGAACTCTCGCTGGCCATAAGGCTGGTCAAACGGTGCGCGGACCCGCTCTGGCGGCAGCTGGTCTAATTGGGGCTTTAACTGCTGAAACAACCCGTCCAGATCCTCAACATCAATGTAGAACGAATGCTCGTGCCCCAGCGGTGTCCCATCAGGGCGGGGTGGGCATTCCAGCAACCGCACCGCTGCCCCATCACGCCGCAAAAAGGCGTAATTCTCGGCCTGAAACCCCAGCGTGAAGCCCAGAATGTCCCGGTAAAAGCCAATCTGACGCTCCAGATCGGCGCATAGCACAAATGGGGTCACTTGGATGAGTGTGGCAGACATGGTCTCTCTCCTGTGCTTTGGTATCAGCAATAGCGAAAATCACGCAGTTTGTGATCGCAAATCCACAAAAGCATCGGGAAAAAAGGTCAAAAACACTGCCCGATATTGCCGAAAGTGTCCGCTGAACCCACGAAAACGAAATAAAATGTCTTTCGAAGGGTGTTTTTCGACCGCTTTGCCGGTTGACGCCCCCTGACAGCCGTCCTAATGTCCGCTGCAACGCAACGAGGAGCCACCCTTATGATTTCCCTAGTCGTAGTCGTAGGAACCACGCGCATGGGCCGGTAACGGTTAACCATAATCGATCCCATGCGCCTCCGATCAAAAATCGGGGGCTTTTTTATTGCTAACGCACGCTACGCGTAAAAACGATGTCGCCAATTGGAGCAAAGCAGATGACACGTGAAATGACCGGCGCAAAGATGGTTGTCCAGGCCCTGAAGGATCAGGGTGTCGACACTGTATTCGGATATCCCGGCGGCGCTGTTCTACCGATTTATGACGAGATCTTCCAACAAAACGACATTCGCCACATTTTGGTGCGCCACGAGCAGGGCGCGGTCCACGCCGCCGAAGGCTATGCGCGCTCGACCGGCAAGCCCGGTGTTGTTCTGGTTACCTCTGGCCCCGGTGCCACCAATGCGGTGACCGGTCTGACAGACGCGCTGCTGGACTCGATCCCGCTGGTGGTTCTGACCGGCCAGGTTCCGACCTTTATGATCGGCTCGGACGCGTTTCAGGAAGCCGATACCGTTGGCATCACCCGCCCCTGCACCAAGCACAACTGGCTGGTGAAAGAAACCGATGCGCTGGCAGGCACCCTGCATGAGGCGTTCCATGTGGCAACCTCGGGCCGCCCCGGCCCCGTGCTGATCGATATCCCAAAGGACGTGCAGTTCGCCACCGGCACCTATCAGACCCCCAAGCCAACCGCGTCGCATTACCAGCCCAAGGTCAAAGGCGATCTGGAAGAGATCACCGAACTGGTTGCCGCCATTGAAAAGGCCGAGCGCCCGGTGTTCTACACTGGCGGTGGCGTGATCAACTCGGGCCCTGCGGCCAGCCAGCTGCTGCGCGAACTGGTCGAAGCCACAGGCATTCCGATCACCTCAACCCTGATGGGTCTGGGCGCTTACCCCGCCTCTGGCAAAAACTGGATGGGTATGCTTGGCATGCATGGTCTGTATGAGGCCAATATGGCGATGCATGACTGTGACCTGATGATCAACATCGGTGCGCGTTTTGACGACCGGATCACCGGCCGTCTGGATGCCTTCAGCCCGAACTCGATCAAGGCGCATGTGGACATCGATCCGTCCTCGATCAACAAAGTTGTGCGCGTGGATATCCCGATTGTGGGCGACGTGGGCCATGTGCTTGAGGACATCCTGACCGTTTGGAAGTCCCGTGGCCGCAAAGTGAACCGTGAGGCGCTGGCAAAATGGCAAGCGCAGATCGCAGAATGGCGCGCGGTGAAATGCCTGAGCTACACCCCGTCCAAGACCACGATCAAACCGCAATACGCGCTGGAACGTCTCGAGGCGCTGACCAAAGGGATGGATCGCTATGTTGCCACCGAAGTGGGCCAGCACCAGATGTGGGCGGCGCAGTTCCTGGGCTTTGAAGATCCAAACCGCTGGATGACCTCCGGTGGCCTTGGCACCATGGGCTATGGCTTTCCGGCCACCATCGGGGTGCAAATTGCCCATCCCGACGCGCTGGTGATCAACGTGGCCGGCGAGGCGTCCTGGCTGATGAACATGCAGGAAATGGGCACCGCCGCCCAATACCGCCTGCCGGTGAAACAGTTCATCCTGAACAACGAACGTCTGGGCATGGTCCGCCAGTGGCAAGAGCTCTTGCACGGCGAACGCTACAGCCACTCCTGGTCCGAAGCGCTGCCGGATTTTGTAAAGCTCGCCGAAGCCTTTGGCGCCAAAGGGATCTGCGTCTCTGACCCCAAAGATCTGGATGACGCGATCATGGAAATGATCGAATACGACGGTCCGGTGATCTTTGACTGCCTGGTTGAGAAGCATGAAAACTGCTTCCCGATGATCCCGTCGGGCAAGGCGCACAATGAAATGCTGCTGGGCGAGGCCGAAACCCAAGGCGTCATCCAATCTGGCGGCGCCGTGCTGGTTTAAGTCATTAGAACAGATTTCGCAGGGCGTGCGCGCCCTGCCCCGATTTGAGGAAAGGGACATAAATGTCTGCTCTACATATCAAAAAAGGTTCGACCAAACATTCCGCCTATAATCTGCGCCCGACGTTTTCGGACGTGCAGGAACGCCATACGCTGGCCTTGTTGGTGGAAAATGAACCCGGCGTTCTGGCCCGTGTGATTGGCCTGTTCTCGGGCCGTGGCTATAATATCGAAAGCCTCACCGTGGCCGAGGTCGACCACACCGGTCACCTGAGCCGCATCACCATCGTGACCACCGGCACACCTCAGGTGATCGAACAGATCAAAACCCAACTGGGCCGGATCGTGCCGGTGCATGAGGTCCACGACCTGACCGTCGAAGGCCCGTCAGTGGAACGGGAACTGGCGATTTTCAAAGTCGAAGGTGATGGGGACAAGCGCGTTGAGGCGCTGCGTCTGGCGGATATCTTCCGCGCCAATGTCGTCGATAGCACCTTGTCGAGCTTTATCTTTGAGATCACCGGCTCCCCGGAAAAAATCGACGCCTTTGCGGATCTGATGCGCCCTTTGGGTCTGAGTGAAGTTGCCCGTACAGGTGTTGCCGCCCTGTTGCGCGGTGAATCATAAGTAGATCTGCTCCCTAACGGGAGCAAGATTTACGATGCCTGAATAACTGAACGCACGGTCCCAGCGCGGGCCGTGTTTCTCTTTTTTGCGTGCGCCTTATGTGGAAACGGGACAATTTCCCCCATTTTTGGCGCTGGCGGCGCAACATAAGTTGTGGCTGGGAAGCTGACAGCGGTGCCGGGTCGGCCAACATCCGCCAGGTAGGTCGACAATGCGGGGTGGGTCTCTTCCTCAAGCAGGGTCAGGTCCTTCGCATGCCGCAGCTCACCGTCCTGCTCAACCTTGAAGGTGACGCAGTCGCCGTCCCGCAAATCAGGCGCATCCTGTGAGTCGGTACGATAGAACGCAAGGTCGCCCTGGTCTTCACACCAGATCACCGCTCTGTTTTTTGACCTGTCACTCCACACGACAACACCAATCATCCTGTACCTCACTAAACCAACTGATCACGTCCATTCGGTTATATATTCCAATAAGAAAGGAGATAACTGTACTTTCAATTCAGAGACGATCACAGGGCATTTGTGTCAGTTCGTGACAAGGGTGACGCTCATTGCAAAGGAAACGATGCTAATGCGCGACAAAACCGGAAAAATGGCCAAGAGGCTGTCGCCAATCAACACAATTTAAGGCAGAATGGGTGTCGCTAGGAGTAGAATTGCATGGCACAAGCATCACGATCCCCTGCCGAACTACGCAATATGTTCGGCGAAAATTTGCGGAAGCTTGCACAAGGCCACCCATCCGTTTCGGAACTTTCACGCCAGCTCGGCATCAATCGCACGCAGTTTAATCGTTACTTGTCAGGCGAAAGCTTTCCGCGCCCAGATGTTCTGGACCGCATTTGCCAGTTTTTTGATGTAGATGCGCGCATCCTGCTCGAGCCAGTGGACTCGCTGGTGCAACAGGGGCAGGTTCTCAATGGACCGTTTCTCGCGGATTATTTTGGCCGACACGCGCAACGTGTGCCAAACGATGTCTTTCCGTCCGGTTTTTACCAGTTCACGCGCCGCAGTTTTGTTCACACCGATGCATTTGTCCTGGGCCTTGTCTACGTGTTTCGTGACGAGGAAGGTGCAACTTTTGTCAAAGGCTATGAGGCAAAGGATGCAATGCGTTTTCAGGGGCTTCCAGACCGGGCCTCGCATAGAGAGTTTCGCGGCTTTGGCCTACCTCATGAAGATGGTGTGTCTTTGCTGATCGCAAGAAAGGGGTCACTTACGTTTTCTTTCAATTACTTGGCGCGCGCGTCATCGATGGAAAGCAATTTCTGGTCTGGCTATATCGCCCGAACAACGCGGGAATCTGAACGCTCCGAACGTGTCACGCGCATGGTATATGAACACCTTGGACCAGGGCTAAAACGCGCCATGGGCGTCGCACGCGCGGCAGGCCTTCACCCTGCGCAAGAACTTCCGCCGTTTCACCGACACCTGCTGCGGGTGGATGAACCCTTTCAATAAGCAGCCCGCCGCGGCAGAGACCGCGCCCACCGCCACAAAGGCAGCAGGCAACCGGTTTATTCCGATTGCGCGTCAGCGCGGCTTTTGCCGGCCACCTTCAGCGCCAGGGTCGCCGCCATGAACCCATCCAGATCTCCGTCAAGCACCCCTTTTGTGTCAGACGTCTCATGAGAGGTCCGCAGGTCTTTCACCATCTGATAGGGCTGCAGAACATAGGATCGGATCTGATTGCCCCAGCCCGCGTCGCCTTTGGCCTCGTGGGCTGCGTTAATCTCAGCGTTCCGGCGATCCAGCTCTTGTTGGTACAGGCGGGACTTCAGCGCTTTCATGGCAATGTCCCGGTTCTGGTGCTGCGACTTCTCGGATGAGGTCACCACGATCCCGGTTGGAATGTGTGTAATCCGCACGGCCGAGTCGGTCGTGTTCACGTGCTGACCACCCGCCCCAGAGGAGCGATAGGTGTCCACGCGGATATCGCTGGGGTTTACCTCGATCTCGATATTGTCGTCCACCACCGGGTAGACCCAGACAGAGCTGAACGAGGTGTGCCGCTTGGCCGCCGAGTCATAGGGCGAGATGCGCACCAATCGGTGCACACCGGATTCAGACTTTAGCCAGCCATAGGCATTGTGGCCTGTGATTTTGTAAGCGACCGATTTGATGCCTGCCTCTTCGCCCGGTGTCTCGGACTGTAGCTCGACAGTATATCCCTTCTTCTCCGCCCAGCGCACATACATACGGGCCAGCATCGACGCCCAGTCGCAGCTTTCGGTGCCACCCGCGCCCGAGTTAATCTCAAGGAACGTATCATTGCCATCCGCTTCACCGTCCAACAGCGCTTCCAGCTCTTTCTCCGCAGCGGTTTCCTGCAAAGCTTTCAGCGCGGCTTCGGCGTCCGAGATGACTTCGTCATCCTCTTCCATCTCACCAAGCTCGATCAGCTCGATATTGTCGGCCAGATCCTGCTTGATGCTTTTGAACGTATCGATGGCATCCACCAGCATCTGACGCTCACGCATCAGTTTTTGGGCCGCTTCGGGGTCATCCCACAGGTTTGGATCTTCGACCCGTGCATTGAATTCTTCCAGACGATATTCGGCGGTTTCCCAGTTCAGACGCTGGCTCAACAGCTCAAGCGACTTTTCAATCTCGGTCACGGTATTCTGGGTCTCGGCGCGCATGGTCGGAATTCCTGTCACAGTGTTCAGGCTGGCGTGATAAACCAGTGTGACAGAACGAGCAAGCGTCTGCGCCCCGTCAAAGTTTTACGTAACCTTTATACTTAAAATCCTTTTCAACGATATTTAAAGACTCCTCGCATTACGGTGAAACCTGACTTGAGTACCAGTATCGCCGTTAAAAGGACTATCCATGGCACAAGGGTATCTGGTCACCCTTGGTGACCAATCGTTAGACGCAGGCGACTCGATCGGCGGGACGTATACGACGTTTACAGCCGACACTTACATTGGCGCCGGGAGCTGGTCCTGGAGCGGCACGGATGGCGGTTTTGCCTATGTCAACTCCGTGGAGACGGGCGGATACTACACATCCGCTTCTGGTGATGTCTATTTTGTCCCTGATTTTGGCGCCGTCGCCTCCTTGGGAAGCGCAACTTCTGTCAGCCCCCCCTCTTATTCAGCCGCCGATGGCGCAATTGACGGCACTGATGGCGATGAGCTGATCGACAGCAGCTATGTCGACAGCGACGGGGATCAAATCGACAACGGCCTGGGCGGTGGGAGCGGCGATGATGATCTGGTTCTGGCTGGCGACGGCGCAGACACCGTTTTGTCTGGCGCGGGCGCTGACACTGTTTTTGGTGGAAGTGGTGCAGACAGTATCCAAGGCGGCAGCGGCGGTGACCTCCTTTATGGCGACAGCCAAAACGAAGACGCGCTGTCCGGTGGTGAGGCCACGATCACGGACGGCAATGTGGCAGAAACCGACGAGGGGTTCACTGTTACGGCGCAGGCCATCGGCGGCTCGGCGGATGCTGCATCGATCTCTTCCTACGGCAGTAACTTTGGCGTTTCCGGTGCAATCTCTGACAGCGACAGCGGCATCAGCGCGCAGATCGGTTATGATAAAGCAACCGGAACCTCTGAAAAACTGTTTGTCGACTTCGATCAGGAAACCACATCGGCCAGTTTTGACTTTGACCACCTTTACACAAGTGGCTTCGGCGAAGAAGGGCACTGGGCCGTCTACAATGATGGGGTTCTTGTGGCCGAAGGCGACTTCACCGAGGACACAGGTGGCAGCGGCAGTGGCAGCGTAACCATCAGCGGCGTTGGTGCGTTTGATCAATTGGTCCTCAGCGCGAACATCCAGACAGATGGCTCTGATGGTTCGGATTACACGGTGAATCAGATCACCTTTACGATCCCGGTTGTCACACCTGATCCTTATGCCGACACCATCGAAGGCGGTGCTGGGGATGACAGCATTTTTGGCGAAGGTGGAGATGATTCACTGGTTGGTGGCTCGGGTGCGGATTCCATCGAAGGCGGCGATGGAGATGACACGCTGGTCATCGGCCAAGGGGATTTTGCGCTGGGTCAGGACGGCGATGACTATTTCCAGTTTGTGGACACCGGCGACCTGGGCGCTGGCAGTGTTACGGTCACCGGCGGCGATGATGGCCAGACAGTAGGCGACACGCTGGACTTTAACGGCCAACTGTCACCTGGAACGCTGAACATCACGGCAGTTGCAGGCGATGGCAGCCTGACCGGGACGGCCACCTTGCTGGATGGGACCACCGTCTCCTTTTCCGGGATCGAGGCGATCATCTGTTTTGCCAAGGGCACATGCATCGACACGGATCAGGGCCCCCGCGCGGTTGAGGATTTGCGCCCAGGCGATCTGGTCCGGACCCAGGACAACGGGTTCCAGCCCGTCGTATGGAGCGGTCAAAGCAAAGTCCCGGGCCAGGGGCGCGCAACGCCGATCTGTCTGGAGCCAGAGTTTACCGGCGGCTCTTGCGACCTTGTCCTGTCACCGCAACACCGGGTGTTGATCCAAAACCACGCGGCCGAGCTGTTGTTTGACTCGTCCGAGGTTCTGGTGCCAGCCGGTGCCTTGATCACAGACCCGCATGTCACCACGGCGCCCTGCGCGCAGGTAACCTATGTCCACCTGCTGCTGCCCGAGCATGAGATCATATTTGCCAACGGGGTCGCAGTGGAAAGCTTCTTCCCCGGCCAACAGGCGCTTTCTGCCCTGCCATTGCTGCAGCGGTTCGACCTCACCCGTACGCTGGCCGCGTCAGGCCGGGCGGTGTCGGACTATGTCCAAACCGCCCGGCCCTGCCTAAACAGTTACGAATACCGGCTTCTGGCTCAGTACAACCCACCAGAGCTGATGGTGCCAAATGTCGCCTTGGGCCCCAACACCGCGGTGCCACCCGTGGACGTCGTCACCTGACGCCCCTGTTCCTGCACCTCTTCAAACAGCGGCAGGTTTGATCCCATTGCAAAGCCACCATCAAAGGTCACGCCAAAGATCGGCTCATCCCCGTCGCGGAAGTACTCCGCCACCACATAATCGCCAGAGGCATCATTGGCCAAACGCGCGCCTGTGAAACGGTCGATCTTGATGAAATGCCCCCCGTCGGGCACCCGGAAAGAGCCGCCACCGTATTTCTCGGTCGCTTTGGTCATAAACTGTTGGAACACCGGCCCACAGAGCGTCCCGCCATAGGCACCCCGCCCCATCGGACGTGGCTGGTCATAGCCGATGTAGCACCCGGCCACGATGTTTGACGTAAAGCCCACAAACCAAGCGTCGCGTGAATCATTGGTGGTCCCGGTTTTCCCAGCTGTCGGCACAGGCAGGTTGATCACAGAACTTGCAGTCCCGCGATCCACCACGCCTTTCATCATCGACGTCAGCTGATAAGCGGTGATGGGATCCATCACCTGTTCCCGATGGGTTGCGATACGCGGCAAGGCTCCCGCAGGCAACTGCGCCGCCGCGCAATCCACGCAGTCCCTGTCGTCATGGCGATAAATCGTCCCGCCCGAGCGGTCCTGAATACGGTCGACCAAGGTCGGCTCAACACGTTCCCCGCCATTGGCAAACATCGCATAGGCCGCCACCATTTTATAAAGCGTGGTCTCTTCGGCACCCAGCGAGTTCGCCAGGAACGCGCCCATACGGTCATAGACGCCAAAGCGTTCGGCATAGCCCGCAACCACCTCCATGCTGACCTCTTGCGCCAGACGGATGGTCATCAGGTTCCGCGACTGCTCAATACCGGTCCGCAACGGCGTGGGGCCGTAGAATTTGTTGGATGAGTTCTTGGGCCGCCACAGACCTTGTGGGGTGTTGATCTCGATCGGGGCGTCCACAACGATGGTCGCCGGGCTATAACCGCTGTCCAAAGCCGCCGCATAGACAAAGGGTTTGAAGCTGGACCCGGGCTGGCGCTGCGCCTGCGTTGCGCGGTTAAACACCGAATGCTGATAGGAGAATCCACCCTGCATCGCCAGAACACGGCCCGAGTTCACATCCATCGCGACAAAGCCGCCCTGCACCTCGGGCACCTGCCGCACAGACCAGGTTTCGGGATTGCCCGTCTCACCCCCTTCGCCGCGCACCAAAATGACGTCGCCGCGGGTGAAATTGTCAAAGAAGTTGCCTTTGAGCCATTTGATATCAGACCGGGGCACCCGACCAATTTTGGAATGGCCCTCAACCCCAACGTCCAGGGATTGATCCGCAACGGCCAAGACCACAGCCGGGTACCAGCTCCCCCCCAGGGTGATATCACGCGGAACTTCCGCTGCGGCCAAGGCCTCACGCCATTGGGTCTCATCCGCCAGCACGTCCTCTTCCAGGGTCACACCTGTGCCACGCCAGATACCACGTTGGCGGTCAAATTTTTCAAGCCCGGTGCGCAATGCCTTCGCCGCTTCGGTTTGCATTTCCTGGTCGATTGTCGCCCGCACGGTGAAGCCACCGGTAAAGAACTCCCCTTCACCAAAATCATCGCTCAGCTGGCGGCGGATTTCATCGGTGAAGTAATCACGTGGCGGCAAAGCGGTGCGAAAGCTTTCGAAATCGCCGTTTTGAACCGACCGCAAGGGTTGTTCTTTTTCCACCTCATAAACCGCTTTGGAGATGTAGCCGTTCTCATACATCTCTTCCAAAACAAAGTTACGCCGCTGCATCAGGCGCTCTTTGCGGCGCACCGGGTGAAAATCCGACGGCGCTTTGGGCATCGACGCCAAGGTCGCAGCCTCATGCGGGGCCAGTTCGGCCAGCGTCTTGTTGAAATAGGTCTGCGCTGCCGCCGTCACCCCAAAAGAGTTCTGACCCAGAAAGATCTCGTTCATATAGAGTTCGAGGATGTCATCCTTCTCCAGCGTCTCTTCCAGACGTGCAGCCAGGATGATTTCCTTGATCTTGCGTTCGGCCTTGCGTTCCCCAGACAGCAGGAAGTTTTTCATCACCTGCTGCGTGATCGTCGAGGCCCCCCGCACGTTGCTGCCACGTGAGCGCACGGCTTCGATCCCCGCGGCAGCAATGCCGCGCATGTCGTAGCCCTTGTGGTGATAGAAATTCTTGTCCTCAGCCGAGATAAACGCCTGTTTCACAAGATCAGGAATGTCTTCTGCTGCAGTGAACAGCCGACGTTCCTTGGCGAATTCATCGATCAACTCGCCTTCACCCGAATAAATCCGGCTGATGGTGGGCGGTTGATACCGTGCCAATGCTTCATGGCTGGGCAGGTCGCGCCCATAAAACCAAAAGATACCACCTACGGTCACCGCAACGGCTACGATGCCCATAGTGATCGTTGTGAAAATAGCGCCCCAGAAGGACAAAAAGAACCTGAGCACGTCAAAGCCTCTCTCGCAGCATTGCGCCTATATATGCGTCACAGCAGCCGGGGTCAAAACGGGAAACTGCCAAGATTTGGCTCCCTCTCTGCAAAATCAGTTTACCACATGTTCATCCCCGCGTGAGGGGGTCGGCACAACTTAGCCTAAAACGCGTAATTCACTGCCTTACCAAGGCCTTGCGGCTGGCGTCTTCACTTTGCCATGCCAAAAGACCGTTTAAAATTCCGCGCGCGGTCCGTAAGCGCCAGTTGGGATCAAGGATGTTATCCAGGTCTCGCGCGCTCGACAAAAAGCCGATTTCGATCAGGATCGACGGGATATCGGCAGATTTCAGCACGGAAAATCCCGCCGATCGCAAGGGGCGGCGATTCATCGGTCCGCCTTGTTGGTGCAATGCATCCGAGACTTCGGCCGCCAGACGCAGCGACCTTGGGTGGGTTTCAACCCGCGCCAGATCCAGCAAAACATCCGCCACCACATCATCTGCGTCACTCAGATCCGTGCCCGACAACAACTGGCTGCGGTCCTGCCGCTCTGCCAATTTGGCCGAGGCGACATCCGAAGCCTCATCTGACAGCGTGTAGATCGTGGTACCATGGGCATAGCCCGCCGACAGGGAATCCGCATGGAGCGAGATGAACAGGTCCGCCTTGGCCTGATGTGCCAGGGTGATGCGCCGCTCAAGCGAAACAAAATAGTCGTCATTGCGGGTCAGTCGCACGTCAAACTGACCCGATCGCAGCAGAATATCGCCCAGTTCCAGTGCAAATTGCAGCGCCAGGTCTTTTTCATTCACCGTGCGCCCGTCCACATCCACCTGCGCGCCCGGATCAATGCCGCCATGGCCGGGGTCCAGAACGATCAACAAGGGCGCATCGGGATTGCTGCCTACGGGCTGCGGCAACGCCTCGGGCGCGGGCAGATCCCATCGCGGATCCTGTGGCGCACCGGCATGTTCCGCAAAAGATTCGGCGCTTGTGGGGTGCAGTTCAATCGACAAATGCGCCGCCGCCGTCACCGGATCAACTACCAAGGACGCGGTGTGGACCTTTATGGGGTCAGACAATTCCAGAACCAGCCGCGACCATCCCGGAACATAGGTGCCATATTGCAGATCGCGGATAAAGGCGGTCTGTTGGAATTGATCTGCAGGGAAGCCGCTCCACTCTACTTCTTGGAAGTCGAGCACCAGACGGCGCGGATTATCCAGCGTGAACAGCCGATAGGGCACGCCCTGGCTCAGAGCCAGATCGATCTTGCCCCCGCCGCGCAGATCCTGCGCCATGGTTTCCGTGGCATCCACCCTTGCCAGACCGCTGAAACCCTGCCCCAACGACGGCCCCGCACATAAAAGCGCCAGCCCCAAAGCCCCCAACAGCTGTGTCAATCGCATCATTTTGCCTGCCCGTTTCTGCCCGGTTTCACCGCCGATCATGGCGGGTTCAGCGGCGGGATTCCATAAAGGATTTCAGCCGCCGCAAGCCTTCGGTGATATCCGCCGTGGAACGCGCATAAGAAAACCTCAGCGTTGTCGCGCCGCGCACTGGGTCAAAATCAAGGCCCGGCGTCACCGCAACCCCGGCCTGATCCAGAATCTCCCGCGCAAAGGCGCGGCTGTCATCCGTCAGCTCAGACACATCCGCATAGACATAAAACGCCCCATCCGGCGGCGCGATCTTGGTAAAGCCCGCCTGTGGCAGCCCTTCCAGCATCAGCGCTCGATTGCGCGCATATTGTGCCAGGTTTTCGCGCATCTCATCCTGGCAGTCGAGCGCCGCCAGCGCGGCCACTTGGCTGGCATGGGGCGCGCAGATGAACATGTTCTGGGCAATACGTTCAACCACACGCACGTGGCTTTCGGGGACCACCATCCACCCCACGCGCCATCCGGTCATGGAGAAAAACTTTGAAAACGAGTTGATGACATAACAGTCATCCGTCAGCTCAAGTGCGGTGACCGCCTTGGCCTCATACTCCAGCCCATGATAGATCTCATCCGAGATAAAGGCGGCCCCTTGCGCATGGGTTGCCTCGATCAACGCCTGCATTGCGCCGCGGTCCAACATGGTGCCGGTTGGGTTCGCAGGCGATGCCACCATCAGCCCCGCCAGATCCAGATCCGCAAAATCCGCAGGCACCGGCTGCAGGCGGTTTTCGGGGCTGGTTTGAATGTCCACCGGTTGCAGCCCCAGCGCATGCAAGATCTGGCGATAAGAGGGATAGCCCGGCGCGCCGATGCCCACCCGATCACCGCTGTCAAACAGCGCTGTAAACGCCAGGGTAAAGGCCCCGGACGAGCCCGGTGTGACCACCACCCGTTCCGGGTTCAGGTCCACATTATACCAATCTTTATAAAGCCTTGCGATCCGTTTACGAAGTTCCGGAATCCCCAAGGCCACCGTATACCCCAAGGCGTCGTGGTCCAATGCTTCGGCCAATGCGCGCCGCGCGCCTGCGGGTGCGCCGGTGGAGGGCTGGCCGACTTCCATATGGATGATGTGGCGCCCGGCCTCTTCGGCTTGGCGCGCAGCTTCCATCACATCCATCACAATGAAGGGATCCACATTAGAGCGGGTTGAGTTTCGCATTCCGATCTCCCAAGGTGCGGTCATGACCTTTGAACGCGTATATAGGCTGGCGTCAATCCCGGCCTTGGTTTTTGGCTTTGTCCTTTGGTTGGCGACCAGCCTCCATGCACAGTCCATTGGCCTGTTGCGGGATGCCGATATCGAACATGGTCTGGCGCAATTGGCCAAACCGGTTCTGGGCGCGGCGGGGCTCAATCCCAAACGGGTTCGGGTGGTGGTTGTGAACCTGCCAACGTTGAACGCCTTTGTGATCGATAGTCGAACAATTTTCATACATTACGGGCTGATCCTAAAGGTGAAGTCGCCCGAGATGCTGCAGGCCGTCATCGCCCATGAGGCCGCCCATATCACCAATGGCCATTTGGCGCGCAGGCTGGAAAACCTGAAATCCGCACGCTCTGCGGCAGGGCTGGGCACAGCGCTTGGCCTTTTGGCGGCTGTTGCGGGCGCAGGAGGAGACGCGGCGGCCGGGATCGCCCTTGGCACCCGCAGCGCGGCTGAGCGGAGTTTCCTGTCCCACACCCGCGCCGAAGAAAGCGCCGCCGATCGCACCGCCGCCTCGATCATGAAACAGGCCGGTGTGCCTGTCCAAGGCATGTTGGATGTGCATCAGCTTTTTGCGGGCCAAGAGGTCCTGAGCGCCGCCAACCAGGATCCCTATACCCGCTCGCATCCGCTCAGCCGTGACCGGATCCGGGCAACCAAAGCCTTTGTCGCGGCCTATGGCGATACCGGCAAGCCGGACCCGGCCGCGGCCTATTGGCTGGACCGGGTACAAGGTAAATTGTCGGCCTTTTTGCGCGCCCCTAAATGGACCATGCGCCGCGCCTCCAGCGATCCCTATGCGGATGTGAAGCTGATGCGCGAAGCGATCGCCTATCACCGCAACAACAAACTGCAAAAAGCGTTGGCATCGATTGACGGGGCGCTGCGGCTGCGGCCCAAGGACGGGTTTTACCTGGAATTGCGCGGCCAGTTCCTGATGGAAAATCGCCGCTGGGGGGACGCGATGGCGACCTATCAGCGCGCCGCGCAGTTCTCGCCCAACAACCCGTTGATCCTGGCCAGCCTGGGTCGCGCGCAGCTTGCCGCCAACCAGCCACGCGCCGCGCTCAAAACCTTGGAAAAGGCTCGATCCATCGACTTTCGCAATAACAGTTTGTTGAGAGACATGGCTCAAGCCTATGCAAAAACGGGACAAAACGGTATGGCATCACTTGTGACCGCCGAACGCTATGCGCTGCGCGGACGGTTGGGTGATGCAGGAATTCACGCAAAACGGGCCTCTGGCCTGCTCCCCACTGGCTCTGCGGCCTGGCGACGTGCGCAAGACGTGCTCATTGCTGCAGAACGCTTTGAAAAAAGGAAGAAACGATGATCTCTTTTGCTCAGACATGGACGCGCACGGTTGCCGCGGCGGCAACCGCTCTGACGCTCAGCTTGCCCGCATCGGCGCTGGACCTTAAGGCCATGTCCGATGAGGAACGCGCAGACTTTGGTGCAGCAGTGCGCGCCTATCTGCTGGAACATCCGGAACTGCTGCTGGAAATCAGCGACGTCCTGCAAGAGCGCAACGCCGTCGCCGAGGCCGAGCGTGACAAGGCGCTGGTGCAGCACAATCTGGCAGCGCTGACCAATGACGGGTTTTCCTGGGTTGGCGGCAATCCGGATGGCGACATCACCATTGTTGAGTTTATGGATTACCGCTGTGGGTTCTGCCGTCGGGCCAAGCCCGAGGTGGAACGCCTGCTGGCCGAAGATGGCAACATCCGCCTGATCATCAAAGAGCTGCCGATTTTGGGCGAATCCTCCCTGGTAGCCTCGCGCTTTGCCGTCTCTGCCAAACATGTGGAAGGGCCCGAGGCCTATAAGGCGCTGCATGATGCGCTGATCGAAATGCCAGGTGAGCCGAATGAAGTGACCCTGGCGCGCCTGTCCGAAAGCTTTGGATATAACACCGAAGCGATCCTGGAAGGCATGAATGCAGACGCCGTCACCCAAGAGCTGCGCCTGACCCGACAGCTGGCGAACAATATGTCCATCAGCGGCACGCCGACCTTTATCTTTGGGGATGAGATGGTGCGCGGCTATCTGCCGCTGGATCAGATGAAAGCTGTGATCGAAGAGCAGCGCGCCGAAGCCGGCTGAGCCCTGAGCACCTCATAAATGCAAGAAAGGCCCCTGTACCAAAACAGGGGCCTTTTTGTATCTCACTGCTTATGTATCTCGCCGCGCTGCTGTTTACTCGGCCGCTTCAGCCGCCGCCGCTTCTGCGTCCAATGCCGCGGCCTTCTTTTCGACCTCTTCCACGATGTGGTCGACCATTTGATCATTAGACATCTTGTGGCTGGCCTTGCCTGCCAAATAGACCATGCCCGACCCCGCACCACCTCCGGTAAAGCCCACATCAGTCATCAGCGCTTCGCCCGGGCCATTGACCACACAGCCGATAATCGACAGGCTCATTGGGGTTTTGATATGCGCCAGCCGGTCTTCCAGAGTTTCCACCGTCTTGATCACGTCAAAGCCCTGACGCGCGCAGGAGGGGCAGGAAATGATGTTCACCCCCCGATGGCGCAGACCCAGGGATTTCAGGATCTCATATCCCACCTTGACCTCTTCGACCGGATCCGCCGACAGGCTGACGCGCAGCGTATCCCCAATGCCCATCCACAACAGCTGCCCCAAACCGATGGAGGATTTGATGGTACCCGACATCAGGCCGCCCGCTTCGGTAATGCCAAGGTGGATCGGCGCGTCGGTTGCATCGGCCAGCATCTGATAGGCGGCCGCAGACATAAACACGTCCGAGGCTTTGACGCTGATCTTGAACTCGTGAAAATCATGGTCCTGCAGGATGCGAATATGCTCCAGACCGGATTCAACCATCGCATCAGGACAGGGCTCGCCATATTTATCCAGCAGGTGCTTTTCCAAAGAGCCCGCGTTCACGCCAATTCGGATCGAGCAATTGTGATCCTTGGCCGCGCGCACCACCTCGGCCACGCGGGCACTGTCGCCGATATTGCCAGGGTTGATCCGCAGACAAGCGGCCCCCGCCTCGGCGGCTTCGATCCCACGTTTGTAATGGAAATGAATGTCCGCCACGATCGGAACCGGGCTTTCGGAAACGATCTCTTTCAGGGCCTTGGACGACGCTTCATCCGGCACTGAAACCCGCACGATATCCGCTCCGGCTTCGGCTGCGGCCTGAACCTGGGCGATAGTCGCCGCCGCATCGGTGGTCAGCGTATTGGTCATGGTTTGCACGGCAATCGGCGCATCGCCACCAACCGGAACGTTCCCCACCATGATCTGACGGCTTTTGCGGCGTTCAATATTGCGCCACGGACGGATATGGTTGATCGACATAGAGCGGATCCCGGGTTTTATGCTTTGGTCGATAAATACGCACGAAGGCCCAAGGCTGCAATGATCCAAGCATCAGTTTCTGGATTAAAAGCCCCGCCGAGGCGCGCCGCACAAGCAGGCGTTGCCCGTCACTCGGCCAATTCAAACGTGCCAGGCTGGCGGGTTGGCAGCTCTGCGACAATCTTGGCGAGAACACCGTTGCGCTCATCCTCAAGGTCAACCACCTCGGCAAAACGGTCAGACACCGCATTCACCGACAGTTCGATATTCTTGCTGACCTGCCCCCGGTCGCCCACGGGGCCGAATTGCGTGTCATTGGTTGCAAAATAAATCGCGCTGCTTTCGCCCGTACGCAGGCGCGGTGCATTCTCGGTCAGCGGCACCTCATAGGTTTGTTCCGCTTCCATGATCGCTTCGTAAATCACGCTGCCATCGGCTGCCGTCACCTGCACCCAGGACGGTCGGATCGCAACCATGGTTAATGTCGGCGCCAGATCAGCCACGACCTGCGGCTGCACAACACCCAGGTCGTCGGGCTGTTCCGCTGATACGCTGGCCCCAGCCAACGAAATGCTGGGGCGATCCGGGGTGACAAAATTCCCCAGCTGGCTTGGATTGAGGGTCGAGATTGGCGCATCGCGCGACACCAGAACCGGAACATCCAATGCTGGCGGACGATACAGGCGATCCAGCGCCTGGATAGCGGGATCTTCATTGGCCTCAGCCTCTGCCAGCAGAATGCCCTGCAACGGATCCAATTCGGATTGCACAACCGGCACCTGCTCAACCGGTGCGAATTGCACCTGCTGGACCTCTTTCAACACGGCCAATGCGCCGTAACCGATGCCGCCGATCAGGCCCAGCAAAACAACCAAAGATCCAATGGCTCGTGGATCGATCTGGCTGAGAATACCGTCCGAGGCGGGAATAAAAGGCGTATTGGGCGACACAAAAGCTTCGCTGCCCAGGCCGCCCGTGGATTGCAGACCTTTGCCACTGGGCTTGCGACCAGAAGCATCCGCCGACATGCCGTGGGCCACTTCAAATCCGCTTTCCTCGCAGAACTGATCAAAGGCCGCATCGGCATCCATATTCAGATAGCGCGCATAAGAGCGCACATACCCGGCGATAAAGCCGGGCGTGTCAAAAACGGTTGGATCCGTGTTTTCGATGGCTGCGATGTACGCTGCTTTGATGCGCAGCTCCCGCTGGACGTCCAACAGGGACTTGCCCATGGTTGCCCGTTCTCCACGCATAACGTCGCCCAGCTTCAACTCAAAGTCGTCAAAGCTCTTGGGAGAAGACGTAGTCTCTCCACTCTTGGACTTGCGCTGCGTGAGGCGCCCAATCATTCTTGCCGTCCCATCTTATCCTGCCGCATTCGACGTGAGATTTAAGAAAGTCAACATTCCGACTCACTCGCACTCATTCGTTGAGGGAAAGATAACACACTCGAAAGTTTTTTACACGGAACAGTGTACTATCCGGCAAGTTCGGCGCGATTTAGCGCACAATGAGACCAAAGTTCGTCCATGGCGCTGACCAAACGGTCGATTTCACCCGATCCGTGAACGGGCGACGGGGTAAAACGCAACCTTTCCGTGCCACGCGGCACGGTCGGGAAATTGATAGGTTGCACATAAATACCAAAGTCATCCAACAACATATCGCTCAGCTTTTTGGTGTGAACCGGATTGCCCACGATGACCGGCACAATATGCGAGCCGTGGTCGATGATCGGCAGACCCAAACCTTTGAGCCGCAGCTTCAGCACCTTGGCCATTTCCTGATGCTTGTCACGCAGCTCTTGCGTTTCCTTCAGATAGGCGATCGAAGCCGCTGCCCCGGCCGCCACCGCAGGCGCAATCGAGGTGGTAAAGATAAAGCCCGGCGCATAGGAGCGGATTGCGTCGCACATTTTGGCCGAAGCCGCGATATAGCCGCCCATCACGCCAAAGGCCTTGCCCAGGGTGCCGTTGATAATGTCGATCCGATGCGCCAGGTTATCCCGCTCTGCCACGCCGCCGCCGCGCGGGCCATACATACCAACCGCGTGGACCTCATCGATATAGGTCAGCGCGCCAAATTCATCCGCCAGATCGCAGATCTCTTTGATCGGGCCAAAATCCCCATCCATGGAGTAAACAGATTCAAAGGCGATCAGCTTCGGCGCTTTTGGATCGTCCGCCGCCAGCAGCTCACGCAGATGTTCTACGTCGTTGTGACGGAAAATCCGCTTGGCCCCGCCATTGCGGCGCACGCCTTCGATCATCGACGCGTGGTTCAGCGCATCGGAATAGATGATAAGACCCGGAAACAGCTTGGGCAGCGTCGACAGGGTCGCGTCATTGGCGATGTAAGCAGAGGTGAACAGCAAGGCCGCCTCCTTGCCGTGAAGATCGGCAAGCTCCGCCTCAAGCGCATTGTGATAGACCGTGGTGCCCGAAATATTGCGCGTCCCACCAGACCCAGCGCCGGTTGCATCAATGGCTTCGTGCATAGCTTTCAGGACAACCGGATGCTGCCCCATGCCCAAATAGTCATTGCCGCACCACACCGTGATCTCTTGCTGGGACCCATCGGGACGCGTGCGTATGGCATGCGGAAACTGCCCTTTGCGACGCTCGATATCGATAAAAGTCCGGTAGCGGCCTTCGTCATGAAGGCGGTTGATCGCAGCGTCGAGTTGCGCGGTGTAGTCCACGATAGTCTCCATCCATAGTTGCGGGCTGTTCGTGTCACCGTTCCGCTTCTTGTGGCGGCCTGCAGCCTCTTTCCAGTCCACAGGTGGTTAACAACGCAGTAGCTCCGCTGCCTTGATGCAAGTCAAATAAGCGTTTGTGTTTCATACAGCAAGAAACACAGACACTGTGCACTGCGGTGAAACGTCACAAAACCGATAAATTAGTCGAATCTTATTCCAAAAATCCCCATTGCCCAAATCCTTTGCAAATGTGCCGGGATCACTGGTCCCTGGCACAGCGCACTGATAGCCTGCGCGCCAAAGAGACCTATGACTTAGGAGTAGCTGATGTCCCTGACCCCGGTATTGGAAAAGATCGACACGGATCTTGATGCGGCGATGGAGCGGTTGATGACCTTCCTGCGCATCCCCTCCATCTCAACCGACCCCGCCTACAAGGCCGAGGTCGACAGCGCAGCCGATTGGCTGGTGGCGGATCTGCAAAGCATTGGTATACCAGCAGAAAAACGCCCCACCACAGGGCATCCAATGGTCACCGGCCAGATCGGAACCGACCTGCCCGATGGCACGCCGCATGTGCTGTTTTACGGCCATTATGACGTGCAGCCCGTTGACCCGCTGGACCTGTGGGACACCCCTCCGTTTGAACCGCAGATCCAGGACACGCCCAATGGCAAAGTGATCCGCGGTCGCGGCGCCTCTGACGACAAAGGCCAGCTGATGACCTTTGTGGAGGCCTGCCGCGCCTGGGCTGCGGTGCATGGCAGCCTGCCCTGCCGCATCACCTTTTTCTTTGAAGGCGAAGAAGAATCAGGCTCCCCGTCGCTGGTGCCGTTCCTCAAGGATCACGCAGACGAGCTGAAGGCTGACCTGGCGCTGGTTTGTGACACCTCGATGGTGTCTCGTGGCGTGCCGTCTATTTCGTCCCAGCTGCGCGGCATGCTGAAGGATGAGTTCACAATCACCGGCCCCACAATCGACCTGCATTCCGGTCACTATGGTGGCCCCGGCCTGAACCCGCTGCGGGAACTGTCCAAGATCGTCGCGTCCTTTTATGACGAGGAAACCGGCAAGGTTGCAGTTGAAGGCTTCTATGACGGTGTGCACGAAGTCCCCGAATCGCAACTGCGCCAATGGGAAAACTGCGGCTTTGATGAGGCCGAGTATCTGGGTGGTGTCGGCTATACCAAGGCGCATGGCGAAAAGGGTTATTCCGCATTGGAACAACAATGGGCGCGCCCAACGTTGGAAGTAAACGGCCTATGGGGCGGCTATAATGGCGCGGGCTCCAAAACCGTGATCCCCTCCAAAGCCCATTGCAAAATCACCTGCCGATTGGTGGGCGACATGGATCCAGCCACCCTGCGCAGCAATATCCGCAAACATGTCGAAGACCGGCTGAGCGTGGATGCCAAAGTCACCTGGGACAATGATCTGGACGGCGCCCGCGCCTTTACGATGAACGTCGAGCGCCCCGAGTTCGAAAAAGCCCGCAGCGCCCTGTCGGATGAATGGGAGCGGGAAGCGGTCTTTGCCGGGATGGGCGGATCGATCCCGGTTGTGGGCTATTTCAAAACCATTCTGGACCTGGATTCGATGCTGGTTGGCTTTGCCAATGAAGACGACGCCATCCACTCTCCGAATGAGAAATATGACGTCAAAAGCTTCCACAAAGGCATCCGTAGCTGGGCCCGGATCCTGGACGCGCTGTCGTCCAAATAAACCTCTACACAAAAAATGCCCCCGCCAATCGGTGGGGGCATTTTGATTTACTCAGCGTCGCGCTGAACCGGACGTGGGCGCGCATTGTCATCCAGCGCCACAAAGGTAAAGACACCCTCGGTCACGGGCTTACTGTCTTCTTGATGGCGGGCCCGGCTCCAGACGCGGACCTTGATGCGCATCGACGTGCGCCCGATCTTTTCCAATTCAGCATAAAGCGAGACCTCATCGCCCACTGTCACAGGCTGGTGGAACTGAATGCCATCCACAAATACCGTCGACGCCCGCCCCTTGGAGACCCGCGCGGCAATTGTGCCGGCCGCAAGGTCCATCTGGCTCATCAACCAGCCGCCAAAGATGTCACCCGCCGGGTTGGTGTCTGTCGGCATGGCAATGACACGAATGGTCGGTTGCGTTTCGGGGGGCTGGACCAGTTCGGTCATGGCTTGCTTCCTATGTCTTTGATGCAGCGGGTCTGCATGTTTCCTTCCAAGGAATACTGCACCCACAAAGACTTAGAAAGCTTTGATGCGACAAATGATCCACAGCACAGGCTATTTGTCGGTTTCACACTCATATTTTTGGGAAAACGAATGAAAATGGCGCGGTTGACGGGGCTCGAACCCGCGACCCCCGGCGTGACAGGCCGGTACTCTAACCAGCTGAGCTACAACCGCGCATCGTATTTTCATGCCCCCTCAGGGACGACCCTGTAATCCCAAGGGGGGGAAGCAGTGGCGCGGTTGACGGGGCTCGAACCCGCGACCCCCGGCGTGACAGGCCGGTACTCTAACCATCTGAGCTACAACCGCTTGCTGCTTAATTCAGCGTCGCCGCTGAACGTTGGGGTGTAATATTCTCAGCCTTAGGAAGCGTCAAGCGGTGATTTAGGATTTTCAGCGTTTTGCAGGATTTTTTTCCACCCGTCACAACAAGGTGCTGAGGGGAAAGAAAAATCACACCGAACTGACCGGATATCCCCCACACACAAACGCGCTTGGACCCCGCCCGGGAGCTTTGTCGGCAGAGCATTTAGTGCAGTCATTTCAAGGGGAAATGGTGGGTCGTGAGAGGCTCGAACTCCCGACATCTTCGGTGTAAACGAAGCGCTCTACCAACTGAGCTAACGACCCGGTGAAGGCGGATTTAAAGAAAGCGGCGCAGGAGCGCAAGGGCTGTTTGGAGGTTTTTACAAAAAACTTTCACCCCGCGCGCAGAACCGCTTCGGCCCCGTTTTCCAGAACATAGACACAGCCCTGTTCATTGGGCAGACGGGCCATTTCGCTGCGGTCCAGGCCGCAAACGATGCCACGCAGGATTTGCCCCCACAGCCCATGGGCCACAATCACAGTCGGAACTTCCAATTGGTCCAATGTTTTGCGCACACGACCTGCAAAGGTATCAAACCCCTCCCCGCCCGGTGCTTCGCAAAACAGGTCAAGGATTTGCGGACAGGCCGCCGAAATCTTGGGGTAGGCCTCAGCAATTTCATCCAGGGTCAAACCCTCGAACGCGCCCGCCTGCGCCTCGGCCAACAAAGGGTCCGTGACATAGGGATAATTCCCCAGCGCAATTTGCGCTGTTTGCTGCGCCCGACCCAATGGGGAGACCAAACAGGGCGGCTCTTTGGCTTTCAGGATCGGTGCCAACAGACCTGCCTGCACCTGCGCTTGCCGGATGCCCAATTCCGTCAGCTCGGATTCCATTTGCCCCTGAACGCGGTGGACAGCATTCCAAACCGTCTGACCATGCCGCAGAAACCAGATTTTTGGAAAATCGGCCATTCTCAACCCTCTCAAAACAATGCTGGACATTGGCTAACGAGGAACCAGCACAAGCGCAATTCTTCCGTCGTTTCGGGTACAATATTATGTGCGGACAGGGGCGGCCTATTTCCCCGGCAACGTATTCATTTCAAAGGGGAATGGTGGGTCGTGAGAGGCTCGAACTCCCGACATCTTCGGTGTAAACGAAGCGCTCTACCAACTGAGCTAACGACCCGTTGGAGCGGGGTTTAGCGACAGAATTATGAAGGTGCAAGTGGCCTTTGACAGAAAATGCAAAAATTTTCGCTCTAAACCTGTGGCAGGCTGTTGCGGCGGATCATGGTGCGCAGCGAGAAGCTGGAGCGCGTGTTGCGAATACCCGGCACCCGCATCAGCTGCTGCTCCAGAAACCGGTCAAAATGGGTCAGATCCCGGGCTACGACCCGCAACAGCACATCCCGCGTGCCGGTCATCAGATGGCATTCCATCACCTGTTCAAACGGGCGCACGGCTGTCTCAAACGCCTGAAGCGCCTGCGCGCTTTGCTGCTCCAGCTCCACTTCGACAAAGATGGTCACCGTCAGCCCCAGCTGTTCCGGATCCACCCGCGCGCCATACCCCTGGATCACGCCGCTGTCTTCCAAGGCGGCCACCCGGCGGGCACAGGGCGTTGGCGACAGCCCAACCTGTTCCGACAGCTCAGCCATCGTCATACGCCCGTTCTCTTGCAACGCGCCTAGAATCTTATAATCAATCACGTCCACGCCGGTTTCCCCTAAATTTCACCCAAACAATAACAGAAAACTCCAAATTATCAGATAGAAAAGTCGAGGATTGGCGAAAACCTGCATGTCTCACTGCTAAAATATCTCTCAAAGCATCAGGAGAGCCACATGCAAGTGACCCCGGTCCCCAGTGAGACCCATGAAGCCATTTACCATGTAAGCGACCCGGACGTCGGGTTGCTTGGTTTTATCGCCATTCATTCGACCAAGCTTGGACCTGCCGCCGGTGGGCTGCGCATGCGTCCCTATGCGGCGGTTGATGCAGCACTTGAGGATGTCAAACGGCTGAGCGAGGGCATGACCTTTAAAAATGCCGCTGCAGGGCTGCCATTGGGCGGCGGCAAGGCGGTGATCATCGGCGATCCTGCCACCGACAAAACGCCAGAGCTGCTGAAATCCTTTGCCCGCGCCATCCAATCGCTGGAAGGCCGCTACATCACAGCTGAGGATATGGGCATGACCCCTTCTGACATGGCGATCCTAGCGCAAGAAACTGATTACGCGGCGGGGCTGGCGGATGGCGAATTTGCCAGCGGCGACCCCTCCCCCATTACCGCTCAGGGTATCTTTAATGCGATCCAGACCACCTGGGCGCAGAAACACCGATCCCCCACCCTGGTGGGGGTGACCGTTGCGGTTCAAGGTCTGGGCAATGTGGGCTGGCATCTGTGCGACCTGTTGCATCAGGCCCATGCCAATCTGGTGGTAACCGATGTGGACGCGGAACGCATCGCCAAGGCCGAGGTCCGGTTTTCCGCCAAGAGCGTGCAGCCGGATGAAATCTATGGGGTTGAGGCGGATATCTTTGCCCCCTGTGCTATCGGCGGCATCCTGAATGCGCAGACGATTCCGACGCTCAAAGTTAGCGTCGTCGCGGGTGGTGCCAACAATCAGCTGGCCACCCCCCAGGATGCAGGCCAGCTACATGATCGTGGCATCCTGTATGCGCCGGATTTTGTCGCGAATGGCGGTGGGATCATAAATGTCGCGACCGAAGTTTTGCAAATCCGCGACCGCGCCGGTTTTGTAGAGGCCAAGCTGCAGGCCCTGACCGGCACCTTACAAAAAATGCTGGATCAGGCCGAAACAGCCGGTGTCAGCCCGGCGGATATCGCCATCGCCACGGTCGAGGAACAAATGTCCGCACAAGCGGCTTGAACCCTTTGGCGTCCTTCCATAAAAGGCGCCCCGCTGCCTGCGGCAACTTACCGTGCGCAGGTGGCCAATCATCCAGTTGGGGATCAACTTAAAACGCCAAATTCAAGGCGGCCTAAACAATTAGGACAACTCAAAAGGGCGGCCCATGCGGACCGCCCTTTCTTAATGTCATCAACAAAAATGCCAGCTTGGCGATCAATGCGCTGTGGCGCTTGATCCGGCACCTTTTTCCAGCGCCGCTTGTGCCGCCGCAGCCTCTTCGGCCTCTTCATCCCACTCGATCGCCTCAGGCGTGCCGGTCAGCGCGATTTTCAGCACTTCGGACACGTGGCTCACGGTGATGATGTCCAGCCCTTCTTTGACGTTGTCCGGGATCTCCGGCAGGTCTTTGGCGTTTTCTTCCGGGATCAGCACGGTTTTGATACCGCCGCGCAAGGCTGCCAGAAGTTTTTCCTTGAGCCCCCCAATCGCCAGCGCATTCCCACGCAAGGTAACTTCACCGGTCATGGCGATGTCCTTGCGCACCGGAATCTGCGTCAGCACGGACACAATAGAAGTCACCATCGCCAGACCCGCGCTCGGGCCGTCTTTTGGCGTGGCCCCTTCAGGCACGTGGACGTGGATATCCCACTTGTCGAACTTAGGCGGTTTGACCCCGATCTGCGGCGAGATTGAGCGCACATAAGAAGACGCCGCCTCAATCGACTCCTTCATCACATCGCCCAGCTTACCGGTGGTCTTCATCCGCCCTTTACCCGGCAGGCGCAGCGCCTCAATCGACAAGAGCTCACCGCCGACCGAAGTATAGGCCAGACCGGTAACCACACCGATCTGATCTTCCTTTTCGGCCAGACCAAAGCGGTATTTGGGCACGCCCAGGAATTCATCCAGATTGTCCGGCGTGACAGTCACGCTTTCGGCTTCCTTCTTGACGATCTTGGTCAAAGACTTCCGCGCAACCTTCGCAATCTCACGCTCCAGATTCCGCACGCCCGCCTCGCGGGTATAGGTGCGGATAATATCCGTCAGCGCGTCTTCCTGCAGTTCAAATTCCTTGGCCTTGAGCCCGTGGTTTTTGACCTGCTTGGAAATCAGATGCTGCTTGGCGATCTCACGCTTTTCGTCTTCAGTGTAGCCCGACAGCGGAATGATCTCCATCCGGTCCATCAGCGGACCCGGCATGTTGTAGCTGTTCGAGGTGGTCAGGAACATCACGTTGGACAGATCATATTCCACCTCAAGGTAGTGGTCCATAAAGGTGTTGTTCTGTTCCGGATCAAGAACCTCCAACATCGCAGACGCCGGATCGCCCCGGAAATCCTGACCCATCTTGTCGATCTCATCCAACAGGATCAGCGGGTTGGTGGTTTTGGCCTTTTTCAGCGCCTGAATGATCTTACCCGGCATCGACCCGATATAGGTCCGGCGGTGACCGCGGATCTCAGACTCGTCCCGCACCCCACCCAGGGCGATGCGGATGAATTCGCGCCCGGTGGCTTTGGCCACGGATTTCCCCAGCGAGGTTTTACCGACACCCGGAGGGCCAACAAGGCACAAGATCGGCCCCTTCAGCTTGGCAGACCGCTGTTGCACCGCAAGATATTCAACGATACGTTCTTTGACTTTCTCCAGACCATAGTGATCCTGATCCAGGATCTCCTGCGCGCGGCCCAGATCCTTTTTGACGCGGGATTTGGTGCCCCACGGGATCGATAGCATCCAGTCCAGATAGTTGCGCACGACGGTGGCCTCAGCCGACATGGGCGACATGTTCTTGAGCTTCTTCAGCTCGGCATCGGCCTTCTCGCGCGCTTCTTTGGAGAGTTTCGTTGCAGCGATTTTCTCTTCCAGCTCGGCAACTTCGCCTGCGCCTTCTTCACCGTCGCCCAGCTCCTTCTGAATGGCCTTCATCTGCTCATTCAGGTAATATTCACGCTGGGTCTTCTCCATCTGAGATTTCACACGCGTCTTGATCTTCTTCTCGACCTGCAAGACGGACATTTCGCCCTGCATCAGCCCATAGACCTTCTCAAGGCGTTCGCTGACGGACAGCGTTTCCAGCAGTTCCTGTTTGCGGTCCACTTCGATGCCCAGATGGCCCGACACCAGATCGGCAAGCTTTGCAGGTTCGGCGGTTTCCCCAACAGCCGCCAGCGCCTCTTCGGGGATGTTCTTGCGCACTTTGGCGTAACGCTCAAACTCATCCCCCACGGTGCGCACCAAGGCTTCGGTGGTGGTCACATCACCGGGGATCTCTGTCAGCGCTTCGACCCGCGCCTCAAAGAAGTTTTCGTTTTCCAGGAAATCGGTGATCGTCACACGTTCCTGACCTTCGACCAGCACTTTAACGGTGCCATCGGGCAGCTTCAGCAGCTGCAGCACATTGGCCAGAACACCGACATTGTAAATGCCATCGGTTTCCGGATCATCCTCCGACGGGTCAATCTGGCTTGAGAGCAGGATTTGTTTGTCATCCCCCATGACCTCTTCCAGCGCGCGCACCGATTTGTCACGGCCCACGAACAGCGGCACAATCATGTGGGGGAAGACCACGATATCGCGCAGCGGAAGAACAGGATAGGAGGAATTGAGTGGCTCTTGCATACTCGGTCCTTTGTTTGGCAAGACGGTCCGGCCCCGATCTTGGCAGCCCTGGCCGTCTCCTCTTTGGAGCTTTTTATTTGGTCAGATGATCCGTCATTTTCAAGCCATCTGGGTTACCCCCCACATTGCCCCCAGGTCGCGGCGATCACAAGAGCACTTTTACAGAGAAGGTCAGCGAAAACTTAAGAGACCGGTCTACGCCTAAGATTTGGCGCCTGCGTTACGGCGCACTCACCCGCGATGTTTGGGTCAGTTTGCAAACGTTCCCACCACGCAAACTCAAAAATTCAAGTAAAAGTCGAATGATTAATAACTGTTAATCCCTGGAACCCATCGACCACAGTGTCCTTACGGAAACCGTTTCCTTTCCGATTTTGTTGACCAGTAGCGAACGTGAAATGCGTCGCGTGTTTTTTTTGAAAAACTCAACAAAGTGATCGAGAAAATTCGATATGTTACACAACATAATTGGTATCTTTGAAGATACGACCCCAACAAAACTTGCAAAGGATCTTCTGGTTCTGTCCCACCTAATGGCCTTGGCCGTCGGGCTTGGAACCGTCCTTTTGACAGACCTTCATATACTGCGCCGCGCCTTCCGCCCGCTCCAAGACGACGACACCCTTCTGATCAACCGTGCGCACAAGATTATCACGGTGGCGCTGTGGGGGCTTTGGATCACCGGGCTGGGATTGTTTTATCTCAAAACCAACGGTGATTTGGCAGCTGCATCCCCCAAACTCTGGGCAAAACTGTCAACCGTCATCCTGTTGACCGTAACTGCGATGGCCATGGCGCGGGTTGCGGTTCCGGTCATCAATACCCTCGTGGGACGACGCCTGATCGACTTGGGATTGGGGAAAAAACTCATGCTGGCCAGTTTTGCGGCAATGTCCGCGGCCGGTTGGTTGACGGCCTTGCTGCTGGGGGGCGCTGAATTTAGCCGCTCAGCCGACTATACCGCCCTTGGTGTGATCCTTGCGGGCAGCTTTGGTCTGGCTCAGCTCTTTGGGAAAGGCTTAGTTCTTGTGACCCACTTTATTACACCACGCCACCACAACCAAGCAGCGCTGTAAACGCCCCACCAGCACGCCGTCTTTGGCGATTTTAATGTCTGAAATGACGCAGTCTCCGGGGCTTGGTGTTCCAACAAGGCCGCGCATCAAACGCGTCACCTTATTGACACCAAACTCGGAGACTGACTTAAAACCATTACTCCAGCCAAAACGACACCGCATTACAGCGGATCGATATCGCCTTCGGCCCGCATCGCGTGGAAGTTCGCCTCCCAGGCCTCAAATGTGCCCGCGGCAATGGCATCGCGCATTTCCTGCATGATCTGCTGAAAATAATGCAGATTGTGCCAGGTCAGCAGCATGCCCGAGATCATCTCGTTCGAGCGGAACACATGGTGCAGATAGGCGCGGCTGTAATTGGAACAGGCCGGACAGGTGCAGTTTTCATCAAGCGGGCGCGGATCATCCGCGTGGCGGGCGTTTTTGATGTTGATCTGACCGCGCCGTGTCCAGGCTTGGCCCGTGCGCCCAGAGCGCGATGGCAAAACGCAATCCATCATATCCACGCCGCGTTTGACCGCGCCGACGATGTCATCCGGCTTGCCCACGCCCATCAAATAACGCGGTTTGTCCTCAGGCAGGAAACCCGGAGCATAGTCCAGGCAGCCAAACATCGCCTCCTGCCCCTCACCCACAGCCAGACCTCCGATGGCATAGCCTTCAAACCCGATGGCTTTCAACGCTTCGGCGCTTTCTTCGCGGAAGTCCTGTTCCAGACCACCTTGCATGATCCCAAACAGCGCATGCCCCGGACGATCCCCAAAAGCGTCACGCGACCGCTCGGCCCACCGCATCGACAGCCGCATGGATTCGGCAATCCGGTCGCGATCCGCGGGCAATGCGGGGCATTCGTCAAAACACATGACAATGTCAGAGCCCAACAGCCGCTGGATCTCCATCGACCGTTCCGGTGTCAGCTCGTGTTTGGATCCATCGATATGGGATTTAAACGTCACGCCGTGCTCGGTCAGCTTGCGCAGCCCTGCCAACGACATCACCTGGAACCCGCCGCTGTCGGTCAGGATCGGACGCTCCCAATTCATGAACTTGTGCAAGCCCCCCAAGCGGTCGATCCGCTCAGCCGTGGGGCGCAGCATCAGATGGTAAGTATTGCCCAGCAGGATATCGGCCCCTGTCGCGCGCACGCTTTCGGGCATCATCGCTTTGACCGTGGCAGCTGTGCCAACCGGCATAAAGGCAGGCGTCCGGATCTCACCGCGCGGGGTATTGATCACCCCGGTTCGCGCCATGCCGTCCGTTGCATTCAGAGTAAACCCGAAGTCCTGTGCCATCTCATCCGCTCCACGTGATCCAAGGCCGCGTCCATACGCAAACTTAGCCGCTTTGCCAAGGCAGAGCGATTGCGACCACGACAGGAAATGCCTATGTATTCCGCACATTCGCATTTAATCTGTTCATCAGACGCTGAAATTTCTTTTTAAGGAGCCCACGGGCATGGAGCAGCTCATCCTCGACCTTCTGTCGCAGAACATCATTTTTATCGTCGCGGCCGTTGTCGTCATTCTTATTATCTTCCGCGGGGTGCGCATCGTGCCGCAGTCGCAGAAGTTTGTTGTTGAACGTTTTGGCCGACTGCATGCGGTGCTTGGACCCGGCATCAACTTCATCATCCCGTTTCTCGATAATGTGGCGCACAAGATCTCGATCCTGGAGCGCCAGCTGCCCAATGCCTCTCAGGATGCGATCACCAAGGACAACGTGCTGGTGCAGATCGACACTTCGGTGTTTTACCGCATTCTGGAACCGGAAAAGACCGTTTACCGCATCCGCGACGTCGACGGCGCCATTGCCACAACCGTGGCCGGGATCGTGCGGGCCGAGATCGGCAAAATGGATCTGGACGAGGTGCAATCCAACCGCGCCCAGCTGATCAGCCGCATTCAGGAAAGCGTCGAGGACGCGGTGGACAACTGGGGTATTGAAGTGACCCGCGCCGAAATCCTGGACGTGAACCTCGATCAGGCCACGCGCGACGCGATGCTGCAACAGTTGAACGCCGAACGCGCCCGCCGCGCCCAGGTGACCGAGGCCGAAGGTCAGAAACGCTCGGTTGAGCTCGCCGCTGATGCTGAGCTTTATGCCGCCGAACAAACCGCCAAGGCCCGCCGGATCGAGGCCGAGGCCGAAGCCTATGCCACCGAAGTTGTCGCCAAAGCGATCAAGGAAAACGGCATTGAGGCGGCCCAGTATCAGGTGGCCCTGAAACAGGTAGAGTCGCTGACGGCTTTGGGACAGGGCAATGGCAAACAAACCATTGTGGTGCCGGCTCAGGCGCTGGAAGCCTTTGGCGACGCCTTTAAATTGCTGAAAGGGGTAAAATAGTGCAAGACGCGTTTTGGCTTGTGTGGTGGGTCTGGGGCATCGCTGCCCTGGCCCTGATTGTGATCGAAGTGCTGGCCCCCGGCTTCATCGCTTTGGGCTTTGGTATTGGCGCTGGCATCATCGCCGTGCTGTTTCTGGTGGTGCCAGACCTGGTAGTCGCACCCTCCCTGTTGGTATTGCTTTTTGCGGTTCTGTCTTTGGCCGCGTGGCTGGTCTTGCGCCGGGTCTTCTCGCTTCCTAACGGTCAGGTCAAAACCTTTGACCACGATATCAACGACTGAGATATCAAAGTCGGACTGAAAACTGGCCCAAACCTGTCCGCAACTACATTAGATCACCGGGAATTTGCCCCAAGTTTCCGGTGATCTGCCCTGCCCCACTGGACGCCTCGGGCAGAGTTCCCTATATATTCTGTCGGATTACATTCGAGGCACCGATGACCAATACTCCCGAAACCATGGAAGGCACGCCGCTGATTGCGCCTTCAAGCGTGACACACGCGCTGTATGAGGCTGTCGTGGCCGCATGCCGCTCGGTTTATGACCCGGAAATTCCGGTCAATATTTATGACTTGGGCCTGATCTACACGATCGACATTTCGGACGACAATGATGTGCGCATCATCATGACTCTGACCGCGCCCGGCTGCCCCGTCGCCGGTGAGATGCCGGGCTGGATCATTGATGCCGTATCCCCGGTCGATGGTATCAAAAGCGTGGACGTGCAGCTGACATGGGAACCGCCCTGGGGCATGGAGATGATGTCAGACGAGGCGCGCCTCGAATTGGGCTTCATGTAACCTTCCCGTGACTTGAAGCCTGGCCTGTGCGACCCTAGGTTACAGGCAACCCCTCTTTCGGAGATCAAAATGTTTGGCATTCCCGGCAAACAAGCCGTCACCATGACCCCGCGCGCCGCCGCTCAGATTTCCAAACTGATGGAAAAAGACGGCACCGCGGGCCTGCGCATTGGCGTCAAAAAAGGCGGCTGCGCCGGCATGGAATACACCATGGAATATGTCGACACTGCCGACCCCAATGACGAGGTCGTCGAACAGGATGGCGCGCGCATCCTGATTGCGCCGATGGCGCAGATGTTCCTCTTTGGGACCGAGATTGACTATGAGGTGTCGCTCTTGGAAGCGAGCTTCAAGTTCAACAATCCTAATGTTGCAGAAGCCTGCGGCTGCGGAGAATCCATCAGCTTCAAGGTTCCGGGCCGCGAATAAGCGCGCGGCCCTTCTCTGCGGCTTTTTCAGAGATTGTAGGTGAGCGCTCACAATGTTATTTCCTGCCCGTGTAACGGGTAAGGGAGACTACCGAAATGGCGCGTAAACTTGCAGCTGGCAATTGGAAAATGAATGGCACCCGCGCCGCTTTGGCGGAACTGGCCGCTATCGCAGACGCAACAAAAGACGCATCAGCTGACATTCTGATCTGCCCCCCTGCCACATTGGTCAGCGCAGCAGCCGAAACCGTATCCGGTAGCAAAGTGGCGATTGGCGGTCAGGATTGCCACGCCGCGAATTCCGGCGCCCATACCGGTGACCTCAGCGCCGAGATGCTGAAAGATGCCGGTGCTACGGCTGTGATCCTCGGCCACTCAGAACGTCGCACCGACCATGGCGAAACCGACATCATCGTCCGCGCCAAGACCGAAGCCGCCCAGGCCCAGGGGCTGGTTGCGGTGGTCTGCATCGGCGAAACTCTGGATGAACGCGAAGCGGGTGACACGCTCAAAGTGGCGGGGTCCCAGCTTGCAGGCTCCCTGCCTGATGGCATCATAGGTGAAAACACCGTTGTGGCCTATGAACCGGTCTGGGCCATTGGCACCGGCAAGGTCCCGACTTTGGAGCAAATCGGCGAAGTTCATGATTTCCTGCGCGCGGAATTGGTCGCCCGTTTCGGCGATGCCATCGGCAATGCGATCCCGCTGCTCTATGGCGGCTCTGTCAAACCGGGCAATGCAGCCGAGATCTTTGGCGTCTCGAACGTCGATGGCGCATTGGTCGGCGGTGCAAGCCTCAAGGCGGCTGACTTTGGTCCAATCGCTGCAGCGCTTTAAGCCGACACAAGAAAAAAGGCGCACGAGGGGACGCCTTTAGGTATTACTTGGGTCCCGCCGGTTTGTCCGGCGGGTCTCTTCTTTTTATCTCTATTTGGTGACGATCTCCGGCCCCATAAAGTGGTTGGGCAGGAAGGTCGAAATCACCGGAACATAGGTGATCAGGATCAGGAAGACGAACAGAACCGCCAGGAACGGCAGGGCCGCACGAACCACAGCCATCATCGGCATGCCCGCAACGCCCGAGGTCACAAAGAGGTTCAGACCAACCGGCGGGGTGATCATCCCGATCTCCATGTTCACCACCATGATAATGCCCAGATGGATCGGATCAATGCCCAGCTCGATTGCAATCGGGAACACCAGTGGTGCAACGATCACCAACAGACCCGAGGGCTCCATGAACTGGCCACCAATCAGCAGGATCACGTTGACAACGATCAGGAACATCACCGGGCCAAAGCCCGCAGACAGCATCGCATTGGCGATATGCTGCGGCACCTGCTCATCGGTCAGCACGTGCTTCAGGATCAACGCGTTGGCAATCACAAACAGCAGGGTCACGGTCAGCTTACCGGCTTCAAACAGCGTATGCTTGGTGTCAGGGTGCACAAAGGCGGTGATCAACGCCAAAGGTTTCTTGATCAGCGGCGTCTTTGGAGCATTTTCCCCATTTGAGAGCGGCCCCATGTCTTTGTAGACAAAGGACGCAATAAGGAAGGCATAGACCGCCGCAACAGCCGCAGCCTCGGTTGGGGTAAAGATGCCACCATAGATGCCGCCCAGAATGATCACGATCAGGAACAGCCCCCAGCCCGCATCACGCGCAGAGGCAAAGACCTCGCCCCAGCCCAGCCATTCGCCTTTGGGCAGGTTCTTAACCTTGGCCATCACATAGATAGTCACCATCAGGAACAGACCAGCCAGAAGGCCCGGAATAACACCGGCCAGGAACATCCGCCCGACTGAAACTTCAACCGCGGCCGCGTAAACCACCATCACGATCGACGGCGGGATCAGAATGCCCAAGGTGCCCGCGTTACAGATCACACCGGCGGCGAATTCCTTGGAATAGCCCACCTGACGCATACCTGCGATCACGATGGAACCAATGGCCACAACGGTTGCCGGGGACGAGCCGGACAGGGCCGCAAACAGCATACAGGCAAACACACCCGCAATCGCCAGACCACCCGGCAGGTGGCCCACACAGGCGATCGAGAACCGGATGATCCGTTTCGCCACGCCGCCCGTGGTCATGAAGCTGGACGCCAGAATAAAAAATGGGATCGCCAGAAGGGTAAAGTGACCTTCAAAGGCTTCAAACAGCGTGCCTGCAACAGAGGCCAGAGAGCTGTCGGAATAGATCAGTAGGAAGATCGTCGAGCTGAGGCCCAGCGATACGGCAATCGGCACGCCCAACAACAGCAGGCCAATCACCATGCCAAATAGAAATACCACGTCCATCAGTCATGCTCCCCACGCTGGGCCCGCACGGCTTCCAGCTCATCTTCTACTTCGTGGCTTGCAACCAGACGGTCGGCTTGGCCGCGGAAAATCTGTACAGCCGCCTGTGTGAACCGGATCACCAGCAACAGCATCGACACCGGCAGCACAACATAGGGCACCACTTTCGGCAGCTTCTCGTAAGAATCGCCGTAGTTGATCATCTCTTCCAGGAAACGGAAGGCGCCGATCATCGGAACGTCCTGCACCTCATAGAAGCTTTGCGAACGCGCGGTCTCGTTGAGCCCCGTCGGGAACCAACGGCCAGAGGTCGGCGGCAGATCCGCAAAAACCGCCCAATAGTCATAGGCGCCTTTCAGCAACAGCAGCGAGAACACGATACAGCAGGCCGCCGCAAACAGGCCAACCACGCGGCGCGGTCCCTGTGGCAACATGTTGACAATCGCGTCCACACCAAGATGCGAGTGTTTCTTGACCGCGTAGGATGCGCCCAGCAGAACCAGCCACGCAAACAGGAACACCGTGGCTTCCAGTCCCCAGAGGATATTGGAGTTAAAGACAAATCGCGCGATTACATTGGCGAATGTCAGAGCTGTCATCAGCCCCAGAATGATGGCAATCAAGGTCTCCTCGATTGCATCAATAAACCCGGTCGGGCCGGAATGTGCCCCCGACATAGTTCGTCTCCCAAGTTGTAAGGAAAAAGGACAGCGACAGGAGTGCTCCGTCGCCTAAAGATGTGGGAGGGGCAATGATCTGCCCCTCCGCAAAAGTAATGGCTTAGAGGCCCGCGTTTGCAGCTTGTGCGGCTTCGATCATTTCGGCGCCTACGTCACCTGCAAACTGATCCCAAACCGGCTTCATCGCTTCCAGCCAGACGGAACGCTGTGCGTCATCCAGGGTGCGTACAACGCCACCTGCTTCGATGATCGACGCTTTTGCTTCGCCGTTGACTTTGGTGGATTCCGCGTTCCGGGTTGCGGTCACTTCATTCAGGATGGTCAGGAACTGATCACGCACGTCTGCGTCCAGGCTGTTCAGCCAGTCCACATTGGTCACTACCAAATAGTCCAGAACACCGTGGTTGGTTTCGGTGATACCATCTTGAACTTCAAAAAACTTCTTGCCGTAGATGTTGGACCAGGTGTTTTCCTGACCGTCCACAACGCCCTGCTGCAGCGCGCCGTAAACTTCAGAGAACGCCATTTTCTGGGGCGAACCACCGATGGCTTCCATCTGCGCAACCAGCACGTCCGAGGATTGAACGCGGAACTTCAGGCCCTGCGCGTCTTCGGGTGAGATCAGCGGCTTGTTTGCCGACATCTGCTTCATGCCATTGTGCCAGAAGGCCAGACCTTGCAGACCACGGCGCTGCATCGAATCCAGCATCGACTGACCGGCTTCGGAACCTTGGAATGCGTCAACGGCTTCGATGTTCTTGAACATGAACGGCAGGTCAAACAGGCGGAACTGCTTGGTGAACTTCTCGAATTTGGAAAGGGACGGCGCGGCCAGCTGAACATCGCCCTGCAACATTGCTTCGAGTACTTTGTTATCGTTGTACAGTGTCGAGTTCGGGTAGACCTCGATGCACATAACACCGTTCATCTCTTCGTTCACGCGCTTTTCCAGCAAAGACGCAGCAATCCCTTTGGGGTGCTTGTCGGTGTTGGTCACGTGGCTGAACTTGGCGACGATCTCGCCATCATCACAGGCAGCAAACGCTGCACCAGCGGTCGCGGACAGAGCAACGGCAGTTGCCGCAACGGTCAGGAATTTCATGATAACCTCCCAGTAAGAATCCCTACCCCCACCCAAGGCGAGGGCTCGCCGCAAATGTGTCCAATCGCAAATCCCGCCACAAGAATTGATTCGAATTTCACCGAATCACGAAAATTTCGCGATTGTTTTCAAAGGCGTATAATTTGCACAAGAATACCGCATGGGTGTTTGTTTTTTGATCTGTGCGAAAACCCGCACAACGGATTTTGGGTTTGTGCGGAAATCCGCACAACTGTTAGCGCCGGTAGTCCTCAGGGCGAATCCCATAGCGCGCAAGCTTGTCATAAAAGGTCTTGCGCGGCAGCTTCAGGGACTGTGCCGCCGCCGCGGCCCGCCCGTTTTCCCGCCCAAGTGCCGCGATCAACAACGACCGCTCGACCTGCGCCATCTGCTCTGCCAATCCCAGCTCCGCCGCCTCGGACACCTCTTCGGGCATGCCCAGCACAAAACGCATCGCAGCCGACATGAGCGAACGCGCATTTCCCGGCCAATCCCGCGCCATCAGTGACGCCATATACTCCGCCGAGATCTCGGGCGCTTTGATGCCTGCCTGCTCTGCGGCCTGCGCCACATAATGGCGAAACAGGACCGGAATGTCAGATGGCCGCTCGGCCAGGGACGGGATACGCACCCGCATCACATCCAGCCGGTAAAACAGATCCGCGTTAAACGCGCCTGCCGTGACAGCCGCCTGCAGATCCACAGTTGTGCCCGCAATCATCCGCGCTTCGACACCGCGCTCCAACGCGTCCAGCACCGCATATTGCGCCTCGGTCGACAAAAGCTGCACCTCATCCAGGAACAGAGTCCCCTGGGCTGCTTCCTGAAACCCTGCGGCAATATCTTCAGCACTGAAAGAGGCCGCAACCCGTTTCACAAAGGGGCCCTGCGCCACCGGCGACATCAGATGGATGACCTCGGCCACTTTGGACACGCCGCTGCCGGGAGCGCCGGTCACCAGCACTTCGGCCTGGGTCGGGGCCACACTGCGGGCGCGGGCGCGCATCTCCTTGGCCTGTGCAGAGCTGCCAAACAACATCCGCGTCGCCGCATCACCGGTCTCCAGCTTGCGTTTCAACTCACGGTTTTCCAGCACCAGAGCCCGCGTTTTCAGCGCGCGTTCCAGAACCGCTAACAGCTCCGCCGTCGCACAGGGTTTTTCCAGAAAGTCAAAGGCCCCCTGCGAGATCGCCCGCACCGCCATGGGAATATCCCCCTCACCGGTCAGCAGGATCACCGGCAGTTCGGGATCTTTTTCCAGCGCGTAATCCAGCAAATGAAACCCATCCCGACCGGGCATGCGAATGTCGGACAGGATGACCCCCGGAAAGGCGGCCGTGATGTGATCTTTGGCCGCCACAAACGACCCAAATGTCGCCGGATCCAGATCATGCAGTTCCAGCGTCTGCCCCAGCGCGTCGCGCACCGCGACATCATCATCCACCAACAGAACCTTGCGTGTCATGCCGCATCTTCCTTGTTCCAATAGTCAAGCTCAACGGTGAACAGCGCACCCTGTTCCGTGTTGATGCCTCGGATATTGCCGCCAAAGCTTTGCACTAACCCGTATGAGATCGACAGCCCCAGCCCCATCCCCTCTTCGTTGATGCTGACATCTTTGGTGGAGTAAAACGGATCAAAGACCTTTTCTGGCTCTTTCAATCCAGGTCCAACATCCCGCACGCTGACGGACAGTTTTTGCCCGGCCTGCACATAAATGCGGATCAGCCGGTTGTCCTGTTCCATCATTGCATCGGCGGCATTGTTGATCAGATTCACAAAGACCTGCCCCAAACGCACCTCGCCGCCCAATGCATAAACCGGCGCGGAAAACGATGCCGGGTCCCAGTCCAGCTCAATGCGATCCGCCGTCAGCCGCGGCTCGGTCAGCTCTACGGCGGTATTGATCACCGCAATCACATCCACCCGCCCCACAGGCTCGCTTTCATTGCGGGCAAAGGCGCGCAGGTTTTTGATGATCCGCGCCATACGCGCCGCCAGATCCGCAATGCGGGTCAGATTATCCCCGGCCCGGTCGCTTTTGTTGCGCGCCAAAAAGGCAGAGCCGTTCTCCGCATATTGCTGGATCGCCATCAAGGGCTGGTTCAGCTCGTGACTGATCCCGGCGGACATCTGGCCCAGCGCCGACAGTTTTCCCGCCTGGACCAGATCCGCCTGCGCACGGGTCAATGCGGCTTCGGCCTCTTGGCGTTCATGCACTTCGCGGCGCAGATCCTCGTTCACGCGGGTCAGCTCCTGGGTCCGTTGCGCCACGCGCCCTTCCAGCTCGGCATTGGCCAAGGCCAGCGTGCGGCGCCGTTCCGTCACCAGATAAAGCACCGCGCCAAAGGCCAGACACAGCGCCATCACCGTGGCCGCCTGCAACATCGCCAACCGATGCGCCGGGGCCACATCCACCAGGATCTCCCCTACCAGGTTCAGCCCCGGCAGGTTCACCGCCTGATGCAATGCGGTTTCCGGCAAATAGGGGTTAAACGATGACATCCACAGATCATGCCCCCCGACCGAGACTTGCTGGATCACCTGCTCAATCCCGTGACTGTCATACAAGCGACTGCCATCGGCAGAGCGTTGGTAATGCAGCAATTCTGGCCGGTTTGAGATAAAGATCTGCTGCTCTTCATTGGTGAAAAACACCGCAGGCAGGGATCCGCGCCAGGTCTGTTCGACATCTTCAACATCGACCACCACCACCAACGCACCCTGTACGCCACTGGTGCCAAAAATCGGCGCCGCAAAGAAATAGGCCCGCTGCGCGCCGGGCGACAACACCGCATACCCCGTGCCCAGTGCCCCCTGCAGCACCCGGTCAAAAAAGGGTCTGCCCCGAACCACGCGTTCTGGCCGGCTTTGATCCTGCGCCACGGCCTCGCCCTCAGTGTTGACAAAAAACACGTCCACCGCGCCCGTTTTATCCGCCGCCGATTGCAGGAAGTCCGCCACCTGTGCCGAGGGTTCGCCAGCCGCCAGCCTCCGCACTTCGGGGTGGTCTGCCATCAGTACGGCCAGCTCTTGATAGACCTGCAACTGGGACGTGACCCGGTCGGACGCCAGTTCCAGGTCCGCCGCCGTGCGTTGTGCCAATGTGTCCACTGCCTGACGAAACCCATAGGTCCAGACAATGGCAGACAGGGTCAACACGGCCGCCAAAAAGCCAACGATCGCCACCCAGCGGTTTTTCATACGTGTTTGCATCCCTGTCACCTTAACAAAGCAGGCTTTGCATTGACCAGAGATCGTGGCAAAGAGTTTATGATATGAAGACCTTGTACCAGTCCCCGACCGATCCCGACTTTGTTCAAAACCCTTATGGGTTTTATGATCGCGCCCGCCAAGACGGGCCGCTGCATTTCTGGCAGGACTATGGGATGGTCGCAGCCTTTTCCCACAATGCGGTGCATATGCTGCTGCGCGACCGCCGGTTTGGCCGCGCATGCCCGGCAGAGCTGGTCACAGATCCCGCGCCGCATCTTGCGCCGTTTCTGGCCGTCGAAGCGCATTCCATGTTGGAGCTGGAGCCACCGCGCCACACCCGGCTGCGCAAACTGGTTCAGCGCGCCTTTACGCCCCGCGCGGTCGAAGCCCTGCGCCCTGAGATTGAGGCGCTGTGCCATCAGTTGATCGACCAATTCCCGACACAGCCTTTTGACATCCTCAAATCCTATTGCATCCAGGTGCCCGCCATTACCATCTGTCGCCTCCTGGGCGTGCCCGAGCGCGACGCGATGCTGCTGGTCCAATGGTCCAACGAGATTGTCGCCATGTATCAGGCCGGCCGTGACCACCAGACGGAACTGCGCGCCGCACAAGCCGCTGCTGATTTCAGCCTCTATCTGCGCCACTACATCGACGCCCGCCGCGCCGATCCCCGTGACGACCTGATCACCCGCCTGATCGCAGCCGAGGAAAAAGGCGCAACCCTCAGCACCGATGAACTGGTCAGCACCTGCATCCTGTTGCTGAACGCCGGGCACGAGGCGACGGTCTCCACCCTGGGCAATGGGCTGCGGATCATGTTGCAGGAGGGTTGGGAAACCAGCTGGATCGCACCCGGTGGCATTGAACGGCTGATTGAGGAAATCCTGCGCTTTGACCCGCCGCTGCATATGTTCACCCGCTATGCCTATGAAGAGGTGGAGATGTGCGGCCACCGGTTCAAACGCGGTGATCAGGTGGCGCTGCTTTTGGCCGCCGCCAACCGCGACCCAGAGGCTTGTCCCCGTGCGGATCAATTCGACCCGACCCGCGCGCCCAAGGTCAACAAATCCTTTGGCGGTGGGCTGCATTTTTGCGTCGGCGCGCCCTTGGCCCGGATGGAAATGCAGATCGCCCTGCCGATCCTTTTGACCCGGTGCCCGAACCTGAACCTGGCTGAGGTACCCACCTTCCCGCCCAGCTACCATTTTCATGGCTACAGCAGCGTGATGGTGCAGGTGGATTAAAACACGCTCAGGTCTCGATCGGCAGCATGGTGGTGGATTTGATCTCTTCCATCGACAAGAGGGCCGTTACATTATGGACCCGCACCTCTGAGATCAGCGCCTGATAGAATTTGTCATAGGCCCGCGCGTTTTGAACACGCACCTTGATAATATAATCGATGTCGCCCGCCAGACGATGCGCCTCTTGCACCTCGGGGCGGTCCTGCAAGGCCTTCAGGAACTTGGCCTGCCAATCCGCCTCATGCTCGGACGTGCGGATCAAGACAAAGAAACACGCCTCATATCCCAGCGCCTCTGCATCCAGCAAAAAGGTCTGCTGTTTGATGACGCCCGCATCCTTCATTTTGCGGATCCGATTCCAGACTGGCGTCTTGGAACTGCCAACACGACGTGCAATTTCATCCAGTGACTGCCCGGCATCCCGCTGCAGCTCTGCCAAAATTTTCCGATCTGTCCCGTCTATCCGCACCGTCATTCCTGTTTTCCTTCCATTTCAGGACAAACCATTCTGCGCGCCGATGGGCATAGAATAATCATCCTTATTTTTTCTTACATATGGCAGGCATGGGGGAATATTTCCTATATCTAGCATCAAGTCAAACGACAACACGGGTCCTGAGTAATGACACAGCAACGCATATCCCCAATCAAAACCGCCACCGCCCCTGCGCGTGGTCCGTTTTGTCTGGTGGCCGGTGCCGTGGCATTTGTGGGCTCTGGCCCCGGTGACGCGGATCTGTTGACCGTCAAAGCGGTCAAATCCCTGCAACAGGCCGATGTGATCCTGTTCGACCGTCTGGTCAGCGCCGAGATCCTGGAACTGGCAGGCGACTCGGCGCAGCTGGAAAACGTCGGCAAAGAGGGTTTTGGCCCGCAAGTCTCGCAGGAAGAGATCTGCGCGCGTCTGGTTGCCCATGCGCAGGCCGGATTGAAAGTGGTCCGCCTGAAGTCCGGCGACCCCACCATCTTTGGCCGCTTGGACGAAGAAGTCACCGCCTGTGAACAGGCAGGCGTCGCCTATCAGATCGTCCCCGGCATCACCGCCGCATCTGCCGCGGTTGCGGGCATCGGGCAAAGCCTGACCCAACGTGGGCGCAACACATCGGTGCGGTTCATGACCGGCCACGACATGAAGGGCTTTGCCGATCACGACTGGGCTGCGTTGGCCCGTCCCGGCCAGGTCGCCGCCGTTTATATGGGCAAGAAATCCGCCCGTTTTGTCCAGGGTCGCCTGATCATGCATGGTGCGGATCGCGCAACCCCTGTGACAATTGTCGAAAATGCCTCGCGCTCCGATCAACGCGTGTTGGAAACAACACTGGACCGCCTCCCCCAAGATCTGGCAGAAGCCGCCTTCGACGGACCTGCCCTGACCCTTCTCGGGCTTGCCCCGCGCGACAGCGCAGCCGCCCTTTACGATTTACAAATGGAGCTCGCATAATGCCACGCCCCTTTACACCCAAAGTGGTGACCGCCAATGATCTACTTGAAGGTGATGTGATTTACTTCACTGCCGACAACACTTGGACACGTGAACTGTCCCAGGCTGAGCTGATTACAGATGAAGCAGAAGCGCAGCTGCGCCTGCTGGAAGCCGAGAAACAGAATATCTCGATCGTGGGGGCCTATCTGGCCGACGCCAAAGGCGGCGAAAATGGCCCCGAGCCCACCCACTTCCGCGAAGAATTCCGCCGCACGGGTCCTTCCAACTATAGCCACGGCAAACAAGAGGCCCGCAGCGATGTATAAGTACAACCAATTTGACACGGCCTTCCTGGCCGAGCGCAACGCCCAGTTCCGCGCCCAGGTTGAGCGCCGCATTGACGGCTCCCTGACCGAGGATGAGTTCAAGCCGCTGCGTCTGATGAACGGTCTCTATCTGCAGCTGCACGCCTATATGCTGCGGGTTGCCATCCCCTATGGCACGCTGAACCCCGATCAGATGCGCACCCTGGCGCTTTTGGCGCAGAAATGGGACAAAGGGTACGGCCATTTCACCACCCGTCAGAACATCCAGTACAACTGGCCAAAACTGAAAGACGTGCCTGACATGCTGGACGCGCTGGGTCAGGTTGGCCTGCACGCGATCCAGACTTCGGGCAACACCATCCGTAACGTGACCTCGGACCATTTTGCCGGCGCCGCTGCGGATGAGATCAAAGACCCCCGCCCGATTGCCGAGCTGATCCGCCAATGGTCCACCGACCACCCGGAATTTCAGTTCCTGGGCCGCAAGTTCAAGATCGCCATCACCGGCAGCCCCAATGACCGCGCCGTGACCAAAGCCCATGACGTAGGCCTGCGCATGGTGGAAAAAGACGGCGAAGCCGGTTTTGAGGTCATTGTGGGTGGCGGTCTGGGCCGCACCCCGATGGTTGGCAAAGTCCTGCGTGACTTCCTGCCGCAGGCGGATCTGCTGCCCTATCTCGAAGCGGTTCTGGCCGTCTACAACATTCTGGGCCGTCGCGATAACAAGTACAAAGCACGGATCAAGATCACGGTTCAGGAAAACGGCATCGACACCTATCGCGAGATGGTTGAAGAGCAGTTCATCCAGCGTCGCGCCGAGTTTGATGGCACCGACCAGAAGCTGTTGAAAGAGATCGAAGCGCATTTTGCCGCGCCAGAGTTCCGCACCGATGACACGGCTGCCTATGATGCGGCCTATGATGCTGATCCGATCTTCCGCGCCTGGGCCGACACAAACCTGGCCAAACACCGCAAAGACGACCACGCGATTGTCACGATCTCGGTCAAGGCACATGGCCAGACACCGGGTGATGCAACTGCCGCACAGATGAATGTGATGGCAGATCTTGCTGAACAGTTCGCCTATGGTGAACTGCGCATCAGCCACGAGCAGAACGTGATCCTGTCGCATGTCCATAAATCGGACCTGCCCGCGATCCACGCCAAGCTGAAAGAGGCCGGTCTGGCCACCGCCAACGTGGGACTGATCTCGGACATCATCGCCTGCCCTGGCATGGATTACTGCGCGCTGGCAACCGCCCGCTCGATCCCGGTGGCCCAGGACATCGCAACCCGCTTTGACGAGTTGAAGCTGGAGCATGAAATTGGCGCGCTGAAAATCAAGATCTCGGGCTGCATCAACGCCTGTGGCCACCACCACGTGGGTCACATCGGCATCCTGGGTCTCGACCGCGCGGGCGTCGAAAACTACCAGATCACTCTGGGCGGTGACGGCACCGAAACCGCGACCATCGGCACACGCACTGGTCCGGGCTTCGCCTATGATGAGATCATTCCAGCCATTGAACGCATCATCACGGCCTACCTTGAGGTGCGCGAAACTGCGGAAGAAACCTTCCTTGAAACCTATCGCCGTGTGGGCATGGAGCCGTTCAAAGCCGCGCTCTATCCCGACAGTGAAAAGAAAGTGGCCTAAGGCTCATGTTCACATCCACGGATCACATCCAACCAAAGGCGCTGACAGATGCAGACCGTGCCTTGGCTGACAAGGTGGAGGCGCTCAATACGCGCTTCCGCCACCACTCAGCCACATCGGTCATGCAAGGCGCTCTGCAAGAGGCGGGTAACATCGCCCTTGTGTCCAGTTTTGGCGCTGAATCCGTGGTTTTGCTGCACATGGCAGCGGTCATTGATCCCAATACGCCGGTTCTGTTTGTGGACACCGAGCTGCTGTTCACCGAAACGCTGGTCTACCAGCAAGAGGTGAGCGAACGCCTGGGTCTGCGCAATGTCCGCGTGATCAAAGCCGAAGACATCGCAGAGAAAGACCCCTATGGGGCGCTGCGGTTCAGCGACAAGGATGCCTGCTGTGCGCTGCGCAAAACCCTGCCGCTGCAAAAGGCTCTGGATGGCTATGACGGCTGGATCACCGGTCGCAAACGCTTTCAGGCGGGCAGCCGCGCGGCGCTGGACTTCTTTGAGGTCGAGCAAGGCACCGGCCGCATGAAGATCAACCCGCTGGCCCATTGGGCGCCCGAAGATGTGCGCGCCTATATGGATGAAAACCGCCTGCCCCGTCACCCGCTGGTGGCCAAGGGCTATCCTTCGATTGGGTGTGCCCCCTGCACCACCCCGGTCAAGGACGGCGAAGACCCGCGCGCCGGTCGTTGGCGTGGCGACAACAAAGAAGAATGCGGTATCCACGTGGTGGATGGCAAATTTGTACGCACAGGAGCGTAAAAGATGAGTGTGATTGTAACCGATAGCGGTTTTGTCCAGGACGATTGGACCGGCGGTTTTGAGGGCGACAATGTCCTGCAACTGGCCTCTGATGCGGATCTGAAAACAGCTGCAGCCGCGTTGGACGGCGTTCAGCTGGTTGTGGTGGAATTCCCCAGCTTTGCGGATGGCCGTGGCTTTACCCTGGCCCGTCAGCTGCGCCTGCAGGGGTTCACCGGCCGTCTGCGCGCCAAAGGCCATGTGCTGGCCGACCAATATGCCATGGCCCGCCGCTCTGGTTTTGATGAGGTCGAGATCAGCGATGATCTGGCCACCCGCCAGCCCCAAGAGCAATGGCTGGCACGCGCCAACTGGAAGAACCACAACTACCAAGCCCGCCTGCGCGGTGGCCAAGCCGCCCGCTAAGCAAGCTTCAATCGCTAAATTTTGACCATCTGGACAATTTTTCAGGGGGCGTGCCTTGACTTTTTACGGGCCCCTCTGTTCTGTCCTGATCAAAATCAAAGAGAAATCCGCAGCATCGGGGTATCTTCCCCCGTGCTGCCCATAAACGAGATTGTCCCGTGACCGACGCTGCTGTTGACACCAAACCAAAGACACCCACCCTGCCTGACGCGCAGACCGTAACCGAAGTGAAACATTGGACCGACCGTCTGTTTTCCTTCAAAGTCTCCCGTCCCGCCTCGCTGCGCTTCCGCTCGGGTGAGTTCGTAATGATCGGTCTGATGGGTGAGGTGAACGAGAAGACCGGCAAAGCCAAGCCGATCATGCGCGCCTATTCCATCGCGTCGCCCTCCTGGGCCGAGGAAATGGAATTCTACTCGATCAAGGTCGAAGACGGCCCGCTGACCTCCAAACTGCAGCACATCGAACCCGGCGACGAAATCATCCTGCGTCCCAAGCCCGTTGGCACCCTGGTGCATGACGCGCTGATCCCAGGCAAACGCATCTGGTTCTTTGCAACCGGCACCGGTTTTGCGCCCTTTGCATCCCTGCTGCGCGAGCCCGAGACATATGAGAAATTCGACGAGATCATCATCACCCACACCTGCCGCGAAGCGGGTGAGCTGACCTATGGTGCCGAGCTGATCGAAAGCCTCAAAGACGACGAGCTGCTGAACGAAGTGATCGGCGAAGGCTTCTGGAAGAAGATCAAATACTACCCGACAACCACCCGCGAAGAGAGCCCCAAAATGGGCCGCATCACCGACCTGATGAAGTCCGGCGAAGCCTTTGCGGATCTGGGTGTGGAACCCTTGAAGCCAGAAACCGACCGCGCCATGATCTGCGGCAACTTGGCCTTTAACCTCGAACTCAAAGAGATGTTCGAAGAGACCTATGGCCTGGAAGAAGGCGCCAATTCAAAACCTGCGCATTTCGTGGTCGAGAAGGCCTTCCTCGACTAATTTTTCAAGACCAAGGCGACTACTCACACATTCAAAGCCGGGCTCTGCAAAGCCCGGCTTTTTTCATTGCGCCCTACACTGCCCTTTGACATGTCACCCTCAGGCAATTAAGTTGCACCATACAACTTAATTGATGGGACCACCGTGACCGACATTCAAACCATCCGCGCCATCCGGTTAGCCTCGCGCCTGTTGGTGCGGGAACTTGGCTTTATGGGCGGCGATTTTGCAGGCACCGATTTGCCCCCGTCCGCTGTGCACGCACTGATCGAGATCGAAGGCGGCGACGTCACCGCCAAAGTGCTCTGCCACCGTCTCCACCTTGAAAAATCCAGCGTCAGCCGCATGTTGCGCAAACTGATCACCACCGGGTTGATTGCAGAGACACCCGGTGCAGATGCACGGGTCAAGAGCCTATCGCTCACGGACAGCGGCAGAAAATGCGTGGCAGAGATCCACACCTTTGCCAGTTCACAGGTGAAGACGGCGCTGGCCGCTCTGGCACCATCGCAAACGGAGCTGATCGCAGATGGATTGAGCCTCTATGCCGAGGCGCTTGCAAAATCCACACCTCCCGCTACCCCGGTCACGTTTCACACGGGCTATCAAACCGGCCTCATCGCTCGCGTCGTGGACTTGCATATCAGCTATTATGCTCGCAAAGCAGGTTTTGACAGCGCCTTTGAAGCGGCTGTCGCCGGGGGGCTTGCGGATTTTGTCCCAAGGCTAACGCACCCCCAAAATGAGATCTGGACAGCAACACACGCCGGTCAAATCATCGGTTCCATTGCCATTGATGGTCAGGATCTGGGGGACGCAACGGCTCATCTCAGATGGTTCATAGTTGATCCAAGCGCGCATGGCACGGGTATCGGGCGAGCCCTTCTGCAAAAGGCGCTCGCCTTTGTGGATGAACAGGGATTTGAGACGACCCAGCTTTGGACGTTCCACGGGCTCCACGCCGCACGTCGCCTCTATGAATCAGAAGGCTTTGTACTGGCTTCAGAATATACAGGCCGCCAATGGGGGACCGAGGTTCTGGAGCAGCGATTTGACCGCAAACGTCGCGAAACCTAATTTTCTACTGGAAATCTCAAAACAAAAAGCCCCCAGAAGTCAGAGGGCTTTTCTTTGTTCTCAGTTAGAATCAAAGGCCGAGCGCAGATTTCACCTGATCCAACGCCGCCTGCAGCAGCTCAGGATTGTCGCGCGCCTGCGTCAGTGCCGCGGTCAGCGCCGTCTTGTTCAACGCATCCAGTTCTGAGCCATTCACCATCTCGACAACTTTGTCAAAATCAAAACCATCAGCTGTCAGCAGGGACAGCGGGCTGTCGACCGCCGCAGCCGCCGCATCACCGGTCACCGCCTCGACAGAAGACGTTGCCTGCTCGACCGCGTCGCTGCCAGCCTCAACCGCGCCGGATACTGCATCCGAAACCGCATCTGTCGCCGCCTCGGTTGCCTCTTCCACCACATCCGTGGCGGAGTCTACGGCCTCCTGCGCGCTGTCCACGACATCTGTTGCGGCCTCGGTGGCGGCATCGGTCGCGTCTTCAACTGCGTCGCTGGCGGCGTCCTGCACGTCTTCGACGACAGATTCGACCTGATCCACAATGGAACCCGCCGCATCTTCAACAGCCTCTTGGGTGGTCTCTTCTGCCGGTGCCTCAGCCACGGGTGCCGGTGTTTCCGCGCTGCCGTCGGCTGGGGGAGCCACTGCCTCCAACGGCGTGGTTCCTTGCGATTGGTACCACATCACGCCACCCACAACGACAACCGCCGCAGCTGCAATCAATGTAACTGGTTTCATCGTAAATTCCTTTCGTTAACCAAACCCTGGATTGGATCTTGATTGCTAAGTGAGGGGGATCGCGCAGGCTCTCAAGGGGGAAAGATGACCCAATTGCCCCCCACCCTCTGCATCGGCCAAGCCCTGCTGATGTCAAAGCAGGCCTTGGGCGGTCCTTGGCCGAGAATACACAAAGCCCAAAGTCAAACATGGGTTGAAAACCCTCAAAAGGCCAGTCATACCCGCATTTAACTTGAATCACGTGTCTTCAGACGATAGTTTTCAGACACTTTTTTGAAATGACAGAAGGATAGACGTCATAGCCCGCAGACCGCACAACGCGCCGCCTCAACGTGAAACTGGCCCGCGCATCAACGAACGTATTCGCGCCCCCGAAATCCGCCTGATCGGCGCTGAGGGCGAAAATGTAGGGGTGGTGCACCCCGCAAAGGCGATGCAGATGGCTGCTGATGCCGGTCTTGATCTGGTAGAGATCTCTCCCAACGCCACCCCGCCAGTGTGCAAGATCATGGATTTCGGCAAGTTCAAATACGAACAGCAGAAACGTGAAAGCGAAGCGCGCAAAAAGCAAAAGACCATCGAAGTCAAAGAGGTGAAGTTCCGTCCGAACACAGACACCCATGACTATGAGGTCAAGATGCGCAATGTGTTCAAGTTCCTGGAAAAAGGCGACAAGGTCAAAGTCACCCTGCGCTTTCGGGGACGTGAGATGGCGCACCAGAACCTGGGTCGTGAACTGCTGTTGCGTGTTGCAGAAGACATCAAAGAGGTGGGCAAGGTTGAAAACATGCCCAAGATGGAAGGCCGTCAGATGATCATGATGATCGGCCCGCTTCCGGTCAAATAACGGCAAATGCCTCTGCCCGGTTTCCGGGCATATATTCAAGAATATCAAAACCCTCCGTCCCGCGGAGGGTTTTTTCTTTGGCAAAGTGTCTTCTGCAGCCCTCAGTTACGACACCGTTAACCAATATGGGATAGGCCGAGGATGCATTCCTATTGGGCGACACTCATGACAAATTTGACAGAGTTACAGAATACGGCATTTACGGCGATTGGACCCAGCCGAATTGCTGCGTTATCCTTGATGGCTTTGGTTAACCAAGAGGTCGAAAACAAAAACACCGCCGAGGTGTTTAACCTCTCCGCGAAACGGCTTGAAAACGCATATAAAATGCTGAGCGTTCGACTGCCGGAACTGCTCAAGGAGGCCGATCACAAATTCCCTGATGCCGTCGCAGAGAAGCAAAAGGCGGCGCTGGACGCGCTGCAGCCGGTGATGAATTACATTCGCGCCGCGGACGGCAAGGTGCATGACCTTCCCAAACAATCCGCCGAGTTTTCCAATCATTGCCTGTTTGTGCTGGAACCGGCGGTCTCTTCTTTTTTGATGGAGATGACGCAGAACTTGTTGGGCACCCAGAAACAGCGCAGCCAAACGCGTGAGAAGGACATGTTGGAAGCGATCACCAGCGCGGAATCCGTGGGCCGCAACATTCAGCTAATCGCCTTCAACGCCTCGATCGAGGCGGCGCGCATCGGCGACATGGGCAAAGGCTTTGCGGTGATTGCCACAGAGATCCGCGAACTGTCGGGCAAGACCCAAGTGCTGTTGGATGATATCGCAGGCTTCCTGCGCACCTGACCCAGCACGGCACAGCTCAGCGCTCTGCGTCGCTTTCGCGGCGGGGGCGCGGGCGTGTGGGGATTTCTTTCAACAGGCCGCCAACCCCCATGGCGGCAATATCGGCCCCCGTCACACGAAGGCCGCACAAGACCCGTTCCAACACCCAATCCGCACCATTCAGCGCAGGGGAACGGGCGCAGCCCGGCAGGCCAATCACGGGTCGCTCCCCCAGGTGACCCAGGAACAACAGGTTGCCCGGATCCACCGGCATGCCAAAACGCTCCACCACGCCGCCCGCCAAGCGCAGCGCATTTGGGGCCACATCCATCGCGTCTGACGTGGCCGACCCTGTCAGGATCAAAACCAGCTCAGCCTCTGCCACGAGCAAGGTCGCGGACAAAGCCTCTGCCAAAGCGGTTTCGGTATGGGGCACGATCACCGGCGGTGTCAGCGCAGCCCCCATTCGCTCCAACCGCCCCGCCATCGCAGCCCGGCCCTTGTCGGATCGGATCTGCCCCGGCACCAGCGTTTCAATCAGAGTCGCAGACCGCAACAGGCTTGGGCGCAAAAGCAACGCCCCCACGGCGGCTGCCCCTGCCACGCTGATGCTGGTCGTTGCCACGCCATAGGATATGATCTTGACCGTTGCCACCATGGTCCCCGCGTCCACACGGTGACAATCGGGCACCGTGGCAATGGTCACCATCGGGTCCACCGCGTTCAGGGCGGCAATTTTAACCGCATCCACCTGCATCACACCGGGAGCCTGCGCATAAAGGTTCACGCGCCCGGCGCCCGCGGCAACCACCCGCAGACCCAGTGCAGCGGGATCCGGCGCGACCTGCTCGGCCAAGGCAAGGGCCGCCGCATCCTCATGCAGATCGCCGCGCCCCAGCTGCGCTACAACCACCTGATCAAGCCCCGACGCGCGCAGATCTTGTAGATCCTGGGACGTCAGCTGACAGCCTTTGCGCAGCTTGCCATTTGGGGTGGTGATGGAATGCGCCAACAGCGCGCCCTGGGCATCGTCCAGTGGGACCGGTCCAAATTTCATGACTGACGCCCTCGCAATACGGCGGTGATTTCAGCCAGAATAGCCACCGCAATCTCGGCCGGTGTGGCAGCAGCCACGTCCAGCCCAACAGGCCCATGGATGCGCGCCAGATCCTTGGGCGCAAACCCCGCCTCTGCCAGCCGCGCCACGCGCGCGGCATGGGTTTTCCTGGACCCCAATGCGCCGATGTAAAAACACGGCGACCGCAAGGCCACGGTCAGCGCCGGATCATCCAGTTTCGGATCATGGGTCAACAGCACCACAGCGCAGCGCGCGTCCAGACCCTGGTCCGCCAATGCTTCATCCGGCCAGTCTTCCACCAGATCAAACCCCGGAAACCGCGCCGCGCTGCCAAAGCTGCTGCGCGGGTCAATCACCACCGGCGCATAGCCCGCAATCTGCGCCATCGGCACCAGAGCCTGGGCAATATGCACAGCGCCCACCACCAGAAGGCGCAGAGGCGGCACATGCACCGCCACAAAAGTCATACCATCCGCGTCCAGACCCGAGCGATCCTGCGCGATCCGCTCGGCAAGCCCGTCCTGCACCATCCGCCCATGCACCAGCCGCCCCTGCCCCGTGGTCACATCCACCACATAGGCCACCGGCTGGCGCGCCGCGCGCAGATCCACCAGGTCAGACAGGGTTGCCTCGGACAGGCTGGCGCTCACAGGTTCCACCAGGATCTTGATCGTGCCACCACAGGCCAGACCCACGGCAAAGGCATCCGCATCGGCAATGCCAAATTCCAACAGTGCGGGCTGGCCAGTTTCCAGCGCATCCAGCGCGGCATGGACCACCGCCCCCTCGACGCAACCGCCCGAGACCGATCCCGCGATCCGACCATCGCCGCCAACCACCAGCTGCGCGCCCACACGCCGCGGTGCCGAGCCCCAGGTTTCAACAACCGTGGCCAAAACGGCCCCAATGCCCGCGCGATGCCAGGCCAACGCTGTCTCGGGTGCTGTGTCAATGGATTGGGTCATATCCGCCTCTGCCGTGGAACCGGCTGTGCTGTAAGGTCGGGTCTTTTGACACGGTTTGCAAGATCAAGTAAACCCCGCAGTTTACCGACCAGACCACAACACTGCCCACCCATGTCCGCTACGCAACACAATTCCAAAGGGTTTCAGCCCCGTTTTTGCCCCGATTGACCTTTAACCAATTGAAATGGCATTTGTGCCAAAATGTAAATTCAAGCCGGTGATGGCACGCACCACCGGCAGATGGATCTGTGTTCAGGAGAACCCGATGGTCAGGGGTGTTACGGTTCAGTTCGGGAAAATCACCAGATGCGCATAACAGCCGTCACCTGCGTCAAAAACGAAGGGCCCTTCCTCTTGGAATGGATCGCCTTTAACCGTCTGATCGGGGTGACGGATTTCCTGTTTTACTCCAATGACTGCAGCGACGGCACGGACGCCCTGCTGGATGCTATGGCCGCACGCGGTATTGTCCAGCATCTGCCCAACCCCGCCCAAGGGCGCAATTACCAGATGGAGGCGTTGAAACACGCCCGCCATCAGGAGATCGTAAAACAGGCCGACTGGCTCTGGATCGCGGATGTGGATGAGTTTTTGAATATACACATCGGCACACACACTATTCCTGACCTGATCGAGGCCTGCGGGACCCCTGCGGCCATATCTCTGTCGTTCCAGTTCTTTGCCAACGCAGGCGTTGAAACCTATGCCGACAAGCCGGTGATCGCCCAGTTCAGCCAGTGCCACGACCCGGATATCTGGGCGGGTGAAACCGCGATCGAGGTCAAGACGCTGGTGCGCGCCGATTTCCCACTGCAATATTACGGTGCCCACCGTCCCTTCCTGCGCAAAGGTGTGCAAAAAGACGCCCGCCCCATGTGGACCGACGGATCCGGCCGCGCGGTGCCCTTTCGGTTCCTGACCGCCGCCAATCCCCGCCGGATCCGCAAATTCCCAGCCAAAGGTGCGCGAGCATTTGCCACGCTGAACCACTATGCGCTGCGTTCGCTGGACAGCTTTCTGGTGAAAAACGACCGGGGGGATGTGAACCGCGAAAACCGCGCTTTTGATGACACCTATTGGCGTGAACGCAATGATGGGACCTGGCGCGACACCTCGATCCGGCGCTACCTGCCTGCGCTGACGGACGCGTTGCGCGACCTCAAAAGCGATCCCGAAATCGCCCGCCTGCACCGCGCATCGGTCAAGGCGCACCGCGACAAATGCGCCGCGTTGATGGCGCAGCCCGCCTATCGCGCCATGCGCCAGCAACTACAATCCGCCCCCACCATCACCGCCGCCGAAGAGGCGCTGGTTGCGGAACTGGGGCTGGCACCGGCGGAGGTGGCAGAATGACCTTAAAAGTTGTGAACCTCGGCCTGCCCAAATCCGGCACTACCACCCTGGCCCGCGCCCTGACACAGGCCGGTTACACCGTCGCCGACCACCGCCTGCGCGACAAGGAAGAGGACAAGCCCGGCAAACGCCGCATCTTTGTCGCCAATCTCCTGTATCGTGGCCTTTATGAGCATGATGACCCGATGGCGCTGTTGCCCGGCTATGACGCCATCTCCGAGATGAGCTTTATCCACGGCAAGAATTCGGTCTGGCCTCAGTGTGACTTTATGATGCTGCAAGCGCTCAAACAGCGCTATCCGGCGCTGAAATTCATCGCCACCCGGCGCGACGCTCAAAGCCATTCACGCTCAATCATGGCGTGGAACAACCTGGGCACCAACCGTCTGCCCAACAATGCAGTTCCCGGCCTGCCCGTCGGCTATGGCAAGACCGAGGCGCAGCAGATCCGCTGGATCGACGCCCATTACACGGCGCTGGCCCATTGGTTCCGGGACGATCCCGACTACCTCGAACTGGATGTGGCCGACGACACCGCCGCAGTGCGGGTGTCGGCCTTTCTGGGCCATGATCTGCCCTGGTGGGGCAAAGCCAATGTGAACAAGAAGGCCAAAGCCAGCTGATGCGTATCTATCTCCATATTGGTCTGCCCCAGATGGGGGCGGACCGGCTGCAACAGGTTCTGGCCGACAAGCGGGACAATCTGCGCGGCCACGGCATTCTGGTGCCCTCTGCCGCGGGCAAGGGCAATCACACACGGCTGTTTATGGCCGTCACCGACCCAGATCATGTGGACAGCCTGCGCTGGAACCGGGGCTTTTTTGCCCCCGACCGGCAGGCCAGCTTGCGCAGCAAACTGGCCAAGGATCTGGCCCGTGACATCGCCGCCAGCAATGCCACATCCATGATCTTGACCGCCAGCCAGCTGGGCGCGCAGCTGCATGGGCCGTCCGAGATTGCGAGCCTGCATAAATTCCTGTCCCAGTTCAGCGATGATATCCGGCTGGTGGCCCATATTGACGAACCCGCTGCCGCCTTGGCACGCCATTATGCGGCTCAGGTGATGGAAGGGCGCACAACACCCCTGACCCACGAACTGGCGCTGTGCGGCGCGGGCGATTGGTGGCAGGCGGCGCTGGATCAAACCCCAGCGAACGCCCCCCTCAAAGGGCAATTCCACGAGATCCAGGGCGCCCCCTTCTGGCTGGATTATCCGCGCCTCCAACACGCGTGGGAGGCGGTTTTTGGCGCTGGCAGCCTGACCTTGCGCGCCTATGACCCGGATCTGTTTTATGGCCCCGATGCAACGCAGGAGCTGCGCGCGGCCTTTGACATAACGCCCCAGATCGGCAAGGCCAAAGTGGCCCAAATCCCACCTCAGCCCTCTGCCGCAACCCTTGCGCGGGCCCGGCAGTTTAACACCGCCCTATTGGCGCTGATCGACAAACGCGGCTGGATGGTGCCGCGCCGCCTGTGGCGCAGCCTGCTGCAGGAGATGGCAGTGGCAGGCGATCCCCTGTCCGCAGCCACCCTTACGCCGGTCTCCAAGTATTTTGCAGCCGCAAATCGCGCCCTCTTGGCCGCCCATCCCGCCTTGCCGCAAACCCTGTTCAAAGCCCCCCGCGCCCGCAAGGACTGGCAAGAAAGCTCTCCCGAACAAGGGTTTCGCGCCGCCCATTACCTTCTGGCGCATCTGCCCCGACTGGAGGCCGCCCACAAAGAAGAGCGCGCCGCCAAAGCAGGTTTTACCGATCTGACCAACGATGAGGCCCTGGCCGATCTATCGCCCGAAGCGCGCGCACTGATGCCGCCCCTGGCGCTCCAGAACTTTGCCACCCTCCAGGGCTCCCCGTTCAAGCCGCACAATAGCGTCGGCACATTGGATGACAGTTTTGGCGATCAGCCCTTTGCTCCGCTTGCGCCCCGTCAGCGGCTTACGGGCTCCAGCGGCAATGTGATTGTGGGCTGCATGAAGAACGAGGCGCCTTATATTCTGGAATGGGTCGCCTATCACCGCGCCATCGGCATCGACAATTTCCTGATCTACACCAACGGCTGCGAAGACGGCACGGATGAAATCTTGGGCCGTTTGCAACAGATGGGCATCCTTGAACACCGCAACAATGACGACTGGCGCGGCAACTCTCCGCAGCAATTTGCCCTCAATCGCGCGCTCAAGGAACCGGTGATCCAGAACGCCGATTGGGTGATCCATATTGACGTGGATGAGTTTATTAACGTGCGTTGCGGCAATGGCACGCTGCAGGACTTCTTTGACCACGTGCCGGATGCAACCAATGTGGCCATGACCTGGCGGCTGTTTGGCAACAACGGTGTCGACCGGCTGGCGGATCAGTTTGTGATCGACCAATTTGACCATTGCGCCCCGAAATACTGCCCCAAACCCCATACGGTCTGGGGGTTCAAAACCATGGTCAAAAACATCGGTGCCTATGACAAGCTCAGCTGCCACCGTCCCAACAAACTGGTCGACGGCAAACGCGATCAGGTCAAATGGGTCAATGGCTCGGGCCAGGACATGACCCGCGAAGCCGCCGAAAAAGGCTGGCGCTCCTCGCGCAAATCCATCGGCTATGACCTGTTGCAGCTCAATCATTATGCGCTGCGCTCGGCGGAAAGCTTCCTGATCAAACGCCAGCGTGGCCGCGCCTTGCATGTGGATCGCTCGATCGGGTTGAACTATTGGATCCGCATGGATTGGAGCGATCACCGCGACACCACGATCAAACGCAACCTGCCGCGCCTGCGCGCCGAATATGACCGCCTCTTGCAGGACGAAGCGCTGCGCAATTTTCACGAACAGGGCCTCGCCTGGCACCGCGCCAAGGTGCAATCCCTGCACAGCCAGCCCGAATTTGCCGCTTTGTACAAACAGGCACGCGGCGTCAAACTCAACAGCGTGGAACGCGTGGCTTATGCGCTTGCCCTCGATATGGAGAGCTGACGGATGAACGATCTCTCAAACACACAGCAGGTTTTGAAAAGCCGGGGTATGAAATTCCCGCTGGACAAATCCATCCTACCGCCCCGCGTCCGCGCCTCGCTGCGCAACGACGGCTATGAGCAAAAGGAAGCCACCGCCGTCGAAAAGCTTGTCAAACGGGGCGATGTGGTGATGGAACTGGGTGGCGGCATCGGCTTTATGTCGACGCTGGTCGCCACCAAAACCCGCGCCAAATCGGTCCACGCGTTTGAGGCCAATCCCCAGCTGATCCCTTATATCCGCGAGGTCCATGCCCTGAACAAGGCCGCAAAGGCCCAGGTCACCCATGCGGTTCTGGGCTCAGAAGAGGGGGAGGCCACATTCTATGTACGCCCCAACTTCCTGGCGTCGTCCCTATCACCGATGGAGGATGACACCGACGAGGTGACCCAGGTTCAGGTGCCTGCACTGGACGTCAACAAAGTGATCGCAGATCTGAAACCTACCGTCCTGATTTGCGACATCGAAGGGGCCGAGGTAGATCTGCTGCCCAAAATGGACCTCAGCGCCCTGCGCGCGGTGGTGATCGAAACTCACCCGCAATGGATCGGCAAATCCGGCATCCAAACCGTGTTCCGCACGCTGGACGCCGCAGGCCTTGTGTTCTTCCCGCGCTGGTCTCACGGCAAGGTCGCGGTCTTCCGGTCGGATTGGTAAGACATGCGTTTTCTGGCACTTCTCACCGTCCGCAACGAAGGCGCGTTCCTGTTGGAATGGCTGGCCCATCACCTCGCCATTGGCTTCACGGACTTTCTGGTGTTTTCCAACGATTGCCAGGACGGCACGGACAAGATTCTGGACCGGCTGGAGGAAATGGGTCTGATCACCCATGTCCGCAACGATGGCCCGTATGACAAATCCGGCATCCAGTTCACTGCCCTCAAAACCGCTGACAAACACCGGCTGGTGAAAAAAGCCGACTGGATCCTGTCGCTGGACATCGATGAATTTGTCAATATCCACGCCGGTGACGGCCATCTGACCGACCTGTTGGGGGTGCTGCCCGATGCTGACGCCATCACCCTGACCTGGCGTCTGTTTGGCAATGCCGATCAGGTGCGGTTCACACCAACGCCTGTGACCGAAACCTTCACCCGCTGCGCACCGGAACTGGTCAACTGGCCCTGGCGCGCCTCTATGTTCAAAACGCTGTATCGCAACACTGGCACCTATCGCAAAACCGGCGTGCACCGCCCCCGCAGCGTCAAGGAGGAAGACCAGCTCGACAGCTATCGCTGGTTTGACTGCGAAGGGCGCGAGTTGGGTCGCCAGTTCAAGACCAAGCGGCTGTTTTCCAACTATGGCCAGCCCAATTACCGCCACGCGCAGCTGAATCACTATGCCCTTGGCGCAATGGAAAGCTTTGTCCTCAAAGCAGATCGCGGCCGCGCCGTTCATTCCGACCAAATGCTGGATGTGGATTATTGGGTTGAACGTAATTTCAACATGGACACCGACACCTCGATTGCGCGCTACAAACCAATGCGCGACGCGCTGCTGGCAGAAATGGCCGAGGACAAGAAGCTCACTCGCCTGCATGAAAAAGCGGTGGATTGGCGTCACGCCCGCTTTCGCCACCTGATGCTCGAAGAGCCGTTTCGCGCGCTGTTTGCCCGCCTGCTGATGACACCGCCATCACGCGCCATCAATGCCACCACCGCCCGCACCCTCTCTGGTTTTGCCTCGCTGGGACGGCGCAATCTGGCCCCCCAGAACAAAGAGTAAAGCCGCGCCCCTTTTGGGCGGCCCTAATGACACAGGCCATCTGCAAAAACCGTGCGCCTCGGATCACAAATCGGCCGGTGCTCCCACGATTTTGCCCCCCGCCCTGACACAGGTCACGATGCGTGTAGACAGGTAATTTATGTCAACCTAAACTGGCCCTAACATTACATTTTCAAGGTTAAAGAGGTTAAGACAGAATGTCAGATATTGCACATGGGGGCCACGCGGACCCAGCCTGGTTTGTGCCTCCAGGGGACGGCGATTTTCTTGCGATTGTCGTGCTCGTGATTATCCTGGGCGGTCTTTATGGTATCGTCTACCTGTACGCCGCCTTTGACCGATGGGCCGAGCATCAGGCACAGGGCACCCCCTTGGCCAAGACCATCCCAACCCTGCTGGCCATCGCGCTGATTTATGAAATCTTTCCGGTCGACCATTTCCACCCGCTTTTGCCGCTTTGTGCGGTTCTCATCGCGCTGATGGCGGATTGGTCCCGGTTCCATCTAAACACCAAGGCAGACCCCGCTCCCACCGCGCCACCGGCCACACCAACTGTGGAAGAGGAGCGCGACGATGTTTGAGCTGCTGTTCACATCCTTCCCAGCCGTGATCCGCTACTTTCAACTGCGCCGCCGCGGCGAGGCGATGACCGTTTGGAACATGAAAACCGCCGTGTTCCTTTGGGCGATTATGGCCGTGGCCGTCTTTACCCTTGTCTTCTATTTCCACCCCAAAACCTATGCAGGCGTTGTCCCCTATCGCACCGTATCCGTGGTCGCACAAACCACCGGTCCGGTGACCGAGGTTGCGGTCACCAATGGCCAGCGGGTCGAGGCCGGGGATCTCTTGTTTCGCATCGAAGACAGCGCCCAGCGCGCAGCTCTGGCAGAGGCCCAGGCCCAGCTTGCGGTGATCGACGCCGAAGAGGGCAAGGCCGAAGATAGCAAAAAAGTGGCCGAAGCCGGCGTGACCGAGATCGAGGCCCGCATTGTCAGCCTGCAGGATGACTTAAACGACGCCGAAGCCTTGGTTGAACGTGGTGTAGGCACCACAAACACCGTCGTCGAAGCGCGCGCCGTTTTGGAATCCGCTCAGGCCGACCTCGACGCTGCCCGCTCGCAGCTGGATCTGGCGCTGGTGGAGCTCGAACAAAGCATCCCCGCCCAGCGGCAGGCTGTTGAGGCCGCGATCGAGCAGGCCGAAACCGCGCTTGGCTTCACCGAGGTGCGCAGCTTTGTGGGCGGCACCGTCACCCAGCTGGCCCTCAGCGAGGGCAGCCCGGCCACCACATTGGTTGTGCGCCCCTCCATGATCATCATCCCCGACCGCCCCAAGGATGTGCCAATACGGGTGCTGGCTGGTTTCTCGCAGGTGGCCAACTCCACGATCTACGAGGGCATGCCCGCCGAGGTTGCCTGTGATGCCAATGCCAATCTGGGCTTTCGCAACGCGATTTTCCCAGCCCATATCGTTCTGGTCCAACCTGCCGTGGCCACCGGTCAGGTGGTGCCCAGCGGCGACATCCGCGAGCTGAACAACGCCACCTATCGCGGCAGCGTTCAGGCCTTTGTGGAACTGGTTCACCCGGAACATGAAGCCATGCTGCTGGATGGTACCGGCTGTATCGTACAGGCCTATACCAATAATATGGACGGTGTGTTTGGCCATATCATCGCAGCCACCGGCGTCGTCAAAGCCGCAGGCCTGCGCATGAAAGTGCTTGGCTCCATCTTCAACGGTATCGGTCTTGCGGGTGGTGGCGGCCACTAACGCTCTCTCGTGACGCGCCGCTTTGACCCGCCTCAAAGCGGCGCGCCACATTTACAAACCTGGTCTCAGGCCCTGCTCAACCCCGGCTCCAGTCCCAACTCCAGACCCGCGCGGACCGCCGCTGCCGCCGACAAATCTGCCTGAGTTTACCAAAATTTGGCCGTATTCTGCCGTTAACCCTCATGGTAACCAAAAGCCGGACATCGTTTTTCGGCATATTGAGGACGACGGGTATGCAAGAAGTCATCGACGCGCTGGACGAAGATCTCTCGGGGCTGAAACCGGCCCAGTGGAAGGCCCGCATGGCCGAAATCGCCGAGGAAAACGGCCTGTTTCAGGACCTGGGCGACCGCCATTTTGCAACCTTCATTGATCAGGGCAACACGCTCCTGGTCACGTTTGAAACCCTACAGGGCATCCACAACCTCTCGGATCAGGCACAGCCCCTGGGCTTTGATCTGGTGCGCAACCTCGGCTGGTCGCATCTGTGTCTTGTGTCCGACGGCGACACCTGGTTTCGCGATGAACAGATCTATGCGTTCTTTGACCAGCTGATCGACGACGGCTTCTTTGAAGAATTTGACAATGTGGTCTTCTATGGCGCAGGCCCCTGTGGCTATTCGGCGGCGGCCTATTCGGTGGCCGCACCTGGCGCCACCGTGCTGGCGATTCAGCCCCAGGCCACGCTGGATCCGCGCATGACCGAATGGGACGACCGTTTTGTGGAAATGCGCCGCACCTCCTTCACCGACCGCTACGGCTATGCCCCCGATATGCTGGATGCAGCCGACCACGCCTTTATCATCTTTGACCCCTACGAGCGTCTGGATGCCATGCACGCCGCCCTCTTTGCGCGCCCCAATGTGACCCGCCTACGCCTGCCCTTTATGGGCGCGGCCGTCCAGACCCGCCTGATCGAGATGGAGATCCTCTATTCCATCCTCTCCAAGGTTGGCTCCGGCAAGCTGACCCAGCAAAGCTTTTTCAAACTGGCCCGCGCCCGACGCAACAATGGCGGTTATCTCAAAGGGCTGATGGCCCATATCGACAATCAGGACCGCCCCTATCTGGTGGCGCTTTTGTGCCGCAATGTGACCCAGCGCCTGCGCGCGCCACGCTTCCGCCGTCGCCTCCAGGGGCTGAAAAAACGCGCCGAAGCCGGCGATTTCACCTGGCCCAGCGAACGCAGCTGACACGCCCTCTCAAACAGCCCGCGCAGGGGGTCTTTTTCCCCCGCTGCGACTGTTCCTTTGGGCCGGTCTGTGCTAACGCGACGGCATGACCAAATCGCTGACCATCACCCGCCCCGATGACTGGCACCTGCATCTGCGCGACGGCGCAATGCTCCAAGCCGTCCTGCCCGAAACCGCCCGCCACTTTGGCCGCGCGATCATCATGCCCAATCTGGTCCCGCCCGTGGTCACCGGCGCGCAGGCCGCCGCCTACCGCGACCGCATTCTTGCCGCGCTGCCGGACGGCATGACTTTTGATCCGCTGATGGTCCTCTATCTCACCGAAGACACCGATCCCGCAGATGTGGCCGCCGCCCACGCCAGCGGTCTGGTCACCTCGGTCAAACTCTACCCGGCCGGAGCCACCACCAATTCCGCCTCTGGCGTCAAAGATTTCGACAAGGTCCGCCCAGTTCTGGAAAAAATGGCCGAGATCGGCATGCCGCTCTGTGTGCACGGCGAGGTCACCGACGACGCCGTAGATATTTTCGACCGCGAAGCCGTGTTCATCGACCGCGTCCTCGACCCGATCCGCCGCGCGACCCCCGGTCTGCGCGTGGTGATGGAACATATCACCACCAGCGACGGTGTTGACTATGTCAAAGCCCATGATCAGGACCTCGGCGCAACCATCACCACGCACCACCTGATCATCAACCGCAACCACATTCTGGTGGGCGGCATCAAACCCCATTATTACTGCCTGCCCGTTGCCAAACGCGAAGAGCACCGCCTCGCCTTGCGGGCTGCCGCCACCTCGGGTGACACCCGGTTCTTCCTTGGCACCGACAGCGCCCCGCATGTGGACGCGGCCAAGGAATCCGGCTGCGGCTGTGCGGGCTGCTTCACCGCGACCAACACCATGGCGCTTCTCGCTCATGTTTTCGACGAGGAAGATGCCCTCGACAAACTCGAAGGCTTTACATCAAAAAACGGCCCCGCCTTTTACCGCCTGCCGGAAAACCAGGACACGCTGACCCTGACCAAACAGGACAGCCCGGTGAAGTTCCCCTATAAAATCGAATGCGAAGACGGCCCTGTCTCGGTCTTTGAACCCGGCTTCCGGGTCTATTGGACCGTAGCCTAACTCCCAAACCGCCTGCCCCTGCCCACTTCGCCACATGAGGCGCGCCAAAGGGCAGGCGCTTGGGTCGCCCCTTTCATCTTTTCAAAAATACTTCCGCCGGAGGCTCCCCCGCGTGCCTCTGGCGATGAAGTTCATTGCCGTCACTTGCCCTTGCTTGGCGTTCTTCAAAGCTTACCCTATGCACGCGATACGCGCACGAAAGCCCTCTCGACATCGCGCGTCTGGGCCGGTATCAGCGCTCAAACCACTGACTGTCCCAAGAAGGTGCCGCCATGATCCCCACATCCTTCCCCTCCCGCGAAGAAATTGCCCGTCTGTCTGCCCGTATGCTGCTGGAAATCGGCGCGGTGAATTTCAACACGGATGAGCCTTACACGCTGGCCTCCGGCCTGCCCTCGCCCAGCTATATCGACTGCCGCAAGCTGATCTCCTTCCCGCGGATCCGCTCCACCCTGATGGATTTCCTGACCATCACCGTGATGCGCAACGCAGGGTTTGAGGCCTTCGACAATATCGCCGGAGGTGAGACCGCAGGCATCCCGTTTGGCGCGCTGGTGGCGGAGCGAATGGCGCTGCCGATGACCTATGTGCGCAAGAAACCCAAAGGATACGGTCGCAACGCCCGCATCGAAGGCGTGATGACCGAGGACCAGCGCGTTTTGCTGGTGGAGGACATGACCACCGATGGCGGCTCCAAACTCTCTTTTGTGGATGCGATCCGCGAGACCGGGGCCGCGTGTGGCCACACGGCGGTGATCTTTTATTACGACATTTTCCCCGAAACCACCCAGCGCCTTGGCGATCACGGGGTCGAGCTGCATTACTTGTGCACCTGGTGGGACGTTCTGGCCGAGGCCAAGGCGCAACAGGCCTTCAGCCCCGAAACCCTGGCCGAGGTTGAAAATTTCCTCAACGATCCGCGCGCTTGGCAGGAAGCCAACAAAAAGTAATCTGGCGGAACGCCAACACGATGTAACGAAAAAAGCCCGCCTCCCATGGCCGGGCTTTTTCTTTTGCCCCCTCTGGCCCCGCGCCCCCGTCTCCCAGATCCCATTTTTTAAGCAACCGGCGTAATTCTTTGCGCCAATTGGCATATGCACGGCTTTTCACCAGAAAAAATTTGACTCCCAGGACCATCGCCCTGAATAATTTTACCAAACAGTCAAAAAAATGGGAACGCTACCTTGGACAAGCTAAAAACAACATTCACGGGTCTCGAGTTCGTAAATCCATTCATCCTCGCCTCTGCGCCCCCCACCGAGAACAAGCGCAAGATCCTCAAGGCGTTTGAGGCCGGCTGGGGCGGTGTGGTGACCAAAACCATCGGCCTGCACCCGGTGGAAAACGTGGCCGGGCCCAAGACGATTTACCAACGTACCAGCGAGCAGAAACCCTATGTCTCGCGCAACAAACGGCCCGAGACGATGTCGCATTCCTCTTGGAACTGGGAGCTGATCTCTGATCAGGTTCTGGACCAATGGTTGCCGGATCTGAAGGAGATCAAGGAGACCTATCCCGACCGTATGCTGATTGCCTCCATCATGGCGGGGGCTGGCAGCGAAGAAGAGATGAAGAACTGGCAGAAACTGGCAACCTCCTGCGTGGATGTGGGCTGTGACGCGCTGGAATTGAACCTCTCTTGCCCGCATATGGACCGCAAGGACATGGGCGCCAATGTGGCCAATGACGAAGACATTATCCGCCAGATCCTGGCGGCCGTGCTAGCAGTGGTAGATGTCCCGGTCTGGGTCAAGCTGACGCCCTCGACCTCCACCCTGACGGACGCGGCCCACGCGGCCTATGATGCCGGTGCTGCGGCCATCTCCCTGTGCAACACCTTCCCCTCCCTGCCCCTGATGGATCCCGAAACCCTCAAGTTTGAGGTCGAGGTCGACGGGCTTGTGACCTCCGGCGGCCAAGGTGGTCTGGCGATTTTGAACCAGGCGCTGCAGCGCGTCTCGGACATCTCGCGCGCCTGCCCCGACAAAGAAATCTCGGGCATCGGCGGCATTAAAGGCTTCCGCGAAGCGTTCAACTTCATCGTACACGGCGCAGGCAACCTGCAGATCTGCACGGCGGCGATGGAAGAAAAAGGCAGCGGCGGCGTCGGTGTCAAACTGATCCAAGAGCTCAAAGAGGATCTGGCCGATTACTTGGACCGTCACGGCCACGAGTCGATCGAAGCCTTCCGTGGCATCGCCCGCGAACGCATCGTCCAACCCTCCCAAATCCGCCGCAAAAGCGACGACTACAACGGCGGCTACGCAAAATCCGCCTAAGAAAAAGACACAAAGTCGCGTAACCAGTCACCCCCGGTCCGCGAGGACTGGGGGGTTTTTGCAAGGGCCTATTTGCGTATTTCTGAGCCATTCATACATGGTGCGGCGGACGCTGGCTGAGATCCCTTCTTGACCGATGCTGCACAGTCCGCAGGTGACCGGTGGTCGTCGAAAGCCGACATTGGTTGAAGCAAGGGAGGGAGCCCTTAAGTGCCCCGTAGAAAGCAGCGCAAGAATTCGAGGCGGGGCGCGAAAAGACGCCCCGCACAAAGGCTTTATCCGATGGCTGTGGCTACCGCCGAGGCGAGTGGGGTTGTCGGGCGCCCGATCAGGGTGGAAAGCTGCGTTCCATCATCAAACAACGCGCCCTTCGACGCCTCGACGTCACAATGGGCAAGGAGCCCAGCCAGCTCCGCAGGTAGGCCCGCGCTGGTGAGCGCTGCCGCATAGTCGGGCTCAGGCATATCGACATAAGGGATGTCCCTGCCCGCCTGGGCAGACAGCGTCGCGGCCAGATCGGTCAGGGTATAGCTGTCATCACCGGAGAGCTCGTAGGTCTTGCCTTGAAGGCCCGTGTCCAGCAAGACAGCCGCAGCAGCATCGGCGTAGTCCTGCCGCGTGGCTGAAGATATCCGGCCATCCCCGGCCGCACCGATCAATGCGTTGTGTTCCAGTGCCGCGGGCAACCCCATGGTGTAGTTTTCCGTGTACCAACCGTTGCGCAGCACGGTATGGCCGATGCCAGATGCGGCCAGAAGTTTTTCTGTCTCCACGTGTTCCAGCGCAAGGCCCAGCGTGCTGTTTGGTGCGTTCAGCAGGCTTGTATAGACAATGTGCTTCACACCCGCTTCCTTGGCGGCTTCGATCACCGCTGCATGTTGAGGAACACGGCGACCGACTTCGCTGCCCGAGATCAACAGCAGCGTCTCAACGCCTCCCAAAGACGCAGCGAGCGTTTCAGGGGCGTCGTAGTCAAAAGCACGGACAGGCACGCCCAGATCGGCGGCCTTGTCGGGATTGCGGGCCAAAGCAATGAGACCCTCCGGCGCGGCTTTGGTTTTCAGGGTCTCGACAACAAGGCGGCCAAGCTGGCCGGTGGCCCCGGTCACTGCGATTGTCATGGCTGATATCTCCAAATTTTTTCCATGCCATACAGCTAGGCCCTTTACTTGCAAAAGGTAAGTACATACATTTTTGTTAGTATGAAATTTATGAGGTCTCCATGCCGAAACTCAGTGACGCCGTTCGTTCGGGCAAGTTGATAGGAAACCTGCAAGCACAGGAATGTCCGTCGCGCAGTATCCTCAAGCATGTCACTGGCCGCTGGGCCGTTCTGACGCTGATTGCGCTTCAGGGAAGGACGATCCGCTTTGCTGCGCTCAGGCGAACGATCGGCGGGGTCAGTGATCGGATGCTGACACAAACGCTTCAGACATTGGAAGCAGATGGATTCGTGCATCGGCAGGCCTTCAAGGTCGTACCGCCTCATGTTGAATACAGCTTGACCCCGATGGGCGAAGAGGTCGCGCAACATGTGCGCGTGCTCGCAGACTGGATCGAAGACAACACCGGCAACATCCTGTCGACGCGGGAAGAGATCGCGGCAGATTAATCGGACGCTATGGAGCCCAAACCGGCGGCAATCTTATGCGCCGTGAATGATAGCGCGCCTATGCTGATTTTCGCGGCTGTCGCGACCCGCAAAAAGCGGCCAATTAGATCAGAAATGGCAATTGCACCAAAGTTGGGTCAACGGCTGGTTTCCGAGAAAGATGGCGGCCAACGTTGGTTGGCCACCGCGACCGGTTATAAATGTGCTAGGATGACACTTGTCGGTTGCTCTGCGAGCATATTCTCAAGGCCAGCCCACGCGCCTGATGCGACCAGATTGTTGATATGAGTTGCATGCTTGTCTGCGCTTTCCCAATCTTCAATAAGCATAAACACCGCTGGGTCGTCGTGGTGTGTCATTACGCGAACACCTGTACACCCATCTACCAAAGGCAATTCGCTCTTAACCGATTGCATAGCTTCGGCGAAGGCTGTGAGATGTTCTGACTTTGGTTTGAAAGTTACCGCAACAATATGGGTTTTTGTCATAAGGAGGATGTCCTTTGTTGTTTTGAGTTCCATTAATGAAAGTGGCACATCAGCTTTAATTCGCTAATTCGTTTACTAATTACGCTGGTGTTAATCCAATTTCGACGGCAATATTCGAAACATGTCTTTCAAAAATAAAATACAGAACTGGGATGACCTCCGACTTTTTCTGGCTGTCGCGCAAGAAGGCGGACTGGTTGGTGCGGCGGCAACTTCGGGGTCAAGTTCACCCACGTTGAGCCGTAGGATGCGACACCTGGAAGACACCCTGGATGTCCAGCTCTTTGACAGAACCTCAACCGGATATGACCTTACCTCCCACGGTCGCGAGCTTCTTAGTAGAGTTCTGGAAATGGATGGGCAGTCGAAGTCGATTCAAACGTGGCTTTCGCAACTTGATCATCGACCAGTTGTACGGGTCACGGCGGGCTTTTGGACAAGCGTCTTTTTGGCGCGACACTTGAGAGACATTTCAACGGGCTCCACTGGACCTCGAATTGAGCTGCTAACAGGTGCGAATTTCCTCAACCTGTCGCGACGTGAAGCGGATATTGCCGTGCGCAACAAAGTTCCCGACAATCAAGGGATAACGAAGAAGCGGATCGGCCGTGTTAGTTTTGCGATTTATGGATCAATCGAATACTGCGCCTCGCATCCAGACGCATTTGCGGATCATCGCTACGCGCGCTGTGATTGGGTCGTCCCATCCGTCGCTGGGGGGACCGGCACCTCATCCTTTTGGTTGCGGCAGCAGATCGGTGGCACGGCGGCCCTAATTTGCGATTCACCTCAAGCGGTTATGGAGGCGGCGGCGGCAGGCGTGGGGCTGTGTGTTCTCCCAGTGTTCATTGGCTCCTCAGAGCCACGTCTACAGCAATGTTCGCCCCCAATAGAAAGCATCGAACATACGCAATGGTTGGTCAAACACCAAGACGACGGAAATCTTACTCACGTTCGAAAAGTCTTTCGCAAGATTGACTCCCTGTTTGAACGGCACAGGGAGTCGTTTCATTAGATTGACTTGAAACTGGAAGGCTTTACGCATTTCCCCGCAAAAGGACACGACAACACCTGAATGGTCAAAACCCGGCATCTACGGAGCGCTTCTCGGCGCGGCCTTTGTCAGCATCGTTGGATTTTCCTGGGGCGGCTGGATGACCGGAAATGGCGCCGAAGAGATGGCCAACAAGCTGGCTGGGAATCGGGTTTCAGGAGATCAATGGCGCGACCTGTCTTGAGGTGGTGGTGCCCGATGGCGGATATCTGACGCTGGTATGACGCCCAGATGATCGCCCGCAATCCTCTGCGACGCACTACCCGCATCTTTTTCTCTGTTCCCAGTGCCGCGAAAGTACGGTCTCAATGTCGCTGCCAAGAGAGGTTGGCAATGACTGATTGGGCAACTCTTCAAAGCCCGCTTTCTGCGTGCATGCCACAGGGATATTCTGCCCAGTCAGAGTTTTGAACGACAATGGCACACCACGAGCGCAATAAAACGACGAGGAAACCTGTGGCCCTGGTCGCGAGATGGAGATAGTAAACCAAAGTCGGCTTCGTCCCGCTGAGACCTTGGACAACCACACACGTTTTCACGTCTCAACCCAGCGTTCGGGCATTATCAGCAAAATTCATCATACAGATTGACCAATTTAGTCTAATGTATTTAAGTGTAGATACAGCAGGAGAAGTCCAATCATTACCGAGAACAAGCAAACCCGTGTCGCCACCCTCCGCGAAGAACTGAAAGCTCAGATCGAAGGCGGACAATTTGGCGTTGGCGACCGACTGCCCAGCGAGGCGCGGTTGACGGAGGAGTTTTCGGTTAGCCGTACCGTTGTCCGGGAGGCTATTGCCGCGTTGCGCGCGGATGGTTTGGTCGAACCTCGCCAAGGATCGGGGGTCTACGTCCTTGAACCAAAGCCGCAGGCTGAAACGCCCTTTACCTCTGTGGATATGGGGCGGCTGTCATCCGTTATCGAATTGTTGGAGGTGCGCACAGCCGTGGAAGTGGAGTCCGCAGGCCTTGCTGCGCAGCGATGCAGCCCAAGCGAGGAAGAAGACATCATCGAATGTCTCAAGGAGGTCACCCGCCTGAATTCCGCACAGCAATCCTCCAGCGACGCGGATTTCGCATTGCATCAAGCCATTGCACGGGCAACCCACAACCCGCGATTTGTGGAATTTCTCGGCATTTTGGGCCCATCCGCCATTCCGCGTCGCGCGCTCAACGGCTCAAAGAACCGGCCCTACCCGCAAAGCTATGTGGACTGTATCAACGCCGAACATGATGAGATTGTCACCGCAATCCTGAACCGTGATGAAGACGGCGCGCGTGCTGCAATGCGCAGCCACCTAAAAGACAGCCAGCAGCGTTACCGAAGCCTCTTGCGCGGCCAGCCCGAAAGCTAAGCCACGCCAAGCGGTCCCGCCTTAGGCGCGGCCCTCCTCTGCCCAGGTTGGAAACCCATAAAGCTCTTGCGGGTTGTCGACAAGGACCTGCTGCAGCGCCGTATCAGGCACCCAGGACAGGACCGTATCCAACAGAGCACCATCGTCCGGGTAATCTTCTGTTTTTTGCGCCAGATTATGCGGCCAATTGGTTCCCCAAATCACGCGCTCGGGCGCATATTCCACAACCGCCTTTGCCACTTTGGCGATGTCAGAGAACTCTGGCCCGCCCTCGCGACTGCTTTCATAGCAGCCCGCGAATTTGAACCACATATTGCCGCCGTCCAACAAACGTTTGATCGCATCCAGATGCGCCTGCGTCGCCCCCTCAAAGATCTTGGCGTGATGGTCCAAAACCCAACGCGACTTTAGGGACGAGAGTTGATCCAAACGGTCCGGCAAGGTGCTGCCGTCAAATTGAACGGCCATCATCCAGTTTGCCGCATGGGCCGTTGCATCCACATCCGCCAGCGCCTCCAGCCCTGTTGCACCACCAGGCAGATCCATAATCCGCGCCCCGACGATGCCTTTGGCAGACAGAGCCTCGATCTCCTTCTCCGTCTCAGAACCGGTGATCACAGCGACACCACGCGCCAGATCGCCCATCTGATCCAGGCAAGCCAGCAGCGAGGCATTTTGTGCCTGATGCGCATTTGCCTGGGTAACAACCACGCGATCGATCCCAAGCCATGCCATGACCTGTTTGTACATCTCTGGGGTGGGCAACGGATCAAGCGGCAAACCGGGCCCGCCGTCCTCGGCCGGAAATCCCGGCAGGAAAAGATGGGTCTGCGTGTCCACAGTCCCCCGTGGCAGCGAAAGGCGTGGCGGTTGCCCTGTTAGTTTTCGGTCAATCATGATCTCTCTCTCAAAGCAAAATCGCGCAGTGCGTCGCGGTTGATTTCGATCCCCAAACCGGGTCCATCCGGGATCGCAACTACGCCACGCTCGTGGTCCAGCGGGGTTGATAAAACCGCCTGGCGGAAGGGATTATGTGTTCGGTCAAACTCCAATATCGGCTCGACCGGATTGGGGCGTACCGGCGACGGCACCATGGCCGCAATAAACTGCAATGCCGCAGCGATCTGAACGCCTGTTCCCCAAACATGCGGCACCAGGCGGACGCCATAAAGCGCGGCAATATCGGCGATTTTCTTCGCCTCGCTCAAGCCACCTACCCCACAGATATCCGGCTGGGCAATATCAACCAGCCGCCGGGAGAGCGGTTCGGAAAAACCCCAGCGCGTGTGCCAAGTCTCTCCCCCCGCAACGGGAATGGGCTGTCGGTTGCGCACCTCGCCATAGGCCGCAAGCTGCTCTGGAACCACCGGTTCTTCGAACCAGTCGACGCCATAATCTGCCGCACGAGACCCCAGGCGCACCGCATCCACCACGTCGTAACCGTGATTGGCGTCAATCATCAGGCGCATGTCCTGGCCCATGACATCACGTACGGCTTTGATGACCTCCAGATCTTCGGCAACATCAAACCCGATCTTTACCTTGGCCGCATGAAAACCTGCCTCTTTATGCTCTGCCATTTCGCGCGCATTGTCTTCAACCCGATCAACACCATCGCGTTTAAAACTGCCGGTGGCATAGGCACGCACACTGTCACGGAACCGACCGCCCAAAAGGGTGGACACAGGCACGCCAAACCGCTTCCCTTTGATGTCCCATAGCGCAACGTCAATGCCAGAGAGCGCTGTGACCGTCAGACCGCGCTGTCCCTGATCCCGCAACGCATTATAGAGTGTCGCCCAGATCTTTTCCGTTTCAAGCGGATCCTGGCCGATGAGCCAACTCCGGTAGCTTGCGACAACAGCAGCGTTGGGCACTGCCGGCCCCAAACATTCACCCCAGCCGATTGTCCCATCATCGCAGATGACCTCAACCAACACGTGCTGCCGCCGATCAAACCTCATGGAGGCGCTTTGAAACGGGACCTCCAGACGGTGCTCCAACAGATGCGTGCGAACGTCAGCGATTTTCATGCGCTTCTCCTCAGTCTGCGTTGGCGTCGATGATCTTTTGCAGAATAGCTTCTTCTTCTTTGGTCAAATCGTCCAGGGGCGCACGCACTTTGCCCGCGTCAAATCCAACCAACCGCACCCCCGCCTTGATGGCGGAAACGGCATAGCCCTTGCGCCGGTTGCGCAGCTCCATGAAGGGATAGAAGAAGTCGTTCAAAATTGTCGCGCAGGTCGCCCGGTCGCCCGCCCGCAGGGCCGTGTAAAACTTGGTGGCGAGCCCCGGAACAAAGTTAAATACCGCTGAGGAATAAGTGGTAAACCCGGCCCCCAAGTAGGCCTCGGCAAAAAGTTCCGCTGTGGGCATCCCGCCGAGGTACGTCAGGCGATCCCCCATCTTGGCGGTGATCTGACGGACCAGGCCAATGTCACCCGTGCCATCCTTGAACCCGATCAGATTTGGGCACTCATCGCAAAGGCGCGCTAATGTATCGGGCTCTAGCACCGCATTGTCACGATTATAAACCATGACCCCAAAGTCCACCGATTGGCAGACGGATTTGACATGCTGATACAAGCCCTCTTGCGGGGCATCGATCAGGTAATGCGGCAACAGCAAAATACCATCTGCGCCGATCTTTTGGACGGATTGCGCAATCTCAATCGCCATCTCCGTTCCATAGCCACATCCAGAGACAATGGCCGTGTCCCCAGCGCTTTCCTTGGCTGCGGCGACGACATGCGTGATCTCAGATGCCGACAGAGAGAAAAACTCTCCTGTCCCACCCGCCGCAAACAGAACCGGCGCGTTGAAACCCGCAAGCCAATTGACATGTGCCTGATAGCTGTCCGGCTGAAACCGTCCGTCATCACCAAAATGGGTCACAGGAAAAGACAGCAAACCCGCCCCAAGTGCATTTTTGATTTCCATGGGAGTCATCATCGTTTTTCTCCTGTTATTCAGGGGTTACAAGGTCAGCAGGCAACAGCTCTGCTGGAATGTTTTGAAAGCAAACCGGGCGCAAGAACCGACGAATAGAAAGCGTTCCAACCGAGGTCGCACCAAAATTGGTTGAGGCAGGATAAGGTCCGCCATGGACCATCGTGTCACTGACCTCCACCCCGGTGGGAAAGCCATTGGCGAGGATGCGACCTGCTTTGCGCTCCAAGACTGGCATCAAGCGTTGTGCCAGCTCTGTGTCGCCCTTGTCCAAATGGAGCGTACACGTCAGCTGCCCTTTGAAATGCCGCGCGATCTTCATCATTTCATCTGCCGAAGCCACGGTGACGATCAAACCAAGGGGGCCAAAAACCTCTTCTTCGAGGTCTGGCGCGGCCAGCCAATCGGCCCCTTTCACCACGCACAGCTGTGGCGTTGCGCTGCGCGAGACACTGGCTGAAGTCAAACGCGTATGGACGGTTTCGTGACACGCCATTTGCACACATCCATCCCGGTATGCAGAGGCTATGCCATGTGTGAGCATCACCTGTTCCGGCGTCTGCTCCAGCGCGGCCAAGGCCGCGTCAGCAAAGCTTTTGGCATGGTCTTCCATGACAATTGCAATGCCTGGATTTGTGCAAAACTGACCCGCCCCCAGCGTCAAGGAAGACGCCCAGCCAGATGCAAGTTCTTCGCTGCGTGCTGCAGCTGCTTCGGGCAGGATGAACATCGGGTTGACGCTTCCAAGCTCGCCAAAAAACGGGATCGGTTCAGGCCGTTGGGCACAAAGATCAAAAAGCGCCCGCCCACCAGCAAGTGATCCTGTAAAACCCACTGCCTTGATCAAAGGGTGTTGAACAAGGGCAGCGCCCACTTCGCGGTTCCCGCCTTGAATCAGACTGAAAACACCCGGGTGAAGATCACAGATTTTGATCGCCGCATGTATGGCCTCTGCCACAATTTCGCTGGTGCCCGGATGGGCAGAATGCCCTTTGACCACAACCGGGCAGCCCGCTGCCAGGGCTGCGGCGGTATCGCCACCTGCGACCGAAAAGGCCAACGGAAAATTGGACGCGCCAAACACGGCAACCGGGCCAATCGGTCGCTGCATCATCCGCAAATCAGGACGGGGAAGAGGCGCTCGATCCGGAAGCGCTTCGTCGTGGCGCAAATCCAGATATGTCCCCTTGCGAATATGCTCTGCAAAAAGCCGTAACTGCCCTGTTGTGCGCCCACATTCCCCGCGCATCCGGGCATCAGGCAGGCCCGTTTCTTGTCGCCCGATCACAGCGATGTCTTCCAGGCGCGCGTCAATCTCGGTGGCGATCTGTTCCAGGAACGCAGCACGTCCCTCCCGGCTGCTGTAGCCAAAGGACCAAAACGCTTCCTCTGCCGCCTCGCATGCCTCTTGCACAAGCGCCACTGAGCCAAGGCAAAACGCCTGTGGCGCGCCTTCTACCGGCTCAGAGGCAAAGCGGCGTTGTGTTTCAACCCAATCTCCCGCGATCAGGTGCATTCCATGTGGTGTCCAACTCATTGCAATTCTCCGCTTTGGCGGACATAGCTCCGCCATCCGGAGCGGGGGATCCCCTGCTCCGGTGTTTCAAGTGAAAGTAGAACGATCAGTCTTTTATGATCGGATCTGCCGTGAACTTGCCTCCTTGCCACAACACATCCGACGCATCGGCAGGCCGCGGAGGCAGCGTTTCGATTTCTGCTCGATAGATTTCACTGTTGTCCTGTGCGGTCCAACCCAGCCAGCCAATGTGGCTGTTGTCCCACCAGCCACAGCTGTTGTTGGAAACGCCCCAGATCACCGGGCAGCCAAGTTTTGGCACGGTGAACAGACGTTCCATAAGGCGGCAATAATCGTCATAACTAAACCAGGTGGCCATCATTCTGCGATCGACAGGTTTTTCAAAACACGAGCCAATGCGCAGCAACGCTGTCTCTTGGCCAAATTTGGCGTGATACATCTGTGCCACCGCTTCGCCATAGACCTTTGACACCCCGTACCATCCATCCGGTCGCGTGGGGGCATCGACAGTCAGCCGTTGGGATTGCGGGTAAAAACCGATTGTATGATTGGAACTGGCAAAGACAATCCGAGGCATGCCCTGAGCCCGAGCCGCTTCATAAAGGTTGTGCACCCCGCGAAGATTGGCGGCCTCAATCAGCTCATAACTTTTCTCAACCGACACGCCGCCCAAATGCAGCACCGCATCGCAGTCTTTGACCAGCTGCGTGACTGCGGTTGCATCAGCAAGGTCGGCCGTCACGATCTCTTCTTGGTCTGACAGGCGTTCAAACGGCTCGATGTCTGTGGCGCGAATGTGTTTGGCCAAATGCGACAGACGCGTGCGGCTCATTCGGCCCAAATTGCCTGCGGCCCCGGTAATCAAAAGGCGGTTTAGCATAGGTTACTCCATAAGGTTTGGCAGGAACATGGACACTGCCGGAATGTAAGTGACGCACAGCAGTGCAGCGAGAATGGCCAGGTGAAACGGCCAGATCGTCTTGACCGCGTCTTCGATGCGCACCTTCCCCACAACGCAGCCGACAAAGAGGCAAGCGCCAACAGGCGGTGTGCACAGGCCCAAACCCAGGTTCATCATCAAGATTACACCAAACTGGATCGGATCCATTCCAAGGCCGACGACAACTGGTAGGAAGATCGGTGTGCAAATCAGGATCAGCGCCGCCATATCCATGATCATCCCCAGCAACAGCAGGATCAGATTGATCATCAAAAGGATCACAAACGGATTGTCAGAGAGGACGGTCACCGCATGCGCCAGCAGATCCGGAACACGATAAAGGGCCAAAAGGTATGAGAACGCAGACGCCGCAGCCACCAGCATCATCACCAAGGCGGTGGTCCGAACAGAGGTCACCACGGCGCGTTTGAACGCATCCCACGTCAGCTCGCGGTAGACCAATGTGGTGACAAGCAATGCCCAGATCACGCCAAAGGCACCAGATTCTGTCACCGTCATAACCCCGGACAAAACTCCGCCCACAATGATCACCGCAGTCATCAGCCCTGGCAACGCGACAATGGTTGCGATGCCCAGTGCTTTGAAGCCCGGAAAGGTTTCGGCGGGATATCCGCGACGCACCGCGACCCAATAGGCCACAAGCGCAAGGCACAGACACATCAGAACGCCAGGCACGATCCCCGCAATAAACAATTTGGACACCGACAGCCCACCTGCCGCGACAGCATAGAGGATCATATTATGACTGGGCGGGATCACAACGCCGGCAACCGAAGAGGTCACGGTTACGTTGACGGCGTAGTCGGCATCATAGCCTTTGTCTTTCATGACCGGCATCAGGATCGAGCCCAAAGCAGAGGTATCTGCAACAGCCGAGCCGGAGATCCCCCCAAAGAGCATGGAAGACAGGACATTGACCACCCCCAGCCCCCCTCGGATTGACCCAACTGCCGAGGCCGCCAAACGCACCAGACGGTTGGCAATACCGCCCTGCATCATCAATTCACCGGCGAAAATGAAAAACGGGATGGCCAGCAGCGAAAACACAGAAATGCCCGACATTATCCGCTGGAACCCGATAAAGAGCGGAAGACCCTCATACAGGAAGCCCCCAACGGCCGCGAGTCCCAGTGCAAAAGCCACAGGCATCCCGCAAAACAGCCCAAGGGCAAATATGCCAAAAAGAACGGTAAGGCCCACTTACTTAGCTCCCGCGTCAAAAGGTTTACCCTGTGCCAGAAGGGTCATGTGATAGATTGAAAAGACAACAGTCAGCGCGCCACAAACAGACATCGGCACCGCCCTCCAGCCTTCGTTTATTCCCAACATTGGGATGATGCGCGGCCAGGTTTTGTCCGCCAGCACATAGCCTTGGTAGGCAAGAAACGCACCAAAAGCGGCAACACCAGAGACCGCGAGCCAGCGCAAAGGCGTACGCACAGGTCCTGGAAACCCCTCTCGGATGAAATCAATGGACAAGTGATCCTTGTACCAGACACCGGCCGCGGCCCCCAGAAAGGTGATCCAGACCACAAGCACCAGGGCCAATTGTTCCACCCATGTTGGCGTGTCATTCAATACGTACCGGCCAAAAACCAGCCAGCCGAAGATGGCAATCAACGAAACAAGTTTTACACCTGCAATCGCAATGCAGAGCCGCGCACAGCCATCCAACACCCGGAATACCGGCCCCGATCCTGAAGCTTGATGATACATTTTCTCTCTTTCGCCCACTGTCGAACAAGGGGAGCGGCCAGTTTACGGGCTGGCCGCTCTGGGGACCTGAAAGCCGTTATTTGGCAGACTGAATATCTGCGATTAGGCTTTCAAGTGCGGGGTTCTGAGCGATGAACTTCGCGTAAATCGGTTCCATTGCAGCCTGAAAGGCCAACGGGTCCTTAACTTCGTTGATTGTGGCCCCTGCGGCTTCCACTTTTTCGCGGCTGGCCAGCTCTCGTTTCGCCCAAAGGTCGCGCTGGATCTCAGCTGCTTCCTGTGCAGCCGCCGCAATAGCAACCTTGTCATCCTCAGACACCTGGTCCCACACGATGGTCGAGACACAAAGGCACTCTGGAATGATCAGGTGGTTTGTAATCGAGTAATATTTGGCCACTTCAAAGTGACCCGAGCTTTCAAAGGAAGGATAGTTGTTCTCAGCCCCGTCAATCACCCCGGTTTGCAAGGACTGGTAAACTTCGCCATAGGCCATCGGCGTCGCGTTCCCTCCCAGTTGCGACACCATCTGGACATATAAGTCATTGTTCATGACGCGAAATTTCATGCCATTCATATCGGCCGGCTCTGCAATAGGCTGCTTGCTATTGTAAAAGCTGCGCGATCCGCTGTCGAACCAGGACAAGGCCACCAGACCCGATTCACTCAATGCAGCAGAGAATTGGTCGCCCACCTCACCGTCCATCGCCACATGCATATGATCCACATCACGAAAGACAAATGGCAGCGACAAGACATTGGTCGCAGGAACAATCTCTCCCATCGGGCCCATATTGAAATTTGCCCATTCCAACGCACCCGCACGCACCTGTTCAATCGCGTCCGGTTGGCTGCCCAGAACACCACCCGCATAGACTGTTGGCGTAACACGCCCATCGGTAACCTCAGCCACTTTCTCCGCAAAAGCCTGCATTGCAACTGTGTTGGGATAATCCTCGGGATGGATCGACCACCCCTTCCAGTCCCCAGCCAAAGTCGCGCTCGGTGCAGCGACCAACGTGACCGCCGCGACCGTGGACAATATCATTTCACGCATAGTAATTTCCTCCCTAAAGCCCCATACGCGAGGCTGCACAATTTGTATGACAGATATTCCCGCAACTTGTCAACAGGCGGCCGGGAACGCATAAAATCGAAGAAAATTCGTGCGCTAGACCCCTAAATCACAAAAATCAGGCAATGGATTTCTGCACAAACCACCGACTCATCATCAGATTCGTGATGAATCACCGGTATCCGATCCAGAAATCCCCAAAGTTGTATGATAACATTCATGTCATTTGCGTTGATCAAACACAGAATAGGCTTTGCCCCGCGAACGCTCATCGAATGAAGTCGATAGAGGCCACCGCAGCCGCATCAAAGCCAAGCCAATCAAGAGGCGCAAAAGGCTCAGGAACACGACGTGCAGGTGCAATCAGACCACAGCGCCCCGACGCAAAGCCTATGCCTATGTGCCCATGAAGCGATGGGCCGCCCGAGCGAGAAATTCAGAATCGAGCAATCAGCCCCCCGATCCGCAAGGTTCGGGCGTTTTGAACAGAGGGTATTTACAGACCTGTGGAGCCATCCACACGCTTTACAGCCGACGTCAGCCCTGCACCCGTTTTGCCGTATCCGAGCGAATGTCCACCTGCCACTAGGAAGCTCCATGGGCAACGGCATAGACCCCGGCCATTGGAGCGCTTGTGCGTAACCACTGTTGCGATTTTTTACGAGTGTCTCAGCTCGATCTTTGGTTTGTCAGTCGTCAGAGCCCAAGCCAGCTTCACAGGGCACAATCCATCGCTCAGGCCTCAAGCTTGTCCAGAAGCGTTCGAAAGGCTTTGCGCGCCGTACCGGGGTGGCGCACTTTCTTTGCAGCGGCCAAATTGTGCATGTCTCCCCCGACAACAATCAATCCAACCATGCCCCATTCATAATGTGGCACACAGATGTGGCCATAGATGCCGGGCACCGTGAATTCGACTGTCAGTTCTTCATCAACTGCGCCGTTCCAAGGCTCGGCCCCTTCGGGGATCATGCCACGTTTGGAGGCCGAGTTATGACCGTCATCCGTGGCCAGGAAGGTCACTGTGTCTCCGACATTTATGCGCAACAGGGCCGGTTCGAACACGTTCGGCATATCTGGATCACCACAGCCTGTGTTCAGCATCAAGACAGAATGCGATTTGCCAGCCGGTACAGGTACAGGGCAAGACATGGCCGCACCCGCACTCATCAAGGCGCCCATTGAAAGGGTAAAACTACGACGCGTAAGCATGAACAAGTAAGTCCTCTCTTGGGCCGGTGGAGATCTCGATCTCGACCCCATAGGTTTTGGAAATCGCAGAAGACCGCAGAACTTCATCGGGTGCGCCCTGGGCAAGAACGCACCCGTTGCCGATCAACAAAAGATGATCAGCAAAACGGGCGGCCAGGTTCAAATCATGCAAAGCCACGATCCCAACCGCACCGCGCGTGGCAACCGCCGTTTTGATTTGATCCAGGACGGAAATTTGATGGCGCAGATCCAACGCCGAGGTTGGTTCGTCAAACAGGTATACATCCGAGCGCCGAATAAGCGCCTGAGCCGCCGAAACCATCTGCGACTGCCCGCCCGACAAATCGCTGATGTAGGCCTCAGACAGGTGCGCAATGCCAGCCGCCTCTAACGCGCGGGCAACAGCGATCATGTCTTCTTCGCTCACACGCCAACCTTCGAGCTGTTTATGGGCCATCATTACGACGTCAAAGACCGTCAACGCCGCATTGGCCGCAAAGAACTGCGGCATAAAACAGATACGCTTCAGACGCTTGCGGCTGCTCAGCGTATCCAGATCTGTCTCGTCCAGATAGGTTTTGCCGGATTGAGGCTTTAAAAGCCCCGCCATCACCCGAAAGAGCGTTGATTTACCGGCCGCATTCGGGCCGATAAGCGCCGTTAGCTTGCCGGGCTGAAGCGCGTTGAAACTGACGTTGTTCAACACTTTGCGCGCGCCATATGCAAAACACAGGCCGTCTGCTCTTAAACCAGTCATTGCCAGTGCCTCTTACGCTGCCCAAGGATCAGAAGGATAAAAAACGGGACGCCAATCAGCGAGGTGATCATGCCAATCGGATAAACGATACCAGGGGTGATCGCCTTTGAAGCAATGGACGTGCCCGACAGGATCAAAGCCCCACAGAGGGCCGCCAGCGGCAAGAAGCCGCGCTGATCTTCGCCAACAATCATGCGAGCGATATGCGGACCAACAAGCCCGACAAAGGCGATGGCGCCAACAAAGGACACAGCCACCGCCGCAAGAAGCGACACCCCAGCCAGGACCCCAACCCTTAGGAGGCCAACGTTCACACCAAGGGCTGCGGCTTTGTCTTCGCCCATGCGCAGGGCGGTCAACGCCCATGCACGGCTATAAAACCACGGCAAAAGAACCCCCAGCACAACCGCGCAGATCATGACCTTGTCCCATGTGGCGCGTGACAAGGATCCAAGCTGCCAAAAGATGAGCTGCGCCAGCTGCATCTCGGAAGCTCCGTATTGCAGAAACGCCAGCAAGGCATTGAAGGTAAAGAGCATCGCGATCCCAACAAGGATCATCCCCTCGGGCGACACCCCACGTAGCTTGGTGAATAAATAGAGCGCCGCAGATGCGCCCAGGGCAAACACAAACGCGTTTACAGTGACAAACAAACCGCCAACACCAGGCACAATCGACCACCCCAGAACGATTGCAAGCGCAGCGCCGAAACTGGCCGCCGCCGAAAGTCCCAGGGTGAACGGGTCGGCCAACGGGTTGTTCAGGATGGTCTGCATCTCGGCCCCGGCAACGCCCAGCATCGCGCCGACCAGCACCGCCATCAGGGCAACCGGCATGCGCAGTTTCCAGATGATGACGTCTTCTTTGGGCGTGGCGATGGAAGGATCCAGAATAACCTGCAACGTGCGTCCAAAGGTCAAATTTGCAGGCCCCGTGATAATGTCGAGGACCACAAGCGCGACCAGCGCGACCAATGCGGCGAGCACCATCAACAGTTTGCGGCTATTTCGGCTGCGGTAATCTTTCACAAGATCCGTGGCAGCCAGGGTGAGTGTTTGATCAGACATATTTCAAACCTGAAAAGGAGAAGTGACCCGCAGGCTTGCGCTTGCAGGTCGGCTGCATTCAGTACTGGGCTGCGGGTGCAGACATCCAGAATGTACCGTCCGCTTCGAACGGCAAGAAGCGCGCGTGAAGCTCTTGGAAATTGGCCCAAGGATCCAGATCTTCGAAATCATCGGGATGGAACCATTTCGCCAGCTGCTGGATCGCGATGAAATGGTAGGGCGAATTGTAGAACTGGTGGAAGATGGCATGGTAATTGCCCGCTTGAACCGCTGACAATTCGGCAAACCCGTCGCGTGCCGCAAGCGCTTTGATACGATCTGCATTGGCCTCTTCGGTGGCTTCATAGCCCAGAAGAACTGAGGTCACTTCAGGACGAGCTTCGGCCCAGTTCGCGCCAGTGGCAACGATATGGGCTGGATCGGCTTCGATCACACCCTCAAGGTTCAGTGTCACGGAATACGCATTGGCCAAGGTCGAGGCATAGTTGGTGCCCCCGGCCAGTTCAACAAAACGGCCATAATTATATGGGCCAAACGACCAGCAGCAGAAATCGACCTGCCAACCGGCTGCGTTTTCAACCACAACAAGCGGGCGCTCTTCCGCCGGGATTTGGTCGATAACATTGGTCACGCGACGCATCTGAGCCATGTAAAAATCGATGAACTCTGACGCGCGTTTTTCTGCTCCAAAAACACGACCAAGCAGCAGGAGCGATGGCACCGTGTTCTCGGTTGCGTTGCGGCGGAAGTCGATGAATGCAACCTGTACGCCAGCGGCACCCAGCTTCTCCATCAAACCCGTTTCTTCGGCCTTAAACAGGCTGCCAGCCTCCAGAAGGACCAGATCGGCTTCGCTTTCCAATACCGCTTCGATGCTGAAGTCGCCGGCGTAGGGGTTGCCAAAGCTGATCATCCGCGCAGTGTCTTCCGGGAAGGCGGTCTGGAACTTGCGGAACCCATCGGGGTCATACTGAATCAAATCGTCGTTCCAGCCGACGATCTTTTCAAACGGGTTGTCGCCGACGACGGCGGAAATACCGTACATCATGCGGCCTTCGCCAAGGATGATTTTGTCGGGCATTTCAGGAAGCGTCACTTGACGTCCTGCAATATCGGTAAAGGTCAAGGCTTCGGCTTGAGCATCGGTGGCTGACACAAGGCAGGTTGCGCTGGCTGCAATTGCACCAAGGAAGCCGCTGAGTTTTGTCGAATACGACATAAGCGGTCTCCGTTTGGATTGTTACAAAACCTCTCATATGTTTGATGATTTGAGAGCGCAAGTAACTCCGATTAAAAAAGTCGGAATAATTTATGTCCGCGCACCCCTGCCGCCGTCTCGCTGCCCCGCCCTATCCCGATTGCGCCTGATTTACGCCCGTAAAGCAGACGTAGTGGGGCGTGGGAGTTTGGCCTTACCTCTCAGCGCATATTGACCCACCAGAACGCTCAGCAGCACAGTGCTCATGCCGATGCTCTGCATCACAGTCAGGCTTTCCTGCAGGATGACCCAGCCCAAAATCGCCGCGCTCAGGGGACTCAGCAGACCCAACAAGGAGACAGCCGCCGGTTGGATCAGGCGGATCCCCCGCAGCCAGATAATATAAGTCACCCCCGCGCCGATCAGCCCCAGATAGGCAAGGCCCAGGGCGTTTTCGATGGTGACACTTGACAAATCCGTGGGGGCAAAAGGCGCAAACGGCAGCAAAAGCAGCCCTCCGGCGGTCAATTGCCAGCTGGTGAAGGTCAATGCCGATACGGGCGGTTGCCACTTGCGGCTCAAGACGGTGCCCAGCCCCATAGACGCAGACCCGGCAAGACCGGCGACCACGCCCCACAGATCCAGATCCGCCTGCGGCGTCAGCACCAGCAGCGCCACACCCGCCGCCGCAGCGGCCACGGACACCAAAGACAGCAGTTTGATCTGAGACCCCAACAAGACCCGCGCGGCAAAGATCACCACAAAGGGCTGCAAGGCCCCCATCACAGCCGCAACGCCACCCGGCAACCGATAGGCCGCATAAAACAGCAACGACCAGAACACCGCAAAATTCAGCGCCCCCAGCACAAACATTTTCCAGATCCAATGGCCTTGCGGCAGCTGGCGGACCAGACACAGCAGCAAAAGCCCGGCCGGTAGCGCCCGCAGCACCGAAATCGTCAGCGGGTCCAAATTGGGCAGGAACTGCGTCGTTACAATATAGCTGCTGCCCCAGATCAACGGGGCCAAAGCGGTCAGGGCGAGGTCAGACGGGCGCGACATAAGCGTCTCCTTTTATCTTGACGTAGAGATAAATGCTTTTAACTTGACGTCAAGATAAAAAACCCATCACACTGTCCGCATGTTTGATATCGAAGACATCCGGGCCCAATGGGCCAAGCAGCGGCCCGACATAGACACAGGTCCTATGGGGCTGATTGGCCGGGTGGTGCGTTTGTCCGCCCTGTTCAACGACGAGATGGGCAAAACCTTTGCCAAACACGGGCTCAACTTTGCCAGCTTTGACGTTCTGGCCACGCTCCTGCGGTCGGGCCCGCCCCATGCGCTGTCACCGAACCAACTGCTGGCAACGATGATGGTCACCTCGGGCACCATGACCAACCGCATCGACCAGCTTGAAAAGGAAGGTCTGGTGGCGCGCGTCCCAAACCCCGTGGACAAGCGCAGCATCCGTGTGCAGCTGACTCCGCGCGGCAAGGAGAAAATCGATGCCGCCATCACCGATCACGTGGTGGTTCAGAAACAACTGGTCCAGGCCCTGTCACCCAGCGATCAGTCCACATTAAACCAACTCATGGACCAAGCGCTCCTGTCCCTAGCAGAGCCGGATTAATCAGCGCCTTGCCGCGCCCAACACCTTATCCACAGGATATCCAGATTGCGCGTTCCGCAGCGCTTGGGGTACAACATCAGCCCAGAGGCACGGCAGGCGGGACAGCACAGCATGAACGAGATCAGATCATTTGACGGCGACGCGCCGCTGCCCGCTCCAATGGGCGAAGACACCAGCGGTGCCACCACAAACGAGTTGCCCCATTCTATTGAAGCAGAACAACAGCTTCTGGGCGCGATCCTCACCAATAACGACGTCTACGACCGCATCGCGATGACCATCAACTCGGGCCATTTCTATGACCCGGTCCATGCCCGGATTTTTGAGGTCGCCGCCGCGCGAATCTCCAAAAACGCCCTGGCCTCTCCGGTGACGCTCAAGGCGTTTATGGAGGATGACAACGGCCTGCGCGAATTGGGCGGGGCCGCCTATCTGGTGAAACTCGCCGGCGCCTCGATCTCCTCCTTTGCGGTGCGCGACTATGCGCAGATGATCTATGACCTCGCAATCCGGCGCGAACTGATCGCGCTTGGCAATTCCATCGCCGATCAGGCGCGGCGGGTGAATGTGGCCTCCGAGCCCAAGGAACAGATCGTCGACGCCGAACAGAAGCTCTATTCCCTGGCCGAACAGGGCCAGACCGAAAGCGGGTTCAAATCCTTCCTCAAAGCCGTGACCGAGGCGGTGAATGTCACCAACGAAGCCTATCAGCGCGGCGGCGGCATGGCGGGGATCTCCACCGGGTTGGCCGACCTTGATAAACAACTCGGCGGCCTCCACCCTTCGGATTTGCTGATCCTGGCGGGGCGTCCCTCCATGGGGAAAACCTCGCTGGCGACCAACATCGCCTTTAACGTCGCCAAAGCCTATAAGCGCGGGACCAAGGCCGACGGCAGCGAAGGCGCCGTGGACGGCGGCGTTGTGGGCTTCTTCTCACTCGAGATGTCGGCGGAACAGCTGGCCGGCCGGATCCTGGCTGAGGCGTCCGAGATTTCCAGCCACAAGATCCGCCAGGGCGACATGACCGAGGGTGAGTTCCGCCGGTTTGTGCAGGCCGCCAAGGATCTGGAAAGCTGCCCGCTGTTCATCGACGACACGCCCGCGATCCCGATCTCGCAACTCGCCGCCCGCGCCCGCCGCCTGAAACGGACCCATGGGCTGGACCTTCTGGTGATCGACTACCTGCAGCTCTGCCGCGGCATGTCCGACAACCGCGTGAACGAGATCGCCGAGATCTCGATGGGTATGAAAGCCATCGCCAAGGAACTCAACATCCCCGTCATCGCCCTGTCGCAGCTCTCACGTCAGGTAGAAAGCCGCGACGACAAACGCCCGCAGCTCTCGGACCTGCGCGAATCCGGCTCGATCGAACAGGACGCCGACGTGGTGATGTTCGTCTTCCGTGAGGAATATTATAAAGAGCGTGAAAAACCCGGCGATCACGAGTTGGACAAGATGGAAGAGTGGAAGGTCGCGATGGAACGCCTCCACGCCAAGGCCGAAGTTATCGTGGGCAAACAACGCCACGGCCCCATCGGCACGGTTGAACTCTCGTTCGAAGCCCAATTCACCCGCTTCGGCAACCTCGCCAAAGCCTGGCAGCAGGAGCCTGAGGGGTATTGATTGCTATGATCGGCCATCTCATGATGGCCCTTCCTTTGGCGTTTCTCTTTTACGTTTTTATCGTTTACGTTCGATGGCAAAACTCCACTGAGACAGACCAGTCCTTTGCACAAGACTATTGGTACAGCGACAAGAACCCTCTAAGAAGGACATGGTGGCCGGTCCTTGCTGTGGTGTTTTAAATCATCGCAGCTCTGTATCTCGCTCTATTTGTTTCGACACCAGACTTGTGCAGTGGAGCCAAGTGCCCCCCCCAAAAAACACCCTGCGAACGCAGGGCATCTTAATGAGACCGCAAAGCGGACTTAAGCACTCTTACGCCGCGCACGTAGAACTCCGAAGCCGGCCAAACCAGCCAGCATCAGCGGCAAACCCGCCGGTAATGGGATTGGGGACGGCGGAAGCGGTTCTATCTCAACGCCTGAATTGAAATTATCGAAACCAAGCCCGAAGAAACCGATCGTGGGAGCTCTGTTGCTGCGTCCCTCGAACTCTACCCGCAGAATTTCAGCCGCCCCGTGATCATAGTTTACGGTTGTCGCAACGCCATTTCCGGTGTTAGGCGAGCTCGCGCTGAGAAGAATCGTGTTCAACAGATTACCGCCGGTAACAGCGTCATAAAATCTGATTTCAAATGTTTCCGAGAAGTCCAAGTCCAGGATATCTGCAGAGATAAAGGACGACGCCACACTGTATTCCGCCACCAGAATGGGGTTTCTTAACCCCCCAGACCCAAGACCATCGTCGGTCAAAAAGAAATTTCCAATTTGGGCTGCGCTTCCAGGGGCAATTGTATCCCCGCCACCACCAAAACCACCGAATGCAGTTCCAGGCCCTCCGACCTCGGCCAAAACGGGTCCTTGCGCAAGCGCGCTTCCTGTTGACCCGTCGATCAACCCAAAAGTCACGCCTGCCGTAGCTGCGAATTGATTGGTAATTTCTAACCCATCTACAGGTGGCATCCCTGCAATGTCTTCAAAGGTTATCGATGCGGCGGAAGCTGAGGTCGCGAACATTAAGGAAGCAAAAGAAATCGCTGCGGCTTGTGTCTTCATATTATGTTTTCCGTATACTACAAAGTGGGAAACAAACTTAAAATCAATAAACACCCCAGGCACGCCTCCAGATATTTTCTAGACGCTTGCCTATTGGCAGATTCATCTCGCGCGAGCACGTTGCAGATTTATCTCGCGCGACCGTAGAATTTACAAGGGGAAAGTTCACTTTCAGCTAAACTTGATCAATTTCTGGATTTTGAGTGTTTAAATCTCTCATCGTCCTTCGGACATAGGGCATGTTCTCTCGCCGCTATTTGAACTTGCCGTTTTGACCGGACGCCACACAAATCCCCGCTCAACCCGCGCGCGCGGAACTTTCCCACTTGACCCGAGCGTGCGGCAAGCCTGGAACAGCGCATGAGTACGGCAAAACAACCCGTCGATCCGGACGCGCTGGTCCTTCCTCTCGGGCCATTACCCTCAGATCAAAACCCGGGAACAAAGCCTGCAACCAATGTTTCAACACCAAAAAACACCCTGACGCCCCAGAAGGATCAAACGCTGCCCAAGGGTTGCGTCAGGAATGTTACAAGCGGACCTCTCCGGGCGAATGCGGCCAGGCTACGGAGTAAACACCCGCACGATGGGCACGCCGTCCAGAATTTCGTAAAGGCTGGGCGTATGGGCTTGCTGGTTAAACTGCCCGTTTTGAAGACCATTGCCGATGAGCTGCACAATCTCTGGCGAGCCTGCGAATTTGGAATGTGTACCGGCGGCAGAATCGTCAACCGCGCTCAGGTCCAGCACATCAACGCCCAGCCCAGCGAGGTCCGATGCATCCGCATTGCCAACCCTGTTCACCCCGCCTGACACCCGCTGCGAAATCCGCAAGGCTTTGTCATCCTTAGAAATCATTAGATAGATGTCTTTGTCAGCTTCATCCAAATAAGAAAGCTGCGCTTGGAACAGGTTCAGGTCAATGTCTGGAGAGGCAAGGATAATACCGCGCGGACGTACATTTGAATCATAGAGCCCATTCAGCTTGGCGTGGACGATAGCTTCCATGGTCAAAAACGTGCCCATGGAGTGGGCAAAAACATTGACCCCTTCCGCATTTGTCGTGCGCAGGATCCGCGATGCCTCCAGCAGTTTGGGGCGCGCCACCAGCGCACTGTTGATGTCATAGACATAGCGGGAGATCTGATTTGCTGAAGCCCAGGAAAACAACACAGGAACGCCCTGGAAATCCGTATCCTCGACAAACTGAGCAAGACGCAGGATCGCATCGCTCATTGAGGTGTTGTAACCGTGGACAAAGAAAAGCAACTGGCGTTGCCCGGCAGGTTTTTTGGCCAAAGCCGCGTCGACGCGGCTGGCAAAGATCCGGCTGTCTTCATAGACCATAGGCGACACCACGGCAAATTCCTTACGTGGGTCCGGTGGCAGGCGCTTTGGGCGTTCAATCTCGCCCGAGACATGGGTCGGCGGAATGGTGACCTCCACCGAGGCAAAGCCCAATTCGGGTGCGCGGTCTGGCCCGTAAAACACGCCTTCGGCCTCACTTGCCTCACGTGTGGTCATAATGAAGATGCTTTGGCGATCAACCGCAGGGACGCTCAGCGCCGGAGTTTCAAGATTATCAACCCCAACCAGATCCGGTGCTTTGCTACAGGACGCGGCCCCAAAGCCAATAACGACGGCCATAAAAAGCTTTAGATGTAAACGCAAAGGAATATCCTGTCCTTTTAATAGTCACTGAAAACATACCCGGCGTTTTTTGCCGAGATTTGACTCGCACTTCACTATGCTTCGCGCGCCACAATGCGGTCAACAAAACGGTCTCTATCGATTAAAAATAATCCAGAGGCTCAAACCTCCATCGCCACTCTGAGAGATTTGATGAGGATCCGTGCAACTCTGGAAGAGGTCATGCTGATCAGCCCCACCTGCGTCGTCCAATTAGACTGTTGGTGCATGATTGGCCTTGATCCATCCTGCACGGCGTGAGCGACAAATTCTGGGCTGTTGTCCAAACGAATGACCGGTGGGAGACCGCGTAAAGTGAACACGTCGCTTAACGTTATCGATGATGTGGAGAGGGCCAAGCGCCTTTCCGTTTTCCGGGTAAATGATCCACCGGATCACGTCCTGTTCCTTGCAACTCAGTTCGGCAATGCACAAAGTCCTACGATCAAACATGGTTTCTATGCTCAGGCCAAAGCCGGACACGCGTCCCATCCATTGCCCGGCAGCGGTTTGCAGAGCAAACCATGAGAGAGGGTCAGCCAGGATCGCCCTTTTTAGGGTATTTCATTGGTACTTTCAGGATGGTCGGGAAAACAGTACCCCAGACTGTTTTCTGATCCTCCGCGCGCTCGTTGCCTCAGCATTTCGACCCGCTTGTCATTCACATGCCAGCCTGCATCCCTCAGCAGCGCTGCGGTCCGACGGTAATCGTATTGGCCAAATTGCCGAGTAAGATCGATCACGTCGGCCACCCACCGCTCTTCATCTGCGCGACCATTTGGCAGCCTTCGCTGTGTTGATCGGTTCAGCTTGCTCAAAGTCGGATCCGATACTGTCTTTCTCAACCATTCGCTGTCCCGCCTGACAATCGATCCCCCAAATCGTTTACTTGACCGGCGCTAATTCTGAAGGTGTTTCAGTACTTTTGATTAATCCCCTACCTCCAATTCCGATTTACTTGTTTGGCGGGGAAACGCCTCACCGGGGTCTTTTCTTGTCCGCCTGCACTCCAGCAATAATAGGTTTGTTCAGTCACACCGATCTGCAGGATCGCATCCGGACGCGGCTTGCCTTGCTCCGTCAGAACCTCAAACTGCCGTAACTTCGTGACAATTTTCTCTGGCCTGGAGCGCTTGTCTGCCATGGTCTTGCTCCGTTTTCCTAAACATCGCAGAGGAGCACGTCTGGGGGGAAGGATCACAAATCCCCGCGCAACATGCGCCTGCAATACTTTCCCACTTGACCTGTCCGGCGCAGATGTCATGAACGGCGCATGAGTACGGCAAAATTGACAATCGATCTGGACGCGCTGGTCACCAACTGGCGGTCTTTGGATGCAAAAACCAATTGCGAGACCGCTGCGGTGGTCAAGGCCAACGGCTATGGGCTGGATGTGACCCGCGTGGGCAAGGCTTTGGCAGCAGCGGGCGCGCGCAATTTCTTTGTGGCGGCGGCTGAGGAAGGCGTGATCCTGCGCCGCGCTTTGGGGGCTGGCCCCGGTATTTCGGTGTTCTCGGGCCATATGGACGGCGACACCAAGCTCTTGCAAGAGTTTCAGCTGACCCCGATGGTCAATTCGCTGGATCAGCTCTTGCGCCATTTCGAACATCTGCCCGGCCATCCCTTTGGGGTGCAGCTGGACACCGGCATGAACCGTCTGGGCATGGAGCCTGCGGAATGGGGCGCGGTGCGCGATATCGCGCTGGGTCAGGGTCCGGTTCTGTTGATGTCGCATCTGGCCTGCGCCGATGAACCCGGCCATGGGATGAACGCCCATCAGCTAAAGATGTTCCGCGACATGACCGACGGCATCGAAGTGCCCCGGTCGCTCTCGGCCACCGGCGGGCTGTTGCTGGGGCCCGACTATCACTTTGACCTATGTCGTCCGGGCATCGGCCTTTATGGCGGCCTGCCCTTTGCCCAGGCGATGCCCGTGGTGCGCTTGGACCTGCCCGTCATTCAGACCCGCGATCTGGTGCCTGGAGAAACCGTGGGCTATGGCAATATGTGGACCGCCCAGCGCCCGACCCGCATTGCCACCGTCGCCGCCGGCTATGCCGATGGTCTGATCCGCGCGATGGGCAATCTGGATATGGGCGCTGGCGGCATTCAAGTCTTTGCCGAGGCCACGCCCTGCCCCGTCGTGGGCCGCGTCTCGATGGATCTAATCACCGTGGATGTCACCGATATTGCCGAGGTGCCCGCCAGCCTGTCGCTGATCAATGAGGTCCAGACCGTGGATGTGGTGGCAGATGCCGCAGGCACCATCGGATATGAGATCCTGACGTCGCTGGGTCACCGCTACGCCCGGACCTACAAAGGTTAAATCCCCCCATGTCGCCTGCTCTCCTTCTCGCGCAGCTTGGTCGCGCGGTGCTCTCGACGCTGGCCTCGGTGGGGCGTGTGTCGCGCTTTGCCGCCTCCAGCTTCAGCCACATGCTGCGCCCGCCCTTTTACCCGCGCGAGTTTCTTCTGGCGCTGCTGCAGGTGGGCTGGCTGTCCCTGCCGGTGGTTGGCCTCACCGCGATTTTCACCGGCGGCGCGCTGGCGCTGCAGATCTATTCCGGCGGCGCGCGGTTCAACGCCGAAGCGGTGGTGCCCCAGATCGTCGCCATCGGTATGGTGCGTGAACTCGGCCCCGTGCTTGCAGGCCTGATGATTGCCGCCCGCGTGACCTCATCGATTGCAGCCGAAATCGCCACCATGAAAGTGACCGAGCAGATCGACGCCCTGGTGACGCTCTCGACCAACCCGATGAAATACCTGGTCGCGCCCCGCGTGCTGGCAGCGCTGCTGACCGTGCCGCTGCTGGTGGGCGTGGGCGACATCATCGGCATCATGGGCGGCTATGTGGTGGCCACGCAGAACCTCGGCTTTAACCCCGCCGCCTATCTGAAAAACACTGTCGATTTCCTCGAATGGCTCGACATCATGTCCTCGCTTACCAAGGGTGCTGCCTTTGGCGTCATCGCCGCCCTGATGGGCTGCTATTACGGTATGCAATCGGGCCGCGGAGCGCAAGGCGTGGGCCGCGCTACCAAATCCTCGGTCGAAGCCGCAGCCGTGCTGATCCTCGCCGCCAATTTCGTACTCACAGGGATGTTCTTCTCGCTATGATCCGTCTGGAAAACGTCCACAAAACTTTTGGCGACAATCAGGTGCTGCGCGGCTTTGATCTTGAGATCGCAAAAGGCACCTCAATGGTGATCATCGGCGGCTCCGGCACCGGGAAATCCGTGTCGCTGAAATGTGTCCTGGGCCTGATCACCCCCGACAGCGGCAAGATCCTAGTGGACGGTCAGGACGTGACCAAAGCCGACCGCGACGCTTTCCTTGCACGCTTTGGCATGTTGTTCCAGGGCGCGGCACTCTTTGACTCCCTACCCGTCTGGCAAAACGTGGCCTTCCGCCTGCTGCGCGGCTCCCTCGCCCGCCCGCGTGACGAGGCCCGCGAGATCGCCATTGAAAAACTCCGCCGTGTGGGTCTGAAACCGGACGTCGCCGACCGGTTTCCGGCGGAGCTTTCCGGCGGCATGCAAAAACGCGTGGGCCTTGCCCGCGCCATCGCCGCCGAGCCCGAGATCATCTTTTTCGATGAGCCCACTACCGGGCTGGACCCAATCATGTCCGGGGTCATCAATGACCTTATCCGCGAGATCGTGGTCGAAATGGGCGCCACCGCCATGACCATCACCCACGACATGACCTCGGTGCGCGCAATTGCCGACAATGTTGCCATGCTCCACGGAGGCAAAATCCGCTGGACCGGCCCGGTGGCAGAAATGGATGCATCCGGAGACCCTTACGTGGAGCAATTCATCTCCGGCAGCGCAGAGGGGCCGATTGAAGCGGTGCGGTAGATGACAATGGGCCTCTTCTTCGCGTTCCTCTGGAGCCCTTTGTTTTTTATCTTGCTGTACTTCATCGTGCTTGAAAAGATCCCTCATAAGGGCTCGGCTCAACGGTCTTTTGTCACAAAAGCCCTCTGGCCTTTGCTGACGCTCTGCTTCTACTACATTCTCGTCATCGACCCAATGCCGCACTTTTTTGGGCTACCCGGCTTTCTTCTCATGGCACTCATAACTGCCTGCTACGTCCGCGGCACAATTGAACTGCTGAGATTACTTCAGAAGGGATATGCAAAGAAACGCATTGTTCTGGCGCTTTGTTTGTGGGGAATTTCAATTATCCCTTATAGTTATATGGCGTTTGTGAGTGTCAGGCACGGTGGCTTAACCTGGCCTTAAGATAAGAAACGCATGGCGCACCTCATTGAGGTCGGCCCGTCACTGTTGCCACACTGATGTACCCGGTGGTACGTGTCGGTGACAAAGTTTGAGACTGAATTGAACGACACCATCCATGAAAATCTAGCGCGCTTGGCGACGCACTCTTCGGTTTCTTTTTCTGAAACAAGCTTAAGGCCAACGCCCGACCGCGGGTGGGCGTAAAGCGCCCGCCCATGGGGGCGGTCGGGCGCTGGCCGGGCCGCAAGCGACCCAGCCGGAACAAACCGCACGCTTTGCGACAGCCTGCGCAAAACGACGCGAATTGAAAGCCTCCGCGCAAAGCACACGAAGCACTCATCCACTTCTGTATTATGGAACCGGTCTTGGGGCTCCGCCCGTTCGGACCTTAAACTGTCCCCCGGACAGTTTATCCCTGCGGGAACCGGTCCTCACTGTTGCACACCCCCCGTACGCCCCACTTGCCCGGCGTTAACTGCGCTCCGCTACACTGCCAAACGTTCGAGCACCCGCCGTAGATCTGGCACATCCACGGCACATATGAAGACCCCAAGGAGATACGGGCGGCCGCGCACAGCCACAGACCACCTTTTGACCGGGTTAAAGACCCCGTGACCAGGTGCAGGCCCCGCGCGGCACCCAGATGCGCTCTGACCCGGGGAGAGATCCCCCACCCGGCCCTCCGCCCCCCGGCGGCCGCCACCTTTATGATTGCCCACCCCGCCCTGCTTTCATCTTTTTACAAATACTCACAGAGCCAAGGCAGGCCGCACAGCACCGCGCTCCAGAATTCCCCCGGCGCCCGCCCCAGGGTTGATCGGGCCAAACGCCGTGCCCACATTTTAGTCACGAACAGTTTTGCACCAACCCCACCCCCATGATAGATGCGCCTATATGATCCTGCGATGTGCCACCCTCTCCCTCCTCATCCTCTACCCCATCGCCTGGTTCGCCCCCCTGGTGCGCGCGGGGCTGTTGCCAATCTTTGGCCTCTCGGAGATCAGCGTCATAACCGGGCTGCAATCCCTCTGGAGCAAGGATGTGTTCCTTGCCCTCATCGTCACGCTTTTTGCGCTTTTTGCGCCCTATGTAAAAACCATCGGCCTTGCGCTGGTGCAATGGCACTTGCTGGACCGCCGCACCCTGCCGGTGCTACACGCCTTGGGCAAACTGGCGATGGCTGATACCTTCCTGATCGCGCTCTACATCACCCTGGCCAAAGGGATCGGCATGGGCACGCTTGAGACCGCCTGGGGGCTCTACCTCTTTACTGCTTGCATTTTGATGTCCCTGGCTCTGTCCCTCTTTACAGAAAAATCGCTCCCGCCTGAACCGAGGTCACAATAGGGGGCGCTGCCCCCTCGGGCTTGCGCCCTCACCCCCGAAGTATTTTTAGAAAGATGAAATGGACGACTGGCGCAACCGCGCCGCGTCAGCGGCGCCCGGCCCAACAGGAACAGATCATCTTTTGATGATCGCATGACTGGCGGGAGCCTTTGCCCCTTGAACAAAACCTGAACATCAGGCAGACAAACATCATGGCAAAGACATCTTTTTCTTGCTCCGCCTGCGGGGCCTCCTTTTCCAAGTGGTCCGGTCGCTGTGAGGCTTGTGGCGAGTGGAACACCATTAGCGAGGACAAGGGCCTGGCCGCTGGAGGCCCCGCCAAAAAGTCGCTCGGGGCCAAACGTGGCCGCGCGGTGACGCTGACAGATCTCGCCGCGCATGAGGCGCCGCCGCCGCGCACGGAATGTGGTGTGGGTGAGCTGGACCGGGTTCTGGGCGGTGGCCTTGTTCCCGCCTCTGCCATTCTGGTGGGCGGCGATCCTGGGATCGGTAAATCCACGCTTTTGTTGCAGGCGGCGGCGCAATTTGCCCATTGTGGGCTCAAGACGATTTATGTCAGCGGCGAAGAAGCCTCGGCCCAGGTGCGCATGCGCGCGCAACGTCTGGGTCTGGCCAAAGCGCCGGTCAAACTGGCGGCGGAAACCAATCTGCGCGACATTCTGACAACCCTCGAACAGGAAGCGCCGCAGCTGGTTATCATTGATTCGATCCAGACCATGTGGGTCGACAATGTGGACAGCGCGCCAGGCTCTGTTTCTCAGGTGCGCGCAGTCGCACATGAGCTGACCAGTTTTGCCAAACGCAACGGCATTTCTGTCATTATGGTCGGCCATGTCACCAAAGAAGGCCAGATCGCAGGCCCCCGCGTGGTCGAACATATGGTCGACACGGTTTTATACTTTGAAGGCGAGCGCGGCCATCAGTTCCGGATCTTGCGCGCGGTGAAGAACCGTTTTGGTCCAGCGGATGAGATCGGCGTCTTTGAGATGACCGGTCAGGGCTTGGCTGAAGTTATCAACCCCTCGGCCCTGTTTTTGTCCGAACGCGGTCAACCGGCGCCGGGATCGGTGGTTTTTGCGGGCATCGAAGGCACCCGGCCCGTCCTGGTCGAGATGCAGGCCCTGGTCGCACCGTCGCCCCATTCGCAGCCGCGCCGAGCTGTGGTGGGTTGGGACAATGCGCGGCTGGCGATGATTCTTGCGGTTCTGGAAGCGCGCTGTGGCATCCCCTTTGCGGGCTTGGATGTCTATTTAAACGTGGCCGGTGGTATGAAAATTCAGGAGCCTGCGGCCGACCTTGCGGTCGCTGCCGCCTTGCTCAGCGCTCGCGAAGATGTGTCTTTACCCGCCGATACCGTGATTTTTGGGGAAATTTCCCTGTCAGGTGCCCTTCGCCCGGCCCCTCAGACCGAAAACCGGTTGAAAGAAGCCCAAAAACTTGGTTTCACCGCAGGCATAGCTCCAAGTGGTGGCAAATCAGTTTCGGTCGAGGGTCTGACCTTGCGCAATGCAAGTGACCTCACCGGGTTTGTCGGCGCGTATTTTGGGGCGGGATAGACCGCAGTATTCATTCGCGCAAGAACAGGCGAGGCACATGGAAGATTTCACCATAGTCGACGGGGTGGTTGCCCTTGTAATTGTAATTTCTGCTTTGCTTGCCTATTCGCGCGGATTTGTGCGCGAAGCTATGGCCATTGCGGGTTGGATTGCCGCTGCTGTGCTGGCCTTTATCTTTGCCCCCCAAGCGGAACCGCTGATGGCAGAGATCCCGGTGGTGGGCGAGTTCCTGGCCGACAGTTGTGAATTGGCGCTGATTGCCGGTTTCTTTGCCGTGCTGGCAATCGCGCTGATTATCGTCTCTTTCTTTACACCGCTGTTCTCCTCCTTGGTGCAACGCTCGGCGCTTGGTGGGATCGATCAGGGGGCTGGCTTTTTCTTTGGGGTGCTGCGCGGCATCCTTTTGGTGGCCATCGCCTTCTTCCTTTATAATGTGGTGATGACCGGGCAGAGCTTTGCGATGGTCGATGACAGCCGTTCGGCTGTGGTGTTTGAACGCCTCATTGGTCAGATCGAAGATCGCAACCCCGAAGATGCGCTGGGTTGGGTCACCGGCAAATACGAGAGCCTGATGGGGCATTGCGAACAGTAAGCCATCGCATGGGTTTCGACCGAAGACTTACGTGGATTTACGGGCGCTCTTTTGAGCGCCCTTTTTCTTGGGAGCCACGCCCACAAGAGGCATACACAAGTTTATCCACAGAGGCTGTTAACGAGTCTTAAGCCCCGCAAACAAAATTAACCCATTGTTAACATTTGAGAATCAAAAGACTTAGGATTCTCTATCCACAAGTCAAATCCGGCTCAGCTGGTTAACAAATCCACGTCAGAGCGCGGCAAAGGTTAACAAATCCTAGGAAAATCACGCCATTTTCACATAAATCTGAACAATTTCTACCTCTGCCCCAAGCTTGCCCCAATTTAGGCCCAATTCGAAGGCCACATAAGCTCAACACAAAACGAGCACGAGCAGGCAAAGGGGACATCACATGTTTCTGGATCATTTCAGCGCTTTCGCGAACTACCAACCGGTTGAATTCGTGGCGGATTTGCCGTCTTCCTTTGAAGGCGCCGTGCCGCGCAACACCCACCGTCCCCGCGCGGGTGGTCTGCTGCCGCATACTGTGATTGAGACCGAAGCAGGCTTTGTTCAGGCCCGTGATCTGAAATCCGGTGACATGGTGTTCACGTTTGACGGAGGCTCCCAAAAAGTCATCGCCGTTAAGCATTCGGTGCCCCGCCTGACCCCGATGATGCATGTGCCTGCCGGTGCTTTGGGCAATGAACGCGCAATGGATCTGCCTGCGGATCAGATGATCGCGTTGGACGAAGCCACCGCAGACCGTCTGTTTGACGTGCCTGTGGTGCTGGCGAAACTGGTCTCTTTGGCGGGCTACAATGGCATCACCCCAGCCATGCCGCAGCGTCTGGCCCGCATTCACATCACCTTTGAAGAAGAAGAGCTGATCTGGGGCGAAGGTGGCATGCTGATGCATGTGGCTGATACCGACGCCGAAGACAGCGCCTTTTGGACCCTGTCGCTGAGCGAAAGCCGGGCGCTGGTTGCCTCTTCCCAAGACCGCGTTCTGCCGCAACCTTCCGAGATTGTGCGGAACGCGCAGGAAAGCTCTGTGTTGCCTGCATGGCTGCAGCAGCTGAAGATCGCCACACCCTTTGGCCTGGCCGCCTGATCACAGTTTTGCCACCGGACAAGCAACAGGCCAAAGAGCAGGCCAAAACAACAGGCGTTTGTGCAGGCTTACCCGGAAACCCCGGTGTGAGCCTTTTTCATTTGTGATCCTTTGATGACAGCAGCCGCCAATCGTTCTATGTGGGGGCCTGTTAGCTTTATTGGGATTCGGAGCCACACCCCTTGCCGATGCTATGGTTGCAGCCGCCCTGCGCGATGACTTCTGGTTCTGTGCGGAACCCAAGGGCCTCGAACCAGCAGCCTGGCATTGACCTTACACAGAGTTTTACCGCTACAGGCTTGGACAATTGTGCAAGCATGGGATAAGCGCGGGTCCGTGGCTGGACAAGACCGTAAAGTAACACAACTGAACATCAACGCCGAAGTGGAAATGGAGCCATTCTATGTGCGGGATTTTGGGAATCGCAAACCGGGACTCGGATGTCTTTGCGGAGATCTATGATGGTTTGCTGATGCTTCAGCACCGGGGCCAAGACGCCTCGGGCATTGTGACTTACACGGGGGAATTCTTCCGTGAGCGCAAGGAAAACGGTCTGGTCAAAGACGTCTTTGGACCACAAGACGCTGAGACATTGGTGGGCACAATTGGCATGGGCCATGTGCGCTACCCCACGGCAGGCTCCCTCTCTGCCGCCGAGGCGCAGCCGTTTTTTGTCAACGCGCCGTATGGGATCTATTTGGTTCATAACGGCAATATCACCAATACCGCCGAGCAGCGCGAAAAGGTCACCGGCAAATACAGCCGTCATCTGCGCACCACCTCGGATTCTGAAATCCTGCTAAACGTTCTGGCCGACAAGGTGGCCGACGCGATCAAGGTGAACGGCAATGCCGATCCGATCCGCAACATCCTGGCCGGGGCCAAAATGACCATGGAGCGGGTGCAAGGTGCCTATTCCGTGATCTGCATGATCGCAGGCGTGGGCATGCTGGCGTTCCGCGATCCTTACGGCATCCGCCCGCTGTCTGTGGCCAAACGCGCCGCAAAAGGGGACGGCGATGACTATGCCTTTGCGTCCGAGGATGTGGCCTTTGGCATCAACGGGTTTGAAAAGATCCGCGACGTGAAACCGGGCGAAGCGCTGTTGGTGGATCTGGACGGAAACCTGCATGAATTTCAGGCGGTTGAGGGACGGTTGAACCCCTGTATCTTTGAATATGTCTATCTGGCGCGCCCCGATACCATGCTGGACGGCGTCTCGGTCTATAAAACCCAGCTGCGGATGGGTCAGGCTTTGGCGCAACAGATCAAAGAGTCGGGGCTTGAGATCGACAGCATCATCCCGGTGCCGGATTCAGCCCGTCCTGTGGCGCTGGAAGTGGCCAATGCAACCGGCATCCGTTACCGCGAAGGCCTGGTCAAAAACCGCTATGTCGGTCGGACCTTTATTATGCCCGGCCAGCAAGAGCGAAAGAAATCGGTGCGGCGCAAGCTCAATGCAATTCCGTTGGAGTTCAAAGGCTTGAACGTGCTTCTGATCGACGATTCCATCGTGCGCGGCAATACCATCAAAAAGATCGTGGAAATGTGCCGCGATGCGGGTGCGAAAAAGGTCTATATTGCTTCGGCCTCGCCGCCAGTGAAATACCCGAACGTCTATGGCATCGACATGCCCACCAAACATGAGCTGATCGCCAATGGTCTGGGTGTGGATGAGATCCGCCAAGAGCTGGGCGCGGATGCGCTGTTTTATCAGAACCTGGATGATCTGGTCTGGGCCGCCAAAGAAGGCAACCCGGATATCGAGGGCTTTGACTGCTCTTGTTTCAACGGGGAATACGTCACCGGCGTCACACAGGATTATCTGGATGCGCTGGAAAACAGCAGCCGCGTCAGCGCCAAGATCAAGGATATGCCCGCAGCCGGCAGTTCCTGGAACCAGGACCAAGCCGCCTCAAACTGAGCGCGGCGCAAGGCTGCTCTGCAAAACTAGGGTTTGAACTCCCTTAGTTTGCAGAGTAAGAGGCCCGTCATCATCAGTAGACCCAAGACGCTGATCCTTTGTGTCAGCGTCTTTTTCTTTGTGCCCAAGGGCAGGATTGGAACGCCATTTTGGACCCTCATTTCGCGCGGCTTTTGTCGTCTCAGCGCATCTGCAAATGCTGCGGCGCAACGTTTGCGCAGCTGTTGAGCCTGTCGTGCGACCGGCCTGACATCTGCAGCGAAGATCTGGTGGTGCAGGACAATTCGGCCATCCTGACCGAACGCGGCGATGTGCTGACCGAGGATTTCTGCCGTCTGGGGGATCTGCATTTCCTGCGCGTGGTTCTGGGCCTGCCGATACAGGGCGCGGGTGGAGTGGAGTTTATTCTGGGCACCTGGGCCAGCGTCGCGCCAGAGGTGTTTGACGAATACCTGTCGCTGTTTGACGTGCGCGAGACAGAGGCGATGGGGCCCAAACCCGCCTGGCTTGCCAATGCGTTGCCCCTGTCCGATGGGGCACCACCCGCGGGCCGCATCCGCCCCCGCGCCGATGGGCAATATCCGGATCTCGACATCGTCGAAACCGCGCACCCCCTGTATGAGCTGCAATCGCGGGGGCTTGAGTTCGAGGAAGTGCTTGAGATGCTTTATGCCTATGGCCACGACCTGCCCTCGCTGCTTTATGATGCGTGATCCTGCATTGGGTCCCGGGCGCTGAATTCAAGGGCCGCCCCCTCGTGACAGGCTGTGACAAGACGCGCGCCAGCGCGATTTTGCCCAAGCCTGTTGGGGCCACAGGCAAAACTCTGCGTCCGTTGCCGTCTGAGCCCCAACCACAGTTTTCCCTCAAATCACATTCTGATAGCAGCCCCCGTCGCTGGCGCGTTTTGCGCCAGCCCCAACACCTATAGACAGGCACAACACCTCATGGGCTCAAACGCCGCAACTGCAAAAACCCCCGACCATGTCGCACAGACCGCCACCCAGTCCGACGCCCTGCCCGATGGGGGCACGGTTCTGATTGGCATTTTTGGCGCAAAAACCGCCCCCCAGGCCCTGGTGCGCACCGCCAGCGGGCGGGTCAAGCGGATTAAAAACGGCAGCCGCATCGCCGCGTCGCATGTGGTGGCCATCGATGCCGAGGGGCTGATCCTGGAACGCAATGGGCAAACCCGGCGTCTGGCCATGCCCGGCGGTTAGTCGCACCCGCTGCACTGCCCCTTGACCCCTTCGCGCTTGAGGCTCATGAACGCAGCATGACACAAAAGACTGCCGAGATGACCGAACAGACGACCAAACAGAAACTCGCTTTGATCACTGGCGCTTCGCGCGGCCTTGGTGCGGCCCTGGCCGAAGCGCTGGCCCCCACCCATCACATTGTTGCCGTGGCCCGCACCACTGGCGCCCTCGAAGAGCTGGACGACCGGATCCAGTCCAACGGCGGCACGGCGACGCTGGCACCGATGGACATCACGGTGCCCGATGCCATGGCCACGCTCTGCCGCGGTATTCACGACCGCTGGGGCAGCTTGGATCTGTGGGTCCACACCGCCATTCACGCAGCCCCGTTGAGCCCTGCCAATTTTGTCGCTGCCAAAGACTGGGACAAAAGCCTTGAGATCAACGCCAGCGCCACCGCGCGGCTGATCACCTATGTGGCGCCTTTGCTTGGGCAAACAGGCCAGGCCGTGTTCTTTGACGACCCCCGCGCCGGAGAGAAATTCTTTGGCACCTATGGCGCGACCAAGGCGGCGCAGCTGGCGCTGGCGCGCAGCTGGCAGGTCGAAGGCGAACGCACCGGCCCCAAAGTGTCGATCCTGTCCCCCCAGCCGATGTCGACCGCGCTGCGGGCCCGGTTCTTTCCAGGTGAAGACCGCGCCGCCTTGGCCACGCCCCAGGCCGAAGCCACGCGTCTGTTGCCCGAGATTGTGACCAACAGCTGATCCCGGACGCGCCCGCGCCGCGCGCTCGCGCGGCGCTTGGCCCAAGGCAGCGCGCGGCATCTTTGATGCAGCGCGATGGCGCGGGAGCCCCCGCTTTGCGCGCGCAACAGTGTTTTAAAACCACGCAAGCCCGCAAATCCCTTCGCTTTCCACCCCCAAGCGCGCCCAGAGGTCTTGCCCCCTTGCCATGCAAACCATATTCAGAATTGGAAACCACTGAACGCAGGGCGAGATATGCGAATTCTGATCACCAATGATGACGGCATCAACGCCCAAGGTCTGCAAGTTCTCCATGCCATAGCCACCCGGCTTGCAGGCGCCGACGGTGAGGTTTGGACTGTCGCGCCCGCCTTTGAACAATCCGGGGTCGGCCATTGCATCAGCTACACCCGCCCTTTTATGATCTCGGAACTGTCCCCGCGCCGCTTTGCCGCCGAAGGTTCCCCGGCCGATTGCGTCTTGGCAGGTCTGCACAATGTGCTTCAGGATCAAAAACCGGATCTGATCCTGTCAGGCGTTAACCGTGGCAATAACTCGGCGGAAAACACGCTCTACTCCGGCACCCTGGGCGCGGCCATGGAAGGCGCGCTGCAAGGCATCCCCTCCTTTGCGCTGTCGCAATATTATGGCCCAGACAACAAAGACCTGGACAACCCGTTTGAAGCCGCCGCCGCCTTTGGCGTTGAGGCGATCTCAAAGGTCTTGCAGGCGTCGACACACAACCCCAGCGCCTATCAGCTGTTTTACAATATCAACTTCCCGCCCGTCCCTGCCGCCGCCGTCAAAGGTCTGCGCTACACCGCCCAGGGTCTGCGGCAAAACACGCATTTCAGCGCCTCCAACGAAGTGTCGCCCAACGGCCGCCATTACACTTGGATCAAAGGCGGCGACCAGCGCGCGCCCACAGCGCCCGGCACCGATGCAGCCTCAAACCTTGACGGCTATGTCTCCATCACCCCGATGCGGGCGGATCTGACAGCCCATGACGTGCTAGAGGCGCTGCAGTCCGCCCCATGACGCATCCCGGCCCTGATCCAGAAACCCAGATGCAGTTCCTGTTTGCCTTGCGCTCCAAAGGGGTGACCGATCAACCGGTGCTGGAAGCGATGGAAGCGGTCAACCGCGGCCTCTTTGTCAAAGGGCTGTTTGCCGATCGCGCCTATGAAGACATGCCGCTGCCCATTTCCTGTGGCCAGACCATTTCCCAACCCTCTGTGGTGGGGCTGATGACCCAAGCCCTGCAGGTCGCGCCTCGCGACACGGTATTGGAGATCGGCACCGGATCGGGGTATCAGGCGGCCATCCTCGCGCGGCTGGCGCGGCGAGTCTATACCATTGACCGTCACGCCCGATTGGTGCGCGAAGCCCGCGACGTGTTTGACCATCTGGCGATCTCGAACCTCACCTCGATGGTGGGGGATGGCTCGCATGGGATGCCGGAACAGGCACCGTTTGATCGCATTATTGTCACCGCCGCCGCCGAAGATCCGCCCGGTCCGCTGTTGGCGCAGTTGAAAGTTGGCGGCATAATGGTTCTGCCCGTGGGGCAATCAGACCATGTGCAATCGCTCATTCGTGTGCATAAAACCGCCGATGGGCTGGAATATGACGAATTACGCTCTGTCCGTTTTGTTCCCCTGCTTGAGGGGTTGGGCAAAGACACCTAAGAGATTAATGAAACCACCCGTTTTCCGCCAAGGGCCGAACCACCCCTTTGGCGAGTCGCAAGAGGTGGCCGACAGGACCCGCGCAGCCACCGTCCAACCGGTTGCGATTTCGAGGAGAGCAGCGATGACCGTGACCATCCTATCCCACCCGCACCGTGTTTTGCGCGCTGGATCTGCGCTTGCCCTGATGGCAGCGCTGGCAGCCTGCGACGGCTCGCCTCTGGATTATGATCTGCGCGGACGTGTCGGCGGCTTTAGCACAGCCCCTGCAGCCCAAAGCGCCACCAGCAGCCGGCCCACAGCAGATGCGCGGGGGCTGATCAGCTACCCCTCCTATCAGGTGGCCGTGGCCCAACGCGGCGACACGGTTGCGGATGTGGCCAATCGCATTGGTCTGCCCGCCGGTGAGATCGCCCGGTTCAACGGGGTTCAGCCAGACGACAAGCTGCGCCCCGGTGAGGTCATCGCCCTGCCCCGCCGCGCCCCTGATGTGCTGCCGCAATCCGAAGATGTTGCACCCGGTGGTGTGGACATCGCAGCCCTGGCTGGTCAGGCGATTGACACCGCGCCGCTGACCTCGGACAATCCGGGATCGGCCACCCCGACCACCATTCAGCCACGCCCGGAGCCTGTCGCGCCCGAGGTTCAGGACGGCCCCGAACCTGTGCGCCACAAGGTCAAACGCGGTGAGACCGCCTTTACCATCTCAAGGCTCTATCAGGTGCCAGTGAAATCCCTGGCGGAATGGAACGGGCTTGGCAGCAATTTTGCCATCCGCGAAGGGCAGTATCTGCTGATCCCGACCAAGGACCAGCCCGCGCCGAAACGGGAGACCCAGCCCGAGGTTGCCGTGGTGACCGCACCGGGTGTGGGCAGCCCGACGCCGACCCCACCCAGCGCCGTCAAACCGCTGCCGGATGAGCAGATCGAACCCGCCGCAGTCCAGCCCGAAGCCAAGCCCGAAGTCAAAGTGCCCGAACCCACCGCAGCACCAGATTCCGCCATGGTTTATCCGGTACAGGGCAAGATCGTGCGCACCTATAGCAAAGGCAAGAACGACGGCATCGACATTTCCGGCCCCGCAGGTGCCACCGTGCGCGCCGCGGATGCGGGTACTGTCGCTGCAATCACCAAGGACTCTAACGGCATCCCGATCATCGTTATTCGTCATGATCCCAAGCTGTTGTCGGTCTATGCCAATGTGGATCAGATCGAAGTCAACAAAGGCGACGCCGTCCGCCGTGGCCAGTCTATCGCGGCCCTGCGCGAAGAAGCCACGCCCTATGTCCATTTCGAGGTCCGCAACGGGTTCGACAGCGTGGATCCCCTGCCCTATCTCAACTGATGCCGCGCGCCTGCCTCCCCAATGGCATCAAGCTTTGGGGCGCGCCGGTGTGATCTTGTGCAACAGGCGGTTCAGTTCCGCCAATTCCGATGGGCTGATGCGGCTTTGAATCAGCGTGATCAACGCTCCGGCATAGATCGGCCACATTGCTTTTCGGGTGTCCCGTCCCTTTTCGGTCAGGCGCACGATCTGGCCGCGACCGTCTGTTTCGACATCCTCGCGCGTGATCAGGCCGGCCTTGGCGACACGGTCCAACAAACGTGAAGTGCCGTATTGCGGCAGCAGCAAACGCTCTTTCAATTCAAAGGGGCGGATACCATCGGCCCCAGCCTTTTCGATTTCTAGCAGCGCGTCATACCAGCTGAGCTGCGGCAGCCCATGGGCTTTTAGCCCTGATTCAACGCCGTCAAGCAGGGCCTGACTGGCCCGAAACAAAGACGTCCAGGCCTCAACTGTGTGCGGATCCGGTATGGTCATGGATATATATAAACAAGAAGATGCATGTGCATCAACCTTGAATTCCATGCAAAGGACTGCCATGTAAATGCAACTGCATCTATTTGGAGAATTCGCATGACCCTTCACCTGATGAGCCACACACTGTGCCCTTATGTTCAGCGCTCGGTGATCTCGATGTTGGAAAAAAACATACCGTTTGAACGGACCTATATTGACCTGGCTAACAAACCTGATTGGTTTCTCAGCATTTCGCCGCTGGGTAAGACACCTGTGCTGACCGACAAGGACGACGCGATTTTTGAATCGGTTGCGATCCTGGAGTATCTGGAAGACACGCAACCCCATCCCCTACATCCTGCGTCCCCCCTGATCCGCGCTCAGCACCGGGGATGGATCGAGTTTGGGTCCGCCATTTTGAATGACATCGCCGGATTTTATAACGCGCCAACCGCCGCGGTATTTGCGACCAAAACGGCGGCCTTGACGGCCAAGTTTCAGCAGCTGGAGGCACAATTGGGGGATGGGCCCTATTTCGCGGGGGATGCGTTTACCCTGGTGGATGCGGTTTTTGGCCCGGTCTTTCGCTATTTTGACATGTTTGACGACATCGCAGATTTTGGCATTCTGACCGATTTGGACAAAGTCCAGTCCTGGCGCCGAAACTTGGCGGCGCGCCCCTCTGTCCAACAAGCGGTATCCGAGGAGTATCCACAACTGTTGTCAGCCTTTCTGCGCAATCGAAACGCCTATCTTTCAACGCTCATGGCCTGAGCCGATGACTTGAACGGACGCTCTGCGCAGATGGGCCGTTTCAAATCCCGGCGCGACCAAGGTGACGGATGCTGAAAGGCATTCCAACGGCAGCTTTCCGGCGCACTGCGGCGCATCACATCTGGTGTTATCTGATGATTTATTGTGGCCCTATCGCGCCCGACTGAAGCTGATAGCTTCGCGCAGAGAAGCAGGAGGAAGTCCATGTCGAGATGGGTCGTGATTTTTACCGATAGCCCCGAGATGCTCGAAGTCCGAGCAAAAAAGAGTTTGCGGGATGCGCATGTCGCCTATGCGAAGGCGCATCCTGAACTTTTGATTGGCGGCGGTTTGAAACCCGCACCCGATCAGGATTTTTGCGGAGCGCTTTGGGTCGTTGAGGCCAATGCGAAGTCTGACATAGAAGAGCTAGTAAAGAATGATCCCTTTTATGTTCCAGAATACCGAAGTTTTGAGATCTTCACTTGGGGAAAAATCCTTGAAGATCAGACCGTCACACTCTGACGCCTTGCCACCTGGCGCGATACGATCGAGCGGATGATCTGTGAGAGAAAGTGGACCAGCAGCTCTGCTCGGATCCCCGCCCTGTCACCATTTTTTGCGCCACGATCAGATGCGCAAGGGGCACATCGGGTTCTGAGCCCTGATCTGCCCATGTGCGTTGGCGTAATCCTACGTCAACGCCACCCCATGCCGTCCAGCCAGATCGCAGAAGAACTGCCAGGCCACGCGGCCTGAGCGGCTGCCGCGGGTGGCTTGCCATTCGATGGCCTCGGCGCGCAGGTCTTCGTCTGAAATTTCAACTCCGTAGGCGCTGCAATAGCCCTGGATCATCGACAGGTATTCGTCCTGATCACAGGGGTGGAAGCCCAGCCAGAGGCCAAAGCGATCCGAGAGGGAGACTTTTTCCTCGACCGCTTCAGAGGGGTTGATGGCGCTGGAGCGTTCGTTTTCGATCATGTCACGCGGCATCAGGTGGCGGCGGTTGGAGGTGGCGTAGAACACCACATTGTCGGGCCGGCCTTCGACGCCGCCATCCAGAACCGCCTTGAGGCTTTTGTAGTGCTGGTCATCATGGCTGAACGACAGATCATCGCAATACAGAATGAACCGGCAGGGTGCCGCGCGCAGGTGGTTGAGCAGCTGCGCCACGGTGGGCAGATCCTCACGTTGGAGTTCCACCAGTTTCAGATCCGGGTGATCAGCGCTCAGCGCGCCGTGCACCGCCTTGACCAGCGAGGATTTACCCATGCCGCGCGCGCCCCATAACAGCGCGTTATTGGCGGCGTAGCCTTGCGCAAAGCGGCGGGTGTTGTCCAAGAGCGTGTCGCGCGCCCGGTCGATGCCCACCAGCAGATCCAGCGCCACCCGATTGACCTGGGGCACAGGGGTCAGGCGTTCGGGAGAGACATGCCAGACAAAGGCCGGAGCGCTGGTGAAATCGGGTGCGGCCTGCGGCGCGGGTGACATCCGTTCCAATGCGTCGGCGATCCGGTTCAGGGCAGTCTCGTCCATTTATCCATCCTTTTGGCTCTTTGGCGGATTTAAAACCATGTTCCGCCGGGCGCGACAAGTCTTGTGAATTGTCATGTTAAAGCTGCGTGCTAGGTTCATATTCAGCATGCGGCGCTGCGCGCCTGTGAGACGACATCAAGGAACAGGAATTTTACACAAGAGGACCCACTATGCTCTATCCTATTGCGACGCTTGAAGCGACGAAGTTAAACGCGATCCAGACCCTGGAACAGGAGCTTGGCAGCCCGGTTGTGGCGCTGGCCCCGGTAGAGGCGGCCACCGCTGATCTGTCCGAGGATAAGATCGCAAAACTGCGCGCATTGGAAGACGAGCTGGGCCTGGTTCTGGTGGCCGTGCGCCCCAGCTGAGCCGGAGCATCGCGCCACCAAAAACGCCCCCGAGATGACGGGGGCGTTTTTTGGTTTTTAGGGCGTCGAGGATCACTCCTCTTCCACCTCATCATCATAGTAACCTTCGGCCTTCAGCTTGGCTTCACGTTTCTTTTCCACCCGGCCCACCAGGAAGATCGAGATCTCATAAAGGCCGTAAACCACGCTGAAGAGAATCAGCTGGGTCACCACATCCGGCGGGGTCACCAGCGCGGCCAGCAGCAAAATGCCAACCATTGCGTATTTGCGCACGCCGCCCAGACCTTCGGCGGTGACCAGACCGGCCTTGCCCATCAAGGTGAGCAGCACCGGCAGCTGGAAGCACAGGCCAAAGGCCATGATGAATTTCAGCGTGATATCAAGGCTTTCATTCACCTTCCCAAAGAAGGTGATGCGCACCCCTTCGCTGGTTTCGGGCACAACGGCCACATCCGCGGGCACCTCATTGGCTGCATTGCCCACCAGGTTGGCGAACACCGAGGCCACATCCGCAAAGCCCAGGAAAAACTGCATGGCAAGCGGGGTCACCACCATCTGCGCAAAGCTCGCCCCCAAAAGGAACATAAACGGAGAGGCGATCAGGAACGGCAGAAACGCGCCCTTCTCGCTTTTGTAAAGCCCCGGCGCAACAAACCGCCACATCTGATAGCCGATCACCGGAAAGGACAGCGCAAAGCCTCCAACCATGGAGATCCGAAACAATGTAAACAGATATTCCTGCGGCGAGGTGTATTGCAATGTGGGCGCAGGATCGCCCAGCGCGCGCAGACTTTCAACAATCGGACCCACCAGGAAATTCAGCACATGTTCTGCAATAAAATCCCCATTGATGGGAATAAAGAACAGGCTGATCGCCACGATGAAGGCAATAACCGAGCGGATAAGCCGCGTGCGCAGCTCGGCCAGATGTTCAATCAGCGGCGCGGCTGAATCGTCAATGTCTTCGCTTTGAGCCATGCCTTAAGCCTCATCTTTGGGTGGGGCGCTTTTGGGCATCGCCGCCACCTCGGCCTCTGCGGCCTCTGCCTTGACCATCGCCTCTTGGGCCTCACGCGCCATCCGCTCAGCTGCGGCGCGCGCCGAAGCCGCCTGAATGCGTTTGGCGTTCTGGGCGCGTTCTTCGGACAATGGCGCGGAGGATGGGGACGTGCTGTCACCGGGTTGCGCCGCGCTGCCGAATTTGGTCGGATCCACCGTGTCACGCAGATCTTCGGCCGCCTTGCGCATGGTGTCGCTGACAGCACCCAGCGGATTGCTGGCGGTTTTCAAACCTTTGGCCACATCTTTGACGCCGGTCTCATCCGCCGCATCGCTCATGGCGCGGCTGAACTCCCGCGCCATACCGCGCGCTTTGCCCACAAATCGGCCAACGTTGCGAAACAGAACCGGCAGATCCTTGGGACCGACGACAATCAACGCAACGATCCCAATGACCAGCAGTTCGGTCATTCCAAGATCGAACATGGCGGGTTACGCCTTGTCTTTTTCGGTCTCGGGAGTGACGTCTTTCGCCTCAGCCGCCGCGTCTTCTTCCAGCTCTTTGGTGCTGTCGTTCACGCCTTTCTTGAAGGCGGTGATGCCTTTGCCCACTTCGCCCATCAGGGACGAGATTTTGCCGCGTCCAAACAGAACCAGCACCACAACCGCGATCAGCAGAAGACCCGGAAGACCGATATTACCAAGACCCATGACGAACACTCCTTTTATTGTTCCGTGCGACAGCGATCTGCCGCAGATGTCTGTTGGCTTTAAATTACGGCGCGCTTGGGTCGGTGGGCTAGTGCGGGGCACAGCGCAATCGCAGATCCGTGATGGGTTTCGCCACTTTCTGCGGGCCGTGCGCACACAACTGACAGGTTTATGTCAGTTGGGTTGCGCTAAACCGGCGCCATTCCATGTCCAAAAGGAGCAAGACATGACTCAGACCGTTGTTGAAACCGTGACCTTTGAGCTGGCCGAAAGCGCAACCGAACAAGAGCTGCTGACCCGAATCAAATCCACCGAAGCCTTTGTGCGCGCGCTGCCCGGATTTATCTTCCGCCGCCTCAGCTGTGGTGCAGACGGGCGCTGGAGCGATTGTGTGGTCTGGCAGGATATGGCCAGCGCCACCGCCGCCGCCAAAGCGTTTGAAGCGCAGCCGTTTGTGCCAGACCTGATGGCCACCATGAAACCGGGCAGCGTCCAGATGCGGCACGAAAGCGTGGCCTGGACAATGGACGCCACGCACAGGGATGCAAGCTAAGCCCTTGATAAGTCCTTGACGCCGAACAGCCCCATGCGCCAAGGGTAACCCATGCGCCGCACGGACCGACTGTTTGAAATCATCCAAATCCTGCGCGACGGTCAGTTGCACCGCGCGCAGGACATCGCCGACCAGCTAGAGGTCTCGGTGCGCACGATCTATCGCGATATGGACACGCTGGTGGCCTCGGGCGTGCCGGTCGAAGGTGAGCGCGGCGTAGGCTATCTGGTGCGCGAACAGATCACGCTGCCCCCCCTTAACCTGACCGCCGAAGAGCTAGAGGCGCTTAATCTGGGCATGGCGATTGTGGCCGAAGCCGCCGATCCCGACCTCAAATCCGCAGCCCTGTCCCTGGCGGAGAAGATCGACGCGGTGCTGCCCACCCAGACCGTGGCCGAGGCGGACGCCTGGAAATTTGCCGTTTACCCCTTTGCCGATGCGGCGCGGGGGTTTTCCCATATGTCGACGCTGCGCGCCGCAATCAAAGCCCGGCAGAAGCTGGCGCTGCGGTATCGGCGCATTGACGGCACCCTGACGGATCGCACCATTCGCCCCTTGCATATGGAATATTGGGGCCGCGTCTGGACCTTGACCGCCTGGTGCGAGACCCGCGCAGCCTTTCGCGTCTTTCGCATCGATCTGATCGAAGAGGCGCGCGCGCTGCCGGAACTCTTCGTGGATGAACCGGGCAAGCGGCTGGCGGATTTCGACCCCACAGCCTGAGGCCCCGCCGCTTTCATCTTTTCAAAAATACTTCCGCCGGAGGCAGCCACGCGTCTCGCGTGGCTTTACTTGGGGAACACAAAACAATGGCGACGCGGCACCGTCAGCCACATCACCCGGCCTGCTTCGGGCAGGAACACGCTGGGCACCGTGACCTTCTGAATGGATCCGTCAAACTCCATGCGGAATTCCACCAGGCTTTCATGGCCCAAAAACCGGGCGCGTTCCACAGTGGCACGCGCCGCCACACCATGCGTCGGGGTGGGCAAAGGGCCCGAGCCGTTGCGGTCAAAATCAATGCGCACATGCTGGGGGCGAAAGACAATCTCCACCTCGGTGCCATCCGGGTGGCCCGGTGTCAGGAACTGGCCAAAAGGCGTATCCACCAAAGCGCCCTGAACCGTTCCCTTGACCACATTCACATCGCTGAAAAACGCCACCGCCGCCCGGTCGACCGGGTTGGTATAAACGTTATAAGGCGCGCCCTGCTGGATAATGCGCCCCCCCCGCATCAGCGCGATCTGATCCGCCATGCGCATTGCTTCTTCGGGTTCATGGGTGACCAGCAGCACCGCCGTGTCCTCATCCTTGAGGAGCGACAGCGTCTCGTCCCGGATACCATCGCGCAGCCGGTTGTCGAGGCCCGAAAACGGCTCATCCATCAGCATAATGCGGGGGCGCGGTGCCAGGGCACGGGCCAGGGCCACACGTTGCTGTTCGCCGCCCGACAGCTGATGGGGGAATTCATCAATATACTGGCTGAGCGAGACCTTCTCCAACAGCTCCGTCACACGGGCGCGTTTTTCGGCGCGCGTCCCTTTCAAACCAAAGGCCACGTTATCGGCCACACTCAGATGGGGAAACAGGGCAAAGTCCTGAAACATCAGCCCGATTTCGCGCCGCTCCGGGGGCACGCGATAGACGGTGTCGCAGATCAGTTTGCCATCCACATAGATCTCACCGGCGTCCTGCATTTCAACGCCTGCGATAATGCGCAAGGTGGTGGATTTGCCGCAGCCCGATGGACCCAGCAGACAGGTCACCTGCCCCGCCTGCACCGTCAGGGAGACGTTATCCACAACCGGCCTGTCGTCAAACGAACAGTGGATATTGCGGATTTCCAGACGCGGAGCGGTCTCCGTGTGCAGGGGCTGGGCAGAGGTATTCATCGCGGCTTGGACCTTGTTGCATGTGTCGGGAGTGCCACCGGCATCTGCCGCAGATAGCAATCCCGACTGTTTCACGCAAGATCAGCAGCAGCCTGCCTCTTCGCTGCCTGTGGCATCAAAGGCAAAGGGGGTGTCGCCCCCGCAGCCCGGAAACAGGCCGTAGTGGGTGTCGAAATTGCCGATGAACTCAAAATGTTCCGCAAACCGCGTGTCTTTCAGCATCATCCAGGTGTTGCCGCAGACCGGAAAGACCTTGCCGGTTTCGATCTTGTGGTGGCTGTCCAGTTCAAAGGCGTGGGGCGCATGTTCCAGCGTGCCTTTGTAGATCACCGCCTGGCCGTAGTCTTCGCAGGCGCTTTCGAGCGCGGGCAGTTTGAACAGCCGATAGGTGGTGGAGGAGAAGGTCAACGGGGCCACGCGCGCTTCAAGCACCGGGTTGTCCACGGTCAGCTGTCGCGTGTTGACCATACGCGGATCGCCAAAGCCCGATTGTTTGGCAATGGTCAGGAAGTCGTTCCAATAGAGCGCGCCGGACAGGCATTCGCCATAAAGCACCTCATCCTCGGCCATGGCTTTGGGCACGCGGCGGTCGGCGTAAACATCCGAGAAATACATCTCTCCGCCTTCTTTCAGCAGATGCGCCGCGCCCCGCAGCACCGCGCCTTTGTCGGTGGCCAGGTTGATCACGCAGTTGGAGACGATGATGTCAAAGCTGCCGGGTTCCAGATCCAGCTCATCGAGCTTTTCGATAAAGCCGTGGTGAAACTCCACATTGGACTGGGCAAAGCCGAATTTCTCGGCGTGATACGCCTTGTGACGCTCGGCCACTTCCAGCTGGGCCGGGGTCATGTCGACGCCCACCACTTTGCCGGTTTCGCCCACCATCTGCGACAGCGCATAGACATCGCGACCTGCGCCGCAGCCCAGATCCAGAATGCGCGCGCCTTCCAGTGCCAGAGGGGCAATCAAACCGCAGCCATAATAGCGGGTCAGGACCTCGTCATGGATCTGGCCCAGGACTTTTTTGACGTAATCCGGCATGTCATCCGGTGTGCAACAGGCGTTGGTTTGCAGATCATCGCTGCCTTGCAGTACTTCGCCATAGTAGTTTTGCACGTTTTCGTGTTTCATCTGGGCACGCTCCTGTCTACCTGCGCCACGAGCTACGCATACCCTATGCCCAGTGCAAGAAAGGCGCGCCTCGTGTCACGTAACAGTGATCGTTATCAAGGGATTATTTCTGCGCCTCGAGATTAAACGCATGTTCGGCGCGCACCACACCGTTGACCATCAGTTCAATCCGGTGGGGGCCGGGATGGAGGGAAAAGGTGCTGGCATTGCCTTTGAGCGGGTGTTTCTTGGCCAGGGTGAGCGTGCCGCCTTTCAGCTTGGCCTGTTTCAGTTTGAACACCTTGCGCCGTGTCTTGCCTGCGGGGGTCGGGAAATAGAGGCAGTAGTCCACAAGAACCGGCAGATCATCGTCTGCGGTGACTGTGCAGGTGATCTGGAGCGCCTCGCCGATGGCCACGGTCTGGCGGGCCAGCGTCAGATCCACCGCGACAGGCGCATCCGGGTGATAGCCCAACATGCGCATCGCCTCTGGGTGGCCGTCCTTGATCAGCCCACGCAGGGCATGGGTGGTCATCCAGCGCAGTTCAGCCTCGGATTGCTGGCCCTGCTCCCCCCAAAGTTTGAGGCGGTCGAGAACCAGGTCGGGATCTTTTTTGGTGATGTCATTCAAGTGATTGGCCACGGACCGCGTGACATATCGGGTGGGGTCGCGGTGCAGCTGATCCAGGATTGGCAACGGATCCGCCAGATCAAGGCCCACGGATTGCCCCCAGGGCAGACGCGGACGGCTGCCTTCGCTGGCCAGACGGCGCACGTGGTAATTGCTGTCTTGGGCCCAGAGTGCCATCCGCGCAAGCGTCAGATCCTGCCATTGGTTCAGGAAAGGGCGGATGGCCCATTCCATCGAGAACCGCTGGGTGATGGCATGGAGCAGATCCAGGCTGAGATCCGGGTGATCCACCAGCCCTTTGGCCACCACCAATTCCCCAAGGGGGGCAAAGATGAAATCGCCAAAATCATCATCGCTAAGGTTTGGGTCCAAGGGCGGCGGCAGCGCCTTTAACATCTGCGGCGCAATCTCTGGCAAATCGCCTGCCAGATGGGTGCCCAGAACATCGGCGATCCACTGGATCCGCTCTTTCAGTTCCAGATCCAACAGCCGCGCCATGACCTCAGCTTCAAACGCGGTGGCGTCGAAGCTGGGATCGGCGGCCTGAAAAAGACCCGCAAGATACCGGGTCTTGTCCAGATTAAACAGCTGATCTTTGAGAGAGAACCCAGTTGCCATGGATCAGAACTTGGATCAGAGCGTTGCGTTGGTTGAGCCGCCATCCAACAGGATGTTCTGGCCCACCATATAGCCCGCGTATTGGGAGCACATGAAGGCGCAGGTCGCGCCGAACTCGGCCCGCGTGCCATAACGTTTGGCGGGAATTGTGGCGGCGCGGTTGGCTTGGGCTTCCTCGATCGAGATCCCCTGCTGGCTGGCGACCCCTTCATCGAGCGATACGGCACGGTCGGTGGCGTGGATGCCCGGCAGGAGGTTGTTGATGATCACACCGTGTTCGGCCACCTGACGCGCGGTGCCTGCCACATATCCGGTGAGACCTGCGCGGGCCGAATTGGACAGGCCCAGCACCGCAATCGGCGCTTTGACGGATTGAGAGGTGATATTGACCACCCGGCCCCAGCCGCGGTCGATCATGCCGGGCAAGAGCGCTTTCATCAGCGCAATCGGGGTCAGCATATTGCTATCCAGCGCCTTGATGAAATCGTCGCGGTCCCAGTCGCTCCACAGGCCCGGAGGGGGGCCGCCTGCGTTGGTCACCAGAATGTCGATCTGGCCTGCGGCATCCAGCAGTTTGGCGCGGCCTTCCTCGGTGGTGACATCGGTGGCAACCGTTGTGACCTCAACCCCATAGGTGCTTCGGATCGCCTCGGCCGAGGCCTCAAGTGCTTCGTTGCCGCGGGCGTTCATCACCAGGTTCACCCCGGCTTCGGCCAGCGCCTCGGCGCAGCCCAATCCCAACCCTTTGCTGCTGGCACAGACCAGCGCGCGTTTGCCTGAAATCCCCAGATCCATGGCTTTGTCCTTCACATATCTTCCATTTGGCGGCGACATTTGCACAGCCAAGGAGATGTGACCAGCCCCCGTTTCACGAGCCGCATGGCGGGCAAGGTCACGAAATGTTCAGAGGCTGGCCGGTAAATGGCCACAATCAATCGTTAAAGATTTAGTGATACTCTACTCTGAGAATTCAAGGCACTCTCCTTTGCTTCAATCTTCTGCGCGTTTGATCGTCACCTCCATGCCCTCATCCTCTGCCTCTTCCCTGTCTTTGCCGGCCTATCGCGCGGATCAGTTCCGTGTGGAATCAGGCGCGAATATGGGGGACAATCTGGGCGTTCTGGATGATCTGGTGCTGGACGACGTCTATGAGCTGCGCGCGAGCAGTGTGGCGCGCCGCCTGGGTGTTGCGGCCCATCACGACGGGCAGCTGAGGCTAGCGCAAGACACCCAGCTGGGTTCAGCCGGGGCTGATCTGCATCTGGATTGCGTGGTGACCCTGATGCCCGCACACGGCCCCAATGTAGAGGCGCTGGTGGCGGTCGAAGTGGACCGCGAGGGCATGATTGCCGAGATTTACCTGCTGCCGCTGGCACCATTGATGGCGGGTCAGGGCTATACGCTGGTGCGAGCCGAGCGGGAGAATATGCGCCAGACATTGGCGCAGGTGGCCTGTGTCTCCTTCAGCCGGGGCACTCATATCACGCTGGCCTCCGGGGCCCAGCGCCCAATCGAAGCGTTGCAGGTGGGCGACCGGGTGCTGACCCGCGATGACGGCCCGCAGGAAATCCGCTGGATCGGGCTTACGACATTACAAGCGGTGGGGCCCATGGCGCCGATCCTGATCCGCAAAGGGGCGTTGAACAATGCCAATGATCTGCTGGTTAGCCCGGATCATCGGCTGATGGTCTATCAGCGCAGTGATGCCATTGGCACCGGCGTTCCAGAAATTCTGGTGCGGGCGCGGGATCTCGTGAATGGCAGCACCGTGGTGGTGCAAGACGGCGGCTATGTGGATTATTACCAGATCCTGTTTGACAGCCATCACATCATCTATGCCGAGGGGATCGCGGCTGAGACGCTGTTTCTGACCCCCTTTACCGAACCGGCGCTGCCCTCGGAGCTGCTGTCGCAGATCCGCCCGACGGGTGTGGCGGCACAGCCCCTGCCCTTTGCCGAGACCGCCAAGGGGCAATTGCCCGCAGGCGATGCGGCGGCGATCCTCAAGGCGGCGTCGCGCCGTTAAATTTGGCGCAAGGTTCCAGATCCGGACAAAGACGGACGATTTTGCGCAGCTTTGTCTGTCGTGCGATTTACGTCTGTCATATGCAGCCGTTAACCTGATCCCATGATTTCAGCTGCGCGCGCGGCGCGCTTTCTTTGTTACGGGGATAACGATGTATTTAGAGACCTCTGCCCTTCCCAAGTTCAAAACCCAAGGCCAGCATTCGATTTCCGGCCTGTCTTCGGGGGCATTTATGACCGTGCAGATGCACGTGGCGCATTCGGCCGATTTTATGGGCGCTGGCGTGATTGCCGGTGGCCCCTATCGCTGTGTCGAAAGCTATATGAATGCGGCCCAGAAACCGGCCGACGCCTATGTGCTGAACGCGCTTTATGTGGCGATGAACCCGTTGACCCGCGACACCGCCCCCAATGGCAAAGAGCTGGCGGAAAAGGCGCGCTGTACAGAGAACATTGATGATCTGAAGAACCTGAAGAATGACAAAGTCTATATCTTTACAGGCTCCAAAGATCTGGTGGTGCGCTCTGTCTCGGTGGCGGCGACGCGGGATTTCTATGTGGAGCTGGGCGTGCCGGAAAAGAACATCGCCTTTGACAACACGGTGCCTGCGGGCCATTCGATCATCACCCTGAACGACACCGACAGCCCCTTGGGCGCGAACAAGCCGCCCTATATCAACAAGGGGGATTTTGTGCAGTCCCACCGGGTGCTGGAACATATCTATGGCAAACTGAAACCGGCGGCGCATCACACCTATGGCCGTTATGTGCAGTTTGAACAGGAGCCGTTCTGGGGCAGCGAAGGCGCGCGCGCCAGCATGGCAAAATACGGCTATGCCTATATCCCCTCTGAGGTCGACAAGGGTACGGCCGAAGCCAAGGGCGTCCATATTGTGATGCATGGCTGCAAACAGGGCTATTCCTATGTGAACTATGTAAACGGGCTGGCGGACAAGGCCAATCAACCGCCCTATGGCGCGCGGTACATCACCACAACGGGCTATGTTGAGATGGCCGAGGCCAACAATATCATCCTGCTGTTCCCGCAGGCGGTGGGCGCGGACACCAATGCGGCGCAAAACCCCGAAGGCTGTTGGGACTGGTGGGGCTATAGCGACACCGAGTCGCCTGAGCCTGATTACTACACCAAAGACGCTGTGCAGATCAGTGCAATCCACGGGATGCTGTCGCAACTGGCCTCTTTGTAATCCCCTCATTCTTGTTCCCAAAAGGATCAGACCCATGTTTGAAGATCACATCGTTAAACCCTGCGAAGTTCAGGCCAAAAATGGCATGCGGGCCATGGGCACGCTGAAGGACGTGGCGGTTTTGGCGACCAAGTCGGACCAAACCAAAACCGCATTTGAGGCCATGTCCCTGTTTTACAGCGCAGGCCAGCGCAGTATTGAGATGCAGCAGCAATGGCAGGAGGACTGGAAGGACTGGATGATCTATGCCTCCAAACTGCCGGGCGCGGACACCACGTCAAAACTGGTGGACCGGCAGAGTAACATCGTCCTGCAGGCCTCGGCCCAGATGAGCAAACAGACCACGCAGGCGCTGGAGCTGATGGACAATATCTTTGTTAGCTATTCCTTCTGGCTGAGCCAGCAGGCGGCCCCGGAAAAAGAACAGAGCTGAACCGGTCCAACCGTAATGTTTCACCGGTTTCCCCACCGGTTCCCCCCTTGTGATGGCAAGGGGGCTTTTTCTTGCCGAAGGTGAAAAAACGACCTATATCCGCGCACATGTTGGACACCGCTACAAATCGCCCCGAATTGCCGCCTGAAATTGCCCGTCGCCGGACCTTTGCGATCATTTCGCACCCGGATGCGGGTAAAACCACGCTGACGGAGAAGTTCCTGCTTTATGGTGGCGCGATCCAGATGGCGGGTCAGGTCCGGGCCAAAGGCGAAGCGCGCCGGACCCGGTCCGACTTTATGCAGATGGAAAAAGACCGCGGGATCTCGGTCTCGGCCTCGGCGATGTCCTTTGATTTTGACGGCTTCCGCTTCAACCTGGTGGACACGCCCGGCCACTCGGACTTTTCCGAGGACACCTATCGCACGCTGACAGCGGTGGATGCGGCGGTGATGGTGATTGACGGTGCAAAGGGCGTGGAAAGCCAAACGCAGAAGCTGTTTGAGGTCTGCCGCCTGCGCGATCTGCCGATCCTGACGTTCTGTAACAAGATGGACCGCGAAAGCCGCGAGACCTTTGATATTATCGATGAGATCCAGGAAAATCTGGCGATTGATGTGACGCCGGCCTCCTGGCCCATTGGCGTGGGCCGTGAATTTATCGGCTGTTACGACATGCTGCGCGACCGGCTGGAGCTGATGGACCGCGCGGACCGCAACAAAGTGGCCGAAAGCATCCAGATTGACGGGTTGGATGACCCGAAGCTAGCCGAACATGTGCCCGAACACCTGCTGGAAAAGCTGCTGGAAGAGGTCGAAATGGCCAAGGAGCTGCTGCCGACGCTCGACCCGCAGGCGGTGCTGGAAGGGCATATGACCCCGATCTGGTTCGGCTCTGCCATCAACTCATTTGGTGTCAAAGAACTGATGAGCGGCATCTCCACCTATGGGCCCGAACCGCAGGTGCAATCAGCGCAACCGCGGGAAATCGCGCCCGAGGAAAAGAAGGTTGCGGGATTTGTGTTCAAGGTGCAGGCCAATATGGATCCCAAGCACCGCGACCGCGTGGCCTTTGTGCGGATGGCATCCGGCCATTTCAAACGCGGCATGAAGCTGACCCATGTGCGGACCAAGAAACCGATGGCCGTGTCCAATCCGGTGCTGTTCCTGGCATCAGATCGGGAACTGGCCGAAGAAGCCTGGGCCGGGGATATCATCGGCATCCCCAACCACGGCCAGCTGCGCATTGGTGATACGCTGACCGAAGGTGAGGCGCTGCGGGTCTCGGGCATCCCGTCGTTCGCGCCGGAACTTCTGCAAGGCGTGCGCGCGGGCGATCCGATGAAGGCGAAACACCTGGAAAAGGCGTTAATGCAGTTTGCCGAGGAAGGCGCAGCCAAAGTGTTTAAACCGGCGATTGGCTCGGGCTTTATCGTTGGGGTTGTGGGGGCGCTGCAGTTTGAGGTGCTTGCCAGCCGGATCGAGATGGAATACGGCCTGCCGGTGCGGTTTGAGCAGTCGCAGTTCACCTCGGCCCGGTGGTTGTCGGGTGACAAGGCAGACGTCGAAAGATTCGCCGACCGTAACAAGCAGCACATGGCCTTTGACCACGACGGCGACTATGTGTTCCTGACCCGTCTGCAATGGGACATCGACCGCGTGGTCCGCGACCACCCCGAGCTGAAGCTGACCGCGACCAAGGAAATGATGGTCTGATCCAGCTGGTATTTTGCGGGCCGAGGGCCGTGTTTGAAAAAGGTGCAGACCCTTTTTGCGAGGTCTGCACCGCTGCGGCGCATGTTTGGTTTTAGCCCGAACTGCAAGATACGGTGCGGCAGGGGAAAGGCGGCTTTTAAAAACAAACGCGCTTACCGACCCTTAAAGTTCAGCATTGCTCATCGATTGCCGCCAAGCCCTGTCTGTTGCTAGAGTTCAGACCTTTATTGCCAGTTCGGCCCGAGAACCTCTTGGAGGCTTCCGCTTTGCACTGCGTCTTCGATGCCCTTGGTAAGCAAGGCATCAATTTCAGTGTCACCCTCTTTGATCACAAAATGCGTTGGATATCGTTTGTAGAGGGTTTCAGCCAGACCGGTAATCCCTTCAGCTTCGGCAATAGCAATCACGTCCAGATTCGCAAAAAGAAAAGCGTCAACCCGGCCCGCAACGACTTTTTTTAAGGAACACGGTATGCAGCTTGTCCCTGTGGTGGGGAAAGAAAACAGGTCTGTGTGCGCCAGCTCTGTTTCAATGTTCAGACTGGCCAGATTTGACATATCGATTTCAACACCGGGACGATGAAACAGAGAGAACTGCGTATGGAACAAAGGCGTTGAGTTAAAGGCCAGTCCCGGCGCTGGCACGCTTCCATTCCCAGGGTTCAGGAATGGCAGATGCGCTTGGTGTTTGCCTTTTGCAACCGACATGATCGAACGTTTGAACGGTTGCACAATCATCCCAAATTCAGCTCCGGCAGATGCGCCGATCAATCGCATGACGTCTGGAAGGATGCCCTCCTGAGCGCTCTCAGAGAAGCCCGGAATTTCTCCAAATGTCACAGAATGTTCCGCTGCATTTGCAGTCGTATAGCCAAATGTTGCCACTACTAGTAACGCACTCAAAAACTTCACAAGGATCTCCCTCGTCCTCAGACTCTTCACAGTACAAAATACAACTCCAGCTCAGTATGAATGCGGTCTTCTAAGATAAGGTAAACCTCTCATAGGGGCCCAGAGCCTTTGGATCCTTTGTGCAATCGACGGCCGGGAAATTGTCTGCGTCCATTATCTAAGCAACATGTTTATTCGGGCGAGATGGAGAAGCCTAAGTTATGTAGTGGGCGTCGCTCGTACCATTTAGCCGTTCGCAAATGCGCGTGTGAGTGGCAAGATCGCAGCTCCGAAGGCAACCGTGTTCCTGTCCGTCTCATGACACAGTACGTCTGGAGTTTGATTCCACAGATGCAGTTTCTCGCTGAGCCTTGTGCGAACTTTGTCGCTCACATCGTATAGAATGTCCTTGGGCAATTCTCCCCCGAGAACAATTGTGCTGACATCCAACATATAAGTTGAGATTTCCGCAGCTTGGGCGATCGCATCCCCTGCAGTGCGGATCCACTCGGTCAGCCGTTGTTCCTCATCCGGCGTTAGCAGAGATAGGCAATCGTTCAAAAGGGCTTTGCTTGCCTCAATACCCAATGCCTTTTTGAGCGCAACCGTACTGGCGACTTGGCTGAGACGGGCCGTTCCTGCACCTGCATTCGTCGACACCGGGATGCGACCGATTTCACCTGCATTTCCTTCAGTGCCGCGAATGGGCTTTCCCGCTGAAATGAGCCCTGCACCGATACCGCGACCAATATGAACATAGAGAAGCTGCTGATCCTGTGTTTCAGGGTTTAGGAATGCATATCCTGCGGCGCCTGCAGTTGCGTCGTTTTCCCAGATAACAGGTAACAGCACCTTGTTCGCCAGGGCCTCCGGCATGGCTATATGCTGCCACCGCTGGAGCGTTTTTGGGGGAATAACCCGCGCCTCTTTTGAGGTGAAGCGTCCTGGAAAACTCAACCCGACGCCAAGGATACGATCCCGACTTATCCCACATTCATCAACCATCGTATCGATTTCCCGATCCGCGCGGTCCAGAACCCACTGTGCAGATGCGTTGCGGATTTCCAAAGTGTTCTGCGCCACCGGAGTGCCTTTTAAATTCAGGCAAAGGACCGTTAGAAACTCCTGCTCAATGTGAACACCAAAGGCGTAGGCGCCCGTTTCATTGATCGCATAGAGCTTCGCCGGGTAACCGCGTGCGCCGGTCCGTTTGGCTATTTCCCGCACCAGCCCGAGGTCCGTAAGGCGGGCAACAATGTTGGAGGAGGCCTGCGCGGTCACCCCAGTAACGCGTGTCAGTTCAGCGCGACTCACGGCCTTTCCACGTCGAATGAGCTCCAGGAACTGGCGTTGATTCTCTGTACGCAAGGCGAGATCGCGGTTTTGCCAGGCTGTTTCCTTCATAACTGGCGACTGTTTTCTTTTATCATGAAAAATTCACAATCCTCATTCGAGGCCCGCGATTTCCAGCCCGGAAAATCGGCACCGCCGATAAATCTCTGATTTCCAAAATTTACTCTACATACTTGAATTAATCAGATCAACCGTGGAGCGGCACAACTGCAGCTGCAGCCCAGGGAAGGCTAAAGGACTGACATCAAATTGAAATGTGCCCGTCACAAAAGCCGGTCACGCAATTGTGGTCAAAGCCAACCGGAGAGGTCCCATGACACTGACATCGAAATTCACGACACTGGGTGCAGCAGCGCTTGTTGCCACAACCGGGCTTGTTGCCCCAGCTTTTGCTGAAGACGTTACCATCGATCTGTGGTCGCGGGCGGACCGCTCGGGCCCGCTGCGTCCCGGCAATATCGTTGCGGCCGCCGAACAGTTGAACCGCGCGTTCGAGGCTGCGGGGTCCGACACGCGCGTCGTAGTCAATCTGATCGAAACCAATGCCAAAGGCTTTGATGCCGACGCGCTGAACCTGCTGAAAGCCCACAGTGTTGGCGAAACCCCAGACATCATCGTCGCCGCCCATGAATGGATCGGCTCCTTTGTAGAAGCCGGTCTGGCGGCCAATCTGGAAGGTCACATCGCAGCCAATGAAGCGATGTATGCGGACATCATCCCCAACCTTTGGAATTCGGTGATGTATAAGGGCGAGCGTTACGGCATCCCGCAGGATTCCGAAGTGCGTATGTTCTTTGTCAACAACGACATCCTGCGTTCCGCTGGCAAGGACGAAGCTTTCATCGCCGCACTGCCGGGCAAAGTCGAAGCTGGCGAATTCACCATGTATGACTGGTGTGATCTGGCTGCCGAAGCGGTTGAAAGCGGCGCTGCCAAGTATGGCTGGGTTCACCGTCCCAATGTTGGCCCTGATTTCCAGATGGCAATGGCAAGCTTTGGCATCGATATCTACAATGAAGACGAGGCCAAGCTGCAGATCACCAAGTCGGGTCTGGAGAACTACTATGACTGGCTCGGCTATTGCGTGAACAACGGCTCGCTGCCGGCAGACATGACCACCTGGACGTGGGATTCGACCCACGCGGCCTTCCGCGGCGGTGAATCGATGGGCAAGTTCCACGGCATCTGGAATGTGGGCAAACAGTTGGATGCCTTCGGCCTGGACGGCAAAGAGGCCTATTTTGACAAGCTGACCTGGATCCATGCCCCTGCGGGTGAAAAGGGTGGCCAGCCGAAGAACCTGAGCCACCCGATCGTCTACGTCGTTGGCGACACCGAGAATAAAGAGCTGGCCGCTTTGCTGGTCGCCATGGCCAGCCAGCACGTGCCGAACACGGCCCATGCGGTTGGCACCAATCACACTCCGATCAACTATGGCCAGATCGCGATGCCTGAGTTTCAGGAAAAAGGTTGGGCGCTGATCGCTGGTACACCGATGTTGAAATACGCTGAGTTCATGCCGAACCACGCCAAGATCGGTCAGTACAACGCCATCACCTATACCGGTGTTCAAGCGGTTGAAACTGGCGAAATGACCCCGGCTGAAGCCACTGAAATGGTGATCGAAGAGCTGGAAATCGAATTGGGCGATGACGTGATCATCCTTGACTAATCCCTGCGCGGCGGCGGGTCATTCGGCCCGCCGCTTTTCCTCTTGTTAGACAGGACCGAAATGTCGAGTTCAAAATTCCGCCAAGCCTCCAACGCTCTGCTTTTCCTTGGGCCAGCGTCACTGTTTCTGATCGGCCTTCTGCTGGTGCCGATCATTGTCGATCTGGTGGTGTCCTTCACCGATATGAACCAGACGATCAAGGTGGATGAATTCACCACCAAACAGTTCCGCAAGCTGGTCAAACCGTCGGAGGAAGCCTGGTTCGGGTTTGAATTGCGGTCTTCCTTCTACCGGGCGCTGATGTTGTCAGCGATTTATGTGTTTTTCACTCTGACCATTTTCAATATCGGCTTTGCACTGGTGCTGGCACTGACCACCACCGCGCTGCCTGGGCGTTTGGGTGGGCTGTTCCGGGCCATCTGGCTGTTGCCCCGCATGAGCCCTTCTGTGGTCTATGCCCTGCTCTGGCTGTGGGTGGTGGACCCGACCGACCGGGGCTTGCTGAACCAGATCCTGAGCATAACAGGCCTTGGGCCGATTAATCCCAAGCTGGATGCCCCGATCATGGTGATTGTCTGTGCCAACGGTTTTATCGGGGCTTCGATGGGAATGCTGATCCTGACATCGGCGATCCGGTCGATCCCGGAGCATCTGTTTCATGCGGCGCGCGCGGATGGGGCTGGCGGGTTGTCAGTGATCCGCCACATTGTGCTGCCTGCGCTGCGCTGGCCACTGTCCTATATCACCGTGTTCCAGTTCCTGGCGTTGCTGGTCAGCTTTGAATACATCTTTCTGATCATGGGACCGGCCCGCTCCACCATGACCATGTCGATGCTCTCCTACACCAAGACGCTGGCACCTGACACCGGATCTGGCCAATACGCCTATGGAGCCGCCATTACCTTGATCCTGATCGTGATCGGTATGGCTGTCGCCCTGTTGCTTTGGCGTCTGACCAATATGAAGCAACTGCTTACTCAGCCAAGGATTGAAGTACAATGACCGCGATTGATTGGACTGCGCTTGCCCGCCGGTCCCGCCGCCGCCGCAGCTGGTCGACCGGAGTGTTGGTTGGCTTTCTCAGCCTGGTTTCGATCCCCGTGCTGCTGCCGTTTTTCTGGATGCTGGTGATCTCGTTCTCTGCCCGCACCGGCGGGGTTGACAGCGCGGTTTTGTGGCGCGCCTGTGCGGTATTGGTGCCTGTAACCGCCGCCTATGTCGCGCTGCATGCGTTCCGGCCATGGCCTCGCAGCTATTCCGCGGTGGCTTGTCTGCTTGCCGCAGGGCTGGGGCTGTGGGGGATGGTGGGGGATGACCTACATCTCTATAACTATCGTTTCCTTGTCACCCCCAACCTGATCGAGGAGCTACACGGCGCAGCAACTGCTGGCGGGCAGTTTCCCTGGGTTTGGACTGCGCTTGGCAACTCGTTACTGGTGGCTTCGGCTTCCACCCTTCTGAAGGTCACTGTCGCGACTTTGGCCGGTTACTATATCAGCCGCTATCAGTTCCGCGGCCGGGCGGGTTTCCTGCAGGGACTGTTGATCCTGGAAGTGTTCCACCCTTGGATGCTGGCGATCCCGATTTTTCTGGTGATCTATTGGGTGGGGCTGCTCAACACCTTGTCGGGACCGATCCTGGTGCTGACTGCCATCGACCTGCCGTTTTTCATTTTCATCATGAAAGGGTTCTTTGACGGGGTGCCTTGGGACATCGAAATGTCCGCAATGACGGACGGAGCGACCCGGCGGCAAGCCTTTTATCGCGTGGTGCTACCGCAGGCCCGTGCTGGGATTATCGCGATCACGGTGCTTGGTTTTATCAAGGGCTGGGAAGAATACGTCTTTGTCACCGGGCTCAGAACTGGCAACTCCTATTGGGTGATGTCCACCTATCTTTACTATGTGGCCGAAGATGTGATGGGCGTCGATTACGGCGTCGTCGCCGCTGTGGCGGTGATCTATATTCTCCCGTCGCTCATCCTCTATCTCTTTACTCAAAAATACCTGACCCAAATGACGATGGGCGGGGTGAAAGGCTGATCATGGCACGCGTTGAACTTCGAAACCTCAGCAAAGTCTGGGACAGCTCAGTTGCTGTCAACGGCATTGATCTGTCGATTGCGGACCGTGAGTTTGTTGCCATTCTCGGCCCCTCAGGCTGCGGAAAATCCACCACGCTCTTTATGTTGGCGGGCGTCTACATGCCCACCGGCGGCGAAATCCGTTTTGATGATGCGGTGGTCAATGACGTTGAGGCCCGCGACCGCAATGTCGGCATCGTGTTTCAGAGCTATGCGTTGTACCCCAATATGAGCGTGCTGCAGAACATCATGTTCCCGCTGCGCTTTCAGAAGGTTGACAACCCCGAAGCAAAGGCCCGCGACATGGCGGATCTGGTGCAGGTGGGTGAATTGCTCGACCGCAGACCCAGCCAGCTGTCTGGTGGGCAGCAACAGCGGGTCGCCCTGGCACGGGCTTTGGTTAAACGCCCCAACCTTTTGTTGCTGGACGAACCGTTGTCGAACCTCGACGCCACTCTGCGCCTGACCATGCGGTCCGAGATCCGCCGGATTACCCGCGAATTGGGGGTGACCACCGTCCTGGTGACCCATGATCAGCTGGAAGCCACCACCATGGCAGATCGGGTGATTTGCATGCGGGCTGGTCAGATCGAACAAGTGGGCAGTGCAGAGGATCTGTATCTGCGGCCCGAAACTTTGTTTGTTGCCAGTTTTATTGGATCACCGCCGATCAATCTGATTGCGGGCGAAGGCCGCAATGGCCGGGTTGAGGCCGGAGATCAGCGGATCGAAACCGGCCAGGACGGGCAGCTGACCATCGGCATTCGCCCGGAGATGATCACGGTGGCCGAGACCGGCCTGCCCGGAACGATCCGGGTAGTCGAAGCCATGGGGCGCGAGATCCTTTATGCCGCAGAAACCAACTTTGGCCTGATCCGTTTCCTTGAAGCCACGTCACAGCCGCGCTGGCGGGATGGGGATCAGGTGGCATTGGCTTTTCAGCCGGAACAAACGCTGCTGTTTGGTGCAGAGGGCAAGCGGATTGCTGATCACTATGCCAAGCTGGGAGTGACAACCGATGCGTGACCCGATCCGAACCGTTACCGAAACCATGATCTGCCCCAGCATTGAGGCGCGGGCAGAAGCCGCAACGCAAGGTGGCGATCAAGCCGCACATAACCAGTTCCAAGCCACCTGGCCCTGCCTGACCAACATCGAAGCGCGGCGGCCGAAGGTCGATCTGCCAGTACCGAGCGACCTAACCATTGCGGCCTGGAACATCGAACGCTGCAAGCGGGTCGAGGACAGCGCCGCGCTGATCCGTGCCAGCGGTGCTGATATCGTGCTAGCGACTGAAATGGATCTGGGCATGGCCCGCTCTGGTCAAAGGCACACGACCCGTGACCTCGCCGATCTGCTGGGTTTTGGCTATGTCTTCGGCACAGAGTTTGTCGAATTGGGCACCGGGGATTCCTATGAAACCCCTCTGTTTGCGGATCTGGCAAATCAGGGCGGGCTGCATGGCAATGCGATCCTGTCGCGCTACCCGCTGCGGTCGCCTGCATTGATCCCCATCGCGGATGAGGGCATGTGGTTTGTCGGCCAGCCCAAGAATGATGGGCAGCTTCGCATTGGTGGTCGCATGGCTATGGCCGCGCAGATTGAAGCGCCAAATGGTCCCCTTACTCTGGCTTCGGTGCATTTCGAAAGCGAAAGCGACGCTGAGGGGCGTGCGGCGCAGAGCGAGCGGCTGATCGCCAGCCTAGACGCGCTTTATGGCCGCGCCCGTTGTGTTATTGGCGGCGACCTCAATACAAAGGCGCTGTCTGATCAGGAACTGACGGCGCAACAATGCCTCTTTGCGCCGGAAGATGCGGAGCCCAGTTTCGCCCGATTTGCGGCAGCAGGTTATGACTGGCGGTTAACCAATACCGGCGCTCCGACCACCCGCGCGGCACCGGGCAAACCGGTGAGCTATCCGCTGAGTGTGTTGGACTGGCTGTTCACCCGTAATGTGGCCGCGGCTCAACCAAAGGTCATCCCGGCCCTGTCTAGTCATGGGCATTACTTGTCCGACCACGAAATGATCACGACGAGGATCACGCTATGAAATGTGTAAGCTACAATATTCAATATGGGTTGGGGATTGACGGTGTGTATGATCTGGCGCGGATCGCAAGCGAGGTCGCAGAGGCGGACATCATCGCCTTGCAAGAGGTTGACCGGTTCTGGCAGCGCAGCGGTATGGTGGACAGCCCGTCGGTTCTCGCTGAACTGCTGCCCCAACATTATTATGTCTATGGTGCCAACCTGGATATTGCTGCGGACATCCAGACGCCGAACGGCATCGTGCACCGCCGCAAGCAATTCGGCACCATGATCCTCAGCCGATGGCCGATTTTATCGAGCCGAAATTTCCCGCTGCCGAAATGGGGCGACCGCAATAACCACTCGATCCAACAAGGGCTGCTTGAAGCTGTTATCGATACGCCTGTCGGCCTTGTGCGAGTCTATTCTGTGCATCTTAGCCATCTGGCGCCTTTCACCCGACTGCCACAGATTGAACGGATCAAGGACATCCTGAAAACCGCCCCGGAAGAAGGCGGCGCCTGGTGCGGTGGACACCCGAACCCAGACGCCGGTTGGTTGGAGGAAGCCGAACCCCCCATGCCCGATAGTGTCATTCTGATGGGTGATATGAATTTCGCCCCCGGGGGACCGGAATATGATGCAATGATCGGAGGCCGCTCAGCAGACTATGGCCGGTTGATCAATCGCAAGGGGCTCGTCGACGCCTGGGTCGAGGCCGGTCACCCCGAAAACGAAGGTGCAACACATCCCAATGCACCGACCCGCATCGACCATTGTTTCGTTTCTGTCGATATCGCAGCAAAGGTGAAGAAATGCTGGGTAGATTCTGATGCCAAAGGCTCAGATCATTGGCCTGTATGGGTGCAATTCGAATAGGTAATGCGCGCGTGCGCTATACCGGTCCAACAGAGTTTTTTTGAGCCACCGGTCGTGACGGGTTTCATCCTCTGCCCTGCCCTTTGGTGGGGGGTGAGGCGCTTGGCCGCCCGCAGTCCTATAAAAGGTCGGCAATACTGAACAAAACAAAGCCACCACTCCCAGGGCTATGTTTCCGCGCGTAAAGTACCTATGATGAGAAAGTCGCTGACATCCCAAGAGCGCGGTCCTGAAATTCCACCGAGAACTTCCCATGACAGGCACAAAAATTAAGAATATGGAAGAATTTGCCTCCGTGAGTGGGATTTCACGGCCAACTCTGTCCAAGTTTTTCAACGATCCTGACAGCGTGCGCGCGTCGACACGTAAGCGCATCGAGGCTGCATTGGAGCAATATGACTATCAGCCCAATCTTTACGCGGTGAACCAAAACCGGCGGCTGACCAAGAATATCGGCATTGTTGTGCCCTATTTGGCAGACCCGTTTTTTGCAAAGATCGCGCGCACGATTGAAGAGCATATCATTGAGACCGGGTTCCGGCCGGTTCTGCTTGGATCACATGGCAGCCCAGCCATGGAGATTGCCAACTTGGAAAACCTTCGCAGCATCAAACCTGCTGGTGTTCTTTTGGCTCCCTTGGGGCGGGCGTCAGAGCACGCAAAAATCAAAGCCTTCTGTCAGGATGTGCCCACAGTTTTGTTTGATGCCAATATTGATGAAGTTGGCGAAGCTTTTGTCGGCTCAAACAATGAGCAAAGCATTGGCTTGATAGTGGATTACCTGTGCCGCACAGGAGAGGTTCCCAGTTTTTTTGAAATGAAATCCCCCACCAACCCAAATGCGTTCAAACGCCGAAACGCCTATATTTCAGCGATGAAACGGCTTGGACATCACCCAAACCTGATCCAAGCTGAAGGCGAAGGCTGGGAATTTGAGGAAATTGGATTTCGTGCGGGTACGCGGGTTGTACGGGATCGCAATTTGCCGACCAACACCATTCTATGCAGCAATGACCGTTTGGCCATCGGATTACTCTCTGCGGCCTTTGAAGCCGGGCTGCGCGTAGGGATTGGACAGGACTGTGATCTGCGGGTTGCAGGTCACGATGACCATCCGTTTTCACGTTACACCTGCCCTACCTTAACCACTGTTTCGCAAGACTATGAAGCGATTGCCAAGAAAAGCGCGGCGGTTCTGCTGGACCGAATCGAAACAGATGAAGTCGGCGATTCGCGGCGTGAAACATTGTTTGACGGGCGATTGATCATGAGATCGTCCGCATAAAGTTTTGATCTTCCTCTTCAATTCTAATTTTTTACGCGCGTAAATTTTTAAATTGACGCAAGTTGCCATCAGACATTAGCTTGATGGCAAGCATCTATATTAGGGAGGATGAGGATGTTTAAGAAAGGCGCGCTTTGCACAGCCACGGCCATGTCAATCATGGCTGCGGGTGGTGTTTTTGCCGAAACACTCACAATTGCGATCGTAAACAACGGTCACATGATCAACATGCAGAAGGTTGCCCAAGCCTATACTGCGCAAACTGGTGTTGAGTTGAAATGGGTCTCATTGGAAGAAGGGGTTCTGCGCGAACAGGTCACGTCCGATACTGCGACGGGCGGTGGTCAGTACGACATAATCAACATCGGCATGCAGGAAGCGCCGATCTGGGGAGCCGCAGGCTGGATTGAACCACTGAATTTCTCGGCTGGCTATGATGTGAACGACATTCTGCCCGCGATGCGCAACGGCCTGTCCCATGATGGCCAGCTTTATGCTGCGCCTTTCTATGGTGAATCCTCGATGGTTATGTACCGCAAGGATTTGACCGATGCAGCAGGTGTGTCCATCGCAGACAACGACAGCTGGACCAATGTAAAGGCGGCGGCAGCGGCAATCCATGACCCGGACAACGGCGTTTACGGTGCTTGCCTGCGCGGCAAACCGGGCTGGGGTGACAATATGGCGTTCATCACCACAGTGGTGAATTCTTTTGGAGGCGCATGGTTTGATGCGGATTACCGCCCGGTTCTGGACAGCCCGGAATGGAACGCAGCGATCAACTTCTATGTGGATCTGCTGAGCAACTATGGCCCTCCCGGTTCTGAGGGCAACTCTTTCAATGAAATCCTCGCGCTCTATAACGAGGGCAAATGTGGGATGTGGATTGACGCAACCATCGCAGCCTCTTTCCTGGAGGTGGATGGCGTGGCCTATGCACAATCTCCAAATGCAGGCAACCCAGTGGGTGCAAACTGGCTTTGGGCTTGGGCAATGGCCATCCCTGCGGGGTCTCCAAATGCGGAAGCTGCGGGCAAATTCATCGAATGGGCGACATCCAAGGACTATGTCAAAGCTGTTGGCAATCACCCTGAATTTGGCTGGGGTTCGGTTCCAACCGGCCAACGCGCCTCGACCTATGCCATCCCTGAATTTCAGGCTGCGGCCGGATTTGCGGCAGCGGAATTGGCCGCGATCGACAGCGCCGCACCAGAGGCCACGGAGCTGAAACCCTATGTTGGTGTTCAGTTTGCAGCGATCCCTGAGTTTCCAGAGGTCGGCTCAGCAGTGGCACAGGAAATGGCCGCAGCTCTGTCCGGTGCAAAATCTGTCGAAGAGGCGCTGGCGGCTTCGCAAAAAGCCGCGGATTCGATCATGAAAGAAGCCGGATACTACGACTAAACACCAAGCGGCCCGGCCACTGTTATGAACGCGCCGGGCCCCATCCAGGACGTACCACAAGGTTTGCTTGATCGCCTTGGTACCACCTAACATCCAAGCACTTGCAACCCAAACATCAGATGCAAAACGAAAATACCGTTTTGCTGAGAGGATAGGACCATGTCTGATAGAAAGCTCCCGCGCCTTCTTCAAACACCTGCGGTACTCCTGCTACTTGTGTGGATGCTCATCCCACTTGGGATGACCCTCTATTTTTCCTTTATTCGCTATGTGTTGAACAGCCTGCGCCGCCCTGAGTGGACCACACCGAGCTTGAGCAATTGGCGCGGTTTCGGGAACTATGAGTTTGTTCTGAAGTCAAAAGACTTCCTCTTTGCGATCCAAAACAGCTTGTTGATCGTGTGCAGCATCCTGATTTTGACCGTCATTTTGGGTGTGTTGATTGCGGTGCTGATCAACAAGACCTTCCCGGGCCAGGGCATTGTGCGGGTGCTTTTGATTTCCCCCTTCTTTGTGATGCCCGCCGTAAACGCTGTTTTATGGATCAACATGATCCTGGATCCGGTTCTGGGACTGCAAGGTATCGCCGTTGGCAGCATCAACGAGCTGATTGAAACCCTGCGTAACGCGCCTTTGGTTGGGTGGTTCTTTTCTTTCTGGCCGGAGTTGAAGCCCATTTCCTTCCGCGCCACGCAAACCTCGGCCTATGCCGTGATCATTATGGTGACCTGGCAGTGGACGCCTTTTGCGGTGTTGATTTTCATGACGTCGCTGCAATCCGAGGATCAACAGCAAAAAGAAGCCGCGGTACTGGACGGCGCGAGCGCCTGGTCGCAGTTTCGCTTCCTGACCCTGCCACATCTGTCGCGCCCCATCGCAATTGTGGTCATGATCCAGGCCATTTTCCACCTGTCACTTTATGCGGAAATCGAAATCGTCAGCCGGGGCAACGGCAACAAAAACCTGCCTTATCTGATCGGTGAATTTGCCAACAACAACATCGGGGCTGCCAGTGCCACGGGTATCTTTGCAGTCATCCTCGCCAATATCGTCGCATTTTTCCTGCTGCGCATGATTGGCAAGACGCTGATGGAATAAGGAAAAAGACCAATGGCAATTGTTGCAAAACCCTCAAGATTTGCGAAATACGGTCGGCCAGCTCTGGCATGGATTGTGGGGCTCTTGTTCTTCTTCCCGATCTTCTGGATGGTGCTGACCAGCTTCAAAACAGACGCTGACGCGGTGAAACCTGAACATCTGATCTGGTTCACACCGACGTTTGAGAACTATCTGAATATGACCGAAAACTACGACTATTGGCGTTTTGCCAAGAACTCGGTCATCAGCGCCGTTTTCGCGACTGTATTCACCCTGTTTGTTGGCATTCCATGCGCCTATGCGATGGCCTTCAATCCAAGCCGCGCGACCAAAGATGTCCTGATGTGGATGCTTTCAACCAAGATGCTGCCAGCAGCGGCAGTGCTTTACCCAATGACCTTCCTCACCAAATCCGCCGGTCTGTTTGATACGCATTTCCTCATCATCCTGGTGCTCAGTTTGATCAATCTTCCGATCGTGGTCTGGATGCTGTTCACCTATTTCAAGGAAATCCCAAAAGACATCATTGAAGCGGGTCAGATGGACGGTGTGAACACCTGGGGGGAGATCAAGGAAATCCTTGTACCTCTGGCCTGGGGCGGTATCGCCTCAACCGCTTTGCTTTGCTTCATTTTCTGTTGGAACGAGGCCTATTGGACCGTGCGTCTGACCACGACGGATGCCGCCACGCTTTCCAAACTCATCGAAGGCAACCGAGCGCCAGAAGGTCTGTTTTTCGGACGCCTCTCCGCCGTTTCCGCAGCCGCCGTTGGGCCCATCATTGTGCTCGGATGGTTCTGCCAGAAACAACTCGTCAAAGGCCTGACCTTCGGCGCCGTGAAATAAGGAACAACTATGGGACGTATACAACTCAAAAACGTGACCAAAAGCTTTGGCGACGTTCAGGTCATCCCCCCCTTGGATCTGACCATCGAAGATGGGGAATTCACCGTATTTGTCGGCCCCTCCGGCTGTGGAAAATCCACCTTGTTGAGGATGATCGCCGGGCTTGAGGATCTGACCTCAGGCGAGGTGGAGATCGACGGCAAACTGGCCACCAACGTGCCGCCATCGCAACGTGGCCTTGCCATGGTGTTCCAATCCTATGCGCTTTATCCTCATATGACGGTGCGCAAAAACATCGGCTTTCCACTGCGCATGGCAAAAATGGCCCAATCAGAGATCGACCAACGGGTCGAAACCGCCGCCAAGTCGCTGAACCTCATGGATTATCTGGATCGCAAACCGGCCGATCTCTCTGGTGGTCAACGTCAACGGGTGGCCATTGGGCGCGCGATTGTGCGCGAGCCGGCGGCCTTTCTGTTTGATGAACCTCTCTCCAACCTCGACGCTGCGCTGCGCGTCGGGATGCGCCTGGAAATTGGCGAACTGCACGAACGCCTGAAAACCACCATGATCTATGTGACACATGATCAGGTCGAAGCCATGACCATGGCCAATAAAATCGTAGTGCTGCGCGCCGGTGTAATTGAACAAGTTGGAACGCCGCTTGAGCTTTACCACAAACCCCAAAACGCCTTTGTCGCGGGTTTCATTGGCTCTCCAAAGATGAACTTTGTGAGCGGCGCGGAAGCTCAGAAACACGGTGCATCAACCATTGGTATCCGACCAGAGCACACCAAGGTCAGCATGACAGATGGCCTGTGGAAAGGCCGCGTCGGGGTTGCGGAGCACCTGGGTTCGGACACCTTTCTCCATGTGCATGACACCGACGTGGCAGAGATGATCACTGTACGCGTCAATGGAGACATTTCTGTCCATCACGGCGACACAGTGTACCTGACACCACAGACCGACCAGCTCCATAAATTTGATGCTCAGGGTCTACGACTGTGATGGCTTCCACGAGTTCAAATACCAATGGGATACCGCTTTTGGACGCCAACCTGTCCAGCCTTCCGGAAACGGTGGTCTGCCCCGTCTATGACCGGACCAAGCTGCGTGCAGGCATTGTGCATATCGGCCTTGGTAATTTCCACCGTGGCCATCAGGCCTGGTACATCCATCAATTGATGCAGAAAGGACTGGCGCAGGATTGGGCCATCATTGGCGCTGGGGTTCGCCCGCAAGATCAGCTGATGCGGGAACGCCTGATCGCTCAGGATCACCTGACAACGCTGATTGAGCTTTCTCCCAAAGGGAAGTCTGCCGAAGTCATTGGTTCCATGATCGACTACCTGCCGATTGAGACCCGGAACACAGCGTTGATACGCCAAATGGCCGAACCCGGCATTCGGATCGTTTCACTTACAATTACCGAAGGCGGATACTTTATCTCCTCAGGTGACGGGGGGCTGGATGTCGATCACCCGGATATTCAGCACGACATTCACCACCCGCAATCCCCGCGCACGGTTTTTGGCGCGATAGTGGCGGCGCTCAGGCTCCGGCGTGAAGCTGGCACCGGACCCTTCAGTGTGCTCAGCTGCGATAATCTGCGAGGCAACGGGACCATTGCGCGCCAGGCTATTCTATCTTTGGCGCAGCACATTGACTCAGCGCTTGCGGCATGGATCGAAGACACGTGTAGCTTCCCAAACTCCATGGTGGATTGCATTGTTCCAGCAACTGGCCCAAACGAAATAGCCTTGGCAAAGAGCCTGGGTGTGGATGATGCCGCTCCGGTCACGCATGAAAACTATCGGCAGTGGGTCATCGAAGACGATTTCTGCGCAGGTCGGCCAGAGCTTGAACAGGTTGGGGTTATCATGACACCGCAGGTTCACGCCTATGAGGCCATGAAAATCCGCCTCTTGAATGCAGGCCATCAGGTTTTGGCAAATGTCGGCGAGCTGATGGCATTAGAGACAATTGCGGAATGTATGTCCCACCCGGTGATTTCCCGGTTCTTCCACAAGGTCGAACATGAGGAAATTGCACCTTTTGTTGCCGCGGTTCCTGGCATGACACCATCGCAATACATCGCTCAGATTGCTCAGCGATTTTCAAATCCAGAGATCCGGGACACAACCCGCCGCGTGGCTTTTGACGGTTCTTCACGCCATCCAGAGTTCCTCTTGCCGATCATTCGGGATGCATTGGACAGCGGAAGTTCCATTGAGGGCTTGGCGCTGGTGGAAGCGCTCTGGGCACGAATGTGTACGGGGGTTCGGGATGACGGGACAAGTATTGAAGACAATGACCCCAATTGGGAGCGTTTAAAAGCTGTTGCGCAAGAAAGCGCCCAAAGACCTGCAGCATGGCTGGAACAGCACCAAATCTATGGTGACTTGGCCAACGATCCCATTTTTGAACCTGCCTTTTGTCGCTGGTTGCAGATGATTTCATCCAAAGGCGGCCTTGCGACACTTCAATCGTATTTAGAAAATGTGCAAAACCCAGAGAGAGGGACACCAAGATGATCCTGTGTTGTGGCGACGCTCTGATCGACATGATCCCCGAACCAACCCTGGGTGGGGCAGATGGGTTTGTACCCCACTGTGGTGGCGCGGTTATGAATACGGCGGTTGCCTTGGGTCGTTTAGGCGTGACGACCGGGTTATTCACCGGCCTGTCCGATGACATGTTTGGTCAGCAATTGACCGCGCACCTGCGCGCCTCCAACGTCGATCTTTCATTTGTCGTGACAACAAGCCGTCCTTCGACACTTGCATTTGTGCAGCTTGTCAGCGGCCAGGCCAACTACAGCTTTGTGGATGAGAACTCAGCCAGCCGCATGTTGGAGCGAACTGATTTGCCCAACGTGCCTATGGAGGTTTCCACCCTTTTCTTTGGCGGTATCAGCATCGCCACGGAACCAGCGGCAGAGACTTATGCCACGCTTTTGGAGCGGGAGAAATCGGGGCGGGTTGTGATGCTGGATCCAAACATCCGCGAGACGCTTATTCCGGATCAAAAACGATACCGCGCGCGACTGGAGCGGATGCTGGCCAAAACCGATATCCTGAAAGTGTCAGATGAGGATCTTGAGTGGCTTGTCCCAGAGCCAATGCCTTTTGCAAGAAAGATCGCCACGCTGATGGAATTCGGTCCCAGGGTCGTCGTTATGACGCGTGGATCTGCCGGGGTTGTCGGCTTCTTGCCAGATGGTTCGGAAGTCATCGTTGCGGCCGAAAAAGTTGATGTCGTGGACACCGTGGGGGCGGGTGATACTTTCAATGCCGGCTTCTTGTGTAAACTCAACGCATTAGGGTGTTTGGATTTAAAAGCTTTTGAGGCGCTTGATGCGGAAAACTTAAGGCAGGCGTTGGTTTTTGCAGCAAAGGTCGCCGCAATCTCGGTCTCCCGAAAGGGCGCGAACCCTCCTTGGACCCAAGAAGTTGAGGTTTAAATTTAAGGGCTTTGAAGCAAAATTCGGGCCGCAAGTTTGATGCTGGGGCCTAGCGCCCGCAGGTCCTTTCAAAACGCAAGGCCTGGAACACGGGACGTCCCATCGGTCAGGGGAAACCGCTGAGAGCCAAGGCAAACCATTGCAACGCACAGTTCTTAGACGGCAATTCGAAACCGGTTCGGCAAATCGTCAAGCGGCTATATTTTTTGTTGCCGAGGCCGGTTCGTTCATGCTTCAGTTGGCGCACCCTGGCAATAAAGGCATTGCGCGCTGCTGTCCGGGAGAGCGGAGCCGATCTGCTCAGGTTGGGCCAAGACGGTCCAAAGCGTGCACTTGGCTCCTTTCATATAACCGGCGGCGCGCCGCCTTTGTTTGAAGGGCTTAAAATGCTTCACAACGACCAACTTGAACAATGGGACCGCGAGAATTTCTTTCATCCCTCGACGCATCTTTCCGATTTTGCGCGGGGTGACCTGCCCCATCGCGTCGTAACCGGTGGAGAGGACTGTCACATCAGCACCCGTGATGGGAAGCAGTTGTTGGACGCTTTTGCCGGGCTTTATTGTGTGAATGTGGGTTATGGCCGTCCTGAGATTGCAGAGGCGATAGCAGAACAGGCCCGCGAGCTCGCCTATTACCACGCCTATGTCGGGCATGGGACCGAGGCTTCGATCACCCTTTCCAAAATGATATTGGACCGCGCGCCGGATCACATGTCCAAGGTCTATTTTGGCCTCTCCGGCTCGGATGCAAATGAGACCAACATCAAGCTGATCTGGTACTACAACAATATACTGGGACGCCCTGAGAAGAAAAAGATCATCTCTCGGTGGCGTGGCTATCACGGCTCGGGCCTGATGACGGGATCGTTGACTGGGCTGGGCCTGTTTCACGCCAAATTTGATCTGCCCTTGGCCCAGGTGATCCACACCGAAGCGCCCTACTATTTCCGCCGCACAGATCTGGCACAAAGCGAAGGCGCGTTTGTGGACCATTGCGTCGCTGAGCTGGAAGCGTTGATCGATCGCGAAGGGGCTGACACAATCGCGGCCTTTATCGGCGAGCCGGTTCTGGGCACCGGAGGCATTGTGCCGCCTCCCCCAGGTTATTGGGCGGCCATCCAAGCCGTTTTGGATAAACACGATATTCTTCTTGTTGCGGATGAGGTTGTCACCGGATTTGGTCGGCTGGGCACCATGTTTGGCTCGGATCATTATGGGATGCGCCCGGACTTGATCACTATCGCCAAGGGGCTGACATCGGCCTATGCGCCATTGTCGGGATCCATCGTGTCCGACAGGATGTGGAAGGTTCTGGAACAAGGCACGGATGAAAACGGCCCGATTGGCCACGGTTGGACCTATTCCGCGCATCCAATTGGGGCGGCGGCGGGGGTTGCAAACCTGAAGCTGCTGGATGACCTCAAACTGGTTGAGAATGCCGGATCCGTTGGCGCTTATCTGAATTCAGCTATGCAGGACGCTTTGGGCGATCATGCCAATGTTGGCGAGGTGCGCGGGACAGGCATGCTCTGTGCCGTTGAATTTGTGGCTGACAAGGCTGACCGCAGATTCTTTGAGGCCAGCGACAAGATCGGCCCGCAGATTGCCGCCAAACTGCTGGAACAAGATGACGTCATAGCCCGCGCCATGCCGCAGGGCGACATTTTGGGATTTGCGCCGCCGTTCTGCCTGACCACAGTTGAGGCGGACCGGATCGTCGAGGCAACAACCCGTGCGGTTAAAGCCGTGCTGGGGTGAAGGAGATCGCTATGACATATGCAAATACACCCTTTGATCAGACGGAATACCAACGCCGTCTGGAAAAGACCCGTACCGCAATGATCCAATCCGGGCTGGACGCGATCTTTGTCACCGACCCGTCAAATCAGGCTTGGCTGACGGGCTATGACGGTTGGTCCTTTTATGTGCATCAGGGCGTGTTGCTGACCCTGCAAGGCGAACCTGTGTGGTGGGGGCGTCATATGGACATGATGGGCGGGCGGCGTACCTGCTGGATGAGCCATGTCAATATTATTGGCTATGGGGATCATTTCGTTCAGTCGACCGAAATACACCCGATGCAGGACCTTGCCAAACACATTCAGGCGCGCGGGCTCGGCAAGGCCCGCATCGGTGTCGAGATGGAGAACTATTATTACTCGGCCAAGGCCCATGCCGTTCTGACAGAGGCGCTGCCAGATGCCGAATTGGCGGATGCCACCGCGCTGGTCAATTGGCAAAGGCTGGTCAAATCCGCAGATGAGGTTGGGTTTATCCGCAAGGCGGCGGCAATCTCTGACAAAGTCATGCAAACCGCAATCGAGCGCGCGGCTCCAGGTGTGCGCAAGAACGACGTCGTGGCCGACATTATGCATGCAGGCATTACGGGCGTGGGCGATGACTGGGGTGACTATCCCGCAATTGTCCCCTTAACGCCCTCTGGGATTGACGCAACTGCGGCGCATCTGACCTGGAACGGTGCGCCGATGCGTGCAGGCGAAGCGACGTTCTTTGAACTTTCGGGCTGTTATCGGCGCTATCACGCGCCTTTGTGCCGCACTGTGTTTCTGGGTCGCCCTTCTGACGACATGTTGCGCGCCGAGGAGGCCCAGTTGGAAGGCATCGCCGCTGGGCTGGATGTGGCGCGCGCAGGCAATCGCACCTGTGACATCGCCAATGCCTTTATGGCCGTTCTCGCGAAACACGGGATCAAGCGTTCAGGGCGCATGGGCTATCCCGTTGGCCTCAGTTACCCGCCCGACTGGGGGGAGCGGACGGCCTCGATCCGAAGTGAGGATACAACGGTTTTGGAACCTGGCATGGTGTTTCACTTTATGCCCGCGCTCTGGATGGACAGCTGGGGGCTTGAGACCACGGAAACCATCCTGATCAGCGAGACCGGGGCAGCGGAGCCATTGAGCAAAATCGATCGCAAACTGTTTGTTAAAGACTGAAGCATGCTCGACCAGACCAAGCAAATTCTTCAGAAATTGATCGCCTTTCCGACGGTGTCTTCTGACAGCAACCTGGCGATCATCAACTTTATCGCCGAACATCTGGATGCCTGCGGCGCGCGCATTGAGATCGTCCCCGACCCCAGTGGCCAAAAGGCAAACCTCTTTGCCACGTTGGGGCCGGAACGCGACGGGGGGCTCGTCCTGTCTGGACATACGGATGTGGTGCCGGTGACAGATCAGGCCTGGTCATCTGATCCGTTTGAGATGGTTGAACAGGGCGGGCGGCTTTATGGGCGCGGCACCTGCGATATGAAGGGGTTTGTTGCCGCAACGCTGGCGATGGCACCGGTCTTCGCAAAAACGCCCCGGACCCGGCCCATCCATTTTGCCTTTACCTATGATGAAGAAACCGGGTGCATCGGAGCGGGGCATTTGGCCCAATCGCTTTCTGAGCGTGGCATTCGCCCATCGATGGCCATCATCGGCGAGCCAACCATGATGCGCATCATTGAAGGCCACAAAGGCTGTTATGAATATACGACGCGAGTCCAAGGTCTGGAGGGGCATGGCTCGGCCCCGGATCAGGGTGTGAATGCGGTGGAATATGCGACACGGTTTGTTGCGCGACTGCTGGAGTTGCGTGAAGAACTGAAGACACGCGCCCCCAAAGACAGCCGCTTTGACCCGCCCTGGACAACGTTGAACATCGGCGCGCTTCATGGCGGCAGCGTACACAATGTCATTGCCCCAAAAGCGCAGGTGGATTGGGAGATGCGACCAGTTCAGCCCTCGGATGCGCAATTCGTCAAAGCCGCCCTATCCGACTATTGCGGCGATGTCCTGCTGCCTGCCATGCGCACCGTGCATCCAGATGCGGCCATCGAAACAGAAGTCATTGGGGAGGTCGTCGGTCTGATCCCAACTGAGGATAATTCGGCAAAACGTTTCCTGAGCGCGCTGACAGGCGCCAATTCGGCCGACCTTGTGCCCTTTGGAACCGAGGCGGGGATCTTCCAACAGCTTGGGATGGACGTGGTTGTCTGCGGCCCAGGAAGTATCGATCAAGCCCATAAGGCGGATGAATTCCTTTCGATCGAACAATTGTCGCGCTGCCTGGACGTGTTGCAAAATATGAATTCAGCCTTCTACACCGACATCCCTGACTAATTGCAGTGCCCGAGTTCTCTGCCAGATAAGGCGCACGGTATTAGAGGTCAGGAGCTTTCGCGCAATCGGCGAATTGAGGTCCTTTTTTGCAAAAGCCTTTAGGTCGCGAGCCAAGCTGAATTGTCATCGGATTGATCCCACCTCTGGGCACGCTCACAGAGAACGATCTGCGCGCTTTAAAGCGCCTTTGGTTGGGAAAGAAAATCCTGCCTCTGTGTTTTAAACTCAACGGCGCAAAGGCAAAAGGCAACCTGTCCCGCCTTTCGTTTTGCATTCGGATGTCCGGTTTGGATTGGGCTGCTGGTATTGCGACCGGCAACGCACGTGGCTGTTTGGTCCTGACTGCGGAACACCAACGCCCCAAGCTTGCCTTCCTGCCTTCGGTTCTGCATGCTCTGCGCAACTTGATCCAGGCAAAAGACGGCGCTGAATGACTGATCCCCGACCTCTTCCCCGCTGGGGTGTTGTCTCAACCATCAAGGCGTCGGCGCAGGAGGTTTTGACCTTTGCGGCCTATCATCTGGCACAGGGTGCGCATCGGGTTTGTATTTATCTGGATGCCCCCTGCCCCGAGGCGCTGCCGCATCTGAAGGCGCATCCCAAAGTGCGGGTGATTGACTGTGATGACGGCTATTGGCGCAGGCAGCCTGTTAAACGGCCCAAGAAACATCAGGTGCGCCAGACCCATAACGCCAATCGCGCCTATCAAAAGCAGTGCAAGGATCTGGACTGGCTGGCCCATATCGATGTGGATGAGTTTATATGGTCCGCCGCGCCGCTGTCGCAGGCTTTGGCTGAGCTGCCGCCTGAGGCGCTCTGTGCCCGGCTGCGCCCGATTGAGGTGATGGCAGATCAAAGCGATGTCTTTCGCGCCGCCGCCCCGCGTGGATCAGAGCTGCCTGCGGTGTTGCGCGACCTTTACCCCACATATGGCGCCTATTCCCATCGGGGATTGCTGAGCAATGCTGCGGGCAAACTGTTCCTGCGCACCGGTTTGGATGAGGTCACGTTCCGGATCCACAATGCCTTTGTGATGGGGTTGAAAAACCCATGTCAGCTGGAACTGGATGCGGTCGACCTGTGCCATTTCCACGGTCGCAGCTGGGCGGATTGGTTTGCGCATTTCTCTTACCGTCACGCCAATGGCGCCTATCGCCAAGAGCTGGGCGCACGCAGCCAGGCCCCGACACCACTGAACATGCATGCGGTCCTGGCAGATGTGATGGAGCGCGAGGGTGAGGTCGGGTTGCGTGGCTTTTATGACGAGTTCTGTGCGGATTCGCCGGAAAAACGCGCAAAACTGGAACAGCATGGTCTTTTGCGGCTGCGGCCTCTGCATCTTGAGGACCACCTGAGGACCCATTTCCCGCAATTTGGCTAAATTGTTGCGCAAATATCCTAAATTCTGTCATGGACGCGATTTTTGAGCGTGAAGTTTGACGGTGAGCTTCGATTTTGCTATGCGCTGCGTCAACCGCGGGATCGAAGCTGCCAGCCGAAGCCCCGTTTTGATGACAGCACGCGCGGGCCAGGTTTTGTCCGCAAAAAACGGACACATATGACAAAATTTAGCGATCTGAACCTGAACCCCAAGGTTTTACAAGCCGTGGAAGAAGCCGGTTATGAGACCCCGACGCCCATCCAAGCCGGGGCTATTCCCTCGGCGCTGGAAGGTAAGGATGTCTTGGGCATTGCCCAGACCGGCACCGGCAAGACCGCGTCCTTCACGCTGCCGATGATCACGCTTTTGGCCCGTGGCCGCGCCCGCGCCCGCATGCCGCGCAGCCTGGTTCTGTGTCCGACACGGGAACTGGCGGCACAGGTGGCCGAAAACTTTGACACCTATACCAAACACATGAAGCTGACCAAAGCGCTGCTGATCGGCGGGGTCTCTTTCAAGGAACAAGAGGCGCTGATCGACCGCGGTGTGGATGTTCTGATCGCAACGCCCGGCCGTCTGCTGGACCATTTTGAACGCGGCAAGCTGCTGCTGACCGGCGTGCAGATCATGGTGGTGGATGAGGCCGACCGGATGCTGGATATGGGCTTCATCCCCGATATCGAACGTATCTTCAGCCTGACGCCCTTTACCCGCCAGACGCTGTTCTTCTCGGCCACGATGGCGCCCGAGATTGAGCGGATCACCAATACATTCCTGTCGGCGCCTGCCCGGATCGAGATTGCCCGCCAGGCCACCACATCGGAAAACATCGAACAATCCGTGGTGCAGTTCAAAGCCTCGCGCAAGGACCGCGAAGGCAGCGAAAAGCGCAAGGTGCTGCGCGCCCTGATCGAACAGGAAGGCGACAGCTGCACCAATGCGATTATCTTCTGCAACCGGAAAACGGATGTGGATATCGTTGCCAAAAGCCTCAAGAAATACGGCCATGACGCGGCACCAATCCACGGCGATCTGGATCAGGCCCAGCGGACGAAAACCCTGGATGGGTTCCGCGAAGGGACGTTGCGTATTCTTGTGGCTTCGGATGTGGCCGCGCGCGGTCTGGATGTGCCAAGCGTCAGCCATGTGTTCAACTATGATGTGCCAGGTCACGCCGAAGACTATGTGCATCGGATCGGACGGACCGGTCGTGCCGGTCGTCAGGGCGAGGCCATTACCATCTGTGCGCCCCGCGATGAAAAGGCGTTGGATGCGGTTGAAAGCCTGGTCAAGAAACAGATCGACCGGATGGAAAACCCGGTCAAGCCTACGCCGAAACCTGCCAAGGCCGAAAGCGACGAAAAACCCCGTCGCGAGAGCAAGTCGCGCTCAAAATCGGATGAGAGCAAATCACGCTCCAAATCCGAAGACAGCAAGCCGCGCGAGGAGCGCAAACCCTCCTCTAAACGGAGTGGCGGACGTCGCGATGACCGCACCGTGGTGGGCATGGGCGACCATCTGCCAAGCTTTATCGCGCTCAGCTTTGCCGAGCGCCGCGCCAGCTGATCCTCAGCTATCCGCCTGACGCATGTCTGATATGCAAGCCGCCTCCTGATTGGGGGCGGCTTTTTTAATATTTGCAGCAGGTTAACCAAAAGATCCCTTGCGGGTGAGCCTTGCGCTCAGGACATGGCGGGCTTTCCAACATGAGGCATGTGTTTCGCAAACCGCAGGCGTATAGAGAACCCAAGATCAAACCCGTGCCAGTGATGATAATGGACACCGCCGCTATGACCTATGTTGATGCAAAACCTCTGAACGCCGCTGAAATTCGCCGGATCGAACAGCGCGCCCATGAATTGCGCGCGCAAGCCGTGACCAAGGTTCTGACCCAGATCGTCCGCACGCTGTTCTCTGCCACACGCAAGGCAACGTCCTGCCCCAGCTGCGCGCGTCCGCTGCGCGGCTAAGGGATCCCGGCGCACCTGCTCTGCGCCACGCTGATTGCCAAAACGAAACAATGCCGCGACCCTTGCTTGGGGCGCGGCATTTGCGTTTCCGTGCGACCGCGCCGCGCGCCCGACAGGGCGCGCGGCGCTTGGCCCAACGGGGTCATGTGCATCCATGGATGCGCAATAGACCCGGGCGGGAGCACCCGGCCCCCGCGCTGGGTCTTTACCGCATGCGGCTGATGATCACCGTGACTTCCGGTTTTTTACCGATCTCGGACATCGACGTCTGGCGTGCGATACGGCGCAGGTTTTCTTCCAGCTTGTCATCATCGCGCCGGGTCTTGGCATCGGCGCGCATCAGGAACTGGTTCAGATCCTCTTCCATAACATCCACCAGCTCTGCCTGGCTTTCTCCCACCTCCGGCAGGCCACGAATGTCACACCAGGGTTCGCCCAGCGGCTCGTCATCCTCGTCCAGGATCACGGTCACCACCACCAAACCGTTCAGCGCCATGCGGATCCGGTCGCGGACAATACCGTCCAACGCGCCGTATTTGACGGATCCATCCAGGTATTTGCGGCCGGTGTCTATATATTCCACCACCCGCGGCGCATCCCCAGACAGATCCAGCATCATACCGTTCACCGCAACGGTCGAGGCCATGCCTTTTTCCTCTCCCAGCTGCGCATGGCGGCGCAGGTGGCGGTGTTCGCCGTGCATGGGCACCAGGATTTTGGGCTTGATCAAGTTATGAAACAGCTCGAGATCCGGACCATTGGCGTGGCCGGACACGTGATACAGCCCCGAGCTGTCATCCACCACTTCGACACCGCGTTCCGAGAACTGGTTGATGATGCGAATGACGTCTTTTTCATTGCCGGGAATGGTTTTGGAGGAAAACAGGAAGGTATCGCCTTCCTTCAGCTCGATCCCCCGGTATTTGCCACGGGCCAGCTGTGCGGTCGCGGCGCGCCGTTCACCCTGGCTGCCGGTGGTGATCAGCATCAGATTGTCGCGCGGCATTTTATTGGCATCTTCTGCCGACACAACCGACGGGAAATCGGTCAGCACACCCGTTTCAGTAGACGCTTCGATCATCCGCTGCATCGCGCGGCCCAACAGCACGATGGAGCGCCCGGCCCGCGCGCCTGCTTCGGCCAAAGTCCGCACCCGCGCCACGTTTGATGCGAAGGTGGTTGCCGCCACCATGCCGCTGGCCCCAGCCACCAGTTTGGTGATCGCGCCCGGCAGTTCTGATTCCGAGCGGCCGGGATTGGGTGAAAACACGTTTGTGGAATCACACACCAGCGCCTGAACGCCGTCTTTGGCGATCTCGGCCCACATGTCGGGATCAAATGGCTCCCCCACCATCGGGTTCGGGTCCAGTTTGAAATCGCCGGTGTGGACCACCCGGCCCGCGGGCGTATCAATCACCAGCGCGCCGCTTTCGGGGATCGAGTGCGACATGGGCGCAACCGAGACCTTGAACGGCCCGTGCTGCTGCACCTCCGGCCAGGCAGAGACGGTTTCAACCACATCCCCGTCCAGCCCCTGATCCACCAGCTTGCGCCGCGCCAGGTTGGCTGTAAAGGCGCGGGCGTAGATCGGCGTATCAAGGTCTGTGTACAGATGCCCCACTGCGCCGATGTGATCTTCGTGACCGTGGGTGATATAGATCGCATCCAACCGGTCCTTGCGCTCAACCAGCCAGGCCATATCGGCCATGATCAGATCCACCCCCGGCGTGGTGTCCATATCCGGGAAGGTCACGCCAAGGTCCACAAGGATCAGGCGTTCCTTGCCCGGTTCCCCATAGCCATACACATAGGCGTTCATGCCTATTTCCCCTGCCCCACCCAAGGGCAGGTAAATCAATCGTTCAGTGCTCATTCCTGTGCGCCAACTTCCTTGTTGTAATTATGGATGATCTGCAGCCCATGCATCGTGAGGTCTTCCTCAAACGCATCAAACAGATCAGCGGATTGCTGGAATAACGGCGCCAGCCCGCCTGTAGAGATAATCTTCATGGCTGTGCCACGTTCAGCTTTGATCCGGTCGCAGATCTCGCGCACCAGACCGACATAGCCCCAGAACACACCGGATTGCATACAGGCCACCGTATTGGTGCCGACAACCCGTTGGGGCTTGGAAATATCAACATGAGGTAAGGCCGCCGCCGCCTGATGCAAGGCTTCGAGGCTGAGGTTCACGCCCGGCGCAATCACGCCCCCCACATAGGCTCCGTCGACGTCTACCACATCAAAGGTGGTGGCGGTGCCAAAATCAACGATGATCAGGTCGCCGCCGTGTTTGTCAAACCCGGCCACTGTATTCACCAGCCGGTCAGGGCCAACGGTTGTACCCTCATCCACGCGCACGTCGACCGGCAAAAGACAATCGGATTTGCCCACCACAAAGGGACGCGTGTTGAAATAGCGGTCCGACAGGACGCGCAGGTTAAAGACAACGCGCGGCACTGTGGACGAGATGATCATATCCGAAATCTCGGCATCGATCCCCTGCAGCTTCATCAGCGTGTCGAGCCAGACGTAATACTGGTCAGCGGTGCGTTTCCAATCGGTTGCGGTGCGCCACATGCCCAGAAACGAGGTACCGTCCCACAAGGAAAACACCGTATTTGTATTGCCGCAGTCGACCGCCAGAAGCATTCGCTGTCCTTTTAGGTTCAGAAAAAGATGTCCGCCGCAGCGATGCTGACACGGCCTTTGGCGGTGTTTAGTACCAGATTGCCCTCGCCGTCCACCGTTTCCAGGGTGCCTTCCCACTCTTCTTTGGCGGTTCGGGCGGTTATGACCTCCCCCACGCGGGCCGCGCGGTCCAGCCAGGCGGTGCGGATCGGTTCAAAGCCAAAGGTCTGGAACTGTTGTTCATAGCGGGCATAGGCTGCGGCCAGCGCGTCCAGAAATTGTTCGGGACTGATCTGCACGCCTGTTTCACCATGAACGGACACGGGCCAGACCGCTTGGGGTTCCAACCATTCCTTCATCGGTGTTTCCAACAGATTAACGCCGATGCCGATAAACAGGTGATCAACGCCGCCTTGGCTGCCGCTGCTTTCCAACAGGATACCCGCCAGCTTGCCGCCATTCAGCAGCACGTCATTGGGCCATTTCAGCGACAGTTTTTCCGACCGGCCGGTGACCGCCTCAACCGCGTCATAGACCGCAAGCGCTGCCACAAAGCTGCGCAGCGCTGCCCGCACCGGGTCCCCTTGGGGGCGGAGCACCAATGTGGCGGCAAAATTGCCTTTGGGATCTTTCCAGTCGCGGCCCCGGCGGCCCCGACCTTTGGTCTGTTTCAGGGCCAGGATCCATTCGGGACCTGCCAGATCAGGCGCAATGCGCGCGGCTTCGTCCAGGGTGCTGTCAACCTCTGTCAGAATGCGTTTTCCGTAACCTTCGGGCCAGCTCATGAACACTTCCTTATGCAAAAGGCCCAGTCACATGACCGGGCCCTTTCAATCTGCCTGAGGCAAAGATCAATTGACAAGGGCTGTTGCCGCCGCCAGTGCCGCGCCTTCGATGCCAAATTGGTAGACCACGCCCAGAACCATCAGGATGGCCGATGCCGAGAGCGCCACGCCCAGGATCGGGGAGCCTTTGGCCTCAACCTCGGCACCATCAGAGCCGAAGTACATGAAGTAAACGATGCGCAGATAGTAGAAAGCACCAATCACCGAGGCAACAGCCGAGGCAATCACCAGACCGGTGAGGCCCGCATCCACACCGGCGCGCCAGACGCCGTATTTGGCAAAGAAGCCCAGCATCGGCGGCACACCGGCCAGCGAGAAGAACAACACCAGAAGCGCCAGCGCCTTACCCGGTTCTTTCTTGGAGAACAGGTTCAGGGCCTGAATATCCGTAACCGGTTTGCCGTCTTTCTCCATCATCAGGATGAAGGAGAATGTGCCGACGTTCATGGTGATATAGATCACCATATAGACGAGCATCGCGGCGACGCCTTCCTCGGTCCCAGAGGCCAGACCGATCAGGGCGTAACCCATGTGTGCGATCGAGGAATAGGCCATCAGACGTTTGATGTTGCGCTGACCGATGGCGGCCACGGCACCCAGGAACATCGACAGCACCGACAGTACCACAATCACCTGCTGCCAGTCGCCGATGGCTGCGCCAAAGGCGTCAAACATCAGACGGGCAAAGAGCGACATCGCCGCCACTTTGGGCGCTGTGGCAAAGAAGGCGGTGACCGGGGTGGGCGAGCCTTCGTAGACGTCCGGCGTCCACATGTGGAACGGCGCGGCAGAGACTTTGAACGCCAGGCCCGAGATCAGGAAGATCAGACCAAAGAGCAGACCAACGGTGACTTCACCCTGTTCTGCAACCTGGATGATGCCCGAGAACTTGGTTGTGCCGGCAAAGCCGTAGACCAGCGATGCACCATAGAGCAGCAGGCCCGAGGACAGCGCGCCCAGGACAAAGTACTTCAGACCGGCCTCAGTGGATTTGGCGCTGTCACGGCGCAGGGAGGCCACCACATAAAGCGCCAGCGACTGCAGTTCGAGCCCCATATAAAGCGACATCAGATCGCCAGCCGAGACCATCATCATCATGCCGACAACGGACAGGGCCACCAGAAGCGGGTATTCAAAGCGCAGCATGTCGCGGCGGCTCATATACTCTTGCCCGATGATCAGCACGATGGCTGCGACGATCAGGATCGCGGATTTGGAAAACCGCGCAAAGGCATCATCAACAAACATGCCGTTGAACGCCACATTGGTGCCTGCGGGGAGGCTGGCGATCACAATGGCCAGCACCACCATCAGGGCCGCCGTGGACCAGACCAGCACGCCGGCCAGCTTGTCCTTGACCGTGTAGACAGCGCCCAAAAGCGCGCCCATGGCATAGAGCGCCAGAACAATCTCTGGCAGGATTACGGAGAGATCAGCTTGGATCATCTGCCTTGCGCTCCTTTAATGCGAAGCAATCTGGGTCGCGACGGGCGAGGTGTCCGCAGCGGCCAGAGATTGGTTAACGTTGTCGACCAGCGCCGCGGTGGACGGGCCGATGATGTCAGTGACGAGCGCAGGATAGACGCCCAGGATCAAGGTCATGGCCACCAGCGGGGCAAAGATGAACTTTTCCCGTGGGGTCATGTCGGTGATGGTCTTGAGGCTGCCTTTGATCAGGTCGCCAAAGACCACCCGACGATAAAGCCACAGCGCGTAACCGGCCGAGAAGATCACGCCCGAGGTCGCGACAAAGGCCACCCAGGTGTTTTTCTGGAACGTGCCCATCAGGGTCAGGAATTCACCGATAAAGCCCGAGGTGCCCGGCAGGCCTACGTTGCCCATGGTGAAGAACATGAAGACCAGCGCATAGGCCGGCATGCGGATCACCAGACCGCCGTAGGCGTCGATGTCACGGGTGTGCATCCGGTCATAGATCACGCCCACACAGAGGAACAGCGCCGCCGAGATGAAGCCGTGGCTGAGCATCTGGAAGATCGCGCCGTCGATGCCCTGTTGGTTCATCGCAAAGATCCCCATGGTCACAAACCCCATGTGCGCCACGGACGAATAGGCGATCAGCTTTTTCATGTCTTCCTGCACCATCGCCACCAGCGAGGTGTAGACAATCGCGATGGCCGACATCCACAGGATCACATCGGTCATGACTTCTGCCCCCACCGGGAACATCGGCAGAGAGAACCGCAGGAAGCCATAGCCGCCCATTTTCAGCATGATCGCCGCCAGCACAACGGAACCCGCGGTTGGCGCTTGAACGTGTGCATCCGGCAGCCAGGTGTGGACCGGCCACATCGGCATCTTGACCGCAAAGGAGGCAAAGAACGCCAGGAACATCAGCGTCTGCATGCCACCCACGACATGGATGCCCAGCACATCAAAGGACCCAGCCGAGAAGCTGTGCGACAAGAGCGCCGTAATGTCGGTGGTGCCCGCATCAGTGTACATGGCGACCATCGCCACCAGCATCAGCACCGAGCCGAAGAAGGTATAAAGGAAGAATTTGAAAGACGCATAGATCCGGTCCTTGCCGCCCCAGATACCGACAATCAGGAACATCGGAATGAGGCTTGCTTCAAAGAACAGGTAGAACAGCACCAGATCCAGCGCCATGAACACGCCCAGCATCATCGTCTCCAACAGGAGGAAGGCGATCATGTATTCCTTGACCCGGGTCTTGACGTCCCAGCTGCATAGGATGGTCAGCGGCATCACAAAAGTGGTCAGAAGGACAAACAGAACCGAGATCCCGTCCACGCCCATCTTGTATTTCAGACCCATCAGCCAGTCCCGCTCTTCCAGGAACTGGAAACCGGTGTTGGACGGATCAAACTGGAAGTAGAGCCCGAGGCTCACCAAGAAGGTAATGGTTGTCGCAAAAAGCGCCACATATTTGGCGTTGCGTTGTGCCGCCTCATCCTCACCGCGCAGGAAGATGGCCAGGATGACCGCTGCTAGCGCAGGAATGAAGGTGACGATTGAGAGGAGATTGTCCATCAGTGCGATCCTCCGCCGATCGACATCCAGGTGACCAGAGCTGCGATGCCCAGCACCATCCAGAAAGCATAAGTGAAGATGTAACCCGACTGTGCGCGACCGGCGAGACGGGTGAAGAAGGGGATCACGCCCATGGCCAGACCGTTGAGGAAGCCGTCAATGGTGCCGCCGTCGCCGCGCTTCCACAGGAAGCGGCCGAGGGCCAGCGCCGGTTTGACAAAGATCCAGTCATAGAGCTCGTCAAAATACCACTTGTTCTTGAGGAACAGATACAGCGGCTGTTGCTGCTCGGCCAGACGTTTGGGTAGGTCCGGTTTGACGATGTAGAACAGGTAGGACAAGAGGAAGCCCAGAACCATCGCGATGAAGGGCGAGACCTTAACCAACCAATGTGTTGCATGCGCGTCCTCGAGAACGTGGTTGTCAGGAGCGATGTACAGCGCGCCCTCACCCGGTTTGCCTGCAAAGACATAGTGATGTTCGCCATGATCGTCCGCATGTGCGTCACCGTGGTCATCCGCGTGATCATCCTTGGCAGCATGTGCGTCACCATGATCATCCGAGTGGCCGTGGTCATCATGGGCCTCGGTTTTGGCGTGGTCATCATGGCCTTCACCATGGGCCGAAGCCTCGGCTACCGGGATGCCATAGAATTTGCCAACCTTATCCGCATGGCCAAAGAAGCTGCCATACCAGACCATACCAGCCAGCACCGCACCCACCGCCAGAACGCCCAGCGGGATCAGCATAACCATCGGGCTTTCATGAGCGTGGTCGTGGGTATGCTTGTTGCCGCGCGCCTCACCATAGAAGGTGAGGAAGATCAGACGCCAAGAGTAGAAGGACGTCATTGCCGCTGCGATCACCAGCATCCAGAAGCCATACATCGAACCGCCAGCATAGGCGCTCTCGATGATCGCATCTTTGGACAGGAAGCCCGCAAAGCCGATGTGGGTCAGCGGGATGCCAACACCGGTGATGGCCAGCGTGCCAATCATCATCGCCGCAAAGGTATAAGGGATTTTTTTGCGCAGATTGCCATAGTTCATCATGTCCTGCTCATGGTGCATCGCGTGGATGACCGAGCCCGCACCCAGGAACAGCATCGCCTTGAAGAAGGCGTGTGTGAACAGGTGGAACATGGCTGCCGAGTACATGCCAACGCCCGCGGCCACAAACATGTAGCCCAGCTGCGAACAGGTCGAATAAGCAATCACGCGTTTGATGTCGGTCTGAACCAGACCCACGGTCGCCGCAAAGAAGGCGGTGGTGGCGCCCAGAACGGTGATAAACGCAGTGGCCTGCGGCGCGACTTCCATCAGGGGCGACATGCGACATACCAGGAAGACGCCTGCGGTCACCATGGTTGCCGCGTGGATCAGCGCCGACACAGGGGTCGGACCTTCCATCGCGTCCGGCAGCCATGTGTGCAGGATCAGCTGTGCCGATTTACCCATCGCGCCGACAAACAGCAGGAAGGCCAAGAGGTTCGCCGCGTTCCACTCCGTCCACAGGAAGGACACCGTGGTTTCCGCCAGCATCGGCGTGGCGGCAAAGATGTCGCCAAAGTTGATGCTGTCGGTCAGGAAGAACAGGCCAAAGATACCCAGCGCAAAGCCAAAGTCACCCACACGGTTGACGATGAACGCTTTCATCGCCGCCGCACCGGCCGAGGGCTTGCGGTAGTAGAAGCCGATCAGAAGATATGAGGCAACGCCCACACCTTCCCAGCCAAAGAACATCTGAACCAGATTGTCCGAAGTCACCAGCATCAGCATCGCGAAGGTAAAGAACGACAGATAGGCAAAGAAGCGCGGCTTGTAGCTTTCGCCCTCTTTCCACTGGGGATCGTGATCCATGTAGCCAAAGGAATAGAGGTGAACCAGCGCAGATACGGTGGTGATGACGATCAGCATGATCGCGGTCAGCCGGTCCACGCGGAACTGCCACGCGGTTGACAGCGAGCCGCTTTCGATCCAGCGGAAGATCTCGATAATCCGGGTCTCACCATCAAAGGTCAGGAAGGTGATCCAGGACAACAGCGCCGTAAAGAACAGGAACGCGGTGGCGGTCACAATCGCTGCTTTTTCACCGATAAAACGATGTCCAAAGCCGCAGATCAGGGCCCCGACAAGCGGGGTAAAGAGAAGGATGGTTTCCATGACGCCTTAGCCCTTCATCACGTTGATGTCTTCGACAGCAATAGTGCCGCGGTTCCGGAAGAAGCAGACCAGGATCGCCAGACCAATCGCAGCCTCAGCAGCCGCCACAGTCAGAACGAACAGGGTAAAGACCTGCCCGACGAGATCGCCCAAGAAAGAGGAGAAGGCGACCAGGTTGATGTTTACCGCCAGAAGCATCAGTTCGATGCTCATCAACAGGATGATGACGTTCTTGCGGTTCAAAAACAGCCCGAAGATGCCAATGACGAACAAGGTCGCCGCGACGGTCAGATAATGTTCAAGTCCGATCATAGGCCCTGCCCCGGTTTGATGTCTCTCAGCTCCATTGCGGTGGCCGGGTCGCGGTACATCTGGGCCAGAACATTCTGGCGTTTGACGTCCTGACGATGGCGCAGGGTCAGAACGATGGCGCCGATCATGGCGACCAACAGGATCAGACCCGCCAGCTGGAACAGAAGGAAATATTGGTCATAGATAATAAGGCCCAAAGCCTCGGTGTTGTGGCGATCAACCGGTGCAGGCTGAGCCAGCAGGTCCGACGCACCCGGCGCGGTCTCCCAGGCGCCAAAGGCGATCACAAACTGCATCAGGATCACCAGGCCGATCAAAAGCGCCAATGGCATGTATTTTGCCATCTCGGCCTTCAGTTCGGCAAAGTCCACATCCAGCATCATCACCACGAAGAGGAACAGCACCGCCACCGCACCGACGTAGACGATGATCAGCAGCATTGCGACAAATTCCGCCCCAAGGAGCACAAACAGCCCGGCCGAGGAAATAAAGGCCAGGATCAGCCACAGCACCGAGTGGACCGGCTGGCGGCTGATCACAGTGAACAGCCCGCCGGTGATGGCGCTGATGGCGAAGAGGTAGAAGGCAAATACGCTCATGTCTCATCGTCCCTTTTGTCGTCCATGACCGATTGCGCCAACTCAAGCGCCCGGTTCATGGCCGGAATGCCGGCAAAGACCGACATCTGTCCGATCGTTTCCACGATCTCTTGTTTCTTTGCGCCCGCTTCGAGCGCGTGTTTTACAGTCTGGCGCAGGGCGGCATCCGCCTGTGCACCTTGGCAAATCAAACCGGCCAGCGTTAGCAGCAGCCGGGTTTTGGCATCCAGCCCGTCTTTGTTGACGGTGTTGCCGAACATCATTTCCATGACCTCTTTGGGCATGGTCGGCCACAGACCTTCGAACCCTTTGAACGCCTCGGAGGGAGAAAACTCCTCAAGCGCGGGGTTCAGCGCCTTGGCCATTTCCTGCGCCTGTTCCATCATGGCTTCAAACGGGTTCTTGGGATCTGTCATCGGTAGGGCGCATCCAGTTCAAGGTTGCGGGCGATCTCGGCCTCCCAGCGTTCGCCGTTCGACAGGAGTTTTTCCTTGTCGTAAAACAGCTCTTCGCGGGTTTCCGTTGCGAATTCAAAGTTCGGGCCTTCGACAACCGCGTCCACCGGGCAGGCTTCCTGGCAGAAACCGCAGTAGATGCATTTGGTCATGTCGATGTCATAGCGCGTGGTGCGGCGGCTGCCGTCTTCGCGGGGTTCCGCGTCGATGGTGATCGCCTGTGCTGGGCAGACCGCTTCACACAGTTTACAGGCAATGCAGCGTTCCTCGCCATTGGGATAGCGGCGCAGCGCGTGTTCGCCGCGGAACCGGGGCGACAATGGCCCCTTTTCATGCGGGTAGTTCAGGGTGGCTTTGGGGGCAAAGAAGTACTTCATCCCCAGTTTGAAGCCGACCCAGAAATCCTGCAGCAGGAAATATTTGGCGGCGCGGGTGTAATCGATTTGGGTCATATCAGCCTCCGGTCGTCCAGCGGGCGAATGCCCCCCAGAACCAATCGAAACGTGCAGCAAAGGCGACAAAAACCACCCAGAACAGCGAGAACGGCAGGAAGACTTTCCAACCCAGACGCATCAGCTGGTCATAGCGGTAGCGCGGTGTGATCGCTTTCACCATTGCAAAGAGGAAGAAGAAGAACGCCATCTTGGCCACCATCCACAACGCGCCATCCGGCAGGAAGGGGATCGGGGACAGCCAGCCGCCAAAGAACAGAAGCGACGTCAGCGCGCACATCAGGAAGATGGCGATATATTCGCCGGCCATGAACAACAGGAACGGCGTCGAGGAATATTCCACCTGATAGCCCGCAACCAGTTCGGATTCCGCTTCGGGCAGGTCAAACGGCGGGCGGTTGGTTTCCGCCAGGCAGGAGATAAAGAACAGGAAGACCATCGGGAAATGCGGCAGCCAGTACCAGTTGAACAGTCCAGCTGAGCCATCCTGTGCGCGGACGATGTCGCCAAAGTTCATCGAGCCGGTGGAGATAATCACACCGATAATGATCAGACCAATCGAGACCTCGTAAGAAATCATCTGCGCGGCAGAGCGCAGGCTGCCCAGGAAGGGGTATTTCGAGTTCGAGGCCCAGCCGCCCATGATCACGCCGTAAACCTCAAGCGAGGAGACCGCGAAGACATAAAGGATGGCCACGTTGATGTCCGAAAGAACCCAATTGTCCGAGAAGGGGATCACCGCCCAGGCGATCATCGCCAGAACAAAGGAGGCCATCGGTGCCAGCATAAACACGGTGCGGTCAGCACCGGCCGGGATCACGACTTCCTTGACCACATATTTGAGCGCATCCGCGATGGTCTGCAGCAAGCCATAGGCGCCCACAACATTGGGGCCCCGGCGCATCTGCACCGCCGCCCAGATCTTGCGGTCGCCATAAACCAGAAACAGAAGCGAGATCATGACAAAGGCAACCACCGCAAGGGTTTGCGCCACAATCAGAACAGCGATGCCGCCTGGGGTGTTAAAGAAATCAGCCATTGGTCCTCACACCGTGGGTATTCCGTTAGCCTCGCATTGTGCGACCACGACTTCGGCGTCGATGGTGCGCAACCCGCGCGGGAGAGAGGGGGAGATGGTATAGACCGCATCCGCGCTCCAGATACCACCCTGTTGTTTCAAATTTGTGCGCAGATGGCGGGCAAAGCCGTAGCCGCGGATCAGCGCGTATTGCGCTGCTGCACATTCCGCATACATGTCTACATCAGCGGCGTGGCGTGCGCCCGTCATCTGAACATTAAACTGCACCAGATCCCCGTTCAGCAGACGCGTCTCCACACCCCGGTAGCCGGGGGTGAACTCAGCCTGACGGCCTGCTTCTGCGCAGCCCGCCAAAGCGAGAAGGGATATGATGCTGGCGCGGATCACTCGGCTGCCATCGCCTGGGTGTTCAACGCTTTGGCCTGAGCCGAGAGCTCTGCCATCAGGGTCGAGGCCCGGGCAATCGGATTGGTCAGATAGAAATCGCGGATTGCAGGCAGGAAATCCGCCTTGCCCATTTTCTCAACCGGCAGCGCCTCGCCTTCGTTTTCAACCACTTCGTCGACTTTGGCGAGATGGGGAACTTCGGCAATCAGCGCGCTGCGCAGCTGGGCCAGACTGTCAAACGGCAGCTTTGCGTCCAGTTCCGCAGAGAGCGCCCGCAGGATGGCCCAGTTTTCCTTGGCCTCGCCCGGTGCGAAACCGGCCCGCATGGCCAGCTGGGGGCGACCTTCGGTGTTTACAAACAGGCCGTTTTCTTCGGTATAGGCAGCGCCCGGCAGGATCACATCGGCGCGCATGGCTCCGCGGTCCCCATGGGATCCCTGGTAGATGACAAACGCACCGCCTTGGTCGCGGGGGTCAATTTCGACCTCATCCGCGCCGAGATTATAGATGACCTCGACACCATCCACCGCAGCGGCCAAGCCGCCTTCGGTGACGGCGCCGATATCCATCGCACCGACGCGGCTGGCGGCGGTGTGCAGCACCATGAGTTTGGAGTTCGTGTCAGCCGCCAGTTTCTGAGCAGCTGCCAGAACCGCGAGACCGTCCGCCTCTTGCAGAGCGCCCTGCCCTACGATGACAACCGATGGGGCGTCTTTGACCGCACCATAGTCTTTGTCCAGGAGCCCTTCGAGCGCCGCACGGTCGGTGCCGACATGGGCGTATTCATAAGTCAGATCCGCCGCCGGGCCAACCAGCCCGACTTGTGCACCGTTGAGCCATGCTTTGCGGATGCGCGCGTTCAGCACCGGAGCCTCGTTACGGGGGTTGGTGCCGATCAGCTGGATGAACTTTGCGTCGTCGATATCTTCGACGGTCGCGTTGCCAACATAGCCCGCGCGGTTGCCGATGGGCAGACGCGCATTATCGGTGCGGCATTCAACCGTGCCACCCAGACCTTCGATCAGCTGTTTCAGGGCAAAGGCCGCCTCAACCGAGACCAGATCCCCCACTAGACCTGCAATTTTCTTGCCCTTGACGTTTTCAGCAACGGCCGCAAGCGCTTCGGGCCATGTGGCGGGTTTCAGCTTGCCGTCGACGCGCACATAGGGGCGGTCTAGACGCTGGCGGCGCAGGCCGTCCCAGACAAAGCGGGTCTTGTCCGAGATCCACTCTTCGTTCACGCCGTCGTGGTTGCGCGGCAGAATGCGCATGACTTCGCGCCCTTTGGTGTCCACGCGGATGTTTGACCCCAACGCGTCCATCACGTCGATGGTTTCCGTTTTGGTCAACTCCCACGGGCGGGCAGTAAAGGCGTAAGGTTTCGACGTCAGCGCACCAACCGGGCAGAGGTCAATGATGTTGCCCTGAAGGTTCGAGTTCAGCGTCTGGTTCAGATAGGATGTGATCTCGGCATCTTCGCCGCGACCGGTCTGGCCCATCTGGGTGATGCCAGCAACTTCGGTTGTGAAACGCACGCAGCGGGTGCAGCTGATGCAGCGGGTCATGGTTGTGGCCACCAGTGGCCCGAGATCCAGATCGTCGCTGGCGCGTTTGTGTTCCTTGAAACGCGAACCGGCCATGCCATAGGCCATCGCCTGGTCCTGCAGATCACATTCGCCGCCCTGGTCGCAGATCGGGCAATCCAGCGGGTGGTTGATCAGGAGGAACTCCATCACCCCTTCACGGGCCTTTTTGACCATGGGAGAGTTGGTTTTCACGCGAGGCGCCTGACCTTCGGGGCCGGGGCGCAGGTCTTTGACCTGCATCGCACAAGAAGCCGCGGGTTTGGGCGGGCCGCCGACAACCTCGACCAAGCACATCCGACAGTTGCCCGCAATCGACAGGCGTTCGTGGTAGCAGAAGCGCGGGATTTCGACACCCGCCTCTTCGCATGCCTGGATCAGGGTCAGCGCCCCATCCACCTCAATCTCGGTTCCGTCAATGTTGATCTTGCGGAGGTCAGACATGGTCTATTTCGCCCTCAGTAAAACGCCGATCGCGCTGTTGTTCTTGATCTCTGCGCGACCATACGCACAGAACGTTTCCGGTTTGTCATACGACACGCCATTTTGTGCCAAGAGCCGCTCACCCTTGGCGCGCATCCGCGCTTTTTCGGATTTGGAGTCCACATAGGCGCGGATTTCCTTGTCCGAGTAACCCAATTCATTGGCCCGCGCCTTAAGGCGACGCAACTCACCCAAACCCTTCATGTAGCGGGGGCCAATGCTGTCGCAGTGATCCGCGACCTCTTTGGCGACGGCGACCGCAAACAGCGGGTTTTCAATTTCAGCCACATCCCGCAGAGAAGGGCGTGCGGAGGCGATCTGGGGAGTCAGAACTGCAACGGCGGCGGCCAGCAGCACAGAAAAAATACGCATGGGAATCTCCTTGAATTTGGAAACTCCACAGGTTTGAAACTGTGAACCGTTATTCAATAACGGCTGGCCCAAAACGCCAGGATATGCCGCAAATCCGCTCACGCGTCGCACATCCCCTGGTAGACGGCATCGCCCCCATCCAGACGCAGGTCCTGTTCCTCGTCCATCGGGTCAATCGGCCACAGGATGTCAGAGCTGCCGTAATTTTCGATGCAATAGGTGGTGGCCTCATGGACGACGGCCAGACGCGCACCCTTGGGAGAGCGCAGCGCGTCTTTGACGACAATCTGGAAATCAGCCAGCGTGGCTTTTTTGTTGAGCGCCTTGGCGGAGGTTTTGAACGGAACACCGTCGTAGCGCACGCGTTTGTCGCGCGATGTGACGCTGCCGCAACTCGCCAGAACAAATGCCGCGCACAGCAGCCCTGCTCCGATCCGATATGTGCCAAGTCGTGCCATTCTGACTCTCGTCCCTTTTCGTCCCATTCGGGGGCCCCGGTGAACCCCGCCCTGTGTCGTTATTCTGCGGCCATCGCGCCCATGCGGCCGGTTTTCTGTGCCTTGATGCGGTCTTCGATCTCTTCGCGGAAGTTCTTGATCAGACCCTGGATCGGCCAAGCCGCCGCATCGCCAAGCGCGCAAATGGTGTGGCCCTCGACTTGTTTGGTGACATCCCACAGCATGTCGATCTCTTCCAGTTCCGCCTCGCCCTTCACCAGACGATCCATCACGCGGTACATCCAACCGGTGCCTTCGCGGCATGGGGTGCACTGGCCACAGCTTTCGTGTTTGTAGAAATAGCTGAGGCGCGCGATGGCTTTGATGATGTCGGTCTGCTTGTCCATGACGATGACCGCAGCAGTGCCCAGGCCCGAGCCCAGTTCGCCGCGCAGGTAGTCGAAATCCATGATCGCATCGCGCATGTTCTCGCCGCGCACACACGGCACCGACGAGCCGCCGGGGATCACAGCAAGCAGGTTGTCCCAGCCGCCGCGGATTCCGCCGCAGTGTTTTTCGATCAGCTCCTCAAAGGAGATCGACATGGCCTCTTCAACAACACAAGGGTTGTTCACATGACCCGAGATCGCAAAGAGTTTGGTGCCCGCGTTGTTGGGACGGCCAAAGCCTGAGAACCATTCCGCGCCACGGCGCAGGATGGTGGGCACAACAGCGATGGATTCCACGTTGTTCACTGTGGTCGGGCAACCATACAGACCCGCACCCGCCGGGAACGGCGGCTTCATGCGCGGCATGCCTTTTTTACCTTCAAGGCTTTCGATCAGCGCTGTCTCTTCGCCGCAGATATAAGCGCCCGCCCCGTGGTGCAGGAAGACGTCAAAATCCCAGCCAGAGCCAGCTGCGTTTTTGCCCAGAAGACCGGCGTCATAGGCCTCATCAATGGCAGCCTGCAGCGCTTCGCGTTCGCGGATGTATTCGCCACGCAGGTAGATATAGCAGGTATGCGCGTTCATCGCGAAGGAGGCGATCAGCGCGCCTTCGATCAGCGTGTGCGGATCATGGCGCATGATCTCACGGTCTTTACAGGTGCCAGGTTCGGATTCATCCGCATTGATCACCAGATAGGCCGGGCGACCATCGCTTTCCTTGGGCATAAAGGACCATTTCAGACCGGTGGGGAAACCCGCACCACCACGCCCACGCAGACCGGAGTCCTTCATGGTCTGGATGATCCAATCGCGGCCCTTTTCGATCAGGCCAGCGGTGCCGTCCCAATGGCCACGGGACTGCGCGCCGTTGAGCGTGCGTTCGTGCATACCGTACAGGTTGGTAAAGATCCGGTCCTGGTCCTTCAGCATGTCTGCCTACCTTTGGTTCTTTCGTTCACTGGCCCTGACGCATGCGCCAGAGTTGAAAAATATTGACCACTGCATAGATCAATCCCGCAAGCGCTGCGAAATCAAAAAGCAAAGCGTAATTCCCCGGCAGCCCCAGCGCGGGGCCCACAAAGAGCGACAGGATCAGCCAGAGGCAAATGGTGGCCGCGATCACAATCGCGATGTGCCGTCCCTTTGCTGCGATGGCCTGTTCTGTGTCTTTGTCCAAGCTTTGATCGTCCTATGTCGTGGTGCCCTGCCCCATCGAGATGGGACACAGCGGTTTAGTCGTCGTAAATGCCGTCTTTCTTGGCCTTTTTAGCAAACTCGGTCTCTTCCCCGGCTGCCAGTTTTTTGGCCTGTTCAATCCAGCCGTCGCGTTCGATGCGGCCTTTGAATTTCAGGCGGCTGTCCACCCATGCGACCTCAGCGTCGGTCCAGGCGGCGACCTGATCAAAGTGGAAAAAGCCCAGTTCATTCAGGGTCTCTTCCAGCTTGGGGCCAACGCCTTTCAACAGCTTGAGATCATCTGCCTTGCCATCGCGCGCAGCCTTCAGCGTTTCGGGTTCTTTTTCAGCAACGGACGCCTCGGCCTTGGGTTCTGGCTTAGCGGCGGCCTTCTTGGCCTCTGCCGCTTGTTTCACCGCAGGTTTCGGCGCCTCTGGCGCTTTGGGTGTCGGGGCTGCCGCCGCGCGGCCAGCCACAACGCCGTCCTTGCCAACCCATGGGGTCAACAGGGGCACTTCGTCGCCCTGAATGCGTTTGACGCCGTCTTTGACATCCATCTGCAACTGCACCGACGCGTTATACTGCGTCTTGCCGCTGTCATATTCTGTGAGCGAGGTCAGGCCGGATTTCGGCTCGGCCGCGTAACGGCCGTTTTGCGGACCCGGTGCCACCAGCTTGCCTGCGGCCAGATCGTCCAGCATCTGAGCAAAGCCCTCGGCGGTCAGATCCTCGTAGTAGTCCTTGCCGATCTGGGCCATCGGTGCGTTGGTGCACGCGCCCAGGCATTCGACCTCTTCCCAGGTGAATTTGCCATCTTCCGACAGGGTATAGGGCTTGGGCGCGATCTTTTCCTTGCACACTGCGATCAGATCTTCGGCGCCGCAGATCATGCAGGAGGTGGTGCCGCAGATCTGCACATGCGCAACAGACCCCGTGGGCTGCAGTTGGAACATGAAATAGAAAGAGGCCACTTCCAGCACGCGGATATAGGCCATCCCCAGCATATCGGCGATATATTCGATGGCGGGTTTAGACACCCAGCCCTCTTGTTCCTGTGCGCGCCACAACAGCGGGATCACAGCCGAGGCCTGGCGACCTTCGGGGTATTTGGTGACCTGAGCCTCGGCCCAGGTTTGGTTGTCCGGGGTAAACGCAAAGCTTGCGGGTTGTTCAGAGTGCAGACGGCGCAGCATTAGCGGTCGATCTCCCCAAATACGATATCCATGGTGCCGATGATAGCTGCAACGTCGGCCAGCTGGTGACCTTTGGCAACGTGGTCCATCGCCTGCAGATGCGGGAAGCCCGGTGCGCGCAGTTTGGCGCGGTAGGGTTTGTTGGTGCCATCCGCCACCAGATAGACGCCGAACTCGCCCTTGGGCGCTTCAACGGCGGCGTAGACTTCGCCAGCGGGGACGTGGAACCCTTCGGTATAGAGCTTGAAGTGGTGGATCAGGCTCTCCATCGACGTCTTCATATCGCCACGTTTCGGCGGGGTCAGCTTACCACGGGCCAGCACGTCGCCGGTGGCCTCGCGCAGCTTGTGGATCGCCTGACGGATGATCGACAGGGATTGGCGCATCTCTTCCATACGGCAGAGGTAGCGGTCAAAACAGTCGCCGTTCTTGCCAACCGGGATCTGGAAATCAAACTCGTCATAGCATTCATAAGGCTGCGCACGACGCAGGTCCCATGGCAGGCCAGAGCCGCGCACCATCACGCCGGAGAAACCGTATTTCTGGATCTCATCCTCAGTGATCACGCCGATGTCGCAGTTACGCTGTTTGAAGATCCGGTTTTCGGTCAAGAGCCCGTCGATGTCATCGAGCACTTTGGGAAATTCAATCGCCCATTCCTCGATATCGTCGAGCAGCTCGTCCGGCAGATCCTGGTGGACACCACCAGGGCGGAAGTAGGCGGCGTGCAGACGCGCGCCACAGGCACGTTCGTAAAACACCATCAGCTTCTCACGCTCTTCGAAGCCCCACAGCGGCGGGGTCAGCGCGCCCACGTCCATCGCCTGGGTGGTCACGTTCAGAAGGTGGTTCAGGATACGGCCAATTTCCGAGTACAGCACCCGGATCAGCGAGCCACGGCGGGGCACTTCCACGCCGCACAGTTTCTCAATCGCCAGACACCATGCATGTTCCTGGTTCATCGGCGCCACATAGTCGAGGCGGTCGAAATACGGCAGGTTCTGCAGGTAGGTGCGGCTTTCCATCAGCTTTTCGGTGCCGCGGTGCAAGAGGCCAACGTGCGGGTCGCAGCGTTCCACGATTTCACCGTCCAGTTCCAGAACCAGACGCAAAACACCGTGCGCCGCAGGGTGTTGCGGGCCGAAGTTGATGTTAAAGTTACGGATTTTCTGTTCGCCGCTCAGGGCGTCCACGCTGCCGTCGTCAAACTTGGAGCCGTCCATCATTTCGCCTCCCCCTCTTTCTCGTCACCCGGAAGGATATATTCAGCACCTTCCCATGGGCTCATGAAATCAAATTGACGGTATTCCTGCACCAATTTCACCGGTTCATAGACGACGCGTTTCTGCGCCTCGTCATAGCGGACCTCGGTGTAACCGGTGGTTGGGAAATCCTTGCGCAGCGGGTGGCCGCGGAAGCCATAGTCGGTCAACAGACGACGCAGGTCCGGGTGGCCGGTGAAGAGAATGCCGAACATGTCAAACACCTCACGCTCGAACCAATTGGCCGAGGGGTGGACGTTGACAATCGACGGGATCATCTCGTCTTCGCGCAAGGAAACACGCAGGCGGATGCGCTGGTTTTGGTACATCGACAGGAAGTGGTAGACCACGTCAAAGCGTTTGGCGCGTTCAGGGTAGTCCACAGCGGTGATGTCCACCAGGGTCGAGAATTTGCAGGCCGGATCGGACAGCAGAAACTCCACCAGGCCGACGATATTGGTCGGCTTGACGTTGATGTTCAGCTCATCATGGGTGACGTCCCAATCCAGCACACAGTCAGACCGTTTGGCTTCGATCTGGGCGCCAAGCTCATTCAGTGCTTCAGTCATTTTGCTTACTCCACCAAAATCCGATCAACGCACCAAAGTGCCGGTGCGGCGGATCTTCCGCTGCAGCTGCATCAGACCATAAAGCAGCGCCTCAGCTGTCGGAGGGCAGCCTGGCACATAGATATCAACGGGAACCACACGGTCGCAGCCACGTACAACCGAATAGGAATAGTGGTAATAGCCGCCGCCGTTTGCACAGGACCCCATCGAGATCACATAGCGCGGTTCGGGCATCTGGTCGTAAACCTTGCGCAGCGCTGGAGCCATTTTATTGGTCAGCGTGCCCGCAACGATCATCACATCAGACTGGCGCGGGGAGGCGCGGGGCGCGATGCCAAAGCGTTCACAGTCGTAACGCGGCATCGCCACATGCATCATCTCAACGGCGCAACAGGCCAGACCAAAGGTCATCCAGTGCAGGGACCCGGTGCGGGCCCAGTTGATGATGTCTTCGGAGGAGGTCAAAAGGAAGCCTTTGTCCTGCAACTCGCTGTTTAGGGCCTGGGTGACAACTTCTTTGTCGACGCCTGCGGTATTGGCTCCGGTCATCACTCCCATTCCAGGGCTCCCTTCTTCCACTCATAGGCAAAGCCGATGGTCAAAACGCCCAGGAACACCATCATGGACCAGAAACCGACATCGCTGATGTCCTTGAACCCCACGGCCCAGGGAAACAGAAACGCAATTTCGAGATCGAAGATAATAAACAGAATGGACACCAGATAAAATCGAACGTCGAATTTCATACGGGCGTCGTCGAATGCGTTGAAACCACATTCATATGCACTGACCTTTTCGGGATCTGGATTGCGAACAGCGAGCACAACCGCTGCTAGAATAAGAACAATTCCAAGCCCGACCGCAATGGCCAGAAACACGAGGATCGGGAGGTACTCCCGCAACATCTCTTCCACGAGTGGCTCCTTTCCGTGCACGCAGTTTCTTGCGCACCGTCAATTGGCGAGTTGACTTGGGCTGTGTCTACTCCCCTGCCACATGAGCGTCAACCAACGCATGGTTAATAGCTAACCGTTCCTTTAAAGGCGCGGCACAGATACACCGGTTTTGAAAATTCAGAGTGTTTCTATTGGGTTAAGAGCTGCGGGTCGTGAAATTTACCCACAAGGAAAAACAGGAAAATTTTCAATGCCTTAGGTCTGCCAGCTTGGGCGCTCCTTGGCAAAAAAAGCACGAATTCCTTCTGCTGCTTCGCCACCCTCCCAGCAGTCAATTAAAGCGTCAATTGTGCGCGACATCACCGTATCGTCATGCTTTACGCTCAGCTCACGGATCATTTTCTTGGCCGAAGCCACCGCTTGGGGCGCGCAATCCAGCAAAAGACTCACCTCTGCTTCGACTGCTGCGGACAAAGAGTCGCGTGAAACCGCATGGCTCAGCAAATTCATCCTAACCGCTTCGGGAGCCTCAAACTTTCGCGCAGACAAAATGACCCGGCGGGCCTGCGCCTCACCAAGTTTGGCAACGACATAGGGGCCAATGGTGGCCGGTATCAGCCCCAAACGCGTTTCTGTGAGCGCCATCAGCGCTGTCTCGGCCGCAATCGCGATGTCGCAGATGGCAACCAACCCGACACCTCCGCCAAACGCATTCCCAGGGATCGCGCCAATAACCGGCTTGGGTAAATCGTTCCACGCCCGCAACATTAATGCCAGGGCACGCGCCTCAGCGCGGCGGGTTTCGGCACTGCTTTCCACCTGAGATTGCATCCACCCCAAATCCGCACCTGCGCAAAAGCTTTTGCCCGCCCCGGTCAAGACCACGACGCGGACCTCTGCATCCGTGGCAAGATCCGCAGCCGCCTGGGACAGCTCGCGGATCATTTGCGCCGACATGGCGTTGTGTTTTTGCGGCCGGTTCAAGGTTACCGTGGCGACCCCGCGGGAGTCCCGTTCCATCAAGAGTGTTTCAAACATTCTAATCCCCTGCCCGCAGGCTTTTGGCCATGTCTGCAGCCTGCGCCAGCCGGTCTGGGTGAAGACCCGTTGCAAACCCCAAGCGATCCAGATGCGCATGCAACGCCTCGGTCGCCACATTGCCCGCAGCCCCCGGCGCATAGGGACAGCCGCCAAGGCCGCCCACCGCCGCGTCAAAGACCCGAACCCCCAAAGACAACGCGCAATCCACATTTTCCAGCGCGTGGCCGCCCGTGTCGTGGAAATGCCCGGCCAGACGGCTCACCGGCACATGTTCACGCACGGTCAGCAGCATCTTGGACACCGTGTCGGTGCGCCCCTTGCCGATGGTGTCCCCCAGAGAGATTTCATAACAACCCATGGCAAACAGCTGATCTGCCACCTTGGCCACCGCGCCCGGATCCACGGGGCCGTCATAGGGACAATCGGTAACACAAGAGACATAACCCCGCACCGGTAGATCGATGTGGCGGGCTTCTTCCAGGATCGGGCGGAAGCGATCCAAGCTCTCGGCAATTGTGGCGTTGACATTGGCCTTGGAAAACCCTTCCGAGGCGGAGGCAAAAACCGCGATCTCATCCGCGCGGGCAGCAAGGGCTGCGGCAAATCCCATCTGATTGGGTACCAAGGCACCATAGCGCACATCAGGCATCCGGGTGATCCCTGCCAGAACCTTATCGCTTTCGGCCATTTGCGGCACCCATTTCGGGGACACAAAGCTGCCCACCTCGATCCGCCGAAATCCCGCCTCGGACAGAAGGTTCACCAAGGCGATCTTGTCCATGGCTGAAATGGGCTTGGCCTCGTTCTGCAACCCATCCCGCGGTCCGACTTCAAAAATCTCCACCTGTTCCGACATCATCGCCTCCTATGCGCTTGGCTCTGTTGCGGCCAACTGGATCAGCCCCGCACCCACGGCGACCTGGTCGTTGACGTCAACCATCACATCTTCGACCACTCCGTCGCATCCTGCCAAGAGGGCATGTTCCATTTTCATCGCTTCGAGAATGGCCAAGCGCTCGCCGGACTGCACCTGTTGGCCGGGTTTTGCAAACAGCGCTTTGACAAGGCCGGGCATGGGAGCCGTGATCAAGCCATCGCCGGCGGGCCCATCCGATTGCCGGTCCAGCGGGTCACGCAAAAGAAAACTGGTGCCTGCTGGGCCAAAGACCTGAACCTGCCCAGCGCCCCGGTGGGTCCGCGGCAAGGGGGTGTTTTCTAACATCCAACGGCCAAACCGCTGGTGGACCTCTACCGTTTGATCCTTGCAACGCCAGCGTTGGTGGTCCGGTGCCAGCACTTCGACCCAAGTGTCGAGGACCGTGTCCTGGTGCATGATCTCGACGTGGCGTTCCAGCGGCGACCACAGGGTGAACCCCGCACGCTGGGACGGTTCGGTCAATCCCGCAGCGGATTGCACGGCGGCAATGATCTGCAGCAGAGAGGGTGCAGGCTCGTGCACCAGCTGCGCCCGGTCCCGGTCGATCAGGCCCGTATCCACCGCGCCCGCGGCGAATCCCGCGTGGCGACACAGGGCTGCGAGGAAATTCACATTGGTTGTCACTCCGGCAATCTCAGTCTCCTCCAGCGCGCGCTGCATCCGGCCAAGCGCCACCTCGCGGGTGGGGCCATGGACGGTGATCTTGGCAATCATCGGGTCATACCAGGGCGAGATCGCATCCCCTGCCCCGACGCCGCTGTCGATCCGCGCGCCTTTGGGAAAGCGCACATGCGTCAGATCCCCGGTGGCCGGCAAAAAGCCCGCAGCCGCATCTTCGGCATAAAGGCGCGCTTCAAACGCATGGCCGGTGAGGGTCAGATCTTCTTGTGTGGCAGGCAAAGGTTCCCCCGCCGCCACCCGCAGCTGCCAAGCCACCAGATCCACCCCTGTGATGGCTTCGGTTACTGGATGTTCCACTTGCAGACGTGTGTTCATTTCCATGAACCAGAACCGGTCCGGACGCAGCCCATCCGAGCCGTCGACGATAAACTCCACCGTTCCAGCCCCTTTGTAGCCGATGGCCTCGGCCGCGCGCACGGCGGCAGCGCCCATGGCGGCGCGCATCTCTGGGGTCATTCCCGGCGCTGGCGCCTCCTCGATCACCTTTTGATGGCGCCGCTGCAGCGAACAGTCGCGTTCAAAAAGATGCACCGCACGGGTGCCATCCCCAAAGACCTGAACCTCGATATGGCGGGGCTGCAGGATGAATTTCTCGATCAACACATCGCCATTGCCAAAGGCAGATTGCGCCTCTCGCTGGGCGCTGGCCAGGGCATCGGCAAAGCCCTCTGGCGCGTCCACCCGCCGCATGCCCTTGCCGCCACCGCCTGCAACGGCCTTGATCAGAACCGGGTAGCCGATTGAGGTGGCCTCAGCCGCCAGATGATCCGGATCCTGATTGGCCCCGTGATAGCCCGGCACGACAGCCACATCAGCGGCCTCCATCTCATGTTTGGCGGCGTCCTTCAGCCCCATTTTGCGGATCGCCGCGGCGGATGGCCCGATAAAGGCAAGCCCCGCCTGCTCCACCGCTTCGACAAACGCAGGGTTTTCAGACAGGAAGCCATAGCCCGGGTGGATGGCCTGCGCACCGCTGGCCCGCGCGGCCCCGATGAGACGCTCGCCCAGCAGATAACTGTCCGCTGGGGCCGCGCCACCGATGTGGATCGCCTCATCTGCCTTCTCCACATGACGCGCGTCCTTGTCCGCGTCTGAATAGACCGCCACGCAGGCAATACCCATGGATTGTGCCGTTTCCATGATGCGGCAGGCGATTTCGCCGCGATTGGCGATCAGGATTTTGTCAAACATGGACGACATTCCTTTTTGGTGACGACAGCACCGGGGGCCAGCCCCCGGGCCCCCGAAGTATTTTTAAAAAGATGAAAGCGGCGCGGGTCACATCCGAAAGACCCCAAAGCGCGTGTCTGGTATTGGCGCATTGAGCGCGGCGCGGAGAGATAGAGCGAGCACTTCCCGGCTTTTGCGCGGGTCGATGATGCCGTCATCCCAAAGCCGAGCTGAAGCGTAAAGCGGGTGGCTTTGATGTTCGAACATGTCGAGCGTGGGTTGTTTGAAAGCAGCTTCTTCCTCGGCGCTCCAGCTCTGTCCCGCTCGTTCGATCGCATCGCGTTTGACCGTAGCCAGAACCCCTGCAGCCTGGGCACCGCCCATGACAGAGATCCGTGAATTGGGCCAGCTCCACAGGAAACGCGGCGAATAGGCCCGCCCTGCCATGCCATAGTTGCCTGCCCCAAAGGAGCCGCCAATTAACAGCGTGATTTTGGGCACTGCAGTTGTCGCGACCGCTGTCACCAGCTTGGCTCCATGGCGGGCGATGCCTTCATTCTCATACTTTTGTCCCACCATAAAGCCGGTGATATTTTGCAAGAACACCAGCGGGATGCGGCGTTGCGCGCAGAGCTCGACAAAATGCGCGCCTTTTTGCGCAGCCTCCGAAAACAGCACGCCATTGTTGGCGAGGATGCCAACCGGGCAGCCATCGATATGGGCAAAGCCTGTGACCAGGGTTTCGCCAAAACGGGCTTTAAATTCATCAAAACGGGAGCCATCAACTAGCCGGGCAATGATCTCGCGCGCGTCATAGGGTGTACGCAGATCGGCTGGCAACACGCTCAGGATCTCCTGCGGGTCATAGGCGGGCAGCTCGGGCGTTTGCCACTCCACCGTTTGAGGTCGGGTCCGGTTCAAAGAGGCCACCGCCCGGCGGGCCAGAGCCAGCGCATGGGCGTCATCTTCAGCCAGGTAATCCGCGACACCCGACAAGCGTGTATGAACATCGCCGCCGCCCAGATCCTCGGCTGAGACGACCTCGCCTGTAGCGGCCTTGACCAGCGGCGGGCCCGCCAGGAAGATCGTGCCTTGCTCACGCACGATGATGGAGACATCCGCCATGGCCGGCACATAGGCGCCACCGGCGGTGCAGGACCCCATGACAACCGCGATCTGGGCGATGCCCTTGGCGCTCATCTGGGCCTGATTGTAGAAAATCCGCCCAAAGTGATCCCGGTCGGGAAAGACCTCATCCTGATTGGGCAGGTTAGCGCCGCCACTGTCGACCAGATAGATGCAAGGAAGGTGGTTTTCCTCTGCAATTTCCTGGGCGCGCAGGTGTTTTTTGACCGTCATTGGGAAATAGGTGCCACCTTTGACCGTGGCATCATTGCAGACCACCATCACGTCCTGACCATGGATCTGCCCGATGCCTGCGATCACCCCGGCACAGGGCGCGGCCCCCTCATACATGTCATGGGACGCAGTTGCGCCAATCTCCAGAAACGGCGCGCCGGGATCCAAAAGCTCCGCCACCCGGTGACGCGGCAGCATTTTGCCGCGCGCCACATGGCGGGCGCGGGATTTTTCACCACCGCCCATCTGCGCGGCTTGCGCAACCTGGCGCACCGCGTCCAGCATCGCGAGGTGCGTCTCCCGATTGTCGCGACAATCTTGCGACGCCATCTGGATTTGCGATTGAAGCTTCATGCTTTGCCCTCCAGCTCAGCCATAACCCGTTGTTTCAATTCAGCCCGCAAGACCTTTCCTGTGACCGTCAGCGGCAGGTGCGTTATGAATTCCACCTCACGCGGATAGGAGTATTGCGCCAGTCGCGCTTTGGCGTAGTCCTGCAACTCACTCGCCGAGCTTGTAAAACCGGGTTTCAAAACCACAAAAGCTTTGACAATTTCGGTGCGCAGCGGATCGGGTTTGCCAACCACGCCCACGGCCTCGACCGCGGGATGTGTCATCAGACTGTCTTCGATTTCCGAGGGGCCAATCCGGTAGCCCCCCGATGTGATGACATCATCCTGCCGTCCCAGGAATTGAACAAAGCCGTCCTTCATCACCGCGCGGTCGCCGGTCACCAGCCATGGACCTCGGAACTTTTCCGCCGTCTCCTGCGGCCTGCGCCAATAGTTCAGCATCATGGAGGGTGATCCGCGGTGGATCGCCACGTCACCTTCTGCCGCTGTGGGGTGCCCCTCCGGGTCAATCACTGCAACCTGATGCCCCGGAACCGCCCGACCAATACAGCCCGGACGCGGGGCGAAATCTGCCTGACAGGCGCTGACCACCATGTTGCATTCGGTCTGGCCATAGAACTCGTTGATTGTAAGCCCAATCTCCGACCGGCCCCAAGCGAGCATCTCTGCGCCCAAGGGCTCTCCGCCGCTGGCAATTGAACGCAACCGTCGAAACCCTTGCATGCTTTGGGGTGGGGCGGATTTGAGCATCCTCAGCGCGGTAGGTGGAAAAAACACATTGCGCACCTGACCACGTGTCAGCACATCCTGACAGGCCTCTGCCGTGAACTTCTCCAGACGTGCGGCCACAACGGGCACGCCCAAGGCCAGCCCCGGCATCAACACATCAAACAAGCCGCCGATCCAGGCCCAATCCGCCGGGGTCCATAGACAATCACCCTCCTGCCCCAGATGATCATGGCTGAGCCACACGCCCGGCAAATGCCCAGTCAACAAACAGTGCCCGTGCAGCGCCCCTTTGGGAGACCCGGTGGTGCCCGAGGTATAAATCAAAATGGCTGGTGTCTCCGGCGTTGTGGCCGCAAATTCCAAGGCCTCACCCGGCAATCCAACCTGGGCCACATCCACGGCCTCAGCCAGATCACCAACCTGAAGGATACCTGCTGCATCCGTCAGGACCAGGCCGAGATCGGCATCCCTCATCCGGCTTGCCAATGCGTCGTGACCAAACAGTTTGAACAGCGGCACCGAAATCAGCCCGATTTTCCAGGCGGCCAGATGTGCGGCCGCACACCAGGGGGTCTGGCTCAACAAAACACCGACGCGATCTCCTGGCGACAACCGGGTCAAGAGATAGCGTGCCACATCATCCACCATGGCGTTCAATTCGCCAAAACTCACAGTGCGCGCTGCAGCCTCGGCCTCTGTCACATCCACAATCGCTGTTTTGGATGCGGGATGGGACAATGCCTGTTCCGCCATGTTCAGAACATCCGGCAGATCCCAAGCCCCCGTATGGGTCATTCCAGGTATTTTATGCGGTTCACACATGGCCACACCTGAAATTCATACATCTTCGGATCATGTTTTTCTTTTTATTTTCAAACAGAAGGAGTGATTTTACTTGATCTAAATCAGAGCAGCGCCGCGCGGTTCGATCAATTTTACGCTCATCAAAAGAACAAGAGGGATTAGACCCATGACTCGTATGATGACCGCGCTTTGCCTTGGTGTTGCAAGCCTGGCCCTCGCTGCCCCCGCCTTTGCCCAATCCAAAGGGGACTGGACCCTTGGTGTCGGTGTCGTCAATGTGAACCCGAAATCCGATAACGGCACGCTGGCGGGCGCTGCGGCGGATATCGATGATGCCACTGCGCTTCAGTTCACTGCGGAATATTTTGTGGCTGACAATATCGGTATCGAATTGCTGGCCGCCTCGCCGTTTGAGCATGACGTGAACCTTGCGGGCATCGGCTTTGCGGGCTCTGTCAAACAGCTGCCGCCCACCCTGTCGGTGAAATACCACTTCCCGACTCAGTCGAACTTCAAACCCTTTGTGGGTCTTGGCATCAACTACACTACCTTCTTTGAAGAAGAATCCCCGCTGGGCACGCTGGAGCTGGACGATAGCTTTGGTCTGGCGGCAACCGTGGGTGCGGAATGGCTGGTTGGCGACAGCGCGGCGGTGCGTCTTGACGTGCGCTACATCAAGATCGACTCTGATGTCAGCCTGAACGGCGCCAACATCGGCAAAGCCGAGATCGACCCTGTCACTGTGGGTCTGGCCTACGTGCACCGGTTCTGATCCGGAATTGAATGTGATTTTATGCGGGCGCGCCGTTTGGCGGGCCCGCTTTGCGTTTCGGCTCATTGCTTGGCCATCAATTCGCGACCGATCAACATGCGGCGGATTTCACTGGTGCCCGCGCCAATCTCCATCAGCTTGGCGTCGCGGAACAATCGGCCCACGGGATTGTCGTTCAGATACCCCGCCCCGCCCAAGGCCTGCACCGCCTGATGGGCCTGTGTCATCGCCACCTCAGACGCATAAAGACAACAGGCGGCCGCATCCTGACGGGTAACAGTTCCCGCATCACAGGCTTTGGCCACCTCGTAAGTATAAGCCCGCGCGGTGTTCAGTGCAGTGTACATGTCGGCGATCTTGGCCTGCATCAGTTGGAAGTTACCAATAGGCTCGCCAAACTGTTTGCGTTCTTTTACATAGGGCATCACCTCATCCAAGCAGGCGGCCATAATGCCGGTGCCGATGCCCGCCAGCACCACCCGTTCATAATCCAAGCCAGACATCAAAACGGCGACGCCGCGCCCTTCTTCGCCCAGAACGTTTTCAAAAGGCACATCTACATTGTCAAAAATCAGCTCAGCTGTGTTGGATCCGCGCATCCCGAGCTTGTCGAAATGCGGAGACGTCGAGAAGCCCGCCATGGATTTTTCGACGATAAAGGCGGTGATACCCCGTTTCCCGGCCTCTGGATCGGTCTTGGCATATACCACCAGCGTGTCCGCATCAGGCCCGTTGGTGATCCAGTATTTATTCCCATTCAGCACGTATCGATCGTTTTGCTTTTCCGCACGCAAGCTCATGGAGACCACATCAGAGCCTGCGCCGGCCTCGGACATGGCCAGGGCGCCCACCTGCGTGCCTGCGCAAAGACCTGGCAGGTATTTCGCTTTCTGCGCCGGGCTGCCATTCAGTTTGATCTGATTGACGCAAAGGTTCGAATGCGCGCCATAAGAGAGCGAGACCGAGGCGCTGGCGCGGGCCAGTTCTTCGACCACCACCACATGCGCCAGATAGCTCATGGCCGCGCCGCCATACTCTTCCGGGACGGTGACCCCCAAAAGGCCAAGCTCTCCCATCTCTCCCCAAAGCGCATTGGGAAAGGCGTTTTCCCGGTCAATGTCTTGCGCGGCCGGTTTGACCCGCTCCTGCGCCCAGCGATGCACAACGTCGCGCAGCGCATTGACGTCTTCTCCCAGATCAAATCGCATGCTTGCGGTAAACAATGGCTTCTCCTCCAGATCCAGTGACACACCGCCGCCTTTAATGAACGACTGTTCATTTATTTCCGAGAAGCGGCCCAACGGTCAAGCCTCTTGGCCCTGCGGAACGTAGGGTCACTTTAACTGAGGTCAGAAGTTGCGAGATCAGAAAGCCGGGGGCTCCCGCGCGTCAGAGCTGCATGAAACATGCAACACCTCCCCTTGGGCCGGGCAGGCCGCGCCAAAGGCGCGGCCTGCCCCACCGCGATGCGCAACGCGCAGCGCAAAACCTGAGCGGGACACCGTCCCGCACCGTTTCACACCCGCCCGAATAAACGCTATCAGCCGGTTTGGTACACAGCACTGACCTCCGCCCGAAGGATCCGGGCAATCACCGCGCAGTCTTCCAGGTCAAAGGTCAAAGGCACCCGCATATCGATAATGCCACGCAGGATCCGGTCACTTTGCGGCAGGCTTGGTACATCCGCATATCGCCAACTGTCATAGCGAGAGGTAAAGGCCGTCGGCTCTGGCACACCAAACCATTTCAACTCGACCCCCCGCGCGCCGCAGCGAGACAACACGTCTTGAACCGCCTCTTCACTCCAGTCCAGCAACAGAAACTGAATGGAGGACCCCACATAGAGCTCCGCTTCGGGGCGCTCCACAACCGTGAGGCCTGGCACGTCCCGCAAACCTTCCTCGATCACCCGGTAGCGCGCGTTCCAGCGCTCGACCTGCTGGTCCAGCTGCCGCAGTTGCGGCCGCAAAACAGCTGCGCGTAGGTTGTCCATCCGTCCGGACACATTGGGGGTTTCATACTTCACCCGCTCAAACACCTCTGGGCTTGGAGCAGCCAGATGCCGTTCAAACAGCATATAGGATCCGGACAGCATCACCATACGGGCCGCAAGCTCTTCGTCATCGGTGACGATCAGCCCGCCTTCACCCGAATTTACATGTTTGTAGGTCTGGCAGCTGTAACAGCCAATCGCACCCTGCCGACCGGACAGAACACCATTCCAGCGCGCGCCCATGGTATGGGCGCAATCCTCAATCACGACCACCCCCGCCGCGTCACAAAGACACATCAGGCGATCCATGTCACACAGATGTCCCCGCATATGGGACAGCATCAACACCTTGGCCTGGGCAAGCTTTGCCTCCAGATCATCCAGATCAATGGTCAGCGCCTCATTCACCTCGACATAGACCGGCTCTGCCCCGATGGAGGCGATGGCCCCCGGCACCGGTGCCAGGGTAAAGGCATTGGTTAGAACCTTGTCGCCCGGTTTTACCCCAACGGCCCGCAAGGCTGTCGCCAGCGCATATCCACCTGACGCCACCGCCAACGCATATTTCGCGCCCATCTGGGCGGCAAATTCCTGCTCCAGCAGCGCGGCCTCGCCCAATTCACCCTCGGCCACGTTATAGCGGTGCAGCCGTCCGCTGCGCATGACGGCGACGGCGGCCTCAATCGCTTCCTCCGGGATCGGTTCCTGCTGGGTGAAATTGCCGGTAAAACGCTCGCTCATGTCACACCTTCCGCTTAAATTGCCAGATGCGCAGCCATGACCTGATCCACACGGTCCGGCAGCTCATCGAAATGGGAAATCAGGCCTTCGGGCTTCAGCGCCGCCATATCCGCACCTGACGGACCAAACCCAACCAGGATCGAGGGCACCCCTGCATTGGCCGAAGTATTGCGATCTGTGTCGCTGTCTCCGATCAGAACCGTCTGTGCGGGATCGCCGCCCAGACGACGGACCGCTTCGACCAGGGGCGCGGGATCCGGTTTGCGCACCGGCAACGTATCTGCGCCCACAAGCGCGCCAAACACTTCGCGTACGCCCAAAGACTGCATCAGCTGTTCCGCCAGCGCTTCTGGTTTGTTTGTGCAAATGCCAATGCCATAACCGCGTGTCTTCAGTTCCTCGATTGCGGATAAAACGCCGGGATACAGCACCGTGTGTGTGTCAATCGCGCTGCGATACGCGTCCAGAAGGACCGGGTAAAACTCATCCACCACAGCGTCGGAAAAAGCCCCAACCCGTTCAAGTCCAACAGTCAGCATCCGCCGTCCACCGCGCAGGGCGACCCCTGCGTCGCCTGGATGCACCAGCACATCGCCATGGCCCATCTGGCGAAAACACGCATTGGCCGCCGCCAAAAGATCACCGGATGTATCCGCCAGCGTGCCGTCCAGATCAAAAATCACTGTTCGCATTTCTGTCCCTTTCGGCGTATTTCCGCCATATGATGTTGCAGGACGCAACCTTGTTTGATGGCGCAAACGCTTGCGCCCTGTCCTCCAGCGGATAAAACGGTCGAAACCAAAACACAAAGAGAAATCGCGCATGAGCACCGCCCTTATCATCCTTGCCGCAGGCAAAGGCACCCGGATGAACTCTGATCTGCCAAAAGTGCTGCACCCGATTGCGCAGGCGTCGATGCTGGAACATGCCATGACCGCAGGTCAGGCGCTGGCGCCCGAACGGACCGTTGTGGTCGCCGGACATGGCGCCGATCTGGTCAAAGCCGCCGTTGCCGAGATTGACGAGGTGGCGCAGGTGGTCCTGCAGGAAGAACAGCTGGGCACCGGCCATGCGGTCCTGCAGGCGCGCGATGCGCTGGCGGGATTTGGCGGCGATGCGGTTGTGCTTTATGGCGACACGCCGTTTGTTTCTGCCGAGACCATTGAGCGTATGGTCGAGGCCCGCAACCGCGCCGATCTGGTGATCCTGGGGTTTGAGGCCGCCGACCCCGCCCGATATGGCCGGTTGGTGATGGCAGGCGACAGTCTGGAAAAGATCGTCGAATTCAAGGATGCATCAGACGAAGAACGCGCCATAACCTTTTGCAACTCGGGCCTTATGGCCTGCGACGCGCAGCAGATGTTTGCGCTGTTGGATCAGGTTGGCAACGACAATGCAGCTGGTGAGTTTTACCTGACCGACCTGGTTGAGATCGCCCGCAGTGCCGGCCTGACCGTGACCGCCGTGGCCTGCGATGAGGCCGAGACCTTGGGCATCAATTCGCGCGCCGATCTGGCCAAAGCCGACGCGGTGTTTCAGGCCCGCGCTCGGGCAGAGCTGTTGGATATGGGCGTCACCCTGATGGCCCCTGACACCGTCTATCTGTCACTGGATACCGTTATTGGTCGCGACACGGTGATTGAACCCAATGTTGTCTTTGGCCCCGGCGTGACCGTGGAAAGCGGCGCGTTGATCCGGGCGTTTTCCCATCTGGAAGGCTGCCACGTGAGCCGGGGTGCCAAAGTTGGCCCCTATGCCCGCCTGCGCCCTGGCGCGGAACTGGCCGAAGACACGCATATCGGTAACTTTGTCGAGATCAAGAATGCCGAGATCGCCGAAGGGGCCAAGGTCAATCACCTGAGCTATATCGGTGATGCCTCGGTTGGGAAGAAAACCAATATCGGTGCGGGCACGATCACCTGCAACTATGATGGGTTCATGAAGCATCGCACCGAGATTGGCGCGGGTGCCTTTATCGGGTCAAACACCATGCTGGTGGCACCGGTCAAAATTGGAAATGAGGCCATGACCGCAACAGGTGCGGTGGTGACCAAAGATGTGGATGACGGCGATTTGGCCATTGGCCGCGCCCCGCAGGAAAACAAGCCCGGCCGGGCGCGTAAGCTGATGGACATGCTGCGCGCGAAAAAGGCCCGGATCACCAACAAGAGCTAAGAACAAAGGAGCCGAACCATGTGTGGAATCATCGGTGTACTAGGCAACCACGAGGCTGCTCCGATTTTGGTCGAAGGGCTGAAGCGGCTGGAATATCGCGGCTATGACAGTGCCGGGATCGCAACCGTGAACAACGGCACCTTGGGGCGCCGTCGCGCTGTTGGCAAACTGGTGAACCTGTCGGATGCTCTGGTTCATGACCCGCTGGCAGGGAAATCCGGCATTGGTCACACCCGCTGGGCCACCCATGGTGCGCCCACCGTGACCAACGCTCACCCGCACCGCTCCGGCTGTGTGGCTGTTGTTCACAACGGGATTATCGAAAACTACAAGGAACTGCGTGAGGAGCTGGCCGCAAAAGGGCTTGCCTATGAATCCGAGACAGACTCCGAAACCGTCGCCCTGCTGGCCGAGAGTTTTGCCCGCGAGGGGTTCTCGCCTGTGGATGCCGCAGCAAAGACCGTTGAGCGGCTGCATGGGGCCTTTGCACTGGCCTTCCTGTTCGACGGCGAACAGGATCTGATGATTGCCGCGCGCAAAGGCTCTCCGCTGGCAATCGGCCACGGCGACGGAGAGATGTTCGTGGGATCAGACGCCATGGCGCTGGCGCCGTTTACGGACCAGATCACCTATTTGGAAGAGGGTGATTTCGCTGTCCTGACACGCACCTCTCTGGAGATCCGCAACAGCGAAGGCAAACTGGCAAACCGTGAAAAACGTCAGATCCAGCTGGATATGGCGCGGATAGAAAAGGACGGTCACAAACATTTTATGGCCAAGGAAATCGCCGAACAGCCCACAGCCATTGACCGGGCGCTGGCCAATTACCTGGCGCAGGACAATTCGATTGTGCTGCCCGAGGCATTGGATTTCTCACAAATCGAGCGGCTGACGTTGGTGGCCTGTGGCACCGGCTATTATTCCTGTCTGGTGGCCAAATACTGGTTCGAACAGATCGCACGCATGCCGGTTGAGGTCGATGTGGCCTCTGAGTTCCGCTATCGCGAACCGCCGATCAGCGCTGACACATTGGCCGTCTTTGTCAGCCAGTCCGGGGAAACTGCCGACACGCTGGCGGCACTGCGCTATACCGAGGGCAAGGCAAAACAGATCGCGGGTCTGGTCAATGTCCCCGAAAGCTCGATCGCGCGCGAAAGCGATATTGTGCTGCCCATCAAGGCGGGGCCGGAAATCAGCGTCGCCTCGACCAAGGCCTTTACCTGCCAGTTGACGGTTCTGTTGCTGATGGCGCTGAAGGCGGCTGAGGTGCGCGGGCATGCCCTGCCTGAAAATGTTCTGGAAGACATGCGCGCCCTGCCCGGTCTGGTACATCAGGCGATTGCGGCGGAAAACAGCATCCAGGCGATGGCGCGGGATCTGGCCGGTGCGCGCGATGTGATCTTCCTGGGGCGCGGCGCGCTTTATCCCATTGCGCTGGAAGGCGCGCTGAAACTGAAAGAGCTGAGCTATATCCACGCCGAAGGTTATGCCAGTGGCGAGCTGAAACACGGGCCCATTGCCTTGATCGACGAAACTGTGCCGGTAGTGGTCATGGCGCCGCGGGATGCCCTGTTTGAAAAGACGGTATCAAACATGCAAGAAGTCATGGCGCGGGGGGGCAAGGTCATTTTGGTCACCGACGCCGAAGGGGCAAAGATGGCGGGCGACGGGGTTCATGCCACCATCGTGCTGCCTGCGCTGCCGGATGTTCTGGCCCCGATCCTTTATGCAGTGCCCGCCCAGCAGATCGCTTATTACACCGCCATTGCCAAAGGCACCGACGTGGACCAACCTCGCAACCTCGCGAAATCCGTGACAGTGGAGTGAGGCATGGCCAAGCAGTTTGACGCCTTTGAAGACAGCCACCAGAAGATGGTGGCCGAGCAACATGTGTTCTTTGTGGCGACAGCTGCACCAGAGGGGCGCGTGAACCTGTCCCCCAAGGGGATGGATTCCTTGCGCATTCTGGGGCCAAACCGGCTGATCTGGTTGAACGTGACCGGGTCTGGCAATGAAACCGCGGGCCATCTGAAGCAATCCAACCGGATGACCGTGATGTGGTGTTCCTTCACCAAACGGCCGGTGATCCTGCGCGCCTATGGGACGGCGCGCACGGTACACACCCGCGATGCGGATTGGGCCGAGCTTGCGGCATTGCTGCCGGATTTACCGGGCGCACGCCAGATCTATGACATGCAGGTCGATATGGTCCAAAGCTCATGCGGCTATGCGGTGCCCTTTATGGAGTTCCAAGAGGAACGCACGGTCCTGCGCCAATGGGCCGAGGGGAAGGGCAATACGGGCATTGCCGAATACTGGGACACCCGCAACCGCAACACCATTGATGGGTTTGACACAGGTATTGTGGACGAATGACATTTGAGGAAGCGCTGGCGGCGCTGGAAGCCCATATCGAGCCTGGCCGTGCGGAACAGATGGCGACCTACCACAAGCAGAGCCGCGTGGTGCTGGGCATTTCCAACGGGGTGATCAACGATCTGACCAAGGCGTGGCGGCAACAGCTGACACTGGCTGAGCGTGTCACGCTGGCGGATAACCTGTGGCAAAGCGATATCTTTGAAGCGCGCATTGCCGCGGGCAAGCTGCTGACCCAATCCCGGATCAAGGATGATGGTCCGGTCTGGGATCTGTTGCAAAGCTGGGTGGCGGAGTTTGACAGTTGGGCGATTGCGGATCACGCCTGTTCGGCCATTGGAAAACGTCTGGTCGCCGCCCCGGATCGTTTGGATCAGGTGGAAGGCTGGACCCAATCAGATCACATGTGGACACGCCGCGCGGCCTTGGTCGCCACCCTTCCCTGGGCCAAGCTGCCAAACCCCAAGCCAGCCGATGATGCCACCCGCCTGCGCATTTTGGGCTGGGCTGCGGTCTATGTGCCGGATCGCAATTGGTTCATTCAAAAAGCCATCGCCTGGTGGCTGCGTGACCTCAGCAAACATGCGCCGCAGCTGTCACAAGAGTTTCTGGCGGAACATGGCGCGGCCATGAAACCCTTTGCCCGCAAAGAGGCGGCCAAATATTTGACCGCCGCTCGTTGACCTCAGCCCAAGGGGGTCACGGAGAGTTCGACCAATTCGGTCAGGGGCACCCCAAGGGCGCGCATCGCTTCGATCGACAGGTTGCTGCCGCCTGCGCCCTGCAAAGGTTTGAGGGTCAACACAACGGTGGATCCATTTGCCGCGCGCACGCGCCCTGCCCCGGCCTGGCTGACCAGGGAAGTTTCAAGCCACAGTCCTGGGATACCCGGGTCGCCAAGCCCTGCCACCGTTGTGCCACTGGTGCCAATTGCACCCTGTTGCGGAACCGCAGGCGCAGGTGTGTTTGCCACCACATCACCCCCCGTTGCATCCAAGGGCGCATCCGTTGGCGCGGTCTGTGAGGAGGCAGGCGCTGGATCTGCCGGGCGTTTAAAAATCCCGCCGCCAGTGTTGCCCTGCAAGATATCCGAGTTCCACGCCAGCTCATTGCAGCCCGCACACATCAAACCCGCCACCGCCGCAATCACCACAATTCTCATACCCGTTCCCTAACCTGCTTGTGTGACTATTTTTCCAAACTTAACCGCATCCTTCCCCTTGTCGGAAGGCCTATTGGGATTTACCTAATTCTTTATGACTGCACCATTGATCGATCCCTTCGCCCGCGCAATCACTTACCTGCGTGTCTCTGTCACCGACCGGTGCGACTTTCGCTGTGTCTATTGCATGGCAGAGAACATGACCTTTTTGCCGAAAAAGGATCTCTTGAGCCTGGAAGAGCTGGACCGCATGTGTACCACCTTCATCGGGATGGGCGTAGAGAAACTGCGGATCACCGGCGGAGAGCCGCTGGTGCGGCGCGGGATCATCAGCTTTTTCCAGAAGATGAGCCGCCATCTGGAGAGCGGCGCGCTGAAGGAGCTGACGCTGACAACCAATGGCTCGCAGCTTGGCAAATATGCTCAGGACCTTTTTGACGCGGGCGTGCGCAGGGTGAATGTGTCGCTGGATACTTTGGACGAAGAAAAGTTCAAACAGGTCACCCGCTGGGGCCGCCTGCAGCAGGTGCTGGAGGGCATCGATACCGCCCTGTCGGTGGGCCTGAAGGTCAAGATCAACGCGGTCGCCCTCAAAGGATTTAATGAGCCCGAGCTGGCGGCCATCACCAAATGGTGCGGCGAACGCGGCATGGATCTGACCTGGATCGAAGTAATGCCCATGGGGGATATGGGCGATTATGACCGGATCGGTCAGTACTGGTCCCTCAAAGAAGTGCGCGCCGCCTATGAAGACCATTACACCGTCACGGATCTGGCGGAACGCACCGGGGGGCCTGCGCGTTACGTGCGGCTGGAAGACACCGGTCAGAAAATCGGATTTATCACGCCGCTGTCCCATAATTTCTGCGAAAGCTGCAACCGGGTGCGTCTGACCTGTACGGGGCAGCTTTATATGTGCCTGGGCCAAGAAGACATGGCCGATCTGCGCGCGCCCCTGCGGGCCGATGAAACGGATACGACCCAGTTGGAAGAGGCCATTCGCGCGGCCATCAACCTAAAACCCAAAGGCCATGACTTTGACTATTCCCGCCAGAAAGTGGACGGGCAGATGTCCCGCCACATGAGCCACACCGGCGGCTGATCCATGTCCCCTGCAAAAGATGTCGCCGCCAAGGCAACCCCGCTTTTTGCGGCCTATCGCGTTGCGGCCCGTGCGCTTGCGCCGCTGGCCTGGCGCAAAGTGTCGGCCAAGCTGCGCGCCTATGGCCTGCCGGAAGCGCGGGTACGCGAACGGTTGGGCCATGCCTCCCTGCCGCGCCCCCAAGGTCGGCTGATGTGGTTTCACGCGGCTTCTGTCGGCGAAAGCCTGTCGATCCTGAAGCTGGTGCGACGTTTGGGCGAGCTGGATCCGGGGCTTGAGTTTCTGATCACCTCGGGCACGCCAACCTCGGCTGAGCTGATCGAAAAACGCATGCCGCCGCGGTGTCGGCATCAGTTCCCGCCGCTGGATCACCCGGCCTATGTGCGCCGGTTTCTGAGCCATTGGCGGCCTGATCTGGCGGTTCTGGTCGAAAGCGAGCTGTGGCCCAATCTGATTGTCGAAACCCGCAAAGCGGGCGCGCCGCTGATCCTCTTGAACGCGCGACTGTCGCCAAAATCCGTGGCCAGCTGGCAGAAACACCATCGCACTGCCACCTACCTCTTGGCACAGTTTGCCCAGTTCATCACCCAGAACCAGGAAACCGCCGACAATCTGCGTGCCATCGGAGCGCATGCGGATCGCATTCGCCCCGGCAGCAACCTCAAAGCGCTAGCAGCGCCGCCGCCTGTGGATGCGGATCTGTTGACCCAGACGCAGGCCGCCCTGTCCGGGCGCGCGGTCTGGACGGCGTCTTCCACCCACCGCGGCGAGGAAGAGCCGGTGATCGCCGCCCATCAGGAGTTGCTGAGGTCTCACCCCGACCTATGCCTGATCTTGATCCCGCGCCATCCTGAACGCGGGGATGAGGTCGAAGCTTTGATCACAGAGGCGGGCCTGACATGTGCGCGCAGATCCCGTGGGGAAATGCCATCGGCGCAGTCGCAGATTTATCTGGCAGACACGCTTGGCGAGACCGGCACCTGGTACGCGGCCTGCCCATTGGTGTTTCTGGGCGGTTCGCTGCTGGACATCGGCGGCCACAATCCGTTTGAGCCCTCCCACCATGGCTGCGCCGTCACCACAGGCCCCGGCTATTTCAACTTTGCCGAGACCTACGGCGATATGCTGGCCGAAGGCGCCGCCACCGAAATCGCGGATGCGCCTGGTCTTGCACAGCAAATCGGGTGCTGGCTGGACGACCCCAAAACGCTTGAGGTCACCCGCACCGCCGCGCGCACTTTCATTTCACGTCAGTCTGACCTATTGGATCAAACAGCGGATCTGCTTCTTGCGCAGCTTCCGAAATAGACCTGCCCGGTTGCCCTGACCCTGTTGCCCTGAGCGAGCCGCCTATGTCCTCTTCTGAATTTCGCGACATCGACGTGATCGCGCCCAGTTTCAAAAAACGCTACTCTGGCGTTACATCAACCGTGATCCGGCTGGTTCCCATTCAGGCACGCGATATTGCAATCACCGCCACATCGCCCCTGTTGCCGGATGAGGTGCCCAATGTGCCGCCCAAAGCGCTGGTGACCATGCCCCGGTCCGGCCCGTCCGGAGCACGGGTCTGGCACGCCCGGCGCAATGTGGAAATGGTGGCAGGACTGGCGCTGAAATACCTCTTGGGCAAACGCCTGCGCCTCTTGTTCACCTCGGCCGCGCAACGCCGCCACACCGGGTTCACCCGCTGGCTGATCCGGCGCATGGATCATGTGATCGCAACATCGGGCAAATCCGCCAGCTATTTGGAGCGTGACGCCACCGTCATTCGCCATGGGGTGGACTGCGATCTGTTCCAGCCCGTCGCGGATAAGGCAGCCTTGCGTGCCGCCTTGGACCTGCCCACAGACGGGTTGCTGGTGGGCTGTTTCGGACGCATCCGCCATCAAAAGGGCAATGACCTTTTTGTGCAGGCGATGATAAAGGTCTGCAAATCCCACCCCCATGTGCGCGCGTTGATTATGGGTCGCGCAACCGCGGATAACTCAGGTTTCCTGCAGGATCTCAAGGATCAGGTCGCCGCCGCCGGGCTTCAGGACCAGATCCTGTTCCGGGATGAGGTACCGGTTGAGGACGTGCCGCGCCATTTCCAGGCGCTGGATCTTTATGTGGCACCCCAACGTTGGGAGGGCTTTGGCCTCACCCCGCTTGAAGCCATGGCCTGCGGCGCGCCCGCTGTCGCCACCAAGGTCGGCGCGTTTGAAGAACTGGTGGTGCCCGGCGAGACCGGCACCCTGTGTGAGATTGAGGATCTGGAGAAGATCACATCAGACATCGCCCACTGTCTGGAAGATCCGGCCCGTCTGCACCACATGTCGCAAGCCAGCCGCACCCATGTGCTGGAAAACTTCCGGCTGGAAGGCGAAGCTGCGGCCATCATCGCCGTCTATCGCGATTTATTGACACGCTAGGGTGCGCGCGCGACCGCAGGGATCCGGCCCCGGATCCCTGCCACGCCCAACTGTGTCGCCCTGCCTTTGGCAGGGCGTAAACAGGCGGGAGCACCCCGCCTGCTGGCAAGCAGATCACGCGGCTGGCATGCGCTGTTCGACAATCTCCGCCCACCAGCTGCAGCCGGCCGGAATGGCATCGTCATTAAAGTTATATTCCGGGTGATGCACCGGCGCAGTGTCGCCATTGCCCACCAGGATATAGGCACCGGGACGTTCTTCCAGCATATAGGCAAAGTCTTCCCCGCCCATCACCAACGGCGCGTCCTCACAATGTCCCGCAACATCGCGCGCAACTTTGGCGGCAAATTCGGTCTGCTCTTCGGTGTTCACCATCACCGGATAGCCGCGCATATAGTTCACATCCACGGTGCCGCCATAGGTCGCCGCCACACCTGCACAGATCTCTTGAATACGCTTTTCCGCCAGATCACGCATGCCGGCATCCATCGTGCGCACGGTGCCTTTGATCTGCACGCTTTGCGGGATCACGTTGAACGCTTTGGAAGAGGTCTCAAACGAGGTGACCGAGACCACAATCTGCTCCACCGGATCGGCGTTGCGCGATGCCACCGTCTGCAAGGCAATCACCGCCTGCGCCGCCATCACGGTTGTATCGATGGTCTCATGCGGTTTGGCGGCATGTCCGCCCTTGCCTTCGAATGTAATATCAAACTGATCCGTGGCCGCAAAAAACGCGCCAGGACGAATGGCAAAGGACCCCAACGGACGGCCCGGCCAATTGTGCATGCCATAGACCTCCTGGATGTTCCAACGGGCCATCATACCGTCATCACACATCTCTTTGCCGCCACCGCCGCCTTCTTCGGCGGGTTGGAAGATGACCACAACGGTGCCATCAAAGTTGCGCGTTTCTGACAGGTATTTGGCGGCCCCCAACAACATCGCGGTATGGCCATCATGACCACATGCGTGCATCGCGCCGGGGTTTTTTGAGGCATACTCAAGCCCCGTGGCCTCCAAGATGGGCAGCGCGTCCATATCGGCGCGCAGCCCGATCACATTGCCCTTGGTGTCGCTTTTGCCTTTGATCACCCCTACAACGCCGGTACGACCGATGCCGGTGACAATCTCGTCGCAGCCAAACTCTTTCAGCTTCTCGGCAACCAGAGCGCTGGTTCGATGGGTGTCAAACAGGATCTCGGGGTTTTCATGGATATCCCGGCGCCAGGCGGTGATTTCGTCCTGAAGTTCTGCAAAACGATTTTTGACAGGCATCTTCTACTCCTTGTTGTGTTGCGCGGCTCAGGCCGCTGGCATTCGTCGTTCAGCCAATTCGGCAAACCAGCTGCATCCCAAGGGGATGGCATCGTCATCAAACACATAGGCCGGGTGGTGGCACATTTCGGTATCGCCATTGCCCAGGAAGATATACGCCCCAGGGCGCTCCTGCAGCATATAGGAAAAATCCTCGGACGGCATAATGGGCGGCGTATCTGCATCGACCTTTGCGGCCACGGCGCGGGCGGCCTCTGCGGCAAATGCGGTCTCGGCCTCTGAATTGATGGTCACCGGATAGCCCGGGCTCCAGATCACCTCGGCCGTGGCGCCAAAGGCGGCGGCGGTGCTTTCAGCAACCCGGCGCACCCAGCCCTCGGCCGCATCCCGATATTCACTGTCCAAGGTGCGTACGGTGCCTTCGAGCTTGGCCGTATGGGCAATCACATTGGAGGCGGTGCTGTCGGTCTCAAAGGTGCCAACGGTCAGTACCACGCGTTTCAGCGGATCCACATTGCGGGACACAATGGAATGGAGCGACACCACAATCTGCGACGCCACCAATGTCGTGTCGATGGTGTCATGCGGGGTGGCCGCATGGCCGCCGACGCCGGTCACATGGATGGTGAACTCATCCGAGGAGGCCATAAGCGCACCGGGGCGAATTGCAAATTCACCCATCGGGATCCCCGGCGAATTGTGAAGGCCATAGACCTCTTGGATGTTCCAGCGCGCCATCATGCCGTCATCACACATCGCCTTGCCACCCGCGCCGCCTTCTTCGGCAGGTTGGAAGATCAACACCACCGTGCCATCAAAATTGCGCGTCTCAGCCAAGTATTTGCCAGCCCCCAACAACATCGCCGTGTGACCATCATGGCCACAGGCATGCATCGCACCGGGAATGGTAGAGGCATATTCAAGTCCGGTTGCCTCGTGAATGGGCAAGGCGTCCATATCGGCGCGCAGGCCAATGACGCGGCCCTTGGTATCTGTCTTGCCTTTAATCACCCCAACCACGCCAGTACGGCCGATGCCGGTTGTGATCTCATCACAGCCAAAACCTTTGAGCTTTTCCGCCACAAATGCGCTGGTACGATGGGTGTCATACAAAAGCTCAGGGTATTGGTGAAGCTCATGCCGCCAGGCTGCGATTTCTGGCTGCAGCTCTGCAAATCTGTTTTTGACGGGCATCCCCTGCTCCTTTGTCTATCCCCGCGGCGCAGGACCGTTGCCGTGTCCGGATCGCGGCGCATGGGGCTTCAGACATGGTCTGCAGCCCCAAATGAAACTTATCCAAAACGTCTAAACGGATCTTCCTTCAACGCAACACGTCAGAAGGTAAATTACTTACCAGATTAAGTAACCCGTCTGATCCGGGATACAAGCCCTGCCCTGCCCCCGCGATTGCAAAGACGAGGCAGAGCGCAGTTTTTAATCAGTAGCCCGCATCTGTCGTCAGAACAAAATGGCCTGGTTCCAGTTCAAGATATTCGGATTTCTCGGGCTCATATCCCAGCTCGTGGATGGGCGACGGAATGGGTTTAAAGTTCAGATCGCGTTCGGATTTGCGCAACGTCGGATCGGCAATGGGAACCGCCCGCATCAAAGCCTGGGTATAGGCGTGCAGCGGATTGGCAAAGACACGCTCGCGCGGGCCAATCTCAACCAGGCGACCCAGATACATCACCCCAACCTGATGGCTGACCCGTTCGACCACGGCCATGTCGTGGCTGATGAACAGGAAGGACAGGCCCAGATCCGCCTGCAGCTCCATCATCAGGTTCAACACCTGCGCCTGTACCGACACATCCAGCGCCGAGACCGCCTCATCTGCCACGATCAGTTTGGGGTGCAGCGCCAAGGCGCGCGCGATCGCGATCCGTTGACGCTGGCCACCTGACATCTCATGCGGGTAGCGGCGCATGAAGCTGCGCGGCAGATGCACCCGGTCAAACAGTTCTGCCACCCGGTCGTGCAGCTCTGATCCGGATGCCAGACCATAATTGCGCAACGGTTCGGCCACCTGATCCAACAGCTGCATCTGCGGATTAAGGGACGCAAATGGATCCTGAAAGATCATCTGCAGCTGTTGCCGGGTTTTGCGCATCTCGCTCGGGGAATAGTTGAGGATGTTCTGACCCTGGAATTCCACCTTGCCGGACATCGGCTCAACCAAACGCAGCAGCGAACGGCCCACGGTGGATTTGCCACAGCCTGATTCTCCAACCAACGACAGGGTCTGACCTTCGAAGACTTTGAACGACACATCTTCGACCGCGTGTACATTGGACACGGTGCGCCGCAACAGGCCGCCTTTGACCGGAAAGCGGGTCACCAGGTTTTCCACGTTCAGGATCACCTTGTCGGTGCCTTTGATCGGTTTGGGCTCGGACTGTTCTACGCCCATCAACCGCATCGGCTCGGGGTATTCTTTGTCCGCCATCTCCCCCAGTTTGGGCACCGCCGCCAGCAGGGCTTTGGTGTAATCATGGGTGGGGTTTTCAAAGATCTGCTGGACCGGGCCTTCTTCGACCTTGTTGCCGCGGAACATGACAACCACGCGGTCCGCCATCTGAGCCACCACAGCCATGTCGTGGGTGATGAACAGAACCGCCGTGCCGGTTTCCCGCTTCAACCGATCCATCAGCGCAAGGATTTCGGCCTGGATGGTGACGTCCAGCGCTGTGGTAGGCTCATCCGCGATCAACAGGCGGGGTTCACAGGCCATGGCCATGGCGATCACCACACGTTGGCGCATGCCGCCTGACAGCTCGTGCGGATATTGGCGCAAGCGGCGCTTGGGCTCGGGGATACGTACCTCGGTCAACAGTTCCAAAGCACGGGCTTCGGCTTGCCTTTTTGTCATACCCTTGTGGACACGCAGGCCTTCGGTCAGCTGACGTCCAACTGTAAAAACAGGGTTCAGGGCCGTCATCGGCTCCTGGAAAATCATCCCAATTTCATTGCCGCGGATCTGCTTCATCATGGATTGTTCGGCGTGGGCCAAGTCGCTTACGCCTTGGTCTTTGCGATTAAATTCCAGGCTACCGCCTACAATTTCGCCACCGCCGAACTCCACCAAGCGCATCAACGACAGAGAGGACACCGACTTGCCGGAACCGGACTCACCGACCACGCAAACCGTCTCTCCGGGCTGGACATCAAAGGAGACATCCTTGACCCCAAGCACCGGGCCATCCTTTGTCTGAAACTGAACTTTCAGCCCGCTAATTCGAGCAATTGGTTGATCCAACACGTATTTTTCCCCTGACCTTCTCCCGGGTTTTGGCTCCCGTGGAATTATTTTAGCGACTATGCCAAATCGATTGGCAATTTCAAAGCATTTGATCATTTTCCGTGGCGTATGGCTTGCTTTTTCTCAAAACTCTGTTTCGATAGCCTCACGGTATCGCATGTGTTCGCCAATTAGGCAGAGCAAATACGGGTTACGGTAGTATTTGGTTTTGATCGCCAAAATTGAGAGCACACCCGATTTTTCGGGATTTACGCGAGTGCACCGTAAACAAACAGGGCGGAAAAATCGCTTGATAACAAGCGAGCCAGACAACGTCCGACAAGGAGAGTGTAATGAAAATCAAAAGCCTTTTGCTGGGTGCCATCACAACCGCAGCCCTGGCACCTGCTGCATTTGCAGAACGCGGAAGCGACGGCCAGGTAAACATCATCTACTGGCAAGCGCCGTCGATCCTGAACCCGTTTTTGTCAGGCGGCACCAAAGACACTGAGGCGTCTTCGCTGATTCTGGAGCCGCTGGCGCGTTACAATGCACAGGGCGAGCTGGTTCCATGGCTGGCCACCGAGATTCCAACCGTCGCGAATGGCGGCGTGAGCGAAGATCTGACCTCGATCACCTGGAAAATTGCGCCCGGCCTCAAATGGTCGGATGGCACCGCTGTGACCTCGGCCGATGTGAAATTCACCTATGAATACTGCACCCACCCCGAAGGCGGCTGTGCGCAGCTGACCAAATTCGGCGGCGTCGCGTCAGTTGAAACCCCTGATGATCTGACCGTGGTCGTCAATTTCGAAGGCCCCACACCGTCGCCTTATGGCCCGTTTGTTGGCGTCGAAAGCCCGATCCTGCAAATGGCTCAGTTCAAGGAATGTATCGGTGCCAAAGCACCCGAATGTACAGATGCAAACTTTGGCCCCATCGGCACTGGCCCCTTTGTGGTTGAGGAGTTCAAGCCGAACGATGTGATCACCTATGTGGCCAACGAAAACTATCGCGATCCTGCAAAACCGGCCTTTGGTCGCGTTCTGTTCAAAGGTGGCGGTGATGCAGCAGCAGCGGGCCGTGCGGTTATGGAAACCGGCGAGTTTGATTACGCCTGGAACCTGCAGCTGGCACCCGATGTGATTGCGCAGATGGAAGCCGGCGGCAAGGGCAAGGCGATTGCGGGCTTTGGTCCGCTGGTTGAGCGTATCATGCTGAACAACACCAACCCCGACCCGGCGCTTGGCCCTGATGATCGCGCGGTTGTGCGCCCGCACCCGTTCCTGAGTGATCCAGCTGTTTACAAAGCACTGTCCATGGCAATCGACCGTCCGCTGCTGGTGGAAATCGGTTATGGTAAAGCGGGCAAGGTCACCTGTTCCTGGGTTCCGGCACCGGAAGTCTATGCAATCAGCCCCGAAGGCTGTGACGTGCAAGACATCGCAGGCGCAAACAAGATGCTGGATGATGCCGGCATCGTGGACACCGATGGCGACGGCATCCGTGAAAAAGACGGTGTTCCGCTGAAGCTACTGTACCAGACCTCAACCAATGCTGTGCGTCAGGACTTCCAGGCGCTGATCAAACAGTGGTGGAGCGAGATTGGTGTTGAAAGCGAACTGCGCAACATCAACGCCTCTGTCTTCTTTGGCGGTGACGCAGGTTCGCCGGATACCTTCCAGAAGTTCTATGCGGATGTGGAAATGTATGCCAACACCTTTGCTGGCACCGACCCGCAGTCCTATTTCGGCAACGGTCTGTGTGACCAGGCGCCTTCTCCGGCATCGCAGTGGCAGGGTGAGAACATCTCGCGCTTCTGTGACGAAGAGTATGACGCGCTGCATCTGGAGCTGACCAAAACCGCCGACCTGGAAAAACGGATTGAGATCGGCCAACAGCTGAACACGCTGATCTTTGAAAAAGGCGGCATGATCCCGCTGGTCCACCGTGGTCGCCTGTCGGGCGCGGCGAACACTCTGGGTGGTGTTGACCTGAACGTATGGGACAGCGAACTGTGGAACGTTGCGGATTGGTACCGCATCAAGTAACCGTCTGACGGCGCAGACGGCCCCGGTAGTTTCTGCCGGGGCCGCTTGTCGTTTCAGTTTTGCATTTGTCGAATAACCAGCGCGTGTAATACGCTGGTCTTTCAACAAACCCTTCAATCAAAACAAAAATAAAGGCGTCCCTTCCGATGCTGACGTTTACAATCCGCCGGCTGATCCTTGCAGTGCCCACGCTGCTGTTCATCAGCTTGGCGATTTTCTTGCTGTTGGAGCTCGCACCGGGTGACCCGATGGCGCAAGTTCCGCTGACGGTTCCCTCAGAAGTCAAAGAAAAGATGCGCCTGGCCCTGGGATTGGGCGAGCCGCTGCACATCCGGTTCTGGAAATGGATTGTCCAGTTCTTCTGGATTGAACCGCAGGTCCTGATCGATTCCCTGTTTGGCACTAACCTGGCCGAGGGCAAGCTGCGCGTGATCTCGTGGCAGACCCGTTCGCCGGTGATGGATATTGTTGTGCAGCGTCTGCCCCAAACCCTGTGGGTTGTTGGCACGGCTTATGTGGTTGCGATCCTGATCGCCATTCCAATCGGCATTTATTCCGCCTATCGCCAATACAGCTGGTTCGACCAGATGGGCACCTTTGTGTCGATGATCGGCTTTTCGGTTCCACCCTTCTTCTCGGGCGTGTTGGTGATTGTGATTTTCTCGGTCCAGCTGGGCTGGTTCCCGTCAATCTATGACACCACGCACAAGGTCACTGATTGGGAAAGCTTTGTGTTCCAGATGAAGCAGATGGTGATGCCGGTGATGGTTCTGGCGCTGCAGATCACTGCGCAGCTCAGCCGGTTTATGCGGGCCTCCATGCTGGACAATCTGAACCAGGATTACGTGCGCACTGCACGGGCCAAAGGTCTGGGCGAATACGTCGTGGTCATGGTCCATGTGCTGCGCAATTCGATGATCCCAGTGGTCACCGTGATTGCCCTAGGGATCCCGTCGATCTTTGGCGGTGCGATCATCACTGAACAAGTGTTCAAAGTGAACGGTATCGGCCAATTGCTGATTGGTGCGATCCAGGCCAATGACCTGCCGATGGTGCAAACCCTGACCTTTATCTTTGCCGTACTCATCGTGCTGTTCAATCTGATCGCCGATGTTCTGTATGGCATTCTGGACCCGAGGATCCGTTATGACTGAGCTAAGCACCCCCGCCCCCGCCGCGCCGCCGCGCAGCCAATGGCTGGATGTCTGGGACCAGTTCAAATCCCACCGCGGCGCTTTGCTGGGTGGCATTCTGTTTACGACCATCCTGCTGGGCGTATTGGTCGGCCCGTTTGTCTATTGGAATGACGCCAAATTTGTGCCCACTGGTCGCGACTTTTTGCGCCTGCGGGACATGCGCCCGATCTATACGATCTTGTGGGACAGCGGCGCCAAAGTGGACTGGGCCTTTCCATTGGGCACAGACAATCTGGGGCGTGACACTCTGGCACGTCTGATGTTTGGCGGTCGCGTTTCCATCGCGGTTGGCATGGCAGCAATGCTGCTGGCCCTGGTGTTTGGCACCTTTGTCGGGGTCACCGCCGGGTATTTCAAACGCCTGGACGGCGTTTTGATGCGGATCACCGATCTGTTTCTGGCGCTGCCCTTGCTGCCGATGATCCTGGTGGCGGCGGTCCTGTTTCGCGAAGCGCTGGCGCAGGCCATTGGCCCCGAAGGCGGCGTCTTTGTCTTGATCGTGACGCTGATCGGGGTCACCAGCTGGATGCCCACCGCCCGGATCGTGCGCGGCGATGTTCTGGCCATCAAAGAACGTGAGTTTGTGCTGGCCGCCCGGTCTGTGGGAACCACCAGTTCCAAAATGGTCTTGCGGCACATTCTGCCAAACGTGCTGTCGCCCATCATGGTGTCCGCCACTTTGGGGATTGCCACCGCCATTATCGCCGAAAGCTCACTGTCGTTCCTGGGCTTTGGCTTTCCACCAGACTTCCCGACCTGGGGCCGTCTGCTAAATGACTCGGTGGACCGGATGATCCTGTACCCTGAACGAGTGATCTTTCCGGGGCTGATGATCTCGCTCACAGTGCTGAGCGTGAACTATTTGGGTGATGGTCTGCGGGATGCATTGGATCCCCGCATCCGCGGTCGCTGAGCCCAAAAGCGATACAGCAAACAGAAAGACCCTCAGCCCGCGTGGACGAGGGTCTTTTTCACATCCGCTTTCACATCCGTCAGCCGGAGCGCCAGACTGTAGGGCAGCGTGTCAATCCGCCCAAGATAGATGAAATCAAGCGTCACCCCAAAGCGCGCACAAATGGCCAACGCCCCGTCCAGTGAAATGCGGAAATCTCCGGACTCCCATTGGGAATAGGATTTCGCCGAGACCTGCGCTTGTTCGGCGAAATTCTTGCTTGGTAAATTGTAATGCTCACGCAGCAGACGTAGCCGGTTGGCGATCTCGGCATACCGTCCTTCAACGGTTTTCATACGCACAACTGATACCTTCAAATTGAATGTTCACTCAAAACATACTACGCCGCGTTGCAGCAATCAAAAGGAACTAGATCACATAACCGTGCGCTCAATGCAGACTTTTTTTGATCCGCTGGACCATCCACCACACCATCGCAATCACAGGAAGAGTAACGGCCGCTGTTAACGTTCCCTTGGAGATATCGAGCGCTTTGGTCAGCGGATACAGCGCATAGGATGCAAGCGACACCGCATAGTAGCTGATTGCCACAACCGACAGCCCTTCGACCGTATGTTGCAACCGCAGTGCCAGATCCGCGCGCCGGTCCATACTCTCAAGCAATGCCTGGTTCTGCGCGCTGCGTTCCACATCTACCCGTGTCCGCAACAATTCGCCCGCACGCCGCGCCCTGTCGGCCAAGGTCGCCAGCCGGCCTTCGGTGGATTTTACCGTGCGCATCGCAGGTTCATAGCGGCGCAGCATAAACTCTGCAAAGGTCTGATAGCCCTGAAACCGTTCTTCGCGAAGCAATTCGACCCGCTGTGAAACCAACGCCTGGTAGGCTCCGGTTGCGCCAAAGCGAAACGCAGATCGCGCGCCCATGGACTCCAGCTCAGCCGCGACCGTCAACAGCTGTTTCAATGTGGCTTCAGCGTCGACGGTCTGCCCGGTCATCTGCTGCATCATCTCGCTCAGATGAGTGTCGAGCGCCCCAATCGTCGGAGACAGACCACGCGACCGCGAAAAACCCAGCATAGACATGGCGCGATATGTTTCGATTTCGCATAGACGCTGCACGACGCGGCCAACCCGCTTGGGCCCTGTGCCATCGCTCACATAGACCCCAAACCGCATATGGCCGGCTGAATCAATGCGGAAATCTCCCGCCAGCACTGCACTGTCGCCCAGGACTTTCGACACGGCAAGGCTTTCGGGGACAAACCAATCATCCAGACTCTTGTAGATCTGATCATCCGCCGGTCGCGCCATCACACGGATCAGCGCAGATGAAATCACCTGCCCCGGTGCATCTGCAAGCCAATCCGCCGGAAAGGCGTTGAAATCCGCCGCATCAAAGGCACGATCTCCTACCCCGTCGCAATAGAGCATGTAACTGACAAACTCGGTATGTTGCTCCCATTTGAGATTGTAGCGACCGATTTTGGCAGAGTGATGCGTTGCTCCCAAGGCAGGGTGCGGCTCTCCGTGGCGATCCAACAAAGCGGTCAAATGGGCCAGGTCTTTGGAACGATCCCGCGCCACGGCTTCGGTTGGCTGTTTGACCGCAAAGTAAATCACAGTCGCAGGCGCGCTAATGTTTGGGAAAGGACGCGCGTGCAGCTCATTGGCCAGCTCATATCGCAGCGGATGGTCCTGAATAATCGTCATCTGGGGCTCCTTGGTCTTGGCCGGAGCCTAGCGAGACAATGAGGTAGTGTAAATAAATCTTTTGTTTCAATGAGTTGCAGGGATACAAAAGTATACATTTTGGTCCTCATTCACCGCCAACATGCCACAGAGCTGCGCCAAGTGCCCCGTTAAGCCCTTGCCGGAAAATAAAAAAGGAGCGCAAAAACGCTCCTTTTCTTTGGTTTTGTTCTGAAAACGTTGCCGGAATTAGACGGCCACGAAACCTGCAACCCGCGCGCCATAGTCAAAGGCCGACTGCAGGTCGCCTGCCCGCGGGGCCTGCTCCGGCGAAGAATCCGCCGGAGAGGTGGCCGCAGCGCCCGCGCTGGCCCCAACCCAGTTGCGATCGTCGGGCGTGCTGGTCAGCAGATTTGCAGGCTTCTGGTTCAGCGGCACCCACAGCATCCCGTGCTGCCCGGCCAGAACCCGCAAGTAGTTCAAGGTCTCGCCCTTGTCGCCCAGATGGCTGCCTGAATTGGTAAAGCCGCCTGCAAATTTATCGGCCCAAGCTCCTTCGTACCAGCGTTTGGACGTTTCATCAGCAAAGCGCTTAAACTGCCAGGGAACCCCACCCATATAAGTTGGCGCGCCAAAGATCAGCGCATCTGCTGTATCTGCGGCTTCCCAGAGCTCGGCTGAGACGACGCCGTCTTCGGGGATCGCCCACAGACGGGCCTCGCCTTTGGTTTTAGCGCCTTCCAGCACCGCTTCGGCCTGTTTTGCGGTGTGGCCGTAGCCCGAGAAATAAATGATTTCGATCCGTGCCATATGCACTCTCCTTCTTGGTTGAAAAGAAGAGATGGCAGCCCTACTTTCAGAAAGTAAGTAATTACCAAAGAGTAACCGGTTACCAAAATGAAAGTAAAAGGCGCATCCTGTATCTCTTGCCCGATGGATCCGGTCTTGAAGGCCGTCACCGGGCGATGGACCACCACCATTCTGTGGAACCTGTCCAGCGAAGGCCCGTTGCGGTTTGGCGCACTGATGGGGCTGATGCCGGAAATTTCCGCCAAGGTTCTGACCGACCGGCTGAAAATGCTAGAGAGGAACGGCATCGTCCTGCGCACGCAAAAACCGACGATCCCTCCGGAAGTCAGCTATGAGATGACGGAACACGGGCGCGATCTGCATCAGGCCCTGCGGTCTTTGCATGAGGTGGCGCTGAAATGGGATGCGGAAGGCTGGAAACCCGGCGAAGGCTTCCCCGAAGACCCTCTGCCCCGCGCGGCGGAATAGGCTGCAAAAACAAAAAACCCCGCCAGCCCGGCGGGGTTCTTTGTTTCGACTTTTGACCGCTTAGCTGATCAGCGTCAGCAGGCTGTCCAGCGAGGCCTTGGCATCGCCATAGAACATGCGGGTGTTCTCTTTGTAGAACAGCGGGTTCTCGATGCCGGAATAGCCTGTGCCCTGCCCCCGTTTGGAGACAAACACCTGTTTCGCTTTCCAGCATTCCAGAACCGGCATGCCGGCGATAGGCGAGTTCGGATCTTCCTGCGCCGCCGGGTTCACGATGTCATTGGAGCCAATCACAATCGCCACGTCGGTTTCTGGGAAGTCGTCGTTGATCTCTTCCATCTCCAACACGATGTCATAGGGCACCTTGGCCTCGGCCAAGAGAACATTCATATGGCCTGGCAGACGCCCCGCAACCGGGTGGATCGCAAAGCGCACGTTCTTGCCTTTGGCGCGCAGACGACGGGTCAATTCCGCCACATTCTGCTGGGCCTGCGCAACCGCCATACCGTAGCCCGGAATGATGACAACGCTGTCGGCCTCTTCCAGAGCTGCGGCAACACCGTCTGCGTCAATGGCAATCTGCTCCCCTTCGACTTCCATCGCCGGACCAGTCGTGCCGCCAAAGCCGCCCAGGATCACGGACACAAACGACCGGTTCATCGCCTTACACATGATGTAGGACAGGATCGCACCTGACGAACCCACCAGCGCGCCGACCACAATCAGCAGGTCGTTGCCCAGCGAGAAACCAATCGCTGCAGCCGCCCAGCCCGAATAGGAGTTCAGCATGGAGACAACAACCGGCATATCCGCACCACCGATGCCCATGATCAGGTGATACCCGATGAACAACGCCGCCAGGGTCATGATGAACAGCGGGAAGAAGCCGCCGGTGCTCATGTACCAGATCAGCGCAATGACCGAGATTGCAGCCGCCGCGATGTTCAGCAGATGCCCACCCGGCAGTTTGGTCGCAGCCGAGGTCACCTTGCCCGACAGTTTGCCATAGGCGATCACGGACCCGGTAAAGGTCACCGCACCGATAAAGACGCCCAGGAACAGTTCAACCCGCAGGATGCCGATTTCCACGCCGTCTTTCTTGGCCAGAAGGGCTGCAAAGCCTTCCAGTGCCTTCTTGGCGCTGTCGTCCATCGCCAGAACACGGCCCAGCTCGATATGGGCGTTAAAGCCCACGAACACCGCCGCAAGACCAACCAGCGCGTGCATGCCGGCCACCAGTTCCGGCATCTGGGTCATTTCGACCTTGGACGCCAGCATATAGCCGATCAGGCCGCCGCCTGCGATCAGCAGAACCGACAGAACCCACAGGCCCGATCCCGGACCGATGAGGGTTGCAAACACCGCCAGCGCCATGCCGACAATGCCATACCATACAGCGCGCTTTGCGCTTTCCTGACCAGAGAGACCACCCAAGGACAGGATGAAGAGAACAGCAGCCACAACATAGGCCGCAGTGGTAAATCCGAATTCCATCTACCCGTACTCCTTAGGATTTCTGGAACATGGCGAGCATGCGCCGTGTCACGAGGAAGCCGCCAAAGATATTGATCCCGGCCATAAAGACGGACAATGCGCCCAAGAGGATCACCAGGAAGGAGCCAGATCCGATCTGCATCAGCGCCCCCAGAATGATGATCGAAGAGATCGCATTGGTGACAGCCATCAGCGGCGTGTGCAACGAATGGCTGACGTTCCAGATCACCTGGAAGCCAATGAACACCGACAGAACAAACACAATGAAGTGCTGCATAAAGCTTGCCGGGGCAATCAGGCCCACACACAGCAGAAGCGCCGCACCAACCGCCAGCAGGGTCACCTGCTGTTTGGTCTGCGCTTTGAACGCGGCGACTTCCTGCTCGCGCTTCTCTTCCGGGGTCAGCTCTTTGGGCTTTTCCTGAGACTTCGCGGCAATCGCAGCCACTTTTGGCGGCGGCGGCGGGAAGGTGATCGCGCCTTCATGGGTGACAGTTGCACCCCGGATCACATCGTCTTCCATGTTATGATTGACCTGGCCGTCTTTTTCCGGCGTCAGGTCGGTCATCATGTGACGGATGTTTGTTGCGTAAAGGTTGGAGGACTGGGTCGCCATCCGGCTTGGGAAGTCGGTATAGCCGATGATGGTCACGCCATTGTCGGTCACGACCTTCTCATCCTTGATGGTGCCTTCGACGTTGCCGCCGCGCTCGGCTGCAAGGTCAACAATCACCGAACCCGGCTTCATCGCCTGAACCATATCTTCCAGCCACAGTTTCGGAGCTGGACGGTTCGGGATCAGCGCTGTGGTGATGACGATGTCGATGTCCGGCGCAATCTCGCGGAATTTGGCAAGCTGTGCATTGCGGAACTCTTCCGACTGAACAGAAGCATAACCGCCGGTGGCTGCGCCATCCTGCTGCTCTTCTTCGAAATCCAGATAGACGAATTCAGCGCCCATGCTTTCGACCTGCTCCGCCACTTCGGGACGCACGTCAAACGCATAGGTGATCGCACCCAGCGAGGTGGAGGTGCCGATCGCCGCAAGACCGGCCACACCGGCGCCAACGATCAGAACCTTGGCCGGGGGAACCTTACCCGCCGCGGTCACCTGACCGGTGAAGAAGCGACCAAAGTTGTTGCCCGCTTCGATCACCGCACGGTAGCCCGCGATATTGGCCATCGAGGACAGCGCGTCCATCTTCTGGGCGCGGGAAATACGCGGCACCATTTCCATGGCGATCACATTTGCGCCCGAGTCCTTGGCCGCTTCCATTCCAGCTTCGTTTCCAGCCGGGTTGAAGAAGGAGATCAGCGTCTTGCCCTTCTCCAGATAGGTCAGTTCGGTTGCATCGGGCTCACGCACTTTGGCGACAATATCGACGGCTTTCCACAGCGCTTCTGCGCCGTCGATCACCTCGACACCGGCCTCTTGATACAACGCGTCTGCAAAGCCGGCCGCAACACCCGCTCCGCTTTCGATCGCGCAGTCATACCCCAGTTTCTGCAACTGGCGCGCCGAGTCCGGGGTCATCGCAACCCGTGCCTCCCCGGCAAATGTTTCCTTTGGCGTACCTAATTTCACGTACGTTCCCCTTTATTTCTCACGTCCCCAGCCGGTTCGGCTTGGATCGTATTTTTGAAATCCAAACTCGGACGATCAACACATAAAGCGTGCTGCGACATCGGTCCAAGCCCAGCACCCCTCAAAAGTCCGCTACATCCAGCGCCGCGTCCTTTTACTATAGTCGGCCCATTCGTCAGGAAACTGGGACATTAGCCGCAGTTCTTCCCCCCGAATAAACCGGTGTTGCAACACCCAAATGAACAGCGCCACGATGGCAAACGAGCCCCACGACCCGACCCAAGCCACAACTCCCAAAAGGAGCAGAACATCTGAGACATAGATCGGATTTCTGGATAGCCCAAAAACACCTTTGGTCACAAGATGTGTTGCGTTTTCATGGGGATGGACGGTTGTTCGAAACTTTCGCATCTGCAGAACCGCAGCCAGGGTCAGCCCCCCGGCACAGCCCCAAAGGATCCAGATCAGCCCCGGCGGAACACGGCCACTGAACCCTGGGCCCAAAGGCAGAAACCGCCCCTGGATCCATACGCTGAACATTGCCAACAAGAGCCAGACCGGAGGGATATCCAGCCAGCGCTTTGCGAAATTTTTTATCACAATCGGACCAATCCTTTGCTGTCCACGCAACATAGTTTCGCGGACATTTCAGAAATGGTCTTGCGACAAGCTGTCACATATTAACGGAAAAGGAACATTTAGGGGCGATTTGCGACATCCGAAAGACAATTTCCGCAATGCAGCATGTATGGCGACCAATGTTCTGGTTCGCCGCCCGTTTAACGTAGTTTTTGTATTTTCAAATATCAGCATACCGTTGTACACCGCAAAAAACCACCCTCAAAAGACCCAACGCCTGGTTATTAGGCACGCACAGGGGCACAGACGCTTGGCAGCGTTTACAATCCTGTGTTCCAGAAGTTCTGTTTTCCACAAAATGCGACCGGCCACGCCGGGCCAAGCCCAAGCGGTGCGCAGTCCAGGTCTTACCGGCAGATGGAGATCAGCGGCCAGACCAGCTGTGGGCGGCTTCGCCAAAGGCTTCAAACAGCGGGCGTGAAACCGGGTCTGTGGGCGCGTGGTATTCCGGATGCCATTGCACAGACAGGGTGAAACCCGGCGCGTCCTTGATGTAAATCGCCTCGGGCGTGCCATCTTCGGCCTGACCATCCACAACCACACGGCTGCCAGGTTGCTTGATCCCTTGGCCATGCAGCGTATTGGTCATGACACGGGTGCTGCCAAAAAGGCGCGCAAAAGGGCCGCCTTCGGTGAAATCCACATGGTGGCGCAAGGCGAATTTCTCTTCCAGCGTGCCATTGGGCGGCATGCGGTGGTTCATTCGGCCCGGCAGATCGCGGATTTCAGGATAGAGCGTGCCGCCCATCGCCACGTTCACCTCTTGGAAACCGCGGCAGATGCCAAAAAACGGCTGTCCGCGCTCCACACAGGCGCGCACCAGCGGCAAGGTGATCGCATCGCGGGCCCGGTCAAAAGCGCCATGCGCCTCGGTCTCGGGCTCTCCATATTCATTGGGGTGCACATTGGGGCGGCCGCCAGTCAGAAGGAAGCCATCAAAGGCGTCCAGCAGTTCTTCGACCGAGACAAAACGCGGGTCAGATGGGATCATCAGCGGCAGACAGCCAGACACATCGGCAATCGCCTCAGAGTTCATGGTTCCACCCGCATGCACCGGATAGCTTTCATCCAGCAAATACGAATTCCCGATAATTCCGACGCGCGGGCGCGACATGGGTCACCTCTTCCTTTTGAACACTGCACTGTGCACGCACCATATGCACCCAGCATTGGTACCGTTTCGGTGCGTGTTTTGACAACTCCGCACATCAGCGCAAGGCGTTGTGGAACCACGCACAAAACATCCCAGGCGCTGCCGCTCAAAAAAACGGCACCACCTGGGATTAAGATATAGCGTTCTGCCCTTAAAACGAAGCTAAGGGCAAAACCTACTGGCCTTAGATTTCAGCCTGCAGGCCTGCGGCTTCCACGCCGGCTTTGCCTGCAATGGCATCATTGTCAGATGTATCGCCGGTGACGCCCAGCGCGCCAATCACGGCACCTGTTGCATCGCGCACCAGAACACCGCCGGGCACCGGCACAACCTGCCCCCCATAGACCCCGTTGACCGCGGCCATGAAAAAGGCCTGCTGTTCTGCACGCGCCATTTGGGCAGAGCCGGACATGCCCAGCATCACCGCGCCATAGGCTTTGCCCTGCGCAATGCCAAATCGGCCCGGTGCTGCGCCGTCTTCGCGTTCAAACGCCAGCACATGGCCGCCCGCGTCCAGAACCACCACCGACAAAGGCTTCAGCCCCATCTCGCGCCCTTTGGCACGCGTTACGTTGATCATCGTTTTGGCTTGATCCAATGAAATCGCCATTGGTTTCTCCCTTGTTTCTGTGACGCGCAGGATGGTCCCTGCCCCGCCTGATCCCTCAATCCCTTAGCCTTCGGCCTTCAACTGCAGACGACGGGCATGCAGGACCGGCTCGGTGTAGCCTGATGGCTGGATACGCCCCTTGAAAACCAGATCGCAAGCGGCCTGAAAGGCGATGCCATCAAACCCCGGCGCCATCGGGCGATAGGCCGGGTCACCTGCGTTTTGGCCATCCACAACAGCGGCCATTTTCTGCATCGCCGCCATCACCTGCGCTTCGCTCACCACACCGTGGTGCAGCCAGTTGGCCAGCGCCTGCGACGAGATGCGACAGGTCGCGCGGTCTTCCATCAGCCCCACATCGTTGATGTCCGGCACTTTGGAGCAGCCCACGCCCTGATCGACCCAGCGCACCACATAGCCCAGGATGCCTTGGGCATTGTTTTCGATCTCATTTGTAATGGCCTCATCGCTGAGGTTTTCGCCCTGCATAACCGGAATGGTCAGCAGATCCGCCAAGGAGCCCCGCGCGCCGCCGGATTTGATCTCATCCTGAACGGCAGAGACGTCAACACTGTGGTAGTGCATGGCGTGCAATGTCGCGGCGGTCGGAGACGGCACCCAGGCACAGGACGCGCCCGCCTTGGGGTGGCCAACCTTGGCCTCCAGCATATCTGCCATCCGGTCCGGCATCGCCCACATGCCCTTTCCGATCTGGGCGCGCCCTTTCAAGCCGCAGGCTAGGCCGATATCCACATTGCGATCCTCATACGAGGTGATCCAGGGCGTGGACTTCATCTCTCCTTTGGGCAGCATCGCGCCCGCTTCCATCGATGTGTGGATCTCATCCCCGGTGCGATCCAGAAATCCGGTATTGATAAAGGCCACGCGGGATTTTGCAGCACGGATACACTCCATAAGGTTCGCGCTGGTCCGGCGTTCCTCATCCATGATCCCCAGTTTGACGGTATTGCGCGGCAGACCCAGAACGTCTTCGACGTGATCAAAGATCCGCACCGCAAAGTCAACTTCTTCCGGGCCGTGCATCTTGGGCTTGACCACATAGACCGAGCCGGATCGCGAATTGCCACCGTCCGTTTTCAGATCGTGCATCGAAATCAAGACGGTAACCATGGCATCCAGCAGCCCTTCGCCCGCCTCGCGGCCCTCTGCGTTCAGCACCGCCGGAGTGGTCATCAAGTGGCCCACATTGCGCACCAGCAACAGCGAACGCCCTTTGACGTCAAACGCGGCGCCATCCGGCGCGGTGTAGCTGCGGTCGCCGTTCAGAATACGGGTGACAGTCTTGCCGCCTTTTTCAAACGACTCGCTCAGATCCTGTTTCATCAGGCCCAGCCAGTTGGAATAGGCTTGAACCTTGTCCGCCGCATCGACGCAGGCCACGGAATCTTCGCAATCCATGATGGTGGACAAGGCCGCCTCAAGGTTCACGGCCGCAATATGAGCCGGGTCGGTTGCGCCGATGGCGTTGTTGGCGTCAACCAGAACTTCGATACGCAGCCCGTTGTTTTGAAACAGGTAACGCGCGGCATCGCCGTCTTGCATCTGGCCGAGGTATTGCGTCGCATCCGCCAGAGGGGCCGCGGCAACATCGGTCACCTCGGCCCAGGTTGCGCCGGTCAACGGGAGCGCCTGATCCAGAAATGCCTTGGCGTAGGCAATCACTTTTGCGCCGCGATCCAGATCATAGCCTTTGCCTGTAGGTAGACCGCCCAGCGCGTCGGTGCCATACAGCGCGTCATACAAATTTCCCCACCGCGCATTGGCCGCGTTCAAGGCAAAACGCGCATTGGTGATCGGCACCACCAGCTGCGGGCCGGACATCAGCGCGATTTCAGCATCCACATCAGTGGTGTCGATTTCAAACGCTTCACCTTCGGGCAACAAGTAACCGATGTCACGCAGAAACGCTTGGTAAGCATCCGCATCATGGGGCTGGCCTTTGCGGGTCACATGCCAGGCATCAATCTGGCTTTGCAGATCTTTGCGCTTTGCCAAGAGATCGCGATTTTCTCCGCCTTTGCCGTTCACCAAATCGGAAAGCCCCGTCCAAAAGGCATCCGCGGTGATACCAGTGCCGGGCAAGGCTTTAGCTTCAATGAACTCAACCAGCTCTTCGGCCACTTTGATACTTTGGATCGCGCGCATTTTTCTTCCTCACCTTCTCATCGTTTCCCCAAGACATACCGGGCAACAGACCATGTCTACACCCCGACTGGTAAACTAATTTTACCAATTTTTAAATAGGCGTTTCAAAAAAACCAAGGGACTCGTTGGAAATAAGATCACCTGACGCCTTATCAAACGGCAAATTCCAGCCATCCTCTTGCTGCCCTTCCCGATCACTCCTACTGATAAAGAAATGGCCAAGCGCCACAATGGATACGTCCAAACAACAGGATCATATGCGATGAAAGACGCCGCTCCCGCCTCCGCGCCCGAGACGTTTTATCTGAAAGATTACACGCCCTTTGGGTTTGAGGTGGAAGCGGTTGCGCTGACCTTCAAACTGGCCGCCACCACCACCCGCGTGATCAGCAAAATCCGCTTTGCCCCCAAGCCCGACGCGGCGGATCCCCGTTTCTTTCTGCATGGGGAGGCGCTCAACCTGATCTGGGCCAAGATCGACGGCCAGGAGGTCACGCCGCAAATGGTCAATGGCGGGCTGGAATGCACAGTACCGGGCCAGCCGTTCACCTGGGAAGCGGAGGTAGAGATCGACCCCCAAGGCAATACCGCGCTGGAGGGGCTTTATATGTCAAACGGCATGTATTGCACCCAATGTGAGGCGGAAGGGTTTCGCAAGATCACATATTACCCCGACCGTCCCGATGTGATGTCGACCTTTACCGTGCGCATCGAAGGGTCGGAAAAGGTGATGTTGTCCAACGGCAATCCCGGCACCACGGGGGATGGCTTTGCGGAGTGGCATGACCCCTGGCCCAAACCCGCCTATCTGTTTGCGCTGGTGGCCGGGGATCTGATCAACCACCCGGACCGGTTCACCACCAAATCTGGCAAGGATGTGGAACTGAATATCTGGGTGCGCCCCGGAGATGAGGGCAAATGCGCCTTTGGCATGGAGGCGCTCAAGAAATCCATGACCTGGGATGAAGAGGTCTATGGGCGCGAATATGATCTGGACATCTTCAACATTGTGGCCGTGGATGACTTCAATATGGGCGCGATGGAGAACAAAGGATTGAACATTTTCAACTCATCCTGCGTTTTAGCCTCACCCGAGACATCAACGGATGCGAATTTCGAACGGATCGAGGCGATTATCGCCCATGAGTATTTTCACAATTGGACCGGTAACCGGATCACCTGTCGCGACTGGTTCCAGCTGTGTTTGAAAGAGGGGCTGACCGTGTTCCGCGATGCGCAGTTTACGTCCGACATGCGGTCCGCTCCGGTGAAGCGGATTGACGATGTGATCACCCTGCGCGCGCGACAATTTCCTGAAGATGGCGGCCCGCTGGCCCACCCACCGCGCCCGGAAGAGTTTCAGGAGATCAACAACTTTTACACGGCCACCGTTTATGAAAAAGGCGCCGAGGTCATCGGCATGTTGAAACGGCTGGTGGGCGATGACGCTTATTACAAAGCGCTCGACCTTTATTTTGACCGTCACGACGGGCAGGCCTGCACCATCGAAGATTGGTTGAAAGTGTTCGAGGATGCGACCGGCCGCGACATGACCCAGTTCAAGCTGTGGTACAGTCAAGCCGGCACACCACGGGTGAAGGTTTCTGAAAGCTTCGTGGGCGACACACTGACCTTGACCTTTGAACAAGAAACCGCACCGACGCCGGGGCAACCCACCAAAGACCCGCGTGTCATTCCCATTGCTGTCGGGCTCTTAGGGGCAAATGGTGACGAGATCCAGCCCACCACCGTGCTGGAGATGACAGAAGCCAAGCAGAGCTTTACCTTCACCGGGCTCGCCGCAAAACCTGTGGCATCAATCCTGCGCGAATTTTCCGCTCCTGTGGTCCTGGACCGCCAAATGGGCAACGCTGAGCGGGCGTTTTTGCTGGCCCATGACACCGATCCCTTCAACCGTTGGGAAGCAGGCAACGCTCTGGCCACCGACACCCGGTTGCGGATGGTTCTGAATGGCGCGGCGCCAGATGCCAACTATTTGGATGCGCTGACCAAACTGGTGCGTGATGACAGCCAGGACCCGGCGTTCCGGGCCTTGGTTCTGCAACCGCCAAGTCAGGCGCAGATCGCGCAGGTTCTGTTCGAACAGGGCCACACGCCAGACCCGGAAAAGATCCATGACGCGGCAGAGACCTTTGCCCAAAGCCTGGCGCAGGCCCTGTCGGACAGCCTGCCCCGCCTTTATGCGGCGACCACGGTGGATGGACCTTATGTCCCGGATGCAGAAGGCGCGGGCAAACGCGCGCTCAACGGGGCGGTTCTGTCGCTGCTGTCGCGATTGGATGGCGGCGCGGCTGCTGCGAAACAGTTTGAAGCGGCGGACAATATGACCCTGCAATATGCGGCTTTGGCCTGTTTGCTGCGGGCTGAAAAAGGCGCGGATCAATCGCAGGCCTTTTTCGATCAATGGAAAGAAGACCGTCTGGTCATGGACAAATGGTTTGCGCTGCAGGTGGCCACGGCCAAGCCTGAAAACGCAGCACAAACAGCCCGCGCCCTGACCAAGCACGCCCTGTTCACGATCAAAAACCCCAACCGGTTCCGCGCTGTAATGGGCGCGCTTGCAGGGCATCATGCAGGGTTCCACCACATCAGTGGGGCGGGCTACAGCTTGCTGGCTGAAAACTTAATGGCTTTGGATTCCCTTAATCCGCAGACCACAGCCCGCATGTGCGCAGGCTTCCAGACCTGGAAGCGTTATGATGAGACACGCCAGCGGTTGATCCAAACCGAGCTTGAGAAAATTGCAGGGCTAAACGGGCTCAGCCGCGACACTTCGGATATGGTCACCCGCATCCTGGAAGCGTAATACATTGAACCGGGGCGGTTTTTCCCGCCCCGGTTTCCACAGCGTGAACAATCCACCCAGATCCCCCATGATCAGTAGAAGCGCACGTTAACTTTTTTCTGCAGGCACATCTAAATCCCCACAAAGGCCATTTTTGCGCCCCAAAGTCACGGGATCTTGAGTTAACCCAAGATGCTGCCAATCTGCGGAAAAACTGAATGCTTACGTCTCATCGCCCTGCGGCCCGCGCGCTGCTGCGCTCCCTTGCCCCGCTGCACAAAGCAACGGCATCCCTGCGCGCACGCCTGCCGTTGCCCCCTGCTTTGACTGTGACCCGACAGGTCCATATGGTTGAGCCTGGCCGAAAGGTCTCTCCTTTATTGTCGATCCCGGTTCAACACGACAGCGAGGATGAGCAGCAATGCCAGGATGCGCGCGCCCGCGGTTTGTTTTTGGCACGCCAGGAACGGTGGGGCGATCTGATCCAACACTTGCAAGAGGCGGATACCGCACGGGCCGCCACAGGTGTGGGCCTGCCGATTGCCGACCTTATGGCCTTTGGCGCGCGATCTGATGTGGTGAACGGTGTGGAACAGGCGCTGGATCACTGCCCGACGCCGGATGACGCGCCGTTGTTGGCCGGGATCATGGCATTGGAAGAAGCACGCGCCAATATGGGCTGTCAGCCTTTTATGTCCGCACTCGTGGCCTCGGCCCATGTGGACATTGGTTGGGCCTGGCGCAGCGACGCCGCGCAAAACCTAGCCAGCCGCACATTTGAGGCCCGCGCCCAGGCCCATTTCAAACGAGCCTGGACCTTGATGGAACCGTTGGAACGTTCCGCGGCTGACAGCCCGTTTCTGCAAGAGGCCGTTTGCGCGGCCATGTCCACACAGGGGGTGGCAGCCGTGAAGCTGGCCGACGCCTATGCGCAGTTGATCGAACTGGATCCGCTGAACTATCGCAATATGCGTGCGCTGGGGGTCGCCATGTCGCCCAGCCGATACGGCGGTGGCGAAGCGTTGGAGCTGGAAGCCCGCCGCGTTGCATCCCAGACCCAAAACATCTGGGGCGCGGGCGGGTACACCTGGACCTATTTTGACGCGCTGACAAGTGAGGACGCGGCCTGCCAATCGCTGGACGTTCCGTTGTTTTTAGAAGGCCTGCGTGACATTGTTGAAAACCGCCCCTCGCAGGAAACCGTAAACCTGTTGATTGCGTTTTGTGCCATTGGCATCAATCTGCGCGAGACCGCCACCCCCGAGGTCACAGCCGTGCGCGCCAAAATTGCTGAGGCGTCAAATTGGCTGACACGCGATCATTTGCAGGAAATCCACCCTTTCCACTGGGCGCATGCAGCCACCGGTTTTGCCAATAACGCCAAGGTCCCCTCCCCCCGTCGTTTTGCCGCGCGCGGCCGCGACGACGCACATCGATTTCTGGAGAAATGCTTCCACGAAGAGCTGGCCCAAGGCTGCCAGGTGCAGTTCACCGAAGCCGGGCTGGAGGTTCAGCCCAGCTGATCAAATGAGGCGCGCCTGGTTTCGCGCGCCTCCAGCCCGACGGGGTTACTTTTTCTTGAACGCATCCATCAGGGCCGCCCCCAGCGCGCCGGTGTCCTGTGTCTTGCCTTTGGCACCCCCTTTGGGCGGGCGCGCCGACATCTGCCCCTTGCGCGCAGGCCCACCCGCTTTGCGCCCGCCGCGATCAGAGCGCCCATCGCGGTCCTGTTTGGCCGAAGCTCCCCCGTCCTTGCGCATGGTCAAACCAATGCGTTTGCGCGGCACGTCAACCTCGGTCACCGTGACCTTGACCACCTGCCCAGTTTTCACCACCTCATGCGGGTCTTTGACAAATTTGTCGGCCAATTGACTTACATGGACCAGCCCATCCTGATGGACGCCGATGTCCACAAAGGCCCCAAAGGCCGCCACATTGGTCACGGTCCCTTCCAGCACCATGCCCGGTTTCAGATCCGAGATCTCCTCGACCCCATCCGCAAAGTTTGCGGTTTTGAAGGACGGGCGCGGATCGCGGCCGGGCTTGTCCAATTCAGCCATGATATCGCGCACCGTAGGCAGGCCAAAACTGTCGTCCACAAAATCCTCAGCTCTGAGCCGGGTCAACGCAGCGCTATCCCCCATCAGATCGCGAATGTCGCGCCTACAGGCCGATACGATCTTGCGCGCCACCGCATAGGCCTCTGGGTGCACAGCAGAGGCATCCAAAGGTTCCTTGCCATCCCGGATGCGCAGGAAGCCTGCGCATTGTTCAAAGGCTTTGGGCCCCAGACGCGCCACTTTCAACAAGTCGCGCCGGGATTGAAACGCGCCGTTCATATCGCGATGCGCCACAACCGCCTCAGCCAATCCAGGCCCCAGACCGGAGACCCGTGCCAACAAGGGGGCTGAGGCCATGTTCAGATCGACTCCAACCGCGTTCACCACATCCTCAATAACCGCATCCAGTGACTTGGATAGTTTATGCTGGTCCACATCATGCTGGTACTGGCCGACGCCGATGGATTTGGGTTCGATCTTGACCAGTTCCGCCAGCGGGTCCTGAAGGCGGCGCGCAATCGATACCGCACCGCGCAAGGACACATCCAGATCCGGAAACTCGCGCGCCGCCAGTTCCGACGCAGAATAGACCGAGGCCCCGGCCTCTGACACCACAACTTTGGTTGGCGCTTTCACCTTGGCAGGCAGGTTTTGCAAAACTTCACCCACCATCCGCTCGGTTTCCCGGCTGGCGGTGCCATTGCCGATGGCGACCAGTTCGACCCCGTGATTGGCAATCAGCTTCAAAATCTCCACCTGCGCGCCCCGCAGGTCATTCTTGGGCTGAAACGGGTATAGGGTCGCGGTGGCCACCAGTTTCCCGGTTGCATCAACCACCGCCGCTTTGACGCCGGTGCGTATGCCCGGGTCCAACCCAAGGGTCGGTCGCGCACCGGCTGGCGCGGCAAACAGCAGGTCCTTGAGGTTGCGCGCAAAGACATCAATCGCCTCATCCTGTGCCCGCCCACGCAGATCGCCCATCAGTTCAAGCATCAAGGACAAGGACAGTTTCACCCGCCAGGTCCAGCCCGCGACTTTGCGCAACCACTGGTCTCCCTTGCCCTGCCCGCTCGCGCCCAGTTCGGCCGCAATCATCCCCACGGCCCGTGCAACACCCTCTTCATCCGCGGGGGCCACATCCACCGTCAACACGCCTTCATTGGCACCGCGCAACATCGCCAGCGCCCGATGGGAGGGCGCTTTGGCCCAAGCCTCGCGATGGTCAAAATAATCCGAGAATTTCGCGCCCTTCTGCTCCTGCCCTTCCACAACCCGCGCGCTCAAAACGGCGTCTCGCTGCATGAAGTCCCGCAAACGACCAATCAGGGTTGCATTCTCGGTCAACCGCTCCGTCAGGATATCGCGCGCTCCGTTCAGGGCGTCTTTGACGGTCTCCACCTTTTCCCCCAGATATCCCGCCGCCAGCGCTTCCGGATCCGCCGCGCGATCCGCAAGGATCGCCTCAGCCAAAGGCTCCAACCCGTTCTCGCGCGCGATCATCGCCTTGGTGCGGCGTTTGGGTTTATACGGCAGGTAAATATCTTCCAATTGCGCCTTGGTCTCAGCCCCTGCAATGGCCTTGGCCAGATCCGGCGTCAGCTTGTCCTGGCCCTTGATCGAGTCCAAAATCGTGCTGCGCCGCGCTTCCAACTCGCGCAAGTACCCCAAACGCTCATCCAGCTTGCGCAGCTGACTGTCATCCAGCCCACCCGTCACCTCTTTGCGATACCGCGCCACAAAGGGCACGGTAGCGCCCCCATCCAACAAGGCCACGGCGGCTGTGACCTGCTTGGCGGCCGCGCCGATTTCTGTTGCGATCATCTGGGCGATACGAGGTTGGGTATCCACGGTGAGCCTCTCCTCTTCTGGGGCTGTGGGCGATCAGTAGTAGCCTCAGCCGTGATCCGGGCCAAGGGAGAATATTCCACAGATCTTGACCAACCCCGACATCAGCGAACGCCCGCCGCGCAAGACATACGCGGACGCCCAACAACAGATGCGGGCGCATTGAGCCCGGTGCGGCAAGCGCTACCCGGGCATTAAGTCAATCTAAATTAAGGACAGCTAACGAGGAGTAGCCCGGTCAGGGCCTCCGTCGCGTGCCTTCTCCCAAAACATGGTACGCGCACATAGAAATCGTAGCCAAGGTATGAGTTCATGAAAACCAAACTGCTTCAAATCATGGCCGCCGCCGCCATCACCCTGTCTGGTGCCGTCGCCCAAGCTGAAACATATATCGCATATACCGCCAGCCTGCCGCCTTACACAATTGCCGCGGACGCGGATATGCCCGGCATTTCGCATGAGCTGCTGACGGAAATGGCAAACCGCGCCGGAGTTGAAATCGACATCCAATACCTTCCCTGGAAGCGAGCTCAAGCCACGGTCCAAAAAACTCCCAATAGCCTCCTGTTCACCGCCAGCCGATCGGCCGCGCGCGAGGATATCTATGGCTGGGTGGTCGAGATGGTCAGCCCGCGCGAAGCATTTGTGACGACTAGTGCCCCGGTCAACTCCCTTGAAGAAGGAGCAGCACTGTCACGTATCGCAATCCTCGCCGGGACACCGCGCGAACGGCGCCTGAACGAAGCAGGTTTCACCAATTTACAGGCCTCCAAAGATACACAAACGGCTGCGCGTCTTCTCGAAGGTGGGCGGGTAGAAGCATGGTACACATTGGACCAGCGCGCTGCGTTCGTTTTCAAGTCCGAAGGCTTTGATCCCAGCCAGCTGACATTTGGCGAACCGACCAGAGTGAACAGCAACTGGCTCGCCTCCAACAAGGAATTCCCAGCAGACGTTTCGGCGGCCCTCGCTGCCGCCTTGGACGAGATGCGTGCCGACGGCACCTATGACGCGATCCTCGCAAAATATCTGAACTGATCGCCCTCACCAGGCCGGACAGTTGAAAGCGGCGGGCCTCTGTGCTCGCCGCTTTTAGGTTTTCGAGATATGCACAGCCGACAAAATCAGGATGATGAACCGCACAGGCCTGCGCGCATTCCAAGTGCGGGATTTGGGCAAACAAGTCTCTGCCTCGGGCCCAAAAGCATTGCGCAATTTGGGCAAGTCCAGCCCCAAGATCTGAATGCCCCCTTGCTCCTTGCTTCACTCGGGCCTAGAACCGCAGAGATACCGATGGACCACAGCAAAAAGGGCCAAAGATGCTCGACCTGACATATGAACTCCCCAAGCCCAAGGTTATCGCGGGTGCCAAGCATGACTGGGAATTGGTCATCGGCATGGAAGTGCACGCGCAGGTGAGTTCGAACGCCAAACTTTTCTCTGGCGCATCCACCAAATTCGGAGCTGAACCGAACTCCAACGTGGCTTTTGTTGATGCGGCCATGCCGGGCATGTTGCCGGTGATCAATGAATTCTGTGTGGAACAAACCGTGCGCACAGGTCTGGGCCTCAAGGCGGATATCAACCTCTGGTCCGCGTTTGATCGCAAGAACTACTTCTACCCGGATCTGCCGCAGGGCTATCAGATCTCCCAGCTTTATCATCCGATTGTGGGCGAAGGCGAAGTGCTGGTGGAACTGGGGGATGGAACCGCGCGCAATGTACGCGTGGAGCGCATCCATATGGAACAGGACGCGGGCAAGTCGGTCCATGACATGGATCCGAACATGTCCTTTGTTGACCTGAACCGGACCGGCGTCTGCCTGATGGAGATCGTCTCCCGCCCTGACATTCGCGGCCCCGAAGAGGCCGCCGCCTATATCGCCAAGCTGCGCCAGATCATGCAGTATCTGGGCACCTGCGACGGCAATATGCAAAACGGCAACCTGCGCGCAGACGTCAACGTCTCGATCTGTCTGCCAGGCCAGTATGAGAAATTCCAGGAAACCGGCGACTTCTCCCACCTCGGCACCCGCTGTGAGATCAAGAACATGAACTCCATGCGCTTTATCCAGCAAGCGATCGAGGTTGAAGCCCGCCGCCAGATCCAGATCGTGGAAGCGGGTGGCGAGATCGAGCAGGAAACGCGCCTTTATGATCCGGACAAGGGCGAAACCCGCTCCATGCGCTCCAAGGAAGAGGCGCATGACTACCGCTATTTCCCTGATCCCGACCTTCTGCCGCTGGAGATCGAACAGGCCTGGGTTGACGATATCGCCGCCAAACTGCCGGAACTGCCGGATGATAAGAAGGCGCGTTTTATCGCGGATTTTGGTCTGACAGATTATGACGCCTCGGTTCTGACCGCCGAAGTGGAAGCGGCACAGTATTTTGAAGCTGTGGCCAAGGGACGTTCCGGCAAGCTGGCTGCCAACTGGGTGATCAATGAACTCTTTGGTCGCCTGAAAAAGGACGAAGACAAGTCCATCACCGAAAGCCCCGTCTCACCCGAACAGCTTGGCAGCATCATCGACCTGATCGCGTCCGACGCGATTTCCGGCAAGATCGCCAAAGACCTGTTTGAAATCGTCTATACCGAAGGTGGCGACCCGGCGCAGATTGTCGAAGAACGCGGCATGAAGCAGGTGACAGATACGGGCGCGATTGAAGCCGCTCTGGACGAAATCATTGCCGCCAACCCGGCACAGGTGGAAAAAGCCAAAGAGAACCCAAAGCTGGCAGGCTGGTTTGTCGGCCAGGTGATGAAGGCCACCGGCGGCAAGGCCAATCCCAAGGCCGTGAACCAGCTGGTGGCGCAAAAACTGGGCAGCTGACCCGAACGACATAAAAGTAAAAAAGGTGCCCAGCGAGGCACCTTTTTTACTTATTCACTTATGGTTGCGCGCAACACTTGGCCTTTTTCATATGCGCGTTAGAAGGACGTCCATTTGTCGTCATTTGCTGCGACAGCGACAGTCTCGTCTTGGTGCTCCACGAGTGTATCCAGCTCGGCTTCCATGCTCGATTTGGGCGCAGCTTGTTCCAGTGTGTTGCTTGCAGCTGCTGAAGGTTCGGCGGTTTTAAACTTGTCGACAAAGCTGTTCAGCTTGTTCACATCAGCGCGCAGTAGATGTGAGGCCGCGGTGCTCTCTTCGACCATGGCAGCGTTTTGCTGTGTGACTTGGTCCAGTTGGGACATACCCACATTTATTTCCGAAAGCGCTGTGGTTTGTTCGCGTGCGGATTCTGCAATTTGTCCAACAAGCGTTGAGATGTTTTTGACCTGATCAACAATCACAGTGAGCGCCTCACCGGTGAGTGCTACCATTTTGACCCCTTTGCCAACCTGTTGCCCACTTGTTTCGATCAAGGTTTTGATCTCACGCGCCGCATCTGCGGACCGCTGGGCCAGGCCGCGCACTTCGGAGGCAACAACCGCAAATCCGCGCCCTGCTTCGCCTGCGCGTGCAGCTTCCACACCGGCATTCAGCGCAAGCAGGTTGGTTTGGAAGGCGATATCGTCGATAACACCAATGATCTGTTCGATCTGATTGGAGGATGCCTCAATCTCGGTCATCGCCCGAATTGTGTCACGCACAACCTCACCGCTTTCCTCGGCCTTGCGGCGCGCGTCTTCTACGGTAACTTCCACATTCTCCACATGTTCAGTGGCAGAGCGCACGCTTGTTGTGACTTCCTCCAGCGCCGCAACGGTCTGCTCCAAAGTCGCCGCTTGTGATTCCGTGCGCTGTGACAGGTCATCCGCCGAGCTGGCCACCTCTCGTGCGCCTTTTTCGATATTGCCTGCCGTGTCACGTACCATCACAATCACATCGTTGAGCCCAGACAAGGCGTCATTGATGCTGTATCTGAGCTTTTTGTGTTCTTCAGGGAAGTACTCGAGGACCTTGTTGCGGAAGTCGCCTTCAGACAGCTTCATCAACGCGGTGCTCAGCAGCTGCACAACCTTGGCGTTATTCTTTTGAACGTCCGCTTCGCGCGCCTGGGCATCCGCACCTTTTTTCAAGCTAATTTGCAGATCTGCGATAGTTTTCGAGATAAAGCCAATTTCATCTGTCCGATCCTGACCCACAATCTCTTGATCGTAAACGTCCTGTCCGATGAGCTCCAATTCACGCGTCAACTGTGTGATGCGCTTGATGACCTGGCGCACCACGAACCAGACCAGAACGCAGAGCAATACGCCGGTAACCGCCAGTTCGATAGCCCCAAACAGAGTTGCGCGATTGATGAACTTGTTCGCTTCGGCCCGATCGATTTCAAACACCAGCCCCCAACTTTGACCGTTTGGAGATTTCACATGGTAGCTTTCGGACACAACCGTCGTGCCGCGTAAACCTGTGGTTTTGGGATTGTATACATCCTGACCAGCAAGCGCGACGTCAATCTGCTCAAGCTCGGGCAGGACCTCTAGCGCGGCATGCCCGTCGGAATGGCGTGAAGGCGAAAGCGCACGACGGGATTTGTCGACAAGATAGACCTCTCCGGTTTCGCCCAGCACCTCAGAATCGGACAGGATATGCGCCATCGCATCCATCGAGAGCTGGACCGCGACAACGCCCAGACGACGGCCATCCTGGAAAACAGGCGTTGACACGAACATCGCAGGCGCGTCAGCGCTGGGGGCATAGCTGTTGATTTCGGTCATATGAAATTCGCCAGCTTGAAGCGTATTTCCCGATTGGAAGGCTTCTCCAAGGTCGCTGCCCGCATATTGGCCGCTCACGAAATTGAGGGCAAAGTCGTCTTCTTTGAAGACGGAGTAGACAAGGTTGCCTGCGGTATCAAACAAGAACAGATCGTAATACCCTTGTGCCCGGGTATAGGACCGCAGCCCGATGTGATGCCGTTCATGGGCAACGGACCACAGGGAGCCATCCCCGGCCTGCTCCAATTCGTCCTTTTTCCCAACGGGATGGGTGTTTTCCGAAATGTAAAGGCGGCGCAGTTCGTCATCGACCCCGGTGCCAAAGGCCCGCCAACCGGCTGTAAAATCAATGAGTGATGATGTGACGGCATAACTGTCCGCAAGCGCGACAACCTCGTCGCGGGACTGGGTCAGCCAGTCTTCCACCGCGGCCCCTTTTTCATGGACATAGCTCGTATAGGCTGCCCTGTGGTCCGCCTCGATCGCGTCAGAGGATTGTTTCAGCTGCGTTATCCCCAAAGCCGAAACCATCATCAATGACGGGATGGCGATTGTAAGGGGCAGCTTCCAGGCAAGCTTCCAATCCGGCACTTTAAACACGTCACAATCCTCCAGGGAAATAACAACAACGACTCCTCCTTAGGTTGCTTTGCTTAAATTCTTGAGTATTGAGCTCGCCAGACCGTAAATATTTCAAAAATAATACACCATTCTTCTCCTGCAACCGGCTCTTTATCGGCTCTCTGTCCGCGTCAGGTTGGGCTTCAAACCATGCACTCGGGAGTTGACGACCCCAACGCAATCGCTAAACCTCAATGGGCAAGTCCAGGAGATTTCGATGCCCGCATTTGAATACAAGGTCGTCCCCGCCCCCGCCAAAGGCACCAAGGCCAAAGGCGTGAAGACACCAGAGGCGCGGTTTGCCAATTCTGTAGAGATCACCCTGAATGAAATGGCAGCCGAGGGTTGGGAATACCTGCGAGCTGAGCTGTTGCCGTCCGAAGAACGCTCGGGCCTGACCTCATCGACCACCAATTGGCGCAACGTTTTGATCTTCCGCCGTGCGCTTGCGGAAGAAGACGCGCAGGTGGAAGAACCGCAGGTGCAAGCCCCCATGGTTGAACCCGTCTCCGAAGGGATGGAGCCGCCAGTAGATCCAGAACCAGAACGTCTGCCAGAGCGCCCCGCGCTTCGGGCCGAACCTCTGTTGACCGTGGAAGAGGATGAGATCGCCTTTGCGGGTGATCCGTCGGCCGAGCCTTCTGTGTCGCCAGTTCCAGGGCCAGGTGCGGTCCGGATGCTCAAAGACGACGGTGTGGAAGAGGTGAGCCCGGTTGCCGGCCTCACCGCTGCGTTGCGCAATCGGGCGAACCAAAAATCAGACGACAGCTGACCCGGAGGCGTGTCAAACGCCGACGTCCAATGCCAGCGCGTGGATTTTCTGCATCACATCGCCCAGGGCTGCATGAATGGCGCGGTGCTGGGCCACCCGGGATTTCCCCGCAAAGGATGCGGACCGGATCCGCACGTTAAAGTGACTTTCGCCGCGACCGTCGTGGCCTGCATGTCCGCGATGACTGTCGCTGTCGTCGATAACCTCAATCTCAGTTGGTTCAAAGGCTGCGCGCAGCCGGGATTCGATTGTAGCTTTCATGCTCATTTTCCGCTCATCTCCATATATTTTTCTTCTCCCCCCTTCTATCTCCTGACCCTTGGATTAAACTGCTGTTCCCGAGTCGAATAGATGCGTCGAGAAGGTGACACCCCATGAGCAAGTCAGATCCTTTCGGTTTTGATATGTCCGTAAGCTCTGCCAAGAAGAAGAATCCGCGGGGGCGGCGTAGCACGTCTGGTGCCTCGGAGACCTCGCAGCGCAAATGTGACCATCCAGGCTGCAACAAGCCCGGCCAGTTCCGCGCGCCCAAAGCGCCGGATGTGCTGGATGATTTCTACTGGTTCTGCCAGGAACACATTCGCGAGTACAATCAGAAATGGAACTTCTTTGAAGGCACCACAGAGGCGGAGTTGAATGCGCAGCGTTCCAAAGACAAAGTCTGGGAGCGCGAGACCAAGCCGTTGGGCGATCCAGAGGCCCGCGCCTGGGCACGTCTGGGCATCGAAGACCCCCATCAGGTGCTGGGCGGCAATGCCACCCGCAATCCGGGCCGCAGCGGTGGGTCGGTGGGTCGTCGCCTGCCCCCAACCGAGCGCAAGGCGCTGGAGATCCTGGAGGCCAAAGACGATTGGTCCAAGGCGGAGATCCGCAAAGCCTATAAGAAGCTGATCAAAGTGCTGCACCCCGACATGAACGGCGGCGACCGCAGTCAGGAAGAACAGCTGCAAGAAGTCATGTGGGCCTGGGATCAGGTCAAAGACAGCCGATCCTTCAAATAGGCGCGTTGAAGCTTCCGAAACACCTTTGAACTGGCCCATATGGGCCAGTTTTTGCGCAGAGAGGCAATTCCAGCGGATGTGAGCCGTTGTGAAAGCCTCCAGTCTCGAATCCTCAGAATTTTTGTTACAATGGGTTGGTACCAGCAAGGGATCAGCGCCCGGTGGGCGCCGTTGCCGTGTGGCGTAGCGTTACAGTTGAACAGCTCCAAAAGGACTGAAGACCAAACCGATGACCGATCTATTTTACAGCCTTCACCAAATCTTTCTTTGGGCCGCCATTATCTCTGCGGTTGCGCTTGGTGCGCATCTGACTTTGAGCCTTCGACGCCCCGATCTGGGCCTGTGGCCTGCGTCAGACGGTTGGCGACACCATCTGGCCTTTGGCATTTTTCGCGTCTTCTGTGGTACAACCGTTGTGTTTGCGCTCTGCGAGATCCTCGTCCACGGGTTTGGCCACTGGGCCCGGTATCTGGTGGGTGTGCCGATCATGGTTGTGGCCTTCGGCATCACCCTGTGGGGCTATAAATTCCTGGGCCTCGACAATACATATTGCGAGAGCGAAGGGCTGGTCACCGGCGGCATGTATGCCTATTCCCGCAACCCGCAATATGTCACATCGGTACTGGCGACCGTGGGATTGGGGATCACTGCCGGGTCCTGGATCACCATCGGCTTTGCCGCAGCACTCTTTGCGCTTTATTTTCTGTTTGTCCTGAACGAAGAGCGCTGGCTGCTCAAAGGCTATGGCCGTGCTTTTGTCGAATATATGAAATCCACCCCGCGCTTTGTTGATGAGCGCAGCCTGGCTCTGGCGACCCGCAATATCAAATCGGCCCTCTGATCGCCCCGACCCCTCAATTCGACCTGACGCCCGGCCCGCACGCGCCGGGCGTTTTTGCTTAGAACGCAGTCTTGGCGGGATCCAAGGGCACAGAAATCAAAAATGGATTGTACCAGCCCCTATGTCCCCCTTGCCCTTGCCTGCCAGATCGGGCACCAATCGGCGGGAACAAAACCGCCCAGCGGGTGGCACGAGGACAAGGACGACGGGAATGAGCGAAGGCTTTCTGGACAGCACTGCAAAACCGACCGAAGTGATTTCGGTCCGTGACACCTTTGGCATCGATACGGATATGACCGTCAAGGGCTTTGCCGAAAGCTCAAGCCGCGTGCCCGAACTGGACCCGACGTATAAATTTGACCCGGACACCACGCTGGCGATTTTGGCAGGCTTCAGCCACAACCGCCGTGTGATGATCCAAGGCTATCACGGAACCGGTAAATCCACCCATATCGAACAGGTCGCTGCACGCCTGAACTGGCCCTCTGTTCGCGTGAACCTCGACAGCCATATCTCTCGGATCGACCTGATTGGTAAGGACGCGATCAAGCTGCGTGACGGCAAGCAGGTCACTGAGTTCCACGAAGGTATTCTGCCCTGGGCGCTGCGCAACCCGGTTGCAATTGTCTTTGATGAATATGACGCGGGCCGCGCGGACGTGATGTTTGTGATCCAGCGGGTTCTGGAACATGACGGCAAGCTGACGCTTCTGGACCAGAACGAGATCATCACCCCGAACCCGAACTTCCGCCTGTTTGCCACGGCAAACACCGTCGGTCTGGGCGATACCACGGGTCTTTATCACGGGACCCAGCAGATCAACCAAGCCCAGATGGACCGCTGGTCGCTGGTTGCTACGCTCAACTATCTGAGCCATGACGCCGAAGCCGCGATCATCCTGTCCAAGGCGCCCCATTACAACACCGCCGAAGGCCGTAAGAAGATCAGCCAGATGGTGACCGTTGCGGATCTGACCCGGACCGCATTTATGAACGGCGACCTGTCGACCGTGATGTCGCCCCGGACGGTTATCAACTGGGCCCAGAACTCAGAGATCTTCCGCGACGTGGGCTATGCCTTCCGCCTGTCGTTCCTCAACAAATGTGACGAACTGGAACGCCAGACCGTGGCCGAATTCTACCAGCGCTGCTTTGACGAGGAACTGCCCGAAAGCGCGGCAAGCGTCTCTCTCGGCTAATGGCCGCCCTGGTCTGGCGGCACCGCCAGACCGCGCCCAATTGGCCCTCGATGGGCCATGCGGGCGCCCTCTCCCCCGTGGAAACTGGCCCGATCTTTGGCAAAAGACTGGACAGCCAAACGCAAAGGACCAATGCTCCTTTATGAAGGATCAGGTGCAGACATGAGCAAACCAAACGACAACCCGGCGGATCCGTTTAAAAAGGCCCTGGCAGAGGCCACCAAAGTCATGGCCGATGATGCAGAGCTGTCGGTCAACTATACCGTTGATCCTTCCGGCATGTCCGGGGACACCATGCGCCTGCCGCAGGTCTCGCGCCGCATGACCCGGGATGAGGTTCTGCTGGCGCGCGGCACGGCGGATGCGCTCGCAATGAAACGTCGCTTTCACAATGCGGAACTTCACGCCAAATACGCCCCGCCCGGCGATATGGCGCTGGAGCTCTATGAGGCGATGGAGACCGCCCGCTGTGAGGCCATGGGCGCGCGTTATATGCCCGGCACCGCCTCCAATATTGACGTCAAAATCACCCACGAAGCGCTACGCCGGGGCTATGATCAGGTTAAAACCTCAGCCGAAGCGCCGCTGGCGGTTTCGGCAGGATACCTGATCCGCCATTTGGCCACCGGCCGCCCCCTGCCTGCGGCCGCCGGCAACATCATGGAGCTGTGGCGCGGGTTTATTGAATCCCAGGCTGGTGAGACGCTGGAGAACCTCGACGAAACGCTGGCGGATCAAACCGCTTTTGCTAAATTTGCCCGGCAGATGATCAATGACCTTGGCTACGGTGATCAGTTGGGCGATGACCCGGACGACCTGGCTGACGAAGATGAAGCAGAGGCCGACGAAGACAGCACCGAGGATCAGGAAGACCAGGACTCTGCCGGTCAGGACGACGACGAACAAGACGACGTCGACGCCTCGCCTGAGCAAGCGCAGGAACAGCAGCAGGACGAAAGTCAGGCTCAGGTCTCGATGGATGAGATGGCCGATGAAGAGCTGGCCGATGAGACCGAAATGCCCGAAGGGGAAGCGCCGCTGGAGCCCCCCGCCCCGCCGCCCGTCTCGGAAGCCGATCCCGATTACAAGGTCTTTCTGGACGCCCATGACGAAGAGATCGCCGCCGAGGATCTGGCGGAGCCACAGGAATTGGAGCGCCTGCGCGCCTATCTCGACCAGCAGCTGGAACCGCTGAAAGGGGCCGTAAGCCGTCTGGCCAACAAGCTGCAACGCCGCCTACAAGCCCAGCAAAACCGCTCCTGGGAGTTTGACCTGGAGGAAGGCATTCTGGATGCAGGCCGTCTGGCGCGGGTTGTGGCCAACCCGACAACGCCGCTGTCATTCAAGATGGAGCGCGACACGGAATTCCGGGACACAGTGGTTACGCTGCTCTTGGATAACTCCGGCTCCATGCGCGGGCGTCCCATTTCGATCGCTGCGATCTGCGCAGATGTTCTGGCCCGCACCCTGGAACGCTGCAATGTGAAGGTGGAGATCCTCGGCTTTACCACCCGCGCCTGGAAAGGTGGGCTGGCACGGGAAGCCTGGCTGAACGACGGACGCCCCCAGCAACCCGGGCGTCTGAATGACCTGCGTCACATCATCTATAAATCCGCCGATGCACCCATGCGCCGGACCCGGACCAATTTGGGCCTGATGATGAAAGAAGGCCTGTTGAAAGAGAACATCGACGGCGAAGCCCTGGAATGGGCACATCGCCGCATGGTGGGACGCCCAGAAGCGCGCAAAATCCTGATGGTGATCTCGGATGGCGCTCCGGTGGATGATTCCACGCTTTCCGTGAACCCGGCCAACTATCTGGAAAAGCACCTGCGCGATGTGATTGCCATGGTTGAAAAACGCCGTCAGGTGGAGCTCTTGGCGATTGGCATTGGCCATGACGTGACCCGGTATTATGATCGTGCCGTCACGATCACAGATGTGGAGCAGCTGGCCGGCGCGATGACGGAACAACTGGCCGCCCTGTTTGACAGCGATCCGCGCGCCCGCGCCCGGGTGATGGGCATTCGCAAGGCGAGCTAGCTGCCAAAGGACCGGGCGCACCAAACGAAGCACTCCCGCCCCTTGGACCCGCATCAAAGATGCCGTCCCAAGCGTTGGGCGTAGCCGTGCACCAAACGGTGCACGGCGGCATCGATTACACGGACAGGTCTTGTAATCCGTCCCACGCCGCGCGGCTGCGCGGCGCCTGGCCCAACTGTTTTTGAACATTCTCTGAATGTTGGATAACAGGCGGGAGCCTCTGGTTTTTCGTAGCTCCCTCACAGCGCGACTTGCTCTGGCAATTGCAGCGTGGGAGAAGGTTGGAACACGTTTCTTTGGGCGCCTTACCCACCCAAAGAAACATCCGCCAACCGTTTTGCAGGAGCTTCACATGTACCAAAGCTTTGACGTTACCGCGCGTCCCGAACAAGGTCCGCCCCGCTTGGCGCTGTTGCGGCAGGCAATGGTACAGGCCCAGCTGGATGGCTTCCTTGTTCCACGTGCAGATGCGCATCAAGGTGAATATGTGGCACCGCGGGACGAACGTTTGGCCTGGTTGACGGGCTTCACGGGCTCGGCAGGCTTTTGTGCCATTCTCCACCAATCGGCAGGCGTGTTCATCGACGGGCGCTATCGCACGCAGGTGAAACAGCAGGTTGCTGAGGCGTTCACCCCCGTCCCCTGGCCTGAAGTCTCTCTGACCGATTGGCTCAAAGAGCAGCTACCCCAGGGCGGCAAAGTCGGGTTTGATCCCTGGCTTCACGCCGCAGGTGAAATTGCCCGGGCCGAAACCGCATTAAAAGGCAGCGGGATCGAGCTGGTGCAATGTGACAATCTGGTGGACCAGATCTGGACAGACCAACCCGCCGCCCCGGTGCAGCCGCTGACCTCTCACCCCGAAAGCCTGGCCGGTGAAAGCGCAGGTGCAAAAATCGAGCGGCTTGCTCAGACACTCAGCACATCAGGCCAGTCTGCCGCCGTGATCACCCTACCCGACAGCATTATGTGGCTTTTGAACCTTCGCGGTTCCGATGTGGCCCATAACCCGGTTGGCCTGTGTTTTGCGATTCTACATGCCAGCGCACGGGTGGACCTGTTCGTCGCGCCGGAAAAGCTGTTGCACCTTGACACTCCGCTGGACCCGGCCGTCTCCCCCCATGCGCCTGACCGCTTCCTTGAAGCCATTGGCCAGCTGAACGGCACAGTCCTGGTGGATCAGGCAACGGTTCCGCAGATCGTCGTGGATCGCCTTGGCGACAGAGTGCAAAGCGGCAGCGATCCCTGTCTGCTGCCCAAGGCAAAGAAAAACCAGGCCGAGATTGCCGGCAGCGCCGCCGCCCATATTCGCGATGGTGCCGCAGTGGTTGAGGTTCTGGCCTGGCTGGACAATCAGCCCGCTGGCAGCCTGACCGAGATTGATGTGGTCAAAAAACTCGAAGCCTTTCGCCGCCAAGATGACCAGCTGCGCGAAATCAGTTTTGACACCATCGCAGGCACCGGTCCTAATGGCGCGATCATGCATTACCGGGTGACCGAAGAAACAAACGCCACGCTCCAAGATGGGCATCTTCTGGTGTTGGACAGTGGTGGGCAATATCTGGACGGAACCACCGATATCACCCGCACGGTTGCGATCGGCACGCCGGGGGATGAAGAACGCGCAGCCTTTACCCGCGTGTTGCAAGGCATGATCGCCATGTCTCGCCTGCGCTGGCCGCGCGGTCTGGCGGGGCGCGATATTGAATGCGTAGGCCGCATGCCGCTGTGGCTGGCGGAACAGGATTTCAACCACGGTCTGGGCCACGGGGTCGGTGCCTATCTTAGCGTTCACGAAGGCCCACAACGGTTGAGCCGCACCAGCGCCATCCCGCTGGAGGAAGGGATGATCCTGTCCAACGAGCCCGGCTATTACCGCGAAGGGGCTTTTGGCATCCGGATCGAGAATTTGGTTGTTGTGGACAAGGCCCCTGCCTTGCCCAGTGGGGATGCAGACAGGGACTTCTTGTCCTGGCGGACCCTGACCCTAGCCCCAATCGACCAGCGGTTGATTGTCGCGGATATGCTCAGTAAGGATGAAAAAGATTGGTTAAACCTATACCATTCCACGGTCGCTGAACTGCTGACCCCGCTGTTGACCCCCAGTGCCAAAGCCTGGCTGGTCAAAGCGACACAGGAGATTTGAAATCCTCCTGTTACAAATGACAGGCACAAGCCTGTGACACTCTGAACGATTGAGGGAACACAACATGAGCGATATCCGCATTCGCAAAATCGAGGGCACCTGGGTGGTGCGTTCCGGTGGCGCTGTTCTGGGCGAAAGCACAAAAGTCCTGGAACTGTCTGAAGGCGATTCAGCCCCTGTGCAGTTCTTCCCCCGTGAAGACATTGCCATGGCGATGCTCGACGAAAGCGGCAAGTCCGTCGAAGAAGTAGGCAAAGGCACCGCGACCTTCTTCAATATCGTCAACCTTTCGTCGACAACAGAAAACGCAGCCTGGTCTTATGAAGCTCCCAGCGATGCGCTAAGTGAGATCAAGGATTACCTTGCGTTTGAGAAGCTTGAGAGCCTGAAAGTCGAGCAAGTCTGACGCAAAACGTTACAAAGCTGCAAAACGGAAGCGCAAGCGAGCAGCTCGCGCTTTTGTTATTTTGAAAGTCACCTTTTAACATTCTCCGGAAATTCAGGTCGCGGCGGACCATTAATTTCGGGGTAAATGTTACAATTTTGGTGTCAGACTTTACCGCACAGATCTCGTTTTGCTGAAGAATTGCGACCATGGGCACCGGGCTCATGGAATTCCATCACACATTCAATCGCAAAATCTATCAATGAATCCAATGCTATACGGGCATGGTCACTGTCTGTATTTGCGTTGTTTTTCTCCACCCTTGATGGGCTTCTTTCATAAGGACACATTTCGCTGTTTCCGCAAAATTGTGAATGACTGCTCGTTCACGTTTACTTTTGTTGGTTAACGCCTGCAGATCAAATGAAAGAAATAATTAACCAAATCACGATGCAAAAAGATCACAGTTTGTGATCCATCGTGATCTGAGAGTTTTTCCGCCGAACGGGTTTAGCAAAACGAGCGCAATTCAGCTGTGTTCTTCTGCGGCTGCGGCTGAAAGGGCGGCATTATAGGCTTTGAGCACATCAATTTGATAGAGAGCCCCCAAAAGATGCGGCTCGCCCTCTCCGGTTGCCTCGACAATTGGAATGAACTCCAAATCAGGCGTGCGCTCATAGATTAACATGGCGCGATCCAGCGTAGCGGACACGGGCAGCACAACGCCATCTGCGATCAATGTGCGGCACAGCACTTCGGACGGGCCTTTTTCCCCACCCAAAAGCCGCATCACTCCACCACATCGCTGCAAGGTCAGAACATAATCCTGTGGTCCTGCAGCCAGATGGATATCCCGGTTTTCCAATTGGGTCAGGAAGAAGGAGCGATCCACAACCTGCGAGGCAAACGCGGTAGAGACCGAAATTGCCACCATCACCGCCAGGCCGATCTGCCAATCACCTGTCAGTTCAAAGACAATCAGCGTTGTTGAGATCGGCGCGCCCAAGACCGCAGCAGCAACCGCCCCCATGCCTGCAAACGCATACAGTGTGTGGACACCAGACACTTCGGGCAACACGCTGGTGGCGATCCAGCCAAAGGCCAGCCCGGTCAATGCACCAATCATCAACGAGGGCGAAAACACACCGCCCCCCATCCGGCCGCCCATGGTGATGGAGACAGCCGCCGTCTTGATGATGACAAACAGGATGCACTGCTGGACCGTCAGTTGCCCCATCAGGGCCAGCGCCGTCGTCTCATACCCCACACCAATGATGTGCGGATACCAGATCGCGATGAACCCCAGCAGCGCACCAGACACAGCCGGGCGCAGCCAGCGCGGCAGACCTGTTACGTCTTGCACGGAATTCATGATCTTTTCCGTGAAGAACACCGAGCGCATCAAGATCACTGCAACCACGCCGCAAACGGCGCCCAGCAACAGAAAGGCCGGCAATTCCACATAAAATTGCAGCTCGCCGGGGGTCACTAGATCAAACTCCGCCACATTGCCGAATTCCAACCGGTTGATCACCGTACCGGCCACAGAGGCGATGACAATGGGTGCAAAAGCGTGAACCGCGAAGTGGCGCAACACCACCTCAAGCGCGAACAAAGCTCCGGCGATCGGCGCGTTAAAGCTGGCAGACACAGCGCCGGCTACAGCACAGCCCAACAGATCGCGCCCGGTGATTCCATCCGCGCGGATCCAATTGCTGACCCAGGTCGAAATGACGCCTGCCAGATGCACCACTGGCCCTTCTCGCCCCGAAGAGCCCCCAGTGCTGAGCGTGATCAGCGACGCCGCCGCCGAGGCCAGGCCCGCGCGCCGTTCGACCCGGCCATTGTTCAGCGCCGCGCCCTCAATGACATCCGCCACCGAACGCACCCGCGCATCCGGCGTAAACCGGTGCAGGATCACCCCCACAACCAGCCCACCCACCGTTGGAATCAACAGCAGCATGTACCACGGCAGGCCTTGGGCAAAGGAATGGATAAAATCGACGTTTTCGGCGCCATAGGCCCAGGATTGCAGAGCATTGATTGCTTTGCGAAAAAACAACGCTGCAAACCCCGCCGAGATGCCGATGACCAGGGCGATCAGCCAGAATTGAAACTGGCTTGGCCCCTGCTGTCGCAAGGCGCGCCAGGATCGCACCATAGAGGCACGCCAGTCCAAATAGAGGGTATGAAGAGTTGAGTTTGTCATAAGGGGCCAAATTTCGTCCGCTGCCGCTCTGTTTCAACCAGAGCAGTTCTAACACATCGTAAAAAACACATTAGACGCGCGGAACTTACGTTGTGTTCCGCGCCAAGGATCAATTTTCCAGAACCAACAGCGCTTTGGCCGCGCCGCGGGCCTCTTCGGTGATGACATCGCCAGACACCATCCGGGCGATTTCATCAACACGTTCGTCGGGCGGCAAAGGCACCACCTGCGACAGGGTCACACCGTCCTGGACCTGCTTCTGTACACGCCAATGATGGGCACCTTGAGCCGCGACCTGCGGCGAATGGGTGACAACCAGAACCTGGCTGCCATCGGCCAGCGCCCGCAGGCGACGCCCCACCGCATCCGCAGTTGCGCCCCCCACACCGCGATCAATCTCGTCAAAGATCAGCGTCTTGCTGGCGTCTTCACCGCGCAAGCAGACCTTCAACGCCAACAAAAACCGGCTGAGCTCACCGCCGGATGCAATTTTGTTTAGGGCACCAGCAGGCGCGCCCGGATTGGTTGCCACAGTAAAGGAGACCGCATCGATGCCTTCGGGTCCAGGGTCCGTTGGGCTGATGTCGGTTTTAAACACCGCCCGCTCCATCTTGAGCGGGGCAAGCTCGGCCATGACGGCCGTGTCCAGTTCAGCCGCGTGGCTTTGACGCGCGGCGCTGAGCGCTGCTGCCGCCGCATCATAGGCCGACTGCGCCTGCGTCAGCGCCGCTTCCTGGGCTGCGAGATCCTGATCGCCCGCATCCAATGCCGCCAGCTTTTGCCGCAGATCTTCGCCATAGGTGGCAAGTTCGTCCGGCAGCACATCATGTTTGCGCGCAAGGGCCCGGATCGCGAACAACCGCTCTTCACAGTTTTCCAGCTCGCTTGGATCAAAATCCAGACCGCTAAGGATCCGGCCAATCGCGCTTTCGGCGTCGCCCAATTCGGCCATCGCACGATCCAAGGCCGCAAGCGGCTCATCCAGCCCTTCCGTCCCCTCTCCGTTGACGCTTTCGAGCCAGCGATACGCCTCGGCCGCAGTCAGCTCGGCGCCTTCGGTCAGCAACGTATGGGCACGCGCAATGTCGCCCCGCACACGTTCAGCGTTTTGCATCTGGCGGCGACGGGTGTCCAATGTGGCTTCTTCGCCCACTTCCGGCGACAGTTTGTCGAGTTCTGCCACCGCGTGGCGCAGGAATTCCTCTTCGGCGCGGGCAGATTCGAGCGCGCTGCGCGTCGCCTCCACCGCTTTGCGGGCCGTTGCCACTGCGGACCAGGTTTGGCGCGTCGTGGCCAAATGTCCGTCAACCTTGGCAAAATGGTCAAGCATGGCGCGATGGCCGCGCGGGTTCAACAGGCCCCGGTCATCATGTTGCCCATGCAGCTCCAGCAACGTGGCCGACAAGGCACGCAGCACCTCTCCCGAACAGCGCCGGTCATTCACCCAGGCCGTCTTGCGCCCGTCGGCGGTGTTGATCCGCCGCAACAAGAGGCTGTCGCCCTGCGGCAGACCCGCCTCTTCGAGGATTGCGTGGGCCGGGTGATCATCGGTCAGATCGAACTCAGCCGTGACCTCGCCCTGCTTGGCCCCCTGGCGCACCAGTTCTGACCGGCCCCGCCAGCCCAGCACAAACCCAAGCGAGTCCAGCAAGATCGATTTGCCCGCGCCAGTTTCACCCGTCAACACGTTCAGACCCGACTGGAATTGCAGCTCCAGATGGTCAATGATCAATAAGTCACGAATTTCAAGCGCGCGCAGCATGGTCCCGCTCGGCCCCCCGTAAAGCGGTTACAACCATTCCCCTTTGACCGACTGGCGATAGATCTGGCTGAGCCAGTTGCCGCCACGATCCTTGAGCTTGAGCCCATTGGATGTGAGGAGCTTAAAGCTGTCCTCATACCACTCGGTGGATTGGTAGTTGTGTCCCAGAATCGCACCTGCGGTCTGTGCCTCATCCACCAGACCAAGCGACAGATAGGCTTCGACCAGCCGATGCAGCGCCTCAGCCGTATGCGACGTCGTCTGGAAGTCTTCGACCACCACACGGAACCGGTTGATGGCCGAGGTGAAATGTCCCTGACGCAAGTAATAGCGTCCGATTTCCATTTCCTTGCCCGCCAGATGGTCAAAGGCCAGATCGAATTTCAAGATGGCTGAGCTTGCGTATTCGCTGTCGGGATAGACCTCGATCACGGTGCGCAGGGCCTGCAAGGCCTGGAAGGTCAACCCCTGGTCCCGACCGATCTCATCAATCTGGTCATAATAGCTGAGCGCCAGAAGATACTGCGCATAGGCCGCGTCTTCGTCGGTTGGATAGAAATCGATATAGCGCTGCGCCGCGCCGCGGCTGCTTTCGTAATCCTTACCGCTGTGGAAGGTAAACGCCTGCATGATCAGCGCCTGTTTGGCGAGTTCAGAATACGGGTAAAGCCGTTCAACTTCAGAAAAGAAGTAGGCCGCGTCCTTGTTGCGCTTGCGCGCCAGTTCAAACTCACCCCGTTCAAAGATCTGTTGTGGCGTAAAGATCTCAAGGTTTTCCTGTCGTGCCGCCGCATCGCCATCCGCGCCACCGCAGTTTGCGAGCATAGCCATCAGAAGAACTGAACCCGCGAATTTTGTGGCCGTTCTGATGCCGAACATATGTCTAACCTCGTCGTCATTCCAACCGGGACAAGCCCGCTGTGCAGCCCTGCCTCGCCGGGTCTAGCACATTCGTTTATGGGACAAAATCACTTTTGCCCCCATCCGGTTCACTTGGCCCGGAATATGCCGCTCGGTCAAGGGTATGACGGTCAACAGAACGCGAACCCGATGCTCTTTGGACAACAAAAAAGGTCCGCTCGGGCGGACCTTTGATACTTACACCAACATTCGCGACTTAGGCGACGCGACGCTGTTGTGGGATCTCCCCCCAAACAAGCCCCTGCCCCGGCAGGCGAGAGATCATGATCGGGTCACACAAGACACGTTCCACTGCACCCGGCGTGCCAAACAGGGCCCGCAAAAGTGTGTTGGTCAGTGAGTGGCCTGCGCGTTCACCGATGTAGTGACCAAACAACGGACCACCGGCAAGCGCCAGATCCCCCAACGCGTCCAACATCTTGTGGCGCACAGGCTCATCCGAGTGACGCAGCCCTTCGCCGCTTTGGACCACATGGCCATCAAACACAACCGCGTTTTCACCGGGGATGCCGCCCAAGGCCAGACCGGCCGCCTGCATCGCATCCACATCCGCGCGACGGCAGAACGTGCGGCAATCACACAGCTCACGGGCAAAGGCACCGTTGCGCATGTCCAGCGACCGGGTTTGGCGACCAATGGCGGCCTCTGCAAAATCGATATGAAATTCGATCTTCAGACGATCCGAAGGTTTCAGCGTTGCACGCGCGCCTTCGTCATTGGTAACGGTGACTTCTTTCTTCACGCGATAGGCCACAATCGGCTGCGACTGACGCGCGACGCCGTGTTTCATGATGCCGCGTACAAAATGCGCTGAGGAACCATCCATGATCGGCACCTCGGGTCCGTCCAGTTCGATCAGCGCATTATGAACGCCGCAGCCTGCCAGCGCGGCCATGATATGTTCAACGGTTGAAACAGAGACTTTGGCGTCATTGACAAGACGGGTGCACAAGGGCGAGCGTTCGACTAGGCTCCAGTTCGCAGGAACCAGAGTGTCGCCCAATGCGATATCCGTGCGGCGAAATACGATCCCATGCCCCGCTGGTGCGGGAAAAAGCTTCATGCGGACGGGTTTGCCGGAATGGAGACCGACGCCATCAAACGTCACAGATGCTTTGAGCGTATTTTGCACAATGTGCCTCTTTCGTTGCCACAATCTTAACGATTGCCTTGCAAACAGAGGTAAGGCCTTCGCAGAAAAGTCACAATTCAATCTTTGTAACGGAATGAAACACGCCCGAAACAAATAGGCAAAACCCCGCTCACGAACCATTAATGCGTTGTTTTGAAACGAAAAAGCCGCCTCTCGGCGGCTTCTCTAACTGTAAAAAACGAGCTATTTAATTCGCCTGGCGTCGCAGGAAGGCTGGAATTTCGATCCGTTCCTGATCGGGATCCGCCTGACGCTGCGTTTGCGGCGTGCCTGCAGGCTGCTGCACCATCGGCTGTTGGCGCATCGGCGCGTTCTGCCCGTGATCCGGTTGATTGTTGTTGGTCATCCGGTGGATCAGAGAGTTCAACCCAAAACGGCGCTGCTCTGCGGCGTCAGGTTGCGGAGCTGGTTCCGGCTGCGGCGCAGGAGCGGATTGTTGCACCGGAGGTGCCATCCGCTGCTGCGGTTGCGCTGCTGCAGCCGCGGCCTGCAGGCGTTGCAGCGCTTCTTGTGACGGGGTGCCTGGTGCCGGCGCTTTGGGTGCGACAAAGCCAGGGGTGCCTTCGGTCATTGCATCCGCTTGCGGCTGGAATTCGGCCACAGCCGGGCGATAGGCTGGCGGCGGCAAGCCGTCGTCACCCATTTCCTCGGCGGTTTCGATCACTTCGGGCTCGGGCTCAGCACCGGCGGCTGGCTCCATTCCTTCAAACAGCGACGGCTCTTGGGGCTGTGCGACTTGTGCAACCGGCTCTGGCGCGGCGGCTTGCGCAACAGTGTCCAGTGTCAGCGGCGCAGGGGCCGCCTCTGCTTTGACTTCGGCTGTTACGGTCTTGGTCAGGGGCGCAGACATCGGACGACGCGGCACCGGCATTTCAGTGTTCACATCGGTTGCGTCGATACCGGTTGCCACGACAGAGACGCGCATCTTGCCGTCCATTTCGGTGTCCAAGGTCGAACCAACGATGATGTTCGCTTCTGGGTCCACTTCCTCGCGGATGCGGTTGGCGGCTTCGTCCAGTTCAAACAGGGTCAAGTCATGGCTGCCGGTGATGTTGATCAGAACACCTTTGGCACCGCGCAGCGAAATCTCGTCCAACAGCGGGTTAGCAATGGCCTTCTCGGCGGCCTGAACCGCGCGATCTTCGCCTTCGCCCTCACCGGTGCCCATCATCGCCTTGCCCATCTCGTCCATCACGGCGCGCACGTCCGCAAAGTCGAGGTTGATCAGGCCGGGGCGCACCATCAGGTCGGTAACGCCTTTGACACCTTGGTACAGAACGTCATCCGCCATCGAGAAGGCTTCGGTGAACGTGGTCTTCTCATTGGCAAGGCGGAACAGGTTCTGGTTTGGAATAATGATCAGCGTATCGACAACGCGCTGCAGGGCTTCCACACCGTCTTCGGCCTGGCGCATCCGTTTGGCGCCTTCGAATTGGAACGGCTTGGTGACAACACCCACCGTTAGAACACCCAATTCCCGCGCCGCCTGCGCGATGATCGGCGCCGCACCGGTGCCGGTGCCGCCCCCCATACCAGCGGTGATAAAGCACATATGCGCCCCCGCCAGATGGTCCACAATTTGTTCAATGCTTTCTTCGGCTGCGGCCGAGCCAACCGAGGGGCGCGCACCCGCGCCCAGACCTTCGGTGACTTTGACGCCCAGCTGAACACGGCTTTTGGCCGAGCTCTGTTGCAGCGCCTGCGCGTCTGTGTTGGCGACGACAAACTCGACACCGTCCAGCTCTTTGGCAATCATATTGTTGACAGCGTTTCCGCCGGCCCCGCCGACACCAAACACCGTGATCCGCGGCCGCAGTTCTTCTTGTCCGGGCATCGAAAGGTTCAAAGCCATGATCTATCCGCCTGTGTTTTTTCGCCCTCCCGCAAAGGGCATTTTCCTGTCCTAATATTGAAACAAGTCTACCCAAGGCAAAGAGTCGCGTCATCCCCAAAAGCTAAGGCCACCACAAAATATGGCAGTTTTATGGTGAAAAAACGCGGCATTTCGCCGATCCAAGCAGATCTTGCGTTAACGATCAGAGCAAACACAACAAGCAGCAACACCGCAGAGAATCCCTGCGTTGCAGCATCTATCAATGTTGGTGGCCTGCTCGACCGTTTGGATGCCGACATTCTGCGGCAATTAATGAAGTCTTAGCGGTTTCAAAAGGCGCTGTCACGCCCGGATTACCAATTCTCTTTGAACCACCGCACTGCGCGACGAAAGCCACCACGGGTGTGTTTGTCTACCGGCACCTCGAAATCCCACCATTCATCTTGGGGGTGGGCGGCCAAGAGGCACAGCCCTACGGCCGAGGCAAAACTGGGCCCGGTTGCCGATTGCGGCAGGCCATGGACCCGCAGGGGTCGTCCCAGGCGGACCTGATGGCCCAGGATCCGCGCTGCCAATCCATCCAGCCCCATGATCTGGCTTGACCCGCCCGTCAGAACGATCTGCTGGCTGGGCAGATGTTCAAACCCGGCGGCATCCAGACGGGCGCGCACCTCTTCCAGGATCTCTTCGACACGGGGGCGCATGACCCCAATGAGCTCGGCTCGGCTGACGGTGCGGCGGTCATGTTCCCAATCGCCGGTGTCACCGCCGATGTCGATCATGTCCCGGTCATCTGCACCCGTCGCCTGCACCCCGCCGCAAAACGTCTTGATCCGTTCGGCATTGGCCGTGGGCACGCTGAGCCCCATAGAAATGTCGCTGGTGATATGATCCCCCCCCATGCGCACCGCATCGGCATAGATCATGTGTTTCTTCATAAAGACCGAGATCGAGGTCGACCCGCCGCCCATATCGATACAGGCCGAACCCAGCTCTTGTTCGTCTTCCACCAGGGCCGAGAAACCCGATGCATAGGCCGAGGACGCAATCCCCGCCAGTTCCAGATCACAGCGTTTGATACATTGCACCAGATTCTGCACGATCGGCGCGTCCACCGTCAGCATGTGCATATCAACCTCAAGGGAATGCCCCATCTGCCCGCGCGGGTCGCTGAGGCCCGAGCGATGGTCCAGCGCGAAATTGATCGGCTGCGCATGTAGCACTTCGCGGCCGCCGCCATATTCCGGGATCTCACAAGCGGCCAGCACGCGGGCCACTTCATTTTCTGTGACCTCTTGGCCTTCCAGTTCCACCTGCGCGTTGAGCCCATAAGAACGGGGATGCGCGCCCGAAAAACAGGCGATCACGTGGTCGACCCGGACAGCGGCCATTTTCTGCGCCCCTTGCACGGCGGTGCGAATGGCGCGTTCGGTCTCTTGCATGGCGAAGATTTCGCCAAATTGCACCCCGCGCGACCGGGTTGTATTGGCTCCGATCACCCGGAACCCGGATTGCCCCGCCAGCGAGCCCACAGATCCATCTTGGTCAAGCCGACCCGGACCATCAAACCGCAGGATCAAACAGGCGATTTTGGAGCTTCCCACGTCCAAAATGGCCACCACGCCGCGCTGCATCGCCTGGCGGCGCATCTGCCGCATTGCCCGTTGTGTTTGATAAAGATCTGTCATGTCACCGGTTGCCCGCATTCAGTTCTTTGATTTGCCACCAATTCTCGACAGCGTTCTCAGTCATCCGCACGGTGGGGCGCTGCGACAAGCGCATGTCTACAATGGCCACGTCGCGCTCCAAAAGCTCTTGCACCTCGCTGACGGCGATAACGCGTTCAAAGGCAGTCACCGGTTCAAGCGTCGGCAACAAAATGCGTTGATCGCGATCCAAAACCACATCCCAGCGGCGCTCGCCAATGCGGACCAGACCACGCACCCGCCCATCAAGCGGACGTGATGCGGCCAACAGCTGCAAGGCTTCGGGCACATGGGCATCCGCGCCAGTCCCAACAATCAGCGGCAACAACGGATGCAGATCGCGACTGCCAAGCTCGGCGACAAAGGCGCCCGTTTCATCCAACAGCGCCAAACCGTCACGTGTGCGCCAGACAACCGCAGGGGTCCGCTCCACCACATCAACTTGCAAAATACCGCCGGGGCGAATGCGAACCTTGGCTGATTTCACAGGGTCCAACCCTTCGATCAGATCCCGCAGCATCGGCAGTTCCAGATCAAACGAGCTGACAGGGAAGTCGATCGACATCACCTCGCGGATGTCGTCAGATAATTCCGCTCCTGCACCATCGATTGCCATGACCTCAACCAGAAACTCGGGCCGGTTCTCAAACTCGGTCCGCAGCTCGTTAAAGCTCGTCACAATCACATCGCGGCGCTCTTCGCTGGCCAGAAAAATCGCAAGCGCCGCGCCCAGACAGCAGATCGGCAAGCCGACGCGCAGACCAAGGCGGATGCCAGGCGTCAGCATCCAGCGCTGGATGCGGTACTTTAACCGTGACGGTGCCGGGTCGCTTTTGGGCAGCTTGTGGCGGCGGAGGGATTGGATCAGCGATCGCAACTTGCGTCCTCCACCAATGCGGCACACAGCTGACCAAAGGTCAGCCCTGCGTGTTCGCCTTGTTCGGGTGCCAGCGAGGTCGGCGTCATACCGGGTTGGGTATTGACCTCAAGGATGATCAACCCGTCCTTGCCTTTGCTCTCATCCCAGCGGAAGTCCGCACGGCTCAGGCCCCGGCATCCCAAAACCCGATGCGCCTTGAGCGCGTAATCAAGACATAAGCCATAGATCTCATCCGGCAGATCCGCCGGGATTACATGAGACGAGCCGCCGGGCTTGTATTTGGCATCGTAATCATACCAGCCATCGGTGTGGATCTCGGTTACCGTCAGGGCCTGATCCTTGAGCACCGCAACCGTCAGCTCGCGTCCGGGTACAAACGCCTCAACCAGAACCTCATCCGGCATCGCATCATCCAGCGCAGGCGGGCCATTGCTATCCTCATGCACCAGATAGATCCCGACGCTCGATCCTTCGTTGTTGGGTTTCACCACATAAGGCGGCTGCATCACATGGCGACGGCGCACCGCTTCCTTGGCAAACAAGCCGCTGGTCGCGACGGGAATACCCAGGCTGTGAAACGCTGCTTTGGACCGCTCCTTGTCCATTGCCACGGCCGAGGCCCGCACACCGGAATGTGTATAAGGAATACGCAACCACTCCAGCAGGCCCTGCACGCAGCCGTCTTCGCCCCAGCGACCGTGCAGCGCGTTAAAGACCACATCTGGTTTCACCTTGGCCAATTGGTCAACCAGATCCGCGCCTGCGTCAATCTCTGTGACCTCAAACCCTTCCCCACGCAGAGCGGCCGCGCATTCACGACCCGATGACAGGGACACTTCGCGTTCCGCAGAAGGTCCACCCATCAATACTGCGACTGTCGGGAGTGCTGTGCTCGTCCCACTCACCATACCGCGCCTCAAAAGCTCATGGGGCGTTTGTGCCCCTTATTGTTTAATGCCCAAATTCGGGCGAATCCTTCGGGGTCTCCCCCGCCAAGTCACTGTGGCCGCGCCGCCCCTCACCCGGGGACGTCAAAGGACCATAATGACTCGTTAACCATTAAGCCACGAAAGTTAGCAAATGCCTAACGAGTAAATCACCCAGACACCGCCATCGGCAAGTTCCGGTCACCCTATCCGGTCACTTCGGCTCACCAACCCTCATGATCTCCCATTCTAGCGCGATGCCAGAATCCGCGTAAACCGTTTTTCGAACGTGTTCCCCCAAAGCTTCCAGATCTGCGGCAGTTGCGCCACCGGTGTTGATCATGAAATTCGAGTGTTTCTCGCTCATCTGAGCACCACCGATGCTGGCGCCCCGAAGACCTGCGTTGTCGATCACCTTCCAGGCCTTCAGATCATGCACATCATCAGCCTGCCCCGTCGACGAAAAGCCAGCCGGATTGCGAAAGGTCGATCCCGCGCTGCGGTCCTTGGTGGGCTGGGTCTCATCGCGCTTTTGCAGCTGCGCCTCCATGCGTGCGTGCAGCTCTGCCGCGTCGCCAGCCGGGCCTTGGAAGGTGGCCGAAACCAGCACCGCGCCCTCGGGCACATCGGACTGGCGGTATTGGAAATTCAGCTCTGCGGCGTTGACCTCGCGGATCTCGCCCCGGCGGGTGACGAGGGTGGCCGACTGGAACACATCCGCCACGTAAGAACCATAACAGCCCGCGTTCATCCGCACCGCACCGCCGATGGATCCCGGAATGGTGCGCAGGAAGGTCAGATCCACGCCCGCATCCGCCGCTTTTTTGGCCACATGGGCGTCCAGAGCGGCGGCCCCGGCGGTAACGGTCTGGCCATCCACGTCGATCTGGTTAAACCCGCGCCCCAACCGGATCACCACGGCGCGCAAGCCCCCGTCGCGCACGATGAGGTTCGACCCCACCCCCATGGGAAAGACCGTCACGCCGGGGTCCAGATCCCGCAGGAACTGCGCCAGATCGTCCACATCCGCCGGCTGAAACACCACATCCGCAGGGCCGCCCACACGCAACCACGTGAGGGTCGAGAGGTCGCGCCCCTCTGTCAACTTACCGCGCACTGTTGGAAGATCAGCCATACCCGCTCCATGCCCCAAAGGGGTCTTCAAAAACTGCGGATGGGTTTAGGGCATGTGGGAAAGGGAGGAAAGAGCATAGTCACAGCAAACCGCCTGTCGCGTCAGCGACAGGCACGCGTCCGCCCGACAAAAACCTATTGCCAGGCTGCAAGGCCGGGCAGCGCCCGCCCCGCCCCCATTTTGCCGGAGGCAAACCTTTGGTTTGATGGCGGGCGCTTCGCACCCACCCCGGGACGGGCTCTGCCCTTAACTCACATGCGAAACGTCAACCTCCGACGACACCGTTGATGAGCTTGGTTGCATATTCGACCAAGCGACCATCATTGAAAGCACTATCCAGAACAAGCCCCGCGCCACCGGTTCCTAACGTTTTAGCGCCTGCGCGGATCACATCATTCGCAATTGAGCCGCAGTATTTAATGATGGCAAGCGCGGCATCTCTGATTACTTCGCCGCATCGACGCAAGAGGTGCTTTTCAGGTTCGGGCTTTTCTAACTCTTCCGCAACAACGGCGAGGTTTTGTGTTAGATCTAAAACCGGCGCTTCTAGCGCCTCGATATCCTCCACCAATTCCGGCGGCTGGTTGTGCGAGCGCATTTTAAGCGCTGCTATTTCCGCCTCAAGCGCTTCGGCGCGCTGCTGCCATGCTTTGGTTTCTCCCAGCAATGCAAAGCGGTTCTCAATCTCGGCAATCGCCTCGCTCACGTCCTTTGGCCCCGCATCCCAAACCTCAGGCTCGAGCAAGGCGACCTGCTTCAGCAGCTCCCAGTTTGGCGGGTTGGTGATGGGGTCGAGCATCTGTTCGTACCACTCCACCCAGAATCGCCAATCACCGGGCTGCCAGTTTTCTGCGCTCAGGATTTTAGGGCGCAGATCTGCCCACAGGTCGGCAAGCGGATTTTCATCACGCCAAAGCGGTGAAGACAACAAATCAATTCCGCGCTTTAGGTCTGAGCAATCGGAGCGAACGTTGCCCCAAATGGATGCGTCTGCCATACTTCGTGCCTCAGCAAAACCTGAGCCTGGTTCTCCGGTAAAGAACTTTTGTACGAAAACATCCGTAACAGCGTCATAGGCCGCGTTTGCAGCATGACCGGCTTGCAACCTAACCGCAGAATCCACTGCATAGCCGGCGTCCCATGCAGCCGAACTTATTCCCTTTGCACGAGCATTCAATATTTCTGACACATCGACACCGATTTGTTTCATCGATACCTTCGGGTAGCGGCTGGAAACCGCAGCAGTAAAGCTGCACTTCAAGAGCGGCAACGCCATAAAACCAGATTTGCGTGCGCGTTCTGACAGACTCCAGTCCCAGAACAGTGGCAAGGTTCGCAACGCGCTGCGGGCTGCCATGACGGTCGCATATTCCCGAAAACGACCTCCCAACCAAGCTTCAAGACTGCTTGTGTCTTTAATCTCTGAAATCTCAACCACTGGCCGTTTTAATCCGTTGTGCTTAAATCACCTTGCAGCATACACAACCGTGGCCTGTGGGCAATGAAAGGCGGTCTTGCGCTTGGTCAGCGCCGGGTGATCCAACGCCACAGGTAGATCACCGGCCAGCGCAGGATGGACATGCCCGCCAAGAGCAGCGCCAGCCCCCACCAGGGGCCGTTTTCATAGGTGACATAGCCCAAAAGCGGGATGCCGATGGCGATCAGCACATAGGCGCGGCGCCAGTGGTCGTCGCGGCTGGGGATCATCGCCAGCACATTGGCCAGGATCACCCACAGGCAGGCCAGAAGGAGGGAGAGGTTCAACGCCACCGCCCGTTACCCTTGGAGCCGCGCGGGCAGACCGTTGGCCCAGGCCGAAATCGTACCGGCACCAAGGCAGACCACCATATCACCGGGGCGGGCCTGTTCGCGCACCAGACGTTCCAGATCATCCTCGGACAGGATGGCACGCGCATGGCGGTGGCCGTGGCGGATGAGGCCTGCGACCAGATCATCGCGGCCTGCGCCTTCGATGGGCTCTTCACCGGCGGCAAAAACCTCGGCAATGGCGACAACATCGGCCTCGTTAAAGCAGGCGCAAAAATCGTCGAACAGGTTGGATAGGCGGGAATAGCGGTGCGGCTGGTGGACGGCGATGACACGGCCTTCGGAGGCCTGACGCGCGGCTTTCAGCACGGCGGCGATTTCCACCGGGTGGTGGCCGTAGTCGTCGATGATGGTGACGCCGTTCACTTCACCCACTTTGGTGAAACGTCGGTTGACGCCGCCAAATTTGGCCAGCGCTTCGCGGATTTCGGACGACCGCATGCCGAGGTGGCGGGCCACGGCCACGGCAGACAAGGCGTTCGAGACATTATGGTCGCCGGGCATTGGCAGGGTGCAGCCCTCGATGATCTTGTCCTCGGCCTGGAGGTGAATGTCGAAATGGGCAATGCCGCCTTTGTAGGTCAGGTTGACCGCGCGCACGTCGGCCTGGGCGTTGAACCCGTAGGTCACCACCCGGCGGTCTGAGATCCGGCCCACCAGCGCCTGCACTTCGGGATGGTCGGTGCAGCAGACCGCGATGCCGTAGAAGGGGATGTTGGAGACAAAGTCATAAAACCCCTGACGCAGGTTTTCGATGGTGCCCCAGTGCTCCATGTGTTCGGGATCGATATTGGTGACCACGGCGATGGTCGCTGGCAGGCGATTAAAGGTGCCGTCGCTCTCATCCGCTTCGACCACCATCCATTCGCCCTGCCCCATCCGTGCGTTGGAGCCATAGGCATGGATGATGCCGCCATTCACCACGGTGGGGTCAAACTTCCCGTGCACCATCAGTTCCGCCATCATCGTGGTGGTGGTGGTCTTGCCATGGGTGCCCGCAATCGCGATGTTGGATTTCAGGCGCATCAGCTCGGCCAGCATCTCGGCCCGGCGTACCACGGGCAGACCTTTCAGCCGGGCTTCGTCCAGCTCCGGATTGCCCGGTTTGATCGCGGATGAGATCACCACAACGGATGCGTTTTCCAGGTTCTCGGCGCGCTGGCCTTCGAACACAGTTGCGCCCAGGGTTTCCAGGCGCTGGGTGATTTTGGACGTTTTCAGGTCCGAGCCCTGCACCACATAGCCAAGGTTCAACAAGACTTCGGCGATGCCCGACATGCCGATACCGCCGATGCCCACAAAATGGATCGCGCCTACGTCGCCGGGGAGTTTGGTTGCAGGGTTCATATTTATCCTTCCTCTGCCAGTCGCTCGACCTCGGCCACCAAACGTTCGGTTGCGTCGGGGATACCCGTGGACAGCGCCGCGCGCGACATTTGCAACGCGGCATCGGGGTTACTCAGAATTGCGGTGATGTGCTCTGTCAGAACGGAAACGTCAAGAGCGCTTTCGGGCATAAGCACCGCGGCCCCAGCGTCAACCAGGCTGCGGGCGTTGGCCGATTGGTGATCCCCAGCCGCCGCAGCAAAGGGCACCAGGATCGACGGGCGGCCGATGACCGAGATATCCGCAACCGAGGATGCGCCCGAGCGCGAGATCACCAACTGCGCTTCGGACAAGCGTTTGGGCACGTCTTGAAAGAAGGGCTGCACATCGGCGTTGATTGCGTGGTCTGCATAATAAGTTGCGACACGTTCGTGATCCTCGGCCCGCGCCTGATGTGACACGCGCAGATGTTTCAGGATCTCCATCGGCAGGCCCGCAATGGCAGGCGGCACCACATCTGACAGGATCCGCGCGCCCTGGCTGCCGCCCATGATCAGGATCTCCATCGGGTAGTCACCCGGCGTGATATAGCCTGCACCGGCCCGGTCCAGAACCGCTGCGCGTACCGGGTTGCCCACATGGACGCCCGTGGCCCCCTCGGGCAGATCTGTTGGCCAGACGCCACAGGCCACCTGGGCGACCCGTTTGGCAAAGATCTGGTTCACACGCCCCAGAACGCCGTTTTGCTCATGGATCATCCGCGGCCGCTTCAGCAGGGTTGCCGCGCCCAATGCGGGGATCGACGGATAGCCGCCAAAGCCCACAACAACATCGGGGCGATCGCGCAGCATCTGAACGGCCATCGCGGCGGTGCCTGCCACAATCTTGGGCCCCACCAACGCCTTGGCCAGCAGACCTCCACGCGCAAAGGTCGAAGAGGCGGCTTGGACAATCTCGCAAGTATGAGGGAAGCCCCCCGTGTAACGCGCGCCGCGCGCGTCAGTGGAAAGCTTGACCCGCCAGCCTTTCTTTAACATCGCCTCAGCCAGGGCCTGGGCCGGGAACATATGTCCCCCCGTGCCCCCCGCTGCCATCAAAAGCATCTTTTGCGTCATGACGTTGTCTTTCGTATCTCGTTAGCCGCGCCCCGAGCTGCGCAGGAAGTCTGCGATCTCGCCCTGGGGACGGGTTCGGGTAAAGGCCAAAAGCATGCCAACCGCAATACCCCCAGCGATCAAAGAGGACCCGCCGTAGCTCACAAAGGGGAGGGTCATGCCTTTGGCAGGCAACAGACGCACGGCCACGCCCATATTGATCATGGCTTGCACGCCAAACATGCAGACAAGGCCGGTGCCCGCCAAGCGGATGAATGTGTCGCGCTCTTTCATCAGACGAAACAGCGAACGCACCACTACCAGCGCATAAAGCGCGATGATAATCACCACCAAGACCAGCCCGTATTCTTCGGCTGCAACCGCAATAATGAAATCAGTGTGCGCATCCGGCAGGGACCATTTCACCTGTCCCTCACCGACACCAACGCCAAACAATCCACCCTCGCGGATCGCATTGGTGGCATAGCCAAGCTGCGTGGTGGGATCCACATCCGGGCTGAGGAAGCCATCAATACGGCGGGCAAAGTGTTCGGAGGAGGAATAGGCGACGATGCCCCCCAGGATCACAACACTGGCCATCACTACCAGCAACAGCATGGGCGCGCCGCCCACAAAATACATCACACCCCAACCAAACAGGACCAGGCAGGATTGGCCAAAGTCCGGCTGCATCACCAGAAACATCACCACGGTGATACAAAGACCAAAGGAAATCAGCGTGCCGGGCGGGCCATTGATCTGCTGGCTTGCCGCAATCAGCCAGGCGGCCACAACAACAAATGTGGGCTTCAAAAACTCGGACGGCTGCACGGATGCAAAGCCAAGACTGTACCAACGTACGGCCCCTTTGCCAAAATCCGTGCCCAAAACCGGCAACAGCATGAGGGCCACAAAAGCCCCGGCAAATCCCAGCACCGCTGCACGGCGCACCATCGTCGGCGACATCATCGATGTGACAACCATCGCCCCCAAAGCCATCATGCCAAAGGCCGCTTGACGCTGCACATAGTGGAGATTGTCAAACCCGTTGCGAGCCGCCAACGGGACCGAGGCCGCCAGCCCCAACAAAAGCCCGACGACAAACAGCAACAAAATGCAGGTCATCGTCCACTTGTCCAGTGTGCGCCACCATTTGGGAAGAATAGGTTCACCGGTTTGTACCGGAACCGCGCCATAGACCATCTCAGTCATGGGTTCACCGCCGCCGTTTCTGTCCTTCAGCACCGGGTGGTCTCCACACCGGATCAGGATCTGTTATCTGCCTCAAATACGCCCTCTTATGAGGGTCATTAAGGGGACTGTAACCACAAACTTTGCCTCAATCCAGCCTCTTCCTCTTGCCTTTGGCGACAATCCGCGCCAATGCCCGATTATGCAGTATGAAACAGTCATTCTTGGCGCTGGCGCAGCTGGCATGATGTGTGCCGCCCATGCGGGACAGGACGTCTTGGTGGTGGATCACGCCAAGAACCCAGGCGAAAAAATCCGCATTTCAGGCGGCGGGCGCTGCAATTTCACCAATATGTATGCCAGTGCCGAAAACTACCTGTCGCAAAACCCACATTTCTGCAAATCAGCGCTGGCGCGATACACGCAATGGGACTTTATCGAACTGGTCGACCGCCATGGCATCGCCTGGCATGAAAAGACGCTTGGCCAGCTGTTCTGTGATGGCTCCGCCAAACAAATCGTCGCCATGCTGGTGGCTGAGCTGAAACAGGCGGGCGCGGGCCTGTGGCTGGAAACCCGCGTTGGTCGGATCAGCCGCGGCGCTGATGACTTTACTGTGGAGCTGGAGCGCAACGGCAAGACCCAAACCCTATCCTGCCGCAATCTGGTGCTGGCGACAGGGGGAAAATCGATCCCCAAAATGGGCGCAACCGGCCTGGCCTATGACATCGCGCGCCAGTTTGGCCTGCCCCTGATCGACACCCGCGCGGGGCTTGTCCCCTTCACTTTCCCTGGAGAGCGGTTCAAACCCCTGGCCGGTGTCGCCTTGCCCGCCCGCTTGTCCAACACGCGCGCCAGCTTTGACGAGGCGCTTTTGTTCACCCATCGCGGCCTGTCAGGTCCTGCCGTGCTGCAACTGTCCTCCTATTGGCACGAAGGCGAAGAGATCAGGGCCAATCTGATCCCGGATGGCAGCCTGTATGAAACGCTGCGCAGCCAGCGTCAGACCTCTGGTCGCAAGGAGATCACAACCGAACTGGCCAAACATCTCCCCGCACGTTTGGTTGAGTTCCTCGCCCCCCAGCTGCACCTGGCTGGAAGGCTTGCAGACTATTCCGACGGCGCGCTCAGCACCCTATGTGAAGCACTGGCCAATTGGCCGCTGAAACCCTCTGGCACTGAAGGCTACCGCACGGCCGAGGTCACATTGGGCGGGATCTCAACCGACGCGCTCTCCTCCAAAACCCTGGAGGCCAAAACACACCCCGGCCTTTACGCCATAGGCGAGGCCGTGGATGTCACCGGCTGGCTTGGCGGCTATAACTTCCAATGGGCCTGGGCCTCAGGCGTCGCTGCAGGTGCGGCCATCGCCAGGGGGTAAGTTCCGCTTCGGAGCCGCCTTCGCTGGCTCCCAAAGGTCAGGAATGGCGCAGGCCTGCCAGAAAAATTGCCGAGGCTCCGCGCCCCAAGGGGGCGGGGATACGGTCATTTTACTTGCAGGGCCAGACGGTTCTGACATGCAGGGATCCTGCGCAAGGTGGCACTTGCGGAACAGTTCCGCTTTGGTGAGCCCTGAAGCGTCTTCTTTACGCCCTCACCTTTTCCCTTTACTCCAAACGGCGCGCCACTTCCGCCATAAAGTCATCACCACGTTTCTCAAAACTGTCGTATTGATCAAAACTTGCCGCAGCCGGGGCCAGCAGGATGGTTTCCCCTTCGCCAGCATCCGCCATCGCCTGCTCAACAGCCTGTGCCATCGTCGTGCAAACCTCTGACGCCACATCCAGTTGCATGGCAAAGCCCGCCGCCTCGCGCCCGATGACATAGGCTTTGACCACATTGCTGGTCTGCCCCTTCAAAGCCTCCAAACCACCTTCTTTCTCCAACCCGCCGCAGATCCAGCGGATGTTTTTGAAGGCGCTCAGCGCCTTGATCGCGCTGTCCACATTGGTGGCCTTGCTGTCATTCACAAAGCGCACGCCACCAGATGTGGCAAAGGTCTGGCTGCGATGCGGCAGGCCTGGATATGTCTTGAGCCCGGCCTCGATCTGACGCGGAGCCAGCCCCAGCGCGCGCGCCGCCCCATAGGCGGCGCAGGCGTTCTGGTGGTTATGTGCACCCGGCAACCCCGTCATCTCTCGCAAATCGACAGAGGCCGCCTGTCGCCCTTTGCGGTATTCACTCAGAAACCCTTTGCGCACAAAGACGTTCCAGCCCGGCCCCATCAGTTTCTGCCCAGAGGACACCCGCATCACCCGATCATCGCCGGGCCCTTCCGCCAACTGACCGGCCAGAAACAGGCCCTCATCCTCGTCCACGCCAATGATGGCCCGGTCCGGTCCCCCTTCGGCAAACAGCCGCCGCTTGGCCGCAAAATAGCCGCCCATGCCGTGATGGCGATCCAGATGATCCGGGCTGAGGTTGGTAAACACCGCCACATCCGGTGTCAGCGCGCGGGCCAGGTCGGTCTGGTAACTCGACAATTCCAGCACCACCACACCGCCATCCCCGGGGGGATCAATGTCCAGAACACCGCGGCCGATATTGCCCGCCAGCTGGCTTTCACGACCGGCCTCTTCCAGAATATGCTGAAGCAGCGCCGCCGTGGTGGATTTCCCGTTGGAGCCCGTCACCGCCACCACTTTGGGCAGCTGCTCAAACCGGTCCCATTCCCGCGTCGCCAGCGAGCGAAAGAACAAGCCGATGTCATTGTCCACCGGCACCCCGGCTTTGAGCGCCTGTTTCACCACCGGGTTCGGGTTTGGATAAAGATGCGGAATACCCGGCGACACAATCAGGCTTGCAATATCGTCAAAGGCATCCTCACGCGTCAGCTTGCGGCAGGTAAAGCCTTCGCTTTCAGCCCGCTCACGCGCGGCGGCATTGTCATCCCAACACACCGGCTCAGCCCCGCCCGCACGCAGCGCCCGCGCGGTGGCAAGCCCAGACCGCCCCAGCCCCAATACCGCAAGTTTTTCACCAGCAAAGCCTACTACGGGGATCATCGCCATCGCCTCCAACTTATTTGTTTCGCTTACCCTGTACAGTGTAAGCGGCGAAAAGCAAGCCAAGGCTCCGCTTTGCCAAATGCACCTTCCCAGTCATAAATCACGCGACACAATCGCCTCAGCCCCGACCGCGCGCTAAGCGCGCTTGGCCCAAGAGGGAGAGACAGGGCTTGCCCTGGCGCTCAGCCGCGGGAGGACCCCGCCATTGCTGGGGAAACGCAAAACGCCTGCGACTGGCGCAGGCGTTTCGAACAACTTCTGGATCTTGATCAGCGCACTTTCAGCGTGGCCAGACCGATCATCGCAAGGATCACTGCGATGATCCAAAACCGGATGACGATGGTCGGCTCGGCCCAGCCCTTCTTCTCATAATGGTGGTGTATCGGGGCCATCAGGAACACGCGTTTGCCGGTGCGTTTGAAATACAGCACCTGAATGATCACCGACAGTGCTTCAACCACAAACAACCCTCCGACGATGGCCAGAACCAGCTCGTGTTTGGTGGCCACCGCAATGGCACCCAAAGCACCGCCCAGCGCAAGCGATCCGGTGTCGCCCATGAACACAGCCGCAGGCGGTGCGTTGTACCACAAGAACCCAAGGCCCGCGCCAAACAGCGCCATGGTAAAGATAAAGATTTCGCCCGTGTTTTCCACGTAATGCACATCCAGATACTGGGTGAAATCCGCACGTCCAACGACATAGGCGATCACCCCTAGGGTCAGCCCCGCAATCATCGCCGGCATAATCGCCAGGCCATCCAGACCATCGGTCAGGTTCACCGCATTGGCAGAGCCCACGATCACACAGATGCCAAAGGGCAGATAGAAAAGACCCAAGTTTATCAGCGTATCCTTGAACACCGGCAGCGCCAGTTGGTTTTGCAGGTCGCCGGGGTGGAAATAGGTCGCCCAGGCCGTGGCCAACAGCGCGATCAGCATGCCCAGGGCCAGGCGAACCTTGCCCGACACGCCTTTGGTGTTCTGTTTGGAGACTTTGGCGTAATCATCGGCAAAGCCGATTAGGCCAAAGCCAAGCGTGACCAGAAGCACCATCCAGATAAACGGATTGTCCCAACGCCCCCACAGCAGGGTGCTGGTGACCAGCGCGCCCACGATCAATAGACCGCCCATGGTTGGTGTTCCCGCTTTGGACAGGTGGCTTTCGGGGCCGTCATCGCGGATCGGCTGACCTTTGCCCTGTTTTTTGCGCAGCACATTGATCAGCGGCTTGCCAAACAAAAACCCAAAGATCAGCGCCGTCAGAAACGCGCCGCCTGCGCGAAAGGTGATATAGCGGAACAGATTGAAAAAGTCGCCGCCATCTGACAGGGCTGTCAGCCAATATAACATGCCTAGGTGTTCCTATTCACGGATGGTTGTTTTTGAAAGTTGCGGGGGCATCGCTCATATCACGCAGCGCGTCAACAAGCTTTCCCAATCCGACACTCAAAGAGCCTTTGATCAGCAGCGTATCGCCGGGTTCCAGCTGAGCCGGAAGAGCAGAGATCGCGTCAGAGGCGTTCTGCCACGACGTTCCACGCTTGCCATCCGCCAAAGCGTCATCCAGCGCGCGCATCAACGGGCCAACGCCAAAGATCTGATCGATGTGCGGCACCGCCTCATGCCGTGCGAGCGCTTGGTGCATGGCGACCTCATCGGGGCCCAGCTCTTTCATATCGCCTAGAACCGCAATCTTGCGCCCCCGCGTCGGGGCTGCCGCCAGAACAGAGAGTGCCGCGCCGACCGAGGTGGGGTTTGCGTTATAGCTGTCATCCAGAACAGTCAGCACGCCGCCCTTCCAAGGCAGCTCCAATCGTGCGCCACGGCCTTTGACCGGCGACCAAAGCGCCAGGCTCGCCACCGCGCGGTCCAAATCTGCGCCCAAAGCCGCGACACAGGCAAGCGCACCCAAAGCGTTCATTGCAAAATGTGCGCCGAGGGATTGAATGGTCAGCTCATGGGCTTGGCCGTCAATCAGAACCTCGGCACGAGTGCTGTCCCCTTGAGCTTCCACCGACAACAATTTATGAGTTTCCGAGCAGGTGCCGAACCAGTGTGTGGAGACACCACCATCTTTGGCCACTGCGGCCAGCGTGGGGGCTGTTTCAATGTCTGCGTTCAAAACAGCCACGCCACCGGGTTCCAGACCAGACAGGATGGCGGCCTTCTCGCGGGCGATGCCATCAATATCGTCAAACGCTTCAAGGTGGACGGCGGCAACCGTGGTCACCATGGCCACATGCGGACGGGCCTGTTGCGCCAAGGGGGCGATTTCGCCGGGGTGGTTCATGCCCACTTCGATCACGGCAAATTCTGTGTCGCGCGGCATTCGGGCCAGTGTCAGAGGCACGCCCCAATGATTGTTATAGCTCGCCACCGCCGCGTGGGTCTTGCCCTGATCCTGCAGCATTGTGGCCAGCATTTCCTTGGTCGAGGTTTTGCCAACCGAACCTGTGACCGCCACAACCCTGGCATTTGTCCGCGCCCGCGCGGCGCGGCCCAGGGCTTCCAACCCGGCCTGCACGTCGGGCACAATCAACAGAGGCGCATCTGCAGCCACCCCATCCGGCACGCGCGAGACCAAAGCGGCCCCTGCTCCGTTTTTAAGGGCTTGCACCACAAAATCATGCCCATCCCGCGCCGCTTTGAGCGCAACAAAGAGATCTCCGGGCGCCAGCGTGCGGGTGTCAATCGAGACACCATTGACGCTCCAATCACCGCGCAGCGCGCCACCGGTTGCCTGTTGTGCCTCTTGTGCGGTCCAGAGCATCACGCAATCCCCCCGTCCAAGGCCGCAACAGCGATGCTGGCCTGTTCCACATCATCAAACGGCAACACGGTGTCGCCCACCACCTGACCGCTTTCATGACCCTTGCCGCAGATAATCAACGCATCACCCGGAGCCAGCATATCCACCCCGCGCAGGATGGCCTCGGCCCGGTCGCCAACGTTATAGGCATCCGGCGCGCCGGTCATGACGGCCGCACGAATGGCGGCAGGATCTTCGCTGCGGGGGTTGTCGTCGGTCACGATCACCACATCCGCCTTGGCCTGTGCGGCCTCTCCCATCAAGGCGCGTTTAGAGGCATCGCGATCCCCGCCTGCCCCCACAATGGCGATCAGCCGCCCCAAGACATGCGGCCTGAGCGCTTGAATGGCCGTCGAAACCGCATCCGGCGTATGGGCATAATCAACAAAGACGGTGGCCCCATTGCTGCGCGTCGCCGCCAGCTGCATGCGCCCGCGCACGGTGGTGAGATGCGGCAGGGTTTCAAAAACCTTCAACGGGTCTTCGCCACTGGCAATGACCAGCCCGGCGGCCAACAGCACGTTTTCCGCCTGAAACCCACCAATGAGATTCAACCGCACCACTTGCGCCTTGTCATGCCAGGAGAACCGAATGTCCTGACCCGTTGCATCATACCGAGTTCCCACCAGAGCCAGATCCCCAAGGCCAAGGCCCACGGTCATGATCTCTTGTCCCTTTGCGGCGGCAAGCGCGCGCATCTCGACCCCGCGCGGGTCGTTCATGTTCAAAACGGCCACGCCATCTTCGGGCAGGACACTGCGGAACAGGCTGGCTTTGGCGGCAAAATAGGCTTCGAAACTGTGGTGATAATCCAGGTGATCCTGGGTGAAATTGGTGAAACCCGCAGCCACCAGATGCACGCCATGCAAGCGGCGCTGGTCCAGCCCATGCGAAGAGGCTTCCATGGCCGCATGGGTCACGCCGGCCTCAGCCGCATCTGCCAACGCCTTGTGCAGGGTGATCGGATCTGGCGTTGTATGCTGCAACGCGCGGCTCCAGGCGCCCTCGACCCCGGTGGTGCCCACATTGATCGCGCTGTATCCCAATTCGCTCCAGATCTGGCGCACAAAGGTCGCAACCGAGGTTTTGCCATTGGTGCCTGTCACAGCCACCATCGTTTGCGGCTGAGCCCCAAACCACAGGGCCGCAGCCCCTGCCAAGGACTGTCGCGGGTCTTCAACAACCGACAGGGCAACGCCATTATCTTCGACAAACTCGCCCACCAGCGCGGCCCCTTCGACATCTGTCAAAATCGCAACCGCGCCTTGTTCCAGCGCCATTTCCACAAAACGCGCACCATGGACCTGGCTGCCGGGCAAGGCCGCAAACAGAAAACCTTCGCCCACTTGGCGGCTGTCGGTGGCCAGGCCCCGGATCATCGGATCCGCGCCGCCACGCGCTGTCAGCCCCAATTGGCTCAGCGGTTGTTCACAGGCCATGGTCATTGCCCCTTACTGGTCAGTTTGAGGTCAGCGTTATACTGGTTGGTGCTGCAGGTTCAACGCGTGGTCGCACCCCCAACAGCGGCGCAAGGCGCGAAATCATCTCTGCTGCGACAGGAACGGCGGTCCAACCGGCGGTTCTCCGCTCTTCGCCATGGGCGATGATCTCAGGCTCATCCAAGGTCACCACCAGCACATATTGCGGCTCGTCAGCCGGGAACAGAGTGGCAAAAGTGGCGATCACCTTGTTGTCGTAATATCCCCCTTGTGGGCGCGGCTTGTCCGCGGTGCCGGTTTTTCCCGCCACCTGATACCCCGGCACTTCGGCAAAGGATGCAGTGCCTTCGGTGACCACTTTGCGCAGCATGGTGCGCGCGGCCTTCGCAGCCTCTGGTGACATCACGCGGTGGCCGTATTGCGGGCCGGTTTGCTTCAGCACGGTGGGCGACACATAGTGGCCGCCATTGGCAATCGCCGCATATCCCGCCGCCAGATGCATCGGGCTGGTCGAAATCCCGTGTCCATAAGAAATGGTCATTGCCGAAAGCTCGGACCAATTGGGCGGCAGCAAAGGCTTGCCGCCCTGGGCCTCAACAATCTCAAACGGGGTGGGCTCCAAAAGGCCCAACCGCCCGAGGAAGGACTTCTGCTGCGCAACGCCAATTTGCTGCGCCAGACGCGCGGTGCCGATATTGGACGATTTGACGATGATCTTGGTCACCGACAGTTCCTTGCCATAGTAATGGAAGTCACGGATCGCGTGTTTCCCCCAGCGCAAGGGGCCGCGAATGTCGATAACGGTCTCAGGATTCACCAGCCCCAGATCAACAGCCTGTGCCGCGGCAAAGATTTTGAATGTCGACCCCAGCTCATAAACCCCCTGCACCGCGCGATTAAACAGCGGACTGACAGAAGGGTCGAACCCTTCGGTAGGGGGCGTGGGGCGGTCATTGGGGTCAAAATCCGGCAGCGAAACAACCGAGACGACCTCGCCCGTGTGCACATCCATCAGGATCGAGGTGGCGCCTTTGGCGTTCATCAAAGCCATACCGCCTGCCAGAACTTGTTCGGCGGCGGATTGCACCGTCAGATCCAGCGACAACTCTAGCGGCGTGTTGCCATTGGCCGGATCACGCAAATAGTCATCGAATTGCTTTTCCACGCCCGCAACGCCGATCACCTCGGCTGCGTTGACGCCTTCCTTGCCGAACCCGGCCCCGCCCAGCACATGGGACGCCAGCCGCCCATTGGGATAAAGTCGCATTTCGCGCGGGCCAAACATCAGACCGGGATCGCCGATGTCATGCACGGCCTGCTTTTGCTCGGGGCTGATCTTTTTCTTGATCCACAGAAACTTACGCTTGCCGGTAAAATCTTCCAGCAGCTCATCTCGGTCCAGATCCGGGAAAATCTTGGCCAGCTCATCCGCGGCATAGGCCGGATCGATCATCTGTGGCGTTTGCGCATAAAGCGAATGGGTCTCGAAGTTTGTTGCCAGAATGCGACCCTGACGATCCACAATATCGGCCCGCTGCATGGCAATTGCCCCGCCTGCCACATTGGCCAGAGGCTCCTGTGGCTCGGCCGAGGCCATCATTCCCATCCGCCCGGCAATGGCGGCATAGGCACAAATAAAGAAGACGCCCAAAACCAGCAGGCGTCCTTCGGCCCGTTGTCGGGACTTGACCGCCATTTCCGCGTGGCGTTCGCGCAGGTTTTCCCGCTCGATTACGTCCGGGTTTTCGCCCTTCTCACGCGCGGCCAGAACCCGTGCCAAAGGGCGAAGCGGTTTGCGGATCATGGCTCTCTTCCTGCGTTCAAAGTGGAAACAACAACGCCGTTTTCAAATTCCAGCTCGCTGGGCGGATAGGCGATTTCATCCACACGGCCAAATTGATCCGGGCGCAAAGGCAGCAATCCCAGCCGGTCGAAATTCAGCTCAGCCAGCTCTCGCAGCCGGTTGGGACGATTGAGGTACGCCCACTCTGCCCGCAACACGGTCAACCGCGCCTGTGCAGCGCCGATCTGGCGTTGCAGGCTGCGGGTATCTTTCAGCGCCTGCTGCGTGGCATAGTTTTCCTGATAGGCCCAAAACGCCAGCCCCAGAACCGACAAGGCCGTTGCCATATAAAGAAGAGTTCTCATGTCCGACCCTCTCTCAATTGCGGCATGCCCAGCTCTTTTGGGGAAATCCCTTCGGGGTCTGCATCCGTGCGACGCCCCACCCGCAACCGCGCCGAACGCGCGCGGGGGTTTTCCGCCAGTTCCTGATCGTCGGGGCCCACGGCCTTGCGGGTGACCAACTCAAATTGGTTGGGCGTTTCAATGGTTTCCGGCGCATAACGGTTGGCGCGCCCGGTGCGCCCTGCCCGATGCTGAAAGAATCGTTTGACCATCCGATCCTCGACCGAATGGAAGGTCACAACCGCCAACAATCCACCGGGTTTCAACGCACGTTCCGCAGCCAAAAGCCCCGCAAACAGCTCTTCATACTCGCCGTTCACCGCAATGCGCAGCGCCTGAAAGCTGCGCGTCGCAGGATGTGACTGGCCGGGCTTTGGACGCGGCAGGCAGCTTTCGATGATCTTGGCAAGCCGCAGAGTGGTTGTGATCGGCTCGATTGCACGCTCTTTTACAATGGCTTTGGCAATGCGGCGGCTCGCGCGTTCTTCCCCAAAGGTAAAGAGGATATCCGCCAGCTGAACCTCTTCCAGCTCTGCCACCAGATCTGCCGCACTTGGACCATCCTGTGACATGCGCATGTCCAGGGGCCCATCCTTCATAAAGGAAAACCCACGCTCGGCCAGATCCAGTTGCATGGATGAGACCCCAAGATCCAGCACCACCCCATCCAGATCCGAAGCGTATTCATCCATCTTGGAAAACACACCCGGCTGCAGGGTCAGGCGGTCGCCATATTGATCGATCCAACCCGCGGCCAACTCAAACGCCAGGGGATCCCGGTCAACCCCGGTTACGTGATCCGCCCCTGCGTCCAACAAACCTCGGCTGTAACCACCCGCACCAAAGGTGCCATCCAGCCAAGCGCCCGACACAGGCGCTACTGCCGCCAACAATGGGCGCAACAGAACTGGAATATGTGGTGCATTCCCCCCGGTCTGCGTCATCGCACCGTCACCTTAGCCATCGAGGAACTCCATCGGGTCGAAATCTTCGGGCAGATCTTCCATCCACTTTTCTTCTTGTGCCAGCTCTTCCGCCTCATAGGTTTCGGGCTTCCAGATCTGGAACGTATCGCCCGCAGCGATAAAGAAGGCCTCTTTGTCGAGCTCGATTTTGCTGCGCAACTTGGCAGGCAGCACCAGGCGACCGGTCTCATCCACATTTGTCGGGAAGGATTGCCCGTGAAACATGCGTTGCAGCATCTTGCGCTGCATCGAGCCACGCGGCAAGGCGTCGATCTTGTCGTCCACCTCATTGATCGCTTCGATTGTGTAAACTTCCAGGAACTTGCGGCGCTGGTCGCCATAGACAATCACCAGTTCAGGATTGCCACCGGGTTCACAGTTCGGGTCGGATGCCTCCAGCACACGGCGAAAGGAGGCCGGAATAGATACCCGCCCCTTGGTGTCCACCTTGTGGTGGCCCTCGCCTCTGAACCTGCGACCCAAACGACCGCTCCTTTACTGCGCCTTTTGGCGCTGTCCCTTCCCCCAAAATGAAAAGGGGCGGGTTGATCTGCTGCCACTGATCAACCCGCCTCCACAGCCCGCTGAGCGGGTGTCCGACTGCGCGCGCCACCTGGGGGGATGTCTGCTCGCCCGCGCGCCGGATCTCTCTTTTTTCGAAAAAGCGAAGGCCTGTATGAAACCTGCTATTTTTAGTTTTGGTCGGGGTCGTTTGCTGCCCCAGCTCTCCGTCTTTCGATGAGATTAGGGATATCATGGGAATTAATGGGCTGGCAACTACTAATATCTATAGCTGAGCGTCAGAAAGCTGCTGCAAGCGCGTGCCAGCGACTCACCTCAGGTCAAAATTATGTCAAAATCCGCTCAATGTGGTGGCGCAATGACATTAACCACCTACATTTAGTGGCGACTTGCACCCATCAAAAAACTCCCATAATTTCCCGAGATTCTTTGGCGAAGAACAACCGCATCCGCATGCGTTCCCCGTACGTTCTCAAAAAGACGTGGATTCAGCCCAACTAAAGTGATTCGTTCCTGGTTCTCGCAGGCAAATCCCACGACTTCCCAGACCTCCCATGATTTCCCACACGCAGATGCTGCGCAGACACCTCAGGCGCGCGCCAGGCGTTCCCAAGGTTTCCCATTTCGCCAAACGGGCCAATGGCGACCCGCTCAACGCCAGATCTTGCGTTATTGGGATTTAGGCCATGCCGCCCCGGATCAGCCCCGCCGCCATTTGCTCGTAAGCTTCAGCCATTGCGCCGCTGCCCAAAGCAACAGGCGCGCCAGCATCGCCCGCCAAACGGGTTTCCAGATCAATCGGCAAGGACCCGATCAAAGGAACCCCCAACCGCTCCGCCTCAGCTGCGACCCCGCCATGGCCAAAGATATGATGGACCCCACCGCAATCAGGGCAGGCAAAGAACGACATATTCTCTACCAGACCCAGAACCGGCGTCTTGAGCTTGGCGAACATGTCCAGCGCCTTGCGCGCATCTAACAGCGCAACATCCTGCGGGGTGCTGACCACAATAGCCCCGGTCGGCTGGGACTTGGTACACAACGTCAGCTGCACATCCCCGGTGCCTGGTGGCAGATCAACCAGCAGCACATCCAGCTCACCCCAGTTGACCTGCGTCATCATCTGCTGCAGCGCCCCCATCAGCATTGGACCCCGCCAAATGATCGCCTCTTGCTCGGCAACCATCAATCCGAGCGACATAACAGTCACCCCATGCGCCTTGAGCGGTTCGATCATCTGCCCGTCAGGGCTGCTGGGGCGCTGTGTGAGGCCCATCATGCGGGGCTGGCTGGGACCATAGATATCCGCGTCCAACAGACCAACACGCCGCCCCTGCCGCGCCAATGCCACCGCAAGATTTGAACTGACGGTGGATTTACCAACCCCCCCCTTGCCGGAACCGATGGCAAGGATCCGCTTTACGCTTGATGGCCGCATCGCACCGGATTGAGGTTTCATATGACCGCCCAGTTTGAGACCCTGAGCACTGGTCCTGAGACCTTGAGCACTGGTCGCAGGCGCGCCCTGATGCGCGGTCAGTACAATTGAAACCGAGTCGACACCATCCAAGGCCAGAACCGCAGCCTCGGCCGCACGTCGCAAAGGCTCCATTTGCGCCGCAATTGCGGCACTGGGGGCTTCAAATACCATCGAGACCTGACCGCTCTCGACTCGCAAGGCGCGGACAATATCGTTTGTTATCAACGATCCAGACCCCGGAAAGGGCAAACCGTCCAAAGTTTTTCGAATCAAATCTTGCATTTTTGCCCCATCTTTTACGTAACGCGCTCTATATAGGATCTCACAAAGCAAGACCCAACATCCCACAGTCGCTGAATTTCAAGAAAGCTGGCACCCAGATCACGCCTGGATGCCAAAAAAAAAGCAACCGCGCCATTTCGATGCAAATTCGAGGCACCGTCTCCGGCCCTTGGGAAATGACCCATGCACAAACCGCATAGCGGGCTTGCCAACACGGTCATTGTGCAATCGCAGCAATTGTTTATTTTCAATCTCAACAGCGAAACGCAAACATACGACGAAGCGAACACGACGATGGCAGCAACAGCACACACCACTTCAATGAGCCTGACGCAAAACGCACAGAGCGGTTTTGTCGGCGGTCTGGTTGCAAAGGTGAAAGCCTACGCCATTTATCGCAAGTCTTTGAATGAACTTCGCGCCCTGAGCAACCGCGAACTGGCCGATCTTGGCCTATCTCGCAGCATGATTAAACGCGTCGCTCTTGAAGCGGCATATGACAATATTTAACTGAGAGATCAGGCCCTTCCTCCTCCTCCCTAGGGCCTGTCTTTAGCGGTGGCATCCTCCTCCTCCCTGATGCCACCGCGACTTATACGGCCAATTGGCCAGACATACATCAGGGCTTCCTCCTCCTCCCTTGCTCTGATGTTAACAAGAACGGCGGCACCCCTCCTCCTCCCTGGTGCCGCCGTTTTTTTATGTCTTCATGCAGCGATCGCCCCTCTTACATCACGACACCTCTTCCCTGTGGCCGTTCAGGCAAGTTTGGGATGCGCAATCATTGACAGTAACAACGCCCAGGTCGCACCCGCAGAAGGCGAGCCGTGCTTGTGAAAATATCACAACCTCAACATGAAGACAGTTTCACGACACGTACCCCAGGCTGCCCTCAGGCCGCGTGAGGTCGGCCACACACATAAAAAAGGCGGGTCAAAACCCGCCCCTTTGGCTTAGCCGCTTCGCAGCCTTTCCAGATGCAAAGGACAACAACGATGTCACGCAGCTGGAAAACAGCTCTAGAACGGCACGTCGGAATCAGAGGTGACAAACCGCGCGACCACCTTCTTGGTGCCCGCTTTTTCAAAATCGATCTCCAGCTTGTCGCCTTCGATGCCAACCACAGCGCCGTAGCCAAATTTCTGATGGAACACCCGATCGCCCAAGGTATGGGCCGAGACTGCGTCCAGGTCGATCACTTGGGTGCGGCTTTCTTTGGGTTGCGACAGGCCGCGCTCTCCGGACCGCGCCTGCATGCGCTTCCAGCCGGGTGAGTTATAGCCATCCGCCTGGGCCACACGCTCGTCAATGGTAGATTTCACCGGCGCCGCCGCACCATAACCACCACCATAGAGACCGGGCGGCGTCAGCACCTCGACGTGATCCTCGGGCAGCTCATCCACAAACCGGGACGGCAGCTGCGATTGCCACTGACCAAACACGCGGCGATTGCCCGCAAAAGAAATGGTGCAGACCTCTTCGGCCCGAGTGATGCCCACATAGGCCAGGCGGCGTTCTTCCTCTAATCCCTTCAGGCCGCTTTCATCCATAGAGCGTTGCGACGGGAACAGCCCATCCTCCCACCCTGGCAGGAAGACGGCGGGAAACTCCAGACCTTTGGCGGCGTGCAGAGTCATTATACTGACCTTCTGCTCCGCGTCCTGACTGTCATTGTCCATCACCAGGCTCACATGCTCCAGAAACCCCTGCAGGTTTTCAAAGCTTTCAAGCGCTTTGACCAGTTCTTTCAGGTTTTCAAGCCGCCCCGGCGCTTCTGGCGTTTTGTCGTTCATCCACATGGTCGTATAGCCGCTCTCATCCAGGATGATTTCGGCCAGCTCCATATGGGTCATATCGCCATCTCCGGCCAATCGGCCCCAACGGCGGATATCTTCGACCAATGTGCGCAGGGCGGCGCCGCCCTTCCCCTTGATCATACCCGATTCAACCGCCAGCCGGGCGCCTTCGACCAAGGACACGCCATTGCTGCGCGCCACGCTTTGAATGGTTTGCTGCGCCTTGTTGCCGAGGCCACGCTTGGGCGTGTTTACAATCCGCTCGAATGCCAGATCATCATCCGGCGAAGTCACAACCCGGAAATAGGCCATGGCATCGCGGATCTCCATCCGTTCATAGAAACGCGGGCCACCAATGACGCGGTAGGGCAAGCCAATGGTCAGGAAACGGTCTTCGAACGCGCGCATCTGGTGGGAGGCGCGGACCAAGATGGCCATCTGGTCCAGGTCCATCGGCCGCACGCCGCGACTGCCGCGCTGCATGGACTCGATTTCTTCCCCGATCCAGCGCGCCTCTTCCTCGCCATCCCAATGACCAATCAGGCGGACCTTTTCGCCGCCGGTTGCCTCAGTCCACAGCTCTTTTCCCAAACGCCCCTGGTTGCCCCGGATCACATTGGAAGCGGCGGCCAAGATATGTTCTGTTGAGCGATAGTTTTGCTCCAGCCGCACGGTTTTTGCGCCGGGAAAATCATTCTCAAACCGCAGGATGTTGCCCACTTCGGCCCCGCGCCAGCCATAGATCGACTGGTCATCATCTCCCACACAACAGATATTATGATGCGCGCTCGCCAAAAGTCGCAGCCACAAATATTGGGCGACGTTGGTATCCTGATATTCGTCCACCATGATAAACCGGAACCAACGCTGATACTGCGATAATACATCCGGGTGGGTCTGGAAAATCGTCACCATGTGCAGCAACAAGTCGCCAAAATCGACTGCATTCAGCTCCAGCAGGCGGCGTTGGTACTGCTTATAAAGGTCGGGGCCCCGGTGATTATAGGCTCCGGCATCCGCCGTGGGCACCTTCTCCGGTGTCAGCGCGCGGTTTTTCCAGTCATCAATAATGCCTGCCAGCATCCGCGCAGGCCAGCGTTTGTCATCAATACCATTGGCCTGGATCAGCTGTTTCAACAGACGGATCTGATCATCCGTATCCAAAATGGTGAAGTTCGACTTCAGATGCAGCGGCGGGCGCGCCTCTTCTATAACTCCGTTGCCATCATCCATGGCAATCAGCTCCGCATGGCGACGCAACAGTTTCACGCAGATCGAGTGGAAGGTGCCAAGCCAGGGCATTCCTTCAATCGCCTGCCCCATCATCGCGCCAACACGGTTTTTCATCTCACGCGCAGCTTTGTTGGTGAAGGTCACCGCCAAAACTTCGTTGGGGCGGGCGCTGTTGGTGTTCAACAAATGCACAATCCGCGTGGTCAACGCTTTGGTCTTGCCCGTGCCTGCTCCAGCCAGCATCAAGACCGGCCCCTCCAGACACTCCACGGCCTCACGCTGGGCCGGGTTCAACCCATCCAAATAGGGCATCGGGCGCGCCGCCATAGCGCGAGAAGAAAGCGAGGCGCCCTCAAAGGCGTCCATTTCGTCAAAAGTGCTCATACGCGCGATCCTAGCCTGATTCAATCACAGCGAAAAGAGGATGTTCACACTCTGTTCGCGACTTTTCCGCCGCTTGCCGAAATAACCGGATTCGCACGGCAACGATATGGCTGATCAGCCCGCCACCGCATTGCTAGAGGGCAAGCGCCATTTTTTAACGCGTTAAGGGATTTCATCTGGACAGGGGGACCAATCGCAGGATGATACCCGCATGACTTTGGACCAGCGTTACCCCGCCCTAGAGGATCTGCGCCACCGCGCCCGCCGCCGCTTGCCCCGGTTTGTCTGGGAGTATCTGGACAGCGGTACCGGGGCCGAGGCCACCAAATCCCGCAACCGTTCAGAGCTGGATAAAATTGGCTTGATGCCATCGATCCTGCATGGCCCGCTGGAATGCGACCTTTCGGTTCCCTGGATGGGCGGGCGCCTCCCCTTACCAGTTGGCATGGCCCCAATTGGCATGTCGGGTCTGATCTGGCCCGATGCCGAAGGGCATTTGGCCCGTGCCGCGCGCGAAGCGGGCATTCCCTATTGCCTCAGCACGGTTGCCAGCCAATCGCCCGAGGACCTGGCCCCCCATGTGGGTGATCAAGCCTGGTTTCAGATGTACCCGCCCAAAGACCCCGACATTCGGCAGGATATGTTGAACCGTGCGCGCGCCGCTGGGTTTAACGCACTTATCCTGACGGTTGACGTCCCGGTTGCATCGCGCCGGGAACGTCAGACCCGCTCTGGCCTGACCCAACCGCCACGCCTTACGCCGCGTTTGTTGGCGCAGGTCGCCCAATGCCCGGCCTGGGCCTTGGGCATGGCCAGCCGCGGCATGCCCAGAATGCGAACCCTGGATGCGTATACAGAAACGCCAATGACCGCCCGATCGTCCACGGCGCATATCGGCTATTTGCTGCGGACCTCTCCGGATTGGGACTATGTCGCCTGGCTGCGCGACCATTGGGACGGGCCGCTGATTGTCAAAGGTGTCCTGCGCGCCCAAGACGCCCCCAAGCTGGAACAGCTGGGCGTGGATGCGCTTTGGGTCTCCAATCATGCCGGACGCCAGTTTGATGCAGCACCGGCGTCGATTGAAGTCCTGCCCGACATTCGTGCGCAAACCAGCCTGCCGCTGATCTTTGACAGCGGTGTGGAAACGGGTTTGGACATCCTGCGCGCCTTTGCGCTGGGTGCAGATCTGGTGATGATGGGGCGCGGCTTCCACTTTGCGTTGGCCGCGCTTGGGGCCTCGGGCCCGGCTCATCTGCTGAGCATCCTGTCCAAGGATCTGGCCGCAAACATGGGTCAGCTTGGCCTGACGGGCGTTGCCGCAGCGCGGCATCTTGAGCATCGCATGCTTACAAATTAAGCTACACGAAACTCCAGGGAAATTGTAACCCCATTTGTATCACACAGCCTCACCCGCAAGCATGCGTCGAGCGGAAAATTCAAGGCGCTAACATGTTATCGCTAGCATAACTGATTTTCCTCGAAAAAATCGACTTTGATTCGGAGCGTTTGCAATGGTCTGGCGGCAATTCCACTCCACGTTGTTGCAAAATTGTGAAATCCAGCTCCAAAAATGTTTCGATACATTTTTGTTCATGGGCGATAAGTTCTTTATTTTTTGGGCGAAAGTCGCAAATCCGCCGAGGAATACCGTATAATACGAGTATACCGCACAGCTTCTTCTGCCTAACACTCTGCGGGAACCGAGTTTACGGGGAGAAGACATGACCGAGTTCAACAAGATTCTGATTGCCAACCGTGGCGAGATCGCGATCCGCGTGATGCGCGCAGCCAACGAGATGGGCAAGAAGACTGTCGCCGTTTATGCCGAGGAAGACAAACTGGGGCTGCATCGCTTTAAAGCGGATGAGGCCTATCAAATCGGCCAAGGCATGGGTCCTGTTGCAGCCTATCTGTCGATTGACGAAATCATCCGGGTCGCCAAGGAATGCGGCGCGGATGCGATCCATCCGGGTTACGGCTTGCTGTCGGAAAACCCGGAGTTTGTGGACGCCTGCGCCCGCAACGGCATCACCTTTATCGGCCCCAAGGCGGAAACCATGCGCGCCCTGGGCGACAAGGCCTCGGCCCGCAAGGTTGCGGTTCAGGCCGACGTGCCGGTGATCCCCGCAACCGAGGTTCTGGGCGATGACATGGCAGCCATCAAGAAAGAGGCGGCCGAAATTGGCTATCCTCTGATGCTCAAGGCTTCCTGGGGTGGCGGCGGTCGCGGTATGCGCCCGATCCTGTCTGAGGATGAGCTGGAAGAAAAAGTTCTGGAAGGCCGCCGCGAGGCCGAAGCCGCCTTTGGGAATGGCGAAGGTTATCTGGAAAAGATGATCACCCGCGCCCGACACGTGGAAGTCCAGATCCTAGGCGACAAACATGGTGAGATCTATCACCTGTATGAACGCGACTGCTCTGTTCAACGCCGCAACCAAAAAGTGGTTGAACGCGCGCCTGCCCCGTACCTGACTGAAGAGCAACGCGCAGAGATCTGTGAACTGGGCCGCAAGATCTGCGCCCATGTGAACTACGAATGTGCCGGCACCGTTGAATTTCTGATGGATATGAACACGGGCAAGTTCTACTTCATTGAGGTGAACCCCCGCGTTCAGGTGGAACACACCGTCACCGAAGAAGTCACCGGCATCGATATCGTTCAGGCGCAGATCCTGATCGCCGAAGGCAAGCCGATTGCTGAGGCCACCGGCAAAACCAGCCAAGATGAGATCCGCCTGAACGGCCACGCGCTGCAAACCCGCGTGACAACTGAGGATCCGCTGAACAACTTTATCCCTGACTATGGCCGCATCACCGCCTATCGCTCGGCCACGGGCATGGGCATTCGCCTGGACGGCGGCACCGCCTATTCCGGCGGTGTGATCACCCGCTATTATGACTCACTGCTGACCAAAGTCACCGCCTGGGCCCCGACCCCGGAAAAAGCCATTGCCCGTATGGACCGTGCCCTGCGCGAATTCCGGGTGCGCGGCGTGTCGACCAACATTGCTTTTGTGGAAAACCTGCTGAAGCACCCGACGTTCCTGTCCAATGAATACACCACCAAATTCATCGACGAGACGCCGGATCTGTTCCAGTTCGCCAAACGCAAAGACCGCGGCACCAAGGTTCTGACCTATATCGCCGACATCTCGGTGAACGGTCACCCGGAAACCGAAGGCCGTGTGAAGCCTGCCGCGGATCTGAAAGAGCCGCGCGCCCCCAAGGTTGCCCGCGATCAGATGCCCTATGGCACCCGCAACCTGCTGGAGCAAAAAGGCGCGCAAGCTGTTGCCGACTGGATGAAGGCCCAGCGTCAGCTTTTGTTGACAGATACCACCATGCGCGACGGTCACCAGTCGCTGCTGGCGACCCGCATGCGCAGCCACGACATGATCAAAGTGGCTCCGGCTTATGCGCAGAACCTCAGCCAGCTGTTCTCGGTTGAATGCTGGGGCGGTGCGACCTTTGACGTGGCCTATCGCTTCCTGCAGGAATGCCCGTGGCAGCGTCTGCGTGATTTGCGCGAAGCCATGCCGAACCTGATGACACAGATGCTGCTGCGTGCGTCCAACGGCGTTGGTTACACCAATTACCCGGACAATGTGGTGCAGGAGTTCGTGCGCCAGGCCGCGGTCACCGGCGTTGATGTCTTCCGCGTGTTTGACAGCCTCAACTGGGTCGAAAACATGCGCGTCGCAATGGATGCCGTGGTGGAGTCGGGGAAAATCTGCGAAGGTACCATCTGTTATACCGGTGATATTCTGGACCCCGCGCGCGCCAAATATGACATCAAATACTATGTCGGCATGGCCAAGGAGCTGGAAGCTGCAGGTGCCCATGTTCTGGGCCTGAAGGATATGGCGGGCCTGTTGAAACCAGCCTCTGCCCGCATTCTGGTCAAAGCACTGAAAGAAGAGGTCGGCCTGCCGATCCACTTCCACACGCATGACACCTCGGGCATCGCCGGTGCTACCATTCTGGCCGCCGCGGATGCGGGCGTGGATGCGGTCGACGCAGCAATGGACGCCTTCTCCGGCGGCACCTCACAGCCGTGCCTGGGCTCTATCGTCGAAGGTCTGCGCAATACCGACCGCGACACTGGCCTCGACATCGAAAACATCCGGGAAATCTCCGGTTACTGGGAGCAGGTGCGCGCGCAATACGCAGCCTTTGAAAGCGGTCTGCAGGCGCCAGCGTCTGAGGTCTATCTGCACGAGATGCCCGGTGGTCAGTTCACCAACCTCAAAGCACAGGCGCGCTCTCTGGGGCTTGAAGACCGCTGGTCCGAGGTGGCGCATACCTATGCGGATGTGAACCAGATGTTTGGCGACATCGTCAAAGTGACACCGTCCTCCAAAGTGGTCGGCGACATGGCACTGATGATGGTCTCTCAGAACCTGACCCGCGCCGATGTGGAGAACCCGGAAACCGATGTGGCCTTCCCGGATTCGGTGGTGGACATGATGCGCGGCAACCTGGGTCAGCCTCCGGGCGGCTTCCCGGCCGGTATCGTGAACAAGGTACTGAAGGGCGACGCCCCCAACACCGAACGCCCCGGCGCGCATCTGGAACCGGTTGATCTGGAAGCCACCCGCACCGCGCTGTCCAAAGAGCTGGAAGGCTTCAAGGTCGATGATGAGGATCTGAACGGCTATCTGATGTATCCCAAGGTCTTTTTGGACTATATGGGCCGTCACCGGACCTATGGCCCCGTGCGCACCTTGCCAACCAAGACCTTCTTTTATGGGATGGAACCCCGTGAAGAGATCACGGCGGAAATCGACCCCGGCAAAACGCTGGAAATCCGTCTGCAGGCCATTGGCGAGACCGACGACAAGGGAGAGGTCAAAGTCTTCTTTGAACTCAACGGTCAACCCCGTGTGATCCGCGTGCCCAACCGCAAAGCGGTGGCCACACAGGTCGCCAATAAAAAGGCCGAAGTTGGCAACCCCAACCACATCGGTGCGCCGATGCCAGGTGTTGTCGCCTCTGTCGCGGTACAGCCGGGTCAGGAGATCAAGGAAGGCGATCTTTTGCTGACCATCGAAGCCATGAAGATGGAAACCGGCATCCACGCCGAACGCAACGCAACCGTCACCGCGGTCCACGTGCAGGCGGGCGGCCAGATCGATGCCAAGGATCTGCTGATCGAGCTGGAGTGATCTAGCCTATAAAGAGAATGACCAAGGGGGCCCGGCCAATTGCTGCGTCCCCTTGGCTGAAACCAAAGACCAGGTTTCTTTCATCACATCTCGTCAAAGCTTGACGCAAGATCGCCCGCCACAGCTTTGGCGTCCGATGCTTTTTTTCAAGTTTACTGCTGCTTCCCGTCAAACGTGCCCTACGTCCCGTGGACGACCCAAAGGTAAATTTGAAGTAGGAACCCGAATGTTTGTTGTGACATCCTTCTATGCGGCGGTATTGACGATCTTTTTGATCTTCCTTTCCGCACGCGTCATTATCCTCCGCAATTCTGAAAGAGTGGCGATTGGGACAGGGAAAAGCGAACCCCTGCTCAGAGCCGCGCGTGTCCAGGGAAACTTCTCAGAATACGTACCGATAGGGCTGGTTCTGATGGCCCTTTGCGAAGCACAAGGGGTGGCAAGCTGGCAAATCCATTGCCTTGGCGCCATGTTGCTTGTGGGGCGCGTGAGCCATTTCATAGGTGTCAGCGGACAGGAACGCTCGCTCATTCCGCGGATCGTGGGCATGGTTCTCACCTTCACCATGTTGGCTTTGGCCGCTGTGCGCCTTCTGGTTTTGGCTCTAAACTAGGTCATGTTGACAAAAGGGATTCACACGAAGGCTCATGCGTGATTCAAGCTGGTATCTGCTATGGAGACCAGCTT
>NZ_WIBF01000010.1 GCF_009496005.1 Tritonibacter litoralis
TAAGATAAAATAACAAACACACTTATCCACAAAACAAACCAAACAAACTCCAAATCAAACAATCAAAACGAGTCGGGAAAACATAAACACCGACTCGTTTTTACGAGTCGGTGTCGAAAACCGCAGGATTACCACTGGCGGCGGAGATGAGACCGCAAGGTGGCCTGCGTATACAGTAGGACTTAGGCGCGGACGCAGGCCGCGGGGCGCATAGCATCCATCATATCGACAGGATCACAGACCAGTGCATCCAGAGTAACTTCATCCAGGGCATGAAAGAACGCTTGGGCCGCATCTGACAGCGCGGTGCGCAGGCGGCACACGTTCAGTTGCGGGCACGTATCATCACCGTCACCAAAACATTCAACGATCGGCACCGGGCCTTCAACCTGACGAAACACATCACCCACACGGATCTCGGACGCGGGGCGCGCAAGGGCGATACCACCGCGGCGGCCACGATGGGTGTTGAGGAAACCCAGCTGGCTAAGCTGATTGATTACCTGAGCCAGGTGATTTTCCGAAATCTTGCAGCGGTCCGCGATTTCGGATTTGGTCACAAGACGATCGCTGTTGGCCGCACAATACATCAGCAACCGGACAGCAATATTGGTTCGTTTGGTAATACGCATAAGACATCTCCGGATAAATTCAGATGTCGAAGGGTTGCACAGTGCGGCAAAGACCGGTTTGACATACATCAATCTGATTTGGAGAAAACGAGAATGCAGAGCCCCTATTTTTTTGGCTATGGCAGTTTGGTGAATGTTGCGACCCACACTTATGTCGATCCACGGCCTGCACGGCTGTCCGGGTGGCGGCGGGCTTGGGTTCAGACGGATGTCCACCCGCTTGCATTTTTGAGCGCGGTTCCGGACGAGGCGTCGGTTATTTCTGGACTGGTGGCCTCGGTCCCTGGGGCAGATTGGGCGGCGTTGGATCTGCGGGAAACCGGGTATGATCGCCTGCCCGCGGCCGACCAGGTGGACCACGACCTGCCCGCGGAAACCGACGTTCAGGTTTATTCAGTGCCCAAGGCGACCCATATCACAGCGGAACCTCCCCTGCCCGTTTTGCTCAGCTACCTGGACGTTGTGGTGCAAGGCTATCTGCAGGTCTTTGGGGAAGAAGGTGTCGCCGGATTCTTTGACACCACCGACAGCTGGGATCGTCCGTTTGTAGATGACCGTACGGCACCCAGATATCCGCGTGCGCAGGTTCTGGATGCAAAAGAAACCGCACTGGTCGATCACTGGCTGGCAAAAACCGCCGCGATCCGGGTCGAGGTCTAAGTGGCGAGTTGATCAAAAACAAAAAGGCGCGCTCAGATCGCGCGCCTTTGTCCTTTGCGGTAAACAAACGTTAGCCGCGAGCGCGGACAACTTGCATCAGAGGCAGCAACGCGCCCATGTCGGGGCCGCGTTCCATGCCCGTGACAGCCTTGCGTAATGGCATAAACAGGCCTTTGCCCTTGCGACCGGTTGCGTCCTTGACGGCCGTGGTCCAGGCCTTCCAGCTTGTGCTGTCATATGGCCCCTCAGGCAGTAGCGTCATGGCCTGGGCCACAAACTCCTGATCCTCATCCGCAATCAAAGGCTCCGCACCCTCTTGGCACAGGCTCCACCACTGCGCCAGATCCCCCAATGTGGTGATGTTTTCCCGAGCCACATCCCAGAACGCCGGTTGGGTCTGGGCTGGAACGCCAAGCGCATCGAGCTCTGATTTCACATCTTCCGCCGATTGCGCCTGCAAATAGCGCGCCGTCAGCGGGAAGACATCCTGCACGTCAAACTTGGTTGGTGCGGTTCCAAAACGAGAGACATCAAAGCCTTCGATTAGTTCAGCCATATCCGTGCGCAGCTCCACCGGATCGGATGAACCAAGGCGCGCCATCAAGGACAGAAGCGCCATCGGCTGCACGCCCTGTTCGCGCAGATCACGCAACGCCAAAGTGCCGAGCCGTTTGGACAATGCCTCGCCCTGCGGGCCGGTCAACAGCGAATGGTGTGCAAACTCGGGATGATCAAAGCCCAGCGCTTCCATAATCTGGATCTGGGTCGCCGTATTGGTCACATGGTCCGAGCCGCGCACCACATGGGTCACACCCATGTCCGTGTCATCTACCACAGAGGCCAGCGTATAAAGGAACTGACCGTCACCACGGATCAGAACCGGATCCGACACCGAGGCCGCATCGATGGACGTGTCCCCACCAATGCCATCGGTCCAGTTGATCCGCGCATGGTTAAGCTTGAACCGCCAGACGCCATCACCGCGTTCCGCACGCAACGCGTCCTTTTCCGCGTCCGACAGCGCCAGCGCCGCGCGGTCATACACCGGCGGTTTGCCCATGTTCAGCTGTTTCTTGCGTTTCAGATCCAGCTCGGTTGGAGTTTCAAACGCCTCATAAAACCGACCAGCCGCGCGCAATTTGTCGGCGGCGTCGACATACATATCCAGACGCTCTGACTGACGTTCAATCCGATCCCAAGTCAGACCCAACCATTCAAGATCCTGCTTGATGGCATCAACATATTCTTCTTTTGACCGTTCCGGGTCGGTGTCATCAATCCGCAGGATGAAGGTGCCGCCTGCCTTGCGGGCAATCAGATAGTTCATCAGCGCGGTGCGCAGGTTGCCCACATGGATATAGCCGGTGGGCGACGGAGCAAATCGGGTGGTGGTCATCAAGCATCTCCTGTTGCGATTTGCTCTGTCATATGCGGGCCCGTTTGTCCAGTTGAGCAAGGCCGCGCGCTTGCCCAAGCGCCCTCTGGGCGCTGCCTCCGGCTGACGTATTTGGAAAAAGATGAAATTGGGGCCGCAAAAACGAGATTTCTGGGCAGGAGGTGTTTCACAGCAGCCGTCGCGTTTTCGTTGCAAACCTCACGCGCTCGTCATTACCATTTAATCGCCCTGACGTGAAAAACGCCTAGGTTAAAGGCGTTCGACTGCCCAATGGAATGAGGTTCCACCATGTCTTTCAAGTTTTCCCGCCGCGCAGCCCTTGGTGCTGCAGCCGCACTGCCCCTGTCGCTGACGGCGCGCCCGCTTCTGGCGAAGGGCAGCGTCACCCCGGCCAACAGCACAAAGGCCCGCAGCTTTGCAATTGGCAAATTTGTTGTCACCACACTGTTGGATGGGTCGGTTCTACGTGAAGATGCCCGCCAGATTTTTAGCGAAAGCACAACCGAAGAAGAATTCAATGCCGTGTCGGCAGCGAACTTCATCTCTCCAGAACAGGCGCAGTTCTATTTCACGCCGACCCTGGTGGACACCGGCGCAGAGCTGGTTCTGTTTGATACAGGCCTTGGCAATGGCGGCATCCAAGCGGGCCTGGCAGAGGTCGGCGTTACCCCAGATCAAATCGATGTTGTTGTCATCACCCATATGCATCCAGACCACATTGGCGGGTTGATGAGCAATGGCGCCGTTACCTTTCCCAATGCACGTTACGTGACTGCGGCGGCGGAATATGACTTCTGGTCCGGCTTTGACGAGACGCACCGCGTCGGAGGCTTGGTCAAGAAAAACGTGACGCCGCTGGCAGAAAAGACAACCTTTATCAAAGACGGCGAAGCCGTTGTCTCTGGCATCACGGCCATTTCGGCAGCGGGCCACACGCCGGGTCACACGATCTACATGTTGGAAAGCGACGGCCAGCAGCTGCTGCTGACCGCGGATATGGCGAACCACTATGTTTGGGCGTTCCAGAACCCCGAATGGTCGATCGTGTTTGATGGCGACAAGGAACAAGCGGCCAAAACCCGCCGTAAGAACCTGGATATGCTCGCAACAGACAAGATCCCGATGATCGGCTACCACATGCCGTTCCCGGGCATGGGTTTTGTTGAGACACGCGGATCGGGCTTTCGCTTTGTTCCGGTCAGCTATCAGTTTTCGCTTTAAGCGTAACTGCGAAAGGGGAGAGGCTCCCGCGCCCTCGGCCCCTTCCCGCCCTATCGGGCGGGCACGGACCTCACGCTTGGGGGTGGCGCCGCGCACAGCGCGGCGCCACCCCCAACGGGCACAGGTTTGCCTGCAAACCGAAGCCGGGCGGGAGAGCTTGCTTGATCCTGGAGGGGTCGTCTATTGAGGTGAGCGCCAGCGGTTCACAATTGGGTAGCGCCGGTCCAACCAGAATGCCCTTGGCGTGAGCCGGGCTCCGGGTGCGGATTGGAACCGTTTGTATTCGCTGATGAAGACCAGATGTTCGACTCGCTTAGCCTCTGCTGAATCAAATCCAGCCGCTACGCAATCCGCAACAGAGCCGTCCTGATCCACCAAAATGTCCAGTATCGCATCCAACACTGGATAATCAGGCAAGCTGTCGCTGTCTTTTTGGTCCTCACGTAGTTCCGCTGACGGCGGCTTGTCGATCACATTGGCGCGGATCACCTCACCGGCGGGTCCCATCATCCAGCTGCGATGATGAGCATTGCGCCAGCGGCAGGTTTCAAACACGCGGGTTTTATAGAGATCCTTGATCGGGTTATAGCCCCCGTTCATATCGCCATAAATCGTGGCATATCCAACTGCGACCTCGGATTTATTTCCTGTGGTCAGTAGCATCTCTCCGAACTTGTTGGACATTGCCATCAACAGCAATCCACGCAGGCGGGATTGGATGTTTTCTTCGGTCAGATCCGCATCACGCCCTGCAAAAAATGGTGCCAGCGTATTGGTTATCGCATCCCGCCCGTCTGAGATCGGGACATAATCATAGTGAACGCCCAGCGCCTTGGCGACGGCCTCGGCATCCGCGAGAGATTCGGCCGAGGTGTATTCAGATGGCAGCATCACACAGCGGACGTTTTCAGCACCGATGGCATCAACTGCAATGGCCGCAACCAGCGCCGAATCCACGCCGCCAGATAACCCCAGCAGAACTTTGCCAAATCCGCTTTTGCGCAGGTAATCACGGAGCGCTTCAACCATCACCCGGTAATCCTGCTCCCAGGCATCCGGCAGATGGGCTTTCTCGCCTTCAACCGCACGCCAGCCGTCCGGGCCGCGCTCCAGATCCAGCTGTGTCACCGCCTCATCAAACACCGGCATCTGCAGGGCCAAAGCGCCACCGGGGTTCAGCACAAAACTGCCACCATCAAAGACCTGATCATCCTGCCCACCAACCATATTCAGGTAGATCACCGGCAAACCCGTTTCGACGCAACGGGCGACCATATGGTTCTGGCGCACTTCCATTTTATCGCGATAGTAGGGTGAGCCATTGGGGATCAGCAGGAACTCGGCCCCGGTTTCCTCCAGCGTTTCCGCCACATCCACGTGCCACCCGTCTTCACAAATTGGCGAGCCCACACGGGTGTCCCCCACAACATAAGGGCCTCCGAGCGGTCCTGCGTCAAAGATGCGAACCTCGTCAAACACGGTCTCATTAGGAAGGTGATGCTTCAACACGCGGCTGGCGACCTTCCCCCCTTTGAGGATCAGATAGGCGTTGAAAAGCTTGCCGTCTTCAGCCCAGGGACAGCCGATGGCCAATGCAGGTCCATCGGCACAGCGGACTGCCAGATCCTCGGCTGCGGCCATTGCAGCATGGTGAAACGCCGGTTTCATCACCAGATCCTGTGCATTGTAGCCAGTCAGGAACATTTCCGGCAGCGCCACCAGATCCGCCGCAGCGCTGCGACCTTCTTCCCAGGCGGCAAACGCCTTGGCCGCATTGCCCGCAATATCACCCACGGTCGGGTTGAGCTGCGCCAGTGTTATGCGAAACCGATCAGCCATGTCTGTCCTACATCTTTTGGTCGTTCTCTTTGCCATTTATCAGATCATCCGCCTAAGGAAAGCCTCGAGCGCAAAAGAGATTGCGACAACGCGACGGCTGGCATAGTTTTTGCCCAAGCATTGAAGGCGACCAGAACGGTTGCCCCCCAGAAGGCAGGCAGAGGTTAATATGATCCGCTTTGGCACTTTCACCGCACTCACGACCGTGCTGACTTTGACCACGGCTGCTTGGGCGCAGGACAGCCAGCCGATCACCACCCAGGATGAGATCGGCGGAATCTATGAAGGCGCGTTCAAAGGCGGGCTGCAACATGGGATCGGCACTTATACGTTGCCCAATGGCTATGAATACTCTGGCGAATGGGTCGAAGGCGAAATTCAAGGCAACGGTGTCGCCCGCTTCCCCAACGGGTCGATCTATGAAGGGGAATTTGCCAAAGGCAAACCCGAGGGCCTTGGCAAGATCACCTTTGCCGACGGCGGCACCTATGAAGGTGAATGGCTGGACGGGGAGATCAACGGACAAGGCATCGCGATCTATGCCAATGGCATGCGCTACGAAGGTGCCTTTGCTGCGGGCAAACACCATGGTCAGGGCACCATGACAAACCCGGATGGGTATCAATATGCGGGCAACTGGGTGGAAGGGCACAAGGAAGGCAAGGGCAAGATCCTGCAAGCCAATGGTGCCACCTATGAAGGCGACATCCGCGATGGGAAGCTGGATGGTTTTGGCAAGCTGACTCTGCCAGATGGGTTGGTTTACGAGGGCGAATGGTTGAACGACCAGATGCACGGCCAAGGCAAGCTGACACTCCCCAATGGCGACATCTACGAAGGCCCGCTGGTCGCGGGACGCCGTCAGGGGAATGGCAAGCTGAGCTATGCGGATGGCTCGTCCTATCAAGGCGCATTTGAAGATGACCTGCGCCATGGCCAGGGCACATTTACCGGCACGGATGGGTATACCTATACGGGTGCATGGTCTGGTGGTCAGATCGAAGGCCAGGGCAGAGTCACCTACCCCGATGGATCGGTCTATGAAGGCGCGTTCCGCGCGGACCTGCCGGATGGTGAGGGCAAGGTAACCTACCCCGATGGGTCGTCTTATGAGGGCAACTGGATCGCGGGCGTGATCGAGGGCGAAGGCACCTCGACCTATCCCAATGGTGTTGTCTATGTCGGCACTTTCAAAAACGCCAAACACCACGGCCAAGGCGTGATGACCTATACAGACGGCTACCGTTATGAGGGCGGTTGGGACAACAACCTGCGTCAGGGCGAGGCGGTTGTGACCTATGCGGACGGCTCGGTTTACACCGGTGGGTTTGAGGCCGGGCAACGCCAGGGTTCCGGTAAAATCGTGATGGTTGACGGCTTCAGCTATGAGGGTCACTGGGAACAGGGCAAGATCACGGGCAAAGGCATCGCGCGCTATGCCAATGGCGACATCTACGAAGGTGGGTTTTTGAACGGCAAACGTCAGGGCCCCGGTGTGATCCGTTATGCCAGCGGTCAGGAAAAAGCAGGCCAGTGGGAAAACGGTGCGCTGGTTGTGGATCCGACCGAGACGGTTGAGGACGAAACCACAACCGAGGCGGCCAGCGAATAACGCAAGCCCAGTTGGATAAAACGCCAATGCGCCCGTCAATCATCATTGGCGGGCGCATTGTTGTTCAGTTGCTTTACCCCAGCTTGATGCGGCTCAGGTGATCGGGCTGGGGCACATCTAAGCGGGTTTCGGCGTCATCGATTGGCGGCATCAGGTTCATTTCGATCGGCACCACACCCGCCCAGATCGGCAGCTCATAGTCTTCCTCATCATCTTTAGGGCCGCCGCTGCGGATCTTTGCGGCCCCTTCGGTGATCGGCATACGCATGACCCATGTCGCCTTGAACTCTTGATCCGTCATCGGCCGCAAGGTCTCCCAACGGCCAGGAAACAACGCGTCAAACATCCGCTCCAAACTGGTTGCCGCGTGATCCCCCTCGACCCGCTCGGCCTCACCAAACAACATAACCGAGCGGAAATTCACCGAGTGGTGCATGGCTGAACGCGCCAACACATAGCCATCCAGGCAAGACACCGACAGGCAGACTGACTTTCCCTCCATCGCGCGCAGGGCCCGGCTGGCCGCAGAACCATGCCAATAGACATAATCCCCCTCGCGCCACTGAAGGGTGGGCAAAATCGAAGGCGCGCCATCGATTTCATAAGCAATATGGCACATGGGCATTGCTGCCAGAACCTGATCAATCGCTGCGCGATCATAATGACCACGTTCATGCGAACGCCGCAGGCGGCTGCGGTTGGTTTTCAGCGGGGCTTGGTCGGTGGATTGGGACATAGGCATCTACTTCATTCAAATTACGACTTACGCTTGACCTAAAGGTGATGCGGTCCTTTCATAAGATCCAGTTCTGATATAAATGAGCATACCAATATGATCGATCTCTCCACGCTCATAAAACCCGACGATCCAAAACCGATCTATGTGCAGCTGGTCGAGGGGCTGAGGCATGCGATTACCCAAGGGCGGCTGGCCGTAGGGACCCGCCTGCCAGCTTCGCGCACATTGGCGCATGATCTTGGCGTGTCGCGCAGCACCGTGATCCAAAGCTATGACCAGTTGGTGGCCGAAGGCTACATTGCCTCGCGCCCCGGCTCTGGCGTCTTTGTGGAAGATATTACGCCCTTGGCCGCTGTCCCCGCCCCCATCGCGCCACTTGCAACTTCACAAGCCCCTCACTCCTATACATCAGGTATGCTACGGCCAGGTGAGCCGGATCCAGCGCTGTTTCCCACGGGTGTTTGGGCGCGGACAATTGCGCGGGTGTCGCGGTCGACGCCCGAGGCGTTGTGTATTCTCAATGATCCTTTTGGCGATGATATGTTGCGGGCCGAGATCGCGAACTACCTACATCGCTGGCGCGGCATGACCTGCACGCCCGATCAGATCCTTGTCACCTCTGGCGCGCGCGAAGCCTTGGAGCTGGGCCTGGATCTTGTCATCGATGGACAAGACATCGGCTTGGAAAGCCCCGGTTTCTCCCCCCTGCACCGGTTTGCGGCGGTGCGCCATTGGCCCGTGCGCTGGCTGACACCCGGCCAACACGGTCCCGAACTTCCAAGGGATCTGGCCAAGGTCACTGTATTGACACCCTCACATCAGTTTCCATTGGGCGGCACCCTCCCCATTGCACAAAGGCAAGCGTTTTTAGCGCAGGCACAGGCCCAGGACGCCTGGATCATCGAGGATGATTTTGACAGTGAGTTTCGCTATGCCGGGCAGCCGGTGCCCGCGATGGCAGGGTTGGATCAGACCGGGCGATGCCTTTACGTCGGGACCTTCTCTAAAACATTCTCCCACGCAATCCGCCTTGGATATCTGGTGCTGCCGCCCGCCTTGGTCCCACACATGCGGCAACGTTTTGTGCATCCCAGCGCCGGGGCCAGTGTGACCGCCCAACGCCCGCTGGCGCATTTCATGGCCGACGGGCAATACGACAAACACATCCGCCGCGCGCGCCGCCACTATGGCGAGCGATATGAGGCGGCCGTTACCGCCCTTGCCAACTGGCCCAAGGTCTGGGGGCGGTTTCGACACCACCGTGCCGGCATGCAGATCGCGTTTCACCTGGCAGAAGGCATTGATGACACCCAGATTTGTGCGACCGCGGCCAGCGAGGGTTTTGCAGTCCAACCTCTGTCCTCAAACACCCCCGTCGGCGCAGCGCAGGGGCTTTTAATCGGCTTTTGCCGCACTCAGCCTCAAGACATCGCCCCGCAGATCGCGCAACTGGGCCAACATATCAGCGCCACACAGACCCGTGCGTTTTGACCCTTTTCATTTTGTGCGACGCCTGTATAAATCGCCCTATGACCGTTCGCGCACATATCACCCAAGCCGACACCGCCCTGTGCGGTGCGCTAGCGCGCGACCTACTGCTCCTAATCCGCCTCTGAGCGTGCCATTTGGCGCGCCCGCTCAGAGGGTTTGGATTGCGCGCCAGAAATGGATTTAGGACAGAGACACAGAAAGCTTACCGACATGACCACTGCATCTGACAAAGATCGCGTATTGATCTTCGACACCACTCTGCGTGACGGCGAACAAAGCCCTGGCGCAACCATGACCCACGACGAGAAGCTGGAGATCGCTGAGCTTCTGGACGATATGGGCGTGGATATTATCGAAGCCGGTTTCCCAATTGCCTCCGAAGGCGACTTCCGCGCGGTGTCCGAGATTGCGGAACGCTCAAAGAACGCCACCATCTGCGGTCTGGCACGTGCCAACTTCAAAGACATCGACCGCTGCGCCGAAGCGGTGCGCAAATCGGCCCGCCCGCGCATTCACACTTTTATCGGCACCTCGCCCCTGCACCGCGCCATCCCGAACCTGACGATGGATGAGATGGCCGACAAAATCCATGAAACCGTGTCCCACGCCCGCAATCTGGTGGACAATGTCCAATGGTCCCCGATGGATGCGACTCGGACCGAGTGGGATTACCTGTGCCGCGTGATCGAGATCGCGATCAAAGCCGGTGCCACCACCATCAACATCCCTGACACCGTGGGCTATACCGCACCGGTGGAAAGCGCCGACCTGATCAAACGGTTGATCGAGACCGTACCGGGCGCCGACGATGTGATCTTTGCCACCCACTGCCACAATGACCTCGGCATGGCGACCGCCAATGCGCTGGCCGCGGTGGCGGGCGGGGCGCGTCAGATCGAATGCACCATCAACGGTCTGGGCGAACGCGCTGGCAACACCGCGCTGGAAGAGGTTGTGATGGCCCTCAAGGTGCGCAATGACATCATGCCCTTCCACACCGGGATCGACACCCAGAAGATCATGCATATCTCGCGCCGTGTTTCGACCGTCTCTGGTTTTGTGGTCCAGCCGAACAAAGCGATTGTCGGCAAGAACGCCTTTGCCCATGAAAGCGGCATCCACCAGGACGGCATGCTGAAGAACAAGGAAACCTTTGAAATCATGCGCCCCGAAGATGTGGGCCTGTCGGGCACATCGCTGCCGCTGGGCAAACATTCTGGCCGGGCTGCGCTGCGCGACAAGCTCAGCCAGCTGGGGTATGAGATCGGTGACAACCAGTTGAAGGACCTGTTTGTCCGTTTCAAAGAGCTGGCGGATCGCAAGAAAGAAGTGCTGGACGATGACATCGTTGCCCTGATGCGCGTCAGTGAGAACGCTGAAGAAGATCATCTGCAATTGGTCTCGATGAAAGTTGTCTGCGGCACCGGCGGCCCAGCCGAAGCCACGGTTGAGATGGAAGTGGACGGCGCAGACATCACTGCAACATCGGAAGGCGATGGTCCGGTAGATGCAACGTTCAAGGCAATCCGCAAAATCCACCCGAACACCGCACGCCTGCAGCTTTATCAGGTGCATGCGGTCACAGCGGGCACCGATGCGCAAGCCACGGTGACGGTACGACTCGAAGAAGAGGGCAATATCGCCACCGGCGAAAGCGCCAATACAGATACGGTGGTGGCCTCGGCCAAAGCCTATATCCACGCGCTGAACCGTTTGATCGTACGCCGGGGTAAAATGGGAGAAGGCGCCGACGCGCGCGAGATCTCTTATAAAGACGTGCACTGACGCTTCGTAACGACTGCACGCAAAACCAAAGGGCGGTCTGGTCTGAACCAGTTCGCCCTTTTTTGCGGCGCGGCGCTGCGCACGTTGGAAAGACAAGCCCTCCCGCCCCCGCAGCTGCTCTGGCTGCGCCAGAACCGCTTGGCGGCGTTGGGCCGAGCGCTGCTGGCGCAGCGCGGTCGGCGTTCAACTGGACCGATGCGTCGGAACGCCAACCGCAGCGCACCGCAGGTGCGCTGCCACGCCCAAAGCTTTGTCAGAGGTCTTTGACCTCTAGCCAAGGCGCGGGAGCACCGCGTTTCAGCTCATGCCGCCATAACAGAGACTTGCCTCAGAGCTGGCGAAACCTGTCGGAAAGCTTTGCGCTTTCCTCTTCGATCCCATAGGGCGCGTTCACGACAAACATGCCGGATCCAATCATACGGTGCCCTTCGCGTGCGGCCGGGAACGTTACTTCGTGGCAAAACGTCCCGGGCAAATTCTGATGTTTCAGCGCGTTGATCATGGGTCTGTGCAGACCCTCGCGCAGGATTGGATACCAAAGCGCGATCACGCCCACATTCCACTTGCGGTGCAGTTTCGCAATGATCCCCGGCAGGCGCGCGTATTCGGTTTTAATCTCATAGCTCGGGTCAATCAAAAGCATCCCCCGACGGGGTGTCGGTGGCGCTAGCGACAGTGCCAGCTCATAGCCGTCCTGTTTGTGGACTTTGGCCCCGCGCCCCTTCAGCGCTTGACGCAGGGCTGTGTTTTCCTGCGGATGCAGCTCTGCAAAATGTAGGCTGTCTTGGGCCCGCAGCAGCGACGCCGCAATCAAGGGAGAGCCAGGATAGGCCTGCGCTCCATGATCTTGGCGCAACTTGGCCACCACATCCATCAGCGGGTGATCCGCGGGCAAAATACCCTCTGAGACAAAGCGCTCGACCCCCGCAGCGGCCTCACCGGTTTTTACCGCTTCGGGCGCATCCAAATGATACAGCCCGCGCCCCGCATGGGTTTCCATATAGGTCAACGGTTTGTCTTTTTGGGTCAGATACGTCAGCATCCAGGCCAGCAGCGCATGTTTCTGCACATCCGCCAGATTGCCCGCGTGATAGATATGTTGATAGGAAAGCATATCCCCCTCTACCGCGAAGCGACACATGAAGAAATGGCAAACTGCGGATCTTTTGCGCGAATCTTGCGCCGGGTTTGCGTAGATATGCGCCGCCTATCTCCTTTGACGCCAAGTCTTTTCTTGCCCACCAGCGAAAAGGCGCTGTTCCTGCGTATTCCAGTCTTTCGCGCGATGCCTGCGCTGCTTATAAGATCATAACGCCCTCCCACTTCAAGGGAGTCGGCATTTGATTGCAGCACTTACAGGATCCCGACTATATGGCGCTCTTCGGAAATCTAGGCGGTCTGTTCACTTCGGACATGGCCATCGACCTTGGCACCGCAAATACCCTTGTTTATGTCAAAGGGCGCGGCGTGATCCTGTCGGAGCCTTCCGTTGTGGCCTATCATGTCAAAGACGGCGTAAAGAAGGTGTTGGCCGTGGGTGAGGACGCCAAGCTGATGCTGGGCCGAACCCCCGGGTCCATCGAGGCGATCCGCCCGATGCGCGAAGGTGTGATTGCGGATTTTGACACTGCGGAAGAGATGATCAAACACTTCATCCGCAAGGTGCACAAACGCTCGACCTTCTCAAAGCCCAAGATTATCGTCTGCGTGCCCCATGGCGCCACCCCGGTTGAGAAACGCGCAATCCGTCAATCTGTTCTGTCGGCGGGCGCCCGTCGGGCCGGTTTGATCGCAGAACCCATTGCCGCAGCCATCGGGGCTGGCATGCCCATCACCGACCCAACTGGTAACATGGTGGTCGATATTGGTGGTGGTACAACCGAAGTTGCGGTTCTGTCGCTGGGTGACATTGTTTATGCACGCTCGGTCCGGGTCGGTGGTGACCGTATGGACGAAGCGATTATTTCTTATCTGCGACGCCAGCAGAACCTCTTGGTGGGTGAAGCCACGGCTGAACGGGTTAAAACCTCGATTGGTACGGCGCGGATGCCAGATGATGGCCGCGGCCAGTCCATGCAAATCCGTGGGCGTGACCTGTTGAACGGCGTTCCTAAAGAAATCGAAATCAGCCAGGCCCAAGTGGCCGAGGCGCTGGCGGAACCAGTACAACAAATCTGCGAAGCAGTAATGACCGCGCTGGAAACAACTCCGCCAGATCTGGCCGCTGATATCGTGGACCGCGGCGTAATGTTGACCGGCGGCGGTGCGCTGCTGGGGGATCTGGATCTGGCGCTGCGTGAACAGACCGGTCTGGCGGTGTCCATCGCGGATGAAAGCCTGAACTGTGTGGCGCTTGGCACCGGCAAGGCGCTGGAGTTTGAAAAGCAACTGGCGCATGCCATTGACTATGACAGCTGAGGCCCTGGCCCGCGTCTTCTGACCGGGCTGGACCACTCCCGAAAGGAACCCCCGTGTCCCGAGACCGGACTCAGCGTGAAGATTTTACAACCCCGCTGCGTCGCCTGCTGATTGGGGTTTTATGTTTGTGCCTGGCCGCAGTGTTTCTGGTCTGGCGTATCGACAACCCGCGCGTTGAACGGTTCCGCGCGCAGGTCATTGACCGTTTTGTGCCCAATTTGGACTGGGCTATGGCACCGGTCACGGGAACGATCAACCTGCTGCGCGATTTTCAAAGCTATCAACGACTGGCCGAGCAGAACCAGGAACTGCGGTCTGAGCTGCGCCAGATGCGCGCCTGGAAAGAGGCCGCATTGCAGTTGGAGCAGGAAAACGCCCGGCTATTGGATCTGAACAACGTTCGCCTGGACCCCCGGCTGACCTATATCACCGGTGTGGTTATGGCCGACAGCGGTTCACCGTTTCGTCAGTCCGTGTTGCTGAACGTGGGATCACGTGACGGCATTCAGGACGGCTGGGCGGCGATGGATGGGATTGGTCTGGTGGGGCGGATCTCCGGCACTGGGCGCAACACCGCACGGGTCATTTTGCTGACGGATACCGCAATGGCAGTGCCGGCCACCATCCAGCCGTCGGGCCAAACTGCATTGGTCACCGGCGACAATACAGCCGCGCCGGTTCTGAACTTCCTTGAAAACCCGGACCTTGTGCGCCCTGGTGACCGGGTGATCAGCTCGGGCGATGGCAGCGTGTTTCCGGCGGGGCTTTTGATTGGTCAGGTCGCCTTGGACCCTTCTGGACGTCTTCGGGTGCGCCTGTCGGCCGATTATGAGCGGTTGGAATTCCTGCGGGTGCTGCGCCATCACGGGACCGAGGTGATCACCGATCCCGGCGGGCTGGTGGTGCCTGATCCGGGCGCAACCACACCGCGCGAACGCCCCCAAAACCTAGAGGATCTGGCCCAAAGCGGAGCAGACAATGGGTAGCGGTCAACGCGCCAAAATCTGGTTGATGCGGGCAAATTTCGCGCTGATCGCGCTGGTGATTATGTTTTTCCAACTGCTGCCGCTGGAAACGCTGCCTCGCAAATGGGCACCGCCTGATATCATTATGGGCTTTGCCTTTGCTTGGTCTCTAAGACGCCCGGACTATGTGCCGGCGCTTCTTTTGGCGGTTATTCTGTTGCTCACAGACCTCCTGTTCCAACGCCCACCGGGCTTGCTGGCGCTGCTGGTTGTATTGGCCTGCGAGGTTCTGAAATCGCGTGTCCTCTCTCAACGTGAAACCACATTTGCCGCCGAATGGTTCGAAGTCGCCCTGGCCGTTGCCGCCGTCACCGCGCTGGATCGCATTATTTTGAACCTTACCGGCGTTGCACAGGCGGCTTTGACGCTGACATTGATCCAGATGATCATGACAATTGCCGCTTATCCGATTCTGGCTGTGATCAGCCAAAGCATATTTGGTGTACGCAAACTCACTCCGGTCGAAGCAGATGCCATAGGGGCCCGCTGATGAAACGCAATCCACAGGAACAAAACGGTGCGCATCGGACGTTCTCTCGTCGGGCTTTGTTGCTGGGCGGCGCGCAGCTGGCCTTTGCCGGTGGTCTGGCCATGCGCATGCGGTATCTGCAGGTTGAACAGGCCGACCAATTCCGGCTTTTGGCCGAGGAAAACCGGATCAAGTTTCAGCTGATCCCGCCCGCCCGTGGGGAAATCTTTGACCGCAATGGCATGATCCTCGCACGGAACACGCCATCATATCGGATCAATATTGTCCCCGAAGACGCAGGCGACGTGGAAAAAGTGATTCATGATCTGGGTCTGCTTATTGATCTGGATCCGGATGATCTGGAACGTGCACGGACTGAAATGCGGCGCAACCGAAATGCGCCCTTCCGTCCGATCACCTTGGCAGATCAGATCAATTGGGAGGACATCTCCAAAGTTGCGGTCAACGCCCCGGCCCTGCCTGGGATTTCCCCAGAGATCGGCCTGTTGCGCAGCTATCCGATGATGAACAGCCTCGCCCATGTTGTGGGCTATGTCGGTCCCGTCTCGGACTACGACCTCAGCCAGCTTGAAGACCCGGAACCGATCCTCAAGGAACCGCGTTTCCAGATCGGCAAGGTGGGTTTTGAGGCCAAACGTGAGGAAACACTGCGTGGCAAGGCGGGCACCAAACAGGTTGAGGTGAACGCGGCCGGGCGCGTGATGCGAGAGCTGAGCCGCCGGGAGGGGGAAGCCGGCGCGGATATGCAGCTGACAATTGACGCAGAGCTGCAAAGCTATGTTCAGGCGCGATTGGGCCGCGAAAGCGCCAGCGCCGTGGTGATCGACTGTGAGAACGGAGATTTGGCGGCGATCTGTTCAGCGCCAAGTTTCGACCCGAACCTTTTTGTGCGCGGCATCTCTGTGGCCGACTACCGCTTCCTGACAGAGGACAACTATCGCCCGCTGGCGAATAAAACCGTACAGGGCACATATCCCCCCGGTTCGACCTTTAAAATGGTGGTGGCTATGGCCGCGCTTGAGGCTGGGTTGATCGGCACCGATGACACTGTTTGGTGCCCCGGTCACCTGGAGGTTGCTGGCCGCCGATTCCACTGCTGGAAACGGGCGGGTCACGGGCATGTGGATCTAAACGGCTCGCTCAAAGGCTCCTGCGACATTTATTACTATGATCTCGCGCTCAAGGTCGGAATCGACAAGATTTCAGAGATGGCACAACGGTTTGGCCTTGGCACTCGCCACGACCTGCCGATGTCTGCAGTGGCTGCGGGGCTGGCACCCAACAAAGCCTGGAAAGAACGTGTGCACCAGCAGGATTGGCGCGTTGGCGACACGGTGAACGCATCCATCGGCCAGGGCTATATGCTGGCCTCTCCGCTGCAGCTTGCAATCATGTCCGCGCGGCTTGCCACCGGTCGGTCTGTGACACCGCGTCTGATCAAATCCATTGATGGGATCGAACAGCCCTCGGGCGCGGGCGAATCCATGGGGCTGAACGAAAACAACCTGCGCGTCGTGCGCAAAGGGATGTATTCCGTCAGCAACGAGCGCCGCGGCACAGCCTATCGCAATCGGATCGTGTCTGAAGGCATGCGCATGGCCGGCAAAACCGGCACCAGCCAGGTCCGCAATATCACCGCCGCAGAACGCGCCGCAGGCGTGATCCGCAACGAAGACCTGCCCTGGGAGCGCCGGGACCACGCGTTGTTTGTGTGTTTTGCCCCTTATGACAATCCCAAATACGCCGTCTCTGTTGTGGTTGAACACGGCGGGGGTGGCTCCAAAGCCGCAGCCCCGATTGCGCGCGATGTTCTGCTTCAGGCGCTTTATGGTGGCACCCCGCCGTTGGATGCCTACCCCAAAGGGGACCGGAGCCGGATCAAAGCCCAACAGGAACGACTGGCGCGCGACATCCAAAAAGCGCGCCACCCAGAGAGTGATCAAGCATGAGCTATCTCGCCTATCACGCCAAGACGACCCCAAGCGGCCTGCGCAAGATCCTGTATCTGAACTGGCCGCTCGTCTTGTTGCTGGGCACCGTGGCCAGCGTCGGCTTCCTGATGCTCTACTCGGTTGCCGGGGGGGATTTCTCCCCCTGGGTTGAACCGCAATTTAAACGGTTTCTGCTTGGCATCGGCGTCATGCTCTTTGTCGCCATGGTGCCGATCTGGTTCTGGCGCAATGTCTCGGTGGTGGCCTATCTTGGCTCCTTTGCTCTGTTGCTGGCGGTTGAGTTCTTCGGCACGGTCGGCATGGGCGCGCAACGGTGGATCGACATCGGTTTCATGCGACTACAGCCCTCAGAACTGATGAAGATCACATTGGTCATGTTATTGGCCGCCTATTACGATTGGCTTCCACAAGACCGCACATCACGTCCGTTTTGGATTCTGCTGCCGGTGGCCATGATCCTGATCCCAACCGCGCTGGTTCTGAAACAGCCCGATCTTGGGACCTCGATCCTATTGATGGCCTCAGGCGGAGGTGTGATGTTCCTGGCGGGGGTGCATTGGGGCTATTTCGCCGCTGTAATTTCGGCCGGTGTGGGTCTGGTTGCTGCCGTTTTCCAAAGCCGGGGAACCGATTGGCAGCTGCTCAAAGACTATCAGTTCCGCCGCATTGATACCTTCCTTGACCCATCCCAAGACCCGCTAGGCGCCGGCTATCACATCACCCAGTCTAAAATCGCGCTCGGCTCTGGGGGCTGGTCTGGCCGTGGTTTTATGCAGGGAACCCAGTCCCGTCTGAACTTCCTGCCCGAGAAACACACGGATTTTATCTTTACCACACTTGCAGAAGAGTTCGGTTTTATCGGCGGCTTTACCCTGCTCAGTATCTATATGCTGATCATCGTCTTTTGCGTCGCAGCCGCAATTGCAACCAAGGATCGATTCTCTTCCCTGGTGACCATGGGGATTGCGCTGACGTTCTTCCTTTTCTTCGCCGTGAACATGTCGATGGTCATGGGGCTTGCGCCCGTTGTAGGGGTCCCTTTGCCGATGGTGTCTTACGGTGGCTCCGCGATGCTGGTTCTGCTTGCGGCCTTTGGACTGGTGCAAAGCGCCAATATCCACCGTCCCCGTTAGGTCTGCAAAACACCCTCGCACAGCAGTGCGATCAATTTGCTGTCGGCATCCCGCTGGTGACACAACACGCCCAACGGGCGCATATGCCCAGCATATGGCGTAAAACAGATGCTGGCGTGGCGCGCCAAACCCCGCCACTGGGGCAAGACCGCCTGTGCAGCACCTTCTGCAACCAGTTGCGCAATCACCTCCAGCGCGTCCATCTCCGCCAGAATCTCCGGTTCGGCTGTCAATTCCTCCAGCAACGCCCAGCATTGCGCGCCGCCCCAGGCTTCGCGGCTGTATACCAGATACGGAAGATCAGACCGCGCATCCGCAGGACGCAAGACACCTATGGGCTGCTGCACGATCTCAAAAAAGGCAAAGGCCTTGGGTATCACAAAGGGCGGCGCAACCAGCAAGGCCGCATCAATCACGTCCTGTTCCAGGGCCTCATACAGCGACTGCGAGGTTCCGGGAACCAGCTGCACAGCCAGATCCGGGGCTTCCGCGTTCATGTGGCGCAACAGAGGCCCTGCGTAATCCCACATCGCAGTGGATACCGCGCCCAACCGCAAGCGACCGGACAGAACCGCTCCCCGCAGCGTGTTCTGCAACTGCGTCGTCTCGCGCAGAATCTGACGCACCTGCGGCAGAACATTGCGACAGGCCTCGGTGGGCTGCACCACACGCCCTGCCCGGCGCAGCAATTCGACCCCCATTTCACCTTCCAGCGCCGTGACACGCTGTGCAATTGCCGAAGCCGTAACATGCTCCCGCCGCGCCGCCGCTGCAAAAGACCCTTCCTCGACCACTGCGACAAGGCTGGAGAGAAACCGCGTATCCATAGAAAACCTTGTGTCTGACCGCAGAAAAACAAGCTACCCTTCTGCATCCTATCCGCATAGATCTGTCAGCAACAGAGACAGGAGCCGCGCATGAGCATTTTTCACCTCGCCTATCACGTCGACGATCTGGCCGCAGCGCGCCAGTTTTACGGCGACCTTCTTGGCTGTGCCGAGGGGCGCAGCACCGACACTTGGGTTGATTTCAACTTCTTTGGGCACCAGATCTCGCTCCACCTTGGACCCGTTTTCGCCACGGCAAATACCGGCAAAGTTGGCGCTCATATGGTGCCGATGCCGCATCTCGGCGTGATCCTACGCCAGGCCGAGTGGCACGCGTTGGCGGATCGTTTGACGGCCGCAAACCTCGCCTTTACGATCGCGCCAACAACACGTTTCGCCGGTGAACCCGGCGAACAAAGCACCATGTTCTTTCACGACCCCGCAGGCAACCCAATCGAAATCAAAGGGTTCCGCGACATGGCCGGAGTATTTGCCACATGATCAACGTCGAATTTGCCGCAGGCGCACACCGCTTGGAAAACTATGCAAAGCCATTGCAGCGCGCTTTTGACCAAGCCGGATTGGATGTGGACCTGCGCATCGGCCACAGACCTCAGGATGTGGACTACATCATCTATGCTCCAGGCTCCGACCTGCAGGATTTCACACCCTATTCCCGCGCCAAAGCCGTCCTCAATCTCTGGGCTGGCGTCGAACGTATTGTTGGCAATGAAACCCTCACCATGCCGCTCTGCCGCATGGTGGATCCCGGTCTTACGACGGCGATGGTGGAATGGGTTTGCGGCCACAGCCTGCGGTATCACCTTGATATTGACCGCTGCCTTGCGACCCAAAACCGATGGGAGCCTTTCCTGCCCCCTCTGGCCTGTGAACGCCCTGTCACGGTGCTGGGTCTTGGTGAACTTGGCCAGGCCTGTGCCACGGCTTTGTCGGCCCTGGGGTTCCCTGTCAGCGGCTGGTCCCGCAGCCCACGCGATGTCGCAGGTGTCACCTGTCATTCAGGTGCAGAGGGGCTCAAAGATGCGCTCAGTCGCGCACAGATCCTGGTGCTGTTGCTGCCAGACACCCCTGCCACGCAGAACCTGCTGAACGTGGAAACACTCAGCTGGCTGCCGCATGGGGCGCGGATCCTGAACCCTGGCCGCGGCCCTTTGATCGATGACGATGCCTTGCTTACAGCGCTAGATACAGGCCAGATTGCCCAGGCCACATTGGATGTGTTTCGCGTGGAACCTTTGCCCCTGGGACACCCGTATTGGACACACCCAAAAGTCACGGTCACACCGCATATTGCTGCGGAAACACGCCCCCTGACCGCGTCGCAGGTTGTGGCCGAAAACATCCGCCGTGGCGAAGATGGCGCGGAGTTCCTCTATCAGGTGGACCGCAGCGCCGGATATTGACAGGAAACGGGGGCACACGGCCCCCGCTTTCATCTTTTCAAAAATACTTCCGCCGGAGGCACCTGTGTTTTGCACATCGCAAAACACAAAAACCTGCATTTGCCGCAAGGCAAATTCCGTTACCCCGCGGCCAGACCTCGCCCTTTGAGCAGCGCATCCACACCCGGTAAACGCCCGCGGAAATTGGTATAAAGCTCTTTGGGATCCACCGACCCGCCAGTGGACAGAATATGCGTCTCCAATGCACGGGCACGATCCGGGTCAAAGGCGCCGCCCGCTTCCTCAAAGGCTTCAAACGCATCTGCATCCATCACCTCGGACCACATATAACTGTAGTATCCTGAGCTATAGCCGTCGCCTGCAAATACATGGGCGAAATGTGGTGTGGCGTGGCGCATTGTTATCGCGGCGGGCATTCCGATCTCGTCCAGAACCGCAGCCTGTTTTGCCATTGGATCAGCAGGTGCAGGACCATCATGAAAGGCAAGATCCACCAAGGCAGAGGCCACATATTCTACGGTCTGGAACCCCATGTCATAGGTTGCAGCCCCCAAAACCCGTTGCAACAGATCCTGAGGCATGGCCTCGCCGGTCTCCGCATGCGTTGCAAATTTCTGCAAGACCTCCGGCACCTCCAGCCAATGCTCATAAAGCTGGCTTGGCAGTTCCACAAAGTCGCGCGCCACCGAGGTGCCCGAGATGCTCTCATACGTCACATCCGACAACATCTGATGCAGCGCGTGGCCAAACTCATGAAACAAGGTGCGCGCATCATCCCAGCTCAGAAGCGCCGGTGCGCCCTTGGCAAAATTGCAGACGTTGATCACAATTGGAGCCTGCATATCCGGAAACTTGGCCTGGCTGCGCATGGCCGAACACCAGGCACCGGATCGTTTCGAGCCACGTGCAAAGTAATCACCAATAAAGACCGCCACATGTTCGCCGCCGCGCGTCACTTCCCAGGCGCGGCAATCCGGGTGATACAGCGGCACATCCAACCGAGCGAATTCCAATCCAAACAAGCGGTTCGCACAGTCAAAGGAGGCCTCGATCATGCGGTCCAGCTGCAGGTAAGGTTTCAACTCCGCCTCATCCAGATCATGCTCCTGGGCGCGGCGTTTTTCCGCGTAGTAGCGCCAATCCCAAGGCTCCAGCGGGCCATTGATCCCATCGTCCTGCATCATCTTTGTCAGATGCTCTGCATCCTGATCTGCCTGCGCCTTGGCTGGGGTCCAGACATCCATCAACAAGCCACGCACGGCCTCTGGCGTTTCTGCCATTTCTGTTTCCAGCTTGTAAGCGGCAAAGCTGGCATAGCCGAGCAGTTTCGCACGCTCTTCGCGCAAGGACAGGATCTCAGCCGCGATGGCACGATTGTCCGTTTCACCACCGTTTGCACCACGTGCCGCCCAAGCTTCAAAAGCCGTCTTGCGCAGATCCCGTCGCGGTGAAAACTGCAGGAACGGCGTAATGATCGAACGCGCCAGCGTCACAACCGGGCCTGCGGCCCCTTTCTCCTCACCCGCTGCGCGGGCCGCCGCAATCACAAAGTCTGGCAGCCCTTCCAGATCGTCTTCTGAAAGCTCCATAAACCAGTCGCGTTCATCCGCCAGCAGGTTCTGAGTAAAATTGGTGCCCAATGTGGCCAGTCGCGATTTGATCTCTTGCATGCGGGTGTCCTCTGCGCCTTCAAGAGCTGCGCCACCGCGCACAAACCCGCGATGGGTCAGCATCAGAACCCGCGCTTGTTCGTCGGTCAGATACAAACCGTCACGCTGATCCCAAACGTCTTTGACCCGCGCATAAAGCGCCTTATTCGCGGTGATCGCGGAAAAATGCGCCGCAAGCTTAGGGGAAAACGCCCGCTGCAACGCTTCACGCGCAGGATTGCTGTCCGCTCCGGCAACGGTGAAGAACACGGATAGAACCTGCTCCAATGCCACACAAGGCGTCTCGAGCGCTTCAATCACATTGGCAAAGCTTGGCGCGTCGGGATTCTCTGCGATCGCTGCAATCTGTGCGTTATGCGCCGTCAGAGCCGCATCCAGGGCTGGCGCAAAATCATCATCGGAAATCTCTGAAAACGGGGCGAGGCCAAAGGGCGTGGACCAAGTCGCCAAAAGCGGGTTCGTCATGGGTAAATCTCCTTTGAAGAGCAGGCTAGCGGGATGTTTTTGGGGGCGCAATGTGTTGTGGGACATGAAGGCCAAAGGCCAAGCGCTCCCGCCCGTGTCAGAGGCGTCCTTGCGGACCCCTCCTCCCCCGTTGGGCGTGGCCGCGCTGGCGCGCGGCGGTTACGCCAAATGCAACTACGCCGCTCCTTGGCTACCGCAGACCGGGCAATCTGCACGCGGTTTGAGCGCTATACGCCGGGTCTCGGCATAAAGCGCATCGTAGATCAACATTGCTCCGCGCAGGGTCTCTCCGCTGCCGGTGATATGTTTCAGCGCTTCCACAGCCATCATCGCGCCGACAACACCCGGCAAGGGGCCAATCACGCCGGCCTCGGCACAGGCCGGAGCCAGACCTGGGGCGGGTGCTTCGGGAAAGATGCACTGATAACAGGGGCCACCCGCGGCCGGATGATAGAGAGAGATCTGCCCCTCCCATTGGGTCAGTGCGCCAGATATCAGCGGTTTACCCAGCTCAACAGCCACCCGGTTCGCGAGATACCGCGTGTCAAAATTATCTGTCCCATCCAAAATCAGATCATATTCTGCGAACAGCTCGGACGCGATGTCTGCGCCAAGCCTGCGGTGATAGGGCTTTACTGAGACATAGGGGTTTTGCGCCTCCATCGCAGCCTGGGCAGAGAAAACCTTGGGCATACCAATATTAGCGTCCGAATGAATCACCTGCCGCTGCAAGTTGGCATTTTCCACCACGTCATCATCGATCACACCAATGGTGCCCACCCCGGCCGCTGCCAGATACTGGAGCGCAGGCGCGCCCAGGCCGCCGGCCCCGATCACCAGAACCTTGGCGGCCTTGAGCTTTTTCTGCCCAGCGCCGCCAATTTCACGCAGAACAATATGGCGGGCATAGCGGTTCAGCTCTGTCGGCGTGAATGCGCCTTTCTTTTCATCTGTGGTGCTCATGTCGTTGCCTTTTGCTCGTTCTTTCAGCCACCTCACGCCATAGGCATAGGCCGAGATGGCCACGCCCAGCGCGCCGGCCAGAAGCCATGGCACCACTGAGCCACCCAAATTCACGCGCAATGGCGCAGTCTCGGGCAAGGTGAGCTGCACCGTGATAATCGCACCATAAAGAACCAGTAACAAAAGCCGACGCAGCGCGCTGCCCATGCCCAGAAACCCACCGCCCCACCAGATCAGCGCAGCGAGGATCAGGACAGAAATCATTATGAACGCCCGGTCGAGCCAAAGCCGCCCGCACCCCGTTCTGTGTCGCTGAGGTTATCTGTCAATTCAAATCGCGCCTGCACCACAGGAGCCAGGATCATCTGCGCGATGCGGTCGCCATGGGCAATGGTAAACGCCTCTTGGCCTGCGTTCATCACAATCACGCCCAAGGGACCGCGGTAATCACTGTCGATGGTTCCGGGTGTATTGGGCAGGGTGATCCCGTGTTTCAACGCCAGCCCCGAACGCGGACGGATCTGGATTTCATAGCCTGCGGGGATTTCCAGCCGCAGCCCTGTGGGCACCAGCACCCGCTCGCCCGGTGCCAAGATCACGCTTGCGCGATCCGGCAGATTGGCCCGCACGTCTGCACCCGCTGCACCGGTGGTTTCATATGACGGCAAGGGGACATCACGGTCCGCCGTGTCGTCGAAGGTAACTTTTACCGGAATGGCAGGGCTTAATGTCATTGGGCTGGTCCTTCAGCTCTTGGGGCAACTGTGGGCGCGGCTGTCATCTGCTCGGCTCTTTGGTAAGGCTCTCGGCAATCTTGGCAGCAAGCCGATCGGCAACTGCGGATTTATCCATGCGAGGCCAGGTTTCGGCCCCCGTCGCCGATATCAGAACAACCGCATTTTCAGTGCCGCCCATAATTCCCGTTTCAGGGGAAACATCATTGGCCACGATCCAATCACAGCCTTTGCGCAGCCGCTTGGCGGTGGCGTTTTCGACCACATCATTGGTCTCTGCGGCAAAGCCCACGACCAATTCCGGACGCCCGGTTTTCATCTGGGCAACACTGCGCAGGATATCAGGGTTTTCCGCAAAGGTGAGCGCGGGCTGGCCATCGGTGGTTTTCTTCAGCTTGCGGTTGGATGCAGAGGCCACCCGCCAATCGGCCACGGCCGCGGCAAAGACGCCAGCGTCTGCGGGCAACGCGGCCTGCACTGCGGCCTCCATGTCTCGGGCCGTTTCGACAGCCACCACGTCTACGCCTGCGGGGGGCCGCACGGTTGCCGGGCCCGTGATAAACACCACTTCCGCTCCCAGCGCGGTCAGAGCACGGGCCACCGCTGTGCCTTGCGCCCCGGAAGAGCGATTGGCGATGTAACGCACCGGGTCTATTGGCTCATGCGTTGGGCCAGAGGTGACGATTATCCGTTTCCCCGCCAAAGGGCCCTTGGAGACGGCACTGGAAATTGCAGACAGGATCGCATCAGGCTCGCTCATGCGACCGGGACCAAATTCGCCGCAGGCCATATTGCCCGCCTCTGGTCCGACAAACTGCACCCCATCTGCCCGCAACTGCGCGATATTGCGTTGGGTCGCCGGATGCTCCCACATGCGCACATTCATCGCGGGCGCAACCAGAACAGGTGTATCCGTGGCCAACAGCAGGGTCGAGGCCAGATCATTGGCCAATCCACCCGCCATTTTTGCCATCAGATCTGCCGTAGCCGGCGCCACAACCACCAGATCTGCGCTGCGAGACAGCTGGATATGGCCCATCTCTGCCTCGGACGTCAGATCAAACAGGTCCTGATGCACCGGCGCTCCCGCCAGGGCAGAGACAGACAAGGGCGTCACGAACTCAGCGCCGGCACGGGTCAGCACTGGTGTCACGGCACCGCCCTGGTCCTGGATCCGCCGGATCAGTTCCAACGTTTTATAGGCCGCAATGCCGCCGCCGATAATCAGTAGGATGCGTTTGCCTGCCAGCATGCTTCAAGCCTCGTGTTGCACAACGGGTCTGACTGTACAGTCCCGCTCCGCCAGAGGGAAACAGCTTTTCCGAACAAAGCGCAATGCGACATCGCGCGACCACAGGCTGCGCCGCGCGTCACATCAAAAGATTGGCGACCTCTCGCGATTGCGACTGCAAGTTCTTGCGCATTTTTACAAAGGCCCCGGCCTCCAGCTGTCGCACCCGCTCTTTGGACAGGCCCAGCTCACGACCAAGGCTTTCCAGGGTCCGCGGCGGTTCGTTTAACTTGCGGGCCCGGATGATCAGCCGTTCCCGTTCGTTCAACGACATCATTGCCGTCGCTAACCATTTGCGCAGTTGATGACGGTCCAGCGAGTCTTGAACAACTTCCGCCGCCTGCGCGCGTTCATCTTCCAGCGCCTCGATCCATTCACGGCCGTCCTCATCCGAGGACTGCACCGCATTCAACGAGAAGTCCGCCCCCGACAGGCGGCCATCCATCATCTGAACATCACGCAGCGGGACGCCGATCTCAGCAGCGATTTTTTCATGCAGCTGATGTTTGTCAAGCTTCATGCCATCTGCAAAAGCATCCCGTTCCAGCTGCGCCTGAATGCGGCGCATGTTAAAGAACAATGACTTTTGCGAAGACGTCGATCCCGTGCGCACCATGGACCAATTGCGCATCACATATTCCTGGATCGACGCTTTGATCCACCAGACCGCATAGGTCGAAAACCGCACGCCCCGATCTGGATCGAATTTATCCGCCGCTTTCATCAGACCCAGCCCTGCTTCTTGGATCAGGTCATTCATCGGCGCGCCGTATCGTTTGAATTTGGCCGCCATGGATATCGCCAGACGCATATAGGCGTTGATCAAGCGGTGCAGCGCTTCCACATCTTGGTGGTCACGCCAAGCATAGGCCAGTTGCAGTTCTGTTTCTGCATCCAACAATTCCGCGCTCATGGCCCGTTTGGGCAACGGATTTGGACTGGAGTCGTCAAGTGCCATGTCTTCCCCCCGAAATCAGATAAACCGAATACGCCCTGCGGGAAGTTTTGGATTAGTTTTTAAAAGGTCCGGTGATCGATTGCGTGCTGAATCACCTGGGAACGGCCGCTAGCGGTACGGCTGTTGCTGCCTTGCGCCGATGTTGTGGCTCCCCCCCTCTGAGGATCCAAACATTCAGGTAGGCTTGTCTTTGACGGACCTTGCGGATACCCACAGGGACATCTCTATCGTAACCCTAGGGTAATAAAATTGTCCGGCTCTGTCACACTCATTCTTGGCGGCGCGGCTTCTGGCAAATCCAAATTTGCCGAAGAATTTTGCGCAAACACTGGAAAAGAAAAGATTTATTGGGCCACATCACAAATTTTCGATGACGAGATGCGCGCCAAGCTGGCACGCCATATTGCCCAACGTGGGCCGCATTGGACCACCCTCGAGGAAGCGTTTTCAGCAAAACTCGCCCTATCCGGTCTAAACCCGGACCAGATCTGTTTGATGGATTGCGCCACGATGTGGCTGACAAACCACCTGTTGGCCGATCATGCGCTGACGGAAGCTGAGGCAGAATTGTTTGCCGCGATGGACGGCTGCTGCGCGGATCTGGTGATTGTCAGCAATGAAACCGGCATGGGCATTGTCCCTGAAAACGCCCTGGCGCGCCGATTTCGCGAAGCCCAGGGACGGCTGAACATCGCCTTGGCAGAACGGGCGGAGCGCGTGATCCTGGTGGCGGCAGGTCTGCCCCTGGTTATGAAAGGGCGCGCGCTGTGACCCGGTTTTACCTGCTCCGTCATGGGCCCACCCATGCAAAATCAATGGTCGGCTGGTCTGATCTACCGGCAGATCTCAGCGACACAGCCGCCTTGGCGCGGATCCATGATTATGTGCCAAACGATGCATTGGTTGTCAGTTCAGATCTGTCCCGCGCCGTGGAAACGGCCCATGCGGTTCAAGGTCAGCGACAGCGCCTGCCCCATGATCCCCGTTTGCGCGAGATGCATTTTGGCGCCTGGGAGCTGAGAACATGGGCCGAGCTTGAGGCCGAAACACCCGATCACATTCGCGCCTTTTGGGAGACCCCCGGCGATGTCCAACCGCCAGATGGTGAAAGCTGGAACCAGCTTTGCACGCGTGTGGACACTGTTTTTGATGACCTGGCCACACAGTATGCGGGGCAAAACCTCTTGGTCGTCGGGCATTTTGGTCAGATCCTGACGCAAGTTCAACGCGCAGATCAATTGACAGCAGAGGAAGCCTTTGCCCATCGCATCGATAACTTGTCGGTCACCGAGGTCGTCAAAGGTTCGGATGGCTGGTCTTTGCAGAGAATAAATCAAATTTTGTGATGCAAAACAAAAATATATAAGATTTGATTATGTAATTTTTCTGCTTAGGCTGCCACCAAAGCCTATCAGAAAGGGTATTCCATGTACGAGCTTTTTATTGGTGACCGCCTTTTTTCCAGCTGGTCGATGCGCGGATGGTTGATGCTGCGCAAATTTGATCTGCCGCATCAGGTGCACATGATTGGTCTTTACAGTGGCACAATGGCCGCCGACATGGAACCATTGGCACCGGCCAAATTGGTCCCAACCTTGCGGACGTCGGCAGGTGTGGTTGTGGGTGAAAGCTTGGCTATGGCTGAAACTCTGGCCGAAGAAAACCCCGACGCAGGCCTGTGGCCAACGGATCCGGCGGCCCGGGCCACGGCACGGTGGCTTTGTGCGGAAATGGTTGGCGGTTTCTCAGCCCTGCGCGGCGAATGCCCGATGCAGCTGCGCCATGTCTGGCAGGGTTTCTCAGTTTCCGACGCTGTTCAGAAGGATCTGGACCGGCTCGCAACCCTGTGGGCCCATGCGCGCAGGTTTTCGGATGGTAAGGGTCCAGGATTGTTTGGCAGCTATTCACTGGCGGATGTGTTCTATACCCCGGTTGCGGCGCGGATCATCGGGTATGGCCTGCCCGTCTCTGACGAAGATCGCGCCTATTGCCTCACCCTGCTCTCGGACCCGGCGGTGAAGGACTGGCGCGCTGAGGCGCTCAAAACCACCTATGACCCGATGCCTTATGATCTGGCGCTCACGCATGTCTCTTGGCCAGTCTGAGCGATTTCACGCAGGCCTGATGCCGCGTTAAGCTTCTGGAAACCATGATTGCCAAGCCTGTCTGCCATCAAGGGAGACAGGCAATGACCACACGCTGCTACACAGTTGCCTTCCAAGGGGTTGAGGCGCGCACCGTCGAGGTGCAATGTGCCGTCGCCCCCGGCTTGCCTGCCTTTAATCTGGTTGGCCTCCCGGACAAAGCGGTCAGCGAGGCCCGCGAACGAGTACGCGCGGCGTTTTCAAACATGTCCGTGGCCTTACCGTCCAAACGGATCACCTTGAACCTGTCACCCGCGGACCTGCCAAAAGAAGGCAGCCATTTTGATCTGCCTATTGCCCTGGCCCTGCTGGCCGCGATCGACATTATTCCCCCGGATCTGGCGGCTGAGACTGTGGCACTGGGAGAACTCTCGTTAGATGGCAAAGTGATGCCGGTTCTGGGCGCTTTGCCTGCGGCCCTGAACGCCGCCGAGGCCAAGCGGACATTGCTGTGCCCTAAAACCTCCAGCGCCGAGGCGGCTTGGGTCGATGCGGCCACGGTTATTGGCGCGGACAGCCTGATGGATGTGGTGCGCCATTTCAGCGGACAGATGCCGTTACCGCCTGCACAGGCTGGCGAAGTGCTAGAGGGCGAGACACACAAAGACCTGCGTGATGTCAAAGGCCAGGAACGCGCCAAACGTGCCTTGGAAATTGCAGCAGCAGGTCGCCATCATATGCTGATGGTCGGCCCGCCGGGGTCCGGCAAATCCATGTTGTCTGCGCGTCTGCCCTCCCTGTTGCCGCCCTTGACCGCAACAGAAGCGTTGGAAACCTCCATGATCCAATCCCTGTGCGGATTGTTAGACGAAGGCGGCATCCGCCGGTCACGTCCCTTTCGTGAACCCCATCACACAGCGTCCATGGCGGCCATTGTCGGTGGCGGGCGGCGGGCGCAACCGGGAGAGATCAGCCTGGCTCATCACGGTGTCTTGTTTCTGGATGAACTGCCCGAATTCAGCCGAACGGTGTTGGAAACCCTGCGCCAGCCCATTGAAACGGGAGAGGTGATGGTGGCACGCGCCAATGCCCATGTGACTTATCCGTGCAAGTTCATGCTGCTGGCCGCAGCAAACCCCTGCAAATGCGGACATTTGGCGGACCCAAACCGCGCCTGCGCCCGCGCTCCCGGATGTGGTGAGGATTACCTTGGCCGCATTTCGGGGCCATTGATGGACCGGTTTGATTTGCGGGTGGATGTACCGCCGGTCGCGTTTACGGATCTGGATATGCCGCCCCCTGTGGAAGGCTCTGCCGAGGTGGCACCACGGATTGCCATGGCGCGCGAAATCCAAACGGCGCGATACGCCGACCAAGACGGCGTGCAGCTGAACACAGATGCCGAAGGTGCCGTTTTGGAAAATGTAGCGCAATCCTGCGCAGACGGCCGCGCGCTTTTAAAACAAGCTGCGGATCGATTTGGCCTGACCGCACGGGGTTATCACCGTGTGCTGCGCGTGGCGCGCACAATTGCGGATCTGGATGCCTCGGATCGGATCGAACGCACCCATATGGCCGAGGCGATCAGCTATCGCCTCAACCCTGCTTTGAACAAGGCTTAAACCTTGGCCTCAATCGCCTGCCAGACCTTTTCGGCGATGTTCACACCGTCAAACCGCTCCAGCTCTTGGATCCCGGTGGGCGAGGTCACGTTGATCTCGGTCAGATAGTCACCAATCACGTCGATCCCCACAAAGATCTGGCCCTTTTCCCGCAACAAGGGACCAATGGCGGCGCAGATCTCAAGGTCGCGGTCCGTCAGGCCGATCTTCTCGGGACGCCCGCCGACATGCATATTCGAACGGGTCTCACCGGCGGCTGGCACACGGTTGATCGCGCCAACCGGCTCCCCATCCACCAGGATCACCCGTTTGTCTCCGTTAGAGACATCCGGCAGGAATTTCTGCACAATCAACGGCTCGCGGCTGAAGCCGGTGAACAGCTCATAAAGCGAGGACAGGTTGCGGTCGTTTTGATCCAGACGGAACACACCCGCACCACCATTGCCGTAAAGCGGCTTTAGGATGATATCGCCGTGCTTTTCCTTGAACGCTTTGATCGTATCCAGATCCCGCGCGATGGTGGTTGGCGGCGTCAGATCCGGGAAATTCAACACCAGCAGCTTTTCGGGATAGTTGCGCACCCAGAACGGGTCATTCACAACCAGGGCCTGCCCTTTGAGCCGATCCAACAGATGGGTCGAGGTGATATAATGCATGTCAAACGGTGGGTCCTGACGCAGCCAGATCACATCAAAATCCGCCAGATCCACTTCGCGCAGATCACCCAAAACCGCAGGCGCATCCGCAACCCGCTGCACGGTCATGTCATGGCCACGTGCGGTGATCCGCCCCTCTTGAAAGGCCAGCTGGTCCGGTGCGTAGTAAAACAATTCATGCCCGCGGGCCTGAGCCTCTTCGGCCAGACGAAAGCTGCTGTCGGCGTTGATGTCGACCCCAAGGATGGGATCCATCTGAAAGGCGATTTTCATGGCACATGTCCCCTGTCGTGTTGGCCCAATACATGGCGTAGCGATCCGTTTTGTTCAATGGGGTCAGCCCAATCCAAAGGCATTTTCAAGGATTTCGATCTGCCCTTGCCCGTCCACCAAGGCGGCATCAAATCTCATATCGCAATGGTGCAACTCGGGGTGTTCGGCTAGAAACGCCTCTGCTGCGCGATAGATCCGGGTCTGTTGCGCGTGGCTCAGGTGGCTGGCGGCCTGAGCATGGGTCTGGCTGTGTTTGACTTCCACGAACACCAGCTGTGCGCCTGCGCGCAAAATCAGATCGATCTCACCCCCTGCCCCACGCCAGCGCTGCGCCTCTACTATCATGCCGCGCGCCGCATAGGCGCGCAGAACCGCCTGTTCCGCCGAAGCCCCTGCCAAATAGGCCCGCTGGCCTGTGGTTTGGCGGGGATTGCGCGCCATTTTATGCGTCGTCCTTAGCCAGTTTCAGCGCCAGCTGGTACACTTTGCGCCGGGGCAGATCATGAGTTTTGGAGACCAGATCCGCCGCATCCTTGACCGAGTTGTCTTTGAGCGCGGCGCGCAAATCGCTTTCAAGATCATCGGCGCTGACCTCCACATCCCGCATGCGTTCCACCACCAGAACAATCTCACCTTTGACCGGTTTCTCTGACAGGTTCTGCGCCAGTTCAGCCAAGGGCAGCCTGCGCACCTCCTCAAACTTTTTCGTGAGCTCACGACACATCGCGGCGGGACGGTTGCCCAGAACCTCTGCCATGTCCCGCAGCGCCGCTTCGACCCGTTTGGGAGATTCGTAAAACACCAGCGTTCCAGGAACGGGTTTCAGCTCTTCCAATCGTTTGCGACGCGCGCCGGTGGCATTGGGCAGAAATCCTGCAAAGAAAAACGCATCTGTCGGCAAGCCCGCCAGGGTCAGCGCGGTAATTGCTGCCGAAGCGCCCGGCGCGCAGGTCACAAGATGCCCCGCCTCCGAGGCTGCGCGGCTCAGATCATATCCCGGATCGGCAATAAGCGGCATGCCCGCCTCGGATGCATATGCAACAGACTGTCCCGCCGCGATCGCCTCCAGAAGGCGCGCGCGCGTGCCAGCACCGCTGTGATCATGATAAGCAATCACATTGCGCCCTTCCAGGGGAACGCCGTGTATTTCCAAAAGCTTGCGCAGACTGCGCGTGTCCTCAGCCGCAATAACATCCGCCGAGGCTAAGACGTCCAATGCGCGTAACGTGATGTCGCGTGCCGTCCCAATGGGTGTGGCAACAAAATACAGTCCCGGCTGCAATCGGACTTTCAGGTGATTCAACGCTGGACCCGCCTTATTGGTTGTTTATTATTTACGCTTGAACCCCAAAAACGGCCCTCGTGGTCGGAGCTAGGAGCAAAAGCATTATTATGTTTGCTGTTTTCAAGAACGCCCGCAAGATGGCATGTGGCGCCGCACTGGCAATTTCCGCCTTGGCCCTTGCCGCGTGCGAACCCATTGCATTGAATACCGGTCCTACGATCAACCCCTCAAAACCCGTCAAAGTTGCCCTGTTGGTGCCGCGTGGCTCAGCCCAGTCAGGGGACTCTGTATTGGCGCAAAGCCTTGAAAATTCGGCGCGTCTGGCCATCGCCGATCTTGATGGCGTCGAAGTTGATCTGCGCGTTTACGACACCGCAGGTTCACCCGAGGTGGCCGCCACCGCGGCCGGTCAGGCGGTCAAAGATGGCGCCAGCATTATCCTTGGCCCGCTTTATGCTGAGGCCGCCAATGCGGCCGGGCTGGTTGCGGCCCAACGCGGCGTGAACGTTCTGGCGTTTTCCAACAATACGGCCATTGCCGGTGGCAACGTGTTCATTCTGGGGTCGACTTTTGAAAACACCGCACGCCGCCTGTCGCGTTACTCTGCGGCACAGGGCAAATCGAACATTCTGGTTGTAACCGGTGACAACCCCGCCGGTGCCGCCGGGCGCGACGCGATCAACCGTGCTGCCGCAGGGTCAACCGCGCGGGTCACGGGCTCTGTCAGCTATGAGCTGTCCCAACAAGGCGTGATCAACGCAATCCCGACCATTCGGGATGCGGCCGCAAGCGGTGGCGCAGATGCCGTGTTCTTGACGGCGACCACAGCCGGTGCTCTGCCCCTGCTGACCCAGCTTCTGCCAGAGGCGGGTGTGTCACCAGAGCAATACCAATACATCGGCTTGACCCGCTGGGATATTCCCACGCAAACGCTGGAGCTTCCGGGCGTGCAAAACGCGTGGTTTGCCTTGCCTGATCCCGCGCAATCCAGCCGCTTTCGCGAACGCTATACCGCGACTTATGGCGCGGCCCCGCACCCGATCGGCGGACTCGCCTATGACGGGATCGCGGCGATTGGTGCTTTGGCGCAACAAGGCAACAGTGACGCTTTGACGGCTGCGGCGCTGACCCAAGGTGCAGGTTTCCAAGGGACCGGCGGCATCTTCCGCCTGCGATCCGATGGCACTAACGAGCGCGGCCTGGCCGTCGCCACGATCCAAGACAAAAAGGTTGTCGTAATTGACCCAGCCCCCAAAAGCTTTGCCGGCGCAGGCTTCTGACGCGCCCACCACTGTGCAAGCGGACCCCGAAACACCCCAACAGGTGCCATTGATCTTGGCACCTGAATTGATTTTCGACGTCAAAGCAGCTGAAGCGTTTATTGCAACACAGGCCGAGACCTTGTCCGGGGGCGACCTGAGACAAGCTGTCGTGGGGCTCTTGCGCGACAACAACAAGGCCGGGCGCGCCGCGATTGCCGAAGCTTTCGCCGCCGCTCCCTTTGCGGCGCGTGAGCTGACGCAGTCTTATACATATCTGACAGATTGCCTTGTGCGCACAGCATTTCATGCGGCCACCCGACACCTGCATCCCAATGGCTCTCCGACACAAGCGGAACGCATTGCGGTGATGGCCGTCGGCGGTTATGGCCGCGGAGAGATGGCACCGTTTTCCGATGTAGACCTGCTGTTTCTGACCCCTTACAAAATCACCGCCTGGGCCGAAAGCGTGATCGAAACCTCGCTTTACATCCTGTGGGATCTGCGCCTGAAGGTCGGCCATTCCAGCCGCACGATCCGCGACTGCATCCGCCTCGGCAAAGAAGACTTCACCATCCGCACGGCCATGTTGGAACACCGTTTCCTAACCGGTGACGCTCCGTTGGCGCAGGAGCTGGAAGATAAACTTAACACCGATCTCTTTGCCCATAATGCACGCGAGTTTGTTGCGGCCAAACTGGCGGAGCGCGACAGCCGTCACCTGAAACAGGGTGAACGTTATATGGTAGAGCCCAACGTCAAAGAGGGCAAAGGCGGTCTGCGGGATCTTCAATCCCTTTTCTGGATCGCCAAATATCTGTACCGGGTGCAGGACGCCGAAGAGCTGGTGAGCCTCGGGCTTTTTAGCTCGGATGAGTTTGAAGAGTTCACCAAGGCCGAAAGCTTCCTGTGGGCCGTGCGTTCGCACCTACACCTGTCAGCCGGTCGCGCCACCGAGCAGTTGAGTTTTGACCAACAAGTTGAAGTGGCCAGCCGCATGGGGTTCAAAGACACGGCCGCGCGACGTGGGGTTGAAGTCTTCATGCAGGAATACTTCCGCCATGCAACGCGCGTGGGTGATGTAACGCGGATCTTCTTGACCAAATTGGAAGCGAGCCAGCAAAAAGAAGAACCCTTGCTAGATCGGATTTTCCGCCGTCGTCCTAAGGTCAAACCGGGTTTTGTGGTGGTTCACAATCGTCTGCAAATCGAAGACCCCGAGACCTTTCTGGAGGACCGTCTGAACTTTTTGCGCCTGTTTCAGGAAGGCCTGCGCACCGGAATGTTGATCCACCCGGACGCGATGCGGCTGGTCGCCGCAAACCTGCATCTGATCGACGACGAGATGCGCCAAGACAAGGAAGCCAATCGCATCTTCCTGGATCTGATGCTGAAACACGGCAATCCCGAACGTGCCCTACGTCGGATGAACGAGCTCGGTGTGCTTGGGGCGTTTGTGCCCGAGTTCGAACAGATCGTCGCGATGATGCAGTTCAATATGTACCACTTTTACACGGTGGACGAACATACGATTCAGGTGATCTCCAACTATGCTGCGATCGAACGCGGCGAACTGGAAGGCGAACTGCCGCTGTCGTCCGAGATCCTGCGCAAAGGTTTGAACCGCCGTGTTCTGTTCCTTGCGATGTTGCTGCATGATATTGGCAAAGGCCGCGAAGAGGATCATTCCATCGTGGGCGCCCGCATCGCGCGTAAACTGGGACCGCGATTTGGCCTGAACAAGGCCGATTGCGAAACCCTGGAATGGCTGGTGCGCTATCACCTGCTCATGTCTGATATGGCCCAAAAACGCGACATCGCGGACCCTCGCACGGTGCGCGATTTTGCCAAGGCCGTCAAAACCGTAAAACGGCTGGACCTTCTGTTGTTGCTGACCGTCTGTGACATTCGCGGTGTCGGACCAAATACGTGGAACAACTGGAAAGCCGTGCTGCTGCGTGCGCTTTATGGTCAGACCCGCAAAGCACTGGAAGGCGGTATGGAGGCTCTCAGCCGTGAGACACGCGGCCATGAAGCCAAGACCAAACTCCGGGCTGCGCTGCCAGACTGGCCTAAGGCTGCATTGAAACGGGAAACCAATCGCCATTACCCGCCCTATTGGCAGGGGCTTCACGTCACCGCCCATGTGGATTTTGCGGTTATGCTGCGTGAACTGCAGGACAGCGACGACCCTGGCACAATCTTGATCCGCATGTTCCCGGATGAAGACCGCGACGCGACGCGCGCGTGTTTTGCCATGGTCGATCATCCCGGAATCTTTGCCCGCGTGGCCGGAGCTTTGGCGCTGGTTGGGGCCAATGTGGTCGACGCGCGGTCTTATACAACAAAAGACGGTTATGTGACGGATGCGTTCTGGATTCAGGACGCGGACGGCAGCCCATTTGAAGCCTCGCGCCTGCGGCGTTTGGAGCAGATGATCAACAAGATCCTCAAAGGTGAAGTTGTTGCAACCGAAGCCCTGAAAGACCGCGACAAGATCAAGAAACGCGAGCGTGCGTTCAATGTGCCCACGCATATCACCTTTGATAATGAAGGGTCCGAGATCTACACGATCATCGAGGTCGACACTCGTGACCGGGCCGGGCTGTTGTATGATCTCGCCCGCACCCTGGCGCATATGAATGTCTATATCGCCAACGCAGTGATCGCGACCTATGGAGAACAGGTTGTGGACACCTTCTATGTCAAGGACATGTTCGGGTTGAAGTACTACTCAGAGTCCAAACAGCGAACGCTCAAGAAGAAGCTGATGGAGGCGATCAAAGAGGGCGCCAAGCGGGCCGAAACATGAAGCCGATCAAACTGTTTTCGGGGTTCATGACCGTCGGGTTCTGGACCTTGGCCAGCCGTATCCTCGGCTTTTTGCGGGAAATTCTGATTGCCGCCTATATTGGTCCGGGGCCGGTGTTTGATGCCTTTGTGGCGGCCTTTCGGCTGCCCAATATGTTCCGCCGTTTTCTGGCCGAAGGTGCGTTTAACGCAGCTTTTGTTCCGATGCTGTCCAAAAAGGTTGAGGACGACAGCGGCGCAGTCGAATTTGCGCAGGATGCCTTCAACCTGCTGAGCGCTGCGGTGCTGGCTTTGGTGGCCTTTGCGATGATTTTTATGCCTGCGATGATCTGGTTCACGTCAGGCATAGATCCCGCTGACGGGCGTTTTGACACCACGGTCGGCTTTGGCCGCATCGTCTTTCCCTATATCCTATGCATGTCCTTGGCAGCGCTGTTTTCTGGCGTTCTGAATGCAACCGGCCGGTTTTCTGCGGCGGCCGCAGCCTCGGCCCTGCTGAATGTTGTCGCAATCCCCGCCATGATTGCCGGCGCGGTCCTTGGCGGCACGGTCATCGACTGGCTGGTCTGGTCCATTCCCCTGGCTGGACTGGCGCAGCTGGTATTGGTCTGGGTTTCTGCCGAACAGGCCGGTTTCAAACTGCGCCCCGGCCTGCCCCGGTTGACCAAAGATATGCGCCGCATGGTTCGTGTGGCGCTGCCCGCGGCCCTTGCCATGGGGGTCACTCAGGTCAACCTGGTGGTCGGTCAGCGCGTGGCACAAGACATCGAAAACGCGCTCAGCTGGCTGTTTATTGCGGATCGCTTGTATCAACTGCCCCTGGGCGTGGTTGGCATCGCAATTGGGATCGTATTGCTGCCGGATTTGTCCCGCCGCCTGCGCGCGGACGATGACGCAGGTGCGCAGAACGCGCTGTCCCGCGCGGGCGAGTTTTCCCTGCTGCTGACCCTGCCGTCGATGGTGGCGTTTGTCGCGATCCCTCTGCCTTTGATCTCCGTTCTTTATGAACGTGGAGCGACAGATGCCAATGATGTGGCGGCGATTGCGCTGGCGGTGGCCATCTATGGTGTGGGCCTGCCCGCATTTGTGCTGCAGAAAGTCCTGCAGCCCTTGTATTTTGCACGCGAAGACACCAAATCCCCGTTTCGCTTTGCCTTGGTGGGCATGGTTGTCAACGCAGGTCTGGCCTTTGGGCTGAAGCCATATGCTGGATGGATTGCACCGGCCATCGCAGCCAGTGCGGCGGGTTGGGCGATCGTTCTCTTGCTCTGGTGGGGCACCCGCCGCATGGGCGACGTGGCGCAGTTTGACACCCGGTTTTACAGCCGCAGCTGGCGCATCCTGGTCGCCTCTCTGGTGATGGGCGCTGTTGTGTGGCTGGCGTATCAGCAGTTCTCGTGGCTGTTTTACCTTCCCACCTGGCGATATCTGTCGCTTCTGGCGCTGATCGCCTTGGGCGCGCTCAGTTATTTTGTCGCAACTCATGTTTTGGGCGCGATGAAACTGTCAGAGATGAAACAGTCCCTGCGCCGCGGGCGTAGTTAATTGCGGCGGATCTTTTCGAGGATCCGCTGCCATCCGCCCGGCACCAGAAAAAACGACAGCCCAAAGCCTGCGCCAAACCCCGCAAGATCCGCAATCCAATCGGGACGAGAGCCAAAGATCAGGCCAAACAACAGCTGAACCCCCATTAGCATGCCAATCAGACCAAAGGCACGCGCCTGCTGTTCTCCCATCGCGCCCAAGGCAATCCAGCGCACGAAGGTAAACGCTCCGATCAATCCGTAGACCGCCGGAAAGCCACCGATCAGCGGATATTCGGAGCCAATCAGCGCATAGACCAAAGCCCCCGTGATGCCCGATGCCAAGAACACGACAAGCATGCGGATCTCGCCAAAGACCTCAGCCACCATTTTGCCAAGCGCCAAAAGAAACACGCAGACAAAGATCGCCTGGGTGAAGGAGCCATGGACAAAGAGGTATGAAACACAGCGGATCAAATGCTCCAGCGGCCAGCGAGAGGTGTCGATCATCCACCAGAAGATATCCGACGAAAACGCATAGGACTGCAACGCATCCAGCCGCCACCCCACGGCCGAGGGCCCACCAACAATGCCCCGCGCACCCAAGGAAAACGCAGCTTCGATCCCCATGATGATCAGGGCCAGCGCGACAACAACGGCGGGCACGGTGTTAAACGGGGATTGCGTGTCTGGATTGCGCATCAATTGTGCTCCTGTGCCACGCCTTTCGGGCTGGCTGTTGACGATAGGTTGCGCCATGGGTAAGCGACTGAGGTGCAATTTTCCAGACGGGAGTTTCCTGACATGAGCGAAACCAGCTTCACCCCGCGTGTCTTCTCGGGCATCCAGCCTTCGGGCAACCTGCACCTGGGCAATTACCTGGGCGCATTGAAGCGGTTTGTGGATTGGCAGGATCGCGATGTAGAATCGATTTTCTGCATGGTTGACCTGCATGCGATCACCGTCTGGCAGGATCCAGCAGACCTGAAGCAATCAACCCGCGAACTGTGTGCCGGTTTCATCGCCTCGGGGCTTGATCCAGAGAAGTCGATCCTGATCAATCAGAGCCAGGTGCCTGAACATGCCCAACTGGCCTGGGTGTTCAACTGCGTGGCGCGCATGGGTTGGATGCAGCGCATGACCCAGTTCAAGGACAAGGCGGGTAAGAACGCGCAGAACGCCTCACTTGGCCTCTTTGCTTATCCGGCACTGATGGCCGCGGATATCCTGACCTATCACGCAACCCATGTTCCGGTGGGCGAGGATCAAAAGCAGCACCTGGAGCTGACCCGCGACATCGCGACCAAGTTCAACCATGACTATGGGGTCGATTTCTTCCCGATCACCGAACCGGTCATCGAAGGGGCAGCCACCCGCGTGATGTCCCTGCGCGACGGCTCCAAGAAGATGTCCAAATCTGATCCATCTGATGCAAGCCGTATCAACCTGACCGATGACGCCGACACCATCGCCAAGAAGATCCGCAAGGCCAAGACCGATCCCGAGGCGCTGCCGTCTGAGGCAAAAGGGCTGGAAGAGCGCCCTGAGGCGCGCAACCTGGTCAATATCTATGCGGCGATGAACAACCAGACCGTGGATCAGGTTTTGGCGGATGTGGGTGGCAAGCAGTTCTCGGAATTCAAACCGATGCTGGCAGAATTGGCCGTGGCCAAGATGTCGCCGATCACGACCGAGATGGCCCGGCTGATGGAAAACCAGGACGAGATCGACAAGATCCTGACCCGTGGCTCAGAACGGGCCCGCGCCATCACTGCCCCCATCCTGCGCAAGACGTATGAGATCATGGGCATGGTGCCGCCGGTCGAGGTCTAAGCGTTTCCACAGAAATGCCGCCCCAACAGGGCGGCATTTTTCTTGACCCAGTCCAAATCGCCAAATTACTGGAAACAAAAGCGTTTTTATTGACCTCTCGTTTTCCACAAAGAAAAATCACTTTTCCTGCATTTCCGACTTGACCCCCCCCGCGCTATTCCTTAAATCGCCTCCACACAGTCACTGAGACAGTGAATGTCACTGTGGCGGAGTAGCTCAGCTGGTTAGAGCAGCGGAATCATAATCCGCGTGTCGGGGGTTCAAGTCCCTCCTCCGCTACCACCTTTCCCCAAAATCAAACCGGATTTAGTGTCCCTTGAAACCGCACAGGGGAGAGATCGCGCGCCAAAAAGGCGCGCTATTTTGTTTAAGGGAGCGCCGCCGCCAAAGCCGAGCTCAGCCCGTCAACGATCAGCCCGATGTGGTCGTCTTCCATGATAAACGGCGGTGCCAGCAGGATATGTGCGCCGTTTTGGCCGTCGATGGTGCCGCCCATCGGATAACAGATCAGTCCAGCTTCAAAGGCGGCAGCCTTGACCTTGTTTGCAAGGTTCAGATCCGGCGCAAAAGGCGTTTTGCTGTCGCGATCAGCCACCAGCTCCAGCCCCAGAAACAGGCCACGGCCTCGGATATCGCCGATATGCGCATGCTGTCCGAATTCACTGTGAAGCGCAGCACGCAGCTTCTCCCCCATTGGCGCGACGCGATCGACGACCTTGTCATCAATCAACCGCTCCAGAACCGCCAGCGACGCCGCTGCAGCCATCGGGTGCCCCATATAGGTGTGACCATGCTGAAAAAAGCCGCTGCCGTCGCGAATGGCGTTATAGATCGTGGTGGAACAGAGCATCGCGCCGATCGGTTGATAGCCTGCCCCCAACCCTTTGGCGACGGCACAGATATCGGGGCTGATCTCATCCTGCTCACTGGCAAACAAAGTGCCGGTGCGCCCCATACCACACATCACCTCATCCAGAATGAGGAGGACGCCGTGAGCATCGCAGATCTCACGCACCCGCTTGAAATACCCCTCAACCGGCGGCACGGCGCCGGACGTGGCACCAACAACGGGCTCTGCAACAAAGGCCATGACGTTTTCATGCCCCAGCTCTTGGATCTTTGCCTCCAGCTCATTGGCAACGCGCTGACCATAGTCAAAACTGCTCTCCCCGTCGCCTTGATCGCGATAGGCGTAACAGGGCGCGATGTGGTGCGTCTCGACCAAGAGCGGATCAAATTGGGCCCGCCGCCACGCGTTGCCGCCAGTGGCCAAAGCCCCCAACGTATTGCCGTGATAGCTTTGACGGCGCGCAATGACATGGCGACGGCTTGGCTCACCGATCTCCAGAAAATACTGCCTTGCCAGTTTCAACGCGCTTTCCATCGCCTCGGACCCGCCAGAAACCAGATAAACCCGATCAAGCCCCGCAGGCGCATGTTTGATCAGCTTCTCGGCCAGTGCCTCAGCCGCGTCGGTCGTAAAAAACCCGGTATGAGCAAAGGCGACCTGCTCAAGCTGCGCCTGCAACGCTGCTGTGACTTTGGCGTCTGTATGCCCCAAACAGGACACCGCCGCCCCACCGGACCCATCGAAATACCGTTTCCCGTTTTCGTCTATTAGAAACGGCCCGTCTCCTCCACGGGCTACAGGCAAGGTTTTGCGGGTATGACGTGGGAAGACGTGGCTCATTTTATTGATCTTTCAATAGTGTTCTATTCAGCGCATGTGCCAGCTTCACTACGGCTGACACGCTTTCGGCATTGTCCTGAAGCGGTTCCCCGTTTGGACGATTGAGGTTGTTTTCAAACCCTATGCGCACATGCCCGCCCAACGCGATGGCAGCCTGTGCCACCTCCAATTCGGTATCGCCAAAGGCACAGACGGTCCAATCCGGAAACCCATCTCCCAGGGCCGCGACAAAGGGGGCCACATCGGACGGGTCTGCGGCCTGTTCCGAGGCGTATTTGCCAAAAACCAAAATGACGCGGGTCATGGATTGCGGCACGATCTCTGCCGCCAACAGACCTTTTAGCAGTTCGAGATCTTCTAGCGAGTACAGGATGTGTTGGACATCAATACCAATACGCGCGCACATCGCATAGAAATGCGGTGCCAGATGTGTGTCCCTCAGAACTTCGCGTACAGAAACGCTGGCCGAAGCCGGGCGCAGCTCCCGCAACACTTCATATTGTTCAAGTGCGGAAAACACGCCTGCGGATTCCGTTGTGACCTGGATTGCCATATCGGGGGCAATTGCGCGAATGGCTGCAATCGCTTGCTCATACAGGTCAACGGACAGGGAATGCTGCCCTTTTTCATCACGCACATGCAGATGTATCTCATCCGCGCCGGCCGCGTAACACTCGCGCGCACAGACCGCAATCTCTGCAACCGAAATCGGCAAAGCCGGATGTTGGTCCGCCTGTCTGCGGGCCCCATTTGGCGCGACCGTAATCTTGAGCGGTTTGTGATTTGAGGTAATCGACACCGCCGCACCCACGGCAATATCACTTTCATCGGATTTGACCTGCATGGTCCTCTTTCTGCGTCGTGTTTCTGCTGGCAAGTTTCTACGTGCTCTGCAAAAGAACAATTTTAGGCAGCACGCATGAAACAAGTGTTTCAAAAGTTGACTTCGAATAAAACGAATGAAAATATCGAGTCAAGGGAGGCTCTCATTGCCCAACGAGACAAGAATAGAAGACACTGTGTCGAAACATTATCCTGAGCTTAGCCAAACCTTGCGGGTTGCGGCGGATTTTGTGGTTGCCAATCAAATGGATGTGGCAACGCGATCGCTGCGATCTGTCTCGGGCAGCAGCGGAGTTTCTCCGGCGGCGTTTTCCCGCCTAGCACGCGCTTTGGGCTTCGAAACTTATGAAAACCTGCGTGAAACATGCCGAAATGGGCTGTGGGACCGCGGCGCAAGCTTTGCGGAACGGGCCGAACGGCTCCGCAATTGCGCTGATGAAACAGATGCGATTCTCCACCGTCACACGACCGCCTGTTTGAACAATATCTCGGAAATGACCGACGCCATCGCCACCGCCCGTTTGCGTGCTGCGGTGGATGCGTTGCAAGCTGCCAATTCGGTGCTTTTGTTTGGCGCTTTCAGCTCATTTGGGATCATCGAATACATGGGCTATCTGGCGCAGTTTTTTGCGTCAAACTGGTCCATCGGCGGACGTATGGGGACCTCTCTTGGAAGTTCCTTGGCAGACCTTGGATCCACGGATGTGGTGCTGATTGTCACCAAAACCCCGTATGCACGCCGCGCCGTTGCCGTGGCTGAACGGGCCAAAACAACCGGGGCACAGGTTATTGTTGTAACAGACAGTCATATCTGCCCTGCAATAAAGTTCGCAAATTTCCCCTTTATTGTTCCGTCGGACAGCCCTCAATTTTTCTCATCCTACGCCGCAACCATTGCATTGCTGGAAACTATCATTGCAATGGTTGTCGCGCAGACCGGTGATAAGGCCACAAACCGAATTGCCGAAATAGAAGGTCACAACAACCGTCTGGGAGAGTTCTGGACGGAGTGAGACCGAAACCAAGACCAAAAAACCTAATGGGAGCAAACTATGAAGCACACATTTAAACTGGCAGGGGTTGCTGCAATCTCGACCCTGGCGTTTGCAGGAACCGCATCTGCGGATGAGTTTATTTCAATTGGTACCGGTGGTGTAACCGGCGTTTATTATCCGACCGGTGGCGCGATCTGCCGTCTGGTCAACAAAAGCCGCAAGGAACATGGCATCCGTTGTGCGGTCGAATCCACCGGTGGTTCCGTTTACAACATCAACACCATCAAAGGTGGTGAGCTGGAATTTGGCGTTGCGCAGTCCGACTGGCAGTACCACGCCTATAACGGCACGTCCAAATTCTCGGACAATCCGTTTCCCGGCATCCGCGCCGTCTTCTCGGTCCACCCGGAACCCTTCACCCTGGTGGTGCGCGGTGACAGCGGCATCGAAGACTTTGCAAGCCTCAAAGGTAAGCGCGTAAACGTTGGCAACCCAGGGTCCGGTCAGCGCGCAACCATGGAAGTTGTGATGGACGCCTATGGTATTGCCATGGACGACTTCACTCTGGCGACCGAGTACAAAGGCTCGGAAATGGCGAAACAGCTGTGTGACGGCAATATCGACGCGATGATCTACACCATCGGTCACCCGTCCGCCGCGATCAAAGAAGCCACAACCACCTGTGATGCGCATCTGGTGTCTGTAACCGGTCCTGAGATCGACAAGCTGGTTGCTGACAACCCGTTCTATCGCACCGCGACCATTCCGGGCGGCACCTACAAGGGCACCGACGGCGACACCACCACCTTTGGTGTGGGCGCGACCTTTGTGACCTCGGACAAAGTTTCGGAAGACGTGGTTTACGTAGTCGCCAAATCGGTGATGGAAAACATCGAAGACTTCCGCAAACTGCACCCTGCTTTTGCAAATCTGGAACCGTCCGAGATGGTCTCCGATGGCCTGAGCGCACCGCTTCATGATGGTGCGGCCAAAGCCTATAAAGAGCTGGGCCTGAAGTAAGCGGCACGCCTGTCGCAATAACAATAATACACGAAACAGGGCGTGCCGCTTGGGTTGGACCAAGGCGGCGCGCCCCCATTTGTTTCAGGGGATTCACATGACACAGCAGGACCACACCCAAGGGAGTGCGGCCGCAGACGCGATGGTGGCCGAAGCGGACACCGGCGCGCGCAACGCCACCGGCGTGCAGGGCAAGACCATCCTGGCGCTTTGTATTATCTGGTCTTTATTCCAGCTTTATATCGCCTCCAAACTGCCCGGCATCATGGCGCAGCTGACGGGGTTTTCGGATTTCGCCAATATCGTGGCGCAAGCGCGTTATGTGCACTTGGCCTTTGCCATTGCGCTGGCCACTCTTGCTTTCCCGCTGTTCAAAACCTCACCACGTGATCGTATTCCGGCCTATGACTGGGTGCTGTTGGCGCTGGGGGTCGGGGCCTGTCTCTATCTGGTGATCTTCCGCTATCAGATTGCTGACCGCCCAGGTCTGTGGAGCACCAGCGATATCGCGGTATCAGCCACCGGCATGGTGGTTTTGATGGTCTGCGTCTACCGCGCGCTTGGTCTGCCGCTGGTCATCATTGCCTCTGCCTTTGTGCTGTTTGCTTTCTTTGGTGGCTATTCCGAATGGGTGCGCGAGCTGACGAATTACGGCGGCGCCTCCCTCAGCAAGGCTCTGGGGCATTACTGGATGCAAACTGAAGGCGTCTTTGGCGTGGCCCTTGGGGTGTCGACCACGATGATCTTTTTGTTTGTTCTGTTTGGCGCGCTTTTGGACCGTGCAGGCGGCGGCAATTGGTTCATCAAAGTTGCCATTGCCCTCTTGGGTGCGCTGCGCGGCGGCCCGGCCAAAGCGTCCGTCCTGTCATCTATGCTGACCGGCATGATCTCCGGCTCGTCCATCGCCAACACCGTGACCACCGGCACCTTTACCATTCCTCTGATGAAGCGCATTGGCTTTCCAGCGGAAAAGGCGGGCGCGGTAGAGGTTGCCTCCTCCACCAATGGTCAGCTGACCCCGCCTGTGATGGGGGCCGCGGCCTTCCTGATGGTGGAATACGTCAACATTCCCTACATCGACGTGGTGAAACATGCGTTTCTGCCTGCGGTGATCTCTTACATCGCGCTGTTGTACATTGTGCATCTGGAGAGCCTGAAGATCGGCCTTGAAGGTCTGCACAAACGCGGGCGCAAGATCGGGGTTTTGATGATCCTGATCCTGTTCCTCTCTGGTTTCATCTTCCTCGGATTGGCGACCTTCCTGATGATCGGCGTGCGTGCGCTCTTGGATCCCATTATGGGCGACACGATCTATGCGGCCCTGGCCATTGTGGCGGTGCTGTATGTTGTGCTGGTTGCTGTGGCTGCGCGGTATCCGGATGTTGAGGTCGACGATCCCAACGCCGCCGTACCCGAAGCACCGCGCCTGACGCCGACGCTGTTGGGCGGAGCCTATTTCGCGCTGCCGATCTTCATTTTGGTGTGGAACCTGATGGTGCGCACCGAAAGCCTGGACCGGCTGTCCCCGGCCTTGTCCGCATTTTGGGCAACCATCTTTATGGTCATCGTTGCGCTGACGCACCGCCCCCTCAAAGCGTTCTTTCGCCAGCATGATTTTGTGGCCGAGGTCACGGCAGGCTGGAACGATTTTGTCCAAGGTCTGATCATGGGCGCGCGCAATATGATCGGGATTGGTGTCGCCACCGGTGCCGCTGGCATCATTGTTGGCACCATCTCTTTGACCGGCGCGCATCAGGTGATCGCACAGGTGATCGAGGTTGTCTCGGGCGGGAACCTGATGGTTCTGCTGTTCCTGGTTGCGATCCTGTCGCTGATCCTGGGCATGGGGCTGCCGACCACCGCGAACTATATCGTCGTGTCCAGCCTGATGGCTCCGGTGATTGTCACTGTGGGCGCGCAGGCGGGCCTGACCGTGCCCCTGATCGCCGTTCATATGTTTGTGTTCTACTTTGGCATCCTCGCCGATGACACGCCACCCGTGGGCCTTGCGGCTTATGCGGCGGCTGCGATCTCGCGTGGGGATCCGATCAAGACCGGCATCCAGGGCTTTGGCTATGACATCCGCACGGCGTTGTTGCCGTTCCTGTTCATCTTCAACACTGATCTGTTGTTGATTGACGTGGGGCCGCTCAAGGCGGTGTTTGTCTTTGCCGTGGCTTTGGTGGCGATGCTCTTGTTTGCGGCAGCAACCCAAGGGTACTTCATCGCAAAATCCCGACTATGGGAAACCGCTGCGCTGCTGCTGATTGCCTTCACGCTGTTCCGTCCGGGCTACTTCCTCGACATGGTGTCCGAAAAATACGCCGAAGCCTCTGGCCCGGCGGCGATCACCCTCATGTCTGAACAGGCGGATGCCAGCGACATCAGGCTTGTGGTCGCAGGACCGGATTTTGACACTGGCGACATACGACGCACCACCGTTGTGATTCCCGCCGTTGCAGGCGACGGCACCGCGGCACTGGATGATCAAGGGCTGACAGTCCTGCAGGATGGCGACACGCTGGCGCTCGAGGAACCCTTCCCCGGCACGCCACATTTCGACACGCTGGGGACGGAATATGATTTCTATGGCGACACGCCGGTTCAGATTGAACTGGTTCAAGTGGAAAATGACCGCCTGCCCAAAGAGATCTTCTTCATCCCGGCCTTCCTGTTGTTGGCGGCTTTGGTCCTGATCCAGCGCCGCCGCGCCACCCAACCTGCGTTTTAGGGGAGAGTAAGATGTTCAAGACCATATTGCTTGCTGTTGATGTAAACGATCCCAAAGGCGCCGAACGTCCAGCTGCAACAGCGCTGCAACTGGCTGGTGCCGCCGGGGCCAAGCTGCACATTATGAACGTGGTGCCTGATTTCGGGATGGCGATTGTGGGCTCCTTTTTCACCCAGGATCACAATGCCCAGATCATGGCGGAAGCCAAAACCGCACTGGAAACCTGGGCCAAGGCTTTGAAGGACGCCCCCAAAGATACGGTTCTCCACGTCGATCAAGGCACCATCTATGAGGAGGTTTTGAAAGAGGCTGCGCGGATCAAAGCCGATGCAATTGTTGTTGGGGCTCATAAATCTCAGCTCAAGGACTACTTGATCGGCCCCAATGCGGCGCGGATTGCGCGTCATGCCCAGCAATCGGTGTTTGTCGTCCGATAATGGCCTTGGTCATGCGGGGCAGGTTTTTAGGGCCCCGCATGTTTCCACAAAATACCAGAAAAACTGCCTGGTAAATGTCTTGGAGCGCTAACCCCCTCCGGAGCGAACACCTCCAGATCTACCAAGGCAGGATCCCCAAAACCGATCGCAAAAGACCACTTGACGCTTGGGGTGGATAACAACGCTCCCGCCCAAAAAAGGCGGGAGCGAGCAATACTTTTGAAAAACTCGTTTGGCTTAGCGCGAGCGGAAAAAGAAGTAGGCCGACGCCATCACAACCATTACCACCAGGATGGGGGTCACTTCGGTGCCATGGGGATGCAGATGCGCCCCCTCATGGGCCCAAGCCGGAGCTGTTGCAGCCAGTGTCGCGGTTACGGTCAGAAGGGTTTTCATGTTTCGATTTCCTGTTTGCGTTCCAGTAGAAACTCACGAATGTCGCGGGTCTGTTTTTCATCCATAGAGACATAGATGAGCGCCATATTGGTTCGCTCTGTCACCATCTCACCCGGAAAAGGCAAGTAACTCAGCTCTCGCGAGCCAAAGGAAGGAGAGGCGGTGCCCACCTGCCATTCGGTCTTCAGCTCGATATCAATCAGCTTCAGCGCCTTGGCCCCATCCTTGGACGGGCGCTCAAATGGCACGCCGGCCAGTTTCAGATAGCTCGCCTTGTCTGTGGCCTGCAGAAACCCTTCGATAAACTGGGTCGCCAGAACTTGTAGATCTGCCGCCACATCTTCGGCATGCATATGAGAATGCAGGTGATCCCCATGGGCGTGGTTATGCCCTGCCCCATGATGATGGTGGTCAGGATGATGGTGGTGATGGTCGTGTGGGTGATCGTGGGGCATCATTCACCTATCTTATGAGGTTCAGCATTGGCCCAGCGTTTGCCCTCGAACTCGCCATGCGGGAGCGACACCGGCTTGTCGATATGACGCTTGTGCGCGCCCAGTTTGCCGTTTGACACCATTGCACCCAGCACATCCACGATAACACGCGTGCCCATCAGTGCCGTGATGTCCGACGTGTCATAGGGCGGTGAGACCTCGACCAGTTCCATGCCACAGATGCCTTCGGCAGCGATGCCAGAGGCCAGCGCCAGCGCTTCGCGCGGCAGGAAACCACCGGGTTCGGGCCAGCCTGTCCCTGGGACAAAGCCACAGTCGATGCTGTCGATGTCAAAGGACATATAGACCATATCCACATCTTTCCACGCCATCTCCAAAGCCATTTCGATGGTCTTGGCGATGCCCATCTTCTCAACGTCGCCCATGGTGATGATATTGGTGTTACGCTCGCGCGCGACTTTCACCGCCTCGCGCGGAACCTGCCAGCCACCGATCCCGATCTGCACCAGATTGGTGGCCGGAACATTGGGCAGGTTGGTCGAATGGAACCAGGGCGTTGTGTGCATCCGCTCATCCAGGTCTTTCTCCTGAATGTCGGCGTGGCGGTCGAAATGCACGATACCGATCCGTTTGGACGTACATTCTGCGATGCCGCGCACACAAGGGAAGCCAATGGAATGATCGCCGCCAATCATGATCGGCAAGGACCCGGACGAGAATACATGGCTGACGCCACGGCTGATCTGGTCAAAGCTCTTTTCGATATTGGCGGGGATCGTGAACACATCCCCTGCGTCACACAGTGTCATCTGTTCGCGCAGATCAACACCCAGCTCATAGTTATAGGGCGTATAAAGCGCCGAGATCTTGCGCACACCTTGCGGGCCGAACCGTGTGCCCGGACGGTAGGTGGTGCCGCCGTCAAACGGAATGCCCAGAACCGTTGCATCGTAATTCGCAACATCCAGCACATCTTCGGCATAGGGCGCTTTGAGGAAGGTGTTAATGCCCGCAAAATGCGGCAGCTCACCACGGGCAAAGGTTGGAATCGACTTATCCTCGATCGTGTCCGCCCCCGTCAGCCCCATGCGCAGCGCCCAGCGGCGCTCTTCCTCAAGGCGGCCTTCGGGCAGGTCGGCTTCTTTTTGCATGGCTTTCCAACCCGCGAGCTTAGTCAGATCGGGGTGGTGGGCGCGTCTGTCGCGCCGGTCCAATCGCGCCCGCTGATCGGCCGGATGGTGCGATCGGTTATGCGGTCGCTGTGTGAACAACATTTTCGTTCTCCTTGGTGGTTTGGAAAGGAATGCCGTTGTTACGGGCATCAAAGTCATAGGTGATCGTGGCGCCGTAACGCCCCGGATCATGCGGGTCCCAGCGGGGCTTGTCGAAAACCAGACAACGGTCGCCCAGCTTGAAGCCTTCTTCCAGATCATGGGTGACCATAAAGACTGTCATATTGGTCTCGGCCCGCAGCTCTTGCAGAAAGTCATGCATTTTCAGCCGGGTGCCAGGATCCAGCGCGCCAAAAGGTTCATCCAGCAGCAACACCCTGGGTTTGGCTGTCAACGCCTGCCCAATGGCCAAACGCTGCTGCATCCCCCCCGAAAGCGCGGCGGGGTATTGCTCGGCCACGTGATTAAGACCGATCCGCTCCAACATCTCATCCGCGCGTTCTACGGCCGCGCGCCGGGCGGTGCCAAACAGCCGCCCCCATGGGGTCTTGAACCCTTCGCCTGCGATCAGATTTTCGCGCACGGTCAGATGCGGAAACACGGAATAGCGTTGAAACACAACGCCGCGCTCCAGGTTGGGCTCCACCGCCGGTTCACCGCCATCAATGCGAATGGTGCCTTTCTTGGGCGTCTCTTCCGCCAGAAGCATCCGCAGAAAAGTGGATTTGCCGCAGCCCGACGCGCCAACGATTGAGATAAACTCCCCCTCGTCCACGGTGACATTGACCCGTTCCAGGATCGAGCGATCGCCATAGGCCTGCCAGACGTTTGAGACATCAACAAAACTCATAGACCCGCCTCCATCCATGGAAAGGCCTTGCGGGACAGGGTCTTGAGCAGCCAGTCGATGACAAAGGCCAGAAGCGTGATCCAGATGACGTAGGTCAGGATCACATCCATCGCGAGGTAACGGCGCACCAGAAAGATCCGGTAGCCCAGGCCCACGTTTGAAGCCACCGCTTCCGCCGCGATAAGGAACAGCCAAGCCGAGCCCAGCGACAGGCGGATGTTTGAAATCAAGCGCGGCAGCAGCTGTGGTAGAACCACGTTCAGCGCCACCACCCAGGTGGACGCACCAAGGGTCTGCGCCTTCACAAATTGTTCGCGGGGAATATCCAGCACCCGCTGTGACAGATCTCGCGTCATGAAGGGCGTGATGCCAATGACAATCAGCACCACTTTGGACACTTCGCCAAGCCCAAAGACGATAAACAGGATCGGCAACAGCGCCAAAGGGGGCACCATGGACAGAACCGCGACAAAGCCGGACAGGCCGCTGCGGGCATAAGGCAAAAGGCCGATCGCCATACCAATTATCAGCGCAATCGTGGCCGAGATCACAACGCCCCCCATTAGACGTGCGAGGCTGGCGAATGTGTCTTTCCACAGCAGAATATCCTGACTGCGCCGGTCAGGTTCCGTGAACAGCCGCACCGCCGTGTCCCAGATGGTGCCGGGTGCCGGCAGCAGCTTGTCCGACGGGTTGGCCGTCAATCGGATCTCAGAGCCGATGGCATAGGCGGCCAGCACAAGTATGAACGGCAGCATCGCCAAGGCCACCGCCCCGGGACGCGCCGGAATTTGGTTCATCAATCGCATGGTGAAACCCTCGCTAAGTTGGTCCGTGAGTGGTGGGGCCACCGCATAGCCGCAGCCCCGCGAGGGATCAGAGAGCGCCGTCGGCCGCCATTTGCATATAGGTCGCGTCAAACCGGAACTTCACATTGCCCGCGTCACCGGTTGTGCTGCCATCGGGGTACGCAATGCCCACAAAATCCGCGCTTGGCGCGCCCTCCCCCAAGATCCCCTTGTCAAACAGGAACTCTGCCACATTGGTCATCGTGGTGGGCAAATCGGCGGATTGAGCCTGCGCGACAGCGTCTGCGGGATCAAAGAACATCTCTGTCGCGGCCAACTGCGCTTTATAGCCCGCCAAATCTGTGCCCGATGCTTCGGCCATTGCCGTCAACGTGGCTTCATCACCCGCTGCCATCAGCGACATGACCTCATACCATGCGCCCGCCACTGCTTTGCCAAACGCCGGATTGTCGGCCAGGGTTTCGGTGTTCACCACCATCAGGTCCAGGATTTCACCGGGGATTTTGGAGCTGTCAAACAGCACAGTCGCATCGGGGTTTGATCCTGTGATCTCGGACACCAGCGGGTTCCAGGTCACCACCGATTTCACGTCCGAGGTCGCATAGGCCGCGATCATATCCGCGTCCGAAGTGTTGATGACCCCGCCAAGGTCCGCCTCTTTCAGGCCAACGGTGTCCAACCCGCGCGCCAGAAGGTAGTGTGAGACCGACAGCTCCACGAGGTTGACTGGCGCGCCTTTCAGATCTTCCAGCGTGCCTTCCCCTTTGAGGATCACTGCATCGTTGCCGTTGGAGTAGTCGCCAATAATCAGTGCCGTCGTGTCGACCCCACCGCCAGAGGGGATCGAAAGCGTGTCCATATTGGTGGCCGATACGCCGTCAAATGCACCGGCTGTGTATTGGTTGATGGATTCCACATAGTCGTTGATCTGGACGATCTCCACGTCGATACCGTATTTTTCAGCCCATTTGTCCATGATGCCACTGTCTTCGAGATAGCCCCACGGCATCCAGCCCACATAAATGGACCAGGCCAGTTTGAACTCGGTCTTTTCCTCAGCAGCCAGTGGCGCGACGCTTCCGGCAAGAATACCTAATGCAAGAGCGGTAGCGGACAGAAACTTGGTCTTGGTCATGACTTTCCCCGTTGTCGCGTCCCGCCCATGTTTTTGATTGGTTTACGAGCCGCTGGCGGAACAAAGAGATAAGGCGCGGACGAAACCTGCGCAGTACTCTCCCGGGATTTTGGCCCGCCGTGTGCCTAAGGGGAATTTGCCCCACAGGTGGCGCTTCTCGGACCAGACTTGTCAGTTTACGACAACGGAACCCTAAGCACCCTGCAGCCTCAGTAGGGGACGGGACGATGGATTCTGTCAAAAATCGCTGCCCTTAAATCGGGCTTCAAAACGCATCCGCATAGTTTTTCACCTCGATTACGAAAGCTTTGCGTAATCCTGAGGCGGAAAACACGTCCAACCTGTCGTTTTACGGACATGCTCCCCCGCTAGGATCACGTGAACCCCATTAATGCGCACAATAAATAGGCATCCAGTAGCGACCAATGTTGTCGCTTTTGAGCGCTGCAATGGCCAGACCTCAAACGCCTTGCTACGGTGAGAGTATGACGAGCGCACTTCCCCTTTTGGTCTTTTCAGACCTTGATGGCACTTTATTGGATCACCAAACCTACAGCTGGGCCGCCGCCCGCCCCGCGCTGAACGCGCTTGCCGATTGTGGGGCTGGTGTGGTTCTGGCCAGCAGTAAGACCGCCGTTGAAATCCAGATTTTACAACAAGAGATGGGGCTGACCCAATGGCCCGCCATTGTTGAAAACGGGGCCGGCGTGATCTGGCGCGCGGACAGCGATGTCTTTGACACCGCGAGTTATGACAAGCTGCGTGTGGCCTTGGCCGATCTGCCATCCGGGTTCGTGGGATTTGGAGACATGTCCGATCAGGATGTGGTTGATGAAACCGGCCTGTCCCTGGAAGGTGCAAAAGCCGCACGGATGAGGTGTTTCAGCGAACCCGGCCTTTGGCAGGGCCCTGTGGACAGGCTGGCAGAGTTTTTGGATGCTGCCCGCGACAAAGGTATATATGCGCGTCAGGGCGGGCGATTTCTGACCTTGTCCTTTGGCCGCACCAAAGCTGACGCCATGGCCGAGGTTGCGGCGCGTCTGGCCCCCAAAACAACGCTCGCTCTGGGCGATGCACCCAATGATATTGAGATGTTGTTGGCCGCAGACCACGGGGTCTTGGTGGCAAACCCGTCTGCGCCCCCCATCCCCAAAACGCCGGACACGAAAAAGTTGATCCGCACCATCGAACACGGCCCCATGGGGTGGAACCAGGCGGTTCTCTCCCTATTGAACGACCAAAACCTGACCAAAGGCACAACTGCACATGGCTGACTTTCACCAAAACGGCAACATCACCACTTTGCACAATCTGCGCCAGCGCCCCTTGGGCAGTTTGGACCACGAAATTTCCGTGATCGCCGAAAGCCGCAAAGTGTCACTGATCCTACCGTGTCTCTATTCCGAGCTGGAAGGGCCCGCCCTTGGCAATATTCTGGAGGAGCTGGCGCAGGTCCCCTATTTGCACCGGATCATCATTGGCCTGGACCGCGCGGATGAGGCGCAGTTTCTCAAGGCGCGTGAGTTCTTTTCCCGTCTGCCACAAGAGCATGTGGTGATCTGGAACGACAGCCCGCGCATGTTGGAAATGCAGTCACGACTGGTTGAACTGGGGCTGGCCCCCCAAGAACCCGGCAAGGGCAAAAACGTCTGGTCCTGTATCGGCTATCTGATCGCCTGCGCCGACAGCTCGATCATGGCGATCCATGATTGTGACATCGTGACTTACAATCGGGAGATGCTGGCGCGGCTGATCTATCCGGTGGTGAACCCTGCGTTCCCATACCAAATGTCCAAAGGGTTCTATCCACGGATCGGTGACGGAAAGCTGAATGGCCGCGTCACTCGCCTGCTGGTCAGCCCCTTGTTGATTGCCTTGAAACGTGTGATCGGAGACCGCGACTACCTCGATTACCTGCGCAGCTTCCGATACCCGTTGTCGGGCGAATTTGCCATGCGCACGCCGATCCTGCCGGATCTGCGGATCCCCTCCGATTGGGGTCTGGAAATCGGTGTCCTGTCCGAGGCCTGGCGCAACCTCGCGCCGAAATCCGTCTGCCAGGTTGAGATTTCGGACGCCTATGATCACAAGCACCAGGATCTGTCGCCTGAGGATGCCTCAAAAGGCCTCAGCCGCATGTCCGTTGACATCTGCAAAGCCATCTTCCGCAAGCTGGCGGCGGATGGCACCGTATTCACCCCCAATATATTCCGCACGCTCAAGGCGACCTACTACCGATCAGCGTTGGACCTTCTGGAAGGCTATTACAACGATGCCAAGATGAACGGGCTGGAGCTGGACCGCCACAAGGAGGAAAAATCGATCGAGATGTTTGCAGAAAACATCCTGCTGGCCGGTCAGATCTTCTTGGAAAACCCGCATGAAACGCCGTTTATCCCCACCTGGAACCGGGTGCATTCCGCAGACATGAGCTTTCTGTCGGATATGCACCGGGCCGTGGCGGCGGATCTAGCGGAGTTTACTCCGCCTTCCGGTTCGTAATCCAGCGGCACTGGTAAGGCGCCAAAACAATGTCTTCACCGGTGGGAGAGATCACCTCACCGGTGAGAAGATCCATCCAATCATCCCCTTCAATAAGATTGACCGCCATAGGGCTGATGCCCAGGGTTTCGTCCGACACATTATGAAGGGCAAAGATCGACTGATCCCGGTCCAGACTTTGCCGCCACAGGCCAAAGATCCGGTCATCCAGGCGCAGCGTGAACTGCGTGGCATTGGGGTGGAAGGCCGGTTGCTCTCCACGCAGACGCAGGCGCCGGGACAATTCCGCCATAACCAGCGATTGATTTGATCCCGGATCCGCCAGACGTGCATTCAGTTCGGCATAGTCCCAGCGATGGCGGTTGATCGCCCGGTTCATACCGCGCCGCTCCACGGCTTCGTGATCGTTTGGCGTGGCCAACAGGGAATGGATGTAAAACGCCGGGATCCCTTCCAGCGACATCACAATCGTCTGCGACGCAATGAACCGCGCCAGATGATAGGCATCCTCGCCATTAAAGGTCGCGCGCATCGCCTCAAAGAAGCTGCAGTTCAGTTCATAGGGTTCCTCGCCCCCGCCCGGCAGCGCCCGCATCGACACCAAACCGCCAATGCTGCGTACGGTTTCGATCATCCGCTCTTTTTCTTCCGGCGGCAGCACCCCTTCGGCAGGACGCATGCCGATGCCATCATGGCTTGCGGTGAAATTCAGATAGGCACAGCCCAATTGCGCAGGCGGCATCGCTGATTGCCAGCGCAGCAGATACTCCGCAGACCCCGATTGCATCGCATGCAGGATCAGCGGCGGCAGCGGAAAGTTATAGACCGCGTGCGCTTCGTTCCGGTTGCCGAAATAACTGAGGTTTTCGGTACGCGGCACATTGGTTTCCGTCAGCAGAACCACCGTCTCCTGCGTATAGTCACACAACAGCCGCATCAGCTGAACAATCGCATGGGTTTGCGGCAGGTGGATACTGGTGGTGCCAACCTCCTTCCACAGAAAGGCCACCGCATCCAGACGCAGGATACGCACACCGTTGTCGATATGCATGCGGATGATACGCAGCATCTCAACCAGCACCTCAGGATTGGCAAAATTCAGGTCGATCTGGTCGTGGCTAAAGGTACACCAGACGTGGCGCGGGCCATCGCTGGTCTCGACCTCGCGCAACAACGGCGTGGTGCGGGGGCGGACAACCGCGCTCAGATCATCGGTGGGCGAGGCCTCGTAAAAGAATTTATCATGCGGGGATTTGCCCTGAAGGTAGTTATTGAACCAGGCGCTCTGGCTCGACATGTGGTTCAGGACCAGATCCGACATCAGATGGAAATCATCCGCAATCCGCTGAATATCCGGCCAATCCCCTAGCTGCGGGTTCACCGCACGATAGTCGGTAACGGCAAACCCATCATCCGACGTGAAGGGAAAAAACGGCAGGATGTGCACGCCATGGATCACCCCCTGCAGATGCCGTTTCAGAAAATCATGCAATACATCCAGGGGCTTGTGTGCCTTGTCGACAATCGAGTTGCCATAGGTGATCAGGACGCTGTCCTTCTCTGACCACAGATTATTGCCGGGTTTTCGCCCTTGTTTACGTCGATGGCTGCCTTCCGGCCAAAAGGCGTCAATGACCTCCTCGGCCAGAGCTTCAACATCTTGTTCGGGGTAAACCTGACCCAAAAGGTCACACAGGCGGCGAGACAGAGAAAGATTTGACGTGGACACGGGGGCCTATTTGTTCGTTCAGTTCCGGAAACAACTGGTAAAATGTTTGGCCCCTTTGCCCCCCCTGTCAACATGAAGCCGGAAATGCTTATGAAAAAGGACACAACCCGCGTGGTTTATGCGGATTGCGTCCATTCTGTAATCGTTACGCGTATCTGGCGTCAGCGATGGCCGCTCGCCAAATTCTGGTGTTGCACGGATGGCAGCTCTCCAAAACCGCGCCGGGGTGCACGTAGGGAAAACTCGGGCAAGCTGGAAAGCAGCATCCGAATAGCATCGCTTCCGGTGCCGCCCGTCCGCGAGATCTGATTGATCACGCTCAGCACCCGAAGGGTTGGAGCAAACCCTGGATTGTCCGACAGTGCCCGCTCTGCGCGTTCCGCCGCTTGTTCAAATGCGCCAGCGGACAAGTAAGCGACAGCGGACAGCGTCTCAAAATAATACTTCTGCGGGCCGATGGGCAGCAATTCACACGCCGCTTGTGTCAGTTCTATCGCCTGTTCCGGCATCTCAAGATAGGCACAGGTCAGCCCTTTGAGACCCAGCGCAAGGGCCTCGTTCGGGTTATCTTCCAATGCCAGCTCAAACGAGGCATAGGCGGCATCAAAGTTGTAAGACATCTGACAATCCACCATCCCGTTCAGCGCATGGGCCAAGGAATACAGCGGATCCACGGCCAGAGCCGCTTCGGCATGATGGCGCGCGGCGGCCAGATCTGCGGCACGGCTTTCGGACAAGCCATGTTCAAACCGAAGCACATGCCAAATCCCTTGCCAGCACCGCACGGTTGGATGGTTCCGCTCGCGTTCAGACAGGGTGCGCAATATGTCCTTGGACTGTTCGAACATCGCCCGCTGACCCATCTGCATCATGGAAATGGCCGACATCAACAGTGTGTGGTTTTCCAACTCGTGCATCTGGTTGAAGGAAGCAGTGTCCATCGCCTCTCCCCAGATCGTGCGCGAGATGTCCCGCACCATACGTTGGGTGTGCACAAAGGCTGCAGCGCCTTTGGTTGTCGAGTCATCCTCATACCTGCGGGACCAGATCAGTTTCTGCCGCTGTACATCATGCAGATCCAAATCAATCGTCACGTGATCTTGATTGATCGAGACATAGCCCCCCACCATATAAACCGCCTGCTTAGCCGCATCCGGCTGACCGATGGATGCCGCGCCAAGGTCAAAATGCTTGGCTGCCATGTAGGATGTGACACTAAAGGCCTGCGACCGAGCCAGACAACGGGTCAGATCCTCGGTCAGAAAGGACAAATTGGGTTTAGGCGCGCTGTCGTCTGTGCGGACCTGAAACGGCAGAACCGCAATGGAGGGCAAAACCGCATCTTTGTTGCGGCGCAGACCGCTGTGCGCAACCCGTGACATGTTTTTTGACGCAAGATCCGTGCGAACAGATTGGCCGCGCATCTTTTCCAACCATTGGGAGAATTTTTCTTCATGGGAGAGTTCGAACCCCTCCATAAATTCTCCTTTATTTGCATCATCGTCGATTTCAACGTGATCAATCTTAAGCGTCACCCGCTCCCGGTTGGCCATCAACAGCTTGGCGGCATCCGGGCCTAGGTGCCGCTTTAACGTCGATAAAGCCGTGCGCAAACTGGCTTTGGCTTGTTCCGGTTGAGATAAACACCACAGCGTATTTTCCAAGAAAGAACGCGTTCTTACACCGCCCTCCCCCGTTGTCAGCAAAGCAAGCAAAGCTTGATGTTTGGCCCCCAATGGAATGCTTTGGCCATTGGCATGGAATACGCCAAACGCACCGAAGTGCCGGACTTTCAATAATACAACCATTTTTTCACCAAATGCTCATGACACCTTTTGAATAACACTATCGCATGACATAAATAAAATTCAACTATTACTACTTAGGATTGTAAAAATATAATGTGAGAAATATTGAAGTGACCCAATACGTTGACACTCTACGTAAAATTGAGGCCTTACAATGGGCATTAACCCTTAGGTATATACACCCATGGTTGCAGTAAGTCTACCGCAAAGTCTCAATCCTATGAATGGCTTGCGTCACCAACTCAGATCGACAAACCAAGACAAAGCGGCTTGCACTCAACCTGTGAGTAACCTTTTAGCACCTACCCTGGAGGTCTTGGGGTTATCGGCTCAAAGGCCAATCTTGAACCGCGTCACAGGATCACAAGCACTCTATGTCGCCGGCAAGATCCTTGAGAATGGGGCAATCCGGACGGTTGTCACCTGCACAGCAATGAACCAGCTCAGTGAGCGTGTCACGCATGGCCTCCAGATCTGCAATCTTTGCTTCGATCTTGGTCAGATGCTCCTGGGCGAGCGCTTTGACATCCGCGCTGGCACGGGTGTCATCCTCATAAAGGCCCAACAGAGTCCTGCAATCCTCGATCGAGAAGCCCAATGCCCGCGCACGCGCCAAAAATGCGAGCTTGTGGAGATCATTTTCAGCAAAGCACCGGTATCCGTTGGCACTGCGATGTGGACGGATCAAGCCTATGTCTTCGTAATAACGGATCGTTTTTGCGGGCAAACCAGAGCGCTCCGCGACATCACCGATATTCATGCTAGATCGTTCCTTTGCTCAACCAATGCGCGGGGCACCTTATCACCCATGCTGATTATCATGTAAGACCGGATCTAAATTTCGCAAGCGCAGCGCGTTGGTCAGAACCAAAACACTGGAGGCCGCCATTGCCCCTGCAGCCAAGGCCGGAGACAGCTGCGGCCCGCCAAATGGCACCAAAAGACCGGCCGCAACCGGGATCAACAGCACGTTGTACCCAAAGGCCCAGCCTAGGTTCTGGCGTATGTTGCGCATGGTCCGTCGGCTTGCGTCTAACGCGGTCACAACGGACGAAAGCTGCCCGGATGACAGCACGACTTCGGCCGCTTCGATTGCAACGTCCGTGCCATTGCCCAGCGCCACGCCACAATCTGCCGCCGCAAGAGCCGGAGCGTCATTGATGCCGTCACCGACAAAGGCCGTTGCGCCAAAGGTCGTCTGCAGTTCTGTGAGCTTGGTCAATTTGTCCGCTGGTAAACACTCTGCAAACACGTGATCGATGCCAAGCTGATCCGCCACATGCGCGGCTGTACCCTTAGCGTCGCCAGACAACATCGCAACCGCCACACCGCGCTGTTTCAATGCGGCCACGGTTTGGGCCGCATCTTCGCGAATGGGATCACTGACGGCGATCAGTGCCGCCGCTGCGCCAGCGACTGAAACGGCAACGGGTGTCACACCGTGTTGCGCCATCGAGGTGGCCTGATCCATCCATCCATCCGGCAAAGAGGCTGTTTCCGCCACAAAGGCCAAGCGCCCCACACGCACGTCACGGCCTTCGACTTGCGCCACAATCCCGCGGCCTGCATGGGCGTGAACCGCTTCCGCATCGGGCAGCGCAGCCGCGCCTGCAGCGGCCACAAGGGCGCGCGCAATGGGATGTTCAGATTGCGCTTCAACGGCCGCAACCAAGGGCATCAGCTCTTCACGGCGCCATTCACCGTGGAAAGCGATATCCGTGACCACGGGACGCCCCTGTGTTAGCGTTCCTGTTTTGTCAAAGACCACCAGTTTGACGTCTTCCAATTGCTGCAATGCGGTGCCTTTGCGGAACAACACGCCAAGCTGCGCAGCCCGGCCCAGCGCCACCATGATCGAGGTTGGCGTGGCCAGCCCCATGGCGCAAGGACACGCAATGATCAACACGGCCACCCCAGAGACAAGCGCAGCAGTCCCCTGCCCCAAGGCCAGCCAGATCAAAACCGTCAGCCCCGCAATGGCCAAGACCGCTGGCACGAACCGCAGCGTGATCCGGTCCACCAAAGCCTGAACCGGGAGCTTTGCGCCCTGCGCGCGTTCCACCATGTGAATGATCTGCGCCAGACGTGTATCCCGGCCCACGCCGGTGACCTCAACCTCAATAACGCCCGTGCCATTGTTGGTGCCTGCGCTGACGAATGCGCCAGCCGCCTTGGCCACCGGCAACGGCTCTCCGGTCAGCATGCTCTCATCGATGTCGCTGCGCCCGGATACAATTGTGCCATCGACGGCCACCCGCTCTCCGGGACGCAAGCGGATGCGGTCGCCTGTTTGGATGTCAGCGATCGCCACGTTCTTGGGGCCGTTGTCTGTCACAACCAACGCCGTGTCTGGCTGCAGACCGGCCAGGGTGCGAATGGCCGCGCCTGTGCGCCCTTTGGCGCGTGCTTCCAGCAGGCGACCCAACAGGATCAGCGTCACAATCACAGCTGCCGACTCGTAATAGACCTGCACCGCTTCGTCCGGCAGAACGCCAGGCGCAAAGGTCGCAACCAGCGAATACCCAAAAGCAGCCGCTGTCCCCAGCGCCACCAAGGCATTCATATCCGGCGCGCCACGCAACAGCCCCGGAATCCCCCGCTCAAAAAACCGCCGCCCCGGCCCGGCCAGAACCAGCGCAACCAAAATGGCCTGTAGTGTCCAGCTCAAGGACTGGCCAAGCGTGGCCATGACCCAATGATGGAAGGCCGGAACCATATGGCCACCCATTTCCAAGACAAAAACAGGCAGCGTCAGCACCAGCGCTGTCCAGACATCACGCTGCAGCGCTTTGACCTCGCTGGGTTTATCAGACGGTGCCTCATCACTGGAACGCGCGTCATAACCTGCGCCTTTGGTGGCGTTCTGCAGGTCCCCAACCGACACGATGCCGGCAACATAGCGAACCCGTGCCATGCCATCCGTGAGGGTCACAGTCACAGACAACACCCCATCCAACGCGCCCAACGCAGCTTCGACCCGCCCCACACAGGAACCGCAGTTCATCCCCGACAGGGCCAACGTCACCTCATGTTCTGCGAATGGGTAACCCGCGCCCTTGACCGCCTGTACAAGCGGCGCAATCGACAGCGCCCGGTCTGCCTCAATTGTCGCTGTTGCCGTTGCAAAATTAACCGAAGCCCCCTGCACGCCGGGCACCGCCTGCAGTGCGCGTTCTGCGCGCCCAGCACAGCCTGCGCAATTCAATCCAGTGAGTTGCAAAGCATATTCTTGATGCGCCACGGGCAGGTCCTTTTTGAGTGCCAAGATCAAAGATCCAGATCGTCTTTGCAGGTGGATATGCTCCTTCCAGCAACCGGAAGGTCAACACCTTTTGACATGTTTTTGTGATCTGTCCTGCAGCCTTGCGATGTGATTGACGTTTTACGGCGCTTCTGTGTGAAAACGGCGGGGTGTGATAAGCTTTTCAAATGGTGCGTTAAACGAGATGCCCTTGCAGGATGACCCAATTGCGGGTTAGCCGTTTTCAATACCTTCGCCGGTGAAGGACAAACCGCTCCGCAAATCGCTCTGTGGCTCCAGAGCGATCAGCCACAACAAAAAGGATGTCGTCATGATGCGTACCCGCGCCGCCGTTGCACTGGAACCAGGCAAACCGCTGGAGATCATGGAAGTGAACCTAGACGGCCCGAAAAAGGGTGAGGTTCTGGTTGAGATCAAAGCCACAGGGCTGTGCCACACAGATGAATTCACCCGTTCCGGTGATGACCCCGAAGGGATTTTCCCCTGCGTTCTGGGTCACGAAGGGGCTGGTGTTGTATTGGAAGTTGGCGAAGGCGTGACCACGCTGAAACCGGGCGATCACGTGATCCCGCTTTACACGCCCGAATGTGGTAAATGCCACGCTTGCCGGTCGGGCAAAACCAACCTGTGCACAGCAATCCGTGGCACCCAGGGTCAAGGCTTGATGCCCGATGGAACCACCCGGTTCTCCATGCTGGATGGCACGCCGATCTATCATTACATGGGCTGCTCCACCTTTGCCAACCACACCGTGGTGCCCGAGATTGCCCTGGCCAAGGTGCGCGATGACGCCCCATTTGATAAGATCTGCTATATCGGTTGTGGCGTCACGACAGGTATCGGCGCAGTGATCAATACCGCCGGTGTGGAACAGGGCGCAACGGCTGCGGTCTTTGGCCTCGGTGGCATCGGTCTGAACGTGATCCAAGGCCTCGAGATGGCCGGAGCCAGCAAGATCATCGGCGTCGACCTGAATGACGACAAAGCCGAGATGGCGCGCAAATTCGGTATGACCGATTTTGTAAACCCGTCCAAACTGGATGGTCAAACCGTGACCGAAGCGATCATTGAACTGACCAAAACCGACGAAGATGCGTTCGGCGGTGTAGATTACTCCTTTGATGCGACGGGTAATGTGAAGGTTATGCGCGATGCGCTGGAATGTTCGCACCGGGGTTGGGGCGTGTCCGTGATTATCGGCGTAGCGCCTGCAGGTGCAGAGATTTCAACGCGTCCCTTCCAGTTGGTGACCGGTCGCGTCTGGAAAGGCACCGCCTTTGGCGGCGCAAAGGGGCGCACTGACGTGCCAAAATTTGTAGATTGGTACATGGACGGCAAGATCGAGATTGACCCGATGATCACGCACAAGTTGTCGCTGGATGAGATCAACCACGGTTTCCACCTGATGCACGAAGGGAAATCGATCCGCGCGGTTGTCGAGTTTTAATCGCAACAGCACATACTGAAACGAGAACAGCCGCAGGCCATTCCCTGCGGCTGTTTCATGTTAAACATTGGCAACCTAGGACGAGATTTCCAGCTCTACCGCGTCCAGCGTGACCCCATAGCCCCAGAGCCTGCGCAAATGCAGCAGCACCTGCTCTTTGTCCTCTTCGTTCAAGTGAATTCCATCGCGAACTGTATGTGTGAGTTTTAGCTCGCGATCCCCCTTCAAGTCCGCATCTGTAACCTGAATATCGGGCTCGATATAGGCGAGGTCATATTGCTTGGCCAAATCGCGGCGAATGGTACGATAACCCGCGCGGTTGTGGATTGTGCTGACCACCAGATTTGGCTGTGTCGCATCATCGGTCAACGTAAACAGCTTGAACTTGCGGATCAGGTTAGGCGACAGGAATTGCTGGATAAAGCTTTCATCGCGGTAATTCGCCCAGGCGTCCCGCAACACTTTGCGCCAGTCTGGATCGCCCGCGAAATCCGGGAACCATTCGCGGTCCTCGTCTGTCGGGTTCTGACAGATCCGCTTGATGTCCTGCATCATTGCAAAGCCCAGCGCATAAGGGTTGAGCCCAGAAAAGCGCGGATCATCAAATTCCGGCTGCAAGACCACATTGGTGTGGCTGTGCATCATCTCCATCAAGGCACCCTGTGAGATGCGCCCCTGCTCATAGAGCTTGTTGATGATGTAGTAATGAACAAAGGTCGCACAGCCTTCGTTCATGACCTTGGTCTGTTTCTGCGGATAAAAATACTGTGCCAGAACTCGAACAATCCGCAGAATCTCACATTGCCAGCTTTCCAGCACAGGGCTGTGTTTTTCCAAGAAGTAAAGGATATTTTCCTGCGGCATGTTCATCGCTTTGCGACGGCTGCTGTAGGGCTCATCGCGGAGGGTTTCGCGTTTCTCCCGCCCCAAGGTGGAGTCGGTCCAGATATCCAGCAGGGTTTGCGCGCTTTCATATCCATCACGCACCCGCTGCATCGCCTCTTGCTCGGCGGCGGTTGGTTTGGGCGGGCGGCCATATCGAAACACACCCTGGCTTTGCAGCGCATGGGCTGCATCCAGAACCTCTTCGACCGCATCCCAGCCGTATCGCTCTTCGCAGGCGGCAATATAGTTCTTGGCAAAGGCCAGATAGTCCTGAATGCCGTCTGCATCCGTCCATTGCTGGAACAGGTAATTGTTCTTGAAGAAATGGTTATGGCCAAAGGCCGCATGCGCCATCACCAGGGTCTGCATCGCCATGGTGTTTTCTTCCATATTATAGCTGATGCAAGGGTTGGAATTGATCACAATCTCATAGGCCAGGCCCTGACGGCCTGTCCGATACAGCGCTTCGTCCCGTGCGAAATGTTTGCCAAAGGACCAGTGGTTGTACATCAAGGGCAGACCAACGCAGGAATAGGCATCCAGCATCTGCTCCGCCGAGATGATCTCGATCTGGTTGGGATAAACGTCAAGCCCCAGATCCTCCAGCGCGATCTGTTCGATCGCATCCCGCGCCGTCTCCAACAGTTCAAAGGTCCATTCCGGACCGTTGAATAAAAGGCCGGGCGCGTCTTTGTTATCCAGCATTCACTCTCCCCTTTGCTTTGGGCATGAAGAACTCGCGGAAAATCGGATAGATATGCGACGGGAAAGCCACCCGCTGCATTTCAAAATGCGCCGCCTGCCCTTGCACCTCTCGGTAGTTTTGCCACAGATCTTCGCCTGCGTCGGGGTTCAACAGCAGATGATCGGCAGATTCCTCGACGATTTCGACATAGGCATAGAACTGGCAAACTGGTAACAGATGCTCAAGCAGCAGCGATTTGCAGCGCGTTGAGTCATTGCCAAAATTCTCCCCATCCGAGGCCTGCGCCCCATAGATGTTCCATTCATCTGGTGGGTAACGCTCGTCGATGATCTCTTTCATCTTTTCCAACGCCGTGGACACAATGGTGCCGCCGGTTTCGCGGGCATAAAAGAACGTGTCCTCATCCACCTCCTGCGCGTGATGTGTATGTCGGACAAAGACGATCTCTGTGTGTTCATAACAGCGTGTCAGGAACAGATGCAGCAGCAGGAAGAAGCGTTTGGCCAAATCCTTCTCCCGCTCCTGCATCGAGCCGGATACATCCATGAGACAGAAAACCACCGCCCGCGAATTGCGGATTTTCTCCGGCACATAGGTGTCATAGCGCAGATCCAGCGGATCGATGTAACCCACCACTTTGCGCTTGCGGATCAGCCCGTCCAGCTTGCGCTTCAGTTCCGCCAGCACCTCTTCCTGGGCAGGGCTGCGCGCTTCGATCTCTTCCAACTCGGCAACTTGTTTCTCCAGCGCCTTCTGGGTCGATTTGGACGGGCGTTGCAATGCAATCCGCCGCCCAAGCGAATTGCGCATGGTGCGAACAAGGTTCAGATTGTTGGGTGTTCCCGCCGTTGTCAGACCCGCACGGCGGGTGCCAATGGTTTCGGTCTCCACCGTTTGTTTTTCAACAAGATCCGGCAGTTCCAGCCCGTCAAACAGGATCTCAAGATATTCATCCCGTGTCAGGGTAAAGGAAAACTCATCCGAGCCATCCCCATCATCAGACCCTTGCTTGCCGCCCTCCCCGCCGCCTGCGGGGGGACGTTTGATCTGATCGCCAACGACATAGTCTTTGTTGCCCGGCAACACATGCCGCCGGTGCCCCCCTTTGCCGTCGTGAAAGAACCGCGGTTCTTTCAGACCTTTTGAGGGGATCGTGATCTTTTCGCCCGATGCTTGATCCGCCGACCCGTCCTGGATCGTCTTATCCCGCACTGAACGGTCGACACGCTCTTTGATATTCTCCCGTGCGCGGCGCAAGAACCTTTGGCGATTGCCAAGGCTCTTGCCCTTGGGATTGGCGCGCCTGTCAATGAATTGGTGCATTAAGTGCCCTCGCCGTTAACCCGCTTTGTTCACACGCATGTACCACTCCACCAGGCGCCGGACTTGCCGCGACGTGTAGCCATGGTTTTGCATCCGATCGACGAACTCTTGGTGTTTGCCTTCGGTCTTGCTGTCTTTCTTGCTCCCGAATGAGATCACCGGCAGCAATTCTTCCACTTGGCTGAACATGTGCTTCTCGATCACGTCACGCAGCTTTTCATAAGAATTCCAAGCCGGGTTTGATCCCGTATTGGCCCGATGACGCAGCGCGAATTTCACCACTTCGTTGCGGAAGTCCTTGGGATTGGCGATGCCGCAGGGCTTTTCAATCTTGGAAAGCTCTGCATCCAGGATTTCCCGATCATAAAGCTGTCCAGTATCGGGATCCTTATAGTCCTGCTCTTCAATCCAGGCGTCCGCATAAGAGATGTAGCGGTCAAAAACGTTCTGACCATATTCAGTGTAGCTTTCGAGATAGGCTTTCTGGATCTCGTTGCCGATAAACTCCTCATAGCGCGGCGCAAGCTCTGTCTTGATAAACTCCAGATACTTGGCCTCGGTCTCGGTTGGGAACTGCTCCCGTTTGATCATCTGCTCCAGCACATACATCAGATGCACCGGATCCGCGGCGACCTCTTCGGTGTCAAAGTTGAAGACTGACGACAGCACTTTGAAGGCAAACCGGGTTGAAACCCCATCCATGCCCTCGTCCACACCCGCGCGGTCTTGGTATTCCTGCACGGTTTTGGCTTTGGGATCCGTGTCTTTCAGGCTTTCACCATCATAGACGCGCATCTTGGAGTAGAGGTTCGAGTTCTCATGCGGCTTCAGACGCGTCAGAACCGAGAAGCGGCTGAGGATTTTCAGCGTTTCCGGTGCACAGGGCGCATCTTTCAGCTCGCTGTATTCGATCAGCTTTTCATAGATCTGCGTTTCATCCGAGACGCGCAGACAATACGGCACTTTCACAATCGACACCCGATCGATAAAAGCCTCATTGTTCTTGTTGTTTTTGAAAGTCTGCCACTCGCTCTCGTTTGAGTGGGCCAGGATCAGACCATTGAACGGAATAGCGCCAAAGCTTTCGGTCCCCATATAATTGCCCTCCTGCGTTGCCGTCAGCAACGGGTGGAGCATCTTGATGGGCGCTTTGAACATTTCGACAAATTCCAAAACACCTTGGGTGGCGCGGTTCAGCCCGCCCGAGAAGGAATAGGCGTCCGGATTGTCCTGGCTGAAATGCTCCAACTGACGAATGTCGACCTTACCAACCAAAGTAGAGATATCCTGGTTGTTTTCGTCACCTGGTTCGACCTTGGCAACGCAGATACGGCGCAGGCGGGAGGGATGCAGGCGCACGACGGTAAACTTGTTGATATCGCCTTCGAATTCATCCAGGCGCTGGACTGCCCAAGGCGACATGAGCCCTGGCAAACGGTGCTGGGCAATCCCAAATTCTTTTTCCAGGATCTTGCCCATTTTTATTGGGTCAAACAGCCCCAGCGGGCTTTCGAAAATCGGCGAAATCTGATCGCCAGCTTTCAGCACATAAATCGGTTGGTCTTCGACCAGTCGCTTGAGACGTTCCGCCAACGAGGACTTGCCGCCCCCCACTGGTCCAAGCAGATACAGGATCTGTTTACGTTCTTCCAAGCCTTGGGCGGCATGGCGGAAATAGCCCACGATCCGTTCGATCGTGTCCTCCATCCCATAGAAATCTTCGAAGGCCTTGTAACGCTTGATCGTTCGGTTTTGGAAAATCGGCCCTAATCGCGCGTCTTTTGACGTGTCGACAAGCTCCTCCTCTCCGATTGCCTTAAGCATTCGTTCTGCCACATTGGCATAAACGCTTGGGTCGTCCCGACAGGCCAAAAGATAATCCTGCAAGGACATCTCCTGCTCTTTGGTTTGCCCATACTGCTCAGCAAAAATTTCGGCGATATTCGTCATATGATCGAGCCTCCTGATCTAATTTTGCGCCCGTTCCTCCTGGGATACTGCTCACACACAGACAGAGCCTCCCTACACGTGGGCCAAAGTCTGTCCGCATCGTTCTCGAATTCTGAGTTCTGCTCGTCACCGCGGGCAGTCGCACGCGTTCCCGCCTCTCGCCTCTAAAGGGCGATGAATGGCCGGGAACCTGTCTCCGCGGCGGCGTCTGTTTGAATACCAGACTACTATATTCGTCTACTTCACGCTATCCGTAACTCGTGAATTTTCGACTAATTGCCACAAACTTTTAACAAACATCCGTTCACAAGCCAGAGATTTGGGCACCTGCAGCACGCCCATCGCATACTGGTTGGCAAAGGTTTTTCGGCAGCTGCGCACCCTTGTTGCGCAACCCCATCCTTAGGAACAGGATGTCACGATTGGGTTTAGAACTGCAGGAAATTCTTTATCAAAGGTTAACGGACTGTGACTTACCCACAACATTCTGATTGAGTAGGGCCAGTCCACCCAGTGATTGCGGCACATTGGCCACAATTGTTCAAGATTAACCAAACCGCATCCCCCTGCGACACTAGACAAATCAGCCAATCCCGCCGCATTATGATCACAAATCGGCCACCATAAGGCCATGAGGCAGTTAGGCATAAATCAGGCATCCTCCGATTTCGGCGGCAATTCAGCTGTGCGGAGATGCCATATTAAGAACGAGCGGTAAAACATGAGTACCATTGCATTTATTACCCGAGACCAGGCGGGAACCAAACAGCACGGCGAATTTGCCGAGGCGAACTCTGTTTTGGATGCGACCTCCGCCAAAGATATTTCCTTGAACCTGTCTACAGCAGACGTCCAAGGATACAGCAGGGTCGGAAATGACTTGCAGATTCTGACCATGGACGGTCAGATACTCGTTCTGGACAATTACTTTGCGACAGGGCTGACAGGGGAAAAGAACCTGTTCCTGAGCGACAATGGCGAATTTATCGAAGTTGTCATTGATGCCAGCCCCGAAGGCGCCTTGTACCCAACCTACGAGCCCCTCGACGTATCCGGCAAATGGAGCGCTTATGATGAGCTGGTGTTCCTTGAACTGGACCGTGTGGAGCCGGTGATTGCACCGCTTGTGGCAGCACCTGCATTGGGTGGGCTGGGGGCTGCTGCCGCGGCCGCTGGCATTGTTGGTGCCGGTGCCCTGGCCGCAGGTGGAGACGACGACGAAGCGGGCGACGGTGACGGAACCGGCGGCGGAGCAGGTGATGGCGGCGACGACACAGGCGACGACGATGACACAGGCGATGTCGGAGACGACGGTGGCGACGGAGATGGCGATGACGACGGCGGTGACTCCTCGGATGATGGCGACTCAGGCTCAGTAACGCCCACAGTCGACAATCCTGACGCCTCCTATGATGTTGCAGGCGACACGACCGACCCGGTCACGATTTCAGGAACCGGTGCGCCCGGCTCAACCGTGGATGTCACAATTGGCACCGCCACGCAGACTGTAACCGTCAACGACGACGGCATCTGGAGCGCGCCGTTTGACCCAGCTGATCTGCCCGCAGACGGCAATTATGACGTCGAAGTTCACGTAGAAGACCCAGATGGTGAAACCTTTGACCTTGATGGTCCAACGTTAAACATTGACACCACGCCGCCGCCGATCGCTATCACCGAAGGCACGCAATCGGTGGGCGAAATTGTCAACGCCAACGAACAGGCAGACGGTCCGGTGATCTCGGGCGAAGGCGAAGTTGGCGCTTCCATCTCTGTTGAGATTGACGGCACCACACATACGACAACCGTCGGTGAAGATGGAACTTGGTCCGTCACTTTTTCCGAAACCGAAATAGCGACTGGCGAGTACACCACCACCGTCACGGTGACCAGCGCGGACGCCTTTGGCAATACGACGGTTGTAACCGATGTTCTGGAAGTGGACACAATTGCGCCCGCCATTGGTGTGGATACGGTTGAAGGCGATGATTTGGTCAATGCCGCCGAAGCGGCGGATGGCGTAACCCTGTCTGGAACCGGCGAAGCGGGTGCAGCCATCTCGGTGGAATTCATGGGCGAGACCGCCACCACCACCGTTGGCGCAGACGGAACATGGGCGGTTGCCTATGACGCCGCCTTGATCGCCGGTGGTGAATATGATGCAACCGCGACGGTCACCAGCACTGATGCGGCAGGCAACAGCTCCACAACCAGCCATACCGTAGAAATCGACACCGTCGCACCGACGGCAACCATCAATACGGTTGAAGGCGATGATGTCGTGAATGCCGCCGAAGCGGCAGATGGCGTAACCCTGTCCGGAACCGGCGAAGCGGGTGCAGCCATCTCGGTAGAATTCATGGGCGAGACCGCCACCACCACCGTTGGCGCAGACGGAACATGGGCGGTTGCCTATGACGCCGCCTTGATCGCCGGTGGTGAATATGATGCAACCGCGACGGTCACCAGCACTGATGCGGCAGGCAACAGCTCCACAACCAGCCATACCGTAGAAATTGACACCGTCGCACCCACGACAACCATCAATACGGTTGAAGGCGATGATTTCGTCAATGCCGCCGAAGCGGCGGATGGCGTAACCCTCTCTGGGACTGGTGAAGCTGGTGCGGCCATCTCAGTGGAATTCATGGGGGAAATTGCGACCACGACGGTTGGAGATGATGGCAGCTGGTCGGTTGCCTATGATGCCGCTGTTATTACGGCCGGCGAATACGACACGACCTTTACGGTGACCAGCACCGACGCCGCTGGCAACAGCTCAACCAGCGATCATACGGTTACGATTGATACCGTCGCGCCGACCGCAACCATCGATACGGTTGAAACGGACGATGTGGTCAATGCTGCAGAAGCATCAGACGGCGTGACATTGTCCGGCTCTGGTGAAGCTGGATCTACTGTTGAGGTCACATTCCTTGGCTCCACCCGGACGACCACAGTTGCCGGTGATGGCAGCTGGTCGCTGGATTATGACGCAAGCGACGTTCCAGCGGGCGAGAGCAGCCAGACTGCGTCCGTCACGTTGACCGATGCCGCAGGCAACGTAGGCCCAACCGTTACCCACACCGTTGAGGTCGACACATTGGTCGATCCCCTGACGTCGGACGCGCTGCAAACTGCGGACGATATTATCAACCAGTCCGAACGCGCCGCTGGCGTCACTCTCACAGGCACAGTCGAGCCGGGTTCAAGTGTGACTGTCACCATCAACTCGGTCACCCGGTCCGCCACCGTGGACGCAAGCGGCAATTGGACCGTGGACTTTGACGCGGCGGACCTGCCCGAAGGCACCTACAGCGAGACCGCGACAATCACCGCGACCGATGCTGCAGGGAACACCGCCAGCATTTCCGAGACCTTCGCTGTCGACACCTATGGCGCGTCTGAGTATCACGGCTTGGAAACAAACTCTGGTGATATCGAACAGCTGATTTTTGAAGACGAAATCACCGATATGGCCGTCAGCACAGTGGCCGACGACGGCACCGTAACCGCAATCAGCGGCGTCAGCCGGACAGACACTGCGACGGACCCGTTTGACCCCTCAATCGTGACGACCGAGACCTCGTTCTTCCTTGCGGATCCAACCCAAGTGCCAGATGGCTCCCGGCTGGTCATCACCGGGACGGACACCTCAGGGAACACTGCCGACACGCTGTTGATCCTCGAAGACAATGTGAGCGGCAATGTCCTGGATAACGCAGGTCTCAGCGGGTTCAATGTCGAGATCCTGGCCCTGGATGAAAGCGCAGCCGCAGATATCGTCATCACAGAAGACGATATCAAAGCGTTGTCATCCAATACAGATACGCTTGTGGTACATGGCGGCACTGACGACACAATCACGGTAACGGGCGTCACCGCCTCTGAGACGCGTACAATCGATGGTGAGAGCTTCAACGTCTACACCGTCGGAACCGATGGCACCACGCTGATCGTCGAAGAAGACGTCAACGTCATCATCTAATCGCTTGGTCTGCGGCAGATCGGCTGTGGCAGACCCAACAACTATAATGGCGGCGGGGGCAGAATGCGGTTAGCGCGTTCAATAATGAGTATTTTAGCGGTCAGCACCGTCATGGGCTGCACCGAGAACGCGGGTGTTTTAGGCCCGCGAACCAATGCGGGTGCCCAGGCGGTTGCTGCAGGCAATTTTGATCAATCCGGCCAGGAACAACCGTCAGAAGTGATTGAGCAACTGTTGGCGCGGCGTTCCCTTTTGGAACAACAAAGCATCTATGGCTCGGTTGCCTCTGCGGCGCTGACAGCCAGCCTGCGCGCATCCGAAGCCGAGCTGATCAGCGCAAAACTGCGTGCCGAAGCCAGATCCAAAAACTGGTTGCCAACCCTTGGCCCGACCATCAGCCTGACGGATTTGGGCGATATGGTCGCAGGCTTGTTGATTGAACAGGTTCTGTTCGACAATGGACGCCGCAAAGCGGAACGGGCCTTTGCCGCTGCCGATGTCGAGGTTGCAGCCGTCAACCTGTCGGTGGACCAAAACAGCCGCGTTGAAACCGCCTTGCGTCTTTACATCGCGGCGCAGCGCGATGATGAAAAGGCTCGGTTTGGCGACAAAGCCATCAGCCAGATGCACGAGTTTGAACGCGTCGTCATCGGCCGTGTCGAAGGTGGTGTATCGGATCGTTCTGATCTTCAGGTGGTTCAAAGCAAAATCGGTGGCCTGCGCTCTGGCGCAGCAACCGCGCGCGAAGGCGCCTCCACCGCGCGGGCAGAGCTTTATGAGCTGACCGGACAGGATTTCGACGAACGCCCGCAGCATTTGTCCATCGGCACCCCGCCCGAAGCCGCCGGATACCTGGATGTCTTGCTTGCACAATCTGAAGCCAACCGCGCAATTGCGCAGGCAACCTTGGAACGTGCGGGGCTGTTGCCCACTGTGTCTGCGGCAGGAAATATTACCAGCGATGGTTCCGGTGCAGGGATCACAGCCGGGGTTGGCCAACCTTTGGGTCTTGGCACCCCAGCCGCATTAAAAGCCGTGGAAGCGTCCAAAGAAGTGGCCCGTCGACAGATTGGCGAAGCCGAAGAAAACGCGCGCCGCTCTTATGCGCGCCAGTTGCAGCGCTTGACCTCCTTTCGGCGGCAAGAAGAAGAAACCACGCGGCTGGCACGCACCAGCCACGAGACATACAGGCTTTTTAAGGCACAGTTTGAGGCCGGGCAGCGATCGGTGATCGATGTCATCAATATTTACGAGGAATACGTCCGCCGCGAGCTGAGCCGCATTGAGGCAAAATACGAAGTGATCCAGATCCAGCTTGAGATGGCGCGCGATCAAGGGCTTCTGGCAGACGGGGACAAGATTTGACCGAGCACACCCCGAAAATGGACCAAAACACATCCGCCCCTCGCCCGACCCTTCGGGCCGTAGAAACGGACGACATCGATCACGCCGAACGGCCCAACGCGGCGCCAGAGATTCTGGCTGCGGACGTAAAGCTGGATGACATCCAACTGGAAGGCGGCGAGGATCGCGGATCAGAGGTCCATGCTCTGATCGAGGGGACTTCGTCCCGGATCCAGCACCGGGCGACCTTGGTGTCGACCCTGGCGGCGATCAACGGCATCGAAGCCCCGCCCAGCGACCTCGCTGATTTCCTGTGGAGCAACAATCCCGGCGATCAGACCTTTGAAACCATGGCCCGGGCGCTGGATTTCACCGGTTTGAACCCGGTCATCGACACCAATGTGCGCCTGCAGGCGGATGCCTGGCCAGCAGTTGCGATGATGAACAATGGCCAATGTGTTCTGGTTCTGGCCCAGGATGGCGACACGCTCAGCATCTTTGATCTGACCTGCGCCGATCATCGCGCCGAGGTGCCGGTCAAGGATTTCCAGCCCTATTTCACCGGGGCCACGCTGACGGCCCGCCAGTCCATGGATCAGATGGCCGCGCGCCATACGCCGAACCTGAAGGCAAACCATTGGTTCTGGGGTGAGTTTCAAAAATATCGCCGTCAGGTGATTGAAATCATGCTGGGCTCGCTAGTGGCGAACATCCTGGCGGTCTCTGTGGCGCTGTTCTCGTTACAGGTCTATGACCGTGTGGTGCCGCATCAATCCCAGGCCACCCTATGGGTACTTGCGGGCGGGGCCATTCTGGCCATCGGCTTGGAAGGCTTGCTGAAACTGGCCCGTGCACGTCTGACTGATGCTGCTGGTCGCCAGATCGAATTGTCGGTGCAGCGCAACCTGATGCGCCGTCTAATTGGCATGCGTTCCGATAAAAAACCGCTGCCGCCATCCGGCCTGTTTGCCGCAATGCGCGACTTTGGTGCCGTGCGTGAGTTTTTCACCTCCTCGACCATCTCAACGCTCGCAGATATTCCGTTTATCGCAATCTTCCTGCTGCTGGTGGCGTCCATTGCGGGACCGATTGTCTGGGTTCTGGTTCTGGGCGCGGCGCTGATGCTGGCTCCGGCCTATTTCATGCAGCGCAAGATGATTGCCCTGACGCGCCAGACCCAAGGTGCCAATGCCAAAGCCGGGCGGCTGCTGCACGAGGTGATCACCGAACTCGATACGCTCAAGACCCAACGGGGCGAAGACCGTGTTATGCGGCTGTGGGACGAGCTGTCGGCCCTGTCGTCACATTCCGCTGCCGAGCAACGCCGCCTGTCGAGCGCCCTGACCTATTGGTCGCAAGGCATTCAGCAGTTCACCTATATCGCGGCTGTCGTGTTCGGCACCTTTATGGTGTTCAAGGGCGAGTTCACAGTTGGTACGATTATCGCCACCGGCATCCTGACAAGCCGGACGCTGGCCCCGCTGACCCAGTTTGCCGGTGCCATGGCCCGATGGAGCAATGTCAAAGCGGCGCTGGAAGGGCTGGATGCCATTGCTCTGGCCGATCAGGAAAAAGCCGAAGACCGCACCTATCTGCGGCGTGAGAGTCTGCAAGGCAAGTTCGAGCTGCGCGAAGTCGTATTCCGTTATGACGAAGATGGCTCCCCCACCGTGGATGTGCCTGCGGTGCTCATCAAACCAGGTCAACGCGTGGCCATTCTCGGCGTCAACGGTTCTGGTAAATCGACCTTGTTGAAACTGCTCACCGGCCTTTATGCGCCGGATCAGGGGCGGGTCATCATTGATGGCACCGATATGAACCAGATCGATCCGCGCGATTTGCGCCGCCATATCGGCTACCTCAGCCAGGACATCCGCCTGTTTGCGGGCAGCTTGCGCGAGAACCTGAACATGAACCTCTTGGAGCGCAACGACGACCGTCTGATGGCCGCGCTCGATTTCTCGGGTCTTGGGGCCTATGTGCGCAACCACCACAAGGGGCTGGATCTGGAAATCAGCGATGGCGGCGGTGGCCTGTCCATTGGTCAGCGCCAGTCCATTGGCTGGGCCCGCCTGTGGCTGCAGAACCCGTCGATTGTTCTGCTGGATGAACCCACAGCCTCCCTGGACCAAACGCTGGAGCGTACATTGGTCAGCCGTCTGGACACCTGGTTACAAGGTCGAACCGCTGTGATTGCGACACACCGCATGCCAATCCTGCAACTGACAAACCGCACCTTGATCCTGCAAGCCGGCCGGATGGTGGTGGATGGCCCACGGGATCAGGTTCTGGCGCATCTGGCTGCAGGGGATAAGAAATGACCTCGATGCAACAGGAGCTGGCCCGCAGCTCGCTGGGCTCAAGCCGCATTATCTATCTGGCTGCTGGTGCCGTCCTGGTCTTTTTGATCTGGGCGGCTTTTGCCTGGATTGATGAGATCGTGCGCGCCGATGGTGAGGTCGTGTCTTCCTCGCGCTCCCAGATCATTCAAAACCTGGAAGGCGGCATTCTGGCTGAGCTTTATGTGCGTCAGGGCGACACAGTTGAGGCCGGACAGGTGCTGGCCAAACTGCAGGCCACCCGGTTCCAGACCACCGCTGATGATCTGCAGGATCAGATCGACGCACTGGCGATCAAACAGTACAGGTTGGAGGCCGAAGCCTCTGGCGCGTTTGAGTTTGACGTGTCACCAGAACTGGCGCAGCGTTCACCGGATATTTTGGCATCAGAACGCGCCTTGTTGCGCGCCCGCCAGGCCGATTTCCAATCCCGCCGCCACAGCGCGAAACAGATCCTGGATCAGCTGCGTTCCGAGCTTGAGAATATGGAGCGCCTGCACAAACAGCGCATCGTGGCCCTGATCGAGGTGAACAACGCCAAGAAATCCGTGACCGATGCCGAAGCCAAATACAATGAGATCGGCACCCAGGCCGAACTGCATCTGGCCGAAGAGTATTCGCAAACGCTGCAAACCCTGACTTCTCACCGCCAAGAGCTGCGCATTGCCTCGGACCAGCTGTCACGCACGGTGATCACCTCTCCGATGCAGGGGGTGGTGAACAATATGGCTGTGACGACGATTGGCGGGGTGATCCGGCCCGGCGAAGAGATCTTTGAGATCATCCCATTGGGCGAAGAACTGTTCGTGGAAGGCCGCGTGAAGCCGGAAAACATCGCCAGTGTCCAGACCGGCCAGGATGCGACGATCAAACTGTCTGCCTATGATTACACCATTTACGGCTCCCTCAAAGGGAAGGTAGACTTTGTCTCGGCCGATACCTTTGAAGATGAGCGCGACCCCCGTGGCGAGCCGTATTACCGAGTGACGGTCAAAGTGGACCGCGGCAGTTTCACCGACCGCCAGCGCGAGATTGAGATCCGACCGGGCATGCGGTCCATTGTCGAGTTGCAAACGGGATCGAAAACGGTCCTGCAATACCTGCTGAAGCCGCTTTACAAATCCAAAGAAGCGCTGCGCGAACCCTAAAGCAAAAAACCCGCGCCATACTGGCTGCGGGCTTTTTGAAACCTGATTGAAAAGTAACGGCCGACGTTAACCGGCCCGCTGTACCAGCTCCCACAGGGAGTTATCAATTGCAGTGCCAATCGACACCCGCTGGCTGCCCATTGCGGCCTTGGCGGAAATCACCGATACCAAACGAGGTGCACGCCCTGGCAAAACCTCGAACACGGGCGATCCGGATGCGCCATATTCGACGCGGCAGGTCATCACCATGGTCTGTCCCTTGCGGGCCAAGACATGGCAGGGCTGCTCCCAATTGGGGCGATCCCGATGCTCATAGCTGTAAGACATCACCCCCACCGCATCGCCGCGGCTCGCCTGTGACGAGGTGGCAAAGGGCTGGATCTGTTCAGTACTGATCGGGCGATCCAGGCGCAGCACGGCCAAGTCATGACCCAGCTGCGAATCTCCAACCGCCCGAAACACGTATTTCGGGTGCACAACGGCCTTCACCACTTGGCGTGCGGCCTTGGCATAGCGCCCGTTTAACCCGGCTTCGAACCGGATGCTTCCGGGGTTCACCGCCCGGCCAGATTGGGGATCATACAGGCAATGTGCTGCGGTCAGCACAAGGTTGGGCGCAATCAGCGCGCCTGTACACATATTCCGCCCTGAGATGTTGAGGCGCCCCACGGCCTCCCATCCATGAACAGAGCGTGCGGCCGCGCTATCTTGCGCTGCTGCAACGTTCGGCAGAGCCCATGACAGGCACGCCGCAACAACCGCGATTAGACGTTTCATGTTCCACTCCAATTTCCCACCACCACAATGTCATTCAGTGGTGCGGCTGGAATGTGGCCCAAAGCTGCCCGGTCGAGACAGTTTTGTGGATAGATTGTGACAGACTTAACAAACCATTACCCCCCAGAGTAACTCTGGCCCAATCATCGCAAATATCACCCGTTTCGCACGCTTTTTTCCGCGCACTCCTGCAAATTTTAGGTAAATCCCCGGAATCTATTACCCTTTTGGTAACGGGTAGACCCAAGGAAAGCGCCCGCAGAAGGAGAGATATGGGACCAGAACACCCCCAACGCCCGCGACTCTGTGCCAATTGCGGCGGGACTGTGGCCCCGTTTCTTACGAAAAGGTGAGGCAACTCTTTCCAGGGCCGTTAAGATTTTAACGGTTTCCGGCGGAAACACAGGGTCGTTGGCCCTGTTGCCCAAAGGAAAATGCTATTTGATTCCCGCCCGCATAAAGCTTTGGACGAATTGGCGTTGGAACAGCAGGAACGCCAAAAGCAAAGGTCCCGACGTCATCAAGGTGGCAGCATTGATCACGCTCCACTCCACCCCGGAATCGATCGAGGCAAAGATCGACAAGCCGACCGTCACAGGCCGGGTCTCAACCGAATTGGTAATAATGAGCGGCCACAGAAAATTGTTCCAGTGGTGGCTGACGGAGACCAGCCCATAGGCCAGATAGGTCGGCAAGGCCAAAGGCACATAGACCTTCATCAGAACCCCAAGGGCAGACATGCCCTCGATCTGGGCGGCCTCTTCCAGTTCCTTGGGAACCGACAAAAAGGTTTGCCGCAACAGGAAGATGCCAAAGCCAGAGGCGATATAGGGCAGAGCAATCGCAGGGATCGTATCAATCAGGTCCAGGGCACGGATCAGCTTGTAGTTTTCCACGATCAGGATGTCGGGCATGATCATCAGCTGGACCAGAACTAGGCCAAACAGCAGGCCGCGCCCCGGAAAGCTGTAGCGCGCAAAGGCATAGGCTGCCAATGTGCCCAGAATAAACTGACCGATCAGGATTGCGGTCACCAGAATGAACGTGTTCAGGAAATACCGCCCAAATGGCGCCGCCGACCATGCCTTGGCAAAGTTCTCCAGCGTCAAAGGTGCCCAAAGGGTGAAATTCGCCTCATAGGCCGCCGGGTGAAAGGCGGTCCAGATGGCATAGGCCAGCGGCAGCACCCACAAAAGCGCCAGCGCCCAGGCCCCAACAGTATTCAGCGCACGATCCCAGCTCATTTATAATGTACCTTACGGTCAAAGAAGAAGAACTGCCCGATTGCCAGGGCTGCCAGGATCGCCAGCAAGACCACCGTCAGCGTCGCCGCATAGGCCGTATCCCAAAAGCGAAAAGCGACCTCGTAGATGTAAAACAACAGCAAGGACGACGCATTATCCGGCCCGCCACCGGTCAGGATAAAGATGTGGTCCACCATGCGGAAGGAATTGACTACGGCGTTGACCGAAACAAACAACGTCGTTGGCATCAGCAACGGGAAGGTGACCCGCCGAAAGATGGTCCAAGGCCCTGCCCCTTCGATCCGCGCGGCTTCGATCAGGCTGGGCGGAATGGTCTGAAGCGCGGCAAGGTAGAAGATCATAAAGAACCCCGCCTCTTTCCAGATGGTGACGATCATCACCCCGACCAACGCAGTGTCGCTTTGCCCCAGGATATTGGACTGCGCCATGCCAAACAGGCCAGTGATCTGGTCGATCAAGCCAAATCCAGGCGTGTAAAAGAACATCCATATATTCGCGACCGCGATCATCGGCAGCACTGTGGGGGTGAAATAGGCCATGCGGACAAAGCCCCGCCCTGCCAGTTTTTGGTTGACCCACACGGCCATGACCAATGCGATGACAATCGATGTGGGGATGGTCCCGATGGCAAACCAGATGTTATTGACCAGCACTTTCCAGAACACCGGATCGGCAATCAGCGTGTCGTAATTGTCCAACCCCGCCCAACGGCTGGGGCGGCGTCCTCGTGCTGTGGTCCAGAAACTGTTCCACAGGGTGGTTATCGCAGGAACATGGGTAAAGGCCAAAAGAAACACAAAGGCTGGCAGCAAAAGCAGCCAAGCGTGGATCCACTGTCGTGTCCTTTGCATATCTTTTGTCCCTTGTGCGTCGATGGTGAAAAGGCCCGCGCAGCGCACCGCACGGGCCCAGGATGTTTAGCGGTAAGGCTTCAAGATCGCTTCGGCCTGCGCCTGGGCTTCCTTCAGCGCGTCTGCCGCGGTTTTCTCACCGGTGATGGCAGCGGCCAGCGCGTCGTTGAACACGCGGGTCACACGCTGGTTTTCATAGGTGGACAGCTCTGCAACGGCATGCTCCAGCTGGTCACGGGCGACCAATGCAGGCGGGAAGTCAGCAGCGTATTGCTTCATCACTTCGGTGTCCCACGTGGCAGGCGACGGCGCGACGTAACCGGTTGCGATGGACCATTTGGCGGCCTGGTTGGGCTGTGTGATCCATTTAATGAAGTCAAACGCCGCTTTGGTTTCAGCTTCGTCAGACCCTTTGAACAGGTAGAAGTTGCCGCCGCCGGTTGGCGCGCCACGGCGCACATTGGCAGGCAGCATAGCCACACCAAAATCAAACGGTGCGTTGTTGCGCACGTTGGTCAGGTTACCGGTTGAGGTCCACATCATTGCGGTCTGACCTTCAAAGAACGCTTTGGGTGTTGCGCCCCACTCGATGATGCCAGGCGCCATCACTTCGTGCTCTTTGGACAGGTCCACCAGATATTCCAGCGCCTCGACCACTTTGGGATCGTCAAAATTGGTCTTGGTGCCACCGTCAGTTGCCAGGATTGCACCGTTTTCGGTGGTCAGGCCTTGGAACAGCCAGTAAGGGAAGCCCGAAGACGGGATGCGCACGCCCCACTGGGTGACGTTGCCGTTGTCGTCTTTGATGGTCAGCTGCTTGCCCATCTCGACCATTTCTTCCCAGGTCGCAGGTGCGTGTTCTGGATCCAGACCGGCTGCTTTGAACGCTTCTTTGTTCCAGTACAGAACCGGAGTAGAGCGCTGGAACGGAATGCCATAGGTCTTGCCATCGATCTGGCTGTTTTCCATGAACGCCGGGTAGAAAGACTTCAGCCAAGCTTTGTCTTCGTCGCTGGTGGCGAACGTGTCAAAGGAATGGATCAGGTCTTCGTCGTACAGGGTGAACATGTCGACCGACAGAATCACGCTCAGCTGTGGGGCATTGCCACCGCGGGCAGCAGTCAGCGCTTTGGCGACGGTATCCTGATAGGAACCCGCATAGATCGCTTCGATATTGACGCCTTCGTTGGCCGCCACATATTCGGCGGTCAGCTCCTCGATGGTATTGGCAGCCGCGCCACCAACAGCAACCGGGAAATAGAACTGAAGATCGACATCAGCCGCTGCAGGCGCAGCCGCAAATGCCAGGGCGGCCGCGGCCGCTTTGAATTTGGTCATCAGCATTGGTTTTCTCCGCAGAAAAAGAAGCCGGTCAACTGCCGGCGGGCAACATCCCGAAGGGTTCGGGTGTATGGGGGAAAGTGGACAGTCTGCGCGGTCATGCCTGCGCGCCCGCAATCCGCGCCACCAGGGCGGGATCGTCCAAACGGCCATTGCTGGCCACATCAAAGACGTGAATATCAGATGGTGCCACGCTGAACCGAAGCTCTTCGCCTGGCAGAACACTGCGATTACCGGCCAGTTTCGCCAAAAGCGGCGCGCCGTTTGCATCCAGTTCAACAAGCGTGTCCGCGCCCAGAAACTCGGCTGAGCGAACAGTCGCTGCAAACGCCCCATGGCGGTCTTCGCTCAAAACCTCGGGGCGGACGCCGATCTGAACACCCTCGGACCTTTTGTCCAGCAACGCGCCAAAGGCCGACGGCGGCAATAGGTTCATAGGCGGTGTGCCAATAAACCGAGCGGCAAAAGGCGTTGCGGGCGCGGCATAGATCTGTTGCGGCGTGGCGACTTGTTCGATCTGGCCCTGATTCATCAAAACCACCTGATCCGCCATGGTTATCGCCTCGGTCTGATCATGCGTGACGTAGACCATGGTAAAGCCAAGCGCCTGTTGCAGCTTGCGAATTTCACGCCGCATTTCATCCCTGAGACGCGCGTCCAAATTCGACAGCGGCTCATCCATCAGACACACAGGCCTGCGGGATACGACGGCGCGCCCCAAAGCCACCCGCTGCTGCTGCCCACCCGACAAAGCCGCAGGTTTGCGGTCCAAATAGGGGGTGAGCTCCAAAAGCTCCGCCACCTCAGCCAGCCGCGCCAGACGTTCCTGGCGCTGCATCCGCGCGACTTTGAGGCCAAAGACAATATTCTCGGCCACGCTCAGATGTGGAAACAGCGCATAGGATTGAAACACCATCGACAGGTTGCGTTGTGCCGGGGACATGGCTGTGACGTCCTGATCGCCAATCAAAACCCGCCCGCTGGTGACATCCTCAAGCCCCGCAATCACCCGAAGGCTTGTGGATTTGCCACAGCCCGAAGGCCCCAAAATAGCGGTAAATTGACCCGCTAGAATTTCCAAATCTATCCCACGCAACGAGACCGTCTCACCCCAGGCCTTGCGCACGTTTTGCAACGTTATCGATTTGCCTTGATCCATCACGCAGCCGCCTCATCACAAATGGTGAGTGTTACATCCGCCTGTTCAAGCATCCGGCAGATCGGTTCGGGGGGGCGGGTATCGCAGATCACCTGCTCCACATCGTGAATCATCCCGCTGCGGGCATGGGCCTTGCGGTTGAACTTACTGACATCCAGCACCAGAATTCGGGTGTCTGCATTGCGGAAAATAGCGTCGCGTGAGCGCACGTCCTCTTCGGACAGATCCAACAGAGCCCCATTTTCATCCACAGCCGCCACGCCGAAAACACCAAAATCAAATTTGTAACTGTCAAAGAAGTCGACCGCCGTGGGGCCCACAATATCGGCTTCTGCGTTGCGCAGAGTTCCACCTGGAATTGTCACTGTCGCATTGTCAAACCGCTGAGCGGTCATCGCCACATGCAGGTTATTGGTAAAAAGGCGCAAACCCTGATGCTGTCCAAGGCTCGCAACAACCATTTCGGGCGTGGTGCCTATGGACACCGCAATCGAGGCCTCGTTTGGGATCACGCTGGCCGCCGCCGTGGCAATCGCCCGTTTTGCCCCAAGGTTCAGAATGCGGCGCAAATCATAATGCCCTGCCGTGACAGGCGAAAGCTCCACCCCACCATGCACACGCCGCAACAACCCCCGTGCACATAGCGCGTTCACATCCTTTCGGATCGTTTGGGTCGTGACACCAAAACGCTGTGCCAGATCATCGACCTTAGCATGGCCTTCCTGGCGCACGATCTCGGCCACCTGCGCTTGGCGTTCCGTTCCCCAATGGGTGGGAGATTCTTTGGAGTTTTGCGACTCAGGGTTCATATGAATGAACTAAGCATTTCACATGAACCTGATATGACGGTTTTATCTCAGTCTCACGACGGCACAGCTTTGCAACGCAAAGATGCCAGCCCTTTGGCGAAACGCATCAGCCAGGTTCGGCTGTGGCTGCACCTCAGCAGTCATGGTGTGAAAAAGTCCCCGGCCTGCTCAGCTAGTTACCGCTGTTTTCAAGATGATGGGTAGGCAAATTCACGTGCTCCGCTGGTATGTCAAAATTTTCACAAAAGCTTTGATTTTGGCCTTGTTTCCCCCCTTGGCGGGCCATATACGGGTCAGCGGAGACGTGGCCGAGTGGTCGAAGGCGCTCCCCTGCTAAGGGAGTATACCGGAAACGGTATCGAGGGTTCGAATCCCTTCGTCTCCGCCACCTACAGTTCTGAACCGGTTATTGAGACGGCGCTGTAAAACAACGGCGCTGTGTTGCTTGTAAGGCTGCAACATGTCGCTCAATTATTCTGCGACGATCCGCCTATGTCAGCCGCTAAACCTTCAAACACGCCTCTAGACCACCGCGCCTAAATGACGGGCACCGGCCAGTTGCACAGTGTGTCTTTTACATGTGCGCCTGTCACTACGGACAACACCTGTTAGAGTGGCCTTATGAGCCTTCCTATTGCACAACAATGGTATGACACACGCCGCCTGGATGATCGCATCTGGTTGATCACCGAGCCGCATGTGCATCCGATTTTCTCTGCCAATATGCATCTGGTTCTGGGACGGGATGCGGATTTGTTGATCGACAGCGGGATGGGGATTGCGCCGCTGCGACCGGTTGTGGATGGGCTGCGCGATGATCCCGGCAAGCCCCTGATTTGTCTCTCGTCCCACACCCATGTTGACCACATTGGCGCGGCGCATGAATTTGAACAGCGGCTGGTGCATCCGGCAGAGGCAGAGGAGCTGGCAAATCCGTCGCCTTATTCGCTGACAAGCGCGGATATTCCCGCTGCTTTGGTTCGCCTGTTCCTTGATGCAGGTTACCCGCCCTTGTGGGAATATTTGATCAACGCAGTCCCTGTGCCCGATTACGATATCGCTGCGTATAAAATCCCAGCAGCACCTGCCACCGGCACGGTAGAAGACGGCGATATCATTGACCTGGGCGATTGGCAGGCAACTGTTCTGCATCTGCCAGGCCATGCGCCGGGGCAAATTGGTCTGTGGCATCCTGAGAGTGGCACGCTGTTTGGGGCAGACGCCATTTATGATGGTCCATTGATCGTTGAGGATCAGGAAACCTATGCCAACAGCTTGAAACGCCTGCGCGGCTTGCCGATTAAACGCGTGCATGGCGGTCATGATCCGACCTTTGACCAGACGCGATGCCTTGAAATTATCGCTGATTATCTGACCCGTTGGGGCAGAGCCTAAATCGGTATTTCCAATGTCTGGGCCTGCCCGTCAAATGTCACGCCCGTGAATTGAAACCCAGCTGAGATGCGTGTCAGAACAACCTGCCCTTCGAGGAAGGGATTGGTGGCCAACCGCGCCTGCCCGGCGGTGCCGTCCCATTGCCCAAACACGTAGTGCGCGGCAAAATGGGTGTGAAGACTATCCGGGATCTCCCCACCCTTGAGCGCCGCGATCAAAGGGGCGGTGGCTGGGGCATCTGGGTGGCCAAAACCGATCAAAAACTGGGTGTTGGACAGAACCAGAATGCCCTGCCCCGCCTCGTCAGCTGCAAAGCGATAGGCGGCTGTCGGCCTTTCGGGCATCGACCGCCACAGCTCCGCATAGTCTGCATGCACGCCGTCTTCGATCAGATCACCGGCCGCATCAAAAGACATGCGCCCGGCATCGATGCCATCTGGCGTGCCATGCCAGTTGATCTCACGCGTCCAGGTGCAGATGCCGTCCTGAACATCAATGGTGCCCGCAAAGCCTTCGGCCTGCATCAGGATCAGCAATTGATCTGCCGACAATTCGCTGAGCGCGCGGGCATTATTCAGCGCAGGTCGGTCCGATGGAATGCGGATGTCCGCATAAAGCGCACCGGATTGCATCCAATGCACCCGCGTCATCGCATCCTCATGCCCTGGTGCACGCAGCCAGATACGTTGCCAATGCGCCTCTAGATCGCGGGCCGTTATCATTCGGCTGCAACCTTCAATGTCGAAAGCTTCGCAACAATCTCATCCGTGGTTTGCACCGCACCGGTCTGCAGATACTCCATCGCGTTCAACGAGGCCTGATGCGCCGCATCCGAGGTGCCACCCACGCTGTCCGCAATCACACGCATGTAATAGTCATGCTGATGCCCATCTACAAAAGTGTAGTGCACACAGACATCCGTCATGCCGCCCACAAGGATCAGCGTTTCCGCCTTGAGCCCTTTGAGGAGGATTTCCAACTCAGTGCCAAAGAAACAAGAATAGCGGCGTTTGCGGATAAAATAATCACTGTCGCGCATATCCATCTCTTCGGCGGCGACGGGTGTGCCCGGTTCTCCGTCCAAACAATGGATGCCTTCGGATCCGTCAAGCTCGCGCCCATAGTCCACCATATCCCGGCGGTGATTTTCCTCAAAAAAGATCACAGGGATCTCGGCGGCATGAGCCGCATCAACCACCCGCCGCGCTCGTGCCATATTGTCAAAATAATCCGGCATGGTTGGAATGCCCGCATTGCTGCGGTCCAGAAACGCGCCTTTTTGGATGTCGACAACAATCAGAACAGTCTTCCCGACCAAGGTTGGTTGACGGGCCATGGTGGCTCTCCTTTTGGTTTTAGGGTTTGGCAGGCTCCGCCCCCATCAGGCGCGGCAGATCCCCCCAGCGGGCGACGGCGGAAAACACCATCAGCGAAACAACGATAAATGTGATCGCGGCCACGGCCATGGTGGGCGTGTAGCCATTGCGCAGCGAATTGAAGATCTGCAGCGTCACCGTGGAGTAAGCCGATGCGGATACAAAGAACATCACGATGAACTCATTAAAGCTGAGCACCAGCGCAAAGAAAAATCCAGAGATTGTATAGGGCATCGTCTGCGGCAGGATCACGGTGCGGAAAATGACCGAAGACGTTGCCCCCATTGTGGCCGCCGCATCCAGATGCGACCGGTCAATGGATTGCAGCCCGATCGAGATGGTCACAATCGGCAGCGCCAGAAACAAGGTCGCATGGCTGATGATCCCCGCCCAGACAGCACCCAACGCGCCAAGGAAGGTCCATAAAAACCCAAGCCCGACACCAAATACAATCGGCGGCAGGGCAAAGGGCATCGACCCAAGACCGGCCAGAACCTGTGATGCACGCCCCCCTTTGGCCCAGAGCCCATAAGCCACTGGCCAGGCCAGCAAAACCGCCAATGCCGCACTGCCAAAGGCAATCAGGATCGAGTTTCCAAGCGCCGTGACCCAAATGGGTTCTGCGATGAAAAACTCATAAAACCGGGACAACGTGGGCTCTTTTGGTGGGAAGAACATCGTGCGCCCGGAATTCAGTGCCGCGCCGCAGACCACGACAATCGGCAGCGCCAGCAGGATCGCTGACAGCGCCAGAAACAGGTTGGACAGGCTCCGCAAGATCATGACGCGGTCCTCCGGTTCATCCACTGCCCCAGCACCAGAAAGATCGCGGCCGTCACCAGTAACACAATTGCCTGTGCCGCCCCAAATGGCGCGTTCAACGTATTGCCGCGCACTGCCCCATAGACAGAGACCGACATGGTTTGTTTGGCCGGTTCGGCAAAGACCGTGACCGCCACATAAACGCCCAAAAGAAACACAAACAGCAAAAGGATGGTGCCCACCAGCGGCAACCGCATCGCGGGCAAGACCACGGTACGCATCACCGTCCACGGGCCCGCACCCATGGTGTGCGCAGCTTCCACCATACTGCGATCCAGCCGCGACAGCGGCGGATACAGCAGGATCACCGCATAGGGCCAAACCAGATAGGACATGGTCAGAACGGTCGCCAGAACCGAGGTTTTGAATTTCACGTTGCGTGGATTGGCCAGCCCCCATTCCCGCAAGACGTCAAACCACCCCACAGCTTTGAGCCAATCCGTCAGACCGGTTTCCTTGAACACCATTGGCAGGCCAGAGCGATTGGACAGCAACACATCCCAGCCCATGACGATAAAAACCTCGGACAAAGACAGGCTGGAGAGCAGGAAAACCAACCACGCGCTTTGGGCGCGACGCGACAGGCCGGTCATCAAATAAGTAAAGGGAAAGGCGGTCACAACGGCCAATACCGCCGCAATCACCGCATAGTACAACGAATAATACAGCCGTTGCAGATAAAGCCATGTGACTTGATCCGGCCATTCTGCCCCAACAAAAACCCGTTGGTAATTCGCAAATGAAAAACCCCAGACCCATCCTGCGCCTTCGACTTTGTGCCCAAAGGAAACGGCAAAAATCAGAATAAAAGGTGTCAGACACAGAAACAGGACCACAGCCCAGATCAAAACCTGTGGGTTGGCCCATTTTCTGGCTTCGCTGCGCGTTGTATTTGGTGGCTGTGCGACGGCATCCAGATCCGATATCACGCTCATAAGACGGCCTTTTCTTCGGGAAAGACATGCAAGCCTTCGGCAGGCAAGGTCACCACGGTTTCCTGTCCCACCCGATATTGCTGTTGATCTTCGCCTTGGGCGTATTCTACAATCATCGGGCCGATTGCGGTTTTTAGATGAATGTCGCGCGCAGGCCCAAGGTCCCGGACAAAGGTCACCGTGGCGTTCAGACGGCTGCCTTCGACGTCTTCGCGGTCCAGACATGGGAGTTCAGGGCGGCAGGCGATGCGCACACCGGATCCGTTCAGAAATGCAGGCGCTGGAGTGGTGTTCAACACCGTATCCGCAATGCGCAGCTGACCATTTTCAACCACGCCATCAAAGAAGTTCGCCCGGCCGATGAAATCCGCCACAAAGGCATTTTCGGGACGGTGATAAATGTCTTGTGGAGAGCCCACCTGCTCGACCTTGCCCTGGCTCATGACAACAATTTTGTCGGCCATGGTCATGGCCTCGCGCTGGTCATGGGTCACCACAATGGTTGTGATCCCCAGGCGCTGTTGTAACAGGCGCAGCTCAACCTGCATGTCTTCGCGCAGCTTGGCATCCAGCGCCGACATCGGCTCATCCAGCAGAAACACATCCGGCTCCTGCGCCAAAGCGCGTGCAATGGCCACCCGCTGACGCTGCCCGCCCGACAAGGCGCTGATACGGCGGTCGCCGTACCCTTTGAGCTGCACCAGATCCAGCAGACGTTCGCCGGTTTCCATTGCATCCGCCTTGGCGGTGCCGGAGATCACCAGAGAATACACGATGTTTTCCCGCACGCTCAGATGCGGAAACAGGGCAAAGTTCTGAAACACCATGCCAAAACGACGTTTATGCGCAGGCAGCGCCGTGATGTCGTCATCATTCAGTCGGATTGCGCCACCGCTGGGCAGTTCCAGCCCCGCGATCATCCGCAGCAAGGTTGTTTTACCACATCCCGACGGCCCCAACAGCGCAGTCAGCTCCCCTTGGGCAAAGTCGAGATGAACGTTTTCGACAGCGCGCACGCTGCCGAAATCCTTATAGATACCTGTCAGGCTCAAACCATTCATGGTTTACGCACCGGCCAGCATCTTTTCCCAGGTTTCTTTGATAAAGGTCTCGCTGTCCAAATAGGCTTCATAAGCCGGTTTGATGGACGGCGCGCCAGAGACAAAGGCAAATTCATCATCCGTCAGATCGGTTTTGGACTGGGGCACCAGCGGGGCCGTGCCGATTTTACGGCTCATCAAGGCCTGTGTTGCTGGGTCGGAAGAGAAGTTCACAAACTCAGCGGCTTCCGCACCTTTTTCCGAGATCGAAGATAGACACCAGGAGCCATAATCCTGCGGGTTACCCTCTTTTGGGAAGACCGGCTGAACGGGGAACCCATCGGCCGCCATCAGGTTTGACACATCCAGATAGTACTGTCCGCCGATGACATCGCCATTTTTCAAGGCCTGTTCCATCTGGCTTTCTGCGGACCACCACAGGGCCACGTTCGGCTTGATCTCGGCCGCTTTTTCCACCAGCGCAACGATACCATCCTTGGTTTTAAACGTCGCCTCGCCCTCAAAGAAAGTCGCGGCCACAATGTCCAAGAACTGCGCGTTAAAGTTCTTGGGCAAGCCCAACGAGGCCTCATATTTTTCGCTGTCCCAGAATTCTGCCCAGCTGGCGGGGGGGCCAACTTCCTCGGGGTTGATCACCATCGCGGTGAACCAGGACATGGCACCCACACCAATTGGGCCGGTTGTATCCTCAAACACAAAGTAAGGATCAAGGTCACCTGTTTTGGGTGCAGCCTTCAGGTCCAGCGGCGACAGCAGCCCGCCAATGCGCGACGCTTTGATCATCGTATCGCGCGCATAAAGGGACAGATCAGCCGGAACCGAGCCCGCTTTGGTGGCCTGCGTCATAGTCACCAACCAATCGGTTGAGTTCGGCTGTGTCACGCTTTCTACGTTGATACCGGTCGCGGCGGTAAAGGCGCTGTAGACATGTTCTTTAAGGCTGTTCTCAAAGTAGCCACCATAAGCGCCGATCTTGAGACTGCGTTCTTTTGCAATCAACGGCGTGCCGATTACGCTGGAGGCTGCAGTCAGACCTGCCACGCTGCCGGCAGATTTCAAAAGTGCGCGTCGGTTCATCCGAGTCATTTGTGTCTTCCCCTGTTGGTTTTGTGGTGTTTGCCCGGCGCGATTTGCAGCGCCGTTTCCCAGGCTAGGCTGCACCGCAGCGCGCGCATGGCGTGAGTCACAAGGCGTAAAACAGGTCAGAGTTAGTCACCTTTGTTTAACTTTTGAGCGAATTGTCCGGACGACTAAGGTTTTATGACCAGTTTTTGTATGCCCTGCCCGCATTGCCGTGAATGATTTCCGCGGGCTCTCCCCGTCCCGTCGCAGTGCAGAGGGCCCGTCGGCGGGGCCTTGTGGGGAATACTCAGTCATACGGACTGAAAGAGGACTGATACATGCGATCCGACATTTCTGACGACCAGCGTGCGCTTACGATCGAGGATGCCAACCTTCCTGTTGTGGACCTGACTGGCCTGTTTACGGGCCAGCCTGATGACAAGGCCAAAGTCGCCGCGGCCTTGGGCGATGCAGCCCGGACATCCGGCTTTTTCTACATTACCAATCACGGCATCCCCCAAGAGCAGATTGACGCGCTTTTTGCCGCTTCCAAAGAATTCCACGAAAAGCCGCGTAACTTTAAGATGAAGTACTGGTCGGGCTTTACAACGCATCACCGTGGTTATGTCCCGTTTGAGGAAAACGGCAGTGATTTCCCAAAGACAATCAATTTCAACGAAGCTTGGGATATGTCATTTGAGGCGCCCGAGGATCATCCGGATTATCTGGCCAACTGGCGGATGACCGGGCCCAACATCTGGCCGGATATTCCTGGCTGGAAGGACACGGTCGCAGGTTATTACGATGCGGCCTTTAATCTGGGGCTCCGCCTGCTGGATGCATTGGCCACCGAATTGGGCGTCGCCCCCGAAGAGCTGACGCAGCATATCACCTATCCGACGTCACAACTGCGTCTGCTGCGCTATTTGGAAAACGACATGCCCGCGACCAAGGAGATTGTTGGCATTGCGGCGCATTCGGATTTTGAGTGTTTCACCCTGTTGCTGACCGGCGCACCGGGGCTGCAGGTGATGAATGCGGACGACGTCTGGATCGAGGCCCCGCCCATTCCAGGCTGTTTTGTGGTCAACATCGGCGACATTTTTGAAACCTGGTCCGGTGGCCAGTTCAAGTCGACCCAACACCGGGTGATCAATGTGGGCAAGGAACGCTATTCCATGCCGCTGTTCTTTGGACTGGATTACCACACTGTTGTGGAGCCGCTGGAGAAATTCCGCACGCCCGAAACAGCGGAAAAATATCCCCCCATGAAGGCCGGTGAACATCTGATGCGGATGTCGGTCAATGCGTTCCGGTATATGTCAGACGCTTACGACAAAGGGGAACTGGTGCCCGACTATGAGGTTCCCGAAGAAAACCCGTTCAAGCGCACCGCCAAAGAAAGCTGACACCCAAATGAAAACCGCCCCTGCGCATGTGTCACGGGGGCGGTTTTTAAAAAGTCAGACCGTTTCGGGATTAACCGCCGAAATCGTCCAGCATGATGTCTTCACGATCCACACCCAGTTCCACCAGCATATTGATGACCGAGCTGTTCATGATCGGCGGACCACACATGTAGAATTCGCAGTCTTCCGGCGCTGGGTGGTTCTTCAGATATTCCTCATAAAGAACATTGTGGATGAAGCCGGTGTAGCCCCCCCAATCATCCTCGGGCAGCGCATCAGACAGCGCCACGTGCCAGGTGAAGTTCGGGAACTCTTCGGCCAGCTTGTCGAAATCTTCGACAAAGAACATCTCTTTCTTGGAGCGCGCACCATACCAGAAGGTGATCTTGCGGTCCTTGTTCTTGAGACGCTTCAGCTGGTCAAAGATATGCGACCGCATCGGCGCCATACCTGCACCACCGCCGACAAACACCATCTCTTTGTTGGTGTCGCGGGCGAAGAATTCGCCAAACGGACCGGAAATGGTCACCTTGTCACCCGGTTTCAGGTTGAAGATGAAGGACGACATTTTGCCCGCCGGAATGTCCACCGAACCCGGAGGCGGCGAAGCCACCCGCACGTTCAGCATGATCAGACCTTTTTCATCCGGGTAATTCGCCATGGAATAGGCGCGTTCAATCGGCTCATCCACTTTGGAGGCATACTGCCACAGATTGAATTTGTCCCAATCCGCACGGTATTCTTCACCGATGTCGAAATCGGTGTACTTTAGCTCATGCGCCGGGGCCTCAATCTGGATGTAGCCGCCAGCGCGGAAGTTCACATCCTCGCCCTCAGGCAGTTCCAGAACCAGGTTTTTGATAAAGGTTGCAACGTTGTCGTTGGACCGAACGGTGCATTCCCATTTCTTGACGCCAAAGACCTCTTCGGGAACTTCGACTTCCATATCCTGTTTCACCGCCACCTGACAGGACAGACGGTCCCCACACGACGCCTCACGCTTGGTGATGTGGCTTTCCTCGGTTGGCAGGATCGAGCCGCCGCCCGAATGGATCCGCACGCGGCATTGCGCACAGGTGCCACCGCCGCCACAGGCAGAGGGCACGAACAGTTTCTGCTCGGCCAGGGTTTGCAGCAACTTACCACCTGCAGGCACCGAGATCGTCTTTTCACCGTTGATGGTGATGTTGACGTTCCCCGAAGACACCAGACGCGAGCGGGCCGCCAGAATGATCGTGACCAGGGCCAGAACAATCAGGGTGAAAAGAATGATACCAAGACCAAAAGTTTCCATGTGCCCGCCCCTTTACAGTTTCACGCCAGAGAAGGACATGAAGGCCATCGCCATCAGACCTGCGGTGATGAAGGTGATGCCCAGGCCCTGCAGACCATCGGGAATGTCCGAGTATTTCAGCTTTTCACGCACGCCCGCCATTGCGGTGATCGCCAGCGCCCAGCCAAAGCCCGAAGACAGGCCATAGGTCGCGGCTTCGGCAAAGTCATAGCTGCGCTCCACCATAAACAGCGACCCACCCAGGATCGCGCAGTTCACCGTGATCAGCGGCAGGAAGACACCCAGCGCGTTGTAAAGCGGCGGGAAATACTTATCGAGCACCATTTCAAGGATCTGAACCAAAGCCGCGATCACCCCGATATAGGAGATGAGGCCCAGGAAGGTCAGATCCACGTCCTCAAACCCGGCCCAGGCCAGTGCGCCCGGTGCCAAAAGGTTGTTCAGGATCAGATTGTTGGCTGGAACCGTAATCGCCTGCACGATCATCACCGAAATGCCCAGACCGATCGCCGTAGAGATCTTTTTGGACACCGCAATAAAGGTACACATGCCAAGGAAAAACGACAGGGCAAGGTTTTCAACAAAGATCGCCTTAACCGCGAGAGAGAGAAGGCCTTCCATCAGTGCGCCTCGACCGTTTGAATTTTATATTCGCGCTCTTCGACTTGGTTGGTCTTCCAGGACCTAAAGGCCCAAATGATCAAACCAATGATAAAGAAAGCAGAAGGAGGCAGCAGCAGCAGACCGTTGGGCACATACCAGCCACCGTTGTTAACGGTCTCCAGAATGGTGACGCCAAACAGGCTGCCGGACCCAAACAGCTCGCGGATGGTGCCCACCAGCATCAGGATCAGGCCATAGCCCAGACCGTTGCCAATCCCGTCGATGAAACTGTCCAGCGGCGGGTTCTTCATTGCAAATGCTTCGGCGCGGCCCATCACGATACAGTTGGTGATGATCAGACCCACAAAAACCGACAAGGTCTTGGAGATCTCAAAAGCATAGGCCTTCAGCATCTGGTCCACCAGGATCACCAGCGAGGCGATGATCACCATCTGCACGATGATCCGGATCGAACCCGGAATGTGGTTGCGCAGCATCGAGATGAACATAGAGGAAAACGCGGTCACCAAGGTCACCGCGATGGCCATCACCACCGCTACTTTCAGCGAGGAGGTCACAGCCAGGGCCGAGCAAATGCCCAGAACTTGCAACGTGATCGGGTTGTTGTCGACCAATGGGTCGATCAGCATTTCCTTGCGTTTATGCGCCATTAGACATTCCCCGCTTTCAAGTTTTCCAAGAACCGACGATAGCCTGCTTCGCCCATCCAGAAATTCACAAGATTGTGGACACCGGCCGTCGTCAGTGTCGCACCGGCCAATGCATCGATGTGGTAATCCTTGCCTGCAGGCGGCACCGCTTTGGTCACGCTGATCTGCAGTTCACCGCTGTCGTCGACCAGTTTCTTGCCATTCCACAGCGCTTTCCAGCGGGGATTGTCCACCTCAGCACCCAGGCCTGGTGTTTCCGCGTGTTCATAGAATTGAAGACCAAAGATATCGTTCCCGTTCTCTTCCAGCGCGATAAAGCCATACAGCGTGGACCACAGACCGTAGCCGTGGATTGGCAGGATCACCTTGTCGATGGCGCCAGCCTCATCGCGCAGCAGATAAACAGTGACAAATTTGCCCTGGCGCACGATGCCTGCCGGGTCATCCGACAAGGCAACCGACGTCGCGGGATCATCCGCTGCAGACCGGTCATCAAACGAAGCCGGGTCGAATTGATCCGTGAACTCGCCGGTCGCAAGCTCCAATACTTTTGGCTCAAAGGCTGCAAAAGCCTCCAGCACATCCTGGGACGGGTCATAGATACCCGCAACCTGCAGAATGTTGATCTGCTTGTCTTTCAGCGCATTGACCGCCTGTGTCGGACGCAGTGCCACAGCGGCGGCGGATACGATCATGGATGCAACCAGACAGACCGCAACCGCGACAAAGATGGTCTTGGGAACCGAATCTGTCGGCAAAGCGAGGAAACGGCCAATGAAGCCCTTGGGCGCGTTCTTATTGTTATCAGACATTGCGACGAGCCCTCCGTTTGATGTTGGCCTGCACGACAAAATAGTCGATGAGCGGCGCAAAGACGTTGCCGAAGAGGATGGCGAGCATCATGCCTTCGGGGAAAGCCGGGTTAATCACGCGGATCATCACGACCATAAAGCCGATCAGCGCGCCATAGATGTACCGACCGAGGTTGGTGTGAGCGCCTGAAACAGGCTCAGTCACCATAAAGACCAGACCAAAGGCATAGCCCCCCAGCACCAGATGCCAATACCACGGCATGGCAAACATCGGATTGCTGTCAGAGCCGACCCAGTTCAACAGTAGCGAGAACCCGATCATCCCCCCCAGACAGCCAAGCACCATCCGGTAGTTCGCGATCTTGGTCGCCAACAAGAACAACAGCCCCAGGAAAGCAGCTACAGTCGACGTCTCACCCATGGAGCCCGGTATGAAGCCCAAGAAGGCATCCCACCAGGTCATGCCCATGGCGGCCAAGTGCTGCACACCGTTAGAGGCCGAAACCGCCAGCGCGGTTGCACCTGTGAAGCCATCAACCGGCACCCAGACGCTGTCGCCAGACATCTGCGCGGGATAAGCGAAATACAGGAACGCACGGCCCGTCAGCGCCGGGTTCAGGAAGTTCTTGCCAGTGCCGCCAAAGACTTCCTTGCCGATCACCACACCAAAGATAATGCCAAGCGCAACCTGCCACAGCGGCGTGGTTGCAGGCATGATCAACGCATAAAGCATGGAAGATACCAGGAAACCTTCGTTCACCTCGTGTTTGCGCACGGTGGCAAAGATCACCTCGAACACACCACCGGCCACCAGTGTCGTGATGTAAATCGGCAGGAAATACATCAGACCATGCAGCATATTGGCCACGGGGTTCGCGGCGTTAAAACCGATGCCCAGACCTTCGATGATGCTGGCGCGCCAGCCAGAAGACCCAAACTCGGCAATGGCCAGATTGGCCTGATAGCCGGTGTTATAAAGCGCCATCAAGATACAAGGGATCGTCGCGATGACCACATAGGTCATGATCCGCTTCATATCCACATAAGAGCGCGCGTGCGGCGCAACCGTTGTCACGGTCTTGGGAGTGTAGAGAAAGCTTTCCACCATCTCATACATGGGGAAGTATTTTTCCCACTTGCCGCCCTTCTCAAAGTGCGGCTCTATTTTGTCGAAAAAGTTTCTCAGGCCCACGGTTTAACCCTCTTTCTCGATCTTGGTCAGGCAGTCCCGAAGCGCCATCCCATATTCATATTTTGCGGGACAGGCAAAACCGACAAGTCCCAGATCTTCTTCGTCCAGCTCCAGCGCGCCCAAAAGCTGAGCCTGATCGGTGTCCATCACCAACAGGGCCCGCAGCAGTTGCGTCGGCAGGAAGTCCTGCGGCATCAGCTCCTCGAATGTGCCCAGCGGCACCATCGCGCGACGACCCCCATTCAGGTTGGACGTCAACGGAAACGCACGCTTGGACAAGGCAGAGCCCAAAACAGGCTGCACAGCAAATTTGGAGAACATCGGCCGGATCCATCCCATCGGGATCTGCTTTTTGTCCTCTTCAATCACGGTGATTTGGCGCGCATAGCGGCCCAGATATCCGCTGGCTCCTTCGCCCGCGCGGCCGCTGAGGATCGAGCCCGAGATGATCCGAACCGGCAGATCCTGGGGCAGATCTTTCGCCAACAGATCCGCCATTGCGGCACCTGCGGGGACACGCACCAGACGCGGATCCTTGCAGAGCGGCCCCGTCAGCGCGATCACCCGCGACGGATCATAGGTGCCGGTCAGCATCAGGCGGCCAATGACAATCACATCGTGATAGCCAATGGTCCAAACGGTTTTCTGAGCTGTCGGCGCTTCGAGGAAATGCATATGTGTGCCCGCAAGACCAGAAGGGTGCGGCCCCACAAAGGCAGCGGCTTCAACACCTGCCAGGTCATGACCCGGCAAGGCCTCACCATCACCCTGACACAGATATGTCTTGCCACCGCTCAGCGCGGCGACGGCTTCCAGACCTTTGGTGAATGCCTCGGCCTCTTGCTGGATCGCAATCGCCGGATCCATGGCCAGCGGTTCACTGTCAGCAGCGGTCACATAAATGGCCGCAGGCGTTGTATCCGGGGCCGGAACCTTGGAGTAGGGGCGCGTGCGGAAGGAGGTCCACAGACCCGCCGCGCACAGACGTTCCACTAGACCGTCGCGTGTTGACGCATCGCCCACATCTGAGAAATTGAGCGCTTCGCCTGCCGCAGGATCGATGTCGATCTCCACACTGACCAGCTTGCGTCGTGCGCCCCGGTTGATGGCGCGCACACGGCCCGCCACCGGTGAGACCACCTGGGCCTCTGGCATGTTCTTATCGAACAAGACGGGGGTGCCGGGCACCACCACGTCCCCCTCGGCCACAACGATTCGTGGCTTGAGATCTATGTAATCATCGCCCAGGACTGCTGCTGTCTGGACCTGTTCGGAGTCCTGGATTTCAAGGCGCGGTGCGCCGATAATACGTAAATCCAGACCTTTGCGTAAGTTGTACCGCTTCAACGACTGAGTTCCTTGATCTTGGGAAAACGCCGCAGATCACGTGATCCGTGCTTTGCCGGGCGACCCCCCACCTCGACGTCCTGCTAGAGGTTTTTTTCCAAAATGACCAGAAAGAGGTTGAAGAAATCTCAGAATTTCCTCATCTAGCCCGGAACTCGTGAAATGAAGGGCATGCTATGACGTCTTTGAAGTCGTTTTCCCGTAGATCTTTTCTTGTGATGCCCCTGGCATTTGCAGCCTGCCGATCAAACAAGCAAGTCATTGATATTAAAGGTCAGTCCATGGGGACAACCTATAATGTTGTGGCGATTGATCACAGCAACAAACTGAAAGAATCAGACGTAAAAACCGCAATTTCAGAGGCCCTGGCGACTGTTAACGCAAGCATGTCAAATTGGGATCAGACCTCCGAAATTTCTCGAATCAACGCCGAAAAAACAGACAGAATGACCACATTGTCGCCGGAGCTGGCACAGGTCATGGAAGCTGCGGCCTTTGTGAACCAGGCAAGCGGTGGTCGTTTTGACACAACCGTCGGCCCGCTGATCGAGCTTTGGGGCTTTGGCGCGCCGGGTGCACAGAGCATGCCGTCCGAGGGTGCCGTGGCCGATGCCCGTGCGAAATCGGGGCATGAAAACACCCTGCGCATTGGCGCGGGCACGCTGCAGAAAACCCAAGCCGACGCGCAAATCTATCTGGCGGCGATCGGTAAAGGCTATGGTGCAGACCATGTGGGACGCGCGCTGGAACAGCTGGGTGTCAATGACTATTTGGTCGAGATTGGCGGTGACCTCTATGCCGCTGGCCGCAACCCTGATGGCCTGCCCTGGCAAATCGGCATCGAAGCCCCCAACGCGGCTGACCGCGGTGTGCTGGGTGTGGTCGGCCTGTCGGGTCTGGGTCTGGCGTCTTCGGGCGATTACCGGAACTATTTCGAAGTCGACGGCCAGCGCTATTCGCACCTGATCGACCCGGCCACTGGCCGTCCGGTTGACCACAAGACCGCGTCCGCTACTGTATTGGCTGAAAACGCGATGCTTGCGGATGCATGGTCGACTGCAATGCTGATCCTGGGTCGGGAACGTGGCCTTGAAGTTGCAGCGCAGCATGGCATCGCCGTTCAGTTTGCAGAGCGTGACCCAAGCGTCACCGCGCTGCAGTTCAAAACCTACGCGAGCGAGGCGTTCAAAACCCTCGCCGCATAACCCACGGAATTGCGAGACGCATCAATGACAGTCTTCTTTTTGACCTTTGCTTTGTTTTTGTTGGTAATGCTCGGTATGGCACTTGGCGTGATCCTGATGAACAAGCGGATCAAAGGGAGCTGCGGCGGATTGAACGCCATTGGTGACGCAGATCAGTGCCTTGTGTGTCACAAGGAAATCGACCCGGACTCTCCTCTTCGGGAACGGCTTGAGTGCCCGCGCGCCAAAAAGATGTTGGAACGCGCGGGGCTCGACACAGGCGTCTAACCCGCCACATTCAGCGGAATAAGTCCCAGGGTCACAAGGCCAAGCGCCGCAATGGTGCCAAACAGCCAATATTGATACCTGGGGCCTTCGCGTTTCCAAACACGGCGATATTGATACCCAGCCAGACAGGTGATGCAGAACATCACAGTTGCGGCTTGTGGGCTCAGGGTGAGCTGTTCAAAATTCATCTGATTTGGTTCCCTTCCCCTTATCGCGGCTCAGGCGGCACATGTGCCACCTGAGCCCCGGACTGTCCAGTCGGGGTGCGGAACTTAGAGGCTGAGCTCAGGTCTCAACGGTTAGCCGACGACGCGATGTCCGCGGCCGCGCATGCATTCGACCACAATCTCCTCGCGGCGTTCATCTGCATCAGCAACACCAGAGGCGCCGCCAACCAGCGCGCCGACAACAGCGCCACCCCAGGGATCATCACTGGAATCAACTTCCCCCAACACAGCCCCAATTCCGGCCCCCAAAACGGCGGCCTGCACGGTTTCGCTATCGAACTGCTTCTGATCCCGCGCCAAGGATTGGCAGGCTGTCAAATCCACCTGAAAAGCGGCCGAAGGCGCACCATCCAAAATCGGTTCATATTCAGCTCCGCTTTGGCCGCATGCAGCAGCAACAAGGAGGAAAGGGAGGCAATAGGCTAGTTTCATCGATCTCTCGTTTTCTATTTTCAGAATAGGTCATCCAAAGGACGAGGCATCCTTGGGTCCTGTGTCAGGTCAGGCCACGCAGCCCGTAAGGCGTCGTGGTTTGAATGACGCAATACTGTAGATCGTTGAGCAAACCGGCGACCGAACCGGTTGGTTGCAACGTCCGAACAAACTGGTTCGGACCTAACTTTAAATTAATTCCATAAAATCAATACGGTAGCTCGCACCACTTCAGTGCCCCTACCCCAGACCAAGGCTGGTTAGACTTTCGCCATTGCGACGGCGTCTGATCCGTCACTTTCTTGAAGCTCGCGTTAAAGGTGGATTTGGCATTGAATCCCACCGTTTCACTGATCTCTAGGATCGTCAAATTCGTGTCGACCAACAGGGCGCAGGCATCCCGAACTCGGCATTGGTTAATGTAGTCGTAAAAGGTCATACCCAGTTGTGTGTTCAAAACTTCGGAAAGGTGAACAGAAGAAACGGAAACCTCTTGCGCGAGTCGGCGCAGATTTAGACCGTGATCCCGCCACAGCTGCCCTTCGGCCACGCGTGCCTCCAGACGTTTTGCAAAACGGTCCAGATCCTCAGCTTGTAGTCCTGATCGGGCATAACGATTGTCCTGCCCTTGTTGTGGCGGTTCTTTCAGTGATGGGTTCGGCAGGACCTCCTTGGACCACTGTGGCAGCGGAGGCACTGCGCGCAGTGCAAATACGCCAAACACACCACTCAGGACCACGTCAAAAGATGCGGATTTCACGCCGGTCAGGAATCCAGCGTGGCCCGCTAACATGCGGCTTTCATCAACAATCACGATCAATGCGAGGGTCAAAATCGTCGCCACAAGCCCATCCAACCAGCGGAGGTTCTTCCCCTCCAGATCCGAGAATAGCTCCCGAACATTATGCTTGTGACGCAACAGGCGCCGCACACAAGCCCCGCCGTAGAGGACCAAAACAATGATCCACATGCCCCAAAAGGCGACCTCTCCATACGCGATCCAGGTTTGATGCGCCTCAGACACGGTGATCTTCGCAAAGCCAGCCCGCTGTGCGCCCGGCAATAATAGGCTGGGCAGAAGGCAGAAGAACCCGCCAAGAAAGGGCAGTACATGAACCAAGTCGCGCACCGATAGCTTGGGTTCCGAGCTCGTCAATCCGCGGACAAAGAAGTACAGAGACACCATAAAGCCTGGAAGGAGCAGATGCTGCCACTGATAGAGGGTCATCGGACCAAAAGAAGCCGCCCCGTAGGCCAAGCTGTCCCACAAATCGAGGCAATTGATCGCAAAGAAGGCAAGCATCGCCCATAGGAACATGCGCCGTTCAGAGGTCTCCCGTAGCCTCCAGATCAAGCCGATCAACACAAAACAGGATATCCCCAGGCCTGCGGCGTAGCCCAAAGTTTCCCAGTATGTCTCAATATCCAACAGCATTTCGCCTGCCTTATGCACCCCCGTTTGGTCTGTTTGAACACGACCCACCCGATGCAGGGAAGATGTAAATGCCGCTAAACTGGGCTTTACCCTTGCAACAACCCTCGGATACCCAGGAACCAGCCAATGTCCTGCAATTTCGAACATAGTGCAGAGGATATGGCGACGGCGGAAACCAAAATCCAAACATCACAATAGACGCCAGGTCGACCATTGGAACGCGGGATTTCAACGGGTTCTCAGGGGAATGCGGTTATCTGCATCCAAACAATAAATTATGCTTAGCACCCAGATGGCAGGGAAAAGGACAAAGCCTACCTGGCATGATCGCCTGTGATTTGCGCGAAGGGATTATTGTGGGAGAACTGGCCGAAGGTGAGACTATCCGCAAATAAACGCTCACCAGCAAACCGTCTAAACCGGACCGGGGAACATCTGTTGGACGCCATCGCTGTTCGGCGTTCGGCAGACAACACTAAGCCAAGCCAGAGCCATTTATTGTCGAACTGAAGCTGTGCCTGTGCATGGCCAGTCAAAAATGGATACATCAATCCTTGTATGCTTCACCACCAACAAAAACAAAGCTTTATACCCGTTCGCGCTCACTGAAAACGTTCTATTGCAGATCAAGGAGCCGCCACGGGTTCCTTTCTTATTCAATCTCCCCTATGCGACTTTGGTCGGCCTTGGCGATCCCCAAGCAGTCCTTACCTTTTTTCAAGACCACCAAAGGGATGAGAGAAATGACACACACACCCGAGAAAATCGTAATCACCGACGCCGCCCGGACGCTATTGACAGAGTTAAGAGCTGAATATGGCGAGGTTGTTTTTCAACTGTCTGCCGGTTGTTGCGACGGCAGCGGCGCCATGTGTTTTCGCAAGGACAGTGCCTTTATCGGAAGCCAAGACATTCAATTGGGTGAAGCAGACGGCGCTGGAGTCTGGGCTTCTCCCTCCATCGCTGGGATCTGGGAAAACTCGCAGCTTATTCTGGACGCAGGTCCGGGAAGCGGTGACGGCTTCAGCCTCGACAACGGGCGCACCACCCGGTTTCTGACCAAAGCCCGCATTCTAAACCCCGGCGCCTAACAGCCTTACGGGAATCACTACACGTCATCGTTGAGCCGCGGCAAAGATCGCCGCTCAGCGTCATCAGAATCCTGTGGATTTTGCGAAAATTTTTTGACGGCTGATCACAGGAATTCATTCGTTTCTGTGAACGCCAAAACCGTCTTTTGGCTCACAAGATCGGTTTAAATTCCCAATATTGCATGCATCTTTTTACGAAACGCTGACCGATGGAATCATCGACCCACGTTGGGGCTGACCCCCCATTTCACATATGCCCACTTTGATGTGAAAAAGCGGATCAACCGGAGTTAAGACATTTTTAAGATCTCCAGCCACTATGTTGGAACTGTTACCCAACACCCCTCTTAACCATTGTTATTATTGAAAATAATCTAGAACAGGATTAACAAAATGCCCACAACGCTTATCGGTACCGCATACCGCATCGACGGGGTCGAGCTTGGCCAGAACGACATCATTTCTGCCGGCACAACCTTGACCGCAGTTGAATTGATGACTGTTGACCAGGACAGCAACGACTTCATTGTCATTCCAGAGTCCGTCATCTTTGAAGGCACAGTAAACGAGACCGTCTTGAGCGAAGCTGAAGCCATCGACTTCTTTGTCGACGGTGTCCAGATCGCTTCTGAATCTCCTACTTATGAGTTCGTGAGCCTCAGCACCGACGCAGGAACTGTCTTTGGCATCACTTTCTCCGCTGGTGGCGACACCTACTTCCTGCCGCGCAACGACTTTGCGGTTGATGGCATCACCACCGTGACTGCAGATTCGAAGATTCGCGCCAATGATGTAGCCTTTGACCAGCTGGACTTTGGCCTGCTGCCTCCGGGCGCGAGTGCATTCGAAGGCCGTGTCTTTGGCTCTGGCGCCATCGACGCACCAGGTCTGGGCACCACACGTACCGTGATTGACACAGACGACACCCCGTTCAACGGTGGCGAAAGCACTGAAATCAACCCGTTCAACGCCGAAGTTCTGGTTCGCGTAACCTTTGCAGACGGTGCTTCGATTTCGGGTGTTCAGGCCTATCAATCGGGCGGTATTGATTTTGTGAACAACCAGAATGTTGATACACGTGCCTATGCTGTAGAAGTCGCCGCAATCGAAGATGCAGGCTACACCCTGAACGACATCGTTAGCGCCGATTTCCAAAGCTTCACCAGCCACGATCTGTCCTACGCTGACATCGGCTTCACCACCGATGGTGTTGTAGAGATCAATGAAGATCCAGCACCGACCCCGGATCCAGAGCCCACGCCTGAGCCGGAAACCATTGTCATCACCGGCACTGGCGGACGTGACACTCTTGTTGGCACCAATGCGGATGAGACCTTTATCTCTGGTGCTGGCAACGACAAGCTGACTGGCGGCGCAGGTGCGGATACCTTTGTGTTTGGTGCGGATGCAGCAAATGGTGATCGCGAGCGTGACGTCATCAAAGACTTCGATGCAGCCGAAGACACTATCGTGCTGGAAGACGGTGTGGGCATCCGCAACGTGTTTGAACGCAATGGCGATCTGCACATCCAATTGGACGGCGGCGACCGTGACCGTGTGATCGTGCGCGACGCGGACGACAGCCTTGTCGAAGACATCGTCTTTGTCGCGGATGATTTCCTCGTCTAAGCAAAAGACCTTTACAATCTGCCTAGTGCGTTCTGCGCACTAGGTTTTCTGATTTGCTCAGACACTGAACCGTTTTGCCGGGGCTTGATCAGTGGCTATTTGCCGAATATTTACTCTCATCCGCTAGCTTGGGGCCAGGTCGAGGGCTTTCTGCCCTCCTGAGTTTTGACCCAAGGTGAAGCGTAATGGGATTTTCCGCACGGTCGTTGATGTTCAAATTCGCGGCTCCTGTTCCAATGTTGATACTGGCTTGCGTCATCGCAGGTTTCTTTGTCGTGCCTAAGCTGATTGAGCAAACGGTCATCGCGCAGGCCACCACAACAACATTGCAAAGTGCCCATCAAATCCGGACGCTGCTGGGTGATTCCGACACGCTCTCCAGCGATGATTTGGAGCTTTTTGACGGAAGTTTTTCGATTTCTGTGCATTCCCAACAGGAAATCACCGCAAACCCGGCGCTGGTTGCACTGCGTGACGCCATATCTCTCAGTAAAACCGGTTATGTGAGTCAGTATTCACAAATAGATCAGATCCATAAATTGCGGATTTTGTTACCGGTTTCTCCCACGCAAGCTGATGGCGCGATGATCGACGTCAGCCGCCAAATAGATGACGCAATTGCCGCTGCCGCACGATTGGCCTGGGTTTTTCTAGCTGGATTGGCAGCTTTGGGGGCAACAGCACTCGCGAGTTCGGTGTTGACTGCCCGGTCAGTTGTCCGCTCGGTCGAAGCCATCTGTGCTGATGTCAACGAAATGGCATCTGGCAACCTCGACCTAGAGATTGCGACTGCAGAACGGGCAGATGAAATTGGCAAAGTTGGACGTGCATTGATCTCGCTTCAGGCAGACCTCTCCAAAGCTCAGCAGGCCGAGGGCGCGCGGAGCGAATTGCAAGAGCAACAGGCTTTTGTTGTCAGCCGCCTGCGGGAAGGCCTGAATGCGATGGCCAAAGGGGATCTGACTGTGGTGATCTCGGAAACCTTTCCAGAAGATCACGAACAGCTGCGCCGCGATTACAACCGCACCGTGGAAACGCTGTCGGAAACCATGCATGAGATTGTGGAAACCTCAAACAACATCCGCAATGGCGCATCCGAAATTTCCGCCGCATCTGATGATCTGGCGATGCGCACCGAAAGCCAGGCGGCCACGTTGGAAGAAACCTCTGCAGCCCTGGATGAGCTGACAGGCAGCGTGCGCACCGCCGCCGAAGGCGCGCGTGATGTGGAAACCACGATGGGCGATGCTCATTCGGTCGCACAGAGCAGCGACAACGTGGTGAAACGCGCAGTTGATGCCATGAACGAGATTTCGGACAGTTCAAACCAGATTGCAAAAATCATCACGGTCATTGACGATATCGCCTTCCAGACCAATCTCTTGGCACTGAATGCCGGGATTGAAGCCGCGCGCGCAGGTGAAGCGGGACGCGGGTTTGCGGTGGTCGCCGCAGAAGTGCGCGCATTGGCCCAGCGATCGTCAGACGCGGCGATGGAGATCAAAGACCAGATTGGCAACAGTGGTGAACAGGTCGAAAACGGCGTGCGTCTTGTCGGCGAAAGCGGCGGTGCCCTATCCGCCGTGGTGGGTCAGGTCAGCCACATCTCAGACTTGATCTCGGGCATCGCTCAAGCTGCAGAACGCCAGTCCACTGGTCTCAATGAGATCAACGTTGGCGTACTTCAGCTGGATCAGGTGACCCAACAGAATGCCGCGATGGTCGAAGAGTCCACTGCAGCCAGCCATCTGTTGAAAAACGAGGCCGCGAAACTGGCCGAGCTGGTCGCGCATTTTGACATCGAACGCCGCTCTAACGGTGAAATCTTCTTGTTCGACCTTGATGCCCCAGAAGAAGAAGTCCCGGATGTACCTCCAGTTCCCCAAACCTCAGCCAAGATTGCTCAACTGGCCGCAGGTGGCGGGGCCAGCCGCGAGTGGCAGGACTTCTGATCCCACGACTAGTCCCAATGGTTTTGAAATCCACGAATTTGGGCAGTTGCCCTAAGGCAAAAGGGCCAACCGTTTCATAAACTGCGTTTTGACCACGTCCGACTTCACGGCCATACACACTTGAACCGGATCACGTCCGCTGTCTGGATCTGCCAGAGTGGCACCCGAAGTCTCCCCGTCGCATGATACGACGACGGGGACTTCTCGTATCTCGAAATGTTCGGGGTGCGTTGCTGCGATGATGGCCGAGGGATCATGCATGCCACAGCCATTAAGCCCCGCAACCTCAAGGTAGAACTTGATGTAGAAATGGGACATATCCTGCAGCATCCCGCCCAATTCGGGGGATTGCGCGGCCATGGCCTCAAAATCATCCGGAGTGCACAGGATGCGATGGGTCACGTCCAACCCGACCAAGACAACCTTTGCCCCGCCCTGGACGACAATATCCGCCGCATGCGGATCGTGATAGATATTGGCCTCGGCATGGGGGGTGATGTTGCCGCCCTCTTCCAAAGATCCACCCATGATGACGATCTTTTTCACATTCGCCACAAAATCCGGGTCGCGCTGCATGGCAATTGCAATATTGGTCAGCGGCCCGATGGGGCAGACAACCAGCTCACCCTTGTGCGCGCGCGCCATGCGGATCAGGAAATCCGCCGCGTCCTCATCCACCGCTTTGCCTTTGGGCTCAGCCGCGGGAATATCGCCAAAGCCTTCATCGCCATGCACATTCAACGAAGGCGGAAACGGCGGCAGAACCAACGGTTTTGCGGCGCCTTCTGCCACAGGCACATCCTCCAAACCGGCGGCCTCCAGCAAGCGCAAGGCGTTGCGCGTGGCCATTGTGTTGGTCACATTGCCAAAGATTGTGGTCAGACCCAGCAGCTCGATATCCGATGCCGCCGCCGCGTAAAAGATCGCCATGGCATCGTCAACGCCAGGATCAGTGTCAATGATCATCTTCATGTCTTGTCCTTCCAAACCGGCCGCAGCCTCGACAAGATCGCAGATTTGCACGGTTTTCACCCAGTCTTCAATCGCAAAAGAAAAGACGCGCCCCGCTCTGGGACGCGTCGTACAAAGCATACATGAACACTGGGATCAGGTGTTGAAAAGGAAGTGCATCACATCGCCATCCTGCACGATGTAGCTTTTGCCTTCCGCGCGCATCTTCCCGGCGTCCTTGGCCCCAGATTCGCCGTTTCCTGCGACGTAATCCTCATAGGCGATGGTTTCCGCGCGAATGAAGCCTTTTTCAAAATCACCGTGAATGACGCCCGCCGCCTGTGGGGCTGCAGTGCCTTTGGTGATGGTCCAAGCTCGGGCTTCTTTGGGCCCAACGGTGAAATAGGTTTCCAGCTGCAACAGCTCATAACCAGCACGGATCAAGCGGTCGAGCCCGGCTTCGGCCAGCCCCATTTCCTCAAGGAACATGGCCGCTTCATCGGGTTCCAGCTGGCTGATCTCTTCCTCGATCTGGGCAGAGATGATCACATGGCTGTTGCCTTGCTCCGCCGCCATCTCAGCCACGCGTTTGGAATAATCGTTGCCTTCCACGCTTTCGCTTTCGCCAACGTTGCAGACATAAAGCACCGGTTTGGTGGTCAAAAGCTGCAGCATATCCCAGGCTTTTGCGTCCTCGGAGTCTACTTCGACCAGACGTGCAGGTTTGCCATCTTCCAGCATGGCCTGCGCTTCGGCCAGCAAGCGGTCCTGCTGCTGGGCTTCCTTGTCGTTGCCTTTAAGCTTGCGCACCAGATTGGCGCGGCGCTTCTCGATGCTTTCAAGATCGGCCAGCATCAGCTCGGTCTCGATGGTTTCCGCATCCGCCACCGGATCCACGCGATCTTCCACGTGAGTCACGTCCTTGTCCTCGAAACAGCGCAGAACATGAGCGATGGCGTCAACTTCGCGGATATTGGCCAGAAACTGGTTGCCAAGTCCTTCGCCTTTGGACGCGCCTTTGACCAGACCCGCAATATCCACAAAGGTCATCCGCGTCGGGATGATCTGGGCCGAGCCTGCGATTTGCGCCAGCGTGTCCAGACGTGCGTCCGGCACGCCCACATCACCGACATTAGGCTCGATCGTACAGAACGGAAAATTGGCCGCCTGCGCCGAGGCGGTTTTGGTCAATGCGTTGAACAGTGTTGACTTGCCCACATTGGGCAGGCCCACGATTCCCATTTTAAAGCCCATCTCGGCCTCCTGATGCCATTTGGGTGCCGCTTCTAGGCACCTAAGTCCCAAGGCGCAAGCATTGCGCACGATCTGTGGCCTACACAGGACAATCGGCGACATAATCATCACCAGATCGTCATCCCTCTTTTTGTTGAGCGTTTATTTGCCTATATGCTGGCCGGTACAACAAAAACACGACGAGGGCGTGATGAAATCTTTGCTGATAGGCGCTGTAATGGCCGCAGCCGTCGCAGGCACCGCGCAGGCGCAATCTTTGGTCTTTGGTCTGGGGCAATCCGATTATTCGGAAACCGGATCCGAAGATGGCATTGTCTTTGAGGTGGAACTGCACGGTGATTCCTTTTTTGAACGTGGCAATTTCTCAGCTGGCTGGGGTGGTGTTGCATCTGTTCAAGAGACCGGAGACGCATTCATCGGCGGCGGTCTGGTTGGCACCTTCCAATTGCGCAATCGTTGGTTCATTGAAACCAGTGTGATGCCGGGCGCCTATTTCGAAAGCGAAGAGGGCAATGATCTGGGCTCCACGTTTGAGATCCGCAGCCTGTTGGGTGTCGGTCGGACCCTGAACAACGGCAATGCGATCTCATTGTCTGTGTCCCACAAATCCAACGCCTCCACAGCAGAGCGTAACCCCGGTGTGAACTCTGTGACCTTGCGTTGGCACAAACCGCTCTGACCCAACGCACAAAAAGGCCTTGCGTTGCATACATTCCGGGCCTTTCCAGCGGGTTCTGAGCGACCGGGATTGATTTCCTGTCCAAGTTTCGGCACATCAGTCCAGAACAAGGAACAAAGGCACGCTCATGACCCGCATCGACGCCAAATTCGCAGCCCTTCAAGCCGCTGGCAAAAAAGCATTTGTCACCTATGTGATGGCGGGCGACCCCGATTTCGACACCTCGCTTGAGATCGTCAAGGGCCTGCCGGATGCGGGTGTCGACATCATTGAGTTGGGTCTGCCGTTCACAGATCCGATGGCAGATGGTGCAACCATCCAATTGGCGGGACAGCGCGCCCTGGAAGCCGGGATGACGTTGGAGCGCACGCTGGATCTGGCACGCGAATTCCGCAAAACCGATGATACAACGCCGATTGTTTTGATGGGCTATTACAACCCGATCTATAACCGTGGTGTGGACCAGTTCCTGATCGACGCCAAAGCGGCCGGTATTGACGGACTGATCGTCGTTGACCTGCCCCCCGAAGAAGACGAAGAGCTCTGTATTCCGGCCCAGGCTGCGGGTCTGAACTTTATCAGACTGGCAACCCCAACCACGGACGATGCCCGCCTGCCCCGCGTCATGCAGAACACGTCAGGCTTTGTGTATTATGTGTCGATCACCGGCATCACCGGCGCTGCCGAGGCACAAGCCGCGGATGTGGCGCCCGAAGTGGCACGGATCAAGGCCGCAGGCGATCTGCCTGTTATTGTCGGCTTTGGCATCAAAACTCCTGAAAACGCCCAATCCATCGCCGCGATTGCAGATGGGGCTGTTGTGGGCAGTGCCATCGTGAATGAAATTGCCCAAGGCAAGCCGGTGAAAGAGGTGCTGTCTTTTGTCGCCTCTTTGGCGGATGGCGCACATCGCGGCTGACCCCAAGCCCTAATCTGTTTCGAACACAGTCTGATTCTAACGCCACCTGCCCAAAGCCGGTGGCGTTTGTCGTTTTTGGTTAAAACTCTGGGGTTCCTATCCCAAAGGATAGGTTGAACCGCCGCACATACCCTTTGGCGCAGTCCAGAATACCTTCGCTCCCCGATCTTTTATCGAAAAATGTAGCATACTGTGGGCACAGGATGTGTAGGAGATCGGAAATGGATAAGCTTTGGATCAGCGCTTTGGTCGGTGCCCTCACCGGCGGGTTCACCTCCTCCATATGTGTGGTGGTATTTTCGATGCCGCTGTGGAGCTTGATGGTCATTTACCCGTTGATAGGGCTTGCAACTTTCGGCGTGATCTATGGCTTGTGGCGTCACCTTGAGGCACCGAGCATCCAACCCCAGGACGGGTTTGGCGACAAACTGGTTTATGCTGATCTGCTCCTAAAATGACGTCTCAGCTTGCGCGGGTAAGCAATCCTTCACGAGTATCAATAGAGTTTTAAAAGAAGTGTCGATAGCTTTCCCTTGCCGAAAAGGGTCCGCTTATCGTTAGTGTTATTAGGGTGAAGACCGAAAGGTTGAATGGGTGAAAACATGGCGTTTTTTGGTTTAGCAAGTGGAATGTTTTTTGGTGCAATCGCATCATTTGTGGCGTGTTTTGTGTACGGCCTACCGTTGTGGATGGGGTTGGTAACCTATTCTGCCTGCGGTGTTTTCACCACCATGGCCGTTACTACGGCGCTTTACATGCGCAGCGATAGCGACGATGGCAGCGGCAGCATGTCCCGCTTTAACGAAGACAAAAGCGATGCAGAATGGCTGGCAGCCCTTAACGGCGAAAGCAAAGGGCAAAAAGTGGCCTGACGGTATCATGGGGTTCGCCTTTGAATGACGTGCGAACCCGGATTTCAAGTCAAAAGCAGAATTTTAGTGAAACTGGGCTGCATTGCTCGATCGGTTGCAAAAAGCCGAGCGAGCTTGCGCCCAAAACGCTTGAAATCCTATAAGTTAATAAAGCTCAGACCAAAACCAGGCTAAGCGCCGAACCAACAAAGCAGCGACAACAGACCAGTTCCATTCTTTGAAAGGCACCCGTTTCAAGGAGTGCCACCACTCCGAAATTGGAACCGCCGGTTTTTGAAAACCTTGACGGCCGCATCGCAGTGACGGTAAGACGCCTTAGATGGTTCTCGAAGACCAAGCTTCGGAGAGATGAAATGGGAATACGGTGAGGTGTAGCCATCAGGCGCCGAATCCGTAACTGCCCCCGCAACTGTAAGTGGCGAGCGACCCCGATTAAACCACTGGGCCACCGATGACGGTGTGGCCTGGGAAGGTCTGGGAAAGCAATGATCCACAAGTCAGGAGACCTGCCATCACGGGCGTTTTTAACGTCGTGATTTCAACTGACCCAGGCGGGGTGTCCTGGTGGGAGCCATTTATGTTCGACCTACGAACCGTTGATCTGTTTCGGCCTCTTACGTTGCCCCCGCTACCGCGGAGGCAAATATGCAGGTTTCAAAATCCCAAGTTCCGTCTGAGCCGAATCTCACGAAACTGACCTTCTGCCTAACCAGTATGAGCACTGCCTCGCTGGTTGGAAGCGCTGTTGCAGCATCTGCCGTCTTGTGGCTGTGCATTGTTGTTGTGTTGTAAATGGCGGACTTGCTGAAAATCCGGAACCTTGCGCTTGGCTACCCCGGTCTGACCTTGTTTCGTGGTCTGTCAATGGACGTGACCCAGGGGACAAGTCTTGCCGTACTGGGCGCCAATGGGTCAGGGAAAAGCACATTTGTCAAAATGCTGCTGAACTTGATCGACCCGCTGGCGGGCAAACTGAGCTGGCCAAACGGACGCCCTTCTGAGGTTGGATACCTTGCCCAGTTAACAGAGTTCGACCGGCGGTTTCCCTTGCGCGTGCGTGATCTTGTTGCCATGGGAGCCTGGAAAGGCTTTGGCCTGCGCGGGCATCTGAGCGCTGAAACCCACGACAAAATAACATCCGCCCTGGAGGCAACCGGGGTATTGGAAATCGCGGACCGCTCGCTTCACACATTGTCCGGTGGACAATTGCAACGTGCTTTGTTCGCCCGTGTCATTATGCAAGACACACCGCTGATCCTGCTGGATGAACCCTTTGCCGCGGTGGACCAAAACACCGAAGCACATCTGTTGACGCTGATTGACCGATGGCGTGACGAAGGCCGCGCGGTCATCCTGGTCGTGCATGACTTGTCGTCTGTACTGGACCGCTGCGACCACGTTTTGCTGCTCGGCGGCGGCACGGCAAGCTTCGGCCCGGTGCGAGACATTCTGACGCCCGAGCGCCTTGTTTCACAAAAATATCTATCCGAAAGCCAAGCCGCCTGGATGTTTCCAGAGGCCAGCCGGGAGGCGGCGCATGATTGAACTTCTGATCGAAATGTGGAGCTTTGCTTTTATGCAACGCGCCATTGTTGCGACAACGGTCTTGTCGGCATCGGTTGCCCCGGTTGGCACCTTCCTTGTTCTGCGACGTCTTTCGCTGGCCGGTGAGGCGATGGCCCATGCGATTACACCGGGTGTGGTTATCGGCTTTGTTGTGGCCGGGCTCTCTGTGTTCTCATTGCTGATTGGCGGGGTGATAGCCGGAGGTGTCGCCGCCGTGCTCACTGCGCTTTTGGCTCGAAAAACCATCCTGCGCAGCGATGCAAGCCTTGCGTCGATCTATCTGATTGCACTGGCGGCCGGGATATTCATCTTGTCCGCTGCAGGCTCTGCCGTGCCACTCAAAAGCTTTCTGTTTGGATCCATTCTTGGCATCGATGACGCTTCGATGATCCTGATCGGAGCGGTGGCAACTGTGACCCTGGTGGCCTTTGCTTTCCTGCTGCGCCCTTTGATCATCAGCACCTGCGATCCGGTGTTTTTCGAAGCCCAGACCAAGCGCCCGCTGCTTGTCGAACAAGCCTTTATGCTTTTGCTGGTGCTCAACCTGATCGCAGCGTTCAAGACCCTGGGCACGCTGATGGCCGTTGGGTTGATGATCTTGCCCGCGACCACCGCGCGGTATTGGTCAAGCACGATCACAGGGCAATTGGGGCTGACTTTTGTCTTTGCCCTATCCAGTTGCTGGGTTGGCTTGACGCTTTCCTATTTCTTCCCGGAAACGCCGTCTGGGCCAGCCATTGTGCTGACGGCTGGCGGGTTTTTCTTGGTGTCGGTCCTTTTGGGACCCCATGGGTTTGGGGTGCGGCTGCGCAAAACCACGCCCCAATCGACTTCGTCTATTGTGCAAACTCCAACAGAAAAGAGTCCTCAATGAGTTTTAACAAGAAAATCACCACAGGGTTGGCGTCTGCCGTCTTGGCGCTGGCGACTTTGCCGGCATTTGCTCATGACATGAAAGTGGTGGCCAGCTTCTCGATCTTGGGCGATATGGTCGAACAGGTGGTTGGCGAACATGCAGACGTCACCACAATTGTGGGGCCGGACGCGGATGCGCATGTTTATCAACCTTCTGTCGCGGACGCCAAAGCGGTTGCCGAAGCGGATGTGATTTTTGTCAACGGGCTGGGCTTTGAAACCTGGTCAGACACGCTTATCGCCGAATCCGGCAGCGACGGCGCAGTGTTTGTTGCGACCAAAGGCATCACGCCGGTACTGGTCGAAGGCGAAGCAGATCCGCATGCGTGGAATGCACTGACCAATGGCGTAATTTATGTCCAAAACATTTCCGCGGCCATGTCCGAAGTCATGCCGGATCACGCTGCTGACTTCCAAGCCAATGCGGATGCCTATATTGCACAGCTTACGGCTCTTGATGCGAAAACCAAAGCCAGCCTGTCACAATTGGACGCTGATGCGCGTACCGTGGTCACCGCCCATGATGCCTTTGGGTATCTGGCCGATGCCTATGGGCTCAACTTCCTGGCGCCTGTCGGGATCGACACCGAAGCCGAACCCTCCGCAAAAGAGCTTGCTGCGTTGATCAAACAGCTGCGCGAAGAAAAAGTGGCAGGACTCTTTGTTGAGAACATCACCAGCCCTGTTCTGGTGCAACAAATTGCCGAAGAGACCGGTATCAAAATCGGGGGGCGTTTGTTCTCGGACGCGCTGTCCGAGCGGGGTGGCCCTGCGACCAGCTACTTGGCCATGTTCCAGCACAACTTGGACACATTGCTGGCGGCCCTGACCAACAAAGGGTCCAGCTGATACGCTGTTTGATGTAAGGCGCGGTCTCTTGCGCCTTACGCTTCCCTCCCGGTCAACAAAGTTGCCGGACTTTTCGGATCGAAACCGTCCGTCAAATCACGGTCACAGTTGTGCCAACGGGAACCCGTTCATAAAGATCGGCAACATGCGCGTTGGACAGGCGAATGCAGCCATTGCTGACCGCGCTTCCAATGGTTTCAGGACGGTTTGTCCCATGGATACGAAAATACGTATCAACCCCATTTTGATAGAGATAAAGCGCGCGCGCACCCAGAGGATTTTCTGGCCCGCCGGGCTGGATGTATTCGTTGTCGACAAACTTTGAATAGGCGCGCGGATCGCGTTTGATCATTTCCGGTGTCGGCCGCCAACTTGGCCATTCGCGCTTGCGTTCAATGATCGCAGACCCGGTAAACTCCAAACCGGCTTTGCCGACTCCGACACCATAACGGATCGCCCGGCGCGGCTTTACCACAAAATACAAATAGAACGACCGTGGAACGACAAGGATTTGTCCGATGTCCTCTTGCTTTTTGATCTTTACAATCTGTGGGGTTGGATCAAACGGTTTTGGTTCAGCGGCTTCCAACATTGGCGGTCGCCACGAAAGAGCGATTGCACAAGAGGATGTTGTGACAAACTGGCGTCTGGAAAACATGGAGCAACCCGAACTTACAACACAAGACCACATTAGTTTTAGAACACATAAGTCTTAAAGCCAGCGAAACATTTTTGCGTAGGCACAGAAAAAGTGAAAGTTACTGGTCAGCATCATGCGGCGCAGGCCGCACAGAATGTTTTTTTACGTTGAGTTGCGGCACTGGCCACCTCATCAGTTGGATTAAAGTGTCACGCGCAACAGCGCCCTCTGGGCACCTAACCTTTTTCCGAAAACCGGTCATTTGGCGTGTAAAGCCGAAGGTGCCGCATAAAAGCGCGCGCGATCCGCGGCACGGGGCGCGTATCTGCCACCATAAAGTTCACCCGATAGGTGATCGGCGCGATAAAGGGTCGGAACTCAAGCCGCTCTGGTTTGCGGTAGTGGATTGGAAACGGGTTGACGACCGAAACCCCAAGTCCCGTGCTGGCAAACTCCGCCGCCGCAAAACTGGTTGAGACCTCGGCCACCAAATGCACCCGGCTTTGTGCCTGTGCGAGGATCCGGTCCAGCTGGCCGCGCCGTGTCTGTCGCGGTAGAAAAGTGATCAGATCCTGCCCGTCCAGATCCGCCGGGTGGATTTCCTCACGTTCAGCCAGCGGGTGATCGCGCGCCATAGCACAAACGGCTCGCGCGCTGCGAAAAGGAAGCTGTTTTAACCCGGCGCGGCTGTAATCCACGCTGCACAGTCCAAGGTCCGAGCGCTGTTCCAGCACAGCACGGGCGACCTCTTCCGAGGTTCCAACTTCCAAGCGAACGTAGAAATGCGGGTTCATTTGCAGAAAGCGCCCAATTTGGTCTACCAGAAACGTATGGGCAAAGGATGGCGGCGCGTGCAGATGCAGCGTTTCTTCCACCGGCTCGGATGTGCCATCGATCAAATCCAGCGCGTCGAACAGGCTATCCAACCTTCGATTTAGCGTCATTGCCTCTTGGGTCGGCGTCAGCCGTCCGGACGTACGCTCAAAATATGTGCGCCCCATCCGCGCCTCTAACGAAGAAATCGAACGCGAGATCGCCGACTGGGAAACCCCCAGGCTGGCCGCTGCAGCCGTCGCCGTTCCCGTTTGTATCAAGGCTCTGAGGGCTTCGTATTCAGGAATGGAATGCCATGATTTCCCCGAAATTTTCTCCACCAAAACAGCACCCTTCCCGTTAACAATAAAAAGCTGACTAAACCTATGAGTTTTTATCATAGCATTTTTTCTGGCCTATGCGCAGGTCGATGATGAACAGTGACGGCTATTGGATCCAAAATCTTCAGGATGGATGATGCGCTGCGTATTTGACGGGCATAATGATGTTCTTCTTCGGCTTCTACAGTCTGGCGGCCGTACGGCTTGCGAAAGCTTCCTGACAGGTCGAGACGACGCATTGGATCTGCCAAAAGCGCAGAAAGGTGGCTTTGCCGGCGGGTTCTTTGCGCATTTTGTCCCATCGGCGACGGATCTGGACGACAAACTCTCGGCGATGTCAGCGCCGCAATACGACCTGGAACTGCCAGACCCAATTGATTGGGAAGATGCGGTGGCTGTGGTTATGGAACAGGCCGCGATCCTATTGGATCTGGAACGGCTTGGGGCCGTGAAAATCGTGCGCAGCGTTGCTGATATTCACACCGCGATGGAACAGGGAAAGATCGCCGCGATCTTTCACATCGAAGGTGCTGAAGCCATTGATGCGGATCTGCACAGCCTTGATCTGTTTCACGCCGCCGGTCTGCGCTCCCTTGGGCCGGTGTGGAGCAGACCCACGATTTTTGGCGAAGGCGTCCCATTTCGGTTTCCGTCAAACGGAGACATCGGTGCGGGTTTAACCGGTCATGGCAAACGATTGATCCGGCGCTGCAATGCCTTGGGGATCCTGGTGGATTTGTCCCATTTGAACGAGGCAGGTTTTTGGGATGTGGCGCGCCTGTCGGATGCGCCTTTGGTTGCGACACATTCAAACGCCTATGCCGTCACCCCGCATTCCAGGAACCTGACAGATGACCAATTGCGCGCCATTGCGGACAGCGACGGGATGGTAGGTTTGAATTTTGCCACCGCCTTTCTGCGCGATGATGGTAAGATGGATGCAGCGACACCGATATCTCAAATGCTGGTCCACCTGGACCATATGATCGAGATCTTGGGTGAGGATCGCGTGGGCCTCGGCTCAGACTATGACGGGGCGATGGTCCCCGAGGCGCTGACAACGGTCGCCGACCTGCCGCACCTCACCGAGGCGATGACCGCCCATGGATATGACGCCGCTTTGATTGACAAGATTTGCCACAAGAACTGGTTACGGGTTCTGGCAAAGACCTGGGGTGAGCCAGCGCGCTGACCCCCAAAAACCAAGAACACAAAATGAAAACCAATTCAGGAGAGGATTAATCCAATGATGAAGCATTTGCTGGCCAGTGCCGCGTTTGGGATCGCGGTCATGTCAGGCCCTGCGGCCTTTGCGGAGACACCGCCAAATATGCTGGTGGTCGCCATGCGGATCGACGACATGATCACGCTTGACCCTGCCGAAAGCTTTGAATTTGCGGGCGGCGACGTGTCGCGCAACATCTATATGAAGCTGGTCAATTTTGATCCGCTGGATCTGGACGCCGGGTTCAAACCGGAAATCGCCGAGAGCTGGACCATTTCCGAAGATGGCACCCAGATCACCTTTACCATTGCTGAGGGCCTGAAATTCCACTCGGGCAATCCGATCACCGCCGAAGATGTGGAGTTCTCGCTCCAGCGCGCTGTCTTGCTGAACAAAACACCGTCTTTCATCCTGACCCAGTTCGGCTTCAATGCCGACAACGTGGCCGAGACGATCAAAGCCGATGGCAATACCGTCACCATCACAACCGACAAACCCTATGCGGCGTCTTTTGTTCTGAACTGCCTGACCGCCACCATCGGCGGGATCGTCGACAAGCAATTGGTCATGGCCAATGAAGTCGATGGCGACATGGGCAATGAATGGCTGAAAACCAATACCGCCGGTTCAGGCGCTTATTCGCTGGCCAGCTGGAAACCCTCCGACAGTGTGACGCTGACGGCAAATGCCGATTACTATCGTGGCGCGCCCGCAATGAAGCGGGTGATCATCAAACACGTCCAAGAAAGCGCCTCGCAACGTCTGCAGCTTGAAAAAGGCGACATTGACGTCGCGCGCAACCTCAACCCCGAGGATGTGGCCGGTGTCCTGAAAGCAGACGGCGTCAAAGTTGTGGACGAGCTGAAGGGCCGTCTGATGTATCTGTCCCTGAACCAGTCGCATCCCGCCTTGTCCAAGCCCGAGGTGCGTCAGGCCTTTAAGTATCTGATCGATTATGAGGGAATGACCAATTCCTTCCTCAAGGGCCAGTATACCGTTCAACAGAACTTCCTGCCGCAAACCTATCTGGGCGCGTCCAGCGAGAACCCGTTCTCGCTCGATATCGAGAAGGCCAAAGCCCTGTTGGCAGAGGCTGGTGTTGACGGGCTGGAACTGACGGTCGGCGTGCGCGAAGCGCAGGAACGTCTGGAAATTGCACAAAGCTTCCAAAACAACGCCGCCGAAGCGGGGATCAAACTGAACCTGACGGTTGGTACCGGCAAGCAGATCCTGGGCCAGTACCGGGCACGCGAATTGGACATTTATCTGGGCGCATGGGGCCCGGACTATCCGGATCCGCACACCAATGCAGGCACCTTTGCGTTTAACCCTGACAACTCGCTTGAGGCCAAGGCGACCGGCCTGCTGGCGTGGCGCAACGCTTGGGACACCGGCGGGCTCACCTCTAAAACGGCATCAGCTGTGATCGAGAATGACACCGAAAAACGCGCAGCATTGTATGACGACATTCAGGCCGAGTTCCGCGAGACTTCACCGTTTGTGATCATGGCCCAGCAGATCGAGCAGAACGCCATGCAGGACGATGTGACCAACTTCTCGGGCGGTCAGGCGATCACCTCTGCCTCTTATTGGCAGGTCACCAAGTAAATGTCACAAGTGGACGTTTCACAGGGGGGGCGCCATCTGGCGCCTCTTCTCCCAAAGCTTATGAAGGCTGCCTCGACCGTGGGCAGCATCGCCATCACCATGTTGGGGCTGTTGTTCGTCACCTTTGTGATCGGCCGGGTGATGCCCATTGACCCTGTGTTGGCGGTGGTTGGCGAACGCGCCAGCCAAGAGGTCTATGATCAGGTCTTTATCGACATGGGTCTGGATCGGCCTATTTTGGTGCAGTTTCTTTATTACCTTGGCGACGTGCTGCGTGGTGATTTTGGCGACAGCGTGCTGACAGCGCGCCCGGTATCGCAGGACATCGCGCGGGTTTTTCCCGCAACAATGGAGCTTGCCACTTTGGGTGTGGTGCTTGGCGTTGTCTTGGGCGTGCCCATGGGCGTAGCCGCCGCCGTGTTTCGCGGCCGCCTGATCGACCAGATTGTCCGCGTCCTGACATTGGCAGGGTATTCCATGCCGATTTTCTGGCTGGGCATGATGGGGCTGTTGCTGTTTTACGGCATCCTCGGCTGGGTCGGCGGACCAGGCCGGTTGGATATCTTCTTCGAAGACATCGTCCCAACGGTGACCGGCATGATCATGGTGGACAGCCTGATTGCTGGCGATTGGGATGTCTTTGCCAATGCGTTTTCCCATATCATTCTGCCAGCCTCCCTATTGGGATATTACTCCCTGGCCTATATTGCGCGGATGACCCGGTCGTTCATGTTGGAGCAACTGAGCGCCGAATATATCACTGCCGCCCGGATCAAGGGCTTGTCGGAATGGCAGGTGGTCTGGCGCCATGCATTCCGCAATATCCGGGTGCAGCTGATCACGGTGATCGCGCTGTCTTATGCGAACCTCCTCGAAGGCTCTGTTCTGACCGAGATCGTCTTTAGCTGGCCCGGCATCGGCAGTTACATCACCACCGCCCTTCTGAGCGCCGATATGAACGCGGTTCTGGGTGGAACCGTTGTGGTGGGGCTGATTTTTGTGTGCCTCAATATCCTTTCCGATCTTCTGTATCGGCTTTTTGATCCGAGGGCGAAATGACCGACGCAACATGGAAAGACTGGCTTTTGTCAGACGCGCCGCGCTCTCGTGGGCAAGCCCGATTGGCGGGTTTGTATCAAGGCTGGCTCAAACTCAGCCGCAACTGGATGGCCATGGTAGGTCTGGGCATTTTGGTGGTGTTGGTCATGGTCGCAATGTTTGCGCCCTTGCTGGCCCCTCATGACCCTTTTGCCCAGGACCTGTTGTTGCGCCTGAAACCAATTGGGTTTGAAGACCATCTGTTGGGAACCGACAGCCTGGGGCGGGATATCCTGTCGCGTCTGATCTACGGCAGCCGCATCACACTTTATATTGTGGCCTTGGTCACCTTGATTGCCCCGGTTGTGGGGTTGTTGGTTGGCACTGTCGCCGGGTATCTGGGCGGTTTCGTGGACGCCACCCTGATGCGGATCACCGATGTGTTTCTGGCCTTTCCCCGGCTGGTTCTGGCCTTGGCCTTTGTCGCAGCTCTGGGCGCGGGGATCGAGAATGCGGTTCTGGCGATCTCGCTGACGGCCTGGCCGCCTTATGCGCGCATGGCGCGAGCCGAGACACTGACAATCCGCAACTCTGACTTTATTGCGGCCATCCGCCTGCAAGGTGCGGGGCCATTGCGGATATTGGTCAAACATATCTGGCCCCTGTGTTTGTCGTCCCTGATCGTGCGCATCACGCTGGACATGGCTGGGATCATTCTGGCGGCTGCGGGGCTCGGCTTCCTTGGCCTTGGAGCACAGCCACCCAGTCCGGAATGGGGCGCCATGATCTCGGAAGGGCGACGGTTCATTCTGGACCACTGGTGGGTTGCAACCCTGCCCGGTTTGGCGATCTTCACCGTCTCCCTGGCCTTTAACCTGTTGGGAGACGGCCTGCGCGATGTGCTGGACCCCAAAGACGGAGGCAGCCAATGACGCTTCTTTCAGTCAAAGACCTGCGGGTCTCTTTCCCGACACGCCAGGGCCGGTTCGAAGCTGTGCGCGGTGTCTCATTTGACCTTGGCCGCGAACGGCTTGGGATTGTGGGTGAAAGCGGTTCTGGCAAATCCATGACCGGACGGGCGATCCTGCGACTGATCCGCAAACCCGCAGAGGTCACGGCCAGCCACATCAACTTTGACGGCCGCAACCTGTTGGACTGTTCCGAACGTGAGATGCGCCGCATCCGCGGCAGTCAGATCTCGATGGTGATGCAGGATCCAAAATTCTCGTTGAACCCGGTGATGACCGTGGGCCAACAGATTGTGGAATCCTACCGGATGCACAATCGCGCCAGCCTCAAGGAAGCGCGCGCCAAAGCGTTGGAGATGTTAAACGCCGTTTCCATCCGCGAGCCCGAACGGGTTATGGACACCTATCCCCATGAAGTGTCGGGCGGGATGGGGCAACGGATCATGATTGCCATGATGCTGGTTGCAAACCCACGCCTTCTGATCGCGGATGAGCCGACCTCTGCGCTGGATGTCTCTGTGCAGCGACAGGTTCTGTCCATCATGGATGGGCTGGTCCAACAACGCGGGATGGGGCTGATTTTTATCAGCCACGATCTGAACCTTGTGTCGGAATTCTGCGATCGGGTTTTGATCATGTATGCCGGGCGCGTGGTGGAAACCTGTGCGGCCGATCAGCTGCACAATGCCCGCCACCCTTATACCCAAGGCCTGTTGAATTCTTTGCCGCGATTGGATCAACCTCGCCGTCATCTGGATGTCCTGACCCGCGATGTGGCCTGGGCCGAGGAGGTTCTGTAATGGACGCAATCACGATCAAAGACCTGGACATCTGGTTTGGCGCAGGTCCCACGCGGGTTCTGGCCGTCAAAGGGGCAGACATTACCGTCGCGGCCGGTGAAAGCTATGGGCTGGTCGGCGAAAGTGGGTCGGGCAAATCCACGATCTTGCGCGCGCTGACAGGGCTTGTCCCCACGTGGTCCGGAGAGATGACGCTGGGCGGGCAGCAGATGGTCCCGGCCAAGCGTCGCGACCGCAGCTTTTACAAACGGGTGCAGATGGTTTTCCAAGACCCCTATGCCTCGCTCCATCCACGTCAATCGGTGGATCAAGTGCTGAGCGAGACCTTGTATCTGCACGGTATGGACAACATCAACACGCGCGTGGAAAAACTGCTCTCGGACGTGGGTCTGGGTCCAAAGTTCCGGTTCCGATACCCGCATCAGCTGTCGGGTGGTCAACGCCAGCGGGTTGCAATCGCGCGCGCTTTGGCCGGGGAACCCGACATTCTGTTGCTGGATGAGCCCACATCCGCATTGGATGTCTCTGTCCAGGCTGAGATCTTGAACCTGTTGACAGATCTGCGGGCGGAACGTGGTCTGACTTACCTTATGGTCAGCCACGACCTGGCCGTCATTGCCCATATGTGTGACCGTCTGGCCGTTATGCGAGCTGGCGAAACGGTCGAGGTTCTGAGCGCCGAAGATTTGCGTGCCTCTCGCGCCAATCACCCCTATACACAGGCTCTCATGGCCAATTCAGCCGGTACAACCGGCACGCCGCAACCCCTTGAGTCGGAGACATCGCAAACTCTAATGCCTGCAGCCAATTCGGTTTAAGCCCGCCGTTCAAACGCATCTGGCGCAAGGCTTTCAGATATTCTGCTTGCGCCAGGCGCCTCTTGGACTGCCCAATCAGGCTTCGTCCAAACCAATATCAACACAAGGTGCAGACTGGGTAATTCGGCCAACCGAGATGAAATCCACACCCGTTTCCGCTTTTTGGCGAATAGTATCCAACCGCACGCCGCCAGAGCATTCCAGCGGCACCCGCCCCGCGACCCAGGCGACCGCCTCTCGCATGGCGTCATTGGTCATATTATCCAACATGATCACATCTGCGCCTGCTTCCAAGGCTTCTTGAACCTGCTCAAAGCGGTCACATTCCACTTCGATCTTGGTCAAAACCGGCGCTTTAGCCTTGGCCCGGGCAACAGCCGCCGCAATGGAGCCCGCCACCGCGATATGGTTGTCCTTCAACATAATGCCATTATCAAGGCCAAGCCGGTGATTGCGCCCCCCACCACATGTCACCGCGTATTTCTCTAACATCCGCAGACCGGGTGTGGTTTTACGTGTGTCCACCAAAAAAGCACCCGTGCCTTCGATCTCTTGGACATATTGTGCTGTGACGCCCGCGATACCTGACATGCGCTGGATCAGGTTCAATGCAACACGTTCAGCCGTCAGCAGGGCCTGGGCATTGCCGGTGATTTTGGCAAATGTCGTGCCAGCCGCAATCTGCGCCCCGTCTTTGTACTGCGCCTCAAAGCTGCAATCTGGATCCAACCTTTTGAAAATACGTTCAGCAATAGGAAGGCCCGACAGAATGATGTCTTCACGTGCATTCATCGCAAATGTCGCCACCGCATCATCTGCCACCATAATTCTGGCTGTCAGATCAAAGTGATTGCAATCTTCATCCAACCAAAGCTCGATCAATTGATCAATTTTGCGCATGTCGATCAGCATAGGAACATCCTCACTTTTTGTGCCGCGGCGCGTACCAAGGTAGGATCATTCAGCCCGACCTCAGCAGTCCGGCTCGATTGATAGAGCATGACAGCCCAAGCCGCCACCGTAGATCGATTTAAAACGCACGTGGATGTGCGACAGGGATGCCGCCGACTTTTTGACCGCATCCCCTGAAAATGTCGTTATACTATCGGGCAAACGTTGGATCAGGCTGTTTCCAAGTCTTCAGCAGCGGCGTAAGAGCCATCTTCGCGATGCACTTCCTTCCCGGTGACAGGCGGATTAAAACAACACGCCATAACAAGCTCTTCTTCGGCGCGCAGGATATGGCGATCATGCTTATCCAGCGCGTACATGACGCCAGGTTTGATATAATGTGTTTCTCCGGTCGCAATGTCAGTGATCGAACCGGTTCCCTGCATACAGTACACACTCTCGAAGTGATTTTTGTATTCAAATGTGTGCTCAGAACCCGGCTCCAGGAAGGTGATGTGGAAGGAAAACCCCATGCCATCCTCTGCAAGCAGCATACGTACGCTGCTCCACTCGGCGTCCGACACAACGCGGTTGCGTTCTCTTTCAATGATTTCGTTAAAATCGCGTACAATCATAGTCTTACTCCGCGGCGGTTTTGTGTGTATTTGCAACGTCCTGCGCCGCACCGATCAGGATATCCAATCCGGCTTTCAGGGTTTCGTCAGGGGTGGTCAGCGGGGCCAGGATCTTGATGACTTCATCCTCCGGACCGGAGGTTTCGATGATCAGTCCTCGCTGAAAGGCGCGCGCGCATATGTCGCCAGCCAGCGCGCCGCTGCCAACGTCGACACCGCGCATCATGCTGCGCCCCTTGAGCTGCGCACAGGGAACCAAATCTGCGATGGTCTGTAGGCCGTCTTCGACCAGTTGTGCCCGGCGGGAAATGTCGAGTTGAAACTCATCGCTGGCCCAGAACTTCTCCAAGGCAGCGCGTGCCGTGACAAAAGCGTGGTTGTTGCCGCGAAAGGTGCCATTGTGTTCAGCCGGGCCCATCACGTCATACTCGGGTTTTACCAGGACCAGCCCCATTGGCAGGCCAAAGCCCGAGATGGATTTGGCCAAGGTGACGATGTCCGGAGAAATGCCCATGTCGTCGAATGAGAAGAACGTTCCTGTACGACCACAGCCCGCCTGCACGTCGTCGATAATCAGCAGCGCGCCAGCCTTTTTGGCTAGCTCTGCGATCCGCTGCAGCCAGGGGCGGCTTGCAACATTCAACCCGCCTTCGCCCTGTACGGTTTCAAGGATTATCGCAGCCGGTGCATCCAGACCGCTGGAGCGATCGTTGAGCATCGCTTCCAAGAAATCAGCGGTATCGCCGCAGCCGGCGAAATAACCATCATATGGCATTCTGGTCACCCCATTCAGCGTCGTGCCCGCACCACCACGGTGGTAGCTGTTTCCCGTCGCCGCCAAGGCACCCTGGGTGACGCCGTGAAAGCCATTGGTGAAGGCGACGATATTGCTTCGGCCGGTAGCTTTGCGGGCGATTTTCATTGCGGCCTCGACGGCGTTTGCACCCGTCGGCCCGGTAAACATGAGCTTGTGAGACATGCCACGCGGGGTCAGTATGTGCTCTTCAAACGCCGTGATAAATTCGGCTTTTGCATCGGTGTGCATGTCCAACCCGTGCGCAACACCATCCGCCTGGATGTGTGCGATCAGCGCGTCTTTCAGGTCTGGGTCATTGTGGCCATAGTTCAAAGACGAACAGCCTGCGAGGAAATCGATGTAGCGTCTTCCATCACTGGATGTCATTTCCGAGCCTTGGGCAGAGGTGAAAACCGCGTCAAACCCCCGGCAATAGCTGCGCGCATCAGATTCACGGCGCGTGAATATGGAAACTTCGGACGGGTTCGTCGACATACGACCTCTCTTAGGTTTAGGCGAATGGGTGAAAAAAAGACCGCTCAGCACAGAAGGACGCATGACCTAAGCCGCAAGTTGCGCGCGTTTGGCCAGCGGGATGGTGACCAAATACTCGGTCTTGTGTTGCTCCTGAAAATGCTGTGCCTGCGTATAATAGGGCACACTCTCCAGCTTCTGGTTCTGAAGGCGTGAGAACTTGCGGAACAATGCCCAAGAGGCTGCATTGTCGGCGGTTATGGTCGTCTGAAGACGGGTAACCTCTTTGCACTGCGGACGGTTCAGGATGCTCTGCAGCATCAAGCCGCTCAGCCCCTGCCCCCGTGCAATTTCAGAAACAGCAACCTGCCAAACAAAAAGTGTATCGGGCTCATTTGGCATAACATAGGCAGAGACCCAGCCAACAATCTCGCTCGAGATTTCAGCCAATACGCAGGTGTCAGCAAAGTGGTCGCATTGCAGCATATTGCAATACATGGAGTTTTCGTCGAGTGGGCGGCAAGATCCGACCAGTTTCCAAATCTCCGCTCCATCTTTGGCGGAGGGCTTCCGCAGGGATGGAACATCGACGCGCATAGGGTGAGCGGGGTGTTGCATAGGCGGCTCCTTTCGCTTCGGCTATCGAAGTAACATGAAAGTCAAACAACTTCAACAAGCGAAGCATTAAGGCTGCCATATGCCAATTTTAACCAATTTTTACTACGAATACCGATGCAAATCTTCAATTTTTCGCTTTGATTTACAAAGTTAGTTTGAATTTGCCCGCCAGACACAAAGGTCATAATATTCGGTCATCAAAGGATTGGAGGCAATTTGGACCGTATCGATAGTAGCTTGATTGCTCTCAGACGGATTGTGCGCGCAACGGAATTATTCGGGCGCAAAGTGCGTCAGTCCACCGGCATCACGCCTTCTCAATTTCGCGTTCTGCAAATCATCGCAGAGCAGGGCTACACCACAGCCAAAGCCATTTCGCTGCGCATGCGGGTGTCGCAGGGAACTGTCACATCTCTCGTGGATAAGCTGGTCCGTGACGGGCTGGCGGTGCGAGAGAAGTCAGCCCAAGATCGGCGGCAAACCAACATTGTTCTCACTGACGCTGGACGCACAGTGCTGAGCGACGCCCCAGACCCGCTACAGCAACGATTTGTGCGCAAGTTTGCGGCGATGGAGGACTGGGAGCAAGCCATGTTGGTCGCAAACCTCGAACGCGTGGCAGCGATGCTGGATGCGGAAGACATGGACGCGTCTCCGGTCTTGGACACAGGCGAGATCCGACCCGCCGAATAGCATGTCACTCTAGGATATACACGTCCACAGACACCGCGCCTTGCTCTGTCGCGATGCCTGTGGATTTTCTGACTGCTCTTTCACACTAGCCTGAGAGGACACTCGGCAGCCATAGGGTCAGCGCGGGAAAGGCGATCAATACGGCGACCCGGATGATTTCAGCGCCAAAGAAAGGTAAGACCCCGAGGAACGTATCTCGCATCGGGATGTCCCGTGCTTGGGCTGAAATAATGAATACGTTCATCCCGACCGGCGGGGTGATCAGACCAAGTTCGACCACAATGAGCGCAAGTATTCCGAACCAGATCTTGAGATCTTCTGTATCCATCCCAAACGGAGACATTTCTGCGGTGACATAATCCCCTCCATTCAATTCGACCAAAACTGGCCAGAAGAATGGGATTGCCAGCAAGATCATCGACAAACTGTCCATCAGGCAGCCCAGCAAAACCAATGCAAACAGCAGCAGCAAAAGGGTTGTCATCGGTGCCAGCCCAGAATGTGCCATCCATTCTGCCATTGCCTGTGGAACGCCACCGCGCGACATAAAGATCTTTAGCAATTCTGCCCCAAGCAGGATCAGGTAAATCATACCTGCGGTCCGCGCTGTTTCCAAAAGCGCTTCACGGGCGTCAGCCATAGACAGCTGTTTGCGGAACAGGCCAAGAACCGTGACCATCACAACACCAACAGCTGCAGCAGGTGTTGGATTGAAAAGTCCCATGTAGATGCCGCCAATCACAACACCAAAGACCAACCCAACGGGCAGTACCTTTAACGTCGCCGAGATCAGCTCTTGTCGGGACGCGCGTTCCCCCTTGGGACCGGAGGTGGGTGAAATAAGCACGTAAACCAGGATTGTCAGGATAAAAAACAGAACCGCAATCAGACCTGGAATTAATGCTGCCTTGAACATCGTTACCACGTTGGCTTCGACGATAATGGCATAGATGATGAGCACCACTGACGGCGGGATCAAGATGCCAAGAACGCCGCCCGCGGCGATCGTCCCGGTGCCCAGTTTTGGCGAATAGTTATAGCGCTTCAGTTCTGGCAGGGCGACTCTGCCCATGGTCGACGCTGTGGCCAGCGAAGATCCACAGACAGCTCCAAATCCGGCGCAGGCTGCAATCGCCGACATGGCCACGCCACCGCGCATCCAGCCAAGCCAGGCATTGGCCGCCCGAAACAGGTCCGCGCTTAAACCGGAACGTGACGCAATAGCGCCCATAAGCACGAACAAGGGCACAACCGACAGATCGTAGATAGAAAACTGCCCATACGCCAGATCCTTGAGCTGGTTCATGACGATCATAGGACCGTTCAACAGCGCGATACCCACGCCGCCAACCAGGATCATCGAGAAGGCGATAGGAATACGAATGGCAATCAGAAAGACCAGGACCCCAAGGCCCGAAAGGCCGATCGCAATGCTGTCCATTTCAATAGACCTCGCTTTTCAGCAGTTTTGTCACCGCTTCTTTCATGGTGATAAGTGAGGCCACAAACAGCAGCGCCAGCGAGATCAGAGCGGGGACAAACGCCCACCAAATCGGGATTTGAAGAATTCCGGTGAATTCTTCGTATTCACGATAGTCCTGAAGTCCGGCCCCCATCCGCCAAAGAAGCAAAGCGGAGAACAGCAATGCAACCAGCGCCGCCAGGATGGACATCAGCGCGATGGAACGCGGACCAGCCCGCATCGTGAAAATATCAGCCGAGACATTTGCGCCAACCAACTGACAGTAGGGCAAGAAACAGAAAGCGGCGATGGCGGCTCCCATTTCCGTCAGTTCGAAATCACCGGCAAATGGCCTTCCGACGATTGCACCGGAAAGGATGGACCAGGCGTTCACCAGTACGACACCAACAAGAACCAGCCCACCCAATAACGCCCAAGCGGTGATGAGGCTACGGGCAATGCCCGTGAGCCTATCTTCCTTATTCAAAGAGCGCGGCATGTGTCAGTTGTTGTCCATGTTCTCGGAAACCAACTTGACGGCTTCATCATAGAGCGCCTGGCCATCAATGCCTTTTTCGTTCATTTCCGCGACCCAGCGGTCGACAACTGGCGCGATGGCGGTTTCGAAACCGGACCATTCCTCATCCGACAGCTGCACATGTGTATTGCCGGATTTGGTGGCCAGGTTGATCCCAAATTCATCAGCACCATCCCAAATTTCACCAACCTTCGCGTGCCATTCGAGACCGGAGTTGTCGTAGAAGATCTGCTGGATGTCTGCCGGAAGACTGTTCAGGCGATCCTCGTTCATAATGACGGAGAATGAGGTGGTCCCCAGCCGCTTGCCGCCTGGTCCTTCGATTTGATACGCGGTCTGCTCATGAATTTTCAGCGGAGGAATGATCTCAAACGGGATCATTGCTCCGTCAATCACCTTTTTCGACAGGGCAACCGGGATTTCACCAACAGAGGTTTTGACCGGATTTGCGCCCAGTGCCTCGATGATCCAGGCACCAGTGCGCGATGGAATACGAATTTTCTTCCCGGCCAAATCTGCGGGCGACCGCACTTCGTCCGTGGCCATGTGAATCGCTTGGCCGCCATGCACATGCTGGAACAAGGCAACAACGCCTTTGAAGTCCTTGCTCAGCTCACCCTCGTACATCGTGCGCATCGCCTGATTGACGGCGGCGGTGTCGCCTTGGTGAACACCTGGAAGTTCAAAGACCTCGGAACGCGGGAACTGACCAGCGGCGTAGGCATTTACGATCCAGGCCATGTCGACAATGCCGTCGCGAACCTGACGCGGTAACTGGGGTGGCTTGCCGCCCAAGGTCATCGACGGGAAAATTTCGATATGGATACGCCCATCGGATGCTTCCATGATCTTTTGCGCCCAGGGTTCCAACATCTGCGAATGGGCCGGTGCTTTGGGGCTCAGAAAGTGGTGCAGCTTGAATTCAAATTCCGCTGCCCAAGCGCTTGTACTGCCCAATGCCCCAATTACCGCTGCAAGCGCTGCAGTTCTGATGTTCGTCAAAGATGCCATAATCTCCTCCTCAGATGTTGGCGATGTCGACCGCTTAGTTTCAAAACGGCGTCATTTTGTCTTTCGTCCCTTTCAAACCCCTATTGCTCCCAATGGTCACAATACTCCCTTAGGGCTTTGAAACCAAAATAGTTGATCTCATGAAAAACAAAATTAATTAAGTGACCAAATTACTTTCCTTTTTGGGTAAGTATCCGCAGTTAAAGCGCCCCGGTACGCGCGATGGCTATGTTCAGCAGAACTTGGCGTTTTTCATCCGTGGCAACTTTGAGCGCCCTTTCCAAAGCGGCTGGCAAATCTTTGCCTTCGGTTACGGTCTCTGTATAAGCGCGGCTTGCTTCGGCCGTGCGACAGAAATCTGGGCTCGGCTGCAACCGCGTCAAAGGCACTTCATTCGACTTGCCCGCCAACCCATTATGATACAACCCCTCCACCGAGTGCCTGACCGCCCCCCATTCTTCGTTGTTCAGCACAAGCGTAATGACAGGCAACCCAAGCGCTTCGGCGATTTGGTGACAGGCCGTGGGGTTGGAGAACATATAGCTGCCATCGCCCATTGTGGCAAAAACAAGTCGGTCCGGCTCAGCCAGTTGCCCGCCAAGGGCCGCCGGGAACCCCCACCCCAGTCCACCGGAATGCGGTTCCTGAAAATAGCTATTGTGCTGATCCAGATCCAATGGCCCAAGCGGCAGGCCCAGCTCGTGAAAAATTGTGGCCTTACGCCCCTTTATGGCCCGCCCAACGCATAGGCTGACCCAGGCCTTGCTCATCGGGCCGACACATCCGGCCTCGGCCTCGGTTGTAACCGCCAGACGATTGGCGGCCGACAACGCCTTAATCCGCTTGCGGCGCGCTTCGATGGTTTCGGGGCTGCCCTGACGCGCGGACATCGCCTCGATCAGGGCCATGAGCGCCGGTGCGGTTTCACCCGCCAGCGTGACATCGGCGCGGAAGTTGCGCACAGGCGTGCGCCCGAACAATGGATCCGGTCCGAGCTGGATCACCTTCACATCCTCTCGCAGCTGCACCTTGTCCGGCCACCAAGGTGCCAGCGAATTCAACACCAGAACGACATCTGCCTCAGCCAGTAAGGCTTCGGGATTTTGGCCGACATACATCGGATGGGCAAGCGGCAGGGACAGCTGGTTGGCCCAATATTGGCTGACCGGCAAGGCCCAGTCCTCTACAAATTTTCCAAAAGCGTCAAAGGCCTCGTACGATCCAGTTCCGCGCTGGCTTATGATGAGTGGCGTTTTTGCCTTGGCCAGTAGATCCGCCGCCTGAGCCAACGCTCCAGGTTCCGGCGCAACTTGGACCGGCGCCATGATCGAGGGTTGATCCAATCCGTCAGGCGGGCATTGTTCGCACAGGGTTTCCCGCGGGAGGCTCAGGTAGACCGGACCTTTTGGTGTTGAGTTCGAGATCGCCCAGGCACGGTCAAACAGGCTGGACATCTGTTCGGGGAAGCGGAGCTCATAATCCCATTTTGTCGTCTCACGCACCAGGGCGGTCTGATCGAACATTTCCTGCCCCCAGCCGATAGGGACCGTGCGAGCGCCAAAGCGGCCGCTCTCCATCACCGGGGTCCGCCCTGACATCAAGATCATCGGGATCTGGTCGCACCAGGCGTTGATTACACCGGTTGCACCATTCGACAGGCCGACATTTGTATGCAGCATCACCGATTGAACGCGCCCCGAAATCTGGAAATAGCCATGTGCCATGCCCAAGGCTGCATTTTCATGTGGACAGGTCACTGGCTCTGGCAAATCAATGCCTTTTTGTTGTGCTTCGATCAGACCTTCGATGATTGGTGGAAAATCAGTTCCTGAATTGGCAAAGACATAGTCCACACCCAGCGCCTTGAGCTTGCCAAACAGCGCGCCACCGGCCGTTATGGTGTTCGTATCATTGGTTTCTTCCACGCTCTGCTTCCTCCTCAGGTCGTGCTTGCGAGCTGGTCCGTTACTCGGCCCCGCAGGTCAATCAATGCCGCCAGAACCGCGTTTAGCGGAGCGTGCACGTTATGCTGTTCGGCCAATCGGGCGACCTCGCCGCATAAACTGCTTATCTCTGTCGGCCGCCCCGCTTCGATATCCTGCAGCATGGACGGCTTGTGCTCGGTATGGTGTTCAAGCGCGTGATTTATCTGCTCGACCACCTCGTCCAGCTTGACTGTCACACCTAGAGTTTGGGCGAGGGTGACAACCTCGGACGAAATTTTGCGAAGCTGTACCACCATCTCCGGGACGTTCAGCTGACCGACAGTTGCACCTGTGAGAGCACTGCAGGCATTCATGGCGCAATTGAACGCGGCCTTTTGCCAGATGATCTGATCGGTCTTTGCTGAACACTCAAAGGAAATCTCAGGCGCAGAGAAACCCGCCGCTTCGGCAAAAGCGGCCCCATCATCCGTCAGCGCGCGGAACACCACAAACCCCTGCCCCTGAGACGCGACATGCCCTGGTGCAATAAACCGTCCGGGCATCATGGTGCAGCCATATAGGACTTGATCCTTCGGAACCTGTTTGACCACACGTTCGGCATTGCCCAGACCATTTTGCAAGGTCAGCACCCGCGCCCCAGCGGCAATGTGCCGTTCCACACCGCCCAGCGCTGCGTCGGTATGGATCGTTTTGGTCAGCAAGATGATCAGATCTGGCGTTTCGCTCGCCTGATCTGGGCGCATCGCCGGAAGGTGAACGATCTGGGTGCCTGAAGCCCCCTCCAGGCGCAGGCCTTTTTCGCAAATGGCGTCCAGATGTGCCTCGTTGAGGTCCCATAACGAGACATCGCGCCCCGCTGCAGCCATCAATCCGCCGATAACCGAGCCCAGTGCCCCTGCGCCGAGAATTGCCGTTTTCATATTTCCGCTCCGCTAGAATCTCGGTCAAATCGGATAGTGCTGGCCTGGATCTTCAATGGTGATCCAGCGCAGTTCAGTAAACTCTTCGATTGACGCCGTGCCTCCGAACCGGCCGTAGCCCGAGCGTTTCGTCCCGCCAAAGGGCATCTGTGCCTCATCACCCACGGTTGGCCCGTTGATGTGACAGATCCCGGTCTGGATGCGTTGTGCGACCTGCAAGGCACGGCGGGTATCCTGGCCAAAGACGGAGGCCGTCAGCCCGTATTCGGTGTCATTGGCCGCTGCGATTGCGCTTTCGACATCCTTTACACGCATGACCGTGGTCACTGGGCCAAAACTTTCGCTGGAATAGATATCCATCTCTGGCGTGACGTAATCGACGATTGTCGCTGGCATGATAGTGCCTTCGGCTGGGGCTCCGCCGGTCAAAACCTTTGCACCCTTGGCTTCAGCATCGGCGATCAGCCGGGCGACGTGGTCGATCGTGTCGCGATCCACAACGGAGGCCAAATGCACTTGCTCATTGGGTGTGCCGGTTTTTAGCGCCTCGGCGCGGGCAGCAAACTGTGCGGTGAAATCATCGGCGATACTCTCATCCAGGATGATCTTCTCGGCCGACATACAGATCTGACCTTGGTTCATGAAGGCCCCGAAAATCGCCGCGTTTACCGCACCAGGAATGTCGGCGTCATCCAGCACGACCTGAGGCGACTTTCCCCCAAGCTCCAGAAGACATGGTTTAAGCTGTTTCGCTGCCCGTTCGGCGATGATCTGGCCGACACGTGTTGATCCGGTGAAGTTGATCCGGCGTGTCAGCGGATGATCCACCAGAGCATTCACCACCTCGGGCGCGTCTTCGGCTGAATGGGTCAAGATATTGAGAACGCCAGGTGGCAGCCCGCCTTCGGCCATTGCGTCCCCGATCATGCGGTGCAAGCCCGGACATTTTTCGGAAGCCTTCATGACAACGGTATTGCCGCAGGCCAAGGGCATCGCAAAGGAGCGAACCGCCAAAATGACCGGGGCATTCCAAGGGGCCATCCCAACCAGGACGCCAACCGGCTGGCGCATTGCCATGGACAATGTGCCCGGCTTGTCGGACGGGATGATTTCTCCCTTGATCAGCGTTGTCATTGCCGCTGCTTCGCGCAGGATACGCCCAGCCAGCATGACGTTGAAACCGATCCACGGCCCCGAACCACCGGTTTCATCTGCCCCCAGCTTAATCAGGTCTTGCGTTTTTGCCTCAAGCGCATCTGCACATGCGTTCAGGATCCCGCGCCGCTGGTTCGGCCCCAGAGCTGACCATTCCCCAAAGGCCTGCGCGCAAGATTGCACCGCGCGATCAACATCAGCGGCCCGCCCCGCCGCTGCAGTGGTTGCGACGTCGCCCGCTACCGGGTTCCTACGATCAAACATCCCGCCGGATTCGGCTTGGGTATCCGTGTTGTCGATAAAAAGGCCAACCTGCATGAGCTCCTCCCTAGAGTCCTACATTGTGGGTTAATTGGACTTCAATGTGAGATAGTTTTACAAGAGGCGTCAAAGAAATCTTGTAATACTCACTATGTGAGGAACAGCTGTAACAATCTGGGTTTTGAGCATGGCCACAAAGCAAAACGGATCTGTCATCAAAAGCTTTGAGATCTTGGGGCTCATCACCCATGAAAGGCCGGAAATATCTGCATCGGTTGTGGCCGAAGAACTGGCACTGACCCAATCGACAGCCCATCGGTTTTTAACCACCCTGACGTCTTTGGGCGTGTTGGCAAGCTACCGCCGCGGTGCCTATTGTCTTGGTCCGCGGGTCGAAGAACTGGGCCGGATGGAGCAGGACACAAACCCGCTTTCCAGTGTGGTTCGCCCAGTCATTCGGTCGGCCAGTGATGACCTGAACGAATCTGTCATGGCGTGCCGGTTTTCAACGGCCGGCCCAATCTGCATGGCCGTCGCAGCATCCCACCGCCCCTTTAATGTCGACATCAAGGTCGGGACGATCCTACCTTTGCATTCCACAGCCCAGGGCAAGATCTGGTTATCCGCACAGCCACGGAAAGACCGGTTTGCCCGATTGGGTGCCTATACTCTGTCCAAACATACCAAAACGACGCTTCACAGTGTCGAGGCGCTTCACGACGAGCTTGATGCAATCCGAGATCAGGGATTTGCCGTCAACCGGGCAGAGAATGAACCCAATCTGGGCGCGGTCGCTGTTCCCGTGCGCTCGGTCGATTACGAGGTGGTGCTCACGATTTCTGCGTTCGGCATGATCAACCGCTTTGACGAGAGCTTTGTCGAGACCGCCGTCCAGCGGTTGCAACAGGCCGCCCAGGCCATTTCCGCGCGTTTCCTGTGACCGAAAATGGCCGAAATGGGGATCACGAAGATTGATCAGAAGCACCCGCGGGATGACCGATGCGATCAATTTGCTCAACAAGCTCCAGAGATGCGGTCAGCGACCTGCCCGTCGTCAGCACCATTTGCGGCAATAGCATCCATTCCAACACCCAAGCCGCGCCGGACCGTTCTTGTTCGTGGATCAGCGCGTGATGCATACCCGACAGCTGCACCGCGTTTGCGCGGGCTAATGCTACCAACAGCTCTGCGCGGATGGGGTTGCGTTTGTGCGCCATTGCCGAGGATCGACCACCGCCAGCAAGAACAACGTCGTCCAGTCCCTGCTGCGACATCAAAGCAATATCCTGACCCATTTTGCCGAGCGTACCTGACACCAACGACAGCCAGTTTGAAAACTCCGCGATCGCGTCCCTACGGCTATGCCAGCTCACACCAGCGTGACTCAGACCAAGCGCCTGGGCCATGTCTGTTTCAATGGCCCCGGCTACATCGCCAAGAGCGGCCCGATCCCCGGCAGCGCCGCCCAGTTGCAAAATCAACAGCCTGGGTGCCATCTGCTTCAGCCGGTCCTGATGATCAGAAATTGGCAGCTGCCAGCTGGACAACCGGGTCGCCACCGTGATCGGCAAAGCAGCCTGCATTCGGGTACGTGCCATCAGCTGGTTGTGACCCTGCTGTTCCCCGAGGTGGGTTAAAGCCGTATCAAGCGCCGTGAGCCGTGCCGACAGCAGAGGGAGAACGCTTTTCAGGCACAGGATCAGAGCCGTATCAATGACATCTTGCGAGGTAAGGCCTGTGTGAATCGCCGGATGCCAGTCATGCGGACATCCTTGCTTCAATTGGCGCACCAGAGCTGGGACAACCAAACCGTCCTCTGCCACGCCTTGTTTCAATAGCGCTATATCAGGCTCTGCATCGAGAATATACTCTGCTGCCTGTTCGGCGACATCCGCCGGGACACGGCCCGTCTTTGCTAAGGCACGTGCAAAGGCGGCCTCGATCACCAGCATGTGGCGAAGCTGCGCCTGAGCCGACAATTCGTTTTGAACCTCAGTGTCCTCAAACAGGCCGCTCAGCCAGGGATGGGCCGCAAGATGGCTCATCGGATCACGCTCTCACTTGTTGAAGGCCCAATATCTCGCGCGCCTGCTGCCAGGTGGCGACAGGGCGATTATGCCGGGCGCACAAATCCACAACACGCTGCACCAATGCGGCGTTCGACGGCGCAAGCGTGCCCTTGTCGAGGCGCACATTGTCCTCAAGCCCCGTCCGAGTATGCCCCCCGGCAGAAATGGCCCATTCATTCAACGTCAATTGATGCGCGCCAATACCTGCGGCGCACCATTCGGCGTCCGGCGCACGATCCTGCATTGTTTTCACATAGAAATCGAACACCTTACGATCGACCGGCATGGCGTTTTTGACACCCATGACGAACTGAACATAGAGCTTGCCGGGCAAGACACCCGCTTCATGCATGCGGATGGCCTGAAGGATATGGCTCAGGTCAAAGGCTTCAACCTCAGGGGTGATCCCGTATAGACCCATTTCTTCGGCAAGCCAGTCAACCAGATCGGGGCTGTTCTCATAAACCCGGGTGGGGAAATTAACCGAGCCTACCGATAGGGAAGCCATATCAGGTGACAAAGGCAGCATGCCGCCCCGTTCGCGGTCAGCCCCCGATCGCCCCCCGGTCGAAAACTGGATGATCATACCGGGGCAATGCTTTTCCAGCCCTTCTTTGAGACGGGCGAATTTCTCAGGATCACTCGACGGTGTCTGGTCGTCATTGCGCACATGGGCGTGTACGATGGAGGCCCCGGCCTCAAAGGCCTCCTGTGTGCTTTCGATCTGTTCACTGACCGAGATCGGCACAGCAGGGTTGTTTGCCTTGGTGGGCAGCGATCCCGTGATGGCAACACAAATGATGCAGGGTTTGGACATGGCGTGCTCCTCGTGCGCGAACGGGCCGCCCCGAAGAGCAACCCAATTGGATCAGATGTCGAAAAAGACGGTTTCGTCCTCGCCCTGAATTTTGATGTCGAAACGGTAGAGCACTTTGCCATCGCGCTCGCTGCGCTTTGCAATCAGGGTGGCGCGGCGTTTCTCCCATTCAATCAGGTTCAAGACGGCGTCCTTGGCATTGGCCTCGGGTTCGTCGTCAAAGTACAAGCGGGTGTTGAGGCCGACATTGATGCCGCGCGCAACAACCCAGAGGTTAATATGCGGGGCCGCCAACGTACCGCCCCGTGCGGGGCTTGCACCGGGCTTTACGGTGTCAAAACCCCACTCCCCGGTCTCAAAATCCGTGATCACGCGCCCCCAGCCACGAAACCCGTTCTCAACATCGCGACTGTCTTCAGGATGGGCAAAGACGCCTTCGCTATTGGCCTGCCAGGCTTCCAGCAGAACGTCTTTGACCGGCGATCCCGTACCGTCGACAACAACCCCCTCGACGCGAATACGTTCGCCTTTGGCATTCGGTCCAGCGATGTCCCAACCCAGTTCCTGTTTGTAGATGTCAAAACCGGCCGCACCAGGAGCCAGACCGATGTGCACATAGGGGCCCGCGGTCTGCGACGGGGTTTCCTTGAGGTAATTCAGTTCCTGCGGCATGATCAGTTGCCCTCCAGACGGTTTTCGAACAGCGTCGAGCGACGTCCGCGCAGCACAATGTCGAATTTGTAGGCAATGCTGTCGAGAGGTATCGTCGCGTTCATGTCGAGACGCGCGATCAGCTGATCAATGGCGTCGGGATCGGGAATGGTGTTCACGATCGGGCATTTGTGGATCAACGGATCCCCTTCGAAATAGCACTGAGTGATCAGACGCTGGGCAAACCCGCTGCCAAAGATCGACATATGGATATGCGCCGGGCGCCAGCTGTTCACCCAGTTTCGCCAGGGATAGGCGCCCGGTTTGACCGTGCGGAAGTAATAATAGCCATTCTCATCGGTGAGTGTTCGCCCACAGCCGCCGAAATTTAGATCAATCGGGGCCAGATAGGTATCTTTCTTGTGACGATACCGACCACCCGCATTGGCTTGCCACAACTCAACCAAAGTCCCGGGAACCGGACGGCCGTTTTCGTCCAGAACCCGTCCATGCAGGATGATCCGCTCGCCGATTGGGCCCTCACCGGGTTGGGCGTAGTTCTTGATCAGATCGTTGTCGACCGGATCAATATCGTTTTGTCCAAAGACCGGACCGGTGATCTCGCTTGGCGATCCCTGCAGTGAAATCAGCGCATACTGTGGTGACCGCGATACGCTGGTCTTGTAATCTGGGGTCAACGCAGGCGGATGCCATTCGCGGTCGCGCTGATAGAACTCAGCTGGTTTCAACATGGTTGGATTTCTCCTCCTATTCCTGACGGGATCGGTGCGCGCTTCCCTGTCAGTCCAGTTCCATTTCAGCATAGGTTGCCAAGGCCAGTTTCAGCGCATGGTTAGCGCGCGGAACCCCGGCATAGACGGCCACATGCTGAAAGGCCTCCAAAACATCTTGCTTGCTGGCACCGGTTCGGGCTGTGGCCCGGATGTGCATGGGGATTTCGTCGAAGTTCCCCAATGCGGCCAACAGCGCAAGCGTCAGCATTGAACGTTCACGCAGACTGATGCCATCACTGGCCCAAACGGTGCCCCAAGCGCCTTCGGTGATCAAGGTTTGAAACGGCTCGTCAAAGCCAGTCTTGTTTGCTTCGGCCTTGTCGACATAGGATTCGCCCAGGACCCGACGTCGGGTTTTCATGCCCTCTTCGTATTTGTCAGACATGGGTTTATCAGACATGGGCGATCTCCTCTAGAAACCCTTTCAACAGAGCGGCATAGGCCTTTGGACCTTCTACACAAGGCAGATGCCCTGCTGATTTGATGATGTGACATGTCGCACCGGGGATCAGGTCAATGGTCTGCTGCACCAGTTCCGGCGGGCTCGCGCCATCATCGGACCCGGCGATGCCCAGAACTGGCAAGCGCAGGGTGGTCGTCGTGATTGACAGGTCAGTGTCGGCGATGGCCTGGCAACATCCAACATATCCCTCGACCGGAGTACGTGTGAGCATGTGGCGCCAAATGATCTGTTCTTCGCCGTTCCGGAATTCGCTCCCGAACCAGCGATCCAAAATCGGATCAGCCAAGGCCTCAATCCCCTGGATTTGGATGGCAGCTATGCGGTCGCGCCACATCTGCGCATCCCCCATCTTTGCAGCCGTGTTCGACAACACCAAAGCGCGCACCAGATCAGGGCGACGGGCGGCCAGACCCTGTGCGATCATACCGCCAATCGACAGGCCGACAAAAACACAGTCGCGGATCTGCAGATGATCCAGCAGCGCCTCGGCGTCCGAGATCAGTTCTTCCATCGCATAAGGGGCGGGCGGGCAATCCGATAGCCCATGGCCCCGTTTGTCAAATCGGATCACACGCAGGCCCGCAGGCAACAAGGATACAACTTTGTCCCACAACCGCATATCGGTTCCCAGTGAGTTGGCAAATACCACCGGACGCCCGGTGGGATCGCCGTCTTCTCTGATATGAAATGTCAGACCGTGAACATGCGCCGTTTGCATCAGTAAGGCAGCCCGACATAGTTCTGTGCAAAAACCGACTGCGCTTCGCGGTTGTCCCGCAAGAAGTGAACATCGGCCTTTTGCATCTTCAGATCAAAGGCACTTTGCTCCGGGAAGCTGTGAAGGAGGTTCGTGGTCGACCAACTGAACCGCTCGGCCTTCCAGATACGTGCCAAAGCTCTTTCGGAATACCGATCAATGCCTTCGCTGTCGCCTTCCTCGTAGACCTGTTGCAGGGCGTTGTAGAGATAGTGAATATCGCTGGCTGCGGTGTTCAGGCCCTTGGCACCGGTTGGCGGCACGATATGCGCCGCATCACCGCACAGGAACAAGCGCCCCCAGCGCATGGGTTCGGTCACAAAGGACCGCAGTGGTGCAATGGATTTCTCAATCGATGGTCCGGTGACCAGCTGTTCAGCATACTTCCCGGGAATACGCCGTTTGAGTTCTTCCCAGAAAGCCGCATCGGTCCAATCCTCGGGGGCGTCTGACAGGGAACATTGAATATAATACCGGCTGAGGTTTGAATTGCGCATCGAACACAAAGCAAAACCGCGCTCGGACCCCGCATAGATCAGCTCATCGTGGACCGGCGGTGTTTCCGACAGGATGCCCAGCCAGCCGAACGGGTAGAGTTTTTCATATTCCTTACGGACCGTCAGCGGAATGGTCTGACGGCTCACCCCATGAAACCCGTCGCATCCCGCGACATAGTCACATTCGATCCGGTGCTCAATCCCATCCACCGTGTAGGAAACATATGGCGCGTCGCGATCTACATCATGGATATGGACATTTTCTGTGTTGAAGACGATCTTGCCATCCATCGCTTCGCGGGCCTCGTACAGGTCGCGCGTCACTTCGGTTTGCCCGTAAACCACGACATTGCGGCCCGTCAGCTCTTTGAAGTTGATGCCAAACTCGGTGTCTCCGAATGAAATAACGGTCCCGTCATGCACAAAACACTCTTTGTCCATCCGGTCCGACACGCCCGCCTTACGCATTAGATCGACGAACCCCGTCTCAAGAATACCGGCCCGGATGCGCCCCAGGACATAGTCCTTGGTCTTTCGTTCCAGAACGACGGTATCGATGCCCTTGCGGTGCAAAAGCTGGCTGAGCAAAAGCCCTGAAGGCCCCCCTCCGATAATGGCGACTTGGGTCCGCATGGATGCCCTCCTAAATCCCTTAAGAGAGTATTGCTTATCCAAATAAGGGAAGTAAAATGAGTTTTGAGCGAATATGGTTTCCAAAAATGATAATCAAATGATTGATCGTCGTATCAAGTTCCGGCACATCCAGAGTTTTGTTGAAATCTGCCGAGAGAAGAGCCTGAAAGTGGCCGCCGAGAAGCTTTTTCTGACACAGCCGGCGATCTCCAAGACGCTGAAAGAGCTGGAAGACATTCTGGGCACAACGCTTTTGGTTCGCAGTCGGGCGGGGGTGGCTTTGACCGAGCATGGCGAAGTGTTTTTGCACTTCGCCGCCATGTCACTGGCTGCGCTGCAGCAAGGTTTGACCGGGGTGGAGCAAATTGGAACTCAAGGCAAGACACGGTTAACCGTTGGGGCTTTGCCATCTGTTGCGGCCCGTTTGATGCCAGCTGTAGCTTCAAAGTTTAATGAGCTTGCCCCAAACACCAATCTCAGGATTCTGGATGGCCCGCATGGCTATTTGTTAGAGCGCATGCGCCTTGGTGATCTCGACTTGGTCATCGGTCGCTTGGGGCGACCGGAAACCATGCAAGGGATCTCTTTCACCCAGCTTTACGAGGAAAAGGTCGAGTTTGTAGTGCGGGCCAATCACCCGATCCTGGAAAACCCTGATCTGAAAAGGATTGGCGAATGGCAGGTGATATACCCCCCGGAAGGGTCCGCCATCCGTCCATTGGTCGATCGTTACTTGATTGCACATGGTGTCGGTGAAATCGCCAATCGACTTGAATCCGTTTCTGGTGCTTTTGGCAGAAACTACACACGCAGCACCGATGCCATCTGGATCATTTCCTCAGGTGTCGTGGCCCATGAGATTGCTGAGGGGCACCTGGTGGCCTTGCCATTTGACACCTCAATTACAAAGGGGCCAGTCGGTCTCATGCGCCGACCAGACGAGGTTCTGTCTCCTCAAGCCCATGTTTTCAGTATGGCGGTGAACCACGTTTTAGAGCAACTACAGTAGAATTTCCGACAGATGTCATCCTAAGATGTGAAATCTCACGAATTTCCGAGGATTTCCGCAACAACGTGCTTTTTCTTCAGAGCCGCGCTCTGGGATCTCAGCCAATTGTTTTGCCGCGGCTGCGTGTTTGAACTCAGCTCGAAAACGAGCGGCGAACGTGGCTGATCTCTTCTGCACGAGCGAAGCGCAGAGAAGACCTTGTTGGTCGGCGCGGAGCACATTTAGATATTTGGGCGACGAAAGATTTCTGGGTCATCGACGACATTATGGAGCGAAGATGAAAAAGACATCCGGAACATCGAAAGGCGCCGCTGACACGCTGCAGGTCCGTATCGCCGTCATGATCCGCTATCCAGCCCTGAGCATGCCTATCGCAGAGACTTAACATAGGTCCGTACGTAAAAGGGGACGTCCACCCTTCAGCAGATTCTTCCAGCAGGGACTCTAAGGAGTTTTCTCGAATCACTCCTTGCAGGAAGCAGAAGCAATCACGTGCCGCGACGGAACCTTGCTCATGTCTTGGAAATCTTCCGCCATTTGAGAGCGCGGATTTGTCGCAAAAGATCATACGCGTCGAAAATCGAGTCGCAGGTGCCATGCCTTTGTCAATTCCTCAGGCAAACGGCGCTGAAAAGTAACATCTCATTCACAGGTTTGTGTGCATCAAATTAAGTAGTGGGCAACTTTTGGGAACGCTTGGACATGCCATTTCAAATTCGCTCGATTTCGGGCAAACTCCTGGTCACCATTACCCTCGCCGTCGCGGTGTTGGGGGTCTGTTTCACAGCATTCACGGTTCAAAGGGTGTCGAAAGAAGCCCACAACCAGGCTCTGGAAAAAGCAACGAATGCGGCATTTGAGGTGGCGCAAGATTTAACGATTGAACTCACCCAAGCAACAACGACCGCGATTTCGCTCAGTGGATCTGTCGGAGGCCTCCTAAAAGAGGGCGACGTTACAACCCAAGACGTTAGCGAGTTGTTGAAGGGGGTCGCCGAACAGTTTGGCGCGGGCTTTTTCACCTGGGCTGCCGCCATTCCAGGGGGGCCTGCCGACACGCAAATTCAAGGCACTGAAGGACGTAATAGCACTGGCACGTTCACGCCTTATTGGACACGAAACGACACAGGCGAATTGACGTTTGAAACCTTTGATTTTGACCCCAACACAAGTTTGGAATGGTACAGAGTACCGGTCGACACACGCAAGGGGTTGATCACCGAACCTTATCTTTCATCAGAGAAACGATTGCTGACATCCGTGTCAGTGCCAGTAATTGTTGGTGGAGAGGTAGTGGCGCTTGCCGGAACTGATCTTGTCCTGGACGACTTGACTAACTTTGTGACTAGCCTTTCGGTCTTTGACGGCGGGCAGGTCATGCTGTTGGGTCAAAGCGGCAAATGGCTTGCACATCACGACAATGAAAAGATCACGCAGGCGTATGACGGCCCTGGGGTCGATGCATATAACGCTGCCTTGGAAACCGGCGAGACACAGGTGGTGTCTGGCCTGGAAAATGGCGTAACCCGGCTGTTCCAACCGTTTACAGCCAGCGGCATGAACAAGACATGGGTAGTGGTGCTGGATGTCCCGCGTCACGTTTTTACCGACCCAGTTCGTGAAAGCGTCAAACAAGGGGTTATCTCCATCGGCCTGTTGCTGGCGTTGGTTCTTGGCACAACATTCTTCGCAACCCGTTCGTTGGTTCAAAAACCGCTTTCAAAATTGCTGAACGCTGTCAACGCCCTGTCGGATGGCCGTGTTAAGGAAGACATTGACCTTCCACAGAGCACTGATGAGATCGGGGTTGTCGCAGTTTCGTTGGATAAACTGCGTCACGGCCTTGTGGAAAAAGAACGCCTTGAAGAAGAGCGCGTGGTGGAAGAGGAAAACCATAAAACCGTGGTTCAATCCCTAGCCAGCGGCTTGAACCAGCTGGCCAGTGGGGACCTTACCTCTAAGCTGAACCAATCCTTTCCTGAGCACTATGAGCAGCTGCGCCGGGACTTTAACAAGACCGTCGATACCCTCAATGAAACGATGTCTCAGGTTGTTGCCAGCACACAAAGTATCCGCAACGGTGCAACTGAAATCAGCCAGTCTTCTGACGATCTGTCCCACCGGACCGAAAGCCAGGCAGCCACGCTGGAACAAACCGCCGCTGCACTGGATCAGCTGACTGCTTCTGTGAAATCCGCCGCAAACCGCGCGCGCGACGTGGAACAGACAATGACCAGTGCCCGAGACGAGGCCGAAAACAACCGTGAAGTTGTTCAAAGCGCGGTGACCGCGATGACCGAGATTGAACAGTCTTCCAACCACATCAGCCAGATCATCTCGGTCATCGATGACATTGCGTTCCAAACCAACTTGCTTGCCCTGAACGCAGGCGTCGAAGCCGCACGCGCTGGCGAGGCAGGCCGTGGCTTTGCGGTTGTTGCAAGCGAAGTGCGAGCCCTGGCGCAACGTTCCGCAGATTCAGCCACTGAGATCAAGACTTTGATCGGCGAAAGCTCGCAACAGGTGGAACGCGGTGTGGATCTGGTCGGCAAAGCGGGTGGTGCGTTGCAGAATGTCGTGCAGCAAATCTCACAAATCTCGCAGCTTGTGTCCGGCATTGCCGAAGGCGCGGCCGAACAATCAATTGGCCTGAACGAGATCAACACCGGCGTTATTCAATTGGATCAGGTCACTCAGCAAAACGCAGCCATGGTCGAGGAATCAACCGCGGCCGGCCACATGTTGAACGCAGACGCCAGCAAATTGGCAGACATTGTTGCGCACTTTAAGGTCTCTGATGCCAACAATGGCGCGTCTGCATTGACCTCTCGCGCGTCAGCCCCCGCATCAAGCTCTAACGCAGGAGATTGGGAGGTCGACGACGCTGCGGCCATGCCACAAGCTCTCGGCATGGCGCAGAGCGGCGGGGCCGAGGCGAAATGGGCGGATTTCTAAGGCTAAACGCGAAATGTGCAAATACGCGGGTGGCGACAGGAAATCGGTGAGCAGGAAGTAGCTGCATGGCCTACCCGCGCCGGTGGCATCTCAGAGCTCTTTGTTACGCTGCGGATGCAGCGTAACATCAGGGGGCTAAGTTCCCTAAATCGAGGAAAGACCCGCATTTGTGTTTAGCAGATACTGCGAAAACATTGGACTGATCGCAGCACCTATACCACGGGCATTCTTGCCTATGCTGCCAGCCTCTATGACCGGTGTAATAAGGCCCCGCGTATCCTGATTCACCAAGTAACGACGGACCCGCTCAACCAGCTCGTTTCGAACATCGTCCGGGAAAGCACCATCGATGAGGATCGCTTCGAAATCGATGACTGAACAAATCGACAAAGACGCCTTGGCGAGTTCCTGTGCCGTGGCACCGATCCAAGGTTCGACATAGCGGTGCACGCTGCTCCAGTCATTCGGGTTTTGCCAAAGCACCTGCGGATCAATTCCGGCCTCTACAAGGCGTGCCTCAAGCATGTGCAACGAGGCGGTATCGATCAGTTGCTGGCTTTCGCCTAATGCGCCCGTTGTCCGCATAGAACCAAGCGCTCCGGCATTACCTTGGTTTCCCTCATAAACCGTGCCGTTCAGCGTCACGCCGCCCCCGACAAAAGACCCGATATAGAAATAGGCAAAGTCCCGAAAGCCTCGGGCCGGCCCAAACAGATGCTCTGCATGGCAGGCCGCGGTCGAGTCGTTGACGACATAGACAGGAAGATCCGAAAACTCTGCAACTTGCTCTGGGTAGTCAATGTCTTTCCATTGTCTGAACCGTTCGGCGGAAGGACCCGACAAATCATGCCACCTCCACAATTCAAAAGGCGTGCCAATACCGATGCCGCATATTCGCGACCGCTGATCGGATGGCAGAAGCTCCGAAAGTGTTTTGATACCCCTGCGCAGAAACTCAAAGACCTCTTCGGGCATCGGATACTCGTAGGTGGTGTAGAGTTGCTCCCTAACCTGTCCAGTCAAATCGAGGAGCAGCAAATCAGCGCTTCTGCGACCAACTTTCATGCCAATGGAAAACGCGCCGTTTGGATTGAGCTCGAGCGGGATCGAAGGTTTGCCGACTTTGCCGCGCAAAGGAGCGCCACGCATAATTAATCCGTCGGCTTCCAATTTGCGCATAATTGTTGAGACCGTTGGCTTTGACAGACCAGTTCGTCGCGCCAAATCGGCGGCGGAAACGGCTTTGTGCTTTTGCAAAATAGAGAGAGTCAGGCGCTCGTTATAGTCACGAATCCCCCGTTGGTTCACGCCGATCCCCGGCTCTTTGACCGCATTCCCATCCATGGAACGAACCATAGTTGTCTCCTCCGTAAATAGGAAGATAGGATAAATCCAGTTAGTAAGTAAAGTTTACAAACTAATTGACAGACCGTTTGGAATCGGTTTTTTTATGGGTGAGCTCGCCGCCAAAGCGGGCCCAGTCGATGAGGAGATCGTCTGTAAAAGAGTTTTAGGGAGGACATCATGAAAACACTTCTATCAACATCCGCGGTTGCTCTGACTGTGACCGCTGGCGCTGCGTTTGCGGATACAAACGCATGCCTGATCACCAAGACAGACACCAACCCCTTCTTTGTTAAAATGAAAGAAGGGGCGACGGCTGCCGCTGCCGAAGCTGGCATCAACTTGTCTACGTTCGCGGGCAAATATGACGGCGATGTCGAAACACAGGTTGCTGCCGTTGAAACCTGCATCGCATCTGGTGCGAAAGGTATTTTGATTACGCCAACAGACAGTCGCGCACTTGTTCCAGTGATCTCTCAGGCACGTGACGCTGGCGCACTGGTCATCGCGCTCGACACGCCTTTTGAGCCAACTGATGCAGCGGACGCGACCTTTGCAACCGATAACTTCAAAGCTGGCGTGCTCATCGGTGAATGGGCAAAGGCGACAATGGGCGAAGCAGCTGCAGACGCAAAGATCGCGCTCTTGGACTTGAACGCCTCAGAGGTCTCAGTTGATTATCAGCGCAATAACGGCTTTCTGCAGGGCTTTGGCATCGATATCAAAGACCCAACAGATATTGGTGATGAAGACGATCCACGCATTGTCGGCAATGATGTGACAAACGGTTCATCCGATGGTGGCCGCACCGCGATGGAGAACCTTCTGCAGGTCGATCCAGACATCAACCTTGTCTACACGATCAACGAGCCTGCGGCAGCAGGCGCCTATGAAGCGCTGAAGTCCTTTGGAAAAGAAGAAGGCGTTTTAATCGTCTCAGTTGATGGCGGTTGCCCTGGCGTGAAAGACATCGGTGCAGGCGTTATCGGCGCGACATCCATGCAGTTCCCGCTGTTGATGGCGTCCAAAGGCATCGAAGCGATCAAAACCTTTGTTGAGACAGGCGAAAAGCCACAAAATTCCGAAGGTCTTGATTTCTTCAACACAGGTGTCGAGCTGATCACTGATACACCTGTTGATGGCGTTCCTTCGCTTTCCTCCGAGGATGGCCTCAAAAAATGCTGGGGCTAGTCATCAGCTAGTTTCACAAACCGGGGCGCGTAAGGGCCCCGGTTTGCTATTATCCGGAAGCTTTGACCCGAGCGGATCGTAGGCGCTAGGCTTTCGGTCAGGGAGAACACTATGTCAGAAAATGGATCTTCGGCCTCGGTTGGCCAAGACTTTGAGAAAAAGCTGGATGAGAGCGACAAGAGCATCGCCTCCTTCAATGTGAAAGCCACTTCACCGTTTGAGCGTATACAGCACGTGCTGCACAACAACCCAACACTTGTGCCCGTGATCGTGTTAATGCTCAGCCTCGTTGTCTTTGGCCTGATCGCGGGCGGCAAGTTTTTTTCCGCCTTTAACTTGAGCCTAATCCTGCAGCAGGTCTCGATCATCGGCATTCTTGCTGCGGCGCAATCGCTGATTATCATTACAGCCGGTATTGATCTCAGCGTTGCCGCGATCATGGTTTTGATGTCAGTGGTCATGGGCAATCTGGCCGTGTTTATGGGAGTTCCCACAGTGCTTGCGCTGTTTGTGGGCATGGCAGGTGGTGTGGGGGCTGGCCTTATGAACGGCTGGTTCATTACACGCATCAAATTGCCGCCGTTTATCACCACCCTTGGCACTTGGTCGATTTTCTACGCTCTGCTCCTTTGGCTGTCTGGCGCCCAATCCATTCGTGGCCAAGACATTGATACGAATGCACCTTTCCTCAAATTTTTTGGCGAAAGCTTTAACATCGGCGGGGCACGGATCACACTGAGCGCGATCCTGATGATCCTTGTTTTCCTCGCTCTGTGGTACATGCTTAATAAAACCGCTTGGGGACGACATGTTTATGCCATCGGCGATGACAAAGAAGCGGCAGAATTGTCTGGTATTCGCACAGATCGCACACTTCTATCCGTCTATGGTCTCGCTGGCTTCATCTGCGCATTGGGCGGATGGGCCTCCATTGGCCGCGTTGGCTCCATCTCTCCGCAAAGCTTCTACGAAGGGAACCTCGACAGTATTACAGCTGTGGTAATCGGTGGCATCTCCCTCTTTGGCGGGCGTGGCTCGATCATGGGAGCATTGTTTGGCGCCTTAATCGTTGGCGTCTTCCGCTCAGGTCTGCGGCTGTCCGGCGTGGACGTGCTTTGGCAAGTCTTTGCAATCGGTTGGCTTATCATCATCGCGGTCGCGATCGACCAATGGATCAGAAGGGTATCTGCATAATGAACACTCCAGTTGTACAAGCCCGCGGTATCGTCAAACGATATGGACATGTGACCGCAATCGATTCATCGGACTTTGAGCTGCGCCCCGGCGAGATTCTTGCTGTCATCGGCGACAATGGAGCAGGTAAATCTTCGATCGTAAAAGCAATCTGCGGGGCGACCATACCCGATGCCGGCGAAATCCTGATTGAAGGCAAGCCCGTTAAATTCTCCTCTCCGATCGAAGCGCGGGAAATGGGCATTGAGATCGTCTACCAAAACCTTGCCCTATCGCCTGCCCTGTCGATTGCAGACAATATGTTCACCGGCCGTGAACTGCGTAAGAAAGGGTTTCTGGGCAATGTTCTGCGTATGCTTGATAAGCCCGCGATGGAGAAATTTGCGCGCGAGAAGCTGACAGAGTTAGGGTTGATGACAGTCCAGTCGATCAAGCAACCGGTCGAAACTCTCTCAGGGGGACAGCGGCAAGGTGTGGCTGTCGCACGCGCCGCGGCCTTTGCAACAAAGTTCATCATCATGGATGAACCCACCGCGGCCCTTGGGGTCAAGGAAAGCCGAAAGGTTCTTGAACTGATAAAGGACGTGCGCGCAAAAGGCATTCCGATCATCCTGATCAGCCACAACATGCCACATGTCTTCGAAGTGGCAGACCGCATCCACATTCATCGGCTGGGAAAACGTCTGTGCACGATCGACCCCAAAGACTACACGATGTCTGATGCTGTGGCCTTTATGACAGGTGCCAAGGAGCCCCCCGCGAAGGATTTAGCTTGAGCGACCCCACCGAAACAGTCAAAGCCATATTGCCCCAGGTGCTCACAGCCTCTCGGGCCGGTCGGCGCAGGTTGGTCGCCCTTGTGGGGCCGCCTGCATCCGGCAAATCTACTCTGGCTGGGATGGTGGCCGAACAGTTGACCGCCGCGGGGACCAAAACAGTGGTTGTTCCCATGGACGGCTTTCACCTCGACAATTCGCTTCTGTACGCGCAAGGTCTACTGCCGCGCAAAGGGGCGCCCGAAACGTTCGACGTTGGCGGCCTCCTACGTGTCGTAAGTGCGCTTGCTGAAACGGACACCGTTTATTTTCCCAAGTTTGATCGCAACAGCGACATCGCTGTCGCCGGGGCTGGGGTCGTTTCGCAAACCTGTGATACCGTTATTGTCGAAGGGAACTACCTGCTTTTTGACGCATTTGGTTGGCGCGACTTGCAGGCTTATTGGGACTTTTCTATCCAACTCGACGTGCCTCTCCCCGTCTTGCGAGACCGTCTAATCGACCGCTGGCTGTCCCATGGTCTAACCCATGATCAGGCCATAGACCGTGCTGAACAGAACGACCTTCGAAATGCCGAAAGGATCGTTGCAAGCGCGTTAGAAGCCGATGTTACGGTCTCTTGCTAACGTAGATGCAAGTATTTTGAAGCGTGTGACCTGCCCTCCGGGGCTCCCTCATGCATATCGATAGGCTGCGGTTCTGGATTGGTCTTTCCCGACAAGGTGGTCCTCTACCATGTTAAGGAAAAAAATAAGCCATGGCGAGCCGTGGAGGACTCGAACCCCCGACCTGAGAATTAGAAGTTCCCTGCTCTAATCCAGCTGAGCTAACGGCCCGCTCTTGTTCGGGCTGTATCAGCCAATTCCCCGTCTATGTCAACGTGGTAACAAAGCCGCATGGCACCCTTGAAAAATCACTGATTTCCAAATGGGTTCTGGCCCACGGGGGAGATCGCCGCGCTCCAGTCAACCGGTACATACTGAAGGTGGCGGAAGGTCACCGAAGGTGTTTAACGCGTTGTGCAACAAAATCGACAAACCGACGCACTCGTGCGGTTAAATGACGTGTCGAGGGGTAAATTGCATGAATGGCCAAGGTTGAGCCTGTGAAATCCCCCAGCAGCTGCACCAATCGACCTTCTGCAAGGTCATCCGCGACCATATAACTGGGGGTCAAGACGATGCCGCGCCCTTTGAGGGCCAGAGCCCGTGCGCCGCTGGCGTTATTGATCTTCATCCGGCTGGTGACTTCAATCACCTTGGATTGGCCATTAATCTCAAAGGGCCATTTGTTGCGTTGTTTAAAATTTGTATCGACAATACAGGTATGGTTCTTCAGGTCTTCCGGCTGTTTCAGGGAAGGCGCGCCAGAGAGATACTCTGGACTGGCGCACAAGACATCAGAAGCCATTCCGATTTGTCGGGCCAACAATGTTGAATCTGCTAAGGTTCCAACCCGGATCGCTACGTCCATGCCTTCTTCCAGAAGATCAACATAGCGATCTGTCAGCTCAAGGCTCGCGTGGATCTCAGGGAATTGGTCGGAAAAATCAGCCAAAGCGTCCACAAGATACCTCTCGCCAAGGCAATGAGGGGCTGTAACTCTCAGCTCTCCGCGTAGAGTGCGCGTATCCTGGCGTACATCACTCTTCAGCTCTTCGTAGTCATCGACCAAACGGGAACAACGCTCGTAAAACGCAGCGCCTGTGTCCGACAAGGTCACACGCCGCGTCGACCGGTGAAACAACTGCGCCTCCAGTTCTTCTTCCAGAGCACGGACATACTTACTGGCAAGCTGCGGCGTCATGCTCAGCTTGTCTGCTGCCGATGTGAAAGAGCCGGTATCGGCGACTTTCAAGAACGTTTTCATGAGTTCGATTCGATCCATGATTGTCAACGTACAGGCGATAGTCATTAAACGACAGGCGGCTTAATCAACAATTTCGCGGGTGTTACCTCAGGGCTCAGTGAATGACACTGCTTCAGAGGCAAGCTTATGACCTTCGATCTCTTAATTTTTGTGGTTTTGGCGCCATTGGTGGCCGGTATTGTGTTGAGCGCAGCTGAACACATCGGCCGTGTTCCATCTTTGGCCATTGCGGTTGCCGTTGGCGCAACCATCGCAGTGATCTACGTCATGCACGAAGGGGTCCCGCCACTGCCGCCGGTCTCTTCCAAGCAAAAACTTGGGCTGGTGCTCCTTGTGGCTCCGGTTGCTTTGCTCTGCGCACATCGTTTGAAACCAATGGGGCAGGCAATCGTGTTCGCTCTGTTGGCCACTGCGTGCTTTATATGGTTGATCCAGCGTCCGTTGATGGCTGGCCGGTTCAGTCTGCAATGGTTGCTGCCAATCTTGACAATTGCGGTTTTTGCGATCCTGCCAACAGTCCCAACGACGCGGAATACATCGCGTTTTGCCTGGCCGGTGACCCTGATTGCCATGAGCATTGCCGCCTGTGCCCTTGCACTGTTGGGCGGGTTTCTGGGCCTTGGACAGGTGTTGATCTCACTGTCGGCCTTTGTGGGTGGCTACGTCCTGGCCTTGTTTCTGGTCACCTTGCGCAAGGGTGACACAGCCCGGTCGTCCGATCTGTCTCTTACCGCGATACGGTTCGGCCTAGGCCTGATGCTGGTACAATTGTCGACTTTTGCCACGAACCTCAGCCTCACCGGATATCTTCTGCTGCTGGCGCTGATGGCGCTGCCCTTTGCCGACCGCAGCCTCTCGCGCTTGCCGCAGCTGGCGCAGCCTTTTGCTTATGGGGCTGCCGGGCTGCTGGTCGGCGGACCGGCCATCCTGATGGCGGTCTGGAACCTCTAATTCTTACCTCAACCAACCCCTCCGAAAGGAAAGAATATGTCTTTTATCTCTCGCTCCACCCTTGCTGCGGCCTTGCTGATTGCAACCGCGCCTTTGGCCCAAGCCGCCGATAAATACAAAGTTCATGAAGATCACACTTGGCTGACCTTCAGCCTGAGCCACGCGGGCTGGGCCAATGCACATGGCATCTTCCGCGCGGTATCCGGCGACATCACCTTTGACAAAGACGACGTCACCAAAAGCTCTGTCTCTGTTGTGATTGCAGCAGACAGCCTGGACACCAACTCCGAAGTCCGTGATCGCGACATGGGTGGCGCAGATTTCCTCAACATCGTGGAATTCCCCGAGATCACCTTTGACAGCACCCGGATCGAACAAACCGGCGAGCGCACGGCAATGGTGTATGGCGATCTGACCATGATCGGTGTCAGCAAAGAAATCGCGCTGGATGTCACCTGGAACAACGAAATGCCGCTGCCGTGGGATACCTCCACCGTCAAAACCGGCTTCACCGCCACCGCGACCATTGATGGGACCGACTTTGGCATGAACCAGCTGGTGGCATTTGGCCTGGGTCCAAAAATCGACGTAGAAATCGATCTGGAAGCGTTGCGCCAATAAGCCGGAATATCGGCCCCTAGCTCACATGAGAAACAGCTGGCGACGGATCACGATGTCGCCAGCTGTCTCATGTGGAACCGCGGTCCCCCCTACCGCCTGCAGCACACTTTTGACATTACCACTCAGCCCGATGTTTTTCCGGGGTTGGCCCCTACCAAAATGCACATCGGACTGCCAAGCTGTGTCATTGACACACCCAAGTGGGTTGGCATCATAAAAAAGGGATGGATTTGGGTATTCCAAACGCACCGGTCGTCAATGTGATCACTTTGGGTAGCTGTTATGACGCGTAGCGTTCAACTGTCCCACGAGTATCCCTACAGCGCCGAACAGGTCTGGGCCGTGGCCACCGATTTGGACCACCTGCGGACAGTGACGCAAGGTTTGTTGGCCTTTCGCGATCTGCCAAGCGGCCAGATCCATTCAGGGCAACATCTCAACGTTCAAGTCTCGCTTTTTGGCAGGCTGCCCTATCAACCCTATGAGATGACCGTTGTGAGCTGCGATCCGACGCAGATGACATTCCAGTCCGAGGAAGTCGGCGCAGGTGTTAAATACTGGCGCCATTCATTGGCAGTTGTCCCAACCGCCGCGGGCTGTCGCATCGACGAGCAGATCGCAATCGACGCAGGGCACTGGACCTGGGCATTTGCAGCCTGGGCGCGGTTTTTGTACCGCCGCCGCCATGCGCCCCGCATGCGCATTCTTGAGGCACAGGCATCCGCCCACGCATCCGCCCTGGCCTCAACCCGAGATTAATTTTGTCAGGCCAAGGTTTTGGATTGGCACAGCCCATGCGCCAATCCATTTCACATTACACTTCGACTTCAACCTTGCCGATCGGGTTCGAACAACAAGCCAGGATATAACCTGCCTCGATATCGTCCTCGGAGATGCCACCGTTGTGGACCATGTGGACCTCGCCCTTGGTCTTTTTCACCTTGCAGGTGCCACAGACCCCAAAGGTGCAGCCTGATGGAATATTCAGGCCCACGTTACGCGCCGCGGCAAGGATTGTATCGGTCTCGGCCACTTTGGCAGTGACCCCCGAGGTGGCAAAGGTGACTTCGGCGTTGGTGTCATCATCGGGGATCACGTCATCCAGAAGCGGCTGTTCGGCTTCTGTTTCAACGGGCGCGCCAAAGCTTTCCTGGTTGTAGCGCTCCATGTCAAAGCCAAGCCCTGCAAGGGCTTCGCGCACGGCCTGCATGAAAGGCTCTGGCCCGCAGCAATACACTTCGCGGTCCAGGTAATCCGGTGCCATCAGACCCAGCATCAGCTGATTGAACTGCCCCTGATACCCCGTCCAGGGGCGATAGCGGTCCGGCTCTTCGACCACGAACTTCAGATCAAGCCCAGCTGTGCGGCTGGCCATATGTTCAAGCCGCTCACGGAAGATGATTTCGGACGGGCGTTTGGCGCAGTTGATAAAAACCACGTCCAGATCGCCGCCCTCATCCCACATGCAGGTGGTCATGGACATCATCGGGGTGATACCCGAACCCGCAGAGATAAACAGGAACTTCTTGGACTGGCTTTGGGCATTGGTAAAAAGACCAGCGGGGCCGATGGCCTTCATCCGCATGCCCGGTTGCAGATTGTCCAGCATCCAGCGGGTGCCGATGCTGTCAGCCTGCGCCTTGGCGGTGATGGTGATGGACCGGGGGCGCGAGGGGGACGAAGAGATTGTATAGGTGCGGTGCACCACGCCGCCGGGCTGGCCGGGAGCGGGGATTTCCAGCGTCAGAAACTGGCCCGGATCATAAGAGAAGAGCGCACCAGAGGGCGCGCGAAAGCTGAAACTGGCGGTGTTGGGCACCTCTGGCACAACCGAGACACATTCCAGCATCTCACTGTCCTGCCAGAAGGTGGGGGCGGTTTTGGAGGGGAGGGTGTTCATATCGTCATTCCGCCGCAAGGGTCTGGGGGGCCACACGTCGGGCCAGGGTTGCGCAATACCACTCCACGAACTGCAAGACGCCGCTTTCCTGAATTTGGGAATAGGGGCCGGGTTCATAGGCGGGGCTGTTGATGCCCATCTGGTTGTCTTCCACCACCTGGCGGTCTTCGTCATTGGTGGCAACCCAGACCTCGGTCAGGCGTTTGAGGTCGTAATCCGCCCCTTCCACCGCGTCTTTGTGAACCAGCCATTTGGTGGTCACTTCGGTTTCGGTTGCGCTGATCGGGGTCACGCGGAAGATGATGGAGTGATCGGGCAGGAAGTGGTTCCAGGTGGTTGGGTAATGGAACTGCAACAGCGCGCCGGCATCGGCAAAAGGCACCCGTCCCAGCCAGCGGCGCACCGCGGTCTTCCCGTCCATCGTATAGCTTTCAGCGCCTTCTTTCAGGGGCATACGGGCCACGCGGAACTGGCCGTCGTCGCTGATATGGAAGTTTGACGCAAGGCCGGCGGTTTCGCAGCGGTCAAAATGGGCCTGAAGGTTTGGCGGTGTTTCGCCACCTTCACCAATGCCGGTGACGCTGGGATCATCCGGGTAGGTGCGGCAGAGGGCGGGGTGGTTGCCGCCACAGTGGTAGCACTCGCGGTTGTTTTCCCAGACCAGCTTCCAGTTGCCGTTTTCCACGATGGTGCTTTCAAAGGCGACCTTGGCATTGCTCAGATCGTGGGGCTCCAGATAGGGGCGGGCCCGGTTGGCAAACGTATCGAAATCCGGGGCCTCATCGGCCAGGCAGATATAGACAAGGCCCGCCAGTTCCCGGCAATGCACGGTTTTCAGCCCATGCGCCTTGGGGTCGAAATCCGGTCCCATGTCGCGCGCCCACAGAAGCGAGCCGTCCAGCTCATAGGTCCATTGGTGGTAGGGGCAGACCAGTTTGGGGGCGTGGCCTTTGGCGGCTTTGCACAGAATGGACCCGCGGTGACGGCAGGTGTTGTGGAAGGCGCGAATGTCCCCGTCGGCCCCGCGCACAAGGATCACCCGGAATGCACCCACCTTATGGGTGACATAACTGCCGGGTTTTTCCAGTTCGCAGGCGGCGATGGCAAACAGCCATTCGCGATAGAAAATGCTTTCAAGATCCGCCTGAAACACATCGGGATCTGTGTAAAACGCTTGTTCCAGGGCATGGCCGCGGGTTCTGCGCGCCAATAATGTGTCGATCTTGCTCACGTCTGGCTCTCCTGCCGCGCGGGGCGGTTGTGGCTTGGGCAGATGACAACAGGGGTCCGTCCGACGGCGCGGGAGGCACGCTTTCGGTCACAAGAGCCCCCACCGCCACCCGCGGTTTGACATATCTGCAAGGCTGGTTTCCGGACTTGGATGAGGCCTTGGCCCAAGATGCGGCACCTTCCCGGGATCCTCCTCCCAGTGGTCATGGCCGCGTCTGTTCATCCTTACCGTTGCGGGGGCAGCGCCGGAGTTGCACCGGCTTCCCAATTCTCGGCATCCCATGAAAAATGCCGCACCTTACAGGCGCCACCATATTCCAGTTTGAAGCCGTGGCTGAAAGGCTTGCGACAGATCCCGCTACAAAACAGACATTATGGCGTGGTTGTTTTCAACGGCTGCATGAGCCGGACCCGAACTTAGCCCACCTGCCAGATCACGGCGTTCTAAGAGACAAACCGCACGATCCGATTTAGGAATCAGCGCGCTGACAGAACAATCCTGTAGTTTTAAAAAGCTCACGTCACCTGCTGAAGAGTCGGACGCGCGTCCAGCGGTACCAGATGCCAATAACCCATGTTGTTCATCCGCAATTCATGATCATAAATATCCGTGGTCGCGGCTGCTCGCTCAATATCGTCAGCCAGCCACCGCTTCCCCTGTTCCGATTGTCCCGAATACCCGTAAATCCGTCACAATCCGCGGGCCAAAGGCGCGACATTTAAAATCTCTTGGATATCGGCGGCCACCGCGCGCAGCTTGTCGCCCATGGGGTTGGTGGCCCGCCAGACCATGCCGACGCGGCGTTGGGGCTTGTCGCCTTCAAACTGCGCGATGGAAACATCCGCCGAACGTGTTTCCACCGGCACCGCCATTTGCGGCAACAACGTCACTCCAAGCCCTGCGTTGACCATCTGCACCAATGTCGACAACGAGCTGCCATCCATCACTTCACGCGGCTGGCTGGGGCGCAATTCGCAAAAGCTGAGCGCCTGGTCGCGAAAACAATGCCCTTCTTCCAGCAACAGCAACTGCATCTCTCGCAGCATATCCCGGCTGGGCACGGGTAAACCTGCATCCGATGCCGGACGCACCAGCACGAACTCTTCGTCAAACAGCGGATGTTCGACAAATCCCGCCTCGCCCACCGGAAGCGCCATGATCGCCGTATCCAGCTGGCCGCCCTGCAATGCGCGGATCAGATGCTGTGTCTGTGTCTCGCGAATGCGAAACTCAATCTGTGGATAGCGCGCCCCAAGGCCGGTCACGACCTGTGGCAACAAATAGGGCGCCATGGTTGGAATCACCCCCAACCGCAGCTGCCCGGCCAACCCCGGCCCCGCCGCGCGCGCCAGATCCCCCAGCTCATCCACCGCGCGCAAGATCTCTTGCGCCCGCAGGCGAAATTCTTCGCCAAATCCCGTCAGCTGCACCATCCGCGCCCCGCGTTCAAACAGCGGCAGCCCCAGCGACGCTTCCAACTCTTTGATCTGAACGGACAAGGCGGGTTGGGACACTGCGGCCAACTCGGCGGCACGGCCAAAATGGCCCTGCTGCGCCAGCGCTTCAAAGTACCTCAATTGGCGGAGAGTGATATTCATCATAGGGTTTTCTTATCGCTACGATGAATTAATGCAACTTAAATTTATTACGTGCACCTGTTAGCGTTTAACAGGGAGAGCGCCGGCCCAGTTCTGATCCGGCCCAATTCACAGCGAGGAATATACCAGCCATGGACGGAAATGACGCAGCACAGAGCCAGGGATGCCCGGTGATGCACGGGGCCAATACCGAAACCCAATCCAGTGTGATGGAATGGTGGCCCAAGACGTTGAACCTCGACATCCTGCACCAACATGACCAGAAGACCGACCCGATGGGCGGCGATTTTGACTATCGCACAACAGTCAAATCGCTGGACTATGACGCGCTTAAGGCCGATCTGACGGCCTTGATGACCGACAGCCAGGACTGGTGGCCAGCCGATTGGGGCCATTACGGTGGCTTGATGATCCGCATGGCCTGGCACTCGGCCGGATCCTACCGGACCTCTGACGGGCGCGGCGGTGGCAACACCGGCAACCAGCGCTTTGCGCCGCTGAACTCATGGCCCGACAACGCCAACCTGGACAAAGCACGCCGCCTTCTGTGGCCTGTCAAAAAGAAATACGGCAATGCGATTTCCTGGGCCGACCTGATGCTGCTGGCGGGCAATGTGGCCTATGAAAGCATGGGGCTCAAAACCTTTGGCTTTTCACTTGGGCGGGCCGACATCTGGCACCCTGAAAAAGACGTCTATTGGGGATCCGAAAAAGACTGGCTGACTTCCACCCGTTACGGCGAAGATGACAACCGCGAGACCCTCGATAATCCGCTGGCAGCTGTTGTGATGGGTCTGATCTATGTGAACCCCGAAGGGGTCAACGGCAAGTCCGACGCGCTGCGCACAGCCGAAGACATGCGCGTCACCTTCTCTCGCATGGGGATGACCGACGAAGAAACCGTCGCCCTGACCGCGGGCGGCCATACCGTGGGCAAGGCGCATGGCAATGGCGATGCGGCCAATGTGGAAGCCGAACCCGAAGGGGCAGAGCTGCACGAACAGGGTTTGGGCTGGATGATCCACAAAACCCGTTCGGTCGGGCGCAACACCGTGACCTCGGGGCTCGAAGGTGCTTGGACCACCGAACCCACCAAATGGGACAATGGCTATTTTGAACTTCTGTTCAAATATGACTGGGAGCTGGTGAAATCTCCGGCCGGGGCCACCCAATGGGAACCTGTGAACATCGCCGAGGAAGACAAGCCGGTGGACGTCGAAGACCCGTCGATCCGGGTGAACCCGATGATGACCGATGCCGACATGGCGCTGAAGGTCGACCCCGGTTTCCGCGCCGTCTCGGAACGGTTTGCGGCGGATCCGGCGGCGTTCTCGGATGCGTTTGCGCGGGCTTGGTTCAAACTGCTGCACCGTGATATGGGTCCCAAAAGCCGCTATATCGGGCCGGAAATTCCAGGCGAAGACCTGATCTGGCAGGACCCTATCGACGCAGGTCCAAGCGATTACGATGCCGAGGCGATCAAAGCCAAGATCGCAGCCTCCGGCCTGTCGGTGGCTGATATGGTTGCCACTGCCTGGGACAGCGCCCGAACTTTCCGCGGCTCTGACATGCGGGGCGGTGCCAATGGCGCGCGGATCCGTCTGGCACCGCAAAAGGACTGGGCTGGCAATGAGCCCGACCGTCTGGCGCGCGTGCTCTCGGTTCTGGAACCAATCGCCAATGAGGCCGGGGCCAGCGTCGCCGACGTGATTGTTCTGGCCGGGAACCTGGGCGTCGAACAGGCCGCCAAGGCCGCAGGTCATGACCTGACCCTGCCCTTTGCTCCGGGTCGCGGTGATGCAACCGACGCCCAGACCGATGCCGAAAGCTTTGACGTGCTGGAACCGCTCGCCGATGGCTTCCGCAACTGGCAGAAAGAGCACTATGCGGTCTCTCCCGAAGAAATGCTGCTGGACCGTGCGCAGTTGATGGGGCTGACGGCACCAGAAATGACCGCGCTTGTCGGGGGGCTGCGGGTAATCGGGGCCAATCACGGCGACAGCAAACAGGGTGTCTTCACCGATCGCGAAGGCGCGCTGAGCAACGACTTCTTTGTCACGCTGACCGATATGGGGTATCGCTGGGAGCCCACCGGGCGCAACAGCTATGACATCAAGGATCGCACATCCGGTGAGGTGAAATACACCGCTTCCCGTGTGGATCTGGTCTTTGGCTCAAACTCGATCCTGCGCGCCTATGCTGAGGTCTACGCCCAGGACGACAATGCAGGCAAATTCGTCAGCGATTTTGCAGCGGCCTGGACCAAAGTGATGACGGCTGACCGGTTCGATCTGGCTTAAACCTAACGAAATAAAAACAAAACGGCCCCGTACATATGTGCGGGGCCGTTTTTGTCTGGCCGTGGCGCATCAGGCGGCGCGGCGCAGCGGCAGACGCATAAACACACTGGCGGGATCTGCATTATAATCGCCAAAGGCCTCGCAGTACTGATAGCCCAGCGCCTCATAAAGGCCCCGCGCCGCATCGTAACCCGGACATTGCGCGGATCCCGTTTCCAGAACCAACGCGTGATAGCCTGCGGCCATGGCTTCCTCGGACAGATGCACCATGATCTGGCGCGCCAGCCCGCGTCCGCGCATATCTTCCAGCACGTGGACCGATTTTACCTCGGCAATGCCATCCGAGCACCCCAGCAACGCGCCACATCCAACCGCGCGTTCTTCGTGAAAAGCGGCCCAGAACTGCAACCCCTCCTCACGCATGGCTTTGGGATCCAAGGCGTAATTCACCCCTTCGGGGCAATGGGCGGCGGCGTGACGTTGGTGCGCCATCAATACCATGCGCAATTCGGGCGCTGCAGGATCTGCAAGACGAATATCAATCATGAAACCTGTGCCTGTAAAAACCTAAGAGATCGTATTGCGAACAAGTGCTCATCCACATCCTCCGGTGGACAGGGGCCGCATAGCACGGCCCGATCAACGCTGTCGTCAAAGTTTTGCGAAATTTGCATGTGACGCGAAACACCATGTCAGAAAAGCGTAAAGGTCTGGTGGATACCGCGCCGACCAGAACAAAAAAAGGGCGGCGCATCCCCCTGACGCGCCGCCCGGCTGAGCCTTCTGCCACCGTCAGCAGAGATCAGGCCCAGAACTTCCAGAATGGTTTCTTGCCACCCCCTGCAGCCATGGCCACCGGCGGGTAGGCTGCGTCCTTCATCACACCGGCCAAGGTCGTATAGGCCACGGTCCAGGCTTCGGCCACTTCGGGCGTCCAGGCTTCTCCCAGCCCTTTTTCAAGGGTCCGCAACAGCGAGCCGCCGACCTTGTCATAATCTTCGGCCTTCACACCGTAATCGACGTGTTTCACCGCCAGATCCTGCGCCACCGGCACGATCTTATCCAGATCCCGCAGACCGTTCACCACAACGCCCAGGGTCGCCATCAGCTTGGCCCCCTGCTCTTTCATGTCCGAGTTCTTGAAGTAGGGTTTCACCTCGGGCGCGGTTTCAAAGAGATCATTGTAGAAAATCTCAGCTGCGGCGTCCTTGATCGGCACCACTTTGGCAAAGCTGTCCTGGATCAGAGTGATTTGAGTGCTGTCCATGTCTCGTTCCTCCTGTCGGGGGTTAAGTTGTGTTTTGGTTGCGCGTTATTCTGTTGCCAGATCCCCTGCACCGCTGGCCCAGACCATAAACCGAACGGCGGCTTCGACCTCTTGGTCGTTCAGGTCCTCATTGCCGCCGCGGGCGGGCATCAGCGTGTATTTGGGTCCGGTAAATCCATTGATGGCATGATCAAACAGCACCCCAAGGCCCTGTTTGAGACGAGGATGCCAGGCCTCAGTCGCGGTAATCTTGGGTGCGCCCGTCAGCTTGTTGCCCCCGTGGCAGGCCTGGCAGGTGTCTTCCCAGATCGCACGGCCCTGTTGCAGAGTGGCATCCCGGGGCATTGGCAGGCGATCCACGGTGACAAAGCCTTCGATCCCCTTGGGAGCCAACAGATTGGCTGGGAAGGGCTCCGCCCGCAGCGAGGTCGCCGCCGCAATCACAGCAACCACCCCCACCAGCGGGCAAAGCCCAAGTTTATGCGTGAAACCAGTCACGACAGATCAGTTCACAGGAATGCGGATCACAACGCCGCCCATCACGTCACCGCCTTCAAAATCGGTGCGCGGGCTGTCTTTGTGCTCGTTGTGGCAGGTGTAGCAGGCCGGGGCCACGGCAACGTCTGCGTAGACAGCGGTGAAATACTCTTCGCCGCCCAGCTCTTCGACACCATAGAAATTCTCACCCGGGTTATCGACAATGTATTGCAGACCTTCGCTTTCCATCGGCGTGGTTGGCGCGTTCTGCTTGTTGATCGGCCACAGCGACAAGAGCGAGTATGAGAACTCATCCGTGTTTTCCGCAACCATCTCTGCCCCGAAACGGAACATCTGCGCCGGTAGTACCAGCGCTTTGTCATCGACAAAGTGTTCAGAGGCTTTGATCACGCCCTCTTCATTGGCCAGACGGTTCACGATCATCCGTGTGTAAACCGTGCGGTCAGAGCTCATCACCAGATGCAGAAGGTCCGCAACGGTTTCATATTCCATGCCTTCGGCCATTGCGCTGGTGGCAGTGGTGCCCATCAGAGCCGCGCCCAGAATTGAAGCTTTGATTTTTCCGATTTTATTTCCCATATGTAAGGTCTCCTGTGCCTTTGTGGGTTGCAGGGTGCGTGGCCAGCCGGTCATTGGTTGGCGCCTTCGGTCGGCTGGGTCACGCGTTTTACCGCCCAATCGAGGCTGTCGATGTGGCGATGTGGCTTGCCCGTGAAATTGCTGGTCACCAGCTCCGGATCGGCCAAAGCATCAATGGCAAACTCCAGGCTGTGGCATTCCAGACAGGTCGGGCGGATCATTTTCTCGTTCGGGCGCAGCGTGTCGTTCTGGTTGTGATTGGTGGTGATCACGCCGCGTTTCTCGGTCTTGGGCATATGGCAGGTGGCGCAGGTCACACCCGAGCCCGCTGGCAGATCGCCCGCCAGCTCCCCTTGCCACAGGGCAAAATGCGGGCTTTGGGTGAAATTCTGGCTGTGCTCATCCGCATGACACGAGAGGCAAGCCCCCACAGCTGCATATTGCAAATCCTGCTGATGCGGGTCGTGGCAGGTGGAACAGGTCAGCTCTTCCCCATGCGCTTCGGGCACCAAGGGAACCCGGGCCTCAGCCGTGCTCATCAACGGGGCCGGTGTCGGATCGGTCAAATAGGCTTCCAGAAATTCAATCGCGCCATCGGACGGGTCAGACCAGCCCAAACGTTTCAGCATCTTTTTCGCCGGACGCGGGTTCGATACCTCGGGGTGGCGGCGCATGCCGTGACGGCCCAGGGCAAAGGTCTTGGCCTCTCCTTTGTGGCAACTGGCGCAGACCTTCTCAGCCGGATGGTCGTCCCACAGGGCGGTGACCTCTTCCTCGGTCTTGGCTTTGGGCGCGTGGCAGCTGGCACAGGTCACATCCGCCAGCGCATGGGCCGAGGCCGCCCAATGGGCTTCGACCTCTTGATCGCGCGCGGTGGCAGGCGCGGAAACCTCGGTCAAATAGGCCGCGATATCCTCCCCTTCGGGACGTGGCTTTTCACGCGCGGCTGCCTCGATCACATGCACCGGATCATCCTTCAGCCAGGGTTGGCCTGCATGTTTCACCAGGAAATCTTCATAAAGCGCGCGGTTGTCATGGAAGTTATGGCAACCCGCAGTGGCGCAGGTCTCAAACCCCAGATCCGCATGGCTTTCGCGGTTCTTGCGCACGTCCTGTTCCCCTTCGCTGTGGCAAGCCACGCAGAAATCCCCCGGCTGAGTCACAAGTCCGGCCGAGGTGATCTCCGGCCGGTGCTCGCTGTGGCACGAGGTGCAAAACCGCGCGTCGATCTTGTCCCAATAGGCCGCCATCCGCGGCGGTTTGAACTTCTTGATCGGGTGGCTGTCGTCGGACTCTTTCAGCTCATCCTTGTGGCAATTCACACAAGTCTTGTTGATGTCCTTGCGAATACGCTTCTGCCCCGCAAAGGGTTTGGAAGTATGGCAGGTCTCACAGGCCAGTTCGATCTGGTGGTGCACGCCAGCGGTCTGCCCCGGCAGCAAATCAGTCCGGTCACCGGTCACATAGATCCGCGCAAGCCCAACACCGGCCAGCGCCATCGTCCCAACACCCCAAGCCATCCACAGGAATTTGGTTTTCATCACCCTGCCCCTTAGAACGCGTATGAGGCCAGAACGTGCAAGAGAACCAGCACAGGCAGGGGCCAAATCGTTAGGATATGCACCCAAGTGGGCAAGGTGCGCGGCGGGGTGCGGCTGGTGCCGATGCGCCGGGCCCGCAGTTCATGATCGCCCCCAGTGCTGAGCCCCGCAATAGCGCCAAAGATGGCCGTCAGCACAAAGCCGAGCCCCAGCGCCATATTCAGATTGCTGCCCAGCCGGAACCCGGTATGGGCCACAAAGCCGAGCAAGGCGGCAAGGCCGATTCCCAGATGCACCAGACGCCAGGCGTCAAAGCTGCCCAACCGGTCGGTCCAGCGGATCCGTTTGCGCAGGCCAATCACCATGGCGGCCAGAAACAGGCCCAACAGGATAAAGCCACTCCATTGTTTGACGATATTGTCCCGCCACAACCAGACCCGCAGGCTGTCCGCATCATAGCTTTGCGGCAGGGGCACATGCCCCGCCACCAGCGGATAAAGCGCGCCCAGTGCCGCCAGGCACGAACAGCCCAGAACCGGCTTCCACAAAGGGATCGGCTGGGGTGGGCCACCTGCATCAATCAGCTCTTCCACCATGGGGCGGCAGGTGCCGCAGACCGTGCTGGCACCGGTTTCGCGGCTGATCTCATCCACACTGGCGCAACCGGTTTTGATCGCGCCGCGAATGGCACCACAGGTGACACCGGTACAATTGCAGACAATGGCGGTATCTGGCATCGCCTCAACCGATTGCTCGCCTTCCAGCCACAACAGCCCCGTCTTGCGAAAGCGATGCAGCATCCAGGGATAGATGGTCACCCCCTGTTCAACGCCATCCTGCAAACGGCTGGCCTGCGGACAGGGGCCAACGGCAATCGCACCCACCATTGTGCCCCGGTCCAAGAATATCCGGCGATAATGCCCTTGATCTTCCCATTCATGACTCTTGATCGCGGGCGACGCATCCAACCGCTCAACGTCTCCGGCGGAAAACACATCCGCCCCAATGACTTTGAGCTTGGTGGCTGGGATCTGACCCAAAAAGCTGGCCGCGTCCCCGTCGATCCCGGCCGCGGCAACCGCCGCCTGCGCATACCCCGGTCCGACCAGCCCATACATCAGCCCCTGATGTTCGCAGCATTCCCCCACCGCCCAGATATCGGGATCGCTGGTCTGCATCTGATCATTGACAATGATGCCCCGACCAAAGGCCAGTTTGGCCTCTTGCGCCAGCGCGATATTGGCCCGCACGCCGGTACAGATAATCACCGTATCACAATCCAGCTGGCTGCCATCCGACAGCGTCAGCCCATCGACCCGAAACGTCCCATCAATGGATTTGACCGCCACACCGGTAAAGACGGAGACACCCAGCTCTTCGATCTGCAAAGCCAGCCGCGCGCCGCCACCAGCATCCAGCTGCCGGGGCATCAGCCGCGACTCATGCTCAATGACGGTCACATCGCAGCCGCGCGCCCGCATCCCCTTGGCCGCTTCCAGACCCAAAAGACCTCCGCCAATGACGGCGACCTTGCGCGCGGACAAGGACCGCGCCACCAAAGCTGCCGCATCATCTGCGGTGCGAAAAGTAAAGACACCCGATAGGTCCGCGCCGGGGATCCGCGGGACAAAGGCGCGCGATCCGGTGGCGATCACCAGCCGGTCATACTCCCAACGCCCGCCATCTGCTGTGATCACCGCACGGGCGTCACGGTCAATGGCCACCGCCCGCACCCCTTCGATCAGAGTGCACCCCTCGCCCAAAGTGTCCACCTCGGGCAGGATGATATCGCCGAACTGCACATCCCCTGACAACAATGGGGTCAGCCGCACCCGGTTATAGGGCTGCACCGTCTCACCGCTTAGGATGGTTACCTGATGGCCGCGCTGCACCAGATCCTGCGCCGTACGCATCCCAACAGGACCACCGCCAATCACCACCACATGCAGCGTGTCGGTCGATTGTTCTGTGATTTCGGATCTGTCCGGTCCTGGCAATATAAGCTGAGCGTCCGGTTGCAACGTTTCCCACCTCTCAAAGGTTTTTGCACCCCAACAGGGATGCCCCAAGCGATGAGCGACGTTGCTCTATGTATTTGTACCACCCGCGTTGGGCGGCCTCGGATTGGTCAGTGGACGCCATTGTCCACGATTCCGTCACAAGAAACTCATCACCTTGGAGCGCCCTTGGGCAAACCTGCAGCCGCTCCGGCCCTGTGGTTTTCCATCAAAGCCCAACAATTGAGCGCAATTTGAGCCATTCGCTTAGCTGCACCGCAGAAAATATGCACAGGCCATCTATTTATAAAAGCTATAAAGCGGCCGTTTCACGCCTGCCGCGTTACGGTGCAGACGGCAATCAAACCGCCCTGATCGTCCGTCAGCGCAATCTCAGCAGCCGTGGACGGGGCGTCCTTTGGGGTCAACCGCGTGGACTGTAACCCTTCCCCGATTTCAATATTGCCAAGGTAGATCATCACACGGGACTGGATTGGCGTTGTTATTGCACAGGCCGCGCCTTCGGCTTCTGCCGCAATTCGGCTGAACGTCGGGAAATACAACAGCCCCACTGCGTTGAAATCCAGATCCATCTGGGGCTGATGTCGGCGTAAATTCTGCCCACCCAGCTGTCCAGCCCGATGCGCCCCGCGCAGATAACGGGCCCGCGCGGCGGCCTCATCGGCAAACCCATCCGGAGCGGGCGGCAGCACGGGAACAATGGCGGGCGGCACCCGCAGGACCGATTTATTCACCCCCGCCACCCCATGGGTGACAAAGGTCGACACCATCCGCAGGCGCGCCACCCGGCTGTTTCCCTGCCAAAGCTCGTGAATGGACTGCAACCGGCTGCGCCCGGCCTGCCACAGCGAAGAGCGCACCGTCAGCCGTCCGCCCAGCGCGACCGCGGCGGGGTCACACTGTTCAAAATGCGTGGCGCAGAAGGCGGCATAGATCAGCCGCCCGTCTGCATCGCGAAACACCGGTTCCTCTTGACCCATAGCCGTGGCAATCATCTGCCAATGGATATCACCAAGATGTTTCAGCCACCAATCCTCGGACAGGCCCTGAACCGACAATTGCGCCATGCCCAACAGAATCTCTTGGGACTGTGCGATGGCCGCCGGTGTTTCACGTGAATAGATCGTCATCAGCTGGCTTCCAGCACCGGCATTTTGGCGTGTTGGACGATGGCCTGCGCCAGATAACGGGAATCTTCATCGATCCCAAGGAACCGTCCCGATCCCCAGGTGTTCAGCCAGCCCAGCCCGATGAAATAGAACCCCGGCACATCACAGACGCCACGGGTGTATTTCGGCCGCCCATGGGCATCAAACACATCCACATCGATCCAGGAATAATCGGCGCGAAAGCCGATGGCCCAAAGGATCGAGGTGATCCCCTCGTCGGCCGCATTAATCTCGGTCACTTCCGCTTTGGGACGCCAGACCTTTTCAAACGGCTGCGCCACAGGTGCGTCGATATTGTTCTTGGCGATATAGCCATCGATGGCCGCGCAAATCCCGACATAGCTGGCATCCGCATCATCCAAGTTTTCTTCCAGATCCGGCAGGAATTGAATGGTCTGGCCGGACATACCCGCAACAGAGCCAAAGAGCCCGACGCCATCACGCGCAAACTTGCGCAGGTCGATCTCATGGCCGCCATCGCGCCCGGTCATATAGTGGTTGGTCTTGGTCATCGCGTGCACCGGATCAGGGTGGCGGTCGATGGTCATATGGTAATGCCCCATCTCATACAGCCAATCGGTTGCGTCCCGCCCCCGGTAGTCACGCGGCGACCGGGGCGCGGGGCCCACCGCCAGCGCAACCGCGCGGCCTTCCAGATGCATGTCTTCCATCAGCTGCACGCCGGATTGGCCGGTGCCCACGATCAAAGTCTTGCCAGCCGGCATCTGATCGGGACGGCGATAGTCAACCGAATGCATCTGTTTGATCGCCGGATCCAGATCGGCGGCATAGGGCGGCACGATCGGATTGTCATAGCCTCCGGTGGCAATCACCACCTGATCCGCGTGATAATTCCCCTTGGAGCTGTCCACCAGATAGGTGCCATCCTCCAGCCGCACGATCTTGGTCACGGAACAGTCTTCCACCAGGGGCGGGTTGAACGTGTCGGCAAAGGCGTCCAGATAATCGGTGATCTCATCCTTCACCATAAACCCATTTGGATCCTGCCCCTGATACGGGAAATCCGGCAGGCGGCATTGCCAGTTGGGTGTCACCAGACAGAAGGTATCCCAGCGGTTTTCGCGCCAGGAATGGAATTTCTTGTGGCGTTCCAGAACCACGTGGTCGATGCCCTCACCCGACAGGTAATAGCTGACCGACAGACCAGCCTGTCCGCCGCCGACGATGACGACCGTTTTATGCTCACGTTCACTCATGAGTTGGGTATCCTTATCCAATACGCAGACACTGCACCGGGGCTGTGTCTTCAAACTGTTTTGCCTGAGCTTCGATCCGATCCAGCTGCGCCTCGGCCCGGCTGCAGCGATAGCCATATTTGGCCGCCACCCGCCCGCTGGCCTTGTCCAGCGCCAGACGGCTGCGGATCACAAAATCGGACAGCGCATAGGTGGTGTCGGCGCTCAGAAACTCGGTCACCACGCTGGAGGGGGAATAACAGCTCTCTTCCTGCCCATCGGGCCAGCGGATGGTAAAGCGCATCTCAGGCATGTTGGGCCTCTCGCATTTTCAGATCGATAAAGGGGGTTTTGACGTGGTCCCAGAACAGGGCGCGTTTGCCCCGTTGGCTCAGACTCACACTGCTGCCCGCGCTGACATCACCGCAAACGGCGGCTGTGATGCCGCTGGCTTGGAACTTGGCGCAGACCTCCTCGGCCTGGGCGGGATCCACCGACAACAGGAAGCCAAAGCTTGGGAAGGATCTGAGCCAGCGTTCCAGCCCCACACCATCGGGCAACGGGATTGCTTCGCACTGCAGATCGATGGCCACGCCGGAGGTTTCCGCCAGCATCAAAGCGGTGCCAATGATGCCCCCCTGACTGATGTCTTTCCCTGCGCGCACCGACCCGGCCTCGGCCAATTCCGGCATCAGGTTCAAATTCTTGCGCAGTTTTTCGGGCGTGGAGGTCAGCGCTGCGTTCCAATTGTCAAAGGGTTCGCGGTAGCTGCCCGTGTGATCCACGGCCACAATCACCACATCACCAGGGCGTGCCGCAAAGCTGGAGACCAACGCTTTGGCATGGCCGATGATCGACACTGCCAGTTGCAGCTGATCGGTGCGCAGGTTGCTGTGACCGCCCACAATCGGCACGCCATAGGCGCTTGCCGCCGCCTTCATCCCCGCCAGAACCGGCTGCGCGGCTTCGGCGCTTGGCGCCCACAAGGCGTTGGTCACCGCACGGGGTCGGCCGCCCATGGCGAGGATATCTGAGATATTGACCATCACCCCGCACCAGCCCGCAAACCAGGGGTCCGCCTCAACAAACGCGTTGATAAAGCCTTCGCCCGCAAACAGATCAAAGCCCGCACCATTGGGCAGCACCGCCGCGTCATCGCCGGGTTGGCCGGGGCAATCGCCCGTCAGGCCCAGGCCCGCCGTTGCATCAGCAATATCCAGCTTTCCCCGGATCGAGGGGTGATCGCGCAGATCGCGCAGCATCTGGGTCAGCTGTACCTCTTGCCGGATCATACCCGTCTCCGCCGACGACGCCCCAGGGTCTTCCAGCCGCAAGCCGGATCCGTGATGGGCGGGTAAAACTCCAGATCCGCCGACATCTCCATATGGGGAACGCCATGCAGATCAACCTCTTGAATCGGGGTCCAGTGGAGCCGTTTGAACAGAGGCACGTTTTGCACCTGCACATGGGCCAGAAACCGGTCGCAGCCGCGCCCATTGGCGGTGGATACCGCCAGCCGGATCAGCTCGGCCCCCAGACTGCCAATGCGGCGATGACTGGGCGCCACCGCCAGACGAGAGCCGCGCCACAGGCCCGGCGCGTCCTCGTGAATGCGCACGGTGCCCACCACCTGATCGGCCTCAGACGCATAGGTGGAGATGGCAACCAAGGGCATCGCGATCTCATCAATCTGGTCGCGGTCATGGGTTTTGAAAATCCCCTGTTCCCGGACAAAGACCTGATGGCGCAGCGCTTCGGCCCCCGCCTGCTCCCATGCAAGAGTGGCCGCGCGGATGATAAAATCAGGGGAGACAAAGGCCGATTGGTTCTGAAAGCTCATAATGCAGCCTCCAGTTTTCTGAGGCCGAGTTTTTCGTAAGTCGACAGCGCCGAACACGCGCCGCATTTGCCACAGCCTGCCTTGATCTGATCCGCGCGCATACCGGCCTTTAACACCATCTGCGACAGGGGCCGCAGCACCGAGGCCATGAATTCCGACGTCGGCGATGGGTGGCTTTCAAGCGGCGTGCCAGACACCGGAACAAAGGGCACTACAAAGGGGTAGACGCCGATCTCGCACAGCTTTTCCGATGTCTCCAGAATAGCCTCGGCGGTATCACCCAGACCGGCCAGAATATAGGTCGAGACCTGCCCCCGCCCAAAGACCTTTACCGCCGCTTCAAAGCTGGAGAAATACTTGTCCAGGCTCACCTGTGCCTTGCCCGACATGATCCGTTCGCGCACCTCGGGCGTCACCGCCTCCAGATGCATACCAAGCGCATCAACGCCTGCATCGAACATCTTTTGAAGCCAGGCGTCATCCTCGGGCGGCTCGCACTGCGCTTGGATTGGAATATCGACGGCGGCTTTGATCGCGCGGGCACTGTCTGCCAGAACAGCCGCGCCGCGATCCTTGCCCGCCGGGGTGCCGGTGGTCAGCACCATATGTTTGACCCCGTCCATCTCCACCGCGGCCTTGGCAACCTCGGCCAATTGTTCCGGGGTTTTATGGGCAATCGTCCGGCCCGCCGCCAGGGACTGCCCAATGGAACAGAACTGGCAGGTTTTCTTGCGGCTCTCATAACGGATGCAAGTCTGCAGCACGGTGGTGGCCAACACATCACGCGCATGCAGCACCGCGATGTGATTATAAGGCACGCCCTCGGCCGTTTTCAGATCATAAAACTTGGGCCGCGCTGGAAAGGAGATCTTGCCCATCGGCGCGCCCGCTTTGGTGACCTCGGCCGTGCCATCGGCCCCTTGGGGCGTCACCACATAGGGGCTGTCAAAGGCCGGCGCGGTGTGGACCGGCACCATCACGGTATGGTCGCCAATGGTCACCGCCTTGTGGTCGGTCGGTCCAGCGCCGCCGCGACGGCTTTCATGGCCCTGACTTGGGTCCACCAGCCGCATGCCACGGGTCTGCAGTTCATTGATCAGATCAGCATCAGACATCTTCGGCCTCCAATTCAGGGGTAAGAACGGGTTGAGGGGTGGGCTCTTCGATCCGGCGCACGGCCTGTGCGGGGCGGGCATCATGCACCAGATGCAGCAGTTCCGGGCGGGCGTAATGGCCCACACTGTCCATCATGCGTTTGCGTTTGGTCACCAGCCGCATGTCGAGATCCGCGATCAGGATGCCTTCGCCTTCGGTCAAGGGCGGCACCACATGGCGGCCTTCGGGAGAGATAATGCAGGTCATACAGCCATCGCGCAGACCTTTTTGCAGCTTGGGGTCGTCATGGATGCTGGCGATCTGCTCCTCGGTCAGCCAACCGGTGGCATTGACCACAAAACAGGCCGACTCTAGCGCGTGATGGCGCATCGTGACCTCGATCTGTTCGCCAAAGATCGGCCCCACCAGACTGCCGGGGAATTGCGCCGCATGGATTTCCTCGTGCTGGGTCATCAGCGCATAGCGCGCCAAGGGGTTGTAATGCTCCCAACAGGCCAAGGCACCCAGACGGCCCACTTTGGTGTCGACCACCTTGAGCCCCGCGCCATCGCCTTGTCCCCAGATCATGCGCTCATGATAGGTCGGCGTGATCTTGCGCCGTTTCAGCGCCAGCGTCCCGTCCGCGTCGTAAATCAGCTGCGTGTTATAAAGAGAGCCGTGATCGCGTTCATTGATCCCAAGCACAATCACCACGCCATGGGTTTTGGCCGCTTTGGCCACGGCCTCGCTCTCAGGAGACGGCACCACCATCGCCTCTTCATACAGGCGCAGATGCTCGGCCCCCTGCTGCATGGGCGGCAGCACAAATGAGAAATACGGATACCAAGGCACAAAGGTCTCTGGGAAAACAATCAGGTCGGCGCCTTTGCCTGCTGCCTCGGCGATGGCGTTCAACACACGGGTCAACGTGCCAGATCGAGAGGTCAGGTCAGGCGCGATCTGCACGGCAGCGGCGCGCACGGTGGATTTGGACATAGGGGTGATCCTGCTGGCTCGGGGGTGATCAGGGAAAGACGGGGCAACAGCGCTGTTGCCCCAGCTCAGTCTGCGCAGCTGTGATTGGGCGACGCCATTGCCGCCCAGCGCCTGCGCGCGTCCGGATCAAACGGTCCAGGTGTCCAGGATGAAGGCATTGTCCTTGCGGTGCAGCAGCACAATGTCCAACACGTCTTGCGGCGCGATGGGGGTGATGCCCGGCAGCAGCGATGGTTCACCATGGCCCATCAGCATCTGCAGCGCGAACCGACAGGCATAGACTTTGCCGCCTTCTTTCATGAACTTCATCAGGTTGGCAGAGTAGTTCTGCGCGCCCGGGAAGGCTTCGTCACCCAGGGTCGGGAAACCGCGCTGCACGCCCAGCGACACGCCGGGGCCATAGAGCAAAACCGAGGTTTCAAAGCCTTTGCGCTGCAGACGGATCGCTTGCAGGATGTTCACCAGACCGATGGACCCTTCAAAAGCGACGGTGTGAAATGTCACCAGCGCCTTCTCGCCTTCATCCGCCTGAACGTCCTCAAAGACCTTCTCTTCATAGTTTACAAAATAGTCGCCGTCCTTGTGCGGGGGGGTTGTGACTTCGGGCATCTGCGTCCTCTCCTGTGTTCGTCGCGTTGATGTCCTCTCTTTGCTGACCCCTGCCGCAGCGCTTGCCCATCACTGCATACAATTTTGCAATCAATAAAATTGTATTGATTGTATGGTTCGATTATCAAATAGGCATCTCAGTCATAGGTTTGGTTAATTATTCGCCCAAATACGCGTGAAATCGTGAAATTCAGGCAAAAGCTCTTGCTCATAATTGTCTGGAAATGATCCATACAATGATAATCAATTCTGATATGAGTCCCCGGATCCATGCAAAACTGGCGCAGCCGAATCGAACACTCCTCTCACCCACGCTATCTGGCGATTGCCGATTGCATCGCTCAGGACATCAAAGACCGGGTGCTTTTGCCGGGCGATCGCCTGCCGCCACAGCGCAAGCTCGCGGATATGCTGGACGTGGATTTCACCACCGTCTCGCGCGGGTATTCCGAGGCGCTAAAGCGCAAGCTGGTGGAAACCCATGTGGGCCGCGGCACCTTTGTGCTGGCCCAACAGCCGGTGACCAACATCAGCGATGACCGCCGGGCCAAGGCGTTTGACCTGACCATGAACGCCCCGCCCGAACCCACGGATCCCGAGCTGCTGGAACGGATGCGCGCGGGGCTGTCGGCGGTGTCCGATGATCTGATCCACCTGTTGCGTTATCAGCTGCCCGCAGGCAGCGAACAGGACAAAGAGGCCGCCTCGATCTGGTTGTCGATGCGCGGCATGGTGCCCAGCCTGAACCGGATCATGGTCACCCCCGGTGCCCATGCCACGATGATGGCGCTGCTGACCGTATTGGCCAAACGCGGTGACACCATCCTGTGCGAGAATGTGACCTACACCGGGTTCCGCCGGATCGCCCAACAGCTGGGTCTGAAACTGGTGGGCGTGCCCTGGGACAAAGACGGCATCCTGCCGGATGCGCTGGCGGATCTGATCCAGGCGCATAAGCCCAAGGCGCTGTATCTGAACCCGACGCTGCACAATCCCACCACCCATACGATCCCCCAATTCCGCCGGTTAGAGATCGCGCGGCTGATCCAGCACGAAAACCTCGCCCTGATCGAGGATGACGCCTATGGGTTCATTCCCCCCGACGCGCCACCGCCTCTGGCCACCAGCGCGCCCGAACAGACCTGGCATATTGGCGGTCTTGCGAAATGCATCGGCGCAGGGCTCAGGCTGGCCTATACGGTGGCCCCCAATGCGCGCGCGGCCTTTGCGCTGGAAAACGCACTGCGCGCCGTCTCGGTCATGGCTTCGCCGCTGTCAATGGCGCTGACCACGCGCTGGGTTCTGGATGGCACCGCCGATCAGATCCGCCGTTTTATCCGGTCTGAATCTGCCGCCCGCCAGGACATCGCCGCCGGCATCCTGACCGAGGCGCAATATACCGCACATGCCAACGCCTTTAACGTCTGGCTGCAACTGCCGCCGGGCGTGACCTGCGCCACCTTGATGTCACAGATGTCGAATTATGAGATCGGGATTGTGCCCGGCGACAATTTTGCCGTCGGCAGCGATCAATCACAAATGGCCCGCGTCTGTCTGGGCGGACGGGTCAGCCGCGACCAGCTGAACCAGACGCTGACCCATCTGAACAATCAGCTGTGGCAATTGGCGGACACGTCTGGCTGAGGCGAAAAAAAGGCCGCCGACCATTTGGTCGGCGGCGGCCCATGCGGTGCGGCGGCCCCCCTAGACCTTGCGCCGCGGCCGCGATGGTGTTTAACGCCCGCTCAGGCCTTGGTCACCGGGATTTTGGTGGCCTCGGACGGTGTTTGGGCCAACTTGGGGATGGTCACGGTCAGCACGCCATCTTTCAACGCGGCTGAGATTTCCCGCGCCTCCGCGTCAGGTGGCAATCGGAACGACCGCTGAAAACTGCCAAACTGGCGTTCCTGGAAATACCAGGTCTCACCTTTTTCTTCCCGCTCGACTTTTTTCTCACCAGTGACGCGCAGAACACCGTCATGGGCGGTCAGGGCAATGTCCTCTTCGGCCACGCCTGGCAGCTCCAAGGTAATGTGATAGGCATCCTTGTCCGTGGATGCATCTGACGCCGGTGTAACCCATTCCGCCAATCGGGTGCCCAAATGCCGGAACGGTTCATAAAGCGACGGCCAACGGCCAGCCGTATGTGTCGTTTCAACCATTTTATCCTCCTATGCAGTTTTACGTGCAGGGGAAGGATAACGACTCTCCGATTTATCCGCTTTGACGCGCGTCAAAGTGGGGTGAACCTCAGATGTGTTAGGCTGAGGGGGCTGTACGCTCTGCTTCAGCAACCGCCAGCTCTGCCATTTTCATCGCACCTGCGCGGCTGTCGGCCACCGCGATAAACCGACCGTTGTGGCAGAATTTGGCACCTGTCACGCCCGATGCCTCTTCCAAGGCTGCATCCGTCAGACCAGCCCAGGCCTCGGGCAGGTCAGCGCGGTTTTCGAAGGTATCATTGCCCACGCGAATGGTGGTCAGAGTCCAATCCTCACCCCGGGGATGCACCACAAACCACAGGTGATCGGCGCCCGTGGCCTCCACAGCGGACCGAAACGGCATGCCCATCGGCAGCTCCAGCACGCGGCCATTGCCTGCCGCGGTGATCGCATCGGTGACCATCGCCTCGGCCCGGCGTTTGGCGGTTTTGCGGCGGATCGAGGCTTCGACCAGCCCGCGCGCCATGGTCAATGCCTGCCCAAACGCCTGATCTTCCGCGCCTTCGTTTGTGTCATCAAACACCGGTTTCAGGCTTTCGATCAACGCAGGCAGCGTGAGCCCCGCCAGCATCGGCCCGGCCTGACCGGGGTTCATCACGCCATTGTCCATCAGATCAATCGGCAGAACAAACCCACGGTCAAAGGAGGCAAAGATGTCTTCCAGATGGTCTTCGGGCACCTCAAGGCTGCGCAGGTAATCGCGCCCGTAATGGGCCCAGATCAAACCAAACGAGCTGTAGGGCTGCGCCTCTTCGGCATCCGTATCCCGCAGCGGCACCGGTTTTTGGTGGTGGTCAAAGATCTGACGCTCCGCATCAAATGCACGTCCCACATCATAGATGATGCGATCCTCAGCCGGGGTGATCCACATTTCATCGCGGCTGCGCACCAGTTGCGCCGCAGGAAACAGATGGGTCAGGATGACCGAGGACAGAACCTCATCCGCATGAAAGCCCCCGGAATGGGTGACGAGATAAGAAATCGACATGTCTGCTCCTGACATCACTGACGTGATCCGGCGGCCAAGAAAAAGGCGACCTCTTCTGGCCGCCCGCCTGCCGCTGTTGTTGTGCCTGCGCTGGTTTTATTCCTGTAGACCGCACGCGATCTAGCGCGGGGGTAACAAAGCACGCAGGGCTTTTCAATGGCGTTAAACACCTCCGCACCAGCCCCTTGGGTAAGCGGAAAACAACCGGTTCAACCGCCTGCAGCGCGCTCGTGAGGCGCTCCAAACTGCGTAACATCACGTAACGGCGACGAATTTACATCGCCTAACCCGCCTTTTTCTGAATATTCTGGACCTGGTCCCATGGACCAAGACGTGGAAAAGGGAGGTTCACGAGTATGCCGACATCCTATCAAGCTCCAATGGCCGGAGACAAAGCCAAGCAAGCGAGCTCTAGCCAGTCCATTGAAAACAATATGCAAACCGAAGCGGTTCGGATCAAACATCTGCTGGCGCAGAAGGATCAGACCGTGATCACCATTGCAGAGACCGACACGCTGCCCGCCGCCGTCCAGATACTGCGCGACAAGCGGATCGGGGCGTTGGTGGTCACAAACAGCGACGGCGATTTGACCGGGATCCTGTCCGAACGCGACATCGTGCGCAAGCTGGCCGAGACACCGGGCCAGACCCTGCCGCAGACTGTGGCTGAAAACATGACCCGCGATGTGGTGACCTGCGGCACGCAGGACACTTTGGTTGAAGTGCTACGCAGCATGTCCGAAGGGCGTTTCCGCCACATGCCCGTTGTAGAGGCCGGCATGCTCAAAGGGATGGTCACTATCGGCGACGTGGTGAATTACCGCCTGAATGAGCTGGAACACGAGGCGCTACAGCTCAAACAGTTGATTGTAGGCTAAGAAAGCCCGTTACCACAGGTGATGCACATGCGGCGCGATGCGGGTCTCATACAGATTGCGCAGCGCCGCCATCGTGTCGTTTGACAACGGCGCAACATCGCTGGCCGCCGCATTGGCCTGGTCCTGCTGCTGGTTTTTTGCGCCGGGGATCACAACCGTCACGGCCTCCTGCATCAGGATCCAGCGCAGGGCAAACTGCGTGTCTGCCGTCATTTTCCCCGTCAACAGACCAGAAGCCTATAGCCCCAAGACGGGCCGGTTTATCGGCCGCTCATCTCACCCCTGGGCGACCTTACTTCTGCGCAACAAGGAGCGTCGATCCAGCAACACCTTGATCAGCGCCAGCGCCACAGAGCCGCACAGCGCCCATTTTGTCAGAAGCTCCATCGTGCCTTGGATCAAGAGCGCATGAAGGATGCTGCCAAGGACCACAATTGCCACCAGTCCCAAATGCGCCAACCGCACATAACGCACCCGCCACGGCAGATAGCTGCGCGCTGCCATAAGACCTGCCGCCAGAAACAAGGCCCACATCGCACTGACGCCCCAGACCGAAAACGGTGTCGGCGACCGGTAGAGCAGCGCATCCACAACATCCGGCGGACTGGTCAGCCACAGACCGACAACATGCACCACGACCGACAACAGCAGAACGGATCCCACCACGCCGTGAAACCGCCGCCCTGCCGTAAGCGACAGGCCCGGCAAGGCGCCACTCATCAACAGCGGTTGCAACAGTAAAAGCGACATCGCCACAACCCCGGCAAACCCGGCGGCGATGTAAATCCCGTCGCGCCATTCCAACAGCGGGCTTTGCCCAGCCACCAGCACCGGCAGCCCCATCAGCGCCACAAGACCGGCCCAAATCAGGAAAGATCGCAGCCGCATAGGTCGTGTTAAGCCGGTTGCAGAACGAAATCTGCGTTCAGCGTGGTGTCGGATGCGCGTTTCATCACTGGGCGCAGGAACACAGTTTCAAACCCGGCATCGTCATAAGCAAGATGCCCATGCGGCTGGCCAAAGGCCGGCACTATTTGCGGCATCTCCAGGCGGAACGACCCGTCGGCCTGTGTCAGCGTGGCACCGTGGCTTTGGACGTCACGCTCGTGACCTTCGGTGGTATGGGCCCAGACCTGAATGCGGATACCTTCCAACGCGGCACCGTCGCCCGCGCGGCGCACTGTTCCGGTCATCCAGAAACCACCACCGCCGATTTTCTCGACAATCGGTGCGCCGGGGCGATAATTGTTGGAGCCCCCCCGCATCGACGGTGTCGGTGCCAACCCGGCAGCCCGTGCAGGTGACACAAGACCAGACACACCGGTCACCAGTCCTGCTCCGGCGGCGCTGCCGGTCATCAGAAATTTGCGGCGGTTTTGAGGTTTGAAATCCATTTCCGTTCCCTTTCTCACACGGGTCTCGTTCGGGTCCAGTTTGTGGCCAAATCAACGCGGCTTTTGCCAATATCTTAGGGCAGCGTGCCCACGTTACGAGAGACAGAATGCGCTTCACACGTCTTCGTGACCCTAAACGGCACAAGATCGCCGAAAACCACCTCCAACCCACGCATAAAAAAGCCCCATGCGGCGGAACCGACGGGGCAAATTTAATAGGTATCTGCGCAGCGACGCCGTTGCGTCACCGGTTGAAACAGGGGGGGATCAGTGTGTCCAAACCGCGCGGCGGTTGGTGGCGAAATTGTCGCCATAGCCACCGGGGCGGACGTTGGCCTTGCGCGTCTTGGGCTCGACCACCTGGGCATCGATGCCATTGGCCTCTGCATAGTCCAGCGCCGCTTCCTTGCTGTCGAACTTCAGTTTGACCTGGGTTTGTGTGTCGCTGGTCGAGGTCCACCCCATCAACGGGTCCACTTCCCGTGCACTGCCTTGCGCGTATTCAAGAACCCAGGACCGGGTCTTTGCCATGCCTGATGTCATTGCATTTCGGGCCGGACGATAGATACGCGCGCGCATGGTGGCTGACTCCCTTGGGGTTGAGAACGTGCTTACGCCTATATGCGCCACCCCGCCCCATGCTGACAAGGGACCAAATGCCCCGCATTGTGCAGATTTCCTGCCTTTGTCTGCGGTCTTGTGTTCACTTTGCAGCGCGTGCAGGCGAAATCCCTCTTGCAGAAGAACAAAAACAGATCAAAATCGCGCGCACTGCCAACGGACTGCCCCAAAAGGAGTCGCCCATGCCCTATGCCAATTCAGACTCGTCACAACCGATGATGGTCGACCGCGCGGCCCAGCGTCGCCCTAAACTGGAAGGCGGCAAGCAGTTCACCATGTCCACAACCTTTGATCCCGCAGGCGACCAGCCGACGGCGATTGCGGAACTGTCCCAAGGCGTCAAGGACGGGGAACGCAATCAGGTGCTGTTGGGGGCCACGGGCACGGGCAAGACCTTTACGATGGCCAAGATCATCGAAGAAACCCAGCGCCCGGCGATCATTCTGGCCCCGAACAAAACGCTGGCCGCGCAATTGTATGGCGAATTCAAAGGCTTCTTCCCCGAGAACTCGGTCGAATATTTTGTGTCCTTCTATGACTATTACCAGCCCGAGGCCTATGTGGCACGCTCGGACACCTATATCGAGAAAGAAAGCCAGATCAACGAACAGATCGACCGTATGCGCCACTCTGCGACACGGGCGCTCTTGGAACGTGACGACGTGATCATCATCGCCTCGGTCTCTTGCATCTATGGTATCGGCTCGGTCGAAACCTATTCGGCGATGACCCAGGATCTGAAGGTGGGCGAGGAGTACGACCAGCGTCAGGTGATGGCAGACCTTGTGGCGCAGCAGTACAAACGCAACGATCAGGCCTTCCAGCGCGGCTCCTTCCGGGTGCGCGGCGACAGTCTTGAGATCTTCCCGGCCCACTTGGAAGATCGCGCCTGGCGGCTGTCCTTCTTTGGCGAAGAGCTGGAAGGCATCACAGAATTTGACCCGCTGACCGGCGAACGCACCGGCACGTTTGACCAGATCCGCGTCTATGCGAACTCCCACTATGTGACGCCAAAACCGACCCTGAACCAGGCGGTGATCTCGATCAAAAGAGAGCTGCGCGAGCGGCTCGACAATCTGGTGAGCGAAGGCAAACTGCTGGAAGCGCAGCGGCTGGAGCAGCGCACCAATTTCGACATTGAAATGTTGGAGGCCACCGGCCATTGCAACGGGATCGAAAACTACTCCCGCTATCTGACCGGACGCGCTCCCGGTGAGCCGCCCCCCACCCTGTTCGAATTCATCCCCGACAACGCCATTGTGTTTGCCGATGAAAGCCACGTCTCGGTGCCGCAGATCGGCGGCATGTACCGGGGCGACTATCGCCGCAAGTTCACCCTCGCCGAACACGGTTTCCGCCTGCCGTCCTGCATGGACAACCGCCCCCTCAAATTCGAGGAGTGGGACGCCATGCGCCCCCAGTCCGTCTTTGTCTCGGCCACGCCCTCCAACTGGGAGATGGAACAATCCGGCGGCGTCTTTGCGGAACAGGTGATCCGCCCCACGGGCCTGTTGGACCCTGAGGTTGAGATCCGCCCGGTTGCCACGCAAGTGGATGACCTCCTGGACGAAATCCGCATGGTCACCGAACGGGGCTTCCGCACGCTCTGTACGGTGCTCACCAAACGGATGGCCGAAGACCTAACCGAATACCTGCATGAACAGGGGATCAAGATCCGCTATATGCACAGCGACATCGACACGCTGGAACGTATTGAAATCCTGCGTGATCTGCGGCTTGGGGCCTTTGACGTTCTGGTGGGGATCAACCTCCTGCGCGAGGGTCTGGACATCCCCGAATGTGGTCTGGTCGCCATTCTCGACGCAGATAAGGAAGGCTTTTTGCGGTCCGAGACCTCGCTGATCCAGACCATCGGCCGCGCCGCCCGAAACGCCGATGGCCGCGTCATCATGTATGCGGATAAAATCACCGGCTCGATGGAGCGCGCCATAGGTGAGACCAACCGCCGCCGCGAAAAACAGATCGCCTATAACCTGGAACACGGCATCACCCCCGCAACGGTGAAGAAGAACGTCGAGGACGTCTTGGCCGGGCTCTATGACGGGGACGCCGACATGAACCGCGTCACCGCCACCATCGACAAACCGATGCACGGCGCCAATCTGGAAGCGCATCTGGCGGGCCTCAAGGAAGAGATGCGCAAAGCTGCCGAAAACCTCGAATTTGAGGAAGCCGCCCGCCTGCGCGATGAGGTCAAACGCCTGGAAGCCGTCGACCTCGCCATCGCCGACGACCCGCTGGCGCGCCAATCGGCCATTGATGCGGCTGCAGAAAAGGCTGTGAAGTCCCGAGGCCGCTCGACCGCTGGACGAGCTGGGCAGCGTGGGGGGAATGTAAAAAGGCGGGGGCGTTAGTCCGATCAAAATTCACCCTATGGAGGGGAGTGAACATGAAACGGGCAAGTGCTTATTTTAAATGGCTAAGAGACTCGATATACGGGTTCTTCTACATGTATTTCGTTGTCGCTTGCCTCATTATCCTGGGCTCAGTTTTCATTGCAGCAATTGGGCTCGTTCTTGAGTATTTTGGCATCAATTAGAGGCGCATAGGTGGTATTTTCCAGTCAAGTCACATCAGCCCGCATACTCGGCCGAAGACAGACTTTGGCCAAGTCTGTCGGTCTCGTGCCTACATCCCCGCAACGTTGATAATATAAGAGAATCTTGGTGAAACTGCTATTATTTGCAATCGCCTTTGCCGTTTTAATCGCATGGACTTTTTTAGGGATCATTATCCCAACGAAGCGCGCAATATCTAACGGCCATCGCATAAAATTCTATTCAGCCTTTTTTCTGATGGGCATTCCGATCGTCGCTATCGGGCTCGCTTTTGACTTTGAACCGCATGGTACATTTGACGTGCGCGTATACTCCTTAGGTCATGTTGACAAAAGGGATTCACACGAAGGCTCATGCGTGATTCAAGCTGGTATCTGCTATGGAGACCAGCTT
>NZ_WIBF01000011.1 GCF_009496005.1 Tritonibacter litoralis
GTGCAGCAGATCGGTCAGATGATTGGTATGGAAGCCGAGCTGGACCGCCGTGCGCGCGGTCTGACGGCGGATGCCAAGCAGAAGATCTCGCTCGGTCGGGGCATGGTGCGCGAGGATGTAAACGCGCTGTTGTTTGACGAGCCGCTGACCGTGATCGACCCCCATATGAAATGGGAGCTGCGCACCCAGCTGAAATCGCTGCATCACCAATTTGGTCACACGATGATCTATGTGACGCATGACCAGACCGAAGCGCTGACTTTTGCGGACAAAGTGGTCGTGATGTACGACGGCCGCGTGGTGCAGATCGGCACGCCGGAAGAGCTGTTTAACAAGCCGGAACATACGTTTGTGGGCTATTTCATCGGCTCTCCGGGGATGAATGTGATCCCGGCCTCGGTTGTGGGGCAGGTGGCGTCGGTGCATGGGGCCGAGGTACGGCTGGACCGCGCGTTCAAGGATCTGTCCGGCAAGGTCGAGATCGGCGTGCGCCCGGAATTTGTGACGCTGACCAAGGGCGATGGCCTGCCGGTTAATGTGCGTCGGGTTGAGGACGTGGGCCGCCACAAAATCGTGCGCGCCGACCTCTTTGGCAAAGAAATGAACATTGTCGCGCCCGAAGGCACCGAGATTTCGCCGGATATGAACCGCGTCACTTTTGCGCCGGAACGCGTCAATGTTTACGTGAACGACTGGTTGCAAGAGGGGGAGGCAGCCTGATGGAAAAGACAGTCAATCAAAAGGCCTGGTTCCTGATCCTTCCGGTTCTGATCCTGGTCGCGTTTTCGGCGGTAATCCCGTTGATGACGGTTGTGAACTATTCGGTTCAGGACACATTCGGCAACAACCAGTTCTTCTGGGCCGGTCTCGAATGGTTCGAAGAAATGCTGCATTCGGAACGGATGTGGGACGCTTTGGGGCGTCAGCTGATGTTCTCGGGCATTATTCTGGCGATTGAAATTCCGCTGGGGATTTTTGTGGCGCTGAACATGCCGAAATCGGGCTTCTGGTCGAGCTTCTGCCTGGTTCTGATGTCGCTGCCTCTGCTGGTTCCGTGGAATGTGGTGGGCACCATCTGGCAGATCTTTGGCCGTGTGGACATTGGTCTGTTGGGCTATACGCTGGATGCGCTGGGGATCAATTACAACTATACCCAAGACACCTTTGCGGCCTGGGCCACCATCATTGTAATGGATGTCTGGCACTGGACCTCGCTGGTGGCGCTGTTGGCTTTTGCCGGTCTGAAATCGATCCCCGACGCCTATTATCAGGCGGCCAAAATCGATCAGGCATCGCGCTGGAAAATCTTCCGCTTTATCGAGCTGCCCAAGATGATGGGTGTTCTGATGATCGCGATCCTGCTGCGGTTCATGGACAGTTTCATGATCTACACCGAGCCGTTTGTTGTGACCGGCGGTGGTCCGGGCAATGCAACAACGCTTTTGTCGATTGACCTTGTCAAAATGGCGCTTGGCCAATTCGATCTGGGACCGGCTGCTGCGTTTTCGATCATGTATAACCTTGTGATCCTGACGCTGGCCTATGTCTTCTACACCATTATGACCACTATGGACAAAAGGGAGGGCTGATTGATGACGGATGCAACTGCCACAACCAGCTTTACCGTGCAGCCCAAGAAGAAGGCGCGGGTGGCGATCAAAGGGTCGGTCATTGTAATGGCCTGCTATCTGATCTTCCTGATGCTGCCGATCTACTGGCTGATCAATATGAGCCTGAAGACCAACACCGAGATCCTGAGCACGTTTTCGCTGTGGCCGCAGGATTTGACGTTTCAGAACTATATCACCATCCTGTCTGACCCCGCCTGGTACATGGGCTATGTGAACTCGTTGACCTATGTGGTGATGAACACGGTGATCAGCCTTGCTGTGGCGCTGCCGGCGGCCTATGCGTTCAGCCGTTACAGCTTTCTGGGTGACAAACACCTGTTCTTCTGGCTGCTGACCAACCGGATGGCACCGCCTGCTGTTTTTGCGCTGCCGTTCTTCCAGCTCTATTCGTCCGTGGGTCTGTTTGACACCCATATCGCGGTGGCGCTGGCGCATTGTCTGTTCAACGTGCCGCTGGCGGTTTGGATCCTGGAAGGGTTCATGCGTGGCGTGCCCAAGGAAATCGACGAGACCGCATATATCGACGGCTACAGCTTTGGCCGGTTCTTTGTGAAGATCTTCATGCCGCTGATTTCATCGGGCATCGGGGTCGCGGCCTTCTTCTGCTTTATGTTCTCCTGGGTGGAACTGCTGCTCAGCCGGACCCTGACCACGGTGGACGCAAAGCCGATTGCCGCAATCATGACCCGGACCCAAGGGGCCGCAGGGATCGACTGGGGTGTTCTGGCGGCGGCCGGCGTGCTGACGCTGGTGCCCGGTGCGCTCGTTATCTACTTCGTCCGCAACTACATCGCCAAGGGTTTCGCCCTGGGCCGCGTGTAATAGACCGAAAGGAGACACATCATGGATTGGATGGCTTGGACCTGGCCGACGGCTTTGTTCTTTATCTTCATCGCTAGCATGTTGCTCACCTTTACGGTGCTGGCGATCAAATTTCCCGAGACACCGCGCCGCGGCATCTTGGGCACAGAGACGACACGGGGAGATCGTCTTTTTATCACGCTTCTTGGTTCAGCCTTTATCAACTTGGGCTGGCTGGGACTTGTGGGCGCGAACCAGCCTTGGGCGCTGGGGGTTTGCCTGATCTACGCCGTTGCGGTTTTCCGCTGGGTGTAACACGAGATCTGACCTCCCATGGGCACCGCGCCTGTGGGGGGCAGTAGTATAATTGACTAAACTTTACGGGAGGAAACTATGAAGTTTACGCTCAAATCAAGTACCGCGCTTGCGCTGGCACTTGGCATGATTGGCAGCGCGGCAATGGCCGATATGGAGGCTGCCAAGAAATTCCTGGATACGGAAATTGGCGATCTGTCGGTGCTGTCGCGTGCCGATCAGGAAGCAGAGATGCAGTTCTTTGTGGACGCGGCCAAACCGTTTCAGGGCATGGACATCAAAGTTGTGTCTGAAACCATCACCACCCACCAGTACGAAAGCGAAGTGCTGGCGCCTGCCTTTGAGGCGATCACTGGTATCAAGGTCACCCATGACCTGATCGGCGAAGGTGACGTGGTTGAGAAGCTGCAAACCCAGATGCAGTCCGGCGAGAACATCTATGACGCCTATATCAACGACAGTGACCTGATCGGCACCCACTGGCGGTACAAGCAGGTGCGCAACCTGACCGACTGGATGGCGGGTGAGGGCGCAGATGTGACTCTGCCGAGCCTGGATGTGGATGATTTCATCGGCACCAGCTTTACCACCGGTCCCGATGGCAAACTGTACCAGCTGCCGACCCAGCAATTCGCGAACCTCTACTGGTTCCGGTATGACTGGTTCAACGACGAGAAGAACAAAGCCGATTTCAAAGCCGCCTATGGCTATGATCTGGGTGTGCCGGTGAACTGGTCCGCCTATGAGGACATTGCTGAGTTCTTCACCGGTCGTGATCTGAGCCACCTGGACGTCCAGGGTGATGTCTTTGGCAACATGGACTACGGCAAGAAAGACCCGTCGTTGGGCTGGCGTTACACCGACGCGTGGATGTCCATGGCTGGCATGGGCGACGCAGGTGAGCCAAACGGCCTGCCGGTGGATGAATGGGGCATTCGTGTAAACGAGAACTCCCAGCCGACCGGTTCCTGTGTGGCACGCGGTGGTGCGACCAACGCACCGGCTGCTGTTTACGCTGTGACCAAGGCGATCGAATGGCTGGAGAAATACTCCCCGCCTGCGGCCGCTGGCATGACCTTCTCGGAAGCGGGTCCGATCCCGGCACAAGGGAACGTGGCACAGCAGATGTTCTGGTACACCGCCTTTACCGCAGCCACGGTTGAGCCCGATCTGCCGGTGATGAACGAGGACGGCACGCCGAAATGGCGGATGGCGCCCAGCCCACATGGTGCATATTGGAAAGACGGCCAGAAAATCGGCTACCAAGACGCCGGTTCCTGGACACTGATGGAATCCACTCCGGTGGATCGCGCCAAGGCTGCCTGGCTCTATGCTCAGTTCGTGGTGTCGAAAACCGTGGACCTGAAGAAGTCTGACGTTGGTCTGACCTTCATCCGCGAAAGCACCATCGACAGCCAGCACTTTACCGATCGTGCGGACAAGCTGGGTGGTCTGGTGGAGTTCTACCGTTCGCCTGCGCGCGTTCAGTGGTCGCCAACCGGCACCAACGTGCCTGACTACCCCAAGCTGGCACAGCTGTGGTGGCAGAACATCGGCGACGCCATGTCCGGTGCCAAGACCCCGCAAGAAGCGCTGGATGCGCTGTGTTCCGACCAGGAGCGCGTTCTGCAGCGTCTGGAACGTGCAGGCGTTCAGGGCGACCTGGGTCCGAAACTCAATGACGAGCAGGATGCCGAGTACTGGTTCAACCAGCCGGGCGCACCCTATGCCAAGCTTGCCAATGAGGACGAAGAGCCCAAGACGGTGTCCTATGACGAGCTGATCAAATCCTGGCAGTAAGCCCCTAGGATGAGACAGGGCGGGGGCGTTCACATACGCCCCCGCCTTCTTTGTGACCTCTGGTCACGGCTTTGGTTTTATCTGGCCAGAGCGTTTGTATTTGGCCACACTCTCTGGACCCAACCCTTTGCGTTTGATTTTAAACGAGACCCACCCATGACCTATGTTCTTGCCATCGACCAGGGCACCACATCGTCCCGCGCCATTCTGTTTGACGCTCAGCTTGCGCCTGTGGCCTCAGCCCAGGAAGAGTTTCCGCAGATCTTCCCAAATTCCGGCTGGGTGGAACATAATCCGGATGACCTCTGGGCGACCACGGCAGGCACCTGCCGGGCGGTGATTGAACGCGCGGGCATTGATGTGGCGCAGATCGCTTCGATCGGGATCACCAACCAGCGCGAAACCACCGTGGTCTGGGACAAGGCAACAGGGCAGCCGATCTACAACGCCATTGTCTGGCAGGACCGGCGCACGGCTGACTTCTGCCGCAGCCTGCAGGAGGCGGGCCATGCGGATATGTTTGCCGACCGCACCGGTTTGCTGGTGGATCCCTATTTCTCGGCCACCAAACTGAAATGGGTGCTGGACAATGTGGACGGCGCACGGGCGCGCGCCAATCGCGGAGAGCTGTTGTTTGGCACCGTTGATACCTTCCTGATCTGGAAAATGACGGGCGGCAAGGTGCATGCAACCGACGCCACCAATGCGGCGCGCACCATGCTTTATAACATCCGCAAAGGGCGGTGGAGCCAGACGATCTGTGATCTCCTGGACATCCCCATGCATATGCTGCCCGAGGTCAAGAACAGCGCTGATGATTTTGGACTGTGCCGCGGCGATCTCTTTGGGCGGGAGATCCCGATCAACGGCGTGGCAGGCGACCAGCAGGCGGCGACCGTGGGGCAGGCGTGTTTCAAACCGGGGATGTTGAAATCCACCTATGGGACGGGGTGTTTTGCGCTGCTCAATACCGGCGATGTGCCGGTTAAATCCAACAACCGCCTGTTGACGACCATTGCCTATCAACTGGATGGCAAACCCACCTATGCGCTGGAAGGGTCGATTTTTGTGGCCGGTGCGGTGGTGCAATGGCTGCGTGACGGGCTGAAGATCATCCGCGAAGCCTCGGAAACCCAAGGGCTGGCGGATGGCGCAGATCCCGCGCAATCGGTGGTCTTGGTGCCTGCCTTCACGGGTCTCGGCGCGCCCTATTGGAACCCGGATTGTCGCGGCGCGATCTATGGCCTCACGCGCAACTCTGGCCCAAATGAGCTGGCCAAGGCGGCGCTGGAAAGCGTGGGCTACCAGACCCGTGACCTGATTGACGCGATGCGCGCGGATTGGAGCGCGGCAGAGGGGGCAAGCGACGGTCAGTCGGTCCTGCGCGTCGACGGCGGCATGTCGGCCTCGGACTGGGCGATGCAGTTCCTCGCCGATATCACCGACGCACCGGTGGACCGTCCCAAGGTGCTTGAGACCACGGCGCTGGGTGTGGCCTGGCTGGCGGGCATGAAGATCGGCGCGATGCCGGATATGGAGGAATTTGCCAAATGCTGGGCGCTGGACCGCGAATTCCGCCCGTCGATGGCGGCCGAGGTGCGCGACGCCAAATACACCGCCTGGAAACGCGCGGTCGACAGCACGCTGGCGTTTTAACCACAAAGGTTTGCGCCAGGTGAAACGGCGGAAGCCTCCGGCGGGAGTATTTGGGAAAAGATGAAAGCCGGGGCGCTCTTTGGTGCCCCGTTTTCTTTGCAAACAATGTTGCATAAAGGCCTGCGAAATCCCGGTGCCCAAACCCAAAGGCAGATGCCGCGCGCTTGTTTTTCATCTTTTTAAAAATACTCCCGCCGGAGGCGTCCCAATGGGGCTTCTTACGCAGCGGAGAGTTTAGAGAACGGGAGTTGAGCGGTGCGCGCCCGACCTTGTACTTTGGGGTTTTGAAGGATAGACCTTGTTTTAAATAAAACTCCGAACAGCCGAACTTTGTCTAAGGCGACAATTTTTTAGCAGCCTCCAAAATGTCCTCCCAAATGGGTGACTTAGAAATTCCAAAGTTTATTCGAATTTCAAGCACTGACACTAAGCGTTCTGTCGTGATTAGTTCAGTTATAAATTTCTCTTGTTGCATTCTAGCATATTGGAAACCGTTTGAGATTTCCAGCGTTAGCGCCATTAGATCTACCACTGCATCTGATCGAGATAGCAAAACACTGTTAATTGTAACCTGATCTTCAGAACTACTCGCCAATATTTCAGGGCTCTCCAGAAGCTTCCTGTGCCTTGCGGTAATGTACTGAGCTTTCCGTACTATTTTCGCTAGACTCTCAGCGCTTTCAGGATCGGCATTCTCAATACAAGATGCTAAAACACGACACCGAGAATAAATTACTTCCCATTGAAGTGTATAGTCTCCCTTGGGGTAAACAGCTTGCCGTGTGGCGGATAAAAAGATCTGGTAGAGTTCGTGAAGAGCTAAGCCCAATTCCGCTCGGTCCGCAGTAAGCTTTCTAGATCGCCTTTCATTCTCGAGAGATTCCTCAAGATTAATTTGGAGTCTTGCCGATTCCGCTATTTCAGTTTGAGCGGCTACTGAATTTTTTAGTTCTTCAGCTTGCAGATTGAGAGCATTTACGTTGTTTTTCAGCTCTTTACCCTGTTGAAAAAAGCCAAGCACTAGCCAATAAAAAGCAAGTGGCGCGAACGCGCCGGCCAGAAAGTCTCCAAGCTCATTGAGTGAGAGAGATGCGCCAGCAGATGTGTATTTCCAAAACACACCTGCCAGCAGTCCTAAATATCCAAAGGTCACCCAAATCGGGTGATGTCTGATAATAAATTCAATAATTTTCAATCCGACCTCAAACTAGTTCGGGTTTAAACATCCAGCTCCTCCACGAACTTCGCGTTTTCCTGAATATATTGGTAGCGCAGTTCGGGTTTTTTGCCCATCAGACGTTCGACCAGATCGCCGGTCTCTCCCGGTTCGTCCTCGTCAATTGTGACCCGGATCAATTTCCGGGTTTTGGGGTCCATTGTCGTCTCTTTCAGGTCTTTGGCGTCCATTTCACCCAGACCCTTAAATCGGCTGACGTCGATCTTGCCTTTGCCGCCCAGCCCTTTTTCCAGCCATTTGTCGCGCTCTGCCTCGTCCAGACAGTACACACGTTTGGCCCCTTGGGTCAGGCGGAAGAGCGGCGGGCAGGCCAGGTAGAGGTGGCCTGCGTCGATCAGTGGGCGCATCTGGGTGAAGAAGAAGGTCATCAGCAGCGAGGCGATATGGGCGCCGTCGACATCCGCATCGGTCATGATGATGATCTTGTCATAACGCAGGTCATCGAGGTTGAATTTGGTGCCAACCCCCACACCCAGCGCCTCACACAGGTCGCGGATTTCGGCGTTTGATCCCAGTTTTGAGGAAGCCGCGCCAAGCACGTTCAGGATCTTACCCTTCAAGGGCAACAGCGCCTGGTTTTCGCGGTTGCGCGCGCCCTTGCCGGAGCCGCCGGCGGAGTCGCCCTCCACAATAAACAATTCGGTGCCTGCGCGGTTCTTCGCGGTGCAGTCGGTGAGCTTGCCCGGCAGGCGCAGTTTCTTGGTCGCGCTCTTACGCTGGGTCTCTTTTTCCTGTTTGCGGCGCAGACGTTCTTCGGCGCGCAGAACCAGGAAGTCGAGGATGGCGCCGGCCGATTTGGTATCCGCCGCAAGCCAGTTGTCGAAATGGTCACGGACCGAGTTTTCCACCATTTTTGCGGCGGCTTCCGTCGACAGGCGATCCTTGGTCTGGCCCACAAATGCCGGGTCGGCGATGAAGCAGGAGACCAGCGCACAGCCGCCCGCCATCAGGTCGTCGCGGGTGATCTGGGCGGCCTTTTTGTTGTTGACCAGCTCGCCATATGCCTTGATCCCTTTGAGGAGCGCGGCCCAGAATCCGGTGACATGGGTGCCGCCTTCGGGGGTGGGGACGGTGTTACAATAGGACTGGGTGAACCCATCCCGGGACGGCGTCCAGTTGATCGCCCATTCCACATAGCCGGGCTCGCCGAATTTCTCGGAAAACTCAACTTTGCCCGCGAAGGGTGCGTCGGCATAGGTGGTTGTTTTTCCCAGAACTTCGGTCAGGTAATCGCGTAGGCCGCCGGGGAAGTGGAATGTGGCCTCGGTTGGGGTTTCACCGTCGTCGATGGCCGATTTCCAGCGGATTTCCACGCCCGAGAACAGATAGGCCTTGGAGCGGACCAGCGTGAACAGGCGTTTGGGTTTGAAGCGGTGGGAGCCAAAGATCATCTCATCCGCGTGGAAGGTCACGGTGGTGCCGCGCCGGTTGGGGGCTGCGCCGATCTTTTCCACCCCGCCCAGCGGCAGGCCGCGGGAGAATTTCTGTTCAAACAGCTCTTTGTTTTTGGCGACCTGGACCACCATGGAATCCGACAGTGCGTTCACAACGGACGATCCCACACCGTGCAGGCCGCCCGAGGTCTGGTAGGCCTTGCCCGAGAATTTGCCGCCGGCGTGCAGGGTACAGAGGATCACCTCAAGCGCGGATTTGTCGGGGAACTTGGGATGGGGGTCGATCGGAATGCCGCGGCCGTTGTCGCGGATGGTGACCGAATAATCTGCGTGCAGTTCTACCTCGATCCGGTTGGCGTGGCCTGCGACGGCTTCGTCCATGGAGTTGTCGAGGATTTCCGCCACCATATGGTGCAGCGCGCGCTCGTCTGTTCCGCCGATATACATGCCGGGGCGTTGGCGCACGGGCTCCAGCCCTTCGAGGACTTCGATGGAGGATGCGTCATAGGTCTCGGCCTGGGGCGTGGAAAGAAGATCGTCTGCCATGTGTTGGGGCTGCTCTCAACTGGATGTGATTTGGTGTTGTTTGACTGCCATTATGGCAGCAGTTGTGGGCTAGCGAAAGGGGGACGCTAGGGGCTGTGGAAAAGGTCGGCGTCTGAGTGCCTCAGAATAGGTCGGTGCGGTGCACGGCAAAGCCCCAGAACCGCCACAAGAGGAGCGCGCCCACCAGTGAGAGGCCTGTGACCAGTCCGATCCAGACGCCGACGCCGCCCAGGTCAAAGACAAAGCCCAGGATATAGCCGGTGGGCAGGCCAACCGCCCAATAGCCAAAGACAGCGATGACCATGGGCACGTTGGTGTCCTGAAGCCCGCGCAAGAGGCCGAGGGCCTGGGCCTGGAGACCATCCATCAGCTGGAAGACGGCGGCGACCATCAACAATGTGATACTGGCCGTCAGGATCAGCGGGTAGTCAGGGTTTTTGGGGTCTAGAAACAGGGAGATCAGTGCCGTGGGCCACAGAAGGAAGGCCGCAACCGAAGCCATGGCAACGGTGAAGGAGATGGCAATCAGCATCCGCGCGCCGCGCAGCATATGGGGCAGGTCCTTGCGCCCCAGTGCGTTGCCGACCCGGATGGTGGCCACATTGGACAGGCCGAGGTGGATCATAAATGTCAGCCCCGCAAGGTTCAGCGCAATGCCATGGGCCGCCAGTGTCACCGGGCTGATCCAGCCCATCATAAAGGCGGAGGCGGTGAACAAGGAGACCTCGGCCAGGGTGGTGAAGCCGATGGGCAGTCCCAGACGGAACAGGCGGGCAAACATCTCCCAATCGGGCTGGTGGAAATTGCGAAACAGCTCCTGTTCCGGCAGGGCGCGCTGGCAATAGACCCACAGGATTACTCCTGAGGTGGTCACGGTCATGAGCGAGGCAATGGCGGCTCCGGTCAGACCCAGTTCCGGGGCGCCAAAATTGCCAAAGATCAGCACGTAATTGACGGCTGCGTTGACCCCGGCTGCGGCCAACGTCATCCACAGAACCACCTGGGTGCGCTCCTGTGCGGCGAGGGTGGATTTCAGCACCATCACGGCAAGGGCCGGAAAGATGCCCCAGCCCATGACGCTCAGATATGCGGCTGCGTCCTTGGCCACCTGGGGATCTTGCCCCAGCGTGCGCAGGATAGGCTCGGCCCACAGAAATGCAGGCATCGCCAGCGCGCCATAGAGCATCGATAACCACATGCCCATGCGGTTGGACCGCCGCGCCATGCGGCTGTCGCCACGGCCTGCGGCCTCAGCCACCAAGGGCAGCACGGCAAAGGCAAAGCCCGCCCCAAAGAGAAAGATCGCGTGGAAATAAGAGGAGGCCAGCGTCACCGCCGCCAGTGCTGCGGTGGAATACCATCCCAGCATCGCGGCATCCGTCAGGCCAATGGCAAACTGCGCCACATGGCCGCCGATCAGGGGCAGGCCAAGGATCGCAATGGCGCGTATATGTCCGACAGAGGTCATCGGAGTGGAGGGAGGTGCCGCATGTGTCATAGATTGTGCTTAGATGCGGAAATTTTGGGCTTCAAGTGAATTCGCCAGAGGGGCCCAAAGTCAGATCAGTTTCAGCGCAATCTGGCTGGCAACCAGCGCGATGACCAGCCCACCACAAAGCTCCATCAGAGCGGCGATCTGGCGGGCGCGGGGGGCAGAGAGCTGGGCCAGTGCGCCCTGGCGCATGGTGACCGAGGCAATGGCGACAGCAATGGTGATTGAGGCGGTGCCAAGCCCCATGGCCAGCGTGCCCAAAAGGCCTGCGGTCATCAGGTCCAGACGCCAGGTCAGCAACAGCAGGAACACCGCTCCGGTACAGGGGCGCATGGCCACGGCGGCGACGATCGCCAAGGCGTCACGGAGGGATTTGGTGTTGGCGACCTCGTCTAATGTGGGGCCATGGCGATGGCCGCAGTCGGGGCAGATGCCCTCGTCATTGTGAGGGAGAATGTATACATGAGGCTGGGCCGCATGCGCTGCGCCCGTTTCCACGCTTTGCCGAAAGCTGCGGCCAAGACCGGGGTGTGGGCAGGGACTGGCGTCGCGCTGGGCTTTGGGTGTTCGCGCCTGTGGGATCTGCGGCCAGAGTTTGCGCAGGCCGCGCAGGGCGAGCCAGAGGCCGACCAGCGCAATCAGAGCATAGGAGATCGGGGCGAGCACCTCTTCGGTCATGCCAGTGAGTTCGACCCGGCCCCAGTTCAAAAGCGTGAGACCGCCGACAACCAGAAGGATCGCGGTGCCGGCCTGAGCGAGCGAAGATCCAAGCGCAAGGCCAATCAGGCGCAGCATCGGCACCGCGCGCCCCAACCCATAGCCGCCAATTACCAGTTTGCCATGGCCGGGGCCTGCGGCGTGAAAGAACCCATAGGCAAAGCACAATGACAACAGCGTCATAAGCGCGCCGGGTTGATTGGATTTGAGCGCGCGCAGGGCCTGGGCCAAGGCGTTTTGCACATCCTGTTGCTGGGCCGCAGCCCAGCGGGCGATGTGATCCGCACCGCCCAGCCCCCAAAGCCAAACCGCCGCCACACCGATCACAATGGCGGCCACGGTCAACCAGCCAGTGGCGCGGTGCCATCTGTTCCGCCGCATAGACGGAATGCTCTGCGACGGGGCAGCGGGGTTAGGATCCGAGGGCACAAGAAATCCTGATGGTATCGGCAAAGGATTGGCCGATCTTGGGGAAGTTTTCCTCAGCCTCGGCGCTGGACATGGCATAAAGGGTTTCCTCGACCAATGTGTAGGCGAGGTCGAAATTGGGTTCCGTCACTGTAACAGAGCAAGCGTCCATCTCTGGCAGGGTCACACGGGATCCAACCAGATAGGCGGTGTAATAGGTGGGGTCATAGGCCTGGATCACCAGACCATCGGCTGCGACCGGGGCGGTCAGCGGACGCAGATGCCGGGTTGTGATCCGGCCCTGGCTGACCTCGGTCACCGTCTCCGTTGGGGCGCCCAAGGGGAGGGTGGTCGTGTCCTGGGTCACAAAGAGATCGCCTGCGGTATCGCCGATCCATTCCTGCGTGAACTCTTGCATCGATGCCAGTTCTTCGGTCGTCAGTTCGCCGTCAAAGTCAGGATCCAGGGCGCGTTCTTCGAGCACCACGAGCGAATACAAGTCGTCAAAGACCCAAGTGACCTCGATCCCCAAGAGCTCCCCTTTGGCGCTGATCCTGAGGGTCAGCGCCGTGTCCACAAAAATATGCGGATGGGCAAACGCGGCGGATGCGAAAAGGCCAGACGCGACAACCAGCGCAGGAAGGGAACGGAACAACCACATATAAAAGTCGTAGCGGCGCAAGCGACGCGCGACAAGGGCGGGAAGGGTTAAATCCCAGTGATCCAGCGGGGATCGGCTGATGGCGGGGCGGGGAATGTTTTTCTGCAATTGTCACGAAACAGTGTGGCTTTGGACCTAGCTTGCCCGCATAGTTCGTGCGCCGGGCCACAGTCTGCGCGCGGCTTGGGGCATAGGATCGGAGACAGGCGATGAAACAGGTGCGCAAGGAAACCACGGACGAGGCGTTGATCCAGGAGTTTCTGGCCAAGGGGGGCAAGGTCACGCAAGGGAAGACCAAACCCGCCAAGCCCGAACTGGGGCTCAGCAACAATGTCTGGAACAATAAATTGACCAAGGAAGAAAAAGCCGCCCGTGACGGGGAATAACCCCCTGATCCCGTGATCGTGCGTCCCCGCCCGGCTTGCGGGGGGGCGGGACAGCTAGAGTCTGGCGTGCGCATCCGGCGTAGGTTGGGTGATTGGCGCGGCTGTTGTGGACGCAACGGCTGATTTATTCTTTGGTCAGGCGATCCGCCTTTTTGCGCACCAGAACTGAGCGCAGATCATGCATGGCCATCAACAGACGGTCAGTGATGGCGTCCAGCTGGTCCGGATCTGCTTTGGACTGGGCCCATTGGGTGGTGAGGTTCAGGTGATCGATGGTGCGGTGAATGTCATCCAGCTCACGCGTGGACAGTGTAGTGCGGCGCTCTTGCATCCAGGCGTCGATTGCCGTCAGATCTGCGGGCGACAGCGCCCGGTCCCCTTGGGGTTTGATGTCACCATTGCGTATATTCACAACGGCGATCTGATCCATATCGACACGACGATGGCGGTTTTCAGTGTCCACCCGAAACACAACCGCGCCGTTTTCGCGGATGCGAAAGTAATATTTTGGCAGCTCTACACTCATCTCTGTCCCTTCGCCGCGGTGTTTTGTCCGGGTCTTCTGGTTTGGCGGGCTGCGTTAGTCCAGACCCTGTAAATCAATCACGCGCCACAGTGTGCCATCTGGATCGACCAAAGGAAACATCCGAGGCACGGTGCCGTGTACCGGGATGATGTCACACAGACGCGGGATGGCAGCCGGATCCGTCGACAGCCCCAAAGTGGACCATGCTTTGTGCAGCGGCGCGATGTCATCGACCCGCAGGCAGGCAGAGAACCAGCTTTCGGTGGGGATCAGATCCGGGTGGGGGAAGAACTCCACCTGGGTCTCCTCATAAGTCAGGATCATCCAGTTTTGATCCCGGTAAGAGGTGGCAAAGCCGAGACGATGATAAAACGCTTCGGTCTTATCAAAGTCCCGGCTGGGCAGATTGGCTGAAATCTGCGCGCCCATGGATCAGGTCAGCGACGCACAGAAGGTTTGGATCCGGGTGCAGGCTTCTTTCAGCGCCTCATCTGAGGTGGCGTAGGACACGCGGAAGTTCGGCGACAGGCCAAAGGCCGCGCCAAAGACCACCGCGACGCCTGTGTCTTCAAGCAGTTCGCTGGCAAAGATCTCATCATTTTCGATCACCACACCCTTGGGTGTTGTTTTGCCAATCAGGCCCGCGATTGACGGGTAGACGTAGAATGCGCCTTCGGGGGTGGGGCAGGTGATGCCGTCGATTGCGCTCAGCATCTCGACCACCAGATTGCGGCGGCGGACGAATTTATCGTTATTGGGGGCCAGATAATCCTGGGTGCCGTTGATCGCTTCAACGGCCGCATATTGCGAGACCGAGCAGGGGTTGGAGGTGGATTGCGATTGCACCTTACGCATGGCGGCGATCAGCTTTTCCGGACCGGCGGCATAGCCGATGCGCCAGCCGGTCATCGCATAGGCTTTGGAGACGCCATTGCAGGTCAGCGTGCGCTCATACAGCGCGGGCTCGATTTCGGCCGGTGTTGCGAATTTGAAATCGTCATAGGCCAGGTGTTCGTACATGTCGTCAGACATTACCCAGACATGGGGATTGCGCATCAGAACATCGGTCAGCCCCTTCAACTCATCCGCGGTATAGCCCGCACCGGTGGGGTTCGAAGGGGAGTTGAAGATGAACCATTTGGTTTTTGGGGTGATGGCCGCTTCCAACTGCTCGGGGGTCAGTTTGAAACTGTTTTCCAGCGTTGCTTCAACCGCAACCGGCGTGCCGCCCGCCAGCAGCACCATATCGGGGTAAGACACCCAATAGGGGGCGGGGATGATCACCTCGTCCCCTGGGTTCAGCGTGGCCATCAGCGCGTTATAAAGCGTGTGCTTGCCGCCCGAGTTCACGGTGACCTGCGCAGGCGTATACTCCAGCCCGTTGTCGCGTTTGAATTTGGCGCAGATCGCCTCTTTCAACTCGGGGATGCCATCAACGGCGGTGTATTTGGTCTTGCCCTCGGCAATCGCCTGAACCGCTGCGTCCTTGATGTTCTGGGGCGTATCAAAATCGGGCTCCCCGGCACCCAGGCCAATAATGTCGCGGCCGGCGGCTTTCAGCTCGCGCGCCTTATTCGTCACCGCAATTGTGGGGGACGGTTTCACGCGGGCCAGGGTGGATGAGAGGAAATCTGCGGGCAGGTCAGACATGTTGTGCCTCGATTTGATTGTTTAACGGGACTGTCATAGGGTGCCACCTAGGGGCGATCAAGCAGGATCGCGTATCGGTACAGGAGCAGGATTATGAACGACACGACAGTGGCAGAGACTGAAACGGACTGGTACGGACCTGATATGGCGACACTGGGCGACCGGATTGCAGCGGCGCGGGATGCGGCACAGATGACCCAAGCGCAACTGGCGCGCCGTCTGGGTGTCAAGAAAACAACCCTAGCCAGCTGGGAGCAGGATCTGTCAGAGCCGCGCGCCAACCGCATGTCGATGATGGCGGGCGTGCTGAATGTCTCGATCATGTGGCTGATGACCGGCGAAGGTGAGGGCACATCCGCGCCGGATGAAGAAAACGCCCCACAGAATCTGCGTGACCTTCTGCGCGAATTGCGGCATTTGCGCAGTGACTTGCGCGAACAATCGGATCGCGCGGGCCGTTTGGAAAAGCGGCTCAAAACCATAATCGAGGAGATGAACGCGTGAACGACCCCCTGCGCGCGGCTGGTCTGAAGGAGACCAGCCCCAAGAACGAACCCATCGATGTCCGCAAGAAACGCCTGTACATGCGTTCGATCCGGCGCGGCATCAAAGAGATGGACATTCTGTTGCAGGGTTATGCGGATGCGCATCTGGCAGATATGGATGCCACCCAGCTGGACCTTTATGAGGCGTTCCTGAATGAAAACGATCAGGACCTTTATCAATGGGTGACAGGCCAGGTGGCACCGCCAGCGGAACTTTCTGATTTGGTTAAAGAAATCTCGCAAACTTATCAAAAATAAAAATGAAATGCCTTAACGCAATTTTCGGAAATTGAGCGCATTCTGTCTCTAGCAAATTCGAGTCGGAGATGCGCATGAGTATGGAAATGCCAATTGGCCAGCAGGATACCAAAGGGTTCATGACTGGCTACCTTGAAGCGCTCGCGCTAGTCGAGCGTCTGCATCGTCTGCTATTGGACGTGATCAAGGATGAATTTGAACGTGTAGGCGTTCTTGAAATCAACGCGGTTCAGGCTCTTCTGCTGTTCAACATCGGGGACAATGAGGTGACTGCGGGGGAACTTAAATCCCGTGGTTATTATCAAGGCAGCAATGTCAGCTATAACCTCAAGAAGCTGGTCGAGATGGGTTATATGCACCATCAACGTTGTGAAATCGACCGCCGCTCTGTCCGTGTACGCCTGACAACCAAAGGGCGTGAAATTCGGGATATTGTGACCGAATTGTTCCAGCGCCACGCTGAGGGGCTGGAAAACCGAGACGTGATCAGCGTCGAAGGGATTGCCGATATTACCACGTCGCTTAAGCGCGTGGAGCGGTACTGGGCAGACCAGATCCGCTACATCTACTGAACGTAGATCAGACCAGGAGAATTCCGCGTCTTGTCGGAGCGGCCAGAAAGGCCCGGACGACCGCCAGGATGCACGTTGTAGAATGCAACGGTGAACACAAATTCACAAAGCGGCCGCCCAAAGGGGCGGTCGTTTTTGCGTTTGGGCCGCCATTTGTTTGAGCGTTGACAGGTTTAAATTACCAAAACAAAAAGGGTCCCCAGCACGCGCAAAGGACCCTTGGGATACAGGCGACCAAAGGGCAGCCTGTTTACCTGTTGCGCGCTTTTACCAGTGGCCAGTGTTTTCCATGCTGGCCCAGGGTTCCGCCGGTTCCAGGCGATCGCCGTTTTGCAGCAGTTCCACCGAGATATTGTCGGGAGAGCGGACAAAGGCCATATGCCCGTCGCGCGGTGGACGGTTGATGGTCACGCCATTGTCCATCAGGTGCTGGCACACCGCATAGATATCGTCGACGCCATAGGCCAAATGGCCAAAATGGCGGCTGTCGCTGGGCAGTTCATCGTCGCCGTCCCAGTTGTAAGTCAGCTCTACCGGTGCCTCTTCCTGGCCGGGAGGGGCCATAAAGATCAGCGAAAACCGGCCTTGTTCGCTGTCGATGCGGCGGGTCTCTTTGAGACCCAGCAACTCATAAAACGCCATGGATTTCTCCAGGTCTTTTACGCGAACCATTGTGTGCAGATAAGTCAAAGCCATGTGTCGTTCCTCCAAAGTCTGGATCAGCAATGTTGGCGCTAAAAGCTTTAGGCCGGGCGCGCGTGTAAAGCCAGCGAAACTGTCTGCCTATGGGCGCACAAGCACCTGCGCGCCAAACAGTTTGGCGACGTGGCCGCCTGTGGCCTTGCAATCTGTGGTCTGGCAATTTCCAGAACCGCGTGGCACAAGGAGAGAAACACGACGTTGTGGCAGGGGGCAGACGTGCAGCAATATCTTGATGCATTGCGGATGGTTCGGGATCAGGGTGTGGAGTCGACAGACCGCACCGGGACCGGGACGATTTCTTACTTTGGCTTGCAGTGCCGATATCCGCTGGCCGAAGGCTTTCCACTGACAACGACCAAGAAACTGCATCTGAAATCCATCATCCACGAGCTGCTGTGGTTCCTCTCGGGCGACACCAATATCCGCTATTTGCAGGACAATGGCGTGCGGATCTGGAATGAATGGGCGGATGAAAACGGCGATCTGGGCCCGGTCTATGGCCACCAGTGGCGGCGCTTTCCGCGGTTGGAGCTGGCTGAGGGCACCCTGGGGGATGAGCCCCTGTATCGGGCGGGCACCGTGGATCAGATCGCGGATCTGGTGGAGCTGATCAAGACCAGCCCCGACAGCCGTCGCATGATTGTGTCAGCTTGGAACCCGGCGGATGTGCCGAATATGGCGCTGCCGCCGTGCCACACCCTGTGGCAGGTCCGTGTGGCAGGCGGCAAGATGCATCTGCAGCTGTATCAACGTTCGGCCGATATGTTCCTGGGCGTGCCGTTCAACATCGCCTCTTATGCGCTGTTGCTGAAGATGCTGGCCCATGTCACCGGCTACGAGGCTGGCGACTTTATCCATACGATGGGCGATGCGCATATCTATTCTAACCATCTGGAACAGGTGGAGCTGCAGCTGGGCCGGACGCCCAAACCCTTGCCCGAGCTGCGGATCCTGCGCGATGTGCCCTCGATCTTTGATTTCAAGTTTGAGGATTTTGAGGTCATCGGTTATGACGCGGATCCCAATATCAAGGGCCAAGTGGCAGTTTAACAGGCGGCGGAATAAGAGAGCGATATGATTACGTTGATTGTGGCGCGCGATCGCAATGGGGCGATTGGCAAGGACAATACTATTCCCTGGCGCGCGCCTGAGGATCTGAAGGCCTTTCAGCGCGAGACGCTGGGCGGCGCGATTATCATGGGGCGCAACACCTGGGACAGCCTGCCAGTGAAGCCGCTGAAGAACCGGTTGAACATCGTTGTATCCTCAGACCCGAATTGCGCGGATCTGGTGGTGCCCTCCATCGCGCAGGCCGTGGAGGAGGCGCGCGCGCAGGGGTATATGCGGATTTATGGGATTGGTGGGGCCGGGATTTACGGCGCAATGCTGGAGATCGCCGACCGCCTGCTGATCACCGAGGTTGAAACCGTGGTCGCAGGGGCAGATACGCATTTTCCCGAGGTCGATGTGAATGTCTGGAGCCCAGCCACTCGGCATCCGCTGCGCACAGAGGATCCCGCCTGTGAAATGGTGGAATATCTGCGGCGCTGAGAATGAACCCACAGGATCCAAGTGAACCGCCCCAAAAAGAGGGGCGGTTTTTGTTTTGCAGGTCCACCGTTTGCTCGCCTGTTACTGGTCGATCGGTGACAACAGGTGAACGTTTTCCACCAGATTGCGCACGCCATGGGCGTGATCTTCGTGGAACACGTTATCCTTGAACCAGGCATCCACCGAGTTGATGTCCACCTTGATCACCTGAGGACGCACGCTCCATGTGACCTGAAAGGGGGAGCCTTTTTCGTTGTAGGACGGGCCGGTTGTGGAGCCTTCATACAGAACAGGCGTGCCCAGGTTGTTTGGGATGTTCTCGGCCTGATAAAGGCCGTCTACCTTGCTGACCGCGGCCATTTGGGTGAAATCGGCAGCCTTTGGATCGTTGACTAGGACGGCGACAACGGTTTCAACGCGCAGCTGCGGGTTGGCGATGGCGTCGCTTAGACAGGTGCCGAGGGTTGGCCCCGGCTGCGCCTGTGCAGTGGAATGGACAAAGTGGATTTCGATTGTATCGCCGCTTTGCAGATCGCCATATTCGCTATCGCCAACGGGGTGACCGACCGGCGTCAGCTCGGCATCTGTCAGGGTGCCATCATATTTAAACCCGGTGCCAAAGCCCTTGCCATTGCCGTTGCCCGCATAGGTGGTGAACTCACCGCCTTTGTGTTCCGCGTTTTCGTGGAAATGGATGTCACAGAGGTTCATTGCAGTATAGGCGGGCGCGGTTGAAAAGGCGCGGGTGTTTTCGCCTGCATGTTGGGACAGATCGCGTGGCGATTGCGGACCAAAACCAGCATCCTTGGTCGTTTTGGCAAGGTTTTCACGTTGTTCTTGGATGACGTGATCATCGACATGGTCGTGACTGTTGGTATTCGCAGCCAGAACAGCTGTGCTGTCCAGCACAGAGGCTGCAAAGGCCGTGACGGCCAGAGAGGTCATTGGATGGGGCATTTTATGTCTCCACTCAAGTAAAAGTTCAGGAGCTCCAAAGAACGCAACCCGCGGTAATGAAATTGGCTTGGGCTGTTATGCCTTTGAAATCACTGTTGTTCGCACGTTTTATTTTAGTGGCCGTTTTGTAATGCGCATTTAAATTTAATTTTAATGGACATCACAAATACATTATAAATATGCGCGATCCGGGCGGCCTCGTCTCTAAATCTGGGCGTGACGTTTTTTGCGGGATGTTTTGGGAGGAGTGGTTTTGGGAAAACACGAAGCTGTTCTACCTCCAGCAGGGGGGTAAAATGCAGGGGTGTGATGTGGTGTATGTATCAGCTGCGCCCCGCTGACGTAGGGCGCAGCAGATGATTGTATTAGAGCGGCTTAAGTTCCCCGGCCATCTTCCGGCCGTCACGCCCTTCGGTCAGCTCATAGCCTACCTTCATATTGTCGGTCAGCCCCGTCAGCCCCGAGCGCTCAACTTGAGAGATGTGCACAAACACATCCTTGCCGCCTTCGTCCGGTTCGATGAAACCATATCCCTTGGTGGTGTTAAACCACTTCACGGTGCCGGTTGGCATATCCCCGTGTCTCCTTCTACCTTTCACATTCCCACGAGGCCTCCCCCGTGAATTCGACACGCCCCGCCATCTGACAGCTGTGCGTTCGTTGGCGTTATGCGCCAAAGAAGGATGCGCAACTGTAAAACCGCTTGACGGCCTGTGTTAACTGTTGCACGCGAATTGCAAAAATCAAGCAAAACACTGGATCACTACCATAAATTGTAGCCACGTGGCTGAATTGACAGGAGAATTTTATGATCGTTTACGGCCTGAAAAATTGTGATAGTTGCCGTAAGGCTTTGAAAGCATTGCCCGCAGCCGAATTGGTGGATGTGCGCGCTGAGGGGGTTCCGGCCGAGGTGCTGCAAAAGGCCTTTGCGCATTTTGAAAGCAAGCTGCTGAATACACGGTCAACAACGTGGCGGCAGTTGGATGAGGGCGAACGTGGTCAGGATCCGCTGACGCTGATCAAAACGCATCCGACTCTGATGAAACGGCCGTTGATTGTGGACGGGGATCAGATGGTCCTGGGCTTTGACAAGGCGGCGCAGGCGGCCTTGGGTCTGGAGTGATACAATGAAAAACGCCCTGCTGTCGGGCAGGGCGTTTTTACAAACGTGAGTGGTCGTTTGAAATAGATCAGGCCATCGCGACGCGGGCTGTCAGCTTTTTGCGCAGGAGCGTGTCCAGCGACAGAACGCCTGCGCCCTTGAACACCAAGATCACCAGAACAAAGCACCAGAACAGGCGCTGGTCGAGGATCACACCATCGGGCAGGCGGTCAAACATAGCGCCCAGTGTTTTGGTGTCGGTGGCATTGTGGCCGTACACATCGGTCAGCGACTGAACCACGACAAAGCCGATCATGCCAACAGCCGCCAGACGGGTCAGCAGGCCCAGAACAATCAGCAGCGGCAGGATAAACTCAGCGTATGTGCCCGCCATAACAACGGCCCATTCAAAAATCCCGAATTGCGAAACATCATAGCCTGCGGCTTCCAGTTTCTTGGGGAAGATCTGGCTGTAAGCGCCAATCGACGGCGACACGATGCCAAAAATACCGTCGCCCAATTTGGTCAGGCCCGAGTTCCAGTAGTAAAACAGCAGGGTCGAGGCAAACACCACACGGGCCAGCAGCGGGGTGAGCTGGTTTCCGATTGTGTCGGCCAGGCCGGTGAGTTTGTCATGCAGCATAATGAGGGAAGTCATGGGTCAGTCTTTCCTGTGAATTTCCGTGAGTGCGCCCCCTTGAAGAAGCAGGGCCAGAGTGGCGGAGAGGTCGAAGTTATTGTTTTCTTGGCTGGCGACCTCAAAAGCCTGGCCAATTGTTTCCCCCCCCATCAGGGCAGAAATCCATGTCGCACCACCGGGCGGCAAAGCCGCGGGCTGCGGGTCAAATTCGGGGCGTGTGATCAAAACATCCTGGGCGGACGCCTGCGGTTTGGGCGCGCCGTCGATCATGTTGAAACGCCAGATGTCCACCACAGGCCAGGGCGAGCGCAGCAGGTGAACGGTTGGGGCCACGGACACGCGGGCCTCCATCAGCGCCTCGGGCGTAAGGGCACCCAGGGCAGCTGGGTCAATCGCCGCGGTGTCAGCCGCGTGATAGGACAGGCGCATCATCTGTTCGAGCCGCGCCACATCCGGTAGATAGCCAATATGCGACAGCTGCGCCATTCCGGCGAGAAATTCGGGAAATTCGTCGCCGTAGAACATCATCAGCGGCGATTGTGGCGGGTGGGCGCGCAGGAAGATCCCTGCAAGCCCTTTCATATTTTCCTCTCCCAACAGTTTGGTCACCACCGGAAAAGCCTGCATCAAAGCCTCCGTCAGCGAGACGGCGACATTGTTGCGATAGACATTGAACCTGCGCCCGGCAGGGCGGTTCTGGCTGTCGCGCAAGCCCTTGGGGGTGTCCACAGCGGCATCCATCATCGCGCGGGTAAAGGCGGTCTGATCAACCGCCGCAATCGGGAGTGGATCGGTGGTCATTTTGCCACCTCGGTGGACACACGCGCCAGCGCGGATGCGGCGCGCGCGGCTTCCGCCTCAAGCGTGGGCCAGTCGGGCACGTCATTGTCCCATTCGATCAGCAAGGGCAGCGGTCCCGCGCGGTCCAGCGCATAGTCCAGCAGCGCCCAGACCGGGTCCACAACCTCGCGCCCGTGGCTGTCAATCAACAGGGGATGGCCGTGGTCGTCCTCGTCCTCATCATGGCCGCCCAGGTGGATTTCCCCCACCAGATCCAGCGGATACTGGTCGATATAGCCCTGCGGGCTGAAATCCAGATTGGTGGCTGAGACAAAGACGTTGTTCACATCCAACAGCAACCCGCAGCCGGTGCGTTTGGAGACCTCTTTCAGAAAACCCGGCTCGGACCAGGTGCTTTCGGAAAAGGCGAGATAGCTGGACGGGTTTTCCAGCAGCATCTTGCGCCCAATCAGATCCTGGACCTGATTGATATGGCTGCAGACCCGCGCCAGTGTGGCGTTGGTATAAGGCAGCGGCAAGAGGTCATTGTAGAATTCGGTGTCATGGGTCGACCAGGCCAGATGCTCTGAAAAGGAGGCGGGGTTGAGCCAGTCGATCAGATGTTTCAGCCGGGTCAGATGGTCCCGGTCCAGATCGCCCTCGCCGCCGATGGACATGCCGACACCGTGGACGGAAATCGGGAAATGTTCGGCAAGATGGCGCAGCTGTGCCAGCGGGCGGCCACCGTCGCCCATGTAATTCTCTGCATGGATCTCGAGCCAGCCAACAGCGCCGGCGTGCGAGACAATGTCGTTGAAATGTTGGGGTTTATAGCCAACACCGGGTTTCAGGGGCAGATGGGTGAATGTGGGGGTGTCCAACATTGCAAATCTCCGTTCTGCGCGTTTCCTGGTTACCGAGTGAAAAGGGGCGAGCGGCATGACCCGCCCCTGTAAAACATTTTGTCCAAGTGCGCGTGGTGCGGCTTATGCCGGCAGGTCGCGGTCCAGAGCTTCCAGCGAACCTTTACGCTCGGTGCCGTCTGCCAGAGCAGGCAGGTCGATGGATGCGCAGGTGCCTGCGTCAACCAGAGTCCATGCGTTGCCTTGGTAATCAACGGTCGAGGTACCTGCGCAGGTTGTGCCAGGGCCGGCTGCACAGTCGTTTTGGCCAGCCAGGGAAACGCCGTAGCACTTCTCTTTGGATTGTGCGGAGGCTGCACCGGTCAGAGCGGTGGTCATAGCGGCTGCAACTGCGCCAGCAACGGCAAAGGTTTTTGCGGTGTTCGACATCTCATTATTCCTTTCGGTTACACATGCGGTGTCGTCGTGATGACATGAAAACACTAACCCCAAGTGTAGCTGCGGTGAAGTCACGAGGCTGTTAGTAACGCCCGCGTCAGCTTCTGTTACGAAATCTCGGGTTTTTTGGGCCAAATCCCGCTTGGGCGCTAACGGTGAAACGAAAAACGGCCCGTCTCCGGGCCGCTTTACTGAATTTCGTGAGCAAATGTTACAGAAGATCGGGCGGGGTTGCTTCGACCTTTAGCGTATTTGTTACATCTGCGAGGCTTTCGACCGAAGTTTGTTTCTGACCGAGGCGGCGCACCGAGACGGTACGCTCTTCCACTTCGCGGTGACCCACGGCGAGAATGACCGGAACCTTGCTGAGCGAGTGTTCGCGGACCTTATAGTTGATCTTCTCGTTGCGGATGTCGGCTTCGGCCTGGATGCCTTCTTTGCGCAGGGTCTCGACCACTTCGGCCACATAGTCATCGGCGTCTGATGTGATGGAGGCCACAACCACCTGACGCGGGGCGAGCCAGAACGGCAGCTTGCCTTCCCAGTTCTCGATCAGGATGCCGGTGAACCGTTCGAGCGAGCCAAAGAGCGCGCGGTGCAGCATGACCGGGGCCTGCTTTTCACCGGATTGGGTCACATAAGTCGAGCCAAAGCGTTCCGGCAGGTTGTAGTCCACCTGCAGGGTGCCGCACTGCCAGTCACGACCAATGGCGTCCCGCAGCACATACTCCAGCTTGGGGCCGTAGAACGCGCCTTCGCCTTCAAAGATGGTGTATTCCATGCCCGCCCGGTCCAGCGCGGTTTTCAACGCGCCTTCCGACAGATCCCAGCTCTCGTCGCTGCCGATGCGATTTTCAGGCCGGGTCGAGAGTTTGACATGGACGTCTTCAAAGCCAAAGTCTTTGTAGATCGACAGGATCAGGTCGTTCACCTTCAGACATTCATCGGTCAGCTGTTCCGGGGTGCAATAGATATGCGCATCGTCTTGGGTAAAGCTGCGCACGCGCAGAAGCCCGTGCAACGCGCCCGAGGGTTCATAGCGGTGAACCTTGCCGAACTCGGCGATCTTGATCGGCAGTTCGCGATAGCTGCGCAGGGTATGATTGTAGATCATCATATGACCCGGGCAGTTCATCGGCTTGAGCGCATAGTCGCGTTCGTCATGGGTTTTGGCCAGGAACATGTTTTCCATGTAGTTGAACCAGTGGCCCGAGGTTTCCCACAGAGCGCGGTCCATGATGTCGGGGGTGTTGACCTCATCATAGCCCGCAGCTTCCTGGCGGCGACGCATATAGGCGATGAGGTTCTGGAACACACGCCACCCGGCCGGGTGCCAGAAGACGGAACCCGGTGCGTGCTCTTCAAAATGGAACAGATCCATTTCGCGGCCCAGCTTGCGGTGGTCGCGTTTGGCGGCCTCTTCCAGCATGGTCAGATGCGCTTTGAGCTTTTCCTTGCCGGTGAAGGCAACGCCATAGATCCGCTGCAGCATCTGACGATCGCTGTCACCACGCCAGTAGGCACCGGCCACCGACATCAGTTTGAACGCATCGCCCGGCAGTTGGCCGGTGTGCTGCAGGTGCGGCCCGCGGCACAGATCCTGCCAGTCGCCGTGCCAATACATGCGCAGGGGCTCGTCGCCCGGAATACTTTCGATCAGCTCGACTTTATAAGGCTCGTTGTTATCGGTGTAATGCTGGATCGCGCGCGCGCGGTCCCAGACTTCGGTGCGGACCTCATCACGTTTGTTGATGATTTCCTTCATCTTCTTTTCGATGGTGCCGAGGTCTTCGGGGGTAAAGGGCTCTGCGCGGTCAAAGTCGTAATACCAGCCATGTTCGATGACCGGGCCGATTGTGACCTTGGTGTCCGGCCAGATCTCTTGCACGGCGCGGGCCATGACATGGGCCAGATCGTGGCGGATCAGCTCATTGGCTTGGGGTTCATCCTTGAGGGTGTGGATGGCAATGGAGGCATCGGCATCGATGGGCCACTGGAGGTCCCAGTGCTGGCCGTTGACCGTTGCCGAGATGGCTTTTTTGCCCAAAGAGGTCGAGATGGAGGCTGCAACTTCGGCAGCGGTAATGCCTGCGTCAAAGTCGCGTGCGTTGCCATCGGGAAATGTGAGGGAAATCTGTGCCATTTGCTTTGGCTCTCCTCGTCGGTTTGGCGCCCACTGAACGCCCGGTTGCGGGTTATGGTTCGCGCACTTGATGACGAAATGCGCGTGTGGCGTCAACCCCTTGGCGTGTGCAGCTCTGGTGTCTTGCAAGGCAGGTGATTGTGCGCAACCGCGCCGCGCCTTTGGCGCGGCGCTTGGCCCAACGGGGGAGGGGCAATCTTTGATTGCCTCGACACGGGCGGGAGTGACACGGGCGGGAGAGTTTGGGGATATCAAAATGAGCGCTGGCGCGCACAGGTATAAGCTGGCGCAGATGCGCCAGCCTGGCGAGGCGCCGCCTCGCGCTCCGAAGTATTTGTAAAAAGATGAAAACCTCATGGAGTTTAAGCAGAGATGCGGGCGGTGCCTGTATCGGTAGGTCGCGTGTTTCGCGCGTTTGCGAATCCGGTAAAACGTGGCATGGCTGGGAACAGGAATTTCAGACAGGAGAAGCGCTTATGTCGGCCAGATTTCTTGAGACGGCGCAGGGGCGGCGCATTGCCTATCATAAAACCCGCGGTGACGGGCCGGTTGTGGTGTTTCTGGGGGGCTTGAAGTCAGACATGGAGGGTACCAAAGCCCTCCATCTGGAGGTCTGGGCGCGGGCGCGGGGGCAGGCGTTTTTGCGGTTTGACTACTCTGGCCATGGCATCAGTTCCCACGCTTACGAGGACACCTGTATCGGGGATTGGCATCAGGACACGCTGGCGGTTGTGGATCAGCTGACCGAAGGGGAGATCGTGCCGGTTGGCTCCTCCATGGGGGGATGGCAGGCGCTGCTGTTGGCCAAGGCGCGGCCTGAGCGGATCAAGGGGATGGTGACGATTGCCGCGGCTCCGGATTTTACCGAAGATGGGTGGTGGGCGTCATTCGACGCGGCGCAAAAGGCAGAGTTGCAGGAACACGGCCTGGTGCATCTGCCGTCCGATTACATGGACCCATTTGTGGTGACGCGCCGCATGATCGAGGACGGGCGGCGGCATCTGGTGCTGCGCGATCCATTGGATCTGCCATTTCCGCTGCGTTGCCTGCAAGGCACGGCGGATACGGCTGTCAGCACCGAGACCGCGTTGCGGTTGCTGGACCATGCGACATGTGCGGATATGCGGCTGAGTCTGGTCAAAGACGCCGACCACCGGTTTTCGGATCCGAAATGTCTTGTGATGATTGAACAGGCCGTAACTGAGGTTTTGAGTATATGAGACGTTTGTTGTTTATCACCCATGGCGAGGTGGAGATTGATCCCAATGTGGCCGTTCCCGATTGGGGGTTGAGCGCGGTTGGGCGCGCCCGGCACGATGTGTTTTCGGCCTCGGATTATGTGCGCGGTGTGGCGCATGTGTTCTCTAGCGCCGAAAAGAAAGCCCGGGATGGGGCGGAAATTCTGGGCGATGCCCTTGGGCTGTCCTATCAGGTTGTGGAGGCGCTGCACGAAAATGACCGCTCTGCCACCGGCTATTTGCCCAAGGCAGAGTTCGAACGCACGGCAGATGCGTTTTTTGCCAATCCCAATGAAAGCATCAGGGGCTGGGAGCGCGCTGTTGATGCGCAGGCCCGTGTGATCGCAGCCCTGCAGGGGATTGTTGAGACGGCACCGGACGGGGATATTGCGGTTGTGGCCCATGGTGGGGTTGGCGCGCTGACCCTGTGTCACGTGATGGGCGTGGCGATTGAACGCAAATGGGATCAGCCCGGTGGTGGGGGGGGCAATGTGATTGCGATCAACCTGCCAGATTGGAGCCTGAACCACGGTTGGCGGCCGATCGAGGATGTGGATAAGGCACCGTAAAGCCCGTCTTTTCTTTTGGCGCACAAGCAGCGAGAGAAGCGGGCGCGATTTGTTAACGCTTCTTTCATTGGCTGTGTTTGTTGCGCCGGATATAGTGAAACAAAACCTCGTGAATGCAACGGCGAGGATCGGATCCGAGGGGATGGAATGGAACAACGTGTCAGTCTGATTACCTTGGCGGTTGCTGATGTTGAAAAAGCCCGCGGGTTTTACCGTGCGATGGGCTGGGACGAAGTCGACAGCCCGGATGGTATTGTGGTCTTTGACCTCTTGTCGCAATCTCTGGGGCTTTATCCGATTGCGGAGCTGGCCAAGGACATGGGCGTGGACCAAGATGTGCTTGGCCATGGGGCGATGACACTGTCGTACAATGGGCGCAACCGGGCCGAGGTGGATGCGGTCATGGCAGCCGCAGCAAAGGCGGGGGCTGAGGTTCTGAAAGAACCACAAGAGGTGTTCTGGGGCGGCTATGGTGGTTATTTCCGGGACCTGGATGGGCACATTTGGGAAGTGACATTCAACCCCTTTGCACCGCTGCGCCGGGATGGGGCCTTTTGCTGGGACGGGCATTAATGCCACGATGCGGGGCAGGCGTCAGATTTTAATCTTGTGATTTCAATAAGAACGCCGCAGATTACCACCATGCGTTGCCGCAAGGGGCGCATTTCGTGTGACCGATGGTGAGAGAATGACCCAAGCCCCATCCCCGTCTCAATCCCAGGAATTGGAACCTTTGGTGCTGATCCCTGGCATGATGTCTGATGCGCGGATCTTTGCGCCGCAGTTGCAGGCGTTTTCGGGATTTTTACCAGTGATGATTGCGCCGCCCATCGGAGGCGACACGGTTGAAGGTGTTGTCGCGCAGATGATGCCTCAGTTGCCGCTGCGCTTTGCGCTGGTGGGGCTTGGCCTTGGGGCCGTTGTGGCGATGGAGGTCCTGCGTCGCGATCCCACACGGGTGGCGCGTTTGTGTCTGATGTCGGCGTCGGCCCAGGCGGATCCGCCGGGCCAGTCTTCGGAGCGCGAACCCCATATTATTGGCGCGCGCACGGGTCGTCTGGTGGAAGCCGTACGCAGCGTGATCGAGCCCGACCTTCTGGCACCGGCCAGCAATCGGATGGAGCTGGTGCAGAGCCTGGTGGATATGGGGCTGGATCTGGGCCCCGAGGTTTTTGTGGCGCAGTCGCGCATGATGCAGCGGCGTGGGGATATGCAAAGTGCATTGCGACGCTGTGCGGGTCCGGGGCTGGTGTTGCGCGGCACCTATGATCGCGTGGTGCCGCAAAAGCGGCAAGAGTTTATCGGGTCGTTGCTGCCACGGGGGCAGGTGGTTGATATCCCGCATGCGGCCCATTTGCCGACGCTGGAAAACGCAGAAGCGGTGAACCAGGCCTTGGCCCATTGGTTGTCACTGCCGGTTTAATCACCTGAAGGCCGTTATTTGGGCAGGGCCGCGCGGGCGTCTTTGCTGAGCACTTCGACGGCTGCCATCGGTTCGCCGGTCTCTGCGTCAAAGAACGGCGTATCCCGCCAGCGCCCCGAAAGCCGGGCCGCACCCATCCGTTTGAAAAGGGACAGAACCATCGGCAGTGCGCCTTTGGTGCGTGGCGGCTTGCCCGGTTGGGGGACAAAGGCCTCAACCCGGATCTTGCCAAAATGATCGGGGTTTTCAAACAGGGCGGTGCGCATGCCCGCAAAAGGTAGTTTGGCGCTGGCCAGGGTGTTTGCAATCGGGGTGCCACAGCAGCCCGCATACCAGCGGAAGATCCCCCGCCGGGTCAGGCGCAGGACGCGCAGATGTTCCGCGCCTTGGGTGATGGTGATCGCCTCGGGTGAGATCTGCAACAAACGCACCGGTTCCGGCGCCGGATCGGGCAGGTTGTGATAGACCTCATTGGCGCGGCAATCGGCGCAGTGGCAGGCCACATGGGTGCCCGCCTGTGCGCCTTCAGACGTCAGATGGCCGCGCAGAGACCCGCAGCTGCAGGAAAACGCCAGAGGGGTCTCTGTTGTCTCTGTTGCCATTGCACACTCCTGTGTGGAGGGTCTGTGTGGTGGGCCGCTGCGGTTATTCCGCAGCGACTTTGGTGCGTGAGTTGGCGTTCATGAAGTCGATCACCAGCGGGCGGATATTGTTGCGCCAGCTGCGCCCGGCAAAGATACCATAGTGCCCGGCGTCGGGTTCAAGGTGGCTTGCCTTTTTGCTTTCATCAAGGCCGGTGCACAGATCCAAGGCTGCCACACATTGACCCGGCGCAGAGATATCATCCTTGGCCCCTTCGACGGTTTTGACCGCCACATCGGTGATTTTGCCAATGTCGACCTTGTGGCCATTCACCACAAACTCGTTGCGCGCGATTTCACGATTTTTGAAGATACGCTCAACCGTCGACAGGTAGAATTCCGCGGTCATATCCATCACCGCCAGATATTCATCGTAGAACCGGTTGTGCGGATCGTGGTCAGAAGCCTCACCCTGGGCAACGCGGCCAATTTGGTCCGCGAAGGCTTTGGAGTGACGGTCCATGTTCATGGACATAAAGGAGGAGAGCTGCAGGAGGCCCGGATAAACCTTGCGGCCCACCCCTTTGTATTTGAAGCCAACGCGCTGGATCATGGTCTGCTCCAACTGGCCCATGGTGACGCGGTGACCAAAATCGGTGACATCCGTCGGAGAGGCGTCTGGGTCCACTGGGCCGCCGATCAGCGTCAGAGAGTTGGGCTGTGCCTTGGGGTCTTGCTCTGCCAGATAGGCAGTGGCCGCCAGGGTCAATGGCACCGGCTGGCAGACCGCCACAACATGAATGTCGGGTCCCAGAGCGCGCATGAAATCAACCAGATAGGCGGTGTAATCTTCGACGTCAAACTTCCCTTCGGACACTGCGATATCGCGCGCGTTGTGCCAGTCGGTGATATAGACCTCGCAGTTTTCAATCAGACTTTTGACGGTTGAACGCAGCAGGGTTGCATAGTGGCCCGACATCGGCGCCACCAGCAAAACGCGGCGCGGCTGTTCTTCGCGACCGGAAACATGAAAGTGGATCAGATCGCCAAAGGCGCGTTCCACAACAGTGTTGATCTCGACCACGTGATCCTTGCCATCGGCGCAGGTCACGGTGTGGATGCCCCAGTCGGGTTTGGCGATCATGCGCTGGAAGCTGCGCTCGGTGACTTCGCCCCATGCCGCCATCCAGCTGAGCGCTGGGTTTGGTAAGCCTGCAAAAGCGGGGTAAGATGCCAGTGACAGGGCGGAGGCGCCGAGCCATTGGTTGGTGTTGCGTACGGTTTCCATCATGTCGTACGCCATCATATATCGCATTTGTGTCTCCTTAAGGGGTCACAACCCTAGGTATTTTTCCGTCGTGTCACTTTCACCTTCTCATGGTGGGGTGACTTCGTCGTAGAATACCAAAGCAAGAATTCTGCACAGCAGAAAGACTAGGGGGGAAACCTTAAGATGACAACAAGTGACAACGTCTCAACCGCGACTTCGCCAGAAGCCCTTGAACGACTTAAGGAAAATATGCAGCGGGTCGAGGGATTGTCCAAGCGTCTCGTCCAGGTGATGTCTGTCAAGCCCCACCATAATCCAAGCTTAGATGGTCCGAATCAAAGCCTGTTTGCGCGCGCTGCAAGCGCGTATTGGTCGGAAATGGTGATGAACCCGGCCAAGCTGATGGAACGGCAAGTTGAATTTTGGGGTAAAACAGTTCTGAATTTTGCCGAGGCCCAAAAGAAAGTTCTGCGGCGTGAGGAGCTTGATCTGGAGGGTGCGGACCGCCGTTTTCGGAACCCTTTGTGGGAAAGCAACCCTTATTTCCACTATGTCAAAGAGCAGTATCTGATCAACGCAGAAGCTGTGCGTCAGGCTGTTACCGAGATTGAGGATCTGGAGCCGCTGGATAAGCAAAGGTTGAATTACTTTGCCGACCAGATTGTTCAGATGATGGCACCCACCAATTTTCTGGCAACCAACCCGGACGCGTTAGAGAAGGCGCTCTCCACCGAAGGGCAGTCGTTGATCGACGGGTTGGAGAATCTTGTGGCGGATCTGGAGGCCAACAATGGCGAGCTGGTTGTACGCCTGGCGGATGAGAGTGCGTTTGAAGTGGGCGGCAATATCGCCACCACGCCGGGCAAGGTTGTGTTCCGCAATCGGATGCTGGAGCTGATCCAATACAGCCCCACAACCGAGACAGTGCATGAGACCCCGATCGTTCTGTTCCCGCCCTGGATCAACAAATTCTATATTCTGGACCTCAAGGAAAAGAACAGCCTGGTCAAATGGGTCACCGATCAGGGCTATACGCTGTTTGTGGTGTCTTGGGTCAATCCGGACGAGAGCTTTGCTGATGTGGGCCTGGATGACTATGTGCAGGATGGCTATTTGAAGGTCATCGACGTGGTCAAAGAGATCTGTGATGTGAAACAGATCAATGCGGTGGGGTACTGCATCGCGGGCACCACATTGAACCTGACGCTGGCCCTGCTGAAGAAACGCGGCGACACGTCGGTGAAATCTGCGACCTTCTTTACCACGCTGACGGATTTTGACGATCAGGGCGAATTCACGCCGTTCCTGCAAAATGATTTTGTCGATGGCATCGAAGAGCAGGTGTCCGAAGATGGTATTTTGAAATCCTGGATCATGTCGCGAACCTTCTCTTTCCTGCGCTCCAACGATCTGATCTATGGGCCCGCGATCCGCAGCTATATGATGGGGGAGGCCCCGCCTGCCTTTGATTTGCTGTATTGGAACGGAGACGGGACCAACCTGCCGGGGCGGATGGCCGTGGATTACCTGCGCGGCCTGTGTCAGGAGAACCGGTTTGTCAAAGACGGGTTTGAGATTCTGGGCGAGAAGGTTCATGTCAAAGACGTCACCTTGCCGATCATGGCGATCACCTGTGAAAACGACCATATCGCGCGGTGGAAGGATTGTTACCGCGGGGTGCAGCAGATGGGGTCGCGGTCGAAAACCTTTGTGGTGTCCCAATCCGGCCATATCGCGGGGATCATCAACCCGCCCAGCCGCAACAAATACGGCCACTATGTGAACAAGAGCCTCAAAGGGGATGCGGAGGCCTGGATGGAAGGGGCCGAGTTCCGGGAAGGATCCTGGTGGCCGGTCTGGGCCGAATGGCTGAAGGGGCGATCCGGCAAACAGGTGCCCGCGCGTCTGCCGGGGTCGGTCACCTATCCCGCGCTTGAGGCCGCGCCGGGTCAAAATGTCAAAGTAAAAGCCAGCCTGTAATATCTGTGTCGTCAATTTTGGCTATGATCACTGCGGAGAACGGGGGGATTTGACTCCCGTTCTTCAGGCTCCATTCTGCGAAAATGGAACGCATGCTCGTAAATTCGCCGCAGCGCCCAGATGAAAAAACATCCAATTTATAGGGTTTTACGGAGTTTTTCTGCATTGCAGCATTATTTTTCTTGAATTGCTGCGCTGCAGCATGCATATTGTCCCTGTAACACACAGAGCGGTTTGCAAGCGCCCCGCGATACATCTAGAGGATTAAGACCAATGGCTAAGACCCAAGATTTCACCGCGTTCATGAAAGAAATGATGGGCGCGTTTCCGGTAGACACCGCTGCTCTGGAAGATGCGTTCAAGAACACCGCTGCTCTGAACGAGAAACTGACTGGTGTTGCTCTGGACGCGGCTGAAAAGTCCACCGAGCTGTCCACCACATGGACCAAAGACGCGCTGACCAAAATCGGTGAAATGGCAAAAGCCAAAACCGAGCCTGCAGACTACGCAAAAGCAGCAACCGATCTGGCTTCTGCTTCTGCTGAAACCGCTGCAGAAAACATGGCTGCTTTTGCTGAAATCGCGAAAAAAGTTCAGATGGACACTGTTGAGCTGCTGATGGCGGCTGGCAAAGACATGAGCGAAGAAGCAACCGCTGCTGTTAAAAAGGCCACCGAAGAGGTGACCACCGCAGCGAAAAAAGCGACCACCGCTTAATTCGAACGGCCGCGTTTCGGAACACGCTCTCCTCCCAACCGTTCCGTGCGTGAAGAAAGGACAGGCTGCCGCCTGTCCTTTTTCCGTTTTGGCAGGTCAGCTTGTCTTTTTTGCTGACGTGATGTGTCGCTCTTGTCTTGGCGCAGCAAACCAGATCCAATAGGGGCAAGGTTACACAGCGCAGGGCAACAGCGACCACATGGGGTTAGATCAGAAGAACTTGCAGCTGTTTGACCGGGTGGCTGCATTGGGAGCCATCGGGCGGGCTGGGGCTGAGTTTGGCCTGTCGGCCACCAATGCCAGCGAACGGATCAAAGCGCTGGAGGCCGAGTTGGGCGTCACCCTGTTTCATCGCACCACGCGGGCGGTGACGCTGACGCCAGATGGGGAATTGTTTCTGGGCTATGCTCGCCGGGTTCTTGGCGATCTGGAAGAAGCCCGAACCTTGTTGACCCAAGGGGGCGCGGCCGTGTCCGGCCGGATCAAAGTGACAGCGCCCGCAACCTTTGGAACCAGCCAAATCCTGCCCTATGTGCCCGAGTTTCTCGCCCTTTATCCCGAGGTGAAAGTGGACATCCACTTTAGCGACGCGGTGGTTGATATTGTGAGCGAAGGCTATGATCTGGCCTTTCGGATTGCCGAGCTGGAACCCTCATCGCTCAAGGCGCAGAAAGTTGATGTAAACCCCACCTGGCTGGTTGCGACCCCCTCCTATCTGGCACGGGCAGGGGTGCCGCAGACCCCGCAGGAGTTGGCACATCACAGCTGTCTGCCCTTGGGTGAGCGGCGCAGTTGGCAGCTCAAAGGGCCGGATGGCCAGGTGCATGAAGTGCGTATTGGGGGGGCAGTCCGCTCCAATCTGGGCAATGCGCTGATGGAACTGGCGCTTGCGGATCTGGGGATCTGCAAGATCTCATTGTGGCAGGCGGCGGACCATTTACGGGCCGGACGTTTGGTGCGGGTCCTTCCGGCGTACAGCGACTTGCCTGCGTTGGAGCTGTGGGCGTTGCGCCCGCCCGGCAAGGTGATGCCCGCGCGGGTCAAGGTGTTTCTGGATTTTATCCGGGATCGCATCCGGGCCAAGAACCGGACGCTGGCGGAAAGCTGCAGGTTAATGCAGGCAGACGTCAGTGGTGATAATCCCGTCTGACGGGATTATCATTCCAAAAATCGGCGTATACCCTTGGATAACAGGAATGACTAGCTCTGGGTCATCGAGACACAGGAGTAGAGCCGATGTTGGATCATTCTCAAAAAACCGCCCTGCAGAGCCAGATTCTGGACGCCTATGCGTTCCGTCACGCGACCAAAGTCTTTGACCCGGCGCGTAAAATCCCTGAAGGGGAGTTCAAGACCATTCTGGAAACCGGGCGATTGTCGCCCAGCTCTTTTGGGCTGGAACCCTGGCAGATACTGGTGGTGCAGGATCCCGATAAACGCGCGTTGCTGGAGCCGGTGGCCTGGGGCGCAAATGGCAAGATCAGCGGGACTGATGGGCAGCTGAAGACGGCCAGCCATTTTGTGATTTTCCTGACGCGCACCGGTTCGACCCTGGCTGCGGGCAGCGAGTACCTCTCGACCTTTCTCCGGGAGGTCAAACAATTCCCTGAAGAAAATGCAGCTGGGTTGCTTGCAGCCTATGCAGAGTTCCAGGCGGAGCATTTCGACCTGACAGACGATCGTAAGATCACCGATTGGGCCCGCCATCAGGCCTATATCCCCTTGGGCAATATGATGACCACGGCGGCTTTGCTGGGGATCGACAGCTGCCCGATCGAAGGGTTCGAGATGGCGCCGCTCAGCCAAATCCTGGAGGCGGAATTTGATGTGGACCCGACCGAGTTTCAGCCGGTGGTGATGGCGGCTTTTGGCTATCGCGCCAGTGCGCCGCGGTATCCGCAAACACGGCGTTCCTTGGAACAGACGGTTCGCTGGGTCTGAGGTCTGTATCTTGGAAAGCATAATGTGAATGGCTTCGCTGCGCAGCATCTGAAAATGCTGCGCAGCGAAATCCAATTTCTGCATCTGCACGAGAGGCTTTCTTTTTTGCACATGCTCGCTTAGGGTTTTTAGACCATGCGCGGGGAGAACGATATGGCAGAACAGGAAAAACCGTTGCTGATCAAACGGTACGCAAGTCGCAGGCTTTATAACACCGAGACCAGCGACTACGTGACGTTGGAGGACATCGCAGGGTTTATTCGCGAAGGACGCGAAGTGCAGATTGTGGACCTGAAGACAGGGGATGATCTGACACGTCAGTATCTGTTGCAGATTATAGCGGAACACGAAAGCCGTGGCGAAAATGTGCTGCCAGTGGATGTGTTGAATGATCTGGTGCGCAGTTACATGGTGCCAGGCGGCGGGGTGATGCCGCATTTCCTGCAGTCGTCTTTTGATATGCTGCGCGAGAGCCAGGAAAAGATGATGGAGAACATGAGCGCCATCAATCCCATGGCGCAGATCCCAGGGTTTGAAGCGATGAAAGCCCAGCAGGAAGCGTTCCTGAAAGCGATGACGGGTGGCTTTTCCGGCGGCTGGACCGGAGGCGGTGCGCCAGAAGGCGGGGCTGCGGAAGAAGACGATCTGGACAAGATCAAACAACAGCTGGCAGAGCTGCAGGCGAAATTGTCAAAGCTCTCCTAAACCGCCTGGCGGTTTGTCCACACAGTTAACACAATAGGCAACCGCGGCGAGCTTCAGCTCGCCGCCACGCCCAACGCTTTGTGTGGCAGCTTGCTGCCATGTCAAAGGGGCGGGAGCTCCCGCCTGTTTATGGATGATCAGAGATCACCAACACAGTTGGGCCAAGCGCCGCGCGGATGCGCGGCGCGGGCGCGTGTTCTAGCTTAGGCTGCGGCCTTGTTCGCCAGCGTTTCGTCCATGGCCCCGGTCAGAACCGCAAGAATAGCGTCCAATTCGGGCCGTGTCAGACGAACCGGCAAACGCACGTCACAGGCGTTCATCAGCATGGCGCGGGTTTGGGGCAGCTCAGGCACATCGCCCATAAACTGCCAGTTCCAGAAGGCGCGGGCATTGTCGGTGGAGCGGCCAAAGATCTGGACCTTCACGCCGCGTGCGGCTGAGGCTTCGGAAAACGCCGCGATTTGTGCGTCCGACAAGCCCACCAGATTGAACTGGATGGAATCCGGTGCCCGGCGTTCCGGTGCCAGGGGCGCGGGCACGTGAAACTGCGGATGGGCGTTCAACTGCTCTGCCATATAGTCGTGGTTGGCCAGCCCATCGGTCACCCGGCGCGCGAGTTCCGGGATCTGTGGGCGGATCACCACGGCCGACAGGTTTGACATGCGCAGGTTATAGAGCGGCAGCTGGTTTTGCCATGTGGCAAAGGCATCCGCCAGTTCCGGGTCGTTCTGGCCTTCGGGGCCTTTGTGTTTCTTCCAGTTGTGCTCATACGCGCCGGACATGATCACCGCGCGTGCCACCAGATCGGCGTCATCGGTGACCAGAATGCCGCCTTCGCCTGCGTTGATCATCTTGTAGCTTTGAAAAGAGAAACAGCCCACGCGCCCGATGGTGCCGATATTCTGGCCGTGCCAGGTGGTGCCCAGCGAATGCGCCGCGTCTTCGACCACGGGAATGCCGCGCGCATCACAGAGCGCCATGATCGCATCCATATCCGACGTATGGCCGCGCATGTGGCTGATGATCACCGCTTGGATGGTCTGGTCCAGCTTGGCCTCAAAGTCCACCATGTTGATACGGTAATTGTCGGCCACTTCGCACAGGACTGGCACGCAATCGGCGTGAATGACGGATGACGGGACCGCAGCAAAGGTAAAGCCCGGGATCAGAACCCGTGCGTCGCGCGGCAGGCCAAGCGCTTTGAGCGACAGGAACAGCGCTGCGGAGCAGGAGGACACCGCCAGCGCGTATTTGGTGCCAAGAAGCTTGGCGAAATCCTGTTCAAGCAGGGTCACCGGCGCGTTTTCTGGCGCCGTATAGCGGAACAGATCCCCCGATTGCAGCAGCGCGTCAATCTCGGCGCGGGCGGCTTCTGGGATGGGTTCGGCCTCATGAACGTTGGGAATCTGCTGCATATTTCAAAATCCTGAATTCAGTCTTTCAGAAATGTAAAACAATGGCGGGCGCAAGCCAAGTTAAAGCCGAACACCGCAGAGTGTTTGAGCGATTTTTTGCGGATCTGTTGCGAAAACACCCGCCGCAGCACCAGGAGAGGGCCGCGACGGGTGCGTAATTTGCAAAACCGTTACAAATCAGACGTTCAGCAGGAGATGCTCACGCTCCCAGGGGGAAATCACCTGTAGGAATTCCTCATATTCGGCGCGTTTTACGATGGAGTAGACGCGGGCAAACTCTTCGCCCAGCACCTCACGCAGGTCATGGGCCGCATCAAAGAGGTCCAGCGCCTGGCCCATCACCTGTGGGATGTCACCATCCCCGTCATAGGCGTTGCCTTTAAACTGGCGGCGCGGGCGCTCTTCTTGGGTGAGGCCGAGATAGCCACAGGCCAGCGACAGCGCGATCCCAAGATAGGGGTTGCAATCCATGCCCGCGATGCGGTTTTCCACCCGCCGCGCGGCAGGGCCGGACAGGGGAATGCGAATGCCGGTGGTGCGGTTGTCGCGGGCCCATTCCAGATTGATCGGGGCTGCGTGTTCTTTGACATAGCGACGATAGGAATTCACATAAGGTGCCATCACGGCGAGCCCTGCGGGCAGATGGGTCTGCAGCCCCGCGATAAAGTGATAAAACGCGTCTGTTTCGCCCCCTTGCGGGCCAGAGAAGATGTTTTCGCCGCTTTCCATATCAATCACCGAATGGTGGATATGCATGGCGCTGCCGGGTTCATCCGCGATGGGCTTGGCCATAAAGGTCGCAAAACAATTGTGGCGCAGCGCGGCTTCGCGGATCAGCCGTTTGAAGTAGAAGACCTCATCCGCCAGCTTGACTGGATCGCCGTGGCGCAGGTTGATCTCAAGCTGGCCCGCGCCGCCTTCTTGGGTGATCCCGTCAATCTCGAACCCTTGCGCTTCGGCAAAGTCATAGATGTCGTCGATCACCGGACCAAATTCATCCACCGCTGTCATCGAGTAGGCCTGGCGCGCCGCAGCCGGGCGGCCGGAACGGCCCATCATCGGTTGGATCTCACGTCCCGGATCGGTGTTGCGCGCCACCAGATAGAATTCCATTTCCGGGGCAACCACGGGCTCCCAGCCTTTGGCGCGGTAAAGCTCGACCACCCGTTTCAACACGTTGCGCGGCGAATAGGGGATCGGCGCGCCGTCGCGATCAAAAGCGTCATGGATCACCTGCAACGTCCAGTCCCCGGTCCAGGGGGCGGCGGAAACGGTGGAGAAATCCGGGCGCAGGGTCATGTCTTTTTCGATCCAGCCATCCTCATCCGCGGCATCGGCCCAGTCGCCGGTTATGGTCTGGTAAAAGATGCTGTCGGGCAGATGAAAGTAATCCTGACGCGCGAATTTTGAGGCAGGCACCGCCTTGCCACGGGCGATGCCGGGCAGGTCCGAGATGATGCACTCCACCTCATCCAGGCGCTGATCGCCCAAATAAGCAATGGCGGTGTCGGGGCATTTGGCAATCCAATCGGCCATTACGACCTCACTTTTTTAAAGAAGGCGGCGATGTAATCGGCGATCGCTGCGTTGTTGACGGGTTGGTCCAGGGTGGCGCTGGCGGCGGTCAGCTGTGCGTCGGGCACAACGCCCTGACCGCGGTATGTGATCAGCCCGTCGATAAAGCCTGCGTCAAACTCGGGGTGGGGCTGGATGGTCCAGATGGTATCGCCATAGGCCAGCATCGCGTTTTTGCAGAAATCGTTTTGACCAACCACCGTGGCCCCAGCGGGGCGTTCGACCACCTGATCCTGATGCCAGGCATTCAGCGCAATTGGCTTTCCGTCCAGCTCATATTCGGTGCGCCCGACGGCCCAGCCGCCATCAAACTTCTCAACCCGTCCGCCCAGAGCCTGAGCGATGATTTGATGGCCAAAACAGACGCCCACCATGGGCAGCGCCTTGGCGTGGATGGCGCGGATCAGATCCTCCAGCGGGGGGATCCAGGGCAGATCTTCATATGCTCCGAATTTGGAGCCGGTGATCAGCCAGCCGTCCGCCGCATCCGGACCGGAGGGGAAGACGCCATCGAGAACCGGGTAATTGTCAAAGTCGAACCCATGCCCGGCCAGCAGGCGATAGAACATCTCGTCATAATTGCCGTGGCTTTGTTTCATCTCTTGCGGCGAGTGGCCGGTTTGCAAGATGCCGATTTTCATAGGTCACCAGATTTGATCAAAGGTTTTGGGGGTGTTGCGTCGTGTCATACCGCTTCGAGCAGCGTCTGCCAATGGGAGGCTGTGGGCAGCTGAGCAAAGCTGCGCAGCTCCTGCCCTTTGGTCAGGGCCAGATTGGCGATGGTCTCTGTCGGCAGGATCCGGGCCATCAGCGAGTCCTGGGCGAACCAGGTGATGGCGGTTTCCCAATCGGGCGCAAGCTGCGGTGCATTGGCCACCTGATAGGCGTCGCCGCTGATGGGCGCCGGAGGCTGCATCTGATCCTCGATCCCGACAAGGGCCGCGCCCAGCACGGTGGCAAGCATCAGATAGGGGTTGATATCGCCACCTGCGGTGCGGTGTTCAATCCGGCGCGCCTTGGGCGAGCCACCGGGAATGCGCAGGGCAGCGGTGCGGTTTTCATAACCCCACAGGGCCGCGGTGGGCGCATGGGCGCCGGGCACCAGACGGGCATAGGAATTGGCATGCGGGGCAAAGATCAACGTGCTGGCGGGCATCGCCACCAGACAGCCGGCCACCGCATGACGCAACAGATCCGTGCCGTGATCGCCGCCGTCGTCAAAGACATTCTGCCCGTCCTGATCCACAACCGAGAAATGCACATGCAGGCCATTCCCTGCCTCATCCGCATAGGGTTTGGCCATAAAACTGGCGGCGCAGCCGTGTTTGCGGGCGATGCCCCGCACCAGGGATTTGAACAGAACCGCATCATCTGCGGCGCGTAAAGCGTTCTGGTGGTTGAGGTTTACCTCAAACTGGCCCAAGCCGGATTCCGAAATCGCGGCCTGTGCGGGGATGCCCATGGCAGCACAGCCGTCGTAAAGCTCGGTGAAAAACGCATCAAACGCGTCCAGCTCAGCCAGCGACAGCACCTCTTGATGGGCCAAAGGCCGACCTGTGAGCGGGTTTGCCGGCGGGCAGGGCGCGTCATCGCTGTCGTCGATCAGACAGAACTCCATTTCGGTGCCAGCCATGACCTGCCAGCCGCGCGCTGCAAAGCGGTCGAGCACGGCCACCAGCGCTTGACGGGGGTCACCCAGGAAGGGTTTGCCATCCTCGTGATACATCATCATCGGGATCAAAGCTGTGGGCGCACCCAGCCAGGGCATTGGCACTGCGCCGCGATTGGTGGGCAACAATACGCCATCGGCATCACCGCTTTCAAATACCAGCGGGCTGTCTTCGATGTCGCGGCCAAAGATGTCGACGTTCAATGCGGAAAAGGGCATGCGCACGCCGCCTGACTCCAGCTTGCCCGCTTGGGCGCTGGCCAGACGTTTGCCGCGCCAGATCCCGTTCAGATCAGCACAGGCGAGGCGGATTGTGGAGACATGGCTGAAGTCCATCGATCTATCCCTTGTCTTTTTGCCCCAGCCTAACGGAGCAGGCCGGGGAAGGATAGTGTAATTTGATCAAATTATACCCGATGGCGGCGCTGCATCACCGGATCAGGTTCAATCGCAAGCGCATGCGTGTTTTTTGCGCGTGGGGCAGATGTTTGTTCAGTCGGCGGTTCACGACCCCAAACAGCGAGATCACCACAAGTGTCAGCAGGATGAAGTAAAACGCCAGGATCGGATAAGGGACAAAGGGGTTGAACGTCTTGTCCGCAAAATAGCTGGCGTAGTACAGCGCGTCGCCCTGTTGCCGCCAGGCCGGAAAGCCCGAGAAGAACACCAGCGTGGTTGCGTGGAACAGAAAGATCGCCTCATTCGTATAAGAGGGCCAGGCCAGACGCAGCATGGTGGGCCAGACGATCCGGCGGAAGCGGTTAAACCCTGTGATCCCATAAGCATCGGCCGCTTCCAGATCGTTTTTGGGAACCGAGCGCAGCGCGCCATAGAAGATCTCAGCCGAGTAGGCGGAGGTGTTCAGGAACAGCACAATCAACGCGCCCACGCCTGCTGCTGTAAAAGAGTCAAACAAGGGTGAGACGGATTTGAGGTTCAAAAACACGAAATAGGCAAAGAAGAACTGGATAAACAGCGGCGAGCCCCGAAACAGAAAGATGAACCATTCCGCAGGGCGGCGGATCATGGGGTTAGCCGCGTTTTTGGCAAGGGCCAGAATATTGGCAAAGACAAAGCCAAAGATGATGGCCACAACGCCAAAGTAGATGTTCCACAGCATCCCCGAACCGATCAGGGTGAACTGGTCGCACAGCGTGTATTCCCCACGCGGCAGCAGGCGTTCGCCAAAGCCGATGGAGCGGAAAGCATAGGCCTGGATGGTCTCAAAACAGCTCATGGGTTTACCCTTCCGCTTTGCGCAGGGCTTCGCCCGCCATGGTGGCTTGACCGCGTGACAGGCGGGTGGTGATCCGTGCCAGCACAATTTCAGAGACTTTGGTAAAGCCGAGATAGAACACCAGAAGCACCAGGAAATACCACATGCGCCAGTCCCCATGGGGGTAGTCGGTAAAGCGCGCGTTTTTGGTGCCACCCAGCTCTCGCGCCCAATAGACGATGTCTTCGACCCCCAGCAGGAACAGCAGGGGCGTTGCCTTGATCAGCACCATCCACAGGTTGGACAGGCCCGGCAGCGCATAGACCCACATCTGTGGCAGGAGCACGCGGCGAAACACCTGGCGCGGTGACATGCCATAGGCGGCGGCGGTTTCCAGCTGGGCATGGGGCACGGCCTTCATCGCGCCAAAGATCACATTGGCCGCAAAGGCGCCAAAAACGATGGCAAAGGTCAGAACGGCCAACCAGAACCCATAGATCTCATGGATCCATTGCGGGGCGGTGTTCAGCGGCATTTTGGCCAGATCACAGACCAGAAAATCACTGCCCTGGCGGATGGGCTCCTCCCAGTCCGGGCATTTGACCTTGTGCCGCAGCCATTCAATGCCCTGATCCAGAGCGATGACAAAAAACAGAAAAAACGCAATGTCCGGCACGCCGCGCACGATGGCGATATAGCCTTTGCCCAGCCAGCTGATCGGGGGCACAGGCGCACGGGCCGCAATCGCGCCGCCAAGGCCAAACATCAACGCCGTGGGCGCGGTGACGGCCAGCAGCAGCAAGACGGTGCCAAAAGAGGCGTAAAACGCCATATGCTTGCCCGTGGTCAGATAGCAGCTGAGCCAAGACAGCCCTTCCAGCGTCGAGGGGTCCGTACAATATGCGAACATGAATTTCCTGTTTTCTTGGAGCGGGCCATATCAAATGGCCTGCGGGATCGTCTGACAATGGATGTCACAACAACCAATGTCAGGCCCGCGCGCAGGGGCAGGCCTGACAGATCCTAAGGCGGATCAGATTACCACTGAGAAGAGACTTCCCATTTGGCGATCATTGTGTTGAGCGAGCCATCTTCCTTCATCGAGGTAATGGCTGCGTCAAATTTGGCGCGCAGCGCGTCGTCGGATTCGCGCAGACCAAGGCCCACACCACCGCCGATGGCTTCGGTGCGCTCCAGCATCACCAATTCGCCGTCAACAACGGTGTCCAGGAAGCTCTTGTCGGCCAGAACCGCATCGGCTTCGCCATTGCGCACGGCTGCGACGGTTTCTTCGGGGGTTGCAAATTCAACCACGGTCCAGCCCTGCTCGGCGATGAAGGCCGCCTGGATGGTGGTGGCCTGGGCTGCGATCACGCCGCCTTCCAGATCGACGTCTGCGGACAGCGCGACATAGGCAGATGGATCCGGCGGGGTGTACGCTTGGGTAAAGTCGATCACCTCTTCGCGCTCGTCGGTGATCGACATGCCTGCGATGATGGCGTCATAGTTACCCGAGGTCAGGTTCGGGATGATCGAATCCCATTCGTTGGTGACCCATTCACAGGTCAGCTCGGCGCGTTTGCACAGCTCGTCGCCCAGTTCGCGCTCGAACCCGTCAACTTCGCCCGCATCGTTGAGGAAGTTCCAAGGGGCATAGGCACCCTCGGTGCCCAGACGCACGGTGTCAGCAAAAGCCATAGTGCCGGCAACGGCAGCGATGGCAGTGCTCAGGATCAAAGATTTCATATGTGTACTCCCAGATATTGTTTTCGCTATTGGGTTATCCGTGCCGGGTGGATTTCAAAAACCCCCGCAGCCGTTCGGATTGCGTGTTTGCAAAGACCTGATCCGGGATGCCTTCTTCCTCGATCAGACCTTGGTGCAAGAATACGATATGGGTTGAGATATCGGCGGCCATGTCCATGTCATGGGTGACAATCAACATGGTGCGTCCTTCGCGGGCGAGGTCCTGGATCACTTTGATCACCTCTTGCTCCAGCTCAGGGTCCAGGGCCGATGTTGGTTCATCAAACAAGAGCGCCTCAGGCTCCATGCAAAGCGCGCGCGCAATGGCGGCGCGCTGTTGCTGGCCACCGGAGAGCTGCGCGGGATAGACGTCGCATTTGTCGCCAATCCCCACTTTGTCGAGGTAATGGCGCGCCTTTTCTTCAACCTCGGCGCGGTCGCGGCCCATGACGGTCACCGGCGCTTCCATCACGTTTTCCAAAATGGTCATATGGGACCACAGGTTAAACTGCTGAAACACCATCGACAGGTTGGTACGGATACGGGTGACCTGTTTAGAATCTGCCGGGCGGCGGCTGGCACCGGACCCGGCCCATTTGATCGGCTCACCCTTGAACAGGATCTCACCCTGCTGGCTGTCTTCCAGCAGGTTGCAACACCGCAGCAAGGTCGATTTCCCCGAGCCCGATGATCCAATCAATGAAATCACATCGCCCCGGTTGGCACATACATCGACGCCTTTGATCACCTCCAAATCGCCATAGGATTTATGTAGGCCGCGAATTTCGAGAACAGGAGGTGTTTCGGTCAATTTCTGTGGATCCCCGTGGTGTCAATTCCGACTAATTGGACAAAAAATCCGTAAGAACGCAACCGGGAAACCGGGGACAAGCGGGCGCGTGGAAGCAAATTCCTGAGATAAACCCCTCAAATCCGCAATTTGAGGCACCGCGGTCCGGCATTGACGTTACGTCGCGTTCGCCAAGGGTGTTCAGCTTTGGGATTTTTCAACCCGTTTGCGCGCAGCGGCATTTTGAACGTCATTGATACCCAATAGATTAGAGGCCATGCGCAGCAGCGCGTCCTCTTGGGCGTCGCGTTCGCCATCCGCCAAAGCCACCTGCCACATGGCCTCGATCACAGCGATTCGATCTTCCAGCGCCACCGCGTCCTTGATGGCGCGGGTGAACCGCACCGTATCGGGGGCCTCTGCTTCCAGCCCTTCGGCCTGTTCGCGCAAAATGATCGCACCACCGATGTCCAGCCCATAACGGGCCATTGTGATGCGGTCGATCTTGTCCTTCTCTACCTCGGCATAATTGTGATCCGCCCGCGCGATCCGCACCAAAAGTGCGGTCAGCGCCATCCGCGCGTCGCTGTCATTCAGTGGCTGCGGCGAGGGATCAAGAAGCAGGTTCAGAAGGTCGCGAAATATCATTTGAGTATGTCTTCCGGAAAAAGTTTGGCGCGGGCTTTGGCGCGCGCGCGGGTGTTGTCCTTGACCGAGAGGCCCATGGCCGCACAGGCGTCTTCGACAATTTCGACTTCGCCTTCACGTTCGATGCCATCCGCCAGCACCACCTCCCAAAGGGCATCCAAAGCGGACAGCCGGTCTTCGAGCCCGGTTGTCTCGCGGATCAGACGTCCAAAGGTATCGGTGTCCGGGGCGGCGGCGTGCAGCTTCTCGCAGGTGGCGCGCACTTTGGCGGCCTCGATCGCGTTGTGCTGATACAGTCGGGCCAGGATCCGGTCGATCAGGCTGATCTCTTCCACCTGATAGGCGCGGTCGCCCTGGGCCACCCGCACCAAAAGCGCGCCAAGCGCCAGTTCAGCATCCGGGTCCGGCAATGCGGGCTGGGCCTCTGGACGAAAAGCCTGGAACAGTTTCTTCAACATCGGCATGGGTTAAAACGCCCTCATAAACATAGCCTTAGCTGTCATAGCCCTCGATGATTTCCATATCTCCCGCAGAGACGGGATCGCGCAGGGCTTTGGCTTCTTGATAAGAGACCGAATCATAGCAGGCCTTGGCGGTCTCAAAATCCTTGAATTCAATCACAACGGTTCGACTGCGCAGGCTGCCTTCGCGCACTTCTTTTTGTCCTCCGCGCACCAGAAACCGCGCGCCAAATTCGGCAAAGGGCGCGGCATTGGCGCTGACGTACGCTTTATATCGCTCCATGTCGTTTACGTCGACATGCGCAACCCAATAGCCTTTTGGCATGATGTGCTCTCCTGTTGTGGAGTGCAGGCTGGCCCAGATTGCGCGCAAAGGCAATGACAAGAATGCGCCAGTTTCTCCCCTTAACGGGGCGCAATTCACCAAAAACGCCCGCCGGTGGGGCGGGCGTCATGGGGTAATCATCTGGTTGCCTGCGCCATCAGGCGATCTCAGAAATCCGGGCCAATGCCTCAGAGATCTTCGCCTCTTCCTCTTCGCGGGCGGCGAGGTTTTCGCGCGCCTCTGCCACAACCTCAGCCGGGGCGGATTCGGCGAATTTGGGGTTGTTCAGACGTCCGCGCAGACCGCCCAACTCCTTGGCCAGCTTGCCGAGGTTCTTTTCAAGACGCGCTTTTTCCTTGGCCACGTCAATGATCTCTGCCAGGGGCAGGCCAAAGGTGGCACCGGGGGCTGCGATGGCGATGCAGCCTTTGGGGGCCTCGTCCACCGCTGTCAGGCTTTCGATCCGGGCAAAGCGTTTGATCAGCGCCTCATTACGGTCCCAGTATTCTTGGCCTTGCGCGTCGATCTGCGTGACAACCATCGGCACCTGGGCACCGGCGGGCACGTTCACCTGCGCGCGGGCAGAGCGTACATTGTCGATGACCGCGATCACCCAATTCATCTCTGCCTCAGCCTCGGCATCCACCAGATCCGCCGCAGTGTAGCTGGGCCATTCCGCGTGGGCGAGCATTTTGGAGGCTTCGCCAGTTTCAAACCCGCGTCCCTCGGTCACGTTCCAGATCTCTTCGGTGACAAACGGCATGATCGGGTGCATCAGGATCAGCGCCTGATCGATGGCCCATGCGTAAACCGCCTGTGTCTCATCCTTGGCGGCCTGATCATCGCCAAAGAAGATCGGCTTGGTAAACTCCAGATAGCGCGCGCAGAAGGTGTTCCAGAAGAATGCATAAAGACCGTTGGCCGCGTCATTGAACCGGAAGGCCTCGAACGCGGCGTCGACCTCTTCGCGCAGTTTTGCGATCTCACCAATGATCCAGCGGTTGAGGGGCAGGGTCGCCGCAGGCGGCTGTGCGCCGCGTTCTGCGCTGAAGGCATCGATCTGGCTGTCCCCGTATGAGGACGCCTGCCACAGTTTGGTGACAAAGTTCCGGTAGCCCTCGATCCGCTTCATGTCGAGTTTGAGAACACCACCCAGCGAGGCCATCGCCGCATTGGTGAACCGCAGCGCGTCGGCGCCGTATTCGTCAATGATTTCCAGCGGGTCGACCACATTGCCGGTGGATTTCGACATCTTCTTGCCCTTGGCATCGCGTACAAGGCCATGCAGGTAGACGGTGTCGAACGGGATGTCGTCGACAACGGCGAGCTGCATCATCATCATGCGCGCCACCCAGAAGAACAGGATGTCCTGACCGGTGACCAATGTGGAGGTCGGGAAGTACTTCGAGGTGTCCTCACCCCACTCAGGCCAGCCCAGCGTGCCAATCGGCCAGAGGCCGGAAGAGAACCAAGTGTCGAGCACGTCGGGGTCGCGATAGAGTACGACTGTCTCGTTGTTCGGATGCAGGTTTTGATCAACAATATCTTCCGAAAGTTCACCCGCGAGATCATGCAAAGCCAGTGTTTCGGGAAAAGGGTTAGCGGGATAACCGCGTTCCGAGCGGCGTTTCTCCCAATCCTTGCGATACTCGTCACGCTTTAGCTCTACGAATGCAAAGGGAAGCCCTTGCTCGGAGTTGGCGTAGTATTCTTGGACCTTACCGCACGCTTCTTCAAAGTTCGCGGCACAAAATGGCACAGGACTGCTGTAGTCAAGCGGGCCGTTCTCATTACGCTTAGGCCCATACCAAACCGGGATCTGGTGGCCCCACCAGAGCTGGCGGGAGATACACCAGGGTTCGATGTTTTCCAGCCAGTGATAATAGACCTTCTCACCTGAATCCGGCAAGATTTTGGTGCGACCTTCGCGAACCGCATCCAGCGCCGGGCCAACAACCTTTTCCGCGTCCACGAACCACTGGTCCGTCAACATCGGCTCGATCACAACCTTAGAGCGGTCGCCAAAGGGCTGCATAATTGGCTTGTTTTCGACCATTGGCACGGTTTCGGTGAGTGTGGTCTCTTCACCATCGTCACCTTTGACGGTTTTGGTCACCTCGGACATCACGGCGAGACCTTCGGCGGTGATCTCTTCCACCACGGCTTTGCGCGCCTCAAAACGGTCGAGGCCGCGCAGATGGTCCGGAACCAGGTTGATCGCGTCGATCTCACCCTCGGTAAACTCGGCACCCTTTGCGTGGGCCTGCGCTTTGGCGGCTTCTTCTGCATAGGGCGCGCCATCGGCCCGCATCGCGCCTTTGGTGTCCATCAGGCGGTACATCGGAATGCCGCCGCGCTTGGCGACCTGGTAGTCGTTGAAATCATGGGCGCCGGTGATCTTCACCGCGCCGGAGCCAAAGTTCATGTCCGGGTATTCATCGGTGATGATCGGGATCAGGCGGCGGTGTTCTTTGGGACCGACGGGGATTTCTACAAGCTTGCCCACGATGGGCGCGTACCGTTCATCATCCGGATGCACCGCAACCGCGCCGTCGCCCAGCATGGTTTCGGGACGTGTGGTGGCGATTGAGATATAGTCGCGCTCTTCGCTCAGCGTGACATTCCCGTCCTCGTCCTTTTCGACATAGGTATAGGTCGCGCCGCCCGCCAGCGGGTATTTGAAGTGCCACATGTGGCCCGCAACTTCGATATTCTCAACCTCAAGGTCTGAAATCGCGGTCTCAAAATGCGGGTCCCAGTTGACCAGACGTTTGCCGCGATAGATCAGACCTTTGTTGTACATCTCAACAAAGACCTTGATCACCGCGTCGTGGAAGTTCGGCGAATTCTCGTGACCCGTACGCGTGTCACCCTGCGCGCCTGCCATAGTGAAGGCGGTGCGGTCGAAATCACAAGACGCGCCAAGACGCTTCAGCTGGTCGATGATGGTGCCGCCGGACTGCTCTTTCCAGGCCCAGACTTTTTCCAGAAACTTCTCGCGACCCAGTTCCGCGCGCGAGGGTTCCTGGTTCTTGGCCAACTCGCGTTCAACAACCATCTGGGTTGCGATGCCTGCGTGGTCGGTTCCCGGCTGCCACAGCGTGTCAAAGCCCTGCATGCGCTTCCAGCGGATCAGAATATCCTGCAGCGTGTTGTTGAAGGCGTGGCCCATGTGCAGCACGCCTGTCACGTTCGGCGGTGGGATCATGATGCAATAGGTTGATGCCTCGGGTTTGGCATTTGCGCCTGCTTTGAAGCAGCCCGCCTTTTCCCAGGCTTCGAACAAGCGACCTTCTGCTTCGGCCGCGTTGAATGCTTTTTCCATCGCCATGAAATCTGTCCTGCGTCACGTCTAATCGGGTTGCCATGTCCCATATCGAAGTGAGGCGCAAAGGGAAAGGTGGGATTGTGGGGGGATCGTGCGTCCGGTCAGGCTACGCCTAGCGCTACTGCACCTGACCGGGCGACTTTGGTGGGGAATTTGGGGTATTACGGGGCAGCTTGCCGCACAATGGTTAAAAAGAGATTTGAACTCGCATGGAATCTCTCGTTTGTCGCGAAAATTATGCACCCAATCGGTCCAGCTTGGTGGCCAGGTGAATGAGGCTCTCGGACGAGCGCACGCCGCTTGCGCCTGCGATATGGTCAATGGTTTCGTCCAGCTCCTGGGTGGTTTGGGCCTCGACCTGGGCCAAAAGGTCAAACCGGCCCGATGTGGTATGCACCACAAGCACCCCCGGCAAGGATCGCAGGCGTGCCAGGACACCGGGCGCGGCGCGCGGTTCAACCGATATCAGGACCGTTGCCTGCAAAGGCGCGCGCACCAATGGTGACTGCCGCAGGGTGTATCCCGCGATCGCGCCTGTGGTTTCCAACCGTTCGATCCGGGCCTGAACCGTGGTGCGTGCCAGGTTCAGCTGACGCGCAAGCTCGGCCACCGGTTGACGCGCATTGTCACGCAGCAAAGCCATCAATTTTTGGTCTGTTTCGTCAAACTGCATGTATTATCCGTCATTTCGTAGGATATTCTCGTCACTATAGACGATCTGACACGTGAAAGCGACTGGAAGGGCGGGGATCCTGAATAAAACAGGAAGAGGCCCCCATGCAGAATATCCCAGCGCTTTGGCGTGACCCTGAAACCTATCTGTCCCGCAGCGCGCCGGATCACCCGGTTTTGTTCTTTGCCCCCTCCGTGCTGCATGCCACCGCACAGCGGTTTCTGGACGGGTTTTCCGGGCTTGTGACCTATGCGGTCAAGGCTAATGCGCATCCCGCGGTTCTGTCCAATCTGGTGGCGGCTGGGGTCAATGCGTTTGACGTCGCATCTCCGGCTGAAATGGCGGCGGTGCGCGGGGTCAGTGATACGGCTGTAATGCATTACAACAATCCCGTCCGCTCGGCCAAAGAGATCGCGGCGGGGATCGATTACGGTGCTGCCAGCTGGTCTGTGGATTGCGCAAGTGAATTGGACAAACTGGCCGCGGTTCCCAGATCCTGCGAAATTGCGGTGCGGTTTGCCTTGCCGGTGTCTGGTGCGGCCTATGATTTTGGCAGTAAATTTGGGGCCAGCCCGGATGACGCGGTGAATTTGTTGCGCCGGGTGGCGGTCGAAGGGTGGACGCCGTCTTTGTGTTTTCATCCAGGCACCCAATGCGAGGATGCAGACGCTTGGGTGGAATATATCCACGCCGCCAAGGAAATTGTCGACCGCGCCGGTGCTCATATTGCCCGGATGAATGTGGGCGGTGGGTTTCCCGCCCATCGCTGTGGCACCGCCCCGGATCTTGAGGCGCAGTTTGCAGCGATCGACGCGGCGGTGACCCATGCCTTTGGCGCGACCCCACCGGCCATCCTGTGTGAGCCGGGACGGGCAATGGTCGCAGAATCCTTTACGCTGGCCGCACGGATCAAAGGGATACGCGGCGCAGGGGAAACCGTTTTTCTGAACGATGGCATTTATGGCGGTCTGGTCGATATTCGCGACATGGGCCTGCCTGAACGCGTGCATGTGGTCGCGGCAGATGGCGCGTGGCGGAAGGGGCGGACAGTTCCTCGTGTCGTCTTTGGCCCAACCTGTGACAGTCTGGACCGGTTGCCGGATGGGCTGCCGCTGGCAGGCGACGCAGAGGTCGGCGACTTTGTGCTGTTTCCGGGGCTTGGGGCCTATTCCCTGGCGATGACCACGGCCTTTAACGGCTATGGTGTGTCTGAAGTGGTGACGGTGCTGGATCTTTTGCGCGATAAAACTTCAAACGCATAGCGTTACGCAATCGTAAGGTTTCTGGGCGATCCTTGGTGTCCGCCTGACGCGGTTTTGTCGTTCTTGTGACAAAAGCTTATGAGGCACGCCCGAAAACTGCGCTATATTAAGAAGTGGCGCAGGCCGAGTCCACAAGGGCATTGTGTGAAAGTGGTAGAGGATGGTTTTTAAACGGCTGCAGAACAAAGTTTTATCTTGGCTTGGACGCCCCTTGTTGTCTGAGCATTCTGCAGAAGTTCCTCAACGCGGCCCCCAAGCCCATGTGATCATTCTGGACGGCACCATGTCGACGCTGGACGAAGGGTTTGAAACGCACGCGGGGCGGCTGTTTCGCCTGTGCCAGCAAAGCGGCGGGCGGATCAATGTCTTTTATGAAGCCGGTATTCAGATGAAGACCTGGACGAGCGCGCCTGATGTTATGATGGGGCGTGGGATCAATCGGCAGATCCGGCGCGCCTATGGGTATCTGGCGTCGCGCTATCGACCGGGCGACCAGATTTACCTGTTTGGCTATTCACGCGGGGCCTATGCGGTGCGGTCATTGGCCGGGGTGATTGACCAGGTCGGGCTGTTGCGTGTCGAAGAGGCGACCGAGCGCAATATTCGCACCGCCTATCGCCATTATCGCAAGGACGCGCCGACCGCGTTTTCCGAGGCCTTCCGCAAAGCCTATTGCCACGCCGATGTAGAGATCGAGATGGTTGGCGTTTGGGACACTGTCAAAGCGCTGGGGCTGCGGTTGCCGCTGTTGTGGCGCTGGGCGGAGAACCAGCATTCCTTTCACAACCACGCGCTGGGCCACCACGTAAAGGCGGGGTTTCAGGCGCTGGCGCTGGATGAAACGCGCGAGGTGTTTGCGCCGGTTCTGTGGGACTGCCCTGAGGGGTGGAATGGGCGGATGGAACAGGTCTGGTTTCGCGGCAGCCATGGCGACATTGGCGGGCATCTGGGCGGCAAGGAAGACGCGCGTCCCCTGGCCAATATCCCGCTGGTCTGGATGTTGGAACGGGCCGAAGATTGCGGCCTGCCGCTGCCGCTGGATTGGCGTATGCGGTTCCCGGTGGATCCCAATGCGCCTTCGGTCGGAACCTGGCGGGGCTGGGGGAAGATCTTTGTACTGCGCCGCCGCCGCGACGTGGGATCCTGCCCCAGCGAAAGATTGCACAGCTCGGTCCGGGGACAGGTTGACGATGGCCGGAGGACCCATTGGCCCGCGTTGGCACGCAGGTCTGCGCGTTGAGGGACGTAGGTTATTTCCCCGCCCCGCAACTTGGCAATTCGTTCTCTAGTTCAACGCTGTGTATTGACGGGCAAGGGCTGCCTCGGAAACTGCGGCCACCCCGGCCGATGCTGAATGGATCGAGCCGCTTTCGCCATGAAAGGACTTGAGGAAGGCCAGGAACTCCTCTGCATGGCTGGTGTCCTTACCGATACCTTTTAGGTACTCGATGTTCTCTTGCGTTTCAGCGACCAGATTGCGCTTTTGGTTTGGCGCAAACGAGGGCAATTCAATTTCAATCCCAGTCTCGCGTTTGACATCAGCCAACATCAGCTCTGTGTGAGCGTGCCAGTTTTCACCTTTCAACAATAGCGCACCAATTTTTACCACATCCTTGGCCCCAGCATCCACCAGTTCTTGCGCAGCCTGGTCGACTTCACGCGGGCTGATATTGGTCATGTCATAACGACCTTTGACCTCATGTATCTTGGCGTCACTTGATTGTTGGTATTGGACGGGCTGTGTCTTGGGAACAGCAGAGACACTGGATATCGAAAAGCTTGTTTGAAGTGTTGAGGTGATCTGCATTCTATAAGTCCTTTTTTGTAGATTTTTCCATTGTAAATTGAGGAGTACCTGCTGACGGCGCGATGGGCGCGCAGTGGCTCAAAGCTTCTCGCCCCTGCAGCAGGCGTTTTGTTCTCTTGGTTACGGCTAAGTCAGCGCGTTTTTCAAAGCGGCCTGAACGGCTGTCGCAATGGCTGTTCCATGCTCTGCCGTGCTGTTTGCGAAGGAGCGTAAGAAATCAATGCTTTGCGTGTGTTGTGTCAGGTCGCGACCGCTTTGCCGTGCAAGCTCCAGTTGGTCTTCTGCGATCTGTAGAAGATTTACGGGGGCATTTGAGCTGGTTGGCGTTTGCTCCAGTGTAACCCCTTGTTGCGCAAAGACCTGGGATGCAATCTGATTCAGATGACCTTGAAACCGTGTCCCTGCGTGATGGAGCGGAATGAGGTCGCGCAAGCTGACACCCGCAGCAAAGAGTTCATCAGCGGCCTGATCCGCCTGGTCCGGGGTAATGTTGGTCACATCATAACGGGATTTGATTGTATCAATTGCTTCGGGGGGTGGCGTTTGATGGCTTGGGTCTGAAAAAGACGCCGATGTTGTGTGAACCTGTTTCGGCATAGACGTGCGGTGGGAAAACACCTGGTCGATCTGTGAAATCTGCATTCTGCATATCCTTTTAAATTCTGACTATTGAATATCAAGGAGCGTTGAACGCGTGGTTAAGATCCAGGCTTTGGCAGATGTGTTCTCATAATATCAACACAAAAAAGGCCCGCGATTGCGGACCCTTTTGGAGCGTGGTTGCAGTTGCCTTAAGCGACGTTTTCCAACGACACCTTGGGCTGGACACCCAGCGCATGACAGACATCGCGGGTCAGCTCAGGCCGGTTCAGCGTATAGAAATGCAGCCGTTTGACGCCGCCATCCAGCAGTTCAGAACACAGCTCGGTGCAGATCGAGGTCGCCAGAAGATCCTCGCGATCATCGCGCACGGCTTTCTCAAAGGCGTCATCCACCCAGGCCGGGATTACAGTGCCGCAGCGCTGGGCAAAGTTGCGCGCGCCTTTCCAGTTTTCGATCGGCAGAATGCCGGGGGTGATCTTGTCACCGTCGATCCCCGCCTTTTGGCAGGCGTCCCGGAACCGGAAAAACGTCTCAGCCTCAAAGAAGAACTGCGTCAGCGCCTCATCCGCGCCGGCGTCGATCTTGCGCTTCAGCCAGTCCACATCCGCTTGTGCATTGGGCGCTTCGGGGTGGGGGTCTGGATAGGCTCCGACACGCACGGTAAATTTGCCCGTTGCTGCCAGTGCCTCGATCAATTCAACCGAGTTGGCAAAACCATCTGCATGAGGTTTGAACTGGCCTTCGCCCTTTGGCGGGTCGCCGCGCAGGGCCACGATTTCCTTGACCCCAGCCTGGGCGAACTGATCCGCGATTTCCAAGGTTTCCGCGCGAGAGGCATTCACGCAGGTCAAATGCGCTGCCACATTCAGGCCCGAGGATTTATGCAATGTCGCCACCGCATCCCGTGTCAGCTCCCGCGTGGTGCCACCGGCACCATAGGTCACGGACACAAACCGCGGCGACATGGGCGCCAGCACCTGAACCGTGTCCCAAAGACGGAAGGAAGCTTCCAGCGATTTCGGCGGGAAGAACTCAAAAGAGATTTCAGGTGCGCTCATTTTTCGACAAGTCCTTTTGGGCGATTTCGTCCCTTGTTGCATGTGAGGATTTGTGAGACAAATTCATTATCCTCAAGAATAACATGAGTTGGATATGAGTATGGTGTCGTCTTTGATCTATGGAGGGTCGCTGTCAGGCAGTTTAAAAACCGTTCAAGGCGCTGTTATTGCCTGTGTTTTTTGCTCTGATATGACGGAGATGGCTGTCGCCCCTGCGCCGGGCTCTGGCCCCAACTATGACCCGAAGTGCTCAACAAACTCATAAAATTTTCAACATCCGGACCACCACAGCATGCATATTGAATTTCGCCATCTGCGCACGATCAAAGCGATTCACGAATCTGGCGGGCTGGCGCGCGCGGCGGATCATCTGAACATCACCCAAAGCGCGCTGTCGCATCAGATCAAGGGACTTGAGGATCAGGCTGGTGTGGAATTGTTTCTGCGCCGCTCCAAACCATTGAAACTGTCAGCGGCGGGGCTGCGGCTGCTGCGTCTGGCCAATCAGATCCTGCCGCAGGTCGAGGCCGCACAAGCCGAGTTTTCCGCGCTGCGCAGTGGCAAGACCGGGCGGATGCATATCGCCATTGAATGCCACGCCTGTTTTGAATGGCTGTTTCCGGTGCTGGAAGGCTTCCGCAAGAACTGGGGCGATGTGGACGTTGATATTCGCCCAGGTCTGGCCTTTGACGCGCTGCCTGCCTTGCAAAAGGAAGAGGTGGATCTGGTTGTCTCCTCGGATCCCGAAGAGATTGCCGGTGTCACCTTTATCGAGCTGTTTGATTATAAGGCGGTGTTTGTCGCCTCCAGCCAGCACCCGCTGGCGGAAAAACCCTTTGTCGATGCGGAGGATTTTCGCGGGCAGACCTTGATCACCTATCCGGTGGAGAAATCACGTCTGGATGTCTTTAGCCAGCTGTTGATACCGGCCGGTATTGAACCCGGTGCCGTACGACAGGTAGAGCTGACGGCGGTGATCCTGCTGTTGGTGGCCTCCAACCGCGGGATTTCGGTGCTGCCGGATTGGGTGGTGCGCGAGGTGAAATACAATTCGGATTATGTCACGCGGCCCTTGACCGAAGCGGGCATCACCCGCAGGCTTTATGCGGCGATCCGGACTGAGGATGAGGACAAGCCCTTTGTGCAGGAGCTGATCCGCCTGGCCAAGACAGAGGCGCGGAAATTGCAAGTCTGATCTGCGCGCAATGCACAGGTTCTGAACGTCTGCCCCCTTGGCAATTGCGGCAAGGGCGCGTATAGGCACGCTTTGACCGACATCTCCCCGACTTGTGACAGGATCCCGCAGATATGATTGGCAGTGCAAACCTCAATGTGATGATCAAGGCCGCCCGCAAGGCTGGCCGTTCGCTGGTAAAAGACTTCCGCGAGGTGGAAAACCTGCAGGTGTCCACAAAAGGGGCAGGGGATTTTGTCAGCCGCGCCGATATTATGGCGGAACAGATCCTGAAAGAAGAGCTGATGGGCGCGCGCCCGACCTATGGCTGGTTGGCTGAGGAAGAAGGCGAGGAAGAGGGCCAGGACCCGACCCGCCGCTGGATCGTCGACCCGCTGGATGGCACCACCAATTTCCTGCACGGCTTGCCCCATTGGGCGATCTCGATCGCGCTGGAGCACAAAGGCAAGGTTGTGGCAGGCGTGATCTATGACGCCGCCAAGGATGAGATGTTCTTTGCCGAGAAAGGCGAAGGGGCCTGGATGAATGACACGCGGATCCGGGTGTCGGCGCGTCACCGGATGATTGAATCGATCTTTGCCACGGGCATTCCGTTTGGAGGGCGCGCGGATCTGCCGGAGACCATTCAGGATCTGGCTCAGATCGCACCGGCCTGTGCGGGCATTCGCCGTTGGGGCGCAGCTGCGCTGGATATGGCCTATGTTGCGGCGGGCCGCTATGAGGGGTTTTGGGAACGTCGGTTGAACGCCTGGGATCTGGCCGCAGGTGTGATCATCGTCAAAGAAGCCGGTGGCTTTGCCCAGGCGCTGGATCCGGAAGACAAGATTTTGGATAGCGGCACGGTGATTTGCGGCAATGAGGTGATCTTTGACAATTTTGCCAAGGTGATCCGCGGCTGAGTGTTCAATCGGTTTGCTGAGGGTTTTCGGACGCGTCTGCCGCAAGGTGGGCGCGTTTTCTTATGCTTGGGCAGGGCGCGGTGGCGGGAGCCTCCGGCGGAAGTATTTTTGAAAAGATGAAAGGGCGGTGGTCTGCCTTGATCTTTGTATGCGGTGGCTGGTTGAGGGTTGGCTGGTCCTGTCATTTGCCCCAGGGGCCGGGTTTGCGCGGTTGGGCGCGGCGGATTTTGGGGATGTGGCTGGCGGAATAGGCGTATTGGGCTGTTGGATGTGGCGGGTGGCCGTGGGTTCGTCGCCAGAACCGCGGACCGCCGCGCAGGAGCCACAAGGGCAGGCAGAGCGCGAGACCGGCGACAAAGCCACCAGCATGGGCCCAATAGGCCACGCCGCCCTGGTCGGTGGGGGCGGTAAAGCCGCCAAGAAACTGCATGGCAAACCAGGTGCCCAGCACCCAGACCGCCGGGATGGAGAAGACGCGAAAGAAGATGATCAGAACCAAGAGCACATCGACCTTGGCGCGGGGATACATCAGCAGATAGGCGCCCATGACCCCGGCAATTGCGCCAGAGGCGCCAACGGTTGGGATCTGGGATGTGGGATCGGCGCCAACCTGGGCCAAGGCGGCCGCAACGCCGCTGGCGAGGTAGAAGAGGAAAAAGGGCAGGTGGCCCATCTCATCCTCGATATTGTCGCCAAAGATCCACAGAAACAGCATATTGCCCGCCAGATGCAGGAGCCCTGCATGGACAAACATGGAGGTGAGCAGCGTGCCCCAGTCTTGGCCATGGGTGATTTCAATCGGGACCACGGCCACCACATCATAGAATTGTGCAAGGGCGCGGCCTTCGGGGAACTGCGAGGCATACCAGAGATAGGCGAGAATATTCACCGCCATCAGCGCATAAGTCACATAAGGCGTGCGCCCGGATGGGTTTTGGTCGCGTAACGGAAACAACATAGAAAAAAGCTGGGCCCTGAGGGGCCCAGCGTCAAGGGGGATGAAAAGGTTATCCCTTCCCTTGTAAGAGTGCGGCGTTGCCGCCAGAGGCGGTGGTGTCCACGCAGACGTGGCGTTCCGCCATTACACGGGCCAGGTCGGGCAGACCTGGGATCAGCGGCACAATTGCGCCGGGGCGTTGCGCCAGAGCCTGTTCCAACGCGCGGGCTCTGTCGCTGTCGCCCCACCACAACACGCCAGAAATTGCGCCCGTGCCCTGCAAGAGCTCCGCCGCTGGTTGTCCAGAGGCTTCAATCGCGAGTCCTCCCAAGGCGCGGACGGCCTTGGCCTGGGCCTGCGCTGCTGCGTGCCCCGGACCTGCGCATAACAGCGGCGGGCGCGGCGCAGTAGTCAGGCGATTTGATTCACCCGTGGGGCCGGGCAAAGATTGGGTGGTGGGGGCTGCGCCTGTGTCATTGGATGTGGGGAGCGATTCCATCACATTGGGCCATGTGTCGCCGGTGGTCTGGCGATCCGGCGCGCAGAACCGTGACAGATACAGCGGGCCGCCTGCCTTGGGACCGGTTCCTGACAGCCCTTCGCCGCCAAAAGGTTGGCTGCCGACAATTGCGCCAATCTGGTTGCGGTTCACATAGATATTGCCTGCGTGGATCCGGTCGCACACGTGTTGCACCCGGTCATCGATACGTGTGTGCAGGCCAAAGGTCAGGCCATAGCCCGTGGCGTTGATCGCATCGATCACCGCGTCGATCTCATGAGATTTGAACCGCGCCACATGGAGCACGGGGCCAAAGATCTCTTCCTTGAGGTCCGCAATGCCCGCGATTTCGATCAAGGTGGGCGCAACAAAGGTTCCAGTATCCGGCGCGGTCAGCTCGGCCAGCACCCTGCCTTGGGCGCGGGCGTCTGCGATATGGGCGGTGATGCGGTCCTGGGCCGTCTGGTCAATCACCGGGCCGCAATCCGTGGACAGCTGCCAGGGGTTGCCCATCGACAGGCATTCCATTGCGCCGGTCAACATGGTCAGGAAATCATCGGCGATGTCGTCCTGGATATAGAGGCACCGCAGGGCAGAGCAACGTTGGCCTGCAGATTGAAAGGCGCTTTCGATGATGGATTGGACCGCCTGTTCCGGCAGGGCTGTTGAATCCACGATCATCGCATTCAGACCGCCGGTTTCCGCAATCAAGGGCGCGCCGGGTTGGCAGCCCTCGGCCATGGCGCGACGAATATGGAGGGCCGTTGCGGTTGAGCCGGTAAAGGCCACGCCGCCAATCCGCGCATCCCCCGTAAGCGCGGGGCCGATTTTACGGCCCGGACCAGGAAGGTACTGCAAGGCCGCGCGGGGAACCCCTGCGGCATGCAACAATTCAACCGCGCGGAATGCCACCAATGGGGTTTGTTCCGCCGGTTTGGCGATGACCGCATTGCCGACGGCCAATGCCGCGGCCACTTGGCCGGTAAAGATCGCCAGCGGGAAATTCCAAGGCGAGATGCAGGTGAAAACGCCAGCCGGTTTGGCATCGGGAATATTGGCAGCATAGTAGCGCAGGAAGTCCACCGCTTCGCGCAGTTCGGCGATGGCGTCGGGCTGGCTTTTACCGGCTTCGCGCGCAAGGATCGCGAAGAATTCACCAAAGTGTTCCTCATAAAGGTCGGCCGCCCGGTTCAAGACCGTCGCGCGTTCTGCGGCGGGGGCGTCCCAGCCGACAGCGGCCGCCAATGCGCCCTCGACATCCTGGGGGCTTGCCTGGGCGATTGTGCCAATTGCCGAGCCGTCGGCGGGGTTGGTGACGGTTTGCGGAGCCTCGGGCACGGCGTCGCAGGCCAGAAGCGGGGAGGCGCGCCAGCTGTGGTTCAAAAACGGCGCGCGCGCCGCCTCGATCCGGGACAGGGTTGGCGCGTGGCCAAGGTCAAAGCCCTGGGAATTGGGCCGTTCCGGCTGGAACAGCGCCGGGCCGGTTTTCATCGGCGGGGTGACATCCGCGATTTGGGTGAAGGGATCCAGTGCGACCATCGACGGTGGTACATTCTCATCGACGATCTGGTTCACAAAGGAGGAGTTTGCCCCGTTTTCCAAAAGACGCCGCACAAGATAGGCCAGAAGATCCCGATGCGCGCCCACCGGCGCATAGATGCGGCAGCGGGTTTTGTTTTGCTCCAGCACCATCTGATGCAGGGTTTCGCCCATGCCATGCAGCCGCTGGAACTCATACGGCTGGTCCTGATCCGCCATATGCAGAACGGCGGCCACGGTATGCGCATTGTGGGTGGCAAACTGCGGATAGATCCGGTCGGTCATCCCCAACAACTTGCGCGCATTGGCGATGTAGGAAACATCCGTCAGAGCTTTGGAGGTGAATACCGGGAAATTGTCCAAACCTTCGACCTGCGCGCGTTTGACCTCGGTGTCCCAATAGGCACCCTTGACCAGACGCAGGGTGAACTTGCGATCATATTTGACGGCCATGTCGTAAAACGCATCAATGGCCACGCCGGTGCGGGGGCCATAGGCCTGAAACACCATGCCAAACCCGTCCCATCCAGCCAGCGCGGGGTCCGAGATCACTTCCTCCACCACTTCCAGTGACAGCGACAGGCGGTCGGCCTCTTCGGCGTCGACATTCAGCCCCATATTGGCGGCTTTGGCCAAGAGAGCCAGCGCCTTGAGCCGAGGCACCAGCTGTTCCATGACTGACTGTTCCTGCGCCAGCTCATACCGCGGGTGCAGCGCTGACAGTTTGACCGAAATGCCAGGGTTTTCGCGGATATCGTCACTTGTGCAGGCGGCTGCAATGGCAGAGATCGCCTTGGAATAGGACAGGTGATAGCGCGCAGCATCCGCTTCGGTGCGAGCGGCTTCGCCCAGCATGTCATAGGAATAGGTATACCCTTTTGCCTCCATGCCGCTGGCGCGTTTCATGGCGCTTTCGATGGTCTCACCCAGAACAAACTGGCGGCCCATCTCCTTCATGGCACGGCTGACAGCGGTACGGATCACCGGCTCACCCAGCCGTTTTATGGCGCCACGCAGGGCCCGCACCGGGCCGCGTTCTTCCTCCAGCACCTTGCCCGTTAGCATCAGCGCCCAGGTGGAGGCATTGACCAAAGAAGAGGAGGAATGCCCCAGATGTTTGCCCCAGTCAGAGGGGGCAATCTTGTCTTCGATCAGCGCATCGATGGTATCTGCATCCGGCACCCGCAGCAGGGCTTCGGCCAAACACATAAGGGCCACGCCCTCATCCGTGGACAGGCCATATTCGGCCAGAAACACCTCCATCAACCCCGGCGCGGAGTGGCTGCGAATATCTTCCACCAAAGCCGCCGCACGGGCTGAGATCGTTTGTCGGTCCTCAGGGCTCAGATCGGCCAGCGCCACCAAAGCATCCCGTTTGGCGGTCTGGTCCACATAGGTCTCTTGATCGATCACATCACGCAGGCGCGGCTGTTTGGTCATATGGGATCCCCAACTGGCTCTTAGTCTGTTTTTATCAGTATGACCGTTTTTCTATGGGCTGTTCGTCTGTATTTTGGTACTTTGTAGGCCATTGGACTTTATTTACCCGTACGTGAGGTGCAAATGGACTATCCGGGATTGGATCGTTTTGATCTGGAGATTTTGAATGTTCTGGGAGAGGACGGGCGCATTTCTGTGGCGGATCTGGCGCGGCGCATCGGGCTGACCAAGACGCCAACGCAGGCGCGTGTCAAACGGCTTGAGAGCGACGGGATCATCACCGGATACCGGGCCATGTTGGATCCGATCCGATTGGGGCTGGATCATGTGGCCTTTGTCGAGGTCAAACTGAGCGACACCCGCGAGGCGGCGCTGCGGGCCTTTAATGAAGCGGTAGCCAAGATGGTGGAGATCGAGCAAGCGCATATGATGGCCTCGCATTTTGACTATCTTCTCAAGGTGCGCACCCGCTCCATGAGCGATTATCGCACAGTTCTGGGAGAGAAGATTTCGGCCCTGCCGCATGTATCATCAACCTCCACCTATGTGGCGATGCAGGCGGTCAAGGAACAGGCGGGCCCAAACGCGTTGTAGGCCGCACACAAAAAGGTGTTTTGCGATTTGCGACTTTTGCGGCAGCATTGGGATATGCGTATTCTGGCCCTGATCCCGTTTGTCATGCTTCCCGCAACCGCGATTGCGATGTGTCCCACACCGCCGGATCACAGCGCGGCTTTGGAAGAGTTGCTGGCAGATACCCAAGCCGCCAAAACCGAAGCCGAAGCCCAGCAATACTCCATTCAGATGTGGCAGTATTGGGCGGATGCGCCGGATGAACAATCACAGGAAATCCTGGACCGTGGCATGCGGCGGCGGTCGTCTTATGATTTTCTGGGGGCGCTGCAGGATTTCGACACCTTGGTGGACTATTGCCCGGATTATGCCGAAGGCTACAACCAACGGGCCTTTGTGCATTTCCTGCGTCAGGATTACGACGCGGCCTTGGTGGATCTGGACAAAGCTCTGGAAATCACTCCAAACCACGTGGCCGCATTGAGCGGCCGGGCCCTGTCCTTGGTTGGGCTGGACCGCCTGGACGAGGCCCGCACAACCCTGCAAGAAGCCTTGGCGCTGAATCCCTGGTTGCCAGAGCGTGGCCTGTTGTTGCCGGGCGCACCTTTGGCCCTTGATGGGGTTGATCTATAAGCCCAGACGTGCCGGTTTGACGCTTGCGCCACAGGTGGTGCGGCCCGGCTCATTTTTCGGTTGTACCGGCTGTTTCTCACCGTTAGACCCCTATGTCAGACACCCGCCGCTGTGTGGGAGGGGCAAGATGTTGGCAACGACAATACGGGCGAAACGCTTGGGTTGGGGCTGGCGGATTGCACCGACGTCAGGACCTTTGTGTCCGATTTGAAAACGGGTTTCATTGGGACCCGTCACGCTGTGCCCGCGTGGTGGAATGGTAGACACAGGAGACTTAAAATCTCCAGGCGGAAACGCCGTGCCGGTTCGAGTCCGGCCGCGGGTACCAGTGAAAATAAAGGGACAGCCCCGGACTGTTTTGCGAGAGTCTTGCAGACAAGTTGCGCGGTACCCACACGTGGCCTCCACGCCTCAATTTATGCGCCCTGTGACGCCCACGCTTTCCTGATTTCCGATGAAAGCAAGGGGTAACCTTGGTTTGCCAGGGTCTGGTTCAAAGCCCTTTGTATTATGTTCCGCAACGCCTGCTGCAGCGTTTGGTTCGGTCAGCAGTGGTCTGACTCCAACACGACCACGGATGCCAAACACGCAAGCCCGGATCCAGAAGCAGAAGCGTTCGCGATGTTAACTCGATTTTAAAACCAGAGGTTTAGTTCAAATTGTAACGCGTCGAAGACGTGGAAAAATGACATCAGAATGAGGGTCGAGCGATGCGTGTGTCATCCAACAATCTTCCAGACACAGCGGCCTCTGACCGCCCGCTTGTTACCGTGTTCTGTGCGGTCTGGCACAAGCAGCCCAACAAGCTGGAGCTTTTGCGAACACATTGGGAAAACCTGAAACAACAAACCCTGCCTGTTGAGCCTTGTTACATATTTGACAATGGCGACACGCCTCCTGATTGGCTGGACGCGCCCTGGCATTCTTTCTCTGAACCGCTCACGATTTATCAAGCCTGGGCCGCTGGCGTTGCTTTTGCGCAAACGCGCTATGTGATGAACCTCAATATGGACGACCGCCTCGCGACAGATGCGGCTGAGCTGATGTTGCGGGATCTGCGTGAACAGAACGCGGCGCTGGTGGCGGGGGAATGGCTGGTCTGCTTTGATCACGCGTTCCAATCGCAAAGCTTTGCATCCTCTCACGTGGCCGAAACCGTCTTTATTTCTGGTTGGCCGCCGAAACCGGCGGAAAATTTGCGTTTGGGCAGTGGTACCGGTGAGCGGATCGGCACCTTTGGTCCGGCGACCATGTGGGATCTGGAGAAAACCAAACGTTGGTATCCGACTTATTTTGGCAACGAGGCACCGATCCTGTCGAGAGGAGACTCGATTTTTTGGCAGTACTTGATCCGCTCGAACATGAAGCTGACTCGTCTTCCTCAGGTGATTGGGCGCTATTATTCCTCGCCCGACGCTCAGGGTGAATTCCGTCCACATAATGACGACGAAAACCTGAAACAATTTGGTGTCCACAAGGTGTCCTTTGTCCATCAAATTGGCGTGCCGCGTCTGGATAAAACTGCTGCGCCCGCGACGCCTGCGGCACCGCGCAACGCGATTGAAGCGCAAAGCCAGCAGCTTGCGGCGCGTTATTCCGCGATGCTGCGCGGTGCGCAATCGGCTGCACCGGGTTCGTAATGATGATGATGGAAATCCCTACAAACGGCAGGGTCTATGTCACCGGCAGCGGTGGCATTGTGGGGCGTCATCTGTGCGCCGTGCTGCAGGAGGTCGCCCCCGGTTGGGAAATCCTGCGCAATACGGCCGACCTCACGGATCTGGCCGCGACCACCCGTGGGCTCAAGGCCGCGGGCCCCTTGGATCTGGTTATTCATTTGGCGGCACTTGTGCCGGTGGATGCGGTCTTGGCCGACCCTGCGCGCGGCTATGCCGTCAACGTCGGCGGGACTGTCAATCTTCTGGCCGCGCTGGCGCAAAGCGAGGACGGTGACACGGCGATTCAGCCAGAAACCGGCCGTGCTGCGCCGCGGGCGCGGTTGTTGTGCTGCTCCTCGGGTCATGTTTACGCCAGCCAGCCCGACCCCATTCGTGAAACCGATCGAACAGAACCCGTGTCCGTCTATGGCAAAAGCAAACTGCTGGCAGAACAGGCCGCACGTGAGATCTGTCAGGACACGGGGCGTGCTCTGTGTGTGCCGCGGCTGTTCTCGATCCATGATCCTGATCAGCAGGGTTCATACCTGCGTCCCTCGCTGGAACGCCGCTTGGCAAAGGCTGATCCTGGCGCCCCGTTTGAACTGCATGGCGCTGAAAGCCTGCGGGATTTCCTGACGGCAGAACAGGCGGCGCGCATTCTGGTGCGTCTCGCACTCGGTGGGGCAGAGGGCGTGGTTAACGTGGGCTCGGGGACCCCTCAGCGGGTCGCTGATTTCGCCCAGTCCCTGGCCAGTTTCCCGCTCAACATCAAATCTATTGGCACCCCAAACATATTGGTGCCCGACGTGTCGCGCCTGCGCGCCTTGATTGGAGAAAATCATGACTAAGTCGGTTTCTATCGTCATCCCAACATTCAACCGCGCGGACATGCTGCCAAAGGCGATTGACAGCGCTTTGGCGCAAACACATCCGTGCGAAGTTATCGTTGTGGATCATGGGTCTACGGATAACACTTCCGACGTTGTTGCCGAATACGGCGACAAGGTCACCTATGTCCAACGTGCACGTGATTTTGGCCCGCATTTTTGTTGGCTTGAAGGTATTTTGCATGCCAACGGCACCTATGTTCATCTGCAGTATGACGACGATTGGATCGCTGACAGCTTTATCGAAAAATGCCTCAGCGTGATGGCTGATGATGTCGGTTTTGCCTTTAGCGGCGCTGAAGTGGTTGATGATCAAAGCGGTCGCCAAATGATGACGCAGTTCCTGGAATGGCTGCCATCTACGGGCATTTTCGAAAACCACGTCGCCGAGGACAAGATTGTCAGCTCCCTGATCTCACCCGGTGCGGCGTTGTTTCGCAAACAGGTTTTGATCGATGCGCTCTATCAGGGCGGTTTGCCGCTCCAGACCAGCGAATACCATGGGGTCGGACCGGATATTTTTGCGTCCCTGCTGTCGATGCTGCGCTATCCCAAGCTTGGTTTTGTCAAAGAACCGCTTGCAAGCTTTCGGGCCCATGACGGCAGCATCACCATCGACGCTCTAAAAGACGCGCAAAAAAAGCAGGAGCTGAGCGCCGCCTATAACGAAGTGCGCGCCTATTATGTTGAGTTGAAAGCGATGCAAATCGTGCGGGCGACACAATGACGACCAAGAACACCGTAAAACCTGTCCTTCTGGCGGAAGAGACGATTTCGCAGGCCGATCTTGTGACCACGACGGAATGGATGCTGGCCGGAAACCGATTGACCAAGGCTGAGGTGACAGCAGAGTTTGAGGCGGAATTTGCCAAATGGATGGGCTGTAATCACGCGGTTTTTGTGAATTCCGGCTCCTCGGCAAACCTGTTGATGATTTACGCCGCCAAAGAGGCCGGGCGTTTGCGCAACAACAAGGTTATCGCGCCAGCCGTAAGCTGGGTCACAACTGTGTCGCCCTTGATGCAATTGGGCTTTGATGTGCGGCTTTGCGATTGCGACGCCATCAATCTGGGCCTCGACCTGGATCATCTGGAAACCCTGTGCCGAGACGAAGCGCCTGCGATGTTGATCCTGGTTCATGTTCTGGGTCACCCCAACCATCTGCAGGAGATCAAAGCGATCTGTGATCGCTACGATGTGATCCTGCTCGAGGACAGCTGCGAGGCGCTGGGGACGACTTTTGACGGGTGCAAACTGGGGTGCCACGGGTTGGCGGGCAGTTTCTCGTTTTACTACGGGCATCATATCTCGACGATCGAAGGCGGCATGGTGGTCACAGATGATCCTGAGCTGCATCAGGTGATGCTGTCGCTGCGGTCGCATGGCTGGAGCCGCGATCTGGCACCACAGCGGCAGGCCGATCTCCAGCGCACGCATGAGATTGACGAATTCCGAAACCTTTATACGTTTTATTATGCGGGGTTTAACCTGCGTTCGACCGATCTGCAGGCCTATATTGGGTTGCAACAGCTCAAGAAGTTGGACCAGATCTGCGACACGCGGGCGCAGAATTTTGCAACCTACAAACAGTTGCTGCCAGGGTTTTACGCGCAATCCAGCGATGCCCAGCTTCTGTCCTCCTTTGCCTATGGCACATTGGTAGAGAACCGGATGGAGGTGGCGCGCGCGCTCAAGGCGGAGCAGATCGAATGCCGCCCCTTGATTTGCGGCAATATCGCACGCCATCCGTTTTGGACCCGCGTCTATGGGGAGCAGACCTTACCCCAAGCGGATCTGATCCACGACTACGGGATTTACCTGCCCAATCACCACAATTTAACTGCAGATGACATTGCGCGCGTGGCGACAAGCTTCAACGCCGTTGCGCGTCCGCTTGCGCAATCGCTTCAAATGAGCGCCTGACAGGCTGCACTATCTGCTTCGACAGCACATGAGGATATTATGGTCAAACGTGCACTTGTAACTGGCATCACCGGACAAGACGGCTCTTATCTGGCAGAGTTTCTTCTGAACAAAGGCTATGAGGTGCATGGCATCAAGCGCCGCGCCTCCTCCTTTAACACTGACCGCGTGGATCATATCTACCAGGATCCGCATGTCGATAATGCGCGTTTCAACCTGCATTACGGCGACCTGACGGATACCTCCAATCTGACACGGATCATCCGTGAGGTGGAGCCGGATGAGGTTTATAACCTGGGCGCTCAGTCTCACGTCGCGGTTTCCTTTGAGGCTCCGGAATACACGGCGGACGTGGATGCCATCGGTACGCTGCGGTTGCTGGAGGCGATCCGGTTCCTAGGGATGGAGAAAACGACGCGGTTCTATCAGGCCTCGACATCGGAACTTTATGGTCTGGTGCAGGAAACCCCGCAAAAAGAGACCACACCTTTCTATCCGCGGTCTCCCTATGCGGTGGCCAAGATGTATGCCTATTGGATCACCGTGAACTACCGCGAGGCCTATGGCATGTACGCCTGCAATGGCATCTTGTTCAATCACGAAAGCCCGCGCCGTGGCGAGACCTTTGTGACTCGCAAGATCACTCGTGGCCTTGCAAATATCGCGCAGGGTCTCGAGCCTTGTATCTACATGGGCAATATTGACGCATTGCGGGATTGGGGACATGCCAAGGACTATGTCCGGATGCAGTGGATGATGCTGCAGCAACATGAGGCCGAGGATTTTGTCATCGCAACCGGCGTTCAATACTCCGTGCGCCAGTTCATTGTCTGGGCGGCTGCAGAGCTGGGGCTGACGTTGGAATTTGTCGGCACCGGCCTTGATGAGATTGCGGTTGTGGCAGACATCAACGGGAACAAGGCGCCTGGGCTCAAGGTTGGCGATGTGGTTATGCGCATTGACCCAAGGTATTTCCGCCCCTCCGAAGTTGAGACGCTGCTGGGAGATCCGACCAAGGCCAAAGACCGGTTGGGGTGGGTCCCGGAAATCTCAACTCAGGAGATGTGCGCCGAAATGGTGCGCGAAGATCTCAAAGTCGCAAAACGCCATGCTTTGCTCAAAGAACACGGTATGGATATTCCGGTGTGTTGCGAAGGTTAATCGGGTGAAAGTCTTTATTGCGGGTCACGGTGGAATGGTCGGCGGCGCAATCCTGCGTCGTCTACAAGCGCGATGTGCAGAGGGGCAGCAGCTTGAGCTGATTACCCGTGATCGGACCAGTTTGGATCTGACCAATCAGGCCGCTGTTCACGCGTTTTTGGAAATGACACGTCCGGATCAGGTGATCCTGGCCGCCGCGCGCGTGGGCGGCATTGTCGCCAACAACGCCTATCCGGCCCCGTTCATCTATGAAAACCTGATGATCCAATGCAATGTCATCCACGCGGCCTATGAAGCGGGTGTCAAGCGGCTGTTGCAGCTTGGCTCCAGTTGCATCTACCCCCGCGCGGCCGCGCAGCCGATCTCTGAAGCCGCGCTGTTGACGGGTCCGCTTGAGCCCACAAACGAACCCTATGCAATTGCCAAAATCGCTGGGATCAAGCTGTGCGAAAGCTACAATCGACAATATGGTGTCGACTATCGCTCGGTGATGCCCACAAACCTTTATGGACCCGGTGACAACTTCCATCCCGAGCATTCGCATGTTTTGCCTGCCTTGATCCGAAATTTCCACACGGCGGTGACGTCAGAGGCGCGCAGCGTGACCATTTGGGGGTCGGGCCGCCCGATGCGCGAATTTATGCATGTGGATGACATGGCCGAGGCGGCGCTTTTTGTGATGGACCTCCCGCAGGAGATTTATCAGCGTGAGACGGAACCAATGCTGTCGCATATTAACGTCGGCTGTGGCGAAGAGATCTCGATCCTGGATCTGGCCCGATTGGTGGCCAAAGTTGTCGGTTTTGAAGGGGAGATCTTGACTGATCTCAGCCGCCCGGATGGGACCGCGCGCAAATTGATGGATGTTTCAAGGCTGCAAAAGCTGGGGTGGACGGCAAACATCAAGCTTGAGGCCGGAATTCGGCAGACCTATGCGTGGTACCTTGAACAAGATGAAAACGGCCTGCGCTCCAAATAACCTTCTTTTTCCCAAACGTGCATCGGCAAATTTCGCACGGCTCAGCTGTCTGGTCGTGGCTTTTTTCTGAAACAGATCATGTGACGCCGCCAATCTGGTTTGTGATCTCAGATGGCGGCGCGTGGTTTAATGGACCGGGGGCGTTTGCGCAGGCATTTCGGCTGCGGGCCATTGGGGTTGGGAGGGTGCCAACCCGCCATGCTGTGTCCGCTGCCAATCTGGCGACATCCACAGCGCTTTTGGGTCCGCGGCTTGTGTGCGTTCCGGGTGGATCGACAGGCTCAGCTGGGCGGAATCATGCTGCGCGGTGATCTCGACGCTTTGACCCGCAGACACCAGACGTGGTTGATCCAGCAGATACGCGTTGCACCCCCAATGACCGTCCGAGGCCAGACCGCTTTTGACCCGCACACCGGGAGCCAGATCCATTTCAAAGCTGACCAAAACCGCATGGGCGACCCCAGTGTTGGTGGATTTCAACGCAGCGCTGACGTGGCCATGGGCCAGAGAGGGGCGCATGAAGTTAAAGTCAAACAGATCAATTGCGGATCCCAATGGTTTGAACTCATAGTGCAAAAGATCGTTTGGCGTGATCTGTGCGACATTGGCCAGATGGTGAAAGGCGCGCAGGTCAAACCCTTCGGCCTGGGGTGGCTGCCATTGATTGGCCAATTGGTCGCTTTGCACCAATTGGGCCTGCAGCGTGCCGGATTCAGGCACCGCGCGCGCGCCGGGTTTGGCCAATGCGCCCATGGCATGGGTCAGCGTGGCCATTGCCCCTTCGCCCAAAAGCACGGTATCCACAATCTCGGACACAACCACATCGGCAGGTTCTGGCATGTCCTGACCGATCACAATCTCATGTGACCATTTGGAAATGACCGTGATCCGATCACTCAGCCCGTTTTGTGCAATCACCTGTCTGGCTGCCGCCGCGATCAGGGGCTGTTGTTCACAGGTATAGACGTGTTTTGCCCCCGCGCGCGCCGCCAGCATCGCGGTCAGACCTGCGCCGCAGCCGATGTCCAAGACGATGTCGCCGGGGCGCACGGTTGCGGCAATGGCCCTTGCATAGGCCTGATTGCGTTCGGTATCGGCCAGCATCGGAAAGTGCCAGCGCGGCACAAAGGTCTGAAACAGTTTTTCGCGCAGCAGCAGCGCTTCGTGGTGATGCGGATCTGCGGCCAAGGCCTGCGACAACAGCGCGGCGGTTTTCATCCCACCATCGCCCAGCGACAGGGCCTTTGCCTGTTCGACCAGTTCGTTTGCGGCGGCTGTATCTGACGGCTCTACGGCTGTGAAAGTTGGGAAGTCCGGAGCGGGCTGCGGCCCCAGTTGTGTAGGTTTTTCGAACAACTTTAAAATGTCCTCATTTGAAGCAAATTCAGTTAAATTGCATCATCCGCAGCAGGCTCTAAGAAACCGTAAAGCCGGGGTGGATCAAATGAGTTGGATACAGGCGGCGCGGACAATCAGAGCTGCAAACGCATCTGCAGCTCTGACACGTAAAGGGCAGGGATCAGAGCTTGCCTTTCGCGCCCAGATGGGTCCAAGCCGATTTCAGGTATTCCGCTTTGAAACTGTGACCACCATCAAAGGTGCAGAAATCCAGGATATCGCCTGTGGCATTGGCCTTGGTCTCGCAGGCCAAGCCCCCCAGTTTTGTCGCACCGGTATCCGCAAAATCCCCATAGGCGCTGTACATGGCCAAAACGCCCGAGACACTGCCCTGATGGGTGTCCAAAACCTTGCGACCCTCCAGCGGGACAATCTTGTCAGTGGTGCCGTGAATGTGAATGACACTGGCCGGGGGCGTGTCGCAGGTCAGGGGTTCGGGCTGCCAGAAGGTGCCGGACATGGGCACAAAACCTGCATAATCTTCGCTGCGGTGACAGGCGAGGTTCCAGACCATCATGGCCCCTGCTGAAAAGCCGGTCAGCATCAGCTGGGTGTCATCAATGGGAAATTTCGTGGCCACATCTGCGCGCATCGCGTCATAATAGGCCAGCTCATCCACGTTGGGATCTGTCTCGCTGGAGGGGGCGCCGGGGATGGACCAGTCGTTTTTGGCCGATTTGGTGGCGATCAGGGCCACTCCCAGCTCATCCGCCAGACCGGTCAGATTGCTGTTGTTCATGGCCCCTTTGGCGGTGCCTTTGTAGCCATGGGTAAAGACAATTGCGCCAATCTTTTGTGTGCCGTCATGCCCTGCGGGCATATAAATCCGATAGTGACGATCGCCGATCTTGCAATCGCTGTCTGCGCCGCAGGCGCTGGCGGTGCTGGCAGCGGCCAAGGTGATAAATGCGGCGATTGCAGCTGTTTTTGTGACCATTTGAAACCCTTTCGTCCCTTCAAAATACCAAGGCTGCCTGCAAGGCGCGGGCAGCCACGAAGGTCGCGAAAGTAGTCTCGTGCCTGTTGTAACAGGTCAATTCACCTTACTGTGGGCAAATGTGTCAGCCTGGGATCTGTGGCTCAGGATGCGGTCAGGAACATCCGCGCGGCCGCTTCAAACTCACGCGGCTTTTCCGCGTGAAGCCAATGGCCTGCGCCGGGGATTTTGGCGAATTTGGCGTTTGGAAACAGGGATTTGATCCGGGGGCGGTGTTCAGGTTGGACATAGTCCGAATTGGCACCGGACAAGAACAGGGCAGGTCCGCTCCATTGTCCGCTCACAGCGTCTGGGAAGGACAGAACCTTGGGCATTTCGGCTTCCAGCGTGTCCAGGTTCAAACGCCAGCGTTTGTTTGGGATATCCAGCGACTGGGTGAAAAAGCTTTGAAGAGCTGGATCCACCCCTGCGGCAGACAGCTGCGCCTCAGCGTCCGAGCGGCGCTCCAATGTAGCAAGATCCACGGTGCGCATGGCGGTGATGAATTGGATCTGGCTGTGGCTGTAGGCCACAGGCGCAATATCCGCCACCAGCAAGCGCCGTACCAGTTCCGGGTGTTGGAGCGCCAATGTCATGGCGGCCTTGCCACCCATGGAATGGCCCAAGACATCCATCTGCCCACCATGGGCCTGGATCACCTCAGCCAGATCAGCGGCCAGTTCCGGGTAGCTGTGTGTGGCGGTCCAGGGGCTGAACCCGTGATTGCGTTGATCCACGGCAATCACCTGACGCGTATCCGACAGGCGTTTGGCAATGACACCCCAGTTGCGGGCCGATCCATAAAGGCCGTGTACAATCAAAAGGGGCGGTTGGTCGGTGGCGGAGCCGTGGGAGATGGTGTTCAGCATAAGGCGGTGATAGCGGCGAATGATCTGATGGACCAGACTTTTTCAAAGAGCTTATTGGGTCGGTTGATGTCATCGGTGATTGAGGGCGGCTGCGCCACTTGTTACGATGGATCGGGTAAAAGGGATACGGGGACGCACAACGTGGCACGAGATTTAGCGGCCGAAATTGAGGACCTCCATAAAATGCTGCGGGCTCGCGAAGGTGGGCGTGGGGATTTTGCGGGTGTTCTGAAGAAACGGCGGCGCAGCCTGCCGCGGCGGGTTTATCGCCAAGGGTTGCAGCTGGCTGCAGCAGAGCCGATCCTGCGACATCCACATCTGCAGATGACGGTGGACGAGGTCCCGCTGTGGCGCGCCGCAAAAGAGCTCAGAGATCATTTGGAGAGCATCGACGTGGCAGACCGGCGCTGGGGACGGGTTCTGGATGTTTTGGGGTCGATGGGATTTGCGGTTCTGGTGGTGATTGGACTGTTGATCTTTGTCCTGCGACTGCGTGGATTTATCTGAACGCTGCCTGGGGCGTGGTGCGCGGAGCAAGTGCTCCCGCCCCTTTTTGATTTTCAAAGAAAATCGGCAAAGCGTTGGGCCAGGCACCGAGCGTTGCGCGGTGCGGGTGCGTCACACCAGAGGTGGTTCTTGCCTAAACAGTTGTAACGGATCGCTGGCGCATCGCAGCCCCAAAGGGGCTGCGATGCGTGGCCCAAGGCCTTTGACTTTGCATCTTTGATGCAAGGTCAGGGCGCGGGAGTGCTTTGCTTCGGCACTGTGCGCTTCGGAGCGATGAGCGCTTCTCGGAAGACCAGGGTAACCGTGGCAAAACTGACGTAGAGCAAAAGATACCAGGATCCCATCTTGGCTAGGCTGACCCATGTCTCAACCGTTTGTCCCGTGTAAAGCCAGGTGCGAGTGCTGGTCCCAACGTTCTCAGCCAACCACAGGAAAAAACTGGACAAAAAGGCCGCGACAGGCAGCGGCATCCAATAGGTCTGCGCCCCCACGCTGAACCAGATACGCGTGCGCAGGTAGAGGATCACAGTTGCAGCAAACAGGAGCAAGCGGAGATCTGGCAGGAAGTGATGCGCGAAAAAGTTTCCATAGATCGCGCAGGCGAGCAATATTGTGGCCCAATACGGCGGGTAGGGGGCAAAGCGCATATTAAAAAGCCGGATCACCCGGGCAATGAAGGAGCCGACCGAGGCATACATAAACCCTGAAAACAGGGGCACCTCCCAGAGTTTGATGACACCGTCTCCCGGATAGGCCCATGATCCCATGTGGACTTTGAAGATCTCCATCACTGTCCCCGTGAGGTGAAACAGCAGGATCACCCGCGCTTCGCGCCAACTCTCCATGCCGGTGGTCAGCAGGAAGGCTTGCAATAGGAGCGCATAGATCAACAGCGCGTCATAGCGGGCGACACGCCAGCTGTCCTGCCAAATCCAGTCTGTCACAATCAGCCCGCCAAGCAGAAGGATACCAAATATGGCGGCCCAGCCCTGCTTGAGGACAAACATGACAAACTCCGCAAGATAAAACGGCAGATGGGCGCGCATCCAGTCGCCCAGACTGCGTTCCAGGCGTTCGGTACGGTTTAAATTTTCTGTCGTCATCAAAGTTCTCGAAATACGGTTAGATCTGTCCGTGTAGCATAGAAAAACCGCCGCCCTTGAAAAGGGCGACGGTTAAAACGGGTTCTCAAAAAACGGTGCGTTTAGAGGTTCGGGTAGAGCGGGAAACGACCGCAGAGCGCTGCCACTTTGCCGCGAACTGCGGCTTCGACTTCGGCGTTGCCTTCTTCGCCATTTGCGGCCAGACCATCGACAACTTCGACAATCAGACGGGCGATTTCGCGGAACTCCTCTTCGCCAAAGCCACGGGTGGTGCCGGCCGGGGTGCCCAGGCGGATGCCAGAGGTCACGGTCGGCTTTTCCGGATCAAACGGGATGCCGTTTTTGTTGGTGGTGATATGCGCACGGCCCAGAGCCTTGTCGACGATATTGCCGGTCACTTTCTTGGGACGCAGGTCCACCAGCATCACATGGGTGTCGGTGCCGCCGGTGACGATGTCCAGACCACCCTTCATCAGCTCATCCGCCAGTGCAACCGCATTGGCGCGCACTTGCTTTTGATACTCTTTGAACTCAGGCTTTAACGCTTCGCCAAAGGCTGCGGCTTTACCTGCAATCACATGCATCAGCGGACCGCCCTGGATGCCGGGGAAGATCGCAGAGTTGATCTTTTTCGCCAGATCCGGGTTGTTGGTCAGGATCATGCCGCCGCGCGGGCCGCGTAGGGTCTTGTGCGTGGTGGTGGTGGCCACATCCGCATAAGGGAAGGGCGAAGGGTGTTCACTGGCGGCAACCAGACCGGCAAAATGCGCCATGTCGACCATCAGATAAGCGCCAACGCTGTCGGCGATCTCGCGGAACTTGGCAAAATCGATCTGACGCGGGATCGCGGAACCACCGGCGATGATCAGCTTGGGCTGATGTTCGGTGGCCAGCGCCTGCACCTCATCATAATCGATCAGGTTGTCTTGTTTGCGCACACCGTACTGAACGGCGTTGAACCACTTGCCGGACTGGTTCGGCGCGGCACCGTGAGTCAGGTGGCCACCAGAGGCCAGGTTCATACCAAGGATAGTATCGCCCGGCTTGATCATGGCTTGGAACGCACCTTGGTTGGCTTGTGAACCTGAGTTCGGCTGAACGTTGGCGAATTCACAGCCAAACAGCTCTTTGGCGCGGTCGATGGCCAGGTTTTCGGCAACGTCCACATATTGACAGCCACCATAGTAGCGACGGCCTGGGTAACCTTCAGCGTATTTATTGGTCAGCACAGAGCCCTGTGCTTCCATCACGGCGGCTGAAACGATGTTTTCCGACGCAATCAGTTCGATCTCGTCGCGCTGGCGGCCAAGCTCATTGGTGATGGCGCCAAAAAGGTCCGGGTCGCGCTCGGACAGGGATTGGGTAAAGAAACCGGGATCACGTGTTGTGGTCATGTTCGCTCCGTGTGGCTGGAGAATGAAAGTGAGAAGTTTCCTATAGGAAACATCACGAGTTTGGAAGAATGTAAAGCGACTAATTGGCATTTCCCAGCGACTTCGCAGCGCGGTGGCTGGTCTTCTGGGAAAAGCTGTGATTGTTTTGGAACCAAACGTGTCACACCGGAAACAGAGGTCTGTCCTGTGAAAATTGCCTTTTTGGCCAGCCGCGCCCCCGTTGCACAAACCGCACGGGCCGCATTAATCGGGCGTTACGGTGATTCTCGCCCCGAAGATGCGGATGTGGTGGTGGCCCTCGGTGGTGATGGCTTTATGCTGGAAACCCTGCAGGAAATTCTGGATCTGGATGTGCCGGTTTACGGTATGAACCGCGGCACCATCGGGTTTTTGATGAACGAATACAACGAAAGCGGCCTGGTGGAACGGCTGGAAGCGGCCGAGCAGGAAATCGTGCACCCGTTGTCGATGCGTGCGGTCTGCCGCAACGGCGAAGAGCATCATGCCCTGGCGATCAACGAAGTATCCCTGCTGCGATCTGGTCCGCAGGCGGCCAAGTTGAAGATCCTGGTCGATGGCCGTCAACGTCTGGAAGAACTGGTCTGTGACGGGGCGTTGGTGGCGACGCCTGCAGGCTCGACCGCCTATAATTATTCCGCCCATGGGCCGATCCTTCCCATCGGCGCAGATGTTCTGGCGTTGACGCCAATTGCAGCCTTTCGCCCGCGCCGCTGGCGTGGTGCCTTGTTGCCAAGTGAGGCGTGTGTGCGGTTCGAAGTGCAAGAAGCCGATAAACGACCCGTCATGGCACATGCCGATTCGGAATCTTTTCCGGATGTGGATTGGGTGGAAATCAAATCAGAACGCCACGTGACCCATCGGATCCTGTTCGATCCAGGCCATGGACTTGAAGAACGTTTGATAACTGAACAATTTGCCTGACGCAAATTGGGGCCAACCTGTCGCATATTCTGTGGTGCATACCTCAGGCAGTGGTGCACCTTAGAGTCATGAAAACGAGATGCTACCTCCTAATTCCGCATCGCCTTCTTCACAGGCATGTGTGACGTACTGTGCTGCCAAATTTGCGGTTGTACAAATGCGACCAATATGTTCCGTTTGCGTCACGAACTGTTTAGTGTGTCAAAGTAGTGGGGCACGCCATAGGAGGCGGTCGTCTTTGATTAGACGAGACCATCAGCGCCCAATCCTTGGGTGTAATTTGCCTGATAAATCTGTGCATGAGGTGCAGTTTGCTGGCGGATAAAAACTAGATTGGCCCGTTCCGACAACAGGAGAGATAAGGAAGATATGAAGTATAAAATTGCAGCAACCGCTTGTGCCATTGTTCTGCCAGGGTTTGCCATGGCAAGCGACTGCGGCGAGGTGTCGATCACGGATATGAACTGGGCTTCTTCGGCCATCGTAACCGAGATCTCGACATTCCTGTTGACCCATGGTTACGGTTGCGATGTGACCCGTGTGCCCTCTGACACCGTGCCTGCGGTAACCTCGCTGTCGGAGAACGGCGAGCCGGACATTGTGACCGAGATGTGGACCAATGGCGGTGGCGAAGCTTACAAAAAACTGGTTGAGCAAGGCCGTGTCAAAGAGCTGACCGCGGTTTTGGAACCAGGCGGTGTTGAAGGCTGGTGGATCCCGACCTATCTGGCGGACGCTCATCCTGAGCTGAAGACCATTGAAGGTGTTCTGGCGAACCCTGAGCTGGTTGGCGGACGCTTCAACAATTGCCCCGAAGGCTGGGGCTGCCGTATCCTGAACGACAACCTGACCCGTGCTTTGGGTGTCGAGGAATCCGGTATCGAAGTCTTTGATCACGGTTCTGGTGAAACTCTGGCGGCGTCCATCGCTGCGGCCTATGACGCGCAAGAGCCATGGTTTGGCTACTACTGGGCACCCACCAAGGTTATGGGCAAATACAACATGACCAAGGTTGAACTGGGCCCGGTTGATCCCGAAGCGCACCACCGCAACCAGACCAAGGACCGTGACGCACCGGAAATCTCTGACTTCCCACCGTCGCCTGTTTGGACCGTTGTGACCAACGAGTTTGAAGCAGAGCACCCTGAGCTGGCGGCTCTGATGAGCAACGTCAAATTCACAGCTGACGAGATGTCCACCATCCTGGCATGGCAGGATGAAAACAACGCCTCTGCCGAAGAAGCTGCTGTGAACTTCTTGATCAACAACAAATCCGTTTGGGCGGATTGGCTGAACGACGACGCCAAGTCGAACCTCGCGCAGATCTTGAACTAATCAAACACATGATGAACGCCCGCCCGATAACCCGGTGCGGGCGTTTGTTTTAGCTCGCGCGAAGGATAGGATATGGCAAGCTACGATTTTCTCTTTGACACAATTGGTCTGCGGGGCTGGTGTGATGCTGGCTCAAGCGCTGCGCCACTTTCGATGGCAGATCTTTTGGCCCAAGGTGGCAAGGCAAAGGAGGCGTCGATCTGGGATTTGCCGTTTCCCTCGATGGATGTTTTAAACGAGGCCTGTAGTGCGTTCCCGAAGTCTCGGGAACTGACTAAAGGGCTCGAAGACGGTTTTCTGGCGATCAAAGATGTGCTGAAATTTGTCCTGGACCCGGTGACACAACCGCTCAGCTGGCTGCTGGATGGGGCCTTGTTTGCGGCGCAGTCCGTGCCGTGGTGGATCATTATGCCACTGTTGTTCCTGCTGACATTCAGCGTGACCAAGTCGTTGAAACTGGTGGGCTTTGTGGCGGCGTCGCTGCTCGCACTCGCCTTTATCGACCATTATACATATGCGGTTGAAACGCTGGCGATTATCTTTGTCTGTGCCTTTATATGTGTGGCCTTAGGGGTTCCCATCGGCATCGCGATGTCGCGTTCTGACAGGCTGCAAAAATCCCTTCTGCCCGTTTTGGACATGCTGCAGACGCTGCCGACCTTTGTTTATCTGATCCCGCTGATCTTCCTGTTCAGCGTCACGGAAAGCAAACTTTATGGCATCGCGATCATTCTGTACGCCATTGTGCCGGTGGTACGTCTGACCGATCTGGGGATCCGCCTTGTTGACAAAGAGGTACTGGAAGCCGCGCAGGCCTTTGGCATGACGCCGCGCCAGAAACTGTTGCAGGTTCAGATTCCGCTGGCCCTGCCAAACATTATGGCTGGCATCAACCAGACCATCATGATGAGCCTTGCGATGGTTGTGATTGCCTCGCTGGTATCCGCTCCGGGTCTGGGTGTTCTGGTTCTGCGTGGTATTCGAAACCTTGAACTGGGCGTGGGTCTGGTTGCGGGTCTTGGCATCGTGCTTCTGGCTGTGATCCTGGACCGTGTGACCAAAACCGCCGTGGCGCGCGTCAATGCCGCCCAGCAGCACTAAGGAGAGCGGAAAATGACTAACAATGTGATGGTTTCAATCCGCAACCTGTACAAGATCTTTGGCTCAGCCTCCGAAGAGATGATGACGCATGTGCATGCGGGCATGGGCAAGGAAGAGCTGCTGGATGTACACGGCCATGTTCTGGGTTTGCAGAACATCAATGTGGACATGAAAGAGGGTGAGATCACCGTTATCATGGGTCTGTCGGGGTCGGGGAAATCCACTCTGATCCGGCACGTGAACCGGTTGATTGACCCCACAGCAGGTGAAGTTCTGATCCAGGGTGAAAACGTCCTGGATCTGGGCGAGGAAGAGCTGCGCAAGATGCGTCGCACCCAGATGTCGATGGTGTTCCAGCATTTCGCGCTGCTGCCGCACCGGACGGTTCTGGAAAACGTGGCTCTGGCTCCGATCGTGCGGGGAGAGGATGCGAAATCCTACCGCCAAGAGGCGATCAAATGGCTGGCGCGTGTGGGCCTTGCCGGGTTTGAAGACCGCTTCCCGCATCAACTGTCCGGCGGCATGCAGCAGCGTGTGGGGATTGCCCGCGCGTTGACGTCAAACGCGCCGATTATGTTGATGGACGAAGCCTTCTCAGCTTTGGACCCGCTGATCCGGACCGATATGCAGAACCTTCTGTTAGAGCTGCAAAAGGAACTGGCCAAGACCATCATCTTTATCAGCCACGATCTGGATGAAGCGCTGAAACTGGCCGATCACCTGGTGATCCTGAAAGACGGTAAAGTGGTCCAGCAGGGTGAGCCTCAGCATATTCTGCTGCACCCCGAGGATGACTATATCGTCGACTTCATCTCGGACATTAACCGCGCGCGGGTTCTGCGGGCACGCTCCATTATGGCACCGATCAATGGTGAGGCTGTTGCGGGCGACGTAGATCAGGAAACCACGTTGGAAGAAATCATCGCCCTGAGCGGTGGCGACACCAACGCGGCCTATCGCGTGACCAACGGCGGCGGCGCGCCAGTTGGTGTGGTCCATATGAACGCGCTGGTGCAGGCCCTGGTGCCCACCAGCGCGTCCGAAAGCAAACGCGCGCTGTAAAACGCGCCGTGGTGGAGGGCGCTTAGCCCTCCATCATTTCCCAGCCTCCATTGTCTCCCACAAGGGGTGGCACATCTGGCCAAGGCGTTCTTCAATTGCCTGTGCGGCGGCCACGGCCAGATCCTCGCGCCAACGTTGCGCGATAATCTGCACATTGATCGGTTGTGGCCCTTTTTCGGTCTGCGCCAGACGGGCCGGTACACAGGCCGCCGGCAAGCCCAGAAAATTCACCGCATAAGAATAGATCGCTTCGCCCAGCACCTCTTGCACGCCCGCGCGCCCGTTGGTGTCACGGTCGGGCGCAAAGAAGGGTTTGAACATAAAGGGCGTCAGAACCAGCGGGTAACGCGCCAAAAAGACGTTCCATTCCCGCATGAACCGGCTGCGTTCGGCCATCGCCCGTAACAGATCCGAATTGCACAGGGGGGGGAACTCCTGGAAATAGGTGTCAAAGATCTGGCGGATGGTGTCCGAGCCCATATCCTTGATATCGCGTCCCATCAGGGTTTTGACCTCTCCCATCAAGGCGCGGTAACCAATGCGGCCCGCTTCAAAAATGCTGGGGGTCTCTACCTCTTCGACACGGTATCCCGCATCTCGCAGCGCATCAAGGGCCGCGTCCAATGCGGCATCCACATCGCGGTGCAGGTCATACCCATAGGTCTCGCGGCTGAAGGCGACACGGATCGGCCCTTCAAGCGGCGGACCTTGCCAGGGCAGGGGGCTGTGCAGCGGGTCCCGCATATCGCCCGCGATCATGGCAGGCATGGCCAGGTCCAGATCCCGTGCCGATCGTGTCAGCAGACCCTGAACGGACATGCTCTGCGCCAAAAGCCCGCGCTCGGCAGATTGGCTGGGATTCCAGGCGGGCACGCGACCCAATCCCGGCTTCAATGACACGGCCCCTGTCGCAGCCGCGGGAAACCGCAATGAGCCGCCAATGTCATTGCCATGGGCCAATGCGCCGATCCCGGCCATCACAGCCGCACCGGCACCGCCTGACGATCCCCCGGCCGAGATATGTTTTCCCCAAGGGTTATGGGTGCGCCCATAAAGCGGGTTGTCCGTGTCGGCGCGAAAGGAAAACTCGGATGTGTTGCTGCGCCCGATGATAACCGCCCCGGCCTTGCGTAGGTTTGCAACCACCGGCGCGTCCTCGGGGGCGATGACATTTTTCAACGCCACAACCCCGTTGGTGGTGGCGCATCCGGCCTGATCCACGTTCACCTTGATGGTCACAGGGACGCCATGCAGGGGACCACAAGGTGCCCCATTGGCACGGGCCTGATCCAACGCCTCGGCCGTGTTTAAAGCCGTTTCCGCCAAGGTTTCAACAACGGCATTCAGCTGCGGATTAACCGCTTCCAACCGGTTCAAAGCTGCGGTTGTGGCCTCTTTTGCAGACACTGCTCCTGTGCGGGTCAATGCCATTAACCCGCTGGCGTCCAAGCGCCAGATTTCTTGATTTTTCATGTGCAACTCTCCTGCTTTGGAGCCTAGGACGGATGCACAGAGTTGCAAGTAAAACGCGAATTAACGCCCCGGCAGATTGCCGGGGCGCGAGGAAAAGAGGCAGCGGTTAACAAGGGATTAACAGCTGACCACCCGTCGCCGGTAAGGCCAGATGAAACCGTTAAGCTTGCGCATATCCGATGGTCTGCAGCGCTGATTTGATCTCATCAAGAATCGTTGGATCGTCAATCGTCGCAGGCATCTTGTATTCTGTCCCATCTGCAATATTGACCATGGTCCCCCGCAGAATCTTGCCCGAGCGCGTCTTGGGCAGGCGATCAACCACCACAGCCAGTTTGAAGGCCGCAACAGGTCCGATTTTTTCACGCACCAGTTTGACAACCTCTTTCACCACATCCCCGTGATCCTTGTCACAGCCAGCATTGAGACACAGGAAGCCCACGGGCATCTGGCCTTTCAGTGCGTCCGTCACGCCAATTACCGCGCATTCGGCCACATCGGGATGCGCCGCCAGAACCTCTTCCATGCCGCCGGTCGACAGGCGGTGGCCTGCGACGTTGATCACATCATCCGTGCGGGCCATGATTGAGATATAACCATCTTCATCAATGATCCCTGCATCTCCGGTTTCATAATAGCCGGGGAAGTTGGTCAGATAGCTTTTCTGAAACCGGTCTTCTGCATTCCAGAGGGTTGGAAGCGTGCCGGGAGGAAGCGGCAGCTTGATTGCGATTGCACCCAGGGTCCCGGCGGGAACCGGGTGGCCGGCCTCATCCAGGATTTCGACCTGATAACCGGGCATGGGCACGGCTGGGGAGCCGAGCTTGGTGGGGAGCTCTTCAATGCCGATGGGATTTGCGGCAATGGCCCAACCGGTTTCGGTCTGCCACCAATGGTCCACAATCGGGACCCCGAGATGCTGTTGCGCCCAAGTAATAGTATCGGGGTCGGCGCGTTCCCCTGCCAAATAAACCTGTTTCAGTGAGGAGAGGTCGTATTTGGTAATGAATTCGCCCTTGGGATCTTCGCGTTTGACTGCGCGAAATGCTGTAGGGGCGGTAAAGAAACTTGTGACCTTATGTTCCTGTATTACCCGCCAGAAGGTGCCCGCGTCTGGGGTGCCAACGGGCTTGCCTTCAAACACAATGGTGGTGTTGCCGTGGATCAGAGGCCCGTAACAGATATAAGAGTGGCCAACGACCCAGCCCACGTCGGATGCCGCCCAGAACACATCGCCCGGCGCCACATTATAGATGTTCTTCATCGTCCAATTCAGCGCGACCAACTGGCCTGCGGTGTGGCGGATCACCCCTTTGGGCGCGCCTGTGGTGCCGGAGGTATAAAGGATATAGGCCGGGTGGTTGCCTTCAACCGGAACGCAATCCGCAGGCTCCACACCATATTGGAAGCCGTGCCAATTGTAATCGCGCCCTTCGACCAGCTGCGCGACTTCTTGTTCGCGTTGGAAGATGACACAGAAATCAGGCTTGTGGGAGGAGAGGTCAATCGCTGCATCCAGCAGCGGTTTATAATGTACCACACGGCCCGGTTCCATTCCGCAAGAGGCGGCGATGATCGCCTTGGGCTTGGCGTCATCAATGCGAACGGCCAGCTCATTGGCGGCAAATCCGCCAAAGACAACGGAGTGAATGGCGCCCAGACGCGCGCAGGCCAGCATCGCCTCCAAGGCCTCGGGGATCATCGGCATATAGATAATGACGCGGTCGCCCTTTTCGACCCCTTTGGCCCGCAGCGCGCCAGCCAATGTGGCGACACGGTTGCGCAGCTCCACATAAGAGATCTCACGCTTGGTGTGGGTTATCGGACTGTCATAGATGATCGCGGTTTGCTCACCCCGCCCGGCCTCGACATGGCGATCAACGGCGTTCCAGCACGTGTTGACCTTGGCGTCGGCAAACCATTCATAAAGCCCATCGCCCTTGTCGGTCAGCGCTTTCTGGGGCGCTTCAACCCAATCGATGGCCTGTGCCGCCTCCATCCAAAACGCCTCTGGATCGGCCTGCCATGTAGAATAAATGTCGCGATAACCCATTGTCTTCGTCCTCCCTACATCATGGGTAGGCGACGGGTTTGCAAACAATCAAGGAAACTGAGGGGTTATCCGTAAGTTTTGTAAAGGAATTCACCAATAAACTGGCCATATGAGGCGAGTATTTTCAGACTTTACAAGGTGATCACGCGAAACTTTGCAAAGTTAACAGGGCTGCAAATTCTTTCGCTAACTGGTGTGCTGCTTTGCAAAGCCCACAGCCGAATAAAAAATGCCCTGCAGATCCAAAGGAACTGCAGGGCATGGGATGTTTTAGCCGTAATGGGCGACAGGCGTGCCAGCAATTGCGGCCATATTCAGCAGCCCACGTGCGGTCACCGAAGGCGTCACGATATGCGCGCGGTTGCCCATGCCCATCAGGATGGGTCCCACTGCCAGACCGTTGCCCTTGGCCTTGAGGATATTGCGCACACCCGACGCCGCATCCGCATGACCAAACAACAAAACATTGGCCGCACCCGTCAGACGGTTGCCCGGCAGCAAGCGCTCTCGCAGCTCTGCGTCTAGGGCGGCGTCGACGTTCATTTCGCCCTCATATTGGAAGTCGGTCTCCATACCATCCAGCATCTCGATCGCTTCGCGCAGACGTTTACCAGAGCCTTCGGCCTGATTGCCAAACTGCGATTGCGAACAGAAGGCGATTTTGGGCTCGACGCCAAATCGGCGGGCATGGCGGGCCGCACCTTTGGCGACGCGGGCCAGTTGTTCGGGGGTGGGCAGGGACCAGACATGGGTATCTGCCAGGAACAGCGGCCCATCTTCCAGGATCATCAGTGACAGTGCGCCATCGGGTTGGTAGGTCTCATTGCCCAGAACCTGGGTGACATAGTTCAGATGCCAGCGGAATTCGCCAAAGGTGCCGCAGACCAAACTGTCTGCATCACCGCGATGCACCATAACCGCGCCAATTGCGGTGGTATTGGTGCGCATGATGGCGCGGGCCAGATCGGGGGTCACGCCTTTGCGTGCCATCAACTCGTGATAGGTGCCCCAATAGTCACGATACCGCGCATCTTTTTCCGGGTTCACCAGCTCAAAGTCCCGATCCGGGCGGATCGACAGGCCCAACCGCTCACATCGATGGTTGATCACTTCGGGGCGGCCAATCAGGATCGGACGCTCGGGCGTCTCTTCCAGGATGGCCTGGGCTGCGCGTAAAACGCGTTCATCTTCACCCTCAGCAAAGACGATGCGGCGCGCTGCGGTGGAGGCGGCCTGAAACACCGGGCGCATCAGCATGGCAGATTTGAAAACGCCCGCGTTCAACTGATCGCGATATCGGTCCAGATCCATGTCGCGGGTGGCGACACCTGTTTCCATCGCAGCTTTGGCAACGGCCTTGGCCACAACTTCGGACAGGCGTGGGTCAAAGGGTTTGGGGATCAGATAGTCTGCGCCAAAGGTCAGCTGTTCCCCTTTGTAGGCCGCGGCGGCCTCGGCGCTGGTGGTTGCACGGGCCAGTTCCGCGATGCCTTCCACACAGGCGACCTTCATCTCATCATTGATTTCCGTGGCCCCCACATCCAGCGCCCCTCGGAAGATGAAGGGGAAGCAGAGGACATTGTTCACTTGGTTCGGGAAGTCACTGCGCCCGGTGGCAATGATTGCATCCGGTTTGGCGGCGCGGGCCTCATCCGGCATAATCTCGGGCGTTGGGTTGGCCAGGGCAAAGATGATCGGGCGTTCCCCCATCTTGGCCACCATTGCAGGCTTTAGAACGCCTGGACCAGACAGGCCAAGGAACAAATCCGCGTCTTCGATCACCTGATCCAGGGTGCGTAGGTCGCTGTTCTGGGCATACTCCGCCTTTTGCGGTGTCATATCCGCTGTGCGCCCGTCGTAGACCAGACCCTCGATATCGCACAGCCAGACGTTCTCGCGCTTCACGCCCAGGGTCAGCAACATATTCAGGCAGGCAATCCCTGCGGCGCCGCCACCGGTGGAGACCACTTTGATGTCTTCGAACTTTTTGCCCGCAACGCGCAAGGCATTGGTGGCCGCAGCCCCTACCACAATGGCGGTGCCGTGCTGGTCATCGTGAAAAACCGGGATATTCATCCGCTCGCGGCAAAGCTTTTCGACAATAAAGCAATCGGGGGCTTTGATGTCTTCGAGGTTGATCGCACCAAAGGTTGGCTCCAGCGCGCAGACAATATCGGCAAGCTTTTCTGGATCGCTTTCGTTTACTTCGATGTCAAAGCAGTCAATACCTGCAAATTTCTTGAACAGGACGGCTTTGCCTTCCATCACCGGTTTTGAAGCCAAAGCGCCGATATTGCCCAGCCCCAGAACCGCGGATCCGTTGGACACCACGGCCACCAGATTGCCGCGTGCGGTGTAGCGTGCGGCAGTTGCGGCATCTTTGCTGATCTCCACACAGGCCTCTGCAACGCCAGGTGAATAGGCACGCGCCAGGTCGCGCCCGTTTTCCATCGGCTTGGTGGCCCGGATCTCAAGTTTGCCGGGGCGTGGGTATTCATGATAGTTCAGCGCGTCTTCGCGCAGAGACTTTTTGTCAGACATAGGAGCTCTCCCAAACTTAGTTTAGCATTAAACTATTGCTCCACGCCTGGGAACCTGTTTCCGGGACATCGGCGGCGTTTTGCGCTTCTTTTTACGCGATTTCCTATGAGTTATAGGGGGATTCCCAGTTCTCCAAACGCGGAACCTTACGTTTTGCGCGGTGAAAATGAGGGGAGCGCTCCCGCGCCCGCAGGACACGACGGGCTTTGGCCACGTGCCCTTGGCGGCCTTGGGCCAGGCATCGCGCAGCGCGCGATGCCTGGCCCAACGGGAGGAGATCTTTTGCAAAAAGATCGACGACGGGCGGGAGTGCTTTGTGCTGTGGACCCTCAAGGTAACGTCCGTTGGCTGCATTGGTGGGCTTGGTGCTTCCGCTTGCGGTAACAAGGGTTTGCAGGCAAACTGCAGCACTGACTCTCAAAAGAAAAAACACTGCCGTGCTCGCCAGTCCGGTTGTCCGTCTCGGGGATAAAAATGACCGATCAAGATCCAAACACACTGAAATCCGCAGCCACCCAAGTGCGTGAGAACGCCTATGCGCCCTATTCCAATTTTAAAGTGGGCGCAGCGGTACGCTCGGCATCTGGGGCGGTCTATACCGGCTGCAATGTGGAAAATGCGGCCTATCCCGAGGGCACCTGCGCCGAAGCGGGTGCCATTGCGGCCATGGTGGCAGCGGGTGAAACCGAGCTGGTCGAAGCCTTTGTGATCGCCGATTGCCCGTCGCCTGTGCCGCCATGTGGGGGCTGTCGTCAAAAACTGGCGGAGTTTGCCAAGGGGGATGCCAAAGTTACCTTGGCCACTGTGGAGGGCGCCACAATGGAGACAACCGTCGGGGATTTGTTGCCCGGCTCTTTTGGCGCCGATTTCCTCGATACAGAATAAGGCGAACCTCGGATGGAAGCGCGGGCGATCATTGCTGCTTTGCGGCAGGGCCAACAGTTGGATGCGGCAAGCCTGCGGTGGTTTTCGCAAGGGCTCGCCGACCACACGGTAACTGATGCGCAGGCTGGCGCTTTTGCCATGGCAGTCTGTTGGCGGGGCTTGGACACCCAGGCGCGCAAGGATCTGACCTTGGCCATGCGTGACACCGGCGATGTTCTGGCCTGGGATCTGGATGGGCCTGTGTTGGACAAACATTCAACCGGGGGCGTCGGTGATTGCGTGTCGCTTGTGCTGGCACCGGCTTTGGCCGCTTTGGGCGCTTATGTGCCCATGATCTCGGGGCGGGGGCTGGGCCACACCGGTGGCACGCTGGACAAGCTGGAGGCGGTGCCCGGTTTAAGCACTCAGGTGGATGAGGCGACATTGCGCGACCTGCTGCGCACATCAGGCTGTGCCATTGTTGGGGCATCTGGTCGGATCGCGCCCGCGGATAAACGGCTTTATGCCATTCGCGATGTGACCGCCACGGTCGAGAGCCTCGATCTGATCACAGCCTCGATCCTGTCGAAAAAACTGGCCGCCAGCCCGGATGCGTTGATCCTGGATGTTAAACTGGGCTCTGGTGCCTTTATGAAGTCCCAGGCCGAGGCGCAGGCGCTGGCGCGGTCGCTGACGGAAACCGCACAAGCCGCGGGCTGTGCCTGTTCTGCGATGATCACCGATATGAACCAGCCGCTGGCGCCCAATTTGGGCAACGCATTGGAAATGCGATCAGCGATGGCGGTGCTGTCGGGGCAGGGGGGCGCATTGCTGGAGTGTGCAGCGCTTTTGGGCGGGCGTTTGCTGGTGGATTGCCGTTTGGCCGAGGACGAAGAAGCCGGACAAGAGAAGATCCGCCAAGTGATCGCAGATGGCACCGCGATGGAGCGGTTCTGCAGGATGCTGACCCAAATGGGAGCGCCTGTGGGGTTTGAAAAAACCTGGCAAGATATTTTGCCGCGCGCGCCCATCACCCGTCCGGTTCCTGCACCTGACGACGGATATGTCACCGCGATTGAGGGCGAGGTTCTGGGCCATTCCGTTGTGCGCCTTGGCGGCGGGCGGTTGGTCGAAAGCGATACGATCGATCCCTCCGTTGGCCTTGCAGACATGTGCCGTTTGGGACAGCGCGTTTCGGCAGGGGACCCCTTGTGTGTGGTGCATGCCAGTGATGAGGCGGCAGCCGAGCAGGCGGTGCAGACGGTGTTGTCGGCGATCACCCTTGGCGAGGATGCGCCAGAGCTGCCGCCGCTGTTGCATGAAAGGATCGGCTGATGGCGCGTGCCTTTCTGGTGGTGATGGATTCCGTTGGTGTGGGCCATGCGCCCGACGCAGGTTTGTTTTTCAACGGGAACTTGCCGGACCTTGGGGCCAATACCCTTGGCCATATTGCTGAGGCTTGCGCGCGTGGTCAGGCCAACACCGGCCGCGCGGGACCGTTGCGGATGCCACATCTGGATCAGCTTGGTCTGGGGGCAGCGATGCAGTCGCTGTCGGGGCGTTTGGTGCCGGGCTTGGGTGCAAAACCCACCGGTTTGTGGGGCACAGCGGTTGAGGCCAGCCCTGGCAAGGATACCCCCACAGGGCATTGGGAATTGGCAGGGGTTCCGGTGCCGTGGACTTGGCATGTCTTCCCGCAGACAGCCCCGTGTTTTCCTGCGGAACTGATGCGGGAGGTTGCACATCTTGCGCAGGCATCGGGGACATTGGGCAATTGCCATGCCTCGGGCACCGCAATTATTGAACAATTGGGCCAAACGCATATCGAGACCGGGCAACCCATTTGCTACACCTCGGCCGACAGCGTGTTTCAGATCGCCGCGCATGAGGTGCATTTTGGGCTGGACCGCCTGCTGACCCTTTGTGAGGCGATGGCGCCGCGTCTGCATGCCATGCGCGTGGGGCGGGTGATTGCGCGACCGTTTGTGGGCGATGTCACAGGCGGTTTTACACGCACGGCAAACCGGCGTGATTTTGCCGTGGCGCCGCCCAAACCAACCCTGTTGGAACAGGTGCAGGCGGCCGGCGGCACCGTTCACGGGATTGGCAAGATCGGCGATATCTTCAGCATGAAGGGGATCGACACACTCGACAAAGGGACCGATGCCCAGCTGATGGAACATCTGCTGCACCGCGCGCAAACGGCGCGGGACGGCAGTCTGACAGTGGCCAATTTCGTGGAGTTTGACAGTCTTTTTGGACACCGCAGGGATGTCTCGGGATATGCTTGTGCCTTGGAATGGTTTGACCGCGAAATTGCACCGGTTCTGGCGGCGCTGCGTCCGGGGGACATGATGGTGTTCACCGCCGACCATGGCAATGATCCAACCTGGCCCGGCACCGATCACACGCGGGAACAGGTGCCTGTTTTGGTTGCGGGTGTTGGCGCTGGTTCTTTGGGGCAGATCCGCTTTGTCGATGTGGCGGGTCTTCTGGCCAAACACCTGGGTTTTGCGGCACAATAAGTCCTAGGGCGGGGCCAAAACCTGCTTTGACCCGATGGTAAAATAACAGCTTGTCCCGCAGGGAGGCCTGCGGTTAGTAAGCCAAAACTTTAAGGGGAACAGAAAAAGATGACCGAGCATCTGACAGTTGTGGATCACCCGTTGGTTCAGCATAAATTGACCCTGATGCGGGACAAAGCCACATCGACCGCCGGGTTCCGTCGCCTGCTGCGCGAGATCACCCAGTTGTTGGCCTATGAGATCACGCGCGATCTGCCGTTGACAACCACGCCAGTGGAAACGCCGATGGAAGACATGGAAGCACCGATCCTGGCGGGTAAGAAGCTGGCGCTGGTCTCAATCTTGCGGGCGGGCAACGGGATGTTGGACGGTGTTCTTGAACTGGTGCCATCCGCGCGCGTGGGTTTCGTAGGGCTTTACCGCGATGAAGAGACGTTGAAACCGGTGCAATATTATTTCAAAGCACCCGAAGGTCTGAACGACCGTATGGTGATCGCGGTGGATCCGATGCTGGCCACCGGAAACTCATCCGTGGCTGCGATTGACCTACTGAAAGAGGCAGGCGCCACCGATATCCGTTTCCTGTGTCTGTTGGCGTCTCCCGAAGGGGTGGCCCGTATGAAAGAGGCGCATCCGGATGTGGCCATTGTCACCGCCTCTTTGGACCGGGAGTTGAACGACAAAGGGTACATCCTGCCGGGTCTTGGCGATGCGGGTGACCGGATGTTCGGCACCAAGTAAACCAGTGAATATCAGGGGATGAGGCACAATTCTTGCCTCATTCCTGCCATATTCCCGCGATCCGCGCTTTACTCAATTGGTGGTTTCGGGCATCCTGTGGCCATATTTTGTGGGGCACAGGCATGAAACTAACAAGAATTATTGCTCTCGCCATAATTGCAGGGGGCGCGTTCGGGCAGGACGCAAGAGCACAGCAATTTCGCACCGCCAGCCCGCCGGCGGAACTGCCGCCGAGCAGCTATCAGGGGCGGCAATATGTGGACAGTCGCGGCTGTGTTTATATCCGCGCAGGCATCGACGGGATTGTCAATTGGGTGCCGCGCGTGCAGCGCAATCGGCGTCAGATCTGTGGGTTTCAACCCACCGATTTGGCGGGCACCGCCGCAGCACCTGCACCGGCACGCCGGGCTTCTGCCGCGCCTGAACTGATTACCTTGCCAGAGGCTGATCGCCCAAATGCCACCCAAGCCGCGCCAACAGCGGCGGCAGCGCCAACCGTACAAGCGGCTGCGCCCACCGTGCCCGCGACCACTCGAAAAGTTGTCGCGCCGCAGAAACCGCAGCGCCGGGCTCCGACACCTGTTGTTGCCGCGCCTGCGCCAAAACCCGATCCGACCCCGGCACCACAAGTCAAACGCGTGCGCCGGGTTGAGGCCGCGCCTTTGGTGATCCAGCCTGCGCCAACCGCCAAAGCCACTGTTCGCGATAGCGCCTGTGACGGCCTGTCCGAAGTCAGCCGACAGTATACTAATTCCACCGGCGTGCGCTGCGGCCCGCAAAGCCAGTCGCCTGTGAGCTTTGGCCCGCAGTCCTCGTTGCAATTGCCAGCAGACACACGGGTGTTGCCTGCGCATTTGTATTCAGATCGCCAGCAAGCGGCCGGGATCACGCCGCCGCCTGGATATCGGACCGTGTGGGAAGACGACCGCCTGAACCCGCGTCGGGCAGAGCAGGACCTGTTTCCACGTGCCGCAGTGTCCGAGGATACCCCCGAAGGCTTTACGCGGGTGGCCGACAGCTTGCCCCGGTTTAATCCCAATCGCGGTGTCCGCACGGCAGCTGGCGACGCGCAAACCGCTCAGGTCTGGACCGACACCTTGCCGCGCAAACTGGTGGCCAAACAGCCAGCGCGCACCATCACCGTTGAAAACCGCAGCCAGCACACGCCAGCGCAATTGGGATTCCTGTCCAGCGATGTGAGTGCAGAACTGGCGCAACCATTGCGTTACGTGCGCGCAGCCAGCTTTGCCGATCCGGCGCAGGCGAAAGCTGCGGCCGGCCGCTTGGCGGCCTCTGGCCTGCCGGTGCGGATGGGGCGGGCCAGCCGTCAAGGCAAAGAACTCAAGGTGGTTCTGGTCGGTCCAGTGCGGGGTGCTGCGGCGCAAGCCGCGCTTGGCTCTGTTCAGCAGGCCGGGTTCCCAGCAGCGCGGCTGAGCAAATAACACGCACGCACCATATAGCGTATCAAAGGCCGCACATACGCGGCCTTTTTTGTTGCCTTGTGGCCCTGATGGACCGGCCTTAGCCGCAGATGTTCTGCAATTGCACCCATTGCTGATCGCTCAACAACGGCTCCAACTCCACATGTGCCAATGGGTCGGCTTCGATCAAAGACAGCGTGGTCTCGCCGGTGATGTCCTGCGCATAGGCATAAGGGGTGGCGGGAATGGCACTTTGGGCGAATTCGGCCAGAATGGCCTGATCTTCCACCGTGGGGCGCGGCTCTACCAAAACGGTTTCTGAATAACTGTCCAGCGTTTCCTGTCTCAGCTGGCCTGTGGTCAACAGGTGGAAGGCCGATGATATGCCGCCCGCCGCCAGAAGGGCCATCAGCGGATCTTCCGCACGGGTGCGGGCCCGTTCCACCAATAGTGCGCCAGCGGCCACCGCTGGATCCTCATAATCCTCGAAATAGCTGCTGTTGAGCAGGTAGATCCCACCGGGCAACGCCAAGCTGGTCTTTACCCCATCGCGCAGCACCACGATCTGTCGCATGTTGATACGCTCGGCAAACTGGGCGAGCAGTGGTGCCGTCTGTGGGGTGACGCAGGCCTGGCCGGACAGCCGTTCAATCCGGCCCAAGAGCGCCTGACCAATGGCCTTGCGGTTGATGTCAGAGACAACGCTGATCGCGTGATGCTGCAGCGCGCTCGGAAGCCACAGGGCCAGGGCTGCCAAAACCGATGCGGTGACACCAAGGCTGCCCAGGACCCGTAACCGTCCGGGGTGGGGACGGGCGCGATTGATGGCCGATTGCACCTTGCTGATTGCGTCCAGCATTGTGGTCTCGTCTACCGCGATCTCCAGCGTTTCGCCGGGGTCTCCGTCGGGGTGGAACAGGGCTGGAAACTGGCCGGGGTTCTGCCGCTCAATAGCGGCAAGGGACCAATGCGCCAGGGGGCGGTCTTGTAGATCGGTGATGGTCAAGGTGGCGTCCCCGATCGATATGATCACATCACGTCGCTGCGCTTCGGGCGTGGCGCGCCACAACCCGGCTGCTTCGAGCCGCTGAAATTCCTTGAGTGCCGTCATGGCGCTTGCCTGCATTATTGTTGGCATCAACATAACACAGGCCCAGTCCAGTCGGCAAACAGGATTGAACGGGTAATGTCCCGCTATTGGTCAGGAAAATGCGACCTCAGGGGTTTTCCCGCAGGGGTGGGTGGCCTAGCGTTGCGCCATGATCCTGTCCACTGGCCGCAACTATCTGTTTATTCACATCCCCAAAACGGGCGGCACGTCCCTGGCCCTGGCGCTGGAGGCGCGGGCGATGGCGGATGATATGATGCTGGGGGATACGCCAAAGGCTTTGAAACGGCGGCGCCGTCTTCAGGACGTTCAAACGCGCGGGCGGCTTTGGAAGCATTCCACACGCGCGGATCTGGAGGGGTTGTTGCCCAAAGCCCAGATGGATGCGCTTTTTACGTTTACCTTGGTGCGCAACCCGTGGGACCGGGTGGTCAGCTATTACTTTTGGCTGCGTAGCCAAAATTTCTCACACCCCTCTGTTGGTCTGGCCAAGGCGTTGGCGTTTCCGGAATTCCTGGCACACCCCAGCATCCAAACCGCGTTTCGGGCCAATCCCGCGCCACATTATGTGACCGGATCAGATGGGGTGGAACGCTGTGATCTCTTTATCAGGATTGAACATTTTGCCACAGATGCGCAGCCCTTGTTTGATCATTTGGGGTTTGAACTGACACTGCCACAGGCCAATCGGTCGGATCGCGAAGCGGATTGGCGCAGCTATTACACGCCCGAGAGTGCCGCCATTGTCGCCGATTTTTCTGCGGTCGAACTGGAACGATTTGAATACTCTTTTAACGATTGGCCGTTAACACAGTCCTAGGAACTGGGTGAACTGGCCTATCAATCCGCGTCGACAACGCCAGAATTTGGCGGATTTTGCGGATGTGCGGCATGTGCTGAACCCATTTTGTGGAGTACGGCAGAATGCTGGAATGGCTGTTAAAACGCAAAGATCTGAAGCTTGGTGACCGTTTGTCCGGGCGTGCCCGCATGGTGAGCACCGGAACCGGTGGTTTGCTGGGGGGCACCCATGTGGCGTCGAACCTCGGCTGGCGCCCAGTGGAAGCTTTGGCGGTTGGTGATCAGGTTCTGACCTTTGACCACGGAATGCAGCCCATCACCGCGCTGTATCGCGAAACACTGGTGACCGGCGCGGACACAATGGGTGCGTTGCGTGCGCCCGTTTATGTTCCCGCCGATGCGTTGAACAACCGCGCCCCGATGTGGGTGATGCCGGATCAGGGGCTGCTGGTCGAAAGCGATGTGATCGACGCCCAGTTTGGCGATCCCTTTGCGGTTTTGCCGGCCTGTACGCTGGATGGCTATCGTGGAATTTCGCGCGTGCGGCCCGGTGAACGGATGGAGCTGGTTCTGCCGAGGTTTGCCCAGGATCAGGTTGTCTATGTCGAGGCGGGTGCCTTGGGATATTGCCCGGCAGAACGGGACATTCTGGATTTCGCTTTTGACAGGATGGATGAGGCCTATCGGGTGCTGTCGGTGGGCGACGCGCGTGCGCTGGTGGTTGATATGATGGCCGAGGATGACAGGATCGAACAGGGCATGAGCGGCGTTCCCTTCCCTATCCGCACAGATGGGTTTGACCCGATGGATCTGCGCTGACCGCGCAGGCGACGATGAATTTTCAAGCCAGAAAGCAACTGGCATCAGGCAAGACCCGAGCAGTCTTTGACCTAAAACCGCAGCGGCTGAGCATCCGGGATCATCCCATGGGCCAAGCCGCTGCTTCTCTTTTGTGGAGGCCGCATCAGGTCTGACGCGGCACCACAGGATCAGGCCGCTGCGCGGTCTGGGGCGAATTTGGCGTAGAAGCTTTGCCCTTTCTCTCCCATATCTTCTAGGACCTTCGGGCAGGCAAAGCGCGCGCCATAGGTTTCAGCCAGCTCCTTGCAGCGTTCGGAGGCATAGGGCGTGCCAACAATGTCCAGCCATGACAGCGGCCCGCCCGACCAGGGCGCAAAACCCCAGCCCAGGATCGCGCCAACGTCGCCTTCGCGGATGTCCATCAACACACCTTCTTCCAACGCGCGCACCGCTTCCAGCGCCTGTACAAACATCAGGCGTTCCTGGACTTCGATCAGGTCGGGCTGTTCCGGCGCAACCGGATACTTCTCGGTCAGGCCTTTCCAATATTCGACCCGCTTGCCCTTGGCGTCATAGTCAAAGAAGCCCGCGTTGGCTTTGCGGCCCAGACGTCCCAGCTCTTCCATCCAGAAGATCAGATCATCGGCGGGGCTGTCATCATAGGCGTCGCCCATTGCGGCCTTGGTGGCACGGGCGATTTTGGCGCCAAGATCGATGGAGGTCTCGTCGGTCAATTGGATCGGCCCAACCGGGAAACCCAGCTGACGCGCGGCATTGTCGATCAGCACGGGCGACACGCCTTCGGTGATCATCCGCAGGCCTTCGTTGATATAGGGGATGATACAGCGGTTGGCATAGAAGAAGCGCGCGTCATTCACCACAATCGGGGTTTTGCGGATCTGGCGCACATAATCCAGCGCCTTGGCCACGGCCCGGTCCCCGGTCTCGCGCCCTTTGATAATCTCCACCAGGTTCATCTTCTCGACCGGAGAGAAGAAGTGAATGCCGATGAACTGCTCTGGGCGGCTGGAAGCTTTGGCCAGTTCGGTGATCGGCAGGGTGGAGGTGTTGGAGGCAAAAATGCAATCGTCAGGAATTATCGCCTCGACCTTTTGGGTCATCTCAGCCTTGACCTTGGGGTCTTCAAACACCGCTTCGACAATAAGATCGCAGCCCTGCAGCTGCGCCAGATCCGGCGTGGCGGTGATCAGGGACAGCATCGCCTCTTTCTTCTCGGGCGTGGACTTGCCGCGTTTGATGCCTTTGTCCGCATAGGTTTCGGCATAAGCCTTGCCTTTGTCAGCGGCCTCTTGATCACGGTCGACCAGCACCACTTGGATGCCCGCCATGGCCGAAACCAGCGCAATGCCTGCGCCCATCATACCCGCGCCCAGAACGCCGACCTTTTTGACGGACTGATCCGCCACGGCTTTGGGACGCACCGCGCCTTTTTCCAGCGCCTGTTTGTTCAGAAACAGCGAACGGATCATGGCCGAGGATGACGGGTTCATCAAAACATGGGTGAACCAGCGTGCCTCGATCTTGAGCGCGGTGTCAAAGTCGACCAGCGCCCCTTCATAGATCGCCGACAACAACGCCTTGGCGGCTGGGAAGGCACCTTGGGTCTGGGCGTTGACCATCGCGGATGCGCCGACATAATTCATGAACCCAGCCGGGTGATAAGGCGCGCCGCCGGGCATTTTGAACCCTTTGGCATCCCAGGGTTTAATGATGTCGGCATTGGTTGCGTTCAGCACCCATTCCTTGGCGGCGGCCAGCGGATCTTCGGCTAGCGCGTCCACAAGGCTTGCGCTCTTGGCTTTCTTGGGGTCCATCATCTTGCCTTCCAGCAAGACAGGCGCCGAGGCCACGGCGCCCACCATGCGGATGTACCGCGTGGTGCCGCCGCCGCCGGGGAAAATGCCCAGCATGATCTCTGGCAAGCCGATCTTGGCCTTGGGGTTGGTGGTCATAACCCGGTGATGGCAGGCCAGCGCAATTTCGGTTCCGATGCCTGCGCAGGTGCCGTTGATGGCGCAGGCCACCGGTTTGCCGCCTTTGTTGGTTTTGGGCTCCAGACCGGCGCGTTCCAGTTTGCGCAGGATGCGGTGACCGTTCATGGTGAAATCAAACAAGCCCTGGGCCGGGTTCTCACCGCTTTCCTCGCGGATTGTGGCCAGCACATTCAGGTCCATGCCACCGGCAAAGTCTTTTTTGCCCGAGGTGATCACCACACCTTTGACAGCATCATCGTCCAGCGCGCGGTCAATATAGTCTTCCACCAGCGCAAAGGCCTCGCGGGTGAGGACATTCATGGATTTCTCCACCGCGTCCCATGTGATGATCGCCACACCGTCGCTGTCGACGTGATAAGTAAAATCGCTCATGTGTCCTCTCCCGTTTGGTCTTTTGTCAGCGGGCTCCCGTCTTTGCGCGTGAACTCAAACTCTTTGTTGTTGGTGACTTTCACCATCATGTCGACGTCGCTGTAGTATCCGGTTTCTGTCGCGGTCCGGGTGCCGATCACAAGAAAGCTCACCACTGTGTTGGTTTTGTTGATGAAATGGTGCCCGTTCGCGTCACCTGCCGGGAATGCGGCACAATCACCGGGCCGCATCTCATGTTCGCCGTCATCGTCCACCAACGTGCAGACACCAGCGGTGACAATGACGAATTCATCCTGCTCCATGTGATAATGGCGCAGAGACGAGGCGGACCCGGGCTCCAGATGAATCAAATTCGCTCCGAACTGGGTCAACCCACCGGCATCGCCCAAGCGTTGGCCTGTGCGCCCGGCGACCGGATCTGCCAGCTTGCCCGGATAGCCGGACCCACCGCGGGCTTCGATTTTTGAAAGATCAAGCTTGGGCATATCAGACCCTCTCGATAATTGTGGCAGCACCCATGCCAGAGGCGATGCACAGCGTGGCCAGGCCGCATTCTTTGTCCTGCCGCTCCAGCTCATCCAAGAGCGTGCCAATGATGATGGCACCGGTTGCACCCAGCGGGTGTCCCATCGCGATCGAGCCGCCATTGGGGTTGATCAGTGCCGGATCCACCTGGAAGGCCTGCTGAAAGCGCATCACAACACTGGCAAAGGCTTCGTTCACCTCAAACAGGTCGATATCACCGATGGTCATGCCTGTGTCCGCCAGGATCTTCTCGGTCACAGGCACGGGTCCGGTCAGCATGATGGTGGGATCGGTGCCAATCTTGGCCGTTGCCTTGATACGTGCACGTGGGGTCAGCCCGTGGGCCTCGCCGAACTCTTTGTTGCCGATCAAAAGTGCCGCGGCCCCATCCACGATACCGGACGAGTTGCCCGCGTGGTGGATGTGGTTGATCTTTTCCAGATGCGGGTATTTCAGCATCGCCACCTTGTCAAAGCCGGGCATCTGCTCGCCCATCATCTGAAAGGCGGGGTTCAGCTTGGCCAGGGCCGCCATATCGGTGCCGGGGCGCATGTATTCGTCGCGGTCCAGAATGGTCAGACCGTTTTGGTCCATGACAGGAATGACCGATTTCTCAAACCGGTTCTCGGACCAGGCTTCCGCTGCACGGCGCTGAGATTCCACCGCCAAAGCATCGGCATCATCTCGGGTGAAACCATATTCCGTTGCAATAATATCGGCTGAAATGCCTTGCGGTACAAAATAGCTCTCCATCGCAAGGCTTGGATCGACCGCAATGGCCGCCCCGTCCGACCCCATGGCGACGCGGCCCATCATCTCGACGCCGCCTGCGATATAGGCTTGGCCAGCGCCGCCTTTGACCTGGTTGGCCGCCAGGTTGACCGCCTCCATGCCAGAGGCGCAGAAGCGGTTGATGGAGAGACCCGGAATGCGTTCGTCCAGATCCGATGCCAGCACAGCAGACCGGGCGAGACAGCCGCCTTGTTCCATGACTTGGGTCACATTGCCCCAGATCACATCCTCAACCACATGCCCCTCCAGCCCGTTGCGGGCTTTGACAGCGTTCAGGGTGAGGGCGGATAGGCGCAGGGCGGTGACCTCATGCAGAGATCCATCCTTGCGTCCCTTGCCCCGCGGGGTACGCAGGGCGTCATAGATATAGGCGTCTGTCATCATGCTCTCCTCAAGCGCGATAGGGTGTTATGCACGGTCTGACGGGTTGCCGGGCATCAGATCATAGGGGTGTTTCCAACCAGGCTGTTCGCTGATGCGGGTCAGCCAGGTGTCAATATGGGGCCAGTCGGCACGGTCAAAGCCAAAGGGTTCGGGGTAAAACAGGTAGCTGCAGCAGCTGAGATCCGCATTGGTGATCCCGGTCCCGACCATCCACTCGCGCCCTTCAAGATGAGCGTTCAATGTTGTCCAGGCAGCCTGCAAGCGGCCTTGCATAAACTGGATCACCGGGGCAGGGCGTTTGTCTTCAGGTAGGAAGTTCATCAGGAAGCGGGTCATGCCCACTTGGCTCGACATTTTGTGGTTGTCCCACAGCACCCAGCGCAGAACTTCGTATTTGTCCTCTGGCGCGCCTGCAAATTTCCCGGTCTTGTCGGTGATATACTGTTGAATGACCCCCGACTGGCTGAGTGTCATATCTCCATCAACCAAAACAGGCGCTTCACCTTGAATGCTGATCTCGCGGAAGGCCTCGGTGCGGGTCTCTCCGTTGAAAAAGTCCACATAAACGGGTTCCCATTCGAGGCCTGCGAGCTCCATCGCAAGAGCAGCCTTATAGGCGTTGCCGCTTTCGCCAAAGCAGTAGAGTTTCATTGTCATAGAATTGCGTCCCTTTGTGAGAGTTGAGGGGGGGTTTCACACCCCCGCACCCCCGTGAAGTATTTGAAAAAAGATGAAACCATTTAGAGTTCTTTTACCTAGATGGCGCGATTGTGATCTGGCGGTACAGGCTGAAGAGCCGATGATCGTAAAAGGTGAAAGCGCGCCCTTTCATTTGGCGAAGGCTTGGGATTGGGCGCGCAGCCCTTTCATCTTTTTCTAAATACTTCCGCCGGAGGCTCCCGCAGGAGCAACAAGCAGGACCGGTTTTGTTTGATAGTGTCCAGTTCATCTTTTGCGGTCCTCCAATTCGGCGTTAAAGATCCGCATACGATGGGTCAGATTGTCATGGTTGGTGACACTGTCGAAGTTCTCAAAGAGGAAAGACAGCGCTTCGCCCTCATCCAGACCGGCATCCTGCGCGAAGCGGCGCAGGCGGCGATAGCCGTCTTCGGTCATGGATACCGGAAAACGGCGGGTGAGGCGGAAGCGTTTGGGCATTTCATTTCCTTTGATGGCTCTATCGGCGCTCGACGCGCCGTGCAAAGAGTGACCTCAGAACGCGTCAGGGTCCAGCGCCATAACAGGGTCCGCGCCGGATTGAATACGTGCCAGATGCAATGCCGTGGCAGGCAGTTCGCGGGACATGTAATACCGTGCCGTTGCCAATTTAGTCTCATAGAACGCGGCGTCGCCTGTGCCGCTGTCCAATGCCTTTTGCGAAGCTTTTGCAATATCCGCCCACATCAGTCCCAGGCACACATGGCCGAAGAGATGCATAAAGTCATAAGAGCCCGCCAGCGCGTGGTTGGGGTTCTTCATCCCGTTTTGCATAAAATACATGCCCGCGGCTTGCAGATCCTTGGAGGCTGCTTTCAACGGGTCGATGAATTGCGTCTTGAAACCCTCGGATATCTCACCGGCTTCATTGCAGAAGGACTTCACCAGTTCAAAGAACCCCATGACATGTTTGCCACCATCCTGCGCCAGCTTGCGCCCGACAAGGTCCAGCGCCTGAACGCCGTTTGCGCCTTCATAAATCATAGTGATCCGGGCATCGCGGGTGAATTGGGACATGCCCCATTCTTCGATATAGCCGTGACCGCCATAGATCTGCTGGGCCTGGACGGTCATGTCATAGCCCTTGTCCGTCAGGAACCCTTTGAGAATGGGCGTCAGGAGTGAGATCAACCCCTCAGCCTCGGCGTCATTGGAACGATGGGATTGGTCAATCAACAGCGCGCCCCAAAGCATAAAGGCGCGCGCCCCTTCGGTGAAGCTTTTCTGGGCCATCAGGTTGCGACGGATATCGGGGTGGACAATCAGCGGATCTGCCGGGCCATCGGGATTTTTGACGCCGGTCACATCGCGCCCCTGCAGGCGGTCCTTGGCATAATCCACGGCGTTTTGATACGCAGCCTCTGCCTGCGCAAGCCCCTGCATCGCCACGCCCAGACGCGCTTCGTTCATCATGGTGAACATGGCGCGCATGCCTTTGTGTTGCTGTCCCAGCAGATAGCCGGTCGCACCGTCATAGTTCATCACACAGGTGGAATTGCCGTGGATGCCCATTTTTTCTTCGATTTTACCGACCGACACAGCGTTGCGTGTGCCCAGGGCGCCGTCCTCATCCACCATGATTTTGGGCACTATAAACAATGACACGCCTTTGATCCCTTCAGGCCCGCCGGGGATTTTAGCCAGAACCAAATGGATCACATTGTCCGCAAGGTCATGATCGCCTGCGGAGATAAAGATCTTCTGCCCGGTGATCTTGTAACTGCCATCTTCCTGGGGTTCGGCTTTGGTCCGCATCAGGCCCAGATCCGTGCCGCAATGGGGTTCTGTTAGGTTCATGGTGCCGGTCCAGGCGCAGGAGACCATATTGGGCAGGTAGGTGGCTTTTTGTGCATCTGTCCCATGGGCCAGAATGGCAGAAGCCGCGCCATGGGTCAGACCCTGATACATGGTGAAGGCCTGATTGGCGGCAGAGAAGAACTCTCCCACGGCGGTGCCCATCAGATAAGGCATGTTCTGGCCGCCAAATTCTTCGGGCATGTCAAGACCGGGCCAGCCGCCGTCTTTCATCTGTTCAAACGCGTCTTTGAAACCTGTCGGGGTTGTCACCACGCCGTTTTCATATTTGCATCCTCCCTGATCCCCAACGGAGTTCAGGGGCTGCAGGACCTGAGAGGCGATTTTGCCGGCTTCTTCCAGAACCGCGCTGGTGAATTCAGAGTCTAGCTCGCTGTAACCTGGGATATCGCGGTCTGCGATCTTCAAAACCTCATGCAACAGGAATTGCACGTCTTGGGTTGGGGCGGTGTAACGGGGCATATTGGGTCTCCGTCCAAAGAAAAAGGGGAAGGGGGATCAGGACGCAGCCTGGGATTTCATCGAGGCGATCATCTTCTCGCCCCATCGCAGCTGGTCTTTCAGCTCGTCAATTGCAGTGTCCAGTTCTTCGCGTTGGCGCTCCATATCAGCGAGGCGTTCACAGGCGACCTCATAGGTGCGGGTCAGCTGAACCAGCTGCTGGTCATCTGCATGGTAGAGCTCTAACAGCTGGCGGATCTCTTCCAGGCTGAACCCAAAGCGTTTGCCGCGCAAAATCAGTTTCAACCGCGCACGGTCCCGTTTGGTGAACAGACGGCGCTGTCCTTCCCGGATCGGGAACAGCAACTCTTTGGCCTCGTAAAAGCGCAATGTGCGCGGTGTTACCCCAAAGGCATCACACATTTCGCGAATGGTAAAAGTGTCGTCACTCATACGGTTTTGATCCTTGCTCTCGTGGTCGTGTTGACTGGGTGAACCCCGTGTCGCGCAAACCTTATGTAGAACAGTAAAAGCAGATCTTGACGTTTACGTAACTTGGACGTCACGTCACTTCGCGCCTTTACGTGGGGTCCATAAAGAGGTGCTGCGAAAATCAAAAAAGCCCCGGCGGAGACCGGGGCTTGGAATACAGCGGAACGCTGCGTTTATTTGTCTATCAGGCTTTCGGTTGTAGCCCGCAGCTCTGTCAGCTCAGCCAGGGCCTGATCAATCTGCGCACGCTGCTCGTTCAGCTCTGCAAGCTGGCGATCGGCCATATCCAGAAACGCCTTAAGCTGCGCCTGGGTCCCTTCGTTTTCATAGATCATCAGCCATTGGCGAATCTCTTCCAGCTGGAACCCAAACTTGCGCCCGCGTAAGATCAAGGTCATACGCGCTCGCTCTTTGGCACTGTAATAGCGGCTGCGGCCTTCACGGCGGGGCTGCAGCAGCTCGATATACTCATAGTATCGCAAAGTACGCGGCGTTACGTCGAACTCGGCGCACATCTCTTTGAACGACAATTCGTCTGTGGTCACGCTCTCTCTCCCTTGCGGCTAACCTAGGTGGGAGTTTTTGCAAGTGCAACAACCGAGCGCGTCCATTAGAAGCAATTGTGGAGAAGACAAACAAAGGGATGGGCGATGCACGAGATACCAAAGACACCACAGGGGTTTCTGGACGCTTTGCCCCATTGCCGAGCGCTGGGCATGCTGATGGTCTCATGCGGGGACGGCAAAGCCGTAATTGATATGCCATATGATGAGAATCTGATTGGTGACCCTAAAACACGCGTGGTGCATGGCGGTGCGGTTTCGGCCTTGATGGACACCTGTTGTGGGATGGCAGTGTTTTTTCACCCGGACCAGCCCGACAGCACGGCCACGATTGATCTGCGCATCGACTATATGCGCAGCGCAACGCCCGGTCAGACCATCCGCGCCGAAGCCGTGTGTCATCAGATGACCCGCAATGTGGCCTTTGTGCGGGCTGTGGCGATGGATGAAGACCGCGCACGGCCCGTGGCAACTGCCACTGGTGCCTTTACGGTGGAACGCCGCCTGCCGGAGGAGAGCGCATGAACCGCCCCCGTCCAGAGCCCATTCAGCAAGTCAAACACCGTCGCGACGCGGCGCTGCATGCCTTGGTGTCTTCGGTGCCCTATATCCAATTCATGGGCATCACCTTTGACCGGCGGGGCAATGAGCTGACGGCGCAGCTGAATTTTGATGATAAGCTGATCGGCAACCCCGTGTTGCCCGCCCTGCACGGTGGGGCCACTGCTGCGTTTCTGGAGATGACGGCGATGATCACACTTCATTGGACCGTACTGTGGGAAGGGATCGAAAGCGGTGCCTATGATCTCGAAGCCATGGCCGCGGGAGATTTGCCACGCCAGCCCAAGACCATCGATTTCAGCGTGGATTACCTGCGGTCTGGCCTGCCGCGCGATGCCTACGCGCGGGCGCGGGTCTGGCGGTCCGGTCGCCGGTTTGCATCGGTGCATGTGGAGGCGTGGCAGGACAACAAGGAAAAACTGCTGGCCCAAGCCACTGGGCATTTTTTGATGGCCACCGAGCCCGAATAGACGACGCTTATGGCACGCACCGATCAGGTCACATTCAAGCCCGTGTCGCACCGCCGCGTGCTTAAGATCGCCTTGCCGGTGGTGGTGTCCAATGCAACCGTTCCCTTGCTTGGGGTGGTGGACACGGGCGTGGTTGGCCAGCTGGGGGATGCTGCCGCGCTGGCGGCTGTTGCGGTTGGCTCGGTTATTCTGACGTCGCTTTACTGGATCTTTGGTTTCTTGCGAATGGGGACGGTTGGGCTTGCCAGCCAGGCCATCGGGCGCGGCGACACGCCCGAGGTCGCGGCGATCCTCACGCGCTGTTTGCTGATTGGGATCGGAGCAGGGTTGGTCATCACACTGTTGCAGGTGCCGCTGTTCTCATTGGCTCTGTCGCTGGCGGCTCCGTCGGACTCAGCCAGTGAGATGGCGCGGAGTTACTTGGGCATCCGGGTCTGGTCCGCGCCTGCCATGATTGCCATTTATGGTCTGTCAGGTTGGCTGATTGCGCAGGAGCGCACCTTTTCCTTTTTCGCCGTGCAAGTGGTCATGAACCTTTTGAACATGGTGCTGGATATCTGGTTTGTCCTTGGCCTTGACTGGGGGGTGAACGGCGTTGCGATGGCCACCTTCATTGCCGAATGGTCGGGTTTTGCCTTGGGGCTTTGGTTCTGTCGGGACGCGTTTCAATCGCCACGTTGGCGCGCCTGGGCGCGGGTGCTTGATGCGGCGCGTCTGAAACATATGGCGATGGTCAACAGTGACATTCTGATCCGGTCCCTGCTGCTGCAGGCGATCTTCTCCTCCTTTATCTTTCTTGCCGCGCGCCAGGGTGACGTGACCTTGGCCGCTAATCAGGTTTTGCTGCAGCTCATGTTTGTCACGGCGTATGGGATGGATGGGTTTGCCTTTGCCGCGGAAACGCTTGTGGGGCAGGCGCTGGGCGCGCAACAGCGCGCGGCACTTCGGCAAAGTGTCAAAATCACCAGCTTTTGGGGCTTTGTCGTGGTTGCCGCTATGGCGGCAGCCTTTGCGCTGTGGGGCGCTGTGTTTATCGACACCATGACGACGTCAGGGGATGTTCGTAGTGTCGCACGAGAATTCCTGCCTTACATCGTGGCGGCCCCCATTTTAGGTTGGGCCAGTTGGATGCTTGATGGAATTTTTATCGGCGCAACGGCGTCGCGCGACATGCGGAATATGATGATCCTGAGCGCTGCGATCTATGTGGCTGCGGGGCTAATTTTGACACCGGTGTTTGGCAATCACGGGCTGTGGTTGGCGTTGCTGATTTCATTTGTGGCACGCGGTGTCACGCTGGGTCTGCGATACCCGGCGCTGGAAGCGCGCGCCGGGCCAGCCCTGTCATAACCGGCGCTGTCACAGCAGCTCTGCCAGCGCCTCGGTCGGGCGGCCAATCCGGGCGGTGGTCGCCGTAAATGCAATGGGGCGTTCGATCAGCGCGGGATGTTCGGCCATGGCAGCCAACAGGGCGGCGTCGTCCATATCTGCGCTCAGGTTCAGCTCTTTGAACAGCGCATCCTTGCGGCGCATCATCTGAATGGCAGGGACATCCAGCAATGCTTGCACCTTGGTCAACTCAGCCAGAGTGGGCCCGTCTTTTTGATAAAGGCGCACATCGACGGTCACGCCCTTTTCTTCAAAGAACGCAAGGCCTGCGCGGGATTTGGAGCAGCGCGGATTGTGCCAGTAGGTAATCACAGCCAGTCTCCCTTTTTGCTGCCAACCGCATCTGCCACTGTCGCGTGCCCATCGCGCGCCAGCAGGGCATCCAGGCCGGTTGCGATCTCACCCGCAAGGCTCAGCCCGCCATAGACCATGGCTGTGTAAAACTGCACGGCAGAAGCTCCGGCGCAGATCTTGGCATAGGCCTGTTCGGCGGTGCTGATGCCGCCGACCCCGATCAGGGGCACAGCCCCTGCCAGCCGGTCCGACAGCTGGGCCACCACGCGGGTTGATTTCTTAAACAAAGGCGCGCCGGACAGGCCACCTGCCTCATCCTTGTGCGGGCTTTGCAGACCATCGCGGGACAGAGTGGTATTGGTGGTGATCACCCCGTCAATGCCAGTTTCCTGGGCGACGGCTGCGATATCGTCCAGCTCTTCCAGTGTCAGATCCGGGGCGATCTTCAAGAACACCGGAACGCGTCGCTCCAGGTCGTCGCGGACCTCAATCACACCGTTCAAAAGCGCGCTCAGCGCAGCCTTGCCCTGCAGATCCCGCAGTTTCTCGGTATTGGGGGAGGACACGTTGACCGTGGCAAAATCCAAATGTGAACCGCAGTGACGCAGAACCGTGGCAAAATCCGCCGCCCGGTCACTGCTATCTTTGTTGGCACCTAGATTCAGGCCAATCACCGCGTCTTTGGGACGCTTCGCCAGACGGGCACCAATGGCTTCCATGCCTTCGTTGTTAAAGCCAAAGCGGTTGATCGCGGCGCGATCCTCGCTCAGCCGAAACAGGCGGGGCTTGGGATTTCCGGGCTGCGGGCGCGGGGTGGCGGCCCCCACTTCGATAAAGCCAAATCCAGCGCGGCTCAGCGGAGCAAGCGCTTCGGCGTTTTTGTCAAAACCGGCCGCGAGGCCCACAGGGTTCGGTAGATCCAGACCCGCAACTTTGGTGCGCAAGCGGGCAGAGGTCACAGGACCGGGCGTTGGCGCAAGCCCGGATTTCAGCGCGGATATCGACAGCCCATGTGCGGCCTCGGGGTCCATCCGGTGGAGGGCAGTCAGCGCCAGTTTTTCGACCAGTTTCATGGTTTTTTCTTACTCCATATCCGACGGGAACTGATGTTGACCATCGACCAAGGGCAAGGGTTTGCTCCACAGAACATCGGTCATATGGAGTTCCCGGTAGAGATGCGGGAACAAGGCCCCGCCGCGTGACGGCTCCCATTTCAGCGCCTCACCCAACCCTTCGGCATCCAACGCCAAGAGCCACAGGCCGTCCTCGTCTGCAAAATGCTTGGCCGCGGTTTCGGCCGCTTGGGGGGCGGTGGAAAAATGGACAAAGCCATCAGCCAGATCCACCGGCGCGCCACGTGTTTCTCCAGCCTCCTGAAAGGCGTCCCATTCGTCCTGACGGAATATCTTGTAAATCAGCATGGGGCCTCTGATGCACGGGGATGCGCTGCGGGTCAAGAGGAGGCGTGATGTCTGAAACCAAGTCCGAATATTGGCCCCGCGCCGGGCGTTTCCCGTCCGCCTCTCATGTAATATTTCGCATAATTTCGCACATTTCACGGTCATTCTGTTGGGTTTTTGACCATATGGGCGAAAATTGCCCAAGGGTTTTCTTGCCCCTATTTCCCCTTTGGATCAGGATCAACCGGATCTAGTCTCAGGAACTAGGTACATTCGAACAGGGAGTTCACCTAATGATGTTGTCTCGTTTTCTGTCCAGTGTTGCGGCATTGGGGCTAACGTCCGGCATGGCCGCTGCTGAGTTCAATCTGACCATTTTGCACACCAATGACATTCACAGCCGTATTGAATCGATCAACAAATACGATTCCACCTGCGGCGCGGATGATGAGGCCGAGGGCAAGTGTTTTGGCGGTGTGGCGCGGATCAAAACCATGATCGACGCAAAGCGCGCTGAACTGGCTGATGCAAACCTGCTGGTCTTGGACGCAGGGGATCCGTTTCAGGGCTCATTGTTTTACACCACCTACAAAGGCGCAGCCGAGGCTGAGTTTATGGAGGCCATCGGATACGACGTGATGGCGGTGGGCAACCATGAATTTGATGACGGGCCCGAGGGTCTGGCCAAATTCATTGACGCGGTGTCCTTCCCGGTGATCTCGGGCAATCTGGATCTGTCGGCCGAGGCAAGCCTCAAAGAAAAAGTATCCAACCATGTGGTGCTGGAGATCGGCGGTGAGAAGATCGGCGTGATCTCGGTTCTGGCGACCGATACGGTGGATACCTCATCTCCGGGGCCGAATGTGATTTTTCAGGATGAGATCGACAGCCTCAAGGCGGATGTTGCCGCGCTCGAGGCGGAAGGTGTCAACAAGATCATCGCATTGACCCACGTGGGCCTGTCCAAGGATCTGGAAATCGCGGCGGCGGTTCCGGGTTTGGATCTGGTGGTGGGCGGCCATTCTCATACGTTGTTGTCAAACACCAGCGACCGCGCGGCTGGCCCTTATCCGATGATGGTCGGCGCGGTCCCTGTGGTGCAGGCCTATGCCTATTCCAAATATGTGGGCGAACTGTCGATCACTTTTGATGATGCAGGCCATGTAACCGCTGCTGCGGGTGAGCCGATCCTGTTGGATGCGTCAGTAACGCCCGATGCCGCGATGGCAGCCCGTGTGGCAGAAATGGGTGCACCCATTGAAGCCGTGAAGAAAGAAGTTGTCGCCGAGGCCAAAGAAGCCATCGAAGGCGCGCGCGAGTTCTGCCGCACCGGTGAATGTGCCATCGGCAATTTGGTTGCAGACGCTATGCTGGACCGGGTCAAGGACCAAGGAATTCAGATTGCGATCCAGAACGGCGGCGGTTTGCGGGCCTCTATCGATGCGGGTGAGATCACGATGGGCGAAGTCCTGAGCGTCCTGCCGTTCCAGAACACGTTGTCGACCTTTGAAGTCACCGGTCAAACCGTGATTGACGCGCTGGAAAACGGTGTGAGCCAGGTCGAAGAGGTCAAAGGCCGCTTTCCCCAGGTGGCAGGTCTGAAATTCACCTGGGATCCTTCGGTGGCAGCGGGTGAAGGCCGTATCCAAGAGGTGCTGGTTCAAGACGGCGACGCATGGGTTCCGATTGACCCATCCAAATCCTATGGCATGGTGTCCAACAACTATGTGCGCGGTGGCGGCGATGGCTACCGGATGTTTGTCGATGCCGCAAAAGCCTATGACTTTGGGCCGGACCTGGCTGATGTGACCGCCGAGTATCTGGCAAAAGTCGGCCCCTATGTGCCCTATACCGACGGACGTATCACCAAAAAATAAGCGCTTGCTCTGCGCATACGGCCCCGCTGTTCCTTGTAACGGCGGGGCTTTTTCTTTTGCGGGGTTTCTGGCAGATTGAGGCCATGGATCACCCGCTGATTGACCTCATCAACCAGAAAATCGCCGCCGCCGCGGCGGATGGCGCCTTTGAAAACCTTGAAGGCGCAGGCAAACCCTTGCCCAAGGTAGAGGACCCTGAGAATGAGCTGGTGAACCGCATTGTAAAAGAAGCAGGTGGCGTGCCTGAGTTTGTCTCGCTATCGCGTGAGCTGGAACGATTGCGGGCGGAACTGCGTGAAACCGGGGACCGCACCAAACGCAAAGACATCCTGAAAGAGATGTCGATGATGGAAGCGCGGATCGATCTGGCGCGCAAAGCACATCTGCGGTGACCCATGTGCGGACGCTTTGCCCTGACCCTGCCGACGGATGCGATGGCTCAGCTGTTTGCCGCCCAACCGGCGAACACGCTTCCGAACCTGCCCAATTATAATATCTGCCCAACCAATCAGATTGCGGTGGTGCAGTCCGGCCCGATGGGGCGACAGCTGGTGTCGATGCGTTGGGGGTTTTTGCCCCATTGGTATCAGTCTGAAACCGACGGCCCCTTGTTGATCAACGCGCGCAGCGAGACATTGGCCCAAAAACCCGCTTTTGCTGAGGCCTGCCGGACCCGGCGATGTTTGATTCCGGCGGATGGGTTTTATGAATGGACCAAGGATGAAACGGGCACCCGTCTGCCTTGGTATTTCACCCGTCAGGATGGCGCTCCGATTGTCTTTGGTGCGGTGTGGCAACGCTGGGGGGATGATCCGCAATCGACCTGCGCCATTGTCACAACTGCGGCCAATCAACGGATCGCGGGGCTGCATCACCGGATGCCGTTGATCCTGGAGCCGGAGCAATGGGGGCTTTGGCTGGGCGAAGAGGGGCCGGGTGCCGCGCGATTGATGACACCTGGTGCCGAGGACCTGCTGCAGTTCCACCGGGTTGATCCAAAGGTCAATTCAAACCGCGCAGAAGGGCCCGAGCTGATTGAGCCTTTTGATGGGGATGACCACGTTTCCTTGAAAGGCCCGCAAGAGGACCTGAGCCAGGGAGAACTGTTTTAGCTGCCCACCGCTTAGGGTTTCATCGGAGAGAAAGTCGGTGCCGTCGTCTCGGCATTTGCCGCTTCCGTGACACGGGTCAGAAGTTCAACGAGCGCCTCACGCTCTTGCGGGCTCAATCCCGGCAACATTTTATCCTGACAGGCACTGACCACAGGGTGGGCTTTCTGCAGCAAGGCCTTGCCTTCTGAGGTGAGGTAGATTTCGCGCGCGCGACGGTCCAACTGGCTGACTTGGCGATCGATAAGGGATTTGGCTTCTAGTCGATCGATGACCTTGCCCAGCGTCGCGCGATCATAGCCGATCTGCTTCGCAACAGAGGCTTGGTCGACGCCGGGAAATGCCTCGAGCGCCCATAATACCGAATACTGTACCGGTGTCAGGTCAATCTTTGCATCCGACATAGCCGTGGCAAACTGTGCCACGCAGATCTGGTTCAGGCGGCGGATGAGGTGGGAGGGTAGTGAGTACATCTCCGAATGAGGAGAAGCCATATATTTGTTTCCTGTATCGACGAGTAACGTGTTTCACGTTTTATTAACCATCTAGCGGATTTACCGATACTTTCTATTTAAAACTAGTGGCAAGTTAGTTTTTAAAGTTTAGGGAAAAAACAGCTAAAATTTGCTCGTTCAGGCATGCAACGTAAGGTCTCTGACGGCTTTCTGCCAAAAGATGGCCGAGTTCCCGAAGCGATGTATTCGTTACATCCAAGGATCTGAGAGGCGCAGTCTGCTTCTAGTTGATTTTGCGAGGAAAAATTAAATCGCAGCTACAGAGGCTACTGCTTAAGGTACCCCTGAAACAAGCTATCCGACGCCGTGAGATGACCAGAATCAGGCAAGTGGTCCCCTAAATTGGGTGCCTTTCGGCCTAAAAGGACATCACAGCATCGCTGATTGTAATTTAAGCTCCAGGACCCGCGCTGGGGCATTGTTAGGCGATGATCTGTATGTCGCCAGTCTTGTTGGTAATCTGACCGATCACAGCCGCAGGCTCGTCCTGTGCGTCCAAGGCATCAATCACAGCGTCGATGTAGTCCGGTGCAACAGCCGCAAGAAGCCCGCCACAAGTTTGCGGGTCAAACAGGACATCAGGCGCAGTTCGGTCCGAGGCAAAGCCCGTGCGGTTTGCGCAATCCAACGGCGCACGAAGGCCTGCGTCCAACAGCGACGCAACACCCGGCAGAACGGGAATATGGTGCGTGGTGATCTGTGCCCCGCAATTGGACGCAGCACAAAGCGCCTGCAGATGCCCCAAAAGGCCAAGGCTGCCAACATGTGTCATGGCATGGGCCTTCGACAGGATCTGAGCTGACGGGCCAAGCGGGCGCAGCATCTGGGCAATGGCATCGGCCAGATCACCCCCATTGGCCTTGGCTTGACGTTCAGCGGCCCACAGGACGCCCGTTCCCAAGGCTTTGGTCAGGATCAGCGCATCGCCCGGTTGGGCACCCGCCAATGTGGACGCGGGCCCCTGCAAATCACCCGTTACAGTGAAACCGAGTGCCAGCTCCTGTCCGGCGGCGCTGTGGCCCGTAATGATCTGAGCGCCGGCCTGTTCGAACACCTCGGCTGCGACGGTCATGACTTCCTGCAGGGTGCGGGACTGCAGCGACGGCGTCATGGGCGGTAGGGTGACGGTGACCGTGGCCGTTTTGGGCTGTGCCCCGGTTGCCCAGATCCGCCCAAGCGCATGGGAGGCTGCAATTCGGGTGTTGAGGATTGGATCAAGCGTCAGCATTGTCATGTGATCTGTGACCACGACCTGGCGCTTGCCTTGAACATCGACCATGGCCGCACTGTCGCCCTGCAGATGCTCTATGTCCGCGCAACGGGTTTGGCAGGGCAGGTGTTGGGCAGGACTTGTGTGGTCCAATTTGGTCTTACAGCTGCCGCTCACCGTGTTGTTCGCCAGGGCGTTTGGCAGATCTTCGGTGTATTCGGCCGGGAGTTTTGGCGGATCCTGTGGGATCAGATCGCGGAACTGCGCCATGAAACTCTGGTCGATGTGGTTTTTCCATCGCCAGATCTGTGGGCCAGAAAAGGGCGTGCCGAACTTCTCACCCAGGGCGGATTTGCCGCCAAGGGAGATGAGTTTCAAATAGTCTTTCTGCGCTTTGTAGGGCTTCAGCCGGTCACCCGTAATCATGGCGCGCAGATTGTGATAGAGGATGGGCGCTTGGCGCACCGCGTAGACACCGGCCTTGGGGCGCGGCGACTGGGTGAGATGCGCGCAGTCGCCGGTTGCAAAGATATGCGGGTCCGAAGATTGGAGCATCGCGTTCACATCGACAAAACCATCCGATAGCGCAAGCCCGGTCTCTTGCAGCCATCCATAAGGGCGGGCCCCGGCGGCACCCGTGGTGAAGTCCGATTGGACCTCGCGCCCATCTGTAAGCGTGATCGAATGTGGCCACACACGTGTGATTTTGGCATTTTCAATAAGGGACACGCCCAAGGCAGACAGTTGATTGCGCACAATGCGTGCTGCCGCCTCTGGGATCGCGGTCAAGGCCGCGGCGCTGTCGATCAAAGTGGTGGTACCCAGTCTCCCGCGTTCGCGCAAGGAATAGGCCATCGCCAAAATCAGCTCTGCGCCAGCCACACCACCGCCGATCACAGCCACATGAGCCGGGCCGTCGCCCGCCCGAAAGGCATCCCATTTGGCGGCAAAAGGGCCCAGCGGCTTTGCCGGAACCGCATGGTCGCGGAAACCGCTCAGCAGCGGCATATCCGAGGTAATACCCACATCCACCGAAGCCACGTCAAAGGCAATGGGCGGCTGACCGGGAACCGTGATCTGCTTGTTTTCCCGGTCGATCCCCGTGGCGCGCCCCAGAATAACACGCGCACCTGCAAAACGGGCAAGCTGTACCAGATCGATATCCAGTGCGGCGAGGTCATAGTGACCGGCAACAAACCCTGGCAACATGCCGGAATAAGGTGCCGTTGGTCCGGGATTGATAACCGTGACCCGCGCGCCTGCCAGTGGTTTCAACCCCCAAGACCGCAGCACCAAAGCATGTGCATGACCCCCTCCGATTAAAACCACATCTTTGGTCGCGGGGAGGGTCGGGGTTTGCATAATGGTGCCTCTTCAACCTTGGTGTGGCTCAGCCCTCATCCTCTTTCGGGACGGCATGGGTGGCCCAAACGGTATCGCTGCCAGCGGGTGGCAGGGACTTGGGGGTTTCATGCCGGTGGATGTGCACCTTGGCAATGAAATTTGCCGTGATGGGCGCCGTGATAAAGAGGAATAGGATAATCATGATTTCATGAACGGACCCATGATGTTCGACCAAGATCGAGTGCAGGATTGAGGCCACCAAAACACCGCCCATGCCCAAGGTTGTGGCCTTGGTCGGCGCGTGCAGGCGGGACATGGGATCATTCAGTTTGATCAGACCATAAGAGCCCACAAAGCCAAAGACCCCTCCGACCACAAGAAACAGGGTGACGGCGAATTCCAAAATCGTTTCCATGTGTTGCCCCTATTACTCGATGATATTGCCGCGCAGGATAAACCGCGCATAGGCCACCGAGGAGACAAACCCCAGCATGGCGATGATCAAAGCGGCCTCAAAATAGATCTCGGTGCCATTGGCCAGCCCGTACAAGACCATCAAAACGATTGCATTGATGAACATCGTGTCCAGCGCCAGGATCCGGTCCGCCACATGGCTGCCAAAGACCACTTTCCAGAGGTTCATCAACACGGCAGCCCCAAAACAGACAAAGGCAAAATAGATGGCAAATATCATCATTCGAAAATCTCCATCAGGCGAGCTTCATAGCGGGACTTGATCTCGGCGGCGACGGCTTCTGCGTCTTCGACGTCCAGGCAATGGACAAGCAGCGCGTGACCCTTGTCGGAGACGTCTGCAGAGACTGTGCCAGGTGTCAGCGTGATGGTCGCGGCAAGAACCGTAATCGCCTCGGGGGTGCGCAGGTCCAGCGGAACGGTGACCCAGGCGGGTTTGCGATCTGCATTGGATTTGAACAGGACAATTTTGGCAACCACGATATTGGCCAGGATGATGTCCGAAATCACCACACCGATATAGGCGATGATCTTCAGCGGAGCGCGCATCTTGGGCTGGTCGGGCCAATAGGCCGCGGTGACAAAGGGGATAAGCCAGCCCAGCAAGAAGCCAAAGACCAGCGAGTTCAGCGACCAGCCATTGACCAGCAACAGCCAGGTGACAGTCAGGTAGAGCGTCAGCAACGGGTGCGGGAGGGCGCGGCGCAAAAGCTTCATTTCGGAACTCCCAGAACGTTTTGGATGTAAGCCTCAGGTGCAAAAAGCTGTTCAGCCGTAGCGGTTGCATAGGCGCTCATGGGACCTGCAAAGACCGTCAGCAGCACCAGTCCCGCGACCAGGCCAAACGTGGCCACAACCGGCAAGGCAGGAGCCGGTTGGTGGATGGCCTCCTCTTCCTGCTCATCGGCCTCAGGCGCTTTGGTTGTGGCGTCATAGGCCTTCCAAAAGATGATTGTGCCTGCGCGCGCCAGTCCCAGAATGGTTACAAGGGAGCCGATCAGAATGACCGCCCAGATAATCCAGACCATGTCGTGATCGCGGGCGGCATCCATCACCAACAGCTTGCCCAGGAAACCTGAGATCGGCGGCATGCCAGCGAGTGCAATGGCGCCGACAAAGAAGAGCGCGGCGATCAGCCCGTTTTGCGCCATCGGTGCCTTGGGTGTGATGTGCGCGCCGCGACGTTCGATGACCATATCGGCCACCAGGAACAACAGCGCTGCGGCAAATGTCGAATGGACAGTGTAATACAGCGCGGCGGCCGCAGCTTGTGGTGTGAACAGGGCTACCGCCGTCAGCAGTGTCCCCATGGAGGCGATCGCACCATAGGCAATGAGCCGTCCCAAATCCCGCGCGCCCAGAACACCAACCGCGCCGGTTGCCAGGGTCACCAGGGCTGCAGGCAACAGCCATTCGCCGCCCAGGCCCTGGGTCGCGGCCAGATCCGGACCAAAGATCAGCGTAAAAAACCGCAGGATCGCATAGGCACCAACCTTGGTCATGATCGCAAAGAGCGCGGCCACGGGGGCTGGCGCCTCGGCATAGGAGGCGGGCAGCCAGAAATGCAGCGGCAAAAGCGCGGCCTTGATGCAGAACACCAGCAACAGCATGATCGCGCCGACCCGCAGCAATGCGGTGTTATCGGGTGAGATCTCGGCCACTTTGACGGCCAGATCCGCCATATTCAGCGTGCCCGTCACTGCATAGATGGTGCCAAGGGCAAACAGAAACAGGCTGGAGCCCAACAGGTTATAGACCACATATTGCACGCCCGCTTGAAACCGGCGCGCGCCACCTGCGTGGATGGTCAGACCATAAGAGGCGATCAGCAGAACCTCAAAAAACACAAAGAGGTTAAAGGCGTCTCCGGTCAAAAACGCGCCCTGAATGCCCATGATCTGGAACTGGAACAAGGAGTGAAAGTTGCTGCCGCGTTTGTCCCAATCGCTGCCCACCGCATAAAGGTTGATCACCAGCGCCAGGATTGCGGTCAGGATACACATCATCGCAGACAGGCGGTCCAGAACCAACACAATGCCAAAGGGCGCGTTCCAGTCGCCCAGCTCATAGACCTGAACCGTGCCGTCCATCGCCTGCACACCCAGTGCGAGAGTTGCGATCACCACGGCCACGGACACCGCAAGGGAGAAGATCCGGGTCAGATCCATATGGTGGCGTGTGACCATCGCAATCAAAGGCGCCACAATGGCCGGCATCAGAACCGGCGCAATCAACAGATGGTTCATGCGTCTTCTCCGGTCTCTGTGGCGGCGTCATCCATATTGATGTCATCCGTGCGCGACGACAGATACGCGCCAAGCGCGATCATCACCACCACAGCCGTCATGCCAAAGGAAATCACAATCGCCGTCAGCACCAGCGCTTGGGGCAAGGGATCGGTATAGGGCACATCGGCATATTTGTTCAGGATCGGCGGCGCACCAATGGCCAGACGTCCGGTGGCAAACAAGAACACGTTCACCCCATAGGTCAGCATGGAGAGACCCAGAATAACCGGAAATGTTCTCCGTCGTAGGATCAGGTAAATCCCGGCGGCGGTCATAATGCCGACCGCGGACGCTACAAGAATCTCCATTCCTTAGACCTCACTCTTGATCTTGGGCTCGTCATCGCGAGCGGGGTTGATATCCATTGCATGTTCGCTGGTCATGCCGGGCTGCCAGGCGAAACGCGACAGGCTTTCCAGCGCCAGAAGCACCGCGCCCACCACGGCTAGGAACACGCCAAGGTCAAAGAGGGCGGCGGTGGCCCATTCGAACTCTTCCAATGGTGCCCAGTGGATATAGCCAAAGGCAGACGTCAGGAACGGCAGATCGTTGAACCAGGCACCCATGCCGGTGGCGGCGGCGATCAGCACGCCAGCGCCGATGACGCCATGGTAGAAAATCCGCTGGCGCTCTGCGGCCCAGCCAAAACCAGAGGCCATGTATTGCATGACAATCGCAATCGCCGCCACAAGCCCGGCGATGAACCCGCCGCCCGGCAGATTGTGCCCCCGGAAGAAGATATAGGCCGCCACCAGCAAGGCCAGCGGCATCATCACGCGGGTGGCCACCACCATCATCAGCGGGTGCGGGTCGCCGTCCTGGGGCAGATCCGGTTTGCGGTTCAACAGATAGGCGCGCACCTTGCTGCCCAGGACTGCTTCGGTCAGGGCAAAAATCACCATGGCGGCAATGCCCAGCACGATAATCTCGCCAAAGGTGTCAAAGCCCCGGAAATCCACCAAGATCACGTTGACCACATTGGTGCCGCCGCCCCCTTTGTAGGAATTGGCCAGGTGATAGTCCGAGATTGTCCCGGCCGCGAAATCACGCACCATCAGCGCATAGATCAATCCACCAACGCCCAGGCCGCCAACGGTTGCAATGGCGGCATCGCGCAGCCGTGTTTGTTGAGGAATCTCGCGCGGTGTTTCTTTGGGCAGGAAGTTCAGCGCCAAAAGCATCAGGATGATCGTCACCACTTCAACCGAAATCTGGGTGAGGGCGAGATCCGGCGCGGACAGATAGTTAAACGCAAGCGAAACCACCAAGCCCACGATGCCAATCAGGATCAGAGCCAACAGTCGATTGTGGTGATGGCGTAGGATCAGGCCCGTGGCGACCACCAGGGCAAACCAGCCCAGAATGGCCAAGGGGCCCGCCTCTTGCACCGTGCGGGTCGCCGCAGGCAGAGTGCCCGAGTCAAAGGCCACATAGCTGACGCCGGTGCAGAACAGGATCATCACCAGCGAATACCGGGTGATCGAGCCATTGTGCAGTCCTGCAGTCATGCGATCCGCCACAAAAGTCAGCGCGGCGATGATGTGGTCAAAGATCACCTTGGCCTCGGGACGAGGCAGGGCGTTCCAGATCGCTTCCAGTCGGCCGTGCGCCAACAGCGCCAACAGCCCGCCGACAACCGCAAAGATCGACATATAAAGCGCTGGGGTGACCCCGTGCCAAAGCTTCAGATGCACATGCGGATGCTGCTGGGTTACCGCATCGGCAACCACTTGGACCAAGGGTTCCGCGATCTTGCCGGAGAACAGGCCGATAAGGACAACAAGAACTACCAGAAACGCGGGCGCAGCCCACATGCCAAACCCCGGATCATGGGGATGGCCGGGATAATCCTCTCGCTTTGGACCGAGGAATACATGCCCGATATAGCGAAAGCTGTAAGCAGCCGAGAACAGCGCAGCAAAAACCGCAAGACCCGGGATGATATATGCGTTGCCCAGCCATCCGGTGTGGGAGGCTTCTTCGAGCATCATCTCCTTGGAAATAAAACCGTTCAGCGGCGCGATGCCGGCCATGGACAGGGCTGCAATCAAGGCGATGGTAAAAGTCACCGGCATCAGATGGCGCAGACCGCCAAGGCGTTTGATATCCCGCGTATGCGCCTCGTGGTCGACAATGCCTGCGGACATAAACAGCGCCGCCTTAAAGGTCGCATGGTTGATAATATGAAAGATCGCCGCAATGGCGGCTGCTTTGGTGCCAAATCCCAAGAGCATGGTGATCAGCCCTAGATGGGAGACAGTGGAAAAGGCCAGCAGCGCCTTCAGGTCGTCTTTGAACAGGGCGATCACCGCGCCCACCACCATGGTCACAAGCCCGGCGGTGGCGACGATGTAAAACCACTCCGGTGTGCCCGCCAGAACCGGCCACATGCGTGCCATTAGGAAAATGCCCGCTTTGACCATTGTAGCCGAGTGGAGATAGGCCGAAACAGGTGTGGGTGCCGCCATGGCGTGGGGCAACCAGAAATGGAACGGAAACTGCGCCGATTTGGTGAAACAGCCCGCCAGGATCAACAGGAGCGCAGGCAGATACAAGGGCGAGGCCTGGATCGCCTCTTTGTGCTGCAAGATCACGGTCAGGTCATATGAGCCCACGATGTGACCCAGGATCAGCATGCCGCCGATCATCGCAAGACCGCCCATACCGGTCACCGTCAAAGCCATACGTGCGCCTTGGCGACCTTCGGGAAGGTGTTTCCAATAGCCGATCAGCAAAAATGAGCTGAGCGAGGTAAGTTCCCAGAAAATAAGCAGAAGCAGGATATTGTCAGAGGTGACAATCCCAACCATCGCCCCCTGAAACAGCAAGAGATACGTGTAAAACTGCCCCATCGGATCCTGCCGCGACAGGTAGAACCGCGCATAAAGAATGATCAGCAGGCCGATGCCAAGGATGAGCCCTGCAAAAAGAAACCCAAGCCCATCCAGAAAGAAATTGGCGTTCAGTCCCAGAATGGGCAGCCAGTCAAACCGTGCGGTCACCACTTCGCCGCGCAAGATTGCGGGCGCATGCAGCATCAAACCGATAAAGGCCAAAAGGGTTGTCAGACCAGCCGATGATGCAGAGGCATTGCGGCCAGCGCGTATAAAGAGAGCGGGAAAGACCGCTCCTAGAAAGGGCAGGGCCGCAATCAGAAACAAGGACACGTGGGAGTTCTCCTGGTTGGGCGATAGAAATAGTCATGTTTTGACTAAGCTTTTTTCGACCGTCGATCCAGCGTTTCAGGTCGCTGAGGATCAAATTACTTTGGGCTGTGTAAGGTTCAGACGCTAACGCGGCCTGTGTGCGGCCTGTGTTCGGGCTCCTTACGCGCACCTCGTGGATTTGGATCATAAAATGGCAATGACGCGAACTTGATTGAAAAAACACGCATTGGGGCTGCGCCTTTGCTGAATTGTTGGATGTGCAATGCTAGATCTGAGTGGGACAGTAACATGCGTTTGAGGGTGATATGGAGCGCGAAACAGAGGCCGCACAGGGCGACAGGATGTCGCAAAGGCTCAACCGCCGAGGGCTGTTGATCGGTGGTGTCGTGGTGGCCTCGGCCTTGGTGTTGGCGCGCTGGCAGTATCTGACGCCTCCTGAGCACACGGGGGGGCGGTTAAGCGTCAGCGAAGCCTATGATCAGGCGTTGAACGGTGACATCACCCTTGTCGACATCCGCACGCCTCGGGAGTGGCGCGCGACAGGTGTTCCCCAAGGCGGACATCTGATCGACATGCGTCGGGAAGATTTCACCGACGCGCTTCAGGCTGTTGTTGGGACGGACAAAAACGCTCCGGTGGCGCTGATCTGCGCCCGAGGCGTGCGGTCCGCGCGCATGACCCTGCGCCTTAATGAGGCGGGATTTACCAATATTATTGACGTGCCCGAGGGCATGCTTGGATCAAAGGCAGGACCAGGATGGATCAAGACAGAATTGCCGGTGGTGCAATGGAACGGCTAGGCGCGGCAGGACTGGCATTTGTCGCAACCGCCCTGATAGGCAGCAGTGCAGAAGCTGCCTGCGGGGACCAGGCGGAGGCCTGTAAAATTGCCAGTGGGGATTATGAAGTTGTGCTGCCTGATACAGGCACCGAGACCGGCGCGGCGGTGGTGTTTTTGCATGGCTATGGGGGCACCGGGAATGGGGTTCTGAAAAACACCGGAATGGTCAACGCGTTGACCGATCGTGGCTATGTGGTGATTGCGCCAAATGGGTTGCGGCGTGCGGCGAACCGTGGGCCTTCGTGGAATTTCTTTCCAGGCTGGGAGGGCCGTGACGAGGTCGCTTATTTCCAGGAGCTGTTGGCGGATGCGGCCGAACGGTTTGATGTGGATCCTGACCAGACCATCATGGCCGGGTTTTCGGCGGGCGCCTTCATGGTGAACTACCTGGCTTGCCAAGCGCCTGAAACCTTTGCGGCCTATGCCCCGGTGGCCGGTGGTTTCTGGCGGCCGCAGCCCGAGGCCTGTGCCGGACCGATCCGCCTGCATCACACACATGGCTGGACCGATACGGTTGTGCCGCTGGAAGGGCGGTATCTGCGCGGGCGTACCTGGCAACAGGGTGACATTTATGCGGGGCTGGAATTGTGGCGCGACACGTTAGGGTGTGAAACACACGCACCGGGTCGGGCGTGGAGCAATGGCGAAAACTTGCTGCGTCACTGGAACTGTGGTGAGGGGGCCGAGATCAGTTTTACCATTCATCCGGGCGGTCATTCGATTCCAAAAGGCTGGGCCGAAGAGGTCACAACCTGGTTTGAGAAGGCCGCGCCCGGACAATAATCACGGCCAAACGCAAAAAGCCCAGCGGATTCGGCTGGGCTTTTTTGTCTTTACTGAAACTCTTATTCGGCGGCAGTGGCCTGAGGCTGGTTTTCCAGGAACTTACGCATCTGAGCGCGGTAAGCGCGCGCCGCTTGGGTGATTTGTGGTTCCTTGAAATGGTCGTGGGTGCCCATCCAGCGGCCAATGCGTTCCCGGATTGGCATGCCCGACAGGGCGGACAATGGGATTGCCAGCACCAATGAAACACCGATAGGCACCAGCCAGATCGACACCATGCCTGCTGCGATCCCAACACACAGGGCCGCGCCGCTCACGGTTTCCAAAGCGTGACAAATGGCAATGGTACGCCAGGAATATTGGCCACCATCCCGCGCCTGCGGAGCCCAACCACGCTGGATCCCCAACAGCGTGCGGAATACGGCAATCATCTGTTGCACCATCAAAATGGGCGCATAAAGGATCGCCAGGATGATCTCGGACAGGACCGACAGCAGGAACTGGCCCGCGCCGCCATATTCGGCATAGCGCTTACCGCTGAGGGGCAGGGCAATCGCTGCAAGGAGTTTCGGGGCCAACAACATGGCGTAAATCAGCAGGATCACCAACACATGGCGCGGCTCGCTCATATCGGGCCAGGACGGCATGGTTGGATTGGCCTCGGAGAAATAGGTCAGAACCGAGGCCTCCTCGCCGCGTCCAATGATCGCCCAGATCACCAGAAGCGCAAACCAGATCGGGGCCATCAGATAGCCAACCGCGCCATGGAACAGGTGAAACCGGGAGATCGCCCGGAACCCGCGTGCGTTCAGCAGGTTGATATGCTGCAAGTTCCCCTGACACCAGCGGCGGTCCCGTTGGATGTGGTCGATCAGGGTTTGGGGCGTTTCCTCATAGGAGCCTTTGATCCGGGGCAGGAACTGAACGCTCCAGCCAGCCCGGCGCAACAGACCCGCCTCGACAAAGTCGTGGCTCATGATCAGGCTTTCCTTGCCGGTCAGGCTTCGCAAGGATGGCAGGCCCGCACAAGCGGCAAAGGCACGGGTGCGGATGATCGCATTATGGCCCCAATAATTGCCCTCATGCCCGGCCCAACGCGCCAGACCTTCGGCCAAAGCCAGACCATATACAGTATTTGCGAATTGCTGCATGCGGCCGAAAACAGATTGCGCACCAATGAGTTGCGGGAAGCTCTGAATGAGGCCTGCACCGGGATCACGCGCCAGCGCACCGGTCAGCTGGGCAATGGCGCGGCCGGTCATCAGACTGTCGGCATCCAGCACCAGCATGGCGTCATAAGCGCCACCCCAGCGGCGGACCCAATCGGTGATATTGCCGACTTTGCGGCCCACATTATCCGCACGGCGCCGATAATACAGCGGCATTGTCGGCGGCAACATGGCTTGCAGCGCTTCGACGCTGCGGCGTTCCTGATCGGCAATCGCGTCATCGCGCGTGTCCGACAGGATGAACATGGCATATTCGTGGTTGCTGCCCTGGGCGTTCAGCTCTTCCAGCATGGATTGCGCATTGCCCAGCACATACCATGGGATCTCGTTATAGACCGGAACCAGCAGTGCCACCTTTTGCGGTGTCACCGCGCCCCGGCGGCGCACCACGGTCCGGCGGGCCAAGGAGTAAAGCCCCAACAAAACCGTCGAGACCGAGAAGCTGATCCAGAAAAAGTTGAAAATGATCAGGGCGAGCAGGATGCCTTCCAGCACGGTAACGCCGCCATCGGCAAACCAGCCATACATCACCCATCCCAACAGGGCGGTCACGATCATAGCAGGCGAGAAGCTGAGGATCCGCCACAGGGCGGCCTGCTGTTCTGGTTCACCCGCAGGGGCCTGATCATCGCGGAACGGTGCAGCAAAATCCTGTTCCGGCATATCGAGCGGATGCTCGGCTGGCAAAAGGCGATCTTGGGTCATGTGGTCCACCTGTAAAGCCAGACTTCTGAGGCGGGCTGGCCGTCCTTACGCAGCTGCGCGCGCAGCTCCACATGGTCGCGTGTGCCCGGATCAAAGGAAAACGCCAATCGCAGGCCTCCGGTTTCGGGGTTGCGTTGCAAGACGCCTTCGGTTGTTTCCACATGTGGGGAGGAGACAAAGATATCAAAATCTTCCGGGTCACCTTCCAACAGCGGGTGGGCGTCATAATCGATGGTAAAGATCCGACCAGGATCGCCAAAGATCTTGGCCCCGGATGCGGTGTTCTTGACCAAGGCCAGCCCCATGTCGGGTTCGTGACCCCAGGTGAGTCGATAGCTCAGATCGATCTCGGATCCTGGCGCATAAGGCGTATGGGGACGCCAGTAAGCGACGATATTGTCATAGATTTCCTTGTCCGCCGGGATCTCCACCAGGGTGACCGCCCCTTTGCCCCAGTTCTCTTTGGGTTCGACCCAAAGCGACGGGCGCATGTGGTAATGGGCTTCCAGATCCGCGTAATCAGACAGGTTGCGTGCGCGTTGCATCAGGCCAAACCCCTGCGGGCCGTCATCCACAAAGGAAGAGATCTGCAGATGGACCGGGTTGGCCAAGGGGCGCCACAGCACCTCTCCGTTGCCGTTTTTGATCAACAGGCCTTCGCTGTCATGCACCGCCGGGCGGAAGTCATCAAAACGGGACCGGTTGGTGTCATCATAAAGGAACATCGACGTCAGTGGGGCCAGTCCCACATGGGTCAGTTCCTTGCGGGCAAACAGGCGTGCCTGAATTTCCATGGTGCAATTGTCGCCCGGGGTGATGTCAAACCGGAAGGCACCGGACACGGACGGGCTGTCCATCAGCGCATGGATGATCATGTTTTTCTGGTCGGCCTCAGGAGCCTCCAGCCAAAACTCGATAAACTCGGGGAATTCTTCGCCGTCGCTGTCGCCGGTTTTCAGCGCCAGCCCCCGTGCCGACAGACCATAGGCGCACCAATTGGCGATCGCGCGGAAATAGCTTGCGCCCTGGAACACGCAGAATTCGGTTTTTTCCAGCTTTTGCTTGACCGGAGCGCCAGGTTGTTCGGTGCGCAGGCGCAGACCGGAATAGCCCAGATGGCCTTCTGTGCTCAGATCGGGCGCGATGTCACCGCGTTTGAACAACGACAGATCAAAGGGCACTTTGGTCGCCAGACCGTCGACCACTTCGTTGATCTGGATCGCGCGCGGGAAATAGAGCCCTGGCAAGAAGAAATCCACGTTGTAGCTGCGGTTGGTGTCGGCCCACAGGGCGTCTTCGACCCGGAACCAACGGTTGCGGTATTCGTCGTAGCTGAGGTTCAGCCAATCCTGTGGCACGGTCGGTCGCAGCTTATAGGCCTTGGACGCCAAGTCCCGTGCGCGCTCAACCAGACCCTCATACGAAAACGGAGAGGTCGCATGCGCCAAAGCGGCCTGAGGGAAAGCCAAGGCCGAGGTGCTGGCCAGCGCAGAAAACAGAAAAGACCGACGTGTCAGGGCGCTCATCGGGGGGCTCATTTCTTCTGCCTCCAGGGTTGGGATTTGAACCACGCCGCGCCATATGCACAGCCAATGATCAAGACAAAGCCGACAAGGTTTGCAAAAGCGACGGTGGTGATGGCGCGATCGGTTTGATCTAGGGCAAACCCGATCAAACGGGCCAGCGCCATCGAGAAGACAAAGACCGCAAGCGACTGTTGACCAACCTTGGTGATAATGCCGAGGAAGAAGGACCAGACCTTTGCGCCCACCGACTGGCCGCGGGCCATCAGGTTCTTGCCACCTTCGCCTGCGATGACCCAACCCAGATAAGCCAGCGCCAGGAAGTGCATGTATCGCAGCAGGCCAAAATCCGTCTTCTCACGCCATTGCGCGGTCCAGTCCCATGTTGGTCGGATCAGCGCCGCCAGATCTTCATTGGCAGCTTTGACCCAGTTGAAGACCTTCCAGGAGCCAAAGGGCATCGATAGGATCAGGAATGCAGCCGCCAGGACAATCAGCGCGGCCGAGACAGGAGGCTTGGGCAGCCAGCCTTTCATGAAGGCAAAACCGGTAAAGAACAGAAGCTGCCAGCCAAAGGGGTTAAAGAACCATTCGCGCTCTGACCAGGGTTCGGCCGGCAGGCTGAGCCCATTGGGACCCAGGCCGATCAGATAGGGGTTGGCCACCAGCCACACCAGCACAGAGAATGCGGCAACAGCCCACAGGCTGATTTTCTCAAGTCCCATCATCACCGGCATCAGTGCCAGCACCACCAGATACATCGGCAGGATGTCAAAGTAGTTCGGCACATAGGTCAGCGTGAACAGGCCCACCAGCTGCGGCGCCGGATCGTTAAAAAACGGAGCGAGGTTCAGTGACGCGATGTAGCTTTTTTCAAAACCGCCATAGACATCAATGGCGGCCAAAGACATGGCGATAAAGAAGAACAGACCAATATGGGCCCAGAACACCTGCCAGCAGCGGAAGGCCACCCGAGCCGTGCCCAGCCACCAGCCCTTGCGGGCAAAGGATCCGCCAAAGGCAATGGCCGAGGCCATACCAGAGCAGAACACAAAGATTTCGGTCGCATCCGAGAAGCCAAAGCGGGCCGGGATCCAGCCGGTCCAGCGGTTGTTGGGCACATGGGCGATCAGAATGATGAACATCGCAATGCCGCGATAGAAATCCAGGCGCGGGTCGCGCGGGCGTTGCGGTGACTTTTGCGGAGCCATCTGGCTGTTGGCCGCATCCGGAGCCGGATGCGCTTGGTGAATGGGCGTGATGGTGGCCATTGTTTTTGTCAGTTCGTTACAAGTTGTACCGTTTACTCAGCTGGGACGCTGTGTTCCGTGTCGGTGTTGCGCGCTTGGGCAATCATGTTGCGGCGCACATGGGCATAGTTGTCTTCGCCGCCGCCACGTTTGGCGCGGCGATCGTCCAGCAACGCTTCGGCGGCGTCAAACGCGCCCGAGCGCAGGCCGCAGTCGATGGTGATCCGTTCAAAAATATCCCTTTGTGCATGGCTGCCACCGGCCAGCTGCATGGTGTCACGCGCGGCGGTCAAGTGGTTGAAGGCCTTGGAGTAATCGCCCTCGCCAAAGGCTTCAAGACCCTGAGCGGCCTGAATACCCGGTGCGGCCATCCGTTCCTGTGATTCTGTGGCGCGTTTTTGCCCATCCGCTTGAATACGGGCAACCATCCGCTGAGTCTCGGCCGCGCGGTCGTGACCGGCCAGCGCCAGCAAATAGTGCAGATCGGCAAAGATCAGGCTGCCGTCCTCGGTGCGATTGGCGCAGAGCTCGGACAATTCGTCCCAGCGGTTGCCGACCTTCACGCCTTCCAGCTCCAGACGCATCAACAGCGAGGTGGCGTTTGAGATGTCGCGATAGTCGTCGGTCTTGTCTTTGCGCACCTCGGTGTCATAAAGCGCGATCGCTTCGTCCACCTGGCCCTGATCCAGATGCATCAGCGCCTTGTGCCACCAGACATGATAGCGGAAGTTGTTGCAATGGGCCCAGGCCTCTTCGCGACCTGCCAGCCACTCCAGACCTTGTTTGGCGTTGCCGGTCATCTCGTGAACGTGAGCGACCGAGTGCAGACCCCATGCATCATCGGGGGCCATCCACAGCGCCTGACGCCCGGCGTTTTCCGCCTTTTCATAAGCGCCGGTTTCTTCCAGTGCGAAGGAATGGCACCCCAGCAGATAGCCGCGCCCGGCGTGGTCAGGTTCATAGGCTGGCATCACCCGCTCGACCGAAGTCCGCATGCCGTGGTTATCTCCCATGATGAACCGGATCCCGTGACTGAGCTTCATCGCCAGTGAGTCGCAGGGGTGGTCGTCCAGGATTGTCTCACAAATCTGGATGGCCTGGGTCGGGCGGCCCAACATCCAGGCCTCAAACGCGTCAACGTATTTGCGTTCACGGGGCAGGGCGGCTTCGTAATAGGTCTTGGCGGTTTTTAACGCATCCTGTGCCATCGGCAGCAATTCAGAGCGACCCAGCATCAAAAGCGACAGACCTTTGAGAGCATGGGCCAGCGCATATTCCGGAGCCTGTTGGAGAACAGCACCCAGATGATCAGCTGTTTTGGCCGCGTGCGCAAGCACGCCCAACTGTGCGGCATTCCACTCATTCAGAGCCGCAGCAGAGGTCAGGCTGGTCTCTTGTCCGAAGATGTCTTGCGTCATGGGTTCGTTATCCTTGCGATCTAAAAACAGCTCTCTGTTATTACTGAGAGTAAAGGAAGGTTTGCGACCGGGCGACGGCTGCTCGCGCTTTGGTGAAGGCCTGTGTGTGTTTTCCGTGGAATACTGCCGATATGGGTGGAGATTCCGGCGAAAACCCGCAAAATTCGGATGCTTAAGCAGCAAACCTTTCAAAGGCCGGGCAGAGCCCGGCCGGTTTTTGTAACACTTGGCAATAAGTGTCTCATGGTTGTTTATTTACATGGCTGGAAACGTCGTTGGACTCGTCTAAAATTTCGGCAGTTTCTTGTCCGCAGTGGGGTGGAGCGTGCCGATAGGTGACCGGTGTGCGCGAGAACTTCAGGGGATTCCCGATCAGATCAACCGGGCCTGCAGCGCTCTCCATCGTGATCCGCATGTCCCGTGCCGCCACCTGATCGGATGCAAAAACCTGGTCCAATGTCTGCACCGGACCAGCGGGCACTTTGAGCGCTTCGAGCCCGGCAATAACCTCAGCCGACGTCTTGGCCTTGACCGCCGGGATCAGCACCTCGTCCAAGGCGTCGCGATGTTCAAGCCGGGCCGGGTTGGTGGCAAAGCGGGGATCCTTCGGCAGCTCCGAAAGGCCAAGGAATTCAGCGCAGCGCTGGAACTGGCTGTCATTGCCCACCGCCAGGATCACATGGCCGTCCGAGGTCTCATAGACGCCATAGGGTTTGATATTGGGGTGACCATTGCCGCGCCGCTGGGGCAGGGTGCCCGAGGTCAGATAGTTGACCCCTTCGTTGATCAGCCAGGCGATCTGCGCATCCACCAGCGCCAGTTCCACCCATTGACCTTCGCCGGTTTGGTCCCGGTGCCGCAGGGCCGCCAGAATGCCGACGCAGGCATACATGCCGCACATGACATCAGCAATGCCTACGCCCACTTTCATCGGGGCGCCATCCGGCTCTCCGGTGACCGACATGATGCCACCATAGCCCTGGGCCATCAAATCGTAGCCGGGTTTTGGCGCGTTTGGACCGGTCTGCCCGTAGCCCGAGATCGAGCAATAAACGAGGCTTGGGAATTCGGCCTTTAGGCTTTCATAATCGAGGCCGTATTTTGCAAGGCCGCCGGGTTTGAAATTCTCGATCAGGATATCAGCATCGGCTGCCAGCGCACGGATCTGTGCCTGGCCTTCGGGGCTTGCGATATCAATCGCAACCGAGCGCTTATTGCGATTTGCGCACATGTAATAGGCCGACAAATCAGTGGGGTTACCCTCAGCATCCTCGACATAGGGCGGGCCCCATTGGCGGGTGTCATCGCCGCCAGTTTTGGGGTTTTCTACCTTGATCACATCGGCCCCAAGATCCCCGAGCAGCTGTGTGCAGGTCGGGCCTGCCAGAATGCGGGACAAGTCCAGAACTTTCACCCCTTTCAAAGCGCCATGGGGTAACATATTAGATCCGACCATCATATCCTCCGCGTTCGATAATAGCTGCAATCACCGTAAACTTATCAGAGGCTTGCGCGGTCGTCAGTGCGTCACGAAGTTCCAAGCGGTTGGTCACGGTAAAGCCATTTCCACCAAACGCACGGCCCATGGCGGCGAAATCATGTTCGGCAAAATCCACACCGGTGTTGGTCAGCTGGCGCTGGCGTTGCTTGAGCTCGATCAGGGCAAGAGAAGCGTCAACAAACACCAGGAATATGGGCGCGACGCCAAACTCAGCAGCCGTGGCCAATTCGCCCGCAACCATCAAAAACCCTGCATCGCCTGAAAAGCTGACAACGGGGCGGTCTGGCTGCGCAAGCTTGCGCCCAATCGCCATCGGAACCGCACAGCCCATGGTACACAGGCCAGAGGATTGGATCAGCGCGCGGGGTTCATAACAGGTCCACATTTGACTGAGCAGGATGCGATGCGCGCCGCTGTCGGCAGAAGCCAATGTGTTTTGCGGCATGACGGCGCGGGTTTCGGCGATAACCCCGGCAGGTCCCCAATCGTCATCCGTGGGGAAGGCGGTCGCCAGTCCGGTTTTGGCGGTTTTGACCGCGCCATCGCTCCAAGTGTCCTTGGGCGACAGACCCTCTGACAGCGCGGCGAGTGTCGGGGCCAAGGGCGCTGTGATTGAAATCCCGGCCTGGTGCATATAATGGGTATTGGGTTCAGCCGCGATTTCCAGCACGCGGGTTTCAGCCACGTCCCAAGCATCCCGCCAGCCGGTGCGCATTTCAATGGGGTCATAGCCCAGCGACAGGATCAGATCGGCCGCTTCGATCAGAGGCATCAGATGTTTATCGGCCAGCGGCGACAGACCGGCACCGCCCAGGCACAGGGGGTGGGTCTCATCAACCAGACCTTTGGCCTTGTAGGTGGTGACAAAGGGGATGTTATGGGCTTCCACAAAGGATTTGAGAGCGGCGCCTGCGTTTTCCTGCATGGCATCAACGCCGATGATCGCCAGCGGACGTTCGGCGCCAGCCAGCCAATCACGCGCCTGCGCAAGGGTGTCCCCTGTGGCGACGGTTGCTCCGGCAGACGCGCGGCGCAGTCCGCGTTCTGTGGCCGGCGTATTGGCCACCGTGATGGGCACATCGAGATGAACCGGCCCTTGGCGGGCTTCAAGTGCGATATTGACGGCCTTGTCGGCAATCACCTCAGCCGCTTCGGCGTCCAAGCGGAACGTGGCCTTGGTGATCGGGCGAAACACCGACTGCTGGTCCAGCACCTGATGGGTATATGTTTGCTCTTCTGCGGCATCCACACAGCCCGTCAGAACCAGCATCGGCACGCGATCCTGATGCGCATTTGCCACCACGTTTATGCCATTCAGTGCGCCGGGCCCAAGTGTTGCCACCAAAATGGCCGGCGCGCCGTTTGCATGGTGAACGGCTTCGCCCATAAAGCCCGCACAATTTTCGTGCTTGGCCAGATGGAAGGTAATCCCAGCCTTTTCCAGCGCATCAACAAGGGTGAGAACTTCGCCACCTGGCATGCCAAATGCATGGCGGCAGCCCGCATCATAAAGGCGGCGGGCAAGCACATCCGCCGCGCGTAGGGTCGTGGTCATCGGGTTTATCCTGACGTTTTAGATTTCGCGACCAGATTGCGATCTGGTGCGCGCGGCGCAAGGGGTCTCACGCCAGTGTGAGATCCGTTACAGTTGGCTTAACGTATTGCGTTTTTTGCAATGGCGTCAAACTGTTGGCTCAGTTCGTCGGCGATTTCCTGCAAAGCTGCGCCACCAGTGGGCACATAGGGGGCAAAGACATGATTTGGTGTCTTGTAAGATAGGGTGCCGCTGCCATCCGGTGTTTCGGTGACATAGAACCGGATCGGAGCCTCGATCATCGCGGCGGTCGACAGGGCCAGGACGCGGACGGCATAGTCATTGTTGAACACGCCCATGACTCGGTTGCCGGGGATTGTGATGCCCCGTGCGGCGGCCGCTTTGGTCGGGCCAGCTTGGGTGACAACAATCAACCCCTCGGCTTTTACGGCGGCGGCCAGATCTTTGATCAGCTGGGCATAGGGTTTGTCGGTTTTATGCACGGCCCAACCGTCGCGATTGTCCAGATCTGCAGCAGAGACCGCAAAGGGGAGACAGATCAAAACCGGCAGAAGGCGGCAGAGGCGGGACAGGCGAGCAAACATGTGACGATCCTTTTGCGTAGGAGATTTCGCGCAAAGCCTAACGCGTTTGCTTTGAAAGAGTTGTCACATTCGCGTGGCGCGCAGAACAGACCTTAGGACCAACCTTTGCGGAAGAAATGCGGGCTGGCGCCAAAGCGGCGTTTGAATTGGCGGGAGAAATGTGTGGCGCTGTTAAAGCCCGAGGCCAGCGCAATTTCTGTGACCGACATCGATGTTTCATTCATCAGACCATAGGCATGGTGCAGGCGCATGTCGAAATAGACCTGCATTGGGCTTTGATCCAGATAGCGGGTGAACAGCCGTTCCAACTGGCGGCGTGAGATATCCAGTTTGTCGCAGATCTCATGAATGCTGAGCGGACTTTCGATGGAGTCCTGCATCATTTGCAGCGCGCTCAGCAGGCGGCGGTTTCGGCTGCCGACGGCCACTGCAAAGTTCGATCTTTGCGGCTCGCTGCCGCGTCGGGACCGCATATGCAGACACATATCGGCACAGACAATGGCCAGTTGTTCACCGTGTCGCTCTTCGATCAGGGTGAGAATCATGTCCGTTGCGGCGTGGCCACCGCCGCAGGAAATCAGCCGCGGCGTGATCTCAAAGATGTTTGAAGAGGGCGTGAGGTTCGGGAACTCCTCCAGAAAGGCCGGCTGATCTTCCCAGTGCAGCGTGAAGATCTGGTCGGTCAGAACACCTGCCTGGGCCAGGGCAAAGGCGCCGGTGTTGATCGTGCCCAAAGGGCGTCCAAAGCGCGCGGCTTTGCGGATCCAGTTCAAGGTCTTTTCACCTGCCGCCAGCTGAGGTTCCCCGCCCGCGCTGATAAAGGTCAGCCCACCAACAGGCGCGTCGTCCAACGCCATATCCGGGGTGACCTGCATGCCGTTTGAACAGCGCACAGGCGCGCCGTCTTCGGTCAGGATAAACCAGCGAAACAGCTCTTTGCCGGTTATTTGATTGGCGACACGCAGGGGTTCAATGGCCGCCGCCACGCCCAACATCATGCTGCGGGGCAGCACCAGAAAAAAGAAATCCTGCGGCGCACCATCGTAGCGAATGTCAAAATGCGCCGATGACGCGCGCGGGACAAAATTGTCTTGGCATTTGTCATTGGACACGGCGCAGTGCATCCTTTCGCAGGAAACAGATACGTGATCAACGTACCAATGTGGGGACTTGGGTCGCCAATGGTTTTAGCACCTGCAGAAAACCTAAGTGAAAGGTTTACGACATGGGTCTGTGAGAAAGCGACGCGGTGGCGATTGCGACATTTGTACAATTAAAATCAACCGCCACCTCTTGCAGCGTTATTGGGCCGATACTAAGACTCAAGTAACCAACGCGCGTCTATAATCGCGTCTACAAGTGAAACAAGGCAGGTCCACATGATTGATCCCCGCGAAACATATATGAACACTCTGGTCCCGATGGTGGTCGAACAGACCAGCCGGGGTGAACGGGCCTATGATATTTTCTCACGCCTGTTGAAAGAGCGTATCATTTTCTTGAATGGCCCTGTTCACGATGGGATGAGCTCGCTTGTGGTGGCGCAGCTTCTGCACCTCGAGGCGGAAAATCCGTCCAAGGAAATCTCGATGTACATCAACTCGCCAGGCGGCGTGGTGACCTCTGGTCTGTCGATCTATGACACCATGCAGTACATCAAACCCAAAGTGTCCACGCTGGTGATTGGTCAGGCGGCGTCGATGGGCTCGCTTTTGCTCACCGCAGGTGAAGCAGGCATGCGGTTCAGCTTGCCGAACTCCCGCGTGATGGTGCACCAGCCGTCCGGTGGTTTCCAGGGTCAGGCGACCGACATCATGATCCACGCCGAAGAGACGCTGAAGCTGAAAAAACGCCTCAACGAGATCTACGTCAAACACACTGGTCGTGATTATGACACGATTGTTGACGCGCTGGAGCGCGATAACTTTATGTCGCCTGAAGAGGCAAAAGAATTCGGTTTGATCGACGAAATCGTTGAAAACCGCGCAAAAAGTGGTGAAGAGGCAGGCGAATAAAGCCTCTTTGCGTCAAATGTGCGCGGCAATGAGCCGATGCACAGCTATTATTCATTGTGGCTGCTTGGGACCTGTCCTAAGCTGCCCAAATGGCGGGAGACCTCTCGGCACAGGGCCGGGGACGTCTTCAACGCCAAGCGTACTGAAAGGTAGAACATGGCAACGAACTCAGGCGGTGACAGCAAAAACACCCTCTACTGTAGCTTCTGCGGAAAGAGCCAGCACGAGGTGCGTAAGCTGATTGCAGGCCCAACAGTGTTCATCTGCGATGAATGTGTCGAGTTGTGCATGGATATCATCCGCGAAGAGACCAAAGCGTCGGGGCTGAAGGCAACGGATGGTGTGCCGACACCACAGGATATCTGCGGTGTGCTGGATGATTATGTGATCGGTCAGGCCACGGCCAAACGTGTGCTGTCCGTGGCGGTTCACAACCACTACAAACGCCTGAACCATGCGCAGAAGGCTGGCGGTGATATTGAGCTGGCGAAGTCCAACATCTTGCTGATCGGCCCCACCGGCTGCGGTAAAACGCTTTTGGCGCAGACCCTTGCCCGTATTCTGGACGTGCCGTTCACCATGGCGGATGCCACCACATTGACCGAAGCGGGCTATGTGGGCGAAGATGTCGAAAACATCATCCTCAAGCTGCTGCAAGCCTCGGAATATAATGTCGAACGCGCACAGCGCGGCATCGTTTACATCGATGAGGTCGACAAGATCACCCGCAAGTCTGAAAACCCGTCGATCACCCGTGATGTCTCGGGTGAAGGCGTGCAACAGGCGCTGTTGAAGCTTATGGAAGGCACCGTGGCCAGCGTGCCGCCGCAGGGTGGACGCAAGCATCCGCAGCAGGAATTCCTGCAGGTGGACACCACAAACATCCTGTTCATCTGCGGTGGCGCATTTGCGGGTCTGGACAAGATCATCGCCCAACGCGGCAAAGGCTCTGCTATGGGCTTTGGTGCGGATGTGCGCGACAACGACGAGCGCGGTGTTGGCGATCTCTTCAAAGAACTGGAGCCTGAAGATCTGCTGAAATTCGGTCTGATCCCGGAATTTGTCGGCCGTCTGCCTGTTCTGGCAACGCTGGAAGATCTGGACGCGGAAGCGCTGGTCACCATTTTGACCAAGCCAAAGAACGCGCTGGTGAAACAGTATCAACGCCTGTTTGAACTGGAAGAGACCGAACTGGACTTTACCGATGAAGCGCTGAAAGCGATCGCGGGCAAGGCCATCGAACGCAAAACCGGTGCCCGTGGTCTGCGCTCCATCATGGAAGACATCCTGCTGGATACCATGTTCGACCTGCCAGGTATGGATAGCGTCGAAAAGGTTGTGGTCAACGAAGAGGCTGTGACTTCGGACAAACAACCGCTGATGATCCACGCTGAAGGCGAAAAAGAGCCAGCATCTGCGGGCTAACCGTCCTAGGTGTCACAGCTGTTAAGTTCAAGAACGGGCCGATGTCGTGATGACATCGGCCTGTTTCGTTTTATGCGGTTTCGCAGCGATCAACGGCTTGCAGCCGGATCCGGTTTAGCGATTAATACGCCAACACGAAAGGAAAGGTCATGACCATCAAACGTATTTCTTCGGGCGGCGAATTTGAGGCCAAGATCGGCTATTGCCGGGCGGTTGTTGCGGGCGGCTTTGTCCATGTGGCAGGGACCGTCGGGCAGGGCGACGATGTGGTCGCGCAATGCAAATCGGCGCTGGAAATCATTGGTGCGGCGCTGGAACAGGCAGGCGCAAGCTTTGCCGATGCGGTTCGGGTGAATTATTACCTGCCGGATGCCGCCGAGTTCGAGCCCTGCTTCCCAATTCTGGCTGAGACCTTTGGCGCCAACCCGCCCGCGGCCACGATGATCGAATGCAACTTGATCGACCCCAAATACCGGATCGAGATCGAGTTAACCGTGCTTGCCCCGCAGGGTTAAAGCGGCCTCAAGCTCCGCTGGCGTGGGGATGGCCCGTTCGGAGAGCACTCCGGCATAGTTCAGCTTTTCGTCACGCCAGTCATCATAAAGAGCGACCAGAAATTCCAGGGTTTTCTTGTCGTTTGTGCGCAGTTCTGCGATCATGAAACGCGCGTCATCCACCAGATTGCACATGATCCCGCGAATGGACTGACGCAGCAGATCTTTGTCCAAATCCCCCTGGGCTATGCCCACGGCCAGAAATTCATAGTAATTCAGCAGTTGCTGCAGCGCTTCCGCCCCTTCGCGGGGTTTTCCGGCTTGGGCGCGGGCGGCTTTCCAATCGTCCAAGTATATGTCGTTGTCGGTGGGAAAGATCTCTTTGCGCAGGCTGTTGGTTTTCTGAAAATATTCAGACAGTCGGCTTTGGAAGAGGATATTTATGGTGTGTTGCTTGCGTTGCGCAGCTTCGGCCCGTTTGGCGTTGCGGAAGTAGGAAAACACCGCAAACAGAATACCGCCAACTGCGGTTAATGCAGACACCGCGATGCCAAACAGGCTGACAAGGATTCGGAACTCACCGTCGGGTTGGTCCGGGATCAGATCAAGCAGGGCGCGGAACTCACCCGTGAGCAAAAATGTGGCAAATCCTGCGGAAACCAGAATCAGAAGGACCAGAAAACCCAAGGCCCCGATGATCAGAAGCCCTGTTACAACCCGCTCCATTGCGTGCATAATCTCTTGTTTAAAAGGTATTATTCAAAAGAGGGCGGGGGTTAACCGTTGCCAAAACCTTCACGGGCCATTGTGCATTCTCCTTTTGCTATGGGGACACCATACATGAAAGTGGTGGAAAACAGAAGTTTCTTGCCACTGCTGCAGTCTGGTTCCTGCTTCTTAATATAGGTTTAAGCCAGCGCGCTGCAAGATTGCGCCAGATCTCGCGCCCTGGGTGTTCTGCATCTGGACCTTACGGCGAATTTAGGCCATATCAATAGCGGATTATGCGGAGGCACCCATGGGAATCCTGAACACTCTTTTGCAAGCGGTCACTTGGTGGAACGGCGCCACTTTGAATACGGCGATTTACACCCGCCGCAAAGGCACCAAAGTCGGCGAAGATGATCAGGGCAATGTCTATTACCGCAATGCAGATGACAGCAAACGCTGGGTGATCTTTAACGGTGAGGCGGAAGCCTCCCGTGTCAGCGCGGATTGGCACGGTTGGCTGCATCGCACCTATGACGAGGTGCCAAGCGAGAAGCCGTTGGAACACAAGTCCTGGGAACAGCCGCATCAGGAAAACCTGACCGGAACAGCATTGGCTTATGCACCTGCGGGTTCGATCCGCGCAGGGGGTGAGCCGAAGGCCCGCAGCGATTACGACGCCTGGGTTCCAGAATAAAAGCCAAAGGCGCAACAAACATGTCTCAGAACCCGACCGAAGTTGCCGTAGGCGGTATCGTTTTGGCCGTGGCCATTGGTTTTGCAGTCTATGCAAGCCAGGCCACAGGCCTGTCGCAGGGCGGCGCGGATTACCCGCTGACCGCCTCGTTCCGCTCCATCGAAGGGGTCAATGTTGGCACCGATGTACGGTTGGCCGGTGTAAAGATTGGCACCGTGACCGAAGTTGGCCTGAACGCCGAGACGTTTCGCGCTGATACCACAATCAACATCCGTGACGGTGTGGAAATCCCCGATGACAGCGCGGCTGTGATTGCATCCGAGGGGCTGTTGGGTGGCAATTTCGTAGAAATCGTGCCTGGTGGCTCGCCCTTTGGGCTGGAGGCAGGGGATGAGATCCTGGACACTCAGGGCTCTGTCAGCCTGATCTCGCTTCTGTTGAAATTTGTCTCTGGTGGGGACGATTCGTGATTATACGCGCCGCGTTTCTGGCTTTGTGCGGGCTCGCTGGGGCAGCCCAGGCGCAGGAGGTTGTTGCAACCTCGGGCGTTGGGGCCGTGTTGCGCAGTCTCGACAAGGTCAATGGCCGGGTTCAGGACATTGAAATCCCCGTGGGCGGCAGTGCGCAGGCCCAGGGGTTGATGGTGACACTGGGCGATTGCCGCTATCCGGCGGATAACCCCACCGGTGAAGCCTATGCCTATTTGCGGATACGCAGTCCGCAGGATGGGGTGGATTACTTTCAGGGATGGATGATCGCGTCCAGTCCGGCGCTCAGCGCCTTGGATCACAACCGTTATGACGTTTGGGTCCTGCGCTGCAAAACCTCCTGAGCGGTTGGCAAAGGCTGTGCTCTGAAATCCGCAATCACTTCTAATGCCTCGGCCAGTCGCGCCTGATAGGCCGCGCGTGAGATTTCGATCGCACCCAGCGAAGCCAGATGCGGCGTGATGAACTGCGTATCACAAAGCCTATAGCCCGCGGCCAACAGATGGGTGGTCAGATAGGCCAGTGCGATCTTGCTGGCATCCCGACGGCGAGAGAACATGCTTTCGCCAAAAAACGCCCCGCCCAACGACACACCGTAGACACCGCCGACCAGCGTGGTCTCGTGCCAGACCTCAATCGAATGGGCAAAACCATCCGCGTGCAGCTCCAGATAGCGCGCGCGGATTTCGGCGTTGATCCAGGTCTGTTCGCGATCTGCACAGCCGTCCACAACGCCTGCAAAATCCTGATTGGCCGTGAGGTGAAACGGGGTACGGCGGATGGTGCGCGCCAACGAGCGGGAGATATGGAAGTCTTCCAACGGAAAAATACCGCGCCGTTTCGGGTCGACCCAAAAGATTTCGGGGTCGTCCCGGTCATCCGCCATCGGGAAGATGCCGATGGAGTAGGCATGAAGCAAAAGTTCGGCGCTTAGTTCCATAAAATCCGCGGGGTCCAACAGACAAAAAAGGCGCGCCGGAGCGCGCCTCGCTTGAGCCAAAAGCCTATCAGGCTTGCAGATTTCTTTCCAGCCAGCGTTCCAGCCAGTGAATGTTATACTCACCGGAATGGATTTCGGCTTCCTGCAGAAGCGCGTGGAACAGCGGCACAGTGGTGTCGACACCATCCACGATGAGTTCCCCCAACGCGCGGTTTAGACGCGCCAGCGCTTCCTGACGGTCGCGGCCATGGACGATCAACTTGCCGATCAGGCTGTCGTAATAAGGCGGGATCGAATAGCCGTCATAAAGCGCCGAATCCATCCGAACGCCCAGACCACCCGGCGCATGGAACGCGGTGATCTTGCCCGGGCAGGGGGCGAAATTTGGCAGACGTTCGGCGTTGATCCGCACTTCGATCGAGTGGCCGTTGATCTCCAGCTCGTCCTGGGTGAACGACAGCGGCATGCCTTCGGCCACGCGGATCTGTTCGCGCACCAGATCAACACCAAAGATCGATTCGGTGACCGGGTGTTCCACCTGCAGACGGGTGTTCATCTCGATGAAATAGAACTCACCATCCTCATAAAGGAATTCGATGGTGCCCGCACCGCGATAGCCCATTTGCCCAATTGCATCGGCGCAGATCTTGCCGATCTTGGCGCGCTCTTCCGGGGTGATGCAGGGGCCGGGGGCTTCCTCAAACACTTTCTGGTGGCGACGTTGCAGCGAGCAGTCGCGTTCGCCCAAATGCACGCCGTTGCCCTGGCCATCGCCAAAGACCTGGATCTCGATATGACGCGGCTTCTGGAGGTATTTCTCCATGTAGACTTCGTCATTGCCAAAGGCGGCCTTGGCTTCCGAGCGCGCAGTGCGGAAAGCAACTTCCAGATCGGCTTCGGTCTCGGCGACTTTCATGCCGCGCCCACCACCACCGGCGGTGGCTTTGATGATGACAGGATAGCCCATGTCGGCCGCAACCGTCTTGGCCGTGGCAATATCGGGAACACCCCCATCAGAGCCCGGCACGCAGGGAATGCCCAACGCTTTGGCCGTGTCTTTGGCGGTGATCTTGTCACCCATCTGGCTGATGTGTTTGGCCGAGGGGCCAATGAACGTCAGACCGTGATCTTCAACGATCTGCACAAAATTCGCATTTTCAGACAGGAAGCCATAGCCAGGGTGGATCGCTTGTGCGCCGGTGATTTCACAGGCGGAAATGATCGCAGGAATCGACAGATAGCTTTGGGCGCCAGAGGGCGGGCCGATGCAGACGGATTCATCGGCCATACGCACATGCATTGCATCGGAATCGGCGGTGGAATGCACCGCAACTGATTTGATGCCCATTTCCCGGCAGGCACGGATCACGCGCAGCGCGATCTCTCCCCGGTTGGCAATCAGGATTTTGTCAAACATGTCCCGTCCTTACTCGACGATGACCAGCGGCGATCCGAATTCGACAGCAGCACCGTCTTCGACCAGGATACGTTTCACAGTGCCCGCTTTGGGGGCAGGGATGTGGTTCATGGTCTTCATGGCTTCGACGATCAGAAGGGTTTCGCCTTCACCGACCTTATCACCCACTTTGATGAACGCAGGTGCGCCCGGTTCCGCCTGCAGATAAACGGTGCCCACCATGGGCGAGGTCACAGCACCCGGATGGGATGCGGGATCTTCGTTGTTGGCCTCAGCCGCGGCCGCGGCGGCCGGTGCCGCAGCTGCGATGGGGGCGGCGGCAGGGGCTGCGGCGGGCATTTGTACCTGAACCGGTGCGGCCACAGCCGTTTGACGCGAAACGCGAACGTTCAAGCTGTCATCTTCACCATAATCCCGTTTCACCTGCAGTTCAGTAAGATCGTTGTCCCGCAGCAGTTCAGCCAGTGCTTTGATGAATGCTACGTCTGCGTCATGAGTTTTGTTTGTCATTTTGTCCTCAGCCGGTTCCGACGACCCACCATGCGGGGCGGGTTTGGAAATCAGGGTGCTTATAAGGCAAGCTTTTGCCCATGAAAAGCACTCTTGAATGTAGCGTTAAATGGCGTTTTGGCAGCGGATTTGCAATATGTCTCCGGTCACAATGGCGTGCCGGACAATTTGGCCACCAATTCCGGAAGCTTACGGGCGCCGAACTTGGTCAGAAGATGCGCGCGGTGGGTTTCGATGGTGCGATAGGACAGGTCCAATTCCTTGCCGATCTCTTTGGCGGACAGGCCCCGGCAGGTCAGGATCGCCACCTCACGTTCGCGCGGGGTCAGGCTGACAACCGGGCGGTCCTGGGAAATGTCGACAAAGGACCAGACACCTGTCTCAAACGGGCTCTCGGGCGAGGTTGACCGGCCCCGGACCCGACACCAAAACAAGCTGCCATCGCTGCGCCGCATGATCCGCTCGTCCGTATAGGTGTCTTTTGGTGCATCCAGTTGCTGCAAAACCGTGCCAATCCGTTGGAAATCTTCCTGGCTCGGGTACAGCTCGGCGATGGTGCGGTTGATGAAATCTTTTGGGGTGCCACAAAAGGTGGTCGCGAACTGCAGGTTGCAGGTCCTGATGACCCGGTTTTCAAGGACCGCAAGGCCTACGGGTGCGTGATCAAAAGCGAATTCCGTCATGGGAGTTTTTTAGCGCACCCCGACCGGTATAGGAAGCGTTTCAGTGATCCTGCAAGGTGTTACGCTGTGACGTCGCGGCGTCCCATCAACGTATCAATCAGTTGGCTCATGACTTCTGATCGATTGGCACAGCCGGATTTGCGATAAATCGCATTGAGCTGTGCTTTGACTGTCCCTTCCTTGCTGCCGCGCATTTCTGCAATTTCTGCAGTGCTCAACCCTTTGACCAGGAAAGTTGCCACATCGCGTTCTGCGGGGGACAGGGCCCAAAGGTCAAACTGGGCTTCGATCACGTCAAATACGGCGGATTGTGCGTCGGATAGGGCCGTTTCCAAGCGTGCTCTTTGCTGTGTGAGCCGTCTTAGGATCCGGATTTCAAAGAAGATCGCAGCGATCAGACCAAAGGTCGCCAGGATTTCAAAAATAACATGGCGACCTTCGTCTTCACCCACGTCCGGCACCAATACATCACCGATGATATCCCCAAGAAACACAATGGCACAGAGGCTTTGCACAACAATAAGGGGGACAAGGATGGCGGGCCTGGCCGGATCGGACTGCATCAGTTCTGGGGCTCCTGGGAATGTTGTATGGGCAGCTCTTTGTAGCCTGTGACCATCGAGCCCGCCAGATCGACTTTGTTCCGGTGGCTTTCAAAAATGACCGCAAGGATGTGGAGTGCCACGGATATTTCGGCCCAGGTCACCAAAGCTTCGTGCAGTTCTTCGGGCCAAGCGACACCCCAGAACGTGTTTGTGGTCATCAGGTAGCCGGTGGCACCAATTGCCAAAATCGTGGCAAAAAGATTGTAGATCATCAATGCCCCAAGGGGCGAATGACCCGCGTGTGGTTTTTGCCGCCCTGCGATCATGTCTTTGATTTGCTCCATCGAATGGCGCGCATCCGGAGGAAAATTTTTAAACCGGGCGTGTTCGCTGCCGACAAACCCCCAGACCAGACGCAACAGGACAAGCGCCATAACCCCATAGCCAACCCAGCGATGGATTTGCGCGTCAGGATCCAAAAAAATTGCGTTTGCCAGAAAAAGCCCCGCCAAAGACCAATGAAAAATTCGGACAAAGGCGTCCCAGACGTAAAAACTACGCATCGTCAGCTCCTTTGGAGTATCGTTGTAAGAAAGAGGAAGAGGCGCCACAAAGGCGCCCCAGAATGCAAGTGCGAGGCATCAATCTTCTTCGATTTTCATGATCTCCAGATCCGCATTCATATAGACCTCGTACTTTTGTCCGTCTTTCAGCGCATAGGCTTCAAACAGCTCATCTTCGACCTCGATCTTGCGCACTTCGAACCCTTGAGCGGTCAGGGTTTCACGGATCTGGGCCTCGAACTTGGGATCAATGGACGTATCGGAGGCGAGCGCTACAAGCGGCACAGCAATTGCGGTGGCCAATACACAGGCGGCGGTTTTGATCGTGGTAAATGTCATAGGTGTCACTCCATTTATCAGAGGTTATGGTGTCGAGAATTCGGGGCGCGGATCTGCGCTCCGTTGCAGTGACATTGCGGCTGCAGCTCCATTTCGAAATAGGCGGAGCGTTCTATAACCCTCTGAAAGCGTGTGTTTATAACTATGGTTTATGGAGAAAGGCAGTGATGATCACAAAAAAGGCCGCCCTGATGAAAGGGCGGCCGGCAATCTCTTGCGGTGCTGTCAGCTGGAAGGAAGAGATTGCAAATCAGATGGCGAGGTATTCGGCGCGCAACTCGTGGTTTTCCAGAACTTCCGAAGCGGTGCCGTCAAACACAATGCCGCCTGTGTCCAGGATGACCGCACGGTCTGCCAGTTCCAGCGCACGCACGGCGTTTTGTTCCACGATGATTGTGGTCATGCCCTGTTCCTTGATGTGGATAAGCGTCTTTTCAATCTCATCCACGATCACAGGGGCCAGACCTTCATAGGGTTCATCCAGCAACAGAACTTTGATGTCGCGGGCCAGCGCTCGGGCGATGGCCAGCATTTGCTGCTCCCCTCCCGAAAGGGTCACACCTTCCTGTTTGCGCCGTTCGCCAAGGCGAGGGAACAGATCATAAAGCCGTTCGATGGACCAGCCGATCGGGGGCGCAATCTGGGCGAGCTGCAGGTTTTCTTCCACCGTGAGGCCCGGAATGATGCGCCGGTCTTCGGGCACCAGACCCAGACCTGCGGTTGCGGCCTCATAAGAGGTCATCAGGTGCAACGGTTTGTGGTCCAGCCAGATCTCCCCTTGCGTCACCATTGGGGATCCGGTGCGCGCGATGGACCGCAGGGTTGAGGTTTTGCCAGCGCCGTTGCGGCCCAAAAGCGCAAGGATTTCACCTTCGTGGACGTTAAAGTTGATGCCCTGCACGATATAGCTTTCGCCGTAATAGGCGTGCATGTCCCAGACCGACAAAAAGGCCGGTGCGGTGGTGGCCATATTGGCGTTTTTGGAAAAGTCGGGTTTTACATTCATCTCTTGTCCTTTCCTTACGCCGATTCACCCAAGTACGCTTCGCGTACCTTCGGGTTGCCGCGGATGTTTTCCGGGTCGTCTTCCACCAAGGGTGTGCCCTGCGCCAGAACCGTAATCCGGTTGGCGAGGGAGAACACAACATGCATGTCATGCTCGATAATGGCGATGGTGATGTCGCGATCTGCTGCGATCTGTTTCAGCAGATCGATGGTGTTATTGGTATCCGCCCGGGCCATGCCTGCGGTGGGTTCATCCAACAACAGCAAACGCGGTTCCTGGCTCAGACACATGCCGATTTCCAACCGTCGTTTGTCCCCACGCGACAGAGAGGCCGAGTGCATATGGCGTTTGTCGGCCATATTCATCTCTTCCAGCATGTGTTCGGCTTTTTCCAGAACGTCTTTTTGCGACATCACATCGGAAAAGGCGTTCATTTCAAACGCGCCATCCCGTTTGGCAAAGCAGGGGATCATCATGTTTTCCAGAACGCTCAGATCTCCAAAGATTTCAGGCGTCTGGAACACGCGACTGATGCCCATCTGATTGATCTCAAATGGCGCGCGCCCCAGAACCGACCGCCCGTCGAACATGACCGATCCAGTGTCTGGGATCAGCTTGCCGACAAGGCAGTTGAGCAGGGTGGATTTGCCCGCACCGTTTGGGCCGATGATTGCATGGACCGAGTTCTCTTTGATGGAGAGGTTTACCTCGGACAGAGCCTGCAGACCACCAAAGCGCTTGCCGACGTTTTTGACTTCAAGAATACCCATCTGTCAGCTCCTTATTCTGCAGGCTTGGTGTGGTTCTGGCGTTCTTTGCCAGACCGTTGGAAGCGGTTACCCAGACGGCGACCGCCTTCGACCAGACCACCGGGCAGGTAGATCACCACCAGCATAAAGATGACACCGGTTGTAATGTGCCATTGCTTACCCACAAAGAGGTTGGTGATCGCGATGAAGAAGTCAGACATCCCATCCGGCATGAAGGAGAACCAGGTTTCCAGAACCCCTTTGTTGATCTTGGACAGGATGTTTTCCATGTACTTCAACACGCCCGCGCCCAAGACCGGTCCGATCAACGAGCCCACACCGCCAAGGATGGTCATGATCACAACTTCGCCGGATGCGGTCCAGAACATGCGTTCCGCGCCCACTTGGGTGTCCATTGCCACCAGAAGCCCGCCAGCAAGACCCGCATACATGCCAGAGATCACAAAGGCCGCCAGCGTGTAGGGTTTGGAGTTCAGACCGGTGTAGTTCATGCGCTGCTGGTTGGATTTCACCGCCCGCAGCATCATGCCAAAAGGCGAACGGAAGATGCGGATCGACAGGTAAAAGGCACAGAGCATGGCAAAGGCTGCGATGTAGTAGCCCGCGTTAAATGTGAACTGCCAGCCTGCGATGTCCAGTTTGAAACTGGATCCCATTTCCAGGCCAAACAGATGTGCCTTGGGGTTTGCTCCGGGGTCAAGTGGCGCATCCAGAATACGGGGATCTGCGACTTTGGGCTGCAGACCGGTTTCCCCGCCCGTCAGAATACCCCCAAAGAGCTGCCCGAAGAGGTCGGAATAGGCCAATTGATACATCATCATGGCAAAGGCCAAGGTCAGGATGGAAAAGTAGATGCCCGAGCGGCGCAGCGAGATCCACCCCACCAGAAAGCTGATCAGCCCCGCCACAACAACCGAAGCGACGATTGCCGGGATTACATTCATCGTCAGCAGCTTCATCATCCAGATCGCGGCATAAGACCCGACCCCCAGAAAGGCCGCATGGCCAAAGGAGAGGTAGCCGGTGAGGCCAAAGAGGATATTGAAGCCCACCGCAAAGATTCCAAAGATCACAAAGCGTTGCATCAGATCCGGGTAGCCTGCGTTGAACTGCGACATGGCGCTGTCTGCCGGGAAGGGGTTCAGGATAAACGGGGCAAAGAGGGTCAGTACTGCCACAATGATGAGCAGGCTGAGATCGCTTTTTTCGAGTTTGAACATAGTCTTAGTCCTCCATCACGCCTTTGCGACCCATCAGGCCACGGGGGCGGGTGAGAAGAATGATAATGGCAATCAAATAGATGATGACCTGGTTGATGCCGGGGATGATTGCGATCACTTCACGCATGGAGGCAAAGCTTTCCAGGATGCCCAGCAAGAAGCCTGCGAGCACCGCACCGGGCAGGCTGCCCATGCCGCCCACGACCACCACAACAAAGGACAATACCAGAAAGTCCATGCCCATATGGTAATTGGGTGAGTTGATCGGCGTATACATGACACCTGCAAGCCCAGCGACGGCAGCGGCGACACCAAACATGATGGTAAAGCGACGGTCGATATTGATGCCCAACAGGCCCACGGTCTCGCGGTCGGCCATGCCAGCACGCACCACCATGCCGAATGTGGTGAATTGCAGGAAGGAAAAGACTCCGCCGATGATCACAGCAGCAAAGCCAAAATAGATAATCCGCCAATAGGGGTAGATGATCACATTGGGGTCAAACCCGATGGCTGCTCCGAAATCAAAGGAGCCTTTGAAGGCCGCTGGGGCCGGGGTCGGGATTGGGTTCGCGCCATAGAAGTATTTGATCACTTCCTGCAGCACAATCGCCAGACCAAAGGTTACCAGAATCTGGTCCGCATGGGGGCGTTTGTAGAAGTGTTTGATCAAGCCACGTTCCATAATCACGCCGACAGCGATCATGATCGGAATGGCGAACAGCAGGGACAGCGGCACCGCCCAATCGATAATCGCATCTCCCGTCTCGACGCCAAAAAGGTCGTGTACATAGGGAACATCAACCTTGAGCGGATTGCCGAGGAAATCTTTGCGTGTCTCGTCAATCACCGTGTGGCTCAGGGTCAGGATCCGGGAAAGTGTAACAGCGCAGAAAGCGCCAATCATAAACAGCGCACCATGAGCAAAGTTGACGACACCGAGCGTGCCAAAAATCAACGTCAGCCCCAGCGCAATCAGAGCGTAGGCAGAGCCCTTATCAAGCCCGTTGAGTACTTGGAGGATTATTGCGTCCATTGTCCCACCCTTTTGGAAGCAGTGAGTTCAAAAAAGCCAAAAGAAACGCGCAGATCTGCGTGTTGTTGTCTGTTTGGCAATGTGTTCAGAAGTGGCGGCCGTGAGGCGGGGGCCATTGTGGTTGGCCCACCGCCGACTGTGTCACCTGTATAATAGTGCTTTACTGCTCTGAGAGCGTTTAGGCGCCGTTGTTACAGGATCCCAGCGCGCCGCCTTGGAATTGCGGGTGGTTCGGATCATAGGTCACCTGACCAACCGGTGTGACTTCTACGATTTCCAGAAGGTCAAACTCGGACGTCGGGTTTTCTTTCCCCTTCACAACCAGCACATCTTTGAAACACTGGTGATCCGCGCCGCGATACAGCGTCTTACCATTGCCCAGACCGTCGAACTCATAGTCCTCCAGCGCTTCGACAACAGCACATGGCGCAAAGGAGCCAGCACGTTCAACCGCATCCGCATAAAGCAGCGTCTGAACATAGCAGGTGTGTGCAGCCTGTGATGGCGGGAAGCCGTATTTGGTGCCAAACGAGCGTACAAAGGCTTGGGAACCTTCGTCCTGCAGCGACCAGTGCCAGTTGGTGGAGCCAAAGATGCCTTTTACGTTGGCGCCGGCACCCTTTGCCATCAGGCGGGAATACAGCGGAACGATGATTTGGAAATCTTTGCCGTTCACCTGCTTGTCGCGCAGGCCGAACTGAACCGCGTTGGTCAGCGAGTTCACCATGTTGCCGCCATAGTGGTTCAGAACCAACGTGTCGGCACCCGATTGCAGAACCGGCGCGATATAGGACGAGAAATCCGTCTGTGTCAGCGGTGTTTTTACAGCTGCTACAGTTTCCCAGCCCATAGCCTCGGTTGACGATTTCACCGCTTCTTCTGTGGTGTAACCCCAGTTGTAATCCGCGGTCAGGTGATAGGCTTTGCGATCGGTGCCATAGGCATTTGCCAGAACCGGCGCCAGCGCCGCACCTGACATGTAGGAGTTAAAGAAGTGGCGGAACCCATTGGCACGCTTGTCTTTACCAGTGGTGTCGTTTGAGTGGGTCAGACCCGCCATAAAGATCACGCCCGCCTCTTGGCAGAGCGCCTGAACAGCCACAGCCACACCAGAGGAGGAGCCCCCGGTGATCATAACCGCGCCGTCTTTTTCAATCATCGATTTGGCCGATGCGCGCGCCGCGTCAGATTTTGTCTGGGTGTCACCGGTCACATATTTGACCTCTTTGCCCAGGATGCCATTGCCTTGTAGCGCTTTGGAGCTGAAGGTGTTCAGCATGCCGCCGTCGCCAGCACCGTTCAGGTGCTCGATCGCCAGCTGATAGGCCCGCAGTTCATCAGCGCCTTCGTCCGCATAGGGGCCGGTCTGGGGCACGTTAAAGCCCAAAGTGACCGAGCTGCCTGTCGGCTCGTTGGTATACGCCGCCGCGGATTGCGCGGTGAAAATTGTCGGCAAAGCCAGACCAGCGCTCGTGACGGCACCAGTCTTCAGCACGCCGCGGCGCGATAGTTTAGAATTAACCATATTTTCCTCCCATAAATCGGCCATCACAGCTCCTCACTTCTGTGTTGGCCTGCACGATAAGTGCAAATTTACTATGCGGGAGGCCTGTAAAATTGCGCAATAAAACCTTTGCCTGAAAGGATTATTATGTAAACAAATACACAGTGAACCGTTGCATACTGTAAATTAACTTATGCGGCAGTGCAGAAAGTGTTTGATATTACTAATTTTGTCCGGGAGGGCGGATATGGCGCGACATATGTTAACCGGAAGCCGAATCCGCGAGCGGCGTCTTGTGCTTGGTTTGCGTCAGGCGGATCTTGCGCGTCAAGTTGGTATTTCCGCGTCCTATTTGAACCTCATCGAACACAACAGGCGCAGAATCGGCGGCAAGCTTTTGGTGGCCATTGCGCAAGCATTGGGCGTGGAGCCTTCGATGCTTACCGAAGGGGCCGAGGAGACATTGTTAAGCGCGCTGCGGGAAGCAGGGTCAGAAGGCAGCGCCCCTGTGGCGGAACTGGACCGCACCGAAGAATTCGCCAGCCGCTTTCCGGGATGGGCCGAAGTTCTGGCAACGTCGCATCGACGGATTGGTGTTCTGGAGCGCACGGTCGAAGTGCTGTCAGACCGGTTGACCCATGACCCGCAACTGGCGGCGTCGCTCCATGAAATGCTGTCCACTGCCGCTGCCATCCGATCCACGGCCGATATTCTTGCCAGCGATGACCCGCTTGAACCGGAATGGCTGGATCGGTTTCACCAGAACTTGAACCAAGATGCGCAGCGTCTGGCGGACAGCAGCCGCACCCTTGTGTCCTTTTTGGATGAAGAAAACACGATCGCCGACAAACAGGGCATGCCGCAGGATGAAGTGGACCGGTTTCTGGCGGATCACAGCTATCATTTTCCAGCATTGGAAGCCGAAAGCGAAACCCCAGCCAGTCTGGTGGCCCACGCTCCGCAGCTGCAAAGCCAGGTGGCCAAAGACATCGCCCAACGTGTTCTGGAAGGGTATGGGCACAACATGCGCAGGCTGCCGCTGCGGTTATTAATGTCGGGGATCGCCGAATGTGGGACGGAACCCGGTGCATTGGCGCAAAAGTTCAATGTGCCGCTGGAACATGTGATGTTGCGTCTTGGCATGATGGCCGAGGAGGATCTGGGCACCGAGGTGGGCTGTGTCGTATGTGATGCCTCGGGTGCCGCTTTGTTGCGTCGGCCCATTGGCAATTTCTCTATTCCGCAATATGGCGCGGCCTGTCCGTTGTGGCCATTGTACCAAGCGCTGAGCCGGCCACATATCCCGTTGCGGCGTGTCATTGAGCAACAGGGGCGTGGCGGACAGAAATTTGTATGCTATGCCTATGCTTGGCACGCTGGTCCCGCAGGATTTGGTACGGATCCTTTGGTTCAGGCGGTGATGTTGATTTTTCCATCGGTCGATGAGAAAGAAGAGCCGGTATCAGTGGGTGCGAGTTGCCGGGTTTGTACGCGTGAAGGTTGTGATGCGCGCCGTGAACCAACGATCCTGCGGGATGGGTTTTGACAGCACGGGCGTGAGGCGATTACGTTGAAGACTATGAAACGCGCCGTGACGGACACGTCTGGGAGGCGGTGCAGGGGAGGATTTGCTGCTGATGAGCAGACATGTCGTATTGATCGAGGATGAGCCCAATATCACTGAGGCCATTCGATTTCTTTTATTGCGCGATGGCTGGACGGTTGAGGCCCATGCAGATGGGGCCTCGGCGGTTGAGTTTATCGAGGCGGCGAAGCCGGACATCGTGATTTTGGATCTGATGTTGCCGGGCAAAAGCGGTCTGGATGTCGTGCGCGAACTGCGAGAGCGGGATGGGGCCCAAGACTTACCGGTCTTGATGCTGACGGCACGGGGCCAGATCAAGGACCGTGAAATGGCGGAAAAGGCGGGTGTGACCCGTTTTATGACCAAACCTTTTGCCAATGCAGAGGTTCTGACCGCTGTGCGTGACTTATGTGCGCAAGCCGAACAACGCTGATTGCCTCTGATGGGGCCGAGCGCGAAGGAGAAATAAAAAGCTCCTTTGTGGATCGGCGGACCTATCGGCGGCGGCGGTTGATGGATCTGTCGCGGATGCTGCCCGTGCTGGGCGGTCTGCTGCTGGCTGTACCGCTGATGTGGCCACAGCGGGCGGAGTCACCGGATCCCATGCCGATGTCCACGGTTTTGATCTATGTCTTCTCGGTCTGGCTGCTGTTGATTTTGCTGGCCTTGTTCTTTGGCCTGGCTGTGCGGCGATGGGCGCATCATTGGATCGATGCGCCACATGCGCCTGTCGATGACGCAGAGGGGCCTTGATGGGATCTCTGAACACGCTGGTTCTGGTCTGCCTGGCCTATGTGGTCTTGTTGTTTATCGTGGCCTTTTTCGCGGATCATTTGGCGGCCCGCGGAAAAAGCGCCCGGTGGATGCGGTCGCCGCTGATTTATACGCTGTCTTTGTCGATCTATTGCACCGCCTGGACCTTTTATGGTGCGGTGGGCAACGCCGCGCGGTCGGGGCTTGAGTTCATTACCATCTACCTGGGGCCAACGCTGGTTATGGTTGGATGGTGGTGGGGCCTCAGAAAGCTGGTGCGCGTCGGGCGCAGCCAGCGTATCACCTCGATCGCTGACCTTCTGTCGGCGCGCTATGGGAAATCCAACACGCTGGCCATTGGGGTGACCCTGTTGGCGGTGATCAGTGTGACGCCTTACATTGCACTGCAATTGCAGTCGATTACCCTGTCTTTTGCAATTTTTGCCGAGGCCGATCCCAGCAGCCGGTTCAGCGACACCAATACAGTGTTTGGGGTGGCGGTTGGACTGGCGGCCTTTGCGATCCTGTTTGGGACGCGCAATCTGAACGCCAACGAACGCCATCACGGGGTTGTGACGGCCGTCGCGCTGGAAGCGATTGTGAAACTGGTGGCTTTGCTGGCTGTCGGCATCTTTGTCGTCTGGGGCATCGGTGGTGGCATTGGCCCGACGCTCGAACAGATCGACCGCTCGCCTATTGGCAGCTGGCATGTGGATGCCGGACGGTGGAGCACGCTGATCTTCCTGTCGGCTGCCGCCTTTGTGTGCCTGCCGCGCATGTTTCAGGTTACCGTGGTGGAAAACGAGGATGAACGGCATTTGCGCACGGCGTCCTGGGCGTTTCCGCTTTATCTGATGTTGATGTCGCTGTTTGTCTTGCCGATTGCGGCCATTGGTCTGCAGATCATGCCCGAAAACACAAACCCCGATCTCTTTGTGCTCGCCATTCCCTTGAGCCTGGGGCAGAACGGTCTGGCGATGTTGTCGTTTTTGGGTGGGTTTTCCTCCGCGACCTCGATGGTGATCGTTGCGGCTATGGCGTTGTCGACCATGGTGTCAAACCACATCGTGATGCCGATCTGGCTGCGCAACCAGTCGCCGGGCGCGTCTGTTTCGGGGGATGTGCGCAACGTGGTGCTTTATGCACGCCGCCTGTGTATCGGCCTGATCATGGCGCTGGGGTATCTGTATTACCGCCTCAGCGGTGGCGGCGCGGCGCTGGTCACCATCGGTCTGGTGGCCTTTGCCGGGATTTCCCAAATCCTGCCGGCGCTGGTGGGAGGATTGTTTTGGCGCGGCGCGACCCGCAATGGCGCGCTGGCTGGTATCGCGGTTGGCTTTACCGTGTGGCTCTACTGCATGTTGTTGCCGGCCATGGGGCAGGGCGTGTTCAGTGACTCGGTCATGCATAACGGACCCTGGGGGGTGGCGTGGCTCAGACCACATGCTTTGTTCGGGCTTGAGGGGCTGGATCCAACCGTGCATGCGGTGTTCTGGTCGCTCAGCTTTAACACGGTGGTCTTTTGCGCCGTGTCCCTGCTGGGGTTCCCCAGCCCGCTGGAACGCTTGCAGGGCGCGCAATTTGTACATGTCTTTGAACATTCCGCAGGCCCCCGTGGGTGGAGCGGTTCGGTGGCGCAGTCCGAAGATCTGATGGTGATGTCCCAACGCATCCTCGGCTCGCGCGAGGCGCAGGCGTTTTTTGATTCCGAACGAGAGCGTCAAGGCGGGCGCGGTGCTTTGCCCGAACCGACGCCAACGTTTCTGGAGCGGCTGGAGCGTGAGCTGAGCGGCTCGATTGGGGCGGCGGCGTCCCATGCGATGATTGGCCAGATTGTGGGCGGTTCATCTGTTTCGGTCCAGGACCTGATGGCCGTTGCGGATGAAACGGCGCAGATGCTGGAATACTCCAACCAATTGGAGCTGCAGTCTGCCAAGCTGGAAGATACTGCGCGCAAGCTGCGGATTTCCAACGATAAGCTGACGCAGATCTCGGCCCAGAAGGATTCCTTCCTGAGCCAGGTGAGCCATGAGCTGCGCACGCCGATGACGTCCATCCGGGCCTTTTCCGAGATCCTGCGGGACGCTGAAACGATGGCCCCAGAGGACAAGAAACGTTATGCCGGTATCATTCATGATGAGGCGCGGCGGTTGTCGCGCCTGTTGGACGATCTGCTGGATCTAAGCGTTCTGGAAAACGGTCAAGTGACGCTGAACTATGAAAACGGCGATCTTGCTGACGTTTTGGACCGTGCTGTGGCCACTGCTTTGACCGGTGTTGCTGAACCGTTGGAGGTGAAGCGCAACGGGTCCATTGAACATGTCAGGGTTGCATCTGATCTTGACCGACTCGCGCAGGTTTTCATCAACCTGATTGCCAATGCGCAGAAGTATTGTGACGCGATTCATCCAAGTTTGACCATTCGTGTGCAAAAATTCGGCACTGGTGTTTTTGTTGATTTTATCGACAATGGCCAAGGCATCCCGGAAGAACATCAGCAGATGATTTTTGAGAAATTCTCGAGGGTTAGCCCAGAAAAAGCCGGAGGCGCCGGCTTGGGACTGGCCATTTGTCGCGAGATCATGGAACGCCTTGGCGGCGATATTGAATACATGCGTGGCAAAGGGGGCGCAGCGTTCCGGGTTTCTTTGCCGGTTGGGGCCGAAATTGGTAAATAGCTGCATCGCGTAAAGATCTTAGTAACCACCTGTCGTTAGACCTTTTGGAAAAGGGGCACGAACCGGTGCAGGCTGATCTCTATGGCTGAATCAATCAAAGCAGACTCTTCTGGCGACATGATCAATGTCTTGGCCAAGAAGCTGGCAGCGACCAAAGAGGGGACAAAGACGCTTGGCAGCTCTTTGACGCTCAAGGCTCTGCGGCGCTCTCTCGCGCGGGCGGCCGCGGATCTGTGCGAACTGCCTTTGGGGGTGATCGCTGCCCGGCAGGCCAACGCCACTCCGGAAGACCTGACATCCCATTTGTCCGATCGCGACCTGCTGATCGTGCTGGATGGGCCACATGGCCGGATTGGCGCGGCGTCATTGGACGCGGCTTTGGTCACGGCACTGATCCAGCAGCAAACCATGGGGCAAGTTCTGGGCCTTGGTTCAGACGGGCGCAATTACACGCCAACCGATGCTGCCATGATGGCGGAATTTCTGGAGCGCACTTTTGAGAAGGTGACATCGCTCCTTGAAGGCGAAGGCGACAGCAAAACCTTTGCGGGGTATAAATTCGGCGCGCAAATCGACGCTGTGCGTAACTTGATTCTGGGGCTTGAGGGTGAAGATTACCGCGTAATCCGTGTCACGGTCGATTTGGCTGGCGGGATGATGCAGGGCGAACTGGTTCTGGTCTTGCCGGAGCCCAAGATTGTCGACGACTCTGACGAGCCGACGGTTGGCCGATCGTTGGGGGCGAATATGAACTCTTTGCGCGCAGAGTTGAGCGCGGTGTTGTGCAAGGTCAATGTCCCGCTGAAAGAGTTTTCAACTCTGAGTATCGGTGACATGATTCCTCTGGATCATGCGTTTTTGTATGAGACTGATTTGCAGACCATTGACGGCCGCAGTATTGCGCAAGGACGACTTGGGCAGATGAACGGCGCGCGGGCGGTTCGTATGAGCGTTGGTCCAAGTAAGGCTCCACCGGAAACCCAACAAAGCGGTGAATTTGGCTCGGTCGTGGGCCCGGCTCCCAGCGCCTTGAGCCAACCCACCCTGGACCTGGAAGTCGCAGCAGATGGCTTGCAGGACATGGGTGATCTGGGAGGATTTGGCGGGGGTGATCTTGGAGGCGATCTAGGCGGTGGCCTGGGTGGTGATCTGGGCGGCGACCTTGGCGGTGGTCTTGATGATTTGGGCGGCGTGGATGAACTGGCACCGCTTGGTGACTTTGGCGGTGATCTGGGCGGAGATTTAGGAGCGGATCTGGGTGCGCTGCCTGATATCGACAGTGACCTTGATTTTAATCCAGACGAAGCAGCCGCAGAGATTTCCGAGCTTGCGGGCCTGGGTGGTGACAACTGATTGAACGGTCAGCCCCGTTTAACCTGCGTTGGGCTGAATGGTCACAGGTCCACCTTCCTGACGTGAACATCAAGCGATGCTCTGACACATGAACGCAAACGCGGACCAAATGGGCCCGCGTTGTTTGTTTTAAATCGGCGAAGGGATCAGGCCAGGGAGGTAAGCGCAGGACGCAGGTTCGACAGGTCGTACCCAGCCTCTGCCGCAGTGCTCAGCACCGCATCAACGCCAAGATCGCCAACTTGCCCCAAGGCCCAGACCACGGAACAGCGTGTTCCGGAGGCGCAATAGGCCAGCACAGGGCCCGGATTGTTTTCATACATGTCGCGCTGCGCGGCAACGTTTTCCGGGGTCATGGTCTGGTGGGTCAACGGCAGGACTTCAAATTTCAGACCTGCGGCCTCAACCGCGTCTTGCAACGCCAAAGCCTGATGGCTGGGCGGGACTTCCGCGTCCGGGCGGTTGCAAATAACGGTTTTGAAACCAGCTTCAACAATGGCGGGAACATCCTCAACCGCGATTTGCGGGGAGACCGAATAGCGGGGTGTTAGTGTACGTATGTCCATGGATTTGTCTTACGCGTTTGCAGTGGACCGGTCCAGTTGGATCGACACATGAGGGGACAATTGCATGCCACACAACATCGCGATGAAAAAGAGAGCACCGCTGACCCCCTGGTAGCTGAGGGATGCAATTGCCGGGCCAGGGCACAGACCGACCAGCCCCCAACCGACGCCAAACAGGACAGAGCCAAGGATCAGCTTGCGGTCAAACTCGGTGCGGGGCGGGGCCGGAAATTGCCCCCCCATAAGCGGCACGCGGCCCGCGGTCATCTGCCAGGCAATCGCCATGGGGATCAGCGCGCCCCCCATCACAAAGATGAGCGTTGGATCCCAGGCCCGTGACAGATCCAGAAACCCCTGAACTTTGGCCGGGTTTGTCATGCCGGACAGAAACAGGCCCGCTCCGAACAGCCCGCCGGACAGGGCGGCCACAATCAAACGTGTCATGAGAAAGCTCCAAACAGGTGGCGCATCACCGCGACGGTTGCCGCGCCGGCTCCAATGTACAGGATCGTGGCCAACAGGCCCCGCAGCGAAAGACGTGAAATACCGCAGACACCATGTCCAGATGTGCAGCCATTGGCCAGTCGGGTGCCAAGCCCAACCAGCAGGCCCGCGCCCAGCAAGAGGCCAAGGTTTGAAGTGACCTCAGCCTCAACCGACACATTTGCCCCATAATGCAGCAGGGCAGGGACGGCGATCACACAAGCGACAAAGACCAAGCGTTCAATGCGGGCCGTGGCTTCGCCACCTTTGGTGAGCAAACCGCCCAGGATGCCGCTGGCCCCCATGATCCGCCCATTGCCAAGCAGAAGAACTGCTCCGGCCAATCCAATGAGCCCGCCACCGACAAGACCCCAAATCCAATCACTTTGCATGTTTTGGTGCTCCTTACAGCTTGTTCACTGGCACTTTGAGGTAGACCGAACCGTCATCTTCGGGCTCGGGCATATTGCCTGCCCGCATGTTGACCTGCAGCGACGGGAGGATCAGGCGGGGCATGCCCAGGGTCGCATCACGGCTGTCGCGCATCGCTACAAATTCCTCGATGGTTTTGCCCGCGCCAATATGGACGTTCAGCGCTTTTTGTTCCGCGACGGTTGTCTCCCAGGCGTATTCATCGCGGCCCGGCGCCATATAGTCGTGGCCAACAAAGATCCGGGTGTCATCCGGCAGCGCCAGGATCTTTTGGATGGACTGGTAAAGGGTTTCCGAGCTCCCACCGGGGAAATCACAGCGCGCGGTGCCGAAGTCGGGCATGAACAGCGTATCACCAACAAAGGCCGCGTCGCCGATCACATAGGTCAGACAAGCCGGCGTATGTCCCGGCGTGTGCAGAACCCGACCTTCCAGCGCGCCGATGGAGAAAGTATCGCCTTCTTCAAACAGCTGATCAAACTGGCTGCCGTCGCGCTGAAACGCGGTGCCTTCGTTGAAGACTTTGCCAAAGGTGTCCTGTACGATTGTAATATTGCGACCGATGCCAATTTTACCGCCCAACTTGTTCTGTAGATAGGGCGCGGCTGAGAGGTGGTCCGCATGCACGTGGCTTTCGAGGATCCACGCCACAGTCAGGTCGTTTGCAGTGACCCAGGCGATGATCTCATCGGCTGAGGCGGTGTCGGTTCGCCCGGCAGCTGGATCATAGTCCAAGACCGAGTCAATGATTGCACAGGTTTTTTCACCTGGGGCCGTGACGACATATGAGATCGTGTTTGTCGCCTTGTCAAAGAAGCCACGCACGGAGGGTTGCATATCGGTTCCTTGTCATCTGATTAGATATGTAGATATGTGAATGTGTTTTTACACATATGCTGTTTCTTTGACAATTCAAACAAAAAAATTCTGCAAATCGAGCAACCAAAGGTTGTGCGGGGTGCCAGTGCGCGTACTTTAATCAATACGTGGGCATGTTGCAGCGGCTTTCATAATCAAATCTTTGATTTTGGAAATTGTCGGCTATGATCAAGCTTACATGAGTGTAGGGAGGACACATCATGAATACGAGTGAACTGCTGACCTATGCGAAGCACCTGGAACAACAAATCCTGGCTGCGTCGGACACTGGTCGTTTAAGCTTTCAACCACAATTGCGTGCGGTGCTGCGCGATCTCCGACAAAGCGGGGCCGATGTGCCGTCACGCCTACGTCGCCTAGACAGCATGCTGGAGGAGCAGGCTGCGGAACAGATGTTCGACAATATGCCGATCTAACGGGGCAGACCTGGCCAGGGCTGCCACCACAGCTTTAGGCCAGGAACAACCCAACCATCACACAGATCAGCCCCAACACTGACAGCAGCAATGCACCCATATTGTAGGGGATGACTTTCTGAACCTCAGCGCGGAGCTCTTCGTCGCTGAGGTTTTTACGTTTTGCCAGGGCGACCTTGGCAATACAGCCCAAAAGCCCAACCAGACCTGCCAAGGAAATGGCGGCGCCCACCCATACTAGAATTTCCATGCCTCAGGTCTCCGTTGACTGCTGTCTCCCTCGGAGGCTTGGCTTAAGGGGTCTTTGGGCCAAGTGCAACTGAGCAATTGCGCTCGCAATTCCCTGCCAAACCTCCCTGTGCGGTTCCATCCAGACTTGCAGCGGGTGAAACAGCCGAGTATCCAGTGTCAAATCTGTTTTCAAAGCACATGCATCGAGCAGGATGCGCATGGAGCCCCTATGGACATCACCGAAGACGAAAAGAGCGAAACCTACCGTGTCACCGCAGGCGAGCTGCGTCAGTTCATCGAGCAGTTTGAGCGTCTGGATGAAGAAAAGAAAGCGCTGGCCGAGCAGCAAAAAGAGGTGATGGCCGAAGCTAAGGCGCGTGGATACGACACCAAAGTCATGCGCAAGGTGATCGCGCTGCGCAAGCGCGACAAGGACGATATCGCCGAAGAAGAGGCGGTGTTGGAGATGTACAAAGAAGCGCTTGGCATGGCGTAAGCTGCCATCGGCTTTGGCCGAAGAGAGTTGCGTTTGAAAACCGTCTGTGCCGCGCATGGGCGGTTTTTTTGCGTCTGATCGCAGTCAATGCGGGAGATGCTGAAAAAATATGCTTGGCGATTTGTGGCGGTAATCCAACTGTTTATTCCTCATCGAGCACAGCTGCTCCCCTGTGGCGCGATCTCGAAAAAATTTTACCAGTTGATAAAAAAATGAAACCTGTCACTCTGATTGTCAGAAAAAGACAGGGAGACACCCAATGGCACACAGCCATCAGGCATCAGGTATCCAGGCCGGGCGATTGACGGCCGATGATATCGCCACGAATTTCGAGGACCTGCATCACCCCTTTGACGCGCACGAAGCTGCGGTGGCCGCAGATCGCTGTTACTTTTGCTTTGACGCGCCTTGCATGCAGGCCTGTCCGACATCCATCGACATCCCACAGTTCATACGTGAGATCCAGGGCGGCCAACCCACAGCGGCGGCCAAGACGATCTTGGAACAAAACATCCTGGGCGGCATGTGCGCACGGGTCTGCCCGACCGAGACGCTGTGCGAAGAGGTTTGCGTGCGCGAAACTGCCGAGGGCAAGCCGGTGGAAATTGGCCGCCTTCAGCGTTTTGCCACGGATACGCTAATGGAGAAGGGCGTCCATCCGTTTACGCGGGACGCCACCACAGGGAAGAAGGTTGCGGTTGTCGGAGCGGGTCCCGCAGGGCTGTCTGCGGCGCACCGTCTGGCGATGAAGGGCCATGACGTTGTGGTGTTTGAGCATAAATCCAAAGCCGGCGGTCTGAACGAATTTGGCATCGCCGCCTATAAGTCCACCAATGAATTTGCCGCGCGGGAAGTTGCCTGGCTGATGCAGATCGGTGGCATCACCATTGAATACGACAAGGGCTTTGGCAAAGGTCTGACCCTTGATGGCCTGAAGGCCGATTATGACGCGGTCTTTCTGTCCATCGGTCTGGCGGGCGTCAATACGCTGCGCGCAGCGGGCGAAGACAAAGACGGCGTGCGGGATGCGGTCGATTTCATCGAAGATGTACGACAGGCCGATGAGCTGAGCGCGCTCCCGGTTGGGCGAAATGTTGTGGTCATAGGTGGCGGCATGACTGCGGTTGATGCGGCAGTGCAATCCAAATTGCTGGGGGCGGAAAACGTCACCATCGCCTACCGCCGGGGACGCGATGCCATGGGCGCAAGCCGGTTCGAACAGGACCTTGCCGCGTCCAAAGGCGTGAAGCTGATGTTCAACGTCATGCCTCGGGAAATTCTGGGCAACGGCGCATCGGCTGAGATTGAATTGGAGTATACGCAGGTGGTGGATGGCCGTGTCACCGGCACCGGAGAGACCACGCGTCTGGCGGCGGATCAGGTGTTCAAGGCAATTGGCCAAACGCTGGAAGGGGCACCGCAAGGCCTCGCCCTCGTGGGGGGCAAGATCCAGGTGTCTGACACAGGTCGCACCTCGGTGGATGGGGTCTGGGCCGGGGGCGACTGTGCCTCGGGCGGGGAAGATCTGACGGTGACCGCCGTGGCCGAAGGGCGCGACGCCGCTATGGACATTCACGCGAGCCTCATGGGCTGAGCCAGCCGGGTCCTGTTATGGATCCAGGCAAGCATGAAAAGGAGCTGATAAATGGCTGACCTTACGACAGAATTTCTTGGTATAAAATCTCCAAACCCGTTCTGGCTGGCCTCGGCACCGCCGACGGACAAAGAATACAACGTCCGCCGCGCCTTTGAGGCCGGTTGGGGCGGTGTGGTCTGGAAAACATTGGGCGCAGAGGGCCCGCCGGTCGTCAATGTGAATGGCCCGCGCTATGGCGCGATCTGGGGCGCGGATCGGCGACTGCTGGGTTTGAACAATATCGAACTGATCACGGATCGTCCGCTTGAGGTCAACCTGGAAGAGATGACCCGTGTGAAGAAGGACTATCCAGACCGGGCGCTGATCGCCTCGATCATGGTGCCTTGTGAAGAAGAAGCCTGGAAAAAGATCCTGCCGCGTGTGGCTGAAACCAATGCTGATGGGATTGAGCTGAACTTTGGCTGCCCCCATGGGATGGCAGAGCGCGGCATGGGATCGGCCGTGGGGCAGGTGCCCGAATACATTCAGATGGTCACGGAATGGTGTAAACAATATTATGACCGGCCGGTGATTGTGAAGCTGACACCAAACATCACAGACATCCGCTATCCGGCGCGTGCGGCCCATGCAGGCAATGCGGATGCGGTGAGCCTGATCAATACCATTAACTCGATCACCTCGGTTAATTTGGATCAGATGGCGCCCGAGCCGATGATTGGTGGCAAGGGCACCCATGGCGGCTATTGCGGTCCGGCGGTCAAACCCATTGCGATGAATATGGTAGCTGAAATTGCCCGGGATCCGCAAACCGCGCAGCTTCCGATTTCGGCCATCGGCGGTGTCACCACCTGGCGTGATGCGGCAGAGTTCATCGCCTTGGGGGCGGGAAATGTTCAGGTCTGTACGGCTGCGATGACCTATGGGTTTGGTGTGGTCAAAGAGATGATCACGGGCCTGTCGGAATGGATGGATGAAAAGGGCTATGCCTCCATTCAGGATTTCAAAGGCATGGCCGCGTCAAATGTCACCGATTGGCAGTATCTGGATCTGAACTATGTCACCAAGGCTAAAATCAACCAGGCGGATTGTATCAAATGCGGACGTTGTTATGCGGCGTGCGAAGACACGTCGCATCAGGCCATTGCCATGTCCGAGGACCGGGTGTTTTCGGTCAAGGATGAGGAATGCGTTGCCTGTAACCTATGCGTCAATGTCTGCCCGGTGGAAGGCTGTATCACAATGGAAGAGGTGCCAACAGGCCAGGTGGATGCCCGCACCGGTGAGGTTGTGAGCGGAGAATATGGCAATTGGACCACCCATCCCAACAATCCAATGGCGGCCGAATGACAAAAGAAGAGGGGCGCAACTGCGCCCCTGTTGCCCCTGACGGGGCATAAGTATTTTGGAAAAGGTGAAAGACGGGTGTCTTGCCTAATGTCCGGCCTTGGGTTGGGCCGCCGCTCAGCTCTCAGTTAGCTCTCAGGGCGCAACAGCCGCGTATAAAGCGTTTCCAGGAACGCCGGGGCCGCATCAAAGGGGTCTTCGTCTTCCATCAGCGTGCGCACCTGGGTTTCGAAATCCGCGTAATGCTGGGTCAGGGCCCAGATCGAAAACAAAAGATGTTTGCTGTGAATGCGGTTTAACTTACCGGCCGCCATCCATTGGTCGATCACTGCGGATTTTTCGTCGACCAGGGTCTTGAGATCGGTTGAAAGCGTGTCGAGCATGCGCGGTGCGCCCTGGACGATTTCATTGGCAAAGAGGCGGCTTTCCCGGGGGAAGTCGCGGCTCATTTCCAGCTTGCGCGCAACATAGGCCTGGATTTCGGTAATCGGGTCGCCGTTGGGATCCAGCGCTTGGAGCGGGGCAAGCCAATTGTCCAGAAGTTCAGACAAGACTGCTGTAAAAATGGCGTCTTTTGATGGGTAATAATAAAGGAGGTTTGGTTTGCTTAGCCCCGCAGCTTTGGCAATTTGATCCACGGTGGCACCGCGAAAACCGCTTTGGGAAAAGACATCCAGGGCAGCCTCGCGAATGGTTGCACGGTTACGTTTCTGGATCCGGGACGTGGTTTGGCTTTTGGCCATAGTGGGCTTTCTGCTCCGTTTTAGGATGGGACTGATAATCTGCCTTTATTTCGATCAATGTCGGGTTTGGGGCTGTTTGGGTGTCTAAATTGTGGGCATTTTCTTGACTGATTGCCACTCCGTGATAGCGTGAGTTTGACCATTTGGTCAAATAGGGTTGATGTCTCAGTGAGATAAAACAGCTCGCCGCACTGAATTCGGGCATAATAAATGAAGTAGCGCACCAAAGTATCCAAAAAAGAGGATCCTTTGGGCAGGACGCAGGAAGGACGAACGGAATGACCGCGCCAGGTGAAAATTTCAAAATCAATGGTGATCGGCTGTGGGACAGTCTGATGGATATGGCTCAAATTGGCCCGGGTGTTGCGGGCGGCAACAATCGCCAGACCTTGACGGATGAAGATGGCGAAGGGCGGGCGCTGTTTCAGAAATGGTGCGAAGATGCGGGCTGTACCATGCGTGTGGATACCATGGGAAACATGTTTGCCACCCGTCCGGGTACCGATCCCAACGCCTTGCCCGTTTACGTGGGCTCGCATTTGGATACCCAGCCGACCGGCGGTAAATATGACGGGATCCTTGGCGTTTTGGGCGGGTTGGAGTTGATCCGGTCGCTGAATGACCTGAACGTCAAGACCAAACATCCTATTGTGGTGACCAATTGGACCAATGAAGAGGGCACGCGGTTTGCTCCGGCGATGCTGGCGTCCGGCGTGTTTATTGGCATGCACACGCAGGATTGGGCCTATGCGCGTGAGGATGCGGAGGGCAAGACGTTTGGGGACGAGCTGGCCCGGATTGGCTGGAAAGGCGATGAAGAGGTGGGTGCGCGGAAAATGCACGCCTTCTTTGAGCTGCACATCGAACAGGGGCCGATCCTGGAAGCTGAAGGCAAGGACATTGGTGTGGTCACCCATGGGCAAGGTCTGTGGTGGTTGGAGTGCACCGTGACCGGCAAGGATGCGCACACCGGTTCGACGCCGATGAATATGCGGGTGAACGCGGGTCTTGGCATGGCGCGGATGACCGAAGCGGCGCATCAGATCGCCATGGCCCATCAGCCCCATGCGGTGGGCGCGGTTGGGCATTGTGATGTGTTCCCAAATTCACGCAATGTGATCCCCGGCAAAGTGGTCTTTACCGTGGATTTTCGATCCCCGGATCTGGCCAAGCTGACCTCGATGCGCACGCAATATGAAGCAAAAGCCAAGGAAATTGCGGATGAGCTTGGGTTGGAGCTGAGCATTGAACCCTCTGGTCATTTTGATCCCGTTACGTTTGACGAAGGCTGCGTGGCAGCTGTGCGTGGTGCAGCTGAACGGTTGGGGTTGAGCCATATGGATCTGGTGTCTGGTGCGGGCCATGATGCCTGCTGGATCAATCAGGTGGCGCCGACAGCGATGGTAATGTGTCCCTGTGTGGATGGTCTGAGCCACAATGAAGCGGAAGAGATCACCAAGGATTGGGCCGCAGCTGGGGCCAATGTGCTGCTTCACGCGGTGGCTGAGACGGCGGAAATCGTCGGGTGATGCAACCTACCGGGGGCCAGCCCCCGGACCCCCGAAGTATTTGTAAAAAGATGAAAACCAGGGTGTTTCAAAAAATGCGTGTCAGAAAACTGGCAGCGACAGGGAGATAGAGATGACGAAGGTTATCAAGAACGGAACCATTGTGACGGCGGATCTGACCTATAAGGCAGATGTTCTGATCGAAGATGGGGTAATCACTGAGATTGGCACCGGGCTCAGCGGTGATGAGGAGCTGGATGCCACGGGCTGTTATGTGATGCCCGGCGGGATTGATCCGCACACCCATCTGGAAATGCCGTTTATGGGCACCTATTCCTCGGATGACTTTGAAAGCGGCACCCGCGCGGGTCTGGCAGGCGGCACCACGATGGTTGTGGATTTTGCCTTGCCCAATCCGGGGGAAAGCTTGCTGGATGCGCTGAAACGCTGGGACAATAAATCCACCCGTGCCAATTGTGACTATTCCTTTCACATGGCGGTGACCTGGTGGGGCGAGCAGGTTTTTGACGATATGAAAACCGTTGTGGAGACCCGCGGCATCAATACGTTCAAACATTTCATGGCCTATAAGGGCGCGTTGATGGTGAACGATGATGAAATGTATGCGTCCTTCCAGCGTCTGGCGGAGCTGGGTGGGATTGCCATGGTGCATGCGGAAAACGGCGATGTGGTGGCGGAACTGTCGGCCAAATTGCTGGCCGAAGGCAACACCGGTCCAGAGGCGCATGCTTACTCTCGCCCGCCGCAGGTGGAAGGCGAGGCGACTAACCGCGCGATCATGATTGCCGATATGGCAGGCGTGCCGCTTTATGTGGTGCATACGTCATGTGAGGAGTCCCATGAGGCGATCCGCCGCGCGCGCATGCAGGGCAAGCGCGTCTGGGGGGAGCCGCTTATCCAGCATCTGACCCTGGATGACAGTGAATATATGAATGCCGATTGGGATCATGCCGCCCGTCGGGTGATGTCGCCACCGTTCCGGAACAAGCAGCATCAGGACAGTCTGTGGGCTGGTCTACAGTCTGGCTCATTGTCGGTTGTGGCAACGGATCACTGTGCCTTTACCACCGAACAGAAACGGTACGGTGTGGGTGACTTTACCAAGATCCCCAATGGCACGGGGGGCCTCGAAGACCGGATGCCGATGCTGTGGACCCATGGTGTGGCAACAGGTCGTCTGACACCAAATGAGTTTGTCGCTGTAACCTCTACCAATATCGCCAAAATTCTGAATTGCTACCCCAAGAAGGGCGCGGTTCTGGTTGGTGCAGATGCGGATCTGGTGGTTTGGGATCCCGAAAAGACCAAGGTGATTTCAGCGGGCACGCAGCAATCGGCTATCGATTACAACGTGTTTGAAGGGCATGAGGTCAAAGGTCTGCCGCGGTACACGCTGACCCGCGGGCAGGTTGCGGTTGTGGACGGCGAGATCAAGACCCAGGAAGGTCACGGCAAATTTGTCGAGCGCGAAGCGAACACTGTGGTCAATAAGGCCTTGTCCACGTGGAAAGAATTGACCGCGCCGCGTCCTGTCGACCGCTCTGGTATTCCGGCAACAGGAGTGTAAACCCCGTGCTGAGCCAAAGTGAAATAGAGGGCTTCATGGAAGAGGCAACAGTGGTACCCCAACCGGTTATCAAGGCTCAGGATCTGAATTTGGTGTTTGGATCTGGCGACAACGCGGTTCATGCGTTGAAAAATGTAAATTTAACGATCAACAAGGGGGACTTTGTTTCCTTTATTGGCCCGTCCGGCTGTGGCAAAACCACATTTCTGCGCTGTATTGCGGCGCTGGAACAGCCCACCGGTGGCACGCTCAGTGTCAATGGGATGACACCGGATGAGGCGCGCCAGGCGCGGGCCTATGGCTATGTGTTTCAACACGCAGGGTTGTACCCCTGGCGCACCATTGCCAAGAACATCAAACTGCCGCTTGAGATCATGGGCTATGACAAAGCCGAACAAGAACGTCGCGTGGCTGAGGTTCTGAAGCTGGTGGAGTTGGAACAGTTTGGTCAGAAATTCCCCTGGCAGCTGTCCGGCGGCATGCAGCAGCGGGCGTCAATTGCCCGTGCCTTGGCCTTTGATGCGGATATCCTGTTGATGGACGAACCCTTTGGGGCCTTGGATGAAATTGTCCGCGACCACCTGAATGAGCAGCTTTTGCAGCTGTGGGCCCGGACGGACAAAACCATCGGCTTTGTCACCCATTCGATCCCCGAAGCGGTGTATTTGTCGACCAAGATCGTGGTGATGTCTCCCCGGCCGGGCCGTATTCACGAGATCATCGACAGCCCGCTGCCCAAAGAGCGCCCCTTGGATATTCGCGACAGTGCGGAGTTCATTGAAATTGCGCATCGTGTGCGGGAAGGCCTGCGTGCGGGCCATGCCCATGACTAAAGGAACAGCGACATGAAGACATTTCTTTCTGTCCTGACCGTGGTCGCCGGGATTATCGGGATCTGGTATCTGGCCTGTGTGCCGATGAACATCAAAGGCGTTCTGGACGCGGCTGAACGGGCCGGCGCGGTGGTGGAACCCGCGACGCCAAAGGCGCGTCGCGATCTTGGCGCGATGGGGCTGGTGGTCAACAACAGCTTTGCCATTGCCGACGTGTGGTCGGTGGACCGTCCGCGCTTGCCGGCGCCGCATCAGGTGGCCATTGAACTCTGGGAGACCACGGTTGAAAAGAAGATCACCTCAAAACGCAGCCTGATCTATCATGGTCAGGTGACGTTGTCGGCGACGCTTTTGGGATTTGCTATTGGCACGGGACTTGGCATTTTGCTGGCCGTTGGGATTGTCCATTCCAAAGTCATGGATATGTCGGTGATGCCCTGGGCCATTGTCAGCCAGACCATCCCGATTATTGCGCTAGCACCAATGATCATTGTGGTGCTCTATTCCATTGGGGTGCAGGGGCTGTTGCCCAAGGCGATTATTGCGGCCTACCTCAGCTTCTTTCCGGTGGTGGTGGGGATGGTCAAAGGGCTGCGCAGCCCGGATCACATGCAGGTGGATCTGTTAAAGACCTATAGCGCCAATACAGCGCAGGGGTTCTGGAAGCTGCGTCTGCCGTCGTCGATGCCTTATCTGTTTGCGTCGCTGAAAATCGGGATTGCCGCATCACTGGTGGGGGCCATCGTGGGCGAGTTGCCCACCGGAGCGGTTGCGGGCTTTGGCGCGCGTCTTTTGGCGGGAAGTTATTATGGCCAGACGGTTCAGATTTGGTCCGCACTTTTTGCGGCGGCCATTCTGGCCGCACTGCTGGTGGCGCTGTTGGGGCTGGTGGAACGGTTTCTGCTGCGCCGGATGGGGGTGACCACGTGAGTTTGATGTCAAAAGGGGGCGCTGCCCCCGTCGCGCAGGCGCGACTCCCCCGAAGTATTTTTGAAAAGATGAAAAAACGGAGGGTCACATGGGGCTGGTGATTTTCGCGGCTGTGATCTGGGTTGGCGGCTGGTGGGTCAATCACAAGCTGGCCAATGGGCCACGGGCCGAGACGGCATTTGTGCGCCTGTTGGTGCCTGCTATTTTTGGGGTCACCCTCCTGGCCGTTTGGGAGCTGTTGGTGCGTGGCCTTGAGGTGCCTTTGGTTATCTTGCCTGCGCCAAGCCAGATTGCGGTTCGGTTTGCAAGCAGTTTGCCGGTTTTGTGGGCGGATTTTACCCAGACCATTTTGAAAGGGGCTTTGGGGGGCTATGTCATGGGCTGCCTGGCGGCGGTCTGCACCGCGGTGCTGGTGGATCGCAGCGATTTCCTGCGTCGAGGGCTGCTGCCGGTTGGCAATTTTGTGGCGGCGCTGCCTATTGTTGGCACCGCGCCCATTCTGGTGATGTGGTACGGGTTTGACTGGCAGTCCAAGGCGGCTGTGGTGGTTGTGATGATCTTCTTTCCGATGCTGGTCAACACTGTTGCAGGACTTCGGGAAACCAATGACATGCAGCGCGACCTGATGCAGACCTATGCGGCAAGTTACTGGCAGAGTTTTGTCAAACTGCGCCTGCCGGTCGCCTTGCCGTTTATTTTCAACGGGCTGAAAATCTCCACAACGCTGGCGCTAATCGGTGCGATTGTGGCGGAGTTCTTTGGCTCACCCACCGTGGGCATGGGCTTTCGGATTTCCACCAGTGTCGGGCAATTGGCGCTGGATATGGTCTGGGCCGAAATTGTGGTGGCGGCCCTTGCGGGGTCGGCGTTTTACGGGCTGGTGTCGATGTTTGAACGTATCTTCACCTTCTGGCACCCGTCCCAGCGCAGCCGCGCCTGAGGATAAGATATCAATAGCATAAAAAACCAGCACAGCGCAAAATAAGCTCATGAATACAAACAGAAAGCTTTTGTCTGCGGTGTGCTTCCCCTTCAAACTCGGATCAAAACAACAGGGAGCTAGATCCATGAAAAACATTCTTGCAGCCACTGCAATGACGGCATTGGCAACAGGGGCCGCACAGGCCTCGGATGAGGTGACATTGCAGCTGAAATGGGTGACCCAAGCCCAGTTTGCAGGCTACTATGTGGCGCTCGACAAAGGGTTTTATGAGGCGGAAGATCTGGACGTCACCATTCTGCCTGGCGGCCCGGACATTGCACCGACACAGGTGATCGCAGGGGGCGGCGCGGATGTGACCGTGGAATGGATGCCTGCTGCGCTGGCGGCCCGCGAAAAGGGCTTGCCGCTTGTTAATATCGCGCAGCCTTTCAAATCTTCGGGCATGATGCTGACCTGCTGGAAAGACACCGGCATCGCCGCGCCCGCGGATCTGGCGGATCGCACGTTGGGGGTTTGGTTCTTTGGCAATGAATTCCCCTTCATGAGCTGGATGAGCCAGCTGGGCATTTCCACCGAGGGCAAATCTGCATCCGGTGTTGAGGTTCTGAAACAGGGCTTTAACGTCGATCCGCTACTGCAACGGCAGGCTGATTGCATCTCTACCATGACCTATAATGAATATTGGCAGGTCATTGATGCAGGCGTTGGCGCGGATGAGCTGGTGACGTTCAAATATGAGGATCAGGGCGTCGCGACGCTGGAAGATGGTCTTTATGTGCTGGAAGAAAATCTGGATGATCCGGAATTTGTTGCCAAGATGGAGCGCTTTGTACGCGCCTCCATGCAGGGCTGGAAATACGCCGAAGCAAATCCAGAAGAGGCGGCTGAGATCGTGTTGGACAACGATGCCTCTGGCGCTCAAACCGAGACACATCAAAAGCGTATGATGGGTGAGATCGCAAAGCTGACCGCTGGCAGCAATGGCGCGCTGGATGTTGCGGATTATGAACGTACTGTGCAGACCCTGTTGGGCGGTGGATCTGATCCGGTCATCACCAAAGCGCCCGAAGGGGCCTGGACGCATGCCATTACTGACGCTGCGTTGAAGTAATTCGTTGGGCAGAGCCTGACGTGAAACGGCCCGGGATATCCCGGGCCGTTTTTTGTTACGTCTTGCTGCGATTGGCGATTAGGTCGTCGACGACGGAGGGATCGGCGAGGGTTGAGGTGTCGCCCAAGGCTCCGAAGTCGTTTTCTGCAATTTTGCGCAAGATGCGGCGCATGATTTT
>NZ_WIBF01000012.1 GCF_009496005.1 Tritonibacter litoralis
CCGCGGATACAAAGCCTGCCCCCCCTGCCAGGCCACCAGCCCCGGCTGGCCGTCAAAACTGGTGGCCGCCTGCGGACACAGCGACAGCGGCGGCAGCGCATCAATCATCCCACCGGTCACATCCCGCTCTGTGGCACGCACCAGTGCCTCCAGATCCTGCGACGCAGGCAGCGCGGGACCCCAATAGACCGCGCCGGGCACGCCACCATCAGAGGAAAGGACCAAGGTCTGACCCGGCGCATCGATGCGCCAGACCTGCATGTTCTCACTCACTTCACAGCTCCCAATGTCAGCCCGGCAATGAAATGCCGCTGCATCAAAAAGAACATCGCAACCGGCGGCAGCGCCGCCACAATCGAGCCTGCGCTCATCAGATGATAGGCCGCGCGGTATTGCGCATTGAACGACGTAATGCCCGCGGTCACCGGTTGGCTTTCCGCCCCTTGGGTCAGGACCACCGCCCAGAAGAAATCATTCCAGATGAAGGTGAAAATCAGAACCGACATCGCCGCCAGCGCAGGTTTCATCAGCGGCAGGACAACAAACCAAAAGATCCGCCATTCCGCCACACCTTCCACACGCGCCGCCTCGATCAGCTCAAATGGCAGGGCGCGAATAAAGTTGCGCATGAACAGGGTGCAGAACCCCGTCTGGAACGCCACATGGAACAGAACCAGACCGATCTTGGTGTTATACAGGCCCATGTCCAGCGTCAGATCCCGCACCGGCACCATCAGGATCTGAAAGGGCACAAAGTTCCCCGCCACAAACATAAAGAACACCCAGAGGTTGGCTTTGAACTTGTAAACCCCCAGGGCAAAGCCGGTCATCGACGACAGGATCACACAGCCAATCACAGTGGGCACCGTGATCAGAACCGAATTCAGCAGGTATTTCGGCATGTCCGAGGCAAAGAACACTTTGCCGTAATTCTCAAGGAAATTGAAAGAGCTGGGCACACCCCAGTAATTGCCTGAGGTAAAATCCGCATCCGGCTTGATGGAGAACAGCGCCACCGCCAACAGCGGCAACAGCCACAGAACCAGGGCCGCCGGCAACATCGCCTGATAGGTCAGCTGCCAATTGCGCGAGGTTTTTTCGATCGGAGTGGGAAACATCGATCACCGCCCCCCTTTGTCGTCTTGATACATGGAATAAAGAAAATAGGCGATAAAGCAGAGCATGATCAGGAACAGCACCACTGCGATGGCCGCCCCATAGCCCATGCGGAAGCCATATTCCGACAGCGCGACCTCAAACATATAAAAGGACAGAACCCGGCTTTCGCCAAAGGGGCCGCCCCCCGTCATGATCGAGATCAGGTCAAACGACCGGAGCGCGCCAATGATTGTCACCACAAAGGCGATGAAGGTCGCAGGTTTCAATTGCGGAATGATCACATGCCACAACATCCGCAGCCCTTTGGCACCGTCCAGCCGCGCCGCCTCGATCTGTTCTGGATCCACTGCATTCAAACCAGTGAGATAGAGGATCATGCAATAGGCTGTCTGCGGCCAGATGCCTGCAGCGATAATGCCATAGGTCACAAAGCGTTCATCGCCCAACACATTGATCGGCCCCAGACCCACTACTCCCAGGATCTGGTTCAACAGACCAAAGGAGGGATCATAGAACCAGCTGAATACCAGGCCCACCACCACTTGGGAGATCACAAAGGGAAAGAAAAACAGGGACTTATACAGGCGGATCCCGGTCACGGTCTGGTTCAGGAACAGGGCAATCGCCAGCCCCGCCGGAATTGCCAGAAGATACAGTACCAACCAGATCAGGTTGTTGCGCAATGACACGTAAAACGCGTCATCCCAATACAGCTCTTCGTAGTTGCTGAGCCCTACCCAATAGGCTTCACCCAACCCATCCCATTCATAAAACGAGATATTGATCGACTGAAAAATCGGAAAGATCACGTAAAGCAGAAACGCCACCACGCCCGGTGCCAGAAACAGCCAGGGGGTTACTGCGATTTCATTACGTTTGTACCAGGACCTTTGGGTCCGGGCCTTGGTCGGTGACGACATTTTTGTTCTCCAAAGGAAAGAGAGCGTGGGGCATCAGCAGGCGCGCCACGGAGATCCAGACGAGGAGCCATTTGGCGCAAATATGCGCGAAGGCCGCCCGCTGGGGGCGGCCCCCTCAGTTCAGATTACTTGTAGATCCGCTTGGCAGCACGATCGAGACGGGCCAGGATCTTGTCCAGATTGTCCGGCTTGACCATAAATTCTTGCAGGCCTTCCATGGCAATTTTTGCCATCTGCGCCGGGGCATCACGGTCAAAGAACTGGGCCACGCCACCAGGGCTGTTGGACGACAGCATGACAAAGCCTTCCTGCAGGAATTTATCATCATCCACGCTGGACTTTGCGTTGACCGGCAATTGACCCAGGTTGGCGCCATTGTTGATCAGCGTCTGATTGTCGGCCGAGACCACAAACTTCAAAAACGCGCGTGCGGCTTCTTTGTTCTGGGCGTTTGCCGGGATGTGGAATGTATCGGTGGGTGCATCTTCGGCCAGTGCGACCGCGCTATTGATGGCTGGGAATTGGTAGAAATCCAGTTTGCTGTCATCCAGACCCGCATCCCGCAGAGGGGCCACGGCAAAGTTACCCATCAAGATGGCCGCGGCATCTCCCTGCACCATAAAGGGCAAGGATTCCTGCCAGCTGTAGGCGGTGTGGTTGTCAACAAATGCGCCCATATCCAGCAGTTCGCGCCAGTTGGCAAAGGTCTGCTTGACCCCGTCGTCGCTCCAGGCGATCTCACCCGCCAGCAGTGACGAATGGTAGTCATAGCCGTTGGTGCGCATGTTCAGATAGTCAAACCAGCCACCTGCGGTCCAATAGTTCTTGGTCCCGATGGTATAGCATTTACGGCCGGACTCGATGATCGCCTGACAGTTGGACTTCATCTCGTCAAAGGTCGCAGGCTCGCTCAGACCCAGTTCGTTGTAGATGTCCGCCCGGTAATACACACCCCATTGGTAATAGGTGTAAGGCACCCCCCATTGTTTGCCATCCAGGGTCATCGCCCCTTTGGTCGAGGTCAGATCCGCCAGCTCAGGCGACGCCCACAGGTCCGAGATATCTTCGAACAAGCCCGCATCCACATAAGGCTTCATCCGGTTTGCCGCGTACCAGTTGGCCACATCCGGCGCATCAGCCGTCAAAAAGTTGCGGATCTGCGTCTTGTAGGCTTCACGGTCGATCACGGTAACCTCAACCGTCAGATCCGGGTGCAATGCCCCAAAACGCTCTGCCATGCCTTCCATCGCAGCGCGCGGCGCCGGGTTAGACATGTCGGAAAAGATCTTGAGCGTGCCTGACAGACCTTCGGCCTGCGCCGAGACCACAAGTCCCGAAGTCATCAACAAAGCCGCAGCTGTCGTTTTGAACAAATTCATTGGTTTCCTCCCAAAGAACCCTATTGCAGGTTTCAAATAATGGAACTAACTTCCATCTATTGAAACCATGCCGGACTCTGGTTAAGAATGTCAACCGTTACGTGACCGCCAGAGACCGGGGTGTCACAGCAAGACAGGGGGGAGCTGCCATGGCGGCTGCAGAGCGCGGAGCCGATGGAACAGTCGGCAAGGCATTGAATATATTGGATCAAATTGCCGAGTTCGAACGCCCCGTTCGGTTTGGCGAATTGCTGGCCAATTCAGAACATCCCAAAGCCACGCTTTATCGTTTGGTCCAGTCGTTAACGAATCAGGGCATGCTGTCTTATGACGAAGAGCGCCAGACCTATGCCCCTGGTCTGCGTCTGGTGCGCCTGGCGCATGCGGCCTGGCGGCAAAGCTCGCTTGCTCCGGTTGCCCGCCCCTTTATTGATGCGCTGGCAAGCGAAGTGCAGGAAACCATCCACCTGGCACAGCTTGATCGCGGGCAGGTTCTTTATGTGGACAAGCGCATGGCCACCAACCCGCTGGAGATGTTCAGCCAGGCAGGCAAGATCGGCCCCGGTTTCTGCACAGGTGTCGGGAAAGCCATGATGGCGTTTCTGGAAGACGAGGCCCGCGAAGACGCAATTCGACGTCAGGCCTTTTTGCAACATACGCCCAATACGCTAATCACTGCTGATGCGCTGCGGGCCGAGCTGCAGACCATCCGCCGCGAAGGCATCGCCTTTGACCGCGAAGAACATGAACCCGGCATTATCTGCATCGCATCGCCAATCCTGTCAGAGTCCGGCCGCGTGATCGGCGCGCTGTCGATCACCACATCCACCCAACGCCAGTCGCTGGACGGTCTGTTACCACACCGGCCCCTGCTGTTGAAAACTGCATCCGAAATCGCAACCGCTGCCGAAACCTGGCAGTTCCCGAGCTGATCATCAGGAGGAATGATATGACCGGCGTTACGCTGTCAAAAGCTGTAAAAAAATACGGTGACGTCCAAGTCATCCATAACATCGATCTGCAAATAGAAGATGGCGAATTCTGCGTCTTTGTCGGCCCCTCGGGCTGTGGCAAATCCACTTTGTTGCGGATGATCGCAGGGCTTGAAGAGACCACTAACGGCCAGATCAATATCGGTAGCCGCGATGTGACCCATATGGATCCGTCAGAACGCGGCGTGGCCATGGTGTTCCAAACCTACGCGCTGTATCCGCATATGTCGGTTGAAGAAAACATGGGGTTTGGTCTCAAGATGAACGGCCACCCCAGGGCCGAGATCAAGGAAAAGGTCGCCGAAGCCTCGCGCATTCTGCAATTGGACCAATACCTCAGCCGCAAGCCCAAGGCGCTGTCAGGCGGGCAACGTCAGCGGGTCGCCATTGGCCGGGCCATTGTACGCGGACCCGAGGTGTTCCTGTTTGATGAACCCCTGTCCAACCTGGACGCAGAATTGCGCGTCGACATGCGGGTGGAAATCGCGCGCCTGCACAAGGAAATTGGCGCCACCATGATCTATGTGACCCATGATCAGGTCGAAGCCATGACTTTGGCGGATAAAATCGTGGTCCTGCGCGCCGGTCATGTGGAACAGGTCGGCAGCCCGATGGAGTTGTATCAGAACCCGGACAATAAATTTGTGGCCGGTTTCATTGGCTCACCCGCGATGAATTTTCTGGATGGCATCGTGTCGGAGGGCGGCGTCACTGTGGCAGCCCTTGGCGGGCGACGGATTGAAACCGATGTGGCCTTGCCGGATGAGGACAATCCGGTGATTGTCGGCCTGCGTCCGCAGCATCTGCGTGTTGCCGAGGGCGGCAGCGACATTGCACTGGATCTGCGCGAACGTCTGGGCGGCGTGTCCTATGACTATCTCGCCACGGCAACCGGCGAAAAGATCATCGTCGAGACCCGCGGCGACGAGGCGATTGCTGAAGGCACTGCGGTCACCGTCGATTTTGATGACCCATCTGCCTATTTCTTTGACGCCAAGACCGAGGCACGTTTGCGGTAAAACAAAACTGCGCGCCGCAACCGGCGCGCAGGTCTGCCCTGTTTCAGGACAAGTTAAAAAGAGAAGGCGGCCTCGAACGCATCAAGCGCGGCGTCACTGTCCCCTTTGGCAAAGGCTTCCAGACCCACCGGCCCGGCATAGCCCATCTTGGCCAGACCTTGCGCCACAGCGGCAAAGTTCACCTCTCCGGTGCCCGGCTCACAGCGGCCCGGATTGTCGGCCACCTGCACCTCTCCAATCCACGGCAGACATTTTTCACACCACCGCAACAGGTCTCCTTCGCCGATCTGCGTGTGGTACAGATCCAGGTTGATCCGCAGTTCGGGCCGGTTCACGGCTGAGACCAGCGCAAGCACATCACCTGTTGCGCCAAAGGGCACGCCCGGATGGTCCAACTGGTTGAGGTTTTCCAGGGTGAACACAACACCTTCGGCCTCCGCCAGATCACAGATGCGGTTCAACGTATCCCGCGCCTTGATCCACATTGCGCCATCCACAACCTCATGCTGCCACAGGGGAATACCCCCATCCCCCAGGCCAGTGCCATGCAGGTTCAACCGCGCGACACCCAGCTGTTTGCCAATTGCAATCGTCTCTTTGGCTGAGCGCAACAGAAGGTCTGCGCCCGCGTCATCCGCCAGCCGCCCTTCAAGATAGCCGTTCATGATGGTGAACCGCGCGCCTGTGGCCTTTAGCGCGTCCAGATCCAGATGTGGCCAGTTCCACAGACCCACGCCAAATCCTCGTTCCGCCAGCCGCGCAACCCGCCAGGCCATCGGGCGGTCCAACCACAGCATTTCGGCGCAGGCAGCCAGCTCAAACTGCCGTGTCGTCTCGTACGTACTCATGCGTCCCGCTCCATAATCCATTCTACTTCAGGGGCGGGCACAAACCGCCATTTGCGCAACGGACCTGCCATCACGTTCAAGTAATACATCTCAAACCCATAAGGCGCACCGCACGGATGGTGCCCACGCGGAACACAGACCACGTCCCCATCAGCAACGGCCATTGTTTCATCCAGCTGGCCATCATCGGTATAGACGCGCTGGATGCCAAACCCATTGGCCGGGTTCAAACGGTGATAATAGGTCTCCTCCAGATAGGTGATCCGGGGGAAGTCATCCTCATCATGGCGGTGGCTGGGGTAGGACGACCAATGGCCTGCCGGAGTAAACACTTCGGTCACCAGCAGGCTGTCGCAGTAATCCTCATTCTCCATCGCGATATTGTTGATGTACCGCGTGTTTGTCCCCTTGCCGCGTTCGGTCAGCTCGATGCCATCGGGGCCAATCCGGCGGGCCTCATGACCGCTGGCGCCAGGTGCTGCGCAGACCGCGATGGTGCAATCAGTTTCGGCCACTGCACTCCAGTCAGTGCCATTGGGGAGATAAAGACAATGCGGCGGCGTCTTTTCAAAGACATTCATCCGATCGCCCAAAGTGCCCCAATCCTGACCCGCGCCGGTGATCTGGGCCTTGCCTTCCACCATCACCAGGATCACCTCGTTGTCGCCGGTCACCTCGGCCGCTGTATCACCGGCCCGCAAGCGATAAAGCGAAAACCCCACATACCGCCACCCGGCGCTTTCTGGGGTGATCTGATGCACCTTGCCGCGCGTCCCAAAAGGTTTCTTCAGCAAATCAGCCATCACAAATCCCTCATTGTGTGCCGCTGGCAATCTCAAGGCCGGATTGGCCGCAGATCTTCACGATATGGTCAAAGCCCAGTTTGGAATATTCATAGGGGTTTGCCTTGGCCGGGTCCTGCTCGGCCTCCACCACAATCCAGCCCGCATAATCCATCTGCTTCAGCTTGTTGGTCACCGCCTGGAAATCGATGGAGCCTTCAGGATCGCCCGGCACCGTAAAGGCCCCGGCAATCACACCGTCCAAGAAGCTCTTGTTGTTATCCCGCACCCAACGGGTCACATCCGGGCGCACATCTTTGAAATGCACATGACGCACCCGGTGGCCCCATTTGTCCAATGTGCCCAGCACATCGCCACCGCCAAATTGCAAATGACCGGCATCAAACAACAGGGTCACCTCATCCGAGCTGCCCTCCATCAGCCAATCCACATCATCCTGATCCTCGATCATGGACCCCATGTGGTGGTGATAGGCCAGAACCATACCCTGATCCGCCATCCACTTGGCCACTTCGGACAGTTTCGCGGCATATCCCAGAACCTCATCCCGGCTCAGCTTGGGGCGGTTGTTCACCGGTGTTGCAATGTCGCCCTGCACGGTGTTTGAACATTCCGCATAGACCAGACAGGGAGACTGCAGCGCCACAAACTGCTCGACTTGTTGTGTGATGGCTTCAATCTCTTCGGCGACAGACGCCTGCATCAGATTGCCCGAACACCAGCCGCCACACAGCGCGATATCATACTCCGCCAAATAGGCGCGCAGACCGGCGGTGTCCTGTGGCATCCGACGGCCCCGCTCCACACCAGTGTATCCGATCTCGCGCGCTTCTTTCAGCGCCTGATCCATGGTAAACGCCGCCGTCAGATCCGGCAGGTCATCATTTTGCCAGGCAATGGGGGAGATCCCGATTTTGACACTCATCTCAGTTCCTCCCGAGGCTCAGATCACATCTGACAGCTGCACCGGCTGGCCTGTTTCGGCTGATTTTGCCGCCGCTTCGGCCATCGCCAGCGCCGCAACACCATCAGCCAAGCTCACCGGAACCGGGGCCGAGCCATTGACGGCATCAACAAAGGCCGCCCATTCCGCCTGATAGGCCTGCATATAGCGTTCAAGGAAGAAATAGGTCGGCTTGGCCGATTGCACGCCATCGACGGTGGATTTCACCACTGTGCTCTCCAGCATGTTCTGCGCCTGCAGCAATCCGTCCGACCCCAAAAGCTCCAGCCGCTGGTCATAGCCATAGACCGCCCGGCGCGAGTTTTTGATCACGGCAATGCGCCCATCCGCATAGGTCATGGTGACCACAGCCGTATCCACATCACCCGCTGCGCCGATTTCGGGATCCACAACCGAGGTGCCCGTTGCCTGCAAGGTCACCGGCAGATCGCCCATGATGAAATTGGCCATGTCGAAATCATGAATCATCATATCGCGGAACAAACCGCCCGAAACTTTGATATAAGAGACCGGCGGCGGTGCTGGATCAAATGAGGTGATCGCCAACAGTTCAGCCTTGCCCACCTCACCCGAGGCCAGCGCGGTTTTGACCGCCGCAAAATTGGGGTCAAACCGGCGATTGAACCCGATCATGACGGGTTGTGCGGTTTTCTCAACCGCCGCCTGGCAGGCTTTGGCGCGGGCCAGATCCAGATCCACTGGTTTTTCACACAGAACCGCCTTGCCCGCAGCTGTTGCGCGTTCCATCAGATCCGAATGGGTATCGGTGGAGGTCGCGATCAGCACCGCGTCAATGGCAGGATCCTTCAGGATATCATCGGTTGACCGTGCCTCGGCCCCGAACTCAGAGGCCAGACGCGTGGCGTTTTCGGTCATCACATCTGACACCGCTACAAGCGCGCTGCCTGTGTGGGCGGTAATCGCCTTTGCATGAACCGTTCCAATGCGCCCCGCGCCCAACAACCCAACTTTCAACATGCGTGCCTCCCAAATCCAGCAATTCGAATCGTGTTGATTGCCCGCAGGATCGTGATTTTTGCTCGCGCGTGCAAGCGCATTTTGCACGCGCGAGCAAAATAGGTGGAAACTCAAATGCAGATGGCCTAGGGTCCCGTTTAGGAGACCCATATGACCCAAGACGACTTTACGGAGACTGTAACGGCAGATGATGTGGCAACCCTGGCCGGGGTGTCGCGCTGGACGGTGAATCGTGCGTTTAAACCTGAGGCCTCGATTTCAGAGAAAACCCGGACCAAGGTAATGGCCGCCGCCCAGCAGCTTGGCTATGTCCCGGATCTGCAGGCCGCCAGCCTCGCGTCTGATCGAAGCAATCTGGTGGCGCTTTTGGTGGATGACTTTGCCAACCCGCACAAGCTGGTGATGATGGAGAAACTGACCCGCATTCTGCGCCAGAACCGCTGGGACACGTTGTTGGTCAATACGCTGGACGCAGAAGACGCAACCTCGGCCCTGTTGACAGCAAGCCAACGCCGGGTGGATGCGGCGGTTCTGATCGGCGTGCAATTTGACGATCAAGTGTTAAAAACCGCCTTGGGCGCGCGCCGGGTACGCAAGCTGATCCTGTTTGCCCGCCAGTCCGAGAACCCCAATACGATCTCAATCTGCTGTGATGATCAGGCCGCCATGACCACCATCGCCGACTATGTGATCGCCCAAGGGTATCAACGCCCGTTGTTTCTTGCCGGGCCTCAGACGGTCTCGGCACACCTGCATCGCAAGGAAACCTTTGTCGCGCGATGGCAGGCCGCCAAAGACCACCCCTGTCCGGTGATCCCAGTGGGGGCCTATGATCCGGATCTTGCCTATCAAACCGTTGCGGAGCGGCTGCAGGGCCTGACAGACAGCAACCGCCCGGACGTTCTGGTCTGTGAAAACGATGCGCTTGCGATGGGGGCCATTGATGCGTTGCGGTATGAATTGGGTCTGCAAGTGCCACAGGATATTGCCGTCACGGGATTTGATGACGCGCCCTTGGCGGCAAGTCCGCATTACCGGTTGACCACCTATCGCCAGCCTCTGGCCGATATGGTCCAGGGGCTTGTTCAGGTTCTAAAAGGCGAGACGCCCGATACCCCGCTGACCGGTTTTGAGGGTGAGCTGATCATCCGCGCCAGCGCCTAAAGTCAGCCTCTGGGCGCAAGCGCGCGGGCCAAGGGGCTGGGCGCGCCTTCAAGATGCTCCGCCAGCAGCTCGGCCGTTGTGGGGCCCAACGTAAACCCTTGGTGTCCGTGACCAAAGTCGAACCATAGGCCCTGGTGACGCGACGCAGGCCCAACCAACGGCAGCATGCCCGGCAGACAGGGGCGTGTGCCCTGCCAGCGATTGTCTGGCAGCTCGTCTCCCAGATCAAACAGCGCCTGCGCCGCATGATATCCAGCGTCCAGCTGACCAAACCGTGCAGGCCCATCAAGCCCCACCAAATGGGCACCGCTGGTGATCCGCAACCCCTGTTGCATGGACGACAGAACCACCCCTTGATCCATCAGAACATAGGGCCGGGTCAGCGGGTGAGGATGGGCAAAATGGCTGTGATAGCCGCGTTTCATCACCATCGGGATCTTGTACCCCAATGGGCGCAAGATCTGCGGGGACCAAGCACCGAGGGCCACAACCACATGTTCACCTTCAAAAGTGTCGCCTTCGGTTAGCACCTGCCAGCCTGCAGCCGTGGGCAAAAGGGCGCGGATCTGCGCGGTCTGAATCGTGCCACCGCGAGCCTGAAACAGTGTTGCATAGGCCTGAACCAAGGCGCCCGGGTCACTGCAGCTCCAACTGTCGCGCCACAAAATGGCACCGGCGGGCGGCTGTAGCAACGCCGCTTCTTCGGTTCGCAAAGCGGTCCCATCGGTGACATCCACGGCCAGACCATAACGGCGTGCGAAGCTCTGCGCTGCCGCCGCGGCCCGGTCCAGATCGCGCGCCTTGGTATAGATCTCACCCAGACCCGTTTGGCGTAGCAAAGCGCCGGCATCCGCTGCGCTGATCAGTTTGCTGTGGTCCAGAACCGCGCGGGCAATCAGCTGGGAATAGGTGTTTGAGATCTGAGCGTGGCGGTTTGGGGCGGAATTGCGGAAATACTGCCAAAGGGCGGTGAGCATCGGTGGCACCGAAGGCAGGTGCACCGCCACGTCATTGCTCTGCCCCAAAGCATAGCCCAACAGGGTGGCCCCCCGTGGCATGGCATAGGGTTCATGCGCCTCGGCCTGAATGACACCGGCATTGCCAAAACTGGTCTCCTGCCCGGGCGCACGCCGGTCCAGAAGCGTCACCTCATGGCCGCGTGCATTCAGTGACAGGGCGGCGGCCACTCCCGCCATGCCAGCGCCAAGAACCAGGATCTCTGCCATTTCTGCGGGCCTTTGTTGAAGTCAGATGTCCCGCGACTGTGGTGAGACCGGCGCCATCATGCAACCGGTATTTGACAGGCACCGGTGGCGGAGCCGCCGTTGAACGCTTTGGCGCTGTCTTTGCTTAATTCTCCAGCCCCGCATCCCGCCGCCGACCCCGTGGCCGCCCAGATGTTCCGCCTCTCTCAGGCTGCACGCACCCAGGCCGCTTTGATCAGATCGGCAGCTTTTTCGGCAATCATAATGGTGGGCGCATTGGTGTTGCCGGATGGGATCACCGGCATGACCGAAGCATCCACCACCCGCAACCCCTGGGTGCCATTCACCCGCAGTTGCGCATCCACCACCGCATCCGCATCCGTCCCCATCCGCGCGGTGCCCACCGGATGGAAAATGGTTGAGGCAATCTGACCCGCGCCCTCAATAAGCTCCGATGTGGTCTGAAACTGCGGTCCCGGCTTGAACTCTTCGGGTTGATACCGCGCCATCGGATCCTGCGCCATAATCCGCCGGGTCAACTGGATCGCCCGCGCCGCCACCTGCCGGTCGCCCTCGGTCGACAAGTAATTCGGCTGGATTTCCGGATGCCCCATCGGATCCGGCGTGGTGATCTTCACATGCCCCCGGCTTTCAGGGCGCAGATGACAGACGCTCGCGGTGATCGCCGGGAAGTCATGCGGTGCCTGGCCAAAGGCCTCCAACGACACGGGCTGCACGTGATATTCAAGGTCGGGTGTCGCCACATCGGGCGAGGAATAGGCAAATGCCCCCAACTGGCTGGGCGCCATCGACATTGGCCCCGAACGTTTCAGCACATATTCCAGACCAATCTGCGCCTTGCCCCACAGGCTGTTGGCCATCTCATTCAGCGTTTTGACGCCAGACACCCGATAGGCGCAGCGGATCTGCAAGTGATCCTGCAGGTTTGCGCCCACATCCCGGCGGTCCTGTCGCACAGTGATGCCCTGCTGTTGCAGCACCGCACCGGGGCCAATGCCCGACAATTGCAAGATCTGGGGTGAGCCGATGGCACCGGCGGACAGGATCACCTCGCGCGTGGCGCTGGCGGTCACGGGCACGCCCTTGTGGCGCAGTTTTACGCCGCTGGCGCGCGCGCCCTCAAACATCAACTGTTCGGTCTGGGCATGTGTCAACACTGTCAGGTTCTTGCGCCCCCGCACCGGTTTCAGGAACCCTTTGGACGTGCTCCACCGCCAGCCCCGGCGCTGGTTCACCTTGAAATAGCCAACCCCGTGATTGTCACCGCGGTTGAAATCATCCGTATCCGGCAGCCCCTCTGCCACGGCGGCCGCTTTCCAGGCCTCCAGGATCTCCCAGCTGAGCCGCTGTTCCTCCACCCGCCATTCACCGCCGCTGCCGTGGGCTGCATCCGCCCCGGCATAGTAATCCTCGGATTTGATGAAATAGGGCAGCACATCGTCCCAGCCCCAACCCGACAGACCCATCTGCCGCCAGCCATCATAATCCGCCGACTGTCCGCGCAGATACAGCATCCCGTTGATCGAGGAACAGCCCCCCAGAACCCGCCCGCGCGGGTACAAGAGGGACCGCCCGTTGAGCCCCTCACAGGCCGCCGTCTTGAACCCCCAATCGGTGCGGGGATTGCCGATGCAATAGAGGTAGCCCACCGGAATATGGATCCAATGGTAATTGTCACTGCCGCCCGCCTCCAACAGCAGCACCTGCACATCGGGATCCTCGCTCAGACGGTTGGCCAAAACACAGCCTGCGCTGCCCGCCCCCACGATCACATAATCAAACGTTCCGACAGATTGCACCTGCTCACTCCCTTGCTCTCAACTTATGGGCAAGTCTGAGCAGAGCCGTGCCGAAACAACACTCTTGATTTTGCACAACCTCTGTCTGTTTATGTGCAGGACCTGAACAAAATCGATCTGCCCCATCACAGCCGCACGCCACCAAATGGATCAGGTTTGAGGTTCCGGCTATAGATGCCACGGCCAAAGCCTCTGGCACCGCAAACGCGGACAGCAGTTTGATTGCCCAAAGCCCGGCCTACGTGATTGGCTCCAGAGGGGCGCTTGTTTATGGATCCATGGGCGCGGCTAGAGCCCTGGCCAGTGACCGATTACACTTTGGGTTCGGTGGTGCCGTTTTTTGTGAAATGGCCATAGATCGCATATTTGCGGAACATGCCTTCCACGGAGATCTCACCGGCATCACGTGCAAGCTCTCGCATCACAGGTTCCAGTGATGTGCGCGGGCTCACATGGAAGCGCGCCAACCAGGCCAGAAGCCCCCGTTGGAACCAGCTTGGCAGGCCCGAGCTGTCGCCAAAATCCACCACATGCAACTGCCCGCCCGGCACCAGCTGCCGTTTGGCTTCGCGCAGCGCGCCCTGCCAGTCGGGGATCATCGACAGACTATAGGACAGGATAACATGGTCAAACCCGTCCTCATCAAACAGTGCATTGGCATCAAACTGACAGGCATCGCCCTGCGCCAGGGACACATCCGCCCCCAGTTTGGCCCGCGCCGTTGTCAGCATCTGCTCCGAAATATCCAGCCCAAACAGCTGGGCATCAGGATAGCGCTTGCGGATCAGATCGAGGTTCCGACCGGTGCCACAGGCCACTTCCAGCACCCGTTCACCAGGCTGCACATTCATGCCCGCAATCAAATGATCGCGGCCCAACAGGTAATATTTGCGCGTCGCATCATAGATCAGCCGCTGATACCGATAGGTCTGATCCATCAATTGGCTGTGTTCGGTGGTCTCGGTCATCAGGCAGGCTTTCGATAAAGATGCACGCCGCCGTAAATGGCCGAGCGATCAGTTTTAAATGCGGTTTCCGAAGCTTCGGCATCATAGGACCATTGATCCAGCGTCGCCGCAGCAACCCGCCCCGGCAGGATGTCATCCGTGCCACCGGTGCGGAACAAGACCCGCGCGCCCGGCTGGGCGGTGCGGGTGATCTGATCCCACAGGGCATTCAACTGCGCATCCGTCATCCAATCCTGCGCATCCAGCAGCACATAGACCGATTTGGACTGATCCGGCGCTTCGGCCAGAACATCGGTGATCGACCGGTTCACAACTGTGGCGCGGGCCTCAGCGCCCTGCAGCGCCTCAAAATGTGCGGCTTCCAGATAGGGCGGCACCGGGCCTGTTCCGTCTTCTTTGTAGGCGCGGTTGGCGGCCTGCCAGGCGAAATAGTTCTCATCAATCGGGAAGTCACAAAACAGCTTGCGCGTGCGCTCTTTGAGCACCGGAATAATGTCGCCCCCGGCGTCCCCGGCCAGCTTGTCATATTGCGCAGGCGGGATCCCCAGACCAAACAATGAGGCCCGGCGGCGAGCAATGAATTTTACAAACCGTGAGTCATAAAGCGGCGCAATCTGGCTGTTAAAAAACGCGTCCTGATCGGCCAGGGACTTGGCCGTCAACAGCGGGCGGAAATCCACGCCGCCCAGTCTGGATACCAGATGCACCGCGCTCAGAAACCGGCCCAAGACGCCAAAGCGGTAAAACCCACGGGTAAACATCGACAAACGCGGACGCAGACCGTTGCGCCCCTTCCAAAAAGCCTGCCCCTGCGCATCAAGATGCGGCAGAACATAACGTTCCAGAAGGGCGCTGTTTTCCATCCGGTCCGCATGACCAAAAACCGAATAAAAACTGTGGTGATCCGGCAAATGCGCCGCTGCCGCCAGTTTCAGCCGATTGAGTTCAACATGCCAGGGAGACAGATCCACCGCCGTCAGCGAGGCCGGCTCTGCCGTCAGATAAGACATCGCATTACAGCCACCGGATGCGATGCAGATGATATGATCCTGCGGGGTCAGCTGCAGCGCAGCCATGTCGCAGGCCGGATCTTCCCAGATCTGCGGGTAAACCAGCCCCCGAAACAAAAAGGCAAAAGCGCGATCCGAAAGCGTATCCAACGAAAAAGAGCGGTTCTCGTATACCGCGTCTGCAATTGAATTCGTCTGTGTCGCGCTCATGTCTTCTCTTTCTGATAAGGTTCGGTGGACTTGGCCGCAGCACGCTTGCGCTTCTTTTGGCGTTTTTCCAAAAGACGCAGCCGGTTGTTGCGCGATTCCCAATCGATCAAACGCAGCTCACCGCTGTGGTCTTCGACAATTGCGGTACAGCTTTCGACCCAATCGCCAGTGTTGATGTATTGAATGTCGCCGATCTGGCGGATGGCCGCATGGTGGATATGGCCGCAGATTACCCCATCAAAGCCACGCTGGCGCGCATCCTCAGACAGGGTCTCTTCGTATTTGCCGATGAAGTTGACCGCTTGTTTGACCTGATGTTTGGTCCATTTCGACAGTGACCAATAGCTGCGAGACCACAGCCTGCGCACCGTGTTGATCTTGGGGTTCAGCCAGATCAACGTGGCATAGGCGCGATCCCCTAAATAGGCCAGCCATTTGGCATTGGCGATCACCGTGTCAAACTGATCGCCATGGGTCACAAAATAGCGTTTGCCATCGGCCGAGATAAACTCGTCATGGTCTTTGACCTCAATCCCGCCGAAATGAATACCCGGAAAGCGGCGCATGACTTCATCATGGTTGCCGGGGACAAAGACAATTCGCGTGCCTTTGCGCGCTTTTTCAAGGATACATTGGATGACAGTGTTGTGCGAACTGGGCCAGTGCCAGCCGCGCTGCAGCTGCCAGCCATCCAAAATATCTCCAACCAAATAGAGCGTTTCGCTCTCATATTTGCCCAGAAAATCCACCAACAGATCGGCGCGGCAACCACGCGTTCCAAGGTGAACGTCAGAGATAAAAATAGTACGATACGTGGTCATTGACGGCCCGATAGAGCATTTTTCGAGAAATTACTGTGTGAATGTGTCAGCGTCGTTACAGATCGAGAACTGTCTGACATTTTGGTTTGTACTCTTAATGACTTTGCGCGGAACGCCTATGGCTTGCACGGTTACGACCGGAAAATCAGTCCTTTTTTGACACTTATTCGCCGCAATACGTCTTGGACAGCACATTCTATAGTCAAGGCCGTGTCATTTCAGCCAATCACTACGGGATCTGCGCCACAGGCGACTTACCTGGATCAGTACCCTCCTGGGGCCCTTTTGCCAATGGACCAAGAGCTTCGGGCGATGTGACACAAAGACAAAACCCTTGATCTCATGCGCTGCAGGCCCTAAACCGCAGCCCTCTCTTCGATCGATTGGTCGGCGACGGGGCGATTCCACATTCGCTTTGTCCAAACGAACCCACGGTCGATAACCTTTGGCAGGGAATACGTAAGTGCCTCATCAACAGTCGAATATGTTAAACGCCGCATTGGATGACATGGCCGAAAACCGCCAGTTCAGCCCGCTTTACGGGTTGGATCGCTGGGGTGCGGGCCTCTTGGATGTCAACGACGCAGGCGAAGTCACCCTGCGCGCACCAAATGACGGCCTGCCGACCTCTCTTCCCAAAGTGATCGAGGCCCTGTCAGAACGCGGCATCGCGGCCCCCTTCCTGTTGCGCATCCATCATTTTCTGGATCAGGCACTCCTGCAGCTTCACAACGCCTTTCAATCCGCGTTCCAATCCACCGGTTACCAGGGCGTCTATCGCGGGGTTTTCCCGATCAAGGTCAACCAACAGGCCGAGGTGATCAGCCACCTGATGCAAACCGGCCTGCCCCTGCACTACGGGCTGGAGGCGGGCTCCAAACCCGAGCTTTTGATCGCCCTGTCGCAACCGCGCTCGCCCGAGTCCTTGCTGATCTGCAACGGCTCCAAGGACGAAAGTTTTGTCCGCCTCGCCACGCTCTCACGCAAGCTGGGCCAGAACACGGTCATCGTGATCGAAAGCCTGGATGAATTTGACGTCGTCCATAAGGTCTCAACCGAGCTGGGTATTCGCCCCCTTCTGGGGGTCCGCGTCAAACTGACCGAACGGGTCACCGGCAAATGGCAGGAAAGCTCGGGCGACCGCTCTACCTTTGGTCTGGGCGCGCATGAGCTGGTGACGCTGATCGACCGGATGAAAGCCGCCGGTTTCCTGGATTGTCTGGTGCTGCAACACAGCCATCTGGGCAGCCAGGTTCCCGACATCATCGACATCCGCCGCGCCGCCGCCGAGGCCTGCCGGTTCTTTGTCGAACTCACCGCCATGGGCGCGCCGCTGACCCATCTGGATCTGGGCGGCGGCTTGGGCGTCGACTACACCGGCGAACGCCGCTCGGACGAGAACTCGGTCAACTATACGGTCGAAGAATATTGCACCAATGTGGTGGAAACCATCCGCTATGCCATGGATGAGGCCGCCCTGCCCCACCCCACCATTGTGACCGAAAGCGGCCGCTTTGTGGTGGCGCATTCCTCGATCTTTGTCTTCAACGTGCTGGGTGCCACGCTCTATGACAGCGCAACAAAGCCCGACACCCAAGAGGGCGACAACCACCTGCTGCACGACCTGATGGCGGTGGAAAACTACATCGACAGCAACCGCTTCCAAGAGGCGCTGAACGACGCGCTTTATTACCGCGACGAGCTGCGCGCCCTGTTCCGGCGTGGCCAAATTGGCCTGGCCGAGCTGGCCCGCGCCGAACAGGGGTTCCTGTATCTGGCCTCCCGTTTTAAGGCCACCGCGCGCAGCCGCGATGTGACAGGCGATGCGCAGGCGCAGCTGGGCTCCTTTGTCGACTACTACTACGGCAACTTCTCTCTGTTCCAATCGCTGCCCGACGTCTGGGCCATTGACCAGCTGCACCCGATTGTGCCCTTGCAACGGCTGAACGAAGAACCCACCCGCCAGGCGATTTTCAGCGACATCACTTGTGACAGCGATGGCAAGATCGACAAATTCATCCTGGCCGATGGCGCCTCTGACGCCCTGCCGGTCCATGATCTGAAGGCGGATGAACCTTATCACATCGGTGTCTTCTTTGTCGGGGCCTATCAGGAAACCCTGGGTGATCTGCACAATCTGTTTGGCGACGCCAATGTGGTCACCATCTCGCTGGACGGCCAAGGCGGGTTCAATATCGAACATGAGACCGAGGCCGACACCATCGCCGAGGTGATGTCCTATGTGGAATACGACCCGCGCGACTGTCTGGATGCCTTCCGCAAAACCGTGGAACGCGCCCTCGCCGCCGGGCAGGTCAATACCGCCGAACGCCGGATGATGATCGCCGCATACAAAGACGCGCTGGCCGGTCACACTTATTTCGACTAATCAAAAATCAGAGCAGCCAATGCTCAAATTCTGCCCCTAGGATGAGGATGGGATACATGGAAAAGGTTCTAGTTGTTGGCGCAGGCGGAGTGGGCTCCGTCGCGGTCACCAAAATGGCAATGCACGCCGAGATCTTTAAGGAGATCACACTGGCCAGCCGCACGGTGTCGAAATGCGAAGACATCGCCAAAAACGTCAAGGAACGCACCGGCGTCACCATCCGCACCGCGCAGCTGGATGCGATGAATGTCGCCGACACGGTTGCCCTGATCAAGGAAACCGGCGCGGAACTGCTGGTGAACCTCGCCCTGCCCTATCAGGATCTGGTGCTGATGGACGCCTGCCTTGAAGCGGGCATTCACTACCTCGACACCGCGAACTATGAACCGGAAGATGAGGCCAAGTTCGAATACAGCTGGCAATGGGCCTATCAGGAGCGCTTCAAGGACGCCGGTCTGACCGCGATCCTCGGCTCTGGTTTTGATCCGGGCGTGACCTCGATCATGGCAACCTGGGTGCGCAAGCACAAGCTGGACGGCATCCGCCTGATCGACATTCTGGACTGCAACGGCGGCGACAACGGCAAGCCCTTTGCAACGAACTTCAACCCGGAAATCAACATCCGCGAAGTGACCGCACCTGCGCGTCATTGGGAAAATGGCGCCTGGATTGAATCCCCGGCGATGACCCACAAATACGAATTCGACTTCCCTGAAGTGGGCAAGAAGAACATGTATCTGATGTATCACGAGGAGCTGGAGTCCCTGTCGACCCACTTCCCCGAGATCGAGCGCGCCCGCTTCTGGATGACTTTTGGCGATGCGTACATCAACCACGTCACCGTGTTGCAGAACATCGGCATGACCGGCATTGAACCGGTGGTGCATGACGGCGTTGAAATCATCCCGCTGCAATTCCTGAAAACCGTGCTGCCGGATCCTTCCGATCTGGGTGAGCTGACCAAGGGCAAAACCTGCATCGGCGACATCATCACCGGTCCGGCCAAAGATGGCGGCGATGAGAAGACCTATTACATCTATAACATCTGCGACCACGAGGAATGCTATGCCGAGGTCGGCAGCCAGGCCGTGGCCTATACCACCGGCGTGCCTGCCATGATCGGCGCGGCCATGATGATGAAAGGGATCTGGCTCGACCCCGGTGTCTGGAACACCGAACAGCTGGACCCGGACGCATTTATGGACATGCTGAACACCGACGGCTTGCCCTGGCAGGTTGTCGAACTCGACGGCCATCCCGCGTTCTGATCGGTTCAGCACCATGAGACAAACCGCCGGTCGCGCCAGCGACTGGCACGCGCCTGCCCGCCCCACGGCGGGCGCGTTCCGCACCCGCCCGGGCAGCCGCTCAGCGCTCGTGCACAAACCGGGGACTTGGATCTAAAGCACCCATGGACATCAAAGCGCTCTCCACCAAAAGCTTCGCCACATTCGACCTCAACCGTGTGCCCTCACCCTGTTTTGTGGTGGATGAGGTCGCCGTTGAACGCAATCTGCGCATCCTGCACGACGTTGCCGACCGCTCAGGTGCAAACGTGCTGATGGCGCTCAAGGCGTTCTCTTTCTATGCGATTGCGCCCTTGGTGCAGAAATACCTCTCCGGCACCTGCGCATCCGGCATTTACGAAGCGCGACTGGCGCGGGAAAAATTCGGCGGAGAGGTCACCACCTATTCCGCAGGTTTCAAGGCTGCCGACCTGCCTGAGATCATCCAGCTGTCGGATCACCTGATCTTTAACTCCCCCGCGCAAGCCCGCCGCTTTGCCCCGCTGATCGAGGCAGCCCGCGCCGCGGGCGAGACCATCAGCATCGGCCTGCGCATCAACCCGGAACATTCCGAAGGCTGGAACGAGAAATACGACCCCACCGCGCCCTGCTCGCGCCTGGGGACGCCAATTTCACAGATGACCGATGCCGATTGGGAGGGGGTCGAGGGGCTGCATATGCACACGCTCTGCGAACAGGGGTTTGAACCGCTTGCCCGGACCTGGGCCGCACTGGAGCCCAAGATCGCGGACCTGCTGCCTCGCCTCAAATGGATCAACCTCGGCGGCGGCCACCATATCACCCAGCCCGATTATGACCGCGACGGGCTGATTGCCCTGCTCAGCGACATCCGCAGCCGCCATAATGTTGAGATCTTTATCGAACCGGGTGAAGCCTGCGCGCTGCATTCGGGCATTCTGGTTGGGGAAATTCTGGATGTGGCCGAAAACCACATGCCGCTGGCGATCACCGATATCTCCGCCACCTGCCATATGCCCGATGTTCTGGAAGCCCCCTATCGCCCCGACCTTCTGGGGGAGGTGGACAGCGATCACAAACACCGCCTCGGCGGGCCATCCTGTCTGGCGGGCGATGTGATCGGCGATTATGCCTTCCCGACGCCGCCGAAACCGGGGGATCGCTTCGCCTTCCTCGACCAGTCTCATTATTCCATGGTGAAAACCAACACGTTCAACGGCGTACCGCTGCCTGCAATTGCGCTGTGGAATTCCGACACCGACGCGCTAACCCTGCTGCGTGAACCGAAATACAGCGATTTTCTGGACCGTTTGTCATGACCTATTTCCTTCAGGGTGAACTTTCACCCCAAGAGCGCGATCCCTCCACCGCCCGTTTCCGGGTGATCCCTGTGCCGCTGGAACGCACCGTGTCTTATGGTGCCGGGACCAAAGGCGGACCCGAAGCCATTCTGGAAGCCAGCGTGGAACTGGAACGCCTGTGGGATGGAACGGAACCCTGCGCCCAGGGCATCGCCACGCTTGGCCCTGTGGACTGCACCGGATCCCTGCCGGAAGTGATGGAACGTATCGCCGCCCGCACCGCCGACGCCGTTGAAGCCGGAGCCATTCCGGTGACACTGGGCGGCGAACACGCGCTGTCCTATGGGGCCGTGCGCGGCGTCGCCCGCGCTCTGAACCGTCCCGTCGGGATCGTGCAAATCGACGCCCACGCCGACCTGCGTAAGGCCTATCAGGGCGAACGCCATTCCCATGCTTCGGTCATGCAGCTCCTGGCCGAGGAAGACGGCATCCGCATCGCCCAGTTTGGCGTGCGCGCCATGAGCCAGGAAGAGGTCGACCGCCGCGCCGCCTGCAATATCTTTGCGGTGGATGGCCGTGAACTGGTGACCAAGGGCCTGTCCACCGTCGACCTGCCCGCCGATTTCCCGGATGATATCTACGTCAGCTTTGATGTGGACGGTCTGGATCCCGCAATTCTGCCCGCAACCGGCACGCCCGTGCCCGGTGGTCTGGGGTTCTATCAGGCGCTGGATCTGGTTGCGCACAGCCTCAAAGGGCGGCGTCTGGTTGGTCTGGATGTGGTCGAACTGGCTCCCGAAGGCGCCGACAGCCGCGTTTCGGATTTCACCACCGCCCAGATCACCTATGCGCTGATGGCAATGGCAGACTAAACCTGGCCGGTTAAACCTGCAGGTCTGCGCCCCAACCCTGTGCCTGTGTGCACAGGGTCCCCTTTATTACGGTAGACCAGCCCCTCTTGTGCCAGGATCACACCGGTGCCATCTATTACCTGAGTAAAATAGATAGGTTTCCCAATGTCTCAGACGCAGATCCACGACACCGGCATTTTTCAAACCCCAAACGCGGCCAAATACCTGCGCCAGCTTTGCAAACACTTTGGTCACAAGATCGAGGTACAGCTGGATGAGGCCACGCCCGAGGCCCCCACTGCCACCCTGACCTTTGACCGCGGCCCAATCACGCTGACGGCGGACGCGACCCAACTGACCGCCACCGTCACCGGTCCAAACGCAGATGAGCTGGCCACCGCCCGCTATATCATCGACAAACATCTGGAACGTTTTGCGTTCCGCGAGGCGTTCACGAACATGACCTGGGCCGCATCCGCCTGAGGCCCCCTGCGGGCGTGTGTTCCCCGTCAGACTGCGATTTCCCCCGCCTGCGCCGTCTCCATATATTGGCGCAGGTCGTCGCCCGCAAATCGGGACAGACCCAGCATCAATTTGGCATAAGCCGCTTCCAGCGTCATGTCCTTGCCATTGATCGCACCAACTTCGGCCAGCACAGCGCTGGCGCTATAGGTGCCAATTACCACACCACCCGCCGCACATTGGCTGATCGCCACCAAGGGCACAGCCCGCCCCGCCAGATCATCCAGAAAGGCGCGGAACTCTGCGGTGCCCGGCACATTTCCGGACCCAAAGCACCGCAGGATCACCCCATCCGCGCGGCGGCACTGATCCGTCAGCATGGGAGGCTCTAACCCAGGGCTTAGGGTCACAATAGCCAGGCTCTGTCGCTGGAAAACATGGTGGCGCAGATCCGCCCCAACAACCCGTGGGGTCACCGCTTGCCCATCACTGGCAAAGGCCGCATGCGCCACCGAATGCACCTTTTGGATCCGACTGCCCGGCAACAGCTGCCCGGCAAATTGCAACCAGACGCCCGGCTCAGCGGTTTCAGCGGCAGCCATCGCCGCCACCAGATTATCCGCACCATCAGATCCCGCAACACGCAAGGGCACCATGGAACCGGTCAGGATCACCGGCTTGGCCAGCCCCTCCAATGCCAAAGTCACAGCCGCCGCCGCATAGCCCATGGAATCCGTGCCATGGGTCACCACAAACCCGTCATAGGCATCGTGACGCGCGGCAATGGCCGCCACAATCCAGTTCCAATCCGCCACCGTCGCTTGTGAGCTGTCCAGCAGCGGATCAGCCACCACCAGATCATAGGCCGCTGTCACCGCGCCAGATTCTGCCAGTTGCGCCAATGTCTCCTCGACAATCCCCGCCTTGGGCGCAAACCCCAATGGCGTCATGGCGCTGCCGATGGTGCCTCCGGTGTGAATCACACAAAGCCGCATAACATCTCTCCCCGAACTGCAATTCCCTTTCCCGCTGGCTTGCCCGCAGTCCCCAGCCGGGTCAACCCCGGCCCGTTGCGCTCCACGCAATTACAAACCCTTATGATTGCTTCACACTTGCGAAATATGGGCTTTCCCCTTGGGCCACAGCTGCTATATCATGCAATAACCGACACATTCGGAACGTTTCGCGTCATTCCGACCAGCCCGCGTGGGTCGTATTTACAAAATCCCTGTTGCCTTAGTGGATTTTGTTTCCTATAGGAAACTTGTGAGCCAATTTTGGCGCGCACCCTCTTTCCTGATTGCAAAGGCTTCCCGATGACCGACGCTGTCCGCAAAACCCCGCTTTATGATCTGCACCTCGAACTGGGGGCCAAGATGGTCGATTTTGCGGGCTGGTCGATGCCGATCCAATATGCGGGCATCATGGCGGAACATGCGCAATGCCGCGAAAAGGCCGCGCTGTTTGATGTCTCCCATATGGGTCAGGTGACGCTGCATGGCACAAACCCCGCTGCCGCCCTGGAAACCCTCGTCCCCGCCGCGCTGCAAACCCTGCCCGAAGGCAAGGCGCGCTATACCCAGTTCACCAATGACGCGGGCGGCATTCTCGACGATCTCATTGTCTCCAACGCGGGCGATCACCTCTTTGTGGTGGTCAACGCTTCAATGCGGGACCAAGACCTGCCTCTGATGGCCGCGCTGGACGGGGTTGAACTGACCGAGATCACCGACCACGCGCTGATCGCGCTGCAAGGGCCCAAAGCACAAAGCATCCTCGCCCCCTTGTGCCCGGTGGCAGCCGATCTGAAGTTCATGGAAACCACCACCGCCACGCTCCTGGACACGCCCGTGCGGATTTCACGCCTCGGCTATACCGGCGAAGACGGCTATGAAATCTCGATCCCCGAAGACAAAGCGGTCGAGATCACCCGCACCCTTCTCGCCCATGACGACTGCGCCCCCGCAGGGCTTGGCGCGCGCGACTCGCTCCGGCTTGAGGCGGGCTTGTGTCTCTACGGCAATGATATCAACGCCGATACCTCACCGGTTGAGGCAGGACTAACTTGGTCTATCCAGAAATCGCGCCGCACCGGGGGCGGCTTTCCGGGAGCTGCGCGCATCCAGTCCGAAATCACGGATGGCCCTGCACGCAAACTGGTGGGCATCAAACCCGAAGGCCGCGCCCCCGCCCGCCAAGGGGTTGAAATTCAATCCACAAGCGGCGACCCCTTGGGTCAGATCACCTCGGGCGGCTTTGGCCCCACCGTCGGCGGCCCGGTGGCGATGGGCTATGTGGCATCCCCCCACAGCACCCCCGGCACCGCAGTCAATCTGATCATTCGCGGCAAGGCACAGCCCGCAACCATTGTCGCGCTGCCCTTTGTTCCGCAAAACTACAAACGCTAATCCCAGCATTCTCTCTGCCCCAATTCAGCAAGGAGCACCCAAGTGACAACCTATTACTCCGAAGAACATGAATGGCTCACCGTCGAAGGAGACGTGGCCACCATTGGCATCACCCAACATGCCGCCGACCAACTTGGCGACATTGTCTTTATCGAACTCAAGGACGAAGGCGATGACTTCTCCCAGGGCGACGACATCGGCGTCATCGAAAGCGTCAAAGCCGCCTCCGAGGTCTACGCCCCCGTCGACGGCGAAGTGGTTGAAGCCAACGAGACCCTCGCCGACAATCCGGGCTCTCTCAATGATCAGCCCGAAGGTGATGCCTGGATCTACAAGGTCAAACTCTCCAACCCCTCCCAGCTCGAAGAGCTGATGGATCTCGCCGCCTACAAGGACTTCATCGGCTGACCCCTGATTGGGGCGCCCCCGCCCCTTTCATCTTTTCCCAAATACTTCCGCCGGAGGCTCCCGCACCTTCGGCCCGCGCTGCCCTTTTTGACCGGAGCACCCAAGATGGCGTTCAAACTCACCGACTACCAAGCCTATGATTTTGCCAACCGCCGCCACATCGGCCCCTCGCCGCAGGAAATGGCGGAGATGCTCAAAGTGATCGGCTTCAAAACGCTCGACGCGCTGATCGACGCCACGGTGCCCGAAACCATCCGCCAGCAAGAGCCGCTCGATTGGGGCCGCGCCCTGTCGGAACGCGATGCGCTGCATCACATGCGGGACGTCGCAAATAAAAACACTGTCCTGCGCTCGCTGATCGGTCAGGGCTATTACGGCACTGCCACACCTGCGCCGATCCTGCGTAACATCTTGGAAAACCCCGCCTGGTACACCGCCTACACCCCCTATCAGCCGGAAATTTCCCAAGGCCGTCTGGAAGCGCTCCTGAACTATCAAACCATGGTCTCGGACCTCACCGGGCTGGATATCGCAAACGCATCCCTCTTGGACGAATCCACCGCCGCTGCCGAAGCGATGACCATGGCAAAACGCTCTGCCAAGTCGAAATCCAACGCCTTCTTTGTCGATGAAAACTGCCACCCGCAGAACATCGCCGTGATCCAGACCCGCGCCAAACCGCTGGGGATCGAAGTGATCATCGCCGACCCGGACACGCTGGACGCCACCGCCGTCTTTGGTGCGATCTTCCAGTATCCCGGCACCTATGGGCATGTGCGAGATTTCACCAATCAGATGGACGCGCTCCATGAAAACAAGGCGCTGGGGATTGTCATCGCCGACCCGCTGGCGCTGGCGCTTCTGAAATCGCCGGGTGAAATGGGCGCGGATATCGCCGTCGGCTCCACCCAACGATTTGGTGTGCCCATGGGCTTTGGCGGACCCCACGCGGCCTATATGGCGACCCGCGATCAATTCAAACGCGCGATGCCCGGCCGGATCATTGGGGTTTCGGTCGACGCCCAAGGCAACCCGGCCTATCGCCTTGCCCTGCAGACCCGCGAGCAGCACATCCGCCGCGAAAAAGCCAACTCCAACGTCTGCACCGCCCAGGCGCTGCTGGCGGTCATGGCCTCCATGTATGCGGTCTATCACGGCCCCGACGGGATCAAGGCGATTGCCCAGACCGTCCACCGCCGCGCCGCGCGTCTGGCCAACGGGCTGGAAGAAAACGGGTTTACCGTTGAACCCGCAGTCTTCTTTGACACCATCACGGTTGAGGTCGGCGCGCTGCAACGCACCGTCATGCAGGCCGCTGTGGGCGAAGGCATCAACCTGCGCAAAGTCGGCACCACCAAGGTCGGCATCTCGGTTGATGAGATGACCCGTTATGACACAATCGAGGCCGTCTGGCGCGCCTTTGGCATTGATCGAAAGGCCACCCGTGACGCAGCCTATCGCTTGCCGGACGCCTCTTTGCGCACCTCGGAATATCTGACCCACCCGACCTTCCACCGCAACCGCGCCGAGGCCGAGATGACGCGCTATATGCGCCGTCTTGCCGACCGCGATCTGGCGCTGGACCGCGCGATGATCCCGCTTGGCTCCTGCACCATGAAGCTCAACGCGACCATTGAAATGATCCCGGTCACCTGGTCCGAATTTGCCGATCTGCACCCCTTTGTGCCCAAGAATCAGGCCACCGGTTATTATGAGATGATCGAGGATCTCAGCGACAAGCTCTGCCAGATCACCGGCTATGACGCGATCTCCATGCAGCCGAACTCCGGCGCGCAAGGCGAATACGCGGGCCTGATGACGATCCGCAATTACCATGAATCCCGCGGCGACGCAGGCCGCACCGTCTGCCTGATCCCGACCTCCGCCCATGGCACCAACCCGGCCACAGCACAGATGGTCGGATATAAGGTGGTGCCGGTGAAATCGGATGAGGACGGCAATATCGACGTGGCAGACTTCCGCGCCAAGGCCGAGAAATACGCCGATACGCTCGCCGCCTGCATGATCACCTACCCCTCCACCCACGGTGTGTTTGAAGAAACCGTCCAGGAGGTCTGCGACATCACCCATGAATTTGGCGGTCAGGTCTATATCGACGGCGCCAATATGAACGCCATGGTGGGGCTCTCGCGTCCCGGTGACATCGGCGGCGACGTCAGCCACCTGAACCTGCACAAAACCTTCTGCATCCCGCATGGCGGCGGCGGCCCCGGCATGGGCCCCATCGGGGTTAAGTCTCACCTGACGCCCCACCTGCCCGGCCACCCGGAACATGATGATGCGGTGGGTCCGGTGTCCGCTGCACCCTTTGGCTCGCCCTCGATCCTGCCGGTCTCCTGGGCCTATGTGCTGCTGATGGGCGGTGAGGGCCTGACGCAAGCGACCAAGGTTGCGATCCTCAATGCCAATTACATCGCGGCCCGGCTCAAGGATGCCTACCCGATCCTTTACACCTCCAAATCCGGGCTGGTGGCGCATGAATGTATCCTCGATACCCGCCCGCTGAACGAGGCCGGAAATATTACCGTGGATGATGTGGCCAAACGTCTGGTGGATTCAGGCTTCCACGCCCCCACCATGTCCTGGCCCGTTGCAGGCACGCTGATGGTTGAACCCACCGAATCCGAGCCCAAGGCCGAACTGGATCGGTTTGTGGACGCCATGCGGTCCATCCGGACTGAGGCGCAGGCGGTGATTGACGGGGAAATGGACCCTGAAAACAACCCGCTGAAACACGCCCCCCACACGGTGCGTGACCTGGTGGGCGACTGGGACCGGCCCTATTCCCGCGAACAGGCCTGTTTCCCGCCGGGTGCGCTCGGCGTCGATAAATACTGGCCACCCGTGAACCGAGTCGACAATGCCTATGGCGACCGCAATCTGGTTTGCACCTGCCCCACCATGGAAGACTACGCGGAATAGGCCGAACAACGCCTATCAAATTCCATCCTTTGCAAGCCAGGGCATAAAACTGCCCTGGTTTTGTTCTTTAAGTGAAAAAACTTAAACCAAAGGAACAAAGTGTTTTTTGCCTGACGCATTTGTCCGGTACTTTCTCAATGTTAGAAGCCTCCTTAGTTCTTTAAATTGGTCCCCTTTTATGAAAGCCAAAGTCAGTTTCAAACAACTGCAAGCCCTGGATGCGGTGGCGCGCTTGGGAAGCTTTACACAAGCTGCGCGCGAACTTGGGGTCTCACAACCCACTGTTTCCAATTTGATTTACACGCTGGAACGCCAATTCGGCTGCCGTCTTTTGGACCGCAGCGGCCATACGATCACGCCGACAGAGCAATTTCTGCAAATTGGCGGTCACATTAAATCCGTTCTCGCCCTCAGCGACACAATCACCCGACATCTGGTTTCAGGACAGGATCTGGTGACGGGCCGTTTTGAAATCGGCTATTCCGTGCATCAAATTGCCATTCCAATCATCGCCGATTTTGTCCGCGCTTACCCGGATCTTCAGGTCAATGCCAATGGCGATGCGGCGCAGGATCTGTTGGAAGATCTGCGCAACGGCCAATTGGACGTGGCTTTTATCACGCGCCACGAAATACCAACCGATTTATCCGGGATTGAGATCTGCAGCACCCGCATTGGCTTGGCGGTTCCGGTCGGCCCCGATGCCCCGGTAAAACCTGCCCTCAACTGGCTGGAGGTCGGGGATCTGCCGTTGATCCAACGCATGCCCGGATCCGGCACCCAGCGCATTTTTGACAGCGTCGCCCGCCGCCGGGGCCTGCCCCCCAAAGCCGGTTTGCGGTTTGGAAATTGGAGCTCTGCGCTGGCCATGGTCCAACAACGCCTGGGCGTCGCCATCGCGTTAGAGCGCGAATGCGAAGAGGAAACCGACATCCGATTTCTGCCGATCAACGATCCGCTGCTGACGGCCAAACATTTCCTGGTCTATCAAAGCGCTCTGTTGGACACCGCCCCGGTGCAACGGTTCTTGGAAACGGCCAAGGCGCACAGCTGCTGCACAGAAATCACCGCACCGGTGTCAAACCACAGCTCAGCGCGCGCTTAGGTGCTGCGCACAATTGCGCGCACCAATCAGGCCAAAGCTTTCATTGGTATAAAGATACACGGGCAGTTCCTGCCGCCAATCCGTGTGGCGTCCGCCCGCATTAAACGCCGCCAGAAAGCCCGCGTCCAACAGCTTGGGGTTTTTCTGAACAATGCCGCCGGTCACAAACACGCCGCCCCGCGCCCCAAGGGTCGACGCCAGATCGCCCGCCACCGCGCCCAAGTACTCTCCAAACAGAGCCACCGTGCGCGCCGCCACAGCATCGCCCGCCTCGGCTGCTGTAAAAATCTGCCGCGCATCCTCATTGCCAACGGGTTGCCCCGCAACCTCAGCCACCGCGCGATAAAAATACGGCAGGCCCGTGCCCGACAACAACGCCTCGGCCTCAACCATCAGATCTGACATGGCAACCTCCGGCCAAAGCCGCACCAGCGCTTCAAACACCGGCACCAGATCCGCACGGCGCGGACCAATGCTCACATGTCCGCCCTCCCCCGCAATGGCCGCCGGTTCATTTTCGCCAAAGACCAGCGCGCCCGCGCCCAGCCCGGTGCCCGGCCCCAAGATCAACCGCGGCCCGTCCGGAAATTGATCCTGCCCCTGGATCACCGCCACCTCTCGTTTGGTGACGGTCTCCAACGACCAGGCGGCCGCTTCGAAATCATTCAGAATTTTAGCGGAATGCGCACCACAGGCGTTCACCAACCGGGCTTCGCTGGTGCTTTGATTGGCATTTGTCAACGACACACGCCCATCGGCGACAATGCCTGCCGCCGCCATCACCACATGCACAGGAGAGCTACCTTCGGTCGCCACAAAGGCCGCGCAGGCGTCATCCAGCGTCACCGTGCCTTTGGTCGGCAAGGTCTGATTGCGCAACATCCGCCCATCATCTGCAACCGAGGCCAACCGCATATTGGTCCCGCCCACATCCGCAATCAAATTCCACATCTTACGTCTCCCGTCCGCAAGCACCTGTTATCGCTAACCGTGCTGAATTCCAAGCACAGGAGGTCCAGTCTATGCGTTATGTGGCCAAATCGTCAAAGGCTCCGGGCGCGCGCTGAGCCGGGAATTCGCCCTTTTCCACCATAAAATCGGACGGCAAACCTCTGTAGGGCGCAAAACATGCTGCATCGCAGCTTTTGCACCAAGATGTTCGGGGAATGACATGAGACGGCTTTAACCTGAGGCGCAGATCCCGGATCGGCCAACCCTTAGATTCGCGCGGTTCCGCAGGGACAGATCAGACGCCCAGGGAACGCCCAATCCGCTCAGATCTTTATGGTTAATGAGTTAGTGAGATCAGGCAAACAAGCTCAGCAAGACACTGCTTGTCCCGCCACCCGCGCTGCTGTCCAACGAACTCTGCGCCAAATAGCGGTTTCGGATGGTTTCAATATTCTCCGATTCCAGCAGTTCCGACAGGTCGGATGTACCAAAAAACGCCTCTGTACGATCCTGAATGTCACGTGCCTGACGGTCGATATCCAGCGCACCAAAGGAGCTTGGCAATCCCAGCACCACCTCAAACACCTCCCGCAGCGGGTTCGACGCCAGCACAGAAAACCACTGGGCGTCATTGTTGTCGGTGGTCGCCACAACGCTTTCCAGCCCCGGTTCAAACCCCAATGCAAATCGCATCGTTGGATCCGCCTCCCCAACCGAGGTTAGGAACTCTTGGTCCAAGTATCGGTCCAAAATAGCCTGCGCAAACCCGTCGGGATATTCAAACACTTCCTCGGTGACGGGCTGTGGAATATCAAAGGCGCGGGCAAAGGTTTCAAAACGTGGATCACGCGCGCCAACAAAATTTGCAAAAGAGTTCGGGTCGCTCAAATCCGATTCCAGAACGCGCTGCAGGTAATCCCGCTCATAGGCATTTTGGGTGGTGCCGCGCACATCCTCGTTGATGTCAAAGAATTCCAGGCCAAAGAAATCCGGCGCATTCAGCAGGAAGCCAAAGTTGACAAAATAGTCGCCCGCCTCTTCCAACGGCTCCCCAGCGGCGTTGATCATATCCTCCAGCTTGCCCTCAAACGGCTCTGGCGGTTCTTCACCCTCCGGTGTGGCGGCGATCAACGCCGCATGCGCCTCCCGATCCGGGAATTCAAAGGCTCCGGCCAGGGCCGCAAACCGCGGGTCCTCCGCCAAGTTGGCGACCGAATTTTCATCATCCAGATCCGAATTGAACACATCCCGCAGGTAATCCAGATCATCGCCCGCCTCTTCCAGGCCAAAGAGATCCAGCGCCGCTTCCAGCAAATCCGGGCGATCAAACAGGTCATCAACCGTTTCCAGGTTTGCAGCCTCATCCCGGAAGGCATCGGCAAAACTGTAAATTGTGGTTTCACCCTGTGGTGCAGAAGCCTGCTTGCCTGCAAAATCAAACGCTTCGGCAAAACGCACCAGGTTTTCGTTGCTCATCCGATTGACAAACGAGTTCGGGTCCGCCGGATCAGATTCCAGCACACTGCGCAGGAAATCGGTGTTTCTTGAAAACTGCTCAAGGTCGAAATGCGCCAGCGCTTGGCGCAGCACCGCGCGGTCTTGTGAGCTGTCGCTTAACAGCAGATCATCCGGAGTTTGATAATTGCCTAGCTGCTCGACAACCGCGCTCGCTGTGCCGGTCGCCCCTTCCAGCTGTGGACCGCCTTCGCCGCCGAAATTAAACGCAGTGGCCAGTTCCAAATACCGGGTATCTGACAACCGGTTGGGCAAGGAATCGCTATCGCTTGGATCGGCTTCCAGCACCTGGCGCAGCAGGCCTGTGTTGCCAATCTCATCCTGCAACCCAAACGCCCCCAAGGCCACGGTCAACGCGTTGCGATCGGCCAGCAGATCATCAACGGTTCGAATGTTCGCGAGATTCTCAACAAAACCTTCGGTTTCTCGTTGAATAACAGCATCTTGCGCCAGCCGCTCCTGCTGCTCGTCGCGGGTACGTACCAGAAAGTTATATCCAACCAGACCAGTACCAGAAAGAACGGGCGTAAAATTCATTCCACCACCTATGAGATCTCATCCAAAAGGGCGCAAACATTGCGATCGCTTCAAAAGGTGCGCGTTGCCCAAACCGGAACCTCACACCTTTTCCGCGATGAACCTAAGCCAAACCGCCTAAGAATAGATTAAACTGCGCGGCTCAGGGCTCCAGATCGTCAAAGGCGCCTGGCATCAATTCGCCCCAGAATTCGACCATTTCCATCTCAAGCAGGGCCGCCGCCCAGCCTGCGCGGCGAAACTCGCTGCGTTCCAGCTCATCTTCCAGACGGCTCAGAAACAGGCGCTTGTCTGCATCGCGCTGTGTCGGAGAGCGCTCACCTGCCAGCTCGCGAATCCGCGCCAGACGCGCCGCCCGCAATCCGCGCTCCCGCGCCTTGGCCTGATCCCGCTCGGCCTCTTTGCGCGCAGCGGCGGCGCGTTCCGCTTCCAGACGGGCCACCACCGCGGGGTCGACCTTGGGCTTTACGGGCGCTTCATCCTTGTAATCATCGCGCAGGGCCGCCGTCAGATATCGCACCGGGCTTTCGATCCCTTTGCGCCCGCCCAGATAATCCAGCTTTTCGCCCACATATTCTTCGCCATGTTCGGCAATCCACTGCCGCGCCAGCCGGTCCGACACGCCAACCGCCAGCAGCCGCTGGTAAATCGCGCCCTGCCGCACCCCGGCTCCGTCATCAATATCCAGCATCGCCAGCTGCGGGTTTTCCTTGATCAAAAACCGCACCTCGGCCACCTGCCGGCCCATTTTCTTGAACTCGGGCGTCAGGATGATGTTGGACGTCTTGTTGACCTCGGCCACCGCCGGTTTGATCACCTTGGCGTTCAGATGTTTGAAGCTCTCGTAATAGGCGCTGCCATCCACCCCCATCAGACGACGGAACAGATCAATCGGCCACCAGCCGGTCGAGCCTGTGCGCACAAAGCGATAGCAGTTCTCATACAGTGCCAGCGCATGACCCGAGGTGAACCGCCGCTGGATGTTCAGATTAATCAGGGCAAAGACCTTGGGGTCGTGCAGCTTTTCCGCCAAAGCAGGGGAATAGGCGTATTCACAGATCCCGCCCGACAGTTTGGCATAGGACAACAGCGACGACACACCCCATTCCTGTCGCCCCTCTTCATCCAGCATATCCCATTCCGCCACGGTTTCAGCCAAGGACCGCAGCGATTGTTTCAGCGTCTCCATATCATTGGAGTTATAGCCCACCATCATACACAGCGTGCGCGCATCGATCTGGTGTTTCTGTTTCGAGGTCAGCGCGTCATAGGCATTCAGCAGCAACACATTTGACAGCTTGCGCTGTAGCAATGTCAGCTTGCCCGAGATATGGATGGCCGCCACGTTCTTCTTGACCGACTGCCGCCGCAAGGGGCCGGTCAACTGCTGATGGGGAATTTCACTCTGCTCCATCGCCTGTCCTAAACATTCTGCTCTGTACCGATTCTGAGCGGCACCTTTTTCTGACCCCTTTATGCCATGAAAAGGCACCCACGCTCAATCCTGTGCTGGGAACCCTTCAAAGGGACCCGTTTACAGGAACCGACCATCCCGTAGACGGGTTCCTTTACGCGCAACACTGTGGATAACCCTGCCCTGCGCCCGCAAACACAACCGATTATTGCGCCAGATCACCCCGAATTAAGCTATTTTAGAGCCAAACCGGGAATCGGTTCCCCTGTCCCTGCGAATCGGAACCCCTCCTCCTGCATCCGGGTGCCAATGATCCCGCATCCAGGTGCCCCAAGCCCTGTATACGGGTGCCTTATTGCAGATTACGTATTGATATATAACGGTTTTCCACGCGCAAAGATTCTAAAGTAGATTCAACAAATACAAGCTTTAAGGCCCGCGTTGTTGCTTCTTTTTCAGAATTTCAAGAGGTTTCGCTGCGAAACCCCAGCCTTTGGCGCAGAACTTGATAAAATGCGTGCGCTGCAATTCTGCGATTCACAGAGCGGCCAAGATGTGCGATGATTTGCACGATAACGCCGAAAACAGGCGATCTGACCGAGGCACAGCACACATGGCAAAGAAACCCGAGACCCCGCTTCCCCCGTATTTCAATCTGGACCCTGAAACCGCTGCTGGCAAGCTTGGACCGCTGGTGGACACCGCCCGATTTGCCAAAGCCGCCGCACTGGCAGGGCGTGGACGGGATGATCTGGCCAAACGCGGCTACTCTCCGGATGGGCAGAAACGATTGCGCAAATTCTCCACCTGGGAGATCTGCCGCTATTTGATCCCGGTCCAGGCAGCGCATCTGCGGCGGGTTCTGAACAAGAACCCCGACCTGCCCCAAGGCGAAGGCAGCGCCGGATCGCGTTGGTTCACCCTCGAGGAAGTGCTGCAACTGCGCGACCATTTCGCCGAAGAAGGGGTCAGCACCAAAGAATACCGCCCCTATCGTCCACAAAACCTTAAGGCCAAGACCGTAGCGGTAGCAAATTTTAAAGGTGGTGTTGGTAAAACATCCACTGCCGCACATCTGGCCATGTCGGCGGCACTTGATGGCTACAAGGTCCTGGTGGTGGATCTGGACAGCCAGGGCTCGATGACCTCGATCATGGGCGGCACCGTGCCCGATGAATGGAGCACGGTATTCCCCCTGCTGGCGCGAGACTATGCCGAACATATGCAGGCCGAAAACAAGATCCGCGCGGCAGCCGGTGATCCGGAACTGCCCTTGGACGAAACCCTGACCGAAGCCCTGACGGTGTCCCTGGGCGATGTGGTGCAGAAAACCCATTGGCCCAATATCGATCTGATCGGGGCGCAGCTGAACCTGTATTGGGCGGAATTCCAGATCCCGGTCTGGCGCATGGGGCTGCGCAACTGGCCACTGTGGGACGCGCTGACAGACGCGCTGGAGAAAGGCGGCGCGCTTGACGACTATGACATCATCCTCTTGGACACGCCGCCGGCGCTTGGCTATCTGACCATCAACGCACTGGCCGCCGCCGACATTCTTTTGGTGCCTTTGGGGGCGTCGTTTCTGGAGTTTGATTCCACGGGGCGGTTCTTTGATATGCTCTACTCCACCTTTGCCTCGATCGAGGATGGCGAAAACGCCGGTCGTCGCCGCGCGGGCCTGCCCGAGATGAAGTTTGAATGGGATGTGGTGCGCGCCCTGATCACCCGGTTCGACGCCAGCCAGCAGGCGGATCTGGCCAATGTGATCCAGGCCTATTTCGGCGATTTTATGAACACCCATCGCCAGGACTATACCGCGCTTGTGGGTCAGGCCGGCGAAAGCGTCTCTGGCATCTATGAAGCGGATTACCGCAACTTCAACCGCGAGACGTACACCCGCGGCCGCGAGGTCTTTGACCGCACCTATGCCGAGTTCAAAGAGCTGTTGATCGGTGCCTGGTGGCGTGACGCACAAATGGCCGAGGCTGAGGGTGGTTTCGCTGCGAAACCTGAGGAGGCGATCTAAGATGGCACGACGCAGACAGTTGGAAGCCCCGTCCGCCGAGGCGCTGAAAGAAATCGAAGCAGGCATTGATCAAGAGCTGAGCCGCACCGCCGTGCGCCCGCCGATTGCCGATGTGGTCGCGGATGCCGCCATGCGCGCCTCTCCCCTGCCCCAGGCCGACCGCGAAGCCCAGGCCAAGGACAAGGCCGACGCCGAACGCTTGCGCGAGGCCGAAGGCAAAGGTCTGGTCGCGGTGGAAATCCCCATCCACGAGATCACCGCCGATGCCCTGTCGCGGGACCGGATGGATCTGGATGAGGATGAGATGCAGGAGCTGATGACCTCCATCTCGGTCAACGGGCTGCGCCTCCCGATTGAGGTCTACGTCCCGCAATATGTGACCGACGGTGGCCAGTTCGGCCTGATCTCAGGCTATCGCCGCCTGGCCGCCATCCGCCGTCTGAACGCCAAAAGCGGCGGCGCGCGCTATACCACCATTGCCGCCTTTGTCCGCGAACCCAATGGGGTCAAGGACGCGCTGATTGCGATGATCGAAGAGAATGAAGTGCGCGCGGGCCTCAGCCAATATGAACGCGGACGCGCCGCAGCGATGGCGGTGTATGACGGGGTATTCACAAGCGTGGACGAAGCCGTCTCGGTCCTGTTTCAAACCGCGTCCAAGGCCAAACGCTCCAAGATCCGCTCCTTTGCGCTGGTGCACGAGGACCTGGGCGATCTCCTGTCCCATGCGGTCAGCTTTAGCGAACGCCAGTGCTTGCGTCTGGCCGCTGCCCTGCGCGCGGGCCTCACCGAAGACATCCGCGCGGCACTGGAACGCGCCGATCCCCGCGACGGCGAAGAAGAATGGCTGGTTATGCTGCCTTTGGTCGAACAGGCCGAAGGCGCGACACCCGATCCGGCTCGCGGCGGACGCCCGAAAATTCACCAAAAGCCGGTGATGGGCAAACGGGAAAAGATGGCCAACGGCGTCGAAATCCAGCGCGAAAGCGGTCCCAATGGCTATGCGATCCGGTTCTACGGCGATCACGTGACCGCCGATCTGGTTGATGCAGTGATGGACAGCGTCCGGCATTTGCTGGAACCTAAGTGACCCTAAACCATTAGTTAGACACTAATCAGTCCCGGAGCGATCCGGGCCTTTTGCGTTTTGAACCATCGGAGGTTTCGCTGCGAAACCTAAGGGCGATCTTGGGGCTTTCATAATTCTGTATCGCCTCTATGACAGGAAGGGACGTTGGCAAAGCCGGGCCATTTGGGCCGGGCCACAGAAGATGGATTTGAAGATGACAGATCGCACCCAGTTTGTTCGTTCCCTGGCCGAAGAAGCCGCACAGCTTGCCCTGAAACTACGCCGGGACCAAGGCGCGGATTTCATTCAGGCCAAAGGGCACCAGGACTTTGTGACCTTTGCGGATCGCGCCGTAGAAGAGCTGATCCGCGCCCGGATCGAAGAAGCTTTCCCGGGCGAAGATGTGCTGGGCGAGGAAGAAGGCCAGACCGGCGACGGCCCCCGTTTGTGGGTTGTGGATCCCATCGACGGCACTGCGAACTACATGCGCGGTGGCGCGGATTGGGCGGTCTCCATTGCCTATGCCGAAGATGGCGTGCTGCGCCATGCCGCCATCTGCGCGCCCGAATTGGACGTGACCATCTGGTCCGAAAAAGGCGCAGGCAGCTGGACCCGCCACGATGGCCAAGAACGGGCGCTTGCGCTGTCCACTTGCGATGACGTGCGCGCAGGTACCCTGATGCTGGGCTGGTCAGGTCGCCAGCCCGTGCCCTCCCATCTGGAAACCATCCAGAACGCCCTGGGCGCAGGCATGGAATACCGCCGCAACGGCTCGGCTGTGATCAGCCTTTTGGCCGTCGCCATGGGCCGCGCCGAAGGCTATTGGGAGCGTTACGTGAACCCCTGGGATGTCTTTGCCATGTGGCTGATCCTGGAGGAAGCCGGCGCGGTGATCGAAACCCTGCCCGTCCTGGATTACATCGGCTCTCCCAAACATTTCCTGGCCATGGTGCCGCAGTTGGAAACCGAACTGCGCGCCATTGTCGGAACCCTGCCGCCTGTCGATTAAAACCGGCGATATCCTACACGGGAGGTTTCGCAGCGAAACCTCCCTGCCCGCCTCTGCTGCGTCTGCCCGGTTTCGCAGCGAAACCCCCGCCTTTCTCCGAATGACAGATTTGCCACCGCAGCAACTGCGTTGTCATGGAAGCACCATGAAAGTAGGTTAGGACCCGGCGGACCCGCCATCCCGGCAGGCTGTGTTTTAACCAGGGGCGGTCAGGACCGCAGGATTTTTAAGGAGCCCAATATGCCCGCACAAACCATTTCGACCCAACCGATTGATGGTCAGAAACCCGGAACCTCGGGGCTGCGTAAAAAGACCCGCGTGTTCATGGAACCGGGCTATGTTGAAAACTTTGTTCAGTCGATTTTTGACGCCATCGACGGCGCCGCGGGCAAGACATTTGTGGTCGGCGGTGACGGTCGCTTTTTCAATGCCGAGGCGATCCAGACCATTCTGAAAATGGCCGCCGCCAATGGCGCAGCCAAAGTGATCGTGGGCCAAGGCGGTTTGCTGTCGACCCCAGCGGCGTCGAACCTGATCCGCAAGCGCGGCACCGACGGCGGTCTGATCCTGTCTGCCAGCCACAATCCCGGCGGCATCGATGCGGATTTTGGTCTGAAGTATAATATCGCAAACGGCGGCCCGGCCCCCGAAGGCGTCACCGCCCGTATCCTGGAACACACCAAAGCGATCACGGAATACAAGATCTCGGATGCCGCGGATGTAGATCTGTCTGCGCTTGGGGCGGCGACCCTGGACGGCATGGCGGTAGAGATTGTGGATCCGGTCACCGACTATCAGCTGCTGATGGAAGAGCTGTTTGATTTCGACGCCATTCGCGCCATGTTCGCCAGCGGCTTTACCATGCGGTTTGACGCGATGCATGCGGTCACCGGACCCTATGCCACCGCAATCCTCGAAGGGGCCCTGGGCGCGCCTGCGGGCACCGTTCTGAACGGCACCCCCAGTGTTGATTTTGGCAAAGGCCACCCGGATCCGAACCCGGTCTGGGCCAAGCCGCTGGTGGATATGCTGATGGCCGACGATGGTCCCGATTTTGGCGCAGCCTCCGATGGGGACGGCGATCGCAATATGATCCTAGGCAAAGGGATCTATGTCACGCCGTCCGACAGCCTGGCGGTGCTGACCGCCAATGCGCATCTGGCACCGGGCTATGCCAAAGGGCTGGCAGGGGTTGCGCGCTCTATGCCGACCTCGGCCGCCGCGGACCGTGTCGCAGCGAAACTGGGGATCGATGCTTTTGAAACGCCGACCGGCTGGAAGTTCTTTGGCAATCTGTTGGATGCAGGCAAAGCCACGATTTGTGGCGAAGAAAGTGCCGGCACCGGGTCGGACCATGTGCGCGAGAAAGACGGCCTGTGGGCGGTGCTGTTGTGGCTGAACGTCTTGGCCAAACGCGGCGAAAGTGTCGCGGCGATCATGCAGGATCACTGGCAGACCTATGGGCGCGATTACTATTCTCGACACGATTATGAGGCGCTGCCAAGCGAAGAGGGCGATGCCATCATGTCCGACCTGCGTGCCGGTCTGGCGGATCTGTCAGGTCAAACCTACGGCGCGCTGACCGTGGCCTCGGCGGATGAGTTCTCATACCTTGATCCGGTGGATGGCAGCGAAAGTCACAAACAGGGGATCCGCGTCTTTTTCGAAGGCGGCGCGCGGGCTGTGTTCCGCTTGTCTGGCACGGGCACCGATGGGGCGACGCTGCGGGTCTATCTGCAGATGTACATGGGCGAGGGCGGCGATCTGCTGCAGGAGACCCAGGCCGCGCTGGAGCCGGTGCGTGCGGCGGCTTATGAAATCGCAGGCCTGGCCCGTACCGGACGGACAGAGCCCACGGTGATGACCTGACCCAAGGCCAAGGCGGGCAGGGGAGGGCGGTCAGAGATTGCCCACCTCAAGCTGGTCATCAGACAGGCGGGTCCATTGTTTGATGGCCTTCAGGACCACCTGTTTGCGCACCGGTTTGGTGAGGAAATCCACCATCCCGGCGGCGCGGCAGGCGTCTTCGTCGGTGTCCATCACATTGGCCGTCAGCGCGATAATAGGGCAGGGCGGTCGGTTGGTGTCGACCTCCCATTTGCGGATCATGCGGGTGGCCTGCAGCCCGTCCATAATGGGCATGGACATATCCATCAGCACCAGGTCAAATTTGCCAGTTTCATAGGCGTCAACGGCCGCTTGACCGTCGTTGCAGAAGGTCATTTTCAGATTGGTCGAGGCCAGCATCTTGCGCAGAACCAGCTGGTTGGTGCGGTTGTCCTCGGCGATCAAAACGTGGAACGCGCTGAGGTCGTCGATATTCTCGGTTTCCGATCCGGATTGTGTTGGCAGGCTGCGCTCGGGGTGAAGCGCAAAAACCAGCGCCTGCATCAGGGCGCTGTTACGTGGCGGCTTCATCAGGGCGGTGGCGGGGCCGCGCTCTTTGAGGTGTTGGAAGGCGGTCAAATGCTGTGGTTCCGTTGCGAAAACAATCGGGATGGATTCCCGATCCGCTTGTTGCCAGAACATCATTGAGAAATGCTCCGCCGCCTCGGCGCTCATGCCGGTTTCCACCAGAACGAGGTCAACCGGATGGGGTAGGTCGGGCAAGGTGGCCAAAACATCGGCACAGCCGTTGTACCAATGGACGTCCATCCCCCAAGTGGTCAAAAGCCGCGTGCGTAGGTCGCGGGCAAAAGGGAGGTCTGAAATCAGCATCACTGACTTCCCAGCCAGATCGGGGCCAAATTTGATCAAACGCGGGTTAAGAGTTTTGGCATCCGCAGCCAGCGGGAGATCGAGGTGTAGGATGAAGCAGGATCCTTTCCCAAGGGTTGAGGTGGCTTTGATCTCCCCCTCCATCGCCTCAACCAGATGGGCCGTGATGGCAAGACCAAGACCAGTGCCTTCAAACCGGCGAGCCGTGGTGCTTTCGACTTGTTCAAATGCTTGAAAAATATGGCCTAATTGCTGTTCTGGAATGCCAACACCGGTGTCTTCGATGCGGATCGACAGCGGGCGCGATTGGCTCTCGTCATAGGAGACGGTGACACCTACATAGCCTTCGGTTGTGAATTTCACGGCGTTGCCAACAATATTCATCAGGATCTGGCGGATGCGGCCATTGTCGCCGATGAATTGGCGCGGCGTGTCTTCGGGCACGTCGATGCAGACCTCGATCCCTTTTTCAGCCGCAATGGGAGCCACCAATGTGGCCACGTCAAAAACCACGTCCCGTAGGTTAAAGCTTTGATGCAAAAGGGTTGTTTTACCCGCCTCCAGTTTGGAGAAGTCGAGGATGTCGTTCACGATTCGCAACAAAGCCTCGGAAGAGGCGAGGATGGTTTCCGAGTAGGATTTTTGCTCGTTGCTGAGGGGGCTTTCATGCAGCAGTTCGGCCATGCCCAGAACGCCGTTAATGGGGGTGCGGATCTCGTGGCTCATGGTGGCCAGGAAGCGGGATTTGGCGTCGGTGGCCGCCTCGGCGCGGGCTTTTTCTTCGCGCAGGACATGTTCCATCCGCCGCTTTTCCTGAAGGGCCAGATCAAGTTTGTTCAGCGCGGCATGGACCGCCACCAGTTCATTTTCCGGCTTTTCGGTGCTGGGGGTGTCGTCGCGGACCAAGGCCAGAAGCCGAGATGAGATGCGCAGCACCGCTTGCGACATCTCGGATGCCCGTTTGAAGGCAAACAGCAGCGCAAGGGCCAGAATGGCCAGGGTCGACACCATTGCAACGCTGAAAATGCTGAGAATGCGCATACGGGCGCCGTCGATTTCCGAGGTGACATATTCGGCGGACATTTCCGCCAAAAGCTGGGTAGCATGGACCACTGTGTTGGCCTGGTCGTCCAGCACGGGACGGGTGGGAATGGAGGTCGATTGTGTGAGACCAAGGCGTTGCAGCAGCAGCGTTTCCCATGCATCAAATTCACTGCGCAGGACCGAAGCGCGATACAACAGCATCTCGGGCAGATCACGCGTTGAAATCAGGTCCAGGCTGGCCCGGATTTTTCCGGTGTGCTGTCGCAGGTTGTGTTCCAGAACAGTTGCCGTTTCGAAATGGGTCATGTCCAGAACCCGGTTCAAATACTCTTGAGCGTCCTGCATCTCAGTGCTCAGCAGCTGGGTTTCACGGGTTATGGACAAAGCCTCCCGCACCCCTTCACTGGTGCGTGTGCTGGCAATGATCACAGTTCCTGACACCACAAGGCCACCGGAAAAAATCGCGATGGCCAAAATCATTACTGGTCTGACAATGGATTGTTTAATGCTCATGTTGCGCGTCTGGATTAGATCCCGTCAATTGGATGGCAGAATCGGGGGTTGGGACATGGTGTCGGCAGTAAGTGTATTTAGAAAAGCGATTATCTCGTTAACTTCATGGTCTGAGATGTCAAATGGAACGATATCCGTTTCACGGTTGATCCAGATCGAGCCTCCATTGGCGTAGTGGCGAACAACGCCGCGTAAATCGGGGATGGACCCGTCATGCATATAAGGCGCGCGAATGGCGATGTTACGTAGGCCCGGCGTTTTAAAGTGGTAATTCGCCTCGGGCGGTTGGCCGGGCAGGGCCCCTTGACCCCGGTCCTGACCGATGAGGCCGATGTCATGCATCGAATTGTCTGTGAACATCCAGCTGCGGTGGCATTCAGCACAACCAGCACGCCCCAGGAACAGCTGAAACCCGCGTTTGGCTTCCTCGGAAATGGCATCATGGTTGCCGTCGATCCAAAGATCAAAGGGGGAGATGCCGCTGACGATGGTCCGTTGGTAGGTTGCCAGCGCGAAGACAATTGTGCGTTGGGTGATCCCCTCACCAGGAAAGGATTGTTCAAACCATTCACGGTATTGGCGCACCTTGTGCAGGCGTCGGATGATCGTATCAAAGTCTGAGTTCATTTCATTGGGATCTTCGATCGGGCCAGCGGCCTGACGTTCCAATGTGTCAACGCGCCCATCCCAGAACAAAGGCGTCACCCAGGCGGCGTTGACAATGGATGGCGCGTGGCGGCGGATATTGTTGTCCAGGTTTGGAACCGGGTGAACCGGTGTTGCCCATCCAAAGGACGGGTTGTGACAGGTCGAACAGCTGATGCTTTGGCTGCCCGACAGGCGCGGGTCAAAGAACAGCATTTTTCCCAGCGTCGCGACATCGTGGCGATAAGGATTTTCAGCAGGGAAGGGGATCTGTTCAGGGCGTTTATATTGGCGCCGCAGCAGCATAAGCCATTCGGGAGCCGAAACCGCAATGGGTTCGTCAGCTTGGGCCCCGGAAGGGGAAAAGGCGAAAAAAACGCCCAACACAAAACATAATACAACCCACATTTGTGGCGCGCCTTCTTTTTTGCGGACGCCTTATTTTCATTAAAAACTATTGCATGCCGGTAAATTTGGCCGGGAAGGCAGCAATAAATGTAGTTTTCTTGTACGTTTTGTGGGTTGGCGCGTTAGCCAAAAATAGACCAGCCGGTTGCGGTGGCCAATTGTTCCACCGCAAGCGTGCCCAATTGCGAATTCCCTTGGGCGTTCAGACCGGGGGACCAGACCGCGATCGACGCGCGGCCCGGGGCAATGACCAAGATCCCGCCACCGACGCCGCTTTTACCGGGCAGGCCAACTCGATAGGCAAAATCGCCCGACCCGTCGTAGTGCCCGCAGGTGAGCATCAGCGCATTGATGCGGCGCACCGAATTGGGTGAGATCAGCTGCGGGAACTGCGGGCTGGTCGGGCCGCCAATCAGAAACCGCCCGGCCAGCGCCAATTGCCGGGTTGTCATTTCGAGCGCGCATTGATGGAAATATGTGCCGCAGGTCAGGGCAGGGGCGTTTTGCAGGTTGCCATGGGCGGCCAGAAAATGCGCCAGCGCCATATTGCGGTCGCCGTGGGCGGTTTCTGAGCGCGCCACATGTTCATTGATGCGGATGTCACTGTCTTCGGCGGCCGATTGCACAAAGCGCAGCAACTCTCCCAGAACCTCGCGCGGTTGGTTGCGGTCCAGGATGGCATCCGTCACCACCAAAGCGCCTGCGTTGATAAAGGGGTTGCGAGGGATGCCGCCTTCGTGTTCGAGCTGCAAGATCGAGTTAAATGGCAGGCCGGATGGTTCGCGGCCCACGCGACTCCACAGCTGGTCGCCCTGACGCCCCAGAGCCAGCGCCAGGCTAAAGACCTTGGACACCGATTGGATCGAAAACCGGGTTTCGGCGTCGCCTGCGGTGTGGACCTGCCCATCTGGCAAGGCAACGGCAATGGCAAATTGGTTGGGATCCACCTGGGCCAGTTCCGGAATATAGGCAGCGACCTGTCCCTTGTCGGGCAGGGCGGCCATCTGGGTGGCGATCCGGTCCAGAATGTCCTGTAGGGGCACGGGCAGGCCTCAGAGTTTTTAAAGTGATTAAAGTTTACGCATGTTGCGCATAGGTGCCTGTAATTTGCGCAGCGATGATGCGCAACCCTTTCTGATACCAGAGAGATAGGGGGTGTTTGTGCAAAAGACAGGGCAGAGGACAGATATGCAGACCCCTTTGTCCATTGTTGTGGTGGAGCAGGACCGCGATCGCGCCCTGCAAATCATCGAGAGCCTCAAGGCGGCCGGCCCCCATGAGGTGCTGGTTCTGGCCGAGGAAACCGGCCTTGCGCGCCGGATTCAGGAACGCAACCCCGATATCGTGCTGATCGATATTGCCAGCCCCTCGCGGGACATACTGGAAGAGCTGACATTGGCTTCGGCCCCGCAGGAACGCGCGGTGGCGATGTTTGTCGACGAAAGCGATGAAGGTCTGGCCAAAGCCGCGATTGAGGCGGGTGTCTCTGCCTATGTGGTGGATGGGCTGCGACCCGAGCGGTTGAAACCCATCGTCGAGGCGGCGATCACCCGGTTTCACATGTTCCAGCAGGTGCGCGCCGAGCTTCAGGCGACCAAACGTGCGTTGGAAGAGCGCAAAGTGATCGACCGGGCCAAGGGCATCCTGATGAAGGCCAAGGGGCTGGATGAGGACGCAGCCTATGCGTTGATGCGCAAAACGGCGATGAGCCAGGGGCGCAAGATGGTAGACGTGGCAGAGGCCATTGTGACCGCAGCGGGGTTGTTGTCATGAAGGCGCGTCAGGTCAAAATTGGATTTATCCCGCTGTTGGATGTGGCCCCTTATGTGGTGGCGCGCGAAATTGGATTTGCCGAAGAAGAAGGCCTGAGCTTTGACATGGTCAAGGCACCCAGCTGGTCGACCCTGCGCGATTGGCTGGCGATTGGCTCGGTTGAGGCGGCGCATATGCTGTCGCCGGTGCCTGTGGTCTCGGCCCTGGGGCTGGGCGGGCGTCAGGCGCGGTTTTCGGCGCTGACGGTGACATCGGTGAACGGCAATGTGTTAGGCGCAAGCGCCGATCTGGTGGCGCGGATGCAGGCCAACGGGTTTGAAAATACATTCTGTGATCCCCATGCAGTGGGGGCTGCGCTGCAGGGCGCGGTGGACGGCAAGCTGCGCATTGGTGTGCCGTTCCCGTTCTCGATGCATGCGGAGCTGCTGTATTATTGGCTGAGCGCCATTGGTCTGCCGGCACCGCAGGGGTTGGATGTGCGCACCATTCCGCCGCCGTTGATGGCCGAGGCGATGGCCGCCGGAGAGATTGAAGCTTTTTTTGTTGGCGAGCCCTGGGGCTCTTTTGCGGTGGAGCGTGGGCTGGGCAGCCTCTTGCTGCCAGGCCGGGCGATCTGGCAGGCCGCGCCGGAAAAGGTTCTGGCGGTGCGCACCCCCTGGGCCGAAGAAAACACCGATCTGGCCGAAGCACTGGTGCGCAGCCTGTGGCGGGCCAGCCGGTGGCTGGCGTTGCCGGACAATCACGGCACCGCCACCGATATCCTGTCGCGCCGTGAATATCTGGATGTGCCGGCCGAAATTCTGGAGCGTGGATTGACGGGGCGGATTGTGGTCTCTCCCACCGGAGAGATGCGCCAATGTGACGGGTTCCTGCATTTCTATGGCGGGGCCACCGGGTTTCCCTGGCGCAGTCAGGCGGCCTGGATTGGCCAGAAGATTGCCCAGCGGGTGGGGCTGGATGTGGCCACCGCGCGCCGCACCGCAGCCGAGGTGTTCCGCAGTGACGTCTATCGCCATGCGCTGGAGCCGCTGCATGTGGATCTGCCGGGGGCCAGCGAAAAACTGGAGGGCACGATGGCGGTTCCGACCGAGGTTGCCTCGGCCTCTGGAACCCTGATTCTGCATCCCGACCAATTCTTTGACGGGCGGGTTTTTGACCCATTTGATGCACAAGAGGGCCATGATCCATCTTAGGTGTGATCAAGTTTTGTGCAAATGCAGAAATTCGCGGCTGCATTTGCAGCATTTAAATTTTGCAGGGTCCGGTGCGCTTGACCCTTTGTGGCTGTAAGCGGCAATCTGGTTACAGAAATTCGGAACAACGGTGTTCCATCGACATATGTCTGCAACCGCGTGCGGACATCCAAGCAAAGCCGCTTGATCTAATTTGGGCTATCCCTCCTCCCGGCCCGGATGTGATCAAGCGGCTCTTTTTGTTTTTGGCCCAGCCATAAGGGCCTGCGAATAAGTCTGACAGAGGAAGCGACATGAAACGTATTATTGCCACCCTGGCTGCCACCACTGCCTTGGCGTCCCCCGCATTGGCCGAGCTTTTGGACGTTGAAAAAGACGAGCTGAAGTTTGGTTTTATCAAGCTGACCGACATGGCGCCGCTGGCTGTGGCCTATGAGAACGGCTATTTTGAAGATGAAGGCCTGTTTGTGACATTGGAAGCGCAGGCCAACTGGAAAGTTCTGCTGGACGGCGTGATCGATGGTCAGCTGGACGGCGCCCATATGCTGGCGGGTCAGCCGCTGGCGGCGACCATCGGTTACGGCACCGAAGCGCATATCGTCACCCCATTCTCAATGGACCTCAACGGCAACGGGATCACCGTGTCGAACGAGATTTGGGAGCAGATGTTGCCGCATGTGCCAAAAATGGACGATGGTCGCCCACAACACCCAATTTCGGCCGCCTCGCTGGCACCTGTTGTTGAAGATTACAAAGACCAGGGTAAGCCGTTCAACATGGGCATGGTGTTCCCGGTGTCCACCCACAATTATGAGCTGCGCTATTGGCTGGCCGCGGGTGGCCTGCAGCCGGGCTTTTACTCGCCCGACGATATCTCGGGTCAGATTGGTGCGGATGTTCTATTGTCTGTGACTCCGCCGCCGCAGATGCCGGCCACCATGGAAGCGGGCACCATCTATGGCTATTGCGTGGGCGAGCCGTGGAACCAGCAGGCCGTGTTCAAAGGCATCGGCGTGCCGGTCATCACCGATTATGAGCTGTGGAAGAACAACCCGGAAAAGGTCTTTGGCCTGTCCAAAGAATTCACCGAAGAAAACCCGCAGACCACACTGGCGATCACCAAAGCGCTGATCCGTGCGGCTATGTGGCTGGATGAAAACGACAACGCCAACCGGGAAGCAGCGGTGGAGATCCTGAGCCGGTCGGAATATGTAGGTGCGGATTACGACGTGATCGCAAACTCGATGACCGGGACCTTTGAATATGAGAAGGGCGACAAGCGCGAAGTTCCGGATTTCAACGTGTTCTTCCGTTATAACGCCACATACCCGTTCTATTCCGATGCGGTCTGGTATCTGACCCAGATGCGCCGTTGGGGCCAGATCCCGGAAGCCAAATCCGACAGTTGGTATGATGAAGTGGCGAAGTCGGTGTATAAGCCTGAGATCTATTTGGAAGCGGCCAAGATGCTGGTCGAAGAAGGTCTGGCAAATGAGGGTGACTTCCCCTGGGACAGCGATGGTTACAAAGCGCCAACCCCGGCGGAAGACATCATCGATGGCATTCCTTTTGATGGCAAAACCCCGAACGCTTATCTGGAGAGCCTGCCGATCGGCCTGAAGGGTGATCAGGTTGTCGTTGGCAACGAAGTCCAAGGGTAAGCCTTAATCTGGACGGGTGGGACGACGCTGGTTGCCTGACGGCAACGTCGCCCCGCCCACCGTCCCGTTCCCTCTCCCCCCCCTCTCTCATACCAAGAAAGATGTGAAGGACGCATCATGACCACCGTCGACCCCCAATTTGCCGAAGATGCGGCGCGTGCCGCCAAGAAAGAGCGTGTGTTTGCGCGGATCAACAAGGCGGATGCCTGGTTTCAGGTTTTGGGCCTGGCCTGGATCACGCCAATTCTGAAAGCCATTGCAGGCGACAACCCCAAAGCGCAGGGCAAGGAGATCTGGCAATTGCTGGGCGTGCCGGTCTGCGCGATTGCGGGGTTCCTGCTGTTGTGGGCCTGGCTTGCGCCGCAGGTTCAGACCTCATTGGGGGCGATCCCCGGACCGGCGCAGGTCTGGGAGCAGGTGGAGAACCTGAACGCGGATGCCAAACGCGAACGGGAGAAGGAAGCGGCCTTTTATGAACGCCAAGAGGTGCGCAACGAAAAGCTGATCGCCGCGGGCAAGGAAGACAAGGTCAAGCACCGCACCTATACCGGCAAGCCGACCTATTACGCGCAGATCTGGACCTCGATCAAAACCGTGTTCTTTGGCTTTTTGATTGCCACGGCCGTTGCGGTGCCGATGGGGATTGCCGCCGGTCTGTCCAAGACGGCAAATGCGGCGCTGAACCCGTTGATCCAGATCTTTAAACCGGTGTCGCCGCTGGCGTGGTTGCCGATTGTGACGATGATCGTCTCGGCCACATATACCACCAATGACGGCTTGTTCTCGAAATCTTTCCTGGTGTCGGCCATCACCGTGACGCTGTGTTCGCTGTGGCCCACGCTGATCAACACCGCGCTGGGTGTGTCGTCGATCGACAAGGATCTGGTCAACGTGTCCAAAGTTCTGAAAATGAACACCTGGACCAAGATCACCAAGCTGGTTCTGCCCTCCGCGCTGCCCTTGATCTTTACCGGGCTGCGCCTGTCCCTGGGTGTGGGCTGGATGGTGCTGATTGCCGCAGAAATGCTGGCGCAGAACCCGGGTCTGGGCAAATTTGTCTGGGATGAGTTCCAGAACGGGTCGAGCCAATCGCTGGCCAAGATCATGGTGGCAGTTCTGACCATCGGCATCATCGGCTTCCTGTTGGATCGGATGATGTATGCGATCCAGTCCCTGTTCACCTTTACCAATAACCGGTGATCGACATGGCTGTGTTGGAATTCAAAAACGTCTACAAGAGCTTTGGTGAAGGCGCGGGCAAAACCGAAGTTCTCAACGACATCAATCTGCAAGTTGAGGAGGGCGAGTTCCTTGTGCTCCTTGGATTTTCGGGCACTGGCAAGACAACGCTGATCAATCTGATGGCGGGACTTGAGACGCCGACGCAGGGATCTGTGAGCTTTAAGGGCAAGCCGATTAACGGTCCGGGGCCGGAGCGCGGTGTGATCTTCCAGAGTTACTCGTTGATGCCCTGGCTGACGGTGAACGGCAATGTGAGCCTGGCGGTGGACACGATGTTCCCCGGTCTCTCCAAAGCGGAGAAGGCGGCCAAGGTTGATCATTACGTCAAGATGGTAGGGCTGGGACATGCCACCACGCGGCGCCCTGCCGAACTGTCGGGGGGCATGCGTCAGCGGGTCAACGTGGCCCGCGCTCTGGCGATGGATCCGGAAATGCTGCTGCTGGATGAGCCGCTGTCGGCCTTGGATGCGCTGACGCGGGCCAATCTGGCGGATGAGATCGAGGCGATCTGGGACGCGGACAAGAAGACCTGTGTGCTGATCACCAATGATGTGGATGAAGCCATCCTGTTGGCGGATCGGATCATTGCGCTTAACCCGGATGGCACCTTGGGGGATGAGTTCAAGGTCACCATTCCACGCCCGCGCGAGCGCAGTGAGATGAACCATCACGAGGGGTTCAAACAGCTGCGGATGCAGGTCACCAATTACCTGATGGATGTCGGGATCGAGGCCAAGGCGGAAGGCACCAAGGAGCTGCCGGATGTGACCCCGATCCACGGGCTGCCGACAGCGGTGACCGAGGCGTCGAAATCCCTGACCGAAGAACGGTTTCTGGATTTCTCGCAGCTGCACAAAGTCTACCCAACCCCCAAAGGGCCGTTGACGGTAGTCGAAGATTTCAATCTGCAGATCAACAAGGGGGAGTTTATCTCGCTGATCGGGCATTCGGGCTGTGGTAAATCCACGGTTCTGACCATGGCGGCGGGGCTGAATGAGATCTCCAAAGGGGCGATCAAGCTGGATAAGAAGCACGTTGAGGGCGCGGACCCGGAACGCGCGGTGGTGTTCCAGTCGCCGAACCTGTTCCCCTGGCTGTCGGCGCGGGAGAATTGCGCCATCGGGGTCGACAAGGTCTATCCCAAGGCCAGCCAAGCCGAACGGCAGGATGTGGTGGAGTATTACCTGGAACGTGTGGGTCTGGCGGATGCGATGGACAAGCCTGCATCGTCCATGTCCAACGGCATGCAGCAGCGGGTGGGGATTGCGCGGGCCTTTGCCTTGTCGCCAAAGCTTTTGTTGCTGGATGAACCCTTTGGGATGCTGGACAGCTTGACCCGTTGGGAGCTGCAAGAGGTTCTGATGGAGGTCTGGTCGCGGACCAAGGTGACCGCGATCTGTGTGACCCATGATGTGGACGAAGCCATCCTGCTGGCGGACCGCGTGGTGATGATGACCAACGGGCCGCAAGCGACCATCGGCAAGATCGTGGATGTGGACCTGCCGCGCCCGCGCACCCGTAAGGCGTTGCTGGAGCACCCGGATTACTACCGCTATCGCCAGGACGTGCTCGACTTCCTTGAGGAATACGAACACGGCGCCACCCCAAAATCCCAGCCCAAACCCAAAGCGGCGGCCAAGCCGATCGCAGCGGAGTGAAAGAGATGACACAGAAGATAATCGTAATTGGTGCGGGCATGGCCTCGGGCCGGGTGTTGGAGCACCTTTTTGACAACGGGGCGGATGTCGACGTCACCCTGTTTAACGCGGAGCCGCGTGGCAACTATAACCGGATCATGCTGTCGCCGGTTTTGGCGGGGGATCAGACCTATCAGGATATCGTGACCCATGATGACGCCTGGTACGCAGAACGCAATGTGACCTGCCGGTTTGGCGAGAAGGTTTCTGGCATCGACCGCGCGGCCAAGACGGTGACGGCGGAAAACGGCGATGTGCTGGCCTATGACAAGTTGGTGTTTGGCACCGGGTCGAACCCCTTCATGATCCCGCTGCCGGGGCATGACCTGGACGGTGTGATTGCCTACCGCGATCTGGAAGACACCGAGCGGATGATGTCGCTGGGCGAAGGTCACAAGGCGGTTGTCATTGGCGGCGGTCTGTTGGGTCTGGAGGCAGCGGCTGGGATGGCGGCGCGGGGTGTGGATGTGACCGTTGTCCACATCATGCCGCATCTGATGGAACGCCAGCTGGATGAGGCGGCGGGTTATCTGCTGCGCAAGGCGCTGGTGGAAAAGGGCATTACGGTCAAATGCTCTGCCAATTCCAAAGAGATCCTGGGTGAGAACGGCAAAGTCCGTGCGCTGCTGTTGGATGACGGGACCGAGCTGCCCTGTGATCTGTTGGTCATGGCGGTGGGCATTCGCCCCAATGTGGCCTTGGCGCAAGAGGCCGGGCTGGCGGTTGGCAAGGGCATCCATGTGGATGACCAGATGCTGACCTCGGATGAAAACATCTTGGCCGTTGGCGAATGTGTCGAACACAACGGGGCGCTGTTTGGATTGGTGGCGCCTTTGTATGACCAGGCCAAAGTGCTGGCGCAGACCCTGATGGGGCAGGACGCCGCCTTTGTGCAAAAGGAACTGTCGACCAAGCTGAAGGTCACGGGCTGTGATCTCTTCTCGGCCGGGGATTTTTCGGAAGCCGAAGGGCGCGAGGATATCGTGTTCCGCGATCCGGCGCGCGGTGTCTACAAACGGTTGGTGATTGAAGACAACATCGTGGTTGGCGCGGTCTTTTACGGGGATACCGCCGACAGTAATTGGTTCTTTGGCCTGATCAAGGACAAGACCGATATTTCAGAGATGCGCGAGACGTTGATCTTTGGTCCTGCCTATCAGGGGGGAGAACCGCTGGACCCTATGGCGGCCGTTGCAGCCTTACCGGCTGACGCAGAAATCTGCGGCTGCAACGGCGTATGTAAAGGTCAGATTGTTGAAGCGATCCAGAATGGGGCAACCGATCTGGATGCGATAAAAGCGGTGACCAAGGCCTCGGCTTCGTGCGGGACCTGTACCGGTCTGGTGGAGCAGGTGCTGGCCACCACATTGGGCGATGATTTCGTGATGCCTACGGCCAAGCCGATGTGTGGCTGTACCGATCTGACCCATGAGGACGTGCGGCGGTTGATCAAATCCAAAGAGCTGAAATCCATGCCCGCCGTCTGGCAGGAGCTGGGGTGGAAGACCTCTTGTGGGTGTCACCATTGCCGTCCGGCGCTGAATTTTTACCTGCTGGCCGATTGGCCGCTGGAGTATAAGGACGATCCGCAAAGCCGTTTCATCAACGAACGCAAACACGCCAACATCCAGAAGGACGGCACATTCTCAGTCGTGCCACGCATGTGGGGTGGGATCACCACGCCGGATGAGCTGCGTGCGATTGCCGATGCGGCGGATAAGTTTGCGGTTCCCACGGTGAAGGTCACCGGCGGTCAGCGGATCGACCTGTTGGGTGTCAAAGGCGAAGACCTGCCAGAGATCTGGGCCGATCTGAACAAGGCCGGTCTGGTGTCAGGCCATGCCTATTCCAAAGGTCTGCGCACGGTGAAAACCTGTGTGGGCACCGATCACTGCCGGTTTGGCACGCAGGATTCCACCGGCCTTGGAATCAAGCTGGAGAAGGAGCTGTGGGGGTCGTGGACGCCGCATAAGCTGAAGCTGGGCGTGTCGGGCTGTCCGCGCAACTGTGCCGAAGCCACCTGCAAGGACATTGGCGTTGTCTGTGTCGACAGCGGCTATCAGGTGTCGATCGGCGGCGCCGCGGGCATGGATGTGCGCGAGACCACCGGGCTGATCCAAGTGGACAGCGAAGACGAGGCAATCGACGTGATCAAAGCGGTGACGCAGATGTACCGCGAGAACGCCAAATATCTGGACCGGATCTACAAATGGATGGCCAAAGTGGGCATCGAATGGATCGCTGAGCGGGTCAATGATCTGGACGAGCGCAAGGCGCTGGTGGAGCGGTTCGAACTGTCCCAGACCATCTATCGCAAGGACCCTTGGGCGGAACACGTCAAGGACAAGGCCGAAAGCTACAAACCCCTGGCCGACTTCAAGAAACTGGAGGCAGCAGAATGAGCGACTGGATCGATATCGGAGCTTTGGATGCGGTGCCTCAGCGCGGCGCGCGGGTGATCAAAACCACCTTTGGCTGCGTGGCGGTGTTTCGCACCGCCGAGGATGAGGTTTATGCGCTGGACAATGCCTGCCCGCACAAACAGGGCCCCCTGGCCGAAGGGATCGTGCATGGCAAATCCGTAACCTGCCCGCTGCACAATTGGGTGTTTGATCTGGAAACAGGTCAGGCCCAAGGCGCGGATGAGGGGCAGGTTGCGACCTATCCCGCGCAGGTGGCCGAGGGCCGGATCATGCTGGAAGCCTCTTTCCTTCAACTGCGAGCTGCCGAATGACAACCTGTACGACCTGTCCCTATTGTGGTGTTGGATGTGGGGTTCTGGCCCAGCCAGATACGCCTGTTTCGGGTGATCCCAATCACCCGGCGAACTTTGGGCGTTTATGCTCCAAAGGTACCGCTTTGGGGGACACGGTTGGATTGGAAGGGCGCTTGCTGGCGCCCCGCCTAGGGGGCAAAGACGTCAGCTGGGATCACGCGTTGGGATTGGTGGCGGAAAAATTCCTGGCCGCCATTCGCAACCACGGTCCGGATTCGGTGGCGTTTTATGTCTCGGGTCAGTTGCTGACCGAAGATTACTATGTGGCGAACAAGCTGATGAAAGGCTTCATCGGCTCGGCCAATATCGACACCAATTCACGCCTGTGCATGGCCTCATCCGTGGCCGGGCATAAACGCGCCTTTGGCAGCGATACGGTGCCGGGCCAGTATGAGGATTTCGAGCAGGCGGATCTGGTGGTGCTGGTGGGGTCAAATACCGCCTGGTGCCACCCGGTTCTGTTCCGCCGTCTGGAAGCCGCCAAAGCCGCGCGGCCCAATATGAAGATTGTGGTGATTGACCCGCGTCGCACCGCCACCGCCAAATCCGCCGACCTGCATCTGGCGATTGCGCCCGATGGGGATGCGGCCTTGTTCAACCGCCTGCTGGCTGAGATTTCGCGCCGTGGGCTGATCAATCAGGAATATGTCGATGCCCATGTGGAGGGCCTGGGTGCGGCATTAGAGGCCGCAGGGACGCCGCATCCCTGCGGTCTCCCTGAGGATGAGATTGCGCAGTTTCTGGACATGTGGTGTTCCACCGAGAAGGTGGTGACGCTTTATAGTCAGGGGGTGAACCAGTCCTATTGTGGCAGTGACAAGGTCAATGCGATCCTCAACTGCCATCTGGCCACTGGGCGCATCGGACGCCCCGGCATGGGGCCGTTTTCCATGACCGGCCAGCCCAATGCCATGGGCGGGCGCGAGGTGGGGGGGCTGGCGAATATGCTGGCCTGCCATCTGGATCTGGAAAACGCGGGCCATCGCAGCGCGGTGCGTGAATTCTGGGCGGCGCCTCGGATGGCGGATAAGCCGGGTTTGAAAGCGGTCGATCTGTTCCAGGCCTGCGCCGATGGCAAGATCAAGGCGCTGTGGGTGATGTCGACAAACCCGGCCGTGTCCATGCCCGAAGCCGATCAGGTGGCCGAGGCGATCAGAACCGTGCCCTTTACCGTGGTCAGCGATATTCTGGCCGGCACCGATACCAATAAATGCTGTGACCTGTTGCTGCCCGCCACCGGCTGGGGTGAGAAATCGGGCACTGTGACAAATTCCGAACGCTGCATCTCGCGCCAGCGCCCGTTTTTGCCAACCCCAGGTGAGGCGCGCCCGGATTGGGCGATTATCGCCGAGGTGGGCCGCCGGATGGGTTGGGCTGAGGCCTTTGATTTCGCCAATGAAGCTGAGGTGTTCCGCGAACACGCGGCGCTGTCCGGCGTGGCCGCACATCAGGGGCGGGATTTTGATATCTCGGGTCTCGCGGATCTGAGCGACAGCGATTACGATGCGCTGGCGCCCACGGTTTGGCCGGTTCCGGCGGATGGGGTGAGCCCCAAACGGTTTTTTGCCGGGGGTGGGTTTTACCATGCGGATGGCAAGGCGCGGATGCTGGCGATCACACCACCTGTGCTGGCAGATCACGGCACCGCGCTGCGGCTGAACACAGGTCGGGTGCGTGACCAGTGGCATACGATGACCCGCACGGGGCGCGCGCCACAACTGGGCGCGCATCTGGCGGAACCCTATCTGGAAATTCACCCAGAGGACGCCGCCCGGATTGGTCTGGAGGAGGCCGGTCTGGCGGAGGTGAAGAACAACCACGGCCGCGCGTTGTTGCGGGTCTTGGTCTCGGACAAGGTGCGGGCAGGCGAGTGTTTTGCCCCGATGCATTGGACCGGTGAAACAGCAAGCCAGGGGCGGGTCAATGCGCTGGTCACCGGCGTGGTGGATCCGGTCTCGGGTCAGCCGGCGCTGAAGGGATCCAGCGTCGGGGTCACGCCCTATGTTGCGGGCTGGTACGGGTTTGCCGCCAGCGCGGCGCAGATGTCGCCCGCGCGCCCCTATGCCGCCGTGGCCCGGACCAAGACGGGCTGGCGTGCCGAAGTTGCAGGCCACAAGTTGCCGCAGGACTGGGAGGGTGAAGCCCGCCAGATCCTGAACCTGCCGGACGGGGAGGCCAGCGTGGTTGAGGATGCCGCGCGGGGTCTGGTGCGTGTGGCGATCCATCGGGGGCCGGTTCTGGCTGGTGTGTTCTTTGCCGGGCCTGCGCCCGTGGCGGTGGCGCGCAGTGCCAGTGTTGACCAGATCGGCAGAGAGATTGCGCCTTTGCAGGTTCTGGCCGGGGTGCCCGGTGCTGATCAACCCGCCAAAGGGGCGATTGTCTGCGCCTGTATGGATGTGGGCCGCGAAGATCTGCGCCGCGCGATTGCCGGTGGTGCAAATACAATCCCGCTGTTGGGAGAGTGCACCGGCGCAGGTACCAATTGCGGATCCTGCACGCCTGAAATTCAAGAGCTTCTCGACTCCACCAGCAACCAGAGGATGGCTGCGGAATGACACTACTCCCCAACTTGTCGGCCCTGGACCTTTTTGTTCCGGCAGAAGGCCCCCAGGGCCGAATCTCTTTGGTGGGGGCGGGGCCCGGAGCGGCGGATCTACTGACGCTTCGAGCGCTGCGGGTTTTGCAGACCTGCGATATGGTGCTGTTTGACCGTCTGATCGAGCCGGAGGTGCTTGAGTTGGTGAACCCGAAGGCCGAACAGATGTTTGTCGGCAAAGAGGTCGGCGCCTGTGCCTGGCCACAGGAGGCGATCAACCAGCTGATGGTGGCAATGGCGCAGACCGGTAAACATGTGGTGCGTCTGAAAAGTGGGGACCCCAGTATCTTTGGTCGCGCCGATGAAGAGCGGGCCGCGGCCCTTGCGGCGGGGATCGCGGTTGAGATCATCCCCGGCATCACCGCTGCAAGCGCGGCGGCGGCCACATTGGGGCAATCGCTGACCAGCCGAGGGCTGAGCGACCGGGTGGTGTTTGCCACCGGAACCTGCCGCGAGGGGGACACCGCGCCGGATATTGCGGCGCTGTTACAACCGGGCACCAGCGTGGCGCTTTATATGGCGACGCGCACCGCCGAAGACCTGCGGCGGCAGCTGTTGGAGGCTGGGTTTGCGGCCGATATGGCGGTGCAGGTCGTCGCCTCGGCCAGCAAACCGGGGGAGGCGGTTTTGCATGCGCAGATCGGCCATCTGCCCGAGCAGATGCACGCGGCCAAGATCAGCCACCCGGCGATCATTTTCCTGCGCGCGCCCAAGAAGGTGAGTCGCGAAACAGCGGCTGTTGCGCTGACTTCTGCGGTTGCCGGTTGATTTCACAGAATATTTTTACGGGCTGTTTTGGTTCGGTCTAGCCTCGTTTTTGCGCGGAAAGGCCAGTTGCGTGAGTTGTTGAAATATCAAGAAAAATCCCATTTGTGACGCAGCGTTGCACCTGCTGCATAGCGGCTTTGATTAAACTATGGGCACAAATGGGGTTGAAGATTAAAAAATGTGCAGTGATTGACACTCCGCCGCCCCCTCTATAGGCCACGCCCCACTAAAAAAATTCCAGCCCACACAAGGGCATTTGGAGGGGATAATGGCTCATATTGAGAGTTTCTTTGGTCTTGTTGGAGACCTGACTTGGGGGTGGTCGCTCATCCCTATTCTGGTGATCCTGGGTGTGTTTATCACCATGGCCACCGGTTTTGTTCAGTTTGAATTCTTTGGTCGCATGTTCCGGGTTCTGACCCGCGGTCCTGAGGATGGGAACAAGATTTCCGCGCGTGAGGCGCTGTTGGTGTCGATTGGTGGTCGTGTCGGCGGTGGGAACATCGCCGGTGTGGCGGTTGCGATCACCCTGGGTGGTCCGGGTGCTGTGTTCTGGATGTGGGCCATTGCCCTGGTTGGCATGGCCACCAGTCTGGTCGAATGTTCGCTGGCGCAGCTGTTCAAACGGGCCGATGACGATGGCGATTATCGCGGTGGCCCGGCGCTGGCGATCATTCACGGCCTGGGTTCGAACTATCGTTGGCTGGCGATCGTTTATGCGGTCTGTCTGCTGGCGGCCTTTGGTGTAGGCTTTGTCGCGTTTCAGGGCAATACCGTTGCTGCTGCGGCCAATGACTCCCTGGGGATTGATCGCTGGTACACTGGTGGTTTCCTAGCGGTTCTGACCGGTTTCATCGTTTACGGTGGTATTCACCGCATCGCCAAAGCCGCCGATATCGTGGTTCCGATCATGGCCTTTGGCTATATCGGCCTGTCGCTGGTTGTGATTGTCATGAATGCGGGCGAGATCCCGGCGGTTCTGTCGTCGATCTTTGCCAATGCCTTTGGTCTGGAAGAGGCCGTTGGCGGCGGTATGGGTGCGGCCATTGCGCAAGGTCTGCGTCGCGGTCTGTTCTCGAACGAGGCGGGTCTGGGCTCAGCGCCGAACGTGGCGGCGACGGCAGAAGTCCGTCACCCGATCAGCCAGGGTATTACGCAGGCGTTTTCCGTGTTTATCGACACAATCATCATCTGTTCCTGCACGGCATTTGTGATCCTGCTGGGTGACGTTTATCAGCCGGGTGCAGAAGACGTGAACGGTGTGGCTCTGACCCAACAGTCGCTGGTGGCGCATCTGGGCGATTGGACCCAGTATTTCCTGACCGGTGCGGTGCTGCTGTTTGCCTTCTCGTCGATCATCTACAACTATTACCTGGGTGAAAACGCAATGGCGGTTCTGTGGAAGAGCCCGATTGGTATCCATCTGCTGCGCATCGGCGTGGTTGGGGTGGTGCTTCTGGGGGCGGTTGCGCCTTCGGCGACTTCGGTCTTCTTCTTCTCGGATCCGATGATGGGAGTTCTGGCGCTGGTGAACCTGATGGTCATCATGATGCTGTTCCCGGTTGCGATGCGTATCTTGAACGATTTCCGCAAGCAGTTGAAGGCGGGTGTCGAACGACCGGTTCTGAATATCGAAGACTTCCCGGATCTGGATCTGGACCCCAAAGCCTGGCCCAAGCGCAGCTGAGGCGGGTCCAACTGATCTGATAAAACGCTGCCGTCCTCCCCTAAAGGGGAGGGCGGTTTTTTCATGTGTTCACGTCTGCGCCAGAGTGATTGACGCGTGTCATGTGGCAGGGCAGGTCTGGGGGATCTGTTCAAAAGGACCACCCCATTGCCCGAGATTGAGTTCACCCGTCTGCCCAAGATCCCAGTGACCGTGATCACCGCGCATATGTCTGATCCACGGGTGGCGGTGCATCTGCCCCTGTTGACCGGGGCATGGGATGATGCGCACAGCCGGGATTTGGTTGCGGCCAAGGAAGCCTGTTGGCAACGCGATGGGCTGGGCCATTGGGCGATCTTGGCAGACGGGGCTTATGTCGGCTGGGGTGGATTCCAGAAAGAAGGGGACGAATGGGATTTTGGTCTGGTCCTGACGCCCGAAGCCTTTGGTCTGGGTCTGCGGATCACCCGGCAGGCTTTGGCCTGGGCACGACAGGATCCGCGCATCCCATTTGTCACTTTCCTGTTGCCACCAAGTCGGCGCCATCTGGGTGCGTTGCGTCGGATGGGGGCCGCCGCCCTGGGTGAGGTCACACAGGACGGCGCGCAGTTTTTGAAATTCCGTCTGGATCTGGACGGCGTTTAATTCAGGATCCGCATGGTGATGCGCCGGTTCTGGGCGCGGTTCTCATCGCTGGTATTGGGCACCAGCGGGAAGGCCTCGCCATATCCGACGGCGGCCAGACGCTGCTCTGGAATGCCCTTTTGCGCCAGATAAGACGCCACCCGTTCGGCCCGCCGCTGGCTGAGGCGTTTGTTGGACGTCGCGGATCCCGTGGTGTCGGTGTGGCCAGCAATTTCCAGCATGGCCGCCGGGCAGCCAAAGAGCGCCTGCGCCAGTTGATCCAGCGCGCCCCGCGCATCGGGGGTCAGCGTGGCACCACCATCGGCAAAGGAGACTTTGGTCGATTGAACCATTTGCATCAGCCCGCCCAGGCAGCCGCCGGTCTGCACATTGGCAGCGCGTTCCACTGCCGTTGGGGCCGGGGTTGCGGCGGCGGATGGGGCAACGGCCACAGGTTTTGCGGCGGTGGCTGTGGTCTGCGGCTCTGCGCTGGCGGCAGTTACCGGGGTGGTGGTTGCTCCGGCGGGGCGGTGGAAATGGAAATCTGCGGTGACCAGCGCCAGGGGGGTAATCTTGGCCTCGGCGGCCTCTTCCAGTTTGCGAAACCCCTGCATTAGATCAAAGGTTTCAACAGGCACGACCACCGGCTGCAGCGTGTGGATCGACACGTCCTGATCGCTGTGCAGCGTCACACGGACATTGGCATCCACCTCGGCGGTGATCCCATGCAAGGTCAGCAACAGGGGCAGGACCAGGTGGCGGCTTTGCCCATAAGAGAGGCCCGCGATGTCCTCTTCGCGGACCTGTGCCACAATTTCGGCCAAAGGATATGTGAAAGTCTCAAAGAACAGGAAGCGCAGACGGACGTTGCGGATATCGATGCCAGAATCAACCGACTCCAGCTCGACCCGAAGGCGCACCAGGCCCGAGGGGTCGATCTGGCCTTCGAGGCGGTCAAAATGGCTGGTTTCCGCAACCGAGCCTTTTTTGATCGATGTAAAGCTGAGGTTTGAGCTGTCTGGTTGAAGGGTCCAGCCGCCCTCAAACGCAGAGCGGGCGAGGGCTGGGGATTGCAAGACCAGAAGACTGGTGAGAAGAAGGAGAAACCGTTTCATAAGGCTCACTTGTTAAATGACATGTGTCCGCTTGGGGACAGGTCGGAAAGTTTCCGTAAAACGAAAGCACTTAGCAAAGCCAAGGATTGCTGAGGCAACACGTAAATGCAACCGTACGGGTTCAAAGTAGCATCCGTTTTTAGTCTGAGTGAAAGGTTAAATGGTCCTTCGTTTCTGGTCAGTTCTTTTGTTGGTTTTGTCGTTTGCGCTGCAGGCGGTGTCTGCCGTGGCGGAACCACGTATTGCATTGGTTGTGGGCAACAGTGCCTATGGGCAGGTGTCGCCGTTGGACAATCCAAGCCATGATGCGCGTTTGATGGCGTCAACGCTGGAGCGGTTGGGGTTTGATGTGCGTCTGTTGGTGGATGCCAATCAGATCACCATGAAACGCGCCATTGCCCAGTTCGGTCGCGATCTGCGCACCGCAGGCGAAGAGACGACGGGGCTGTTTTACTATGCCGGTCACGGGGTGCAGAGCTTTGGCAACAACTATCTGCTGCCGGTGGATGTGGCGCTTTTGGATGCGGCGGATCTGGATTTGGTGGCGGTGGAAGCACAGTCTGTACTGCGCCAGATGGCATCGGCCCGCAATCGCACCAATATTGTTATTCTGGACGCCTGCCGGAACAACCCGTTTGAAACTGTGGCAGAGCTGGATCAAAACGGTCTGGCGGAAATGAAAGCCCCGACCGGCAGCTTTGTGGCCTATGCCACCGCGCCGGGGGAAGTGGCCTTTGACGGGGAGGGCAGCAACAGCCCGTTCACCGCGGCCCTTGTGCGGCAGATGGATGTGCCGGGGTTGCAGATCGAACAGGCGTTTAAAAACGTCCGCCGCGATGTGCTGTCCCAAAGCCAGGGATTACAGACGCCCTGGGACACCTCCTCATTGGTGAGCGATTTTTCCTTCCGCTCGGGCAATACAACGCCTGCGCCCTTTGAACCTGTTGTGGCCTCGGTTCCCAAAGTCTCAGCCCTTCCTGAGGCGGTGGCGGCGCTGCCTTCGGCAGAAACGGCGATGTTCCGCGCCGCCGAGTCCGCCAATACCATTGAAGCCTTGGAGGAATATCTGCGCGTCTATCCGATGGGCGAACATCTGAATGCGGCGCGGATTGCGCTGGCCGCGCTGCAAAGCCAGGCGCCTGCGGCAACTGCAGTACCGATTGCCGGGCTGGCGTCGGTCACATTCACCGCGCCGATCACCCGGGATTTGCCGGAATTGGGCGGGCGCAGCATGGCTGAGCTGATCACGTCAACGCCCAATTACGCCCCGATCGAAGGCCTGCCCGAAGAAGTGTGGAAAGGGCAGACCTGTGCAAATTGTCACGAGTGGAACCGGGAGCGTCTGTGTGAACAGGGGCAGCGGTATCAAGTGACGGCCTCGGCCCGGTCGCTGCACAAGCCGCATCCCTTTGGCGGGCAGTTCAAAACGGTGCTGCGGGCCTGGGCAGATAATTCCTGCCCCTGACGCGCTGCCGGTTTAGGGTCCGGTTGAGACCAGAAAATACACCCATTCCCCTTTGAAATCCGGGATCGCGGCGCGGGCCGTTGCGATGCCGGATTTGAGCGCCTCCAGATACGGTCCCGCCGGTTCCACCAAGGGGCGCGGGCCGATGTTAATGGGATGAGATGCGGCAAAGGCCACCACGATCTCTTGGCCAAAGGGGGGCGCAATGACCAGTTGCAGCCCCTTGGTCTGACCCGCGCGCGCCCCAACCGAGAAGGGCTGCGCCGGTGACAGTTCGATCAGGGGGGCGTGTTCATTGGGGCTGAGATGCAGCACATTGCCGCCCGCGTCCATGTAATCCACGTACACAAAGGCCGGGTAATCCGGCCCTGTGAGGTCCAGAAACAACAGATCCCCTGCGCGAAAGTCAAAGACGCGCACATGGGTGTCCGCCCCCAACAGCGCGGGGTTGGTGATCTGATCGGTGCTTTGCGGCAGGCCCACGTTTTCAATGGCTTGCAAGGTGCCGCATTGGGGGCGGGGCAGCAGCGCCATCTGGTCCGAGACGGCGATATTGCCGCCCATCTGCTGCTGCAGCAAATCCAGAACCGGCGCTTTGAGGTTCGCGTCGGGCACATGACCGCGCAAGGCCAGTGTGGCGGTATCAGGATCAAATTCCACCTGCAGCCGGGCGCAGGGCACCTGCGACAGGATCCGCGCGACCCCGTCTCGCAGTGGATCCCCCTCGGCCTGCAGATCGCCGGGACGGGTGAAGCTTTGGAAGGCGGCCAGAGATTGCGCGTCGATGTCCTGGCTGGCTCCCATAAAGGCCAGCTCTGCGGTGATTGCCTCAGCGGGGGGGCGCTGAACAACCAGGGTTTCAGAAGGGGCAGGCGCGTCGGACAGGGCGGTGCTGGGGGTCGTGATCAGAGCGGCCGGGGTGGACGGCGCTGCAGCAACCGGCAGGGGTGCGGGGCTGCTTGTTACCGCTGCGAGGCTGGGTGTGAGAGGTGCGGCGGTACTGACAAGCAGGGTTGTCTGTGATGTGGTGGCCACGAGTGTGGCGGTGGGTGGAACGGCTGCGGCGGTGGCAACAGTGGGAAGGGGGGCCGCATTTGCGGGCGCGGACGGCGGCGTGCTGGCCGCCAACTGTGCAGCTGTCGGTGTGGCAGCGGCAACCGGATTGGCGGACGGGCTGGCTGCGGCAACAGGCGTGGCGGCGTCTGGCACATCGCGCAGGGGGGTGACAGTGGCCACAACCGGGCGGGCGGTGGATAGCGGCACGGTGCCTGCCGCCAGGCTTTGACCGCTGGCCGGTTGATCCGGCGTGGCCTCGCCGCTGGCATCCCCCGATTTAGCGGCGGTTTGGCGGACGGGTTCGGATTGGACCGACATCTGGCTGGTCACGGTGGGTTGTGGCGGAATGGGGCGCGCGGTGAACTGATGTTTGACCCAAAGGTAGCCGCCCAGATGCAGCAGCGCTGACCCCACAAGGGCCAGGCCCCAGGTCGCCAGCCGTCCCGTCATGGTTGGGCCTCGGGGGTGACAACCAGCACCACCTCAGCAAAGCCAAGGTCTTCGCCCAGGGTCATCAGCGGCAGCACATGGCGGGTTGGGGTCTGGCTGTGCGCATTGATGCGCAGGCGCTGGCTGTCGCTGTCCGGTTTCAGCACCGTGGCCAGATCCGCCAGGTTGTAGGTTACGCCAGCAAAGGCAAGATCGCCGGTTTGGGACACGGAAACCGTCAGCCCGCCGGTGGGCATATCCTGACCGCTGACCGCCACAGGTGGTGTCACGTCAAACGGCGCGGTGGCATCCATGCGCCCGATCAGCATAAAAAAGACCAAGAGGAAAAACACCACATCGATCAAAGTGATGATGGTTTCCGAATGGGGTGACCGGGGCGGGCGGCGTAGCTTCATGGGCGCCCCTCCAGCCGCAGGACGCGCAGATCCGAAAGGCCCGATTGCGCCGCAAGGTCCATAATCGCCACCATGGATTGCAACGGCGCGGCGCCTGAGGGCAACAGGAACAGCCGGGTTTCCGGCGCGGCTTTTGCGGTCTGGGTCAACAATGCGCGCAGATCCTGCGATGTCAGCGGTTGGCCGCGTGCGGTGACACTGCCGTCGGCGGCGATGCGGATCATCAGCGCGGCGCGTTCGGTTGAGGCGGTTGTGCTGGCAGGGCCTGCGGGCTGGACCACCGGGATCATATCCAGGTTCAGATAGGTCGAAGTCACCATAAAGAAGACCAACAGGATCATCATCACGTCGATCATCGGAACGAGTGAGATCAGAGCCTGCGGTCGGTGGCGACGTTTCAGCTGCATGGCGGCTACCGGGTGCTTTGGATCAGCATCAGCTCACTGACGGCGCTTTCGATGGATTGGGCGGCGCGGTCGATCCGGGCGGCGAACAGCCCTGCGGCCACCGCCGCCGGAATCGCCACCAAGAGCCCCGCCGCCGTGGTCAACAGCGCCTGCCAGATGCCGCCCGCCAGAACGGAAGCATTGGCGGCACCCTGGGCCAATTCCAGATCCTGAAAGCTTTGGATCATGCCCAGAACCGTGCCCAACAAACCCAAGAGCGGCGCGACCATGGCGATCAGCTCTAACAGGCGGATAAGACTGTTGAGGCGGATCAGCTCCTCGTTGCCGCGCCGTTCCAATTCGCGTTCCAAGGGCGCGGTGGGAATGCCCTGGGTCAGGGCGGTCATGGCGTAATGCAGCACCCGGTCGGCGGGCACTTTGGAGCTGGCAATCCGCCGTTCCGCGGCCGTGCGGTCACCGCCGCGCCAATCCTGCAGCGCAGCTGTGCGATTGCTGCGCCCGGCGGTGGCGGGCCAAAGCTGGATCAGTTTGGCCAGGATCACCCCGACCGACATCAGTGACATCAGGGCCAAAAGCACCAGAATCGCGGCGCTGTTTCCAAAGCTGTCAAATGGCGTGCCCATGGGTTACTGCACCAATTGCGCATCAGCGTGTGAGCTCAGCGACAAGAGCGGGAAACAATCCATAGGCTCTTCGTTTTGAGGGGTGCAGGCCGGGAGGTCATGCAGCAGCATTTCCGAGATATCGGCGCAGGCGATGTCGGGAATTTCAAACAGTTTCAGCGTGGTGCGTTTGACCGGCAGGGGGGCCGCGTTGATCGACAGCAGCCGGTCAATCACGCCACCCGCATCCAGAATGGCGAGCGACATTTCAAAGGCCTCAAAGGATTTGCCGGTCTGGTTGCGAAACAGAAAGAAGGCGCGGCAACCGCCGGTTTCGATCTCTTCGGTTTTGTTGAGTTCAACGCCCAATGTGGTCTCTTGGGCCTGGGCGGCAAAAGGGGCCAAGGCGGGCAGGGCAGTGGCCAGGATCAGGGCAGATAAACGGTTCAGAAATGGCATAAAACTCTCCGGCGAGATGTGACGTCAGCTAAGTTGAGTGAGGGCGGCTTCGACCTTGTCCATGACGGCGTCGGCCTCATCGGTGTTTTTGTCTTTGAGCAGGCGGGCGGCCTGATGGATGGCGCGTTCCAGCTTGTCCCGTGCTGGGCTGCCGGGGGTGCGGGCGATATTGGCGCTGAGGGCGCGAGCCCGTTCGACGCTGGAGCGCAGGGCGCGCCCCTGTTGCTCGCGCGCGGCGCGGTTCATGGCGGTGTCTTCATCCTCGCGGTCTTGGCCGATGCGGGCGATGGCGCGTTCGATGACGGTCAGAGTTGTCTCTGCCATTTGCAGATCGCCGGTGTTGATTTGGCTGACACATTTGGCCAACGCTTTGCGCATCTTCAGCTCCAGCTCGCCGGGGGCCAGCGCAATGCGCGGTTCGATCCGTTTCAGCCGTTTGATCAGCGGGCCAACCGCCTGGGGATCCTGGCCGGTGACATCCAGATCATCAGAATCCTCGACCGGGGTGGCGGCAGCCGTGGGTTTGAGACTGTCGAGCGTATTGCCGCCGCTGTCCGTAAAAACCACATTCACGCCGGGGCGGTTTTGTTGGAAGAACCGTTTGAGCTGCGACAGTACCGATTTTGCGTATTCTTCACAGACAAATTCGGCCACATCCGAGCGCACCGTGTAGGTGCCCCAGATCATCGGCATCTTGCCACCGGACTTTTTCATTAAAGGTCTAAGGGTTTCCGGCTTGTTGCCGGGTTGGATCATCACCAGAGGATCGCGGTTCTCATCCATGGAAAATGCAAAACTCATGCTTTTTTTTGCGCCTTCGCGCATCATTATACGTATATCTGCGCCTTCAATCCGCGTCGCGGCCATACTGTGTCACTCATATAAACTCGTGAAAGCAATTGACTTTAGGATGCCGATAAGGCTCACTCTCGGTCAAGTTATTGTTTTCGATCTGCGGGTTTCTGATGTGTGTTGGGGCACCTTGGCTCTGCAGCTAGAACCCGAAATTGGTAAGGTACGAGTTGGAGGGGCTGTTGCATGGATCCTGAGATCCTATTGCAATCAAAAAGTGACACCGCGCCCAGCGGTGAGAATCTGGAATACGACCCAGTCTTCACAGAAATGGAATTGGCGGCCCAGCCGGGCGAAGAGTCTGTGATGGGCGATGAGCGCATCGAGGCGAGCGATCCGGATTATCGGGAGGTGCGCGTCAAGGCCTTGGAAGTGCTGGAGCAAAGCCATGAGATCCGCGCCGCCGTGTTTTTGGCGGATGCGGTTTTGAACATGGATGGTCCCGAGGAATTTGCCAAAGCCACCACATTGGTGCGGGGCTGTCTGGAGCAATTCTGGGACACATGCCACCCAGAGCTGGATGAGGACGACGGCGATGCTACCATGCGCATCAACGCGGTGCAAGGCCTGTGTGGCCAGCCTGATGGTATGGGGGGACCCTCGCCGATTTACCGCTCGCTGCGCCGGGTGCCGTTGACGAACAGCCGGGGTTTTGGCCGGTTTTCGTTGCGTGACATTGAAGTGGCCGAGGGGCTGGTTGCCGCGCCCGAGGATATGGAAAACCCGCCGGATGCGGCGACGGTCAGCGCGGCGTTTCAGGACAGTGATAGCGATGAGCTGGAGCGCTGGCTGGCGGCTTGGGATCAGGCCGAAGCAGATGTGCGCGCAATCTCGGCCGTGTTTGATGACAAGACGCCGGGCGAAGGGCCCGAGCTGGACCCGCTGATCAAGCTGCTGCGGACCCTGTCGGGGAAGATGCGCAGTCTGGGCGGTATGGCGGCGGGCGATGAGGCCCAGGCCGAGACCGGCGACGAGACTGCGGTGGCTGCATCTGGAGCTGGTGCTGCGGCTCCGGCGGTGGCTGCGGTGCCGGGCGCGATCAATACGCCTGCGGATGTGATCAACGCTTTAGATAGAATTATTTCATATTATCAACGTGTTGAGCCTTCCAGCCCCTTGCCTATTCTGTTAGAGCGGGCAAAGCGTTTGGTGGGGGCGGACTTCCTGACGATTGTAAAAGATATGGCACCTGAGGGGATGGACAATGTCCAGATCGTCGGTGGCCTGGATGACGATGATTGACCCCTTTGGGGGCATAAAGATTGATCCCCTTTGGGGATGGCGACAGGCCTGTGTGCTGACGCCAGCAACAGGTGACGAGTAAGGAGAGCTAGATGGCCGACAGTTCACAGAAGTTCATAGCCCGCAATCGGGCGCCGCGGGTCCAGATTGAATATGATGTGGAACTTTATGGCGCTGAGAAGAAAGTCCAGCTGCCGTTTGTCATGGGCGTGATGAGCGACCTGGTGGGCAAATCCGAGGTGGAGCAGCCCGCAGTTGCGGATCGCAAGTTCCTGGAAATCGACGTCGACAACTTCGATGATCGGATGAAATCCATGGCGCCGCGCGCGGCCTTTACCGTGCCTAATACGCTGACGGGCGAAGGCAATCTGGCGGTGGATATCACCTTTGAAAGCATGGATGATTTCAAACCGGCCGCCATCGCCGCCAAGGTTGAACCGCTGCGCGAGCTGTTGGAAGCGCGCACCCAGCTGTCGAACCTGATGACCTATATGGACGGGAAAACCGGTGCGGAAGATCTGATCTCCAAGATCATTCAGGATCCGAGCCTTCTGAAAACCCTTGCTGCGCAGCCGAAACCCGGCGGCGACGAGAGTGAAGAGTAAGAGAGGAGCGCGAGATGGCTGAACAAGACCTTCAACAGGAAGCGGCTGCTGGCGAAGCGGCCTTTGGCTCCAATGAATTTGCGAGCCTTCTGCAAAAAGAATTCCGTCCCAAGTCGGATCAGGCAAAGACCGCTGTGGAAAGCGCGGTCAAGACGCTGGCCGAACAGGCGCTGGCCAATGCCGGTCTGATCTCGGATGATGCGCTGCGCTCGATCGAGAGCATTGTCGCAGAGATCGACAAGAAGCTGACCGAACAGGTGAACCAGATCCTCCACAACGAGGAATTCCAGCAGCTGGAAAGCGCGTGGCGCGGTCTGCATTACCTGGTGAACAACACTGAAACCGACGAAATGCTCAAGATCCGGGTGATGCCTGTCACCAAAAAGGAACTGGGCAAGACGCTGAAGAAGTTCAAAGGCACCGCCTGGGACCAGTCCCCGATCTTCAAGAAGATCTATACCGAGGAATTCAGCCAGCTGGGGGGTGAACCCTATGGGTCCCTTGTGGCGGATTTCCACTTTGATCATTCGCCGCCAGATATTGAGCTGCTGGGGGAGATGTCCAAGATCGCTGCCGCCTCCCATGCGCCGCTGATCACCGGTGCGAAGCCGACATTGTTTCAAATGGACAGCTGGTCGGAGCTGTCAAACCCGCGCGATCTGACCAAGATCTTCCAGACGCCGGAATACGCCGCCTGGCGCAGCTTGCGTGACAGCGAAGATGCGAAATACGTGGGTCTGGCGATGCCACGTTTCCTGGGCCGTCTGCCTTATGGCTCCAAAACCGATCCGGTTGAGGAATTTGCCTTTGAGGAAGACACCGCAGGAGCAGGCAGCGAGAAATATGGCTGGGTCAACGCGGCCTATGGCATGGCGGTGAATATCACCCGTTCGTTTAAAATGTACGGCTGGTGTTCGCGGATCCGTGGCGTCGAAAGCGGCGGTACGCTGGAGGATCTGCCATCGCATACCTTCCCGACCACCGATGGTGGCGTGGATCAGAAATGCCCGACCGAGATCGCGATTGACGACCGTCGCGAGGCGGAACTGGCGAAGAACGGTATGATGCCGCTGATCCACCGCAAGAACACCGATGTGGCCACATTCATGGGCGCGCAGTCCTTGCACAAGCCTGCGGAATATGACGATCCGGATGCAACCGCCAACGCGAACCTGGGCGCGCGCTTGCCCTATCTGTTCGCGACCTGCCGGTTTGCCCATTACCTGAAGTGTATGGTGCGCGACAAAGTCGGCTCCTTCAAAAGCCGTCAGGATATGGAAAACTGGCTGCAGGAATGGATCAACAACTATGTAGATTTCAACGCTGACATTTCGTCAGAGGCTGAAAAGGCGCGCAAACCACTGGCTGCGGCGGAAGTGGTTGTGGAAGAGGTCGAAGGCAACCCGGGCTATTACAGCTCGAAATTCTTCCTGCGCCCGCATTACCAGTTGGAAGGCCTGTCGGTCTCGCTCCGTCTGGTATCCAAATTGCCTTCAGAAAAGGGAGGTTAACATTTCACAAATCACCCTTGGTTCTCAACTCACGTAAACGGTTACTGATTTTTGAAAGGACAGCACAATGGCTGCGAACATGTTTATCGAGATCTCCGACATCGAAGGGGATTCGATGGAGCAAAAACACGAAAAGTGGATTGTTATTGAATCGGCGAGCTGGAACGTTGAACGTTCTGTCGAGATGAGCGATCTGGGCTCTACCCAGCGTATGCATGCCAACTCCAACTTTGGTAAGGTTGAGCTGACGTCGCAAATGGGCAAAGCCTCCAACGAGATCGCCAAATCGGTGGCCAACGGCACGGTTCGTCCTGAGATCACCATGCACTGGTGTCGTTCGGGTGACGCACAGGCTGATGGCCTGCTGGAATATTCCGTATGGAAGTTCAAGGAAGTGGTGATCGACAGCTATTCCCTGTCGGCCAGCGCGGATGGCATCCCGGAAGAGACATGGTCGCTGGCTTATGCCGCGATTGAGCACACGTATAAGTCCACCAACCAGAAGACCGGTAAGCTGGAAAGCCCAATCGTCTTTAAGTGGAACGTACAAAAAGGCAAGTTCGAGTATTGATCCGGCCTTGGCCATGTCCCGGCGCTGTCTGGGGCATGGCATTCTTTTGATTTACCAGTGTCTCCGGAGCCCTTGCCATGACCGCAGAAGAGTATTTGAAAGCTGGCGAGCCGACCCAGGCGCTTGCGGCCTTGCAGGACAAGGTGCGCAAAGACCCGTCCAATGCCAAGCTGCGGATCTTTTTGTTTCAGCTTTTGTGCGTGTTAGGGGACTGGAAACGGGCAATTGCCCAGTTGAAAATCAGCGCGGAGATGGATGAGAGCGCCACGATGATGGCGCAGACCTACCGTGAGGCGATTATTTGTGAAGTCTACCGTGAGAAAGTGTTTGCGGGTGACAAGGCTCCGTTGATCCTGGGCGAACCGGAACCCTGGCTGGCCCATCTGATTGAGGCACAAAAGCTGTTGGCGGCCGGTCAGGTGGAACAGGCAGCCACCCTGCGCGGGCAGGCTTTTGAGGCCGCGCCCACCACCAGTGGTACGTTAAATGGTGTGTCTTTTGAGTGGGTTGCAGATGCGGACATGCGTCTGGGCCCGGTGTTGGAAGTGCTGATCAACGGCAAATATTACTGGCTGCCGTTTTCGCAGATCAAATCCCTTGAAATCGAAGCGCCGAGCGATCTGCGTGACACCGTCTGGATGGCGGGTGTGCTGACGTTGGTGAACGGGGGTGAGCTGGCGGCCTTGATCCCCACCCGGTATCCGGGGTCGACCCAGGGGGATGAGGCGGTCAAAATGGCGCGTTCGACCCAATGGCAGGATTTGGGACAGGGCACATTTGTGGGTCTGGGGCAGCGGCAGCTGGCCACCGATCAGGCGGATGTTGCGGTGATGGATGTGCGGTCTCTGGTTCTGGGAGATGCCGACACCGATGGCTGACAAGACGCTTGCAGAACGGCTGCAACCGTCCTTGTTGGACCGGTTGACGGACAATGAGCCCGGCAATCTCAAAGAGTCTCGTGACAGCCGGGTGATTGATTTGCACCGGCTGCGGATGATTATCCAGCGGGATCTGTCCTGGTTGCTCAACACGCAGAACGCCGAAAGCCATCTGGATGTAGAAAAATACCCAAGCGCTGCGGCCTCGGTGTTGAACTTTGGTCTGGCGGAAGTGTCGGGCAAATACACCGGACCCGAACGGGCCGAGGCGATCCGCCGGTCGATTGCCAATGCGATCAGCCAGTTTGAGCCGCGGATTATCGAAGGTTCGGTGGATGTGGAGCTGCGCGAGGGTGATGACCCCAATGATATGACCGTGGGTCTGGATATTCGCGCCGATATGTGGGCGCAGCCGATGCCGCTGGAGCTGTATTTGCGCAGCAAGGTCGACCTGACCACCGGCGAGGTTGATGTGGATCGGGGGGGCTGATCATTGGATACGCGTCTTCTGGGCCACTATGAAAACGAGCTGAATTTCCTGCGCGACATGGGCGCGGAGTTTGCCACGGCCTACCCCAAGATCGCCTCCCGCCTGGGCATGGAAGGGGTCGAGGTTCTGGACCCCTATGTGGAACGTCTGCTGGAAGGGGTGGCCTTTTTGTCGGCACGGGTGCAGCTGGAGTTGGAGCTGCAATATCCCAATTTTACCTCGAACCTGTTGGAAATCATCTATCCCCACTATCTGGCGCCGACGCCGTCGATGATGATTGCGGCTTTTGAGCCGGACAAGGCAAATTCCGCCGTGAAATCCGGGTTCAGACTGCCGCGGGGCTCGGTGCTGCGCTCGCGGTTGACGGATGGGGCGCAGACACCTTGTGAGTTCCGCACTGCCGCCGATACCGTCATGTGGCCGATCGAGATTACCGAGGCGCAGTATATCGACGGGCGGGGCGATCTGGTGGCGGCGGGTGTGGCCGCCAATGTGGACGCGCGCGCGGGCATTCGGCTGCGACTGAAACGCACCGATGGGGATCCGATCCGCGAATTGGCCATGGATCAGCTGACGCTGTTCCTGTCTGGTGCGGCGGGCAATTCCTGGCCGTTGTTAGAGCTGTTGTGCACCCAGGTGCAGGGGGTGACGGCGAAATCCACCAATCGGCGTGCGGATTGGACCTTTCCTTTGCCTGCGGGTCAGCTGGTGCAGAAGGGCTTTAGCCCGGATGAGGCGCTGTTGCCGCTGCCGCGCCGGGTGTTTGATGGGTATCGGCTGCTGCAGGAATTCTTTGCCATGCCGGAACGGTACCGGTTTGTGGAGCTGCAGGGCTTGCAGGCCGGACTGGAACGCGCCGAAGGGGCCGAGGTCGATATCTATATCCTGCTGCGCGACGGGATGAGCGCGGTGGCGCCTTTGGTTGTGCCCGAGACGTTTATGTTGAATGCGGTGCCAGCGGTGAACCTGTTTGAAAAGCGCTGCGACCGGGTGCGGATCAGTTCGACCGAGACCGAGCATCACGTGGTGCCCAACCGCACAGCGGGGCTGGATTACGAGCTTTATGCGTTGAAATCCGTCACCGGGATCAGCGCGGCGGGTGCCGAGGATGTGGAATTCCGTCCGTTTTACTCGGCTGATGATTTTACCGCTGCGGGCGAAACCCACCCGGCCTATTACAGCATCAAGCGGCGGATGCGGCAGCGGTCGGAAAAGGAACGGCTGCGCGGCGTGCGCAGTTCTTATCTGGGCTCCGAGGTCTATCTGTCGTTGGTGGATCGGGCTCAGGCCCCCTATAGCGCGCAGTTGGAACAGCTGGCGGTGACCGCGCTTTGTACCAACCGGGATCTGCCCCTTCTGTTGGCCACGGGTGATGCGGATGTGTTTCACCTGCCCGAAGGGGGGCCGATCAAACGGATCACCCTGCCGGTGTCGCCCACACGGCCCCATCCGACATTGGCCCAAGGGGACACCGCCTGGCGGCTGATTTCGCATCTGAGCCTGAATTACGCATCCATTGCCCAGACGGATCGTGGCCAATCGGCAGAAGCGCTGCGCGAGCTGATCGGCCTTTATGCGCCATTGGGCAACCGGGTGACGGAAAAGCAGCTGGAAGGCATCGTCGCGGTCAGCTCGCGCCCCATTGTGCGGCGGATGAGCGATCAGATCCTAGCCACGGCTGTGCGGGGGATCGAAATCAAGCTTGGCTTTGATGAGAGCTTTTTTGAGGGGACCAATATCTATGCGCTGGGGGCCGTGCTGGAGCGGTTTTTCCGGGGCTATGCCACCATCAACAGCTTTACCGAAACGGTACTGACAACAGAAAAACGGGGAGAGATTGCGCGATGGCGTCCGACGGTGGGCCTCGGCCGGATGATATAGGCCTTTTTGGCCGTCTGGCGGCTGATCCAAAGGCACATCATATCTTTCAAGCGTTGCGCATCCTGGAAGCGCAGCACGCTGACGCGCCGCGGCTGGGTGAAAGCCGCCGCCCGCGTCAGGATCAGGTGCGTCTGGGACAGGAGGCCGAGCTTGCCTTTCCGCCAACCACAATTGCGGATTTCAAACCGGGGGGTGGGGGCGCTCCGGCGCAGCTGACCAACCGGGTCTTTGGCCTGTTTGGCCCGCAGGGACCGCTGCCGCTGCATTTGACCGGCTATGCACGCGACCGCAAACGCAACCACCGCGACGGGGCGATGGTGGCTTTTGCGGATATGCTGACGCATCGGCTCATGAGCCTGTGGTATCGCGCCTGGTGTCAGGGATCCCTGACCCATAGTTTCGACCGCGCGGATGATCCGATGGCGGCGCGGGTGGCGGCGGCCTGTGGGTATAACGCCGATACCTTGGCCAATCGGGATGATTTTCCCGATCTGGCGCGGCTGCATTTTTCCGGCCTGCTGTCCCAAGGCGCGCGCAACCCCGAAGGGCTTGAAACCATTCTGGAAGAGTTTCTGGGCGTGCCGGTGACCTTGCAGGAATTTGTCGGCAGCTGGCTGCATCTGGAGCCGGATGATCTGTGGCAATTGGGGCGTGGCAGCCTGGGGCAGACCACCAATGTGGGGCAAAAGGTTTGGTCCCGCAGTGCCAAGTTCCGGTTGCGCATTGGACCGCTGTCCCTGGCGGATTACGAACGTCTTTTGCCGGGCGGTGCGTCACTCAACCGGCTGCGCGCGATTGTGCGGACCTATATTGGCGACCAGCTTGACTGGGACGTGAACCTTGTGCTTGCGGGCGATGCGGTCCCGCGCGCGCAATTGGGCGGCTCTACCCGGCTGGGACACACCAGCTGGGTCCGCTCGCGCCCGGATCCCGATGCGGATCAGGCGGATGTTGATGATCTTTACCTATACCCTGGCACAGCCCAGTGCACAGCTCAGTGAGGAGTAGCGAGTTATGACCGAAATCAGCCGTGTTGCGCTTTTTGGGAAGTTGAACAAACTGGGCTATCAGGCCGTCGAAAGCGCGACGGTCTTCTGCAAGATGCGCGGAAACCCCTATGTTGAACTGGTGCATTGGTTGCATCAGCTTCTGGCGGGGCAGGACAGCGATATGCATCGGATTATCGCCCATTACGATCTGGACACCGGTAAAATCGCGGCCGAGATGACACGCAATCTGGATGGGCTGCCGCGCGGGGCGTCCACCATTTCGGATCTGTCGGACCATCTGATGGACGCAATGGAACGCGGCTGGGTCTGGGGCTCGCTTCTCTATTCCGCCAATCAGGTGCGGTCGGGGCATCTGCTCTTGGGCATCCTGAAAACACCGGCACTGCGCAATATCCTGACGTCGATCTCACCAGAGCTGGCCAAGATCGGGGCCGATGATCTGGCCGATAACTTTGCCGAGGCCACGGGTGGTTCACCCGAAGAAGGTCTGGCGCCGCAGGATGGCTCTAACGTTGGTGGCGGCGCGGAACCGGGTGAGGCTTCGGGGGCGATGGCACCGGGCGCGATGGGCAAGGGGGAGGCGCTGGAGCAGTTCTGCACCGACCTCACCGAACAGGCCCGCAACGGAGAGATTGACCCCATCGTGGGGCGCGACGAGGAGATCCGACAGATCGTTGATATCCTGATGCGTCGCCGCCAGAACAACCCGATCCTGACCGGTGAGGCGGGTGTGGGTAAGACGGCGGTGGTCGAAGGGTTTGCCCTGCGGATTGCGCGCGGTGATGTGCCGCCGTCGCTGCAGGATGTGCGCCTGTTGGTGCTGGACGTGGGTCTGTTGCAGGCGGGTGCCAGCATGAAGGGTGAGTTTGAGAACCGCCTGCGTCAGGTGATTGACGAGGTGCAGGCCAGCCCCGTGCCGATTGTGATGTTTGTGGATGAAACCCACACGTTGGTCGGCGCAGGGGGCGCTGCGGGCACCGGTGATGCGGCGAACCTGCTGAAACCGGCGCTGGCGCGTGGCGCCCTGCGCACCATCGGGGCCACCACCTGGGCGGAATACAAGAAGTACATCGAGAAAGACCCCGCCCTGACCCGGCGTTTCCAAGTCGTCAAGGTTGATGAGCCTGACATTCCCAAGGCGATCCTGATGATGCGCGGCATTGCCACCATGCTGGAAGGTCACCACCGGGTGCAGGTCCTGGACGAGGGGATCGAGGCGGCGGTAACGCTCTCGGCCCGCTATATTCCCGCGCGCCAATTGCCGGATAAATCCGTGAGCCTTCTGGACACCGCCTGCGCCCGTGTGGCGGTCAGCCAGCACGCGGTTCCGGCAGAGGTTGACGACTGCCAGCGCCGGATTGAGGCGTTGACCACCGAGCTTGAGATCATCGGCCGTGATGAAACCGCGGGTTACGAGGTCGCGGACCGTCGCGAGGCCGTCACGGCGGCCAAAGAGGCGGAAGAGGCCCGGCTGGTGGATCTGACGGCCCAATGGGACAAGGAAAAGGCCTGCGTTGACGCGATTCTGGACCTGCGCGCCAAACTCCGGGAGGGGGCCGCGCCCGTGGATGCACCGGTTGATGCTGGGGATGAGCCTGCGGAGGGCGCCACCGAGAGCCCGCTGTCGGACGCGGACCGCGCCAAGCTGATGCAGGCACTCAAGGATAAGAATGCCGAACTGGAAACCCTCCAGGGAGATCGCCCGCTGATCCTGCCGATTGTGGATCATCAGGCCGTGGCCTCGGTTGTGGGCGATTGGACCGGCATTCCCGTGGGCCGCATGGTCAAGGATGAGATCGAGACCATCCTGAACCTCGAAGAGCATCTGGCCAAACGCGTCATCGGTCAGGATCATGCGATGCAGATGATCGCCAAACGCATCCAGACCAGTCGGGCGGGTTTGGACAATCCCAACAAACCGATCGGTGTCTTTATGCTTGCAGGCACCTCGGGCGTGGGGAAAACCGAAACCGCGCTGGCCCTGGCTGAGGTGCTGTATGGCGGTGAGCAGAACGTCATCACCATCAATATGAGTGAATACCAAGAGGCCCATACCGTCAGCTCGCTGAAAGGTGCGCCTCCGGGCTATGTCGGCTATGGCGAAGGTGGCGTGTTGACCGAAGCGGTGCGGCGCAAGCCCTATTCCGTTGTCCTGCTGGATGAGGTCGAGAAAGCCCACCCGGATGTGCATGAGATCTTCTTTCAGGTCTTTGACAAGGGCATCATGGAAGACGGCGAAGGTCGCCTGATTGACTTCAAGAACACGCTGATCCTTCTGACGTCCAATGCCGGATCCGAGCTGATCATGGATCTGTGCAGTGACCCTGATCTGATGCCCGAGCCGGATGGCATCGCCAAAGCGCTGCGCGAACCCCTGTTGAAAATCTTCCCGCCCGCGCTTTTGGGGCGACTGGTGACGATCCCCTATTATCCGCTCAGCCCCGATATGCTGTCCGAGATCACCAAACTGCAGCTGGGTCGGATCAAGAAACGGGTGGAGACCGCGCATAGCGTGCCGTTTGAATACACCGATGCGGTGGTCGAAGAGATCGTCAACCGCTGTCAGGAACTCGACAGCGGCGGCCGCATGATCGACGCGATTGTGACCAATACCATGCTGCCGGAGGTCTCAAACGAATTCCTACGCCGCCTGATCGAAGGCAAGCACGCCGAGAAGGTTGCCATCGATGTGGCCGACGGTGATTTCACCTATAGTTTTGAATAATTTGCGCTGTTTCCACTTGCGCGCATGAGGAGAGTATTAAATGGCCGAAGTAAATAAGTCATTCGATCTGATCACGGTGAATGCCAAAAATATGGATCTGCCAAATGGGAAGATCACTCTGAAGGTGTCGGGCAAAGAGATCGACACCTCCCTGCTCGCGCGGATTATGGAGCCGGTCTATTCCTATCTGAATGACTATCGCAAAATGGCGATTAACCCGGCGATCCAGAAATACGACAAACAGTTCGAGGGGATGAGCGACAAGAAAGAGGTCGAAAAGCTGGCCAAACTTGTCAATGACGAGCTGAAGAAGCTGGTCGCGAACCTTGAGAAGGAAGCCCAGAACCGGATCAAGGCCTCCTGGGAAAAGATCAAGAAAGAGAACAAGGAATACACCAAGTGGAAGCTGAAGATCGCGGCCAATATCACCTGGGGTGTGGTCAAGATCGGCAAATCCATTGCGGCTCTTGTGGCCAGTTCCGGCGCGAAGCTGGATGAATATTACAAGGTTGCCAAATCCGTTTATAGCATCGCCAAAGAGGTGAAAAAGGCCATCGCGACCGAGACCAAAGTGCGCGAAGACCTGATGAAAGCCCTGGAAAAAATGGCCAAGGCGACCAAGGACGGCAAGGTTGGCAAAAGCCATATCACCAAGGTCGAAGACACGGTGAAGGAATATAAGGTCAAGCTGACAGCGGCGCGTCAGAAGGCCTCTTCCATGGCGAAACCCTTGGAAAAACTGCTGCAGCTTCAGGATGAGGGCGTTGCCGTCACCAAGAAACAGGAAGCGGCGATCAACAATATGATCAGCCAGATCATCGAATTTAACACCACCGAACAGAATGGTCGCAAGTTTGCTGATTTTGCTCTGAAAAAGGCGCAGGATGCCCAGGGGACATTGGATCTGAAAACCATCAAAGCGCATGCTGAGAAGGTCAAAAAGGCCATCGATATTGCGATCAAAGTGTTTGAGGTCGCAGCCGATATCCTGTGACGGATGTCACAACCACTGGCACGCGGCGAACCTGAACCAGAACGGGGAGACAGGGGATGAACGTAGAGACGACGCAGACCGAGCCTGTAACGCTGCGCGACAAGGTGCGCGCTTTTGTTGAGACCGATTGGGTCGGCAATGCCATTCTCGCGATCATCATCTTCAACGCCATTATGCTGGGGCTGTCGACCTCGGATAATGTGATGGCGGTTGCGGGCGGGTTTATCTCGGTTCTGGACGATATTGTGCTGGCGATCTTTGTGATCGAGCTTTTGATGAAGCTTTATGCCTATGGGCTGCGGTTCTTTACCTCCGCCTGGAACATCTTTGATCTGGTGGTTGTGGGTCTGGGTCTGTTGCCCGATCGTCAGGGTTTGTCGGCGCTGCGCGGCCTGCGTGTGATCCGGGCCATGCGTCTGTTGTCGGTGATCCCGCAGATGCGGGCGGTGGTGCAGGCCTTGCTGGATGCGCTGCCGGGCATGGGCGCGGTGATCATTATGATCTCGATCGTCTTTTACGTCTTTGGCGTGATGGCCACCCTGATGTATGGGCCGGAGTTTTATGAATGGTTCGGCACCCTTGGCCGGTCCTTGTATTCGCTGTTTCAGATCATGACGCTGGAAAGCTGGTCGATGGGGATCGTGCGCCCGGTGATGGAGACCTATCCGGCGGCCTGGGCGTTTTTTGTCCCCTTTATCATCATCACGGCCTTCTCCGTCTTGAACCTGTTTATCGGTCTGCTGGTCAACACCATGCAATCGGCGGTGGAGGAAGAGGCCGAGCAGGAGTTTGAAAAGCTGCGGGATCTGGTGAAAAGCGAGACGGATCTTGTCGATGCGCATGTACTGGCGCTGCACGATGAGATCAAGGCGCTGCGGGCCGAGGTGGCTGCGTTGAAAGGGGGCAGCGATGGCTGACAGTTCGCAGAAATTTATCGCCCGCAATCGCGCGCCTCGGGTCCAGATTGAATATGATGTCGAGCTTTATGGCGCCGAGAAAAAGGTGCAGCTGCCTTTTGTCATGGGGGTGATGAGCGATCTTGTGGGCAAGTCCACGGTGGCGCAGCCCTCGGTGGCCGAGCGGAAGTTCCTTGAGATCGATGTGGATAATTTTGACGAACGCATGCGAGCCATGGCCCCGCGTGCGGCCTTTACCGTACCCAATACCTTGACCGGAGAGGGCAATCTGGCGGTGGATCTGACCTTTGAGAAGATGGAGGACTTCAGCCCCGGTGCCATCGCCGCCAAGGTCGACGCGCTGCGCCCGTTGCTGGAGGCGCGACAGCAGCTGACGACATTGATGGCCTATATGGATGGCAAGACCGGGGCGGAAGCTTTGGTGGAGAAGGTGCTGCAGGATCCAAGTCTGTTGTCGGGGTTTGAACCGGCGGCGGCAACCTCTGCGGATATGACAGCCGTTCTGGATGAGCTGCGCGAGCAAGCCCCGGAAGAGGCGGGCGAGGATCAGACTGCTGCGGCGCTTGCAAGCCTTGGGTCGGTGGCACCTGCGGAAGCGCCGCCGGAAACCGACGCGCAAGCGGTGCTGGATGGATTGGCGGCGGCCGCACCTGAGGCGCTTGTGGCGGGCGATGCCATGGCGGATGTTCTGGGAGATCTCGCAGCCGCCGCGCCGCAGGGGACGTCTGAAACAGGGGATGCGGCGCAACGTGTTTTGGATGGGCTGAGCGCGGCAGAAGCTGACGTGGAAACGCCAGAGGACAAGACGTCTGATGTTCTGGCGGAACTGGCCAATGTCACGGTGCAAGAGGTGACAGATCAGGATGCTGCGGGAGAGGTCTTGGATGCGCTGACGGCGGCTGCTCCTGCGGAGGAGCCCTCCGCCACAGATGAGGCGGCAGCGGTGTTGGATCAGCTGAGCGCGACCGCACCTGAGGGCGATGCGTCGCAAACGGATGGTGTCGCGGATATTGATCTGAGTGATCTGTTGCCTGAGCCGGAGCAGCCTGCAGAGCAGGGCGATGATCTGGACGATGTTCTAGCCGGGCTGGAAGCCGCTGCGCCTGCGGAGGTGGAGAGCGGTGTTGAGGATGTTTTGTCCGAATTGGCGGAGGTGCCGGTAGGGGATGATGACCCGACTGACACCGTGGATGCGGCCCTGGCCGGTTTGGCAGGGGCGACACCAGATGACCCTGTGGCGGATGACATTGACCTGAGTGATCTGCTGCCCGAGGCGGAGCAACCTGCAGAACAGGGCGATGATCTGGATGATATCCTAGCCGGGCTTGAGCCAGAGGATGTGAGCGCGCCGGTTGGCGATGATCTGGGTGATATTCTGGAGACTGTCGCAACGCCGCCCGCACCAGAGGGCGGATCCACCGATGATTTGGACGATATCCTGGGGGATCTGGCGGATTTGGATGACCCAGTGCCGGACTCAGACGGCTCGGCTGCGGCATTGGCCAGCCTACCTACTGAGGACGTGCCGACGGAGGCTGCGGACCCCGACCTTGGCGCCTTGCTGGGCGAGTCGGACGGCACCGGCGATCTGGATGATATTCTAGCGGATTTGGGGCTGGAGGATGATCCGGCAGAGGCAGATGACGCGGCAGCTGCTGCGGTTGTCGACGACAGCGCGGATTTGGATCTGGATGATCTGTTGAGCGATTTGGATCCTGCGGCAAACAGTGAGGATGGGGCGGCCCCGACATCAGAGGGTGCGGCGTCGGCGGACACAGAAGCGGCAGTCGAAAGTGCGGATCCGGTCGAGATCGAGTTTCCCTTTGGCACGCTTTCTGCGGATCGCCCAACGCCCGAAGTTCTGACACGGCGTCGGTTCCGGATGGCGGTCTTTGGCGATTTTTCGGGTCGGGCGGCGCAAGGCCGGGTGGAGATCGGCGATGATCTGGCGGCGCGGACCGGGCAGCTGTTGGATGTGGATACGGTTGAGGATGTGATCGAAGGGTTCGCCGGGGATCTGATGCTGCCGATTGGCAAGGAAGGTACGGTGGTTCAGGTGCCGCTGGGGGGGCTGGATGATCTGCATCCCGACGAGCTTTATGAAAAAATGCCACTGTTTGCTGAGCTGGAGTCGCTGCGCAAGCAATTGGCCAGTGGCGCAACGGCCGGGTCTGCGGCGGCATCGCTTTCGGCCTGGGGGGAGAAATACGGCACACCGGCCGCAGCTCCGCGCCTGTCATCTTCGGCGACAGCGGTGCCTGCGGATCTGCGGCTGAGCGATTTTCAACGTCTGATCGGGGATGTGTCACCGCAGCCCAGTGAAGCCTCTCCCGTGGCTGAGCTGATGGAACGGGTGGTGGGGCCGCATATTCGCCGTTTGCCGGATCCCAACACCACGGCGATGCAAGAAGCCGTGGGAGACGCGCTGAGCCATGCGATGCGGATGGTGCTGCACCATCCAGAGTTTCAGGCGATCGAGGCGCAATGGCGCACGCTGGACCTGATGGCGCGGTCGATTGAGACCAATGATAAGCTGGAACTGGTGCTTTATGACATTTCCGCGCAAGAGCTGGCAGCGGATCTGGCGGCCGAGGAAGACCTGACCCAAAGCGGTCTGATGCGGTTGTTGACCGAAGGGCCGTTGGACCCCGAAGAGGGGCGGGGTGGATATTCCGCCATTATCGGACTGTATCAGTTTGAGGAAACGCCGCCCCATGCAGAGCTGCTCGGGCGGTTGGCGCGGGTTGCGGCGCATGTGGACGCGCCGTTTATGGCGGCGATTTCGCCTGCTTTCCTGACCACGCCCAAGGAGGAACGCCCAAAATTGGTGGCCGAGGCCTGGGATACATTGGCCGCGATGCCAGAGGCCGTGCATCTGGGGCTGTTGGCACCACGTTTTCTTTTGCGGCGTCCCTATGGGGCCAAAACAGATCCGATTTATGAGTTTGACTTTGAAGAATTCACCGAGGCGGAAGGGCTGAAGGGCATGTTATGGGGCAACCCTGTTGCCTTGGCTGCCATCCTGATGGGGCGGTCCTTTGCCAAAAACGGGGCCGCGATGGACCTTGGCTCGATTATGTCGCTGGGGGACATGCCCTATCATTACGTTTTGGACCGGTTTGGTGATCAGGTGGCGCTGCCCTGTACCGAGCGCAACATTGACCTGGATAAAATTGCGACGGCCAAGGAGCGCGGGTTTATGGCGGTGTCCGCCGTCAAAGGGCAGGATGTGGTGCGGTTGACCTCATTCATGGCGTTGAACGGCGGTGATCTGTCAGGACCGTGGAGCGATATCCCGGTGCCGCCGCCATCACCACCTGAGGTCACGGCAGCACCAGAACCTGAGGCCGCGCCTGCTGCGCCTGCACCGGTTGAAGCGGAGGCTGACAGCGACAGTTTGGACGATGAGCTGGACGCGCTGTTGGCTGGATTTGATGATGAGACGCCGGATCAGGATGCGGCGTCTGAAGATGATTTTGACGCAGAGCTTGCGGCTTTGTTGGATGATTTGCGATGAAAAATAATATGTTACGCGTACCGCACAAGACCCTCCGGTGCCGAAAGGAGGCGAGATGGTAGTCAGTAAATCTCATGAAAGCGATATGGTCTGGATGTCCGGTAGCTATACCGTGCGCGACCTGTTCCTGAAGCGGGCGATTGTGCGCGAAGGCTTTAGCAAGCTGACCGAGACCACGATCGAAATCCAGTCCAAGAACAAAGCGGTGAAGCTGGATCAGCTGGTTGGCAAGACCATGAACCTGCATGTGCAGACCGCCGGTGAGACGGACCATAAATTCTCGGGCCTGTGTATCTCGGTCGAGAACATGGGGTTTCGGGATGGCTATTGCCATTATGTGGCTGAGGTCCGCCCCTGGTTGTGGCTGCTGACGCGCACAGCGGATTGCCGGGTGTATCAGGAGAAATCCGCGGTTGAGATCATCAAACAGATCTTTAACGAATATGGATTCAGCGATTTCAAAGACCGGTTGAGCGAAAGCTATGAGGCGCGGGATTACTGCGTGCAATACCGTGAGACGGATTATGACTTCATCTGTCGATTGATGGAGGAAGAGGGGATCTATTTCTATTTCGACAGTGCCACCGACAAGAATGCGCCGGAAAAGATGGTGCTGTGTGATGGGATCAGCGCGCACTCTCCGGCCACGGGGCATGCCAATATCGAATTCCATGCGCGTGACGACAATGACCGCCGCCGTGAAGATCACATTTCAGAGCTGGCCTTTGGCGAAACCCTGACAACTGGCAAGGTCACGTTGAATGATTTTGACTTCCTGACGCCGACTGCGGATCTGAAATCCAACAGCGCCATCCCAAAAGGGTCGCACAGTCACAAGTCTTTTGAGGTTTATGACTATCCCGGTCATTACCGGAAGAATTCAGGACTGGGCAGCAAACAAGCGCGGGTGCGGATGGAAGCAGAGGCGATCCGGCACAAAGTTTGGCGCGGGGCCTCCAATGTGCGCACCCTGGGCACGGGCAATACGTTCAAGCTGAAGGAGCACCCCGAGAAGGCGTTGAATGCCGAATATCTCGTGACCGATGCGATCCATTACCTGCAGATCTCGGGCGATTATGGCGAACGGGAGCAGCGCAAGACCAAAGACGGAGACAAGGGCGAGATGCGCCGCGATGTCAAACCGATGAATGTGGATTTCCCCGAAGAGGTGGGCGGTGATGCTTATTCCGCGACCTTTGGGGCGATTGAGAAGGCAGAGCAATACCGCGCGCCCTTGGAGACGCCTTGGCCTGAGATCAGCGGGCTGCATACGGCCACTGTGGTGGGCAGCAGCGGCGAGGAGATCTGGACCGATGAACATGGGCGGATCAAGATCCAGTTCCATTGGGATCGCGAAGGCAAGAAGGATGATAAATCATCCTGTTTTGTGCGGGTGGTGACTCCGTGGTCCGGCAGCGACTGGGGGATGGTTGCGGTGCCGCGCATGGGTCAGGAAGTGGTGATCCAGTTTGAAGAAGGCGACCCCGACCGGCCCATCTGTACCGGCATGTTGTTCAACAAGGACACGATGCCGCCCTATAAATACCCTGATGATCAGACACAATTGGGGATCAAGACCAACTCCTCCAAAGGGGGAGGGGGCTACAATGAGCTGATGTTTGACGACAAGAAAGACAGCGAGCTGATGCGGGTTCAGGCGCAAAAAGATCATCAGATGTTGATCAAGGACCGGTCCGCTGTGACCATAGGTCTGGATGCGCCAAGCCCTGAAGTGACCAGCGCGGATGAGAAATCCTATGTGATGACGGTGGAACAGCATGTCACCGAAACGGTGAACAAGGGCGACCGGACCGAGACGGTGAAAACCGGGGACAAGATCGAGACAATCGAAAAAGGGGATATGACCGAAACCATCAAGATGGGCGATAAAACCGAGACCATCGAGATGGGTGATCACAAGGAAACCGTTAAGCTTGGGAATTTAACGGTGGATGTGACAGCCGGAAAGATCAAGATGACCGCGGGAATGGAGATCTTGCTGCAGGTGGGGGCCTCGTCCGTGAAGATCGACAATTCCGGTGTGACCATCAAAGGTCCGATCATCAAGGTCGAAGGCAGTGGGATGGTTGAAGCCAAAGCGCCGATGACCACGGTCAAAGGTGATGCGATGCTTACCCTCAAGGGTGGGCTGACAATGATTAACTAGGTGGTGGGTATGAGTGGTCGTTTTGAAAATCTGGTGAAGGTTCCGCCAGATCCTGTGGCCAAAATGTTGTCGCATGCCAATGTGTTACTAAAAACTCCGCTGGAGGCTCCGCCAACAGCAGATGCGGCAACCGTATTGGAAGAACTGGAGCGTAAAGGCGCGTTGATCGATTTGTTGCGGGTTCTGGCCGTTGTGTTGCCCGCGCGGGAACGGGTGTGGTGGGCTTGTTTGGCGGCGCGCGATTACATTGGTCCACGGGGACCGGATGATCCGCCGTCATTGGCGAAATCAGAGGCCTGGGTGTTAGATCCTTCCGAGGAAAACCGCGATGCGGCGCGGATCACGCTGGATCATGCCTATGTGGATGATGACACTGTGAATTGCGCGTTGGCGGTGCTGTATCACGATGGGACCCTGGGGCCTGGAGATCTGCGGCAATATCCGGCGCCGGCCGGGGCTGCGGAAACTGCGGCCTTTGCCATGAATATGGTAGCCTTGGGACAATTGTCTGATAAGTTTGAAGAACACGGCCGCTTGCTGGTCGACCGTGCTTTGGATATTGCCAAGGGAGGTCGCGGTTTGGTTGCGGCTGCAGGTGAGTGACACAGGCGTGTCGGACCTGTGTTGATTGGACACGTTTGAAGAGTAGGTGAGGTAACCCATGACAATGCCCCAGGCCCGAGTCTCTGATTTGCACGCCTGTACGTTGCCTTCTATTCCGCCGCCGCCGGTTCTGCCGGTGCCCATTCCCATTATGCCGCCCTGTGCGGTGCAGGTTCTGGTGGGTAAACTGCCTGCCGCGCGGATGACGGATATGTGCGCCGCCGCCCCGCCGCATCCGATTATCAAAGGGTCCGCCACGGTTTTGATCCAGAAACTGCCCGCCGCGCGGATGATGGATAATGCGGCCTGTGGTGGCGTGATCGTCAAAGGTGAATTCACCGTCTTGGTGGGCGGGTGATCACGGATGGGCGTGCGACTGAAATTTCAAAGCTCTGGTGCGGTGCCTGGCAATGGCACCCCGGTGGTGATGAACGGGCCCAGCCTGACGGTGGGGCGCGGCGCGGGCTGCGATCTGGTTCTGCCGGATCCGGACCAGCAGCTGTCGCGCAACCATTGTGTGATCGAAGATCACAACGGCAATGTCGTGGTGGTTGATCTCAGCGCCAATGGCACGTTTTTGAACTATGCCAAGATCCCGCTGGGACGCACGCCGACGCCGTTGAACAATGGCGATGTGCTCTGTGTGGGCAATTACGAGCTGGTGGTGGAAATCGTGGAAACCGCGGCGGCTGATCCATTGGATCTGGCTCCGGCTGCGATGCCTGCGGCCTCTCCGGGGGTGGCGGAACATGCGCCGGACCCGCTGGCGCTTTTGGATGATGTGGGTCCCGGTGGCGATTTCCTGGATGATCTCCTCGGCGAAGGGCCAACCGGGCCGTCCCAGTTAAAACCTGCAGACCCCATTGATGATCTGTTGCCGCCGATGGGCGAAGAGGAAGATCCGTTTTTCACCAAACCCCAGGATGGGCGCGAAGGGGAGGGGGCCAGCCTGCCTCATCACGCGCCTTCGGCTGCGGACAGTTTTCACGCGCCGGGGGCCACGTCTTCGGTGATCCCGGATGATTGGGATGATGAGTTTCTGTCCGGTGTCGGGGATGCGCCACAAACAGAGCCTGCCCACGCCGTAGAACCGGACCCCGTTGCGCCGCCTGAGCCCGCGCCGCTTCCCGTTGCGGAGGAAGAGCCCGCAACGCCCGAGGCCGAACAGCCTGCTCCGCCTGCACCGACGCAGGCGCATGCGGATGCCATGGCGGCGATCCTGCAGGGGTTGGGGGCAGAGGATCTGAATATTGCGCCCGAGGATCAGCACAATACCTTCCTGCGCATGGGGCGGGTGATGAAGACATTGATCACGGGCCTGCGCGAGATTTTGATGACGCGCACCACGATCAAATCGGAATTCCGCATCGAACAGACGATGATTTCCGCTGGGGGCAATAACCCGCTGAAGTTTTCGATCACGCCGGAACAGGCGATCGAGGCGATGGTGCGCCCCACCACCAAAGGATACCTGAGCCCCGAAAGCGCCGCCCATCAGGCGCTGGAGGACATCAAAGCCCATGAGGTGGCGATGGTGACGGGGATGGAGGCCGCGCTCAAAGGGGTGTTGGCCCGTCTCGACCCGAAATCGCTGGAAGCCCAGTTCGAACAACGTGGCCGGATGTCTGGCCTGTTGCGGGGCAAAAAGGCGCAATATTGGGACGTCTATGAGAAGCTTTATGCTGAAATCTCGGATCAGGCAGAGAACGATTTTCACGAGCTCTTCAGCCGCGAATTTGCCAAGGCCTATCAGGCCCAGTTGGACCGGCTGAAGACTTAAAGCGCGCGCAAAGCGCTTGATTAGAGAAGGAGAGGCATTTGTCCTGGGACAGCAAGGTGCTTTGGACCGAGGGGCTGTTTTTGCAACCCCATCACCTGCAGCAGCAGGACCGTTATGCCGAGGGGTTGGTATCCGGCCTCGCGCGGCGCATTCGCCCCTATGCCTGGGGGGTGACCGCGCTTGAGATTGATCACGAGGCGTTGAAAATCGGCCAGTTTGCGGTGAAATCCTGCGAAGGCTTGACCCAGGACGGCACCGTGTTTCGCGTGCCCATGGCGGATGCCCATCCGCCTGCGCTGGAAGTGCCACAAACGGTCAAAGATTGCGTGATTTACCTGACAGTGCCGCAACGTCGCCAAGGCGCGGTTGAGGTGGATCTGACGGGGGCCGAACGCTCTGCCAGCCGCCTGCGGCCGGCCACGCAAGAGATCACGGATGTGACCTCAACCGAGATGAAACCGGTTGAGATCGACGTGGGCAAGCTACGGCTGCAATTCGCGCTGGAGGTGGATGATCTGGCGGATCTGTTGGCGATCCCAATTGCGCGGGTCATCGAAGTGCGCGCAGATCAGGAAATCATCCTGGATCAGGCCTTTATCCCCTCGTGTTTGGACATTCGCGCCGCACCTGCGCTGTCCGGTTTCCTTCGGGAGCTTGAAGGGTTGTTGGGGCACCGTATGGAGGCGCTGGCTGGACGTCTGGCCGAAGCGGGTGGCGCGCGGGGCGTGGCCGATATCTCGGACTTTATGTTGCTGACAGTGGTCAACCGGATCCTGCCACTGACGCGTCACATGGCGCAGGTGGAAAACCTGCATCCCGAGGATTTGTATGCGGCCTGTGGCATGCTGGCGGGGGAGTTGTCGACATTTATGGCGGCCGACAAACAAGCGCCGGTTCTGCCGCCCTATACCCATGCGGATCTGACCAATTGTTTTGCGCCGGTGGTGCGGGTGCTGCGCCAGTATCTGAGCGCGGTGTTGGAGCAGACCGCGATTTCGATCAAGCTGGAGCCGCGCAAATACGGCATCTCGGTTGGGGTAATCGCGGATCGCAAGCTGATCGGCAGTGCCGGGTTTGTGCTGGCCGTCAGCGCCGATATCCCGGCCGAAGATGTACGCCGCCATTTTGCGGGTCAGACCAAGATCGGACCCGTCGAAGAGATCCGGCAATTGGTGAATTCGGCCCTGCCGGGGATTACGCTCAGGCCCTTGCCAGTGGCGCCGCGCCAGATCCCGTATCATGCGGGCGTGGTCTATTTTGAACTTGATGCAGACAGCCCCTATTGGGGCAAGATGACAACTTCGGGCGGCGTGGCCGTCCATGTGTCTGGACAGTATCCGGGGCTCAAACTTGAGCTTTGGGCGATCCGGAACGGGTAAGCGGGAGCCGGTATGGCTGATTTTGACGATCCATTTGCAGAACCCGGAGATACCGACAAGACGGTGATCAAGCCCAATCCGGGTGGGCGACGACCGATGTCTGCGCCATCTCCGGCAGCGGCCCCGACACCAGCCGAGCCTGCGCCAGAGGTGCCGGAAGTGGATTCCTTTGGTGTGCCGCAGCCGGCGGCGGCCGCAGCGCCCACGCAAGCGGGCCCAAAACCTGCGCAAATGGCGCTGACGGGGATGAACCAGCTGACGGCTTGTGCGACGTCCTTGTTTGCCCTGATCAGCCGCATTCGCAACCGTGCCCAGCATATGGACCCCGACAAGCTGCGCCAAAGCGTGGTGGCCGAGGTGCGTGCCTTTGAAAACCGGGCGCTCAAGGCGGGGATCACGGCGCAGACCGTGAAGGTTGCGCGCTATGCGCTTTGTGCGACCTTGGACGATGTGGTGTTGAACACCCCCTGGGGCGGGCAGTCCTCGTGGGGGTTGCAGTCGATGGTGGGCACCTTCCATCGCGAGACGGTGGGCGGCGACCGGTTTTATGACCTGTTGGCGCGACTGGAAAAAGAACCAGCGGCCAATATCGATATGCTGGAGTTCCTTTATATGTGCATGTCCCTTGGGTTTGAGGGACGTCTGCGTGTGGAACAGGGCGGCAGTGAGAAACATCTGCAGATCCGCGCGGCCCTGGCCCGGATCATTCGCGGCCAGCGTGGCAACGTCGAACGGGACCTGTCCCTGCGGTGGAAAGGGTTGGAGCGCCCGTTCAAAGCGCTGTCGGCCTGGCGTGTGGTCTGGCTGACGCTGGCGGTGCTGGGCACCATCCTGGCGCTGCAATTCGCGGGTCTCAGCTGGGCGCTGTCACGCGATACAGAAAACGTGGTGGGACAGCTCTCTGTTGTGGAAAGCGGTCCGGTGGCCGCGTTGGAACGGCGCGCACCGCCCCCACCGCCGCCGCCGCCAACCCCAACGATCGAGGAACAGGTGGCCAAAGTGTCCGGCTTCCTTGAGACGGAGATTTCCGATGGCGTGGTCGAGGTCTTCCAAAAGGGCAATACGTTGATCATCCGTCTGGTCGGCTCTGGCATGTTTGGATCGGGTTCGGACCAGCTGCAAAAGGCGTTTTTGGATCCGGTGAACCGGGTGGCCCGGTCCCTGAATGATGAAAAAGGGCGGCTGATTGTGGTTGGGCATTCGGACAATATCCCGATCCGCTCGTCCCGCTTCCCGTCCAATATGGCATTGTCGCTGGCGCGGGCCAAATCGGTGATGTCCGGCATGGCCAAGGTGATGGATGATCCCAGTCGCCTGTCCGCTGAGGGGCGCGCTGAAAAAGAGCCCATTGCGGACAATGGAACCAAAGCGGGCCGGGCCCGGAACCGACGGATCGAAGTGTTGTTGATCCAGGAGGCTGAGTGATGCTGAGGCGTTTTGTGATCCCTTTCTTTAGCTCGATCTATACGGTGATGCTGCTGTTGGCGACGGTGCTGTCGGCCTGTATCTGGTTCTTTGCCCCCTTTATCGGCAATGACGCCTGGCGCCCGTTTGATGGTGTCACGGCGCGGGTGATTGCCATTGTGGTGGTCTGGGTGCTGATCCTGGCGATCCTGTTGACCGTCTTTTTGGTGCGGCGCAAACGCGACAAGGCGATGACCGAAGAGATCGTCGAAGCCGTTGATACCCAAAGCGATGATGACGAATGGGCCGAGGAAATCGTCGAGCTGCGCGGCAAGTTCAAAACCGCGATGAGCGAGCTGCGCAAATCCAAAAACGGACGCCGCCATCTGAAAGAGTTGCCGTGGTATGTGATCATCGGCCCGCCGGGTGCGGGTAAGACGACGGCGATTGTAAATTCCGGGCTGCAGTTCCCGCTGGCGGATAAAATGGGCAAGGCCGCGATTGGCGGCGTGGGCGGTACCCGCAATTGCGATTGGTGGTTCACCAATAACGCCGTTCTGATCGACACGGCCGGACGGTATACGACGCAGGACAGCGATGCGACCGGCGATAATGCGGCCTGGGTCGGGTTCCTGAGCCTGTTGAAGAAATACCGCAAACGTCAGCCGATCAATGGCGCGATGATTGCGATTTCCCTGTCGGATCTTTCCTTGCAGGACGAGATCACCCAGAAAGCACACGCACAGGCCATTCGCCGCCGCCTGTCTGAGCTGCGCGAACAATTGGGCGTGCATTTCCCGGTCTATGTGCTGTTCACCAAGGCGGATTTGATTGCCGGTTTCCAGGAGTATTTCGACGGGCTTGGCAAAGAAGACCGCGAACAGGTCTGGGGCTTTACGCTGGATCTGCCCAAGGGCAAATCCGACAGCAGCCCCATTGCGCGGTTTGATGAGGAATTTGCAGGTCTTCTGGGGCAGCTGAATGCGCAGCTCTTGGAGAAGATGCAGGTAGAAACCGATCCGCAGCGCCGGGCGCTGGTGGCGGGCTTCCCGGCGCAAGTGGCATCCATGCGGGGTGTTGCGCGGGATTTCCTGACGGAAGTGTTTCAGGACAACAAGTTTGAACGTCGTCAGATGCTGCGTGGGATCTATTTTACCTCGGGCACCCAGGAAGGCACGCCGATTGACCGGCTGATGCTGGGCATGGCGCAGACCTTTGGCATTGGTCGCCAGGCGATTGGCACAGGGTCTGGGTCGGGGCGGTCCTACTTCCTGACGCGGCTGTTTGAAGGGGTGATGTTCCCCGAAGCAGGATTGGTCTCTGCCGATGACCGGGTCGAGCGGCGCTATCGCTGGACCCGGCGCGCGGCGATTGCCGCAACGGTTCTGGTGTCGCTGGCGACCGGGGGGCTGTGGGTCAACTCTTTCCTAAAGAACCGGGACTTCACGGCTGAGGTCGGCACAGAGCTGGATGCGTTTCAGGCGGCTGCTGCCACTTTGCCGCCCAGCCCAATTGGCGACACCGATCTGGTGCCCGTGGTTGAGGCGCTGAATATCCTGCGGGATATGCCCGGCAACCCGGTTGTGAGCTCGCCAAAACCTGCACGCGCCATGACCTATGGCCTGTATCAGGGCGACGTCATTGGCACCCAGGCCGCGCAGACCTATCGTGCGGCCCTGAACCAGCGTCTGCTGCCCCGGCTGCTGGTGCGGCTGGAAGAGCAGATCGCGGGCAATGTGAACAACCCCGATGTGTTGTATGAAGCGCTCAAGATCTATCTGATGCTGGGGCTACAGGGTCCGATGAACCCGGATCTGGTCAAGGAATGGCTGCGGCTGGATTGGGAGCTTGTGCAATATCCGGGCGCGGCGCGGATCACCCTGCGCGACGATCTGATGGCGCATCTGGAAGCGTTGTTGGACCAGCCGATGCAAGAGATCGCGCTGAACGGTCCATTGGTGCAGCAGGCGCAGGACATCCTGTCGGAAATGCCGCTGGCGCAGCGGGTCTATACCGGGATTATCAACTCCAACAAATCCACCAGCCTGCCGAAATGGCGGCTGACCGATATTGGGGGACCTTCGGTGAAACGGGTGCTGGTCCGCAGTTCGGGCAAACCGTTGAACGACGGGATCGAGGGGATTTTTACCTATGATGGGTTCAACAATGTCTTCCTGCCCGAAGCGGTCAGCGTGGCCAAACGGGTACAGCGCGAAAGCTGGGTGCTGGGGCAGACGGCTGAGGAAAACCAGAGCCAGGCGGCGCTGGTAGCGCTGAGCCGCGATGTGCTGGACCTTTATTATAACGACTATATCACCCGGTATGATCAGATCCTGGGGGATATCGACATTATCCCCTTGGAATCCTTGAGCCATGCGGTGGAGGTCACAAATGTTCTGTCAGGGCCAACGTCACCGATCACCAATATTCTGACCGCGGTCTCAAACGAGACCAAACTGACCGAGGACCGGTCGTTGTTGGATTCAGGTGCGATCAACGAAGGCGTCGGCAATGTGGCCGCGATCGAGGCGCGCTCGGTTCTGAGTGTGGAGGCGCAGATCCTGATGGAGGCGCTGGTGGCATCCGCCCAAAACGCGCCGGGGCAGCCGTCGGCGGTGCCCGGTGAATATGTGGAGAACCGGTTCCAGTGGCTGCATGATCTGGTGGCGCGCCCTGAAAGCCAGCCCTCGCAGTTGGATGATCTGATGAACGCGCTGCAACTGGTCTATCAAGAGCTGAACAAAATGTCGTTCAGCGGCATTACATCAGGCGAAGGCGGACAGGCGCTGCTGCAGTTCCAACAGGCCGCATCGCGGGTGGATGGGCCGCTGCAACGCTGGGCCAAGCAGATCACCGTGGGCTCTTCTGGGATTACATCCGAGGGGACACGCGCCACAATCAACGCCAGCTGGCAGGCCAATGTGCTGCCGTTCTGTCAAAAGGCGCTGGACAACCGATACCCGTTTAACCGCCGTGCGCGGGCCGATGTGGCGATGGCGGATTTCTCGAAACTGTTTGCACCGGGCGGGTTGATTGACGCCTTTGTCGACGACCACCTGTTGAAACATATCGACACCCGCAGCCGTCCCTGGACCTGGAAACGGGTGAATGATGTGGATCTGGGCATCAGCCAGTCCGTGTTGCAGCAGATGCAATATGCCGCCGAAATCCGGGATGCGTTCTTTGCAGGAGCGGCTACTCCCAAGGTGCAGTTCCAGATCACAACAAAAGCGCTGGATCCAAAGGCGAAGCAGGTTGTGTTGGAAATCGACGGGGCCAAAGTGAACTATGGCCACAAAGACGGCCAGCCGACACCTGTAGCCGTGACCTGGCCGGGCTCTGTTGGGTTGGCGCGGATTTCGCTGTTGCCAGAGAAACGCGATGTGGAAAACAGCCTGTCGCGGGATGGGCCCTGGGCGTGGTTCCGTCTGCTTGATGCAGCCGAGGTGCGGCGCACCAATGTGTCGGATCGGCGGCGGGTGAACTTCCGAGTGGGCGGCCGGCTGGCGCTGTTTGAGATGCAGTCGGGCTCTGTGGTGAACCCCTTTGCCCTGCCTGCGATGGCAAAATTTAGCTGCCCGACGTCGATGTAATGACACAAGGGTTTGGCGCATATGGCAAGATCCCGGCGGTGGGCGATTTCTTTCGCCTGTCGCCGCCTGCGGGTTTTGTGCGCGTCTGGGATGCCTGGCTACAAGAGGTTCTGTCCGACGGCCAAGCCGCCTATGGCGCGGAGTTTGACGCCTTTTACATGTCGGCGCCGATCTGGCGGTTCACCTTGCCAAGAGGGGTTGCGGGCCAGGCCAAGATGTTGGGCGTTTTGATGCCTTCGGTTGATCGGGTGGGGCGTCGGTTTCCGCTGACCTTGATGCAGGCGGTGGCAACGCCCGGATCGGCCCCCACGGATCATCTGGGTGCCGAGGCGTTGTTCCAGCAGATGGAGGAGCTGGCGCTGTTGGCGCTGGAGGATAGCACCACGCTTGACGTGCTGAGTGACGGGCTGGCGCAGCTTGTGCCGCCGAACACACCCGATGCGCCGCCCCTGCGCGGGGCAGGTGGGGCAATTGTTGCCACAGGCATCGCCGCTGGGGACAGTCTGGCGCGGGTGCTGGGCGGGCAGTTGATGGCGCAGAAAATGCCAGATGCCGCCGTGTGGAGTGCGGTGTTAGATGGGGTGCCACGGTTTCTGGCCAGCCCCGGTTTGCCACGCGGGGCGGTGGCAGCAGCCTTGTTTGATATGCATGCGCCCCTGTGGAGGGAGGCCGCACCATTATGACCAACCCAAGTGATTTTCGCTATACGGTTCAGACCCATACAGGTCTGGTGCGCAAGGTGAACGAGGATGCGGTGCTGGCACTGCCGGATCATCAAATCTGGCTGGTGTCAGATGGGATGGGCGGCCATGCCGCGGGGGATTTTGCCAGCCGGTTGATTGCAGACAGTGTGGCGATGATCCCGGTCGGGCTGGACCCGGCGGCGCGGATGCATGCCCTGCGTGAGGCGATCCAATCCGCCCATCGCGCCATTGTGGCCGAAGCGGAGCGGCGGGGTGGGGGCACCATTGGCGCCACGGTTGCGGCCCTGTTGGTAGCAAACGGTCATTTTGTGGTGCTGTGGGCCGGGGACAGCCGTATTTACCGGCTGCGTGGCGGTCAGTTGGAGATGTTGACCACGGATCATTCCGCCGTGGCGGAATATGTTCTGGCGGGCAAGATGACCTGGGATGAAGCCGATCAACACCCGCAATCCAACGCCATCACCCGTGCGGTTGGCGTTGGCGAAGAGGTTGAGATCGACAAAATCCGGGGCGAGGTCGCAGCCGGTGACCGGTTCCTGATCTGTTCGGATGGGCTGACAAAATACACAACCGAAGCGATGTTGCAGCAGATGTTATCCGCAACCGCGTTGGAGAATGCGGGCGACGCGCTGATGCAGGTCGCGCTGACCGGCGGCGGGGCCGACAATATCTCGATCATTCTGGTGGATGTGGTTTAAGGCTGCGCGGTGATCAACATCCGCGTATCCAGCGAGGTGATCCGGTCCGTGTCCGCGGCGGCGCTGGTTTGCAGGGCTTCGGCAAACCCTGTGGCGCTTTCGGTGGTGGGGCGCATGCCTTCGAACAGGGGCGCATTGGAATGGAGCACCAGAACCTTGCTTTTGCCCAGCGATGTGTCGTCGACCTGAAAGGCGATGCCGCCGTTGGTCTGTGCCTCCTCCAGATCAAAGGCGACGCGCACCGGCACGGCACCGGTCTGCCCTGCGCGCAGATCCGCCACCGCATTGTCGGGCCGACCGATATTGGGCAGCAGGTGGAAGACGTTGCCAGAGACATCCAGGATTGAAACCGTCAGGAAACCGTCAGTCATATCCGCGGGCATCACCACGTCAATCACCGGGTTTTCACCTACGTAAAACCGCCCCGATGGGTTTGGATTGCCTTCACCACCCACGGAAAAGGCAAAATCCACCGTGCTGGGCGGCGCTTTGGGCAGATGTTGTTCGATCACACACAGCGCCGGGTTCAGCACATCCACATCCAGGATCACACGGCGGGCCCCGGCCTCAGCCCGGAGCGCGTCAAACAGGGTGACGCGGGTGGCGGTATCGGCGACGGGACCTTTGATTTGCAGCGGCTCAGCCTCGGCATAGCCGATGCCAGAGGCGGGCGCATTGGCAAACAGCGGGCCGCAATTGGCGTGTTGGTCCAGGATTTCGGTCACTGTCTCTTGGGTCAGGACCGGCAGTTTGAACGCAACCTCAATCGGGCCCTCTAGCGCGCCGGGAAGCTGCCCGCCAAAGGCCTGTTCCAGCATCGCGGCCTGATTTGCATCTGTGGCCGAGGCGGTCAGCGTACCGCTGTTGCCCGAAAGGCTGAGTTTCCAGGTAGGCAGCGGCGCGACGGCGGCCAGAACGGTTTCGATATCCAGGGCCCAGCTGTCGGCAATATCTCCGCGGGCAATTGCCAGATCGGTTTGCGTTGCGATGTCTGCAAGCGTGGTGCGGCTGGTCTCATCCGGGACAAAACCGCTGGCAGAGATGGTGCCGTCGGCCTTTTCCACCACCAGCGCAAAGGGGTCTGCGACGGGCAGTTTTTCCCCAATCACGCCGTCAAGCGTACCGGACACATAGGCGCCAACACCGCCGCCCACCAGAACAACAGCCGCCAGCACCAGCGGCAGGCGGGACTTGGGTTTGGGTTCTTGTGTCGCTTCCGGCTTGGGCGTTGGTTTGCTGGGCGGTACGATGATGGTGGCTTCTTCAGCCTCCGGTTCTGGCGCGGCATCGGCAACCGGATTGTCGATGAACCGCACAACCTCAGCGGCGGATTGGAACCGTTTGGCCGGATCCGGGTCGCACATGCGGTTGATCAGCGTTTTCAGCGGTTCCGGCAAACCGTCGGTGTCGAGCGGGTTTTTCTTGTTCTCGACCACCTCCATCGGGTTGTTGCCTAGCTTGGGGGCAGCGCCGCGGAAGTTGGCAAGGATCAGCGCCCCCAGCGAATAGATATCTGAGCGCGCATCTGTCTGACCGCTGAGCTGTTCGGGCGCGGCATAGGAATATTTGCCCGCAAATTCATTGCCAACGATGGTTTCCGCACCGGGGTTGGTGTCTTTGGCAATGCCAAAATCGATAATCACCGCCTGGGCCGGGTTGCCGCCGCGCAGGATGATATTGTCGGGGCTAAGGTCACGGTGAACGATATTGCGACCATGCGCCGCCTCAAGCCCCTGGGCGACGCGGCGGCAGACGATCAACAGATCCTCCTTCGCCATCGGCCCCTGTTTCAGCTTTTTATCCAGCGCCGGACCATCCACAAAGTCCATCAGCAGATAGATATGCCCATCTGGCGTGCGGTGGTTTTCGGAATAGCGCACCACCGCGTCATGGCGGATCTCGCGGATGTTTTCCTCGCGCGCCAACAGGACATGGAAATCCTCATTGGCGGCATGTTCGCGTTTCAAAACCTTAAGCGCGACCAGATTGCCAGAAATCTCGGACCGGGCCTTGTAGACATCAGAGGTGCCGCCGCGCCCCAAAAGACCTTCGATCCGATAGGTATTGTTCAGAAGGTCACCCGGTTGAAACAGGTCACCGGGCAGGGATTCCAACATCGCGGCCTCGTCCTTTGTGTGGGTCTAAGCCGGGGATTAGCCGAGCGCCTGGAATTCAACGCGACGATTTTCATCGGCGCGCGGATCCGCAGCGTTAAAGGGCGCGGTTTCTCCCAGGCCGATCGCCTTGAGCATGGTTTCCGCAATCCCGCATGAGCTGATCAGATGCCGCCGCACCTCTTGGGCGCGCAACAGCGACAGACGCTCGTTATATGCGGCAGAGCCGGAGGAATCCGTATGGCCGATGATCTGGAACACGGTGCCATCCATCAGTTTCATCGAGGTGCACATGTTGGCCAGCTTTGGTTCCTGATCGGCGCGCAGCGCGGCGCTGTCGAAATCAAAGGAGATCTGAACGTTGATCTGAGTTTCCCGTTCAACCGGGGTATATTCCTCGGTTGCGGCGGCGATGGTGGTGCCCTGAACCGCTTCGGTTGTCGCGGTGCCAACATTGGTATTGGGCACAATCACCAGGCCGCGGGTCTTTTGCTTGCGGAAGGCTTCGGTGATCTCTTCAACGCTCAGCTCTTCTGTTGCGGCCTCCTGGGCGTGCGCGGGCACGATCCCTAAAGACAAAATAAAAACAGTGGCTTTTGAAAATTGGCTGAGACGGAGCACGTGCCGACCCTCCTCGTTAACAACACAGTTGAGCCAAGTGTATACCACCCCTTGGGGGCTGCCAATGGGAAGTGCCGATAATGCAATTCACATTTTCAGTTCTCTCTCTTTACCTCGCTTATGCTTCTCGCGCAAAGTGGGGCCGTTACACGTGACTGAGGGTATCGATGAAGCTTCTTCCTGCCATCATTCTGGCAATTGGGCTGGTTCTGGCGCCGGTGATCTGGTTTGCCCTGTCTTGGGTGATGACACCCGAGGATGGTTTTCAGGGGGCCTCGATTGATTCTGGGGCCCGGATTGATATCGAATTGCTGCGCCAGCAGATCGAAGACCTGCAAATCCGTACCGAAGAATTGGAAAGCGAACTGGCCCGCCTGCCCCAAGGAGGGGGGGCGGCCCCGGGCCCTTTCGTCCCTGACGAAGACGCCGAGCAGCAGATCCTGGATCAGACCGAAGGGGCGGATCTGGACTATGCCCAAGTGGTTTTGATTGCGGATCGGTTGAACGTCAATCGCGGACTCAAAGTGACCGGCGGGCGTTATTTGACCGAACGTCTGGGCCGCCCGCGTGAGGATCTGAGTGACACCTGTCAGCCGATGACAAACCCCGATCTCAAAGAGAAGCTGGTCACCGAACGGGTTGGGCCCATCCGCGTCAGCATGCTGCGCCCGGCAATCGAGAGCTTGAAGGTGGTGTTTGACAACATCCGCCGGGCGGATCCGGATCTGTACAACCGTATCAATACGGCCGGCGCCCTGTGTGTTCGGCGTATTCGCGGCACGCAAAATGCGCTGTCGACCCACAGCTATGGTCTGGCGGTCGATCTGAACATTGACGGCAAGCTGGACAACTTCACCGATGGCAAGACCCAGCTGGGCCTGACCATTATGGCGGATTTCTTCTATGACGAGGGCTGGGTCTGGGGCGCAGGGTTCCGGCGCGAAGACAGCATGCATTTTGAAATCAGCCGCCGCCAGCTGGACGCCTGGATTGCCGAAGGCAAACTGTGATCTTACTCCTCAATCCCATACGCGCGGCGGATGCCACGTTGGGTGCCGGGGCCAAAATCACCGTCAATCGCACCTGAATAGAAGGCTTTTTCCCGCAGTTTGACCTGCAGCGCCCGGCGTGTGGCAGGTGTGAACATATTGGGCCGTTCGCTCAGCAGGTTCAACACATCCGAACTGCCAGAGCGCAGCGCAGCATAAAGATACAGAGCCGCATCCTCCGGTCCCTTGGACGGGATCAGCCCATCGTCAATCAGGGCCGCAAAGTTAAACTGCGCCTGTGGATGGCGCAGGTCGGCGGCGCGTTCAAACAGACGCAGGGCCTTTTGCGGATCCGCGGGCAGGCCCAGTCCCCCCTGATAGTGCAGGAAGCCCAGATCATTGATTGCATCGGCAAAATTCTGGTCTGCCGCCGCCCGATAGAGGGCCAGCGCTTTTTCGTGGTCGGGCTCGACACCGGTGCCGCGTTCATAAAGCTTGGCCAGTTCGAACTGTGCCTCGGGTGAGCCGGCATCTGCCGCACGCTGCAGGAATGAAACCGCCGCTGCGGGATCAAACCGCCCTTCGTTGGGGTTCAGCCGCATATAGGCCAGACCCAACATCGAGCGGGTGTCGCCCAGATCCGCCAAAGCCAACAGCTGCTCTTCTTGGTCGGGGCGAATGGCGGCCCAAGCTTCGCTGGCTTTGCTGGACAATTCCGGCTGTCCTTCGGCGGCACCGGCTAGGTAAAACGGGATCCCGGTGAGCGAGCCATAGGTATGCGGTTCCTGCAAATTCCCGGTCTGGCGCAAAACGCTGTCGCGAACCTGTCGGAACATCAGGCTGATCTCCAGCCCGGGCTCAACCATCTTGTCCATCAGGGCCAATGCAAAGGGGCTGTTTTTACCGCTGCCATCCAGGGCAACCTGCCCATCCTTGGCGGCAAAGGCCACCAGGGTGCCGCGGTCCGGGTCCGCCGGGGCAAGCCCGCCACCACCACGGGTGGTTTGCGTGCTGGCCACTTCGGTGGTCAAAGCCTGTACCGGATCGATGGCATCACCCAGCGGGTTGTCGCGGCAACTGTCCAGGATCACGATCCGCATTTTGCGGGCCCGATCGACGGCCGCCAGCAGTTGTTTCAGCGATACGGATTGGCGTTGAACGTCCTTGTTGCTTTGCACCTGCGCATCGACGGGGATCAGGAAGTTTTCGCCCTGAACTTCGATCCCGTGGCCGGCAAAATAGACCAGCGCCAGATCGGCGACCTCAGACCGAAAGGCGAAATCATCCAAAAGCTGGTTGATCTCGGCACTGCTGGCATCCACGGCAAGGGTGACATCAAACCCAATCGATTGCAGCGTGGCGGCCATGTCTTTGGCATCATTGGCGGTGTTTTCAAGGCTTGGCAGTGCTTCGTAACTGGCCATGCCCAGAACCAGTGCGACACGGTCCGGGGCGGCTGAGCCTGCCTGCACCAGGACCACAAAAAAGAAAACCGCCGCACGGCAGAGAGAGAATAAGCGAGAAACCATGTGCCCAACCCAAAACAATGACCTGCTGCCATCTTATCTTGGAACGCAGCCATTACCAATACGATGTATAACGTAAAAGGGATCCTCTGATCGGTGTGTGTTGCCGACAGAGGGTGTTTTGGGCTGGGATATCACCACAAATGAAACAGCCGCCTGCGGGGCAAGCGGCTGTCGCTTTTAGACTTCAGCAGGGTCGCTTTGGGTGCGCAAACGTTTGCGCAGCTTTTCCAAAGTTACACTTTCGCTGGCATGTTCCAGGTCAGCGATGCCGACCTCTTCGTTATGAGCCCGCAATTTTTCAAAGAAATCCGACATGCCCGCCAGAGTTTGGGACACAAGGTCAAAATCTTGCAACGCGCGGATTTCCTGGCTGTTTGGCTTGGTGCCACGCTCAAAAACCGTCAGAACAACGTCTTCGAGCACCTGCACTTTTTCTTGGAGCTGGCGCATCTCTCGTGCTGAAACAGCACAAAGATCATTGATGGCGTTTTCTGATTGTTTCATCGTTACAAACGACCCACAACTTGCTCAATCGACTGTTTCATCGTCGCAACCGTAAAGGGCTTGCGGATAATGTTGTTGAGGCCCAGGCGTTTGCCGACTTCGATCACCTCGGGGGTGGGTTTCCCTGTAACAAGGATGAAACCGACCCGTTGAGTCACGCGGTGTTCGCGCAACGCTTTCAGCAGGCCCAAACCATCCATGCCGGGCATGTTGTAATCTGAAAGCACCAGGTGCACGGGTGTTTTGGTCAGCTTTTCAAAAGCCGACTGCCCGTTGTTTTCCACCATGTAATTGCTGATGCCCAACTCGTCCAAACATTGAGTCAGGATGCCACGGCTAGTGGACATGTCATCAACGACCATTACTCTCAACTGATCTTTCAGGCTCATGTTTTTTCCTCATTTGCTCGCTTTTTGCCGTAACGCTCAGGTGTCTCCACCGGCTGGCGTGTTGATGTAAGTTGTAATTCCTGCAGTCTTGAAATGGGCCGATGCGGGACCCGACATGCGTTCAGAATGGCCAATGAACAAGTACCCGCCAGGGTTCAACGCACGCTGGAATGCGCTCCAGACTTTTTGCTGGGTTGGATTGTCGAAATAGATCGCGACATTCCGGCAGAAAATGGCGTCGAACTTTCCCTTGAAGGGGAACGGCTGGATCAAGTTCAGGGTGCCAAAAGTGACCATCGATGTGATGCTGGACGGCATCGTATCACCAGTCAGATCCTTGGGTCGGTATTCGTGTGGCAGCTGCGCCAATTCATCCATTGGGTATTTCGCCGTCTGCGCCTTGCGCACAATCACCGGATCGATATCGGTTCCCAGGATCTTGGCGTCCAGGCGATCCACATCGGGACACATGGATCGCAGCAGCATGGCAATGGAATACGGCTCTTGTCCCGAAGAACAGCCAGCCGACCAGATCCGCAACCGTCCACCACTGCGGGCTTTGGCTAGAACAGGAGGCAGCACATCATTCTTGAGGGTTTCAAAGTGATGCGGTTCCCGGAAGAAATGGGTTACATTTGTCGTCAGAAGCGACAGCAACTCATTCTTTTCGTTTTCCGCATTCGGACCATCAAGCTGTTTGATGTAATCTTTAAATTTATCGATCTTCAAATGCCGCAAGCGCCGCGCCAGCCGGGATGAGACCAGTGGTTTTTTGCTGCTCGACATCGCCAGCCCAAAATGCTTGTGGGCATATTGGGAGACGATCTCGAAATCGGCGTCGGTCATGGACAAATCCTGACCTTTGGGATCGATAGGGCTTGCTATTGTCACAGTATCACCTGTTCCGGGGCGGTGATGACCGCATCAAGGTTGATGATACGCACCATGGTGTCATTGTGGGAAATAATCCCTTGGATGTATTCCATGGTGTTGCGGCTATCGACCTGTGGCGTATCCTGAATTTCTTCCGGGTTGATCGAAATGATCTCGGACACAGATTCCGCCAGCAGACCCACTTGTTTGCCGTGAACCGCTACAACGATGACAACGTTGCGCTCGGTGGCTTCGGTCTGATGCAGTCCGAAACGTGCCGACAAATCATAAATTGGGATCACCGCACCGCGCAGGTTCATTACACCCAGCACATCGGATGGTGCATGTGGCAGAATGGTGACCGGCGACCAGCGACGGATCTCTCGGATCTGAGTGATTTTCAGACAGAAGGCCTGGCCCGCGACAGCAAAGCTCACGAACTCGCTGTACTGGGTGTGTTTGACCTCGTGATCAGACTGTTTAACTTCAGCTTGCGATGGCATTACTCATTCTCCGCTCGGTGTCAAAGGCGGCTGCTGTGGGCGAGGCCGCAATGATGCTTTCAGGATCCAGGATCATGGCGATTTTGCCGTCGCCCAGAATGGTTGCTGCAGCGACGCCGGGAATATTTCCACAAACGCCATCCAGGCTTTTGATCACAACCTGGCGTTGATCAAAGATATCGTCGACGGCCAGTGCACTGCGTTGACCAGTCTCTGTTTCCACCAGAAGGTAAACACCCGGCGGTTGGTCATTGCAGTGGCGCAGACCCAATGCTCCGGCGACATCGCAGATGGGTACAAAATTACCGCGAATGGACAACAAGGTGCCATCAGCGCCCAGGCTGTTGATCATATCGTCGCTGCCACGCATGGTTTCGACAATTGATGTGATCGGCACAACCATGGTTTGGTCCGCAACCGAGACAACCATCCCATCCATCACCGCCAATGTCAGCGGCAGGATAATGGTAAAGGTCGATCCCTGACCTGGTGTCGAAGAGATGTTGATCCGCCCACCAAGGCCGGTCACGGCGTTTTTCACCACATCCATTCCGACGCCGCGGCCAGACAGGTTGGACACTTCTTTGGCCGTGGAAAACCCTGGCATGAACAGGAGGTTATCGATTTCAGCGTCCGTCAGCTCGGCGTTTTCCGGGATCAGGCCTTTTTCGATCGCGATCTGTTTGACACGTGGGCGGTTCACACCCGCACCATCGTCCTTGATCTCGATACAGACGCTGCCGGAGCGGTGTGATGCCGTCAGGCGAATTTCGCCGGCCGTTTCCTTGCCTGCCGCTTCCCGATCTTCGGGTTTTTCAATCCCGTGATCCACAGCGTTGCGCAGGATGTGTGTCAACGGATCCGACAAACGTTCGATGACGGTCTTGTCGACTTCTGTTGCCTCCCCTTCGGTCACCAGTTTGGCTGTTTTGCCAGTGGCCGATGAGGCTTCGCGTACAATCCGTGCCATCCGCTGGAACAACGGTTTCACGGGTTGTGCGCGAATAGACATGACACCTTCCTGAATGTCACGCGCCAGGTTTTTAAACCCTTCCAACTCGGTCTCGACGTCGCGCACATCGCCAGCATCCAAATTGGCAATTTGCTGTGCCAGCATCGAGTGGTTGATGATCAGTTCCCCAACGGCATTAATCAACCGGTCTACCCGCTCAAGATCGACACGAAGCGTGGGCTTGGGGCCGCGTTGCTCCGACTTGGCGGTCTCTGCCTTTGGGGAGGAAGCTTTCTCTTCGACGACGGCCGAAGGTTCTGCTTCTGGTGCGGGAACCGGCGCTTCAAAAGGGGCTGAGGGCTCCAGTGCGGGACCCGCGTCATCACCTGTTCCAAATGCCGCGTCCAGGGCCGCCAAAGCATTGACTTCATCCGCGGCGTCACTGTCTGAGGAGATCGACAGCTCACACAGACCTTCGACAAATTCAAAGATCGCCTCGATGGACGAACGTCCTTCGGTGGATTTCAGTGTCAGATCCCAAGAGATGTAGCTTTCGGCGACATCGATGGCGTCAAAGCCTGGCAATTCGGCATCGTTCAGTTTGACCTCAAGCTCGCCGAGTTCGGAGAGCGCCTGGAATAAAAAGAACGGCTCGTTTCCGGTGCCATACATTTCTTTCAGCGGGTGGAAGCGGATCTCATAAGTCCGTTCCTTATCCTCGATGATTGGCGCGGGGGCAAAGCCGCCGCCCATACCGCCACCTAGACCCATGGGTTCAAAGGTGAGGTCTTCCTCCTCCTCGGGAATGTATTTCTGCAGCGCTTCGATCAGCACATTATGATGGGCCTCATCCGTGGAGCCCCCATCGCGTGCCGTTGCCACCAGATCCGCAAGGTGATCGCTGGATCGTAGCAACAGTTGGATTAACGCCGAGTCAAACTGCAGTTTACCACTGCGCAACTCATCAAACACGGTTTCGAATTTATGCGCAAAGCCCACCAATTCGTCCAAACCAAAGGCACCGGCGCCACCCTTAATCGAGTGCACAGCTCGGAAGACCGCGTTTACAACCTCTTGGTCGTGTTCGCCACCTTCGATGGCGGTCAGACCCTCGTCCATTGCTTCGAGGAGGTCTTCACACTCCTCAAAGAATGTATCTTGAATCGACCCAGACATCTTATGCCGCTGCTCCTGTCACACGCTTCAGAGCAAAGATCAGGGATTGGTCGTCAAAAGGTTTGGTAATCCAGCCAGTTGCGCCTGCACTCCTGGCGCGGGCTTTCAGTTCAGGCGCGCTTTCGGTGGTTAGAACCAGGATCGGGACCTTGGAGTTGATGCCAGTGCCGCGCAGTTCTTCAATCACGCCAAAACCATCCAAGTTCGGCATGTTGATATCGGTGATCACGACGTCCGGAGCGACGCTTGGATACATGTCGACCCCTTCGCGGCCGTCAACGGCGCTGTGATATTCAAAGCCAGCCTCTTCCAGGGCGGCCGCAAGCAGATTCCGGATGGTGCGGGAATCGTCGATTGCCAGAACTTTGGTCTTCATGCTGTTTCCTCGTCTTCAAATCGGGTGGGCTCCAAACCCAGGAGTGTCAGGGATTTGCGGCAAGTTTCGCCAATGTTGACGACAGCAAAACCAAGCCCTTCTGAACGCCACTGCTGTTCTGCGCTAAGCAGAAGCTGCAGACCGCGAGAAGGCATTACCTTTACGTTGCCGCAATCAATTTCCACCGCTTGGGCCTGGGCCCCGCGCAAGAAATTGGTGAGCGGTTCAAGCTCCGAAAATGGATTCGGCAAATCCAGTGAGAATTTTTGTATTTCCATCGACATGTCCAGCGATTCGCACCCCCGTTGTTGGCGACAGATTGACTTTCGATGAGATATTCCTAGAGCGCGGGCCTTAATATTTGATTGCCGCCCCGAGACAGCGTGGCGTATTTTTTCACAAGAGGCGCTAGCGGTTCATTTTCAATTTTTCAAAAATCTCAGCTAAATGCACCCATGCTTCTGCAAGAACGCCCACAATATGAATATATGTGCCAGTTTGAAAATAGACGGGTGGCAATGGGATCGGTCTGCCTGCGAAACGAAACCAAATTCTGATTCTTCTAGTTTGTTGTTTGTTGCGCGAGGAACTGGATAAGAAAACCCGCAGTAAAATATCTACATCGGCCAATGTGCCTGTTGATGACACGAATCCTGCGGGCATGGGCCAAGGGATTCTGGTATCGCCGCTCCTGACATACTTAATATGCATATCAGAGGCTTATTTTACGACGCAACTCTCTTGGGCGACGCAACAAAGCCTGTAAGCCCGTCATATGTAGTGTCGCGCTGCGCAGTGATGACGAGAAATTGCGTAATTTCCATCTTGCGTAAGGGTTTGCTTTACCACTGACTTCTATTCTCAGTGCAGTATTAAAGCGCACTGGAGGGTGTTAAAGACCGTGGGGTAAGTCAATCGCGAGCTATACTGCATGTTCGCAATAAGAGTAAACTTCGACTTATATCCTGCTTAAGAAGAACAATCAGGAAACTCTTCCGAAAGCTTTTTAATCGAATCTCCGGCCAAGGGCGATAGCTCTTTGGTCCTGGGAAATGGACGAGGCTTATAACTGGCCAATTCGATAATGGACGACCAGCGGCATGCGTGCCGAAAAAAGTAAAGGTGCTAAATTGCCGTCTTCTTGCATTTTGATTATTACGACCGATAGAAATTTTGCGCGCACTCTGCAGAGCAATCTGCAAGCGGCCTACGCTGGTATGCAGGTCCTTTTGGCGAATAATCTGATGATGGCCTATAATCAGGCCGAAGCAGGGCAGCCCACGTTTGCTTTTGTCGAAGACGGGTTCACCAAACTTCCAGAATTTGAGATGATGCTGGCCTTGTTCAACGCGCTGGATGTGCGCTGGGTCTCGGTTATGGATGATATGAACTCGGATCCGGCGCGGCGGTCGTCGCCCCTGTTGAATGTTGGCGCAGGTATCTTTGAGCTGACAAAATCGGACAGTCCACGCCAGTTCATTCAATACTATGACATGATGGTCAATGCACCGCGTCGCAACCAACCTGCGTCGCGCAGTGCAGCCCCGGCGCAACGTGTGGCGCCGAAATCTAACAAGATGATCTTGATCGGCTCTTCCACTGGCGGTGTCGAAGCGCTGCGCAAAGTGTTGGGCGGTTTTCCCATCGACTGTCCGCCGACGTTGATTGTTCAGCACACCGGCAAGAACTTTGGACAAGGCCTTGTCTCATTGCTGGATAGAATTTGCCCGGCCAAAGTTGTGTCGGCGCAGGACAATCTGCCGATCGAAGCAGGCTGCGTCTATGTCGCCGCGGGCCAAACCCGCCATTTTGGCATGTCCCAGCGCAAACCGCTGCGCACACGTCAGAAGGACGGGCCGCCGATTTCCGGGCATATGCCCTCTGTTGACGCGCTGTTTACCTCTGCGGTGCCTTTTGCACGGGATGTGGTCGCAACCATCCTGACAGGCATGGGACAAGACGGAGCCAAAGGTCTGTTGGAGCTGCGCAAAGCAGGTGCCAGGACCTTTGCCCAAGATGAACAAAGCTCTGTCGTTTACGGCATGCCCCGGGTGGCGTGGGAAAACGGTGGAGCTGAGAAACAAATCTCGTTGTCGCGCATGGCGACCACGCTTCTTCAAGCCTGCAAGACATAGAATGAATTCGGGAAGGAACCTATCGTGAGCTCTGTTTTTATGAATAAGAAGACCGTTACGGTTCTTCAAGGCGAGTTCCAGCTGACGTCGGACTCCAATATAATTTTGTCGACTGTTCTGGGCTCGTGCATCGCTGCATGTATCTATGATGAAAAAACGGGTGTGGGGGGGATGAACCACTTCCTGTTGGCGCAATCCAATGGTGGTGCGGCCAGTGCCCGTTACGGTGTTCACGCGATGGAGCTGCTGATCAACGGTCTTATGAAAAAAGGAGCCGAGCGGCGTAACCTTCAGGCCAAAGTCTTTGGCGGGGCAAAAATGTCCGTGAACCTGTCTGATATCGGCGCGAAAAACACTGCCTTTATCCAGAGCTTTTTGCGCGATGAAGGGATCCAATGTGTGTCGTCTAGCGTTGGTGGCACCTCAGCGCGACGCGTGCGATTCCATCCGGTGAGCGGCGCGGCGCAGCAAACGCGGGTTCAAAACGACCAGACACTGGAGAATATGGAACGCGCAGTGGCACGGCCAACACCGGCGCCAGCACCAAAACCAGCGGCAGCGACTGGCGACGTTATGTTGTTCTAAGCATAGCTGCCACCGTATGGTCCGGGTCTGTCATGCAGATCGGATCCCAAAAATTCCAGGTCGCACTCTTTGGAGTGCGGCTTTTCTCGTTATTGACTTGCAGCAAGGGATACCGCACCCATTTATGATCCCGTGACCCAGGCCAATTGGTTCGACACAACATGAGCAAACCCGCAAAACCCCATTCCACTTGTGTCGCAGGTTGGATCCATCGCCGCATTGCTATGGCGCTGATGATGCTCAGCCTTTTGTTCGGTGCTCCGGCGGTGGTGTTGGCGGAAACGGTGACGGTCTTTGCAGCCTCTAGCCTGAAACCGGTGTTGGACAGTCTTGCGCCAGACTTTGAAGCGCAGACGGGCCACCAAACCCAGATGAGTTTTGCAAGTTCTGCGCTGATCGCGCGCCAGATTGAACAGGGCGCGCCCGCGGATGTCTTTGTCTCGGCCAACCCGCAGTGGATGACCTATTTGGTGGACAAGGGGCGGGTGCACGATACGCATCGGGTTACTCTGGCGGGCAATCGCCTGGCTTTGATCTCTGCCCGGTCTGAGGATGCCAATCAGAACATCTTGGACATCCTCAATACCATGACGGCGGGCGACAAGATTGCGATGGGGTTGGTGTCCGCCGTACCTGCCGGGCAATATGGCAAGGCGGCTTTGGAACATTTGGGCCTGTGGGATGAGGTTGCGCCATTTGTCGTTCAGATGGACAATGTTCGCGCGGCCCTGAACTTGGTGGCGTTGAATGAGGTGCGGTTGGGGATTGTCTATGCCAGCGATGCGATCAGCACGCCCCACGTGCATCTGGTCGGAACCTTTCCAGCTGAAAGCCATCCGCAGATTGTCTATCCCATGGCGGCGGTTGGCCCTGCGCCGTCAGATGCGACACTGGGATTTTTGGCGTTCATGCAATCTGATATGGCCCGCGCACGGCTGGACCGTTTTGGCTTTTTGCCGATCAAACCATAGGGACAGGTATGGATTTCTGGCTTAGCCCTACCGAGTGGCAGGCGGTGTTCTTGTCCGCCAAGATCGCCATGTGGGCAACACTTGTCATGGCGCCCATTGCGATGGTGACGGCATTTTTGCTGGTACGGAGAGAGTTCCCCGGCAAAGCGGTGCTGAATGGGTTGGCCCATTTGCCGTTGATTCTGCCACCCGTGGTTACGGGCTATGTTCTGCTTTTGCTGTTTGGCACCCAGGGGCCGATTGGCGCAGTGCTTCAGGACTATGGCATTGTTCTGGCGTTTCGCTGGACCGGTGCGGCCTTGGCTGCGGGGGTGATGGCGTTTCCGCTGATGGTGCGGGCATTGCGGTTGTCATTGGAATCGGTTGATGCCCGTCTGGAACAGGCTGCGGCCACATTAGGGGCATCGCCAGCGTGGATCTTTGTGACCGTGACCCTGCCGTTGATGCTGCCGGGCATTTTGACGGGAACCATCCTCGCCTTTGCCAAAGCATTGGGCGAGTTTGGCGCGACGATCACATTTGCCGCCAATATTCCCGGCCAGACACAGACCATCCCATCCGCGATTTATGCGCTGTTGCAGGTGCCCGGACAGGAGAATGCGGTGGCCCGCTTGGTTCTGATCTCGGTAGTCATTGCGTTGACGGCCCTGTTCCTGTCCGAAGCCTTGGCCCATCGCGCCCGAAAAAAGCTGGAGGGCAAGTGATGCTGACGGTGGCCGCCCGCCATGAATTTTCTGGCTTTGAGCTCGATGCGAAATTCTCTTCTGATCATGGAATAACGGTGCTCTTTGGCGCGTCGGGATCCGGGAAATCTACAATTGCCCATGTGGTATCCGGTCTTTTGCGACCGATGGCCGGACATGTGGCGCTGGGGGATCACGTTCTGTTTGATGGCGACACACGGATCTGGGTCCCGCCGCACAGGCGCCGGATCGGTTACATCTTTCAGGACGCGCGGCTGTTTCCTCATTTGACGGTGCGCGCCAATTTGCGGTTTGGGGCCTGGTTCGCGCGCCATCGCCCGTCGGCGGATGAGTTTTCCCGGATTACAGAGATGCTGGGTCTGGGCCCCGTCTTGGACCGTCGACCGGCGCATCTTTCGGGGGGAGAAAAACAGCGGGTCGCGATTGGCCGGGCTTTGTTGAGCAATCCAAGGCTGATTATTGCAGACGAACCGCTGGCCGCATTGGATCAGGCCCGCAAAGCAGAGATCTTGCCCTATTTTGAGCGACTGCGGGATGAGGTCAAAGTTCCGATGCTTTATGTCAGCCATTCCAGCGCTGAGGTGGCGCGTTTGGCGACAACGGTTGTGGCCCTGTCTGATGGCAAAGTCCTGCGACAAGGGGAGCCAAGTGTGATTTTTGGCGATCCTTCGGTTCTGCCACTGGGGCCACGCGGGGCCGGCTCCGTGTTGGACGCACTTGTAAAGGAACAACATCCCGACGGACTGACAGAGCTTGTGGCAGGGGGGCAGCCGTTGTTTGTGCCACAGATCCCACATCCCGTTGGGGGGCAGGTCAGTCTGCGCATCTCGGCTCATGATGTGATTTTGGCGCGCAGCCGGCCGTTGGACATTTCGGCCCTGAACGTTGTGCCATGCACCATCACAAAGATTCGCGCAGGCGATGGCCCCGGTGCGATGGTAGCCCTTCACAGCGCGGCTGGTTCGTTCCTAGCGCGGGTCACCAAACGCAGCATCCAACGGCTGGGCCTGTCGCAAGGGGTGGATTGTTTTGCGATTATCAAATCCGTGGCAATCGCTCCCAAAGACATCAGCTGAATAACGGTGTGCCATTCTGAGTCGGAACGGGCGCTATCAAGCAGCGCCCGTTTAGGTTGCAATGGTCGTTCCCGACGTATTGTACTGCCATCGAGTGCAGAGCGAGAACCCCGCAGCTCGGTCAACGGTCCCACGGGAACATCGCGCTTGCCAGTGTCTTAGGACCAGGCAAACAAATCTGGTGCCAGAACCAGGTGGCGATCCAGGAAGTTCTCCATATGGACAACCACGGAATCCGCGTCACATAGGACAACTGCCATCTGGCCGGGGCCTTCGCGCCGTGGCACCGGGCTGACATAATGCCCGCGTGTTTCGGGGACGGGCCCGGATTGGGAGGTCAGCATCGGCTCGATCGCGTAGTGACCGCCGCCAAAGGTGCAAAACGGCACGCCTTTGTAAAAGCCCGATGTAGACATATGCACATGGCCTGAAATCACCTGACGGACATTGCCATGGGTCAGAACAACCTCGGCAAACGCGGCGTTGTTTTCCAGAATGATAAAATCAGTCTGTACGGAAAACGGCGCGATATTGTGGTGCAGGACGATCACAACCGGCGTGTCCGGCACTTCGCCCAGACGCGCGGACAACCAGTCCAGCTGTGCCTGGCTGAAGCGACCGCCGCCAAACAGCTCGGGGTCGTAGCTGTCCAGTACAATGGTCCGATAGCCACCGGCATCAATCACATGGTCGATACAGCCCGTTTCGGAGTTCGCCATACCCTCGAAGTGTTCCAGGAACGTCGCGCGGTTGTCGTGGTTGCCCAGCGTCAAAAAGGACTTGGGCTCAAGTGCGGCAATTGCGGTTTTGAACCGCGTATAGGCTGCGGCCTCGCCGTGATCCGCAAGGTCACCTGCAAACACCACAAATTCGGCATCGCCATGTGTCTTGTTCACATAGGCCACCGCCTGCTCCAGCCGGTCATAGGTATCCAACCCGTGGCTCAGCTGGCCTTCGGGCACAAGGTGAATGTCGGCAAGGACAACAAATTTAAGCATTAGCCTTTAACTCCGGTCATAGTGATGCCGCGAATAAACAGGCGGCGGGCAAATAGGAATGCGATGACCATAGGCGCGGTCACAACAGTTGCCGAGGCGTAAGTGCGCCCATAGTCCGTGTCGAATGCGGATTGATACTGCATCATCGACAGGGTGGCCGTCATCTTGTCCTGGCTTTGCACCACAATCAGCGGCCAGTAGAGGTCGTTCCAATGAGCCACAAAGCTAAAGACGCTGAAGGCCGCCATGGCAGGCACGGCCGAGGGCAGGATCAGGCGCAGGATAATCTCGATCTCGGAGAACCCATCCACGCGGGCGGCCTGGATAATGCTGTCTGGAAAGCCGCGGAAGAACTGTCGGAACAAAAAGATCGCAAAGACCGAGACGATGAACGGGAACATCATCGCAAAATACGTGTCCAGCAAGCCAACCTTGACCAGCCCGATATAAAGCGGGATCGAGGTTACGTTGATCGGGATGGTGATCGCCGCAATCACGGTGCCAAACAGGATGGTGGAGCCTTTGAATTTCAGTTTCGCCAATGCATAGGCCGCCGGGATTGCTGTCAGCAGTTGGATCACCAGGATGCCGATGCAGACAATCAGCGAGTTCATCAAGAAGATCAGATAGGGCTGTTCAAAGATGACCGCATAGTAATTCTCCCAGCCTTTGAAGGTCTTGGGAATAATGGTGAAATCGCTGTCATAGACTTCGTCCGTGGGCTTTAGGCTGGACGAAATCATCCAGATGAAGGGAAACACCATAACCCAAGCGCCCAGAAACAGCAGGAGGGTTCCCAACAGCCCGCGCAGGCTTTTGGGGCGGATACGGTCAGACCAATGCGGGGTGGGAGCAGCGAGATCAGCCATCAGTAATGCACATTCCGGTCGGTGAACAGCGCCTGGATCAGCGCAAAGATGAAGATGATGACAAGGAAGAACAGCGACAGCGCGGCAGAATAGCCCATGTTGAAATATTCAAACCCTTCCAGAAACGCGAGGTACAGGAAGACTTCGGACGCCCGATCTGGTCCGCCCTGGGTCAGGATGGCCACTGTGTCAAACAGCTTGAACGCGGTGATTGAACTGGTCACCGCAACAAACATCGCGGTGGGGCCCAGCATCGGCCAGGTCACACGAAAGAACTTGTCGATGGGATGATCGGCCCCATCCATCGCCGCCGCCTCATAAAGGTTCTGTGGAATGGCCGTCAGCCCCGCCAGAAACAGCACCATATTAAAGCCAATGATGCTCCAGAGAGAGATAATCGCCAGCGAATACAGCACCACATTTTCATTGCCGAACCAATTGACGCCGGGGATGCCAAAGGTCTCTAACGTACCGTTGATTACGCCCTGACCACTGTCCATCAACGCAGCCCAAACCAGCGCCATCGCCGCCAGGGTGGAGGTAACAGGCAAGAAATACAGTACCTCAAGAAGGGAGCGGAACTGTTTCTGCTCCTGAATGGCGATGGCCAGTACCAAGCTGATAATAAAGGCCCCCGGCAGGAACAGCAGCGCGTAAAAGAACGTATTGCCAAGCGCATTGGCAAAGGCTTCGTCCTCAAACATCTTGCGGTAATTCTCGATCCCCACAAATTCATAATAGTCACTGACCAGCGTGTAATCCGTCAGGCTCGCCGCAAAGACAAAGAGGATCGGGATGATGTAGATCGCCAGGATCAGAACCGTTGCCGGCAGCACCAGCCAATAGGCCAGTCGGGTTTGCGCGCATTGCAGGGTTGACGAGGTCATTACGCCACCTCAGCCGCGATCTGGGCGCGCGCCTCCAAACGCTGCCCTTGCGCGTCAAAGAACAACAGCTGCTGTGGGTTCAACATCACCTGAAGCGATTGCGCCCGCGTTAGGTCGTCTGATGCGCCATAGGCATCGCTTTTCTGCGCCCTCACACGGATCAACGCATCGGGCGCATGGTCAAAGGCGCCATGGATCAACACTTCGGGGCCCAGATCCTCGATCATGCGCTTGCGCAGCGTCAGCTTTGGCAAATGGGCGGACGGGCCTGGGTTGATCAGCCCCGGCGCATCGGCAACGGACAAGGTTTCGGGCCGGATGCCAATTTGCACAGGCCCTTGGCCCGTGACCGACACAGGCAGCAAGGCCTGTCCAAGCCGCACGCCGTTGTCTTCACGTTCACCGGCCGCGATGTTGATTTCCGGGCTTCCGATGAACCGTGCAACATCCAGGCTGGCGGGATCAGAATACAGCGCATTGGGCGCGCCCACCTGCAGCAGATGCCCGGCTTGCAACAGCGCGACGCGATTGGACATGGTCATCGCTTCGACCTGATCATGGGTCACATAGACAAATGTCAGACCCGAACTTGCGTGGAGCTCGGTAATCTCAGTCCGAACCTGCACCCGCAATTTGGCGTCCAGGTTCGACAGCGGTTCATCCATCAGGAAAACCTGCGGATTGCGCACCAAAGCGCGGCCCAAAGCAACCCGTTGACGCTGACCACCGGATAGCTGTGCGGGTTTGCGATCCAGCAGGTGATCGATGCGCAGCTGGCGCGCGACCTTTTCCACCTCGCCCCGGATCTCGGGCTGGGTTCTGCGCCCCACGGGGATGACAGAGCGCATCCCCGGCAAACGCGCATAAAGCGGCAGGCGCGCCATCACCAGCGGCATTGCCATGTTTTCCCCGACACTCATATGCGGGTAAAGCGCGTAGTCCTGAAACACCATCGCGATATTGCGATCCTTGGGGGCACTGTCGCGCACCGATACGCCGTCAATCAAAATGTCGCCGCTGTCCGGGCTTTCCAACCCAGCGATGATCCGCAACAGGGTCGATTTCCCACAGCCGGACTGGCCCACCAGAGAGACAAACTCGCCGTCCGCGACATTCAATGAGATGTCGTGCAATACAGGCGTCTCGCCAAAGGATTTCTTGATATTACTCAGGTCTAGCCGCGCCATAATATGCCTCGGATCATTGAAAAGCCCCGGACCAAAGCGGCCCGGGGCAAAAGGTCAGCGCCTTAGCGCGTCATCAGTTTTTCGGCGATGGCCTTAAGCTCTTCCGCACCTTCTTCTGGTGTGGTTTTGCCTTCCATCACGGCGCGGATGGTCGAAGCCTGCTCGCGCCAGATCTTTTCAGACTGGGTGCCAGGGTAACCAGACCAAGGGCCCGCGCGGTCGTATTGCTTGACCGGCGTCGCATAATAAGGCTCTGCCTCATAAAACGCGCCCATATACTCGGTCTTCAGAACTTGACGGTTGGTTGGCAGGTAACCGGTGATCTCAGCCGTAACCTGTTGACCCCGTGGGCCGGTCACGAATTTGATGTATTCCCAGGCTGCGGCGATCTTTTCAGGATCCTGTGTGGTGATGATGGCCGCGTTGCCACCGGTTGGCAGCTTGCCCTTGGCGTCGTCCCAAACGGTGAACGGATGCGAGCGCAGGTCGAACTGCTCACCCACACGTTCCGCCATATTGCGGGCACCCGCAGGGGACAGACCCCACAGACCCATGCGACCTTCGGTGAAGGCAGCAAACTGAGTCTCACGATCCAGATCGGTGCGCAGGCCGCCTTCGTCGTGCAGACGCTTGGCCATCTTCATGGCTTCAACCGCATGGCCGTCCTCGTGGAATGCAACCTCTTGGCCGTCCTCGGACATCATACGACCGCCCTGTTGCAAGATCAGTGTCTGAAAGCCCCAGTCGTCGCCGTTGATCAGCCACATGAACATCGGCAGGATATTATCCCCCAGACCATCGATTTTCTGGGCTGCGTCAATCAGACCATCCCAGTCGGACGGGAATTTGTCGGGGTCCAGACCGGCTTGGCGGAACAGATCCGCGTTGTAATACCACTGGATCACAGAGGCGTTGAACGGCATGCCGTATTGGACGCCATCAATGTTGCCCAGATCCAGCATCGCGCCAGAATAGTTTTCTTCGATCCAACCTTCACCTTCGGCTTCCATCAACGGGCCCATGTCAACGATCTGGCCACGTTCAGCCAGCGCGCGCGCCAAAGAGGGCAGCTGGTTATAAGCCTGAAACGCGCAGTCCGGCAGGGTGTTTGTGGCAGAGCCGCGGAACAGCTTCAGGTGGGTGTCGCCATAGTTTTTGGCCGGGGCCGCATACTGGACTTCGATCTCGTCCTGCATGGCGTTAAATTCTTTCATCAGCGGCTCGTGCTGACGGGTCAGGTGACCGGCGTTGGTGAGGCAGGTGATTGTTACCTTGGCATGGGCCGCAGTGGTCGCGAGCGCCAACGCCATCGCGGAAGCGAGAGTAAAGCGAAACATCAGTTTCTCCATCAAATCATAGATCAAGCAAGTGTTCTGCCTGCGGCCGCTGGGCTGTACGTGGGCACTTGATCAATCTTGTGTGAAACAACTTTGACAGATCCGCGGTGGTCCAACGGGGTCACAATTTCTTCACGCCAAGTCGCGGATTTGGTGCGGCTGAATCTCAAGGCGTACGGTATCTGTGCGCACCACCGCCTCGGTCACTTCGATTGGGTTGCCGCTGTCATCCACATTCTTGCCCAACAGGCTCAGCACCGGTTGTGACGGCGGAATGTCCAACGCCAGCGCTTCATAAGCGGTGGATTTGCGCACCTCAATCAACGTCGAGGCCCGATAGTAATCTTCAATTCCACTACGGGAAAAGGCCTCTGGCACAGAAGGGTCCGGGCGCGTTGCCTCTTGCAGAATATCCGGCACGCGTTGCGCATTAAAGAAATGTCGCCCCAAGGCGGTTGGAACGCCATCCACCTCATGCATGAACTCGGCAAAGGGCACACGGTCCTGAAACGACAAGCCCAACATCCCCGCCACAACCGGCGGCAAGACCCGATGCGTTTGTGTTTTGAGCGCGCGGATCTCAACAGCATGCCCCTGTTCCCGCAGACATGTGGCCAGCCGTGTTTTATGACCGATCTGATACAAAACCGGGCGCGACATCACGGTGGCGCCACGCCCTTGCACGGTTGAGATCATCCCATCATCGGCCAGTGCTTTCAGCGCGCGGCGCACCGCATGCCTTGAGCTTTTGTAGCTGCGGCACAATTCACATTGCGTGGGAAGTCTGGATCCTGCTTGGAAATGGGAAAGGCGAATTTCTTCTCGCAGCGCATTGTATATGTCACGCCAGTCCTGTGCTGCATCCATCGCCTTTTCTCCTGCAAGACGGTTTAGCGAGCTTATGTAACAGCTTTCGCATGGCTTCGGCCCCTGTGAAAGGCGAATTACCTCGCGACAAGGCGAATTACCTCGCGACAAAGGCAAGCACAAACAGCGCCAGACCGATGGTTTGTGCCACGATCATGCCAACGGATACCTTCCCAACCGAGCGCAGTTCCCGGATCGATGTCTTCATCCCAACGGCCGCCACTGCGGTGACCAGCGCTGCACGGGACAGGGTGTCAGCAGGCTTCATCACCACTTCGGGCACCAGATGCATGGAATTCAGCGCGGCAAAGATCAGAAAGGCGATCACAAATCCCGGGATCAATGGCGGGCGTTTTGCGCCTGCCGGCACTTTGCTGCGCAGAGCCAAAGCGCCCAGAAATACGATTGGAGCCAACAGCGTGACGCGAAACAGTTTCACAACAGTGGAGAAATCCCCGGTCTCTGTATCGATGGAGTAACCTGCGCCAACCACCTGGGCGACGTCGTGGATTGTCCCGCCCAGAAACACGCCGGCGTGGCGCGCATCCAGACCAAGGCTTTCGGAGAGGATCGGATAGAAAATCATCGCCACGGTGGACATGATGGTCACCGAAATCACAGTAAAGCTCAGGTTGCGTTCGCTGTCTTTGTCCTTGGGCAGGATCGAAGAGATCGCCAAAGCCGCTGATGCCCCGCAGATGGCAACCGCGCCACCGGTCAGGAAGCCGAACATCCGGTCTTTGCCCAGCATCGGGGCCAAAATGATCGAGAGTGCGATGGTCAGAAGGACGGCGGCAAAGACGACCAAAATGAACTCAAGTCCAAGGACGCCGATCATCTCGACGCTCACCCGCAGCCCCAAAAGGGCAACACCGACGCGCAGCACCACACGGGCGGCAAATTGAATACCTGGACCTGTGCGCTCTTCTTCGGACAGGAACTGGAACGGGATCCCCAACAGGATCGCCATCAGCATCACGGGCGCGCCATAATGGTCCGAAATGAACTGTGCCGCCATGGCGATCATCGCCGCCAGCGCCAGGCCAGGGCCAATCTCATAAGCTTTGGCTTGCAGACCGTTCAAAAAAGAGCGCGGGTTCCGCGCTGTGCCGGGGTGTTCCATTGGGTATTACCTGTCTACAGCAAGGCCGCTTGGCACGGTCTTGGGGATTTCGGAGGCTTGGGCCTTGGCCTTGGCACCGGTCAGACTGTGCAGGAACGCAACCAGATCGGTCACTTCTGCATCTGTGCGCGGCGCAAGGTATATGTCACGGGCTGCCGCTTGGCGCGCCATTTCACGCCTGTCCTGTTGGATCACAAAGTCGATCTCGCGCAGCCACGGCACATCTGGCAGACGCAGCATCCGCGGCGACCACGCAGCGCGAGACGCAACCGGGTCAAGGTGATGGCGGATCATCAAATCCAACGTCGGAAATGCTCCATTATGTCCAAAAGGGGCGGTGAGGGCGACGTTGCGCAGCATAGGCGTGCGGAAGCGATAGGAATCGACCAAAGCGTCACTTTCGCCAACACGCCCGACATCCCGCGCATAGGGATCGAACTTGCGGGTTCGTCCGGGACCAAAGGCCGGCAGGCCAAGCGCATGGAACCTTTGATCCGTAAACAGCGCGCCTGTGTGACAACCGCTGCACCCGGCCTCCCCAAAGAACAAGGTCGCCCCCCGGATCTGTGCCGCCGTCAATGCGGACCTGTCCCCTGCAAGATAGGCATCAAACGGGCTGTCAAAAGAGGTGAAATCCTGCGCCATAAAATGCGCCAGCGCGTTGGCAATATGGGTGATATTGACGTCGGATGCGATTTCAACCTCATCAAAAGCCGCAACAAACAGATTGCCATAGGCAGGGATCACACGCACCCGTTTCGCCAGAATGGGCCAGGCGGCATCAATTCGGTCGCGGGTTGCCCCGATGATCTCGTTTTCACCCACATTGCCGGCCATCTCAATGCTGGAGGTCATCGGAAACAGGGCCTGCGCCGCAAGGAGAGAGCCCAAGCCCTGCGGCAGCCATTCTTCGGCAGGCGTGTTAAACCCGTTGCCATAGATCGGATCGCGGCTGATCCGACCGTCATGCATGACATGTTTCAGATCATGCGCCCCCACATTCCACAAGGCCGGCGCATTACGTGGAATACGTTTTTGCACCCGGTTTTTGCCCAGAAGGCTTTTGCGATCAAGCCCCAGCCCGTGACCGCCTTCGCCAAGGCCCAAGGACAACCCATCTGACGTGCCGTGCCGCGGATGATGGCAAGTTCCACAGCTGATATTTCTGTTCCCTGACAGTATTTTGTCATAAAATAGCAGCCGACCAAGCTCGGCTTTGGCCGGGTCGGGCGTGAGAAAATCCTGAGGTGTCAGCGCTGGCGGGAGATCTGCAGGAGCGGCGCGCACAAAGGGAGCACTGATGGCAAAATAGGCCGTCAACAGGAGTGAGACAGGATGAGGAAAATTACGGCCCGCACGGGGTTTGGCGCCGCGTTGTTGGCACTGGTTGCCACCGATGGTCTGGCCGAAATTGAAGCGGCGCGTGATTTGATGGAGGCTGGGGAGTTTCAAGCTGCCAAGGATGAACTTTGGCCTGCCGCGCGCTCTGGCAATGCGGACGCCGAGGAGCTGATCGGCGTGATGTATGCCATGGGGCTGGGGGTTGAGCGCGACGACATCCGCGCCTTTGAATGGTATCTGCGCAGCGCGATGAAAGGCCACCCCGGTGCGCAATCCGGCATCGGCTGGTATTACGAAATCGGCCGCGGCATGCCCGCGCCGGATCTGGTGCGGGCCTACATGTGGTATACGCTGTCTGCCATCGGCGGTGACCCCGATGCCGCGATCAGCCTTGAACAGGTGTCGCAGAAGATGACGGCAGAAGAGATCGATAAGGCGCATGTTCTTGTCGAAGATTACAAAGTTTGGATGTACCCGTTCCGGTAACGACGGGGCTGTGTCTTAGGGCAGTTGCAGATCAAACACCATTAAACCATCCGCGCCGCCATTGCACAGGCTGCACAGGCGGGTGCCCAGAACCACATGATCGGGATGTTTGGCATAGGCGTGCAAAGCCGCCACGTTTTCAAAGCGAATAACAAAACCCGCATCATAGGCTGGGGATTTCTGTTCAAAATCCAGATTGGGGCCATGTTCAAACCCAAAAACCCCATCCAATGTGCCGCAGAACTGTTCCAGTTGATGAAGGATTGCGGTGCGGTCCCGCGCGGGCACGTCGTCTTTGAAGTTGCAAAAGACGCAATGCAAGATCATTTCGGCCCTCCATTCTTTTGGTGAGAGGGCACCACCGCGCCCCCTCGGATGACCCTTATGGCCGCGCGATCAGTTCAGATCCGCAGCACGAGCCGCGTTCACTTCTGCTTCTGCCGCTGCAACCGCATCGGTCAGCGCGGTGAAAATCTCTTCGCCGCGACCAACGTTGCCTTTGAACCAATCGTAAACCGGGGCCGCTGCCGCTTTGAAGGCCGCTTTTTGGGCTGGTGTTGGCACATAAAGGTCACCGCCACCGGCAACGAATTCTTCATAGGCTGCGATGGATTTGCGTTTGGGGGATGCAAATGTCGCCTGTTGCAGCGCATAGAAACCATCCACCACAACGCGGCGCATATCTTCTGGCAGGTTCAGGAAATTCTGGTTCGACATCCACCACATCGCACCCATATACGCGTGACCGTCCAGAGTGACATATTGCAAGCCTGCATCCGGGAACTTCATGCCCATAATGTCGGTGATGCCGTTTTTAGAGCCTTCGACAACGCCGGTCTGAAAGGAGGTAAACAGCTCTGGCCATGGGATCGGAGTGGGCGAGGCGCCCAACGCTTTGACCAGCTCTTGCGGCAGATCGGCAACCACGGTGCGGATCTTCAGACCGTCCAGATCCGCAGGCTCCGCAACGCGGCGTTTTGTATTGGCAAAATTGCGCCAGCCGCCGGTATTGCCGATGGTCATCAGACGGATGGTGTCGCCGCTGTCTTCCAAAGCCATCTCACGCATTTTGCGGGTAAAATCGCCGGACAGAACATGTTCGGCAATCCGATCGTCCGCCATCAGATAGGGCAGATCCAGAACCTGCACATAAGGGAACAGGCCAGACGCGCCGCCGGAGGTTGAAATATAGACGTCAATTGACCCGTCCGCAACGCCCTGCAGACATTCCGCACCATTTGAGCACAGCTGGGTGCCGATGAACAGTTCCACTTCAATCGCGCCGTTGGACGCGGCTTCGACGTAGTTTTTGAAAACGACAAGACCATCATAGTCCTCGTCGTTTTCATTGGAGTTTGCTGTCGCCCGGATCGTGTAATCCGCCGCGCTTGCGGTCAGGGCGGTGCCTGCCAAAAGCGCGGACACCGCGACTGTTTTAACCAAAGACTTGAGCATTTGTGTCTCCTCCTATTATGCTCTTCTTCTTGTTTACTAGTTCAAAAACCCGGTAAGCCTCGGAACTGTAAGGGAAATGGCGGGAACAAATGTGATCAGGAAGATCACCGCAATCTCAATCGCCAAAAACGGCAAGATCGCCCGCGCAATGGTTGTGACCCGTTCCTGAGAAACCGAGGCGGCCACAAACAGCACCAGCCCCATCGGCGGGGTCGCCAGACCAACGGTCAGGTTTACACACATGATGATTGCGAAATGCACCGACTCGACCCCGAGATCCGCAAAGACCGGACCCAGGATCGGACCCAGGATGATGATCGCCGGGCCTGCATCCAGAAACATGCCGACAATGAACAGCAGCAGGTTGATCAGAAACAACAGGATCAGCGGGTTCTCGGACAGGGTCAGGATAAAGGACGCCAATTGCTCTGGCGCGTGGCTCAGGCTGACGACGGTTTTGAATGACATCGCAGCCCCCACCAGCAGCAGAACCACCGCAGATGTGATGCCCGCCCGAGTCAGAACATCCGGCAGATCCGACAGTTTCATCGTGCGCAGGACGCCAAAGCCGATCAAAATTGCATAGGCCACGGCAACAGCGGCGGCCTCGGTCGGGGTGAACACCCCCGCCAGAATGCCACCCAGGATCAGCACCGGTGTCTGCAGTGGCACAACCGCACGTTTGCACACCAGGCGGAATTCACGGCTCACCAGGCGCCGCAGACCCAGCATCAGCCCATGGGCCGCCAGAACACTGCCGACAAAGACCAGCCATTTGGTGGTGGCGCTGGCTTCCGTGCCGGTGGGCACCAAGAGCGACAACACCAGACCAAGGTTCAACCGTACCAGGATAAAGGAGACCACCGATTCCGTGACGCCGATTTCGACATTTTCAAACACCACACGTTTGGCTTCGGGCAGTTGATATCGGTTGGCCATGGCGCGCACGGCAACCATCAGACCAACACCCACCAGAACGCCAGGCACGATGCCAGCTAGAAACAGCGCCGCGACGCTTTCTCCCATCACATAGGCATAGATGATCATAATACCCGATGGCGGAATGATCGGCCCAATCACCGAACTGGCAGCGGTGATGGCAGCGGCAAAGCGGCGGGAATAGCCCTCTTTCTCCATCGCGGGGATCAGCATGGAGCCAAGCGCCGAAGTATCGGCAACAGCCGAGCCAGACAGGCCCGCGAACAGGATCGACGACAGGATGTTCACCTGCGCCAGACCACCACGCAGATGGCCCATCAGAGCCTGCGAGAATTCAACCAGGCGCAGGGTGATACCGCCGCGGTTCATCAGCTCACCTGCCAGCATGAAAAACGGGATCGCCATCAATGGGAAACTGTCCATGCCGTTGTACAGATTGCGATAAAGCAGCGTCAGATCGCGTTCCTGACCATTCAGCAGCAATAACGCACCCGGTGCCGCCAGCAGGCTGAAAAACACCGGCAGGCCGATCATCAAAAGCACCAAAAAGACCGGGAGGAACCAAATCAACATTATTCTGCGCCTCCAAGTGTAAACCGTTCCCGTGCGGGCAGGCGGCTGCCTTGCCCAAACAGATGTACAATGCGTTCCAGCATCAACTCGACACAGACCGAGATCAAAAGGATGATGCCAACCAGCAGCGACAGCATCATCCAGCTGCGCGGCACACGGTACCAGTTGTCAAAACCAAAGGATGTGGGCACATAAAGCGAGGCCGTCGCAAAGCGGCCGCCAATACCTGTGACTTCCTTGTAGCCGATCTGAACCGAGACAATCAGAACCATCAGCGCTATGGCCAGCAGCACAAACTGCAACAGATGCGCCGCCACACCGCGCAGCATCGCTTCCAGCACATCAATGGCAACAAACCCACCACGTCGGAGCGCGGTGGGGGCCATCAAACCGGTCATCCACAGCATGCAAAAGCGCGCCGCCTCATCGGGCCAAGGTAACGCATTTCCCAAAACGTAACGAAAGAAAACCTGCACCAGAATTGCAACCACCATGGCGGCAATGGCGACCATTCCGATCCATCGCCCAACCGCCAATAGCCCGCTGTTGAGCGGGCGCAATACGTTCAGGATAGCCAAGATTGGCTTCATATGTTATTTTCCTCCCTTGATCCGCCCCAGCATTTGCAACCGGGACGGACTGTCGTCTTAACTTGCTGCGAACTGGCCCATTTGACCTTTGAAGAACGTCAGCGCCTCCCCATCATCGCGCATCGTCGCCCGGTTCACCTGACCCAGCATGATGGCATGATCCCCACCTTCATAAATAGCGGTGCGGGTGCATTCGAACCGCGCCAAGCATCCGTCCAGCACCGGCACCCCTTCGGCGTTGACCGCCAGATCTTTTTCCTTCAGACCAAATGCATCTTTTGCCACAAGCCAGCACAGATCGTCCTGCTCGGCCGAGAGCACATGGATGGCGTAATGCTCTGCCTGTTCAAAATAGGGGAAGCGGCGTGAATTTCGGTCCGGCGACCACAGAACCAGCGGCGGTGTCAGCGACACCGAAGAAAAGCTGTTCGCGGTGATCGCAACCGGGCCCTCGTGCGTGGCGGCGGTCACAATGGTCACGCCCGTGGCAAACCGCCCAAACGCGTCCCGCAACAGTCGGGTGTTGGAAGGATCCGGCACAAAGCTTTGGGTCAGGTTTGGCCCATCAATGGACATCATGGCACCTCCTTGCCAAGCGCGGCTTCATAAAGTTTGAACCAGGTCTCGCGGTCCAATTCGACCTTGGTTGCGTCCGAAATCGACTGGATCCGCTGCAGATTGTTGGTGCCAAGCACCGGCAGGATCTGTGCCGGGTGCCGCAGCAGGAAGGCCACGGCAACAGCGGCGCGATCAACGCCCTGGGCCTGCGCGATCGCATCCATTTGCTCTGCCACAGCCCCGGAACCGGTCATCAGCTCACCGCCACCCAGCGGCGACCAGGCCATGATGGGGTGATTGTGCTGCTGGTGGAACGCCAGATCACCATTGGTAAAGGCCGAGATTTCCCCCAGCGAGATTTCGATCTGGTTGGTGACTAGCTGCGATTTCATTGCCGACTGCAGCAGCGACCAATCCCAGGGGCGGAAGTTCGACACACCAACGGCGCGCACCTTGCCCGATGTCACCAGCTCATCCAGCGCCGCGCCGGTCTCATTATGGTCCATCAACGGATCGGGGCGGTGGATCAACAACAGGTCGATCTGCTCAATCCCCATTTCGGTCAGCGAGGTCTCGACCGATTGCATGATATGCGCGCGCGAGGTGTCGTAGTATTTGACCGACTTATCCGAGTAGCGACCGATGGGCGCGACGATATCGCATTTGGTCACGATCTCCATCTGGTCCCGCAAGGCAGGGTTTGCCTTGAGCGCGCCCCCCAAAATGGCCTCAGCGCCGTAGTCACCATAGATATCCGCCTGGTCAAAGGTGGTGATCCCCTGTTCCAGACAGGCTGCGATCTTGGCTTCCACATGGGCTGGCGACGTGTCATCCACATCGCCAATGCGCCACATGCCATAGACCAGGCGGCTGAAAGACAGGTCAGAAGTCAGATTTACGCGATCCATTAGCGGCGTTCTCCTACGGCCAAAGGTGTCGCTGGGGCAGTGGCGGGGACACGGCCATATGCCTCGGGCAGCGAACAGGTTTTCAGATGCGGCATAACCCGCGCGCCAAAGTGCTTGGCTTCGTCCAGATGCGGATAGCCCGAGAAGATAAAGGCGCGGATGCCCATCTTTTGATACGCTTCCAGCTTGCTCATGACCTGATCGGTCGAGCCCACCAGCGCCGCACCACAGCCCGAACGCGCCCGGCCCACGCCGGTCCACAGGTTCGGCTCGATAAAGCCCGCATCATCCGCAATCTCACGGTTCTTTGCCTGATGGCTCACACCCAGCGATTTGGCATCCAGCGCCCGTTCGCGAATGGCGGTGCCTTGGTCCGCATCCAGTTTGGACACGATGTATTCAGCATATTCCCGCGCTTCGGCTTCGGTGTCGCGCACAATCATGTGGACTCGCAGACCGTAATCCAGGGTGCGGTTGTATTTTTCCGCAACTGCATTGACCGCCTGCATCCGGCCCTGCAGCTCTTCCATCTTCTCGGGCCACATCAGGTAGACATCGCAATGCTGGCCACACAGCTCCAGCGCCGCCGGGGAATACCCCCCAAAATACAGCAGCGGTCCGCCGGTTTGATAGGGGCGGACAGGATCGGTGGTCAGGCCGCTGAAGTTATACACTTCCCCCTGATAGTTGATCTCATCCTGGGTCCAGGCCTGTTTCAGGATCTCCACCACTTCGCGCGAACGCTGATAGCGATAGGCGCTGTCGGCCTTTTCGCCGGGGAAATCGGACGAGATGATGTTCACCGTCAGGCGACCTTCAAGCATGTGATCCAGCGTGGCAATGGTGCGTGCCAGCATGATCGGCTGCATCTCGCCGCAGCGTACAGCGGCCAAAAGGTTAATCTTTTCGGTGATCGGCGCACAGCCCGCGACAAAGCTGAGGGTGTCCTGACCCACCTGATAGGAAGAGGGGCACAGAATGTTGCGAAAGCCTTGCTTTTCCGCCTCTTTCACGATGTTGGAGCAATGCGCCCAGGATGAACGCAGGTTGCCATCGGGCACGCCCAGAAACTGGTAATCATCAGAGCACAGCGCGGCAAACCAGGACACTTCCACGGCGTCCAAATCGGCGGATGTCACGGGGACAACGGTCATCGATTCCTCCCAAAAATGCGATCTCAATTTCAACTTGCATAGACCGCGCTTTGATGTAGATCAATGGTGTATCAATTTTTTCTGCAAGGCAAGCTTTACCCGATGACAGACGCGCCCCTGAACGCCACATCTATTCCGCTGTATCTGCAAATCAGCGAGTCCCTGATCCGCGAGATTGCAGCAGGTCGGCTGGTGGATGGGGAACGCTTGCCACCGGAACGGCAGTTGGCTGCGCAATATGGAACAACCGTTCGTACATTGCGTAAAGCCTTGTCAGAGCTTGAAAAACAAGGGATGCTGGACCGGGTCCAAGGGTCCGGGAACTATGTCCGGTCCACGCAAGGGGCTCAAAGCATCTATTCGATGTTTCGGCTGGAATTGCATCAGGGCGGTGGCCTGCCACATGCAGATATCCTGAGCGTGGATCACTTGAAAAAACCGGATGACATCCCGTCCTTTGGCACTTCGGACTACGGCAACCGAATCCGTCGTCTGCGGTATCTGGATGGTGTCAAAATCGCGGTCGAAGAAATTTGGCTGGATTGCGATGCCGGCCGCATTGACCCGGCTCAATTGTCGGATTCGCTTTATCGTTACTACCGGCTGACCCTGGGGTTTTGGATTTCCCGCGCCGAAGACCGCGTGTCGATCGGCCGGGTTCCGGACTGGGCACCGGACGGTTTTGGCAAAGCCGCCGGAGAGATCACTGGATACATCGAACGTTACTCATGGGCGCAAGCGCCCGAGGCGGTCGAGTTTTCCCGAACATGGTTTGACACAGACAAGGCGCTTTATGTCCAGCGCCTGACATAGGAGGAAATATGTCAGAACCCACCAAATACGGCATCATCGGGTGTGGCATGATGGGGCAGGAGCACCTGCGCAATATCGCGCTGCTTCCCAACACCCAAGTTGCCGCAATCTTTGAACCCAACGCGCAGATGCAGGCGGACTCCGCCAAATTTGCGCCCGATGCGCAGTTTGTTGACAGTGTCCAAGCGCTGTTGGCGGTTGATGGCCTGGATTGCATTATGATCGCCAGCCCGAACTTCCGCCATGTGGAACAGTTGGAAGCGCTGGCCGCGCAGAACCCGTTGCCGGTTCTGGTCGAAAAGCCGCTGTTCACCAGCATCGATGATCTGAAGCGGGTCGAAGACTTTGCCGCCAACTACCCGGCACCGGTCTGGGTGGCGATGGAATATCGGTACATGCCGCCAATCGCGGCCTTTCTAGAAGAGGCCGAAACCGTCACCGGCGGCATCAAAATGCTGACCGTGCGCGAACATCGCTTTCCCTTCCTGGAAAAAGTTGACGACTGGAACCGGTTCAATGTCCAGTCCGGCGGTACATTTGTGGAAAAATGCTGCCACTTCTTCGACCTGATGCGCCTGACACTGAAATCAGAACCAGTGCGCGTGATGGCCTCTGGTGGTCAGGACGTGAATCATCTGGATGAACGCTATGATGGTGAGACCCCGGATATCCTTGATAATGGTTATGTGATTGTCGAATTTGCCTCTGGCGCGCGGGCGATGCTGGAATTGTGCATGTTTGCCGAAGGGGCCGAGTACCAAGAGGACGTGTCCGCTGTGGGGCCAAACGGCAAGGCCGAAGCCTTTGTACCGGGCCCCGGTCGATTCTGGCCTGAACATCTGGGCGCGGCGCCCGTGCCCAAACTGGTGATCTCACCGCGGGATCCCAAAGGTCCCGAAGAACGCGACATCCCGGTCGATCCCACCATTTTGGAAGCCGGGGACCACAATGGCTCGACCTTCTATCAGCATCAGAAGTTCCTGGAACTGGTGCGCGGGGAACGGGACGCCGCCGAGGTCAGCTTGCACGACGGTAAAATGGCGGTCCTGATGGGGCTGGCCGCACAGATCTCCATCGCGGAAAACCGCATGGTCGAGATGTCCGAGCTGGCATGATAGATGGTCCGGTGGCGTCTAGCCGATCGCCGCCGGGCTTTTCACAACCCCAAAATGCCACACGCTGCAAATACACAGCAAGCAAAGTCATCCTGGCAGCCATGGCTCTTAGCGTTTTGGTGCGAGAAAAACGCTAAGAGCGGTTCAATCCCTGTTTGAGTGTCCAGTGCTATTTTTTCCTACTTTGCACGGACAGAATTGCGCCAGCGGGGTTGCGCGGGAAGACGCGCCCCGAGGTCAATATCTGTTTTCTCCAACAGAATATCGCTCACACGCTCAGCAATGGCATCATAGGGCTGCGAGAAGGTCGTCAAACCATAGCTTTGCCAGCTGGATTGCGGAATATCGTCGAACCCCAGCACACAAAGATCACCGGGGATCGACAGACCAAAATCACGAGTCGCGGAATCTATAAAACCACAGGCCACCAGATCGGTGATGCCAAAGACCCCATCGGGCCTATCGCTGCCTGCCAAAATCTCCCGCGCGGCTTGCACACCGTCCTCGTAATTGGTCCCGGGGCAGCGGCAGATGATCGGCGCAAGCCCCTGTGCCTTGGCAGCTTCGAAAAAGAACTCTTCGCGGGCGACAAGGCTTGGCGTACCTTTGGAGGAGCTTGCTAACGCAAGACGCTGGCAGCCAGCGCGTGCCAACATATGGACCGCATCCATCATCGCCTGTTTGTAGTCGATCTGAATGTGGTGGACGCCGTCGAATGTGTCGCTGCGGTTGATCAGAATAACTTTTTGCCCCGCTCCAACACAGGCCTTTACCATCGCCTCGGGCGGCGTACCGGACATCACAACACTGGCCGAGGCCCGATAATTCAGCGTGCTCTCCAGCGCTTCACCCGCGCTTTTAGGATCGGCGCTGACGTTGATGACCATCGAGATCCTCCCCGCCGCCTGTAACCGCCGGGTCAACGCATCCAGCAATAACCCGTGATAGGGTTTGTTCAGATTGGCGGCCAAGAGGCAGACCGGGCGGCTTTCCTCTTTGGAGATCCCCCGTGCCAGGTGGTTGACGTGATAGTTCAGTGCCTTGGCGGCCTCCATAACCTTGGCACGGGTCTCGGGCGACACACTGGCCCCATCGGTAAAAGTGCGCGACACGGCAGAACGGGAGACACCCGCCAGACGGGCGACTTCGGCGGCAGAGGCCGGGCGGGTGGGATCGGTGCGTGTCGGTTTGGGCATGTCTTCAAGTATTCGCGTATCTTTACAATGTTTTCGGCGTGTGCGGCGCGATCATCTGCACCATATCAGCAGCCCAGCGGGCAGCATCAACCAGAACTTCCTTTGGGGCTTGCGGCCACTCTTCTTTTTGCAGCTCTCGTGCAACACGTATGTGATCTACTGCGGTCTCGATGGTCGGATACTGGTCCGGGCACTCAAGATGTAGAAACAGCGCGGCCAATGTGACGGACCGGCTGCGCCCGCCACGACAATGGATAAGAACATGGCCGCGATCCTCCCATGGGTAGCTGGCTTTTTGAGGGAGAACCTGATCAATTGCGCCTTTCAGCTGGTAATAACCAGCCAAAATCATCGGCGCAGGGTTGCCTGGTCCATCCACAATACCAAGCTTGTAGTATCGCACTGGCCCCCAACCAAAGGGCAGCGCGCGGGAACTGCTGTCGGGTTGGGTCACCATATTGATGTCAAGGTTCACGGCACAGTTGAACACCATCCCAATACCGTGCTCTGCCAAGGTTTCCGGGGTCGAGGCGGCGTGTTTATTGCCGATAAAGAGGTTTATGCCCCGCCCGCCGAGGTTTTCATGCACCAGATGTAGGGGCGCGCGGGCCGCATCAGCTGCGGCAAAGACCTCTTTGATCCGGGTGACGTCAGCTGTGCTCATAGCATACCCTCCGCCACTGGTTTCAGGGCCAGCCCATCAAAGGCCGCATCGGCCAGATCGGGGGCCAACGCTGGAGTAAACGCCAGAACCGGACCAGTTTGGGTCAGATCCTCCAATGTGGCAGGCCAGGTGCCAACCCGACCGCCGGCTTCTTCCACCATCAAGAGGCCAGCGACGCAGTCCCAGCTGTTCATGGACACTTCAAGGTATCCGTCTGATGAGCCCTCGGCCACATAGGCCAGCGCCAATCCGCCAGAGCCACCGCGGCGAACGTTTGCGCCAAGCTCCAGAATGCTGCGCTGGGTGTTCAAATAACCCTCAATCGGATGCCGACGGGACCACCCCATCTCGACACAAGCCATGGACATATCCCGGGTTCGTGTCACGCGGATCTTCTGGCCATTTTTGGTAACGCCCTTGCCACGACGTACCAGATAAGTCTGATCCAGCACAGGGTGTGCAATGGCACCCAGTTCGCAACGCCCCTTGAGGCAAAAGGCAATGATCACACAGAAATGCGGCACCCCACGTGCAAAATTCGCGGTGCCGTCAATTGGGTCGATAATCCAGGTCGCCTCACCGGGCGTGCCGCCGCCTTCCTCTCCGAGAATGGCGTCATCAGGAAAGCTCTGGGCGATTTCGCGACGGATCAGATCCTCAACCGCGAGATCGGTTTCGGTCAGGAAATCCTGTGGGCCTTTGGTGTCAAACTGTCCGGCGATGCGTTGGTTGAACCCCTCCAGCGCCCGGTCGGCGGCTTTGCGGATGACTGTTTTCAAAAAAGCTTCGCGTGCGTCCAGACAAATGTGGCTGTCTGCGGTGGCGGTTAGATCGGTCAAGGTAAGGCCTTCGGATATTTGAAACGTTGAAGGGCGGACCCCGCGTGCGAGGACCGCCATAGCTGAGTATTTTCGGATTACTGGCTCAATTGCCCGGCACGTGCCAAAGCCCAGATATCCTGCCAATCCTGACGGGCAGACCAGTCATCGCTGGAAGTTGACGCATTATAGGACAGGAGTTGATCCAGATGCGCAGCCACACCCGAAGGTTCCTCGGCCGGAATGGGCAGGTCCACGTTGGTGGAAATCTTGCCGTCGATGGCCTGAGGGCCCCAACCTTCGGCGGTCAGCATATAATGCACAAAGAGCTTTGCCGCATTCGGGCTGTCGGTGCCTTCGGTGATCATCATGAATTTCGGAGACAGAAAACCGACCATCGGCTGCATGCTGTCGCAGATGCCAAGCTTCATACCGTTCTTGTTTTCACGGAATTTGGCAGTGGACATGATGCCCATGAAATTTTCGGCACTGTCGGGTGCACCGACTGCGGCAGCCACGTCGCTGTCGGAATTGGTCAACAGGGGCTGATTTTCAGCAAGCGCGACCACAAACGCCTCGGTTGCGCTGTTGAATTTGGTTTCCAATGGCGTGCCAAAATGCGCCTCATAAGCGGCTGCGATCTCGCCATCGTGGTGCATGGCCAGCTGGTTGAACCAGTCAGTATACAGAGATTTAGCCAGCGGGTCGGGCATGGCTATACGGCCTGTCCAGCTCTCTTCGGTCAGGGCCCAGATGTTTGAGACCGGGCAGCTGTCATTCAGCGCGGTGTTATAGGACCAGACCACCGGAGAGTTGGAAACCACCAGCGGCTGGTGATAGGCGGCGTCGATCTTATCCGCCATGTCAGAGGGCAGGTAGCTGGTGACATAGCCAGGTTTTAGCAGCTGCGCGGTGGCGGCGGGCACGTCAGAGACAATCACAACATCGGATTGTACATTCTGCGCCTGCGCTTCGCCGGTCACGATTTTGATGGTGGCGGCAGCTTTGGATTTGGTGCCGACAGCTTCCAAGCCAAAGGTTTCGGCAAAAGCGGCTGCCTGTTTCTTGATCTTGCCGGTCGAGTCATAGACCGTCAGCGCCGGTTCCGATTTGGCGGCTTCAAGCAGCGCGTCGAGGTCGAATTCCTCGGCCAAAACCGGCGTAGCGAGCAGGCTGCCAAGGGCGAGTGAAGAGATCAGGGAAGGTTTCATGTCGCGGTCCTTTGGGTGCGAGATAACGATGAAAGTCACAGGGCGAAAGTCACAGGGCCTCGCCCGCAGAGGCGCGGAGGAGGGGCGTTTGTGTGGGGGTCGTTTGACCGGGCAACGCCTGCCGCGTGCCGGTGTGGTCAAAGGCATGCAGCGCATGGGGCTGCGGGTGTAGAAACACCGCATCGCCAACACGCCAGGGCGGTGGCGATTGGGTGGTGTGGGTCAGATGGGCCGGTGTTTGACCGTTGGCATAGGTGACTTCAACCATCCAGGCTCCGCCCGTTGGCAGGATTTCCGAGATCACCACCGGCAGCGCACCGGGGCCGTCTGTGGTGTTCAGCACCATCCCTTCGGGGCGCAGGCCGATCATTGCGACATCTGCCAAAGATGTGGGGGCGGCAGAGATCAGGACCTGCGCCGCACTCGAAGAGGCGGGGATCAGATTGATAGGCGGGTTGCCGATGAATTCAGCCACAAAACGGTTCGCGGGGCGGGCATAGATGTCATCCGGCGTGCCGATCTGTTGCAGCTCACCTTTGCTCATCACGGCGATCTGCGTCGCAAGGGTCATGGCCTCCCATTGGTCATGGGTCACAAAGACGATGGTTGTGCCAAACTCCCGGTGCAAACGGCTGAGCTCGGCGCGCATCGACAGGCGCAAGGTGGCATCCAGATTTGACAGGGGTTCATCCAGCAACAAGATACCGGGTGTGACCGCCAGGGTGCGCGCCAGTGCCACCCGCTGTTGCTGCCCGCCGGACAGCTGCGCGGGGTATCGATCCTCAAGCCCTTCAATACGCAGGGTTTTGACCATTTCAGCCACACGGGCCTTGCGCGCTTTGGTCGGCATGTTTTGCAGTTTCAGACCAAACTCGATATTGGCGGCTACCGTCATATGGGGCCACAACGCATAAGATTGAAAGACCAGACCAATGCCGCGTTTTTCAGGCGGAACAAACTGGCCGGTGGCCACATTGTCCAACGCGCGGCCGTCGACTGCGATTTCTCCTTCGGTCAGAGTTTCCAGACCGGAAATCATGCGCAAAATGGTGGACTTTCCGCAACCTGACGGACCCAGCACGCACATAAAGGCGCCATCCTCGACGGTCAGGTTCACATTGCGCACAGCCGGAGCATTGCTGCCTGCATAGGTCTTGGTGATATTGGACAGGGTGATCTGGGGCATGGGTCAGCTCTCCAACCCTTGGGCCAGCCCGGTGCCGGTGATGCGGTTGATCACCAGCGTGCCCACCAGGGCAATCATCGTGATCATCAGCACCACCGCATTGGCGGCCTGGGTGTAGTTATAATCGATAAGGCGGATCGAGAAGGTGGTCAGCACATCGGTGGCTGGCACCGCCAGTATGATAAAGAGGCTGACCCCTTTGATCCCTGAGATGAAGGGCATCAGGATTGCGGTGACCAGCGCGCCTTTTTGGATGGGCATCACAATCGACCGCATCCGGCGCAACCAGCCTGCTCCAGCAATGCGGGCGCTGTCTTCGACGTCGTGGCCCAGCTGGGTCATCGCAGAGATACCGGCACGGCTGGCAAAGGGCATCTGGTCCGCAATCAGCGCCAACAACAGGATCCAGGGCGTTCCATACAGCGCGGGGATCGGACCGTGAGGAACCGCAAAGAGGGTCAGGAAAGCCGCCGCAAAGGCAATCCCGGGCACCAGATAGGGAAAGAATGTGATCTGCCGCAGCAGGGAAGAGACCCCCCGCATGGGGGCTCGGACCACGATATAGCCGGTCAACAGTCCCAGCAGGCCGGCGCAGAGTGAGGCAGAGCCAACAATCCGCACGGAATTCCACGCCGCCGACCAGAACTCAGACGACAACAGGATGCCGTTGCGCAGGGCGATGGTGTCCAGATTGGTGCCGATCCAGTAATCTAGGGTGAAGTTCGACAGCTCAAACCGCCCCGGCAGATGCATCACTGTCGAAAGCGCCAGCGCACCAAGGGGGATGATCACGGCGATCGCAAACATCATTCCAGCCAGTGCAAAGGCAGGCAGCTGCAACAGGCCCAGCGATTGACGACGCCCCATGGCGCCCTTGCCACCGATAATGGCAAACCTGCGGGCCTCGCGCATCATCCAGGTGTCAATGGTCAGCGTTACAATGCCGATGACCATGATGACGCCTGCAAAGACCGCAGCCATACCGGTTTGCTGGGTGCCAATGGCGCGATAGAGCGAGGTCGCCAGCGTCTCAAATTGCACCGGCAAGCCCAGAACATAGGGCACTGAAAACTCGCCAATCGCATCCGCAAACATCAAGAGCGCCGCCGACATCACCGCCGGGCGCATCAGCGGGAACACAATTCGTAAGGCAACTGTGCTTTGGGAGGCGCCCAGCATCCGCCCGGCATCCTCCAACTGGCTGTCCAGACGGCGCAACGCATTGCCGACCAACAGGATGACAAAGGGGATGTAATTGAGAGTCATAATGATGATGGTCGGAAAGGCCCCGTAAGAGACCCAGTCGGGCAGCTGATAGCCCATGCCTTCGACCCAGCCCGGTTGACCGCCGATGGTGGCGTTCTTGAACAGTGTTGTCCAGGCCAGCGCAAAGGTCCAGGCAGGCAACATAAAGGGGATCACCAGCGCCGTAGACAGCCAGCCGCGCCCCATCAGATCGGTCCGCACCAGAAGCCATGAGAGGATGGACCCGATGACGAGGGCCAGCACCATCGAGGTCAGCGCGATTTTCAGCGTGTTCCAAAGAGGCTGCAGAAAGATCAACTGCGACATGCGCGAGGCAAAGGCGCGTTCGAGGTAGTAGAATGTCCAGTCCCCAACCGTTCCGCCAGTGCGCGGCTCATCACCGATTTGAACGGTGAAGATATCGGCAAAAATGGTCAGCAGCGGCATGGCAATCAGCCACAGAAATACCATCAACAGCAGCAGGCCGACAAAGAGAGTTGGCTCTGTGCTGGCCACAACCAACCGGTGGCGCAGTTTCTGGAACGCGCTGGCGGCCTGGGGGCTTTGGGATGGATCTGCGGCAATCATGAGAGTGGGGCTTTCTCAGTTGTGTCGATGAAAACCATAGCGTTGCTAGGTGACGGATTCGTGACATTTTTGCACATATGTGCAGTAATTATATCGCTGAAATAGAACGATATTTATCGATTTGATCGTCCATTACGAACATGAGATCATGCGGCTTGGCCTCGGAGTAACCCCCCGAGGCCAAAGGTTTATTGCGAGAGGTCAGTCCAGATTCAGCGCAGATTTGATGTCAGCGAAGGAGATGAATTTGAAGTTGCTCGTAAAGTCCGCATTCTGATCATCCATCATGACCAACATCCCCTCGGAAAAATCGGGGCCAAGGTTTGCAGACGTCACAGCCAGACCATCGGTTTCGGTCACACCGTCGACCACGCCTGCGGCGATCTCGACGAGGCCGCGACAGACGGGTGTCTCTTCACCATCAAGGGCAAAGATCGCTGCTCGGTGAATGCCTTGGGATGAGGCCACCAGATAACGCGCGGCTTCCCCATCATAAAGCGACAGCCCTTCGATATCATCGGTCGGGAAACAGGGGGAGGGGACGGTCGCGACAACAACGCCCGTATCTCCGGCACCCGGCAGCAGCGGGAAACGCCAGATGGCGGCGTCTTCTTCCCCTACATAAAGATGACCCATCTTGTCGTCGGCAATCATGCCTTCGGGCTGGCTTGGCACTTTTAATACGCGCGCCAGTTCCAGCTTGATCTGCCCATCGACATCCAGAACCTCATACTGGGCGATGTGGCCGGTTTTGAAGTTTGCCAGTGCCCAGACAAGCCCGGTTTCCGGATCCCGCGCCATCGCGTGGCCATAGATCTTTTTGATCTCATCCGGGTGGTCTGGGATGCCGGGGAAGGCATGGGGGCTGGCGCGTTCTACACGGCCATCCCGGTGGATCACATAAAACAGGATTTCTTCGTTTTCCCGTTCTGTCCCCGACGCGAGCCAGACCGTTTCGCCGCCGAGCTGGAACTCCCGCAGGTCGACATTGTTGATGCGGCCATCTTCGAAGTAGGCAACGCTTTGCCCCGAAAGGTCAAAGAAATGCAAGCCGAAATCCTTGTCGGTGCCCAGAACCAGACTGGCTTCGGGATTGTCTGGATTGACCCAGATCGCCGGATCATCTGCGTCGCCCGGAAGGGCTGCGCTTTCGGTGACGGCCGTGACCGCGACATCGGGAACCTCGGCCCAAGCGGCAGGTGCTAGCGCTGGCAGAACCAGCGCCAGAGCGGCGGATTTCAACAGATCAATCTTCAACTTCGAACTCCGTCACTGGCAGAGTGAAAGAGATCACAAGGGTGTCCTTGCCGCGTTGTGCATTGATATAGCCGCCGACCATGCCGTCGGCGTTGGGCTCATCCGCTTTGTAGCCGTCATCCAGGTTGACCGTGGCCAGGCCGCGCCAATTGGCCAACTCTGCGTTCACGGACTTGCCGCCGCCTTCCCATTCAAATTCAAACTCAGTAAATACGCGGCTTCCGGCTGGAAACTCCTCGCGCGACTGTACTTTGAAATCTGCGGGCAGGCTGGGCAGATTGTTGAAATCCGCATGGGTCAGCTTGGCTTCGATGGTTTTGGCAACGCCTTCCAGTTTGATCTGAAGGCCCAGATCAATTTCCTGATAGGGCGCATAGCTCCCTTGGGTTTTCAGGTATTCGCGTTTCACTTCCAGATCGTGGATGTTCTTGTCGTTGAGATCCGTCAGTTGGAGGTCGAACGGGTAACCACCGGCGGTGCCCATCACAACCAGATGCGGGGCTTTGCCCAGCCATTGGGCCGGAGCGGTGGTCAATTTATTGTCGGCGGTCTTGGTCTCAACCAACGGGTTGGCCAGGGCCAGAGTTGGCAGCAGCGCAGCAGCCAGAGCGGTATGTAGAATGCGTTTCATCATGTCCTCATTGCACAGGGGCGTATTTTGAACTCGTGATACTTTTCGCCCAAGGGCGGGTAAGTTTTGCAGCAGAATTGCACATATGTGCAAAGTGGCGCGCAGCACGGACGATTGCGGTGCAAATGTCTGGACTGCGCGCAAGTGAGGCGGCGTTCAGTTAGAATTCGAACGCCAACCCGAGGGAAAAGAACTCCTCTTCGTCATCGACGCCATAGCCTGTGGCGAGGATCAGATTGTCGCGAAGCTCGTAATCGGCGGCGAGGCCAAAGCCGTCCTTGCTTTCGGTGCCTTCGGTGGTCTCGCCATAGTTGCCATGGAAGGTCCAGCGACCGGTTTCATAGCCAAGCCCGATGTATTGTGACTGGAAATCTTCGCCATCCAGCTCGCCATCGACGTAGCCTGCAACAATGGCAAAACCGTTGATTTCATAGAGGGCAGACAGGCCGTAGAGGTTCTCATCGCCGCGTTGGCCGTAGCCCGCATCCAGTTCCAGCGCGCCCTGGTTGAGCGGCACGTGATAGGCCAGGCCCGCCTGAACGTTCGGCTCATCTTCATTGATGTCCGAGATGGAAACAGCGTAATTCAGGTCGCCAATGCTGTTTTCATAGCGCAAAGTAATGAGTTTTTCGCTGAGATCGTCCAATTCATCACTGTCGAAATAGCCTGCGTGCTCCTCAAAATCGTCGCCTACGGCCTCGCCACCCACGGCATCGTCGGCCTCGGACAGTGCCCATTTGAAGGCGCCGTTTGCGTCTCCGCCAAAGGTGAATTTGCCGAAGTTGCCTTCGATGAACAATTCGCCGGGGAACTCCTCTTCGTCCTCGGCTTCTGCGGTGGCAATGTCGGCAATGTCGAACAGGTCGATTTCAAACCCATAGGTCAGCCCGTCTTGGGTGGATCCGCCAAAGACAAAGTTGATTTCTGGGTCGAATTCAAAGTTTGTCTCGGACTCGTCGCTAGAGGCCTTCACCCCTTCGTATATGACGCCCGCTTTAACTTCGCCTTCGAATTTGTACCAGGTGTCGGCGGACGCAAGTCCACCGGTCGCAAGCAGCAGCGCTGTTGCGTTGAGCAGATATTTCATTTTGTTACCCTCGTTCAGATGCGGCGGATCGCACCTGCATGGCCGTTGGCCGTTATAATTACCGCTAAGGCACCGCGCGAATCCCGGCATCTTTGCACATACGTGCAATAGGGTTGTTTTATGACAATTTGATGTAGAATAAAGAAAATCGAAAACCCTTGCGCCTATGCAGAAGCAGTAACAATAGGTCAGCCTTAAACCACGCGCGGTATGCGCCTTGGTTCAAAACCAGTGGATATCGGAGCAGATTTACTAAACGTTTGGCAGCAGGTGCCCGAGCCACACAGCACGGCATTCATCTTTTGGGCCGCAAAAGACTCGATCCACGCTCTAGAACCTGAGGTTTGGCGATTGACGATGCGCGCTTTCTCACCGACAGGCGTCTTGGCATCTCACCAGGCCGCAACCTCACTGGTTTGTTGAAGGGTTCGAATACATGCCCAAACGATAAGTTTCTGTTAGATAACGCAATGGTGTCTAATGGGAGGCGCACTTCAAAGTGGCGCGCTGCCCCGTTGAGTAAAATATTGCGTAATGAGAGTTATGTAATAAAAACAATCGAGGCCTATTGAACATTCGGCCAAGATGTAGATCGCTGATACGCCAAAGGAAGGCCTATGGCCTCCCTATCTGTTTGATCGGCTCGAAACGCGTCAGACGAAGCGGCTAACGTAGTTTTCGAGGATTTCCTGTTTGCCGGATTTGGGCTCTGGGTTGATGTTTTGCTCCAGAACGCGGGCGGTGATGGTGGCGAGATCGCTTTCCAGCATGCCTTTGGCCTCTGGCGCTTCCCAACCGGCATAACGGTCCTTCAGCGCCTCTTCGAGACCACCGTCTTCCAGCATTGCGGCCGCCGCTTTGAAGCCGCGCGCGCAGATGTCCATGCCGCCGATGTGGCTGGCCACCAGATCTGCAGGATCAATGGATTGACGGCGCACTTTGGCGTCAAAATTGGTGCCGCCGGTGGTGTACCCGCCCGCTTTCAGGATGTGGTAATAGGCCAGCGCAACCTCGGGCACGTTGTTGGGGAACTGATCGGTGTCCCAGCCCGACTGGTAGTCGTTGCGGTTCATGTCGATCGACCCCAGCATGCCTTCGGAGGCTGCCACTGCGATCTCATGTTCAAAGCTGTGGCCGGCCAGGATCGCGTGACCCTGTTCCAGGTTCAGCTTGACCTCATTTTCCAGACCGTATTTGCGCAAGAACCCGATGCAGGTTGCGGCGTCATAATCATATTGGTGTTTTGACGGCTCCTGCGGTTTGGGTTCCACCAGGATCGCGCCTTCAAACCCGATCTTGTGTTTGTAATCCACAACCATGTTCAGGAAGCGGCCCATGTGATCGAGCTCAGCACCCATATCGGTGTTCAGAAGCGTCTCATAGCCTTCACGGCCGCCCCACAGCACATAGTTTTCGCCGCCCAGCTTGTGGGTCGCATCCATGCAGGATTTCACGGTTGCCGCCGCAAAGGCAAAGACATCCGGATCCGGGTTGGTCGACGCGCCGCCCATCCAGCGACGGTGCGAGAACATATTGGCGGTGCCCCACAACAGCTTGGTTCTGCTGTTTTCCATCTTCTCACCGATGTAATCGGTGATCTCGTTCAGGGTCTCAAGATTGCCTTGGAAACTGCCCTGATCGGGGCGGATGTCGGCGTCATGCCAGCAGAAATAGGGCGCGCCGAGGAGGTCAAACATCTCAAACGCCACATCGGCCTTCATCTTGGCCCGACCCATATCATCCTGCGGATGCCAGGGGCGCACAAAGGTCGACCCACCAAAGGGATCGCCGCCCTCCCAGGCAAACGTATGCCAATAGGCCACCGCAAAGCGCAGATGTTCTTCCATCCGCTTGCCAAGGATCACCTCATCCGGGTTGTAGTGACGAAACGCAAACGGGTTCGTGCTGTCAGACCCTTCATAGCCAACCGTCGGAAGACCCTCAAAAAATCCAGTGCTCATGATAGCTCCTTCAGATGGGCGTCCTGTCACCCATCGCGCAGAAAAGTAAGAGAAAAGGGGCGCGCAGAACCGAGAAAAATTACGCGCCCCTCAGGTGCCACCGCTGCCAAAAATGTGGGTTAGGCCGCGGCGGAGGCGGGTTTCTTGCCCAGGATGATCATCGACAGAAGATCATCATCGGTCACATCATCCACATCGACGGTGCCAACCAGCTGGCCGTTCTTCATCACACTGGCGCGGTCACACAGATCCATCACCGCGTGCACGTCATGGTCGATCAAAAAGATACCGATGCCCTGGGCTTTGAGTTGTTTGATCAGATCCGCAACCATCTGCGTCTCATGTGGACCAAGCGCGGCTGTGGGCTCATCCATGATCAGGATGCGGGCGTTGAAATAGACGGCGCGCGCAATCGCAACCGATTGCCGCTGACCACCGGACAGAGCCGAGACCGGTTCGTTGAACTTTTGAAAGTTCGGGTTCAGACGGCCCATGATCTTGCGGCATTCCGCTTCCATGGCGGCGTCATCTACCAATCCCATTGAATTGACCAGTTCGCGACCCAGAAACAAGTTCGATGCCGCATCCAGGTTATCCGCCAGCGCCAGCGTCTGATAGATGGTCTCGATGTTATTGGCGCGCGCATCGCGGGGGCTGTTGATTTCAACCGGGGTGCCGTTGATGCGGATCTCACCCCCGCTCTTCTGGTAGGCACCCGACAGCATCTTGATCAGGGTCGATTTACCAGCCCCGTTGTGGCCCAAAAGGCCCACAACTTCACCGGGGTAGAGGTCAACCGAGACATGATCCACCGCTTTGATACCCCCAAAGGCAATCGACATGTCTTTCATTTCGACCAGCGGGGTTTCCCCATCGGCCCGGCGCTGTTTGGCGCTTTTTGCAAGAACTTCGGTCATTATTTCGCTCCCAAACGCTTGCGGTATTGGATGTCCAGCCAAACGGCCAGAACCAGGACGGTGCCCACGACGATGTTCTGGATCGGTGCGTCAACGCCCACCATGGCCATGCCCGATTGCAACGATTGCATCACCAAAGCGCCAAGGATCGCGCCATAGATGGTGCCTGCGCCGCCAGCCAACGCAGTGCCGCCAATCACAGCCGCCGCAATCACGCGCAGCTCGTCCAAGGTGCCGATGTCATTGGTGTGATTCTGCAAACGGGCCGAAGCGACCACCGCCGAAAGCGCACAGAGGAAGCCCATGATGGCAAAGACCTTGACCGTCAGAAGGCGTGTATTGATCCCCGACAGTTCGGCCGCATCTGGGTTGCCGCCGGTGGCAAAGATGTAGCGACCCAGCCGGGTGCGCCGGGCTACCAGCGTCATCACAATGGCCGTCACGATCAGGATCAGCACCGAGATCGGCAGACCATAGCCGACTTCCAGACCTTCGGGCATGGTTTCACCACGGGCTTCATACAGGCGTTGCAGTTTGCGGGTTGGGATATTGTAGGAATTTAGGATCCAGACAAACCCCAGGATCGCCGCGGTCACCAGCCCCATCACGGTGGCTTCGGCCCAGATCGGTTTGGCCGGAAACCCATGGCGGATACGGCCACGGCGTGCGTTAAAGATGACCCAGGCGGCAGCGGCAACAGCGATGATGCCGATGGTCCAGCTCAGCGCCTCGCCCATGGTACCGCTAACACCGCCAAGTTTCAGAAAATTCGCGTCCAGCGGACCAATGGTCTGTCCAGAAGTGAACATCCAGCCATAGTTGCGCCAGATCAGAAACCCACCAAGCGTCACAATAAATGCGGGAATCCCCTGATAGCCGACCAGCCAACCCTGGAAACCACCAACCAACGTGCCTACAGCCAGCCCGACCAGAATGGCGATGATCCATGTGAGGGGATGGTCGAAACCCAGACCCAGCGTTTCCGGCAGGAACCGGGTCTGCACCAGCGCCATCACTGCAGAGCAGACCGCCAGAACACCGCCGACCGACAGGTCGATGTGGCGCATGACGATCACAAACACCATGCCGGTGGCCATAATCGCCACGGAAACGGTCTGGATCGTCAGGTTAAACAGGTTGCGCGGGCTAAGGAAGCGACCGTCGGTAAAGATGGAGAACCCGATGCAAAGAAGGACAAAGGCGCCGATCATGCCCAATAGACGCACATCCAGCTCAAGCTGCTGGAAGATATTGCGTTCAACTTTTGGCAAAGACGGCTGAGACGTTGTGTCGGACATTTCCGAACTCCGTATTTCAGCAGGAGAAGTTTAGCGCATCTGCCCTGTGCGTGTCTGTCAGGGCAGATGCAGGTTCAGTTCCGTGAGTAAACCGGTTGAAAACCGGATTAGTTACAGGGGGCCGGACCGTTGCTGACGCCCTGGCACAGCGCGTCTTTGGTGATCCAGCCTGCGTCAACCACAACAGTCAGGTTTTCGGCAGTCACCGGAACCGGCGCCAGGAATTTGGCGGTCATGGTGGTGCCGCCCGGCGAGGTCCAAGAGCCAGAGCCGTCCACATCACCCATGGTCGCGCCACCGGCCAGCGCCACAGCGATTTCGCCCGCTGCTTTGCCCAATGCGCGGGCGTCTTTCCAAACCGAAACGGTCTGTGTGCCCTTGGCAACGCGGTTCAACGCGGCGTGGTCGCCGTCCTGACCGGATACCGGGATCCCGTCCATGCCCTGCGCGGTCAGCGCGGCAACAACACCACCTGCGGTGCCGTCGTTGGATGCCACAACCGCGTCGACCTTGTTGTCGTTGGCGGTCAGGATCTGCTCCATGTTGCGCTGTGCGTTTGCTGGCAGCCAGCCATCGGTATAGGCTTCGCCAACAATTTTGATGTCACCGGATGCCACGGCGGCTTCGATGATCTCTTGCTGGCCACCACGCAGGAAGTCCGCGTTTGGATCGGTCGGCGAGCCTTTGATCATCACATAATTGCCAGAGGGCTGTGCACCAAAGACGGCACGGGCCTGCATGCGGCCAACCTCGACATTGTCAAAGGTCAGGTAGAACGCGCGGCTGTCTTCGATCAGACGGTCATAAGCCACAACCGGGATGCCTTCGTCCGCTGCGGCGGCAATTGCCGGGCCAATGGCCTGTGTGTCCTGCGCCAGAATGATCAGCGCATCCACACCCTGGGCGATCAGGCTTTCCACATCAGACAGCTGCTTGCCCGAAGAAGACTGTGCATCTGCAGAGATATAGGTCGCACCAGCCGCGTCCAACGCGCCAACAATGGCCGCCTCATCGGTTTTCCAGCGCTCTTCCTGAAAGTTGGACCAGCTCACACCAACGGTCATTTCCGCATAGGCAGCTGTGCTCATCAAGACGGCTGCCGCCGTCAGTCCCATAATACGATTCATATTTTCCTCCCATGACGAGATGCCATCCTTCGATGAATTCTCGATTCGTGCCCCTCGTTCCACCGGTGATATCATATTAATTTCATCCAGTAAAATATTTAATCTTGTTTACACAATATCAAAATCGTTAAATGAACCAGAGGGAGCGAGGAGGAGGGAAAAAGTTCTGCGAAACGGTAATAATCCAACGGTTATAGATCAGAGAAACGCAACACGGCTTCGGGTTTTGGAACAAATCCGCACGTCTGGGCAGATCTCACGTATTGATATTGCTGCATCTTTACAGACCAGCCCGGCCACCGTGACCTCGGCGACAGCGGACCTGATGGCAGCAGGCTTGATCCATGAAACCGCAGGCGAAGCCTCGCCTGATGCGGCCAAACGCGGCCGTCCTCGGGTGCTGCTTGAGCTTAACGCAAACTCAAACATTATCGCAGGCGTCAAGGTCGCGCGGGATGTGATCATGGTCATGCTGGTGGATTTTCAGGGCAACGAGCTGGCACAGACGCAGTTCCGCCTGACCGAACCCCGCATGTCTGCCGAAACGCTGGTGGTGACCATTGGCCGGGCGGTCAACGAGGCCTGCGAAACCCTGGGCAAAAACATCGCGGATGTTTCGGGCATCGCAATCGGCCTGGCGGGTCAGGTCGTGGCAGAGCAAAATTTTATCTATTGGTCTTCGTCGATCACTGAAAACAATGTGGACCTTGATCCGATCCTGTCCCAACAGCTGCCCTGCCCTGCCTTTGTCGAAAACGACGCCAATCTGGTGGCCAAAGGTGAACAATTGTTCGGCCTGGGCCAGGGGCTGCAGAACTTTCTGGTGATCACCATCGAACATGGCGTGGGGCTTGGGATTGTTCTGGGTGGTGCGCTCTATCGCGGAGAACGGGGTTGCGGGGCGGAATTTGGCCACACCAAAGTTCAGCTGGATGGCGCGCTGTGCCAATGCGGGCAACGCGGCTGTCTTGAGGCCTATGTCAGTGATTATGCTTTGATGCGCGAAGCGGTGATTGCCATGCAGGATGACAAACCGAGCTCGGTCGCCGATATCCGCAAAAGCGCCGAGGACGGCAACCCAAGCGCCATTGCAGTGCTGGAACGCGCCAGCCGCATGTTCGGCATGGGGGTTTCAAACCTTGTGAACCTCTTTGATCCTGAACGGATCATCCTGTCCGGGCGCACGTCCAGCATCGAACATCTGTGTTCTGAACAGGTCAAAGAGCATATCCGCAACAATGTGGTCCAAGTGGACGCGCCAACGCCAGAGATTCTGGCGCATGACTGGGGTGGGCTGATGTGGGCCAAAGGCGCTGCGGCCTATGGGATTGAACAGGTCTCCGTGTTGCAAGTGCTGGAGATGAACGCCCATGGCGCTTAAACTGACCTTATCGCTTCTGTCGGCGCTGTCGGCCACCTCTGCCCTGGCGCAACCGGTGTTTGACACTGTTGAAACGCCCGATCATGTCTATGACGGCGGATGGGAGCATTTTGTAGGCGGCGGCGTGGCCGTGTTTGATTGCAATGGCGACGCCAAGCCCGAGCTCTTTATGGCGGGGGGCAGCAACCCGTCGCAATTGCTGCGCAACCAATCCGGTGCCGACATCAGCTTTGTCGCGGATACGCCGGATGCATTGTCGCTCATTGGCGTCACCGGGGCCTATCCGATCGACATTGACAGCGATGGGTGGATGGATCTGGTGGTCCTGCGAGTGGGCAAAGACCTTTTGCTGCGGGGGCAACCGGATTGCAGCTTTGTCCCGTTTCAGGACATCGGGTTTGTCAGCGACGACCATTGGACCACCGCCTTTTCGGCCACTTGGGAAGCGGGAGAAACCCTGCCGACGCTGGCCTTTGGCACCTATGTGGACCGTCACGATCCCAACGGCCCGTTTGAGGCCTGCGGGCCCACGCTGCTGTTTCGCCCTGATGGCACGCAATACGCTCCTGTCCAGCCTTTGGAACCCGGCTTCTGCGCCTTGTCGATCCTGTTTTCTGATTGGTCCCGCGCCGGTCGCGCCGACCTGCGTGTGAGCAACGACCGCCATTATTACGTGCGCGGCGGGCAGGAACAGATGTGGGCAATGGAGGCGGTCCCGCGGCTTTATACCGATCAGGACGGCTGGCTGCCCTATGCAATCTGGGGCATGGGGATTGCGTCCCGCGATATCACCGGCGATGGATTTGCCGAGGTTTACCTGACCTCGATGGGGGATCAGAAACTGCAAATCTTTGATCCAAACGCAAAGACCCCCACCTGGCGCGATGCCACCTATGAACGCGGCACCACGGCCCATCGGCCACATGTGGGCGGGGACGGGCGTCCGTCCACCGGGTGGCACGCGCAGTTTGGCGATGTGGACAACGACGGGCGCGACGATATCTTTGTGGCCAAGGGCAATGTTGAACAGATGCCCGATGCGGCGATGCTGGACCCCAATACGTTGCTGCGCCAAACCCGTGATGGCCGGTTCGAAGAGGTCGCGGCGGCAGCAGGCGTTGCGTCAACCGCCAAGTCACGCGGTGGCGCATTGGCGGATCTGAATGGCGACGGGCGGCTGGATCTGGTTGTGGTCAACCGGGTCAGCGCGGCGGAAATCTTTCAAAATCAGAGCCCTGCCGCCAATTGGCTGATGGTTGATCTGGAACAGGGTGCGCCAAATGCGCGAGCGATTGGCGCTTTTATTGAGCTGCGCAGCGACCAAGGTCTGCAAACCCGCGAGCTGACAATTGGCGGCGGCCATGCCAGCGGCATCGCCCAAGCGGCGCATTTTGGGCTGGGCCCAGCTGAGACGGCCGAGGTCCGGGTGATCTGGCCCGGCGGCGAGGCCACCGATTGGACATCGGTGCAGGCCAATCAGATGCTGCGGATCACCCGCTGATCACTGATCGACGGGCAATCCGCTGGGCACCTGATCCGGCACCCCCAACCGTTCGGCGGGATCGGTGAGACTGTGCAAAAACGCGACGATCGCCGCAATCTCAGCATCCTCTAACGTCATTGGCTGCAAGTCACTGGCCGCTGCAATTTCTGCCCTTGCCCCGATCTGGCTGTCATCCACAGCTCCCGGAAAGGTCGGCAGAACCGCTTGCTCCAGCCGATAGCCCTGCAATGACGCCGCTGGATCCAGATGGTGCCGCACCACCCCTTCCAATGTGGCAAAGGCACCGTTGTGGCCATAAGGCGCGGTCAAAGCCACATTGCGCAAGGGCGGCGTGCGAAAGGCATAAGCGTCCCCGGCCTGTCCCGTGACCCGCAACCGCCCGTCATCGCGGGAATGATTTTCAAACCGCGCCGCCTTGCCCGGTCCGATCTGCGGCAGGCCAATGGCGTGAAAGGCGTGATCGGTCTGGAACCAGCCGCTGTGGCAGCTGCTGCAACCGGCCTTGCCATAAAACAGCTCCATCCCCTGTTGCGCTTGCACAGGCAAAACCCCCTGCCCCGCCATCATCTGGTCAAACGGGCTGTTGTCCGCGCGCCATTCAAAGGCAATGAAATCGGCGATCATATTGGCAATTTCGGCAAAGGTGATCTCTTGCCCCGGCAGGATGGCCGCAAAGTGGTCGCGGTATGCGGGGATCGCCGCCACCCGCGCCGCAATGATCCGCCAAGCCCCCGCGTCCTGTGTGATCAAACCCAGGCGCACCGCTTTGCTGACATCATTTTCGGAATAATGCCCGGCCATTTCGTCCGGGGACAGAACCGGGAACATCGCCTGCGCCGCCAAGGCTGATTGGAACCCCTGCGGCATCTGCATCCCCAACGGGGTGCGCAAACCATTGGGTTCATTGGCATCCTGTTCCAGGCGGCCATCATGAAAAAACACGGTGAATTCGGTGGCGCCGAGGTTCCACAAACCGGGCGCATTGCGCGGAATGCGTTGTTCGGGCGGATTATCTGGGTCGATCCGACGCGCGGGCCCCAGACCAATGCCCCCGTCTCCAATGGCCAGGGACACCCCATCCGAGGTGCCGTGTTTTGGGTGGTGGCAGGTGGCGCAGCTGACCGTGCGATTGCCGGACAGGATCGGGTCGTAAAACAGCAGCTGGCCCAAGGTGATCCGCGCCATATCCGGTTCGGGATACACGGGCCGTGGTCCCAAATCCGGTGTCATCGCAAAGACTGATCCGCAGCTCATCAAAACCGCTGCAACTTGGGCCAAGATCACCCGGTGGTTCATATGCCCGCTCCGGTCAGATCCAGAACCAATCGCTGGCAATAGGGATGATCGGGCGTGACAATCATGGACGGAAAATGCCCCACATTCACAGCATTGGGAAAGCCCGAAGGTTCAATACAAACCCCAGCGCCCGGCGCAAAAGGTGCGCCCAAGCCGCCGCCCGCATAGACCTGTGCGCCGGGTTGATCCGACATGACCCGCAGACCCAGCCCGGATGCCGCGCGCAGTTCCGCAATGTCACGCAAGGCACCGGCGACGCTGGGTCGGAACGGGTAGAAATGGTCCAGATCCGGCGCCGTGTGCAGCGGGCGAAAGTCACGGAAATCATATGGTCCGGTCGCCGGCAAGATTTCACCCGTCGGCACGCCCTCTGCGTCCTTTTCAAGCAGGTGATCGCCAGGCAGTCGCAGCGACAGCCCCGCAATCCCATCCGTCTCCCCCAGAGTGTAGTAATTATGCTGGGCCAGGCTGATCGGCGTCGGGCGATCCACCTCTGCCAGGAACGTATAGATCAATCGCGGCGCTTGCAGCGTGACCTGGAGCGTAAACCGCACCTGCCCCGGAAAACCACAATCGCCATCGTTCGAGAACAGATGCAGGATCGCCTCGGTCTGGCTGCGTTGTTCGATCTGCCAGTTTTGCCGCACCATGCTCTGTGCGCCACCATGCAGGGTGTTTTGCCCCTCATTGGCGTCCAGAACATACCGCACACCGTCCAGTTCAAACGTGGCACCGCCAATGCGATTGGCCACACGTCCGGCAATCACACCCAAATATCCGCTGTTCTGCGTATAAGCGCCGGGATCCTCATAGCCGAGGATCAGCGGAACCTCATTCACCCACCAGCCCTGTGTCGTGGCTCCAAGGCTCAGCAGTGACACCCGCATCGGCCCGTCCGTCAGGGTGACTTGTTCAATCTCCACCCCGCTCATGTGCGAGCCATTGGGGACAGAACTGTGTAATACGCACGGAACCTGTTGTACGCCAGCTCATAAGCCTCAACCAGATCGGCGCGCGGTTCGATCACTTCGGCGATTTCGGGCGGGGTCATGACCTCATCCGGGGTTCGGGCTGTCACCGCACAAATCGCCAGTCGCGCAGCACCAATTGCGGCCCCCAACTCGCTGCCTGCAGGCAAGGCAAGCGGGACGTTCAATACGGTTGCCAGCGTTTCCAGCCAGAACCGCGAGCGCGTGCCACCGCCAACGGCCACCAACTGTTCCACATCCGCCCCAGTGGCGCGCAGGGCTTCCAGATTGTCACGCAGGGCAAAGGCCACCCCTTCCATCACGGCCTGGGTCATATCCTGGGGTCCCGATGCCACATCTGCGCCCAACAACGCGGCCCGAATATCGGCGTTATTGTGCGGGGTCCGCTCGCCCGACAGATAGGGCAGGAAGGTCATCTTGGCAGGGCTTGTGATCTGATCCGGCAGGGCCTGGGCCAGGTCCGCCGGAGATTGCCCCAGATTGCGGGACAACCAGTTCAAACTGTTGGTGGCCGACAACATCACACCCATCTGAACCCAACGGTTGGGAATGGCATGGCAGAACGTATGGACCGCTGTTTCAGGCGCGGGGGCATAGGTCTCGCGCGCCAAAAGCAACACACCCGACGTGCCAAGGGACAAGAACCCCTGCCCCTCGTTCACACAGCCGATCCCACAGGCTGCGGCGGCATTATCTCCGGCACCACCGGCGACGATCACCGGGCCTTGCAGGCCCCAGGTCTGACACAGCTCTTCGCTCAGGTGGCCGCCGACTGCGCTGCCTTCGACCAGATCCGGCATCTGCGCGCCGGTCATATGGGACAGCTCCAGCGCCCGGTCGGACCAGCCGCGCGCGCCCACATCCATCCACGCGGTGCCTGCGCTGTCGGACATGTCGCTGATGTAGGATCCCGTCAGCCAGAAGCGCAGATAATCTTTGGGCAGCAGGACCTTGGCCACTTGGACATAGATATCAGGTTCATGGGTGCGCAGCCAATCCAGCTTGGGCGCGGTAAAACCCGGAAAGACGATATTGCCCGTCTGTGTCCGCATCTCTGCCATTGCATCCAGGGCGGCGGCCTCAGCAGCAGAGCGGGTATCATTCCACATGATACAGTGACGCAGCACCCGCCCGGAGGCATCCAACAATGTGGCACCATGCATATGGCCACTGATCCCGATCCCGCGAATGGCCGCAAAGGCGCCGGCATCTGCGGCGCGCAGATCTGCAACCACCTGCTGGCAGGCCACGGTCCAATGGCCCGGGTTTTGCTCGGACCAGCCGGGATGTGGGGTCGACGTAGGGACAGCCGCCTCTGCTTCCGCCACAACCGTACCGTCTTCGGTCGTCACGATCCCCCTCAGACCGGACGTACCCAAATCGAGTCCTAAAAACATAGGCCCTCTCCCTCCCATTATTTTACTGCATAAATTAATTCAGAGAGGGCGCTGAGTCAATCCATCGTGACAGGAGAGCGGACTAGCCCCCCTGTCACGACGTCTCAGTCCAAAAGGCGTCGCCAGACACCTGCCGCGGGCAGGGACCCGGCTTCGGTTTCGACCGTTGATGCGCCATAGTTGAACCAGAACTCTTCGGTTGCGGTCTGGCGGATGCGCACCCCTTCGGGCAGGTTACGCAGGGTCAATTCTGCGGGGCCCGCGACTTTTTGCAAAAGCGCGTCAAACCCCGCCTCATCCAACCAGGCGCCGCAATAGATCTGCGCGCCCGTTGCCATCACAATCGGCACTCCGGCGTCTGTCTGCATCAGGACATCGGCGCTGCCCTCCAGCTCTTCCAGATATCCGGTCACCTGCCCGCCACCGGCCACGGCAATGGGCATATCCGGACGCAGGCTTTCCAATCGCGACACCGTGACATCCAGCCCCGGCAACGCAGGGGGCAGCGGCGTTGGGATATTGAAATCATGATCGCGTGCGGCGCTGCGCGGGCCATAGACCACCTTTGCGTCGGCCGTTGCCAAAGCCTGTTTTAACTCGTCAGGCATATGCATCAGACCGGGGGCCAGAACCAATTTGTAACCGCTGAAATCGCGGGTCTCAGACCGCAGAATATCCACCGACAAACCCTGACGCCGCAGGCTGCGATAAACGTCAAACACCAGCCCAAAATAGCTGAGCCCCTGCCCATGCGGCTGCGTGGACCAGGCCCAATCCGCATCATAATCAAAGAGCAGCGCAACCGGTGCTTGGGCCGGTTCGACCGTTCCGGCCTCGGCCAATTCAGCCGCAACCTGGCGTGCCTCTTCGATGGCGGGCGCGTCGGCGCTGTCGGGGCGCAAAAGGCCTGCATGCAGCTGTTCTTGGGCAAAGGGGGCCTGTCGCCAGCGGAAGTAACAGACCGCCTCCGCGCCATGGGCAAAGGCCTCCCAGCTCCACAGGCGCACCATGCCCGGCAGCGGGCTTGGGTTATAGGGGGCCCAATTGACCGGTCCCGGCTGTTGTTCCATCACCCACCAACGCCCGCGTCCCACCGCGCGGTACAGATCGTGGTGAAAAGCCTGGAAATCCGGATCCCCCTGGCGTGCATAGGCCCGCTGATGCACCGCATCTGCGCCCACGCGATCTTCCAGAAACCCCAAAGGGTAGCTGTCCCAAGTCGCAATCTCCAGATCATCGCCGACCTTGTAATGGTCGAAATCTGTGATGCGGCCCATATAGTTATGGGAAATCGGTGCCTTGGAATGGGCGCGGATGATCTCCACCTGCACGCGGTTGAACGCCACCACCTGATCTGATGAAAACCGTCGAAAGGCCAGCACATGGGCGGGGTTGGCCTCGGTCACCGTAAGGTTTGGCAGCTCAACCTCGTCGAAGGCATTGTACTCCATCGACCAGAACACATTGCCCCAGGCCGCATTCAGCGCTGCGATGTCGCCGTGGAACTGGTCCTGCAACCAGGTCTGAAATGCCCCGCGCGCCGCATCCGAATAGCTGAGGATCGTGTCATGGCAGCCATATTCATTGTCCGTCTGCCAGGCCGCCACATAGGGGTTCTGCCCATAACGTTCGGCAAACAGCGCGGTGATCCGCTTGCTTTCTTCCAGATAGCCGGGGTGGCTGAAACAGTAGTGCCTGCGCGACCCAAAGCCGCGCACCCGGCCTTCGGCATCGATTGCAAACATGTCTGGATGACGTGTGACCATCCACCGGGGCGGCGTTGCGGTTGGCGTGCCCAGAACCACCTTAAGCCCGGCCTTGCCCAACACCTCAATCGCGCGATCAAGCCAGTCGAACTGTAAAACACCTGGCTGGGGTTCCAGCCGTGACCAGGCAAATTCGCCAATCCGCACCCAGGTCAGGCCTGCCGCAACCATACGGGCCGCATCCTCGGCCCAGATCGTTTCGGGCCAATGTTCCGGGTAATAACAGGTCCCCAATGTCCGCTGCATGGTGCCCTCTTTCTTCTTTATAGGATAACTTGGTGTTCGGCCTGACCCTGCGCCAATGTTTCCGTGGCAAAGGTCTGGCCAGCAGGGGCCGGCAGGCCCCCATCGGCGGCGGTGGTCACAAACAGCGTCGACAGATCCGGCCCGCCAAAGGCCGGGCAGGACACTTGTGGCGTTGGGACGGGGATTTCAGCCTCAAACGTGCCATCCGGCGCATAGGCCGCAACCCGCGCTGCGCCCCATTGAGCGTTCCACAGGTTGCCGTCCTGGTCCACAACAGCGCCATCGGGACCAAAGTCTTCATCCGACAGATCCAAAAACACCTGTGGCCTACCCATTGGCCAGCCGTCCTGGGGGTCCAGAGGCTGGCGCATAATCAGGCCCAAATGGGTGTCGGTGTAATAGGCACAGGACCGATCCGGCGCGAAGCAGATCGCGTTGGATATGGTCACATCCGGCACCAGCTTGCGCAGCGCGCCTTGGAAATACCGATAGATTGCGCCAGCGCCCCGTTCGGCATTATAGCCCATGGTGCCAATCCAGAACCCGCCCCAGGGATCCGCGCGCCCGTCATTGGAGCGCGTTTGGGGATTGTCTGCCTCAAGCGCCACCAACAGGGATTTGTCACCGGTTTCACTGTCAAACAGCCACAATCCGCTGGCAGAGGCGAGGATGAACCGTGTGCCATCCACCCAGCCCAGAGCCGAGACACATTCGTCAAACTGCCAGAACCGCTCGGTGCCAGCCTCCAGCGTGTAAAGACGTTTTTCCAGTATATCGAACCAGTAGAACTGCTGCTGACGGGGATGCCAGAACGCCCCCTCGCCCAGGGTGCAGCGCGTGGTGCTGATGGCTTGCATCATTCGACAAAAACCGCGTCATAAGCCGCCACCATTTCGACGGCCCGCTCCGCCACATCCGCCGCTGAGCGGCCCGGCTTGTAAAGGCTGGTGCCGATGCCAAAGCCGGTGATCCCCGCCGCCTGCCAATCGGCAAAATCCGCAGGTCCCACGCCGCCGACCGCATAGGTTTTTGCGTCCCGCGGCAACACCGCCTTTAGCGCCGCATAGCCATCGATCCCCAGTTTAAAAGCGGGGAAGAACTTTAGCCCATCCGCGCCTGCACGCAGGGCAGAAAAGGCCTCGGTCGGGGTAAATACACCCGGAAAGGACAACATCTGCGCAGCCTTGGTGGCCATAATCACCTCGGAGTTCGCATCCGGAGAGACCACCATACCCGCCCCAATGCGCGCCAGCCGCGCCACATCCTGCGTTGTCAGCACAGTGCCCGCCCCAATCAGCGCCTGCCCTTCGGCTGCGGTGATCATGTGTGCAATACTGTCAAACGGGTCAGGAGAGTTCAGCGGCACCTCGATCTTGGTGATCCCGTTGTCGATCAGCGCCGCACAGACCGGTGCAGCTTCCTCGGGGGTGATGCCCCGCAAAATGGCGATAATTTCACGATCCATGGATCTCTGTCTCCTGCAGCTGCGCATAGGCATCACGCAGCCCGTTTAATGTTGTTGTCTCTGCATCTGCCACCTGGGCCACTTGCCCATGCAGCGTCAGGGCTGTGGCATAGGCCTGGGCCAATGTGTTTTCGCCGACGATAGTGACAGGCGTGGCGTCCCACAGCCTGCGCATCGCACCCAGTTCTGCGCCCAACAGCAGGCCGGACAGCGAGGCCCGCGCCGCCGCAGGGCCAAGATCCGCCAGCAAGGATTGCGCCCGCAAACCAAAAAGGGATCCAATTAGATGGGTGGGATCCTGGGCCGCTTTCAGGCAGCTGTTTTCAAAGGCGGCCGCATCCCAGCCTGTGTTGCCGACCGAATGGCACAGCACCGAATACTGGCCAATCACTTCAAACAATTCACCGCTCATGATGGTGGCAAATTCGACAATCCGACCCGCCTGAACCCGCACCCATTTGGTATGGGTTCCCGGCAGGCAGATCACACCGTCAAAGCCCGGCTCCTGAGCGATGACACCCCGGATCTGGGTCTCTTCCCCGCGCATCACATCGGCGGGATCCCGTTGTTTAACCCCTGGCAGGATATGCACGTTGAACCGCGGATCAGAAACGGGTGCAGAGGTTGCCGCTACACCGGCCCGTGGATCACACGGGGTGGCCACATAAGGCGCCTCAATCCAGCCCTGCCGCGACCCGGCCATGCCGCAGACCACCACATCCAGCGCCGCGCCTTCGGGCAGATGGTCCGCCAAGAGATCCAGCAGAACATTTTCATAGGCGTCCGCAGCGATCTGCCCCATACCTTTGTCACTTGTCCGGCGGGTCAGGACCGTTCCATCCGCCGCCAGACACCACAGCCGCATGTGGGTGGTGCCCCAATCCACAGCGACCCAGGCGGTGGCCTGTTCTTGGGCTGTTGTCATCCGGTCACCACCACGCCACCATCGACCACCATGGCCTGGCCAGTCATCATCTTGCTAACATCCGAGGCAAGAAACAGGGTCGCCCCCACGATATCCTCGGGGCTGAGCGAGTCCTTCAGACACTGGCGTTCCAGATGCGCTTCCAGAGCTTCGGGGGTGACCCACATTTCCTTTTGCTTGTCCGTCAGCACCCAGCCCGGCGCGATGGCGTTGACGCGGATCTTGTCGGGACCAAACTCCCGCGCCAGCGACCGGGTCATCCCGGTGATACCCGCATTGGCAGTGGTGTAGCCGGGATAGCCATCATTGCCCATCATATAGGAAATCGAGCTGAAGTTGATAATCGCGCCGCCGCCCGCATCCTTCATGCCCGCAATCGCACGTTGGCAGGCAAAGAAATAAGCCTTGAGGTTCACGGCCTGCGTCCAGTCCCAAAAGTCCTCATCCACCTCCAGCGTGGTATGACGCTTGTCGTTGGCGGCATTGTTCACCAACACTGCAATCGGCCCTTGGGCTGCGGCCGCCTGATCCATTGCACCTTGCAAGGCCGGGATGTCGGTGATGTCACATTGGATAAACAACGGGCGCACCCCGTGCTTTTCCTCCATCTCATCACAAAACGCGCTGGCATCGGACCGCCCGACAAAGGCCACTTTGGCCCCTTGCGCCAAAAACCCATCCGTCAAATAGGCCCCGATGCCTGAACCGCCACCGGTGATAAAGACGGATTTGTCCTTTAGGTCATGAAACGTCGCAGTCATCAGTGGCTCTCCCGTGTGACGGGGCGGGTGTCTTTACCCACCAGAAAATCAAGATCGGCCCCTTGGTCCGCCTGCAGCACGTGATCCACGTACATCTTGGCATAGCCACGGGTATAGTGAGGCTCGGGCGCAACCCAATTGGCGCGGCGGGCCTCCAGTTCAGACTCAGAAACCAGCAATTCCAAAACACCGGTTGCCGCAGAGACTTTGATCCGATCGCCGGTTTTCACCAAGGCAATTGGCCCGCCGGCGGTGGCCTCTGGAGCCACATGCAGGATCACGGTGCCAAAGGCGGTGCCGGACATCCGCGCATCCGAAATCCGAACAATATCGCGCACGCCCTGTTTCACCAGTTTTGCAGGCACCGGCATATCGCCCACTTCGGGCATGCCCGGATAGCCTTTGGGGCCGCAGTTCTTCAGCACCAGAATGGAGTTCTCATCCACCGGCAGATCATCACGGTCGATGTTGGCCTTCAGCTCTTCAATGGTTTCAAACACATAGGCCTCGCCCTCGTGTTCCAACAGATGATCCGAGGCCGCCGAGGGTTTCACAATCGCGCCTCGTGGTGCCAGATTGCCCCGCAGCACCCGCAGGCCCGAGGCCGGTTTGCGCGGTGTGTCATAGGCAAAGATCACATCGCGGTTATAGCACTCGGCCTCTTCATAGTAGTGCGAGATGTCCTTGCCCATCACCGTCTGTGCCGGACGCAGCTTGTGGGCGATTTCTTTCAGCACCACGGGAACCCCGCCGGCATAGCAGAAATCCTCCATCAGGTATTTGCCGGATGGCATGCAGTTCACCAGCAGCGGGATCTCTCCACCGATCTCAAAATCATCCAATGTCAGATCAATGCCAACCCGACCGGCCAAGGCCAGCAGGTGCACCACCGCATTGGTGGACCCACCCAGCGCCGCATTGGCGACAATCGCGTTTTGAAAGCTCTCCTTGGTCAAAACATCCGACAGTTTCAGGTCTTCCTCAACCATCTCGACAATGCGCTTGCCGGTCATATGCGCCAGCGCCATGCGGCGGGCGTCCACGGCCGGCAGGGAGCCGTTCATCGGCAGGCACAATCCCATCGCCTCCGACAGGGAGGAGGTGGTGGAGGCGGTGCCCATGGTCATGCACACCCCTTTGGAGCGGGACATGCCCGATTCAGTTGCCATGAAGTCTTTCAACGTCATGTCGCCTGCTTTGACGTCCATCGCAAACTTGCGCACATCGGTGCCGGACCCCAGATCTCGCCCCTTCCACTTGCCGTTCAGCATCGGGCCGGCCGACACCACAATGGATGGCAAATCAACCGAGGCCGCGCCCATCAATTGGCCCGGTGTGGTCTTGTCACAGCCCCCCAACAGCACCACCCCGTCCATGCCATAGGCGCGGATCGATTCCTCAACATCCATCGCCAGCAGGTTGCGGAACAGCATCGCCGTGGGTTTCATCTGGGTTTCACCCAAAGACATCACCGGAAATTCCACCGGAAAGCCCCCGGCCTCCCAGACGCCGCGCTTCACCCCTTCCGCCAGCTCCCGCAGGCCCGAGTTACAGGGCGTCAGCTCGGACCAGGTGTTGCAGATCCCGATCACCGGGCGTCCATCAAAGGCATGGTCGGGGAACCCTTGGTTTTTCATCCAGGAGCGACGGATAAACCCGTCCTTGTCCATCATCCCATACCAGCCGCGATTGCGCCGTTCCTTGCTCATAGCTTGGTTCCTTCAACCACCCACATCCGGTCCGGAAAAGACCAGGGAAGGGTCATCCCATGTTGCATCAAAAATTGCCCCGTCAACGTCAACGCGCCCTGTTTGATTGGCAGATCTCGGCGTGACAGGTGGTGGGCCGCCTCCCGGTTGGTCAGCTCAACCCGATAGGTCGCGTCAGGCTCCAGCGCTGTCAACCGCAGGGGGCGCGGCAGAATCTGATGGCTGGTGGCCGCGCGCCCGGCAAAGACCACAAACCGGCTGCCGTCCTGGGCCAGCTGCTGCTCGGCGATGACGCTGGGGTCCTGACTGTCCAGCCGCAGAATATCCGCCGCCATGCGCCAATCGCGGTTGTCCTTCCACCACTGTGTGACATCACGCAGCACGCCCGCTTCATCTTCGGTCAACTCACGGGGGTCCATCTCAAACCCCATATGCCGCTGTGCCGCGACCCAAGCCCGATAGCAGATGTCATGCACCCGGCCGGATGTATGGCAGTGGCGCGGCCCCACATGGCTGCCGGTCACAGCCGCGGGCAACATCAGCGCGGCGTCATGTTGAATACGCAACCGTTCGCTTGCGTCATTGCTGTCAGACAGCCAGACCCGATGGGTGAGGCCCAGAATGCCCGCATCAATCCGCCCCCCGCCCGAGGCGCAGCTTTCGATTTCCACGTCCGGAAAGGCGGTGCGCAGATCCCGCAGCAGCGCATAGATCCCGTCCGTTTGGGCCGCATTGCCAATCGGCAGCAGCCGGTTGTGATCCCACTTCAGATAATCAATCCGATGCCCGGCCAACAGGGTCGCAAGCTTGCGATACAGGTAATCGCGCACCACCGGTTTTGACAGATCCAGCACCCGCTGCTGGCGGCCTTCGATCTGATCGCTTGGCCCCAGGATCCACTCGGGATGTGCCCGCGCCAGATCGCTGTTGAGGTTCACCATCTCAGGCTCTACCCACAGGCCAAACCGCATGCCACAGGCTTCGACATGATCTATCAGCGGCGTCAGCCCCTCGGGCCATTTGCGCGGATCAATGTTCCAATCCCCCAGCGATGAGGTGTCATCATCGCGTTTGCCAAACCAGCCGTCATCCAGAACAAAACGCTCGGCCCCCAGATCAGCGGCCCGCGTGGCAATGTCTTTCAAAACGGCTGGGTCATGGTCGAAATAGACCGCTTCCCAACAGTTGTAATGCACCGGGCGTGCGCGCTCAGGCTCGGGCCATTGCACAATGTGGTCCCGCACCAACCGCTGAAAGGCGACGGCACAGCCGTTCAGACCCTGATCTGACACCGCCAGGTACAAGGGCGCGCTGTGAAAGATCTGACCGCTCTGACGGGTGCCGGTGGCATGACCCCATTGGATCTGCCGTCGCCCATCGGCCAGCTCTTCGGCATACATCACATGACCGCCGGACCAGCCATAGTGCATGGCAAACACGGTGCCTTGCGTATTGCTGGCCCCCGCTTCCGGGAAATAGGCCAAGGGCGGATGTTCATGCCCCGACCGGCCCATACGGGCCTCGCGCATATGGACACCGGTGCGCCACGGGCTGCGTTGCAGCTGAAACTCACCAATCCAGCGACCGGCAAAATCAAGGATCTCCGCTCCCATCTGCGGTCCGGGTAACACCGGTGCGGCCAAATGATGCAATGTGATCCGATGATCAGATTCCAACCGCGTCCGGGCCACCAATGTGTCGCCACTGGTTTCAAACGACAGCACCAGGGTCAGGCCCTGCTCGGGATCGCAACAGGTGAATTCCCCCGCTTCCGCCGTCTGCAGACGGAACCGCGGATACAAAGCCTGCCCCCCCTGCCAGGCCACCAGCCCCGGCTGGCCGTCAAAACTGGTGGCCGCCTGCGGAC
>NZ_WIBF01000013.1 GCF_009496005.1 Tritonibacter litoralis
ACCGTCGGCGCGGGCGTTGTCTCCAAAATCATCGAGTAATCAACTCGTCTGATTTGACTTACGGAAAGGGCGCCCCAAGGAGCGCCCTTTTTGTTTGCACTAACTTTGGTAGGTGCAATCGCTGGGCCATCACCCAGACAACAACCCATGATGCGCAAGGCTTCTGGCCATATCAGCTATTGTGTCTTGCGTTGGAACAGGATCTTGTTTGAGCAGAGTCTGACCACGGCTGGCGTCAAGGCTTGGATGGTAGCCAAGCTCCACCAGATTTGCCCGAATATCGGGATTAAACAGAGCGTAGATTCGAACGGCCCAATTGGGGAGTGTCAGCTTGGGCAATTGGTCGGCACGTTCAGGGAGCGCAGCCTTGAGCGCGTCGCCGAACTCGCGCAGCGATTGGATTTCAAATGCCGCTGGGACACGGCAACCAAAGGTCACCTCATTTGTCAGGGCCGCGCAGTGGATTCTTGCCAGATCGCGCACGTCAATGAGATGCAGATAAAGATCTGGAACAGCCGGGAATTCTCCATTGAGCATGCGGCGCATCAGGTCCCCTGACGTGCCAGGATCCTCGTCCAACAGAGGGCCAAGTATAAACCCTGGATTGATAACGGTCAGATCTTTGCCGCGTCCAGCCGCTTGCATAATTTCCCAGGCACGCATTTCGGCCCGTGTTTTTGATTCTGCATAGGCATTCAATTTGCCACTTTCCGGATCCGCCCAATCAGAGGGCCCGAGCTCAGATGGGCCTGAAGCGCCTCGGCCGTTTACAATTGCGACGCTAGAGGATGTCAAAACCACACGCTTTACGCCAGCTTTCAGCGCCGCTTGAAGCGCGCGTTCCGTCCCTTCGACTGCGGGGCCAATCAACTGCATTTTATCCTTTGGCATCGCGGTGACAAAGGGCGATGCCACATGCATAAGGTAATCAGCTCCTGTAGAAGCCTCGTCCCAGCCGGCATCTTGTGTGAGATCTAGTTGCACAAATGTCATCTTCGACAAATCTGCCCCCTGCGCCGAAAGCGCCTGCCGCACGTGATCGGCGCGTGCCAGATCTCGCATGGAACCCCGTACGTGGTAACCGAGCCGCAGCAGCTCCAGCGCGATATGACCTCCGAGGTACCCTGTTACCCCGGTCAAAAGAATCGTAGTATTGGAATTGGTCGCCATTGTCTGACCTCTAAAATGAACTATATGAACTTAAATCGTTCAATATGATATAAGAAAAGTAGCATGACAGTTTCAACCCGTGGTTTGCGAAAACAGGAAACTATTCTGGACGCGGCGGAAGCCTTGTTCCTGCGACTTGGTCTGCAGGCCGCGACAATGGGAGGTTTGTCCAAGGAAGCAGGAGTCGCAAAGGCCACGCTTTATGGATATTTCCCGGACAAAGACACCGTGTTTGCCGCAGTGGTCGACCGGTTTCAGAAGCGGTTGGATGCAGAATTGCGGGAAAACCTGGACGGGGACGCCCCGGTGCCAGATAGGATCGCCGCGGCTCTTGTTGGTAAATCGCTAACTGTCTTTCGCGTTCTGCAAGGATCCCCGCATGCCGACGAGCTGCTGGCTGGGAAAAAATCCTTGTATCAAGATCGCCGCAATTCCGAAGAACAGTGGGTCATCGATCTGCTGATACCCGTTTTAGAGCCAGACTATGGGCGGCAGGCGGCAGAACTCGCCTGGTTGTTGCTGGCTTGTGCCGGGGGAATTTCCCAGCGCGCCCAAAGCGAAGCGGAATTGGAGGCGGGGATTATAACGATTGTTTCTGCTGTTCTAACAGCGCGGAAAGCCGACAGGTAATAACATCACTGTCCGCTGAAGTGCCTGCCTGCGATTTGATCAGCTTTGTCCGTGACCTCATCCAGAGCTTGGGAGATATTGGACTGAAGACGTGCGACTTCCTCTTCGGAGGGTTTCTTAGGCACGGTTTCTGTCCATTCTTCGCAGAGGAACACACCACGAGAAAAGGGCAGGGGCAGCATTTGTTTGTCCCATGTCGGCAGTTTGATGACACGGTGTTCGGCAAATGTGACAGTAAAAACCCGGCAGCCGGTCATTCGCGCCCACATGATCGGGACTTGCGAGGATTGGCGGGCAGGGCCGCGAGGGCCATCTGCGGCCAGTCCAATGGAGCAGCCGTCTTTGGTGCGGCGCAGCACCTCGCGGGAGAGGGCCACATGGCGTTGGTGGCTGGACATGGGGATCGTTTCAAACCCAAGGCGGACCAGAATTTGACCGGCCAGACGGCCGGCGCGGGCAGAGGATGTCAAAGCGCAGATCCGCCCCTGTCGCGTATCAAAAATATAGGGTGCCATAATCAAACGCTGGTGCCACAACACAAAAATGATGGGCTCGCCACGGGCGACGCAGGCATCCATCTCTTCAAAACCAAGGCGTTGCCATCGGGAAGTCCAATAGGCGAATCGCACGTATGTGGCAAAGAAGCCCTCGACCATGCGGTTGAAACGGCGGCTGTCGGCGATTTTTCTGCGAAGGCTCACGAATTCGGGTCCTTTTTACCCAAGTTTTCCGCCTGTCATAGACCAGCAGACGCGGCCTCACCAGCCTTGGGCGCGAATGAACGGAATTTGTCGTGATTTCCCTCTTGCTACCGCTGCGCCAGTGGCTTAGGAACACCGGCACCACAGGGGTATAGCTCAGTTGGTAGAGCGACGGTCTCCAAAACCGTAGGTCGCGGGTTCGAACCCTGCTGCCCCTGCCAGTTACCAAATCCATGACATGATAGCGAATTATGTTTCCGCCGAGTGGCTGGCGGCCATTTGACGTGCGTGTACCAACGCAGGAGGGCGTTGGTACATTCTGTTTGGGTCAACGGGGCCTTCAGGCCAATGCGGCAGAGTTCGGCATTTGCAAATAACCGCTGGAGGACGTGGCCACATCGATGTGGTCCGGGCCTTCGCCTTTGAGCCAACGACCATAGGCCAGATCCAAACCCTCTTCAAAGTCGCGCGTGAAACATTGGGTGTCAAACAGCGGCGTTGTCAGGCGATTGGCGTTGAGGCGGGCCTTGATATCGGCCAGGCGCAAAGGGTCCTGTGCGATGGCCAGCGCGTGGCGTTCATAAGCGGCCGGGCTGTGGGTGATCAGCTCGGGCAGGCCCACCGCCGACAAGAGGCTGGCGCTGACGCGGGCGGCAAACTGCTTGCCCGCCATCGTCAGAACTGGGAGACCGGCCCACAGGGCGTCACTTGCCGTGGTATGGGCGTTGACCACAAAAGTATCCAGGAACAGATCCGCCAGATTGTGGCGCGCCAGATGGTCGGCCTGGTCCATACGGGGCGCAAAGATCAGGCGATCCGGTGATATCCCACGTGCCTGGGCTTCTGTGCGCAGGTTGGCCTTGGACGTGGCGCTTGTTTCCAAAAGCCACAGGACGCTGCCGTCCACCTGGTCCAGCAGGCGCATCCAGATGTCGAATTCCTGCGGGGTGATTTTGTAGCTGTTGTTGAAGCAACAGAACACAAACCCGTTTTCCGGCAGACCGCATTCCGACCGGCTGAAGACACGATCAGAGGTTTGCCGATTGCGATCATTTACCTGATAGCTGTGCGGCATACGCAGCAGATGTTCATCATAGTGACGCTCGCTCCCCGGCGGGCAGACCTGCCAATCGGTGATCATATAGTCATAGACATTGGTGCCCATGGATCCGGGATATCCAAGGTATGCGATTTGGATCGGTGCCAGGCGCGCGCCAAAGATCGCGCTGCGGTTGCCACTGGTGAAGCCCTTCAGATCGATGGCGATATCCAGCCTGTCGTCATGAGCACGTTTCGCCAAATCGGCGTCAGACATCGCAGAAGCTTCGATGAAGTGGTCGACATTGTCGCGCACCTGCGCACGGCCTTCATCATCCACATTGGGTCCGAAGGAATAGGCAAAGATCTCAAACCGGTCACGGTCATGGGCTTGGAACATGCCACCCATCAGATGCATCGTTGCATGGGAGTGGAAGTCTGCGGAAAAATACCCGATCCGTAGACGTTGGGGACGTGATAAGGGGGCGGTACGGGTTGGGGCGGTCAATTGCGGGATCTGTTCGCCGGCATAGGCCTGGGTGCGAATGCGCAGAAGGTCCGGGTTGTCCTCCATCGCCATCAACAGAAACGGAGAACAGGCGATCCCTTGCAGACCCAAGAAACGGCGGCTGCTGGCATATTCATCCACCCAGCGCCAGTCGTTCAGATGGGCCATGGCGTGGAGCTTGGCGGCGCGGGCGTGATCGTTTGAGCCGCTGAGCTCGGTTGCGCGTTCAAGATACGGCAGGGCGTCTTCGTTGCGCCCGTTCAGCACATGCAGCTGGCCCAGGTTGAAATGTGCCGGTTGCAAGCTCTGGTCGTGTTCGATTGCCTTTTCAAGCATCTCTTGCGCAGCATCCATTTGCCCGGCGATACGAAGGGCTGAGGCATAATTAAAGAGGACGCGCGCGTTTGTCGGCGCCAAGTCGCTGGCATGTTTCAAAACATCAGCGGCTTCGCCAATTTGACCAACCTGCACAAGCAGGTTGCCAAAGTCATTCAGCAGAGTCAGGTTTTCCGGCTCAAGCGAGAGCGCTTTGCGAAACAGGGCCTGGGCATTGTCAAGCTGACCCTGGCGTCGGCTGACTTGTGCCATAAACCCATAGGTGTCACCCTGTTTGCTGTTGAGTTCCAGCGCTTTGTTCAAACATGTCGCGGCCTCGTTAAGCGCGCCAAGCAGCATGTGGCACTGGCCCAGCGACTTCCAAAGGAAATGCGACTTGCGGTATTTGTTCAGGTTGCTCGCGCACAGGGTTGCAGCTTGTGAAACATTGCCATTGGCGATCTGAGTCTTGATCCGGGCGACCAGGTCGGCAGGGGGCTCATCAATAGTGGCGATACGGTTTCGAAGTGCATCCAGCGCGCTGCGCGCCCTTTGATTTTGTGGAAACCGCGCGAGAATTTCGCCATATGTTTCGGCCGCGTCTTCAAAATTCTGATCGCGTTCATAACGTTGCGCTTTATGGAGGCTGCTTGCGACGGTCATGGAATCCTATCTCACTACGATACTGAGGTGCGGGCGGTGCGTTTCAACAACCGAGGGTCCGCTTTGAATCATTCGTAAGATCAGAAAATTAAGATAGAATTGATTCAGCTTCCGACCGCGCCACGCCCTTAATGGTTTCCCCGGGTATCGGTTTGAAAACATGAACGAATAAAGGTTGAGAAAAACAACGGCCACTTTGGCCGCGATCCGGCGGACAGGTGGGCCGTTCTATTATGCCGGGATTTGCATGGCTTGAATGTAGAGTAAAAGGCGAATTCAGCCTCGCCCCTTGAATTCAGGCGCAGCTCCGGTTAAATCCCGGCAGATCGCAACATAGCAAAAGAGACGCAGCCAAATGGCCAGCATCAATCCCGTACAGTTTATCCAGCAGGTCCGCGCTGAGGTGTCCAAAGTTGTTTGGCCGACCCGTCGTGAGGTTTTGCTGACCACCGTCATGGTGTTCGTCATGGCGGCATTGACGGCTGTCTTCTTTGCCTTGGTCGATCTGGCCATTCGCTCGGGTCTGGAAGTGATCCTGGGCTAAGGCCTTTTGAGGGCAGGGGACTGCTCTTTTTTCTCTGTGTGCTCGGCGGCTTGGACTTGATCTTAGCAAACAGTCAGAGTACTTGAGCCGCTATCCCTGACGTTGGCGTGTGGCGATTCGGTTGCACGCCGCTTTTTGTTGGGGCCGCGACACGCCATATTTGGCCTGTCAGCGGAAGGATTTTGAAACGACGGTGCGGGTCAGCATGGGCTCGCGTGGCAGGACAAGGACGATCAGGTTCATGGCGAAACGGTGGTATTCGGTCAGCGTTCTTTCGAACTTCGAAAAGAAAATCGCAGAGCAAATCCGTGCCGAAGTGATCGAGAAGGGTCTTGAGGACGAGATCGACGAGGTTCTGGTCCCCACCGAAGAGGTGATCGAGGTTCGTCGCGGCAAGAAAGTGACCACTGAGCGTCGCTTTATGCCCGGTTATGTTCTGGTCCATATGGAAATGTCTGATCGCGGCTATCACCTGATTTCCTCGATCAACCGCGTGACCGGATTTTTGGGCCCACAAGGGCGCCCGATGCCGATGCGTGATGCAGAAGTGAACGGCATTCTGAACCGCGTCAGCGAGAACGAAGAAGCGCCGCGCACCCTGATCACCTTTGAAGTGGGTGAGAAGGTCAAGGTTAACGACGGCCCGTTCGAAGATTTCGACGGCATGGTCGAAGAGGTCGACGACGACAACCAAAAGCTCAAGGTTACCGTGTCGATCTTTGGTCGGGAAACCCCGGTCGAACTGGACTTCACTCAGGTCAATAAACAGACCTGATGAAAGAAAGCCGCGCCTTGATTGCGCGGCTTTGAGCGTGGGAGGCCACGGCATCGCGATGCCAAAGCCGGACCACACAACATGAGAAGCCCCAATGACGCGTCGGCGGGGTGTTGAAAAGGAGATAACCAGATGGCAAAGAAGCTTGCTGGTACAATGAAGCTGCAGATCCCTGCAGGTCAAGCGAACCCCTCCCCGCCGGTTGGTCCGGCGCTGGGTCAGCGCGGCATCAATATCATGGAATTCTGTAAGGCGTTTAACGCAAAGACCCAGGAAATGGATCCTGGCGCGCCTTGCCCGACCGTGATCACCTATTATCAGGACAAGTCCTTCACCATGGACATCAAGACGCCGCCTGCGTCTTACTACCTGAAAAAAGCGGCTGGCCTGAAGCCGGTTGGCAAGCGGAACCGTCCGCGTGGTGCTGAAAACCCAGGTCGTGAAATCGTTGCATCCGTGACCGCGGCACAGGTTCGCGAAATCGCCGAAGCAAAGATGAAAGACCTGTCTGCAAACGACGTCGAAGCGGCGATGCAGATCATCCTGGGCTCCGCCCGTTCTATGGGTATCGAGGTGAAAGGCTAAATCATGGCAAAGCTCGGTAAACGTACCCGCGCAGCGCGCGAAGCCTTCGCTGGCAAAGAGAACCTGACCGTTGAGGAGGCTGTTGCACTGGTTAAGGCCAACGCAACTTCCAAGTTCGACGAGACCATCGAAATTGCAATGAACCTGGGCGTTGACACCCGTCACGCAGACCAGATGGTTCGCGGCGTGATCGGCCTGCCAAACGGCACCGGTAAAGCCATGCGTGTTGCAGTATTTGCACGCGGCCCCAAGGCCGAAGAAGCACAAGCTGCTGGCGCAGATGTTGTGGGCGCAGAAGATCTGATGGAATCCATCCAAGGCGGCAACCTGGACTTTGATCGCTGCATCGCGACTCCGGACATGATGCCGATCGTTGGTCGTCTGGGTAAAATCCTGGGCCCGCGCAACCTTATGCCGAACCCCAAAGTTGGCACTGTGACCATGGACGTGAAAGCGGCCGTGGAAGCAGCCAAGGGTGGTGAAGTTCAGTTCAAAGCGGAAAAAGGTGGCGTTGTGCACGCCGGTGTTGGCAAAGCGTCTTTTGACGAAGCCAAGCTGGTTGAGAACGTCAAAGCCTTCATCTCTGCGGTTGCCAAGGCAAAACCGTCGGGTGCCAAAGGCGCATATATGAAGAAAATTGCTCTGTCCTCCACCATGGGTCCGGGCGTCACCGTTGACGTCGAAGGCGCTGTCAGCGAGTAATTTTCGATCCTTTTGAAGGATTGATTGGGGCGGGTCCTGCGGGGCTCGCCCTGTTTTGTTTGGAGCCGTCGCAAAGTCATCGCAAAGCGGGCAGGCGGGCTGATTTACCCCTTGGAAATCTCTGCAATTGGGACTAAGTACGAGCACGCAATGAAGCGTGCGATTCGTCGTGCGCTTCATTTCGTTTCGTCCAAGATGGTGGGTGGCTTGTCGATCTGGCCTTAATTTCCCTCCTGAGACGGGTAAGACCAAAAAGATCGAGGGATTTTTGACCCTCGGGCAGATTTTGGCTCATCCCGTAAAACGGACCCGAACGCCAGGCCTTGGTGACAAGGTCGGGCAAATTATGAGCCGGGGTGTTGTTACACCCCAAAACTTGGAGAGAACTGTGGATAGAGCCCAGAAAGAGAAAGTGGTCGAGGAACTCGGCCAGATCTTCGAAAGCTCTGGCGTTGTGGTCGTAGCCCACTATGCCGGTCTGACAGTTGCTGAGATGCAAGACCTGCGCGCGCGTGCTCGTGACGCGGAGTGTTCTGTGCGTGTTGCCAAGAACAGGCTCGCCAAAATCGCCCTCGAGGGTAAGCCGTGTGAAAGCATGTCTAACCTGCTGACGGGTATGACCGTGCTCACCTATTCCGAGGATCCTGTGGCTGCGGCCAAGGTTGCCGAGGGCTTTGCCAAGGAGAACGACAAGTTCGAGATCCTTGGTGGTGCAATGGGTGAAAACGCACTGGATCGTGCTGGCGTTGAAGTTGTGTCCAAAATGCCGTCCCGCGATGAGCTTATTGCTTCTATCGTTGGCTGCATTGGCGCACCTGCTTCGAACATCGCTGGCGCAATTGGCGCACCTGCAAGCAACATCGCAAGCATCCTTTCGACCATCGAAGAGAAGGCGGAAGCTGCGTAAGCGGTTGGAACTGAATGGCTGGCGTAGGGCAAAACCTTACGTTGGAACACATACACTTTTATACGGAAAGAGCTAAGAAAATGGCTGATCTGAAAGCACTCGCGGAAAGCATCGTTGGTCTGACCCTGCTGGAAGCACAAGAACTGAAAACCATCCTGAAAGACGAGTACGGCATCGAGCCGGCTGCTGGTGGCGCCGTTGTAATGGCAGCTGGTGGCGACGCAGGTGGCGCAGCTGAAGAAGAAAAAACCGAATTCGACGTCGTTCTGAAGAACGCCGGCGCTTCGAAAATCAACGTGATCAAAGAAGTTCGCGCGATCACCGGTCTGGGCCTGAAAGAAGCAAAAGGTCTGGTCGAAGAAGGCGGCAAGATCAAAGAAGGCGTCGACAAAGCCGAAGCAGAAGACATCAAAGCGAAGCTGGAAGCAGCTGGCGCGGAAGTCGAGCTGGCTTAATCGCTGCTTTGGGGAAAAGAGGGTAGCAATTTCCCTGTGAAATTGCTCTCTATATTCCCAAGTTTCAGGCTGGGTACGGGGTCTCCCGTGCCCAGCCGTACCTGTCTTAGCAAGGGCCCCAGATGTGGGGGGCGTTTTCTAAGGCGAGGTTCAAAGGATCGGGAAGGCCGTCATACGGGACGACGGCCATGAATTGATCCGAACGCGCTGTCTCGTATGGGCAAGGTGCCGGAGCCCGGCGGCACTCTTGTTTCCGTGAGAATATCGAAAGGTGACATCTGACATGGCTCAAACGTTCCTTGGCCAGAAACGTCTTCGGAAATACTACGGCAAGATCCGCGAAGTGCTGGACATGCCGAACCTCATTGAGGTGCAGAAATCTTCATATGATCTTTTCTTGCGCTCTGGCGATGCTGAAATGCCGACTGATGGCGAAGGCATCATGGGCGTGTTTCAATCTGTTTTCCCCATCAAGGATTTCAACGAAACCTCCGTTCTGGAGTTCGTGAAATACGAGCTGGAAAAGCCGAAATACGACGTCGAAGAATGTATGCAGCGCGACATGACCTACAGCGCGCCGCTGAAGGTGACTTTGCGTCTGATCGTATTTGATGTCGATGAAGACACCGGTGCCAAATCGGTCAAAGACATCAAAGAACAAGACGTCTTTATGGGCGATATGCCTCTGATGACGCCGAACGGGACCTTTGTTGTGAACGGTACCGAGCGTGTGATCGTGTCGCAGATGCACCGGTCGCCGGGTGTGTTCTTTGACCACGACAAGGGCAAGACGCATTCGTCTGGTAAACTGCTGTTTGCTTGCCGCATCATTCCTTACCGTGGCTCTTGGCTGGATTTTGAATTCGACGCAAAAGACATCGTCTTTGCCCGGATCGACCGACGCCGTAAGCTGCCTGTGACCACGTTGCTTTATGCGCTGGGTCTGGATCAGGAAGGTATCTGTGACGCCTATTACAACACCGTTCCGTTCAAACTGGAAAAAACACGCGGCTGGGTGACCCCGTTCTTCCCCGAGCGCGTACGTGGCACCCGTCCGACCTATGATCTGGTTGACGCCGCCACCGGTGAGATCATCTGCGAGGCCGGCAAAAAAGTTACGCCGCGCGCCGTGAAGAAGATGATCGACGAAGGCAAGATCACCGAGCTGCTGGTTCCGTTTGATCACATCGTCGGCAAATACGTCTCTAAGGATATCATCAACGAAGAAAACGGCGCGATCTATGTCGAAGCCGGTGATGAGCTGACCCTGGAGTACGACAAAGACGGCGACCTGATTGGTGGTTCGTTGAAAGAGCTGATGGACGCGGGCATCGACGAGATCCCGGTTCTGGACATCGACAACGTCAATGTCGGCCCGTACATGCGTAACACCATGGCGCAGGACAAAAACATGTCCCGCGACACCGCGCTGATGGATATCTATCGCGTGATGCGCCCGGGTGAGCCGCCCACCGTTGAAGCTGCGTCTGCGCTGTTTGACACGCTGTTCTTTGACAGCGAGCGTTATGACCTGTCGGCTGTTGGCCGGGTCAAGATGAACATGCGTCTGGCATTGGATGCCGAAGACACCATGCGCACCCTGCGCAAGGCGGACATCATCGCATGTATCAAAGCGCTGGTAGAGCTGCGTGACGGCAAGGGTGACATCGACGATATCGACCACCTGGGCAACCGTCGTGTACGTTCCGTTGGCGAGCTGATGGAAAACCAGTACCGTGTTGGCCTCTTGCGGATGGAACGCGCGATCAAGGAACGTATGTCCTCGGTCGAGATCGACACCATCATGCCGCAAGACCTGATCAACGCAAAACCGGCCGCGGCTGCGGTACGTGAATTCTTCGGCTCCTCGCAGCTGTCGCAGTTCATGGACCAAACCAACCCGCTGTCGGAAGTGACGCACAAGCGTCGTCTGTCGGCGCTTGGCCCCGGCGGTCTGACCCGCGAACGTGCAGGCTTTGAGGTTCGCGACGTTCACCCGACCCACTACGGCCGGATGTGTCCGATTGAAACACCGGAAGGTCCGAACATTGGTCTGATCAACTCGCTGGCGACATTTGCCCGCGTGAACAAATACGGTTTCATCGAGACACCGTATCGCAAGGTTGTGGATTCCAAGGTTACCGACGAAGTGCACTACATGTCGGCGACCGAAGAAATGCGCCACACTGTTGCGCAGGCGAACGCGAGCCTGGACGGCGACGGTAAGTTCGTCAACGATCTGGTCAATACACGTCAGTCCGGCGACTATACCATGGCGCCCAGCGATGCGGTTGATCTGATCGACGTTTCGCCAAAGCAGTTGGTCTCGGTTGCGGCATCATTGATCCCGTTCCTGGAAAACGACGACGCAAACCGCGCTCTGATGGGTTCGAACATGCAACGTCAGGCGGTTCCGCTGCTGCGCGCAGAAGCGCCGCTGGTGGGCACCGGCATCGAGGAAAAAGTGGCGATCGACTCTGGCGCTGCGATCCAGGCGAAACGTGCGGGTATCATCGACCAAGTTGATGCACAGCGTATCGTTGTTCGCGCGACCTCGGATCTGGAACTGGGTGATGCGGGTGTTGATATCTATCGCATGCGCAAATTCCAGCGTTCGAACCAGAACACCTGCATCAACCAGCGTCCGCTGGTGAAGGTGGGTGACACGGTTCAAAAGGGCGAAGTGATTGCGGATGGCCCGTCCACCGATATGGGTGAACTGGCGCTGGGTAAAAACGTGGTCGTCGCGTTTATGCCTTGGAACGGCTACAACTATGAAGACTCCATCCTGATCTCGGAACGGATCGCCAAGGATGACGTCTTTACCTCTGTGCACATCGAAGAGTTTGAGGTCGCCGCGCGTGACACCAAGCTTGGCCCGGAAGAGATCACCCGCGACATTCCGAACGTTGGTGAGGAAGCCCTGCGCAACCTCGACGAAGCCGGCGTTGTCTACATCGGTGCCGACGTTGAACCGGGCGACATTCTGGTTGGTAAGATCACCCCCAAAGGTGAATCTCCAATGACCCCGGAAGAGAAGCTGCTGCGCGCCATCTTTGGTGAAAAAGCATCTGACGTCCGCGATACCTCGTTGCGTGTGAAACCGGGTGATTACGGTACCGTTGTTGAGGTACGCGTCTTTAACCGCCATGGTGTGGAAAAAGACGAACGTGCCCTGCAGATCGAGCGTGAGGAAGTTGAACGTCTGGCGCGTGACCGCGACGACGAACTGGTGATCCTGGACCGTAACATCTATGCGCGTCTGCGTGGGATGCTGGTCGGCAAGGTTGCCGTCAAAGGCCCCAAAGGCATCCGTGCCGGTGCTGAAATCACCGAAGAGCTGCTGGATTCCATGCCGCGCGGCCAATGGTGGATGCTGGCGCTGGAAGACGAACAGTCTGCACAGATCGTCGAAGCCCTGAACGAGCAGTACGAAGCACAGAAACGTGCCCTGGACGCCCGTTTTGAGGACAAGGTCGAGAAGGTCCGCCGTGGCGACGATCTGCCGCCGGGTGTGATGAAGATGGTCAAAGTCTTCATCGCCGTGAAGCGTAAGCTGCAGCCGGGTGACAAAATGGCGGGTCGCCACGGGAACAAGGGTGTTATCTCCCGCGTTGTTCCCATGGAAGACATGCCGTTCCTGGCCGATGGTACCCCGGTTGACTTCTGTCTGAACCCGCTGGGCGTTCCGTCGCGGATGAACGTTGGTCAGATCCTTGAAACCCACATGGGCTGGGCCGCACGCGGTCTGGGCATCAAGGTTGACGATGCGATGCAGGAATACCGTCGTTCTGGCGATCTGACGCCGGTGCGTGAAGCCATGCGTCTGGCCTATGGTGAGGATGTCTATGAAGAAGGCATCACCGGCATGGAAGAAGACCAGCTGTTGGAAGCGGCAGGCAATGTTGCCCGCGGTGTTCCGATTGCGACCCCGGTTTTCGACGGCGCCAAAGAAGGCGATGTGAACGACGCGCTGGTGCGTGCAGGCTTTGACAGCTCCGGTCAGTCGGTTCTGTTTGACGGCCGTACCGGTGAACAGTTCGCGCGTCCGGTGACTGTGGGCGTCAAATACCTGCTGAAACTGCACCACCTGGTCGACGACAAGATCCACGCCCGTTCCACCGGTCCATACTCGCTTGTTACGCAGCAGCCGCTGGGTGGTAAGGCGCAGTTCGGTGGTCAGCGCTTTGGTGAAATGGAAGTCTGGGCTCTGGAAGCTTACGGCGCCGCATACACCCTGCAGGAAATGCTGACCGTGAAGTCGGATGACGTCGCGGGCCGGACCAAGGTCTATGAGAGCATCGTCAAGGGCGAGGACAACTTTGAAGCGGGCATCCCAGAATCGTTCAACGTTCTGGTGAAAGAAGTCCGCGGCCTCGGCCTGAATATGGAACTCCTGGATGCGGAGGTTGAGGAGTAATGCAACGATTTGGTTGTTCAGCTTCGTCGAAAGTTGCGGGTAGCCTTGTGCTAGCTGCGATGGCGGGCTGCACAACCATCGAGTTTGCCGATGGTTCCGACAGCGGCATGGTTCGCGTCGGGGCTTTCTCTTCGGTCGAAACCGCACAGAAAAAGGTACGTATCGCTTGTGGGTTAGAAGAGGCTTCTTCCTTTATGCCCATCGAAACGAACAGTTTTCTCCCAGTCATTACACATACAGTGCACTTCTTTAGCTGCACCGAGCCTGCAAAGGACATCCAATGAACCAGGAAATCACCAACAACCCGTTCAACCCGCTGACGCCGCCTAAGGTTTTTGATGAAATCAAAGTCTCACTGGCGTCGCCGGAACGGATCCTGTCTTGGTCCTATGGTGAGATCAAGAAACCCGAAACCATCAACTACCGGACGTTCAAACCCGAACGTGACGGTCTGTTCTGCGCGCGTATCTTTGGCCCGATCAAAGACTACGAATGCCTGTGTGGTAAATATAAACGCATGAAGTATCGCGGCGTTGTCTGCGAAAAATGCGGTGTTGAAGTTACCCTGCAAAAAGTGCGCCGCGAGCGTATGGGCCACATCGAACTGGCGGCACCTGTTGCGCACATCTGGTTCCTGAAATCGCTGCCGTCCCGTATCGGCCTGATGCTGGACATGACCCTGCGTGATCTGGAACGGGTTCTGTATTTCGAAAACTACGTTGTCATCGAGCCGGGTCTGACCGACCTGCAATACGGCCAGATGATGACCGAAGAAGAGTACATGGACGCTCAGGACCAGTTCGGCATGGACGCGTTCACCGCCAATATCGGTGCCGAAGCGATCCGTGAGATGCTGTCCCAGATCGACCTGGAGGCGGAAGCAGAGCAGCTGCGCGCTGAGCTGGCCGAAGCCACCGGCGAGCTGAAGCCCAAGAAGATCATCAAACGTCTGAAAGTTGTGGAATCCTTCCTGGAATCCGGCAACCGTCCAGAGTGGATGATCATGACCGTTGTTCCGGTTATCCCGCCAGAACTGCGCCCGCTGGTGCCGCTGGATGGGGGCCGTTTCGCGACCTCGGATCTGAACGATCTGTACCGTCGTGTGATCAACCGGAACAACCGTCTAAAACGTCTGATTGAACTGCGCGCGCCTGACATCATCGTCCGCAACGAAAAGCGGATGCTGCAGGAATCTGTTGACGCATTGTTCGACAACGGTCGTCGTGGCCGCGTGATCACCGGCGCCAACAAGCGCCCGCTGAAATCGCTGTCTGACATGCTGAAAGGTAAGCAGGGTCGTTTCCGTCAAAACCTTTTGGGTAAACGCGTCGACTTCTCTGGTCGTTCGGTGATTGTGACCGGTCCGGAACTGAAGCTGCACCAATGTGGTCTGCCGAAGAAGATGGCCTTGGAACTCTTCAAGCCCTTCATCTATTCGCGTCTGGAGGCCAAAGGTCTGTCCTCCACCGTGAAGCAGGCGAAAAAGCTGGTTGAGAAAGAGCGTCCGGAAGTTTGGGATATCCTCGACGAGGTGATCCGCGAGCACCCGGTCATGCTGAACCGCGCGCCGACGCTGCACCGTCTGGGTATTCAGGCGTTTGAACCCACGCTGATCGAAGGGAAAGCGATCCAGCTGCACCCGCTGGTCTGTTCGGCGTTTAACGCGGACTTTGACGGGGACCAGATGGCGGTTCACGTTCCACTGAGCCTTGAGGCCCAGCTGGAAGCACGCGTTCTGATGATGTCCACCAACAACGTTCTGTCACCAGCAAACGGTGCGCCGATCATCGTTCCGTCGCAGGATATGATCTTGGGTCTCTATTACCTGACCCTGGAACGTGAAGGCATGATTGGTGAAGGCAAAGTCTTCGGCACTATGGACGAAGTTCAGCACGCGCTGGACGCTGGTGAGGTGCATCTGCACTCCAAAGTCACCGCTCGTGTTCTGCAGATCGACGAAGAAGGCAACGAGGTCTATCAGCGCTTTGAAACCACGCCGGGCCGTGTCCGACTGGGTGCGCTGCTGCCGAAGAACGCCAAGGCACCGTTTGAACTGGTGAACCGTCTTCTGCGGAAGAAAGAAGTTCAGCAGGTCATCGACACCGTCTACCGGTACTGCGGTCAGAAAGAGTCCGTGATCTTCTGTGACCAGATCATGACCATGGGCTTCCGCGAAGCGTTCAAGGCGGGCATCTCGTTCGGTAAGGACGACATGGTGATCCCCGATACCAAATGGACCATCGTCGACGACACCCGCGATCAGGTGAAAGACTTTGAACAACAGTACATGGACGGTCTGATCACTCAGGGCGAAAAGTACAACAAAGTTGTGGATGCCTGGTCGAAGTGTAACGACAAGGTCACCGAAGCCATGATGACCACGATTTCGGATGACAAGCGCGATGAGAATGGTGCGGTCATGGAGCCGAACTCGGTCTACATGATGGCTCACTCCGGTGCGCGGGGCTCGGTCACTCAGATGAAACAGCTCGGCGGGATGCGCGGCCTGATGGCCAAGCCGAACGGCGACATCATCGAGACACCGATCATCTCGAACTTTAAAGAAGGTCTGACCGTTCTTGAGTACTTCAACTCGACACACGGTGCCCGTAAGGGTCTGTCGGATACGGCTTTGAAGACTGCGAACTCTGGTTACCTGACCCGCCGTCTGGTGGATGTGGCCCAGGATTGCATTGTGCGTGAAGACGATTGTGGCACCGACCGTGCCATCACTGCCGAAGCGGCTGTGAATGATGGCGAGGTTGTGGCGTCGTTGGGCGAACGTGTTCTGGGTCGTGTGGCTGCGGATGATGTCAAACGTCCGGGCACCGAAGAGGTGCTGGTGGCTGCAGGTCAGATCATCGACGAACGTATGGCCGACGCAATCGAAGAAGCAGGCGTTCAGTCCATGCGTATTCGCTCGCCTCTGACCTGTGAAAGCGAAGAGGGCGTTTGTGCGCAGTGTTACGGTCGTGACCTGGCACGCGGCACCAAGGTGAACGAAGGCGAAGCTGTTGGTATCATCGCGGCGCAGTCGATTGGTGAACCTGGTACACAGCTGACCATGCGGACCTTCCACATTGGTGGTGTTGCGCAGGGTGGCCAACAGTCGTTCCTGGAAGCCAGCCAAGAAGGTAAGATCGTGTTCGAAAACCCGAACATCCTGGAAAACGCCAATGGCGAGATCCTGGTTATGGGCCGCAACATGAAGCTGATCATCGAAGACGATCACGGTGAAGAGCGCGCCAGCCACAAGCTGGGTTACGGCTCTAAGCTGTTCGTCAAAGAAGGCCAGCAGATTGCCCGTGGTGACAAGCTGTTCGAATGGGATCCGTACACACTGCCGATCATCGCCGAAAAGGCCGGTACAGCGAAATATGTCGACCTGGTCTCAGGTCTGGCGGTTCGTGAAGAGACCGACGAAGCGACCGGCATGACCCAGAAGATCGTGATCGACTGGCGTGCGGCCCCCAAAGGGTCTGACCTGAAGCCTGAGGTCATCCTGATCGATGCAGATGGTGAGCCGATCCGCAACAGCTTGGGCAATCCGGTGACCTATCCGATGTCTGTGGATGCGATCCTGTCCTGTGAAGATGGCCAGCAGATGCAGGCCGGTGACATCGTTGCGCGTATCCCGCGTGAAGGTGCCAAGACCAAGGACATTACCGGTGGTCTGCCGCGCGTTGCGGAACTGTTCGAAGCCCGTCGTCCAAAGGACCACGCGATCATCGCCGAAATCGATGGTTACGTCCGCTTTGGCCGCGACTACAAGAACAAGCGCCGCATCTCGATCGAGCCGGTGGATGACGCACTGGAAACCGTCGAATACATGGTCCCCAAGGGCAAGCACATTCCTGTTCAGGAAGGCGATTTTGTCCAGAAGGGTGACTACATCATGGATGGTAACCCGGCGCCGCACGACATCCTGTCCATCATGGGGGTCGAGGCTCTGGCGAACTATATGATCGACGAAGTTCAGGACGTTTATCGCCTGCAAGGTGTGAAGATCAACGACAAGCATATCGAGGTGATCGTTCGCCAGATGCTGCAAAAGTGGGAGATCTCAGACTCTGGTGAGACCACGCTGCTCAAAGGGGAGCACGTGGACAAGCAAGAGTTCGATCACGCCAACGAAAAGGCGATTGCGCGTGGCAAGCGTCCGGCCAAAGGCGAACCCATCCTGTTGGGTATCACCAAGGCGTCGTTGCAGACCCGTTCCTTCATCTCGGCGGCCTCCTTCCAGGAGACCACCCGCGTTCTGACCGAAGCCTCGGTTCAGGGTAAGAAGGACAAGCTGGTTGGCCTGAAGGAAAACGTCATCGTGGGCCGTCTCATCCCGGCCGGTACCGGTGGTGCAACCCAGCGTATGCGTCAGGTTGCACAGGCGCGCGACAACGTGGTTCTGGAAGCCCGCCGCGAAGAAGCTGCAGCCGCAGCTGCCTTGGCTGCCCCGGTTGTTGAGGACGATATGGTCGACGATCTGGACAATCTTGTAGAAACTCCGGAAAGCCGCGATTAATCGCATCTACTTATGGTCGCCCCCAGGTGGGGCGGCCCCTGAAATTCAAAACGCCCGGTTGCGACGAATCGCATCGGGCGTTTTTTGTGCATTGGCTAATTTCAGCTGGTCTCCATCAACGGGCGGGCAGGGGAGCTGCTGCACGGATTGGTGACAAATACTTTAAAGGTTTGCAATTTATTAATATTTTTGCACGCTCAAGATTTGATCATAAATTCGAAGGGGTTCCTACGTCGCCCAGCAATTGGGCGGTGCGAGGTCGCGGATTGCCCATTTTCCTGTCGCATTTCCGCATTCGTGCTCAAAAAATAAACAAACCTCACTGTGATCCCTCCGCAAAGGTCAGGATGATTGATTTCTAGGCAGTGGAAAGGCTCATACTGTACTCGCTCATGACCCAACGAGGAAAACCTCAGGCATGAGCGTGTGACGACCTTGCGAATTGGACCTCGATTAGGCCGCCACACCAAATTGCAACATTGTTGCGGGACCTTGCTACGCGTTTGCGCCCTTGGGCGCAATGTGTTTGCGCGTGCCCGCCAGGAGGAATGACATGACCCGTCTCACCAAACTTATGGCAACAACCGCGGCTTCGATGCTGGTTGCAGGTGCCGCAGCTGCTGCGGATTGCCCGGTTAAAGTTGGTGTTCTGCACTCACTCTCCGGCACGATGGCGATCTCTGAGACCACTCTCAAAGACACCATGCTGATGCTGATCGACCAGCAAAACAAAGCAGGTGGTATCCTGGGCTGCCAGATCGAACCCGTTGTTGTTGACCCCGCGTCCGACTGGCCGCTGTTTGCGGAAAAAGCACGCGAATTGCTGACCGTTCACGAGGTTGACGTGATCTTTGGCAACTGGACATCCGTGTCCCGCAAATCCGTCCTGCCGGTGATCGAAGAGCTGAACGGCCTGCTGTTCTACCCGGTTCAGTATGAGGGCGAAGAAAGCTCCAAAAACGTCTTCTACACTGGTGCGGCACCAAACCAACAGGCGATCCCTGCGGTTGATTACTTCCTCGAAGAGCTGGGCATCGAGCGTTTCGCTCTGCTGGGCACCGACTATGTTTATCCGCGTACCACCAACAACATTCTTGAGCAGTACCTGCAAGATAAAGGCATTGCGTCAGAAGACATCTTTGTGAACTACACCCCGTTTGGTCATTCGGACTGGGCAACCATCGTGTCCGACGTTGTGGCACTGGGTGAAGGTGGCAAGCAGGTTGGCGTGATCTCTACCATCAACGGCGACGCGAACATCGGCTTCTACAAAGAGCTGGCAGCTGCGGGTGTATCCGCGGATGATCTGCCGGTTGTGGCCTTCTCTGTGGGTGAAGAAGAACTGTCCGGTCTGGATACCGCCAACCTGGTGGGTCACCTGGCGGCATGGAACTACTTCCAGTCTGCAGAAACGGATGCCAACGCGGAATTCATTGACGCATGGAAAGAGTTTGCAGGCGCTGAGCGTGTGACCAACGACCCGATGGAAGCGCACTACATCGGCTTTAACATGTGGGTGAACGCCGCAACTGCAGCAGGCTCCACCGATGTGGATGCAGTGCGGACGGCGATGTACGGTCAGGAATTCCCGAACCTGACTGGCGGCACGGCCGTTATGCTGCCGAACCACCACCTGGCGAAACCGGTTCTGATCGGTGAGATCCAGGCCGATGGTCAGTTCGACATCATCTCTCAAACAACTGAAGTTCCGGGCGATGCCTGGACCGACTTCCTGCCGGAATCGGCGGTTCTGAAGTCTGACTGGAAAGAGCTGGGTTGCGGTATGTACAACACCGAGACCAAGACCTGTGTTCAGCTGACCTCGAACTACTAATTCACCCAAGACCGGCCAGTGGCGCACACACGCGTCGCTGGCCCCGGATCGGGGCACGTCTCTCCTATGTTGCGAATTTTTTCACTCGTCATCGCTTTGGCGTGGCTGCCCTTTGCTGTGTCTGCCCAAGAGCTGCAGACCCTTTTGCAAAGCCACCGCGACGTCATTATCAAACCCTCACGCAAGTCAGTTGGCCCGGTGCTGGATACCTTGGTGGCCTCTGGTCTGCCGACAGTGCCCGGATTTCTGGAAGCTTGGCAGGATAAATCCATCTACTTGCGGGCCGAGGATGACCTTTTTTATGTCGGCACCACAGGTGGCGCGGGTCTGGTTTTGCTGGATGTCGAAACCGGCGCGGAGGTTGTCGCAGGCATTGGCAAGAAAGACGCCAAACAGATCAAGCCCAACGGCGGCGTTCGTCGCGAAATCGGCTCCGCCCTGGTGGCGTTTCAGCTGAGCGATCCGGATATTGCCCGCCGCACTCAGGCCTTGGATGCGCTGGCGCGGGCGCTGGACCCTGCCCAGCTGGGCCCTTTGGTGGCCTCGATCGATGGCGAGCCTGACGCCGCATTGAAAGCGCGTAAACAGAAATTAGCCAATTATTTGCAGGCCCGGTTTGGTGAGACCCCGACAATCCGTGTGGCCGCAATCCAAAACCTTTCAAGCGACCTCAGCGTGGAAGGACGCGCGGTCCTGTCGCAGATCCTTGAGACCACTACACTGGTGGCCCAGGAACTTCCAGATGGCACCAATGTCGCGTCGATCCTGACGCCGGGTGAGGGTGGGCTCGCGCGCGACGTGGCCTATCAGATGTTAGTCGATGACCATGATCTGCCTGCCCGCGTAGGACCCGCCGACATCCGTCGTGCTTTGGAGGCCAATCTGGATGGTGGCACCGTGGGCGGCGTGCCTGTTGCACAGCTGGACAGTGATGACATGCGCCTACGGGCCTATGACGCCTTGGTAACCGAGGGCGCAGTTCCGGCCCGTGTGGATGCAGAAGCGATGGATGCGGCCTTTGCCGATTGGGGATTTTACACCGTTTATGTCGAAAGCGACCCGACCATTACCGAAGCGGCAGAAACCGCGCAGGCCAGCGTGAAAACCCGCGTAGGGTTGAGCCAAACGGCGGATATTGGGATGGACGCGATCTCATTAGCGTCGATCTATTTCCTTGCCGCGATTGGCCTCGCGGTGACGTTTGGCGTGATGGGTGTGATCAACATGGCCCATGGTGAGTTCATCATGATGGGCGCTTACACTGGATATGTGGTGCAGCAGATCGTGCCGGATTACACGCTTTCACTGATTGTCGCGCTGCCGCTGGCCTTTGCTGTGACTTTTGGCGCAGGTGTCGCGATGGAGCGGCTGGTGATCCGATGGCTATATCACCGTCCACTGGAGACCTTGCTGGCAACCTTTGGGATTTCAATCGCCTTGCAACAGCTGGCCAAAAACATATTTGGCACGCAGGCGCGACCTTTGACCTCTCCGGGGTGGCTGGACGGGGCCTGGGTGATAAATGATGTGATCCAGATCAGTTACATCCGGATTGCCATCTTTGTTCTCGCGCTCGCCTTCCTGTGTCTGTTGCTGTTCATTTTGAAACGCACGCGACTGGGGCTTGAGGTGCGCGCCGTTACCCAGAACCCACGCATGGCGGCGTCGATGGGGATTAACCCAGAGAAGATCAAAATTCTGACTTTTGGCCTTGGTTCCGGGATTGCCGGCATCGCTGGGGTGGCTATCGGGCTTTATGCCAAGGTGACGTCTGAAATGGGGGCCGATTACATCGTTCAAAGCTTTATGACGGTGGTTGTGGGCGGCGTCGGTAATGTCTGGGGCACGCTTGCGGGGGCGACCATGATTGGCGGCTTCCAAAAGGGTGTCGAATGGTTAAACCCTTCCAACACCCTGGCGGCGCAGACTTATATGATCCTCTTTATCATCCTGTTTATCCAATTCCGGCCCAAGGGCATCGTCGCCCTCAAAGGCCGCGCGGCGGGAGATTGATCTGATGCAACGTTCTTTTCTTGCGCAAAACCCATCCGTGATGTGGTTCCTGGCAGCCCTTGGCCTGTTCACCGTTGTGGTCACGCTCTTGGCCGAGGGGACTGGTTCTTCGGTGATCTCCACCTCGTTTGTGAAGACTTTGGGCAAGGTCCTGTGCCTGTGCCTGATTGCAATCGCGATGGATGTGGTCTGGGGCTATTGCGGGATCCTGTCGCTTGGCCATTTTGCCTTCTTTGGCATCGGCGGTTATTCGGTCGGCATGTGGTTGATGTACGCCCGGACCGAGGCGATTGTTGAAACCAGCATGGCCTCAAGCGTGATCCCTCCGACACCGGGCGAGGTGCAGGATGCAATTGCGGCTCAGATTTTTGGTGTGGTGGGCGCGTCTGAATTTCCGGCGATCTGGATGTTCTCGCACTCCTTGGTGCTGCAATTGCTGATGGTGGTGCTGGTGCCGGGCGTTCTGGCGCTTGTGTTTGGCTGGCTGGCGTTTCGCAGTCGGGTGACGGGCGTATACCTGTCGATCCTGACACAGGCGATGACGCTGGCGCTGTCCTTGTACCTGTTGCAAAACGATTCTGGTCTGCGCGGCAATAACGGGCTGTCGGGCTTGCAGAATATTCCCGGCTTTGACCATTTGCCGCAATCGACGGTTTCCATCGTGTTTTTCTGGGCCTCTGCGGTGGCTTTGGGCGCGGGGTATCTTCTGTTTGCGCGGGTTCTGTCCGGCAAAATGGGCAGCGTGATCCGCGCGGTGCGCGATGATGAGGTGCGGGTGCGCTTCCTGGGCTATCACGTGGAAAGCTATAAGCTGTTCGTCTTTACCTTGACGGCGATTGTGGCTGGTATTGCAGGCGCGCTCTATTACCCGCAGGCAGGCATCATCAACCCGACCGAGGTTGCGCCGATCGCCTCGATCTACTTGGCGGTCTGGGTGGCAATTGGCGGGCGCGGGCGGCTTTATGGCTCGGTCATCGGGGCGGCCTTTGTCTCGCTCTTGGCGAGCTGGTTCACCGGCGGCGGCGCACCCAATATCAACCTGGGCTTTTACACCATCCAATGGACCGAATGGTGGCTGGTCCTGTTGGGCGCAAGCTTTGTCGCGGTGACGCTCTTCTTCCCCGGTGGTATCGGATCCTTGTTTGATCGGTTGAAAGGAGAGGCCAAATGAGCACGCTTCTCGAACTCTCTGGTGTGTCCGTCTCTTTTGACGGGTTCAAGGCGATCAACAACCTGTCGTTTCAAATTGGCGAGCCCGAGCTGCGCGCCATTATCGGCCCAAACGGCGCAGGCAAGACAACGTTTATGGATATTGTCACGGGCAAAACCAAACCCGATGAAGGCCGCATTGTGTTTGGGGAGAAAAACATCTCGCTGATCGGGATGTCCGAAAGCAAGATTGCCCGCGAAGGGGTCGGGCGCAAGTTCCAGAAACCCACGGTGTTTGAACAGCAAACCGTGCGGGAAAACCTGGCCATGGCGTTGAAGAACCCGCGCGGCCCGTTTGAGGTGTTGTTTTATCGCAAGACCAAACTGGGTGCTGACCGGATCGAAGCGCTGGCGGAGCAGATCGGCCTGTCGGATGAGTTGACGCGCGTGGCGGGCGAGCTGAGCCATGGCCAGAAACAATGGTTGGAAATTGGCATGTTGCTGGCACAAGAGCCGCGCTTGTTGTTGGTGGATGAACCCGCCGCGGGCATGACTCCGGCCGAGCGGGAGAAAACCACGTCGATGTTGGTCGAAGCTGCCAAAACCCGCGCGGTTGTGGTGGTGGAACATGACATGGAGTTTGTCCGTCGGCTGAACTGCAAAGTGACCGTGCTGCACGAAGGCGCGGTTTTGGCCGAAGGGTCGCTGGATCACGTGACCCAGAATCCCGAAGTCATCGAAGTCTATCTGGGGCGCTGAACAATGCTGAAACTTGAAAACCTGACTTTGCATTATGGGCATTCCCAGATCCTCTATGACATCTCCATGGAGGCCGAATCCGGGGCTGTCACCTGTTTGATGGGCACCAATGGCGTTGGCAAAACCAGCCTATTGAAAGCCATATCGGGCACCCATGCGCGGTCTGGTGGTGACATGGTCCTGAATGGTGAGACGGTCGCGAAGTCGACGCCCGCCCATATTCTGGCGCAGATGGGCGTGGGCTATGTTCCGCAAGGGCGCGATGTCTTTCCGCTGATGACAGTGAAGGAAAACCTGGAAACCGGATTTGCCTGCCTGGAGCGCAGTGAACATAGGATCCCGGATGAGATCTATGAGCTGTTTCCGGTGTTGAAAGAGATGCAGAACCGCCGGGGAGGGGACCTGTCAGGTGGGCAGCAGCAACAGCTGGCGATTGCCCGTGCGTTGATCACCAAGCCCAAGCTGTTGTTGTTGGATGAGCCCACAGAAGGCATTCAACCCAATATCATCAAACAGATCGGTGAGGTCATTAAATACCTGCGGGAACGCGGCGATATGGCGATTGTTCTGGTCGAGCAGTTCTTTGACTTTGGCTATGAGCTGGGCGACCATTTTGTCGTGCTGACCCGCGGTGAGGTGGTGCATAACGCGCTGCGGGCTGAGACCGAGCGGGACGCATTGCTGGCCAAAGTGTCGGTCTGATTACTTGACAGTTGGAGCGGCGGATTTGGCAGGCTTCTCCTGCTGTTCGCTCCAGCTGATCCGCATGTCGACCTTGCATTGCCCGTCGGATCGGTCCGCCTTGAGCCGCAGGGTCATCAGCCCATCTACTGGCAGGACCAATTCGTCATCCCCTTCGCCCAGTGTCAGCTCTCCTTTGCTGATGCCTTTGGTCAGGGCTTCCAGCAGGGATTTGATGGTCTTGCGATCCTGAAGCGACTCGTGGCGAAACTTGCCGTCGGCGTAACCCATGTCAGGCGAACTCTTTCTGTTGTGCGCGCGGCTGCGGCATCTGTGCCTGCAAGCCCACACAGTGTGGGTGAAAATGCTTGGCCTTTGGATAATCCGAGCTGAGGCCGATAATGTCACCCGAGGGATAAATCAAAGTTGCGCCCGCGCCAATGCCCGACAGCCCTTCGCGCGCGCGCGACGCCCGGTCCAGGGTCACATCCGCCTCAAGATGCAACAATCCGCGTTTTGCCAGCAACCGCTGGCCATTGTGGTTGTTCACATGGCCCTGAACCACCAGTTTTAGCCCAGCCTGATGCAGCAGGCGCACGCCGTGATCGGTCAGCACTTTATCTGAGGCGCGGTATTTGGTGCGCACCAGATTGGCGATAGGGCCAAAATAAAACGCAAACAGATCGCGTTTGGCATCCCGCCGGAACCGCGTGTTCACAGCTGCAGGGCCGTCCTGGACCAGCAGTTCACACATGCTGTCATCCAGACCCGCATGAACAAACAGAACAGAGCCTGTTTGCAAGATCACATCCATCCGCTGGAAAAACCAATGATAGGGGCCGGTGGGCTGCAGGAATAATTCATGACACAGAAGGGCTGCGCCAAAGACCTCGCGCATGGTGAGGCCCGCGTCAGCCACATTCTGCGTGAATTGGCTGCCTTTTTCGCGCAAGCGGCGCAATTCCTTGTTGATCGCTTCTGGTGCCAGATGCGGCGCGGCGGCTTTTGGAAATTCGTCAAACCAGCTTTCGCTGGGGCAGATGCGTTCGCGGCATTTGGCTTCGCTGGGCAGGCGGGTCAGACGCTGATCGCTGCCGAACCTGTGCCAGACCTCACGCAGCAGCGGCAGCGCCTTGCGACCCATGCGCACAAACAAATGTTCTGTCAGCGGATTGCGTGGTGTGGCAAGAGCGCGCACGGCAAGCATCAGGCGCAGATCGTGGTTCCCCGCCAGCAATGTGACCTTGGCACCGGTGGCAAACAGGGCAGACAGCGTGTCCAACATATCCAGATTAGAGGGACCTTTGTCCAGGCAATCGCCGCCGACCACCACATGGGCCAGATGGCCAAACCCGGTGAGGGTGAAATCCGCAAGCCCCGCCCCGGTTCGGCAGATTACACCTGCCGCCACCAGTGATCGCAGAAAGCTTTCGGCATCCGCATGCGGGTCCGAGACAAACACAACCGGTCGCGTGGGCCAGTTCCAGTCACTGCTGTTGGATGTCGCCAGTGAGCTGTGGAATTCCTGAACAGCCCCACCCGAGTGGGGTTCTGATACAGGCCAGGCCTCACAATTCAGCGGCAACGGTTCAAAATCACAAAACGCGTCAAAAACGGGGGGCAAAAGCGGCCCGCCACGGGGCTGCAAAAGCTGAAAGTCAGCCAAGGCACAGGTCCTTTAGTCCAGCGAAGTCTCATCTTTGCGACGCACTTTCCAAGCGCCGCCGCAGTGGGACCATGTACCATCGTCATTGTAACAGAGGAGTAACGGGCGCGCATGATACATGCTGTGCGCGGCGATCTCTGGCTTGCGCATGACGCCCAACAGATACGCCGCATGGCGAAAGGCCGCACCATGGCCAAAAGTCAGCGTCAGTTTTCCTTGGGCTTCGGTGTTCTGGGCCAGCCGCGACAGGAACCCGGCGACCCGCGCACCGGCCATCATCAGGCTTTCGGCCCCTTGAAGCGGCAGGCAATAATCGCTTTGCGATTTCCACCCCTTAGGTGGGGCTTCAAACCGCGGATCCAAAGCCAGGGCCGTCTCAATCTCGGTCAGGGTCATATTTGCGGCACTTCCCAAAGCGCGCTCTGACAAGGCCTCGGTCTGGGAGAGGGTGAAGGGCAGGTCCAGCTGATCAGTGGTGAGTTTCGCGGTTTGCCAGGCCCGCAATTGGTGGGAGGAATAGGCGGTCCGGTTCCAGGTGACGCCAAGCGGCGCGTGCAGGTCCTGCAGCAATGACGCGCAATCGCGCGCCTGTTGCTGGCCTTCCTCGGTCAAGGGATGGGGCTGCAGCGCGCTGGGCGTGTCAGCGCGCTGGTGGTAGGCGCCGTGACGGATCAGCGCGATGTAGCCTTTGGGCGTGCTCATTCGAACAGCTTTGCGCCGATTTGGGCCAGGGCGTCAAAGTCCACCCGGCCTGAGACTTCGCTGATGGTCACCCCGGACAAGGCCGCCAGATAAGGTGCCGGATCCAGCGGATCACTGTCCTGCAGGAACCGTCCGGTTTGATCCTGATAAAACGGACCCGCGCTTTTCATAATGGCGGACAGAAGATCCGGGCGCGTGGCGAGATCAACCTGGGTCACTTGGGTCGGCTCTGCGCCGCCGCGTTGCCAGTTCAACACCCAGAAATCGGTCAGAGGTGCGCTGTATTGGATGCGATCTGCGCCATAAATGTCGGGCACCAACAGATCATGTTTCTCTTCCAGATCCCACAGCTCATCGGTTTCCATGGCATGCAGGCGCTCCATCTCGGCCTTGCTCAGCATCGGATGCAGCCGCGGGTTGCCCAGAATGGTGCCCGGGTTGATGCGCGGATGTTTCGGGATGCCAAGGCCCGTTGGCACCGGTGTGCCCACCTGGACCATCAGCCGGTCGTTGGTCACAAACCGTGTGTTGTCCAAATCCATCATCCGCAGGATCGAGGTCGACTTGCCTCCGCCCGAAAGACCGGCAATGGCCAGAGATCGCGTGCCATTGGTTACAGCGGCGGCATGGCAGATCTGCCAGCCCTCGCGCAGGCATTGGTTCAGGATCTGGGTGTTGATGAAATTCACCACCTGATTGGGATGCGAAGCGGTTGGGCCAAAGGCGACGATATGATCTGCGGATTGTAAAAAGGTCACCCCGGTGCGCACCTTGTAGATCAGCCGCGCGTCCTGCAGATCGACATAGGCGTCCTTGCGTCCGGTTTTGCCGGGTTCGCGGGCCCAATCCTGCCAATCCGGCGCGGGATCCAGCGCCTGACCTTCCAGCACGTCAATTCGCGCATCCACCGGTCCATCGTCCGCCACTGCATCCGCAAAATAACTGCGCAGCTCGTCCATCAATGGCGGCAACGCGCGGATCTGAACCCGCAGATGCCCGACCTTCAGGGTCAAAGGGGCGGTATCGTCCAGCGCTGACCGGTCGAGGCGATTCAGAATGTCTTGGGTGTTCATTGGGTGATCTCAGCAATAACGTGGTCGGTCACCAGGGCTGCGGCATCCAGGCCACAGCCATCGCGCACGCCGCGGAAGCCACCAAAGGCCGAGACTTCAAACACAATCGGCCCCTGATCGGTCAACGCCACATCGACGGTTGTAAAACTCAGTCCAAAGGGCGCTTGGGCACGGCGTGCCAGTTCGATCAGCGCGGCATCGGGTTCAAACGGTGCATATTTGCCGCCCGCGTGAATGGTGGTGTTCCATGTGTCCGAGCCTGAGACCCGCGCATAGGTGCACAGGTATTCGCCGTTCAGAAACACCATGCCCAGATCCTGACCAGACAGATCCAGTTTTTCTTGAATGTACATCACCTGGTGTTCAGCAGAAAAGGCATCGATGGCCGCGCTGTCGCCTGCATCGATCAGGGTCATCCCGCGTGCTTTGGTGGAATAGAGCGGTTTGAACACCGCGCTGCCAAAGTCATTGACGGCAGCCAGCGCAGCGGCCTTGTCCTCTGTCACCACAGTGCGCGGCATGGGGATGTCCGCCATGCGCAAAGAGACCGTGCAGGCCAGCCGGTCGATCAGCCGAATGATCGCTTCGGGGCGCGAGAACACCTTGACGCCTTTGGCTTCGGCCAGGCGCAACAGTTCTAAACGGTCCAAGACCTCGGGGCTGTAGATCTCGCTGATCTTTTTGATGATCAACGCATCATAGGTACACAGATCCTCACCCGCGTGCATCAGACGGCCCTGATCCAGATCCAGCGCCACGGCTCCCATGTCGATCACCCGACGAAAGCCCGTTTTGGCCTCAACCGCATCCGCCAAGGCTTCGGTGGACCATTTGCCGGGAATACCAATCACCCCGATTTTGAGTTCAGTCACTGAACAGCTCCTTTATCGGCAGTTTGAGCCGCGCTTCTTTTCCTTGGGGACAATGTACCGCCTGTTCCAACAGGTAACGGGCGCGGATCATCATCCGGCGGGCGTGGGCCTTGTCAAAAACAAAGCGGGTGGAAGAGGCGAAACTGCGTGCAAGCCCCAGGGCCAGCCGGTATTCAAAACCGCTGTCGCCTTGGGATTTGGCAAATTTCGCCGCCATTTTGTGGAAGTCACTTGCGACGGTTGCAACCCGTCGCCGGATGTCTGAGTCCTGAATTTGCAGACGGTAATTTGACACCATAAAGACCGAAACATCCTGAACGTAATCCATATAACGCGAGCGATGCAGGTCGATGAAGTGGATCCGCTTGTCGCTGCTGTCAAAGATCACATTGTCCAGGTTGAAATCGCCATGGATGTGCACGGAAAACGGCGCGGGCAAGGCGTTTTCACGGGTTTCGGCCTGTTTCACAAGGCTCTCGAAACTGGGGCGTTGCAGGTTGCCGATATGCATGGATTTGGTGCGAAACTCAGGGTGCACGCGGTGGACGCCTGCCATACGCGCACGCAGCTGTTTCATGGATGCCATTTCTGCTGGATCATCATGGCGCGTGCGCTTCCAGACATCGCGCAGGGTGCGCGACAGCGCGGTTTGCGCCTGGGCCAGGGTTGCGTCATCTTCGTTCAGCAGGACATGTTCAAAGGTCTGACCTTGGAGGTACTCGATCAACAAAGCGGCGGATTGGCCGTTTTTCTTGTATGACAGGATCTTGGGCGCAAGGCCCGGATAGATCGCTTCCCAGCTTTTGACGCCTGCGCGCTCTTCCTTGACCTTTTCCAGCTCACCATCCTTGAACACCGCATCAATCTGATCACGCGCGCCGGATTTTGACCGGATCGCAGAAATTGCGCTGCCTGACCGGGTTTCGGCCAAAGGTTCAAGCGCGACGTCCTCATGGTCGCCATCGGCATCGGACAGGATGTTTTTCAGGGTGAAATAGCGGTCAAAATGCACCGATTGCCCAATGGACACAGACAAGATCGCCTCGCTGATGCCTTGGATCGCCTCGCCCATGCGGCGGACCTCATTGGCAGCCAACAGGCTGTTGGACAGATCCTCGGTCTGTTTCAGCTTGCGCATGTCACGGGTGAGGGTGCGAAACAGCTGGTCATAAAGCGCGTCCAAATCTGTTTTGACTTGTCCCATCTTGACGGCGCGCTCGCTGTCGCGGGCTTCGATAGCGGGGATGATATCCTTGATCTGTTTGCGCAGGATTTTGATGGTTTTGGGATAGGCGGCTGGGCGCAAGAGTTCGGGGCGCGCAACATCTTCGGCGTGTTGCAGGCAGCGCCGCGCCATCCGGGCAATCAAATCCAAGTTCTGCGCCACCAGCGCGCAATTGTGCATCAAAAGCTGGGTATCGCGGCGGGTCTTTTTGCCTTTGATCGCGTCCTGACACCCACGTTGGACCCGCGACCACAGGTTATAGGAATAGCCCGCCCGCAGGATCACTTTTTGCGCGCGCGCCGGTTGTGGGTCGTCAAAATAGGCCTCAAGGCTGGTCAGCTGACCATCCAGTTCGGCGCACAGAAAATGCAAGTTCTCGCTCACAGAGCGCGGCAGACTACCCATCAAAGGTCCCCAGATATTCAGTTTTCAAGTCTGCGCGCAGATGCGGCGCATAGGCAGGTCGGAACAAATCGGCCTCTGTCACAGGGTCAGCCCAGCGGGTGGCGATTTGCGACGGATCCGGGTGTGGGCCTACGGCAGGCTGATAAGTTTCGTCAACCGTGCACAGAAACAGAATTTCCATTTGATGACGCAGGCCTGTTTCTTTGGGTTTAAAAACATCGGCAACGGCCAACAGCTGGCGGGGCACAACATCTGCGCCCACCTCTTCGAAACATTCGCGCTTCAATGCTTGTGTCAAGGTTTCCCCTGCCTCTTGCTTGCCGCCGGGAAGGGTCAAATAGGTCCCTTTGCCCGGTTTTTCCTTTACTTGCACCAGCACGCAACCTGCGCGCAAAACGACAGCCCGGACACAGGGCCGGATCGGTTCCAGGACGATGTGGTTACTCATGCTCATTGCGTAATAGGATTGTCTTGCAAAAGGTATATGATAGTGCGGACCAAACGAGTTGGAGATGATCTCAGTGGCGAACCTGAAACTCACCCGTAAGGTCGAGCTGCCGGACACATTGCGTGTTGCGCGCGCCAAAAGCCTCCCGAATATGGGCCCGCGTTTGTTGTTCTTCAGCGGCGGGAGTGCCTTGAACGACGTGTCCCGTGCGTTAAAGCATTATACGCATAATTCAATGCATTTGATCACCCCTTTTGACAGCGGTGGCAGTTCTCAGGTCTTGCGAGAGGCGTTCGACATGCCGGCCGTCGGGGATTTGCGCAGCCGCCTGATGGCCCTGGCCGATGAAACGGTGATGGGGCAGCCGGATATCTATCGTCTGTTTACCTATCGCTTTGCCAAGGATGCCGGGCCAGAGGTGTTGCAGGAAGAGTTCACGACGCTTCTGACTGGGCGCCACCCTTTGATGCGTGCGATTTCACAACCGATGCGCAGTTTGATTTTGACCCAGCTCAAACAGTTCGAAAGCCGCCGCCCTCCGGAATTTTCCTTTGCAGGGGCCAGTATCGGCAACCTTATCCTGGCGGGCGGCTATCTGGCCAATGAGCGCGCATTGGAGCCTGTGTTGTTCCTGATGTCCAAAATGGTTGCGGTGCAGGGCACGGTGCGGTCGATCATTGACCGCAATCTGGATCTGGGTGTTGTTTTAAATGATGGCACCACCATCATTGGCCAGCGCAATATCACCGGCAAGGAGGTCGCGCCGATCCATGACCGGATAAGCGAACTGTTTCTGGTTGAAGACGGCAAACGCGTGGAACGCGACGTTGTCAAACTGCCAAAACGCAACCGCAAGCTCATCAAAGAGGCGGATTTGATCTGCTACTCGCCGGGCAGCCTTTACACATCTGTTCTGGCCAATCTTCTGCCGCTGGACACCGGGCTGTCGATTGCCCGTCGCCATGTGCCCAAAGTGTACATCCCAAGCCTTGGGGCTGATCCGGAATGTCCGGGCATGACATTATTGGATCAGGTGGACGCGTTGATTGCAACATTGCGTGCGGATGCGGGTGGCAATTGCCCAACCGATGCGCTGTTGTCGGTGGTCCTGTGTGATGGCGCGGCCTTTGACCCCAGGATTGCCAATAGGATCCAGGAAAAACACAACGTGGCCTGTGTTGCAGTGCCGCTTGCACGCCGGGACCGTGCGGATCGTTATGACCCGGATTTGGTCAGCGCGGCCTTGATCTCCATGGTCTAAGGGGCCGGGTTTCGCGCTGGATCTGACCGGACCTGACCCGGCGTGTGTTTTCTGCTATGCTCCCTGCCAGACGGAAAGGAGCGGAGGATGACACACCATCGAACCCTGATACTGATCTGTCATGGCAAAACAGAGCCCGATTGGCAAGGCGAGGATATGTTGCGCCCATTGCGCCCCTCGGCCAAACGCGCGGCGCAGAAGTTTGGCTCTTTTCTGCTGGAACATCAGATCGACTGCCCTGTGCTGGCCTCCCCTGCGGTGCGGACGCGCCTGAGCGCGGAAAAAGCGGCCAAGGTCTGCGGCAAGCCCGTGCGGCGTATCCAATACGACAAATGGCTTTATCGACCGGGCCTGCCAGAGCAGATCGACATTCTGTCCCGCCACTTGATGCGCAATGATCTCATCTATTTTGGCCATGCTGCGGCGATGCAGGATCTGTTGCTGCATTTGGTTGGAGAGGTTGCGGCTGCGCACTTTGGGCTGGCCTGTCTGGCGCAGCTGTCAATTGAATTGGACGGGCGCACGGGGCGAATCGCGGCGGCAGAGCTTGACCGGATCAAAAGCGACAGGGCCTTGCCGGACGGGTTCCCCTTTCCGGCTCCGGGATCCGATGAACGCCGTCCCCGGCCTGCCTATTACTATACCCAGTCTGGCGTCGTGCCCTATCAGTTGACCAAGGACGGTGCGCGGATCTTGTTGATTTCAAACAAGAGCCGCCAACGTTGGGGGGTGCCAAAAGGGATTTGCGAACCGGGCTTGTCGCCCCAGGTCTCCGCCGCCAAGGAAGCGCTGGAGGAAGCCGGAATAACCGGTCCCGTGTCGGATCATGTTCTGGGTCATTACAAAGTGGCCAAGTGGGGCGCCGTGTGTTCTGTCCAACTGCATGCGATGCGCGTGGAGGGGCAACTGGATAACAGCGAATGGGCTGAAAACCGCAGGGCGCGGGCCTGGCATCCGGCGGATCAAGCAGCGGCCCATGTTCACAACCCATCCTTGTCGGGGCTGATCGCATCGTTTTCTCAGACCATTTCGCATCGGATCTGATGTGCTGCGGATCAACCGTTTCGGCCGAAGGGGGCGTTAACGCAAATTGTGTCCAAGAATTGCGCGCCCCTTCCCGATGTGATTAAATTTTGTGCATCGTCGCGTTGGGTTGGGTGCCGCGACGCAGGGGAAATAGTCAAGACGCTGAAGAAATGGTCAATCTGTGTCGGAACTCCTTTGATGACAGGTGAGACAATTACTGTTTGCGCGCCCATAACGCTGGCATCAGCTAATGAAACGGCACTGCAGCCGCCGCGCTCGGTCGGGCAAGCGCAGGTTTCAAGCCGCCTGTTGCAACAGGCCCGTGGCGCGACCTCCGTTCTGGGTGAACTTTTTCAAACGGGCGCTTTGCGTCTGGTCTTTCCCCATGGGCGTAGGGATCTGGAAGCGGTCATGGTCAACACCTCCGGCGGCATTACGGGCGGCGACCGATTTGAGGTGACAGCGACCGCTGAGGCGGGCAGCCAATTGACGATCACCACCCAAGCGGCTGAACGTGCCTATCGCGCCCCTGTGGGACAGATTGGGCAGCTGACCACCAACTTGAGAGTTGAAGAAGGGGCGTTTCTGCGCTGGTTGCCGCAAGAGACCTTGATTTTTGAAGGCTCCGCATTCCGCCGCCGCCTGTCCGTTGATCTGGCCGAGACCGCGCGGTTTCTGATGGTGGAGCCATTGGTGTTTGGCCGCACCGCGATGGGGGAGACGGTGCATAACGCCCGGCTGTGGGACCGGATCGCGCTGCGCCGTAACGGCGTGCCCATTTATCTGGATGGTCTGGAGATGGGACCGGACATTCAGGCCGAATTGAACCGGCCCGCCGTGGCCGGTGGCGGATGTGCCATGGCCTCTGTTGTCTTTGTATCGCCGACGGTGGAGGCGCTGATTGATCCGCTGCGCGAACTGTTGCCTGAAACCGGTGGTGCCTCCTTGCTGGGGGAGGATGTGATGGCGCTGCGGATTGTGGCGCGTGACGGGTTTCAGCTGCGCAAATCCCTGGTGCCGATATTGGACATGCTGACCGAGCACAGCCTGCCGCGCAGTTGGCGGCTGTGAGAGATGAGATTTTGACGTGAAAGGCGTATTTCGATGAACCTGACACCGCGTGAAAAAGACAAGCTTTTGGTGGCCATGGCTGCGGAAGTGGCACGCAAACGGCTGGCGCGCGGCGTCAAGTTGAACCACCCGGAAGCCATTGCGCTGATCACCGACGCTGTGGTGGAAGGCGCACGCGATGGCCGCTCGGTGGCCGAGATGATGCAGGCAGGGGCCGAGGTCATCAGTCGCGATCAATGTATGGCAGGCGTTCCCGAAATGATCCACGAGGTCCAGGTGGAAGCCACCTTCCCGGATGGCACCAAGCTGGTCACCGTACACAACCCTATTCGATAAACCACTCTCACCCGGCCCCGAACGATTGGGGCTTTGGGACCTTTGACAGGATATAGCGAAATGACACGACTGCACGCTCTCGCATTTGCCACCACACTCACCGCAGGTCCGGCGCTGGCCCATGGTGGGGCGCATGTTCATCCGCATGGGGCAGAGGTCTGGATTGCAGGCGCGCTGGCGGCAGGCATTGTGGCGATTGCGGCCAGCTATTTGTGGGGGCGCAAATGATCCCTGGAGAGCTGTTTCCGGCAGAGGGTGAGATTACCCTGAATGAAGGCGCTGAGGCGGTGACGCTGATGGTAGCCAATACCGGCGACCGCCCGGTGCAGGTGGGTAGCCATTATCATTTTGCGGAAACCAATCCAGGCCTGGATTTTGACCGGGCCGCGGCCCATGGCATGCGGCTGGATATTGCGGCTGGTACTGCGGTGCGGTTTGAGCCCGGCCAAGCGCGCGAAGTACAGCTGATCCCCATTTCCGGCGCGCGGAAAGTGTTCGGCTTCAACCAGAAGGTCATGGGGGGGCTGTGATGCAAGTGCCGAGGGCCGGGTCTGAGCCTGGGAGGGCATGGATCCATTGCCAGACCGCCTCAACGCTACTGCGCTATTTGAAGCATGCGTTTAGCGAACGCGGGGGAAAGCGTCCTCCCGAGGGGAGGATCGGGCGCGGCCCGGCCTGTTGTCCGGGCCGATTAACTGGCTTACAAGCGCTTGCTAGCCTCCTTCTGTTTGGCCTTACGGCTTGCAGTTCGCCTAAGTTTTTAATTGCAGACCCGTCAGGTGAGCTCCTCTTCGAAGGACGCCAAGGCTTCTGCTTCGTAGGCTGCAATGTACGACTAAGGCGTGCCGACGGTGTGGCTTGTTCTGGCTTTACGCCAGGACTGCAAAATGGTCGGCCACAAATAATACAAGTTTCGTGCCCTGATACGCCTCTCCAATCTTTAGAAACCAAGGACTGGAGTTTTGCCCAAGTGATAACTGGGGTTCTCCGCACAGAGAAACCGCTCGATGAACGGAACCGCGCTGCCGTAGACGGCGCCATCAATTCGCTGAACTGAGGAAGAAACATGCCCGCAAAAATCTCTCGTTCCGACTACGCCGCCATGTTTGGCCCCACGACCGGCGATCGGTTGCGGCTGGCTGATACGGATCTTGTGATTGAGGTGGAGAAAGATCTGACCACCTATGGCGAGGAAGTAAAATTTGGCGGTGGCAAGGTCATTCGCGATGGCATGGGGCAAGCGCAGACAACGCGAACTGAGGGCGCCGTGGATACCGTGATCACCAATGCGCTGATTGTTGATCACACCGGGATCTACAAGGCGGATGTGGGGCTGAAAGATGGGCGTATCCACAAGATCGGCAAGGCGGGTAATCCGGACACGCAACCGGGCGTGGATATTATCGTCGGCCCCGGAACCGAGGCGATTGCGGGCGAGGGGCGGATCCTGACGGCGGGCGGCTTTGACAGCCATATCCATTACATCTGCCCGCAACAGATTGACGATGCGCTGCATTCCGGTCTGACCACCATGCTGGGCGGAGGCACCGGGCCAGCCCATGGGACATTGGCCACCACCTGTACCCCCGGTGCCTGGCACCTGGGTCGTATGATGCAGGCCGCAGATGCGTTCCCGATGAACTTGGCCTTTGCGGGCAAGGGCAACGCGTCGCTGCCGGGCGCTTTGGAAGAGCAGATCAAGGGCGGCGCCTGCGCGCTGAAATTGCATGAGGATTGGGGCACCACGCCGGCGGCGATTGACTGTTGTCTGGGGGTGGCCGATGCGATGGATGTGCAGGTGATGATCCATACCGATACGCTGAACGAGAGCGGTTTTGTCGAACACACAGTTGCGGCCATGAAAGGCCGGACCATCCACGCCTTTCACACCGAAGGGGCAGGGGGCGGACACGCGCCAGATATTATCAAGATCTGCGGTGAGGATTTTGTCCTGCCGTCATCAACCAATCCAACGCGGCCCTTTACCGTCAACACGGTTGAGGAGCATTTGGATATGCTGATGGTCTGTCACCATCTGGACAAATCGATCCCCGAAGATGTGGCCTTTGCCGAAAGCCGGATCCGGCGCGAGACCATTGCGGCTGAAGACATTCTGCATGACATGGGCGCGTTTTCGATTATTGCGTCAGACAGCCAGGCCATGGGCCGCGTCGGCGAAGTGATCATCCGCACCTGGCAGACCGCCGACAAGATGAAGAAACAGCGCGGACGCTTGTCCGAAGAAACGGGCGAGAACGACAATTTTCGCGTCCGTCGTTATGTGGCGAAATACACCATCAACCCGGCGATTGCGCATGGGATCAGCCATGAGATCGGCTCGATCGAAGAGGGTAAACGCGCGGATCTGGTGCTGTGGAATCCGGCATTTTTTGGCGTGAAACCCGAGATGGTTTTGATGTCTGGCACCATTGTCTGTGCGCAGATGGGGGACCCAAATGCCTCGATCCCGACGCCGCAGCCGGTCTATTCCCGTCAGATGTGGGGGGCCTATGGCCGTTCGGTGGAACATTCTGCGGTCACCTTTGTATCCGAGGCAGCGCAGGCCGAAGGGATCGCGGACAAGCTGGGTCTTGCCAAACAGACGGTTGCGGTGAAACACACCCGCCAGATCGGCAAGAAGGATCTGATGCTGAATGACGCAACACCCGAGATTGAAGTGCATCCTGAAACCTATGAGGTGCGCGCCGATGGGGAGCTGTTGACCTGTCAGCCAGCAGTAGAGCTGCCGATGGCGCAGCGGTATTTCCTGTTCTAAGACAAGAGGTTAAATAAGTGTACTTGGCCTTGCAAAATCTGCATGACGGCTATTCCGAAGCGGGCCTACCGCTGGTACGAAAGGTCAGCTATGTTGTCTCACAAGGGGAGGATATCACTGAATTAGGAGAGATATCCAATGGCAACTCTAGCAACTGCAAACACCCGCCTGAACTTTTCGGTCTTGCTGAAACCGTTTGCGGCCGTGGGCAAGTTTCTGGTCACACTGGCCGAACAGGACGCACGTATGAAAGCCCTGCGCGCTTTGATGGCGATGACCGACGAAGAGCTCGCAGAGCGCGGTCTGAAGCGCGAAGACATCGTCCAGCACGTATTTGCGGACAAGTATTACATTTGAGTTTGGATGATCATACGGGGTGCGGCAAATGACCGTGCCTCAGATGATCGCACAAACGTATCACGGTCACGCTCACCAAGACCCGGTGGACCGTGTGATTTTGGACTATGAGGCCCGTTTCCTGCGCCGCAAGGTTCTAATGACTGAGAGTGGCGAACGTCTGTTGGTGGATTTGCAACAGACAACATCGCTAGATCACGGTGGCGTTTTGATAACGCAGGCCGGAGATGAGATAGAAGTCGCAGCCGCAGCAGAACCGCTGTTGGAAATTCGCGCATCGCACCTGACGCGTATCGCTTGGCATGTGGGCAACAGACACACCCCATGCCAGATCGAGACGGACCGTCTATTGATCCAGCATGATCACGTCATTCGCGACATGCTGAAACTTTTGGGCGCTGAGGTTGCGGAGGTTGTTGAACCTTTTACGCCAGAAGGCGGAGCCTATGGGCATGGGCGCACCCATTCCCATGATCACGGCCACGGTCATGGGCCGGATGCCGGTCATACCCATGAACATTGATAGCGCGCTTTTGGTACAGCAGTGGTTGTCGCCAGCCTTTCCAGTGGGGGCTTTTGCCTATTCCCATGGCATAGAAGGCGCGGTGGATGCAGGCTGGATTTCGGATGCGTCAGGCGTGCAAAGCTGGCTGGAGGACTTGCTGGCGTTTGGTGCGGGCCGCAGCGATCCTTTGTTCCTATCTGCAGCCTATAACGCTGCGGATGCGCAGGCCTTGGCCACGATCGACGCCCAGGCGCTGGCTTTTCAACCTTCAAAAGAGCGCGCCTTTGAGATGACCCAACAGGGGGAGGCCTTTGTGCGCACATTGGCCGCCGTCTGGCAGGCGGATCTGGACGTGCGTTGTTACCCGGTGGCGCTGGGGGCAGCCGCTGCCGCCCATGACATCGCGCTTGAACTGGTTTTGCCGCTTTATCTTCAGGCCTTTGTGTCCAATCTGATTGCCGCCGCCCAGCGTTTGTTGCCGATCGGCCAGTCGCAGGGGCAGGACATTTTGCGTGCGTTGACACCGGCGATCCAGGCCTCCGCCAAACGTGGGATGACCGGTGATCTGTCCGAACTGGCCTCGGCCGGGTTTTTGGCGGATATTGCAGCAATGAAACATGAAACCCAATACTCAAGGATTTTCCGATCATGAGCAGCATGAACGGCCCGCTTCGCATTGGCATTGGTGGCCCGGTTGGGGCTGGCAAGACAACCTTGACTGCCAATCTGGCACGTCATTTTGCGCAGACACATTCCATTGGCGTGATCACCAATGACATTTATACCCAAGAGGACGCCGAAGCTCTGATGCGGCTGCAGATCCTGCCGCAGGATCGGGTCATCGGGGTTGAAACCGGGGGCTGCCCGCATACGGCGATCCGCGAAGATGCATCGATCAATTTGGCCGCCGTGGCCGAGATGCAGAAAAGACATCCAGATCTTGATATGGTTCTGATTGAAAGCGGCGGCGATAATCTGTCGGCGACCTTTAGCCCCGAATTGGCCGATGTGACGCTATATGTGATCGACGTGGCGGCCGGTGAGGAAATCCCACGCAAAGGCGGGCCTGCGATCACGCGTTCGGACATCTTGATCATCAACAAAACGGATCTGGCGCCCTATGTTGGTGCCTCGCTTGAGGTGATGGAGCGCGACGCCACCCGGATGCGCGCCGGTCGGCCGTTTGTGTTTTCAAGCCTGCGCCATGGCGAAGGGGTCCAAGAGATAGCAAAGCTTTTGGCAGATATCGGTGGGCTGCCAGCGGCACGGGGCGCAGCCTGAAAGGTTCAGGCCGCAACCCGTCCCGTTAGGGCATCGCGCTGAGAAACGCCACGTCCTGGGCGTCCTCGCGCACAACCCGATCTGCAGAACCCACCTGAAAACGGTCGATGGCCGCCTGCATGGCTTGCGCCTCTTCGGACAGGCCCACGCTGGAATGGGTGACCCCTTGGCACAGCTGGTCGTTGGTCTTGGTCGTATTGTCGAGGCCGATCATGGCGTGGTTGATCGATTGCAGATCGCCGGACTGTTCTTCGGCAGCAGCGGCGATTTCGCTCATCTGTTGCGCAGCGTGGGACACCGAGTCTGAAATCTCCCCAATGGCGCGACCCGTGCGTTGCACCAGTTCCGATCCCAGTTCCACTTGTTCGCTGCTCTCACGCACAAGCTGGGTGATCTCATTTGCGGCGTCTTTGGATTTATTGGCCAGCTGCCGCACCTCGGATGCCACAACGGCAAAACCTTTGCCCACCGTGCCCGCGCGCGCGGCCTCTACACCCGCATTCAGCGCCAAGAGATTGGTCTGTTGGGCGATCCCATCGATCACGCCGATGATCTGAGCGATTTTTTCCGAACTGCGCTGCAGATCCTGCATCGCTTTGATGGTGTCATCCACCACTTGGATGCTGGCGCTGGCTGTATCCTGCGCCTCTTTGACAGAGACTGAAACAGAACCGGACGCTTTGGCGGTGTTGCTGATGGAGCCCGACAAACGGCTGAGTGAGGCGGCCGTATCTGCCAATGTATCTGCGGTTTCTCCGGATTTCTGCGACAAATCCTGTGCGACGGTCGAAATCTCGGCACTGTTGCCAACAATGGAGCGTCCGCTGTTTGACACCATACGCACCGAGTCTTCGAGACGTTCAACAGCCGCATTAAAATCGTCGCGCAGCTTTTTATAAGCCCCTTCCAGCTCGGCCGTGACCCGCACGGTCAGATCCCCTTCGGACAGGCGTTCAAGACCTGTGGCCAGCGAGTCGACAGCCAGAGATTGCTGCGCCTGTCGTGCCTCACGCTCCGCATTGGTGCGGGCCTCACTTTCTTCTTTTTCAACAAGCCCGTCGCGGAACACGGTGAGGGCACGAGCAATACGCACAATCTCGGTGCCAGAGCGATTGAACTTCTCAACCGGGCGCATATCTCCACCTGCAAGACGTTCTGTTGTTTCACTCAACCGGACCAATGGTCGCAGAATGAACAACTGTGTCGCGATCAGGCCAAGAACAATAACCACCATCGAGATGACCAAAATGGCGTTCAAACGGTCAGAAGCAAAGCCGACATCGCCAGAAATCGCAGTTGCGATCTGACTGATCTCCTCCCGGCTTGTTTGGCTCAGGTGAGTGGCAGTTTCTGCAATTGCGGTCATCGCCGAGGCTGCGGACAGTGACGCAGCTCGCGCAGCATCTCGCGAGTCCAGCGCATAAATTTTGGTGTCTAGCAATCCACCTTCGGCTACCAACGCGTCGATCTTAGCTTTTGCATCTTGGCGCAGCACAACTTCGGCCTTGTTGATTTCTTTTAGGAGCCCCTTGTACAGGCCAGGCAAACGCTTACCCATCTTGTGCGCGGCTTCCTGGTTGTCGGCCACTGCAACTTCAAGCGATGTCGACCGCAGCAACCCCAAACGGTTGTTGATGTTCAGGAGCTGTAACAAGTTGCTCACTTCATTGCCAAACAGATCGTTTGTTGCTTCCAGATTTGCTGCCCCGACATGTTCGGATGCAAATTGTAGCATCGTCATCATTCTGTCGATCTGGCTGGACAGCTCATCATCAGCTTTGAATTGCTGCACCTCAGCGTCATGCAGCAACGTGAAATGGGTGCGGTTTGCAGACTGAATAAGCTGTTGCCATGCGTTTACAGACGCTTGTGTCTCCTCCAGTGGGCTGCGGATCGCGGGGTGGCCCAGCACATTTTGCAAACTCGCTCGTGTTAGTTCGAGATGGTCTTCGGCTGTTTTGATCCGTGCTGTACGCTCTTGCTCGGATTGCGCGGTTTCAATTTCGAGCGCATCAACAGCTAAAAGCGCCAGATCGGTTCGCAGTTGCATTATCATTTGAACGGCAGCGAACTCTCGCTCAACCATATTGCTCAGCGAGCTGTCCATATATTCGACAATTTCGCGACTGCTGCTGCGCATACGGACCTTGGCGTCTTGGGCCGCACGGGCCAATTGGCTTTGGGCAGCCAGTGTTGCCTGTGATAGACCGTTCACCTGTTCGCGGATGTCCAAGGCAGCTTGGAACTCACGACTTCGGTTCTCCACCAGGGACTTCAATGCTGCATTCACAGTAGTCAACTGTGCATGAAAATCTTGGGTCTCGTCGCTTTGCAACTTGGGGAGAACTTCTTCGATCAGGTGCAAGGCTTCTGCTTCTCCGGAATGAGCCGCTTGCAGCGCTTCATCGTTCGAGGCTAAAAGTAGGCTGATCAACGCCTTTTGCGCTTGACTGACGGCTTCGCCTACATCCGAAGTCTGCGCCAGCGTAGGCAGGCGTTTTTCGGTCAGATCGCCAACATTTGTTGTAATCCGGTCAAAGGCCGAGGTGATCATCAGGCTACCGATGGCGGACGTGGTGCCCATGGCAAGGAGTATCAAGAAGATCTTTGCGCCGATGCTGCCGAGCGCTCGCACAAGCCAGCTGTCTTGGGACAATAATTTTACAGTCATCGTAGGCCATCCTCGGTCGAAAAAGGTGTCGATTCAATGAAACAAGGAGCTGCTGAAATTCAGCTTTTCTGAATTGATGCCGAGGAGTCGTAAATTTTCCGTCTAAAGTGCAAAACTGTCGGGTCGCGAAAACGAAAATTGGCCGGGAAACTCCGGCCAATCGTAAAAAATAGAACTTAGTTTTTATTTAGGTCACAAAATCAGGCAGCAGACAGTTGACTTGCCTCAGCGGCTAAATCTTTGATTCCATCCCAATCACCGGCTTTAACCAGGTTTTTGGGTGCAACCCAGCTTCCGCCTGCGCAGACTACATTTGGCAAGCTCAAATAATCCATCGCGTTTTGCGGGCTGACGCCGCCTGTTGGGCAAAAACTGATCTGCGGCAGGGGCGCGCCGATGGCTTTGAGGGCGGGCGCGCCACCGGATGCTTCGGCGGGAAAGAACTTGAGCATGTCATAGCCACGCTCCAGCAGAGCCATCGCCTCGGATGCGGTGGCAGCACCTGGTAGCATCGGCAGTCCACAGGCTTCGGCCGCATCCAGCAGCTTCGCGGTTGCACCGGGGGACACGCCAAACATTGCGCCGGCCTCGACCGCTGCCTCAACATCCGCAGGCGTGACCAAAGTACCCGCGCCAACCACGCCGCCTTCGACCTGCGCCATCTCGCGGATGACATCCAGCGCCGCATCTGTGCGCAGGGTGACTTCCAGCGCGGGCAGGCCACCGGCCACGAGCGCTTCAGCCAGAGGGCGGGCATCGGCCACGTCATCGACCACCAGAACCGGGACAATGGGGGCCAGGCCGCACAGGTTACGGGTCTGTTTGCTGGCTTCTTGGGGGGTGATGGGCATGGGTTTTACACTCCAAATACGCTTGCGCCTTTGTCCGCAGCTGCAACGCTGCGACGGAAGGCTTGGAACAGGTCGCGGCCAGTGCCAAATTCATTGGCCGACAGATCCGCAGTGACAGCGGCGCGGTCCAGAACGCCCTCTGTCAAGATCTCCAGCACGCCATTGGGCGCGTCCAGCCGCACGATATCGCCGTCTTGCAGCTTGGAAATTGGTCCGCCGTCCAACGCTTCGGGCACAACATGGATTGCGGCGGGGACTTTGCCAGAGGCACCCGACATCCGGCCATCTGTGACCAGCGCGACTTTCTTACCTTGCCCCTGCAGGATCGACAGCATTGGCGTCAGCGAATGCAGCTCGGGCATGCCATTGGCTTTGGGGCCCTGGAAGCGCACAACAACAATCACGTCATCGGTCAATTCACCGGCTTTGAACGCAGCTTTCACCTCATCCTGATCGTGGAAGACGCGAACAGGGGCTTCGACCACCTGATGTTCCTCAGCCACAGCCGATATCTTGATGACCCCGGTGCCCAGCTTGCCGGTCAGGCGTTTCAGCCCGCCGGTTTTCTGGAATGCATTTGTGGCCGGACGGGCGATCGCCTCGTTCAGGCTGGTGTTGGTGCCGCGTCGCCAGGTCAACCCGTCCTCGGACAGGAAGGGTTCCATGACGTAATTCTCAAGCCCTTCGCCCGCCACCGTTTTGGTGTCCGGATGCAGGAAGCCTGCGCCCAGCAATTCACCGATCAGGTAACCGAGGCCGCCTGCGGCGTGGAAATGGTTCACATCCGCCAGACCGTTTGGATAAACGCGCGCCAACAACGGCACCACATCCGACAGATCCGAGAAGTCCTGCCAATCCAGAATGATCCCACCCGCGCGCGCCATGGCGATCAGGTGAATGAGCAGATTGGTCGAGCCCCCCGTGGCCATCAGCCCGGTGATCCCGTTGACAAAGGCTTTCTCGTCCAGCACGTCGCAGACCGGCGTATAATTGTTGCCAAGCGCAGACAAAGACAGAGCCCGGCGCACGCCTTCCTCGGTCAGCGCATCGCGCAGCTCGGTGCCTGGATTGATGAAAGAGGAACCGGGAAGATGCAGCCCCATGAACTCCATCAGCATCTGGTTGGTGTTGGCGGTGCCATAGAATGTGCAGGTGCCCGGCCCGTGATAGGATCCCATCTCGGACTTCAACAGCTCATCCCGGCCAATCTCCCCTTTGGCAAAGGCTTGGCGGGTTTTGGCTTTTTCATCGTTGGAAATACCAGAGGTCATTGGCCCCGCAGGCAGGAAGACGGCTGGCACATGGCCAAAGGACTGTGCGCCGATCACCAGGCCCGGCACGATCTTGTCACAGACACCCAAATAGACAGAGGCGTCAAAGACATTATGCGACATCGCCACACCCGCGGCCATTGCAATCACATCGCGGGAGAACAGCGACAATTCCATGCCGGCCTCGCCCTGGGTGACCCCATCGCACATGGCCGGAACGCCACCCGCCACTTGTGCGGTGCCGCCGATCTTGCGCACTGCGTCGCGGATCCGCTGGGGGTATGTTTCAAACGGTTGGTGCGCAGACAGCATGTCATTATAGGCGGTGACAATACCAAGGTGACCCGCGGTGCCTTCGGCCAGTTGCGCCTGATCCTCACCCGCGGCGGCATAGGCATGCGCCTGCCCCGAACAGCTGAGATGCGCGCGCGCGGGCCCTTTTTTCTGGGCCGCCTGCATGCGCTCCAGATAGGTGCCACGGGTGGTTTCACTGCGTGCGATGATCCGGTCGGTCACCGTTTTGACGGTTTGGTGCAAGCTCATTTGGGGGCCTTTTCAAACTGAGAGGTGCCTGAAGTACACATGTCTGGTTATCTCCCGATTTCGCGCCAGCGACGTTCGTCACGGTGCATCAGCAACAGGGAATCATCGGGGCCTGAGCCACCTTGGTCATAAAGCTGGGGGGCTTTGCCGTTGTCCGCGAACCCATCGATGATCGGATCTGCCCAGGCCCAGGCGGCCTCAACCTCATCGCCGCGCATAAACAGCGTCTGGTTGCCGCGAATGACATCCATGATCAGCCGTTCATATGCATCCTGCGGACGGCCCGCTTCGGGCAGGCTGTCGGCAAATGTCATGTCCAACTTGGCCGTGGTCAGGCGCATGCCACCGGGACCGGGATCCTTGATCGTGGTGTGAAGCGTAATGCCTTCATCCGGTTGCAGACGAATGACCAGCACATTGCCTGCCACCGGGTGGCCCGCCTCAAAGATGTTATGGGGCGGGTCGCGGAAAAACACCGCAATCTCAGAGGAACGCTGCCGCAGGCATTTGCCGGTACGCAGATAAAACGGCGTGCCAGCCCACCGCCAGTTCGCGACCTCGACTTTCATGGCGACAAAGCTCTCGGTGGTGCTGTCCGGGTCGCCTGCATGATCGTGGTAGCTGTCACCACCTTCGCGTGCGCGATACTGACCACGCGCGATATCATCCTGGGTGACGGGATTAAGCGCCTCGATCACCTTCAGCTTTTCGTTGCGCACCGCATTGGGTGTAAACCGGGCCGGTGGCTCCATCGCCGTGAGGCACAAAAGCTGCATCAGGTGGTTCTGCACCATATCGCGCATCGCGCCAGATTTGTCGTAATACTCGCCTCGGCCAGCCACATCGATGCTTTCGGCGACGGTGATCTGGACGTGATCAATCTGCGACGAGTTCCACAAGGGCTCAAACAGCGAATTGGCAAAGCGCAGCGCCATCAGGTTCTGCACGGTTTCTTTGCCCAGATAGTGGTCAATGCGATAGATCTGATGCTCTTCGAAATGCGCGCTCAGCGCGGCGTTCAAGGCTTTGGCTGTGGCCAGATCATTGCCAAAGGGTTTTTCGACCACCACGCGGCTGTCATCGGTGGCGATGCCGGTGGTTTTCAAACGGCCCGCGATATCGGCAAAAAGCCCCGGTGCAACCGACAGGTAAAAGGCGCGCACCACATCGTCGCGGAGATGTTCACCCAGCTCGGTCCAACCATTTTCACTTTTGGCATCAATCGCCACGTAGTCCAGAATATCCAGAAAGGCTTTGATATTGTCGGCGCTGGTGTCTTCGGGATGTGCGAATTCATTCAACGCCTTGGCCACAAGGTCACAGAACGCGGCCCGGTCCATTTCGCTGCGGGATGCGCCGATGACACGGCTGTTATGGTCAAACTGGCCGATGATGAACCTGTGAAACAGGCTTGGCAGGATTTTGCGACGCGCCAGATCTCCGGTCGCGCCGAACAGCACCAGATCAAAGGAGTCTACAGGGATAACGCGTGATACCATGGTTCAGCTTCTCGCCTTTCTCGAGTGGCAACAAAGGGTTGCTCTGGTTTTCCGTCCGATCGCCCAAGTGATGCTTTGCACTTTTGCGCCGACATGTGGATCATAACACGACGCCCAAGAAGAGGGTCACAAATGTTTCCCTAGTAGCGCGAATCAGTTTCGGAACTCTTGCTGCATTGGTAGCGCTAACGGAATTAAAAGTAACCACAAAAATAAATCATCTTTGGGCCAATGCGATTGGGCGTGGGGCAAACACAACCCGGTGGTTTCGCGACGAAACGCGTTGCATCCATGACGCGCGCAATCCAGGCAACAGATTCCCCTTGGATTGGGGGCTGCAGACATTGCTTATGTGCCTTAAATGGTTATCTGTGGACCATAGCGATTGAAAATACTCATGATTGAATTTCAATGTCCCAACTGCGGCAGTCCTGTCGCCCCCGCCTTTAAGCAGGTCAAAATGGTGACCTGTGACTCCTGCGGATCCTCTCTGTTCCTGTCCGATCAGGCCAGCCGCTTGGCCGGAGAGCAGGGGGTCATGCACGACCACCCGCAACTTTTTGGGTTGGGCGATCACATTCGCCTTGGCTCTGACAGCTATCACATCGTGGGTCACGCGCGGTTTTCCTATGGGCGCGGTACATGGGATGAATTCTGCGCTCTGGACCCGGACGGACAAGTGGCCTGGATCTCACTGGATGAGGGGGATGTGGTCCTGCAGCAGGAAATCCCGCCCGCCAAATGGCCCCGGTTTGACGGCTATCTCAAGCTGGGGCAGCAGATCGAGTTTCTGAGCGAACGCTTTACGGTGGTTGAGCTTGCAGGGGCGGAATGTGTTGCCTTGCGCGGCAGTTTTGATGAGCCGCTGGCCGTGGGCCAGAGCTATGATTACATCAACCTTCAAGGTCACATGGGCAGCCTGTTGTCCGCCGAAATCGAGGGCGATCAGCAGGATTGGTATCTGGGCCGCTGGTATGATCCCTTTGAGGTTGAGGTGCACAGATGACCCTCACGGCAGTCAAGGCGATCAATTGCACCTCCTGCGGAGCGGGGCTGGATGTGCTGGGCGGCGGGCGTGTCACGACGCATATCTGCCCCTATTGCGGGACAGAGCTGGATGCGACCGACAATTACCGCGCGTTGAAACGGTTCAACGATACAGCCCGGCCCAAGACGCCGTTTCCCATTGGAACCCAAGGGACAATCCACGGCGTGGACTATACGGTCATCGGCCTGTTGGAACAGGTCGAACGCTGGGCCGGGCGCACCTATGCTTGGCTGGATCATCAGCTTTATTCCCCGACCCATGGCTATGCCTGGCTGACCCTGGATCAGGGGCATTGCACCTTTTCCCGGCGCCATCGTGGTTCGGTTTGGATCTCAAAGCACCAGGCCGCGCGGGCCGAACATCGCCCCGTGGTCTGGGACGCAGGTGAAAAGTTTCGATATTATGAGACCAGCACTCATGAGGTTCATTACGCCGAGGGCGAGTTTTCGTGGCGGCCAAGCAGGAAAGACCGAACCACCACCGTTTCCGCCATGAGCGATACGCGCATGTTGTCCTTTTCCGCAACCGGTACTGAGCGTGAGGTGGAGCAGACCTTCTTTTTAAGTGCCGAAGATATCGTCAAAGGGTTTGGGTTTGACCCCGGTCTGAAACCGGACTGGGTCCACCCGCTTGAACCGCATAAATCGGGTAAGAACACGGGCTTTCAGATGTATGCCAGCATTGCCTATGCGTTGGTCTGTCTGATTGTCGCGGGCGTCATCGCAGGCGCGCCGGTGCGGCATGTTCTGCCGACCCTGGAGGCAGGCCGGCCGGATCTGCCGCTTGAGGCAAGTCTTCCGGGGGTCAAAGCAGGCGAATTGGTGCGGGTCAATCTGGCGGGCAATGGGATCAACACCTGGTCTGAACTGGAACTGGAAGTAAGTGACCCGGACGATGAGCTCTTGTTTTCCACCATCCGCGCGGTTGAACGTTACAACGGTCGGGATTCCGAGGGCAGCTGGTCCGAGGGCAGCAATCGCGCGCGCGCCACGTTTCGTGCGCCGTTTGACGGCGACTACAGCCTGAGTGTTGCCTTGGATGGTGACGGGGATTGGCGCTCTTCTGGGGGGTCGTCCCCCACGGCATGGACATCCTTGCGGATCTCAGCCACAGCGGGGCACAAGACATGGGGTTGGATGATCTGGGCTGCATTGCTTTTTGGTCTGATGGGGGGCTGGCCCTTGTGGCGCGCGTGGCGGCACAACCGGCTGCGGTGGCGTGGCAGCGATTGGGAGGATGACGATTAAACCATGAACCTCTTTCGCATCATCTTTCTGGTTATGGCCACCGCCACAGTCGCGGGGGCAGCATATCTTTCTTATAATGGGGTCGGCGGCGAAAGCCGGGACATCTCAAACTCGATCCGAGCTGCCAGCGGTGGCCGCGGCTTCGGTGGCAACGTCAAATAACGGGGAACGTTATGGATTTATTTTCCGCCATTCAGCTGAGCGAAGTGATCAGCACCTTTTTCTATACGTTTATCGGTGTGGTGCTGATGTTCCTGGTGTGGAAGGTGATTGATTGGATGACGCCTTTTCCAATCCTGAAAGAGATTGAAAAAGATCAGAACATGGCGCTGGCTGTATTGATCGGCCTGTTGTTTGTGTCGATCTCGATCATCATCGCGGCCGTGATCCTGTCATGAGCCACGCGCCAACGGGCGCGCGCAGGCGAGAGATCTGGTTGCTGGTGGCCACCTTTTTGGTGGCGGTGGCCGGGCTGATCTATGAGCTGATCGCGGCCACACTCTCCAGCTATCTGCTGGGCGACAGCGTGCGTCAGTTTTCCCTTGTAATCGGTGTGTTCCTCTCGGCCATGGGGGTGGGCGCCTACCTGTCGCGATTTGTGGGCGAGGCGCTGCGCGGGTTTATCTGGGCGCAGATCCTTTTGGGGATCCTGGGCGGCTTCCTCGCGCCCGTTGTGTTTTATGCCTATGCGTGGACCGGTGCAGTAGAGCTGCCTTTGTTTGGTCTGTTGATCGCGGTTGGCATTCTGTCGGGGATGGAGATCCCCTTGATCGCCCGCGTGTTAAAAGAGATCGGCGCGCCGGAATTTCGATTTGAAAACGTCCTCAGCGTGGATTACGTCGGCGCGCTTGCGGCTTCGGTTGCGTTTCCGCTGCTGATTGTGCCGCAGTTGGGGCTGATGTCCGCAAGCCTTGTGTTTGGCGCGCTGAACCTCGCCGTTGCGGGGCTGTCGCTGTGGCTGTTTCGCAGCGATGCCACCCGCAGCCAATGGGGTGTCTGGGCCTTGGCCTTGTTGCTGACGGGCGCAGGGTTGGTGCAGTCGGAACGGCTGGTCACTGTGGCGGAGGCTGCGCTTTATGAAGATGACATCATCCTTAGCGAGACCACGCCCTATCAGCAGATCACCGTGACCCGTTTTCGGGATCGGGTGCGGCTGTTTCTGGATCACTCGATCCAATTCGACAGTTTTGATGAATACCGCTATCACGAAATGCTGGTGCATCCTGCGATGAGCCACGCCAGTCGCCGCGCGGATGTGTTGATCCTGGGCGGCGGCGATGGCATGGCCGCGCGCGAAGTCCTGCGCTGGGCAGATGTGGCGCAGGTGACACTGGTGGATCTGGACCCGCGCGTCACCGGCCTTTTCCAAAGTCACGACGATCTGGCCGCCTTGAACGACAACGCGCTGCGCGATCCACGGGTGCGCGTGCTGAACCAGGACGCCTGGCAATTTGTCGAACACGCAAATACGCAATTTGATGTGGTGATTGTGGATCTGCCGGACCCCAAGAACCTGGCCTTGTCAAAGCTTTACAGCCGCGCGTTCTATAGCCTGCTGATGGAACGCCTCAGCCCGCGCGGCGTGATGGTGACACAGGCGGGGTCGCCGTTTTATGCACGCCAGGCGTTTTGGTCGGTTGTGCAGACGGTTGCGGCGGCACGTAACCCGGTGCAGGTGGGCGCGGGGCCGTGGACATTGCCCTATCATACCTATGTGCCAAGCTTTGGCGATTGGGGTTTTGTCATGGCGGCACCTTTTGCGCCAAAGACAGGCGATTTGGCGGTGCCACCGGGATTGCAATATCTGACGCCCGCGATCTGGCAACAGTCACACGTTTTTGGCGCGGATACAGGCCCCATCGAGGCCGATGTAAACCGTCTGCAATCACATGCCTTGGTCGGGTATTATCTGGACGGTTGGGCCAAGTGGTTTGAATAGGCCCCACTTCGGATCGGGTCATTCTGCCCGCAGCCCCTGGGACAGAGCGGGCCCGCGCGGGCATTTTGTCCAAATCGGTATGCCATGGTATTTTTGTGCTTTTTCATTGCCAATGGCTGTGCTTAGCAACAAGAGATGGTTGACGAGGAAGTGAGCAGATCCGGAGAGGGGCACACAGGCTGCGATGTCAGAACTTTGGGAGGGGATCACGCGCGCCATCTGGTTGGTGGTGACGCTGGATGCGGATTTGGTAGAGATCACCTTGCGGTCCTTGCGGGTGACCTTGTCCGCGCTGGTGGTCGCCTCGCTGATCGCCCTGCCGCTGGCGGCTGTTCTGGCCGTGCGCCGGTTCTGGCTGCGCCGGGCCACCATTGCGGTTCTGAATGCGCTGATGGGGCTGCCGCCTGTTGTGGTGGGGCTGCTGGTCTATGTGGTTCTGTCGCGCGACGGGCCGCTGGGGGTCCTGGGTTTGCTGTTTACGCCGACCGCGATGATCATCGCACAGGTGATCATTATTGTACCGCTGATTGCCTCGATCGCGCATCAGTCCCTGCGGGAGTTGTGGAGCGACTACCACGATCTCCTGATCTCGTTGCATACCTCGCAGTTTCAACGGATCTGCACGTTGCTGTGGGATGGGCGGCGCGCCTTGTTGACAGCCGCGCTGGCGGGGTTTGGCCGCGCCATTGGCGAAGTGGGCGCGATTATGGTTGTGGGCGGCAATATCGACCACCACACCCGCGTATTGACGACGGCGATTGCCTTGGAAACCGGTAAGGGAGAATTCGCCTTGGCGCTGGGGCTTGGCTTTGTGCTGATTGGGCTCGCGGTGGCGGTGAACCTCTGCATTCACTGGCTTGGGCAGACAGAACGGACGGGGCGGTGGTGATGTCATTGTTGCCTATGGTTGCCACGGGGGCCTCAGTGCGTCGCCAAGGGAAGGTTCTGATCGGGCCGGTTGATCTGCGTCTGGACGGGCAGGGGGTCACCATTGTGATTGGCCCCAATGGCGCGGGAAAGACGTCCTTGTTGAAAATGCTGCATGGCATTGTGCGGCTCAGAACCGGCTCGGTCAGCTGGAATTGCCCGGTGGAAGAAGCGCGCGAGCGGCAGGCTTTTGTGTTTCAGCAGCCGGTGATGATGCGCCGCTCGGTGGTGGACAATGTGGCCTATCCGCTGCGCCTGATCGGCGTGCCCCGTCGCGCCGCGCGGGCAGAGGCGCTGGAGTGGGTCAAACGCATCGGCTTGGAAGCGGCCGCGGATCGGTCGGCAAATGTTCTGTCGGGCGGCGAACGCCAGAAACTCGCGCTGGCGCGTGCCTTGATCCGCAAGCCTGAGGTTCTGTTTCTGGACGAACCCTGCGCATCGCTGGACGGGCGCGCCACGCGCGAGATCGAGGCGTTGTTGCAGGATGCGGTGGCCGCAGGCACCCGTCTGGTGATGTCGACACATAATCTGGGCCAGGCACTGCGATTGGCGAATGAGATTATCCTGGTGGCCCGTGGCCAGATCCAGGAACACAGATCGGCTGGCGATTTTTTCGCTGGACCCGAAACCCCTGAGGGACGCGCGTTTTTGAGAGGAGATATTGTGGAATGAAACATGTAATTTGGAGCGCGCTTGCTGCCCTGACGGTGCACACGGCCGCCTGGGCGGATGAGATGAAACTGGCGGTGACAACGTCGTTTCACAACTCGGGCCTGGCAGAGATCCTGCTGCCCGAGATCAAAGCGGATCTTGGCCTGGAGGTGCAGCTGTTGGTGGTCGGCACGGGCCAGGCAATCCGGTTGGGCGAAGCCGGGGATGTGGACGCCATTCTGGTCCATTCGAAAAAAGCCGAAGAAGCGTTTCTGGCAGCGGGCCACGGCACCCACCGCCGCGAGATCATGTATAATGACTTCGTGTTTATCGGCCCCAAGGGGGATGCAGCCCATGTGCATGACGCAACAACCGCAGCGGATGCCCTGCAAAAAATCGCCGGTGCTGAGGCTGTTTTTGTCAGCCGTGGGGACGACAGCGGCACCCATAAGAAAGAGCTGAGCCTGTGGAATGCGGCGGATCTGGACGCCGAGGGATTTGGGGATTGGTATCGCGCTGTGGGCGCAGGTATGGGGGCTGCGTTAAATACAGCCTCAGGCATGGGGGCTTATATTATGTCGGACCGTGCGAGCTGGTTGAACTTTGGCAACAAGGGCGATCTGGAGCTGCTCTATTCCGGCGATCCGGTCTTGTTTAATCAATACGCCTATCTTCCTGTGAACCCGGGAAAACACCCCCATGTGAAATCCGAACTGGCAGAGCAGCTGGAAGGCTGGCTGGTTTCAGACAAGGCGAAAGGGTTGATCAACAGCTATAAAATCAACGGTGAGACACTTTTTGTCTTTAACGCCAAACAGTAAGCTTAGCCATTGTGTAATTGATAAAGCCCCTGCTGTGTGCGGGGGCTTTTGTGTTTGTGAAGCTGAAGATCAGGATGCGCGGATCAGGATGCAGGCAACGCCGAGGGGTTGAACTCACACATTGCCCCGGCTTGCTGGGCAACGGCGGTAAAGCCGTCTGTGGAAAAACCGCCGTAGGTCCAGGTCTCGCCCTTGGCGGAAATATGCACGGCGACGCTGATGTTGTTTTTGGCCTTGGACAGGGCATCAATCATCTCTCCGACAAAACCGGAAGTCATGCTGGCGCCATCGCGCCCCATATGGGTGCCCAGGAACATTTCATCCCCGAGCCAGACCGCGGCATCGTCGACATAGAGCTCGACGTAATCCGAGCTTTGGTCCCAGGGCGCACCTTCGTCATTGGACCAAGGGTAGTACTCATAGGAAAATCCGGCGTTGTACCCTTGCTCGTCAAACCGAAACGAGAGCATGCCACTGGTGTGGCGGTCTGCGCGCAGGGTGAACATCTGGCACGTCTTGCCCATGCGAACAACGGCCCAGTTGCCGCTTTCGAAATAGTTTCCTTGAGCCAACGCGCCGGATGCAATGACGCTGGCCAGCAGCGCTGTTGCTGATAGTTTGAACATAAACCGCTCCTGATTGTGTCCGCAGGCGGTATAGCACGCAGCGATCAACAAGGGTTTAACAAGGCGGTTTTGGCTCAGCTATCGGGTGTGGAATGGATCGCAAATTGTTCCAGATCTGCCGATTGTGCCTCGATCATGCGGTAGCTTTCCTTAATGCCTGCATCCGTCAGCTCGCGCGCGACCGTCAACAAGGTGTTGGGCGCGTGATCGGCACAGAGCTCCGCCATATGCGCGAGTTCTTCAGCGGCGACGGGCCGCGCCGCATCCAGATCCGGCGCGCCATAGTAGGTGACGAAATGCTGCGCCAGTAACGCGGTCAGTTGTTCCAATTCCGCCGCTTCGATCTGCGTCACCGCAACAAAGGTCACACGTCCGCCCGTCTCTAGCCCCATCCAGCCGTTGGCAAAGGCCTGGCGCTGTTTGCCGACCAGATCACTTTGGCTCCAGTTGGAGAATTCAAACCCGCCAGAGATACACCATTCCCCCGTGCGGGCAGGGCTGGCAAAGACATTCATGTCGCTTTCGTCAAAATGGATCGCGCGTGCCAACAGCATGGCTTATTCCTCCAGAAGGTCAGTCAGGGGCAACAGATGCGTCGTGGGCCCGTCGCGCAGCAGCATGCCGAAATCTTCGTCTACACCAAGAAATTGACCGGTCTTGCCCCCTTGGTGCACCTCTTCGCCCATATCATGCACAAGCCCGCGCCATTCGCTGTGAAGCGCCTTGGCCCCGCCTGGCTCTTCCCAGCGGGAAATCCAGTGCAGCGTATGGCGGGTCCAGGCCTCCAACAGTTCCGGCGCTTTGACGTCGGCGCAGCCTTCGGCATAAAGCGCGGTGTCATCCGGGGTCAGGCCGGTCTCTTCGCCTGCGGGCCAAAGGCGGAGCTCAAAGCCCACCACCAGCCAATCGGGGATCTGGTCCTGTGAGCCTTCAACGGCAGCGGCGCGCAGGCGGCCACAGCGGGCGCCGTTGATGCGGATAGCGCCGTTCCATTCAAGATGCACAGCAACCTCGGGCGGAGCAAGCGCGCCGAGCGCGTTTTGAAACCCAACCCCGCAGGCGGGCATCATGGCCATGGCCTGCTGCAATGCCACTTCGGGGGTGAGCACAAGGGCTGCAGCCATGAGATCGTGGCCGAGGTTATAGACCACAAGCCCCGCGTCACAGCCCAGAACCGCCTTTTGCCGGGCGACCTCAAACGGGTCTTCCTGCCCGCTGAGAGCGTAACCCGACATCAAAGGAGGGAAGGTTGGCGTGGTCATACGACGGCGGCCTCAATCAGATCATTGGCAAGCTGCTGGAACACTTGCGCCTGTGCGCTGTCGGGTTTGGAGACCACAATGGGTGCGCCGCCATCCGCCGCCAGACGTACATCCAGATGCAGTGGCACCTCGGCCAACAAGGGCACGCCCAGCTTTTCGGCCTCGGCTGCGACGCCGCCATGACCAAACAAATGCTCTTCGTGGCCGCAGTTGGAACAGATATGGGTCGACATGTTCTCAACCATGCCCAGGATCGGCACGTTCAGCTTTTGGAACATATCGATGCCCTTGCGGGCGTCGATCAGAGCGACGTCCTGGGGTGTCGAGACAATGATGGCCCCATCTACATTGGCTTTCTGGCTGAGGGTCATCTGCACATCGCCGGTGCCGGGCGGCAGGTCCACGATCAAGACATCCAACGCGCCCCATTGCACCTGCATCATCATTTGCTGCAATGCGCCCATCAGCATCGGACCGCGCCAGACAACCGCCTGATCTTCGTTGGTCATCAGGCCGATTGACATCATGGTCACACCATGATTGCGCAGGGGCAGGATGGTTTTCCCATCCGGGCTGGCCGGACGACCAGAGACGCCGAGCATGCGCGGCTGTGAGGGGCCATAGACATCTGCATCCAACAGGCCAACGGATTTCCCGGCCTGCGCCAGCGCACAGGCAATATTGGCAGAGACGGTGGATTTCCCAACGCCACCTTTGCCCGACGCAATGGCGATGATCTTCTTCACGCCGGGGATGTGCTGGGGCCCTTTGGGTTCCGCCGGGCGAGAGGGTTTCAGATCAGGCGGCGGTGCCTTGGCGGTATGGGCCGTCATCATCGCCGTGACTTTGGCCACGCCAGCCAGGGCTGTGACCTTTGCTTCGGCCTCGGCGCGCAACGGTTCATAGGCCTGCGCCCGGGCTGGATCGATTTCAAACACAAACCGCACGCTGTCATTTTCGATGTTCAGGGCGCGAACAATTCCGGCGGCAACGATGTCTTGGCCAGAGGCCGGGTCAGTCAGGGTTTTCAGCGTCTCAAGAACGGCTTCACGGGTGAGGGACACGCAGGTCTGCTCCTTCGTTGGTGGGCGCGCGGATTATGCCCGCGCGAAATCGGTTGATATCGGTTTAGCATCGAACGCCGCAGGGCACCACGCGGTGCGGCCTTCGCTCCATGCGAATTCAGTGGTCCCGCCGTTTGCTAAAATAGTCATCGGTGGTGCGAACCGCAGGGCGCGGGCTGCCCGCCATCGGCGCGTTTTGCTGGTGATACTGTGCCTCTACCCGACAGTTGTCACACATCTGGATCATCCGGGCCGCATCTGGATTGGCAAACATCGCGTGTTTCCCAGCAAGCTTTTCGGTGATCTTTTCGATGGTGGACTTCACCCCAAACGGCTTGCCACAGGAGATACACTCAAACGGTTCTTCTTCATGCAGCACGTCTTGGGACAGGGCTGCATCCGTCAGGTTCAGGCGGGGCTCCAATGTGATGGCCTCTTCGGGACAGGCGCTGGTGCAGATGCCACATTGCAAACAGGCGTCTTCCTGAAAGCGCAGCTGGGGCTTGTCCTCGTTGTCGCCCAAGGCCCCCGAGGGGCAAAGCGACACACATGACAAACAAAGCGAACAAGCATCTGTGTCGACCAGAACCGCACCATAGGGGGCACCCTGTGGCAGCTGCAGCTGTTCTGTTTCCGGAGCCAGCGCTTTGGCGGCCTGACGGGTGATCTGGCGACGCGTTCCCAAGGGGCGAATGGGGGTTTCCAGTGGGGCAGGTGCCTGATCTGAAAACAAAACATCCGACAGCGCGTCGGGATCGTTGAGATCCAGGATTGCGCTGGTGGCAGGGCCTGCGATGGCCGCAGCCAAGGCCTGCTCGCGTTCTTGCACGTCGCGCTCGACCTTGGGGGACAGCAGGATGTCGACCTTGGCAAACCCGGCAGCCAGTGCCGCCAGGATTTCGGCATGGCCAAAGCTGTTGAGCGCTTCCACCTGCATCGGGATCACATCGGCGGGCAAGCCGCGGCCAAAACGAGCGGCCAAGGCGATCATCTCGATGCCATGTGTGTCGACAACCAGCAGACGTGGGGCTGCGCCGCCGGCGGCCAGATAGGATTTCGCCAATGTCTGAACACGGACAAACAGGCTGTCGGTTGGTGGCGCATCATAAGTCAGCGCGCCGGAAGGGCAGAGCGATGAACAGGATCCGCAGCCCGCGCAGATCATCGGATCAATCGTGACATGGTCGCCCTGCGACGTGATTGCTCCGGTTGGGCAGACGTCCAAACACCGATTGCAGCCGGATTGGCTGGCGCGGGAATGCGCACACAACAGGGGTTCAGCGCGGATATAAAGCGGTTTTTCAAAGGTGCCGATCAGCTGGCTGGCCGTCAGAATGGCGTCGGATACAGCTTGCGGGTTCTTGGGGTCGGGACGCAGGTAACCTTCGCGTTTTTCGGGTGCCGGAAACAGCGGTGTGCTCCCGGTCAGATCCAGCAGAATATCACATTCCGACTGCCCACCATCCCGGGGCGGGGTCCAGTCCCACGCGCGCCCGGTCACGTCCAATTGCTGCAGCGCATCGATCCGCAGGGTGAACTGACCCAAGGCTCCTTGGGCGCTGTGAAGGCGGCCACGGATCACGTCAAAGCCCCGATGCATCGGCGGCTCTGCAGTATCAGTCAACAAGACGGTGACACCCAAAATGTCCCGCAACCGCTCAGCGGCGGGTAGGGCAGTTTCAGCTGTGCCAATAATAAGGCACAGCCCATTGGAATGCACATCCAGCGTCTTGGCTGCTGGGACAGTCAGGGCACTTTCCGCGACCAGTGCGGACATTTTGGGTAGCAAATCGCCCGTATCCTTGGTCCAGCCACCCCTGTCCCGAAGGTCAAGATAGTCTGGCTCAACTGCGTCAATTTCCGCTGCAAGTTCGCTGAAAAAACGGGCTTCCTGAGTACAGCAAATTGTCACCTCTCCCTGCGACATCGCGGCGGCGGCGGCCTCAACTTCGGTGGTGCAAAGGGCAGTATGCAGTTTCGAGCAGGGGCGGCCTGTTGCCTGCGTCAGACGGTCTCCGTCAATTGGGTTGGATCCGGAACAATCGCATAAAATCAACGGTTTGTTCATTTATTCCTCGCTGGCGGTTGAGCGTATTTGAGCGCAAAAATGCGGGCTGTTTGATAACTTGCTACACCTGATTCTGGGATCTCGTAAACCGTTTTCAAGCCACGCTCGCCGCGTGGATCGGGCCAGATTCGGCCAAGTGATTCGCGAAAATATGCACGCACGGTGAACCTGATCGAAACAGTCGACATAGACTTTTCGTCCGGGCCTGCATGCGACGGTATTCATGGCTACCCAATTTGTCCGCAAATGTCGAAAAAGCCCAAAGAGCGTAAAATCACGGTTCAGACGGCGGTGCCATCTGCGGCAACATGGCTGCAGACTTTGGGAGAGCGCCGCACCGTGGCCCGTGACTTTGAGAAAATGGAAGTGATGCCCTTGGGGGTTGTGGTCCGGCGTATGCCGGGTGTGACCCGTTGGGCCAAATGGTCGTGGAAGGCCGTCGCTGTGCTGCCGGGGGCAGGACAGGCCAATTGGCAGCTGCTGCGCGAGGAAGGCGAAGCACGTGAGTTTCATGCCGCCACTGTTCCGCTGGAACTACACCGCGCAGAGGCCGAAGCGTACAAGCAGGGTCTGACTGCTACGCCGCCTAGCGTTTATGTGGTGCTACGCGAAGACGCGAGTTTGGACCCGCCATTGGAAGTTACACTGGTGACCGCTTCGCCGTTTGAGGCGCAGGACTATGCGGACAACGGTGAGGATCTGGTGGAAAAGATCGCCATGCCCGAGGGGTTGGTGGCCTGGGTCCAGCAGTTCACCGATGCGCATTTCAAACAGGAAGAGTTCAAGAAACGCCGCCGGGACAAGCGCACCGTGGGTGAGGCCGAAGATGGCATTGGCGATGTGCGGATCAAACAGGTGGCGGATGTTTATCGCGCGCCCGGTCAGATCCGCAAGGAGCGCCTGCAATGAGCGATTTCTGGGCCCGTCGCAAAGCCGCTGTTGAGGCAGAAGCCGTGGCTGAAGTGCAGGCCGCTGCCGAGGCAGAGGTCGCCCTGCGTGAAGCCGAGCAAGACGCGCTGACGGATGAGGAACTGCTGGAACAGCTTGAGCTGCCGGATCCGGAAACGCTGAAAGAGGGCGATGATTTCAAGGTCTTTCTGACCGATGCTGTGCCCGCCCGCATTCGAACCCGCGCCCTGCGACGCCTGTGGCGGGTGAACCCGGTGTTGGCCAATGTGGATGGGCTGATCGATTACGGCGAGGATTTCACCGACGCCGCGTTGGTGATGGAGAACATGCAGACCGCCTATCAGGTGGGAAAAGGCATGACCGCCCATGTGGAAGAGCTGGCCCGCCAAGCCGAACTGGATGCGGCGGACGTCCCGGATGAGGTCGCAGACGACCCTGTTGTTGAAGAGGATGCGCCCGAGGCACCGTGCGAAAGCCCGGACACGGACGCGTCCGTTTTGGTAGCCGCTGCCGAGGAGCAGGAGGCTGTGCCAATGGCGATTGAGGAAGACACGGGCACGCCCGTGCCAATGGGGCGGATGCGGTTTCGGTTTGACGATACCGCTCAGATGTGAGGAGGCAGAAGGATATGACAGCTGTGGCTGAGAACCTGAGCATTGTAGAAGAAGACCGCCTGCGCGCGGATCTTTATAATTTTCTGGGCCTCTTGCTGTCCGGTGCGCCCGATCAGATGCTGTTGGAGCAAACCGCCGGCCTGTCCGGGGATGACAGCGCATTGGGGCAGGCCATCACCGCCCTGGCCAAAGTGGCCAAACAGACCAAACCCGCTGGTGTTGAGCGTGAGTTCAACAACCTGTTCATCGGACTGGGGCGCGGTGAATTGCTGCCCTATGCGAGCTATTACCTGACCGGTTTCCTGAACGAAAAACCGCTGGCCGCGCTGCGGCAGGATATGGCGGCGCGCGGTATGACGCGGGCCCAGAATGTCTATGAGCCCGAGGACAATATCGCCTCGCTCATGGAGATGATGGGCGCGCTTATTGTGGGCCGATTTGGCACGCCCGCGTCGCTGGCGGACCAGAAACAGTTCTTTAACAAGCACATCGGCCCCTGGGCCGGACATTTCTTTAGCGACCTCGAAGGTGCCAAAACCTCGATCTTTTATGCCTCGGTTGCCCATGTGGGCCGGGTGTTCATGGAGATTGAGGCCGAGGGCTTTCGTATGAGCGTGCAGTGATGCGCGCACCGGTGTCACCGGATGTTCGGTGGCGCCAATGAACCGTGACCCGAAGACCAACAGGAGGAGGATCACTTTGATGACCAAGGCAGACAACAGCGGCAATTCCCGCCGCAACTTTCTGAAACTGGCGGCGACAGCCGCACCGGCGGCAGCGGTTGCTGTGGCCACAACCGGCACCGAGGCGCAGGCCGCGGCACAGCCGGATCTGTCATCTGACAAGATGCAGGATACCGCGCATACCCGCGCCTATTACGAGAGCATCCGGTTCTAATCTGAGCCGGGCGCTTTGACCCGATCCCGCCAAAGGCAACTGGTTGCGAAACGCCCGACCGCCTGAGGCTCCAACACAGTACCGAGCGCGCTCTGGAATTGGCAGAGCTAGCATGGGAGGTTTGAAATGCTTAGGAAAAAGACCAACGGGGTTGCGAGACGCCCCCAGCGGACAAGTATCCTGTCCAAGGTTGCGGAAACATCCGTAGATCGCCGCGCATTCCTGCGTGGATCCGGCCTGGCCATTGGTGGTCTGGCTGCAATCAGCGCCACAGGCGGCAGCGTGACACAGGCCAATGCGGCCACTGCTGCAGATGGCGCGGTTAAATCCGTAAAATCCGTCTGCACCCACTGTTCTGTCGGCTGTACCGTTATGGCCGAAGTGCAGGGTGGCGTCTGGATCGGGCAAGAGCCCGGTTGGGACAGCCCGTTTAACCTGGGCGCACATTGCGCCAAGGGTGCATCCGTGCGGGAACACGCCCACGGTGAACGCCGCCTGAAGTACCCGATGAAAAAAGAGGGTGGTGAATGGAAGCGTATTTCTTGGGAGCAGGCCATTGATGAGGTCGGCGACCAGATGATGCAGATCCGCGACGAAAGCGGCTCTGACAGTGTGTATTGGCTGGGCTCCGCCAAGCACAACAATGAACAGGCCTACCTGTTCCGCAAATTCGCCGCCTATTGGGGCACCAATAACGTCGACCACCAGGCGCGGATCTGTCACTCGACCACGGTTGCGGGTGTAGCAAACACATGGGGCTATGGCGCCATGACCAACAGCTACAACGACATCCACAAGTCCAAAGCGATCTTTATCATCGGCGGCAACCCTGCCGAAGCACACCCGGTGTCGCTGCAGCACGTTCTGAAAGCCAAAGAACAGAACAACGCGCCGCTGATCGTTTGTGACCCGCGCTTTACGCGCACCGCGGCCCATGCGGATGAATTTGTTCGCTTCCGTCCCGGCACTGACGTGGCGCTGGTGTGGGGTATCCTGTGGCACATCTTTGAAAACGGTTGGGAAGACAAAGAGTTCATCCGCACCCGTGTTTGGGGCATGGACCAGATCCGCACCGAAGTGAAGAAATGGACGCCCGAAGAGGTGGAGCGCGTCACCGGCACTCCCGGTGAGCAGCTGCGCCGCGTGGCTCATACGCTGGCCAACAACCGTCCGGGCACCGTGATCTGGTGTATGGGTGGCACCCAGCACACCACCGGCAACAATAACACCCGCGCCTATTGTGTGTTGCAGCTGGCGTTGGGCAACATGGGCACCGCAGGTGGCGGCACCAACATCTTCCGTGGCCACGACAACGTGCAGGGTGCAACCGACCTTGGCGTTCTGTCGCACACATTGCCGGGCTATTATGGTCTGAGCGGTGGTGCATGGGCGCATTGGGGTCGTGTCTGGGGTGAAGATGCCGATTGGCTGTCTGGCCGCTTCAGCACCATGAAAGGCTCTGACGGCAAAGATAAGTCGATGCAGAACCTCAAAGGGATCCCGGTCAGCCGCTGGATCGACGGTGTTCTGGAAGACGCAGCCAACATGGACCAGCCGAACAATGTTCGCGCCATGGTTCTGTGGGGGCATGCGCCGAACTCACAAACCCGGATGCCGGAAATGAAAACGGCAATGGAAAAACTGGACCTGTTGGTGGTGGTTGACCCCTATCCAACCGTGACAGCGGTTCTGCAGGATCGCACCGATGGTGTGTATCTGCTGCCGGCCTGTACCCAGTTTGAAACCCGCGGCTCTGTGACCGCGTCCAACCGGTCCATCCAGTGGCGTGACCAAGTGGTTGAACCGCTGTTTGAATCGCTGCCGGATCATGTGATCATCGCCAAGTTTGCCAACAAGTTCGGCTTTGGCGATCGTCTGTTCCGCAATATCGAGATGGAAGACGCGGAAACGCCCAATATCGAAAGCATCACGCGCGAGTTCAACGCGGGCATGTGGACGGTGGGCTATACCGGTCAGTCGCCAGAGCGGATCAAACTGCACATGGCGAACCAGCATACGTTTGACAAAACCACGCTCAAAGCCATCGGTGGCCCTGCTGACGGGGATTACTATGGTATGCCGTGGCCGTGCTGGGGCACGCCCGAGATGAAGCATCCGGGCACGCCGAACCTGTATGACATGTCGATGCCTGTTTCTGAGGGTGGCCTGACCTTCCGTGCCCGTTTTGGTGTTGAACGTGATGGCGACAACCTTCTGGCCGAAGGTGTGTATTCCAAGAATTCGGAAATTCAGGATGGCTATCCGGAATTCACAATGCAGATGCTGATGGATCTGGGTTGGGATGGCGATCTGACCGATGAGGAACGCGCAAGCATTGACGCTGTGGCGGGACCAAAGACCAACTGGAAAACCGACCTGTCCGGCGGCATCCAGCGGGTGGCGATCCAGCACGAATGTGCGCCCTTTGGCAACGCCAAGGCCCGCGCGGTTGTCTGGACCTTCCCGGATCCAGTGCCAATTCACCGCGAGCCGCTTTATACCAACCGTCGTGACCTTGTGGCCGATTACCCGACCTATGAGGACCGTCACGATTATCGTCTGCCAACCCTTTATGCCTCGATCCAGAAAAAGGACGTGGCCAAGGATTATCCGATCATTCTGACCTCGGGTCGTCTGGTGGAATATGAAGGCGGCGGTGAAGAGACCCGGTCCAACCCTTGGTTGGCCGAGCTGCAGCAGGACATGTTCGTCGAGATCCATCCGCGTGACGCCAACAATCTGGGCGTTCGTGACGGGGCGCAGGTCTGGGTCGAAGGTCCCGAAGGCGGCAAGGTCAAAGTCATGGCAATGGTGACCAAACGGGTGGGTGAGGGCGTCGCCTTCATGCCGTTCCACTTTGGCGGTCACTTCCAGGGCGAAGATCTGCGTCACAAATACCCCGAAGGGGCTGACCCATATGTACTGGGTGAAAGCTCCAACACCGCGCAGACCTACGGCTATGACTCAGTCACGCAGATGCAGGAGACCAAATGTACTCTCTGCAAAATCAGCGCAGCATAAGGAGAAACCGTTATGGCAAGAGCTAAGTTCCTGTGTGACGCCGAACGCTGCATTGAATGCAACGCCTGCGTCACCGCATGTAAGAACGAACACGAAGTGCCTTGGGGCATCAACCGTCGCCGCGTTGTGACCATCAATGATGGTGAACCCGGTGAACGTTCGATCTCGGTTGCTTGTATGCACTGTTCAGACGCGCCCTGTATGGCCGTCTGCCCGGTGGATTGCTTCTACCAGAACGAAGAAGGTGTTGTTCTTCACTCCAAAGACCTCTGCATCGGCTGTGGTTACTGTTTCTATGCGTGCCCGTTTGGCGCGCCGCAGTATCCGCAGGCGGGCAACTTTGGCAGCCGTGGCAAGATGGACAAATGTACCTTCTGCGCTGGCGGCCCAGAGGAAAACAACTCTTCGGCTGAGTTCCAGAAGTATGGTCGTAACCGGATTGCCGAAGGCAAGCTGCCGATCTGTGCCGAAATGTGCTCGACCAAGGCGCTTTTGGCGGGCGACGGCGACACCGTTTCCGCGGTCTACCGCGAACGTGTTGTGGCCCGCGGCTTTGGCACCGGCGCTTGGGGGTGGGGTACTGCCTACGACCAAAAAGGCGGCTGATCTCATTCGGACGTGAACAACGGAATGGCCCGGTCTTGCCGGGCCGTTCCGCACCTCGAAAAGTTGTAACTTATTCATATCAAAGGAGTGTGCCGATGCTGCGCATTGCTTTTGCAATTCTATGGTCGGCGCTGATCTCTGTGGTGACTGTGCCTGCGATCGCGCAAACCGCGCCGGATCGCTCCGCCACGGGCGGCGCTCAGACGCTGTCGGATATTCTTGCGCGTCAAGAACAGCTGAAAATTGACGACAGCTTCCGCCGCGACAACGTTGGCGACCCGGATCTAGCCAAGCCCACAACAGAACAGCTGGGCACCTTGGGCGGGGCGTCGGACCCGGATATCTGGCGGGCGCTGCGATATGACACAGCCAATGTGCGGGTGTCTGCGGGCGGCGATGTTGCGGCGACCCTTGTCCAAGACGGCGGCATGGCGTGGCTTGCATTCCGCGACGGACCGCTGCGCACCTATGGTGGATGGCTGTTGCTGGGCACCCTGGGCGCGTTGATTGTGTTCTACCTGCTGCGCGGTCGCATTGGTGTCGACGGCGAAATCACGGGCCGCACTGTAACCCGGTTCAAATCCATCGAACGCTTTGCCCATTGGATGCTGGCGGGATCCTTCATCCTGTTGGGTATCACCGGTCTGTTTGTGCTGTTTGGTCGGGTTGGGATCCTGCCGTTGCTGGGGCATGAGTTTAACTCGGTCCTTTTGATTGGCAGTAAATGGGTCCACAATAATGTCTCTTGGGCCTTTATGCTGGCCTTGGGGATGATTTTGGTCATGTGGGCTGGACATAACATCCCAAACAAAACCGACCTGACCTGGATCAAGCAGTTTGGCGGCATCATTGGCTCCAAACACCCGCCTGCAAAAAAGTTCAACGCAGGTCAAAAGGTGATCTTTTGGTCGGTGATCCTGTTTGGCGGCTCAATCGCGGTCTCAGGCGTGTCGCTGCTGTTCCCGTATGAGCTGCCGCTGATGGCCAAGACCTTCGCGTTCCTCAACACCACCGGCCTGCCGGAGATGGTTGGACTGGGGGTTCTGCCAACGGATCTGGCCGCACAGGAAGAAATGCAACTGACCCAAGCCTGGCATGCGATCATGGCCTTTGTTCTGATGGCAATTGTCATTGCACATATCTACATCGGCTCTGTCGGCATGGAAGGGGCCTATGACGCAATGGGCAGCGGCGAAGTGGATGAGGCCTGGGCCCATCAACACCACTCGATCTGGTTGGAAGAAGAAAAAGCCAAATCGGCCGCACAACAGCCCGCAGAATAGCCAAGGAAGCCGGGCAGTTGGACGTGCCTCTTGCCCGGCTTTTTTGTGTTTTTCTGTACAGGCTGTGTGTTCACCTGATAGATAAAATTCCACAAAGCCATGTAGGCAAGCCCAATAGGCGGAACTGAACATGAAAGTAATGTTGGCTGGATTTGCAGCGATTGCGATTATTGCCGTTGCAGCGGACTTTGTTTTGGACGAGATCGGATTTGCATCGGCTGAACGTCAGTCGGGTGCAAACGTACGATTGGAAGACGGACATTGAATCTGAACCCTGCGCTGCGCGATGACTATGGCGATAGCTTGGCTGGTGCGTCGATCCTGGTGATCGACGATGAACCGGGCATGCGCAATTTTATGACCAAGATCCTGGAGCCGCGCTGCAAACGCGTGGAGCAGGCAGCCTCGGCTGATGAGGCGACGGGGTTTCTGGATCAAAGCCATTTTGATCTGGTGATCCTGGACAATATCATGCCTGGCAAAACCGGGCTTGAATGGGTTCAGGAACAGCACAAGGTTGGATTGTTCGCGGATACGATCCTTGTGACGGCCTATGCGGATCTTGAGACGGCCATCCAGGCGCTGCGCACGGGTGTTGCGGATTTTGTGTTAAAGCCGTTTCGCGCCAATCAGATCCTGAATTCGGTCGCGCGTGCATTGGATCGCAAGTATCTGCGGCAGGAAAACTATCTGCTCAAGCATGAGCTGTCGAGTGAGGGCGCAGCAGTTCGCGGGCGACTGTTGGGGAAATCCGCAGCCATAACGAAATCCCGAGACATGCTGCGCCGTTTGGCCCCTTTGCCGACGCCGGTTCTGTTTACGGGCGCAAGCGGTACGGGCAAGGAAATCGCCGCGCGTACCTTGCATTCGATGTCGGAACGGGCCGAAAAACCGTTTGTGGCCATCAACTGCGCCACCATCCCATCGGATCGCATTGCGCAGGAGCTCTTTGGTCAGGCGGATGCGCAGGACCGTCGTCAGGGCGGGCTGTTCCTGCATGCGGACGGCGGCACCTTGTTTCTGGATGAAATCGCCCAGATGCCCGATCAGGTCCAGGCCGCGCTGTTGCGTGTGCTGGAAGACCAGCGGGTGCGGCCCCTGGGGGCAGAACGGGATATTCCACTGAACCTGCGGTTCCTGTTTGCCACCAATGCTGACCTGGAAGCGGCTGTACAAGAGGGGCGTTTCCGCGCGGATCTGTATCACCGGATCAATGTGGTCAACATCGAGATGCCACCGCTGAAGGATCGGGTCGAGGACATCGTCGAACTGGCTGCGCTGTTCATCGAACAATTCTCCACCACATTGGGCATGCCCGCATTGGAGCTGAATGAGGAGACATTGCTCAAATTCAGCCGGTATGACTGGCCCGGCAACGTGCGTGAGCTGCGGAACTTGATAGAACGCTCTATGATCCTGGGAGAATTCCCGGAAGAGTTTGCAGGCAACGGCGATCTGGCGGGGCAGGCGGCGATTGAATCGCTGGATTTGGTGACCCAACGCCACATTATGCATGTGCTGGACGCCTGTGATGGCAATCGGGCCGAGGCGGCGCGGCGTCTGGGCGTGTCGCGAAAAACCATTGATCGGAAATGCGCAACCTGGGGCCTGTAAACAGGCCCTTTATTGTGCGGCCACCTCTGCCGCAGCGGCGGCTGGCAGCCAGATCGAAAAGACCGCACCGCCGGTCTCCCTGTTGTCCGCTTGGATGATACCGCCAACTTTTTGGATTAAGGTCTGGCTGATCGACAGGCCCAAGCCTGTGCCGCTGCCCAGTTTGGTGGTGTAGAACGGATCAAACACGGTTCGCAGCTTGTCGGCCGGAATACCCGGACCCGTGTCCGCGACGGTGAGCATGGCGCCTGAAATACCATTGCGTTGGACCTCTTCCAGCGTCAGCGTCAGCGTGCCCTGGCCCTCCATCGCTTGGGCTGCGTTTATGATCAGATTGATCACAACCTGCTGCAATTCGCCGGGATCAATCCGGACCTCAGGCGCGCGGCCAAGCGCTTTGACAACAGTGATCTCCTGGGTCGAGATCTTATGCGCAACCAGTACAAGACAGTCCTCAACCACCGGAAGAATGTCGAGGCTCTCGGCGAAATTGCCAAATTCCGACGGGCGCGCGAACTGTAGCAGTTTCCCGACAATGGCGCTGATCCGCATGACCTGATTGTCGACCAGATCCAGCTCGGTTTGGATTGGACCGGCCTGTTCCGCCAGAACCATGCGGATGACGTCCACATTGCCCTGGATCACAGCCACCGGGTTGTTGATCTCATGTGCGACCCCGGCCGTGATTTCCCCGATCGAGGCGAGCTTCTCGCTCATCACCAGCTGTTTATAGGTCTCTTCCAGCTTGGCGTTGGCGTCGCTCAGCTGTTCGGTGCGTTTGTCGACCCGTGCGTTCAACTCATCCGCCCAGCTGCGCAATCGCCGGTCGCGTTCTTGGATCTGATCCAGCAACATATCAAGGTGCTGGGCCACCTGTCCGATTTCATCCCGGTTGGACACAAGACCGATGCGGGCGCTCAGATTTCCCTGTTCAACGCGGCGCATGGTTTTGGTCATCCGTTCCAGCGGCGAAAAGATCCCCTTGGCCAACCACAGAAAGACCGGAGCCGAGAGTGCCATCACCACGATAAAGACGCCCAGAATGCTCCAATAGGCCGCACGTTTTGCAGCCGAATAAGGCGCTTCGAGGAAACCGACATAGAGCATGCCAACACGGGTGCCGAAACTGTCGATCAAAGGTTCATAGCCCGAAATATACCAGTCATTGACCACAAAGGCGCGGTCCAACCAGGTTTGACCATTCCCCAGAACCGCATTGCGTACCTCGGCCGAGACGCGTGTGCCCAGGGCCCGAACGTCTTCAAACAGACGCACATTGGTAGAGATCCGCGTGTCCTCCAGGAACAGGGTGGCGGTGCCCTGGCGTCCTTGGCTTGTGTTGGGATCCTGATAGACCAGCGCGTTTATGGTATCGATGAAATCGAGGTTTCGGTTCAACAAGATCCCACCAACCAAGACGCCCTGATGGTTGCCTTGCTGCACAGGCGCGGCGGCATGAATAACCATGCCGCGATCTTCAATCTGGCGCGCACTTGGGCTGGCAGCCTGGGTCGCCAGCAATGGCAGCCGCGCCCGTTCTGCCAGGTGACGGGACAGCGCATCCAACTCCTGCGGGTCAAAGATATCAATGGCGTGTTCTGTTAGCCCCACGGCGGCTGCAGAAATCACGGGCCATTTCAAAGTCTCGTCCGACAATTGCTCCTGTGGGAGGAAATAGAGGAAATCGAGTTTCAGATTGCTTTGCCGCTGTGCCAGAAACCGGCGCAGCTCTTGCGGAGAGGCTTCCAGTTCCTGATGCAGCGACGCGGATTCTGCAAGGTTTTGCAGATGGTTGCCGGTCTCAGCTTCCAAGCGTGCCAGGTATTGTTCAGCAATCTTAAGATCGCTCTCGACCTTGGCGATTAGCACATCGTCATAGTCAGCATTCCAGCGCGCCATGGCAAGAACCAGCAACAGCGGGATCAGTACACTGAGTGGGAGAAGGGCCAGTATCAGCAGTCGTAGGCGAACAGAACGCAAGTGAGAGATCCTGTGAGCAAAAGAATGCTTCACTGTGCCATAGAACAAAGGGGGCGTATAGGCGTGCGGCCTAATGGCTTATTCGCCACGCAGCCGTCGGGACAGGGACGGCATACGGCTGTTTGGAGACAACCAGATCCCCAGGAACCTTTGACGTACGTCCGGGTGATCAACGGTGCAGGTGCGTTTGCCGTTCAGGGACATTTGTATCCGGTTCACCGAGGGCGAAACCGCCACATAACGGTCGCCTTTTCTGACGTCGCGAAAACAGCGCTCAAGCTTGGACATGAACTGCGAATAATCTGCGGGCTTGCCTTCCAGGCGGCGGATCTCGATCCCTGCGGACCCGGCCAGCTTTTGACCGCTGACACCTTTGCGATACCGCAGTTCAAGCGCCATTGGATTCTGCCAGCTGAACTGCCGGTTTTGCTGGGTGTAAAGTGTCGCGTCATAAAAGGTCACGCCTAGCCAGCGAAAGGACGCGCTGCCAAGGGGCTGCGCATTTGGCAGACCAATATCGGCCTGCGCCATTGTGGTAAAAGCCAAAAGACAGAAAGCCGCTCGTGTAAACATGGAACTCTCCCAAAACATAGGGCCATAAAACAGTGGGTCTTTGGGTTTGGTTGTAGGTCCAGCCGGACCCAGATCCAGATCTCCTCGATAAAACGTGAAGCCACCACGGGCAGGTCTTGGATTTTATGGTGAGCTGTGCGCGCCGGTCGTGATCTTAAGAGTTATTACAGACATTTTTCTTAAAACCTCAGCGTGATGAAGACGGGTGGTTGTTCCGGTTCCCCCTGTTTTTGGGCTTGGCGCTTGGATGGTTGTTCTGTGCATGCGTTTTAATTCCTGCCGTTTTGATCATGGGATGCAGAAAGCAAGGATCGAACATGACCGACTGGACCGCTGGCTATACGGCTGATCTTGATTACACGCACGATTTCCAACGGGAACTGACGCCATCTTTGTTGGCGTTTTGCGCGACATCGCAGGGTGTGCAGCACCGTTTGGATGGCGACACCGTAACCTATTGTGAATTGGGCTGCGGCTATGGGATGGCCGCCAATCTGCTGGCAGCCGCAAATCCCCACATTGAATTTTATGCCATGGATTTCAACCCGGTCCACATTCTGGGCGCGGACAAATTGGCCAAGGACGCAGCGCTTGAAAACCTGCACTTTTATGAACAATCCTTTGATGAGTTTCATAACGAACCAAGCCTGCCAGAACAATTCGACGTAATCTCGCTGCACGGTGTTTACACGTGGGTGTCCAAAGACAATCAGCAGCTGATTTTGGATTTCATCACCAAACGTCTGAAACCCGGTGGGCTGGTCTATGTCAGCTACAACACGCTGCCCGGCTGGGCCGGTGCGGTGCCCCTCAGCCGGATGATCGGCGAACTTATCGAAAATGGCACCGGTCCAATTCCTGACCGGATCGAGGCCGCGCTGGAGTTCTGCGAAATGCTTCAGGCCAGCGGGGCCAAGTATTTTGTGGACAACCCCGGCCTTGAAAAACGGCTGACGAAAATGCGCAAAATGCCCAAGAATTACCTGGCGCATGAATATATGAATTCAAGCTGGGCGCCGATGCATTTCACCGACATGGCAGCCGACATGAGCCAGGCCAAGATGAGCTATCTCGGCTCGGCCAACCCGATGGACCATTTGGATGATTTGAATTTCCAGCCCGATCAGATCGCGATGCTGGACAAGGAGTATGATCCGGTCCGGCGCGAGAATTTGCGCGATATTCTGGTCAACGAACAATTCCGGACCGACATTTTTGTGCGGGGTCGCCAACCTTTGACGGAACGCGGGGCAGTGGGGGCGTGGTTCCACACGCCGTTTGCTTTGACGCGCCCGTTTACCGGTGAACTGCCGTCGATCCGTTGGCGTCTGGGGGAGGTTCCTTTGGAAATGCATCAGGTTGAACCAATCCTGCGCACCCTGTCGCAGGGGCCGGCAACAGTGAAAGAGCTGCTCGACAAAGGTGTATTTGGAGAGATGACCTGGGGTCGGATCACCCATCTGCTCACATCCTTGGCCGGGGCCAGCCATATCACGCCCTGCCTGCCGCTTGAGGGGCTTGAGGCACGTGAGGTGACCTGTCGTCGTATGAATGAAGCCGTCTGCAAACGCGCGGAAGACAGCGAAGTCATCCATTTCCTGGCCTCGCCAGTCACAGGTGGCGGCATTCAGGTGAACCGGTTTGAACAGCTGTTCCTTCTGGCGATGAGCGAAGGGCGGCAGCAGCCACAGGACTGGGCGGAATTGGTCTGGATGATCCTAGCCCCACAAGGGCAACGGGTGCTGAAAGACGGGCGTCAGCTGGAAACACCTGAGGAAAATCTGATGGAGCTGACAGCACAGGCCGAAGCATTTGCAACCAAACGTCTGCCATTGCTGAAAAAGCTTGGCGTGCCGTTCTAAAGCACTGCAACAGCGCAATAAAAAAGGCCGTGCAATTTGCACGGCCTTTTCGGCTTTGGAGGCATAAAAGCTTAGGAGATAAAGGCCCCCATTGCGCGACCTGTGTCCAACATCCGGTTGGAGAAGCCCCATTCGTTGTCATACCAGCTAACCACACGCACCAGACCTTCGGAGGTGACAGAGGTCTGCGCCGCCGCATAGGTCGACGAGTGAATGTCGTGGTTGAAATCAATCGAAACCAGCGGATCGTTGCTGTAGTTCAGGATCCCTTTCAGCGGGCCTTCGGCAGCCGTCATAACCGCAGCGTCGATGGCTTCGCGGGTGGCTTCCTTCTCGGGTACAAAGGTCAGGTCCACCAGCGAGACATTCGGGGTCGGCACGCGGATGGCAGAGCCTTCCAGGCGGCCTTTCAGATGGGGCAGAACCTCAGAGATTGCACGGGCAGCGCCGGTTGAGGTTGGGATCATCGACATCGCAGCGGCGCGGGCGCGATATAGATCCTTGTGCGTGGTGTCATGTGTCGGCTGATCACCGGTATAGGCGTGGATGGTGGTCATATAGCCGGTTTTGATACCAAAGGCATCGTCCAGTACTTTGGCCAGCGGTGCCAGGCAGTTGGTGGTGCAGGACGCGTTTGAGACGATCACATCGTCGGCGGTCAGGTCACCATGGTTCACGCCAAATACAACGGTGCGATCGCTTTCTTTACCAGGGGCAGAGATCAGAACGCGTTTGGAGCCGTTTTTCAGATGCAGCGCGGCTTTGTCACGGGCTGTGAACAGGCCGGTGCATTCATAAGCGATGTCCACATCACTCCAGCGCAGCTCTTCGGGGTTGCGAATCGCGGTCAGGCGGATGGTCTGCCCACCTGCGGTCATTGTGTCACCCGACACAGAGACATCTGCCGCCAGACGGCCATGGACGCTGTCGTATTTCAGCAGATGCGCCAGAGTTTCCGGCGGGGACAGGTCATTGATTGCAACAACTTCAATGTCTTGGACGTCGTTTTCCAGAATGGCACGCAGAACATTGCGGCCGATGCGGCCAAAGCCATTGATTGCGATCTTCAGGGTCATAGGGCCTCCTCCGGGATTCTTCCGGGCTTGAATGCGCAGTGCGTCATATGATTGCGATACCGGTAGCGATAACATTGACCGAAATCAAGCCCCGATGCAATTCTTGGCTTGTCTCAATGACACATCCTTTGGGTAAAAGGGGGCATGTCGAAAAAGCTACTGCTCAAAGATATCGCGAAACTGGCCGGGGTGAGTGAAATGACCGCCTCGCGCGCCTTACGGGGCGCGCCGGATGTTTCCAAAGCGACCAAGGCCAAAGTCGAGAACATCGCGGCCGAACATGGATATGTGCCCAACCGCATCGCCGGCTCTCTGTCGTCGCAGTCGGTCAACCTGGTGGCCGTGGTTGTGCCATCGCTCAACAGCTATGTTTTTCCCGAAGTGTTGTCGGGTGTTTCAGCGACGCTTGCGGCCAGCCCGTTGAAACCGGTTGTGGGGGTCACGGGATACGACCTGACCGAAGAAGAGGAAGTGATCCGCGAACTGCTGAGCTGGCGACCATCGGGGTTGATTGTTGCCGGGCTGGAGCACAACGAGGCCACCCGGCGCATGCTGGCCCAAGCCGCTTGTCCGGTGGTGGAGGTGATGGACACCGACGGCGATCCCGTCCGGCACTGCGTGGGGATTTCGCACCATCAAGCGGGATATGAGATCGGGCGCGCGGTGCTGGAACGTGGCTATCGGCGGATTGGGTTTATCGGCACCAAACTGCCCCGCGACTTTCGCGCGCGCAAGCGCATGTTGGGTCTGTCAGACGCGCTGACTGAGGCGGGGTTGAGCTTTGTGGATCAGGTGACCTATGCCGGGGATTCCTCCATTGAGACGGGTCGCACGCTGACGGCTGAGATTTTGGCAGATCATCCCGACATTGATTGTCTGTGTTATTCCAGTGACGTGATGTCGGTGGGCGGGTTGATGCATTGTCTGGCCAGCGGCTTGTCTGTGCCTAGCGACGTGGCTTTGGCCGGGTTTAACAACCTTGAGATCCTGCGCGGTCTGCCGCTGGATCTGGCCACCACGGACGCGCGGCGCCGGGAAATTGGCGAACGGGCCGCGCAGATCATTCTGGAGGACCGGGAGGCCACAGCGCCGCTTGATCCAATTCGTGAGACCTTGCAGCCCACAATCAGCATCGGTCAGACGCTGTAAGAATACCGCCCCTGCAAATGGCTGCAGGGGCGATCAGATTCACAGTGCCGCGTTAAAGAGGTGTGTCAGGTTCGCTTCGGTCAGCTCAATTGGGTTGCCACCGCATGACGGGTCGATGATTGCACCTTTGACCAATTCTGGGATCGCCTCTGCCGTGACGCCAAGGTCCGACAGGTTGCGGGGAATACCCAGGCTGTCGTTCAGCTCTTGGACATAGGCGCGGAACCCGTCAAAGCCGCCTGCAATCCCCAGATAGGCCGCGGCCTGATCAAAACGTGCAGCAATTTCAGGCGCGTTAAACTCCAGCACGCTGGGCATGCACACCGCGTTGGTGGTGCCGTGATGGGTATTGAACACCGCGCCGATTGGGTGGCTCATGGCATGAATAGCGCCGAGCCCTTTTTGAAAGGCTGTCGCGCCCATTGCTGCGGCCGACATCATCTGCGCGCGCGCTTCAATGTCGCTGCCGTCCTTGTAAGCGCGGGGCAGATACTCTTTCACCAGCCGCATACCCTCCAGCGCGATGCCTTGGGACATCGGGTGATAGAAAGGTGACGAATAGGCTTCGACACAATGGGCAAAGGCATCAAGCCCGGTACCCGCGGTGATGAAGGCAGGCATGCCCACGGTCAGTTCGGGATCGCAGATCACCACGGCAGGCAGAACCTTGGGGTGAAAGATGATCTTTTTCACATGTGTCACCGAGTTGGTGATCACGCTGGCGCGACCCACTTCGGATCCGGTGCCTGCTGTTGTGGGCACCGCAATGATCGGGGCGATGGCATCGGCGTCGGCACGGGTCCACCAATCGCCGACATCTTCGAAATCCCAGACAGGGCGGGTTTGCCCCGCCATAAAGGCAACCATTTTTCCCAGATCCAGACCGGAGCCGCCGCCAAAGGCGATGACACCGTCGTGACCACCGGCTTTGTAGGCCGCAACACCGGCATCCAGATTGATCTCGTTCGGGTTGGGGTCCACATCCGCAAAAAGACCGCGCCCCAGGCCTGCAGCCTCCATAATGTCCAGCGTAGCCGTGGTGATCGGCAGGTTGGCCAGACCTTTGTCTGTGACCAGCAGCGGTTTTGTGATCCCGGCGGTGGCGCAGGCTTCGGCCAGCTCTTTGATCCGGCCCGCGCCGAATTTGATGGTGGTCGGATAGGACCAGTTTCCAACAAGGCTCATGATGTCACCTTTTTCAGATGGTAGGATTTGGGACGGGTGAGGTTCTGATAGCCGATGACCGACAGGCCGCCACCACGTCCGGTGTTTTTACATCCCGTCCAGCACAGGCCAGGATCCAGGTAATCCGCGCGGTTCATAAACACGGTGCCGGTTTCCAACTGATCGCCGATCTGCGCGGCGCGGTCGACGTCTTTGGTCCAGAGCGAGGCCGTGAGGCCAAATTCGCTGTCGTTCATCAAGGCGATGGCCTCTGAGTCCGAGGAGACTTTCATAATGCCCACAACAGGACCAAAGCTTTCGTCGCGCATCACCCGCATGTCGTGGGTCACATTGGTCAGGATCTGCGGCGTGAGGTAAGCGGCGCCATCATCTTCGGCAAACGTCTCAATATGGGCCACGGCCCCCGCGGCGACCGCTTCTTCAATCTGGGCGCGCACTTCCGCGGCAAAGCGAACATTTGCCATCGGGCCAATGGTGGTCTCGGCGTCCAGCGGGTTGCCGAGGTTGTAGGAGTTTACTAAAGCCACTGCGTTTTCCACAAAGTCATCATACAGGCTTTCATGCACATAGATGCGCTCGATCCCGCAGCAGCACTGGCCAGAGTTGAACATGGCACCATCGATCAACGTTTCAACCGCTGCATCCAGGTCGGCGTCCTCCATGACGTAGCCTGGATCTTTGCCGCCCAGTTCGGTGCCGACGCCGGTAAACGTTCCGGCGGCGGCACGTTCCATCGCCTGGCCGCCACCGACGGAGCCGGTGAAATTGACGAAATCAAACGCACGTTCGGCGATCAGGGTGGAGGTGGTGTCATGATCCAGGAAGACGTTCTGGAACACATCCTCGGGCACGCCAGCCGAAGCAAAGGCCTGCGCCATGCGTTCACCCACCAAAAGGGTTTGCGTGGCGTGTTTCAACAGGACCGTATTGCCCGCAATCAGCGCAGGCGCGACGGTGTTGATCGCGGTCATATAGGGGTAGTTCCAGGGGGCCACGACCAGCACCACACCATGAGGGATGCGTTTGATATAGCGTTTAAACGTGGCGTCTTCACCAACTTCGATGTCGGCCAGGGCCTCTTGCGCGATTTCTGCCATGTAGGAGGCGCGTTCGTTAAACCCGCCGAACTCGCCACCATAACGCACGGGGCGACCCATCATTTGGGCCAGCTCTGGGACGATCTCGTCATTCATTGCGCCCACAGCGGCCACGCCCGCCATCACCAGATCAATGCGCTCCTGCAAAGGACGCGCGGCCCAGGCCCGTTGCGCATCCCGCGCACGCGATGCTGCGACACGGGCTGCATCCAGCGACAGAGTGTCACGGCTGGCAAAGACCGAGCCGTCGATGGGGGAGATACATTGGAGGGTGCTCATGCTTTTTCAAAGCCTCGTGCAATTTCGTAATCGGTGACCACGCGGTTAAACTCTTCGATTTCCCATTCCGCCGCGCGGGCATAATGGGCAACAACGTCTTCACCCAGCGCCTCTTTCAGCATGTCAGACGCCAAAAGCGCATCGCGGGCGTCCCGTAAGGTGCCGGGAATATGTAGTGCTTCATCATTGCTATAGGCATCACCTGTGAACTGCGCAGGCAGCTCCAGTTCTTCTTCGATGCCTTTCAGGCCTGCGGCGAGCATCGCGGCCTGGGCCAGATAGGGGTTCATATCTGCACCTGGGACCCGGCATTCCACCCGCACGGCTTTGGTTCCGTCCCCACACAGGCGGAACGCGGCAGTCCGGTTATCAACGGACCATACGGTTTGTGTTGGGGCAAAGGAGCCTTTGGCAAAACGTTTGTAGCTGTTGATATAGGGGGCCATAAAATAGGTATAGTCGGCGGCATATTTCATCAGGCCCGCCATATAGTGGTCCATCAGACGGGATTTGCCCAATGGTTGCTTTGCATCAAAGAAGGCGTTCTGACCATCCCTCCACAACGATTGGTGGACGTGGGACGCGGACCCCACACGGTCTGCATGCCATTTCGGCAGGAAGCTGGCGGCGAACCCCTGCTGGTGTGCGATTTCCTTGATCCCGTGTTTGGCCAGCGTGTGGTGATCTGCAGTGGCCAGTGCCTCGTCGTATTTAACGTTCAACTCTTCCTGACCGGCCTCAGCCTCTCCTTTGGAACCCTCGACCGGAATGCCCATGGCACGCAAGTGATTGCGGATCGGGCGCATCACCGGCTCTTCCTTGGAGGTTTGGAAGATATGGTAGTCTTCGTTGTAGTTGGAGATCGGCTGTAATTTGAAACCGTTTCGGGCGATCTCGTCATGGGTGCCCTGGAACAGGAAGAACTCAAGCTCGGTCGCCATGATCGGGGTCAGGCCCAGTGCCTCGGCTCTGGCGATTTGCCTTTTCAGCATCTCGCGGGGGGCGAATGGGATTGGCTGGTGATGATGGTGGTCGAGCACATCGCACAGCACCAATGCGGTTCCATCGAGCCAGGGTACCGGACGAATGGTCGACAGATCGGGCTTCATCACATAGTCGCCATAGCCGCGCTCCCAACTGGTGGATGCATACCCATCGGGGGTGGCCATAGCGAGATCGGTGGCCAACAGGTAGTTGCAGCAATGGGTTTCGTCCTCGGCCATCTCCAGGAAGGCTTCGGCGTGAAACCGTTTGCCCATCAGGCGGCCCTGCATGTCGATGATGCAGGTCAGGACGGTGTCGATCTGGCCGCTTTCGATATCGGCGCGGAGGGCATCAAGAGTGAAGGGGCCGGGCATGGGCGAGGTCTCTTTTTGTTATCAAGCGGAGACCGCCCCAATGGGGCGGTCACAGTTTGAGCCGCGCATCCCCAACCGGGGATGCGGGCCGTTTGATCAGCCGTAGCGATAAGGGCGACCGGCTTTCTGCATATCGGCGTTGTATTTCTTGAAGATCTCAACAACCTTGGCCTTTGTTGGGCTTTCAGCGGCGATCTCATCCCAGAATTTAACCGCAGCATCTTCGACCTGCTGCCATTCATCGTCCGGAATGGTGGTCAGCTTCATGTCGCTGCCGTTGACGCGCAGGGACGCCTCTCCACCCCAATACCACCACTGGCGATAGTAATGGGACTGGTCACAGCAAACGCGGAACAAGGTCTGCAGATCTTCGGGCAGCTCGTTCCAGCGACCCTGGTTGGCAAAGAAGGACCCGGCCCACGCGCCCGAGATGTTGTTGGTCAGGAAGTAGTCGGTCACTTTGGACCAGCCGACGGTGTAATCTTCGGTGATGCCGGACCAGGCGATGCCGTCCAACTCGCCGGTTTGAACCGCAACCTCAATATCTTCCCAAGGCAGAGTGACGGGGACAACGCCGAACTGTGCCAGGAAGCGGCCTGCAGTTGGGAAGGTAAAGACGCGCTTGCCTTTCAGGTCCGCAAGCGAGTTGATCGGATCTTTGGTGGCAAAGTGGCAGGGATCCCAGGCCCCGGCGGAGATATGTTTGACGCCGACTTTGGAGTATTCCTCGTCCCAGATCTCATTCAGGCCGTATTGGTTGAACAGGACCGGCACATCGAGAGAATAGCGCGACGCAAAGGGGAAGTAGCCGCCAAAGACAGTTACTTCTGTCGGAGAGGCCATGGAGTCATCATCCGATTGCACCGCGTCGATGGTGCCGCGTTGCATGGCCCGGAACAATTCGCCGGTCGGCACCAGCTGGTCCGCATAAAACAGTTCGATCTGCATGCGGTCGCCTGCGATCTTGTTGAACATGTCGATGGCGGGTTTCACCACATGCTCGGCCAGCGCCGCACCAGCATAGGTCTGCATGCGCCATTTGATGGTGGATTGGGCCAGGGCAGGGGTCGCCAGCGGGGCGGCCATTGCGCCAACACCGGCGGTTTGCAGAAACTTACGTCTTGAGGTCATTTCCTTACTCCTTGTTGGTTGTCCGGCCCGTTTTTGGGCTCTTTTTTAGGTTATTTTCCGTAGACCAGTTCAGGCAGCCACATCGCGATCTGTGGGAAGACCATGATCAGGGCGAGGGCAGCTACCATGACGGCGACAAAGGGGATGATGGAGACATAGATGTCTTTGAGTCCGATCTCTGGCGGCGCCATCGCGCGCATCAGGAAGAGGTTGTAGCCAAAGGGCGGCGTCATATAGGCGATCTGCGTGGTGATCGTATAAAGGACACCGTACCAGATCAGATCAAATCCCAGCGCGCCCACCAGCGGCACATAAAGCGGAGCGACGATCACCAGCATGGCGGTGTCATCCAAGAAGGTGCCCATGATGATAAAGCTCAGCTGCATCAGGATCAGGATCATCCACGGGCTGAGGCCAAGCTGATCGGTGAACAGATCCTCGATCGCTTTAACTGCGCCGAGACCGTCAAAGATTGCGCCAAATCCAAGCGCGGCCAGGATGATCCACATGAACATGCAGGAGATGCCCAAGGTGGAGCGGACCGATGTTTCAAAGACCTCTTTGGTCATCCGACCTTTGAGGACAGCGGCAAGAAAGGCGGCGATCGCGCCAATGGCCGAGCTTTCCACCAGCGAGGTCCAGCCGTTCACAAACGGCACCATCATGGCGGCGAAAATACCCAGCGGCAGCAGCCCCGCCTGCAGAAGCCGCAGTTTCTCGGCCATCGGCACATTGCGTTCTTCGGGTGGCAAGGTGGGACCAAGCTCCGGTTGCAGCCGACAGCGCACATAGATGTAGATGATGAACAGGGTCGCCATCAGAAGGCCGGGGATAACACCTGCCAACCACAGCTGCCCAACGGGTTGACGCGCGATCATGGCATAAAGGACCAGAACCACAGAGGGTGGCACCAGGATCCCCAACGAAGACCCAGCCTGAATGACGCCGGTCACCATGATCTTGTCATAGCCCCGACGCAGCAATTCCGGCAGGGCAATTGTGGCTCCGATTGCCATGCCAGCCACGCTGAGACCGTTCATCGCGGAGATCAGGACCATCAGACCAATGGTGCCAATGGCCAGCCCACCTTGGACCGGTCCCATCCATACGTGGAACATCTTGTAGAGATCATCTGCGATTTTGGATTCCGACAGCACATAGCCCATAAAGATGAACATCGGCAGGGTCAGAAGCGGATACCATTTCATGAGTTTCATGGCGGCCGAAAACGGGATTTCAGAGCCTCCAGTGCCCCACAACAAAAGCCCAGCCAAAGCGCCAACAAACCCAATGGCACCAAAGACTCGTTGCCCGGTCATCAGCATCAGCATCATGCCGGCAAACATCACTATTGCGATCAATTCATGCGACATCAGATCTCTTCTCCGCGAAGTCGGGCAATGTCGCGGCAGAGTTCAGCAAGACATTGAAGCAGCATTAGAAAAACACCAAAGCAAAGGACTGTTTTGACCGGCCAAAGAAACGGGCGCCAAGCGGTGGAGGAGCGTTCAAGATAACCGATTTTCTCCTGTGCCCCGCTGATCCCCTCGCTAAGGAATGTGGTGAACAGGTCCCAGAAAAACGCAAACGGTTCGAGCCCGAAATACCCCAGTGAATACGCCGTCGAGCTGACCGCCCCGTAAAACAGCATCCACAGGTAGAAGATCAGGAACAAAACGGTAAGAGCATCGAACAGGGCCTTGGTGCGCGCGGACCAGTCGCCATAAAACAAATCCATGCGGACATTTGACCCCATCTGGATCGAATATGGCCCGCCAAGGATGTAATAGGCGACCATGACAAACTGCGCCGTCTCCAGCGTCCACAGCGACGGGGTGAAAAAGGTTTTGGAAACGGAAGACCACAATAAAACGCCGATCAAACCAAAAATCAGATACATCGCAAACCGCCCGATCCATCGGTTCAGCGTGTCGATCGCGCGGACATAGGCAAGGATCCATCTAGGCATCGGGCCGCTCCTGCCGTTTCAGGTTGGTGAGCGCTGGGCGCAGCTGTCCCAAAAGTTCTTCGGCGATTATTTTGATGTCCTCAGGGCCTGCCAGCAGATCATTGCGGACTTCGATCATGACATTTGCCAATGCATTTTCAACGCCGTGGCAGATCAAAGAATGGGTGACGCCATCGTCGGGCCCATAGGGCGAATTGCGCTCCACTTTGTAGGTGTCAGTAGCATGTGACAGCATCGTATCGGCCAAGCGGCTGTCCTGATCATGTAAAATGCCGATCTCGACACTGCGTTTCTGGCCAAAGTAGATCGGCGTAAAGCTGTGGATTGTAACCAAGGCCGTCCAGATACCGTTTGTCTTGCGGGCCTGGATCACTTGCTGGACGGCGTTTTGGAACGGTTCGTAAACCGAAGAGATCCTTTCAGAGCGCTGTGCTTCCGTCAAATTGCAGTTGCCGGGAACCTCAATCAGTTCGGATTTCACCGGCATTGCAGAGGCGGCGCTGGGCGGGCGATTGCAGTCATAGACTAGGCGGGACACTGTGCTGGCGATCAATGGCGCATCCAAGACCTGTGACAACAATACAGACAGCGCGCGCGCGCCTGGATCCCAAACCGCATGACTGTTTCTATCTGCTGCGTTTAGTCCCAAGCTATTGTATTTATTGGGAATGAACTTGCTGGCATGTTCGCACAACAAGACCACATCCCCAGCGCCAGTGGGGTTAATGACTTCTACAGTATGGTCTGGTGATTGAGAATCGGCAGACACAAAAAACTCCCTGTTTTGGAAAAATGTTTCCACGGAGAGATTTTTCTGTCAATATCTTTTCAGAAATCTGAGCGAGATGCAGGTCGTGCTGAAGAAATCTGTTCAAGGTTTGTGCACGGGTCGGCATTTAACACGGGAGACTTCAGATTGGCCAAGCCCACAGCCTCAGTCCGCGAATTGATCCGGGCACAATATGCAGATCTGACGCAGACCGAACGAAAGTTTGCGCAGGCGCTTTTGGACAATTATCCAGTGGCTGGATTGGCCTCGATCACAATTGTTGCGCAAAACGCAGGTGTATCGACGCCGACCGTGGCACGTATGGTGCAAAAGCTTGGCTTTAAAGGTTACCCTCAGTTCCATCAGGCTCTGCGCGAGGAGCTGGAGGCCAAAGTGTCTGGTCCCACCCAACGTCGTGAGAACTGGGCTTCTGACGCGCCCGAAGGACATATGCTCAACAGATTTGCGGGAGCTGTGACACAGAATTTGTCTCAGACCTTTTCCAATTTGGACGCGGATGCGTTTGATGCTGCAGTGCGCCAATTGGCCGATACCAATGGCCGCCTTTATGTTGTTGGAGGGCGGATCACTCGGGCGCTTGCGGATTATGCGTTTACGCATTTTCAGGCCGTGCGCCAACGGGTTACGCATATGACGTCTTCGTCAGCAACCTGGCCGCACTATGTGTTGGACATGGTCCAGGGCGACACATTGCTGATGTTTGACGTGCGCCGGTACGAGACGAATTTGCAGCGTTTGGCAGAACTTGCACGGGAACGTGGCGTCCATGTGATCTTGATTACCGATCAATGGAGCAGCCCAATTGCGGCTGCGGCAGATCAAACGTTTAATTGTTGGGTCGAAATTCCCTCTGCTTGGGATTCAAATATTTCGACCATGATGTTGCTGGAGGCAATGATTGCCGCGACCCAGGAAGAAAGCTGGGATGAGACCAAGGCCCGGTATGACCGACTGGATGACCTGTTTGATCTGACACGCCTATTCCGCAAGTTTTAGGATGGCGCCCGCACCGGTGTTTTGGGTGCGGGAGAACTTTTTTAGGCGGCACGCGCAGAAGAGCTGCGGCTGTCGCCCTTGTGGAGTTTAAAGTCGCAGATCAAATTGGCGAGGCGACTGGACCGGGTGGCAATATCGCCAGATGCGTTTTGCGTGTCCTTGGCCATTGAGGTGTTTTGCCCGGCCAGATTGTTGATCACCTTCATAGAGGACGCCAGGTCCTGCAACTGGTGGATCTGATCCTGAGAGGCCTCGGAAATTCGGGTTAGCACGTCGTCCACGCGGGTAATCTCAGTTGAAATCTCGTCCAGTGCGGCACCGGTTCGGTCCACAAGTGTCACGCCTGAATTCACATGTGTGCCGCTTTCATCGACCAGCTGTTTGATCTCCATCGCGGCGGTGCTCGCCCGCTGGGCCAGGGCGCGGACTTCGGAGGCCACAACGGCAAATCCGCGTCCCGCCTCTCCCGCGCGGGCGGCTTCCACCCCGGCGTTCAGGGCCAGCAGATTGGTTTGGAAGGAAATATCTTCAATCATCGAGATGATCTGACCAATCTGTTCCGACGAGTTCTGAATACGGCTCATGGCTTCCACGGCTTCGCGCATGACATTGGCGGATGTGCTGGCGCGTTCGCGGGCAGCGCCGGCCAGTTGCGCGGCGGACAGGATGTCGTTGCCAAATGTTTCCACTTCAGTGGACAGCGCGTCCACGCGGTCCGTGGTGGTGCGGATTGTGTCAACTTGTTCATCGGTTCGCGACGCCAGATCCAGGGCCGAGGCCCGCATGGCGGCCGACGCATGGTCCAGATCCGAAACCGTCTCGGCTATGGAGGCAAGAACGGTCCGCAGCCGTTCAGATGCTGTGTTAAAGTCGCAGCGGATGTCGTCATATTCGCTGTCCAACGGGTCTTCGAAATGGCTGGTCAGATCAGCTTTGGCCAGCGCAGCCAACCCTTCGGTGACCAATTCGACAACGCGTCCGTGTTTTGCGTTCAAGGCAGCCTCATCTGAGGCTTTTAACTCTTCTGCGGACCGGCGCATCGCCAAAGTCTCTTGTTTGAAATGATAAATCGCTTTGGCCATTTTGCTCAGCTCATCGCGTCGGTTGATGCCAGGCACGAAGATGTCAAATTTGCCTTTGGCGAATTCATCCACAACATTGGTGAGCGTTTTGATGCGTGAGATCATCCGTTCAAAGACAAAAATCGCGAATAGGCCCACAAGCGCAGTGGAGACAATTCCGATCATCTGAAACTGTTGAAGCGTTTGGTTCGCGTCCTGATAAATGGCGGTTGCCAATTCGGTCACTTGTCCATCAATATCAACTTCGATCGCCCGCAAATGGTCAATCCAAGCGGTTGAAATCTGGAACCACTGGGGCGCGGTCAGGCCATTGTAGCTACCGCTTTCCAAACCTTCGGCAATGGTTTTGCGTGCCTCTTTAACCGCAGTATAGGCATCGGAGGAGTACAGGTCATTTTGCATGTGAAGCTCATGCATGATGATTTCGGCCTCTTCCAGCAGCCCTTGCTGCGCACCAATAAGCTGCAGATATCGGTTGTGAAGGGACAATGTGAACTGCGATCCAAGTCCCGCTGATCCCACGGCGCGCTCTAGCCCCGCCTTTTCCTTGGCTGCAGCTATGGCTGTGCGTGTTGTGATCAATGTTTGGATCAATCCTTCGGTTTTCCCCTCTTCGATGTGGTGGGAAACTGCCAACAGGTCGTGAATCAGGCCGGTGTAAAATGTCACTGCTGTGTTTAGCGGGATCTCAGCGTTCAAGACTTGGATACGTATGTCGCCCAGCTTGGACAGCTCTGACATCATATGGTCGTAGCTTTCGGCGTGATCACCGCGCAGATCGGCGGTGTTTTGCCGAACTGGCCCAACGAAATCGTCGGTTTCTGTGTGTTGCGCGCGCACTTCGCGAGAGAAGTTTTTACCTTTGGAGGCCAGGAATCCGGCCGAGTACCCCCGCTCCCGTTGGAGCTGATGCACAAGGTCTGCGATGAGCGACTCTTCGACGACCTTTTTCCTGGTTAACTGTGCGCCGTCTCGGGTGTTTCGGACGTCCTGAAGGTGAACGATGGCGAAGAAGGCGGCCAGCGCCAACAGGGGTAGTATGATCGTTAACATTACAACGCGAAGCTTCATGGGAACCTCAGACACATTACCAATGCGGAAGTGATTAACATTCCCAATTGAATGGATAGTTAATTTTATAACCCTAGATTGAGCAACCCGAATGAGTGTGTTCAAGTGGTTCATGCAACTGGCTGATAAAAATGGAGGTTATCGGCTGGTGAATGTCCGTAGCACCCAGCGGGTGTGTTGTTTTTTATGATAGCAATACGCAGATCGCGCTCTGGGCTGGGGCCAGAGACACGTTATGGTCCACAAAAATGAACGCACTGTCACGCGAATGTGCCATCAAGAATTTAGGAAAATCAAAATCGCTGGCCCGTCTTGCAGGATTTAATGATTTTGGGAAATTCTGGTGCTGCTGGAGAGAATTGAACTCTCGACCTCTCCCTTACCAAGGGAGTGCTCTACCTCTGAGCTACAGCAGCGCCGGTGAGGGGGCTTCTATGCATATTCGATGGGGGATGCAAGAGCATCTAGACGGTTTTTTCTCACTAAGTTACAGAAGTTTTATGGCTGATCCGAAAACACCAAAAAAACAAGGTTCCGATGCAAATCGCGAGGACCGATTGAAGGCGGCGCTCAAGGCGAATATGGCGCGTCGCAAAGCGCAGGCGAAGGCACGATCCACAAAACCAGTGGACGCAGCAGGCAAAACCGAAGGGTAGAGATACGATGGATTCGATTCTGGTAACGGGCAATGGCCCTTTGAATGGACAGATTGAGATCGCAGGCGCAAAGAACGCCTGTCTGACCCTGATGCCCGCGACGCTGTTGACCGAAGAGCCGCTGACGCTGACCAATGCGCCGCGGCTGAGCGACATTAAAACAATGACATCACTGCTGCAGTCATTGGGCGCCGAAGTCGCCGCGATGCAGGATGGTCAGGTGCTTGCGATGTCCAGCCATGACATTCATAACCATACAGCTGAATATGACATTGTCCGCAAGATGCGTGCCTCCATTCTGGTTTTGGGCCCTATGCTGGCGCGCGATGGTCACGCGGTTGTGTCCTTGCCCGGCGGCTGCGCCATCGGAGCCCGCCCGGTGGATTTGCACCTCAAAGCGCTGGAGGCGTTGGGCGCTGAGTTGGAGTTGAAAGACGGTTATGTCCACGCCAAGGCACCAGGCGGTCGCTTGATCGGCGGGACAATTGATTTTCCGTTTGTGTCGGTCGGGGCGACCGAAAACGCGGTTCTGGCGGCAACTTTGGCCAAGGGGACAACGGTTATTACCAATGCAGCGCGCGAGCCAGAGATTGTGGATTTGGTCCAGTGTTTGCGTAAAATGGGTGCTCAGATTGAAGGCGAGGGCAGCTCGACCCTAACGATCGAGGGGGTGGACCGGTTGAACGGGGCAACGCATCCCGTGGTCGCTGACCGGATTGAATTGGGCACTTATATGTTGGCCCCGGCGATCTGTGGTGGCGAAGTTGAACTGCTGGGCGGTAGCCTGGATCTGATCGGTGCATTTGTCGAAAAACTGTCGGCCACCGGTGTTGAGGTGTCGGCCACCGAGAATGGCGTCAAAGTGTCCCGTAAAAATGGTCGGGTTCAGGCGGTGGATGTGACAACCGAGCCGTTCCCAGGGTTCCCCACTGATTTGCAGGCGCAGATGATGGCGCTGTTGTGCACGGCAGAGGGCACCAGTGTTCTGGAAGAGAAGATCTTTGAAAATCGATTTATGCATGCGCCTGAACTGATGCGCATGGGGGCGCAGATTGATGTATCCGGCGGCACCGCCACGGTGACCGGGGTTGAGCGACTGAAAGGTGCACCTGTGATGGCCACGGATCTGCGGGCTTCGGTGTCCCTGATTTTGGCGGGGCTGGCCGCCGAAGGTGAGACACGCGTGAGCCGGGTTTATCACTTGGACCGCGGTTACGAAAAAGTGGTGCGCAAACTGTCGGGTGTCGGGGCCAAGATCGAACGGATCAAGGAGGCGTAATGACTGACGCCACGTTTGAAGACGGGCGCGAGGTTCCGGTTAACCTTGGCGCATTGGATGGTGAGGACCTGCAGGTTCTCTCTGCACTGGTGCAGGACGCTGTGTTCCCGGTGACAGAGATGCGTTGGCTGGCCAAAGAGCGTCGCTTTGCGGTCTTGGTGAACCGTTTCCGCTGGGAAGATCAGCCCGCCGCCGAGGCGCGCGGTCGTTCGGTTGAACGCGTCCAGTCCCTGTTGGTGGTTGATCATGTTCTGGGGGTCGCCTCGCAAGGGGTGGATCGTCGGGACACGGGCCTTGTTTGTTCTCTGATGTCCGTGACCTTTGACGGCAGTGACGACGAAGGCGGGTTTGTACACCTGACGCTTGCGGGTGACGGTGGCCTGCGTCTGCGGGTCGAGGCGCTGGAAGTCAGCCTCAAAGACGTCACGCGCCCCTATGGTGCACCCTCCGGTCACACGCCAACCCACCCAGAGTAATCCAGCGGCACTCAGTGGTTCATTGGGAAAAACCACTGGACCGCTTGAGGATCAGCGCCTGCGCCGCTATGCCGGTGACAAAGGAGAGCCGTCATGCCCGTATTTCTGAACACCCGTGATGCGGATTTTGAAAACCGCTTTGTTGCCCTGTTGGGGGCCAAGCGCGAAGATAGCCCGGATGTGGACGCTGTTGTTGCGGATATCATCGCGGATGTTCGGGCGCGTGGCGATGCAGCGGTGCTGGAGCTGACGGCCAAATTCGACCGCTTGGCGTTAGAGGCGTCCGGGCTTCGGTTCTCGGATGCAGAAATTGACACGGCGATCGCGACCGTTGGCGCAGAAGATCGCGCAGCGCTCGAGCTGGCGGCTGAGCGAATCCGCGCATATCATGCGCGACAGATGCCGCAGGATGATCAGTGGACCGATGCGTCCGGGGCGACATTGGGCTGGCGTTGGTCGGCGGTTTCGGCCGCAGGTCTGTACGTGCCGGGTGGTTTGGCGACATATCCCTCCTCGGTTCTGATGAACGCAATCCCGGCAAAAGTCGCCGGTGTTGACCGTCTGGCGATCACGGTTCCAACCCCAGACGGGGAGGTGAACCCGCTGGTTCTGTTAGCCGCACGCTTGTCAGGTGTGGACGAGGTCTACCGTGTTGGCGGCGCGCAGGCGATTGCTGCGCTGGCCTATGGCACCGAAACGATTGCACCCGTGGACAAAATCACCGGCCCCGGCAACGCCTTTGTTGCGGCGGCCAAGCGGCGCGTGTTCGGCAAAGTGGGCATCGACATGATCGCAGGCCCGTCTGAAATCCTGGTGATCGCGGACAAGGACAACAATCCCGATTGGATCGCGCTGGATCTGTTGAGCCAAGCTGAGCACGACGAAAGCGCGCAGTCCCTATTGATCACGGATGATGCGGCCTTTGGGCAAGCTGTGGCCGCGGCGGTGGACAAACGACTGGAAACATTGGAGCGGCGCGAAATCGCAGGCGCCAGCTGGCGTGATTTTGGTGCGGTGATTACAGTGCAGGACTTGGACGAAGCGGCAGCTCTTTCCAACCGGATTGCGCCGGAGCACCTTGAGCTGTGTGTTGCTGATCCCGTGGGTTTGAGCCAGCAGACCATTCATGCCGGTGCGATCTTTCTGGGGCAATTCACGCCTGAAGCCATCGGGGATTATGTTGGTGGGCCGAACCACGTGTTGCCAACGGCGCGGTCGGCGCGGTTCTCTTCCGGGCTGTCGGTCATGGATTTCCTAAAGCGCACCACATTGAGCCAGATGACCCCCGAAGCACTGGCTGCCATTGGCCCGGCTGCGGAAGCTTTGGCAAAAAGTGAAAGCCTGGAAGCGCACGGTTTGTCAGTGCGGGCCCGTCTGGACTCATTGAATCGTTAACAATGGCGTGCCGAGGCTTTTGTGATAAGTTACGACCTTGGGTGGATTGTGCTGCACTGCAGCATAAGTTAATCTTGTCACTGCATTACTCTTATAAGGTCCATCAAGTGCTGAGGTCACCAACATGAGCTACATCAGTCAAATTGAACTGGACGACGGGAATCTGCCTGCGCCGACGCCAGAAATCGCGCAAGAGCGCAAAGTGGCAATTTTCGACCTGATCGAGGAAAACAGCTTTGTTATCCCGCCCCGTGATGGGCAGGATGTGCCGCATGGTCCCTATCATCTGGGGCTGGCGATCCGGGACAAACGCCTGGTTTTTGATTTGAACACCGAATCCGGCGACAAGGCGGCTGAGTTCCACCTGTCGCTGTCGCCTTTTCGGCAAGTCGTCAAAGATTACTATCAGATCTGCGAAAGTTATTTCAATGCAGTCAAAAATCTGCCGCCAAGTCAGATAGAGACCATCGACATGGCGCGCCGGGGCATTCACAATGAGGGAAGCCGCGTGTTGCAGGAACGTCTTGATGGAAAGGCCGAAGTCGACACGGATACGGCGCGTCGTTTGTTCACGCTGATCTGCGTTTTGCATTTTGGAGCCTAAACTTTGGAGAAACTGCCGCATTCGGTCCTGTTCTGTTGCGATCACAACGCGGTGCGATCTCCAATGGCCGAAGGGATCATGAAGAAATTCTATGGCGCTGGCACGTATGTGCAGTCTGTCGGCGTCAAGAATGACATGGAGATCGACGGGTTCTCGATCGCGGTCTGCCAGGAAATTGACGTGGAGTTGGGGCGGCACCGCTCACGCTCCTTCGACGAGATGGAGCAATGGGGCGATGACCTGTCGTCCTTTGATCTGGTTGTGGCCCTGTCTCCGGCCAGCCAGCGCCGGGCGCTTGAACTGACCCGGTTTTTCCACCTGGATGTCGAATATTGGCCAATTATGGACCCTACTGGACTAGGCGAGACACGCGACGCCAAGTTAGAGATGTATCGTCAGTCGCGTGATCAGATCATTCAGCGGTTGACCGCACGTTGGGGCCAGCCAAAGGAAGCAGAATGAGCGACGTCATTTCCCGTTATTTCGAGGCGTTTCACGCCGGTGATATTGATGGAATGCTGGCCTGTTTGACCGATGACATCGCCCATCATGTGAACGAGGGTAAGATCCGGGTCGGGCAGGAGAAATTCGCCGAATTCTGCGCCCATATGGCGCGCTGCTACAAAGAACAGCTGACGGATATGGTGGTCTTTGTGAACGACGACCAGACCCGCGCAGCGGCGGAATTTATCGTCAAAGGCACCTATCTGGAAACCGATGAAGGCCTGCCCGAGGCCAAAGGCCAGACCTATCGGCTGCCTGCGGGTTCGTTCTTTGATCTGCGGGATGGGAAAATTGCGCGCGTGACCACCTATTACAACCTGTCGGATTGGATCGCGCAGGTTTCAGCCGCATGAGTGTTGAGATTGCGGCGCTGTCCGGAGATGCGCTGGTGGCCGCTCTGCCGGACCTGGCGCGTTTGCGGATCGCCGTATTTCGGGATTTCCCCTATCTCTATGACGGTTCTTTGGAGTACGAACAGTCGTATCTGAAGTCCTATCACGACAATTCAAAGGCCGTTCTGGTGGCGGCCATCGACGCAGGCACAATTGTGGGCGCTGCAACCGGAATGCCGCTGGCGGATCACGGGGATGCAGGACAGTTGCACGGGTTGGCGCAGCCCATTGAACACGTGTTTTACTGCGCCGAAAGCGTTCTGCTACCCGAATATCGCGGTCAGGGGATCGGCCATGCGTTTTTTGACAAACGCGAAGCTTTTGCCCGGCAGCTGGGTTTTAAAACCAGTGCCTTTTGTGGTGTGATCCGGGCTGCGGATCATCCAATGCGCCCCGCAGACTACCGACCGCTGGACAGCTTTTGGCACAAGCGTGGCTATGCCCCTTTGCCAGGTGTTCTGGCGCGGTTCACCTGGACAGACGTCGGGGACGCCGCGCAGACGACAAAAGACCTGCAATTCTGGTCACGCGCCCTTTGATGCCCAATTATGGGAGACGCTTATGAAAATCGCCACCGCCGCTTATCCGCTCGATTGGCTGGACAGCTGGTCCCAGTATGAGGACAAAATCGCCACCTGGGTCCGCGATGGGGCCGCGCAGGGCGCGGATTTATTGGTGTTCCCGGAATATGGCGCGATGGAGCTGTCGACCCTTGCAGGGCGTGCGGTTGCAAGTGATCTGGAGGGGTCGATTTACGCCACCTCTGACCGGATGGAGGATGCCAACACGCTCCACGCCAAACTGGCGGCAGAGTACAATGTCCACATCCTGGGGGCGTCGGCGCCGGTTGCGGCGGGTTTTGCACGTCCAGTGAACCGCGCCATGTTCTTTGCCCCCAATGGTCAGTCTGATCACCAGGACAAGCAAATCATGACCCGGTTTGAGCGCGAGGATTGGGATATCCTACCCGGTGACGGATTGCGTCTGTTTGACACTGCCATAGGGAAGATCGGGGTTTTGATCTGTTATGACAGCGAATTCCCGCTGTTGGGGCGTGCCTTGTCCGAGGCGGATGTGATTCTTGTGCCCTCGTGCACGGAAGGGATTGCGGGATACAGCCGCGTGCGGATCGGTGCGATGGCCCGCGCCCTGGAAGGGCAATGTGTTACCGCCATGGCGTCATTGGTTGGGACGGTCGACTGGTCCGAGGCGGTAGACGTAAACACTGGCATGGGCGGTATATTTGGTCCCCCAGATCATGGGTTTCCCGGCACCGGTGTACTGGCTGAGGGGCGGATGAATCACGCTGGCTGGACTTTTGCCGAGGTCGACCTGGATGCGATTGCCAATGTGCGCGCGGATGGCGGAGTTCTGAACCGCCTGCATTGGCAAGAACAGGCGGCACGCGTGAAAATGACCGCAAAATCCAGCTTGTCGTGATTGCGCCCTTGAAAAAAGGGTGAAAAGCCCTCATTTAAGCGCACGTCCCGTGTTTTGTGTGGGACCTAACTAATAATGGAGAGACCATGGCCAAGGAAGATACGCTCGAATTTCCCGGTGTCGTGAAGGAACTCCTGCCCAATGCGACGTTTCGGGTCGAGCTGGAAAACGGCCATGAGATCATCGCACATACGGCAGGCAAGATGCGCAAAAACCGCATCCGTGTTCTGGCTGGCGACAAGGTACAGGTGGAAATGACCCCCTATGACCTGACAAAGGGTCGGATCAACTATCGCTTTAAGTAAGCAGGATCCGTAAAAGACGTTCAAAGCCCGGCCTGTGCCGGGCTTTTGTTTTTGCACACACCCGCGTATCACCGGTGTGACGAGACTTTAGAGGTTAAAATGGCGTTCATTCTTGGATCGGGCAGCCCGCGGAGATTGGAGTTGATACGGCAATTGGGCATTGAACCCGATGCCGTGCGCCCGCCGGATGTGGATGAAACCCCGCTGAAAGGGGAGCAACCGCGCCCTTATTGCGCCCGCGTGACCCGCGCCAAGGTCGAAGCCGTGGAGGCACGCGCCGAGGATGTGGTGTTATGCGCCGACACCACCGTTGCCCTGGGGCGCCGGATTATGGGCAAACCCGAAGACGCCGGTCAGGCTGCGGAGTTTCTGATGGCCTTGTCCGGGCGGCGTCACCGAGTGATTACCGCTGTGGCCGTACGCAAAGGGGATCAGATCCTGACCACCGAAGTGGTGAGCCAGGTCAAAATGAAGCGCCTGTCGGATGAAGAGCTGAACGCCTATCTCCTCAGCAATGATTGGCAGGGCAAGGCGGGTGGCTATGCCATCCAAGGGCCCGCAGGTGCTTTCATCCCATGGATCAGCGGATCCTTTACCGGCATTGTCGGTCTGCCATTGGCGGAAACAGCAAATCTACTGCGCGCCGTTGGCCTGCGCATTTTACAACAGGAGGCCGCCGAATGAAGGGGCGTACCGTAGTTCTGGACCACCTCAACGACCGCGAGGCGGCGGCATTGATCGTCGACGGGGTGCTTGAAGATTTCTTGATCGAAGGCGATGCTCCAACGCCGGGTACCATTTATCGCGCCCGTGCAGACCGTCCTGTAAAAGGGCAGGGGGGCATGTTCCTGACCACGCCTGATGGCCCGGCTTTTCTGCGGCAGGTCAAGGGGTTGGCGCCAGGGCAAATGATGCTGGTGCAGGTCACAGGCTATGCCGAAGAGGGCAAAGCCATTCCTGTAACCCAAAAGCTATTGTTCAAAAGCCGCTATGCCATCGTGACACCGGATGCGCCGGGGTTGAATATCTCTCGCTCCATCCGCAACGAAGATGAACGCGACCGCCTGCTGGAAGTCGCCCATGAATCCACCGGCGATCTCCCCTATGGTCTGATCCTGCGCTCCGCCTGCGCGGGGGCTGATGTGGAGGACATTGCCGAAGATATCGTTGCCATGTGCAATCTGGCCGAACAGGTGCTGAACGATGACGGCGACACCCCGGAAGTTCTGAGCGAGGGCGATGGCCCGCATCTTTTGGCCTGGCGCGATTGGGTTGAGCCCGCATCCATCGAAAGCACCAAAGGTGGGTTTGAACGCCACGGGGTGCTGGATGCGCTGGATGTGGCGCAAGACATTCGCGAGCCGCTGTCAGGTGGCGCATTCCTTTATGTGGAGCCCACACGCGCTTTTGTGGCCGTTGATGTGAACACCGGCAGCGACACCTCACTGGCCGCCGGGATCAAAGCCAATATGGCCTGTGCCAAACAGCTGCCTCGGGTTTTGCGTGTGCGCGGTCTTGGCGGTCAAATCATCCTAGATCTTGCGCCCATGCCCAAAAAGGACCGCCGCGCCTTTGAAAGCGCGCTGCGCGCCAGCCTGAAAGCTGACAGCGAAGAGACTACAATGCTGGGATGGACCAACCTTGGCCATTTTGAATTGCAGCGCAAACGTGGGCGGATTTCGTTGACTGAGGCCCTGGCATGAGCTGCCCGATCTGCGCTGAACCCACAGTCCCGGCCTTTCGCCCGTTTTGCTCGAAACGCTGCGCCGATATTGATCTCGGAAAATGGATGAACGGGGCCTATGCGGTCCCCAGCCAAGACCCAGAGGACCTGTTGAACCTCGACGAAGCCCTAGAAAACGCAGAAAAAACATCGCCTACAAAACAAAGTTGAAAAACTTGCAAAATCCCTCTGGACACTCCCGGCGGGACGGCATAGAACGCCTCCACCCAAGGCGAGACGCCTTCCCGTGCCCGGGTAGCTCAGGGGTAGAGCAGTGGATTGAAAATCCTCGTGTCGGTGGTTCGATTCCGCCCCCGGGCACCATAATATATTGATTTCAATTATTATTTTTCTCCGTTGGTAGATTTCATCAGCGGTTCTAAAAGTTACACACAGTTATACACTCAATTTAAGTTCCTGATTTGCCGAAAGATTCAAAAAACAAAATCCTCAAAATCAAACCCCTCCGCAAAGGCCTGTCGATCTATAAAACGGCCCGTAGTCCCTATTGGTATGTGCGGCTGAGAGACCCCATTGCTCGCGCCTATGTGGTGCGTTCAACCAAAGAGACCAGCCGGATTGAGGCGATTGATGCAGCGGGCGAGTTTGCCGACAGTTATCATAGCCAAGCCAACAGCGATCATGCCCGGAAGAAGTCCACCAGCTTTGAGCACTATGCCAAGAAGCTGATGGACCTTCAGAAGGGAGCGTCGAAGTGGTCCGATGGGGACAATATGCTGCTGATGCGGGCCAATGATGGGCTGATTGTCTATTTTGGCAAATATGATGTGACCAAGATCAACACTGGTATGGTTCGCGATTACCTGATCCATTTGGATGGCAATCGTCCCAAACGGTTGGCGGAATCGACCAAAGCGAAACATACGATCATCATGCGCAAGGTGCTGGCGCTGGCGGTGGAAGATGGCGTGTTAAATGTGCTGCCGGTCATGCCGAAGCAAAAGACCGTTGATACGCCCCGGCATACGTTTACCGACAAAGAGTACAAGTTGTTTAAAGAGGTTGCGCAGAGATGTGCAAATCGCGGCGACAAGGTGCGCGGTGTCAGAGTGAAGCGGGAACATGTGATGATGTTCATGTTTTGCGTGCACTCCTTCCTGAGGCCGACAGAAGGAGAGCTGTTTGGCCTGAAGCACGGGGATATTCAGGTCAAAGGCGATCCGACGCATCTGGAGTTGAATGTGCGGGGCGGCAAAACCGGTGCCCGCGTCAGCGTGACGATGCCAATTGCGGTGCCTTTTTACACTGACCTCAAAGACCCGTTTAAGGGCATCCGCTATCCCGCTGATGAATACGTGTGGATGCCTGAATACCCAAACCGTCGCACAGCGATCAATACGGCCCGGCGTATCTTCAACCACATCCTGAAGGAAGCAGGGCTTGCGGACGGGGATCGCAAACTGTCTCCTTATTCGCTACGCCACTATGCTATCCAGGCCCGGCTGCGGGAGTCCAAAGGTAAGGTGAACCTTCATACGTTGGCCAAAAATGCAGGCACTTCGGTGGATCAGCTAGAGCGGTTTTATCTGAAGAAGATGGCCCCCTCAAAAGAGCTGATTGAGAACCTTCAGATCGTCGGCTGACGGAGCGGGTTGTCTGCAAAGCGCGTCTTGGGGGAGGGCGCAAGGGACATCACAGGAGAAGCGATATGTCCCTTAGTAAAGAATTTGATCTGTCCGCCATTGCCAAACCCAAGTCCTTGTCGGCCAGCCATCTGCGCCGTCAGAAGTTCATAGCTGCGATTGAGAAGCAATTGGCAGCAGCCCGCGTAGGCGATGCGCTGCCAAAGGCGTCCAGTTGGGCATGGCAGTCTGAAGCCGGAGAATGGTTCCTCTCCCCCCGGTATGGGCGAGCGGCGCTTGAGCTTGCGGATGGTATGGCAACAATCAAATGCGGTGACGCCAAGGGCGTTGTCCAATCCCTCCAGAAGCTCAAATCCTTGGCTCAAGATGGTCAGTTGGATGAGGTTTTGGAGGCGGCTGCTTTGGCGATCCGTAGTCGTTTTGCCAAGGCTTAAAACAGGGGCCAGCGCTGTCATGGCGATGGCCACACTTGAACACATATACTCATTTGAAAGGTAATTATTATGAATGACTTAGAAGTAATCCGTTTCCAACCATCGCGTGTCCATGGGTCTCGATCTGACAATCGGTTGGCTTTCCAATGGCTGGCGCGCAATGCTGGCAATCTCAAGGATAAGAAGGTGATGTTTGAAGGTACTGGGCGGAAACGAGGCCGCTCCATCCATTTTGCTCTCCTTCGGGGGATGACAGAGGCAGAGGTCCAAGCGCTCTATCAGCAAAAGAAAGCAAACAGCCCCAAAAACAGACTCTTCTTTTGGTCTTACCTGCCAACAGATCCTGATTTGCCCTTTCCAAGACTGATTGATGACTGTCCGGATACGTTTGATCGGAACTACCTCGATTGCGTGCTTGGGGGTGTTGGAGAGGTCAAACTTTGGGAAGATATTTTGTTCCCAGCAAGTTTAGAGCTGGAGACTTAGGGCCCTCTAGGTCATCTCCGGAATTTAAACTCAGCCCGCCGGAACCCAACCGGGGCTTTAAATCTCTAGCTTTTGTGCGAAGCACAGTTCACGAAGTGAACCCATTGGGTGTCTATAGGAAGATTATAATCAATCTTTATAACAGCTTATATTTGCTTGAGGCTCAATCACTTTGTGATTGAGTACCCCCTTCGGGGGTATGTTTCTGGCGGATAATCTTTTAGTGTTTTTTGGAATTTGGACATACTTCTCCTATCCGTTGAGGAGAAGCATGTGAGATCTGGTGATCTTACAAACCATCTACACACGATTACCTGAAGGGTGCGGCTGGCGGTTATCCGGTCTCAGCCTACGTGCTGCTTACACGGCGGACCGATATGCGTGCGTCCTGTAGATGGCAATTTGACACGCTCGGCGACGGCACTTCCCCGTCTCGTGATGACAATTGTTTGCTCTTGCTCTCTTTGGGGGCTTTCATCTTTCCCCCGCTTTCGCTGTCTCCTAACCCTACTATTCTATGACGTTATGTCTGCTGGCCGTTGTAACTTTGGCTCTGCACCGTCCGGTGGAAATTCCCTTCTGATTGCATAACGCTTCGGGCTGATTATGATTTTGGTTTGTATCGCGTTCCTGATACAAGAGAGTTGCGAGCTGTATTTGTATGTTTGTATATGTATAGTATATTGTTTTATATGGTTTATTTATAGGTCGGTGCTTGGGGAGCTCTGGCGATGTCACATGTTTTATTTGAACTTTTTTGGCCCATTTAAGGATCATAAAAATAGTAAAAGTTCTATTTGGGTGTAGAGCACAAACTTTTACTATTTTTAACACTCGGCATCCGCTTCAACAGGAACCCTGAAGCTGCGCTCAGCCCATTTTTTGAAGTCTTTTAGGACCACCGATGCCTTCATCCTCTCTCTTCTCCGCTACGCAATTTGGCAAGCCGAACGGTCGCAGATACAAAAAAGGACGGTATTTGGTCTTTGGCTTTGACACGGAGTATCAGCGCAGGCCACGGACCAATGCGGCAGGACAGGTCGAGATAGAAAATGAAGTGCTTTCCTATCAATTTAGCTGTCGTGTCGTCACTCCAGATAATGCTGGGGAGGAACCGCATTGGTCTGGGATTATCTTGCCGGATGGGCCTTTGGTCAGCGACCGTCTGTCCCTTGAGGCCTTTGTCACACATGCTTTGGCGGAAGGGCTCAAAGCCTATCCAGATGTCAAAATGCCCGTTGATATCTATCTGGTGGCGCATTTTACCCGTGCGGATGTGCCTGCGTTTAGTGACTTCAAGGATGACGAGCGCCGGGGTGCGCTGAATCTCGACAACATTCGCAGCCTGTTTATGAATGTCAGCTCGGATATTGAGGTCTCTTTGCCCTGCGACGACGGCAAAGGACATGTGCGGATTGCAGTTAAGATCCGGGATACACTTGCATTGGCTCCTGCAGGTGCCAGAAGTCTTGCTCAGCTTGGTGATATACTTGGGTTTGAGAAGTTGTCTCTGTCAGATGACCCTGACAAAGATCTGCACTACGAAACGCATATGGCCGATTTTATGGCCGCTGATTGGGAGCGGTTCCGGGACTATGCGATCCGGGATGCTGAGATCTGCGATCAATACACCACCCGATTGATCCGTCTCTACTTTGATCAGACTGGCACCTTCAAATTGCCTGTGACGCTGACCTCCATTGGTGTCGACCTGATTCAAAACCACTGGAAAAAGCTTGGTCTTGACCCTGCATATGTGGTGGGCAAGGAGACTGTTGAGGAGCGGCGCTGGGATAAGAAACGAGAGCGCTATGTGACGGAGACGAAAACAGTGTCTTTGTCGAAGCTTCACTGGAGTGAGGACTTCTTTACAGAATGTTATCACGGTGGGCGCAATGAGCAATTCTGGTTTGGTCCAGCACCCGAAGGTGTTTGGTATGACTATGATCTTTCCAGTGCTTACCCGTCGGCCATGTCGTTGATTGGGGAGGTGCATTGGGACAGCATTCGCCCCATCACGCCCACTAAAGAACTAAAGAAAGGGACGTTTTTATCCGGAGATCTGGCCTTTGCCAATGTGAACTTTGAGTTCCCTGATGATGTCCGCTTTCCCGTTTTGCCAGTGCGTACGGAAACGGGCTTGCTGTTTCCCCGCAAAGGCAACAGCACCACCCACATCAGCGAGATCAATTTGGCGCTCCAGTTGGGGTGTAAAATTGAACTGGTGGAGGGGCGATACATCGACAGTGATTATGTCTTCAGCCGCATCAGGGAACATGGGTATCCTATTCGTCCGTTCCTTGATTTTACCAAGCACTGCATCATTGAGCGTCAGAAACACCCCAAGAAGAATTTGAACAATCTCTTTTGGAAGGAGCTGGTCAATTCCACTTATGGAAAGACGGCGCAGGGGCTCAGGGAGCGCCGTGTGTACGATCTGAGATCTGCGCAGACCCAGCGTTTGGAGCCCAGTAAGATTACCAATCCTGTCTATGCGGCTTATATTACCGCTCTCTGCCGCGCGACGCTGGGCGAAATCATGAACGCGCTGCCGCGGAGTGTTGAGATCTTCAGCGTCACCACAGATGGCTTTCTTACAACTGCAACGGATGCGCAGATGAGGAAGACGACCATTATAAACTTGGGTTGGGACTATCGATCTGCGCGCGGCATACTTGTTGGGGATACGCAGATCTATGAGACCAAGCACGTCATACGCCAACCGATTGGCTGGCGGACACGCGGGCAGGCGACTCTGAAACCTTCTCAGGTCTCGGACTTTGAAGGTGTCAATCTTGAGCCTCGGGAGGATGAACGGGTTGTCTTGGCCAAGGGGGGGATCAAACTTGATCGAACGTGGTCCAAGTCACAGCAAAATGATGAGATTGTGGAGCTGTTATTAAACCGGAAGCCAACAGATACAATGGCGGTTGTGTTGGGGGCAGGCATTCGGGAGATGCACGAAAAGGGGATGGATTTTGTCGACAAGACAATGACCAAGCGTCTGTCGATGGAGTTTGACTGGAAACGCAGGCCGCATGCTGCTGGTGATGTTCCAGTGCAATTTGGCACCCAATCCGAAGTCAGTCATCTGGCGTTTTCCACCATACCTTGGGACAGTGTTGAGCAGTACAATACCGTTCGGGAGCTTTGGCGTTCCTATACCAAGGACGCCCCGCGCTGCCTCAAATCCTTTGAAGACTATCAAAAATGGGCCACCTACTTTGAAAGCAAGCTGGCGGCACAAGGTCCGGCTGAGGCGTATTTGGCCAAGGAGGATGGCATCCTAAAGCGCATTCGCAGGGATCTGGTGATCGCTCAGAGGCTTCGCAAAGCTGGCACCCATGAGCTTAAACCAAGCGCTGTTGATCAGGATGTGCTTCCTGACGGCTTCAAACTGAAGGCAGAGACGTTCGCAAATATCCTCAACGACCGCTTTGGCATTCCCTGCGCCAAGACCGATGTGGACAATGCCCGGAAGAAGAAAGCCTTTGTAACCAAGCAAGTCCCCAACTGTGACCAGTCCGTTAAGATCTTGGAGGCGATCAAGAGGGACCTATTTCCTAAACTGGATATTGAACAATTCCTCACACCAAAGGCCACGTTTGATCTGAAGATCGTCGAAAGGGATATGGCAAAGCCTTTGCAAGAGGATCTGTGAGAGGGCAGTAGATGACATTGGATCTTGCGCTGTGCAGGGCTGGAACGCGGACTTTGCGGACCTTCTTGGAATGGCGGCTTCCAAAAAACCGTGGTTTCAGTTGGTGATCAGAACCCTGTTCAAAACCATTTGCCGGATAGCCTGGCAGCGATCATTCATTCGCTGTATGCGGGTGCTCATCCCGCTATGTCGAGAGCGTTATCATCACCGGACGGTGGTCTGATCCCCAGAGCTCCGATACAGCCCCGCCAGTGGTGAGGGTCACGTCCCTAACATAGATTTGGTCCATCCTCAGTTGGAAACGGGGAAAGGTGATGCCATCGATTGCCGGCGTAAATCCACGTTCGGCGAACCAGGCATCGTTGGCGCTGCGCTCGCGCCACCCCCAATCCCGCCACGTATAGCCGAGCGGTGCGGCTAGTATCGGCGCGAGCCATGGTTCGGAGAAGCTATTGAAATCGCCTGCAACCACCATTGGTCCCTCAAGGGAAATCTGTTCGGCGGCAGCCTCAAGCTCTCGACGCCGTCGCATTGGTCCGCAACCAGCGCTCAGGTGCAAACAGAGCACTCGGAATCCGAGCGCCGGAAGACTGGCTGCAAGCGTGTCCAGAAACTCGACCCAGCCCATGCGCCGCGCAAGCCAGGACGCCGGGGCCTTGTTGATCTCTCCGTGGCGGACAACGCTGATGTCGGATAATGGGACTTGGGCAGCGATAGCTACATGGCAGAGCACGCCATCCTGAAGGTAGTCCCGGGCTTGGACAACGTGGCGGTAGCGACGTGCGACTGCTTCGAGGTGCCCCTCCGTCGCCTCGCACATGACAACCACATCGGGGCTCAGCGCATCCAGACAGCTCGTGATGCGGCCACTGTCGGAGTTCTCGCAGTAGGTATTCCAGAACAGCAGCCGCACCGTTTCGCTCAACTGCCGCCTCGTTTACGGTCGTTTCGTTTTCGGCGCCGCTTGACTGCCCTTACGACCGTTTCCCAGACTGCGGACAGGATCGCTGCCAGAGCTTTCACGGCAAAATACAGTAGGACCAGCGAAACGAAGTTCACAAACCATAGTGACAGGAACACCACCACACCGACGGAGATCAGCAGATCGAGGGACATCCAGCCGATAGGCCAGATATCCATCTCATCGAGCTTGTCGCTTTCCTCGTCGCTGAGGCTGGGATTGTTTCGGTAGATCAAGCGCCCATCGATAGCCGCGCGCCGCAACCACAGCCATAGGCAGCTGAAAGTGATCGCCCCAATCATGAACAGTACGATAGGGGCCGCGTAAGTCTGAAGACTTAAGGTGTAATCGCTCAGATCGACAACATCGTTCATAGATCTCAGAAATGTTGTGAAATCCTCGATACTGAGCTTGGTGAAGTCCTTCTGGAAGATCGCAATCGCACCGCCAAAGACCATATCGATGATAGTCTCATCTTCGGTCGAGCGCAGAAAGACATTTTGCAAGTGCATCGCGACAGCCATGGTCCCGGTGAAAATTGCCGCGAGGATCAGGTGATGGAAGAAGCTCTCGAAACGCTCGAAACCGCAGCGGCTGTCGTCGCTTCCCAGATCAGGAACCAGGATTAGGTCAAGCTCATGTCGCATGGTCTCAGAGAAGAAGGCGGAGAAAGAACACAGAAAAATGAATGCACCGAATACAATGCCCATGCCGACGATTGCGATCAGAAAGTAGGCCGCGAAGCCGAAGATCGCGTTTGCGGTCGTACTGATGAGCGCGCCATCGAACGTTGCCGCAACGGACCAGTCGAACTCGTGCAGGGGATGGATGAACCCGACCGGATCTTGCAAATCGACGAAGCGTTTCTGGTGTTCGCTTGGCTCCATCCACAGCCACTCCAATACGACCGGCCAGAAATCGAACAACCCGATATAAAGTCCCGAGGAGACGGCGACGCCGAGGCCGATCAGCGCCCAAGGGCGTGCCATGTCTCGCCATTTCGCGATTACCAAGTCCGGATCTGCTGGCGAGAAGTCTTTTCGGCGCAGCATCCCCGAACTGACCAGTTCCCGCAGTAGCCGTTCGATTTCCCGGATGGCCAGCAGCAAATTGACCAGCGCAAGAGGTAGCAGAAGCAAACCTGTAATGGCCCAGTTTGGTGCCCAGACATAGCCAACCTGTTTGCTATAGGTTGCCGCGACCGGAAAACCCGCCAACTTCTCGCCTGAAACATAACCGTTAAACTCCACATCGTGAATCTGCAGAGCAAATGATGCTGCAATTAGAAACAAGCCAGCAAGTAGGTTTAGTACCATTATTATCGTAGCATTCTTGCCAGCATAAATCCAGAATCTTAAAGCCATTTAGAAACTTACCTCTCCGAGGTTAATATATCAAACTATTAATTGAATTATTTCCCATGAATTAACATCCCTTGCTAGAGACCGAGTGTATTCCGAACCTCTGTAATTTACAACGTATCGTTGCGATGCTTTAGGTCGTTTATAGCACAGAGAGCGATTCCGGCTCAGTGTTGCAAACGACTCCTGACACTCCCGAGAGGTCGTTGTCTACTAAGGCGTCCGATGCCTCCGCCACCCCTTGAGCCAGATCAGTTTCACCAACTAGATCACAGCGAAACCTTCATCGGGGTCTGGGCATGGGTGTGGGAGGGCTGTGACACCAGGTTAACGCTTACACTCATTCAGAACTTTCGCGCATAGGCGGTCGTCAAAAACTGTCGTTTCTGACCACGTGTTCTTGGGCCTTGATATTGCGGATTCTGCCGTGATCACAAACCGTTGCCAAAACTCCTCTCAGTTTTGGTAGGTTTTTGACACTCTCTGAGTTGGCGATGCAGTCATTCGCCGCGTCACCTCACTTTGGGAGGTTTGGGCTCTCTACGGGCATTCGCTGCTTAATCTGAAAGTGTCCGCTTTGCTCCCTTCAAGCTGGCTGCATAGTTTTTGACCGTTTGTGGATGCCATTTGCCACCTTTGCGGGTTTTCACACCTCTCGCGTTCAGCAGCTTAGCTGTTCCTGAAAAGCTGCCAGCCTCAGCCAAAGCCGTCTCAAACTCTTGGCTGATCGTTCCATAAAACTCCTGCTTTTCCTGCTGTCTGACCTTTGCAAGCCGCTGTGCGTTCCGCCCAAGGATCGTTCCACGCGCCTTGGCGGCTTGCAGAGCAGCTTTGGTTCTCTCAGAAATCTGTCTGCGTTCCTCTTCAGCGAAACACGCCAGCAGATGCAAAAAGAATGTTGAGACATTTGGATGTTCGCAGACGACCAGCTCAATCCCCTGATCAATGATGCCAGAGATGAACGAGACCTTCCGAGAAAACCTGTCGAGTTTTGGGATCAGCAGTTTGGATCGGGTCTTCTTGACGAGATTGATCGCTTTCCACAGTTCAACTCGGTCATTGCGCTTTCCTGATTGTACTTCGGTGAACTCCGCAATCACGTTGTCGTTTGGCTGAAGGAATTGCTCGACCATCGTGCGTTGCGCTTCCAGCCCGAGACCTGAGCGTCCTTGGCGTTCCGTTGAAACTCGAAAATAGACGACATATTCGACCAAAAAATCCCTCCGTAACCGACAAACGTTGGTTTGTCGTAGAAGGCTTCCGAAAGTTGGGAAAATGGATCAACGAAAGGCTTGAGTGATTGAGGGAAGGAATTTCAGAATGGAGGGGGAGAGGCGCTGTTGCCGCGTATCTACTTTGAACTCTTGTCTTATTAGATGTCTGTTATGCTCAGCTAGCGCCCGTGGCAACGTTGCAGCATCAGAGCGTTCGATGGAATACCCTTGCGGTATAAACGCGGAAATAGCCGTCCTTTTCTTCAAGTGTGGCTTCATGCTAGCTCTTGACAGTAAGTGAGATTGTCAAGAGCTATTTATAAGCCTCAAGTCTAAAATCTGCTTTAAGTAAAGTGGCATTATGCTATTTAACTTGCTGTGAAGCACCCAGTGTGTTCAAATTAAACACTAGAACCATTGCGCTTGATTGGGTGCATTTGTAGTTCGTATGAGCCACCGTTTGATATATTAGAAAATTTTTCGCAATGCAAAGTGTGATTGGAAAGACCGAAGTGGGTGTTACAATTTCGTGTTAGTTTTCGGAGTCGTAGACACGCTCCCGTTTCCGATATGTTTACGTTTGCGGGCGGTGGTTGGTGTGATTCTTGCAACTTTCAAAGACGGTACGATGCGATGTCAAAGCGAACCCCCGCGAAGAAGAAACGCATGGCGCAAGGTGATAAGCTTTCGTTGAAGAACATGTATCTAGGCGAAGTAGACACTACCATAGAACTCGATATCAGCGGGAGAGAGGCCCGAAGCGATTTTTACAACTCTTACTACGTCCGTAGCGATGCAGAGGTTGCTTCGTTCTTAGACGGTCGGAAATGCTTTGTTTACGGTCAAAAAGGTGCGGGAAAAACGGCGTTCCTTCGTTATATAGGTGAGCGCCTTAGACGCGATACCCAAATGGGTAGGGATTTTGATCTCTATCTTTTTTCTAAGGACTTCCCAAAAGCCATCTACGAGGATTTAACGGAGTTCACTGCAAAAAAGCGAAAAATTGACCCAGATGATTTCCAGCACCGCCTAAACCCATTTCGCGATATCGACTATGAGGACCTTTGGACATTTATCCTCCTCCAAAAACTTAGTGAACAGGTCAAGGAAAACGGAGGCCTGAAAGTTGTTCACGATGTTCACTTCAAGCGTTTTTTGCAGCTCTTGGACCTTGTTGAGTCTGGATCGGTTTTTGACCGATTTGCTCGCCTTTTGCCAAAAGTACGTAAAGGTTCATTGTCTTTAGCCGAGAGTCCATCTGTGGTAGTTGATCTTGAGTTCGATGGATCGTCCAGCGATGTGGCCAAGTTTTCTGACTATGTTTCGGAACTTCGGGATGAATACAGTAAGCTTACCTTCTCTGCAGGTTCTTACCATTTGATGTTTGACGAAATCGATCCTAGAGTTGGCTCTGGTAAAGCATTTGACCTTGATTGCATTCTCATCCGAGACCTTATTCTTACCATCTACAATCTTAATCGCAGCCATTCGTCTTCGGTAAGGCGCGTTTTCTTCAGCGCAGCCATTCGCTCAGAAATACTCCGTGAAGTCAATCGGTTGGGTAAGGAGGTGCATAAATACCTGGAAACTCTAGGTATACACATGAATTGGGGGGAGTTAGGTCGACGAGACGTAGACCATCCTCTGATAAAAATGGTTTGCAAGAAGATTATCCATTCTGAGAAAAAACTAGGCATTTATGGACACCAAGACGACGAGAACTACCGAGAAATATGGAAGAAATACTTTCAGAAAACTCAAGGAGAAGTTCTGTCACCCAACGAAATTTTGCGCCTAACTTGGATGAAACCTAGAGATGTTGTTCGCTACCTTAATGCCTGCCGCGACTTGGATGGGGATGCTAAGGTGTTTGACAAAAGTTTGCTGGACAGATCCCTCGGACCTTACAGCTTTGGCAGTTGGCGCGATATTCAGGCACAGTTGTCCGGTTCGGTTGGTGCAGAGGTCGTATCAGCCCTTGAATCCGTTTTCTCTCGCTTTCATCGGAAATTCAACATAGACGAACTGCAGCATCGCATAGACAGTATCGCCGCTATGAGTGAGAAAGGTCAGGCGCTCAAGGAGTTATTTAAGCCATTGGATGTTCTGGAACTGCTCTATTTTCATGGTATTGTGGGTGTGCCCTCTGGTGGATCGAGAGCAGATTTTTATTTCGAAGGCCATACCTCTCCCGACTTTTTTGAAGGTATTCAGCTGCACGATGGTTTGGCCGCAAAATTTAAGCTTAAAAAGATTCGTAAGTCTGGGGAACATACTAGGGATCTGTTTGAATCCGGTGAATGAAAATAACGAAATTTTATCCTGCTGCAATGTTAGGAAACTATTTTGTTATGAAAAAAGTAGAGTGATGCTTCAGTGCTTCAGTGCTTCAGTGCTTCAGTGCTTCAGTGCTTCAGTGCTTCAGTGCTTCAGTGCTTCAGTGCTTCAGTGTTTCAGTGTGTTCAAGGCGATTGCAGTAGTTGTTTCCTTGGGTCGTTTTTTAACGGAATTGCTGCCAAAGGCAATTCATTCAATTAGGGCCGAGTACGCCCCCCATATTCCACCAGAAGGCATCTATGCCTTGGTCAAAAAACGAGCGTTGGTGCTGGGTCCAACGCTCGTCTTTTTTGGGATTTCTATTGTTTTCCGATCAACGGAGATCGAACCGAAGCTTGGCGACTGGCAAAGGTTGCCAGTCGTCCAAGTCGTTCAAAGTGAACGTTTTATTCTATGGTGGGCACGACTTTAATGTCCGTCAGGCTGAACAGGAATGTTCGGTCTTCGAGGTCTGGCGATGAGCCAAACACTGCGGACCATGTGGTGCGGATACATTGGTTCTCAAGCATATTGCCGTATTTGAACTTTCCAGAAAACATCACGGGGTCGTTGCGTTTCATGGTCAAGATGGCAGGCCATGCATTTGGGGCAACCTCGGCTCGGACGCTGTTTCCAAAGCCGACGAAGAGTTCCACATAGATTTTGTCTCCTGCATCGGTGGCGTCTGCATCTTCAAATAACCCAACCCAATTGTGGTGCGGCGCTAAACCATGAAACACTTGGTCCCCGCACAGGGTTCCGTTGGCGTTGATGAAGGCTGTTGCTGCCGCTGCATCGTTGGCGGCGGCATCTGCTTCGGCGATAGCGCTGCCGATAATGTCCAAAAACACATGTTGGTCCGCCGGAGCATAGGCAGCCACGTATTTTTCGAATTTCTCACCTTGAACATCCGAGGTGAAAAGCCAGTAGAGGATGTAGCCGATACCCAACAAAATGATTGGTTTTTTCAACCTCCGAATAGGGCCTTTGCGTTTCTTACCTTGGTTTGCGGTCTCTGTTGTTTGTGTCATATCTGTTTCTCTGTGCTTCAAATGATGTTGGCGATTGAAAACGATTTGATGTCACCCAGCGGTGCGTCGGGTGTTCAACGTTCACTGGCGACTTGATTGCGGGTGTCTGTGAGGGCAGCTTGGCAAGCTGGATGCGTGACAACGGGACTTGTATCCCGGCCATTCGCCGGAAGAGCTTCCATATGTAATGCAGATTTATTCAGCTCTTGCTGTGCGCCTTGCCAATCTATTGATTGCTCAAAAGCGTCTGTGGCTGCGCTCAAGATATCGGTGAGTGCGGTTCTGTTTTGGGGGCTTTCGAGAAACCAAGAGCCTTGCGCGTGCCAGTCTTGATTGTCGGCCTGCGACCAAAGCGAGAGATAGGTCATTGCGAAGGGTTGTGAGAGGGCTGCATATCCCCCGGTTTTGTTGAAAGCTGTCAGATTGCTGTTTTCAAGCCTATGTTGTTCCACATTGAACGTGTTGGCTGCGACATGGAATGTTACACGGCACCTGCTTTGCTGGGTCAAATCTACCGGCTTGCCGAGGTTCATGACCTCGTGAATGCCCCCACATTCTGAGATTGGCTTTTGGGACCTAACTGCTGTTCCTTGAGGTTCTCGACAGGCTGTTTGTTCCGTCAGGTGGAATGACACCGCCGTGAAATCAAGGGCGTTTGAGATACCGTTCAGCCTGTCGATCTCTTTGGGTGACAGCGGATACACGGCAACTGTGTGCTTGCCATAGACTGCGATATTTTTATCGGGTTGCTGCGTCTCTGTGTTGAAATAGGCAAGGTCACGAAATCGCTGCCGCTCACCCCTGTATTGCAATTCTGAACCAAAAGGTTCGGCCCAAGCTTCCTGATCTTTGCAAAGGGCTTCTAAGGTGACGGTGCCGACTGGCTGCCACTGATTGTTGACATGCCTTAGTTTGAGTTGGCTCGCTGGGATGCCGATTTGCGACCAAAGACTTGGCATATTGCCCTTGGTGTTGAAAGCATCGCTACCAAGGGGATCTGTTGAAATGAATTGGTTTATCAATTTGGCGTTTCTCAGGCAGGTCCTGTAAATCGCCTGCTCGAGTGTTTGATCAGCGCTGTCGTATTGGTCGGGTTCAGGGACAGCAGCCACATTGTCTTCCCCACATCCATCACATTCTTCGCCTTCACCCCAGATAAAGGCGCTGGCTGATCCATCGATGAAGCGACCAAGGAAGATTTGCACCTCTGAAGAGGAGGACAGATCTATCTGATGTCCCATATTGTGTTCCATCAGCCCCAGAGCTTGCCTGAGCGCATGGGCCGTATTGCGGCCCCACAGGCCATCTAACGTGCTGCCGTAGAAGTTATAGGCTGCCAGCTCGCGTTGGACCTGAATCCGATCGGCTGTGCTGAGCTGTTTGAACCCTGTTTCCAATATCGTCAGGGACCGGCTTGATACCTCCGCTTGCGTGGCTGCGAAGGTGGGTGCAGGGCCTGTAAGGGCGATGGAAGATAAGGCTATGGCTGTCTCTGCCTTCGGTAGTGACTTGTACAGGACGAGCGAGCTTTCAGGGGGCAGCGACCTAGAATGGCGATCATTGGAAGAAACTTCTGCTAGTGCGATGACGTCCGCGCTGCAAAATCTACAATCAGACAACTCTGTCTTGAATGAGCATGGGCGCACTCCTTTGCACGAAGCATCCGCTCAAGGGTTCTATTTTCTTGTTGAACTCTTGCTCGATCACGAAAGAGCCAATCAATGGCTCAACAGTGAAGACAACGACGGTCTAACAGCATACGAGCACGCCCAATTGGCGCTATCTGAGACAATGCTTGCGTGTCACCCGGAAGCGGAAAATCCTTTTGTTCTTGTACCCTTCATTGTTAAGTTGCCCTATTACGAGCAGCGAAGGCCTTACCTGCGCATTCATGAGCTCCTTCTGAATGCCGGAGCAGATACTTCATTAGAGTCGGCAAGGGGACTCTGGCTTAGTCGATGCTCCCAATCAGACCAAGATGTGCGAAGAAAAGTCGAGGAGGCAGCGGACCTGTACTCGACGTTGACAGAAGTGTCGCTGGCAGTCTCACGGGAAAAGCAGCTGAAAGAAATGGAGGAAAAGGTTGAGCTATTGCGCGAGCTAACTCAGCTAATGCCTACCACGACCAGGCCGACTGCCGACGAACTTGAGCAACAGATCAAGCAACTGTATCGCGAAGAAGGGTTCGAACCCCCACTTCGTTAAGAGCATTGCGGAAGCCAGCTCCGAATTTCGTTGTCGCTGTGAAGCTGCCATTCGCGCAAGCGCAGCAAAAGCTCCCTTCGCGGACTTAACCTCACATTGGGTCGGCGCTTTTTGCTAGATGTTGCGCTTGCAGCACTCTGGCATGACGTCAATGGCTGGTCAGGGCTGACTGGCGTCATCTGGCAGCATGGATCAGATGCGGGTTCGCTGCAACCTTGGAGCCGCACCGCCGCAAGTCCGGTGTGAGCCCATTCTGACCGATGCTGCAACTTGCGCGAACGTCTGCTATCGATCATGTCTGAGCGAGATCTTGGTTAAACGCCTCAGTGTTCAAATAGGCATAGGAGTGGTAGATCAACAACTTTGGCTACCGCTCGGGCCAGCCATCAAGTCTAACGTCGAAAGATCCCGTCGTAAGGTTCGTGGTACCAGTCAATTTTCCTGTCTGGGAAGTCACGTTGGACGCGAGCGGCAATAACTTTCATTTCATCATATAGATTAATTGCAGGTGGCAAGAACGCATCACCGACAATCTTCTCGACTAGTGCGGACCCGGGGATCGGCGCACCTACTGCGACTGAAGCCGCCTTGGATGAATATGAGGCAATCTCTTTAGCCGATCTTAGCGATAGTACCCTACGTACTCTTGAATTGATTTGTTCCAACAAGTGCGTCTTGTCAGCAATCGCTCCTAACTTGCCGTGTTCCTTGCTAAGCGCGTCAAACTCTATGCTACGCATCAACTCCACTAAGAGCTCTGTTCTTCTCGGGCTATGTTGCGCAATCGCCCCTAGGCTCGGTAGGGCAACACCTTCATAAGAATTTAAGCAGTTGAGTAACGCAGCTATTTTTGCCCGTGACTCAGGGTTGCGAAGTTCATTCATCGTAGACTTTAGTTGGCTGACGAACGCGTTGATGTCGAAATGAAAATGCGCCTTTGAATAAAAGGCTCCAAGGAAAAGGCTAAGGCAGTTGTGCGCATCAACGGCAGGACTAAAGAAATTCCTTGTTGCATTGCCACGAAGAAACCAACCATTACCGCGGTGATCAATTTCTAGTTCGTCGAGTATTTCCTCAAAAAAAGCGTTTGCGACGTTCCTTCCGCGGCTAGGTGCAGAAGAAACTTCAATATATTTCTTCATTAACTCAGGAAGCGACAGGAGAGTGTTTTCTGGAAAAGACTCCTCACAAACAACGATTTTCTGCGCCCCAGAAGCAACAAGATGTTCAAGTAAATAGAGCCAAGTTGGTGGAAGTTCTACCTCATTTTTTTCTCCGCCCAAACCAACAAGAAATTCATTGGACGATAAAATCAATTGGGGCAAAACTAGCTTTCCGTTCGACATTGTGCTGTCCCATCTTTGTCCTCGTTACTGAAAGACTAGGTTTGCTGTCGTGGTGCAGCAACAGTTATAAACGCCTGCAATCAAATGCGGACACCGGTGCAGCCGCAGCGAAAGTCGGCAAAGTCCCGCTGTGCGCCACCAGTTGATCGTAATCTTTATGTCCGCATAGGGTGGGGCGTCCAACAATGGAGACGTTCGTCAGTTGGGCGGCGAATGGGTGCTGAGAGCCCATAAAGAAAGATGCTGCGTACTGCTCGAAGGACCGCTACAAGTGGGTAAGAACCGTTGCTGACTAGGTCTCGCAAAATTGAGTATCAATCGCCTTTTGTCATTTTGGGCTAGAACAGCACCCGAAACACCTATGCAACGAGTGGGCGCGCTTTCGATGGCGCTGACCGAAGTTTTTTGCACGATAGTAATCATATTGGTGATTTTAGATGCCGCTGCAGGCACTTGGACCTTCGCGGGGGTGTTAGGAAGTGCAGTTGGTTTTGGTGTTATTCTATCGGTGCTTCCAATTGGAATTGTCCATGGGTTGGCCTCATTCTTTCCAAGAATACTGAGGCCTTGGAGGCGAGAACCGAACGGACGTCTAGATCAGGTTAAGCTCCACTTCTCCGACAAATTGAGGGATTTATATCTTGTTCTTGGTTGGTTCGTTTCAATTGGCGCTGTCTTTCTGCTTCTATACCTAGTTGCGTTGCGCGCGCATTGATCGCTAGGCATGGTCCAAGAGCAGCCATCGGCGCAGCCGCAGCGAAAGCTCACTAAGTCCGCTGTGCGTCACCAATTGATCTTAATCTGTATGTCCGCATAGGGTTGGGTGTCCATCAAAGGAGGGCTCGGCAGTTGGGCGGGTGCTGAGAGCCCAGAGTCACCGATGCTGCGCGACACGTGAATGACTGGTTTAACGGCGGAAAAACCGGTAAACGTCATGACTATAATAGATTGAAGAAAGATTTGATAATACCCGCATGACGGTCTAGGTTCTTGGAATGAATTCCAGCCCAAATCAAATAATGTCGTTTTGGCAACGGTTTTTCCATGGCGGTTTCTCGCTCGTCATCTTCCTGCTCTCAATTATTTATTTTGTATACAAGGGAGTGTTAGGGGGGCTTACGTCGTCCTATCACCCGCATTCTGATGTCGCCCATTATCTCCCCTATTTTTTGGGGTCGGGTCTTGCCATGGTTGTTGCTTTCGGGTTTGTGGCAACGCGTCATTTGGTCAAAGCCAGACAAATCAGTCCACTGCGGTTTGTTGCCGAGTTGGGGATCTGTTTTCTGATCTGGCCCGCGCTTTTTGAAGCTGCCAAATTGGTTGTTCCCGCTCCGGACCTGATCGTTTTGAACTTCAATAACGAAGGCTATGCCATTCCCCGGCACTATGCACCGCAGGTTGCCTACAGAAGCGATGTTGACCCGCCGGAAGAGCTGGGGCTTTCACTGACCATATGCTTTCAAACCGGTAGGGCCTTTTATTCCGGGCGTTGCAAACATGTAAAAGGAACGCCGCGGCAAGTCGCTTTGCGACTTTCCCATCGTCCGATAACCAGCAATTGGTACGTAAGACGTACCCTCGAAAGAATGAGCAATATCACATTCGAAGGCGAAACAATCGGCCCGATCCGGGAAAAGTACTGGATGAAGATCGATCCGAGGCAAGGGTTGCATGGTTACAAACTCCATCAGCGAGAATTCTACACAGACGAGAATGCGAGGTTGCAAGTCTGGCGTGAATGCCGTTGGAACTGGTGCACTGTCATTGCCAATCGAGAACAAGGACATGTTCGTTTAGATACTGAAAATGTGCCGTTTGACCTGCAGGCCATACGGAAAAGACAGCGCGAAGTCGAAGCCCTTCTCGAAGGTTGGCGCTGCGCCTCTATCAATTGCCAAGAGGTCGACCCAGACCGGATTGTTCGACCACGGCAACATTAAACCGCCGGTTCCCGAAGTGGCCATTTTGAACTTTGAAACGCACTAAACACACTGATCCGGTGTCACAGGTGGCGACGGTTAAAAAGAAGACCTTAGCGCAGTTGCAGCGAATTAGCGCTTTGTCCGCACCCCTTCCGTTCGATGATGGTTGGTGGCTGCACGCGCGGCGAAGGTCTGCTGTTTGCATTGCGCGTGCAGCATTGGACCGCCGCCCAGGTGGCAGATCGAAAGACTTTGCAAAGTTCACTAACTGCGCTTCGCTGACATCGGTGCGGCTGCGGCATCAGAAATATCCAAACCGCCGCACCGAGTGTCCGCTTCCGGGAAAACGCCCCTGACATTTTGCGTCTGCAGCGGAGTGCGTGCTGCGCTTGGTGCGAATACCGTTGAATGGCTCGCCAGACATTTGACCCAGGGCCTTGGGCCATTGTCCAGCATCCTGCTTGCAAAGGTCTGAGAGCACGCGGAACAGATCTTTGGCACGCTGAGCTGAAATCGGCTCTTTCCCGGACTTTGCTGTTTTTTGGGGGGCTTCCTCGATCAGCGAGCTGCTGGCTTCAAACGGGACAGCCCAAGGGACAGCAGTAGTCTCGCCATGACGGTTTTTGCCAACCTCAAAGCCCCGAATCTGAAAAGCCAAAGGGGCAGCTTTGCTATCGTCACGCTGTTTGTGGACATTGATGAACACAGTGCCGTCCGGCTGCGATGCATCTGCTTTGTGCAGTGTCATGCCGGTACACTAATCACCGATAAACACGTCTCCAGACCCGCTTGCGATGGAACCACCACAGTCGATGGCGTCGCCGACGCGGCCAGCGGGTTTGCCGTTGATGAACACGCTCCCGGATCCGGCTGAAAGTGCGCGTCCATGGGGTGGGTGTTTCGGTTTGGAATGCGGCGCGAAAGGGTCCCCTTTGCGCAGAACGGGTTTGCCATTGGCGTAGACATCTCCGCTTCCAGCCGTGGCCGGTGTGGGCGGGAAGCCATCGTGTCCAGATCCTGTATCGCCTTTGCGGCCTGCTGCGGGCATATGTGATCCTCTGAAATCGTTTTGATTTTACGCTCAGCGCCGCAAATGCAACACCGAGCGCCTGTCCTGATGTTTAGACCGGATTATAGTACCGGGGCCACAGCGTGTCGGGGTCTTTTTCCCACCAATAGTTCAAGAAGTGGCGTCCTTCTTTGCCCCAAGCCCAGGCCAGATCTTCGGGTTTGATACGGATCCCATTTGGGTCCAGAAGGTTGGCGGGCTGACCGCGGCAACGTTCATCCAGGATATAGGCTGCAAGCCGTTCTGCATGTACGCGCGCCTCGCCCCAGACGTCATCGCGACCGATCTGTAAGCCAAGCGCAAATGTCCGCGAGAGAATATTTGTTTTCACCGGAAGGTAACAGAAACAATTCTTTGCGATATTCGCCTCTATGTCCCATTGATGGTAGCTCTCGGAAGATCCACCTGAATTCACAACCTGACGCACCACCAGCATTTTTTTGTAGATGGCTTCGAGAAGCCTATCGCGAACGATCCACACCGGAACCTTGAGGCTTTCAGACCTGTCTTTACGCTCGTTAACCATCTTGTCCATGATCGTGCTGAGGTAGGAAACCCAAAAGAAAAAGCCCTCATTCCCATCCAAAGTGTCAGAGGTGGTGTGCAACGCATCCGCCATCAGTCCAAATGCACGTGCGATATCGGGATCAAGCAAATCCGCTTTTTCCTGGGTTTCTTTCAACTTTGGTAAAAACCGATCTTCCCAAAGCGCATCGCGTAGGGTGCGGCCCGCGTTCAGCGCCTCAAACATGAATTTCATCATCAAATAGGTGCCCTGAAAGGTCACATCCCCCTGACCTTCGTTGGCCAGTTCGATATAGGCGATACAGGTCTCAAGCGCCTCGCGCTCTGTCAGGATGGGGGCGGGGCTTATGCCATCAGGCATCATCGGCAATCAGCAAAGTATTGTCCTCAGTGAAATCAACGCTGTACCCCATCAGCCAGAGCTTTGTGGCAGGTTCATCATTCAGCGAGTAGCGTAAAAAGGGGGCCAGAAGGTAACGGGTGACCTCAGGAATGGTGGTCATCATGTAGACCGCTTCGTACAGGCCTAAAAGCCATCCAGGCCTTTCAAAAATAATGCCTGTTTCATCATCGCCGATCGTTGTCGTCGCTCTCAGGCATGGCAAGCATCTCGGATGCAATGCTCGCTTTGTAGTGAGATCTGGTAATTTCCAGAATTGGTTTTTTCGGACCAACACTGCCTCATCATCACCAAGCTAACTTAATCTGTCGGCCACGCAATCGCGATACAGCTCTGCCAGCGCGATAATTTCCGCGTCAACCTTTTGGGGCTTAGCAACAAGATATGTTCCATTAAACGCAGCTTGTTCACGCAGCCAAAAAATCCGATCAATGAACTCAGTCCCGCCGGGTAAATGAGCGAAGGCCGCGTTTAACTGCTGCCGCGTTTCCAGCACTAACATCAGACTTTCGAAATGATGATCATCAAACAGCCCGGGGTCGTCGACGTATTTCAACCAATCATTCAATAATGTCATTACCCATTTTCTACACTTGAATTTGCGTCAGGTAATCCAGCGATACATTCAGACCTCCCGCTTATCTCCGCACCCAGTCGGCCCAGTCTTTGGGGTAGGTTTTCGAGTTCGCGAGTGGCGTGTCGTCGATGCCGAACATCGCGACGATGGCGGCGGCTTCGAAATTCCAATAGCCGACGTAGGTGTTGTTGGTGTTGTTGTGATTGGAGTAAAACGGATTGGTCGAACTGCGCATTTCTTTGAGCCAGCCTTTGTCAAACTGCATCAAGGCGACTTGCCGGTCGAAATCTGTGGCCTCTGGCGCGCAGGCGGCCAGCGCGTCTTCATAGGCCTCCGGCCAGACAAGCGTGTCCACGGGATCACGGCCGTCGCCTCGGCCGAGGTGTGCAATGAAAACCTCCCACAAAGCGTCGCGTTCAGGCCAGAAATCGAGCGCATCGATGAGCGGCTTTGCCTCTTCCGGCGTGAGTTTGCAGAGCACGGCCAAAGCTAAATACCGAGTGCGAAAATCCCAGCCGCCACTTTCTTCATCAAATGCTCTTCGAGGGGCAAGCCCACAAGCCCTTACATATATAGGGTAATATTCGACTAATAAGGATCGTGCATAACTGCAGCACTTTGATATTTCCAAGCCAGAGCTGTAAGCTGCCGAAGCCAGGTTGAAACCGAAAGTCTCCATAAAAGACCTGTCTGCAACCTGTTCATCATAGGTATTGCCAGCTCCTTTCAAATCTTCTGCAATTTCGTGGAGGAAATCCGCCCTGTCGCTCAAGTAAAAAGTCCAATAGTCAGGGTTCTTCAATTTATCTCTCATTGGTCTCCTGCTCTCCATTTCCTATTTTTTAGGCTTTCCCACTCAACGTCACCATTTTTGTCGACTCGAAGAATTCCAGGCTCGTGGCTTTTTTCAATTGATCGCGCCAATCTCGGGTCAAATTCTGTAGAAATGCGTTTCCGTATCCAACTCGGCGACATCTGCTTGGTCCCGTCCTTCAACGTCCCCAAGCCCGCTTTGCCATATTTTGCATCGGTCACGAAGTAACCAGGGGGAGGATTAGGGTTCTTGTAGACTGAATCCAACCCCTGATGGCCGGGTGTGTTCATATCGGAATTCGGCCCGTTGACCTTGATCCAAGGCGGGTCCTTTTTCGCCGCCCAGTCATCCGCCATCATCTCTCCAAACCTGCCTTTAGTGTTGTTCGAGGTTTCAGAAATCCTTGTCCAAGTGTCGTCTTTGTCTTGGACCATTGCCTCCCCATCGGGGGCACGCCGCACGCCTTTGGGGTCATTGGAGGCGCGGTAGCTTCCATCGTCGCGTACGTCATGACGTTCCTCCGCCTGCTCGGCACGCCGTTTTTCTTCTAGGACGTCCTGGGCGGGCTTGTCTGGAATGTCCCGGTTTCGGTCCGGTTCATAGCCGCCAAGATGATTTTCCTGCGGCGTTCCGTATTTGGCTTCGAGCGCGTCGATAGAGTGAGTTTTCGACCCTAGTTTGTGACCAGAACCATCTAATATTTCAATCAAGATGCTTCGTGAACTGGATGCAAACTTAACGCCAAAACGCAAAAACCGTAAAAAGGCGAGCCCCGCATAGATTTCAGCGGCCAGAAATACACCATCGACGGCAACCGTCGAGACGGCATAAAGCAATCCGCAATCATAATATTTCTGCTTCAGATCACTCCAGATGGATTGGAAATAATCTGCAATCTTGCCTTCCGCAATTGCCATGTGAAAGGCCGTTTCCCGCCCAATTTCTTCTAGTTCAGCATCAATATCGGCCTGTCTGCGCAGCAAAGTGCGGTCCATCTCATCACTGGAGAGCAGGAAATCCAGCCAACCCGGGCGCAACGACATAAGTTGATCGGCTCGATTCTGTAACTCGTTGGCTCTCATGTAATGTGCGATGCCGCTACCTGTGAAAAAGGCCTCAATCTGAGCAACGATTTCTTTACGAAAAGCTTCGTCACTCGCCAGAAGATAGATTGTCTCAAAAAGCGCATAGTATTCATAGACTTTGTTGATCGTATATTGGCTGATCGAGCAATTCCCTTGCGCATGGGAGGCAAAGGGATCGTCTAGGGCAAGAAAATCCGCTTCCTCGGCTTGGACGCGTCGCGCTGCCGTTGCCAGATTTGGGAAGCGTTCACTGATCCAGGGATCACTCGCGGCCCGAGCGGGGCCAGAACTTGCCTGCCCGTAGTTCGCGGTCATTAAAGATGGGATCGGAAGTTTTTGCGCCGCACGTCCAAGAATTTCTTGATACGCCGCGAGGGCATCTTCGTATTCCTGCTTTTCACGCAAAAACTTTTCTTCTTCAGGGGTGCTCATAAATGGTCCCTAAAAAAGCGATTGATCAAGGCTGGTTTCGTCCTGGTCTGAAAAGAAAGACCGAAGTACTTCAGGCGCCATTGCCGACCTTGACAAAGGTTGTGTCTCCGAATGGCCCGCCAAGGCAGGCACCGACAACCCTGTAACCGCCAAAGCTTTCAGGGCCTCGTTCGTGATCTGTGTGAGAGATGGGTCGTCGATACGCGGCGACACGCTGTGGTTCGAAATCTCAGCAATGCGGGAAATTCGTTTCGTGGGCGACAGGAATATTTGCCGCAAAGAATTGGCTGGTTCGATCCCTGCCTGAGCAAAGAACGCTTGCCTCAAACTGTCCCTTTGGGAGCGGCTTTGATCGGCCGCGTTATCCCACGAACCAGATGCTATTTTCAATGCCATAAATCACCTCAGTTCAAGTCGATTCTGCCGCCGGTCACTTTGACTGCAGAGGAGCCGTTGACCGTGATGTTCACCCCATCAAGAGAGATGTTTCCGTCGTGATCGAGCGTGATTTTCGACTTTCCAACAACAATCTCGTACTTCTCACCGACATGGGTGACCTTGTTATTGCCGACTTCTTCCCAGCTGCCGATTGCAACGCTTTCATTCTTTACACCACCTACCGTGACCTGAAGCCCTCCGCCAACCGTCAGGGCCTTAGCCGCGCCAACCATTTCCGTGGAAGACAGCATCACGGTTTCGGCTTTGTTTTTGGCAACGCCAATGATCAGGTTGCCTTCGCCCATATTCAGCGCGTCTGGCAGACCGAGTTTGCTGGTCATATCACCAATGGCGCTGGTGAATTTTTTGAAGGCAGAGGTCACCGCAGCCTGCAGTTTGTTGGGGCCAACCATCAGGGTCATATTGCCGCCGATGACCTCGTGGTGGTTATTTCCAACTTCGATGGACTTGTTGTGGCCGACAGATTCCGACTGATTGCGGTCAATCCGTTTGGCTCGGTTGTTCTCGACGTGTATCTCCTGATCCTTTTCGGCGTGGAGATAGATCTTTTCTGCACCCGTGGCATCTTCAAAGGTCAGCTCGTTAAATCCCTCGCTCTTATGGCTGTCCGAGCGGAAGGTGGATTTGGTTTTATGTTCCGGCAGGTCATACGGCGGGGTGTTGTGGCCGTTGTAGACACAGCCCGTGACGATCGGTTTGTCGGGGTCGCCGCGGAGGTGCTCTACGATGACTTCCATGCCGATGCGGGGGATGACCATGCCGCCCCAGCCCTTGCTGGCCCAGTTCTGGCTCACCCGCACGCGCATGGAATGCGCGCCGTCGAGGTCCCAGTGGTAGCGCACCAGAATGCGGCCGTGTTCGTCGCAGTCGATCTCGCCTTCGCCCACAACCACCGCCGTCTCGGGCCCCTGCACCCGCGGGGCGGCGGTGCGCCGTTCCGGTCGGTAAGGCGCGCTGTCGGGCATCAAGACATAAGCGCCCTCATAGGGGGTCTCATCGCCGCCTGCGTCGCCTGATCCATAGCCCTGCGCGCGGAATTGGTGCTCGGCCCGCAGGCAGACAAAGCACTGCCCCGTGGCGCCCGACACCGGATCACCCGCAAGGGTCACCCGCCAGCCCGCGCCCAGCGAGACGACATCGCCGACCGCCTCGTGACGTGGGGCCTGGCCGCGTTCTTCGTCCAGGCGGCGGGTCACAACATGGCGGCCCTCGTCCTCGGTTAGATAATCGCCGGGCCAGTCGTAGCTTTCCACATCGCCCTGCGGATGCACGGCCTCACCCAGCTGGTCGACCTCCTGGGTGGCATGGGGGATCTTAAAATTATACTCGGTCAGCCGCACCGCGCCGGTGGTGATCCGGGCCGCGGTTGACCATTTGTGGAAATGTTCTTCCTCGTGGCGGTGAAACCCCTCGACTCCGTAAAAGGCGCGCGCGCCACCGGGCACTTCGGGCAGCTGAACGGCCGCATCGCTCAGCACCAGCGTGTGCGAGCCAAGCGCGTGTTTCCACGACCGGCTGATGCCATGGCGCTCCAGCTGGCGGCGGATGAAATCCGCGTCGCTTTCGCCATATTGGACGGTGTATTCGAGGATGGGATAATCGCCAGAGGTCAGGATCTCCAGATGCGGATTGCCCATGGCGCCATAGGTTCCCAGCACCTCTTCAACGATTTCGATCACCGTTTTATTATGAAAGATCCGCATATTACGCCGCAGTGAGGCAACATGCAGCCAAGGCCGCAGCACCAAATCATAGCGAAACCCGTTCTCAAACGCGCCCCGGCTTCTGGCCTCGCAGACAATCCCGTCAAAGGCACGACGGCCCTGGGCGTGGTCGATTTCCACGGTGGCATGGGTGCCCAAAAGCGCGTTCAGATCGATGTGGTCCTGCAGGGAAAGCGCCTCAACGCGCCACTCAAACGGCCCCGAGATCTCCTCACGGCCATCCATGCGCAACAGCAGCAATTGGTCCCCGCCAAGCGCGGTCATCAGCCGACCCTGACGGTCCTGCTGCGAAAAATGCCTATTCAAAATATGAGTCCAACAAACAGTTAATGCCGTAGGGGGTAGCAAGCCGAACGACTGCACGCAAGACGTGTATTAAACGGTGTTGCAGCAAAGCAGCCCTAAGAACACAACGCAGCATTAGTCAAAATGAGCTCTCTACAGTCATTCGCTGCTTAATCTGCAAGTGCCCGCTTTGCTCCCTTCAAGCTGTCTGCATAGTTTTTGACCGTTTGTGGATGCCATTTGCCACCTTTGCGGGTTTTCATACCTCTCACGTTCAGCAGCTTAGCCGTTCCTGAAAAACTACCAGCCTCAGCCAAAGCCGCCTCCAACTCTTGGCAGATCGTTCCATAAAACTCCTGCTTTTCCTGCTGTCTGACCTTTGCAAGCCGCTGTGCGTTCCGCCCAAGGATCGTTCCACGCGCCTTGGCGGCTTGCAGGGCGGCTTAGCTTTGTTGCACAAATCTGGGTTTGACCGGGCTTCCCCTTTGAAATGCGTTTTGTTTCGATCATCACTGGGCGCACCCAAGCCTTCCAAAAAAGGCAAAACACTCATTCTTATCAGAACGTCTTGGTCAACAAGACACCCACTGTTCGCGGTTCTCCGCCTCGCACAAAGCTTCGCTGTTCAACCGAAGATCCGCTGGCATTTGTAGAGGTCAGAGGCAGGCGAGCTGTGGCATAATCACGGTCAAGAAGGTTTCGCGCGTAGATCCCTGCGGTCCACCCTCCGGGCGCATCATATGTCAATTGAGCATTGATCAGAAATCGACTGTCTGTGGCCTCGTCAGCGGTGTTTTCAACATTCCCAAATGCGCTGTCGGTATAAGATGCATCTACCCCGAGGGTTAGGCCATTGTCCCAACGGTAGCTACCACCGATACTTGCCGTGAGCTCTGGTGCAAACACAAAGCTATTTCCTGAAAAATCCTGCCCGTTGCTGACAAAATCTTTGTATTCGGTTCTTACATAAGCTGCTGACGCAAACAGGCTGAAATTTTCACTGACATCATTTTCGATCTGAAGCTCCGCACCAAACAATTCGGATTCCCCGACATTTTCGATGTTTTGGTCAAAGTTCACACCAGAGGCTCCATCAACCAAAACCTGTTGATCCGTCCATTCGGTATAAAATGCATTGGCGGCCACGCGCAGCGTGTCTCCTCGGAAGCTTCCGCGATAGGCAAGCTCAATCGTGTCAGTAAACTCGGGATCATATTCGTTGACCTCGCCGGTCACAAAATTGACCTGCGACCCGCCGGCTCGGTAGCCACGTTGCAAAGTAAGGCCAATCGTTTGCCCGTCAGCGAAATCATGGGCGACACCAAGTTTGGGTAGAAACGCATCAAAACTTGTGCTGGAATTGTTATCAAAATCTGGCAACTGCGGCGTTGAAGGCGCGGTCACACGGCTGGATCCAAAATCGACGGATTCATAGTCATAGCGTGCGCCCACTGTGAAGCGCAGCCCGGGGAGCCAGCGGTCAGCCTGAATCTCTGCCTCGCCATAAAGGGCGATGTTTTCCTCGTCATACACGTCACGCGTTATGCTATCAAAGGACAGCGCGCCGGGTGGCAAAGGCGCACCGCCACTTACGGCCGCGTCAAGCCTGCGATAGTCGTTCACCGTGTCATCCACGCTTGTGTAGAAGAGACCCACTGCACCGGTTATTCCGCGCCCCGTATCAAAGCGCAGCCGCAGGTCTTGGGAAAAGGTCTCCGCATCATTGGTTCTGTCAAACAACTCCGCATCGGCGGCGGAGAAATCACGATCTTCTATTCGACGGTAGTCCAGCGCGTAAAAACTGGTGGTCGACTCCAGAGTGAGGTTTGAATTGAATTCATAGGTGGTTTTAAGGCTTGCAATGTTGTGGCGGGCTGACTCGCGGGCTCCTGCGTTGGACAAGGTAACGCGGCGCTCCGGAAACAGTCTCTCTTCAATAAAATCCTCCCCTGCCGAACTGTCCGAATGGCTGAGGGAGAAAACAAAATTCAAACGATCCGTTGCATCCCACCGAAGCTTCGCACGGTAGGTGGTTGATTTGTGGCGATCATAATCCGTGGCCCCCGTTGTATCATTTGTGATATCACCATCGTTTTCAAAACTTTCGGCAGAAAACCGAAAGGCGACACGATCATCAATGATCGGTTGGTTCAATGTGAAGGCATAACGGCGGGTGTTGCGCGATCCAATTTCAACATGCGCCTTGGTCAACTGTTCATAGTCTGGGTCGTTGGATCGGATTATGACAGCACCGGCCAGAGAATTGCGCCCTTGTTGAGTGGATTGCGGGCCACGCAGGACTTCGACCTGTTCCACATCCCACGCGGAATAGGGGCCAAATATTGTTGCCTGCTGGTTGGGTAGGGCGACACCATCAACCTGCGTACTGATTAATAGCCCGCGCCCAACAATCCCACCCCGATCAATTCCCCGGATTGCAAAACCGCGATCCCCAGCCGTGGATGAAACCCCTGGTGTGCGCTCGACCACGTCATACACATCAACGTCGCCACGTCGCTCCAGATCTTTACCTTGCTCCACCGCGACCGATGTCACCGTATCAAACAGCTCGCGATCTTGCAGTTCTCCATGGATCACAATTGGGTCCAGGAGCAAAGCACCGCTTCCGTCCTGCGACAGCGCAGTCGATGCATAAAGGGCAACCAATGGAGCAAGGTAAAAATGTCTATATTGAGCAGGCATCTCGAAGGTCCAGTTCAGCAAAGAAGTATACTGTCTGGCGAAAGGGATGCCCTTTGGCTGGATCAAAGTGGCCTATGACACTTCCATTTTCTCCGCAATGGCAACACACGTCATCGTGAATTTTGGGGAGTTTAGTTGACTGAATCAACTTTCATGATCGCGTAAACCCTATCCGGCGCTTCTGAACCAGAATGGTGTCAGTCAAGCAAGCCCGGGCAGCCGACCATAGGGTGCGTCTTGTACTCGTTCCCAAGACGTTGTTCAAAATCTATGGGTACTTGTCCGTCGTTAGGAATTTTTAGACAGTTCGCTGCCTGACCGAAGAGAGGGGCTGGCGATCAGGTCATAGGATTTGTGGAAACGAGACACGGAAGCCTCTGACACAAAATACTTTTCCGTGTCAGTGAACGGAACGGCCACCGCGCGCAGCCACAAACCGCTTTTCTTCAAGGCTATCCTGATCCTAGCTCAAGTCCGAAGCGCAGAATGGGAAAACCCCGGTGCGAGATGTGCTCTCGCTCCGAGGGATGTTTGTAGGTAATGGCGTTTTTAGAAGGTCTTAGACCAACAGCAGGGCGTTTTCAGCCTGCAGCTCGTCCAGCGTGAACAGTGCGGTCTCTGCAGAGAAGCGAATGATTTCCACAAAGTTTCCGTCGCCTTCGGCGCTGACGTTCAGGATTTGCTGACCAAAGGTCTCATCAAACTCGAGTTCAAGGAAGTCGCCCAACGTGCTGTTGCTGTTAAAGCCATTCAGCAGCGCGCTGACATCCAGAACGTCCCCATCTTCCAGGGTGAAGTCCTGCACAAAGTCTTCGCGACCCAGGTCATCAAACACAAATGTATCTGCGCCTTGGCCACCAATCAGGTAATCCCGTCCTGCACCGCCAACCAAGATGTCGTCACCGCCGCGTGTCGCGATGAAGTCGTTGCCTCCGTTGCCATAGTATCGATCATCTTCGTTATTTGATCCACCCAATGAGTCAGCGAACTCGGTGCCAGAAAGAACCTCGAACCCGGTGGAATAGTTGGACTGTTGGAGCACGAATTCGAACGAGTCTGAATCCAACGTATCTTGGTCTACGACGACGATCTCACCGTCGATTTCAACCTCGTATCCTTTTGTATAGTTGCGGAACACGGTTAAGCCGAGACCTTCAAACAGACCTTCGTTCAAAAGTCCGGTGTAATGCGGGTCATATGTGCCGTTCCCAATAGGCCCAACATTACGACCTTGGCCATTGTGTCCGACCAATTGCAGAACATCATTGTCGCCAAGACCACCGTTAAACAGTTGCCCGACTGGTGCCGTTTCTGCCACCACATTGGCATCTTGATGCACTTCCAGGGATACGGTTCCCCCCACAATAAAGTCGCCGTCTGTAACCTCAATCTGAAGGTCATATTCGGTCACAGGCACACCAACGTCATCAGTTAGCGCTCCAGCCGTTCTGATCTCACCCGTTGTGGCGTCGATTTCGAAACGATTGCCACTGTCGCCGCCAACAATGCTGTATTCGAGCGCATCCCCATCGAGATCTTCGGCTTCAACCTGATAAATGACGTCGCCCAGTGCGAAATCAGTATCGAGTACGGTGATGATGTCACTTTCTATTGTTGGCGCGTCAACCTGATTGTGCACCGTAATGGAAGCCGTCGCAGTACTGCGGTCCGTGCCATCTGAGACCACATAGGTGAAGCTGTCTTCGCCCACAAAATTGGGGTCGGGGATGTAGGTAACCGTTCCATCAGCCGCCAGTCGCACGCTACCATGTTGCGGCTGGCTGACGTCGGCCACAACCAAAGTATCACCGTCCGCGTCGATGTCATTGAGCAACAAGGCCGTGATGTCGGTGTTCTCGTCCTCGTTGACGTCGATCAGATCGTCAACCGCAACAGGGCCGGTATTTTCGGCGTCATAGGATTTGACCAGTTCTTCGATGGTGAAATCTTCGCCATTTTGGAATTCTACCTGTTCAACGCCCAGAACCCTGTCTGTGCCATTTGCGTGTCGGAATATCACCGCATCACCGTCACGGTAGATGTCGTAATCTTCCCGCGCACCGGCCAACAGGATTGTATCAAAACCCTCGCCACCATGCACAGCGTCATCGCCGAAACCTGCGACAATGTAATCATCGCCCGCGCCGCCACCAAGCTGGTCTTCTTGGTTGGTGCCGATCAACAGATCATCTGCATCGCTTCCGGTTTCAAAGATCCCCTGTTGGAAATGTTCACCGCCGCGATCTTCCCACCATGCCGGGACCAACTCGTTTTGCTCATACAAGAACTCGGCACGCGGGCTGGTGTCAAAAATGTCCGACAGAAAGCTAAAGAAGCCGTACCGCGAGGGCTCGCTGATGCTGCCAAAGTTGGTGAATGCACCATCTCCGACATCACGCCAGATGTCCCAGACGGCCTGGTAAAGTTCGCGCATATAATCTGTGCGGTAAAACTCCACATAGAAATCAACCAATGATTCCGCGACTTCCGCTGGCAGGTCCGTATTGTCAAAGTGAAGAAGGTGTGCGCCGCCTTCATAGTCAGTGACCCCAATACCGTACCGATCCGCGATGTCGCGTTGTGCGTGAAGCAGATTTGACAGAGCAGGAATAGAGGACGGATAGGTCGGATCCATCAGGTTGTTGAACAGGAATTCATGCGCGTCCACTTCTGGGTCCGCAATTGCCTCCAGCAACGCATCGCGCAGCCCGTCATTAGTGAGGGTTTGCCCGCCAAAGTAAGTCGTTACGGCAATTGAATCAAAGACTTCGGCTGGTGGGATGAATGTGTCCGGCTCATAAAACTCCCAAGCTTCAGCTGCCAGTAAGTTTTCTGTTACGCTGAGGACTGCGGTTTGCGTGCCAAGGGTTTTGTGCAAAAGTGGGCGGTCTGCTTCGTCGACCTGATTAAAGGTCTCTTCAAAGATCAGTGCCGCTTCGGTGGCTTTTTTCGCTACGAAGGCATATCGCGCTGCGTTGTCCCCCGGGTCAATCCCCCAGGTTTCGACGGCTTCGTCACGCAGGTCATAGGTATCCCGGTAGCCATAGTTCCACAGCTCGTTCCCATATTCGACGGTGACTTTCAGGTTCGGGTCAAGGTTGTCACGAATATATGTGGCGTAGTACTCGACCACCTCAGCATTTGCCTTGGTTGGGATCGTAAACCACAGATCCGTGCCCGCTTCGTTTGCCAGCTGAACCAGGGCTTCCATCGGAACGCCGTATTCTGTCGCCCAGGAGCTGTCTTCAAGCTTTGGAATGTCGTCCAGAGTTTCGATAGGAGACTCGATTGTGCGCTGCCAGTTCATGGTGCGGAATTCGCGGAAGTCCTGCAGGCGCGAAATCGCTTCTGGATTAAACACTGCGCCCGCGTCGTAAAGGTCCACGTATTCTTCTTTGACCAAGGAAATGTCGCGCACGTAATCGCCGGTGCCGTTGGGGTCGGTGTCAAAGATACGAATTTCCACCGTGCCAGAGTTGTGGGTGAACACGATCTCATTGTCACTTTGGCTGACGATTTCTGCGTCCAGGTGCAGACCTACGTCGCCTTCACCTTCCCAGCGCAAAACATAGGTTCCTTCGCGCCCCACGGTGCCTGAGAAGATAAAACCACCATGTGATGCATCTTCCGGCAATGCGGTCAGGTAATCATTCTCGTCCAACAGGCCCATCTCTTCCAGTTGTCCGCGATTGTAATAACCAAACTCATTGGGGCGGCTGGCATAGTGTGGCCGCGCAAATTTCATCAGGTTCAAGAACGGCAGATGAGAGGTGTAGTCTGCAGCACCTGTCAAGCCGATCGAACCCGAGCCATCGGTCACGCCAAAAGCGCGGTCGGTTTGCGCGATCAGATCGCTTCGGGTTTCATCCACGTCTTCCACATTGATGGACACTTGCGTGGTGGTGGTGGCTTCTGCGTCGAAAACCGAAACCTCCAACTCGTGCAGGGATGTGGTTTCGAAATCCAAGGACGCGCCTTCTGCCAGCGAGATCGCTCCGGCTGCGTCAATTTCGAACAGACCGGCGTCGTTGCCACCACTGATTTCATACTGAAGCGCATCGCCATCTACGTCTTCGGCGGTGACTTGTGCCAGAACTTGATCAGAGCCAGCTGTCTCCAGCACGCTGGTGACCGCGGTGCCAGTAACGACCGGCGCGTCGTTGACTTGCAAGACTGTGACGGAAACGTTTGCAGTTGATGTTTGTCCCGCTGCATCTGTCGCTGTGTAGCTAAAGCTGTCGGTGCCATTGAAATCTGCAGATGGTGTGTAGGTGACAGTCCCATCGGCATTCAGCACCGCTGAGCCATTCTGTGGAGCGCTTATGGACAAAATCGCGAGGGCTTCACCTGAGTCATTTTCCAACAGGTCCAGAACGACAGTTCCGTCCTCTTCGACCGCGCCGGTGTCATCGGAGGTGATAATCTCGGGCGGCAGTTCTGGTTCGGGGAGGGGGTCCTCTGCGACCACTAGATCCGCGAGCGCGACAACGTCACTGTTTGACAGGCGCGCGAACTCCACGCCACGAACAGTGCTGGTTTCCCCGGTCGCAGTTGTGATGGTGTAGGAGCCATCTTCTTGAGCCAGAACAGTAAAATCCTCGGCTCTTCCACGCAGCCAAATCGTGTCGTTTCCGGCTCCGCCGTCGATGTCCTTGATGCCTTCGGACAAAACGATATTGTCGTTGCCGGCGCCACCGTTCAGCGTGTCGTTGCCCGTCCGCCCTTCGAGCCAATCGTCGCCGTCGCCCCCATTAAACGCCTCGTCATAACGTCCGCCGAGGAAAACATCGTCATATTTTGAGCCGGTGATTTCTTCGACGTCTTTGGTGAGATGTCCAAAGGTCAGCGCTGTTTCGAGAGCCGTGTCGGACAAGGGCGCATCCGAGCCAACAGCGTTGTTGTTATTGATTGGAACATAACCGGCTGCGACGGTCTCGCCGTTGAAGTCTGCCGTTGCGCCACGTTGGTATACTGCATAGCTGTTGTCAGTTGGATTGATGTCCAGCTCTTGGCCAAGCTGCCCATAAGCCCCGACAGATTCGATAACCAGGCCTTCCTGCCCGCCGCCAAAGGTCGCACGATCGTATCCGTCGCCGCCGTCAATGAACGCACCGTTTCCGCCACTGATTGCAAAGCTGTCGCTTCCGTCTTCGCCGAACAGCTGTTTGTCACCACCTGTAGACCGGAAATAATCGTCGCCTGCACCGCCATAAACCGCGACATCTTGGTCATAGCCAAGGAAGCGATCGTCACCCGAAGTTGCAACAATTGTTGCGACGTTCAGGCCCACACTAGCCAGCTGAAGCGTGGTTTCCAAGGCGGTTGTGGACAGCAAAGATGTGCTTGAAATATCGCTCTTGTTCAGTTGCAGGGTTGCATAATTAGCAAAGACCGTTTGATCACCAATAACAGCTGATGCGTTGCGAGCGTTAAAGATAAAACCTGTTGTATTTGCGGAAATTCCCAGCTCTTGGCCAAGAGTTGCCCAACGGTTCACCCCGGTAATATCGATGCCTTCATTAGAGTCCTCAAAGACCAAAGCGGTGTCCTCGGATCCAAGATCAACCAGTTCTCCCTGAAGAGAGATCTGCACCTCATTGGCCTCACTATCTAGCGCGCTTGTTGCGGCATCCGAGCTTTCTTCTGGGGCCAGTGCTGTGTCGCTTTCAATAATATCTGAATTAATTGAAAGCTCTTCAGTGAGCAGGGGCGCAATACCTTTGATTACTTTGTCCAATGTAAATCTCCGAAAAGATGTAGGTGCTCATATTGAGCGTTTGAAATCACAAATCAATTAACTTGGCTCGAGTGGAATTTAAAAATAAAATAACTGTGATGTGCAAATGGAATAATTTTAATAAATAAAATCTAAAAAATCACCAAGCAAGAAATGCGTCTGAATTGTGACGATTTGTGGTGCCTTTTAAAGATTTCTGGCCTTAAAGGGTAAGTAAAATCAATGTACAAGGTGGTGTGTGCAACATGTTTGAATGTGTGTTTGAATTGTGGAGAATTGAAGGGGAAGCCGCATTTGGCCGTGCCACTTTTTGGCGGGAATCATTAATTAATGGCCGCTCTGTTTTTCTGATTGGCAAAAAGTGCATCGCGGGTGTAATAAATTTCAGATCGAGATGAAGGTGTGAGAATTGTAGTTATAAACTTATTGATGTTGGTGGGTTTTTGCAGTTCTCATTTTTCGAAGTTTATTATTGGTAGTGTGGGCGTTTTGTGATGGCATAGATGTGCGCTCGGTAAATGGTGCGACCTGCAGCCGCGACCTAGACCCTCGGAATGGACGAAGATTGCGCTTGGTTGTTTCCAGCTGATCGACGGCTTTCATTTGGTTTGAACGAAAGCATCGCCAAGACATGGCTTCGTTCCTGCGTGGGCCAAACGTGTTGGTCGACCGGGGAATGTTCAGACCATTTGGCTTAACTTCGCGTGTCAGTGACAACGATCGCATGATCAGCCGCACGGTGTAATTGGGTTTGGCAATGATTTGGTTCAGCCGTCATCCCCTGGACCAGGGTTGCGACAGCAGACTGTGACGTTGTGCGCAGCAGCATGCATGCCCATGTGGGCTGTTGTTCAGCCAAATGCGCGGGCACACCTTCTCTCATGGCGCCGAAGACAGAAACGTTGGGCTGTATGACTGAACGCGTTGAGAATTGGCAGAATTTTGCGGAGGCATGCCAAAGTGCAATAGTTGCGACCCAGGTGATGTTCTGCGTCGAGGATTATTCTGAGTAACCATACCAATCCAAGACGGCCTTGTTGATCGCATCGGGGGCGTCTTCCTGAATGAAGTGTCCTGCACCTTTGAGTGTTATCGACAGGTGGTATGGGAAAGCCGTTTCAAACCTGCCGCGCTCGTCTCCGTTGAACGCGAAATCCTTATCCCCCCACAAGATCAGCGCAGGCCTGTTAGAGATGGCCGACAATCCTTCTTCAACCCTCTGAAGGAATTCATCCGCCTCTGTGAGTTGCTTGGGGAAAATGTGCGTTGGAGCACGCTTCTTACGCTGTTTAAAAGGTGCCTGGTACATATCCCAAACTTCTTTCCGAAGAGGTTTCGTGACACCCATTCTGAAGAACCACAACAGCACCCCATTGAAGTGTTTTGCGCCCATTCGGCCCGCCATACCCCCCATGATCGATGAGAATACGCGCGGGCCGCGCCGTTTCAACGGCCATCCAAATGTATTGCCAATGATCAGACGTTCCACGGATTGGGGGCGCGTTTGCGTCAAATGCAAACCGATCGGACCGCCCCAATCCTGCATCATGACACCAATGCCTTTCAGACCGAGCTGATCGACAAAGTCGACAATGACATCGGCCTGTTCCTTGGCCGTGTATCCAAACCCCGCTCGGGCCTGGGAAAGCCCGAAACCCGGCAGGTCAGGTGCGATACAACGGAAATGCCCTCGCAGGCCAAGAATGATGTTGCGATACAAAAACGACCACGCCGGGTTTCCATGCAACAGCAGCAAGACGGGTCCGGTTCCCTCATCGACATAGTGCATCCGCGTGCCATCGCCCAACGTGACCCACCTTGAAGTGAACGGGTATAGGGATTGGTCAGGGTCAAAGTCCGGCATGCGCCATCATTCCTTGATCGCGATCCCGGCGCAGGCGGGAGATCGCGATGAAATGAAACCCAAGAAAGATCGGCACGAAATAGGCAGGAAACATCGCCAGAGGGTGATCATTGATGATATTCGGAGCGTCCAGCGCATAAAGATGCGCAAACCCGGGTGACGTTAGGATCCCTAGAACAACCGCCAGAATGAAGTCTGCGATCCCGATTACTGTCGCGCGCCATAACAGTCGATGTGCATTTGACGCACCCATTGCCAACGCCCGGCTGGCCTGCCAGCCCGCAATCCCGGCAAGAATATCACCCAACCCGGCGGGGAGTGCAAACAAGGCGGGCAGATCCCCGGACAACCAACCAACCACAAAGAGGCCCCCCATCAGCCGGGGGATCTGAAACGCCGCGATGGCGCTCAGAGGTGTGGCCTCGCTGAGCCGTCTGCCAAGCGGTGTTAGCCACGCCAGCGCCCAAATCCCAAACGCGCCGCCGAAGAGATACATCAACACAACGGGCGGCTCCCCAAATACGACAGGAACGTTGAACATACCCGCTTCTGACAAGGGGAGGGCCGTCGCGTACCAAGACCCAAAGACAATGCCCGCAACTGCAATGAATAGCCCAGTCTGCGCGGGGGACAGGTTCGCTCGGAAGGCGCCGAAGCTCCCGATCACGACCGCCAGCATTGGCAGTGCAATGCTGAAGATTTGCACGTAGATCACATAGAAATTTTGCATGTTCCGCTTCCCCCTCAATGTCGCAGGTCAGCCAAAGGTGTCGGGGGGGCGACTTCCTGCGCGATGCCGGTCTCAACGTCGTAGAGCATCGCGGCGACACGGATGCCGCCCGGGATATTCGGTGCATCGCGCAGGGTCTGGATATCCGACAACAGATCGCTGCGCTGGTCCGTGATGGCGTTGGGGGTGACATCAACGCCCGTGCGCTGCTTGATCAGCGCCTGGAACTGCGGGTCCGCAAAGCTCTGCGCGCCGCATTTAGTATGTTGCATCAGAACAATGTCGAACGCCGCCTCCATGGCGCCGCTCATCTTGGCGACCATGATGGCAAGCGCCGTGACCTCGTCGACGAAATTTTGCGTGACCCGGCCGCCGTTGTTGCGAAAGACCACGCAGTCGCCAAGCTCCAGACCAAGAACATGGGCCGGATCAACGCGCGCGTCGATGCAGGTCAGGATCATTGTGCCCAGCTTGGGAAATGCCGGCATATCGCCGCTGTCAAATCCGACGGAAAAGCGGGCGTTGCGATCAAGCAATATCGATGTAGCTGTCATGTTGTTTCTTTCCTGATGATGGATTTAGGCAGTTTTGAAGGGGGCAGGCGCTTGGGTGGGGCTGGGGCCATCCAAGAGCATCAACTGGTCGCGACGCGCCGCATCCTGCCAGTTGGGGTTTTCATGCCCGCCTTTGGGCGCGCTGAGCTGCGCATTGGCTTCGTATTGGGACAGGTCTTTGAAGGTGGGGGCGCGGGTCAGCAGCATTTTGACCATGAACGCCATGGCACCGAAGGTAGAGGCATCAGAGACATTCGGCGCCAAGCGCCGGACGTCTGCGGCGTAGCGCTCTGCGGTGGTTTTGAAGCTCTCTGCGGGTGAGCCGGTTAGCCTTTCGACATGATCCGTTGGCGCTCCAATGGCGAAGGCCCCATTTGCGATTTCTTCGGCATAGTGGCGCAGATTGTGGGTGTCGAAATCAGGAAACCCCATGGCCCGCGCGGCCTTGCAGAACATTTTGAACGAGATGGGCTGGTGGCGCACGCGACGGCCAAACACCTCGGTCAGGATCTCTGCCACATCCGCGCCGGTCAGCATGGCAGGCCCGGTCGGTCGCCACGACGTTCCGACATAGCGTTGCGGATCCTTGAGCAACGCCACGCCGCACCGCGCGATGTCACGTTCCGCCACTGGGGCGTTCGCGCCGTTACCAAATGGCAGCGGAAGTGCGCCGAGTTTGCGCGTCACTGGCGTGGTCAAAAGATAGGTGAACGCAAAAATGCCTGGGTTCAGATGGATGACACCCACATCCGGCATCCAGCGCGCGATGTTGTTGGCGATCCAGTGCTCGCGCGTCAGCATCGAGGGATGTTCTGGGCTTGGGTTCCAGCCCGACAGCAAGACCAGTGCTTCCAGCTTTGCTTCCTGTGCCGCGAGGCAAACCAACATCGTGTTGTGCAGCAAATGCGGTGCAAAGGGCGGAATGTGAAAAGCGCGGGTGATGCCCTGCATCGCGGTGGTCAAATCGCCAAAGTCAAAGAGATTGCCCACAAAGACCTCAGCGCCAAGCGCGCTGAGCTCATCCGCGCGCCCATCTTGGCGTCGCACCATGGCGCGGACTTCAAATCCGCTTTCCAGGAAAAACCGAACCGCATCGCGCCCAATGCGTCCCGCGGCGGATGTGACAAGGATTTTTTGGGCGTTCGCCATGGTTCACCTTTAGATGTTGATTGTAATCTAAAATAATAGATGATATCAAAAATCTAATTTGTCAACCTGCGATCCGAGGTCCGCGATGCCGAGAGTGTCCAATGTCGAAAAACAGAAGTCTCATGAGAGAATTCTTCAGGCTGCAGCTGAGCTGTCTCGTGAAAAGGGGATCGAAAACCTGAGCCTCGCCGACGTTATGGCGGCGGCGGGCATGACGCATGGCGGGTTTTATCGCCACTTTTCCAGCAAAGAAGAGTTGGCAACCGCCGCGTTAGCGAGGTCCGTTGATGGGGCAGTTGGCAACATAGAGGCCGCACCCGAAGGCGCAGAACGTGATGCTGCCCGCGCAACTTATCTCAAGACCTACTTGTCCGAAGAACATCTCAACACCCCCCGCCATGGATGTCCCATGGCGGCACTTGGGTCCGAACTGGCTCGCGCGGATGGACCCCTAAAGGCCGAAATCGCCAATGCAACGGACAGGGTCGCTGCCTTGTTGCAGGGCGATAAAGGCATCCAAGAGGGATATAAGAAACTGGCGCTGATCGTCGGCGCGATCACGATCGCACGTTTTGCCGAGGATCCCGCGAAAGCCAGAGAGATCCTGGATGCTGCCAACGAAGGATTGCGACAGATCAGCTAAGCTACTGCCCACGAGGCATTCTCAAGCACGTGCGTCCTGTCCAAAGGTTTCCGCCGTTTCGCCGCGCAAAAGGGGCAGGAGGTCGGGCAGTTCACCTACGATATGATCGCGCAACGCGCGGACCCGAACGTTGTCGCGCAGCTCGGCATGGCGCAACAGCCATAGGTCCTGACGTGGTACAAACTCAGGCTCGGTGATCCGCACCAGCTCGGGATCGGGGTCGCACAGCATACAGGGCAACATGACAATGCCCGCGCCCGCCCGACAGGAACTTTGCTGCGCGCGCATGTCCAGGATGCGCAAGTGGGTCGGCAGTTTCGCGAAGGGCGTGGCCTTTTTCCAGCCTTCGGTAGAGGTATCAGGGCTGAAGCTGATCCAGCCTGCGCCACCGACTGCAAGGTCCGGCCCGAAGCGGCGGACATAGTCTCTGGAGGCATAGATCGCGCGGGCGGTTTGTGTCAGCTTGCGCCCGACAAGATGGTCGCTTGGGCTGTGGGAAAAGCGCAGCGCCAGATCAGCCTCGCGCCGGTCCAAGTCAGACAGTGAGGCGCTGGTGATAATCCGCAGGTCGATGTTTGGGTAGCTCTGGCAAAAACGCGCCAGAATGCTCAGCATCGGCGTTACGGCCAAGACATCGCCCATGGACAAAACCACCGGGCCTTCGAGTTCCCGGTTTTGCCCAAACGCGCGACGGTCCAAGGCGATGATTTCGCTTTCGATGGCGCGGGCGGCGGTCAGCACGTCTTGCCCGATGCCGGTGACTTCAAGCCGACCAGATACCCGCTGAAAGAGTGGCCCGCCCGCCAGGGTGCTGAGAGCTTCCAGACGTCGCGCAACTGTGGAATGGCTGACCCCCGTCATCGCACCCGCGCGACGGGTCGACCCGCTGCGTAAAAACAGCAAGAAGAGCTTTAAATCGTTCCAATCATATTGTCTCATGAGTGTTCCACAGTGTCTCAATAGAAGCAATTGAGGGCCTGCAGTGTGACTAATATCTTTCCGATCATCGAGCAATAGCCCGGATTAGATCACACCCTCCGACGTGTGGAGGGAGAATGAGGAGAGATACGAATGACCTATGTTTTGGTCGATATTCTGCCCTTGAAAAAGGGAAAATCCGTCGCCGATGCCATGTCCTATTTCGACAAGGTGAAACCAGCTATGGAACGTCATGGCTTGACCCGGCTGAACGAACCGTTGGAGGCTCACAAGATGCTGCGCGGCACGCAAACAGCCAATCTGGTCAATCTGTTTGAGACCGTCGACCCGGAAAGCTCGATGCAGGGCATGGCCTCGGATCCCGAATATCAATCTTATGTCCCGCTACGCGATACGATTTTCGATCTGGATAATGCCTCGATCATCCTGACATCGCGCTTCGTCTGAATTCCCAATTCCAATCCACACCCAGGTTTCCGCACCGGGGAGAGGAGAATACTATGTTTAAAAATCTCGCCGCCGCCGTCAGCTTTGCCACGATGGCCCTAACCGCGACCCTGTCATGGGCCGAGAACAGCCCAATGTTGGTGGACGTCCTGACCCTGAACGAGGGCAAGACCTATGAAGATGCGCAGGGCTACTTCGACAAGGTAATCCCCATCATCGAAACGCACGGCATCAAACGTGTTCGCGTACTTGAGGTCCAAAATAAGATGCAGGGGCACCCTGATGTAACGCCCAACATCGTGCAGTTGTGGGAACTGGAGATTGCCGACCCGTTTTCGGGCATTTTCTCAGACCCAAACTACCTGCTGCATGTGCCGCTGCGAGACTCGATCTTCAACATGTCGCAAACCCAGTTCTGGATGACGACAGACCGGTAAGCAGATCAGCAAAACCCAGCCACTGTTCGCACCCCGGACAGCCCCCCAATCAAGGATACACCTATGAAATCGCTTAAACTCGCGCTTTGTGTCGCGGTTGGCCTGGCCAGCCCGTTTGCAGCACAGGCCCAGGATTACAAGCTTCCTTTTCCGGTCGTTGCCGAAGAAACCGAACTGCCGCGACAGTCGGTCGACGTACTCGACAGTACAATGTCCTACCTTGAGGTCGGCGCCGGTGCGCCCGTCTTGTTCATTCATGGCAACCCGACCTCGTCCTATCTATGGCGCAATGTGATGCCTTTTGTTGCCGACACCAATCGGGCGATTGCATTGGACCTGATTGGTATGGGCAACTCTGCCAAGCCAGAGATCACCTATGATTTTGCCGATCACGCGCGTTATCTGGACGGCTTTGTCGAGGCGCTGGATCTGACGGATATCACGCTGGTCGGGCACGACTGGGGCGCGGCGCTGGCCTGGGACTTCGCGCGCCGCAATCCGGACAAAGTCGTGCGGCTGGCCTTCATGGAGGGTGTCCTGCCTCCAGCCTTTCCGCAATCCAGTTACGAGGCCATGGGGGAAGAATTCGGTAATATGTTCCACGCGATGCGTGACCCTGAAATGGGTCGCCAGATGATCATGGTTGAGAACAGTTTCGTGAACCAGATCCTTCCTGCGATGGTCAACCGTTCTCTTGGTAAGACCGCCACAGCCGCCTATGCCGCCCCCTATCCGGAAGAGGCCGACCGCCTCCCGACTTGGATGTGGCCGCGCGAAGTCCCTATCGGCGGGGAGCCTGCGAGCAATGTAGAGCTTATGAACCTGATTCAAGCGTTTATGGGTGAGACCGGCATGCCGGTGCTGCTGACCTACGCAGAACCCGGGGTTCTGGTGCCGCCTCAGGCCTTACCCTACTACACGGGCCTGATAGAAAACCTGGAAACCAGCTTTGTTGGCCAGGGCTTGCATTTTATCCAGGAAGATCAGCCCGACGCCATCGGCCGCGCGCTCCGAGATTGGATGCGAAGGAACTAAATGGCAAAACATAAAGCCTCCAATCCACAAGCTTTTGGGGGCTTTGTTTTGACTGGCTTCGACGTCGCTTCCTCGCGCGGCACGTGGAACCTGTGCGGAACAATTGCTGTGGCCTGGCCCTTCAAGTCTTCCAGGCCACGGCTAGGCGGACGTCACTCCCGTTCACCCAATGGTGGCGCCCGGCAATCCTTCGCCCGTCCGGGCTTGTCGCATGCAACGCTTTACCCGACAACCTTCGGGCCGTCCAACTCCTGTTGGGCATACTGAGATTGACGGCACGGTCAGGTACCTTGGCATTGTGCTTGAAGATGCTTTGACCGTCGCGGAAGGTATCGAAATCTAAACCATCTGGGCCGTTCGCAAGGGCGGCCTATACCGGTCGCTCGACACCCTGTTTGGATGCTGCACCCGTTTCCCCCTTTCTCGACATTTGCTGCATCTGCTCGAACTCTAGGGAAAGCCAATGGCCGAAATGCTTGGCCTGCGTCAAACGACATTGCACGGGGAAGTGTTACTCGTGTTCACGCCAATACCCTATGCTTGAATGATGTCGATTGCCGAGCGCCAAATCGCCACGAAAAAACGCGCGCAACTCTCGTGCGTTCAAAAGCTCTCCTGCAAAGAACGCATATTGTGGTTTTTCAACGCGACAGATTTCCGTGGCCTGCTCAAGAATGGCTGAGCGAAAGGATGCCCGGTCGAGAGCCACAATCTCTAGTTTGTCTGAGTTGAAATAACTGCGGGCTTCTTCGGCGCTATCGCACTCTGCGACGACAGTGCCCCGGACTTGTGGAGGCAGGGTTTCTATCATTCGGGCGACAACCGGCATTGCGGTTTGATCTGCGGCCAAGAAAACCCTTTCGACCTGAGGGATTACAGGGGTGCCGGTTGGGCCCATCAGGCCAATTGTGCTTCCCACTTTGGCTGTCGCGGCCCACGTTGACATCAACCCGTCACCATGGTCGACGACATCAAGCCATACCAGACCAGCCTTTGGGTCTGTTGCTCTAATTGTCAAATAGCGCACATGCAGCGCATCTTTTCCCTTTGGCCACTGGAGCCCGCCATTTGCCCCCAGACGCGGCCAAGCTGGGGCGCGAGAAGGTTGCGACGGGAGCATCACCTTGAGGTGAAGACCGTCCCCCAGTGCCGGAATATCGTCCACTTGAAGCTGTAGGCGCAGAAGGCCCGTCACTGGCCGACTGCGTGCGATCAATGTGCCGATACGGAAGTTTGAAGGGTAGTCGCGTAAGGCACAATCAAACCCTTCCCATCGCAGGTCAGAAGCCGCCTCGGGTGACAATTCGTGGACATGTTGCACCACTTGGTCACGTAGTAAGACCAACATACCCTCATGCGGTGCGCGCAGGCTTATCTGTAAACCTTTTTCTTCGGTCTGGAATGTCACGCAAAAACCGTCCTTGTCGACAAATCGGCTGCCATCTTTACCGGTTTCCAAATGCGTCTCGTGTTCCTGACGCAAGTGATGTTCCACAGCGGCCAGCATTTCATCAGGCTGCGGTGTGAGGAGCAAAGCTCTGGTTTGTGCTATAGACATTGGAGCGGCATTTCACTGTTGGGAAGAAGGGTGGGGTGAATTCAGCAATGCCGAATGCGCAAAGGTCGTAAGCCTATTCGTTGAGAAAAAGCGACTGCAACATCAACTTCTTGCTCTGTTCGCGGACATTGTCGCGCCGGAATTTATCTTGAGTTGTTGACATCACATAGAGGCAGGCGGCGGTGATCTGGCTTTGGAGCAACTTGATTTCTGGGGCGGGGTCCGATGTTCCCTCTGCCACACACAGGTATCGGAGTGCATCAAGGCTCGACAGAAAACGCTCGTTGTGTTGGAGAGACACCTGCGACAACTCAGGCGAGCGTTCCATCACCGATCGCAATGCCCAGTGCCCCGCGCCGTTAAGCTCTGCGTCGCCACCAATGTCATTTAAAATGCCTGCCAAGAACAGCGGCACACGTTCAGCTGGATCAGCTGCGTGCAAGGTATCCTCCAACCGGTTCAAAGCGGCGATCACACGCTCCATCCAGCGTTGGAATAAGTCGTAGAACAGCGCTTCTTTGTTTGGGTAGAATTGGTAAAGATTGCCAATGCTGATCTCAGCCCGTTGCGCAATCATTTTTGTCGTGACGCGATCACCTTGGCCTTCGGCCAAGAGCGCAAGCGTTGTGTCGAGAATGTGCTCAGCCTTGCGTCGGGACCGTTCCTGTTTTGCTGTTTTGCGCGGAGAAAGGGGGAAATCTGATTTGAACATCTGGGGCCTTAAATGAGGTGCCGGAATGAAGAGAGACGAATGAATGGGCTAGGTGCGATTGTGAAACTTGTCTTTTTTCGCAAGGAGATAGAATAGGAATAGACCTCCGCCGATTGTTGCGATCGTTCCACTTGGTAAGGTCTGCGGGAACAAAAGTATGCGCCCAAGGTGATCGGATAGGATCATGATCAGCGCACCAATAGCCGCCGAAAGTAGCAAGTGAGACAGTGCCATGCGGGCACCCAGCATTCTTGCGATATGTGGCGCCAATAGCCCTACAAAACTGATGGGTCCGACAAAAGCAGTGGTTGCAGCGGCCAAAGCCGCGCTGAGGATAAGGAAGATGGGCGAAGCGACCCGCATGGAAACACCTCTGGCCTCGGCCACATGGGAGCCCAGCGACACCAAATCCAAAACGCGTGCACTGACGGTTGCCAATCCGAGCCCGACCACGGCAATCACAACGAGAGACAAGGCCTCTGAGCCGCTCTGCATCGCGGTTGTTCCGGAAAGCCAAGGAAGAAGGTTGTAGCCGACATCGCCACCGCGCGCCAAAACGAAATTCATCACGGCGTCCAAAGTCGCAGAGGTGGCGAGACCAAACAGGATCATCAAGCCAGGGCCGCTGCGACTGTGGTGGTTCATTGCGACAAGGATCGCAGCCACCGCGACCCCACCGAACACTGCGGCAGGTAAGACAGCATGGGAGAAGGGAAGGCCTAACAGGATAACGGCCGTGACAACCGACAATGTGGCACCTGATGTGACACCGACAATATCTGGACTTGCCAAGGGGTTACGCAGCAACCTCTGCATGATGGTACCGGCGGTCGCCATGGCGATACCACCGCCAGCGGCGGACAGAACCCGCGGCCATCTGAAATCGAAACGTAGGCCGCCGCTGAAGTCGGTCACCAGACCTTCGGCTGTGCGGACCACAAACAGTGCGCCACAGGAGAGTAAAATAGCAATCGCCAGCACAAACAGCAGGTTCACTTTCCAGGCCCGTCGCCTGACGGGCAAAAAAGGTGCCGCTTCTATCTGCAGCGACGTGCTTTTGTGCATGGCAATCAGAATGAAGGCCGGAGCTCCCAATAGGGCAGCAGCGGACCCGCTTGGGATCAGTTCCTTGCTCCAGTTGCTGAGCGCAATTGGGAGGCTGTCGACCGCCAGCAAGCATATCGCCCCAGCCCATGCGCTCAGCAACAGGGTTGGGAGAACGCCACGCACCCCCAATGCACGCACCATGTTCGGGGCGAGCACGCCGACAAAGGCAATAATGCCAACACAGGTGATTGCCGCAGCTGTCATCCAAGACGCCAAAGTTACTGAGAGCGCAATCAGCGGGAACACCCACAGGCCGCGCGATCGGGCTTGATCACCACCAAGTCGCATCAAAGCAATGGCACGGGCTGCCAAAGGCGTGATAAATGCAGCAAGGGCAAGCTGCGGTGCGAACCAGCGGACTTGATCCCAGCCGGTTTGGGTCAGGTCGCCGGAATACCAGATGAACAAAGGTTTGGTCGCTTCGGTATCGAGAAAGACCAGCGCCATCCCCAAGCCGCCAAACACCAGATTGGCACACATGCCAACAATGATCAGTGACAGGCTGGCCATTTGCTGGCGACCTGACACAACAAGCACCAATCCCGTGGCGATTATGGCGCCGCTCATGGCGACCCAAAATTTCTGATCGGCAAAAATTGCCGGAGCCAGAGAGGCCGTTGCAACCATAGCCAACCAGGCGCCGGATGCCGTACCGAGAGTTGTGGGGGCAACCAAACGGTTTTGGGATATTTCCTGCAACAACGCCCCAGACAATCCCATGGCCGCGCCCACCAACAGTGCCATTGTGATACGGGGCAAGGTTGCGGTCAAAAATAGAACCTCTTCCAACCCAGGCGTGCTTAGCAACGCAAGTGGTCTTACGCTCAGCGCATCATTGACCACAAGGTGTAGCGCCAGTGCTGCCACCAAGAGGGCCAGTTGCAGGAAGGTTATAGGAAACGGTCGTCTCACGGGATCAAAGCATCAAAAATGGCGTCTGCGACACGACCAACCGTCAGCGGTCCGCCATAGCTCCAGATTGCCGGAAGGGCGCTCAGATTCTTGGACTGCACAAATGGCATAGCCTGCCACAGCGCTGTATCGAACAGCTGCTCTTGTTGGTCAAAAGGTTCGAAATACATCACCTTGCCTTGGGTAACAGATCCCAATTTTCGAACACGGCGATAACCAACGCCCCATTTGCTTTTGGGCACATCAATTTCAGAGCTTAGGCCAAGGGCGGAAAGCGCTGCAAAGGCGGGGCTGTTTTCTCCATAAATCACGGCCCGTTTTTCATCAAGAAAACGGATCAATGTGACCTGAGGTATGTCGTCGCCAAAGGCCTCCTTTAAGGTTTTGGCCTGTTCTGCAAGGCGGGCATCCATCGCAGCCAGCTTGGCTTCGGCAAGACGCTCCTGGCCAAAAAGCTTTGCAAGTGTGCGGAAGTTTTTACGCCCGGCGGGTATATTGTCGTGTTTGTCGGAATAGGCATCAAAATGCAGGACCGGCGCAATCCGGGCCGCATGCTCTGCCATTGCCAAACCATCATCACTCAACAGGATCAAGTCTGGTTTCAGATCTATGACGACCTCAAGATTTGGTTCGGACCTAAGCCCAATATCGGCGACGGTCTCGGGCATTTCCGGCGCCACGACCCATTTGTTATAGCCCGCAAGATCGGCAATCCCAACGGGCACAATATCCAGCTCAAGCAACATTTCAGCCAGCATCCAGTTCCCAGCGATTACCCTCTTTGGTGTGCTGTCGAAACTTTGGGGGCCACGGCTGTCGGTAATGGTGATTGGCTGCGCCAGCGTGAGGCCGGGCCAGAACATTAGCAACATCAATCGAAGAAAACGCATCTTTTTGGTCCTTAAAAAGCCTGTGGGAGAACGAAAATCAGTTAAAACACCGCGACGGATGTCTGGCGGCTCGGGTGAAGTAGGATGTGCGGTTCAATCCCGTAGATCCGTTGCAAAACGTCGGCCTGCATCAGTTTCTCAGCTCGGTCGTCAAAGACCACACGCCCTCCGGACAAAGCTATGACACGGTCAGCAAAGGCGGCGGCTAAGTTGACGTCATGAAGGATCATCATAATACCAATGCCCTGTGTTCGGTTCAGACCACGGATCACCTCCAGCACTTGAAATTGATAAGGGATATCCAGCGCCGACAGGGGTTCGTCCAACAGCGCAAAGGGGGCATCTTGAGCCACTAGTGCTGCGATCCAACCACGCTGACGTTCTCCGCCGGACAGCTCATCTACCAGAACATCGGCAAAGGGAGCCATGCCAACAGCTGCAATCGCCTCTTCCACACGGGCAAAATCGGTTTCGGTCCAAGGGCGCAGAGGACCTCGCCACGGATAACGAGCCAAGAGCACCATATCGCGCAAGGTGAGCCCCGGAGCCGGAGGTAGGTTTTGCGGCATATGCGCAACCTCTCGTGCAAAGCTGCGCGCCGAAAACCCGTGGATATTATGTCCGTTGATTGCAATGGAGCCCGCCAAATTTACTTGCCGCGCGAGACCGGCCATCAAAGTGGACTTGCCCGACCCATTATGGCCGAGCAAGACAGTGATTTCATCCGCAGCTAGGTCCAGCTTAGTGACCTCCAGAACACGGCGGTCTGCAAAAGTGGCCGAGACATCAGTAAGCTGAAACATAGCGTCAGAACCGGATGGTGTAGCTGGCAGAGATCGACCGCCCTGGCGCTTTGACGTAGTAATAGTCGTCATAGCCATAAGCCTGCACCGAATAGGACTGCATCAGAACAGGAACGTAGTCCTCGTCCAGCAGGTTGTTGATGCCGATGCGTAGAACGCCCGGTCCAATATCAAGCTGCGCGCTGGCGTCCAAAACGGTGTAGCTTTCAATGGTTTGCAATCCGGTGAATTGGTTCGAGTCCGGGTTGCGACCGCCAGAGTGCAACGCGTCCAGGCGGTAGTTGGACCAACTGTTTGGCGCAAAATTTACGTAGGCTGTGAATTTGGTGGGTGGAATACGGTCAGATCCCAGATCGCTGTCGCGGCTGCCGTCTCCATCAGTGTCATACTCGCCTTCCAAAAACGTGGCAGTACCACCAATCGCCCATTGATCATTGATCGCGTAGTCAGCGGTCAACTCGATCCCTCGAATCCTCTCAGGTGCCAGAACCAAATTGAGGTTCGCATCATAGGTCTCGCCTGCGTTGGATTCACTTTGGAAAATCGCTGCCGAGTAATCAAAGGCACCATTGCCACCACGCAGACCCAGTTCGTAACTCTCTGTACGCTGGCCTTCACCATCAATGGCATCCACTGTCGCAAATGTGGAATCCGACAGCGCGCGCGACAATGCGCCCAATTGGAAGGTTTCCGCATAGCCACCGAATACCGTCACAGAAGGAGCAACAGCATAAGACGCCGACAGGTTCCAAAGCGGTTCGCGATACTTCACCTCGCCTCCGGTGATCGCGACAGAGGAACTGTTTACAAAGTCGGCAATATCGACGTCCAGAACTTCATACCGCAAGCCACCGGTGACGCTCAGCGGTCCTGCATCATAGGTTAGCTGCGCAAAAGGTGCATAACCTGTCATCTCCATGTCCGGCGTTGTGGCGACAGGCGTGTCGATCGGGTTCACCACGGTTTTATCCCGAATGAGATCTAGCCCCCACACAAGGTTTGTGGCCCCAGACAATGGGGTATTAAACGTCGCCCGCGCGCCGGTTTTCTGGCTTTCGGTTTCATACTGCGGGTATTGAAAGCCAAGAAATTCTGTGCGGGTGAAGGTTGTGGTGCGGTCGTTGTGATAGACTTGTAGGTCTAGCGTACCGCCCAGGATGTCTTCGTTGATGTATTTGGCCGAGAAGCTGCGGTTTGTATTTCCCGGTGTCTTGGTGTTGAGATTGCCACGGCTTGGTGTCGCACCAGTATTGTTCTCAATGCTACCTCCACCGACGACACCTGCGTAATCACTGTCTTGTTCGTAATCATAAAGATTGGCAGAGAATTCTAGCCGCTGGTTGTTCTCAAGATCCACGCCTGCTTTCAGCAAAAGATTGTAGGCGCTGATATCGTCGGTTCCGCCTTGCGCACCATAGCTGTCCGGCGGGCGCCGTTCGCCACTCGCGCCAAAGGAACTGCCGGTTTGTTCCGTACCAAAGGACAGAAGGTAGTCATATTTTCCGGTCTTTTTCGCAGTGGTTGCTTGGAAGTTATAGGACAGCGAGTCTCCGACATTTTCTTCCTGAAACCGCAGGCCAAAAGACACTTCGGACGATTGTTCCCCGTCTTTTGGCGATTTGGTGATAATGTTCACCAGGCCACCCGCTCCCCCAAATCCGTAGGCTGCCGTAGTGCCGCGAATGACTTCGATTTTCTCGACAGCTGAAAGACCAATGCTGTTGAGCGCGCGATAGTCATTGTTCAACGTGTTGGTCTGGGGAATGCCATCAATCAGTGTGAGGAAGTTCCGCCCCCGCAAAGTTTGACCATAGTCGGTCAGGTTTTCAGTTGGCACCGCAAAGCCGGGCACAGTTTTACCAAGCAGGTCACCGACCTGCGTGTTAACCGAGGCACGTTCCTCTATCGTATCTTCGGTGATAACCGAAATCGAGGCTGTGCTTTCTTCGATCGTGGTCTCGGTTCCCCGCACTGTAGAAACCACGATTTCATCGAGAGTGTAAACTTGTTCTTCCTGCGCAATGGCAGAGGAAGCCGCAACAAGCGCGAGCACGCTGGCAGTCGTCCAAATTTGCATAGATTTTCCCTGTCCGCTGGGAGGTATATTTGTTTTTCCTGGCGGAGCGCTGGGTCTGAGACGCACGCTTAACAAAGATAGGGAAACAGTCAACAATAAAAGTGAGCAATATATCACATTTTGAAAGATGTAACTCGCCATAGTCTTTGAGACAGGCAACAATGTTTTGCTAAGCTTAGGACACACAGCCCGTAAATGATGAGGGTTGCCAAAGCGATTGCCGACAAGAAGACCTTTGGGCGCCTGTCTTGTCGTGCCAAAACCCGCCGCCAGTCCTTCAGCCTGCCAAACATGATTTCGATACAGTTGCGCCGCTTGTATCTGCGCTTGTCGTATTTGACGGTTTTCTTGCGCTGTTTTCGACCGAGTATGCAGGCGCGTATCTTTTTTTGCAACGCGTCTCTGAACCAGTCGGCATCGTAGCCGCGGTCCCCAAGCTGATGGGGTGGATGGCTCCTGCTTCAACCGGCGTCGCAATGCGCCATAGTGCAGGTGTCAAAATCTGCTTATGAGAG
>NZ_WIBF01000014.1 GCF_009496005.1 Tritonibacter litoralis
CTCTCATAAGCAGATTTTGACACCTGCACTATGGCGCATTGCGACGCCGGTTGAAGCAGGAGCCATCCACCCCATCAATTTTGTCGTTGGACAATATGATCTTATGAAGAGCGCCCAGCCATTCTCATGGAAACTTGCATGACCAATACCTACAAACTCGACCGCATAGACGTGAACATCTTGGCTGCGTTGCAACAAAATGGCCGCATCACCAATGTTGAGCTTTCGGATATTGTGAATTTGTCGCCTTCACCTTGCCTGATGCGCGTAAAGAAGCTGCAGAAAGCCGGTTACATTTCCGGCTACACGGCCTTGATCGACGTCACCAAACTGGGCGAGACCTTAACCGTGTTCACAGAGTTCACCCTCAAGAACCACCGGCAAATCGACTTTGCCCGTTTTCAGGAAACGCTTGAGAAGATCGATAGCTGCGTTGAATGCCACTTGGTGTCCGGAGGGTATGATTACCTCGCCAAATTTGTGACGGCAGGTATTTCCGACTATCAAAATATCGTCGAAGCCCTGATCGACAAGGACATCGGTATAGACAAGTACTTTAGCTTTGTCGTGATGAAGACGCCCTTTGTGAAAAATCATCTTCCACTAGGGCGCTTGTTTGGAGATCGTTTACAGGAACAGGACTAACGACCCATCATCGCTTTTGCGAGCTCCGGGTCGTGTTCAAGATTTGCCAACCAGTCCGGATCAAGTTTGGGCACCGAGGAAATCAACAGACGCGAGTAGGGATGCTGAGCGCTTTGGCTCATATGGGCTGCCGGCAAGGCCTCAACCAAGTTTCCTTTCAGCATGACCAGAACATCGTCGCAAATAGCTTCCACCGTTGACAGATCATGGCTGATGAACATGTAGCTAAGGCCCAGGTCCTTTTGCAGATCCTTCAACAAATCCAGCATTGCAGCCGCCACAACCGTGTCCAAGGCAGACGTAATTTCATCACAAAGGATCAAGTCCGGTTCCGCAGCCAGCGCCCGTGCAAAGTTCACGCGTTGTTTTTGCCCGCCTGACAATTCGCCCGGCAGCCTGTGCCGCATGGCAGCAGGCAGTTGCACCATGTCCAACAGTTCAATCACACGCTTTTCCCGCGCCGCGCCTGTCATACCATGGTAAAATTTCAATGGTCTCGAGAGGATAGATTCAATCGGTTGGGAGGGATTTAATGCGGTGTCTGCCAATTGAAACACGATCTGAGTCCGTCTCAATTGATCCTTGGACCGATCTTTCAGGTCAGGTGAAAGCGCCTCTCCTTGTGAGAAAACATCGCCCCTGTAACGCGGCAAAATACCAGCTACTGCGCGGGCCAGTGTGGACTTGCCAGATCCGCTTTCCCCGATCACACCAAGGTTCGTGCCCTTTTCCATTTTGAAGCTGATGTTATCCAGAACTTTGAATTCTGCTTCGCCGGACCGCACCGGCCCATAGCCCGCAGACAAGCCTGTCACTTCCAGAATGGGTGGCACCGCTTTTGCCTCGGCCGTTTTCACCGACGCAAACGGAACCGGGTCAAAGGCCGACAACAGGTCTTTGGTATAGCTGTGTTGCGGTTTTTCCAGAATCTCCCGCGTCGGCCCAACCTCTTGTATCTGGCCGGCCTTCAACACAATAATACGATCCGCAATTTGCGCCACAACGGCGAGATCATGGCTGACATAAACACCAGCCATACCGCTGGCTTTCATCACCGACCGGAAGGCTCGTAGCACTTCAATCTGTGTGGTCACATCAAGCGCAGTAGTAGGCTCATCAAAGATCACCAGTTGCGGATCACCGATAAGGGCCATGGCCGCCGACAGCCGCTGCAACTGCCCGCCTGACACCTGGTGCGGGTACCGTCGCCCAATAGTTTCAGGCTCTGGCAAAGCCAGCGCCCGAAAAAGCTCCACCGCCTTAACCTCGGCCTCAGCACGTGGCATTAAGTTGTGGATATGCGTAACTTCAATCACCTGGTCCATGATGCGTTGGGACGGATTAAACGCGGCAGCTGCGGATTGTGGGATGTATGCAACCTCGGTGCCGCGCAAACTGGCCCGTTTTGCCTCATTCATTTTGGTGACATCATGATCGGCCAAGCGAATGGACCCGCCGTTGATCGAACACCCTGGCCGACAATGCCCCATCAGCGACAGGGCAATTGTGGTTTTACCGGAGCCGCTTTCACCAATCAGCGCAACAATCTCACCTGGCTGAATGTCGAAATCAACCTTTCGAATGATATCAACCTTTCGGCCAGAATCCGTCACCGCTCCGATCACAAGATCCCTTACAGACACTAGGGGCTGGGTCATCAATGGCTCCTGTCGCGGATTTTTTGAGGGAGGTTATCGATGAACATGTTCACCGAAATTGTCAGGGAAGCGATGGCGATGCAGGGAAAGATAACTGCGGGCGCGCCGAGGCTGAGGCCTTCGATGTTTTCACGAACCAGCCCGCCCCAATCCGCATGCGGAGGCTGTACGCCAATGCCGAGGAAGGACAGACCAGACAAAACGAGCACAATGAAGACAAATCGAAGCCCAAGGTCAGCAAGCACCGGACCCAGAATATTCGGCAGGATTTCTGTGCGAATAAGATAGGTGGTTTTCTCACCGCGGGCCCGCGCGACAGTCACAAAATCCATAGTATTCACATTGACCGCCAGCGCGCGGGCAAACCGATAGCTGCCAGGCAGGTAAATGGCAGCCAGCGTCAGGATCAACACAGGAATAGAAGAACCAACCGCCGCAACAACCACCAAACCAAACAACAGCGACGGAATACCATTAAACGCATCTAGCAAGCGCGATAGGATAGTATCAAACCAGCCCCCGATTACCGCTGCGATCATGCCAAGAACGACGCCGCCCATACAGGCCAAGGTCACGCCAGCCAGCGAAATGCCAACAGTATATCGTGCACCCATCAAAACGCGGCTCAAAATGTCGCGCCCCAGATAGTCTGTACCCATCCAGTAGCTTTCGCTGATCGGACCAAAATAGTCCCAATCAACGATCTTTCCTGGGGGGTAAGGTGTGATGAAAGGCGCAATCACTGCGATTACGGCCCAAAACAGGATCACGGCCAGACCGATTTTCCCTGTTGTATTAAATGCATATCCAAGACGTTCAGTGGAAAACTTGCGCGGGGTGGATTGGGTGTTCTGCATCATTTGCGCAATCTCGGGTTGGAAAGGGTCGCGACCACATCGGCTAGGGTGATCAAAGAAAGGTAGCTTACGCAAAACACCATTGCACAGGACTGGATGAGCGGGAGATCACGCGTCGCCACAGCATCAACCATCAGCTTGGCCACACCTGGGTAATTAAAAACGGTTTCAACGATGATCACACCGCCGACAAGGTATGACAGTGACAGCGCAACCGCATTTGCAATAGGTCCCAAAGCATTGGGCAAAGCGTGGCGCAAAACCATCCGCCGCCGACTGGCCCCTTTCAAAAGCGCCATTTCGACATACGGCGTGTTTATCGTTTCGATCACCGCAGCGCGCGTCATGCGGATCATTTGCGCAGAGACCACACAGGTTAGAGTGATGACTGGCATGGCATAGGCTTTTAACAACGCACCAAAGTTGCTGGCATCCGCTCCGTAGCTCAAAGCTGGCAACCAAGAGAGCCACACCGCAAAGACCAAAACGGCCAAAGTGGCGACCATAAACTCAGGAATGGAAATCACCGAAATGGTCAGGATCGATACAAGCCGGTCCAAAATGGATCCCTTCCACATAGCAGCAGCGATCCCACAGGTGAGCGCAAAAGGCACGCAAATCACGGTAACAACCACTGCAAGGCGCAAAGAGTTGGACAACCGGCGGCCGAGGAGATCAGCGACTTCGATGTCATTGACATAAGACCGCCCCATATCTCCGGTGGCCAGACCGCTGAGCCAAGACAAAAACCTGGAAATCGCCGGTTCATTCAGGCCCATAGCCTCACGCAATCCTGCCACGGCCTCGGGCGTGGCGGCTTGACCCAACAAAATCTCGGCAACATCACCTGGCAAAAGTTCAGTGGCAAAAAAGACCGCGAAAGACACGATAACCAATGTAATTAAAGCAACTCCAAGTCGCTGCGCGACAAGGAGCCAGGTTTGTAACGATCTATGCAACGCGGGCTCTCCGGGTAGGGCTCTGTAAATTATTTACGCCCTGCGCAGGGAAAACCTGCACAGGGAGAGTTTGATCAGGCTGAATTACGCGTCAAGCCACACATATTCGGCAAAAGCGTAGCCCATCTGGCCACCCAAGGGGTTAGGCCGCAAGCCTTTCACAGACTTGGACAGCGCGTCGACATTCGACAGATAGGCAGGAATGACCGTACCCGCATTGTTTGCGATCATTTCTTGCATGTCCCAGTAGATTTCCTTGCGAAGATCTTCATTCAATGCGCCACGTGCTTCGATCAGCATCTTGTCGAACTTCTCAGACTTGAACTGGCTCTCATTCCACTTTGCATCTGAAGAGTAGAGCAGCGAGAAGAGAATATCAGGTGTCGGGCGTGGGTTGATGTTACCGAAATGCACAGGCGCCTTCAGCCAGTATTTGGACCAATAGCCATCAGACGGCACGCGCTGGACATCAAAGTTCATGCCAATTTCTGAACCCGCTTGCTGTACCACGGTCGCCATGTCAACTGAGGCCGTCGCCGCATCCGACGCCACAATTGGAACCGTTTCACCCAGCAGACCAGACTTGGCAAACATCGCTTTTGCCTTCTCTGGATCAAAGGCCTTCGGGGCCAATTCCGAATTGTGATAACGGTTAGCAGCCGAAACCGGTTGGTCGTTGCCGACGGTTGCCATGCCGCGCAGAACCGACTTTTCAATCGCTTCACGATTGATCAGGTGCTTCATACCCTCAATAAAGCCTTCTTTGGCGCCGGGCTCCATGTCCAGTCGAATATTCAGGTTCGTATAGTTGCCCGAGCTTGTGACCGAAGACCATACGTGGTCTTGACCCTCCAGCATCCGACGCGACCGGCCCTTGATCGATGCGCCCATGTGAATATCACCAGACAGAACCGCATTGACACGCGCATTGTTGTCGGTGATCGCAAAATACTCAAAACTGTCCAGATAAGGACCATCTTTGAAGTAGTTCGGGTTCTTCACAGCGATCGATTTTACGCCCGGCTCAAAGGTCTCCATCATAAAGGCACCCGTACCGTTGCCTTTGGAGAAATCCGTGGTGCCGTCTGCGACAATCATAAAGTGGTGCAGTGACAGAATGGTCGGAAGATCCGCATTGGATTCTTCCAACACGATTTCAACCGTCAGATCATCCACCGCCTTAATTTCGGTCATCTGCTTGGCAATGGAATTCACCTTGGACCCAACAGCAGGGTCAAGATGACGGTTCATGGAGAACACAACATCCGCCGAGGTAAATGGTTTGCCGTCATGGAAAGACACACCTGATTTCAGCTTCACGGTCCATGTCTTTGCATCCGCAGATTCAATGCTGTCCGCCAGCTCCATTTGCACTTGGCCGAACTCGTCCAAGAACGTCAGACGGTTGTAGATGGCGCAGCAGCGGACATAATCGGTGGACAACGATGCCTTGGCCGGATCAAGCGTATCTGCGGTGGAGGATGACCACCCCGCCGCTTTTAGATGTCCGCCAAATACTGGCGTCTCTGCCACAGCACGTGTGGCGCTCATCATCAGGGACGAGCCCGCGCCGACAGCAACACCAGACGCTGCCAGAAGTTTCAACAAGTCCCGTCGCGTCGCACCGCGCCGGATTGCATTTTCGACCATCGCATCGTCACGACCGGTCCAATTTGTTGGCTTTTTATTGGTCATATTCAACCCCTGTTGGTAGTTGGGCGCACGCATGTGCACTGGCAAGAAGCTCTTTTGACTGACGGCACCGTTTGCTCATTCAACAACATTGCATGTCGCAAAATGGAGATAGCTTTGCCCTTCGTTATTTTTAGACAAGGTGTCAAAGCCCGCTGCCACAGCACTTCCTAAACTCATCATCCGCTAGAAAACGCCCGCATATTGTTTGATATCCGGGTGTCCTGCGGCAGAATCTTTCAAGTTGCCGAGATGCGCAGAACATCTGGTTGTGCGCATGCTCAAATGTTTCATTTAATAACCGTTGGCTTGGTTCACCAAACCCGGCGGAATTTCCCCCAGCTTTAACGCGCGAACCACATTCAAAGCATGCTGCGCGCCTTCATGTGCATCGGTTTGCGCGGCAACATGTGGCGTGACGATCAACTTTGGATGCGACCAGCCCCAATGGTGTTTCGGGAGCGGCTCAGGATTGGTGACATCCAAAATGGCCGAACTCAGGTGCTCCGTGTCCAAGGCGGCTTTTAGATCATCCATGTTTAAGTGCGGACCACGCCCGGCATGAACCAAATGCGCTCCTTTTGGCAGCGCGGCAAAGGTCCGCGCGTGCAAAATTCCCTTTGTTTCCGGTGTTAAAGGCAACAGGCAGACCAAGATGTCTGACTGTGCCAACACCGTTGGCAGCCCTTCGGCGCCGTAGGTTTTAACACCATCCACGGGGCGACCAGACCGCGACCACCCCACAACAGGGAAGCCCAAAGCGGTCAAGTTTTGCGCCACAAGCGTACCGATGCGCCCCATGCCAAGCACCCCAATCCGGCGGTCAGCATTTGCCGTGATCTTGAGACTGTTCCAAGTGTCCGACTTTGCCTGGTGCAAATAGGATGGGATGTCGCGATGCGCCATCAAACACGCCATGATCACCCAGTCGCGGACCTGGGTTTCTATGCCCGGCGCCAAAGATCGGCACAGCATAAGATGCTGCGGAAGTTCTCGCATGTGGTCGACGCCTGCCCCAACCGACAATACCAGCTTGAGGTTTGGATAAACCGTCAGATCTTCCGGTAGATCCCAACAGGCCAAAGCGGTGACCGCTTTGGTATCTGTCACCAATGACGGGTCAGCAAAAAACGGCTCTTCGGCATCTGCAAAGACCTCAGACCAGATCTTTGCGCGGGCGGGAAAGCTTTTGAGAAGCAACGTCATCCGCGCAAAACAGCTCTGATCTCTGGATCTTCCAGCGTCAGGTCCAGAACTTGCTTGGTTCGATCCACAATGGCGTCGATTTCATCAGCAGTGCAGCAAAGCGGCGGTGCAAACCCCAAAACACCATGTGGGAAGGATCGGATGATCAGACCTTTTTCCCAAGCACGATCAAACAGCCGTGTCGCAGCTTGAAGCTCAGCGGGGACAGGTGTCTTCTTTTCCTTGTCCGTGACCATTTCAATCGCGGCCAGCATCCCCCGGCCCCGCACGTCCCCAACCAAGGGGTGATCAGACAAGCCAGCAAGACCTGCTTGCAAACGCTCACCCATCTTGCGACCGTTTTCAAACAAACCGCCTTCGTACAGCTTTAGGACCTCCAGCGCGACGGCGGCGCTCACAGGGTGTGCCGAGTAGGTAAACCCATGCCCAACCGCCTTGGGCCCAGCCCCTTCTGCGATGGTCTCATAGACATGATCAGACAGGAAAACAGCGCCCATCGGTGCATAGCCGGATGTCAGGCCTTTCGCCGTGGTCATCATGTCAGGCACAATGCCCTCTTCTTCGCAGGCAAACATCGGTCCTGTGCGGCCAAAACCTGTGATGACCTCATCTGCGACAAACAGTATATCCAATTCCCGGCAGGTGTCCCGCATCGCTTTGATCCACCCTTTGGGCGGCACCAAAACACCGGATGACCCTTGAATAGGCTCAACATAAAATGCGGCAACACGATCCTGTCCGATCGCCTCGACCTTGGCCTTCAATGCGGCGACGGATGCAGCAATCACTGTTGCGGCATCTTGCCCAACCGGATTGCGATACAGGTAATGCGACGGAATTTTATGCTGCCAGTTGAACGGCACGCCGAACCCGTCATGAAACGCTGGCAAGGCGGTCAGCCCAGCCCCTGCAGAAGTGGACCCATGGTAGCCTTGTTCAACCGAGATATACTGGTCCTTGTTCGGTTGCCCCTTTGAATGCCAATAATAGCGCACAAACCGAATAGTGCTGTCGACCGCATCTGAGCCGCCCAATGTAAAGAAAACATGGTTCAGATCGCCTGGTGACCGCTCCGCCAGTTCTGCCGCCAATCGGATTGGCGCTTCGGAGCCAAGGTCAAAGTAACCGGTGGCATAGGGCAGTCGGCGCATTTGCTCGGCCGCGGCTTCGACGACGTTTTCATGCCCGTAGCCTGCGTTGACACACCAAAGCCCAGCAAAACCGTCCAATAGCTCACGCCCGTCACTGTCGGTAACCGTCGCCCCTTTGGCGCTCTTCAGGATACGAACACCACGGGCCTCATGCCCTTGCCACGAGGACACTGGATGGACAAAATGCTGGCGGTCCAGCTCATGTAGCGCGTTTGAAATTATTTGATCGTTCATCGTTTACCCCAAAGCCTGAGACACCAGACCGAAGGTCTGAAAAGTTGTGTCGCGTTCTACATCACGCGGGTTGAGCTCCATGCAGGTACCGCCGCCAGCAGGCTCTAGCCCAAGGCTCTGCGCAAATGCGCCGAGTTCTGGCACTGGCGTATCTATGCGTAGAAAGGATCCATCCTGGGCCTGCGCTGCCGTTGCCAACAGGGCGCGAGCCGTCTCCAGATTTTCTGCAACAATCGGACCCAAAACAGTGCCGCGCCCAAACTCGCGCAGAATGGCAAAGCCGTGGTCTGCGGTCAGAACCTGCCCGTGCTCAGCAATCCGTGCCAACAAATCGCCGCGTTCCAGGCCAGAGGCCGCCGCATCCATCGCAACCATCCGTTCCAAATCATAGCAACCCATTTTGACCGTCTGATCAGAGCGCGAGGACCGTGCGATACCTTGGAACTGTTCAACCTTGCCAGTTCGCACAAACCCCAATTTTTCATACAATGGCAATCCGTCTTGGGTGGCGATCAGGCGCATCTCACGCGTGCCTGCTTGTTCGATCACCGCATCCATCAAGCGCCGCCCAAGCCGACGACCACGCAGGCGCTCATCCACGATGATCATATTCAGCGTAGCCACATCACCGAACTTTGAAGCAAGCGCAGTTCCCACGACCTCACCTTCATGGCTCGCCGCAACCCCGGTGGATTGCGTAAGCGTCAGCGCCCAGTCTTCTTTGCGATGTGGCCAGGCAGCTTGTTGGCTAAGGCGCACAGCACCGGGCAAATGCTCTGTGGTGAAGTCCACCAATTGGATTGTGTCCAAAGTTGTCGTCATTCATTCAAATCCATGATTTCTTGAGACCAAGCCTAATGGCTTTGCTCCAAGCGTTTCACTGCGTTCGACATAAGTGGTGCATCAAAGCAGCTGCAATCGTTGGGTTCACGGCATAAAATGCTTCGGCCTCAGCTTGCGAGGCTCTGACCAAGGTTTAGAATCATATTCCGCGCTGCGCTCAGTTCCGCACGTGTCAAATATTCCTCTGGCTTATGCGCCCGCGAAATGTCACCGGGGCCGCAGATAATCGACGGAATGCCTGCTTGCTGAAACAAACCCGCTTCGGTGCCAAAACTCACAGCGCCAATGGCCGCAACTCCTGTGAGCGTGGTCATCAATTGCGCCAGACCTGAATCAGCAGGCAAGGCAAGGGCCGGGTAAGTTGAAATCAACTCAGCCTTAACATTCGGACCCCCACTTTCCACAAGCGGCTCCAGCAACACCTGCGGGTCAACGCCAGGAATACCCCGCACTTCGATCAGGGCTTGCGCGTGGTCTGGAATGATATTGACCGCTTGCCCTCCCTGAACCACGCCAATTTGCAAGGTCGAATAAGGCGGGGCAAATCGATCATCTTGGCCGTCAGATTTCAGCGTGTCCGCTTGATGCGCCGCCGCATTCAGTACGGGAAGGAGCGCGTGTATGGCATTTTCGCCCTGGTCCGGCCGTGAACTATGACCAGAAACACCGCGCGCCCACAATTTCATTGCCGCCTTGCCCTTATGAGCCAGAACGGGCCGCAGTCCGGTTGGTTCTCCAACAATGCACCCCAGCGGAGCCGCACATAGTTTTGGAAGCGCCGCGATCATATGCGGCACGCCCTTGCACCCGATTTCTTCATCATATGACAGCGCAATATGAATGGGTGCCGACAGCGCCATCGTTGCAAGGTCTGGAACTGCAGACAGGACCGCCGCGTCAAAACCTTTCATGTCACAGGTGCCACGCCCAATCAGCCGATCCTCATCGTGGCGCATTTCAAACGGATCGTCTTTCCATTCCGGCTCTCCCGCCGGCACCACATCCACATGCCCCGACAAAATGAATCCAGGCACCGAAGGATCACCAATGGTGGCAAATAGATTGGCACGGTCCCCTTCTGGCCCAGTCATGAGATGCACCTGCGCCCCGAATTGTTCGAGGTAGTCAGCAATGAACTGCATCAAGGCGAGGTTGGACGTACCTGCAACTGTCGGGTAACTCACCAACCTTGCTAACAATTCTTCCGCATTCAATCGTTGCATATACTGACCCACCTTTTGACGTTCCTGTTCATTCGCAAGTGTGCACTGGTTTAGGAAGACTCATTGTTCATGCCCGTCGTTCACATGGCAGGCTCTGCTGTAGTTCAAATCGATTTCAGAATTTCCTGCCTTGGTTTTGGCAAACCCGGCACGCAACGATGAAGGGAAAGGGACAAACTGGTCGTAACAACGAACTGGAGATCCCGGATGACCTTTCGCCCCAAGTACATCACCTTTGACTGCCACGGCACTATGATCAATTTTGACATGGCTGGTGCAGCGACGGACCACTACAGCCAAACTCTGTCCCCTGAGGCATTGAAGAAATTTATCAAAGACTTCTCAGCCTATCGCTTGGATGAAGTTCTCTGGGATTGGAAACCTTATGCTGAGGTCGTACACAACGCCCTTGAACGCACGTGCAAACGCAACGGGATTGCCTTTGACACTGCGATCGCACAGGACATTTATAATCGTGTCCCAACCTGGGGTCCGCATGCGGATGTGACTGCAGGTCTGGCCAAAGTGGCTTCAGACATCCCATTGGTTGCACTGACAAACTCGATGAATTCGCAAATTCCACACAATATCGAAAAATTGGGAGTCCCAATTGCACATGTCTTCACCGCCGAAGATGCGCAGGCCTATAAGCCCAGAATGCGTGCGTTCGAATATATGTTTGACCAACTCGGTTGCGGGCCAGAGGATGTGCTGCATGTTTCCTCCTCTTTCCGCTACGACCTGATGACGGCCTATGACATGGGGATCACAAACAAAGTCTGGGTGAACCGTGGTCATGAACCGGCCAACCCATTTTATGGCTACTCCGAAATTTCCGATATGTCCGGCTTGGCGAAAGTGGTTGGTTTGTAATGGAATTCGCCTCTTATTGGCACAAAACGGCCCCCTCATTTGCACTGGGATGCCCTGACCCAGTGCATGGCCATTTTGACGTCGCCATTATCGGGGCAGGATTTACGGGCCTAAGCGCGGCCCGCAGCCTCGCCAAGGCCGGTGTATCTGTCGCAGTTCTAGAGGCAGATCACGTCGGCGCTGGTGCATCTGGTCGCAATGGCGGGCATTTGAACAACGGCCTGGCCCATGGCTATGCCTCTGCCAAAGCTCAGTTGGGTGAGACACGTGCACATGCGTTATATAAGGCCTACGATCATTCCATTGATGTGATCGAAGACATTGTAAAGACAGAGGGAATCCAGTGTGACTTTCGGCGCGCCGGGAAGTTGAAGCTTGCATCCAAAGCATCACATGTTGAGGGTATGAAAGCAAACTTCGAACTGTTGCACAAAGAGGTCGACCCAGAGACCCGCTGGCTCAACCGGTCTGACTTAACAAGCCAGGTGGGAAGCGATGGTTTTCATGGTGCCATCCTTTTTGAAAAGTCAGCTATGATTCACATGGGGCGGTATGTCACTGGGTTGGCCACTGCCGCGCAACGGCATGGGGCAAAAATCTGGGAGCGAGCCCCGGTAACCGCGCGGGTCAAAACACAGACCGGCTGGCGCCTTGCGACCTCGCGCGGTGATTTGACCGCAGATCGCATTATTGCGGCCACGGGTGCCTATTCTGGCCAGGTTAAAACAGCGCCTTTGGGGTACTTCCGCAAACGCATCATTCCGGTTGGCTCATTCATCATCGCCACACGGCCCCTTTCTGACGCCGAAACCGAAATGGCCATGCCAGGAAACCGCACCTGTGTCACATCGCTGAACATCGGGAATTATTTCCGACTGTCTCCGGACAACCGTCTGATCTTTGGCGGGCGCGCCCGTTTTTCCGCCGACAGCAATCAACAGTCTGACGCAAAATCAGGTGCCATTCTGCGGCAGTCCTTGGCTCAGATTTTTCCGCAGCTCTCTAAAATCGACATTGATTATTGCTGGGGAGGGCTTGTCGGCATGTCCAAAGACCGTTTCCCACGCGCTGGCGAGGCCGACGGCATGCTCTATGGCATGGGGTATTCTGGACATGGCGCGCAGTTTGCAACGCTACTTGGACAGATGTTGGCCAACAAAGCATTGGGCATACAAGAAGAGACACCATTGGATGGGCTAACTTGGCCGACAGTTCCGGCCCTTTCGGGGCGGCCATGGTTCCTGCCCCTTGTGGGTCTTTGGTTTGGACTTAAGGATCGGCTTTCATAACTGGCAGTAACATCACCCCAAAGAGTGCGCGGCCAGCCCATACATCACAGCTCCCGAGGTCGCGCGCCTTTGTTTGCCTTTGTACATTTCCGTGACGGTATCAAACAAACCTAGTCCTGCCGCCGACAGAAAAGCTGTCAATTGGCCGTCTTCCACCGGGGTGTCAATACGAAGGAATTTGCCCGTTCTCGTTTGAATGAGCGGCGCAATCAACTGCATCGCGAGTTCATCGCAATCGGCCACAACAGGCCCAATCACCTGACCACGCCCAAAATTGCGGATCATCGCGTAACCTACTATTTTCCCCGCTTTTTCCGCAACAATGCATTCTGATTTAACCTTCAGAGCTTGAATAACGGTCTCACGGCCAACACCATAGGCGCCGGTATCAAGTTCAATCAATGTCGCCCAATCCGCCTCTTCAAGCGCACGAACCTCAGTATCAGGCACGGGTTCCGGCAAATAAATTTCGCGCGCGATCCCCTGTTGTTGGCGGATCGTTGCAACGGGCTGAAACCCTGCGGTCTCGTACAAACGATACCCGGCCCGCGTAGCGCTCAGCCGCAGATCCCGATTTCCGCAGGCACCCATAATCTGCTGCAACAACCAACGCCCGGTACCCAACGTTTGCAAACGCGGCGCCGTGATCATCATCCCCAACATTGCAAAGTCAGGTCCCATTTGAAACTTCATTGCTGAGCTCAAGGGACGACCGATTTCATCCAGTGCCAAATATCCTTGACCTAACTGTATAAGGAGTTCGAGATCCCGGTCGCGATGAGGCCAAAAAACACCAACCGTCAACTCCTGCAACAAAGGCAGATCCGTGAGAGAGATTTCATGCGTCGCGGCCTCAAACACATCCACTTTCAGATGAAGGTCTGTTTTTTTTCGTTGTGGCATCGCCCCCTCCACCTCTGGAAGCGTTTCGTTCTTATCGCCAAGATCCTTGGACGTCATACTTACCTCTTTTACCCTCAGAGCATGGGCCAACGCATGGGTTCATCCTTGACTTTACCAAGATTGCAAAGCGGAATCTGTTGAAGTCACGGGGTTCACGACATAAAATTTCACTACTTCTGAGCACTAGCCGAACGGTGTTTCAAAATGAGCTTGCGACAATTTCCGCTTCCGGCATTGGTGGCAAAGGACGTAATGCAAGCATTCTTTGCGAAATCAGATCGCCAATCCGCCTTGGGGTCTGCCATAAAACCCGGCAGCGACACGTGGTGTGGCGTTCCCTAAACCGTTAAAGTCTTTCTCTTTTCACGCGTGACCCGTTTCCGAGGCTTGCCCCGCATGGTAAGTTTCAGTGCTTGGTTCGTTCAGTAATCTGTTCATTCCCAATCCGCACTGGTGATCCCAAAGGATTTAATGCGGGAATAGACCGTGGTTGGACGCATGTCCAAAAGGGCCGCTGCGCCTGTTGCGCCTGACACCTTGCCCTTGGTCGCCCGCAACGCCGAAATCAGATTGGCCCGCACAATCGCCTGCAGCTCGGCTTCGGTTTTAATATTGTCCAAGCTTGGGCCACTGTCTGACACGCTGCCTGACAGTTCGATCTGCAACTTGCTGCCCGTCGACAAGATTGCCGCGCGTTCGATGACATTGCGCAGCTCCCGCACGTTACCGGGCCAGGAATAGTTCTGCAGTTGATACATGACCCGCTCTGTAATCTTGGGGACCGGGCGGTTCAGCTGCTGGCAGGCCAGTTTAAGCAAATGCAGCGCCAATTGCGGGATATCATCAGGCCGATCACGCAACGGCAGGCAGGTGATCGGAAAGACGTTGAGATGCATAAAAAGGGACTCGCGCAGTTTGTCTGCAGCGGACGCGCGCCCCTGTGACAGGGTCGTCGCCGAGATCACACGGATGTCCAGCGGTCGCTCACGCGTGTCCCCCAGACGTGTCACCGTATTGGTCTGCAGCGCATACAGGAGCTTGCCCTGAATATCATGTGGCAGCTCTTCGACTTCGTCCAGAAACAGGGTACCACCATGGGCCAGTTCCAGCTTGCCGGGCTTGTCTTCTTTGGCGGCCTGTGGCCCCCCGCGCAGCTGCCCGAACAATTCCGCCTCGACCGCTTCGGGGACAACAGAGCTGCAGTTGAACTGGATCAGGGGGCGGCGACGACGCGGACTGCCTTGGTGGATCTCTTTCGCGACCAAGGATTTGCCGGTGCCCGGCTCGCCTGAGATCATGACAGTCACATCGGTTTCCGCAACCAGATCCACACGTGCCAGAACCTGTTTGGTAGCGGTCGAGCTTCCAATAATCGCGTGGTGAGCTCGTTCCGAATTGATCTCTTCCTGCAGATACGCGTTTTCCTGTTCCAACCGATCCCTAAGATCGGCCACCTGTTGCAGCGCGTTTTTCAGCTTCTTTTCGTTTTCTTTGCGGTCCGTGATGTCGCGAAAGATCACCACAGCCCCAGCCAGGATCTGGTGGTCATAAATCGGCGTCGAGATGTATTCGACCCGGATCGGCTTGCCGTCTTTGCGCCAGAACACCTCATCCTCGATGCGGTGGACCTGTTCGAACCGAAAGGACTTATAGATCGGGCAATCCTGATGGAAATAGGGCTCGCCGGACAAATGATGGTGGTGGATGATCGAGTGAATGTCCTTGCCCAACAAATCTTCGGTGGTCCAACCCAGCATTTCTTGGGCGGCGCGGTTAACGAATGTTGTTTTACCTTCGGCGTTTAATCCATAGATCCCTTCGCCGGCGGCATTGAGGATCAATTGGTTGCGCCGCTCCAGCTCGGAAAAAAAGCTTTCGGCCCGCTTCCATTCATCAAGGCCCGCACGCTGAAGCTCGGCCACTTCGGCCACATGCGCGCGGCGATCCATGGCGTCCAGATCAATAATCAACAACAGAACTTCGCCCGGCCGGTCGGCGACCTTGCGGCCGCGCAATTCACAGCGCACCCAAGCGCCGTTTGGACGTTGCAGATCTACGCGGCGTGTCCAGGCCTCTCCGCGGGTGTCGACCTCATCCATAAACACCATAAACGCGCCGATCTGGCGCCCCAGGAAACGCACGAACGGCGGCAATCGTTCGCGGACCAGGTCCAACAAGCGACAGGCGTGATCGTTGATCTCTAGGATCTGGTCCGTCTGGGTACACAAAACCAGCGCGGCTTCGGGTAAGGCCGCGGCAATTGAGTCGGAAGGAAATGCAGTATCAGGCATGGCGAAACGGTACGCCCTGCCCTGAGCGACACGTAGCGAAATTTCGTAATTTGCGAAATTTCGTAATTCTAAAAACCCCGTAAACACCCATTAACAATTGATTTCAAATAACTTTTTCAAAGTGAGCGAATTTTAGGCGGGCGCTTTTTTTACCTCCTGCTGTCCCGCATGCTTTTGCCAGTGCGGTTCGACCATTGTGTTTTGGGTGTTTGAGCCGCTGCAACAACCAGCCTGGGGCACAACGCCTTGGGGGACACTCATAAAACACAGAGACAGGGGTATTTTATGACGCACTTTAAAGACCCGTTTAACCCAAACATCGACGTTTGGAACGAATGTGGCGAGGCTTCTGGTGAGCCTGCGGATCCGTATGCGGGCCTGACGGCCGAAGATGCAGAGCTTCTGACACGCCGCGCAAAGCAATCCTTGAATCCTGAGGTTGGCATGACCCGCACGCTGGAAAGCGCGGTGATGCAGGGCCTCTTTAAAACCGACGTTTCGCGCCGTGCCTTCCTGAAGAGCGCAGGCGTCACCGGCGCGTTGGCGGCGGTGGCCACGGTCTTCCCGCTGTCCTCGCTACAGCTGATGGCCGAAGAAGCGATCAAGAATCTGGAAAAAACCAAACTGACGCTTGGCTTTGTTCCGATCACATGCGCCACTCCAATCATTGGCGGCCACGCTTTGGGCTTTTATGAGCGCTATGGTCTGGACGTGGACATTGTAAAGACCGCCGGTTGGGCGGTATCGCGCGACAAATGCCTGAACGGCGAATATGACGGCTCCCACCTGCTGTTCCCGATGCCGATGGCAATGTCTCTGGGATTGGGCTCCACTGCACAGCCGTGGAAAGTGGTGTCCAACGTGAACACCAACGGTCAGGCGATCGTTCTGGCCAACCAGCATATCGATAACCAGGATCCCAAAAACTGGAAAGGTTTCAAATTCGGCGTGCCGTTCGAGTACTCGATGCACAACCTGCTGCTGCGGAACTATGTGGCGGATGCGGGACTGGACCCGGATCGCGATATCCAGATCCGCGTGGTTCCACCGCCAGAAATGGTTGCAAACCTGCGTGCAGGCAACGTCGACGGCTATCTTGCACCGGACCCATTCTGTCAGCGTGCGGTCTATGATCAAGTTGGCTTCATTCACAAATTGACCCTGGATCTGTGGAAACAGCACCCTTGCTGCGTCTTTGGCCTGTCCGAGAAATTCATCTCGGAAAACCCGAACACCACCATTGCGCTGACCACCTCTATCCTTGAGGCGACAGCGGCTGCGGAAACCTCTTCGGGGCGTGTGGCCTTTGCGGAATCCATGGCACCGGCCAATTATCTGAACCAGCCTGTTGAGATCCTGAAACAGATCCTGACCGGCGTATTCCCCGATGGCCAAGGCAACATCAAGAACGTTCCTGACCGGATCTCGTTCATGCCACTGCCGACCCAGACCATGGGCACCTGGGTTCTGGCGCAGCTGCGTCGCTGGAACTACATCGACGATGACACCAACTATGCAACTCTGGCCGAAGATCTGGTTCTGACAACCACCACCCGTGAGCACATGCGCACGATGATGATTGCCGATCAGAACCTGAGTTTCGCTGACGCTGAACAGGACGTTTATGCACCGGTGGATATTCAGGGCCAGACTTTCGACCCTGCAGCGGCGCAAGACTTCATCGACAGCCAGCCGTTCACCCACAGTTAAGGCACGGATGAACACACCATTGTGCGGGGCAATCCGTTGCCCCGCTCCCCCTTTTTGATGCCCCAGGAGTGACGGAATGATCCGAAACCTCGATATGCGTAGCTCTTTGTTATCTTTGGTTATTCTAATTGCTGGCCTGTTCATCTGGCAGGTCACGACCTATGTGCCGGATACAGGTCCAATTGGCGTGGAGCTGTCACAGGCCGAAGAAGACGCATTGCTGGCCAACAACATGTTGCCCGAAGATATTGAGTTTTATGCAAGCCAGGGCGTTGAGTTTGCCCAGCTGGAACAGATCGCCTCATTGAACCTCTCGCGCGATATGATCGAGGCGGCGGGCGGCATACGTGCGCTTGGCATCAGCGTACCGGACCAGGATTCAGCGCCTGCGCCCGGATCGCTGTTCCCCTCGCCTACCTTGGTGGGCAAAGAGCTGTGGGCCACCGTCACCGACCCGTTTTATGTCAACGGGACCAATGACATGGGATACGGCATCCAGATGGGGTATTCGCTGTTACGTGTTGTGATCGGCTATGCGCTGGCGGCATTGGTTGCGATCCCCTTGGGTTTCTTGATCGGCATGTCGCCGATGGTCTACAAGGCGTTGGACCCCTTTATCCAAGTTCTGAAACCAATTTCACCGCTGGCATGGATGCCAATTGCGCTGTTCACCATTGGCGACAGCGAGCTGTCGTCGCTGTTTGTGATTTTCATCTGCTCGTTGTGGCCGATGCTAACCAATACGGCCTTTGGCGTGGCAAACGTGCGCGCCGATTGGGTAAATGTTGCCCGCACCCATGAGCTGAGCGCGCTGCGCACTGCGGTCACCGTGATCCTGCCAGCTGCGGCCCCCACCATTATCACCGGCATGCGGATTTCCATTGGCATCGCCTGGCTGGTCATTGTGGCGGCTGAAATGCTCGTTGGCGGCACTGGCATTGGCTACGTCGTCTGGAACGAATGGAACGGCTTGCGGCTGGACCGAATGATCGTTGCCATCCTGTTGATCGGCGTTGTGGGCATGTTGCTGGACGCAGCCTTTGCCCGTCTGCAACGCGCCGTCGAATACGCGGAATAAGGAGCGCTGTCATGGCAAAACCATTTCTTTCCATTGAACGTCTGACCCAACAATTCCCCGACGGCGCGGGCGGCACGTTGACCGTGTTTGAAAACAGCACCTTTGGCGTGGAAAAGGGCGAATTCGTCTGCATCCTGGGCCATTCGGGCTGTGGCAAATCCACCATTATGAACATTCTTGCCGGTCTTGCTGAACCCACGTCTGGCGTGGTCAAGATGGACGGCAAACATGTCTCGGGCCCGTCATTGGACCGGGGTGTGGTGTTTCAGAACTATTCCCTGTTGCCCTGGCTGTCGGCGTTGAAGAACGTGACCTTTGGCGTCAAAGCGCGCTATCCGGGTTGGAGCAAGGACAAGGTCGAGGCCCATGCCAAAGAGTATCTGGCGATGGTGGGGCTGGACGGCGAGGTGATCAACCGCAAGCCAAGCCAACTGTCAGGCGGCATGCGCCAACGGGTGTCGATTGCGCGGGCCTTTGCCAATCAGCCCAAACTGCTTTTGCTGGATGAACCCTTTGGCGCGTTGGATGCGTTGACCCGAGGCACCATTCAGGATGAGCTGATCAAAGTCTGGAGCCAGACCGAGCAGACCGTGTTCATGATCACCCATGACATTGATGAGGCGATCTTGCTGGCGGACCGGATCTTATTGATGACCAACGGCCCCTTTGCCCGTGTGGCAGAGTCGGTAGAGATCACCATCCCGCGCCCGCGCAATCGGACCGAGATTGTGGAACATCCCAATTACTATGCGATCCGCAACCATCTGGTTCAGTTCCTCGGCCAGCGTTCAAAAGAGCTGGCAGGACAGCAGTCCCATGGCGACGATCAATCGCCGGAATCCGTAGTGATCGACAAAACGGCAACCCCGCCCGAGGCTCAATCTGAACCCGCGACGCTGCGTGCGGTTAGCAACGAATAAACCCACGCCGTTTTCATCCATTTTCACAGGGCCAGACAAGGATTTGCGCCCAACCATCCAAGAGGAGGATACCCCATGAAAGACGCATTTGAGGTGCCGACCATGATGACAAAAGAAGACGTAACCATGATGATCCTGTCTGCCAAAAAGCAGGCCGGTCTGACCTGGGAAGGCATCGCCGAGCAGATCGACATGTCTCCTGTGTGGACCCATTCGGCCTGTATGGGCATGAACGGCTTCCCCGAAGAGAAGGCCGAGGCTCTGGTGGCTGCACTGGCCCTGCCACAGGAAGCCGCAAGCGTTCTGGCCGAGCCGCCCACCAAGGTTTGGGAACAGGCGGTTCCAACGGATCCGTGCATTTATCGCTTTTATGAGATCGTTGGCGTTTATGGCCCGACCCTGAAAGCGCTGATCGAAGAGAAATTCGGAACCGGCATCATGTCCGCGATTGATTTTGACATGTCCGTGACCAAGGTTCCCCACGAGAAGGGCGACCGGGTCAAGGTGGAAATGTCTGGCAAATTCCTGTCCTACAATTCCTGGTAAGACACACCCAATCACCGGCCGTCGCATGTCTCACATGAAACACTGCGGCGGCCGTTTTCTTAGACACCCTGCGGACCTGCACCTCTGCCTTCTTCATGATGGGAAAGACCACTGCAGGCGATGAACCAGCGGACGCCACGACGTGCCAAAGTTTAGCATTTGGTTGGAAACCGCTAGCGATTATTTGAATGATCAGGGGCTGGGTTACTTCACAAATGTAACTGCGATCTTCGCGCGCTTGCCGAGGGCATCACAGCCATGTCACAGCGGCCTCATATGCTGCAGTGCAGAAATTCAATGTGATAGGTGAGGTCGAATGTCCCAAAAGCGTGCATTGATTGTTGGCGTGGCCAACGCGGAGTCCATCGCCTATGGCTGTGCAAAAGCCTTAAAAGACAGCGGGCATGCGCTGGCGATCACCTATTTGAACGCCAAGGCGGAACGGTTTGTACGTCCGCTTGCCGAAGACTTGGGTGCGGAGATTATTGCGCCGCTTGATGTCTCGGTCCCTGGCGAATTGGACACGGTCTTTGGTCAGATCCACGCGCAATGGGGCGGGTTGGACACGCTCTTGCATTCGATTGCCTTCTGCCCCAAAGAGGACCTGCACGGTCGGGTCATCGACTGCTCCGCCCAAGGGTTCACACAAGCGATGGATGTGTCCGTGCACTCCTTTTTGCGGATGATCCAGCAGGCTGAACCTTTGATGGCACAAGGTGGCACCTGTATGAGCGTGTCTTTTTATGGCTCGGAAAAAGTGGTGGAGCATTACAACGTCATGGGCCCTGTCAAAGCGGCGCTGGAAAGCGCCACCCGTTATGCTGCGGCTGAGCTGGGCGGCCAAGGCATCCGGGTCCACTGTCTGTCACCGGGTCCATTGCAAACGCGTGCGGCCTCAGGAATTGCGCATTTTGATGACATGCTGGCGGAGGCGGCCGAACGCGCGCCGACCCACCACCTTGCAACCATTGACGATGTTGGCGCCTATGCCGCTTTTTTGGCCAGCGACGGTGCGCGCAATGTCACGGGCGGCGTCCATATGATCGACGGCGGATTTTCAATTGTCGGGTGATGGATCAGGCCTCTGGCGCTGACATCCATTCCCGTCGGCGGGGCGATTGACGTTTGACCACGGCAACGGATTTGCGGGTGACAAATATGGCGTCGATCCAGGACGCTATACGGTTTTCCTCGATGCTCAACGTGGGGCCGTGGCGTTGTGCACAGACCACGGCGGATTGTAGCCTGTTGAAGTAAGACCAGAAGCTCTCTGAATAATCAGCGTATTGCGAGCCTTCTGTCTGGGCCAGAAAACTGGTGTGGACATCTTCAACGATATAGACGCCGCCGGGCGGCAACATCGGGAACAATGTCTGGAACCCGATGATCTGATGCGACCAGAAATGCGATGCGTCGTCCAAGATGATCGAGGGCTGATAGCTGCGAAACACCCGTTTCAAAAACCGCGGGCGTGCGGCATTGCCGATCTCGATATGGATGCGGTCTTCTTCAAAGTCGCGCGCGCCCGGTCGGATATCGACGCCGATGATCCGCGCTTTGGGAAAGTAAGCTTTCCAGGTGCGCAAGGACGGGGCACGACGGCTTGGCAAGCCGACACCCAGTTCCAGGAATGAGAATTCTTGATTGCGATACGGGGCCAGCAGATGCTCGTAAAACCGCATGTAATCGTGCCGTTTCGAGCTCTTGTCGGTTTCTGTGTCCTGCGCCAGCTGGTCCAGCTCTCCTGCGGGCAGCAGGTTCACGACCGCTCCGACCTCATTTGGGGTCTCATCCGTGTCTTTGGGCGACAAATCTTGCATTTCGACCTCTCCTTCAAACGAGATTGGAGCCGTGGCATAGCAGCTTTGAAGTATTTTAGAAAACGAATATTGTGCTGACCATCCATAGTGTTAACGGATGGCAGACCGCGACAATTGTGCCGCAGTCCCTGGACACAACAGGTACGTGACCCCAGCGGCATACCCCTGCTAGAGTGTTCAAAATCAGCATGTGGGGGTTTTGTGCAGCTGGATTGGGATGACATCCGGGTCTTTTTAGAGATCGAACGAACCGGTCGGCTGAGCCAGGCCGGAAAACGCTTGGGCGTCAGCCACACAACTGTTGCGCGGCGTTTGCGTCAGCTTGAAGATGAAGCCGGATGCACCCTGTTCGAACCTTCACAAGACGGTTTGGTGCTGACAGAGGCCGGGGCGCTGATCCTGGAAAAGGCTCAGGACATGGAAAACGCCGCCAGTGCTGTGGCAGATATGCTGGGACGTTACAACAACAGTCATACTGGCCGCGTCCGTGTGGGTGCGCCCGATGGGTTTGGCAATGCAGTCTTGTCCCATGTTCTGCCAGAGCTGATCCGCAGCGCACCGGGATATGAGGTCGAGCTGGTGCCGGTCCCCGCGCATCACAAGCTGTGGCGCCGGGATGTGGACATTGCCGTCAGCCTGGACCGCCCGCAAACCGGGCGCGTGGTGATGCGCAAACTCATCGATTATGATCTGCGCCTTTATGCCCACCCCGATCTGTTGCCAGATCAACCGCTTGGGCGCGGGGATCTGATTGATTTCCCCTTTGTAGGCTACATCGATGCGCTGCTTTACACTGCCGAACTGGATTTCAACCGCCACATCTCGGACGAGCTGCGGGTGGTCTACAAAGGGGCGACGGTCAAGGCGCAACTGGATGCAGTGCGGGCGGGCATCGGCATGGGGGTCTTGCCCTGCTTTATCGCCCGCAACCATGGGTTGGTTCCAGTGCTGCCGGATGAGATCACCTTTTGCCGCAGCTACTGGCTGCTCTACCCCGAGGATTACAAACACTTGGAGCGGATCCGCACGGTCAGTGGTTTTATCTATGACCAGACGCAGAAGATAGCGGATCTGTTTCGGTTCTCACCAGATGGCGAAGCAACGGCTGCCAAAAAATAAGGCGCGGACACCGCCCGCGCCTTCCACTGCTTGATGACCCTAAAGTCAGGTTGCTGCTTCGCTGTTGGAGAGAATGCGCAGCGCGACAAAGGTCACCACAGCCCCAGACAGCAAATAGATCGCCGCAGCCCAGAGGCCGAAGCCCGCAACCAGTGCCAAACCAACCAGCGGCGCAAAGGCTGCGCCCAGGATCCAGCTGAGATTGGTTGCCAAGGCCGTGCCGGAATAGCGGTACTTGCGCTCAAACCGGCGTGGCACAATGGCGCTGGCCTGCCCATAGGTCAGACCCAGAACGACAAAGCCAAAGACAATGAACACCGCAGGATTGGTGACCAAAGTGCCGATCAGCAGGCACAGCACCAGGATCAATACCGTTGACACTCCCAGCACATAGCGACGTCCAAAACGATCTGCCAAAACACCGGTTGCAATAACTGCGAACACCGCCAGTGTGCCACCGATCAGCTGCAGAAACAGAATGTCCGACACGTCCCGGCCCGTGAACAAATTGGTAATGCCCAAGGGGAACACCGTCACCATGTGGAACAACGCATAGCTGGCCAGCGGCAAAAAGGCCGACAGCAGAATCGGACGCCATTGGTTGGTGATCAGCTCGCGCATCGGGGCCGAGGTCACCAGCTCTTCCTCTACGCCCCAATCCGCGTTTAACAGGCGCAGGCGGGCAAACAGCGACACCACATTCACGGCCAGCACGGCAAAGAAGGTGAAGCGCCAGCCAAAGGTGAAAAACTCTTCTTCGGTCAGGAACCCTGTCAGCACATAAAACAGCGAAGCCGCGACAACGAATCCAATCGGGCCACCCAGTTGGGGCACCATTGCATAAAATCCTTGGCGATTTTCTGGCGCACTGTGTTGCAGCTGCAACGTCAGACCATCCCAGGCGCCTCCTAGCCCAAGACCCTGACAAATGCGCAGAACCGCCAGCAGGACCGGTGCCCACCAGCCGATGCTGTCATAGCCCGGCAACATGCCGATCGCCATTGTCGCAGTGCCTAAAATCACCAGCGCCAACGTCACCTTGCCCGCGCGGCCGATCTTGCGCTGGATCACACGTCCCGACATCGAGGCCACAGGGCGGGCCAAAAACGCCAGGGAAAAGATCGCAAACGACAAAAGCGTGCCGGTTACGGGGTCAAATGTTGGAAAAAACAATCTGGGAAAGACCAGAGCCGATGCAATTGCGTAGACAAAAAATCCGAAGAAATCTGTGACGCGGGCCATGACGACGGTGATCACGATCTCGTCGATCGTAGCCTCATGCATGTGCGTATGGTTCACGCTGTTCATTTAATACTCCTCTTCTCCATAAGAGGATCATGCATGCCCACCTGCTAGGCATCAAGCAAAAGCCCATCCACGAGACATCATTTGTCGCATTGCAACTGGCAAAAAGTTGGCGCAAAAGGGCGCCGCTGGCCGCCTGAGACTGACGTGCAAGCTTCCTCCTCCTCCCTCAGTCTCACTTCGTGAGAAAGACTAAATGAAACGCGCACTTATTGCATCGACACTTTTGTCGACCTTCCTCCTATCTGGGTGCAATCTGGTTGTTATGAATCCTTCGGGCGACGTTGCTGTCCAACAGGCGAACCTGATTGTCTACTCCACCATATTGATGTTGATTGTCATCGTTCCTGTTCTGGCGCTGACCGTCTTCTTTGCTTATCGCTACCGCGCCTCCAACAAAAACGCGGCTTACGAGCCCGATTGGCACCATTCCACCACGCTTGAGATCATTATCTGGTCCGTACCGCTGGCGATCATCATCTGCCTTGCCGGTCTCACCTATGTGGCGACTCACCGTTTGGATCCCTATAAACCGCTGTCGCGCATCTCGGCGGACCAGGCCATCGACGAATCTGTCGAGCCCATGGTCATCCAGGTTGCCGCGATGGACTGGAAATGGCTGTTTATCTATCCGGAACTGGGCATTGCCTCGGTGAACGAAGTGGCGGCCATTGTTGATCGCCCGATCGAGTTCCAACTGACCTCGACCACGGTGATGAACTCTTTCTATGTTCCGGCGCTGGCGGGTCAGATCTATGCCATGTCCGGCATGCAGACCGAACTGAATGCGGTGATCAACGAACCTGGCATCTACAAAGGGTTCTCGGCCAACTATTCGGGCGAGGGTTTCTCGCAGATGCGGTTCAAGTTCCACGGTCTGAATGAGGCTGACTTTGATGCTTGGGTCGAAAAGGTCCGTGGCGATGACAAAGTGCTGGATACTGACACACTGGAAGCCCTGAACCAAAAGAGCATCGCGCATCCGGTGACCTACTACGGTCGTCTGGATGACAGCCTTTGGGAACGTATCGTCAACACCTGTGTCAACGGCGAAGATCTGTGCCGTCATGACATGATGATGGTGGATGCCCTTGGCGGCGGCGGCCTGGAAGGTCTGTGGAACCGCGATATGTTCCGCGGCATCTGCTCGGCTGACGATCCTGGCGCTCTGATGGCTCTGATCCGTCCTGAACTGCGTATCAAAAAGGATGACCTGGTAACAGCGATGACGCTGACCGCTCCTTTGAACGCAAACTGAAACGAACAAAGATAGAGACCGTTATGGCTTCTTCAGCTCATCATGGCACGAGTGCTTCGGCACTTGACGTGCATCCCTTTTGGGGAAAGCTGTCCTGGGACGCATTCCCTTTTCACGAACCAATCGTTCTGGTGACCTTCATTGGCGTTATCCTGGGCGGGCTCGCCCTGGTTGGCGCGCTGACCTACTTCCGCCTGTGGGGCTACCTCTGGAAGAACTGGTTCACCTCAATTGACCACAAGAAAATCGGGATCATGTATATGATCCTTGGCCTTGTCATGCTGCTGCGCGGTTTTGCCGACGCACTGCTGATGCGGGGCCATCAGGCTCTCGCGGCTTCGGGCGGGGAAGGTTACCTGAACGCCCACCACTACGATCAGATCTTTACCGCACATGGTGTGATCATGATCTTCTTTGTCGCGATGCCCTTCGTCACCGGTTTCATGAACTATGTGATGCCGCTGCAAATCGGCGCGCGCGACGTGGCCTTCCCCTTCCTCAACAACTTCAGCTTCTGGCTGACAGTGTCCGGCGCCATCCTGATCATGATCTCGCTCTTTGTGGGTGAGTTCTCAACTGCGGGCTGGCTGGCCTATGCGCCGTTCTCCGGTCTGGATTACAGCCCCTCTGTCGGGATGGACTATTACCTTTGGGCGCTGAACATTGCCGGGATCGGGACAACCCTGTCCGGTATCAACCTGGTGGTTACCATCGTCAAGATGCGCGCACCGGGCATGGATTACATGAAGATGCCGGTCTTTGTCTGGACCACGCTGTGTACCAACGTTCTAATTGTGGCGACCTTCCCGGTACTGGCCGCAACTCTGGCGCTGTTGACTGCGGACCGTTATCTGGGCACCCATTTCTTCACCAATGATCTGGGCGGTAGCCCGATGATGTATGTGAACCTGATCTGGATCTGGGGTCACCCAGAAGTTTACATTCTGGTTCTGCCAGTCTTTGGTATCTTTTCCGAGATCGTGCCGACCTTCACCGGCAAACGCCTGTTTGGTTACACCTCGATGGTTTATGCGACCTGCGTGATCATGGTTCTGTCTTACATCGTTTGGCTACACCACTTCTTCACCATGGGGGCCGGTGCCAATGTGAACGCCTTCTTTGGCATCACAACCATGATCATCTCGATCCCAACTGGGGCCAAGCTGTTTAACTGGCTGTTCACCATGTACAAGGGTCGCGTGCGGTTTGACGTGCCGATGCTGTGGGTCATGGGCTTTATGATCACCTTTGTGATCGGTGGCATGACCGGTGTTCTGCTGGCGGTTCCGCCTGCGGACTATGTTCTGCACAACTCGCTGTTCCTGATCGCGCACTTCCACAATGTGATCATCGGTGGCGTGGTCTTCGGGATCTTTGCCGGTATCGTCTACTGGTGGCCCAAGGCGTTTGGTTTCAGCCTGGATCCGTTCTGGGGCAAGGTCAGCTTCTGGTGCTGGATCATCGGCTTCTACCTCGCGTTTATGCCGCTTTATGTGCTGGGCCTGATGGGTGTGACACGCCGTCTGAGCCAGTTTGAGGACACGTTCTACTCGGTCTACTTCATCGTAGCTCTGGTCGGGGCGTTGTTCATCGCAGCAGGCATCGGTGCCTTTGTCCTGCAGATCATCGTTTCCATCATGCGCCGCAAAGAGCTGGCGGATGAGACCGGCGATCCCTGGAATGGCCGTACGCTGGAGTGGGCGACCTCTTCACCGCCGCCCTACTATAACTTTGCCTTCACTCCGAAAGTGCATGAAATCGACGCCTTCACCCATATGAAGCGCGAAGGTTACGAGCGCCCGACCGATGGCTTCATGCCGATCCACATGCCCCATTACACCGCAACCGGTGTTGTGCTGGCGGGTCTGCTGACCGTTATGGGATTTGCTCTGATCTGGCACATCTGGTGGCTTGCAGCCGCAAGCTTTGTCATGGCCGTGGTTTACGGCATTGGGCACACCTTCAACTACAACCGCGACTATTACATCCCAGCCGCGGAAGTGCGTGAGATCGAAAATCAGCGTACTCAGCAGCTGGCAAAGGCGGCGGACTAATGACTGACACAACTGTAAAAGAACCCGTTCAGTTTTTCGTCACGGAAGATCCCCATCATCACGATGGGGACCACGGCGAACACCATCATGAAACCGGCACCATGCTGGGTTTCTGGATCTACCTCATGAGCGATTGCCTGATCTTTGGCATCCTCTTTGCGGTCTACGCTGTGTTGGGCGGCAATTATGCGGCTGGCCCGGCTCCGGTGGACCTGTTTGAACTGGACATGATCCTGGTTTCGACCTTCATGCTCCTGTTCTCCTCGATCACATATGGCTTTGCCGTGCTGCGGATGGATCGCAATGATCTGAAGGGCACATTGCTGTGGCTGGTGATCACCGGCGGTTTTGGCGTGGCCTTCCTGTATCTGGAAGTCCTTGAGTTCAGCCACCTGATCCACCTGGGCGCAACCCCGCAGGCCAGTGCCTTCCTGTCGTCCTTCTTCTTCCTGGTCGGCACCCACGGGATGCACGTCCTGGGCGGCAGCATCTGGTTGGTGGTTCTGCTGATCCAGCTGTCCCAGCGGGGCCTCACCCATGAGAACAAGCGCCGGGTCATGTGCCTCAGCCTGTTCTGGCACTTCCTCGATCTGATCTGGATCGGCGTCTTTTCACTGGTTTACCTGACAGGAGTTCTGCTGTGAGCGATCATGCAAAGGGCGGCCACGGGTCGCTGAAATCCTATCTTATCGGTTTTGTTCTGTCCGTCATCCTGACCGTGATCCCGTTCTGGGTAGTCATGGGTGAACCCTTGGACAACAAAGGTGTTGCAGTGGCCATCATCTTCATTCTGGGCGGTGCTCAGATGCTGGTGCATATCCACTACTTCCTGCATGTGACCATCAAGGCCGAACAAGGCTGGCAGGCCATGTCCATGGGTCTGACCATTCTGTTGCTGGTTATTGTCCTGTCGGGCTCGATCTGGGTCATGTTCAACCTGGAAGAAAACATGATGCCAGCCCATGAACAGATCGAACGGGTCCGCAACCTGCCATGACCCAAAAAGGCCACGACCGTCGCCCCGGATGGGGAACAGCCCTGTTGGTGCTGATCTCCGCTGTGATGGTCGTGACCTTTGTGCTTTTGGGCAATTGGCAGATGCGCCGATTGGCCTGGAAGCTGGATCTGATTGAAACTGTCGAAGCGCGCGCCTTTGGAGAGGCTGAGGCCTTGCCTGCGCGCTTTGACGCTGAGGCGCATCCCTATTTGCGGGTGGGTTTCACTGGAACGCCCATGCCCCAGCATATCCTGGTCAAAGCGGTGACCGAGCTTGGCCCCGGATATTGGGTGATGCAGCCTTATGAGGTTGAAATTGGCCTGATCTGGGTGAACCGCGGCTTTGTCCCCAATGACAAGAAATCATCGGATCAATGGGTGCCCGCACCAGCGGAGATTACAGGCTTGATCCGCCCCAGTGAGCCCAAAGGCACCTTGCTGGAGACCAATGACCCTGCAAGCAACCGCTGGGTTGCGCGGGACACGATGCAGATGTCGGCGGCCCTGAACCTGCCTGAAGCGCTGCCGTATTTCGTAGACGCCGATTACCTGTCACCTGCTGGCACTGCACCGCGCGGTGGGCTGACCATTGTGCGTTTCCGAAACTCACATTTGTCCTATGCGCTGACGTGGTACGCGATGGCCGTGTTGTTTCTGGCCGCCCTCATCTGGGTCGCGTTGCGGTATCGCAAACTGTTGGACAGCTGACACAGGCCTGATCGCCTGTGACAATCGTACCCGTTTGGGCAGGGTGGGACCTATGGTAGGGTCACCGTGGACGCGCCCCTGGACTTTGCAATTGTAACCTGCCGAACCTTTCCCCTTGGACCGCGAAACGGCTTGGCACTCACAGCAAACGCATGCTGCACCCAGAGGGGGAAATGACATGATCCAAGCAACAACAATCGACGCCATCTACATCGGCAGTGTCAAAGCTTTGTGGCCCGGCCGCCCAGCCTCTGCCATCGACAAGAAAGAAACCCTGGCCCGGTTGACCCTGTCTCACACTGGTTTTGATCGCGACCGGCAGGCGGATATGGGCGTACATGGCGGCGCAGACAAAGCCGTCCATCACTATGCCGCAGACCATTACGCAGATTGGCAACAGAAGCTGGACCGCCCGGATTTGGTTCCCGGTTCTTTTGGCGAGAATATCTCGACCAAAGGTCTGGTGGAGACCGAGGTCTGTATCGGCGATATCTTTCGCCTGGGTGAGGCGCTGGTTCAAATCAGCCAGGGGCGGCAACCCTGCTGGAAGCTGAACGCCCATACAAATGAACCACGCATGGCCTTTTCTTTTCAAAAGACCGGCCGCACCGGATGGTATTATCGCGTGCTGGAAAACGGCGAGGTGCAGGCCGGTGATGAGATCCATTTGGTCGACCGCCCCTGCCCCAACTGGACCGTTGCTGACGTGACACGCGCCCGGCTGACCCGCAAGGTTTCCGCGGTCGATGCCAAAACCCTGGCCTCATTGGAACAGCTGTCCGAGGATTGGCGGGCGGCCTTTGCCCAGATGGCCGTTGGAGCATTGGATGAGGATACCTCAGCCCGGCTGGAAGGCAGCTCTGTCTGATCTGCCCGATGGGGTCGCTCAGGGCGCGTAACGGCTCATGATCATATCGACGGTATGCTGCACCAGGTCTGACATTTGGTCCTCAGTCAGCATCGGGCCGCCCAGAATAACGGGCCAGAAGGCTTTGGCCTTGATCAGGGCAATGAATTCATTTGCTGCACGGTCCGGGTCATCAATCACCAGATGGCCCGCCGCGTCCGCATCCCGCATCATGTGGAAAAACACGCTGTGCGAATCGACCCTGTCCTGTACCAGCGCGCCGAGCTCCGGTGACAACAGCACCTGACTGATCACCATGCGGGCCATTGCCATCACATCCGCGGAGATCAGCAATCGGCCTTCGGCCCAGGCCAGTTCCGTAAGCTGTTCGCGAATATCCCTGTCTGGATTAAATTTTTGCGTCAGCGCATCAGCAAAGCGGTCCGCCATCAAACCCACGATGGATTGGAACAGGTTATCCTTGCTTTCGAAGTACTTATAGAGCGTGCGCTTGGACACTTCGGCCTCGGCGCAGATACGGTCCATGCTGGTCGCGGCGAACCCCCGATCCTGGAATTCCGCCACGGCCGCTCTAATTATCTGGTCGTACTTCGACCTGTTTACTGCTCCGCCTGCCTTCATATCCACAGCTATAGTGCCTTTCACGCGATGGGGCAAATGACCTGAAGTACACTCCAGAGTTTACAAGCGCCGTGATCTGAGCCTACAGTAAACGAGCCAGTTTACCAAATCCTTTGGATGCAAGCGCGAATGGGAGATTTCCAATGACTCTGAAGTTGACGTTGAACGGCACCACACATGACGTGGTGGCCGAACCGGGCACGCCGCTTTTGTGGGTGATCCGGGATGAGTTGAAATTGACGGGTACAAAATTTGGCTGCGGTGTGGCGTCCTGCGGGGCGTGCACGGTTCATGTGGATGGGGAACCGGTTCGCTCCTGCCAGACCTATGTGGAAGACGTCGAAGGCGCCGAGATCACTACCATTGAAGCCATGAGCGAGAACAAGATCGGCGCTGCGGTTCAGCAAGCCTGGGTCGAATTGGACGTCGTACAATGCGGCTATTGCCAATCCGGGCAGATCATGTCCGCAGTTGGCCTGCTGAGCGAAAACCCCAAACCAACCGCCGAAGAAATCGACGATTACATGAGCGGCAATGCCTGCCGATGCGCCACCTATCAGCGCATCCGCAAGGGCATTCAACGCGCATCCGAAATCCTGGAGGCCTGATCCATGACACTTACCACTTCTCGCCGGGGCTTTTTGAAAACTGCGGCAGCGGCATCCGCCGTTCTTCTGATCGGTGCACGCGACGATGGTGTTCTGGCAGCGGGTTCTGAAGGCAGCAGCCCGTTCAACCCGTTTGTAAAAATCGACGCTGACGGCACCGTGACAGCCATCGTCAAACACTTTGAAAAGGGACAAGGCCCGGCAACCGGCCTGCCCACATTGATTGCCGAAGAAATCGGGCTCAGGATGGATCAGATCGAATATGAATTCGCTCCTTCTGACCCCAAGCTTTACAACAACCTCGCCTTTGGCCCGTTTCAGGGCACCGGCGGGTCAACGGCAATGGCGAACTCCTGGGCGCAGTATCGCCAGGCGGGTGCTGCTGCACGCGAGATGCTGATTGCGGCGGCGGCAGAAACCTGGGGTGTGTCGGCAGAAGTTATCAGCATTGAAGAGGGCATTGTAAAAGGGGGCGAACGGGAAGCGCCTCTTGCTGAGTTTGTCGCCCTCGCCGCAACACTGGAGGCGCCTGCAGAACCGCGCCTGAAAGATCCCGCTGAATTCAAGCTGATCGGCAACCCCCATGTGCGGCGCAAGGATTCCCCGATCAAGACCAACGGGCATGCACAATATGCAATGGACATGCATCTGCCCAACCAGATGGTTGTTCTGATTGCCCGCCCCGAAGCCCGCGGGGGCATTGCCACCGCCTTTGATGACAGCGCATCCCGTGATGTCAAAGGGTTTGTCAACGCGGCCATTCTGCCAAACAAGGCCGGAGTCGCGGTCTATGCTGAAAACACCTGGGCCGCAATTCAGGCGCGGGATGCATTGGATGTGACCTGGGATATGTCAAACGCGGAAACGCGCAGCTCTGACCAGATCGAAGCTGAGATCCGCGCCGCGCTTGAGACGTCCCCGCAGTATAACGCCAACGACGGCGATGCTGCCGCTGCGGCGCAGGCCATCGACGGGGCCGCAACGGTGGTGGAAAAAACCTTCTACTTCCCGCTTTTGGCCCATGCGCCCATGGAGCCGCTGAACTGTACCATCGAACAGACCGCAGATGGCGACATCGTCCTGCATGATGGAATACAGATCCCAACGGGACCGCATATGGCCTATCAGCAGATCTTTGACCTTCCGGCTGAGAAGATCCATATCAAGACGATGCTGGCCGGTGGCTCCTTTGGTCGACGCGCGACACCAGACGCCGATTACCAGGTGGAGGCAGCACTGGCCTTTGTCATGACGGACCGCAGCAGACCTGTGAAACTGGTCTGGACGCGCGAAGATGACATTCGCGGCGGATATTATCGTCCCGCCTTTGGTCACAAGGTGCGCGTGGGCCTGGATGCTGATGGTAACATTGTCGGCTGGCACCACCAGATCGCCGGGCAACCCGTTGTCAAAGGCACCGCCTTTGAACCCATGCTGGTCCATGATGGCGTTGACCATACCTCTATTGAAGGGGTGGCTGACAGCCCCTATCAGATCCCTGGAATGGCGGTGGGCCTCACCGATACGCCCAAAGCAACCTCGGTTCTGTGGTGGCGTTCGGTCGGGCATACCCACACGGCCTATGTGATGGAGACCATGATGGATCTGGTTGCACAGGCCGCTGGTCGTGATCCGCTTGAATTCCGTCTGGCGCATCTGACAGGCAGCAAAGATGCCGATCGCAACGCGGGTGTTCTGAAACTGGTTGCCGAAAAAGCAGGTTGGGGTCAGGCACCGTCCGGTCGCACACAGGGGCTGGCGGTTCACAAATCCTTTGGCTCCTATGTGGCGGAAGTTGTCGAAATCTCAGGGGATGTGGACAGCGGCATTGTGGTTGAGAAAGTCACATGTGCCGTCGATTGCGGGATTGCCGTGAACCCGGATGTGGTGGTCGCGCAGATGGAAGGCGGCATCGGCTATGGTATCGGCCACGCGATGCGCGATCACATTACGCTGACCGACGGCGCAGTGGATCAGTCCAATTTCCCGGACTATGAGCCGCTGCGGATCGGCGATATCAAGGCGATCGAAGTTCACATAATGCCGTCTGCCGAAGCGCCGACAGGGGTTGGCGAACCCGGTGTTCCCCCTGCTGCACCCGCTTTGGCAAATGCAATTGCTGCGGCTGCCGGACCTTTGGTGACGGCGCTTCCGATGGAGATGAATGGAGTTTCCTTCGCCTGATCCGCGGTGATATGAAAAACAAAGCGCCCCGCTCACATCTGTGACGGGGCGCTTTTTCGTTTCGACCTTTCAGGCGGCTTAGCCCATGCGTTCTGACGCATAGCTGCCGGGCGACGCCGGGAACACAACGGTCTTGTTTCCGTTCAGGAACGCACGGTGGTTGGCATGCGCATGGATCGCGCGCGCCAGCGCTTGGCTTTCGACGTCACGGCCCAGGGACACGTAATCCGATGCGGATTGCGCATGGGTGATGCGTACGATGTCCTGTTCGATGATTGGTCCTTCGTCCAGATCCGCAGTCACATAATGCGAGGTCGCGCCAATCAGCTTTACGCCCTTCTCAAACGCTTGCTTGTAAGGGTTGGCCCCTTTGAAGGACGGCAGGAATGAGTGGTGAATATTGATGATCCGACCAGACATTTTGGTGCACATCTCATCCGACAGCACCTGCATGTAACGGGCCAAGACCACCAGCTCTGCACCGGTTTCCTCAATCACACGCATCTGCGCGGCTTCGGCCTCGGGCTTATTCTCTTTGGTCACCTTGATGTAGTGGAACGGAATATCCGCATTCACCACGACCTTTTGGTAGTCCATGTGGTTCGAGATCACGCCAACAATTTCAATCGGCAGCGCGCCAATGCGCGAACGATAAAGAAGATCGTTCAGGCAGTGACCAAAGCGGCTGACCATAATCAGCACTTTCATTTTGGTGCCTTGCGCATGAAAGCCAAACTGCATGTCAAAGGGCGCGGCCACGGGAGCAAAGTTTTCGTTGAACCCTTCAAGGGTTTCGCTCTCAGGTGCTTCAAAGGCCAGACGCGCAAAAAAGCGACCCGTTTCCTTGTCGTCGAATTGTGCCGCATCGGTGATATTGCAGCCCCGATCGGACAAGAAGGTGGACACCGCAGCCACCAATCCACGCTGCGACGTACATTGAACAGTAAGGACAAAATTCGACATAGCTCTGTCTTTCTTTGGAGTGGAACAGCGGCAGAGCCGCCCGGCCTCGACCGAATTGGCCAAGCATTTATCAACACCCGGTCCTTAGCACGCGCAAAATCCGGCGCTGTGGCCGATAACGTCAAATTGCAGATCACCAGCGTCACCGCAGGGTTCAGTTCCACGCCCGAATGTCCACAATACCGGACGATGTTGCCGATAGAGATCAAAGTTTCCGGAATCACATTTGGCCGCCCAAGATTGAAAACCGGACCCATCCTGCGGCACAGTGATTAAAAAATAGGCGCCCCGCTTGGATCACACAAAGGTTGGGGCAAGAAAGCCGTTTCAAACCGGTCTGGATATAAACAGGTCCAGAAACTGGCCCTGTCAAAGGCGGAAAAGATCGGTCACTGGATGGAAAACACCCCCCAAATCGCAGGGGGACATCGAGAAACTCCGCTGGAAAGGAACAATAATATGCAAGGCGCGTTTTCTGAGAATGACCTCAGCCATGTTGTCGAAGCCGACAAAGCCCATCTGTGGCATCATCTTTTGCAGCATAAACCTTTGGAAACCACAGATCCGCGCGTGATCGTCGAAGGCAAAGGCATGCGCGTCTGGGACCAAAACGGCAAAGAGTTTCTGGATGCAGTGTCCGGCGGCGTTTGGACCGTGAACGTGGGCTATGGCCGCGAATCCATCGCCAAGGCGGTCTATGACCAGATGATGAAAGTCTGCTATTTCGCCAATTCCGCAGGCTCTATCCCAGGTTCTCTTTATGCCGAGAAGCTGATCAGCAAGATGCCAGGCATGAGCCGCGTTTATTATGTGAACTCCGGTTCTGAGGCGAATGAGAAAGCCTTTAAAATGGTGCGTCAGATCGCGCACAAGAAATATGGCGGCAAGAAAACCAAGATCCTGTACCGTGACCGCGACTACCACGGCTCGACCCTGGCAGCGATGTCCGCAGGTGGTCAGGACGAGCGCAACGTGCAATACGGCCCCTTTGCGCCGGATTTTGTCAAAGTCCCACATTGCATGGAATACCGTAAGCATGAGCTGGGACTGGAGCATCTGTCCGGCGAAGAATTTGGCATTGCCGCCGCTAATCAGATCGAAGAGGTGATCCTGCGGGAAGGCCCCGAAACCGTCGGTGCCCTGTGTCTGGAGCCGGTGACCGCAGGTGGCGGTGTGATTGAACCTCCCGTTGGCTACTGGCCGCGCGTGCAGGAAATCTGCAAGAAATATGACGTGCTTTTGCACATTGACGAAGTGGTCTGCGGCATTGGCCGCACCGGCACCTGGTTTGGCTATCAGCACTACGGCATCAAACCGGATTTTGTGACCATGGCCAAAGGTGTTGCTTCGGGCTATGCGGCGATTGCCTGCATGGTCACAACCGAGGAAGTCTTTGAAATGTTCAAAGACGATTCTTCTGATCCGCTGAACTACTTCCGCGATATCTCCACCTTTGGAGGCTGCACCGCAGGCCCGGCGGCTGCGCTGGAGAACATGCGCATCATCGAGGACGAGGACCTTTTGGACAATTGCGCCAAAATGGGTGACCTGATGCGCGCCAAACTGGAAGGGCTGATGGAGAAGCACAGCGTCATTGGCGACGTGCGCGGCAAAGGCCTGTTCCTGGGTGCCGAGCTGGTTGCAGATCGGGACAGCAAAACCCCGGTGGATGAGAAACTGGCCCAACAAGTGGTCGGTGAGATGGGTGCACAAGGCGTGCTGATCGGTGTGACCAACCGCTCGATCCCGGGCAAGAACAACACCCTGTGTTTCAGCCCTGCTCTGATTATTACCGAAGATGACGTCAACAAAATCATCGATACCTTGGATGCGGCACTGAGCAAAGTCTTCGCCTAACTCAAATTGGCCTGACTAAATCATCAGAAAGCGGCCCTTTTGCGGGGGCCGCTTTTCTTTCATTGATACGCTCTGTCAAAAAGAAGAGAGCGTAACATGTGGCTTGAACCCATCGAATTGAAACGTCAGACCGTGACGCTGGTGCCCCTGCACAAGGATCATGCATCTGACCTGGCCGCAGCCGTTGCAGACGGGGACCTGCACAAACTGTGGTACACAAATGTGCCAGAGCCAGAAGGCGTCCCAGCGGAAATCAATCGCCGTCTGACGCTGTTGGCCAAGGGCAGCATGGTGCCTTTTGCGGTGGTAGACGGTTCTGGAACGACCGTGGGCATGACCACGTTTGTAAACATTGACGCAGCCCATCAGCGGGTTGAGAGCGGCTCAACCTGATTTCGGAAATCGACGCAGCGCACTGGTCTTAACACGCTTTGCAAGGCGTTGATGCTGAAACATGTGTTTGAGGACAAAGGCGCGATTGCAGTTTAGTTTCGGACCCATGTGATGAACCGGCAAAGTCGCCAAGCGATTGAACGGCTGGGGGCGAAACTGGATGGCGTGTTGCGGTCGCATATGGTGATGGCAAATGGGACACGGCGGTTTATTCCATTGTCGCCGCCGAATGGCCCGCTGTGCGCGCCAACTTGGAACATTTTCTTCACACGTAAACGGGTCGGGGCCCTCCCGTGCCCGCAGACGCCTTGGCTGCGCCAAAGCGCCTTCTGTGCGGCCTTGGGCCTGGCACCGCGCGCAGCGCGGTGCCAGGCCCAAGGGGCGAGGGTCATTCTGTGAATGGCCAGAGCTGCGCGGGAGCCGCCCCTTGTTGCCTAAGGTGTCGTCCAGACATCAAACGAGCTGGAACAGGAGTCCTGCCAAGATCGCGCCGCTGACGCCAAGGCCAAGGTAGGCTGCAAACACCTGTGGTTTGACCAGGGACCAGACCGCCGCCATGGCTGGAATGGAGCTCACGGCACCTGCGACCATGAAGGCCATCGCGCTGCCTGCGCTCATACCTTGGGTCATCAAGCCCGCCAACAGCGGCGGCGCGACATATGAGTTCAGGTAAGCCGGCATGCCAACCAAAGCGGCCGTTGCGATTGGCAGAATACCTTCGCCGCCCACCAGGGTGGCGATTGTCTCAGCCTTGACGTAGTGGACCAGCAGCGCTTCCAGAACATAGGCCAAAGCCAGCCATTTCAGCAGGAAGATCCCGTTGGACACCGCTTCCTTGCGGAACGTCTGCACGCGCTCTTGTTCGGTCCAGAATTTCCACACCGGTTTTGCATCCATTTTGGGTGTGCCACATCCACAGCACCCGGTTGCCTGTTTTTGTTTCAGCGGGCTGGCAAAGACACCCCAGTTGCGGGCCATTTTGATTGCAAACCCACCAAACAGTCCCAAGCCGACAGCGGCCAAGGCTTTGCCCACAGCAAATGGCCAGCCAAGTGCCGCAGCCGTGATCAACAGGGTTGGCGGATCAATCAACGGTGACGACAGCCAGAAGGCCATGACAGCCGACAAAGGCGCGCCCAGCGCCAGAAGGCCTGCGATAAACGGAATCACTTCGCAGGAGCAAAACGGCGCGAGCCCACCAAACATTGCGGCCAGAAAGATCATCCGCACTTCACGCCCTTCAAACGCGCGGGCGACCATGGTTTCTGCGCCGGTTGCCTTGAGATAGGCCAGCAAGAGCACCGCAAAAACCACATAGCGCAGCGTATGCAGCAGCGCATTGAGCGCAAATTCAAATACCGAGCCGAATTGGGCAACATCCAGCATCGCAACGGCCAACAGCAAGCCCGCACTTACGGCCCAGGGCGTTGCCAGCCATTTCCATTGAGGGCGCGGCCAGACCGGCCCCTGGGTTAGATCCGTCATTGTTCTACCTCGTTCTCAATCTGGTTCAAAAAGACCTGATCCGCACAGCATTCGCTGAGGATAAAGGCCGCTAAGCTTTCCAATTTGTCAAAACAGGCGCGATTGATGGTCGTCCGACCTTGCCGCTCTTGGGCGACAACACCAGCGCCTGCCAGAAATTTCATGTGATGGGCCAAGGTCGACGGTGCGATCTCGGTTCGGTCCTGAAGATCACCGATTGTCAGCCCCGCACCACCCGCGCGGATGAGCGCGCGCAACACCTGTAACCGCGCCTCTGAACCCATCGCAGCAAAGCCTTGAGCCGCTTCTTCCCATTGCATCGTCCACTCTCCATCGATTCGATATAACTAGTTTTATAGTTTTATTTGCGTCGATCAAGCCCTATTCTTTAACCCCTCACTGGGATAGCTTTCCTAGACACAAAAAAGGGCCGTACTGCTTTGCACGGCCCCTTTCAGGGTCTCATCCGTTGTGTAAACACATTTATGCAGGGTAATCTCAGCCGTCCGTCACGACCGTCTGTATCTGGGTGCCCAAGCCCGCAATCGTCGTCTCGACCACATCGCCCGGCCGCAAAAACACCTTAGGGTCCATGCCAAAGCCGACACCTGCAGGCGTGCCCGTTGTGATGATATCGCCGGGTTCCAAAGTCATAAACTCGGACAGATGCACGATCACCGTCGCGAGATCAAAGATGAAATCCGCTGTGCTACCTGACTGCATTGTTGTCCCATTGACTTTGAGGCTCAGATCGAAGGCATTGATGTCGTGAACTTGATCGGCAGGCACCAAATAAGGGCCGATGGGCGCAAAACCGTCATGGCTCTTGGCTTTTGCCCATTGGCCTCCGCGGTTAAACTGCCAGTTCCGTTCAGAGACATCATTGAGCACCGTAAAGCCTGCAATCGCCTGCAACGCATTTGCTTGTGTGGCGCGTTTGGTTCGTTTGCCGATTACAAACGCCAGCTCCACCTCCCAGTCCAGCATGGTAGCGCCTTTGGGAAAGGGGATCGGATCATTAGCGCCCGACAGACTGGATGGCGCTTTGAAGAAGACCACCGGCTCTTGCGGGATCGCCATTCCCGCTTCTTTGGCATGGTCATGGTAATTCAGACCGATACACAGAAGCTTGGACGGTTTTGTCACACAAGGGGCAAAGCCATCATGTTCGACAACCACCGGCAGACCTGTAATATCCACGCCCGTCAAACAGTCCAGACCCCCGGCTGCAAAGAATTCCGCATCAAAATCGCCGATCTTGGACGACAAATCATAAAAGGCGTCGTTCACAACAGCACAAGGCAGGACAGAAGTTCCCTGGCGTAGGCGGCACAGTTTCATTCTAATCTCCTAGGTTTTCCAAATCCGGAGCCTCGGCCTTTGCCAGATCCCGCAGCAGATGTTTCAGGATTTTACCGGTCGATGTCTTGGGTAACATGCCCTGCACCACCAGTTTAGGCCGCATATAGCCCGCCAGTTTGCTGCGACAGTGTTCAATCACATCATCCTGGGTCAGTTCTGCACCTGGTTTCAGCTCGACAAAGGCACAGGGCACCTCGCCCCATTTATCATCAGGACGCGCCACAACGGCCGCAAAGGCCACAGCCTCCATTTCAACAATCACGTTTTCCACCTCAATCGACGAGATATTCTCACCGCCTGAAATAATGATATCCTTGGCCCTGTCCCTGATTTCCACATAGCCATCTGGATGCTGCACCGCGAGGTCGCCAGACCAGAACCAGCCGTCCTTGAACGCTTTTGCCGTCTGTTCAGGCGATTTCAGATATCCTTTCATGATGATATTACCGCGAAAGACGATTTCTCCTTGGGTCTGGCCATCCCGCGGCACCGCCTTTCCGGTTTCCGGATCTAACACCTGCACGTCTTCCTGCAACTCATAGGGCACGCCTTGGCGGGCTTTTTTACGAGCGCGGTCCGCAACCGGCAACGCATCCCACTCCGGTTTCCAAGCGCAGACAACGGCCGGCCCATAGACCTCAGTCAGCCCATAGACATGGGTGATGTGAAACCCTTTGCCCTCAATCCCCGCGATCACGCTGGCCGGCGGCGGCGCTGCTGCTGTCATGAATTCGACAGTATGGTCGAAGGCGCGCGTCTCTTCTGACGTGGCGTCGGAAATCAACGACATAATGATCGGCGCGCCGCACATATGGGTGACTTTATGGTCCGCGATTGCGTCAAAAATCGGCTTGGCCCTTGGCGCTCGCAGGAACACATGGGTTCCGGCCAACAGGGTGATCGTCCAAGGGAAACACCAGCCGTTGCAGTGAAACATCGGCAGAGTCCACAAATAGACCGGAAAATGCGGCATCGCCCAGGTGATCGTATTATTGACCGCATTGATATAGGCACCGCGATGGGAATAAACGACGCCTTTGGGTCGGCCTGTGGTGCCGGAGGTATAGTTCAGCGACAGCGTGTCCCATTCGTCCTGCGGCGGGGAAAATTCAAACTGTGGATCCCCCTCTGCCAGCAGGTCTTCATATTCGACCGATCCAATTCGTTCGCCCGGCGTGGTTGGGTCACAAATGTCGATGACCAAGGGAGGGCTGTCAAGCTGAGCCACGGCATCCTTGGCAATGCCGGACAATTCGGTATCAACCAGCAGCGCCTTGGCGTCACCATGCTCCAAGATGTAAGCAATGGTGCCTGCATCCAGACGCGTGTTATTAGCATTCAGAACGGCACCGATCATTGGCACGCCCAAGGCACATTCCAATGCTTCTGGGATGTTCGGCGCCAGAAGCGCGACAGTATCTCCTTTGCCGATCCCACGTTGCGCTAAAGCTGAAGCCAACCGACGGCATCGCGCGTCGACTTCTCCCCATGTGCGACGCAGCTCTCCATAGATTACCGCCGTGCGCTCTGGATGCACCAATGCCGTACGGCTGAGGGTGGAAACCGGCGACAGCGCCACATGGTTGGCGGCGTTTTTTGCCAACTCTGAACCTTCGTAAATCGACATAACCCTTACTCCCCTTTCCAGCCCGGCATTGGCTGTTTGCTGACAAAGGCCCCTATTCCGGCCTCTGCATCCTGCGCCATCATGTTTTCCGCCATTGTCTGACCGGCAAACGCATAGGCGGCCGCCAGCTCCATTTCTGCCTGCGCATAAAACGCACGCTTCCCCAGCTTCACGGCAACCGGGGATTTGCCCACAATGGCCGCAGCCATCTCCTGGGCAGAGACCGCCACCTGATCCTGCGGCACAACCCGGTTCACCAATCCCATAGACAGTGCACGATCTGCAGAGATGAACTCCCCCAAAAGAAGCATTTCCATTGCCGCCTTTCGCGACACCACACGGCTCAGCGCAACCATTGGGGTCGAGCAGAACAGACCGATATTGACGCCTGAGGTGGCAAATTTTGCGTTATCGGCCGCTACTGCCAGATCACAAGTGGCCACCAGCTGGCAGCCCGCAGCAGTAGCAATGCCCGTGACCTCAGCAATCACCGGCTGTGGCAAATTCACCATCGACATCATCATCTTGGAACAGGTCGCAAACAGCGTGTTAAAGTACTGATGCCCGCCGTCCGGATCCTGACGCCGCGCTGTCATCTCTTTCAGATTGTGACCAGCACAGAAGTGATCGCCTGCCCCCCGCAGGATCACCGCTTTGACATCTCGGTTTTCAGCCAAGGCATCCCACGTCCCTTGAAGCGCGTCCAACATATCCTCAGACAGGGCATTAATCGTTTTGGGGCGGTTCAAAGTAACTGTCGCCACACCATTGTGAACCTCCAGCAAGACCGGCGGATCCTGCTGCATGTCAGCGTCTTTCATTGATTTTCCTCCAGTGGGTCTCCCAGCCCGCGCCCAGTTAAGAACAACCGAAACGAGATTTCAATTTGGAAGACGCCAGCCGGTAGTTCTACTGCGCGTTTTCAGTATATGGCCAATACACTCCGGTTAAATCTGCCACTTGCCAGTTTCCACGGACCACACTTATATCCAGATCTCAAGGAAATAAGTCCAAAATCCTCAACCGAACCCCACAAAGGCCTGCCATGGCAATCGCGCTTGATACATTCTTTCTGAAACCCGATGCGACCGGATCCTTGCAAGCGCAGGTTCAGGAACTGGTGGCCGAAGGCATCTTATCGGGACGGTTCAAACAGGGTGAAAAACTGCCCTCGTCGCGCAAACTGGCACAGCACCTTGGAGTGAGCCGTATCACCGTGACGCTGGCTTTCACCGAATTGGTCGCCAACGACTATTTGTCTTCGCGGGGGCGGTCTGGGTATTTCGTCTCGGACTCTGCGCCGGTGCCGCCGGCCTATACGCCGCGGCCAACCCGCGGACCGGTCAAGGATTGGGGCCAGGCCATTGCACGGGACTTTACCGGCGGAGACACGCCCCGCCGCCCGCAGAACTGGCGTGAGTATCAATATACTTTTATCTACGGGCAGGCCGATCCCTCGCTGTTTGATCACACCAATTGGCGTCAATGTGCGCTGCGCGCGCTGGGGGCGCGGGATTTTGCGGCGCTGGCCAATGATCAATATGACAATGACGATCCGCTGTTAGTGGAATACATTGCCCGCCATTCTTTGCCACGCCGTGGAGTAATCGCCCGTCCCGAGGAGATCCTGATCACCATGGGCGCACAGAACGCCTTGTGGCTGACGGCGCAGGTACTCTTGTCATCCGGCCGCAAGGCAACCGTGGAAGACCCGACCTATTACACCCTGCGCGATCAGCTGATGCGCACCGGCTGCGACCTGAATATGGTCCCGATTGACCAAGACGGGCTGCCCCCCGATCGCATCTCAGCCAACACAGATGTGATCTTTGTCACTCCAAGCCACCACAGCCCCACAACGGTCAACATGCCCCACGGGCGTCGTCAGGCATTGTTGGAGCGTGCGGAGCAGATCGATGCCGTCGTGGTCGAAGATGACTATGAGTTTGAGATGTCCTTTTTGCGCGCACCGGCCCCTGCGCTCAAATCCTTGGACAGCGAAGGGCGTGTGATCTATGTGGGCTCGTTTTCCAAATCTCTGTTTCCCGGTCTGCGGCTTGGGTATCTAGTTGGACCGGAACCCTTTATCCGCCAGGCCCGTGCCCTGCGCGCCAGTGTCTTGCGCCACCCGCCCGGTCATATTCAACGCACTGTCGCTTACTTCCTGTCCCTTGGCCATTATGACGCCCAGATCCGCCGCATTGCCCAAGTGCTGCATGACAGACGCACAGAGCTGGATGCGGCCATCGCCACAAATGGTCTGACGATCGCAGGCGGCGGACTATATGGCGGATCTGCCTTGTGGATGCAGGCCCCGGAACAGGTGGACATGGCCCAGGTTGCAGCAGATTTGCTTCCCAAAAGCGTTTTGATCGAACCGGGCGCGCCGTTCTTTGCACCTGAAAACCGGCGCCACAATTTCTATCGGATCGGCTATTCCTCGATTGAATCCAATCGGATTGGCCCCGGAATGGCCTTGCTGGCCGAGGTCCTGAACCAGCGCGCGCAGCAATAATACCTGTCCTTGGTGTCGCTTGCGAACAACAAATGTCGCTTTTGGCCAATGATTTCGCGACATGTTCCCACTAACCTCACTTAAGTTGGAAAAAATTTCCGGACCCGGGCGAAATTCCAAAACCGGAGTGTGAACAACAGCGGGATCAGCCAGATGACATCGAGCCAACCCTTTGTGGATCTCTCTCCCAAAGTCTCGGACGAAATCCGCAAGACCACCTGTTACATGTGCGCCTGCCGCTGTGGCATCAACGTGCATATGAAAGACGGCAAGGTCGCCTATATCGAGGGCAATCGCGATCATCCGGTGAACAAGGGTATTCTGTGCGCCAAAGGGTCAGCTGGCATTATGCAGCACAATGCGCCCTCACGCTTGCGGGCTCCCCTGAAACGGGTTGGGCCACGTGGCTCGGGCGAGTTTGAGGAAATCTCCTGGGACGAAGCACTGGAGATGGCCGCCGGATGGCTGGAGCCAATCCGTAAATCCGCACCTGAAAAGCTCGTGTTTTTCACCGGGCGTGACCAGTCGCAAAGTTTCACCAGCTTTTGGGCACAATCCTTTGGCACGCCAAATTATGCCGCCCACGGTGGTTTCTGCTCGGTCAATATGGCGGCTGCCGGGATCTATACCATGGGCGGGGCCTTCTGGGAGTTTGGCCAGCCCGATTGGGACCATACCAAGCTGTTTATGTTGTTTGGCGTGGCCGAAGATCATGACAGTAACCCAATCAAAGCAGGTCTCGGCAAAATCAAATCCCGCGGCGCCCATGTCATCGCCGTCAATCCAATCCGCACTGGCTACAACGCTGTTGCGGATGATTGGATTGGTATCACACCCGGCACAGACGGGCTGTTCATCCTGTCCCTGATCCATGTGCTGATGGCGGCGGGCAAAATTGATCTGGACTACCTTGCCCGCTATACCAACGCGCCGTTTCTGGTGAACCAATCCGAAGGCACCGATCAATCCGGTCTGTTTCTGCGTGACCCCGAAGGACGCCCTTTGGTGGTGGACCGGCGCACCGGCAAGCTTGCCCCCTTTGACGAACCCGGTGTGGAACCCGATCTGGCGGCCAGCTTTGACTGGGAAGGCGTGACCCACCGCCCCGTGTTTCATTTGATGGCAGACCGGTATCTGGACCCCGCTTACGCGCCAGAGACGGTCGCGAACCACTGCGGCATTCCCGCCACGCGCATTCGCGCCATTGCGGCCGAAATTGCCCGCGTGGCCTTTGACGAAGCCATTGAGATCAAACAAGAGTGGACAGATTTCCGCGGCGTCCAGCACAAGACCATGACGGGGCGACCGGTGTCCTTTCACGCGATGCGCGGCATTTCGGCCCATGCCAACGGCTTTCAGACCTGTCGCGCCCTCCATGTTTTGCAGATCCTTTTGGGCACGGTTGAAACCCCCGGCGGTTTTCGCTTCAAACCACCCTACCCAAAACCGCTGGAGGCGCATCCCACCCCGCATTGCAAATCCAAGGCGGACTGCCCCTTGGACGGGCCGCATCTGGGCTTTGTCCACAGCCCTGATGATCTGGCCCTCAAGGACGACGGCAGCCCCGCGCGCATAGACAAGGCCTTTACCTGGGAAAACCCAATGTCGGCCCATGGGCTGATGCATATGGTGATCTCAAACGCCCATGCAGGTGATCCGTATAAGATCGACACGCTGTTTCTCTATATGGCGAATATGGCCTGGAACTCGTCGATGAACACCCAATCGGTGATGGAGATGCTGACGGATCAGGACGCCGCAGGCAATTACGTGATCCCGCATATTATCTACTCGGACGCCTATTCCTCGGAAATGGTGGCCTATGCGGATCTGATCCTGCCCGACACCACCTATCTGGAACGTCACGATTGCATCTCTTTGTTGGATCGCCCCATCTGCGAAGCCGACGCCGCCGCCGATGCTATCCGCTGGCCGGTGGTGGAACCGGACCGCGATGTGCGCGGTTTTCAAACCGTTCTAGTACAATTGGCCAACAGGCTGAAACTGCCCGGCTTTTTGGATAACACAGGCGCGCCAAAGTATCAGGATTATGCGGACTATATTGTGAACCACGAACGCCGCCTGGGTATCGGCCCCCTGTCAGGCTTTCGCGGACCACAGGGCAACCAAACCGGACGTGGCACGCCAAACTCGGACCAGCTGAACCGCTATATCGAAAACGGTGGTTTCCACATCTCTCATATCCCGCAAGAGGCACTGTATTACAAACCGTGGAACCGCGCCTATCAGGACTGGGCTGTGGACATGGGGCTGTTTGACAAACCCGCGCCATATGTCTTCCAACTTTATGTCGAGCCGATGCGCCGGTTCCAACTGGCCGCCGAAGGCTTTGGCACACCTCAACCACCCAACCACCTGCGCGCGCAGCTGAAAACCGCAATGGACCCGCTGCCGGTTTGCCATGCGCCCGCCCCTGACAGATACCCGATCCATGCGCTGACCCAACGCCCGATGGCCATGTATCATTCCTGGGGCACCCAGAACGCCTGGCTGCGTCAGATCCACGGGCACAACCCGCTTTATGTTCCGACCAAACTGATGCGCACGCATGAATTATGCGACGGCGACTGGGTGCGCGTCACATCCCACAGCGGCAGCATTACGATCCCGGTTCTGGAAATGGCCGCGCTGAATGAACACACCGTCTGGACCTGGAATGCTATCGGCAAACGCCAGGGGGCCTGGGCCCTCACCCCAGACGCGCCCGAGGCCACCCGGGGGGTCCTTCTGAACCATCTGATCCACGAACTCTTGCCGCCAAAAGGTGACGGACTCAGGTGGAGCAACTCTGATCCGGTGACCGGCCAGGCGGCCTGGTTTGACCTGAAAGTGCGCATTGAAAAGGTGGACCCACCAGAGCGCAGCACACCCGAATTCCCGCCCCTCATCTCCCCCGTAGGCCAGGGCCCCAAAGCGCTCAAATGGAAAATTGGTTAATGATCCAGCCTGAGCTTTCATCTTTTCCCAAATACTCCTGGGGTGAATTGAGCCGCAGGCTCAAGCGGGGGCTGGCCCCCGTCTCTCCACATGCCTGCACCACCGCCCCGATAAAAGGTGCACAAACCCCATGACCACACTCCCAGCCAAATCCCAGAAAAAGCTCGGTCTGGTCATCGACCTCGACATCTGCGTCGGATGCCATGCCTGTGTGATTGCCTGCAAGGGCTGGAATACCGAAAACTATGGGGCGCCACTTTCCGACCAAGATCCCTATGGCGCGGATCCATCCGGCACTTTTCTAAACCGGGTCCATTCCTATGAGATCCAGCCAGATCAAGGCGACGCGCAGCTGGTTCATTTCCCCAAGTCCTGCCTCCACTGCGAAGACGCGCCCTGTGTCACTGTCTGCCCAACCGGTGCCAGCTACAAGCGGGACAAAGATGGCATTGTTCTGGTCAACGAAGACCACTGCATCGGCTGCGGCCTCTGTGCCTGGTCCTGCCCTTACGGCGCCCGTGAACTTGATCTGGCCGCAGGGGTGATGAAGAAATGTACCTTATGTGTCGATCGGATCTACAATGAAAATCTTCCGCAGGAAGATCAAATACCTGCCTGCGTCAGAACCTGCCCCGCTGGCGCACGTCATTTTGGTGACCTGGGCGATGCAACATCCGACGTCTCGCAATTGGTGGCGGACCGGGGCGGCGTAGATTTGATGCCCGAGATGGGCACAAAACCCGTCAACAAATACCTGCCACCTCGACCCAAGGACCAAACCACAACAGCGCCATCCCCTGCGCTTGATCAACCCCATACCACGCCCCAGGGGTTTATGGCCTGGCTGGACCGAGCGCTTGATCAATTGCCAGGGGGAGCCAAGTAATGCATCCCGCCCCTTCTGTCATTGTATTCACCACTTTGTCCGGTCTTGGCTTTGGCCTGTTGGCGTTTCTTGGCCTTGGCCTGCCAGCGGTCACTGGCTGGGTGGCCTTTGTGTTCTATGGCCTGGCCTTTGGCCTGGCGGTTGGTGGTCTTGTCGCCTCAACCTTTCACCTGGGCCAACCCAAACGCGCCTGGCGCGCCTTTAGCCAGTGGCGCAGCAGTTGGCTCAGCTGTGAAGGCTGCGCGGCGGTGGCAGCGCTGAGTGTTATGGGGATCTTTGCCATTGGCGCGGTGTTTTTTCGCAGCCATTGGCAGGTCTTGGGCGCATTGGGGGCGGCGTTGTCACTGGCAACTGTTTTCACCACCTCGATGATTTACACCCAGCTGAAAACCGTGCCGCGCTGGCACGCGCCGCTGACGCCTGCGCTGTTCCTCAGCTATTGTGCAACCGGCGGTGCGCTGTTGGCGGGGCAGATCACCGTGGCGCAGATCCTGCTGCCTCTGGCCGCTTTGATCCAGCTTTTCAGTTGGCTGCAGGGGGATCAGGCCTTTGCCTCCTCTGGCACTACGCTGGCCACGGCAACACGTCTGGGTGGCAACGGGCATGTGCGCGCGTTTGAACCGCCACATACCGGCAGCAACTACCTGCTGCGTGAGTTTGTCTTTGTCGTGGGCCGCAAACACGCGCTGAAGCTGCGCGTGATCGGCTTTGCACTGGCTTTTGTGCTGCCTTTTGCGTTGATTGTTGTGCCCGTGGACAGCACCGTGCTTAAACATCTGTTTGCGGGGCTTGCGGTCCTTGTGCACGCGGCAGGTGTGGTCACCACCCGGTGGCTGTTCTTTGCCGAGGCAGAGCATGTGGTCGGGCTTTATTACGGGAAACGATAATTTTAAAAAAAACGTAGGGGCGATGTCACAAACTGGCAGGCTGTCTCGTCTTTGTTCCAGACACACCAAAAAAGGAGACTGTTATGTCCCAACGTCTGGATCACTTTGCCATCGCACCGGAACTTTTTGGCCCGATGCTGTCACAGGAAGATGTGCTGAAAACCGCAGGTCTGGAACACAGCCTAGTGGAATTGGTGAAACTGCGCGCCTCACAAATCAATGGTTGTGCGTTTTGCATCCACATGCACACTCATGACGCCCGCGCTCATGGTGAGACCGAAGACCGGATGCATCTGCTGAACGCCTGGCGTGAATCCTCGCTTTATTCCCCACGTGAACGCGCCGCATTGGGCTGGACCGAGGCCTTGACCCGCCTGGCAGATACAGGCGCGCCGGATGCGGATTATGCCGCCATTGCAGAAGAGTTTACCGAGCGCGAACAAATCGCCTTGAGCCTGCTGATCGCCGCGATCAACAGTTGGAACCGCATTGCAGTTGGCTTCCGCACGCCCCATCCTGTGGCCAGCAGCAGCTGATCGAGGCCAAAATGACATCGCCCCAGTCCAGCGACAACGTCACGGACCAAACAACGGACGCGTTTGTAACAGCGCGTCCCCAATTGTTTGCCATCGCCTATCGCATGCTTGGCAGTGTCAGCGATGCCGAAGACATCTTGCAAGATGTCTTTGAACGTTGGCTTGGCGTTGAACAGGGCGACGTTAAAGCCCCAACCGGATACCTTGTACGGATCACCACACGCGCCTGCCTTGATGAGCTGAAGTCGGCCCGACGCCGACGCGAGACCTATCCGGGCGAATGGCTGCCCGAACCAATCTGGATGGAGGATCCGGTTGGCGCGGACCACAGCGTCTCGGTTGCGCTGTTATGCGCGATGGAGCGCCTGTCGCCATTGGAACGCGCGGCGTTTTTGCTGCATGATGTGTTTGACGCCGATTATGAAGAGATCGCCACAGCCTTGAACCGTAGCCCCGAGGCCTGTCGCCAGCTGGCTTCGCGTGGGCGCAAACATATTCAATCCAACCGTCCAAGGTTTGCCGCCCCGGATGCAGAAGCCCAAGCGCTAACCGAAGCGTTTTTTGTAGCCTCCAAATCAGGTGATACCGAAGCTCTGACAAAGCTGTTGGCGCAAGAGGCCGTCTTGGTCTCGGACGGCGGTGGGAAGGCGGCGGCGGCAATCAACCCGATATTGGGCCAAGACCGGGTGATCCGCCTGTGCACCGGCCTGGCACGCAAGGCCAATTACACCATCCCGCACACCTGGCGATATGGCGTGTTAAACGGCCAGCCAGGGATCCTGAGCCTGGAACGGGACGGGATACTGCAAGCGACGTTGCTGACGGTTCAAGACGGCCAGATCACCCGGATCGACGTGGTCAGAAACCCAGAAAAGACCCGCCATTTGGAATGCCATCTGCCGATGTAGTTTTTCGACGGGGTCTCTAGTCCCCCATCGATGATCCCCGCATAAAAAAGCCCCACCGGTTGCCACGGTGGGGCCTTTTCAAATTCAAATTGCGTGACGCGATTACAGCAGACCCGCATGTGCCATTGCGGCGTCAATGGCGGCTTTGGTGCTGTCTTCCAGACCAGTCAGCGGTGAGCGGACTTCCTCGGAACACAGGCCCAACTTCGCGAGCGCATATTTTGCCCCCACCAGACCCGGCTCGATAAAGATCGCTTCGTGCAGCGGCATCAGGCGGTCCTGATAGTCCAGCGCGGTTTTGTAATCGCCTGCCAAAGTTGCCGCCTGGAACTCGGCACACAGTTTTGGTGCGACATTCGCAGTGACCGAGATGCAGCCAACCCCGCCGTGGGCGTTAAAGCCCAGCGCAGTTGCGTCTTCACCTGACAGCTGAACAAAGTCCGGCCCGCAGGTTCCACGCTGTTGGCTAACACGTGCCAGATCGCCAGTTGCGTCCTTGACCCCAACAATGCGCGGCAGTTTGGCCAGCTCACCCATGGTCTCAGGTGTCATATCCACGACCGAGCGTCCCGGAATATTGTAGATCACAATCGGAATATCCGCACAGTCGTGCAGCGCTGTGAAATGCGCGACCATCCCACGTTGGGTCGGCTTGTTGTAATAGGGCGTCACAACCAGTGCGGCATCGGCACCAACCTTGGCAGAGAACTCAACAAAGCGGATGGCTTCAACGGTGTTGTTGGACCCAGCGCCCGCAATGACCGGAACGCGGCCTGCGGCAGCCTTGACCACTTCGGCCACAACAGTTTCGTGTTCTTCGTGGCTCAGCGTTGGGCTTTCACCGGTGGTGCCAACGGGAACCAAACCGGTTGACCCTTCGCCGATCTGCCATTCGACCAAGTGTTTGAGCGCGTCCAGATCCAATTCACCGTTGCGAAACGGGGTGACGAGGGCTGGCATAGAGCCTTTGAACATGGTGCACGCTCCCTTACTTGCGAGTGTATCTTAATTTAGTCGGCGAGAATTCGCCCTGATGTCGTCCGAATGCTTCTGTTTCGCACGGATTTGATTTGATACCTGCGACCCAGAAACTATCGTCACAGGCTCTATCCCCGAGTCGCTGGAAAATGCAAGTGAAGACACACACACTCCGCCGGATCGCAGCCATTTCGGCCCTCGTTTTTGGTCTGACACTGCCACAGTCTGGGTTTGCCAAAGGGCTGGGTGATGCCATGGCCGCCGCCCAGTCCCAGGATTGGGACACCGCCCGGCGCGAGGCCGGTCGCCAGGATCCGCTGGCGCAGGATTTGGTGGAATGGCACCGCCTGCGCGCGGGCGAAGGGAGCGCGTCCGAGGTGATGCGCTTTTTGGAACGGCGCAGCGATTGGCCGGGGCTGGCGCTGTTGCGTCGTCGCAGTGAAGCGCAGATTGCCGCCTCTAACACACGCGCCATCTTGCAATTCTTTGGCCAAGCCGACCCGCAGACGGGTGCAGGTGCCCTGGCTTATGGCAATGCTTTGCGTGCCAGCGGGCGCCAAGGCGAAGGCAAAGCTGTCCTTTTGAAAGCCTGGCAAACCATGGCCATGCCCGAATCGGTGCATCAGGCCTTTTTGAGCCAGCACAAGACCCTGCTCAAAGATCACCATGCAGCGCGCACTGATGCGTTGTTGTGGGAGGGGCATACCCAAAGCGCAGGCCGTATGTTGCCCTTGCTGAGCGATGCGCAGCGCGCCTTGGCCACAGCGCGGATTGCCTTGCAAGAGGTCGAACCGGGTGTTGATGCCAAGATTGAGGCGGTGCCCGAACGGCTGCGCGCATCACCGGGTCTGTCTTATGACCGATTTGCCTGGCGCGATGGCAAACGCCGCCAAGCGGATGCCATTGATCTGATGCTCACCCAAAGCACCAGCGCCAAGGCATTGGGAGAACCCGCAAAATGGCTGCGCAGACGGCGTGACTTTGCGCGCCAAGAGATGCGGGACAAGAATTATGAACGTGCCTACCAACTGGCGGCCTTCCATTTCAGCACGCCCGAGGATGGGTATGGCTATGCCGATTGTGAATGGATTGCGGGCTATGTCGCGCTGCGGTTCCTCAAGGATCCGGAACTGGCCGCCTTCCACTTTGAGCGTTTTATGGAAGCGGTCGAAACCCCCATTTCCATCGGCCGCGGCGGCTATTGGCTGGGACGGGCTTACACGGCTTTGGGTGAAGCTGAGAAAGCCCATGCCGCCTTTGACCAAGGCGCGCAGTTCCAGACGTCGTTCTATGGGCTTCTGGCCGCCGAAGCCTTGGGCCGTCCCTTTGATCCAGATCTGGCCAAGCCACAGGTCACGGGATCCTGGCGTGACGCAGCCTTTATGCAATCGTCTGTCGCGCAAGCAGGGATTGCCCTGTTGGAAGCCGGTGAATTGACCCTGGCCGAACGGTTTTTGACACATCTGGTGGAGAGCCTGCCGGCAGATCAGGCCGCCTTGGTCGGGCAGATGGCCGTGGACCTAAAGGAGCCGCATCTGGCAGTCATGGTTTCAAAACGCGCCGCGCGCCAGGGTATCGAGCTGAAGAACGCCTATTTCCCCCTGCACCCGGTGGCCGGACGCGATCTGCCGATGGCGGAAGAGATGACATTGGCAATCTCACGCCGCGAAAGCGAATTTGACCCATCCGTCATCAGCCACGCAGGCGCGCGCGGGTTGATGCAGCTGATGCCTGCAACCGCCAATCTGGTGGCCGGTGAGCTGGGCATCCAGGACAAACACCGCACCGCCCGCCTGACCCAGGAATGGCGCTATAACGCTCAGCTTGGTGCGCAATATCTGGTCGGGCTTGCGGATGAGTTTAACGGCAATGTCATCATGATGGCCGCAGGTTACAACGCAGGCCCTCACCGCCCACAGGCCTGGATGGAACGCTATGGCGATCCCCGTGACGGTAATCCCGATATTGTTGACTGGATCGAGCATATTCCGTTTAACGAGACCCGCAATTACGTGATGCGGGTCACCGAAAGCCTGCCGGTCTATCGCGCGCGTCTGGGCAAGCCCCCCTTGCCCATCGCGTTTTCCAAAGAGCTTGCGGGTTCAACCCTTGAGGCGTTCGCGCCATAGGGTAAACAGCCCCGCACCCACGACAATCGCTGTGCCGATCATCACATTGGTGCGCAGTGTTTCCTCAAACACAAACACACCGATGATCGCCGCAAACACCAGCTGTAAATAGGCAAAGGGCTGCACTGTGCTGGCCTCTGCCGCCTCATAGCATTTGATCAGACACCAATGACCGCAGCCGCCAAACACGGTCAACAACGCCATCCAAACGTAATCCGTGCGGGTCATGATTTCCCAGTTCCACAGGCCAAAGGGGGTCATAAACAACATCCCCATCACGCCCACATAAAAGAACGAGGTATCCGGGCTGTCATATCGCGCCACATATCGCGTCAAAAGGCCGTACAAGGCGAACATCAATGCGCCGACGACAGCCACCAGCGCCGCCGGTTGGAACACACCAAATCCGGGCTCCAAGATAACAATCACCCCCAGAAACCCAATACCAATAGCGCTCCATCGCCGCCAGCCGACGCTCTCTCCCAAGATCGGCCCCGACAGCGCGGCAATCAGCAGCGGATAACAGGCAAAGACCGCATGGCTTTCGAGCAGCCCCAACAGCGTGAACGCATAGACAAAGACGCAGATCTCTGTCGCCAGCAGCAGGCCGCGAAAGATTTGCAGCCCCAAACGCTGGCTTTGCATCGTTTTCCGGACACCGCCCGACTTGCGCGCCGCCAGTGTCAGGACAAAGACCGCCAGAAACCAATAGCGGATCGTTACAACCATCCAGACGTTATATTCCGACGCCAAATGGCGGGAAATCCCATCCTGAACCGCAAAAATCGCGGTGGTCAAAATCATTAAGGTAATACCACGGCGTGGGTCATTCTGGGCCATTTCTTATCCTTTGACCATTATTCTTTTCGAGCACGCGTCATATGACGTTTGCGCCCATATCCAGGGCAGCGTTCAACCGTAAACCCTGCATTTTCCAATCCCCGGCGCACAAAACCAGCAGCGGTGTAGGTGGCGGCGGTCCCCTGATCCAACGTGTGCTCCGCCACATCACGCATCAGATCGCTCTGCCACAGTTCAGGGTTTTTCGCGGGAGAGAACCCGTCCAGAAACCAGGCATCGGCTTGCCCTTCCCAACGCGGCAGTTCTTCGCGTGCATCGCCTATAACAACGTCCAGGTGCAATGTCTCCAGCTTCACGACACCACCGCCGGTCCAATTCTCCAGAAACCGCGTGGCCCAAGGCGCAACCTCGGGAAAGGCCTCAAGCGCCCGTGCCATTTCATCGGGTGCCATCGGAAAGGCTTCAAAACTGGTAAAGTGCAACGGTGTCGTGTGCCCGGCGGTCTCCCAGGCGCGCCAGGCCGCCAGCATGTTCAACCCGGTGCCAAAACCCAGTTCCGCGATATGAAACCCAGGGCCAAAGCGTGCGGGCAGGTCATTGCCGGTCAGAAACACATGTTCCGTCTCTGCCAATCCGTTATGGATCGAGAAATAGGGGTCATCGAATTGTTCAGACACCGGGATGACATCGTCCCGCCAGCTCAGACGTGCACCCGGTGCTTTTGGATCAGTCGCCTTCTGGTCTGACATGGAATTCTCCCTTAAAGGACATGCAGTGGAACGGCGCGACACTGACGAAAGGGACCAAAAATGGCAATGGCAGATGTAACTGTGCGCGGCGCAGGGATCTTTGGCCTCTCGATCGCCTGGCGGTGCGTGCAAATCGGCGCGCGGGTGCAGATCATCGACCCTTTTGGTGCGGGCGCAGGTTCAAGCGGCGGATTGGTTGGTGCCTTGGCGCCCCATGTGCCGGAAAACTGGAACCCGAAAAAAGCCTTCCAGCTCGACAGCCTTCTGATGGCCGAACGGTTCTGGCATGAGGTCGAGGCGGTGGGCGGCACATCGGCCGGATATGGGCGCACCGGACGTCTGCAACCCATTCAGGACGCACGCACATTGGAGCTGGCCCACGCCCGCGCCACAAGTGCCAAGGCGCTGTGGCAAGATCATGCGACCTGGTCCGTCATTCCAGTTACAGAGGTCGGCGACTGGGCCCCGCCCAGCGCCACAGGATATCTCATCCACGACACCCTCAGCGCGCGTATGTTCCCCCGCCGCGCCGGTGCAGCCCTGGTGGCCGCTTTGGCCGCCAAAGGGGTCGCGGTGTCCCCGGACGGAGACGACCAGGGCAATGTGGTCCACGCAACCGGCTACCTCGGTCTACAGGCGCTGTCGGAAGATCTGGAAAAACCGGTTGGCAATGGCGTCAAAGGTCAGTCGTTGCTGCTGGACTTTGACGCCCATGACAAGCCACAGCTATATGCCGACAGCCTGCACATCATTCCGCACGCCGATGGGACCACCGCGATTGGCTCCACCAGCGAACGCGCGTTTGATGATCCCGCCAGCACAGACGCGCAGCTTGACGACATCCACGCCCGCGCCATTGCTGCCATGCCCCAATTGGCCACAGCGCGGGTTCTGGAACGCTGGGCCGGGGTGCGGCCACGGGCCAAAACGCGCGCGCCGATGATTGGCCCCTGGCCCGATCGCGCCGGTCATTTTGTTGCCAACGGCGGCTTCAAAATTGGCTTTGGCATGGCGCCAAAGATCGCAGATGTCATGGCCGATCTGATCCTGAATTCCCACGACACGATTCCACAAGGGTTCCGAGTGACGGATAACCTTTGACCAGGACGCGCCCGCGCCGTGCTCCGCACGGCGCTTGGCCCAAGGCCGTTTGGATGCCCGGTAGGGCGATCCACGGGCGCGGGAGCGCTTGCCTTTTGGCTCAGCGGTCGATCTCGGTCCGCAGCTTGTCCATCAATTGACCCAGCGTCTCGCTGTAGCGTTCGCTTTTCAACTGACCTGCGTCATCAAACTCTTGGTAGGAGGCCGCCAAATGGATCGCAGGACCCGCCAGAACGCGTGGGCCAAAAGGTTGCAAATAGCCACGCAGGATGGATTGCGCCACTTCACCACCCGCACGTCCAGCCGCCGCCGACAGGACAGCAACCGGCTTATCTGCCCAGGGTGCGCCCTCTACCCGGCTCACCCAGTCCAAGGCGTTTTTCAAAACACCCGACGGCGCTTTGTTGTACTCCGGGGTCGAGATCACAATCGCATCCGCCGCTGCAATCTGCGCTGCAAGCGTCTTTACCACATCCGGGATTCCCGCGCTTTCTTCCAGGTCCCCATCATAAAGCGGCATTTGCAGGTCACCTTCGACAACCTCGGCCGGACCAAACAGGCGGGCTGCCTCTGCCAGCAACAAACGGTTCGTAGAAGCTTTGCGCAGCGCGCCCGAAATCAACAGTAAATTTGGTTGGGTCATTGTTACTCTCACAGGTTTGGGTTTCGTTGACCCCAATCTAACATAGCAGCTCACGAACAAAACACGTGTTGAAGCGCAGCTTTTGTGCAAAATCACACAAGTTTTCGCGGTTAAAAAAAGACCGCCCGAACACCATCGGACGGTCTTTTGCGTTCAGTCCAGACCCAGCGGTTATGCCGCGTTTGGAATCACCACAATCTCAACCCGGCGGTTACGCTGCTTGCCTTCCGGCGTCAGGTTGCTGGCCACAGGTTGCTCTTCACCGCGCCCAGTGGTGATGATCCGGTTATAGGGCACGCCACCCGCCTGGATCAGATCCGCAACCGCATTGGCGCGGCGCACGGACAGGCCGTGGTTATAGGCCGCATCACCATCGCTGTCCGTATGACCAATCACCTGGACCGAGCTATTAGGATACCGCACAAGACTGTCCGCCACTTTCAGCAGATCAGCGCGCACTGCGTTTGACACTTGTGAACTGTCAGTGGCAAAGGTCAAATCGTTTGGCAGCGAGACAATCAACCGGTCACCGGTGTTCACGATAGAGATATCATTGGAGAGGGTCTGGCGCAGCTCGGCCTCTTGCTTATCCAGCTCATGACCGATGACACCACCCACCAATGCGCCTGCGGCACCAGACAGGACAGCGGTTTCCAGCTTGTCATCATCCGATGTCAACGCACCAACGGTTGCCCCCACCAGGCCACCAATAATGGCGCCGCGCTGGGTTTTGTTGGCCTGCCCATTTTCGTCCTGGAAAGTCACCGGATCGGTACAGGCCGATACTGCAACTGCGCCCAGAAGCCCAGCGGCCAAAGTCAATTTCGAGCGGTTCATATCAACGTCCTTTACTGCTCAAGTCGGCCCTAATTTGCTGGGCCTTACGCCTATTGTTTCCTCTCTTATATCATGTGCGTTGATGAAAGGCTCAAGTGAACGGGGGGAATTCTCGGCGAAATACCGCCACAAAAGCAAAGATACCGCTGGTTATGGCCCTGCCTCTCCACATTGTGCAGCTTCATATGCCAGCATGGCGCGTTTGACGGGCAACCCCCAATGATAACCGCCCAAAGCCCCGGATTTACGCAACGCGCGGTGGCAGGGGATCAACCAGCTGATGGGGTTGCGCCCTACCGCAGTGCCCACCGCCCGTACGGCCTTGGGCGCGCCAACGGCCAGGGCAAGTTCAGAATAAGTGGTCACATGACCTGATGGGATCCGCAACAAGGCCTCCCAGACTTTGATCTGCAAAGGTGCGCCAATCAGATAAAGCTGCGTCTCCCCCTTTTGTGCAAAGGCCGCCTCTACCCAGCCCCGCAGGCGCATTGGAGCTTCCGTAAACTGCGCCTTTGGCCAGCGTGCGCGCATATCTGCCATGGCCGTTTCGGCCCCGGTTTCCGCCGCAAAAGCCAAACCACAGAGGCCGCGCTCTGTGCCCATCGCCAACGTCAGGCCAAATGGGCTGTCAAACCATCCCCAGAAAATCTCTAACCCCGCACCGTGGCGCGCATAATCACCGGGGCTCATGGCTTCCCAGCGCAGAAACAGATCGTGCAGCCGCCCGGACCCTGTGAGCCCCACGGCCAAGGCCGTATCCAGCGTTGTAAACCGCTCTCGCAACAGAGACTTGGCATGGCCCAGGCGCAGATACTGCTGATACCGTTTTGGCGAGACCCCAACCCAGGCTGAAAAAACCCGCTGAAAATGAGCCGGGCTCATGCCCAGCTGGGACGCCAGATCCTCGAGCGACAGGGAGGCGTCTGCCGCATCAATAATCTCCATCGCGCGCCGCATCACGCCATAATGATAGGCCCGTTCCGGGTCTGTCTCACTCATCAACTCCACACCTGCCATTGTCATTGGTTCTCCCCTGTCGCGGCCCAGTTTACCGGGGTTTGCCCATGCTGCGACCCGAAACCTGCGGGAAGCGTAAGAACCGCACCGCTCCCCGCCTTTGCCGTTGCCAGCGCCCGCCCAACAGGTCATTAAAGGCCGCGATGGCAAAGCAACTCGATTATCATACGCTCCGCGCAATTTTCACCCGGTTTCAGGACGCCGAACCTGAGCCCAAGGGCGAATTGGACCACGTCAACGTCTATACGTTGGTGGTGGCCGTTGCCCTGTCGGCACAAGCAACCGATGCGGGCGTCAACCGCGCGACCAAAGAGCTGTTTAAGATCGCCGACACGCCCCAAAAGATGCTAGATCTGGGCGAAGAGGGATTGATCGAACATATCAAGACCATCGGCCTTTATCGCAACAAGGCCAAAAACGTTATCAAACTGTCGCGGATCCTCGTTGAGGATTACGGCGGTGAGGTTCCAAATTCGCGCGCTGCCCTGCAGTCGTTGCCGGGTGTTGGACGCAAGACCGCCAATGTTGTGCTCAATATGTGGTGGCGCCAGCCAGCACAGGCGGTGGACACCCATATCTTTCGCGTTGGCAACCGGTCTGGCATTGCGCCGGGCAAGGATGTGGATGCAGTCGAACGCGCGATCGAAGACCATATTCCCGCGGATTTTCAGCTCCATGCTCATCATTGGTTAATTCTGCATGGGCGATACCATTGCAAAGCCCGCAAACCCATGTGTGGCACCTGCATCATCCGCGATCTCTGTAAATTCGAGGACAAGAACCTATGAAGACCTATCAGCTTGTTGGCATCGGCAACGCCGTTGTGGACGTGATCAGCCAATGTGACGACAGCTTTCTGGAGCATATGGGCATTGAAAAAGGCATCATGCAGCTGATCGAACGCGATCGCGGCGAAGTGCTTTATGCTGCAATGAATGACCGGGTGCAGACTCCCGGTGGCTCGGTTGCCAACACGATTGCAGGCGCCGGTGCGCTGGGTCTGGACGCGGCCTTTATCGGTCGTGTGCACGATGACGCGCTGGGGCAGTTTTATGCCAAGGCGATGCAGGACGATGGCGTTGATTTTGTGAACCCGCCAGTTGCCGGTGGTGAGCTGCCGACCTCACGCTCGATGATCTTTGTGTCGCCCGATGGTGAGCGATCGATGAACACCTATCTTGGTATCTCGTCCGAGGTCAGCTCGGCCGACGTTCCTGCTGGCGTTGCGGAAAATGCGCAGATCGTCTTCCTCGAAGGCTATCTCTTTGACAAGGACAAAGGGAAATCCGCCTTTCGCGAGGCGGCACGCGCGGCCAAAGCCGGCGGCGGCAAAGCAGGCATCGCCATTTCGGACCCCTTCTGTGTGGAGCGTCACCGGGACGATTTCCTGTCGCTGATCGAACATGATCTGGATTATGTGATCGGCAATGAGGATGAGATCAAATCCCTGTTTGAGAGCGACGATCTGGAAGCCGCGCTGACCAAAACCGCAGCGATTTGCCCGCTGGTGGTCTGCAACCGTTCGGGTGACGGTGTCATCGTATTGAGCGAAGGTGCACGGGTTGAGGTTCCGGTTGAAAAGATCACACCGGTGGATGCCACCGGCGCGGGTGATCAGTTTGCCGCTGGTTTCCTGTTCGGCATGGCCACAGGTCGCGATCTGGAAACATCTGCCCGCATCGGCTGCATCTGCGCAGGCGAAGTGATCCGCCACATCGGCCCGCGCCCGCAGACAAATGTGCGCGACCTGCTCACCGCCGCTGGCCTGCTGTAATCCAGCCCGCCATCTGACAATTTGAAAGCCCCCGTGTGATGCGGGGGCTTTTTTGATTACAAATGGCCCTCGAACTCAGCCAGAACCCGTACATAGACCTCGCGCTTGAACGGCACAATATTGTCAACCAGCTGATCCACCGGCAACCACTGCCAGGCGGAGAACTCGGGATGTTCGGTGTCGATTTTCACCTGCGTGTCCTCGCCCAGAAACCGCATCAGATACCATTTCTGCTCCTGACCGCGGTATTTGCCACCCCAGAAGTGCGGCACCACATCGTGTGGCAGATCATAAGGAAGCCAGCCGTCGCTTTCAGCAATGATTTCCACCAATTCCGGCAAAACGCCGGTTTCCTCCTCCAGCTCGCGCAAAGCGGCTGTTTTGGGATCTTCGCCCGCGTCAATCCCCCCCTGGGGCATCTGCCAGGCATCCTTGTGGCGATCCATGCGTTGGCCCACAAAGACTGCGCCGTCTGCATTGATCAGCATTACGCCAACATTCGGCCGATACGGCAGGTTCTTGATCTCTTCCGGTGTCATAATCCGTAGCCCCTTTTATACTGACGCAAGGTTAGACCCGCTGCCGCCACGACACGCAAGGGGGTGACGCCGCGTCGCCCCGTGACAGCGCAAGGTGACGCGCGCAGAACATAGGTCAACGCCAGGAAGGACCACGCCATGACCCCCTACCCGCATCTTTTGAAACCGCTGGACCTTGGGTTTACCACCCTCAAAAACCGGGTGCTGATGGGGTCCATGCACACCGGACTGGAAGAGACCAAGGACTGGAACCGGGTGGCCGAGTTTTATGCGGCCCGTGCCCGGGGGGGAGTGGCCTTGATGGTGACCGGAGGCATTGGCCCCAATCTGGAAGGCTCGGTTCTGCCGGGCGCTGCCATGATGACCACGGATGCGGATGTTGCCAACCATAAGGTGGTGACCCAAAGGGTTCACGACGCAGGCGGCAAGATCGCCATGCAGATTCTGCATGCCGGACGCTATGCCTATGGGCCGCAATGCGTGGCTCCCAGCGCGATCAAGTCCCCGATTTCACCCTTTGCCCCGACCGCGTTGGATGAAGAGGGGATCGAGAAACAGATCAGCGATATCGTCAATGCCGCCCGTCTGGCTCAACAGGCGGGGTATGACGGGGTCGAGATCATGGCCAGCGAAGGATATTTTCTGAACCAGTTTCTGGTCACCCACACCAACAAACGCACCGACCGCTGGGGCGGGTCTTATGAAAACCGCATGCGCCTGCCGCTGGAAGTGGTGCGCCGTGTACGGGCGGCTGTGGGTGAGGCCTTTATCCTCATCTTCCGCTTGTCGATGATCGACCTGATCCCCAATGGCTCCAGCTTTGACGAGGTGCGCCAGCTGGCCCAGGCCGTTGAGAAAGCCGGCGCCACCATGATCAACACCGGCATTGGGTGGCACGAAGCGCGCATTCCCACCATTGCCACATCGGTACCGCGCGCGGCCTTTACCTGGGTCACGCAAAAACTGATGGGAGAGGTTTCGATCCCGCTGATCACATCAAACCGGATCAACACGCCAGGGGTCGCGGAACAGGTTCTGGTCGATGGCGCAGCCGATATGGTGTCCATGGCGCGCCCGATGCTGGCCGATCCTGAGTTTGTGACCAAAGCGGCACAGGGTCAGGCCGAGAGGATCGCGCCCTGTATCGCCTGCAATCAAGCCTGTTTGGATCATACGTTTAGCGGGCGGCTGACCTCCTGTCTGGTGAACCCCCGTGCCTGTCATGAAACGGAACTGGTGATTACAGCTGCGCACCAAGTGAAATCCATCGCGGTTGTCGGCGCAGGTCCCGCAGGCCTGGCCGCAGCGCTCACAGCGGCTGAGCGTGGGCATCAAGTGACGCTGTTTGAGAAAAGCAGCGCGATTGGCGGACAGCTCAATATGGCCCGTATGGTGCCCGGCAAAGAAGAATTTCACGGGCTGGTCGATTGGTTCCAGTCCTGCCTGGATGCATCTTCGGTGGAGGTAAGGTTGAACACTGCCGCCACTGTCGCGGATCTGAACCCATTTGACGAGGTGATCCTGGCCACCGGCGTCATGCCACGCGATCCCCAAATCCCGGGCCAGGATCTGCCCCATGTTGTCTCATACATTGACGTGTTGCGCCACGCTGTGCCTGTTGGTGATCGCGTGGCCATTGTGGGCGCTGGCGGGATCGGCTTTGATGTGGCTGAGTTCCTGTTGCACAGTCCTTCTGAGGCGGCGAGCAACGACATGGAAACCCTGCGCGATTGGCGTCGGGAATGGGGTGTCGGCGATACCGAGGTCTTTCGAGCAGGTCTAACCGAGGATGGGCCACAGCCAGACGCGCCCAACCGCCAAATCACACTCTTGCAACGCAAAGCCGAACCTTTGGGCAAACGCCTGGGCAAGACAACCGGCTGGATCCACCGCACGCGACTGAAGCGCCATGGCGTCACCTTTGTGCAAGGCGCACAATATCAAGAGATCACCGACAAAGGCATCGTTATTGCCGATGCGACATCCGGCACAACGCTTGTTCCAGCTGATACGGTGGTGCTCTCTGCGGGACAGATCAGCGAGACCGCGCTTGTCGCGGACTTGAAAGGTGCAGGCTTAACGCTCCATGTGATTGGTGGCGCAGATCTGGCCGCAGAACTTGACGCCAAACGCGCCATTGATCAGGGCACGCGCGTTGCGGCGAAACTGTAAACCGTTGGACCCAAAACACCCTGACATCAAGCTGGAGCGCTCCCGCGCCCGCAGGTGCACGCCTCTTTGAGGCGCACCCCTTGGCGGCCTTGGGCGTGGCACCGCGCATGCGCGGTGCCACGCCCAACGGGCGAGGATGCTTTTTTCAAAGCATCCAAGACGGGCGGGAGCTCCCCCTTAAGGCGCATCTCACACCTAACCAGTTGACACACTTATTGTTTCTCTGTTTCCAGAGATTCAACGATAACCAAGAAACCCTGCAATTATCCCACAGAGGCCGTGAAGTTGCCGCAATCTCCATGCACTTATGGCTCAACGCATAGGACGGATTGAGGAGACTAAGATGGATCGGCTGACCGAAATGGAAGCCTTTGCCAATGTTGTGGACCAGGGTGGGTTTACGGATGCGGCCAAGAAAATGGGCATCTCAAAATCTGCTGTGTCCAAACATGTCTCCAGCCTTGAGGCGCGGCTTGGGGCGCGGCTTTTGAACCGCACAACGCGCCGGGTTTCACCAACCGAGATTGGACTGGCCTATTATGACCGCGCCCGGCGGGTGCTGAATGATGCAGGTGAAGCCGATGCGTTGGTCACCTCTATGCAATCCGCGCCATCTGGTCTGTTGCGGATTTCGGTTGCCACCGATTTTGGCGTGAACCACCTGTCTCCTGTGCTCTCGGACTTCCTGCGCGACTTCCCCGATATCACCGTCAATATGGTGCTCAACAACCGCTATGTGGAACTCATCTCGGAAGGGTTTGACATGGCCGTGCGTATCGGCGAACTGGAAGACAGTTCGCTGCGGGCGCGCAAATTGGCGGAAACCTCCAAACGTATGATCGCCTCCCGGGCCTATCTTGAAGAATACGGACGTCCGCAGAAAATCGATGATCTGAACAACCACAAGCTTCTGCATTATTCGAACCAATCCAGCGGCAGCGTCTGGCGTTTGACCGCTCCGTCCGGTGAAAAACGTCAGGTCCGCACCAGCGGATGGCTGTCTGTTAACGACGGGCAATCCCTGCTGACCGCAGCCATCTCGGGCCTCGGCATCGCCTATCTGCCCAGCTACCTTTATGCGGACGCCATGTCCGAAGGGCTGGTCGAAGACGTTATGCCAAGCCTGCCGATGGAGACCCAAGGGATCTATGCGGTTTATCCGCCCGGCAAATTTACCCAGCCCAAGGTCCGCGCATTTATTGATTTCTTGGCGCATGCGTTTGCGAACAAGGATCCCTCGGTCTGGTGATCCGCCTTCCCTCATTTGGGCGGTAGCAAGACCACCTCGACGCGGCGGTTGATCTCTCGACCCGCCGCGTCTTCATTTGAGGTGAGCGGCGACAAATATCCTGCGCCTGCCGCTTCGAGCCGCGAATTTTCTATGCCATAGATATCCTGCAGCTGCCGCCGCACAGAGTCAGCCCGCGCTTTGGACAGGGCGATATTGCCGCTGAGACCGCCAACCGTATCCGTGTGCCCCACCAACAGCACACGTTGATCGGTGTCTTCCGTCAAAAACGCCGCGAGCTTTTCCAGGCTATCATAGCCTGATCCGGCCAGATTTGGGGAACCGGACTGAAAATCCAACCCCGACAATACAACATGGCCATCGCGTTTCAGCTGACTGACAAGATCGATCGGATCGGCCTCCCTCTCGACCGCCACTTGCGGAACCGCAGCCAGGGGAGCGGCCGCATCGGCTGGGGCATCTGGCACAGCCACGTCCATCTCGGTTCCGACTTCAACCAGTTGCACAAAGTTAGTCCGCCCAAAGCGTGAGACCAGCAAGGTTACATATTCCCCTTCCTGCCGCTGCGCTGACAAGAAAAGGAAATCGCCAAAATCCACCGCCATATCCGGCGCGGGCACCACGTCGATGGCAAAGCGGAAGTCAAACCCGCCGCATTCCGCATCATGACATTGATAGAGGATCTGAAACCCCCGCTCCTCAATCTGTGCACGTAATGGAGCAAAGACCTGTAGCGTCGTCTGTGAGCTGTTGACCCGCCAAGTCCGGCGCAGGATGCGACCTTCGGTAAGGCGCATGGGCACCGCACCTTTTGCCCAGGGACCGATTGGGACGCGGTATGGGGCAAAGGGCATGTCGCGATTGGCCAGGGGCTGCGCCGCTGCAGGTAAGGACAGGTCTTGCGCCGTCACGATTTGCGCAACCATCACAGCCGCGCAGGCGCTTGTCAGACCGGCGTACAATCTTGCGCTAAACACCCGCTGCCTCATGCCGTGGGTTCCAACACGCGGTAGTGGTACTGTCCACAGGGTTTCATTCCCAATGAACGATACAGCGCGTTTGCTCCTGTATTTGCGCGTGTCACCAATATGGCCAACTGTGTTGCCCCGTGATGCTCGGCCCATTTGGCCGCATGACACATCATCCACCGCGCCAGACCTTTGCGGCGATGCGCCGTGCGGACCTCCAGCGCATGAAGCATGGCGACACCGTCTTTGATCGCGACAAAGGCGGTCGCCGCCGGTTGGTCATCGACCCGTCCCAATATTGCGGTCTTGTTCCCTTTGACCCGCGCCATAACCGCAAGGCGAGGCGCATTGATGCCACCTTCTGCCCAGATGTCAGTCTGGATGGCCAAGGGCGGCCAGATGTCAAAGGTGGTCACCGGCGGTACGGTTTCCCGTGCCAGCGCTCTGGTGGGTGCGATTTGAAAGATCACGGGATCTTTGACGACGAACCCCATCTGTTCCAGGGCCTGATCCAAAACCTCTTGCCCGTCGCGCACCATAAAAAGCGGTGTCTGACCCATGGCCCGCATGGCATGGATGGCCTTTGTGAGGTCCGCGGGTTCAAATCCGTCATCAACCGTTGCCGCCGACACGCGGCTGCCGCCACCCTGTCCGTCACGCAAACTCACCGGCCCGTTCTGATGTAGCGCGGCTGTGGGCCAGGTTGCCTCCACCAGATCATAAAGCCAGGCAGGCGTGCTGAGGTCAGCGCTTGTCATTCTTTGAATGCCGCAACCAAGGCGTTCATGGCCGCCTCGATCCGGGCGCCATCGGTGCCGCGCAAGACGATATTGGCCCCAAAGGCCCCGTTTTGCTGAAACGGATAGCAGCCAATCGAAAGATCCGTGTAGGTCTCGGCCACTTGGCTGAGCGTTTCAGCAATATCTCCTTCGCCACGGTCCACCCGCAGCGTTTGGGATAACAACGGCGCGCCACCCGTCAGCGTAGACAGAACACTGGCGACCATGGCCTGAAACACCGAAGGCACACCCGCCATCACATGCACATTGCGCAAGGTAAACCCCGGCGCGGCAGAAACGGGGTTTTCAATCAACGTCGCCCCTTCGGGAATGCGCGCCATCCGCAGACGGGCGGCGTTCAGCTCTTTGCCCGACGCGCGGTAGTGTTCGGCAAGAATGGCCCGTGCATCGTCGCGCACATCCAGATGCGCATCAAAGGCCCGCGCGATGCAATCCGCGGTAATGTCATCATGGGTTGGCCCGATGCCGCCACTGGTGAAAACCTGATCATACTGTCCCGACAGCGCGGTGACGGCCGTTACAATGGCTTGGGCGTCATCGCTGACCACACGCACTTCCTTGAGGTCGATGCCGTGATTGGCCAGTTCTCCGGCCAGATAAAACATATTTGCATCGCGGGTTCGGCCAGACAGGATTTCGTCTCCGATCACAAGCATTGCCGCAGTTGGATTGGCCATTGGAGATCTCCTGTAAACGCTTTGTAGCCCCTAGGATAAACCGGCCAGCGGCGGGTTCAACCGCTATGGTGAAGAAGATTGCGCAAGTTTTCCGCAGACAGGGTGTCAGAGTATCCGAAATCGACCCCTTGGCGATTTGGAACGGCTCTGACATGGATATGCCATGCAGTTCCAAACACCCCTGATCCCCGCCACATTGATCAAACGTTACAAACGCTTTCTGGCCGATTGTCGACTGGAGGACGGGCGCGAAGTAACGGCCCATTGTGCAAACCCCGGCTCGATGATGGGGTTGGCAGATCCCGGTATGCGCATCTGGCTTGAGCCCAATGATGACCCAAAGAAAAAGCTGAAATACGGCTGGCGACTGGTGGAACATGCCAGCGGCGATTTCACCGGGGTTGATACATCCGTTCCCAACCGTGCCCTGCGCGCTGCGTTGGAAGCGCGCGATATCCCCGAACTGGCTCAATACACCAGCGTCCGACCCGAGGTGAAATACGGTGAAAAAAGCCGGATCGATTTTTTGTTGACCGCGCCGGGGCTTGCGGATTGCTATGTCGAGGTCAAAAGCGTCACCCTGTCCCGCACCGCTGGGCTGGCGGAATTCCCGGACAGTGTCACAGCCCGTGGCACCAAACATTTGAGCGAACTGGCACATATGGTGTCCCAAGGCCATCGCGCGGTGATGTTTTATCTGGTGCAGCGCACAGATTGCACACAGTTCCAGCTGGCAGCCGACATTGATCCGACCTATGCGGCGGCTTTTGCGGAAGCGAAATCCGCAGGGGTGGAACATTTGGTCTACAATACCCAGATAACGCCCAAGCAGGTTGTTTTGGGCGGTCCCCTTGCATCCGTCTGAGGTACGCGACGTCGCGCCCTCTGGCCCTTTGGCTGAAAACCCCTTAGAAACCGGCCTAACAGGCAAGTATTGGAGCCCTTGATGAGATCAAAAGACGGCCGCACGACCAAAGATGGCATTCGCATCTACCAGGAGGCGGATTTTGCAGGGATGCATGCTGCGGGACAACTGGCGGCACAGATCTTGGATGACATCGCACCGCATGTCTTTCCCGGTCAGACCACCGGAGAGATTGACCGGCTGATCACCGAGATGATCGAGGCTTCGCCGTCTACATCAGCCACAATTGGCTACAAAGGGTATCAACACGCCAGCTGCATCAGCGTGAACCACGTCGTCTGTCACGGCATTCCCGGCGACAAGAAGCTGAAAGACGGCGATATCATGAATATCGACGTCACGGTCATTCTGGACGGTTGGTTTGGCGACACCAGCCGGATGTATGTGGCAGGCAAGCTGCCCCGCAAGGCAGAGCGGCTGATCCAGGTCACCCATGATGCGTTGATGAAGGGGATCGAGGTTGTCAAACCCGGCGCAACCTTTGGAGACATCGGCCACGCCATTCAGGTTTACGCCGAAAGCCACCGGATGAGCGTGGTGCGCGATTTCTGCGGCCATGGTTTGGGGCAGGTTTTCCACGCGCCGCCAAATGTGCTGCACTATGGCCGCCCGGGCACCGGCGCGGTGCTCGAAGAGGGCATGTTCTTTACCATTGAACCGATGATTAATCTGGGCCGCCCTGAAACCAAGGTTCTGGCGGATGAGTGGACAGCTGTGACGCGGGACAAATCCCTGTCGGCGCAGTTTGAACATTCCATTGGTGTGACTGCGGATGGGTTTGAGATTTTCACCCTGTCCCCCGGCGGAAAATTTCATCCGACTTACGCGTGAGGCCCAAGCGGTGGGAGGGGCTCTGCCCCTCTTGACCTGATGGCCAATTCACCCCGAAGTATTTGTGAAAAGATGAAAGCCTGCGGTCAGGTATCAAGCCCCATCAGGGCCGGGACCTGGGCCATATCGGTGAAAAGCTCGGCGTTGTGTTTGGCCAGACGTGCGCCTGTGCCATGTGGCGCAAAACCGAGGCATCGCATACCGGCGCGGGCGGCGGCCAAAGCTCCGCTTTCGCTGTCCTCGACCACCAGACAATCCCGTGCCTGCACGTCAAAATGGCTGGCGGCAGCCAGAAACAATCCGGGGTCGGGCTTTGCCGCGCCCAAGGAATAAGCAGAGAACATTGCGTGTGGGTGAAAGGTGTTCCAAAGATCATTCTGGCCTAGGGTAATTTTCATCTTGGCCTCGCTGCCGTTGGACGCGACGCAAAACGGGATGGCTTCGGCAGCAAGCCGCTCCAACAGATTTGGAATGCCCGGCACCAGATTTACGCCCTGCTCTAGCCGCGCGTACATCTCAGCGTAGACTTCATCAATCCAAGTGTCCGGCAGATCAGCGCCCATGGCACGTGATTTACTCATAACACTGGCCATTGTGCCGCCGACGAAATGATCCATGGATTGTTCAACCGTCATTGAAAGCCCGTAACGCTTTAGGCTGGCGACCATCGCCTCATTTGTGACCAGCTCACTGTCGACCAGCACACCGTCGCAGTCGAAAATTACCAGTTTAGGCGTGGGATAAGTAATAGGCATGGGGAAGCTCCTTGGGCTACGAGCGTCTCGTGCTAGTGGGTCAAGGTGACAAACGGGTGACTTAGGGCTCATACCACAGGAGCGTTATATGCGTGTCGCCATATTTGCGGCTGCTCTCAACCGTAAAGTCAGCCGGAGCCTGCATTGGGGCGTTTTCTTCCCAGACAATCAGCGCGTCTTGGGCGATCCAGCCTTGCGCAACCGCGTTTGCAAGCGCCTTTTGACCCAGCGATTTGCCATAAGGGGGATCCAGGAAGATCAGATCAAACGGCGCATCCGGGTTGTCGCCCAGTTTTAGCACATCGCGGCGGATCAGGCGTGTGGTCTCAGCTGCCCGACAGATCTCGATATTTTTGCGGATGAGGCTGTTTGATACGCGCCCATCGTCCACAAAGGTGACGTGTTCCGCCCCGCGCGACAAAGCCTCAAGTCCCAGCGCACCCGTGCCCGCAAACAGGTCGAGCACACGCGCGCCTGCAATGGCTCCGGTATGGGTAAGAACGCTAAAGAGGCTTTCACGTACGCGGTCGGTTGTTGGGCGCAAATGCGCGCCCGCGTCCCCTTTGCCCACGGCGGCCAGCGCGCGTCCGCGGAAATCGCCTGCGATGATCCTCATGCTTTCAACAGTGGTTTAAGATCGGCGTCCGGATCGGCAACCACCGCAGGATCGGCGGTTTTACCTGCATCAATCAGGCGTTTGCCCACCATATAGGCGCGCGGATCATTCATGGCGTCAACCGCCAGCAGCTGCGCGTCCTTGAAATACCAGAAAGACGCCTGCCGCCCCTGCCCCTGGCGGGTCACCACCCGGTCATACCCGGTGTTCAGCCCCGCGATTTGCAGTTTGACGTCATATTGATCTGACCAGAACCAGGGCTGGGCGGTATAATCCTTGTTTGCCCCCAACATGTTCTGCGCCACCACTTCCGCCTGGTCGATGGCATTGGGGACGCTTTCCAACCGGATGCGCTGCCCTTGGAATGGGAAAGAGGCGCAATCCCCCGCGGCCCAGATCGCAGGATCAGAGGTCCGCCCCTGGGCATCGGTTTGAATACCATTTTCAAGCGAAAGACCTGCGGCTTTGGCCAGTTCTGTGGCAGGGGAAATGCCAACACCAACCACAACAAAATCAACTGCCAAATTGCTGCCATCGCTCAGCACAGCGCCGGTGACGCGACCGGCTTCTGCGATCAGACGATCCAGACCCACGCTTTCGCGAAGGTCGACCCCATGGGATCCATGAAGCGCGCGGAAGTAATTGGATGTCTCGGGTGCGGCCACTCGCTGCAGAATCCGATCCGCCATTTCCACCAAGACGACAGAAACACCCCGTTTTGCGCAGACGGCTGCGGCTTCAAGCCCGATGTAGCCGCCGCCCACAATCAGCGCGCGTTTGCCGCTGGTGACCTCTGGTGCCATCGCGTCCACATCTGCAAGCCCACGCACAACATGCACGCCGTCCAGATCCCCGCCAATGGCTGCAGGCAGGTGGCGCGGATGGGACCCCGTGGTCAGCGCCAATTGGTCATAGGTCAGCACCTCTGTGCCACAGGTGACGGTTTTTGCGGTGGGGTCAATCGCTGTAACCGTCTCTCCCAAACGTAAGGAGATGTTGTTTTCCGCATAAAAGCTTTCGGGCCTGAGGTAGAGGCGCTCTTTCTCCATCTCTCCCAGCAAATAGGCTTTGGACAGCGGCGGGCGCTGATAAGGCAACGCGTCTTCGGCCCCGATCAAGGTGATATCGCCGTCAAATCCATCCTTGCGCAGCTTGGCCACCAAAGACGCACCAGCCTGCCCCGCCCCGATCACTATGAAATGGCCCATAACTTGCTTGCCTCCTGCATCACTTCTGGTCACGGTCTTGGGGGACCCTATAGTCCTGCTGGCAGTAAACGCAAATGCAAGAAGAGGAACGCGCGATGATTTCCGTTGGAGACCCGTTACCCGACGCACAACTGACCCGTATGGGGGCCGAAGGCCCCGAACAGGTTGCAATCAGCTCTCTCACTCAGGGGCGCAAGGTGGTTATTTTTGCCGTCCCCGGTGCCTTTACCCCGACCTGCCATTCGGCCCATGTGCCAAGCTTTATCCGGACCAAGGATGCGCTGGCGGCCAAAGGTGTAGATGAGATCATCTGTGTCTCGGCCAATGATCCCTTTGTGATGCAGGCCTGGGGCGAAGCAACAGGTGCGACGGCTGCGGGCATCACCATGCTTGGCGACAGTGAAAGCGCCTTTACCGAAGCTTTGGGCATGCGCTTTGACGCGCCGCCTGCCGGGCTGATCGGCCGTTCGAAACGTTATGCCATGCTGGTCGAAGACGGTGCGGTAAAAGTTTTGAACCTCGAAGAGAACCCCGGCCAATGCGAAACCTCGGCCGGTGAAGGTCTACTGGACGCAATGGGGTGAAACACCTGGCACTGGGGCGCGCAGCGCGCGCGCCCCGGATCCGGATCAGGCCAGTTTATCCATCTTGCGCGCCAATTTGGCATCCAGCGCGCTCAGCCCGTTTACGTCATGGGTGGTCAACAGCACATCAACGCGGTTGTAGACGTTGGACCATTCTGGATGGTGGTTCCATTTCTCGGCCCAGATGGCGACTTTGGTCATCCAGCCAAAAGCGTCGACAAAGCTGGTGAATGAAAACGTCTTGGCTATGGCGTCGCGCCCCTCCACCAGAGCCCAGCCGGATTGAAACAGCGGGTCCAGCAACGGGCCACGGGTGGCCTCGGACAGCTTTTCGGTCATTCTTGTTCCTCCACATTGGCTTTGCGGAAGGGACCATAATCGGTAAGCACTTCGATCTCTTCTTCGATAGCGGCGCGTTCCGCCACCAGATATCGCTCTACAGCATCCGAGAACCCAGGATCACGCAGCCAATGCAGGCTATGCGTCATCGTTGGCAGATAGCCTCGCGCCAGTTTGTGATCCCCCTGCGCGCCGGCCTCGACCCGTTGCATCCCTTCGGCAATCGCCAGATCAATGGCCTGATAGTAACACAATTCGAAATGCAGGCACGGGTGGTGTTCGGTGCAGCCCCAATACCGGCCAAACAACGTCTCGCGTCCCATGAAATTCAACGCACCCGCCACATAACGCCCTTCGCGTTCGGCCAGAACCAACGTCATGTCATCTGCCATGGTCTGATGCGCCAAATCAAAGAAGGCCCGTGTCAGATAGGGAGAGCCCCATTTGCGTGCGCCTGTGTCCTGGTAGAACGTCCAGAAGGCATCCCAATGTTCAGGCCGCAGATCCGCGCCGGAAAAGGCATGGATGGTGCCGCCAAACCCCTGCGCCTGGGCGCGTTCTTTGCGAATGTTCTTGCGCTTGCGCGACGACAATGAAGTCAGAAAGGCGTCAAAATCCGCGTAGTCATCATTCAGCCAATGGTATTGCTGGCCATTGCGCACCAGCAGCTGCATTTCTTCGCCGATGGCGCGCTCACTCTCGGTGCAGAAGGTAATGTGGAGCGAGGACAGCTGGTTCTGTTCTGCCACTTGCACGGCCCCTTGGACCAACGCGGAATGGCCGAGGCCCTCGTAACCGGGACGCACCAGAAACCGGCGACCCGTTGCCGGCGTAAAGGGCACCGCGACCTGCAGTTTAGGATAATACCGCCCGCCCGCGCTTTCATAGGCATGGGCCCAGTTGTGGTCAAAAACGTATTCGCCCTGGCTGTGCCCTTTGGCATAAAGCGGTGCACAGGCGATCAGCACGCCATCCTGATAAGCGGCAAGATACTGCGGTTGCCAGCCTGTTCCCGGCCCGACCGAGCCGCTTTGTTCCAGCGCGCGTAAAAAGCGATGGGTCGTAAAAGGATCAAAAGGGCGGCCACCATCGGCCGTTTCCGGACAGGCGCAGGCGTCCCAATCCGCAGCGGTCATCTGGTTGATGCTGGCCAAGACCTGGATTTCAACTGCGGATCCGTCCATTGCCATCCCCTGCGCTGATGCAAAACACACTTAGTATCTGGGAAGCTCCGCCCTCGGTTCAACCTTTGATAAAGGGTCGCGGGGGCCGACCGGTCACAATCCCGGCACCCATGGGGTCACGCGCCCAAACAGCGGGCGCGCATTTTCGTTTGAGGCCACAGATTACTTGATCTGGAACACAGCGTCGATTTCCACCGCAACGCCCATCGGCAAAGAAGGCGAGGATACCGCCGAACGCGCGTGACGGCCTGCGTCACCCAACAGTTCAACAATCAGATCCGAGGCACCGTTCACCACCTGCGGTTGTTCGGTGAATTCCGCAGTCGAGTTAACAAAGGCACCCAGTTTGACCACGCGCACCAAACGCGACAGATCCCCGCCACAGGCTGCTTTGAGCTGTGCGATCAGCGACAGGGCACAGCGGCGCGCGGCGGCCTGACCCGCAGCCACATCCAAATCGTCGCCCAGGGTGCCGGTGATCAGCCCGTTTTCATCTGCAGAGATCTGACCAGAGACATAGACCATGTCGCCTGCGATCACATAAGGCACATAGTTCGCCGCAGGAGCGGGCGCTTCCGGAAGGGTCAGGCCCAGTTCTGCCAGTTTTGCATCAATGCTCATGTTCAAGCTGTCCTTTTTGAGAGTATTTGGCGCAAAGCTACCGCGCGATTTTCGCAAACAAAAGCCGAAAAGGGGCCCCTTTGAACCCCTTCTGCGACATGTAATGGACAGGACGATCAGGTCTCGCGGAAGGCGCGGACAAAGTAATCTGCCAGCGGTTTTACCAGATATGTCATGGGTGAGCGATCCTCGGTCCGGATGTAGCTTTCGACCGGCATGCCGGGGATCAACACAGCCTTTTCGGGCAAGCGATCCTGTTCCCCTTCATCCAGACGAATTTCTGCCCGGTAATAGGACACACGCGAGGCTTCGTCCTCAAACGCATCGGCTGAAACCTGCGTAACCGTCCCAAACAATTCAGGCGTTTCGCGCTGATCGAGCGCCGAGAAACGCAAAGTCACGGTCTGGCCGACAAAGATCTGATCCACATCCGTCGGCGCAACCTGTGCGGCAATAACCAGCGGCCGATCCTGCGGCACCAAATACAACACCGGTTCCGCCGGGCGAATAACCGACCGCGGCGTGTGCACTTCAAGCCCGTACACGATCCCGGATACAGGAGCCGTGATGTGCAGCCGCTCCAGCCGTTCCAACAACGAGCGCCGGTTTTCGGCCAGCTCCACCTCTTGGAACCGCAGATCGCGCAGGCGGGTGATCGCCTCTTCGCGTTGCTGGGTGCCAAGTTTCAGGATCTCGATATCCAGTTCAGTAATCCGCCCGCGCGCCTGTGCTTCCGATGCAACCAGCTCACCCAGGCGCCCCTCAAGGTCGGCTTGCGTACGTTGCAGGTTCAAAACGGTCCCGGCCTGTGCCAATCCGCGCTGAAGCAGTGATTGCTGGTTGGTCAGTTCCTGATCGATCAGCTCCAACTGAACACGCATGGATTTTTGCTGGGCCTGAACACCAATGATCTGTTCGTCGATCTGATTGCGGCGTTTTTCAAGCTGGTCGATTTCCCGCGCAACGCTGTCTTTGCGCGCCATAAACAGGCGACGTTGCCCCAGCAAGAAATCAATCACATCCGGATTGTCATCCGCCATTTCAATCAGCAGCGGATCAAATGTGATCGCTTCAGCCTCGTCGCGCTCAGCCTCAAGCCGTCCGCGACGTGCCATCACCTCAAACAATTGGCCTTCGGTGATCGCAAGTTGTGAGCTCAGCTCAGAGGCATCCAGTTTGATCAACGTGTCACCCTGGATGACCGTATCCCCTTCGTCGACCAGAATTTCCGAAACGATGCCACCATCAAGATGCTGAACCACCTGACGGTTGCGGTCGACCTCGATCCGGCCCGAGGCGATAATTGCACCAGCCAATGTCGATTTTACAGCCCAGGTGCCAAAGCCACCCACCAGAACCAAAAGTCCCAGAAACCCAATTGTCAGCGGGGTTCGGGCGGACCATTTTTGTACATCGCTCATGCTACGTTTCCAGTCTTAGCGCCGCCTTTGGGCGCCTTTTGTGCGGCCGCGGCCTGAATGTTCTTGTGGTTCGCAACCATCTCAGACAGCACCTTATCCTTGGGTCCAAAGGCAGACTGCGTGCCGTTTTCGATGACCAACAGCATGTCACATTCCTGGATCGCCGCCGGACGGTGCGCCATGATCAAGACCGAGCGACCCTCTTTCTTCATCTGGCGAATGGCCGTATTCAGCGCCATCGACCCTTCGTTGTCCAGATTTGAGTTCGGCTCATCCAAGATCACAATCGCCGGGTTTCCATACAAAGCTCGCGCCAAACCAACCCGTTGCATCTGACCGCCGGACAAACGCCCGCCGCCACTATGCACGGGCGTATCATAGCCCGACGGCAGTTTCAGGATCATCTCATGCGCGGCGGCTTTTTTCGCAGAATCCACTACTTTTTGAGCGTCAGGCTGTTGCGCCAGACGAGCGATGTTCTGACTGACGCTGCCTTCAAACAATTGCACCCGTTGGGGCAAATATCCGATGTGTTGACCCAAGACATCTGGTGCATATTGATCCAGCGACGCGCCGTCCAAACGTACGGTCCCGGCTGCCGGTCGCCATGTTCCGGTCAAAGCACGCGCCAAAGTTGATTTACCCGAACCTGACGGGCCGATCACGCCGATCGCCTGCCCTGGCTCCACTTTGAAGGTAACATTGCGCAATGTGGGGCGGTTTTCCCCAGGTGCGACAACCGCCAAACCTTTGACGTCAAGCCGCGCTTTGGGTTTTGGCAATTCCGTGCGTTCGCGTTCTTCTGGCACTTTGCCCAGCAGCTCACCAAGGTTCGCCCAGCCTTTGAAGGCGCGTTGCACCATGGCCCATTGACCCAGTCCCATCTCGATCGGTGCCAACGCACGCCCCATCAAGATCGATCCCGCGATCATCGCGCCGGGCGTCATATCGCCCTGCAGCACAAGATACGCCCCAAGGCCCAGCATAGCCGACTGCAAAAACAGACGCAGGGTTTTGGTCAGAACCGTGAACCCGCCGCTGGTGTCGCTGGCGACAACCGTATCCCCCAAGGCAGAATCACGTGCCACTTTCCAACGTTTGAAGGCCGCGGTGCGCATGCCCATCGACTGGATCATTTCAGATTCTTTGCGAATCTCTTCGGACAGAAGGTTCGCTTTGTGCCCCGAGTTACTGGCCTGCGCCTGCGGCTTCTTTGAGAACACCTGGTTCAAAACCGCGATGGAGACCAAAATCAGACCTCCGCCCAAAGCAAGAAGACCCAACCATGGGTGGAACAGCGCAATCCCCGCCAAGAAGATCGGTGTCCACGGCAAGTCAAAGGCCGCCCCAAGCACGGGGGACGACATCAGGCGCTGTATCCCTTCCAGATCCTGCAGACCTGTTTGAGCAACCGGATCATTATCAATCGCCGATTTGCGCACCATGGCGTCAAACACACGTCGATCGAGTGCGGCCTGAAACCGTGCACCAACGCGGGCAAGAATCCGCCCACGTGCATAATCCAACAGCCCCATCATCCCGTACAGGAAGACCACGAGGATTGATAAGGCCACCAAAGTGGCCTCGGACCGGCTGCCAAGCACCCGATCATAGACCTGCATCATATAAAGCGGTCCCGTTAGCATAAGTAAGTTCACGAAAAAGCTGAACAAACCAACGGTCCAATAGAGATGCCTGCTTTGTCTACGCACAGAGCGCAGCTCGTTAATTCCGTCTTGTGTCGTATTTTTTTGCATGTTCGCAGTGCTGAAACTAATTTTGGGACATATATGGGCCTAGAACCGCCATACGTACAGGGTTTCTTTTGCCCTGTTCCATAAGTGGCACAAAATGATAAACAGCGACTTTAGCCCCCTGGACCGCCAGGAAAACAACTGTATGTGAACGAAGTATATTACAAGCGCCGGTGTTTGCGGCGCTGCAATGAGAAATCGGTAACATGAAAATGAAGATGCGCGCGACCCTCCCTGCACTGATGCTGATCGCAGCAACGCTGGTTTCAGCCTGCGCGAAACCGACAAGCGAACAGCTTTCGGAAGGGACAATTGCGGACCCCAACGAGCAGCGAAACCGCGCTGTGCATGAGTTTAACCGTGGTGTCGACCGCTTTGCGTTCCGCCCGGCCGCCAAAGGCTATGTCGCGATTGTACCCCCGGACATGGTCACAAGCTTTGGATTGTTTGCCGAAAACCTTTCGATGCCGGGTCAGGCGGTGAATTCCGTTCTGCAAGGCAACTTCAAACAAGCAGGCATCGCATTGTCGCGCTTTGCCATCAACACTGTGTTTGGGATCGGCGGTTTGGGCGATCCTGCGTCGGATTTTAATGTGCCGCGTGTTGATACCGATTTTGGCGAAACCCTACATGTCTGGGGAGTGGGCGAAGGTTCATATGTGGAACTGCCCTTCTTTGGCCCTTCAACGGCGCGTGACACCACGGGTCTGGTTGTCGACTTCTTCACCAACCCGCTTGGATACGCCAAGAACACGCCGGTTGACGACATTGATATCTATGCCGAGGTTGTGCGCCGCCTGGGCGATCGTGGCACCTATTCCGATACGGTGGACTCGATCCTATATGAAAGCGCAGATAGTTATGCACAGGCCCGTCTGATCTATTTGCAGAACCGCCGGTTCGATCTGGGTCAGACATCCGAGAATTCGGAAATCGATCCGTTTGAGCTAAGCACGGAAGGATTTTAAATCATGAACCGTCGAAATTTTCTGTTGTCCCTCTCTGCTGGACTGGCGCTTGCACCGGCTGCGGGCTGGGCGTTGGACAATGCAGGCGCAAGCCGTCTGATCGACACGCTGGTCAAAGACATCAACGGCGTTATCGAATCCGGCAAAGGTGAAACCGCCATGTTCCGCGAGTTTGAGCGGATCTTTGCGCGCTACAGCGACACTTCCTACATCGCAGCCTATGCGATGGGCGTTGAAGCCCGGCGCGCGTCCAACAGCCAGAAAAAAGCGTTCTCCAAAGCGTTCCAGGGCTATATCTCGCGTAAATATGGTCGTCGCTTCCGCGAATTCATCGGCGGTCGCCTTGAAGTCACTGGCGTCAAGAAGGTCAAGAAATGGTATGAGGTCGACACCGTCGCCTATTTGCAAGGACAAGCACCGTTCAAGGTTACATTCCTTGTCTCGGACCGGTCGGGACAGGACCGTTTCTTCAACATGTATATCGAAGGCGTGAATCTTTTGTTGACGGAGCGCACCGAAATCGGCGCGATCATCGACCGCAACAAAGGCGACATCGACAAGACGATCGCGCAGCTGAAAACCCTCGGCTGATCGGCAGCCTGATTAAAAACGACAAAGGCCCCCATCGCGGGGCCTTTTGTGATTTAGGCCCCCCGCTCGGGATCATTGGGATCACTGGAAAACAGCGCGATTTTATTGCCTTGTGGATCGCGCAAATAACCCACGAAGAAGTCAGGGCCATAGGCATCGCGAAATCCAGGCTTGCCTTCATCCGTTCCACCGGCCGCAAGGGCCGCAGTATGAAGCCTTTGCACCTGTTCTTGGTTCAGTGCTTCAAAAGCCACCATAGCGCCGTTTCCGGCTGATGCAGGCCCTCCGTCAAAAGTCGGTTTGACATAGAAATCCGGACACACTGGTTTTTCTCCGGATGGGACCGGCAGGGCGAAACTTAATCCGTCCGGCCCCTGTTTCAGATTATATCCAAGTGCAGGCAGGAAGGCTTTGTAAAACCGCAGAGCGCTTTCGATGTCATCCGCTCCAACCGTCACATAAGCAATCATCTTGCGTGTCCTAACTGTCTCGTTGACTCTGGTCAGTCCATTATACCTTGGCGTTTAGTTCCCAAATATCCCGCGTAAGACGTTGTCGATGGCGTTGCCCAACCCTTGGCCCTGCCCCTGACCACGCGGAGCAGTCTGGGGTTCGTGGCGGACCTCTGGCACCTGAAGCGGCGCAGGCGCGCGCATGGGAAGCGGTTTGGGAGGCAGCCCTTCATGAACCCGCAGCATCGTCTCGCGCCAGATTTCGGCAGGTAAGCCGCCGCCGGTCACGCCGGTCAAAGGCGTGTTGTCATCATAGCCCATCCAGACACCAGCCACATAATCGGCCGTAAAGCCGATGAACCACGCATCCCGCGCAGCCTGGGTGGTGCCGGACTTGCCTGCGGCCTGCCAGCCCGGCAATTGCGCGCGGGTGCCTGTGCCATTGGTGATCACCTTCTCCATCATCCAGATCAGCTGCTGCGACGCCTCTGTTCGGATCACACGTTCGCCAATGCCGCTGCCATTTTCAAACAGCGGCGCATTGTCCTGCGCCAGCTGCAACGTCGTCAGACCGTAGGGCGCCACAGAGGAGCCACCGTTCAAAATACCAGCATAAGCCCCGGTCATCTCCAACAGGCTGCTCTCAGACGCACCAAGGGCCAGCGCAGGGCCATCAGCCAGATTGCTTTCGATACCAAAGTCATCGGCCACCCGGCGCACCAGATCGCGGCCCACGGATTCCGAGATTTTAACCGCTGGGATATTCAGCGAGTCTTTGAGGGCGCGCGTCAATGTCACCTCTCCGTAGAAACGATGCGTATAGTTCTTGGGACACCATTGGCCCGAGCCGGGTATGTTCAGGCAGTATTCAGCATCCAGAACCACATCATAAGGCGAATACCCAAGTTCCAGCGCCGTGGCATAGACAAAGGGTTTAAAGGCGGATCCAGTCTGCCGCTTGGCTTGGGTTGCGCGATTAAACACGCCTGACACGCGGGTCTGCCGACCGCCAACCATGGCACGCACTGCGCCATCCGCGCTCATGACCACAACTGCGGCCTGCGCCTTGGATCCTTCGCGCACTTTATTGGTAAAGACATAGTCCACCGCTTCCTCAGCCGCCTGCTGCAGCCGCTGGTCCAATGTTGTCTGCAAAACCACATCTTCGGTTGTGTCCTGCCCCAGAAAATCCGGGATCGTCTCCATCACCCAATCGGCGAAATAGCCACCTGCGCGTGCCTGTGCGGCCTTGGATAGCGTCGCCGGGTTCTCTTGACCCGCGCGGGCCTCGGCTGCGGTCAGGTACCCTTGCTCTTGCATCAGACGCAGCACGGTTGCGGCGCGATCTTGGGAGCGTTGCAGATTGTTGGTCGGTGCCAGCGTGCTGGGCGCGGTCAAAAGCCCAGCCAGCATCGCGGCTTCTGCGGCGTTCACCTGGCTGGCCGATTTGCCAAAATACCGCTGCGCCGCGGCTTCGGCCCCATAGGCACCACCGCCCAGATAAGCCCGGTTCATATAGATCGAGAGAATCTCATCCTTGCTGTACTTCGCCTCCATCGCCAGAGCAAACAGCGCTTCTTTGGCTTTGCGCCCCAAGGAGCTGCGGCGACAATCGGCTTCATAGGCAGCTTCGCTTTTCCACGCTTGCGGATCATAAGCGACGCCAAGGCACAACAACTTTGCGGTCTGCTGGGTGATGGTTGAGCCACCGTGACCGGACAAAGGTCCCCGCCCTTCACGCAGGTTGATCCGAATGGCCGAGGCGACACCGCGCGGGCTGAGGCCAAAATGGCGGTAGAACCGTTTATCCTCGGTCGCAACAAAGGCGTTCTTCAACGCAGGCGAGACGGTTTCAGTTGTGACTACACCGCCGAATTGGTCACCGCGCCAGGCAAAAACATCACCGTTGCGGTCCAGCATGGTGACCGACCCCTGTGCGCGCCCGTCAACCAAAGCTCGGAAGTCCGGCAAGGTAACATAGATATTGGCCACGGCGATCCCTAACAGGATCCCAGCCGCCAAGCCAATACGCCAGCCGACGCCCCAGATCATTGCAAGAATGCGACCGATCCCCCAGCGGATCCACCCGAACAGGCCGCGCTTGCGCCGCACCGCCGGTTTGGCACGGGATTTGCGCTGACCGCCCCAAAGGGCGCGGAACAGAGATTTCTTGCCGCCTTTTGTCTTACGCGGTTTGGTGGATGGTTTCTTGCGCGCCGTCCTGTGGCGATTGTCCGCCACCAGCGGCTTGCGTCCAGTTTTTCGTACCATGCCTATATCCTGCCCGGTTTGCCCGTTTTACCAACAGTATGGAGCCAAGTTTGCATTGCAGAGCAGCAGTTTGTTAGGATTTGACCTTTGTTTTTTGCTGTTTTTTTAGGCAATGCGCAGTTTTTAAGCAAAATTTTTCAGCGCGGCTGCCTGATGAGCGCCTGATTGCCGCCCCCTCCGTTTCATCGACTCGTCACAATGGCTTTCCTGCCAGTGCGAATGAACGGGCGCAATGCCCGAGAAAGGGTGTTGAGATGAAAATGATCATAGCAGCCATCAAGCCCTTCAAGCTGGAAGAGGTCCGCGAAGCGCTGACCCAGATCGGCGTGTCGGGACTGATGGTGACAGAAATTAAGGGTTTTGGTGCGCAAGCAGGGCACACTGAAATCTATCGTGGAGCTGAATACGAGGTGAACTTTGTTCCCAAAGTAAAGCTCGAAATCGTGGTTCCAGAGGCGCAAGCGGACCAAGTGGTGGAGACAATCACCCAAACCGCGCGCACAGGTAAAATCGGCGATGGCAAGATCTTTGTGCTGGATGTGGCACAAGCCGTACGCGTGCGTACCGGCGAAACCAACCACGAGGCGCTCTAAAGCGTCCACAGGGAAGGAAATTACGGACATGAAAAAATTCACTCTCCCGCTGGCTGCGGCGGCACTTGTTGCCCTGCCCGGTCTGGCATTGGCCGACGATCCGGTTCCGGGTGTTAACCCGTCGACGGATTCGGTCTTCATCCTCAACTCGCTGCTGTTCCTGATCGGCGGCTTCCTGGTATTCTGGATGGCCGCGGGCTTTGCGATGCTCGAAGCAGGTTTGGTACGCGCCAAGAACGTCACCATGCAGCTGACCAAGAACATGGCGCTGTTCTCGCTGGCCGCGATCTTCTACTGGCTGATCGGCTATAACCTGATGTACCCGCTGGACAATTGGTCCATCGAAGGCGTTCTGTCTGGCGTATGGGGCCCAGGCGTTCTGGAAGCTGTGGGCGTAACTGCTGCTGAAGCTGACGCTTACGACTATGCGGCAACCGGCTCTGACTTCTTCTTCCAGCTGATGTTCTGTGCAGCAACCGCATCGATCGTATCCGGCACCCTGGCCGAGCGTATCAAACTGTGGCCTTTCCTGCTCTTCACCATCGTTTTGACCTCCGTGATCTACCCGCTGCAAGCGTCGTGGAAATGGGGCGGCGGCTTCCTGGATGCGATGGGCTTCCAAGACTTTGCTGGCTCCACCGTTGTACACTCTGTTGGTGGCTGGGCGGCTTTGACCGGCGCAATCATCCTGGGTCCGCGTATCGGCAAGTACAAAGACGGCAAAACCGTTCCGATGCCTGGTTCCAATCTGGCTCTGGCGACCCTGGGCACATTCATCCTGTGGATGGGTTGGTTCGGCTTTAACGGCGGTTCGCAGCTGGCCATGGGTTCTGTTGGCGACGTTGCTGACATCTCCCGCATCTTCTCCAACACCAACGCAGCCGCTGCAGGTGGCGCAGTTGCAGCGCTGGTTCTGACCCAGGTCATGTTCAAGAAACCTGACCTGACCATGATCCTAAACGGCGCGCTTGCTGGCCTGGTTTCCATCACCGCCGAACCGCTGGCACCGTCACTTGGTCTGGCGACCTTGATCGGTATGGTCGGTGGTGTCATCGTTGTCTTCGCAGTCCCGTTCCTGGACAAACTGAAAATCGACGACGTTGTTGGTGCAATCCCGGTTCACCTGATTGCCGGTATCTTCGGCACTCTGATTGTACCGCTGTCAAATGGTGACGCGACCTTCGGTGTTCAGCTTTACTCCATCGTTGTTGTCGGCATCTTCACCGTTGTCACCTCCGGTGTGATGTGGCTGATCCTCAAAGCAGTGTTCGGCATCCGCGTCAGCGAAGAAGACGAAGTCAACGGCCTGGACATGGCAGAGCTGGGCATGGAAGCCTATCCTGAATTCCAAGCCAGCTAAGCGCTGAGTGCAAAACAATCCTCAAAGCCCCGGGTTTTCACCCGGGGCTTTTTTGTTGGCATGACCAAGACACAAAAAACCGCCGTGCTGTTTGGCACGGCGGCTTCCTCGGTCTTGTAGAAACTGTGGTTTAGACGCCCGCGTCTACGATGGCCTGGGCCAGAATTGGCACGGTCTGCGCGTTGAGACCGGCAATGTTCATGCGGCTGTCGCCGACCATATAGATCCCATTATCCACGCGCATCTTCTCAACCAGCTCAGGTGTTGTGCCCAGCAAAGAGAACATACCCCGGTGCTGCGCGATAAAGCCAAAGCGGTCCGATCCGGTCAGGCGCTGCAGCTCATCCGCCAGCTGCTGACGCAGACCCAGCATGCCAAGGCGCACGTCTTCCAGTTCAGCGGCCCAATCGCTGCGCAAGGCATCATCGTTCAGGATCGTCGATACAATCCGCGCACCGTGATCCGGTGGGAAGGAATAGTTCTGGCGGTTCAAAAACGCCAGCGTCTGTTGGTTCAGCGCCTGCGCATTGGTGTCTTGTGCAACCGCCATCAACAGGCCGGTGCGTTCACGGTAGATCCCAAAGTTCTTGGAGCAGCTGGCCGCAATCAGCGTCTCTGGCACGGATGAGGTCACCAGACGCACGCCTTGCGCGTCTTCTTCCAGACCATCGCCAAAGCCCTGATAGGCAATGTCGATCATCGGGATCAGAGCTTTTTCCAACAGCACATCCACAACCGCCTGCCATTGGGTCAGGTTCAGGTTGGCACCTGTTGGGTTGTGACAGCACCCATGCAACAGCACCACATCGCCTGGCTTGGCCTCTTTCAAGTCCGCGATCATCCCATCGAAATCCACGCCGCGGGTTTCGCGGTCGAAATACCGATAGGTCACGGTTTCGATATTCAGATAGTTCAGGATCGAGATATGGTTCGGCCAGGTCGGATCCGAGACAAAGACCCGCGCATCCGGGTTGGCGGATTGGATCAGTTCAAACGCCTGACGCACCGCTCCAGTCCCGCCCGGCGTTGCAGCTGCGGCTACCTTGTCGCGGGCAACCGTATCACCCAGGATCAGATTGATCATCACATCGGAATAGGCCGGATCCCCAGCCAGACCGACGTAAGATTTACTCTCTTGAGTTTCCCAGATCTTCTGCTCAGCCGCTTTGACCGCGCGCATCACCGGGGTCACACCTTCGGCGTTTTTGTAAACACCAACGCCCAGATCAACTTTAGCGCTGCGCGGATCCTCACGGAATTGCGCCATCAGCGCCAGGATCTTGTCCGCCGGCTGTGCTTTTAGGTTCTCAAACATCACTCTTCTCCTGTCGCGATCGGCAATGTTGGAAAGGCACCCCATTCCACCCAAGAGCCGTCATAAAGCGAATAATCCGTCTTGCCGAGGCGCTCCATCGCCAGACATAGGATCGCAGCGGTCACCCCTGATCCGCAGGTGGTGATGGCCGGTTTGCCAAGGTCCACCCCTGCGCTATCGAAAGTTGCACGCAAATTCTCTGCGTCTTTCATCGTACCATCGGCATTCAGCAAATCGCCAAAAGGCACGTTCTTTGATCCCGGGATATGCCCCGAACGCAGCCCCTCGCGCGGCTCGGCAACCTCTCCACGAAACCGGGCGGCGGCGCGGGCATCGATGATCTCATGGTCGCGCAGCTTTGATGCGGACGACACTTGGGTCGCGTCCCGTACCAGGTGGTTTTGTACGCGAACAGTCATGTGGCGGTCGCGGATCACGGGCGGCATGTCTTCCAGCGCGCGCCCCTCGGCTTTCCATTTCGGCAAGCCCCCGTCCAGCACCGCCACATTGGTTTGCCCCATCAGTCGGAACAACCACCAAACCCGCGCCGCAGAAAACAATCCCTGCCAGTCATAGATCACCACCTGATGTCCATCGCCCACACCCATCGCCCGCAGGCGGGACATGAATTTTTCCACCGAAGGTGCCATATGCGGCAGGTCGGACCGATGGTCCGATACATCATCAATGTCAAAGAAACGCGCGCCAGGAATATGCTCTTGGTCAAAGGCCGCTTTGGCCGTTCCCTGTGCCTCTGGACCGCTGCCCACGGGCGGCATCGAAGCGTCCAAAATCCGCAGATCTGGGTCTTTGAGATGTGCCTCCAACCAATCGGTCGAAACAAGGGTCTTTGGATCGTCCTGCATACTTGCCTCCCGGAAAAACCTGCAAGCATGGGTACAGCTCCACCTGCGCCGGTGCAAGACAGGCCAGGGTGCCATTTGGCATAAATTTACGAAGGCTTCGGACTAGCTGTGATCTTTCAGCAGGCGCTGCTTCTGCCGGGACCAGTCTCGCTTGGCCTCCGTCGCGCGCTTGTCGTGGTTTTTCTTACCCTTGGCGATGCCGATCTTAATCTTTGCACGGCCTTTGTGGTTAAAATACAGAACCAAAGGCACCAGGGTCATGCCTTTGCGCTGAGTTGCGGACCACAAATCCGCCAGCTCTTTGCGCGACACCAACAGCTTGCGGCGGCGGCGTTCCACATGTTTGAACACTTTGGCCTGTTCATATGGTGGTATATAGGCATTCACCAGAAACAGTTCACCATTTTCCACAGCCGCATAGGAATCGGCAATGTTGACCCCATTGCCCCGCATCGCCTTGACCTCAGAGCCTTCCAGCACGATCCCGCACTCCAGATCGCTTTCGATTGCGTAATCGAAACGCGCGCGACGGTTCTCTGCGACAACTTTGTAATTTGGGTCGGTGGTTTGCTTCTTCTTTGCCATGGAGGGCAGATGTAAGCGGGAGCGGCGACAGGCGCAAGAGAGCGTATGCGCAACAGAGGCCCCAAACACAGCGCGTGCCCCCCGCGCGCGGGCCTTTGGCTGGCCCCTTGTCGCAACAGCCGACGCGCGCGCCTGTTTTAATTCCCTTTTAAATCCCTGCTCGAACGTAATGGTGGATGTTCAAAAACACAGCCCCCTGGCTACACCCGCGATAGACATGGGGCTGGTCCGCAGCAAAGCGAAAACCGGCCCCTGCCTCCAACGCATGTCGCGTTCCATCCACGTCCACCTCCATGGAGCCCGAAACCACAATCACATCTTCAATCAACCCCGCTTCATGTGCTTCGGACTGGTGCACCTGATCTGGCTTCAATGTGATCTCAAAGGTCTCCTCCCCCAGGTTTGCATCAAAAGGAAACACAATCCGCACCTCGATACTGCCGGGAAAGCGCACGGTTTCTCCTCCCAACGGGCAAGAGCGCTCTAGCAGCAACGCCGACAGGGGCAGGTGAAACCCTTGAGAAATTTTCCAAAGCGTCGCGATGGTGGGGCTGGATTCCTGCCGCTCGATCTGGCCCAGCATCGCCTTGCTCACGCCCGTCATCTCGGCCGCTTTGCTCAGACTCACCCCGGCCTCATTCCGTATCCGGCGCAGGTTCTGCGCGATGGTGTCCTCTTTCATATCCGCCCAACTCTTTGATCCCCCGTCCGTTTTTGCGGGGCTATCTTTTCGCTTGTGCGTTATAGCGTCCAAACCTATGTTGGCCGCTATAACGCACACAACACTTACCCTTGTCACCGCGGAAAGAAAAGAGCCCTCCATGCCACTAAAGCTTTCCCATATCGCCGCTGGCGCAATTGCCGTTTTGGTTGGCTATACCAGTTCGGTTGCAATCATTTTCCAAGCGATCGATGCGGTCGGTGCAACGCCTGCACAAGCCGCAAGCTGGATGATGGCCCTGGGGGTCGGCATGGGCGTAACCTGCCTTATTCTGTCGCTGCGATTCAAAATGCCGATCCTCACCGCTTGGTCGACACCTGGTGCTGCCCTGATCGCGGTGGGCATGGACGGGCTCACAATGAATGAGGCCATTGGCGCATTTATCGTCAGCGCCGTGTTGATCACCCTGACCGGCGTCACCGGATGGTTCGAAAAATTTGCCAAGTTGATCCCGGATACGCTTGCCAATGCATTGCTTGCTGGGATCCTGTTTGACTTTGGTCTTGCCGCATTTACATCACTTGGCGCGGACACGGCGTTGGTCTGTGTCATGGGCGCATGTTTCATCGCGGGGCGTCTGTATTTTCCACGCTACACTGTGCCAGCAAGCTTTGCGGTTGGCTGTCTCTTTGCCGGGCTCACTGGCAGTTTTGGCGCTTATGCCGACCTTGATCTGTCGCTGGCCACTCCACAATTTGTCAGCCCGACGTTCTCTGTTCAGGCCATCATTGGCCTTGGACTGCCGCTGTATATTGTGACCATGTGTTCGCAAAATATGCCCGGCGTGGTCACTCTGCGCAGCGCAGGTTACCCGCCCCCCGTCTCGGCCAGTTTGACGGTCACCGGTTTCGCATCGCTTGTTCTGGCGCCTTTTGGCGGGTTTGCCCTCAACTTTGCGGCCATCACCGCCGCCATCTGTGCAGGCCCCGAAGCAGATGATGATCCCGAAACACGCTACCTCGCGTCCGTCATGGCTGGTATCTTCTATTGCCTGGTCGGGCTGGGCGGTGCGGCTGTGATCAGCCTGTTCCTGATTGCCCCACCGGCCCTGGTTGCAACCATCGCCGGGCTTGCGCTGTTGTCGACCATTGGCAACAGCCTGTCCCATGCGCTGCAGGACGCCAAAGCCCGCGAGCCTGCTTTGATCACCTTTATGATCACAGTCTCAGGCATCAGTTTCTGGGGCATCGGAGCCGCCTTTTGGGCGCTGGTGATCGGTGTGGCCGTGAGCCACATCCTCAATCGCCCCAATCAGACCCAACAAAAGTAACCGAATTCGCCCCCAGATATTGCTATTATTGCGCAAATAGTGTCCCTGAGGGCCAAGACAGAAGGGAAACAGCAAAATGCCGATGTACCGATCAAGAACTTCGACCCACGGCCGCAATATGGCCGGTGCCCGTGGCCTGTGGCGCGCCACCGGCATGACCGATGGCGATTTTGGCAAACCGATTATTGCAATCGTCAACTCTTTTACCCAATTTGTGCCGGGTCACGTCCACCTCAAGGATCTGGGCCAGATGGTCGCCCGCGAGGTTGAGGCTGCAGGCGGTGTGGCCAAGGAGTTCAACACCATCGCAGTAGACGACGGCATCGCCATGGGCCACGACGGAATGCTCTATTCCTTGCCGTCGCGCGAAGTGATTGCCGACAGCGTGGAATATATGGTCAACGCCCATTGCGCCGACGCGATGGTCTGTATTTCCAACTGTGACAAGATCACGCCCGGCATGATGATGGCGGCCATGCGCCTGAATATCCCCGTCATCTTTGTCTCAGGCGGCCCGATGGAAGCGGGCAAGATCGATATCGCCGATCTCGACATGACCAAGATCGACCTGGTCGACGCCATGGTGGCCGCAGCCAACGAAGACTTCACCGACGAACAGGTGCAGCATATCGAAGAGAACGCCTGCCCAACCTGCGGGTCGTGTTCGGGCATGTTCACCGCGAACTCAATGAACTGCCTGGCCGAGGCGCTGGGTCTGGCGCTGCCGGGCAATGGCTCGACGCTGGCGACCCACGCAGATCGCAAGAACCTGTTCCTCGAAGCAGGCCGCAAGATTGTTGAGATCACCAAGCGCCACTACGAGCAGGAGGAAAAAGGCCTGCTCCCGCGCGAAATCGCAACCTTCGAAGCGTTTGAGAATGCGATGAGCCTGGATATCGCGATGGGCGGGTCGACAAACACGGTTCTGCACCTTCTGGCGATTGCCCATGAGGGGGCGGTGGATTTCACCATGACCGATATGGACCGCCTCAGCCGCGAGGTGCCTTGTCTGTGCAAAGTTGCGCCAAACATCCATAACGTCCACATGGAAGACGTACACCGCGCAGGTGGCATCTTTTCTATCCTGGGTGAGCTGAGCCGCGCGGGCCTGTTGCACAATGATGTGGCCACTGTGCACTCCAGCACCATGGGCGAAGCCATTGCCAAATGGGACATCGCGGTTGCCAACAATCCCGAAGCCGAAGCCCTGTTCAAAGCGGCCCCCGGCGGCGTGCGCACAACCCAGGCGTTCAGCCAGGCGAACCGCTACAAGGAGCTGGATGTGGACCGCAAAGGCGGCGTAATCCGGTCCAAAGAACATGCCTTCAGCCAGGACGGTGGTCTGGCGGTTTTGTTCGGCAATATTGCGTTGGATGGCTGCATCGTGAAAACGGCGGGCGTCGACGCGTCCAACCTGACGTTCACTGGCTCAGCCTATGTCTGTGAAAGCCAGGACCAGGCGGTGAATGACATTCTGACCGGTAAGGTTACAGAAGGCGATGTGGTGGTGATCCGCTACGAAGGCCCACGCGGTGGTCCGGGCATGCAAGAGATGCTGTATCCAACCTCCTATCTCAAATCCAAAGGTCTCGGCAAAGCATGTGCGTTGCTGACAGACGGCCGTTTTTCGGGCGGGACATCCGGCCTGTCCATCGGCCACGTCTCTCCAGAGGCGGCAGAAGGCGGCACCATTGGTCTGGTCGAACAGGGCGACAAGATCGAGATCGACATTCCAAACCGCTCGATCCATCTGGCGGTCTCGGATGAGGTTCTGGCAGAACGCCGCAAGATCCAAGATGAAAAGGGCTGGGAACCGGCAGAGCCGCGGAAACGCAAAGTGTCCACCGCGCTCAAGGCCTACGCGAAACTAGCGACATCCGCCGCAAAAGGTGCCGTCCGCCAGGTCTGAGCCACGGCCCCCAAAGATATTCAACCATACCCCAAACGGCCCGCTCCCTGCGGGCTGTTTTTATTATCCCAAGCCCTCCCGCGTCTTCTGGGCCTCTCGGCTACGCCGAGCCGCCCGCCTGACTTGGGCCGAGCGCCGCTCACGCGGCGTGCGTTTGCCGCAACGGTTCGGCACAAAACAACCGCGCCGCGCATCAGCGCGGCGCTTGGCCCAACGGGGGAGGAGGCTTTTTTTAAAGCCTCCGAGACGGGCGGGAGCCCTTGCCCTTAGGGGTCAACCCCCAAGCTTGGCATGGACCTCATCCAGATCGATCTCGCCGATGGGCATCTTGTTGCCTGGGTTTTCAAAGTCATATTTGAAAACTTCGAAATCGCGTTTGTAGATTTCATAGATCAGATGCATCGACAGATCGTCAAAATAGTCCTCGACGGGATGCGCACGTTTGGGACCATGGCCTTCGCTTTCGTTGAACCGCGGAACCGCTGCCAGATCCACGACATGCGGCGTCTCGATCGCATCGATCACATCCTGCATGCCTTCGTTGAACTTCTCGGTCCAGATGATCTTGTCGTAGCGTCCGCCGTTACAAATAAACGTCGACACATGGCCCGAGGTTGACGACCAGTGAATATCTGGATCCATTGGCCGACGAAAGCGAATGGTGTCGCGCACAAACAGCAGGAACCGGCGAAAGCTTTTGATCTGATCGAACTCTTGCTTGCCGTCCTCGCCGCCAACTTCGATCCCGTATTCATAGGTCAGCTTGGGCACCAAATTGCCGCGATAGCGGCGGCCGTTGCGCTGGATGCCGCAGATCTTGTCAAAAAACGAGCTCAGTACCCGCGTATAGGGGTTGCGCACACAGGTGAACGCATAGGCTTTGTGGCCCGTCACCGTGTCCAGGATTGGCGCTTGGCTGTGGTCCAGGGCCCATTTGTGCAGGCCATCTTTTGCGTCATGGATATCACCGTCGAAAAACCGCCCGTGATCCGAGTAGTGCATGATCTGGCCGATGGTTGAACAGGCGCATTTGGGCACAACCCGATACACAACACTTTGACTTTCGGTCATCCAGGTTCCAGGAAACCCCATTTACGCTCCTTGATCGTATCCATGCGAAATATATCGCAGTTTCTGGGCAATCATAAGACTTGATATAAAATACAGAACATTAAGGTTTATTCACTTTGCGATCCCGCTTATCAAGGGAAACAATTCTCGGTACCCGGACATTTCGTTTTTTGTATGGCCAAAATCGCCTATATCCTTCTTTGCCACAAAGACCCCGAGGCCGTGATCCAGCAGGCGTCGCAGTTGACGACCGTTGGCGATTACATTTCTATCCATTTTGACGCTCGGGCCCCGAAATCTGACTATGACCAGATCCGCCAAGCGCTTGCTGAGAATCCAAATGTCGCCTTTGCCCGCAAGCGCATAAAATGCGGCTGGGGTGAATGGTCATTGGTGCAGGCCACCCTTCACGCGCTGGAAACAGCCGTCACCGCTTTTCCCCGCGCCACCCATTTCTATATGGTCTCTGGCGACTGCATGGCCATTAAAACTGCAGAATATGCGCATCAGTTCCTGGATCAGCGCGACCAGGATTTCATCGAAAGCTTCGACTTCTTTGACAGCAACTGGATCAAAACCGGCATGAAGGAAGACCGGCTGATCTATCGACATTTCTTTAACGAGCGCAAACACAAGGCGCTGTTTTATGCCAGCGCAGATTTGCAACGGAAACTGGGCCTAAAACGCAAGATCCCCGCAGATCTTCAGGTGCAGATTGGCAGCCAATGGTGGTGTCTGCGCCGTCGGACAGTGGAGCGGTTGCTTGCGTTTTTGAAAACACGCAAGGATGTCATTCGCTTTTTCCGCACCACTTGGATCCCAGATGAGACGTTCTTTCAAACCCTTGTGCGGCATTTGGTGCCCGAGCATGAGATTGAGACCCGCACACTGACGTTTTTGATGTTCAGCGACTATGGGATGCCGATCACGTTCTACAATGATCATTACGATCTGTTGCTGCGCCAGGACTTTCTGTTTGCGCGGAAAATCAGTCCCGAAGCGCAGGAATTGAAACTGCGGCTTGGCAAACTCTATGCCGCAAAGGATGTGTCCTTCTCCATTTCAAACGAAGGGCGCAATCTGCAAAAGTTCCTGACAGAACGTGGCCGGGTTGGACGCCGGTTTTCGCCGCGGTTTTGGGAAACCGAAAGCACCCTTGGCCGGGAGCGGGAGCTGATGATCATAACATGCAAAAAATGGCATGTTGCAAAACGTCTGCTGGAATCCGTGCGTCAGGTCACCAATCTGCCTTGTCTTGAATATCTTTTTAACGAGGAAGGCACCCCCCTGCCCGATCTTGGCGGTATTCAGGCTTCCTTGGGCAAACGCACCCGCCACCGGCGTGCACTGATGCGGATGCTGTTTGAATACTATGACAGCGACCGGATGGTTGTCTGTATGGATCCAGCGTCCCTGGATCTGATCCAGGATTTTTATTCTGACCGTTCACGCACCCGCCTGTTGCAGGTGGAGTGCATATTCTCGGACAGTTATCTGGCTGGCCATGCCCGCCGTGTCGGGCTTGCGGGTGAGGCCACATCACAACAGTCTTTGGACCGGCTGTTGCCTACGATCCGAAATGACATTCTGTTTGAATCTGACCGTCTGCGGGACGCCAATCTGGATCACCATATGATCCTGCGTCAGACCAATGAGCCTGCCGTAAACCTGGAAAAACTACAAAACTTCCTGTCGATCTCGCCAGAGCAGGCCGATCGCATATTGCAGACCGACCATCTGTTTGCCGACTGACGGGGCAGCTATTCGACAATACTGACTTGGTAATTGCAAAAAGCCTGTTCGCGAATAGGCCGGATGGCGGCATATTCCGAACTGTTGAACAGCCGATCGACCACGTCTTGGCTTGGGTATTCGATCAAGGTCACGGTCTGCGCTTGATCCCCTCCTTCAAGAGAGTGCTTGACTGTGTAACTGCGCACCACGCGACCGCCAGCTTGATGTATCAAAGGGGTTGTCAGGTACAAGTAAGTCGAGAGCGCTTCGGGGTTTTCCTCATTTACGGATGTAACTGCCATGACCGTTACCGGCATTTCCCCACCTTTGCCTATACCTTCACATGTTCACCTTAGGTCAATCGCAAGCTGGACGTCACGCAGATTGCCGAATTTATTCGGATAGGCGTGCTGTATAAACAACCATTGCTCTATACTTTAGCCTATTTCTTCTTGAACCACCGCATCAGGCTGGCTTTGCGTTCGGACACCGCATCGCCAACGGCAAACAAATTGTCTTCGACATCTTCCACCAGCGGATCCACGCGGCGCGCTTTGAACCGGCGCCAGCGCACGTAGATCGCCCAGAACAATGCCGCCAGCACAATCAGGATGATGATGCTGTGCCAGTTGGTGACTTTGACATCCGGACCTGCCACGGGTTTCAAAGACACTGCATTGGGAAAGATCGACAAGAATTGATTGCGCCACCCGTAATGGCGGACCGCGACCCATTCGGGCGTGTCTTTGGTGGAAATGGCGTCATTGGCCTCGGTATAGAGGTTCGCCGTGTCGAATTTGAAATAGGGCGGCCAGCTCCAGCCTGTGTCTTCGTTACGATAGACAATCGCATCGCCATTGGGGCGCACGGCCTGAATGAACTGCACATCGCGGTTGGTCAGGTTCTGCGTCTGCGCATCCGGGCGCGACCAGAACAGGCGTGTCCAGTCATTCAGCTCTTGGCGCTCTTCATAGGTGTTCACAATGCGCACAATATCGTTCTGCGGCAGCGTGTAATGCAAAAAGGCAGCGATCAGCCCCCAAAACACAAGGGTGAGACCCCAACGCACATAACCCATAAAACGCCTCCACGAATGTGACGCGTTGCCCGCGCCGTGATGCCTATGTGGGGCATGCAAAGCAAAAGCCCAAGCGTCAAGTGCTGCAATTGTGACAATTTGCCTGTGATGCAGGAAAACGCCGCCACCAAAGCGGCGGCGCAGCTTTCACCCTATGACGTTAAACGCGGGACCATAGGGGTATTTGGTGATGTTGTCATTCCCCTCATCGGTGATGATCAGGATGTCGTGTTCGCGATATCCGCCTGCACCGGCTTCGCCGTTGGCAATGGTCAACATCGGCTCCATTGAGATTACCATGCCCGGTTCCAGAACTGTGTTGATATCCTCGCGCAGTTCCAGCCCTGCTTCACGGCCATAATAATGCGACAGAACGCCAAACGAATGCCCGTACCCAAAGGTCCGATATTGCAGCAGATCCCGTTCCGTAAAAAATCCGTTGATCTGCTCGGTCACCTCAGAACAGCGCGCGCCGGGTTTCAGAAGAGACATGCCATATTCATGGGCCGCCACATTGGCCTGCCAAACCTCAAGGCTCGCCTCATCCACCTCACCCACAAACATCGTCCGTTCAAGCGCGGTGTAATAGGCCGAAATCATGGGGAATGTGTTCAGCGACAGAATATCGCCACGCTCTAGCTTGCGGGCGGTTACCGGATTATGCGCGCCGTCTGTGTTGATACCGGACTGAAACCAGACCCAGGTGTCGCGGTATTCTGCATCCGGAAACCGCTTGGCGATCTCCAACTCCATTGCGTCCCGACCGGCCATGGCGACGTCAATTTCACGCACGCCTTCTTTGACGGCATCCCGGATCGCAAAGCCCCCCACATCCGCCACGGCGGCACCTGCGCGGATCAGCTCGATCTCTGCCGGGGACTTGCGCATACGCTGCTGCATGGTTGCCTCAAACAGATCCACCGTTTCAGAGGGTTTCAAAAAGCTTTTGAGCTTTTCCAGCTGAAGCAAGGTCAGGTGGTCGCTTTCATAGCCAATACTGATGCCTTCTCCGGCGACCGAGACGATGGCGCGCCAGAAGTTGTCGCGCTGCCAATCCGTATAGGTGATATTGTCGCAAAACGACCGCCGCCACGGCTGGCCTGCGTCAATGCCGGCGCTGATTGTGACCGCCGCATCTGCGGTCACCACCAGCCCATATGGGCGGCCAAAAGCGCAATAGGTAAAGCCAGAGTAATACGAGATATTGTGCATCGAGGTGAAGACCGCCGCCTTTACCCCCTTGCTCGCCATCAATTGGCGTAGGGTGTGAATGCGCGCTTCATACTCTGTGACTGAAAACTGCAACGGCGCTTTTTCACCGTTGTGATACCGATACATATCAGGACGTGCAGCCATGCTGGATCCTTCCTTTCGACAAAGAAAGCTCCCGGCGTTCAGGAATACTGTGGAACCGGTCCATGACGACAAGGATCCCCCTGCCCTGTCATGTGGCGACGCCATCGCCGGACCGTGCCCCTATTGAGGCGATGATCGCCCAAAAACTCAAGGAAGAATTTGAACACACGTTCCCTTGTGCTGCGAAAGAACAGGCAATTGCACATTTCTAGCGCGAAACAACTGGCTTTACGGGCCCACACAAACTGGAGTTAGTATCGCTTGTAGACATTGCCTAACATCTTTGGTCTCGATGCGCCAAACCGTATACAAGGACATCCTCCTCATGACCCAAACCGCGACCGATCTGAAATCTCTGCTTGCAGACCCCACCTTGCTGGAATCCCGTGCCTATGTCGGCGGTCAGTTTGTCGACGGCGATCTTCCCGCCTTTGACGTTGTGAACCCCGCGCGCGGCGATGTGGTGGCACAGATGACCGATCTGTCCCGCGCGCAAGTAGCGGGTGCCATTGCACAGGCAGAAGCCGCACAAAAAGACTGGGCGAAATGGACGGGCAAGGAACGCGCCGCGATCTTGCGCAAATGGTTTGATCTGATGATGGAGAACCAGGAAGATCTGGCCATCATTTTGACAGCGGAAATGGGCAAACCGCTGGCCGAGGCGCGCGGAGAGATCGCCTATGGCGCTTCATTCATTGAATTCTTTGCCGAAGAGGCCAAGCGGATCTATGGGGAGACAATCCCAGGTCATCAACGCGACAAGCGCATCACCGTTATGAAACAACCCATCGGTGTTGCCGCGTCGATTACCCCCTGGAACTTCCCGAACGCAATGATCACCCGCAAGGCAGGCCCGGCACTGGCGGCAGGCTGCGCCTTTGTCGCGCGCCCGTCTGAGGAAACGCCATTGTCGGCAACCGCGCTTGCCGTGCTGGCAGATCGCGCAGGCATTCCGGCAGGTGTGTTTAATGTGGTCCCCAGCCTCAACGCGTCCGAAATCGGCAAAGAGTTCTGTGAAAATGATGCAGTGCGCAAGCTCACCTTTACCGGGTCGACCAATGTGGGTCGGATCCTGCTGCGTCAGGCCGCTGACAGCGTGATGAAATGTTCGATGGAGCTGGGCGGCAACGCGCCGTTTATCGTGTTTGACGACGCCGATCTCGATGCGGCCGTCGAGGGCGCGATTATGTGCAAGTTCCGCAACAACGGGCAGACCTGTGTCTGCGCAAATCGGATCTATGTGCAGGCCGGTGTATATGATGAATTCGCCGAGAAACTGCGCGCCAAAGTGGCCGAGATGAAAGTCGGCGACGGCTTTGAAGGTGACACAGCCTTTGGCCCGCTGATCAACGCCAAAGCGGTGACAAAGGTCGAAGAACATATCGCCGACGCCACCGCCAAAGGAGGCACCGTTATTCTGGGCGGCAACCGGTCTGACCTGGGAGGAACCTTCTTTGAGCCGACCATCATCACCGGTGCCACAACGGATATGGTCTTTGCCACCGATGAAACCTTTGGCCCGATGGCACCGTTGTTCAAGTTCGAGGACGAGGACGCGGTGATCGCCATGGCTAATGACACGATCTTTGGTCTGGCCTCTTATTTCTATGCCAAGGATCTGAGCCGCGTCTACAAAGTGGCCGAAGCGCTGGAGTATGGAATCGTGGGCGTCAACACCGGCATTATCTCAACCGAGATGGCCCCGTTTGGCGGCGTCAAACAATCCGGCCTTGGACGCGAAGGTAGTCACCACGGGATTGAGGACTACCTAGAGATGAAATACATCTGCATGTCCGTATAATACCCTGGTGTTGTTACAATAACTTCACCATTAAAGGCCGCGGTTTTTCAACCACCGCGGTCTTTCATATAAGTGAAACAATTCTTTCGCACAGCTGTTACAATTCAGGCGTCATCTCCCTCCCGTATTCAACTTGGGAGACACCGGATGTCCGCGCGCTTTATCTGCCTGACATCGGCCCTGGCCCTGACTGCTGTTCAGGCCTCGGCTGAAATGAATTTCAACCGCATCGCTTCTTTCCCGGTCATCAAGAACATGGCCGAAGGTGAAGACACCAAACGCGAAAGCTCGCCCGAGATCATCGACGCGACTGCGGATGGCATGACCCTCGTCTACACCGACAGCCCGCTGGGCGCTCTGGGCATGATCGACATCACCGACCCGGCAAATCCGGCCCCAAAGGGCAACATCGATCTGGGTGGTGAGCCTACATCTGTTGCGATTGTTGGCACCACAGCCTACGTCGGTGTGAACACCTCTGAAAGCTACACGCAGCCCTCTGGCTTCCTGAAAGCCATCGACACCAACACCGGTGCCGAAGTTGCGGCCTGTGACTTGGGTGGCCAGCCCGACAGCGTTGCCAAAGCAAAGGACGGCTCGTTCATCTCTGTTGCGATCGAGAACGAGCGTGACGAAGACCTGAACGACGGTGTCATCCCACAGCTGCCTGCAGGCAACCTGGTGATGATCAACACCACCGAGGGCGGCCTGGACTGTTCCTCCATGAAAATGGTTGACCTGACTGGTCTGGCGGACATCGCAGGTTCCGACCCCGAGCCCGAGTATGTCTCGATCAACGGTCTGGGCGAAACCGTCATCACCCTGCAGGAAAACAACCACATGGTTGTTGTGTCCAAAGACGGCGAAGTTCTGAACCACTTCTCGGCCGGTGCTGTTGATCTGAAAGACATCGACGCCACCGACGAGCGCGGCGCGCTGATCTTCACCGAGAGCCAAGACGGCCGCCTGCGCGAGCCGGATGCGGTCACCTGGATCGATGACACCCATTTTGCGATTGCAAACGAAGGTGACTACAACGGTGGTTCGCGTGGCTGGACCATCTTCAACAAAGATGGCACCGTTGTTTACGAAAGCGGCACCGACTTTGAAAAAGCCATCATCCAAATCGGCCACTACCCGGACAAACGCTCTGACTCCAAAGGGGTTGAGCCTGAATCCGTGACCTTTGGCGAATTTGGCGGCACACCTTACGTATTTGTTGGTGCTGAGCGCGCCTCTGTTGTTGGCGTTTACGACGTGACAGACCCAGCAAACCCGGTTCTGAAGCAGCTGCTGTCCTCGGGTGTTGGCCCAGAAGGTTATGTCACCATTCCTGAGCGTAACCTGCTGGTCTCCGCAAACGAAAAAGACCTGATCGAAGACGGCGGCGCACGGGCTCACGTGATGCTGTTTGAATATCAGGACGCACCGGCACAGTACCCGCACCTGACTTCCGAAGGCGCAGATGAGCTGATCGGTTGGGGCGCGATCTCTGGCATGGTTGCCGACGAAGACGGCATGATCTACGCGGTGAACGACAGCTTCTACAGCTTCCAGCCGTCGATTTTCAAGATCGATCCGTCCCAGACCCCGGCGCGCATTGTGGACGTGATCCGCGTGCACCGTGCCAACGGTCAGCCCGCCCAGAAACTGGACCTGGAAGGCATCACCCTGGACGGCAAAGGTGGCTTCTGGCTGGCATCTGAAGGCCGCACCGACCGCGCGATCCCGCACGCGCTGTATCACGTGACTGCAGAGGGTCTGATCAAAGGCCACAAGCAAGAGTTCGGCCTGCCCGCAGAGCTGATGGCTGTTGAGAAGCGCTTTGGCTTTGAAGGCATCACCAAAATCGGCGACACCCTGTGGATGGCCGTTCAGCGTGAATGGAAAGACGACCCCAAAAACCACGTGAAACTGGTGGCCTACAACACCGAGACCAAAGAATGGGGTGCTGTGCACTATCCCAAAGCGGAGCCTGCAAAAGGCTGGACTGGCCTGTCCGAGATCGTCGCACACGGTGACTATGTTTACGTCATCGAGCGTGACAACCAGCATGACGATCGCGCCGTGACCAAGAAGGTTTACCGCATCCCTGCCGCCGAAATGGTTCCGGCTGCACTGGGTGGTGAGCTGCCAGTGGTTTCAAAAGAGCTGGTGCGCGACCTGCTGCCCGACCTGAAGTCGACCGGCGGTTATGTTCTGGACAAGGTCGAAGGCCTGGCGATCCTGAAAGACGGCACAGCGTTTGTCTCCACCGACAACGACGGTGTGGACGACAGCTCGGGTGAGACCATGTTCTGGACCATCGGCAACGTCGCAAACTAATTCAACGTGATGCGGGGCTGAAACCGGCCCCGCACCATTGGTTTAGACACAACAAAAAAGCCCGCCAATCGGCGGGCTTTGTCGTGCTATGCGCCGCGATCAGTTGACCGCTTTGGCCTCGATCTCTGCCGTCTCGGGCAGCTGGCCATTGATGGCAATCCGGCGGGGTTTCAGCGCTTCGGGCACTTCGCGCTGCAGTTCGATGTGCAACATGCCATCCGCATGGCTGGCACCGGTCACCCGGATGTGGTCCGCCAGCGTAAAGCGGCGTTCAAAGGCACGGGTGGCGATCCCACGATGCAAATAACTGCGCTCACCATCTTGTTCGGCCTTTCTGGCGGCAATGATCAGCGCGTTTTCCTTGACCTCAACGCTCAGCTCAGCTTCCGAGAAGCCAGCAACGGCAATTGAGATCCGATAAGCATCTGCAGCGGTTTTTTCAATGTTATAAGGAGGGTAGCTTGGCTGGGACCCGTCGGCAGTCAAGGCCCGGTCCATCAGATCCGCGATTTGGTCAAAACCAATGGTCGCGCGGTGAAGCGGCGCGAAATCAAACGTACGCATGTCGTTTTATCCTCTTTCAAGAGCGATATATGTCAGTGCCTTCCCCAGGGGACAGGCGGTTTAAACATCCAGGCCCCACCTTGGGCGACCCGAACACAACCGACATAAGCGCATTCAAAGAGGTTTCAACCGCCGGGACGGACAAATTTCGCGCTGCTGCGCGCGCCGCCGGTTTGCCGCACAGCAGTTGCGGGACCAACAGGTGCTGTGACACGGTTGCGGCGCATCTGCGCTTTGAGCTCAGCAACCCGTTCAGGTAGTGCCATTCCATAGGGTATCCTGCGCCCGTTCGAAATGCGATGACCAGAGATGATGGACACAATACGCCCGCGGCCGCCTACCTTGGAAAACACTGGTGAACCCGAGGAGCCAGGGGCCGTAGAGCAATCAAAGTCATACAGATCTCGATAACGGTCGACAATTGCGCAGTGTTTCTGCCGTGACGGCGCACCAGAGCGACCACGGCCATAGGATGTAATCGAGATATCATCTCCGAAATCCTTGCCCGAGTGCAGAATAAACGGATCCGCGATTGTTGTACTGATCGGATCGCGCAAGCGGATCAGCGCAACATCATGGCGCACCCTGTCCCAGCTTCTTTTCCCGTTCGCGAGATATTTCGGATGGGCTTCGACCTGCAGCGCCTGACGTTCGGCGAGTGCTACACCGTCACTGAGCCCTGCGCGAAACGTAATCTTGTCCGCCGGGAGCAGCTTACCGTCTTTCCCGTAAACGCAATGCGCCGCGGTGAGCACCAAATCAGTTTCGATCAGCGTCGCGGTGCAATAGCCCAGACCGGAAAGATCAAGCCGCCCGACGGCTTCCCACCCCAATAGATCACCGCGTTGGGTCAACCGGCGCAACCCACTGGTTTCGGCCATGCTGGACTGCACAAGGCAAAACAAGCCAAGCACCGCCCATATTACCACGCGCCACATCATGGCTTTACGAACTTGGCACCGGTTTCGGCAGGCGCATCGCCGACGCGCACACGCCGCACGCCGACTGGCGCCTGAAACCGGCCCCCCTGCGGCGCGGCCAGATTGGCGCGCAACAGGTCCAGATCCTCCGCAAGCGAGGCCCCAAGTGACACGCGCTCCCCTTTGACTTCTGCCTTGGCAGAAATCACCGAGACGATGCGCGGCGTGTCAGTTTCAAACGAAAAGACCGGCGCACCTGATGAGCCAAAATCCACATCACAAGACATCACCAACACCCCGCTTTGGCGGGCCATCACACCGCAGACTTCCTGCAGCGACGGCACCTCGGCCCTGTCATGGGCATATGAGACCACACCGATCTTGTCCCCTTTGCGCGGGCGTGCGTCGGTCTCGAACGGTTTGACCGTGGTGTTTCGGATCGGGCGTTGCAGTTGCAACAGGGCAATGTCATTGCGCACCCGGTCCGATGAAACCTCGTCATCATAGACATAAGATGGGTGCACCGTGGCACGTTCCACCGACCGATAGGCCGATGCGCGCCCATTGCGCCATCCGGCCAGGAATTCAATGGTTGTGGGGTCCAAGGCGGTGCGCGTGTCGGGATTGTACAAACAATGCGCCGCAGTCAAAACCAGATCCGGCGCGATCAATGCACCGGTGCACAGACCTTGGCCGTTCAGATCAAGACGCCCAACCGCGTCCCAGGCCCGTCCCGCATCCAATGTCTCCAACCGCTGCAAATGGCTGTCCTGCGCCACACTGGTCGTGGCCAACCCACCCAGCAGCAACGCTGCAATAGCTTGCTTAAATGCACGCACCCTTTGCGCTCCCAATAGTCCACTTACTTAAATCACCTTGCAACTTTTGCGGGCGAGTGGGGCGAAAATGGGGCAAGTCACAGGTTTTAAAAAGCTGTTAACACGCCTGTGACTGTATTTAAGCGCTTTATCGCAACATTGGCACCGGATTTGCCGGATTGCCTTTGGTCAGGGCACGGGGCTTTGGCCCGCCTGTGGCCCAATCCAGCAGCTCAACCGTATGCACAACCGGCACCTTTGTTGCTGATCCGATCTGCATCATGCAACCAATGTTTCCCGCCGCGATCACATCCGGATTGCGCGCTTCCAACGTCTTGACCTTGCGGTCCTTCAACTTGGCTGAAATCTCAGGCTGCAACAGGTTATACGTCCCTGCTGAGCCGCAGCACAGATGGGGATCCTTTGGCTCCACCACCTGAAACCCGGCCCGCTTCAACAGATCCTTGGGCGCGGTTTTCACCTGTTGCCCATGCTGCAAAGAGCAGGCCGAATGATAGGCAACCATGAGATCTTGGCCTGTGCCCTCGGGCATCTCCAACCGCTGCAACAGCTCGCTCACATCAACCGTCAGGTCCGCCACCTTCTGGGCCGCCTCAGCCAGATCTGTGCCTTTGAACATATGGCCATAATCTTTTACAGTTGTGCCACAGCCCGAGGTATTGATGACAATCGCATCCAGCCCGCCTTTTGCGATCTCAGCTGTCCACGCGCGAATATTCTTGGCCGCCGTTGCATGGCTTTCGGCCTCACGTCCCATATGATGGGTCAGCGCGCCACAGCAGCCTGCACCTTCGGCCACAACCACCTCACAGCCCAGCCTGCGTAACAAGCGGATAGTGGCATCATTGATATCGGTGTTCAGCGCTTTTTGCGCACAACCTGTCATCAGAGCCACACGCATTTTCTGTGTCCCCTGCGGCGCAAAGCTCTGCGGATCGTCATTGCGCGACACAGGCGGTATGGTTTTGGGTGCCATCTCCAACATGGCGCGCAAACGTGGGTCAGGCATCAGATGCCGCAGTGGGCGACCAAGCTTGGCCCCCAAAAGCGCAAGCCGAAACCGCCCCGGATAGGGCAGGATCCGCGACAGAATCCAACGCAGCGCCCGGTCCGAGAACGGCCGCCGATAGCGTTCCTCGATATAAGCCCGCGCCTGATCCACCAGATGCATATAATGAACGCCTGACGGGCAGGTGGACATACAGGCCAGACATCCCAGGCAGCGATCAATATGTTTGACCGTTTTGGCATCTGGGTCACGCTCGTTTTCCAGCATATCCTTGATCAAATAGATCCGGCCCCGCGGGCTGTCGAGCTCATCGCCGAGCACCTGATAGGTCGGACAGGTGGCGGTGCAAAAGCCGCAATGCACGCAGGACCGCAGGATCTCATTGGCGCGCTGGATCTTTGGATCACGCAGCTGCGCATCGGTAAAATTCGTTTGCATCGACTACCCCATCAGCCCTGGGTTCAAAATTCCACGCGGATCAAACTGCGCCCGCAACCCTGCAGCCAAAGCTGCAAGCGGCGCAGGCTGTGGCTCAAACCGGGGTACATCATCCTGCCCAGCGCCAGGGCGCACCAGGGTGCTATGGCCTCCAACGCTGGCAAGCGCGGCGCGCAGGTCCACTGCGGGATCGACCATGCTCCAGATCAACCCACCGGCCCAATCCAGAAGGTGTTCGCCGGAGACCTGATCCACGACACGCAGCATATCGCTTGGCTTGACCGAACTGCGCCAGACAGCGCCAGCTTTATCGTGAAACGGCGCTACGTCCCGCACTGCTTTCCACAGGGCGTCACTCTCTCCCGCATCCGTCACCAGTTTATCAACCGGTGTCGCTGGCATGCGCGATTGCAACTGCCCCAAACGATACAGAACCGAAGTCTCAAAACCTTCCAAGCGCACCAGCGTCTTGGATGTTCCGTTCGCGCCGGGCAGACGCGCAGCGCCTGTTACGTCAAACGGCGAATTCATAGCACCTTGAAACACAGACAGGCTCTCTGCCCAATCCAAGTCATTCCATACTAGCGTGCCGGTAAACTCCGCTCGCGGCAGAACTTTGAACGATACTTCGCTCATCACACCCAGCGTGCCATGGGCGCCGGCCATCAGCTTGACCAGATCATAACCGGTGACATTCTTCATGACCCGGCCGCCGTTTTTCAAAATCTCACCGCGCCCATCCACAAAACGCACCCCCAACAGGAAATCACGCGCAGCCCCCGCCTGGACCCGGCGTGGACCGGAGCTGTTGGTGGCAAAGGCACCGCCAATGGTCGGCGCTCCACCGCGCCCCAGCAAACCGCGAAGATCTGCGGGTTCAAATGCCAGCTGCTGGCGCTCTGTCTCCAACATCGCCGTAATCTCAGCCACAGGTGTGCCCGCAGCCGCGACCATGGTCAGCGCACCGGGCTCATAAAGGGAGACACCAGAGAGCCCCGCTACGCTCAACTGCGCTCCGGTTCCGGTCAAACCGCGGCTGTCACCACCGCTAATCCTTAGGGGTCCCTGGGCCTCTGCAACCGCAGTTGCCAGTTCACTCTCATCCTTGGGCGTGATCATTTCATCTTTTCCAAAATACTTTGGGGGGTGTTGAGCCCCTTTGGGGCGAAACGAGGGGGGCAAAGCCCCCCTCTCTCAAAAGGGCTGACGCCGCGCAGCGGTGACCGACAAGGGAAAGACTTTGGCAGGGTTCAAAAGCCATTTGGGGTCAAAAACATCCTTCACCCTCAGCTGTGCTTCCAGATCCTGCGCTGAATATTGATGCAGCATCAAATCCCGCTTCTCAATCCCGACGCCGTGTTCTCCAGTCAGGCAACCGCCCACCTCAACACAAAGCTTCAAGATCTCCGCGCCCAGCGCTTCGCAGGTCTCCAGTTGGCCCTCCTGATTGGCGTTAAACAGGATCAGCGGATGCATATTGCCATCACCGGCATGGAACACATTGGCCACTTCCAGCCCGTATTCCTTGGACAAATCCCCGATACGGCGCAAAACCTCAGGCAGGGTCGATACAGGAATTGTCCCATCCAGACACATATAGTCGTTGATCTGACCCATCGCGCCAAAGGCGGACTTACGGCCCAACCAAATCCGTCCGGCTTGATCCGCATCGCGTGCCTCACGCAGCTCAACCGGGTTGTGCGCCTTGGCAATGGCAATAATCCGCGACAGCTGGTCGTCAATTTCTGCGGCACTTCCTTCGACCTCAACAATCAACAGGGCTTCGCAATCGGGATAGCCTGCTTTGGCAAAGGCTTCGCAGGCGCGGATACAGGGGCGGTCCATAAATTCAATTGCCACCGGCAAGATGCCTGATTTGATAATGTCCGACACGCAGGCGCCCGCCACTTCATTGCTGTCAAAGCCGATCAAAACCGGGCGCGCGCCTTCGGGTTTGTGCAGGATCCGCAACGTCGCCTCTGTCACAACACCCAACTGCCCTTCCGAGCCGCAGATCACCCCCAACAGATCCAGGCCACCCGAATCCAGATGCGCACCGCCGATCTCAACCACGCGGCCATCCATCATCACCATAGTGACGCCCAGCAGGTTATTGGTGGTCACGCCATATTTCAGACAATGCGCCCCGCCTGAATTCATCGCGATATTGCCGGCGATGGCACAGGCCAATTGGCTGGAGGGATCCGGCGCATAAAAGAACCCTTCGTCCTCAACCGCGCCGGTCACGCTCAGATTGGTGCGGCCGGTCTGAACCCGGATGATGCGGTTGTCGTAATCCGTCTCCAACACGTCATTCATCCGCGCCACGCCGAGGATCACACAATCCGCCGTGGGCAAGGCCCCGCCCGCCAGCGAAGTGCCCGCACCACGCGGAACCACGGGAACGCCCTGGGCATGGCAGATGCGCAGAACATCTGAAACTTCTTCCGTTGAGCTTGGCAGAACCGCCAACATCGGCGGGCAGCGATAGGCCGTCAGCGCATCACACTCATAGGCGCGCGTCTCCATCGGATCGGAAATGACAGCATCCTGCGGCAGCACCTCATGCAGGGCGGCAATCAAGGACGCTTTCTTTGCAATCACCTGCTGATCGGGCTGGGGCATCTCCATGGCTGTCGCTCTCCTCTGGCGGCGGCTTCAAACTGGTAAAATTATATTACCAATTTTTCCACCTGACAAGCCCCCTCTATCGACACTAAGCTGCGCACATGACTTGGTTGAACCGTATCTCTATGTTTTCTCCGCTAGATTTCGCGGGCCTTGCCTTTGTTTTGGTGGCATGGGTCTGGATCGGTTGGCGTATTGAACACCCCTCGCCGACCCGCCCGTCAGTGTCGATTCTGATGGCAGACTTCCGCCGCGACTGGATGACAGTCATGGTCACGCGCGAGCCTCGGATCTTTGACGCACAGCTGGTCAGCAACCTGCGCCAGGGCACCGCTTTCTTTGCCTCTGCCTCGATGCTGGCCATCGGCGGTGGTCTCGCCCTGATGGGCCAAGCCGACCAGTTGGCAGGCATTGCTGGCGACTTCATCCAGGCCGAAGCGCCGATCTTTGTCTGGGAAGCCAAGATCATCGCCGTATTGCTGCTGCTGTGTAATGCGTTTTTGAAATTTGTCTGGTCGCACCGGCTGTTTGGCTATGGTTCAGTCTTAATGGCGGCGGTTCCCAATGATCCCGCCGATCCGCTGGTTCACAAGCGCGCAGCGCAGGCAGCGGAATTGAACATCGCCGCCGCCCGCAGTTTTAACCGTGGAATGCGCGCCACCTACTTCTCCCTATCGACATGTGCATGGCTGGCGGGATCTGCGCCTTTGATCTTTGCCACCTGCGTGACGCTGGCCGTGCTGTATCGGCGCGAGTTTGCATCGCGCTCACGCGAGGTTTTGCTCAACACGCCAGCCAACCACGCGCTTGCACGCAATCGTGAGGAGCAAAGCAATCAAAGCGCCGATAAGCTGGTGACATGAAACAGATTGCCGTTTTACTGATTGCCCTCATCGCTCCTGCCTCCGCAGCTCTGGCAGACGCGCCCGAAATTGTTGCAGCCCAGGCCAGTCAACGCGGGGACAGCTGGTCCTTTGACGTGACCATTAAACATCCGGACACCGGTTGGGATCACTATGCAGATGGTTGGCGGGTGCTGGATGCTGATGGGGCCGAACTGGGTCTGCGCACCCTGTTTCACCCACATGAGCACGAGCAACCCTTTACCCGATCGCTCAGCGGTGTGGCGATCCCCAAGGGCACAACACAGGTGTTTATTCAGGCGCGGGATAATGTGACCGGCTGGGCCGAACCGCTGTATGCTGTGCCGTTGAAATAGCCCAAATCAGCTGCGGTGATAGGGCGTACCCGCCTCGATCGTGGCAGCACGATAGATCTGCTCTGCCAACATCAGCCGCACCATCATATGCGGCCAGACCATCTTACCAAATGAGATCGAAAAATCCGCCTCAGCCCGCAGGCTGGGATCAATTCCGTCAGCCCCCCCGATGACAAAGGCCAGATCCTGCCGCCCGCCATCACGCCAACCGGCCAGTTTTTGGGAAAACTCGGGCGACGTCAGCAGTTTGCCACGTTCATCCAATGTACACAGCATGGCCCCTTTGGGCAAAGCCTTGCGCAGCAATGCGGCTTCGGCTGCCATCCCTGCGTTTTTCTTATCCTCAACCTCGATCACCCGCGCAGGCCCAAGCCCAAGCGCCCGCCCAGTGCGATCAAACCGTGTGAGGTAGTCGTCAATAAGTGCCTTTTCTTCCCCGGAGCGCAGCCGCCCGACGGCACAGATGTGAATGCGCATCTGGAAAAAGCCTTTGCTGTCGGTCGCGTCTTAGGCGACCGCCTCAAATCTCAACAATCGGCGTCCCGGCGTTAAACGGTAATCGGGGCCACAGACGAATCCGCTCCGGCGGGCTGCCACATCTTTTCGATCTGGTAGAACTCGCGCACTTCGGGACGGAACAGATGCACAATCACATCTCCGGAATCGATCAAAACCCAGTCGCCGGCATCCTTGCCTTCGACTTTGCATCCGATGCCATACTCTTGCTTTAACCGGTCCATCAGCTTTTCGGACATGGCCGCAACCTGACGGGTCGACCGACCTGAGGCCACAACCATATAATCGCCAATGGATGATTTGCCCCGCAGATCAATCTGCACGACATCTTCGGCTTTATCATCATCAAGAGAAGAAAGAATACGCGCCAGCAGCGCTTCGCTGGTGGGCTGTTGAGGGGCGGGTTTGACCGCCAGAGTGTGGCCGCCTTTGCTCGCCACGTCAGCTTGGGGTGACAGGACAGTGTCCTCCTTTAAAAGCGCCGCACATCCCGGCGCAGGGTGGTTTAACCATAGCAAAAGCACCCCAGTTTTTCAACGCGAGCTGAAAGACGAAGGGCGAATCGAAGCGTCTATGTGCACGAATTCGCTCAAATGCGAAAGGCGAAACCGGATCTTTGGCGGAAACATTTGGAATGCAACCTGTGATGTTTCTCCATTTTCGTCAGCGCGGGACACCCCCGACACAGCGGCCCCCGCAAACTTTGCCCCCGCAACGTCCCATTGTCCCCTGCTCCCTTGCTAGTCCGAGGCGAGTTCTGTAAAGGACGACCATGGAACGTATCTTTGATATCTCCGACAGGGCTTGGTTGCCTTGGCGATTTCACGGCGCGATGCGCTCGGTGCTCGCACGACTGTGAATTCGGCCGACCGTTTGGCTTGCGCATTTGCGTCGGCTCTAAACGCTGATGACTCCACAATTCCATGACCATCCACGGGAGAGCGAAATGACCGCCCCGAAGACACTCTATGATAAAATCTGGGATGCGCATGTCGCGCATGAGGCCGAAGACGGCACCTGCCTGCTGTATATCGACCGCCATCTGGTTCACGAAGTGACCAGCCCGCAGGCGTTTGAAGGCCTGCGCATGGCCGGACGCAAAGTCCACGCGCCGGACAAAACCATCGCGGTACCAGATCACAACGTGCCAACCACATTGGACCGCGCCGACCCGGCCACCATGACCGAGGAAAGCCGCATTCAGGTCGAAGCACTGGACAAGAACGCCAAGGAATTTGGCGTGCATTACTATCCGGTCTCTGACGTGCGTCAGGGCATTGTGCACATCGTCGGCCCCGAGCAGGGCTGGACCCTGCCCGGCATGACCGTTGTCTGTGGTGACAGCCACACCGCAACACACGGTGCGTTTGGCGCGCTGGCGCACGGCATCGGCACGTCCGAGGTTGAGCATGTTCTGGCCACACAGACGCTGATCCAGAAGAAGTCCAAAAACATGAAGGTGGAGATCACCGGCAAGCTTAAGCCGGGCGTCACCGCCAAGGACATTACCTTGGCCGTAATCGGCGAAACCGGCACCGGCGGCGGCACTGGTTATGTGATTGAATACTGTGGCGAGGCGATCCGCGATCTCTCCATGGAAGGGCGCATGACCGTCTGTAACATGGCCATCGAAGGCGGCGCGCGCGCAGGCCTGATTGCACCGGATGAAACCACCTACAACTATGTCAAAGGTCGTCCCCACGCCCCCAAAGGCGCACAGTTCGAGGCCGCTCTGAACTGGTGGAAGACACTTTACACCGACGAAGGCGCACATTTCGACAAGGTCGTCACCCTGCGCGGCGAAGACATCGAACCGGTTGTGACCTGGGGCACCTCTCCTGAGGACGTTCTGCCGATCACCGGCGTGGTTCCCTCCCCCGAGGACTTTGAAGGCGGCAAAGTGGAAGCCGCAAAACGCGCGATCGAATACATGGGCCTGACGCCCGGTCAGAAGCTGACAGATATTGAGATCGACACCGTCTTTATCGGCTCCTGCACCAATGGCCGCATCGAAGACCTGCGTGCTGTTGCGGATGTGGTCAAAGGCAAGAAGATCAAGGATGGCATGCGCGCCATGATCGTTCCGGGCTCGGGCCTGGTGCGGGCGCAGGCCGAGGAAGAAGGCCTGGCCGAGATCTTTGAAGCTGCGGGTTTTGAATGGCGCATGGCCGGTTGTTCCATGTGTCTGGCGATGAACCCCGACCAGCTGAGCGAAGGCGAGCGTTGTGCAGCAACGTCGAACCGGAACTTTGAGGGTCGTCAGGGTTACAAAGGACGCACGCATCTGGTGTCACCAGCCATGGCTGCTGCAGCTGCGCTGACCGGCAAGCTGACTGACGTTCGCGAGCTGATCTGAGTCTGAGGGGGCACCAATGGCGTCCAGCACCTCCCTTCCAACGGTTGCCAGCCTGTGGGTCGGTGACAGCCTCAACTGGTTGCACGAATTGTCTTTGGCCAGTTTCGTGCAGCGCGGCCACGAGGTTGTTCTGTTTCACACCGGCGCCGTAGCTCCGTCCGTTCCGACCGGTGTGCGCACCTGTCCCGCGGCAGAGATCTGGAACCCTGTCACGGCAGGGCATGGGGAGGCCCCGGCCTCGATGCTGTCAGACCTGTTCCGCCTGCACCTCTTGAAGCAGACGGATATGATCTGGATCGACACCGATATGCTCTGCATCCGGCCCCTGCCGGATGTGGACTATCACGTCGGGTACGAGCCAACGCGTTCAATCAACGGCGCGGTGCTGCGATTGCCACAAGGGTCTGAAACGCTGAACACTCTGCTAGAGTGGTTTGAAGACCCCGAATTTGTGCCGCCCTGGCTGAACAAGAAGCTCCGATCAGAGGTCACCGCAGCCCAACCGGGCAAACGCCTGTTGACGGCATTTGAATTGCTTCGTCCATCGCTCGGCCCACGTGCGCTGGATTATACGCTGAATAAAACCGGCGAAGTGGCTCATGTGCGGGAACCAGAGGTGTTTTACCCGATCCGCGGCGTCCTCACGGATGTTTTGTTCAGCGGCAATTGTCAGGAGGATGGCTGGCTGACCCAAGATACGCTGGCGGTCCATCTCTATGCCTCAATGGTGCGACGCTATCACAAGACGCACCGCCCCGAAAAATACAGCTTCATCGCCCGCATGGCGGACGAGATCCGCTTTGATCTCAGCGATTTGAAGCATCAGAAACAAGGAAACGATTAATGGACAAGTTTGAAACCTTCACCGGTATCGCCGCTCCGATGCCGCTGGTGAATATCGACACCGACATGATCATCCCCAAAGTGTTCCTGAAATCCATTCAGCGCACCGGCTTTGGCAAAAACCTGTTTGATGAAATGCGGTACAACCGTGACGGCACCGAAATCGAAGATTTTGTGCTGAACAAACCGCAATATCGCCAATCGCAGATTTTGATTGCCGGCGACAACTTTGGCTGTGGCTCCTCGCGCGAGCACGCCCCATGGGCGCTGGAAGATTTTGGCATCAAAGTGATCGTCTCGACCTCATTTGCCGACATCTTCTTCAACAACTGCTTCAAGAACGGCATGCTGCCGGTGGTTCTACCCCAAGAGCAAGTCGACATCCTGATGAAAGACGCGGAAAAAGGCGAAAACGCTCGCATGACCGTGGATCTGGACGCGCAGGAAATCACCACCTCCGAAGGAGAGGTGATCAAGTTTGAAGTCGACGCGTTCAAGAAACACTGCTTGATGAACGGTCTGGATGACATCGGCCTGACGCTGGAAAAAGCAGACAGCATCAAGACCTTTGAAGACCAAGCCGCACAGGCTCGTCCCTGGGTCTGATCTGCCGCCGATCAAAGATTACAACGCAAAGGCCGCTCCTGTTTTGGGGCGGCCTTTTTTGGGCCAAACCACCAGGCGGCCACAAATTAGCCTTAATTCAAATGCGCGCGATTTGCGGCCTTGCGTTGACTTTTCCCCGAATGGTTAACGCAAGGCGCTGATTTTCCACGTGAAAGATGATGCATTCCAGCACCACCTGGCAAATCTGCGTATTAAAACCGCACAAATTCCACCTCTGTGCTTGAGCCAATTAAGGCAATCGTGATGAAATAGGGGCAAAAATGAGGCAGAGCACCCCAACGCACTCTGGGGCGCTTCAAAGTGTGACGACGAGCGTGAAAATGCGCCGGTCCAGTTTGAGGAAGAAGACGTGATAGCTCGGATTGCAGCAGCAGCCGTGCGCTCGGTTTTGATGGTATTGTTGATTGCAATGCCGTCGCTGATCTTGGCGCAAGGTGTTAATGAAACCCCCGAAGGGGTGGTGTTTCTGGCCCTTTTGGCCGGCGCATTGGTGTTTGCCGAATACAATGCCCGCGCGCCGAGTTTTGTAGAGTTTCGAAACGCGCCGCCGCTGAACCGGATCAAATTTGGCGCTTTGCTCCTTATGCTGTGTGGCCTGGCTTTGATGCTGCGGCACGACCGGGACGTCAGCGGTTTGACAACGCTGTTCCACGGGCTTGGCATGGTGTTTGGTCACTGGCTCGACTTCCCCCTTTCCCCGGTTCAGCTGATGACCTTGATCCTACCCAGCGATGCGGACCCGGCCTCTCTTGATCTGCTGCGGGCCGCTGCGGGATTTGCCTGTTTTGTGGCGCTGGCGGCAACTGGCCTTGTGGCGCTGGCCATTCGGGTGGCAGGCTGGCCTGTCGCGTCCGGATCCTTCAACGTCTGGACCAACCTGCCCCTGTTTGACCCGACCACCGGCGGGGATGTGGTACACCGCATGACCCGCGACGGGCGGTTGAATGTGATCTTGGGCGTGCTTCTCCCATTTGCGATTCCGGGCTTGATCAAGGCCATCGGTCACTTCTTGGAACTCTCATCCTTGGGTCACGAGATGATGCTGACCTGGGGGATTGCACTTTGGGCCTTTGTGCCCGCTTCCATGGTCATGCGCGGCATCGCCATGCTGCGAGTCGCGGATCTGATTGCAGCCCAACGGCGGCGCACTTATGCGGCGTCGGATCAATTGCAGATCATATGAAGGGCTGGATCTCAGCGCTGATCCTCTTCCTCCTCCCCATTTCACTGCGGGCCGAGCCGCTGCGGATTGCCACATTCTCTACCGAGCTGTCTCAAAAGGGGCCGGGCCTGCTGCTGCGCGAGATTACAAACGCCCGCTCCTCCCACGTGGCGTCGGCCCTTGCCGTTATTGCTGCAAACGACCCAGATATACTGGTGCTACAGGGGATTGATTGGGATTTTAACGAACGCACCGCGCGTGCCCTGCAAATGCGTCTGTCTGACCAGGGGCTTAGTTATCCGTTCTGGTTTACCGCTCGCCCCAACAGTGGATTGGCCACTGGATTGGACATGGACGGGGATAGGCGCACCGGCGGGCCGCGTGACGCCCAAGGGTACGGAGACTTCACCGGCGCGCATGGCATGTTGGTTCTGTCACGCTATCCGCTGATCACAGAGGCGCTGCGGGATTTTACCGACATACTCTGGGCAGATCTGCCCTGGGCCGATTTACCGACCTACCCCGATGGCACCCCGTTCCCAAGCCAAGTCGCGCAAACCCAGCAACGCCTGTCGTCAACCAATCACTGGATCTTGCCCGTCATCGGTCCAAATGACCGGCGGTTGGATCTGATGATCTTTTCGGCCACCCCGCCTGTTTTTGATGGCGCAGAAGACCGAAATGGCAAACGCAATCATGATGAGATCGCGCTGTGGCAGCATGTTTTGGACGGCCAGTTTGGTCCCCAACCTAAGGCACCGGTTGTGGTCATTGGCAACGCGAACCTTGACCCGGCCAAGGGCGACGGTCGACACGTTGCGATCCAGGCGCTGCGGTCTCACCCCCGCCTGCAGGACCCTGCCCCCTCAAGCCCCCAAGCTGGCACCGCCACCGTGGATTGGGAGCAGACCGGCCCGATGCGTGTGGACTATATCCTGCCCGATGCCCAGCTGACCGTCACCAGATCCGGCGTGCATTGGCCACAATCACAAGACGACCCCGCAGCTTACGCCAGCCGCCACAGGCTGGTTTGGGTGGATCTGGACCTCCCGTAACCCCACCGACACCCCTTTATTTCGGCGCTCTTATTGACCCTGCGGACCGGGGACGTTACCCCCGGAGCGACGGATTTCAAGGAGACTGAGGATGTCTAACCCATCGATTCTGATTTTGCCTGGTGACGGCATTGGCCCCGAAGTTATGGCCGAAGTGCGCAAGGTCATTACCTGGTTTGGCGACAAGCGCGACATTCAGTTCGATGTGAGCGAAGACCTGGTTGGTGGCGCGGCCTATGACGCCCACGGCACGCCGCTGCATGATGACACAATGGCCAAAGCCCAAGCGGTCGACGCCGTTCTGCTGGGTGCCGTTGGCGGCCCGAAATACGACGTTCTGGATTTCTCAGTCAAACCTGAGCGCGGCCTGTTGCGCCTGCGCAAGGAAATGGACCTATTTTCCAACCTGCGCCCGGCCCAGTGTTTTGACGCGCTGGCGGATTTCTCCTCGCTGAAGAAAGACGTGGTTGCGGGCCTCGACATCATGATCGTGCGCGAACTGACCTCGGGCATCTATTTTGGTGAGCCGCGCGGCATCATCGAAGAGGGCAACGAACGTGTGGGCATCAACACCCAACGTTACACCGAGTCCGAAATTGAGCGCGTCGCCCGCTCTGCCTTTGAACTAGCAATGCGCCGTGACAAGAAGCTCTGCTCGATGGAGAAAGCCAACGTCATGGAATCCGGCATCCTGTGGCGCGAAGTTGTGACCGAAGTCTCCAAAGACTACCCGGAGGTTGAGCTGTCCCACATGTACGCTGACGCGGGCGCAATGCAGCTGTGCCGCTGGCCCAAACAGTTCGACGTCATTGTGACCGACAACCTGTTTGGCGACCTGTTGTCGGACGCCGCAGCCATGCTGACCGGCAGCTTGGGCATGTTGCCATCTGCATCGCTGGGTGCGCCGATGGACAATGGCCGCCCCAAGGCCATGTACGAGCCGGTCCACGGATCTGCACCAGACATCGCAGGCGAAGGCAAGGCGAACCCGATCGCCTGTATCCTCAGCTTTGCGATGGCGCTGCGTTACAGCTTTGATCTGGGTGATGAAGCAACCCGCCTGGAAAGCGCGATCAACACCGTTCTGGAAAAAGGCGTGCGTACTGCGGACCTCCTGGGCGAAGAAGGCGTTACGCCGGTCTCCACCTCGGGCATGGGCGACGCCATCATCGTGGCGCTGGACGAAAGCCTCTGATCGGCTTTCCCTTTCCAGATCTTAAAACCAGGCGAGGGTCCCTATCGGGCCCTCGCTTTCGTTTCGACGACACCAAACCAAGCCCCTTGCCAAATCAAAGCCCGCCTGCATAAGCTGCACGTGTTAGCGAAAACGGACCTTTCCCCATGTTGTCAAATACGCGCGCGGCGATCTTCGCATTGATCGCCTATGGCATCTTTTCCACGCACGATGTGATTGTGAAATTTGTCAGTGAGACACAGTCGGCCTTTCAGATTGTGTTCTTCAGTTCACTGTTGTCGTTTCCTTTGCTGACCTTGATGATGGTGGGCGACAAAACCATCGGTAATCTGAGACCCAAATACCCCGGCTGGACCGTGCTGCGGTCTCTGATCATTCCCTTCATTCCCGCAAGCGCTTTTTATGCCTTTTCCGTTCTGCCCCTGGCACAGGCTTATGCGCTGCTGTTTGCCACGCCGCTTCTGATCACGCTCTTGTCTATTCCTGTGCTCAAGGAACGGGTGGGCGTACAACGTTTGGCGGCGGTGGGCGTTGGTTTTATTGGCGTTCTGGTCGTTCTGCGTCCCGGAGGCACCGAATTGGGTCTGGGCCATGCAGCAGCACTGTTGGCAGCGCTTGGAAACGCAACGCAATCGGTCATCTTGCGTAAGGTCAGCAACGAGGAACGCGCCATTGTCCTGATGCTTTATCCGATGCTTGGCACTGTTGCTCTGATGGGTCTGACCCTGCCCTTTGTCTATGTTCCGCTTGAAGCAGCTGAGCTTGGCGGCCTGGCCGTTGTTGCGCTCTTTGGCTTTTGCGCCACCTTGCTGGTGGTCAAAGCCTACACCATTGGCGAGGCGGCTACCGTGGCCCCAATGCAATATTCCCAGATCATCTGGGCCACACTTTATGGCAGCCTTTTGTTTGGCGAAGACGTGGATGCGATGACCCTGACTGGCGCTGCGATCATCATTGCAAGCGGCATTTTCATCGTCCTGCGCGAGGCCCGTGGCGGGCGTTCAGACAACACGCCAGTGCTCAATACCCGCAGCCGCGCGGTCACCAGCGGCGGGGCAAATGTCTCCCTTATGGTGCGGTTAAGGCAGCGGCAAAAAACTGATTGATTGGGCTTGCAAAACCCCAGACCGGAGTATAATCAGCCCTCCACGGTCGGAGCGTAGCTCAGCCTGGTAGAGCACTGTCTTCGGGAGGCAGGGGCCGGAGGTTCGAATCCTCTCGCTCCGACCAATTATTTCAACAGCTTAGGTGATCACCCACGGCCTTCGGCTGATAGCCGATCCGGATATGATCCGGAATTAGTTTCCTACGAGACTGGAATTTCGGACAGTAACCAAATAAAAACCGCTGAGGGGGCGGCCACCCACCTCAACGGCACTGCAAATCTTTCTGCCCACACACATTATCAAAAAAATGATCTGACTGCAATCGCAGGAGGTTCACATGCCTAAGCTCAATCGTTTTGAGTGGCTGAAAGCCTTTTTGCAATGTGCCGATCTTAATTCATCGACAAAGGCAGTTGCTTCGGCACTCTCGATTCAATTTGCCAAAGACCATACCGGTCAGCTCAACTCCTCTTTGAATACACTGGATGAATTTCTGGCGGGCATGTCCTTGGCCACCATCAAACGGTGTCTTCGGCAGCTTGTCGAGCTCGGCTGGCTGTTTCGTACTGAGGGGCGCGGAGCCGGTGAGCTACCCCCCGAAATTCGGACACTGACGTAAGCTACGATTTGCTGTCTGCTGATCTTCGACGCGAAGGAGATCAGAGATGTCGAAACGAAAGAACCACAGCCCTGAGTTCAAAGCCAAAGTCGCGCTTGAAGCTTTGAAAGGCGAACGCACGGTGGCTGAGCTTGCCAGCCAGTTTGGCGTCCACCCTACCCATGATCCACAGTTAGAAGCGGGCGTTGCTTGAAGGTGCATCGGGCGTGTTTGAGCGGGGCGGAAAGAAAGTCCCAGAGATCGACGAAGAGCAGGTCAAAGAGCTGCACGCTAAGATAGGGGAATGAGCCATGTCGCGCCATTGGTCCGAGCAACAATGGCGAATGCAGTTGCCAAGGATTTTTTGTCCCGAAAGCTCAAGCCTTGGGGCCTGAAGTGAGGCGCGGCATGGTCGAGAAGGACAATCCCGATCTATCGATTGGCAAACAGTGCAAACTGCTGTCGATCTCGCGGTCGTCGTTTTACTACCAGCCCAAAGGCGAGACGGCGCTGAACCTGATGCTGATGCGCCGGATCGACGAACAGCTCTTGGAAACGCCGTTCTTCGGTGTCCGTCAGATGACCTGGCATCTGCGCAACGACGGTCATTTGGTCAATGAGAAGCGCATTCGGCGGCTGATGCGTCTCATGGGGTTGATGCCCATTTATCAAAAGCCCAACACCAGCAGACCCGCAAAGGGCCACAAGACCTATCCCTACCTTCTGAAGGGGCTGCGCGTGACACGGCCCAATCAAGTCTGGGCGTCGGACATTACCTACATTCCAATGAGGCGAGGGTTCTTTTACCTGGATTCGCTGAACGAGGCCATCGCCAGGTTCGGCCGACCCGAGATCATGAACACCGACCAGGGCAGCCAGTTCACGTCCTTCGCCTGGACTGACCGGCTACGCCGATCCGGCGTGCGTATCTCAATGGACGGCAAAGGCCGGTTCCTCGACAATATCTTTGTCGAGCGGCTGTGGCGCAGCCTGAAATACGAATGCGTCTACCTGCATGCTTGGGCAACCGGCTCTGAGGCTCGCACCGGGATCGCAAAGTGGGTCGAGTTTTACAATCACAAGCGCCCACATAGCGCCCATGGCGGCCAGCCTCCCGCCGTGGTTTACTGGCAGAGAAATGAAACAACCAACCCCAATCAGCAGGTGCGAAGAGTAGCTTAAACTACGCGGAAAACTGCCCAAACATTGGGGAGTAGCTCAGCGGCCCAGGTTGCCGGGGGTAGGAATTAACGATGTCAAACAGCGGCGACTGAGCGCTTGTTTGGTAGTCTTAGATCTTGCAGAGAATATAAAAAGTGCTGTTTCGGGCCCTGGATACAACGCTTACGAACCACAAGCGCGTCTACCGCATCTATCGCGAGTTGGAGCTGAACATGCGGATCAAGCCACGCAAACGGCTACAGCACGAAAAGCCCGAGCCGCTGGCGGTGCCTGAAGCTCCGAACGAAGTCTGGTCGATGGACTTCATGGCCGACCAGTTGGCGGATGGTCGTTCGTTCAGGACATTGAACGTGCTGGATGACTTCAATCGCGAAGGGCTGGCGATCGAAGTGGACTTCTCGCTGCCCTCAGAACGCGTGGTCCGCGCCTTGAACCAGATTGTAACGTGGCGCGGGAAGCCTCTGGCGATAAGGGTCGACAATGGCCCTGAATATGTCAGTGGCAGGCTGCAGACATGGGCAGAGAAAGCCGGGATCGAGCTCCTCTACATCCAGCCAGGCAAGTCGCAGCAGAATGCCTATGTCGAACGATACAACCGGACTGTCCGCACGGAATGGTTGGGACGGTATCACTTTGAAAGCATCGAGGAGGTTCAGGACCATGCCACCCGATGGCTCTGGACCTACAACCATGAAAGGCCGAATATGGGGATCCGAGGAATGACACCGATACAGAAACTGAAAGCAGCATATATTCTATTTTTGGACCCCATCAAAAATGGGGGGATTACCCGGGGATCTTGGGCGCTTGCTGCGTCTTGCGTTGGGAAACGGCGATCAAGGTTCGGGCGCTAGATGCTAAGATGTTGATATTATTTAATAATTAGTTTTGGTTGCGGGAGTAGGATTTGAACCTACGACCTTCAGGTTATGAGCCTGACGAGCTACCTGGCTGCTCCATCCCGC
>NZ_WIBF01000015.1 GCF_009496005.1 Tritonibacter litoralis
CGCGGCTTCGGCTTACGCCTCAGCCGCGCCGCAAGGCTCTCCCGGTAGTGGACCAAATGGCGCTCCCACGATGGCGCAAGGCGGGGCAACCACACGCACCGCTGTGGCCCCGCAAACCAACCTGGCCTTGGCCCGCTATCCAACCTTTGAACATGTGGTCGAACTGGTGCGCAAACACCGAGACGTCAAATTGTTGGTTGAGGTTGAAGGCGGCGTGCGTTTGGCAGCCTATCAACCCGGTCGGATCGAATTTACCCCGTCAGACACCGCCCCCCGCGACCTGGCCGCCCGTCTGGGCACCGCCTTGCAGAACTGGACAGGCAACCGCTGGGTGGTCACCATCGTGGCAGGCTGTGCGGCGCAAACAATCGCCGAAGTCCGCGACGCCGCGGACAACGCGCTCAAGGCCGAAGCCTCCGCCCATCCCTTGGTACAGGCCGTGCTGGCTGCCTTCCCAAAAGCCAAAATCAAACGCATCCGCACCTCCCAAGAACTGGAGGCTGAGGTTCAGGCCGACGCCCTCCCAGAGGTCGAGGATGAATGGGATCCGTTTGAAGAATAACGCCGCACACACGCACAGCTTTGCAAAGAAAGAAGCCCTATGATCAAACGCCTTCACACCGGTCAACGGATGAGCAAAATCGTCAAGCACAATGGCACCGCCTACCTCTGCGGTCAGGTTGGCAATGCTGACGACAGCGTGGCTGATCAAACCCGCGAATGCATCCGCCGGATCGAGGCCCTGCTCGAAGAAGCCGGATCCTCCAAAGAGCAAATGCTGCAAGTGGTCATCTGGCTGGCCGACATGGCAGACTTTGCCGAGATGAACGCAGTCTGGGACGCCTGGGTCCCCGAAGGCCACGCCCCGGCCCGTGCCTGCGGCGAAGCGAAACTGGCCCGACCAGAACTCAAAGTTGAGATGATCGTCACCGCCGCCTACGACTAAGACCAGACGACATCGCCTTTTCATCTTTTCAAAAATACTTCGGGGGGTGAGCCCCAAAAGGGGCGAACACTGGGGGCAGCGCCCCCTAATCAACCAATTGGGTCGCCCTGCGCCCCTTGCCGAAGCCCCAAAGGCTCCGTATCTAAAGCCTCAGCGCATGACCCCATGCAACATGGACAGGACAAGGAGACCGCGATGTTCAAAGGCCTCGGTGCTCTCGGCGATATGGCCGGGATGATGAAAAAAGCCCAAGAAATGCAAACTAAAATGGCTGAGATGCAGGATGACCTGGCCAATCTCACCGTGACCGGCGAAGCAGGCGCAGGGCTGGTCAAAGCCACTGCAACCGCCAAGGGCGAGCTGACCGCGCTGGATATTGATCCCTCGATTTTCTCGGGCGATGACAAGGAAGTGGTCGAGGACCTGATCCTCGCAGCGGTCAAAGACGCGCAAGGGAAAGCGGCTCAAAAAGCCCAGGACGAGATGAAAAAGCTGTCCGAAAGCATGGGTCTGCCCGCGGATATGAAGCTGCCGTTTTAAGGCTCTTTGCGGTATCGGTTGCACAAAACCGATGGCACAATACCCATCCGGCAAGGGAAACAAAACTCGAACATTTCCCTTGCTGCGACTTTGTGATTGTGGACAATACCCACAGGCCCCTCACACCCAAGGACACCATACGCCCCGTGTCGCAAAACACCCTTGCTGAGATCGAACATCTGATTGCGCTTCTGGCAAAGCTGCCAGGCCTTGGCCCCCGCTCCTCCCGGCGCGCGGTCCTGCATTTGATCCGCAAAAAAGACCTGCTGCTAACCCCTTTGGCAAACGCAATGCAGGAAGTGGCAGCCAGCGCGCGCAGCTGCCTCAATTGCGGAAACATCAGCACATCTGACATTTGCCCGATCTGCGCCGACGAGGCCCGCGGCAATGGAGAGCTTTGCGTGGTCGAAGATGTCTCGGACCTTTGGGCCATCGAACGGGCTGGCTCGTTTAAAGGACGCTACCATGTGCTCGGCGGCACTTTGTCTGCGCTCGATGGTGTGGGACCCGATGACCTGCGCATTCCACAGCTGGTGGACCGAATGGCCAGCGAAAGTGTGCATGAAGTCATTCTGGCGCTGGACGCCACCATAGATGGGCAAACAACGGCCCATTACATTATGGATCACTTGCCGTCCGGCGTGACCCTGACCTCCCTCGCCCAAGGGGTGCCGATTGGCGGGGAGCTCGACTACCTGGATGAAGGCACAATTACAGCGGCGCTGAATTCGCGCAAAGCGGTGTAAGGCCAGCTCGTCTGCGGCACGCAATTGACTTCAAGCGCTGCACTTGCTTCGGCAAGAATCGGAGAAGTGCTCCCGCGCTTTCAACAATGCCCTGGCCTTTGGCCAGACCCCCGTGAAACCTTGGGCGTAGCGCCGCGCCTTCGGCGCGGCGCTACGCCCAACGGGAGGACAGCAATCTGTGATTGCCGACGACGGGCGGGAGAGCTTTGGATTGGGCGAATGACGCTGGCCTCAGCCTCCAATCAAACACCTTGGATAACTTGCAGCAGAGCTTCAAAATCCGATTCCGTGACGTCCTTGTGCAGAACCATGCGGATAGGACCCGTTGCCGGAACATTCAACGTCACCCCCGCATCCAGCAAGCGGTTTACAAGTTCTGACCGCGTATCCTCCATCGGGGTCCAAAAGATCATATTTGTGCCAAACGCAACATCTCCCACACCCGCGCGGGTCAAAGCCTCGGCCAAAGTCTGGGCCCGCATATGATCCTCGGCCAAGCGGCTCACGTTATGGTCCAGCGCATAAAGCCCTGCTGCTGCCAAAACTCCCGCCTGCCGCATGCCACCGCCAAGCATCTTGCGCAGGCGGCGCGCTTTGGCCAGCAGATCGGCCTCCCCCACCAGCACGGATCCCACCGGCGCGCCCAACCCTTTGGACAGGCAAATTGAGACCGTATCAAACGGCGCCGCCAAAGCCTGCTCGCCACATTGCAGCGCAATACTTGCATTAAAAAATCGCGCGCCGTCCAGATGGGTGGACAGACCCGCTTGCCGCGCAGCCTCAGTCGCAGCCGTACAGCGCGGAAGCGGAACCGCTTTGCCATTGTGGGTGTTTTCCAAAGACAGCAGGCGACTGACCGGATGATGCGGATCATCCTCCTTGATGGCGGCGGCGACATCTTCGGCCTCCAATCCGCCGTCCGGGGCAACGGTCAAAGGGTCAAACATACAGCCGCCCAAAACCGAAGCCCCGCCAGCCTCATACTTGAAGATGTGGTAATCCCGACCCGTGATCACCTCTTCGCCGCGTCCGCAATGCGACAATAGCGCGATCAAATTGCTTTGCGTCCCCGAGGGCAGAAACAGGCCTGCGTCCTTGCCCAGCCGCTCTGCCAGAACCGCTTCAAGCCGCGTGACAGTGGGATCCTCGCCATAGACATCATCGCCAACTTCGGCAGCCGCCATAGCCGCGCGCATCGCGGGATCCGGGCGCGTAACCGTGTCGCTGCGCAAGTCTACCAAAGACGGTGCAGTATTGTTTCTGTCCTGTGTTGCGCTGTATTGGCTCACTTTACTCTTCCTCAGTCTGCGCCTGATGTAGCTGCGGCGACTTTCGCAGTCATCCTTGTCATACATCTGTCGACACGCGCATGGCAAAAGCCCGATTGTACCGCGTACACTCAGGCGAATTGGCCCATTGGAATTTCGATTTTCTGGACACAACTGCGCTGGCGGGCCGACACCACATGGGAAACAAGCGGGGCAGAGCACTCAACTCAAAATATAGCAAATTTGTGATGTGACATGCAACTCTCGCGATGGTAGAGCCGATACATTGCATATATTAGATGTGTTTTCTTGTCTTTGCGCTTTTGGCCGCTATTTAAAAGATTGTCACATTCTGTTTTTTGCGGATGATGTTGCCGTTTAGCCCCCAAGCAAACTCGCACACGCCAATCCGCAAAAGAAGCCGCAGCATTCTCATGCTGCGGCTTTGATGTTTTAATAGAAGTGCAAAAGAGCCGGTCAAAAGACCGGATTAAAACCGGCCTTCTTCTTCGTCTTCATCGTCCTCACCGCCGGATGGCAGGTTAAAGAAGCTGTCTGCATCCACAATCGGATCTTCTTCCTTGGGCTTATCATCCGCCGGGTTCCCACCCAGAGTAAAGGCCTCAAGCCCTTCGATGCCGCTTGGCATCTTGGGTTCTGCATCCATCTCCAGCGATTGCTCGGTTGACACCAGCTTGCGGCGCTCGTCATCGCTCATCACGCCACCTTCGGCCGCCTTGGCCGCTGCCGCTTTCTGAACAACCGCGTCCAGCTCGGATTGCTTACACAGGCCGAGCGCAACCGGATCAATCGGCTGCATATTGGAGATGTTCCAATGGGTCCGCTCACGGATCGACTGGATGGTCGGCTTGGTGGTGCCCACCAGCTTTGCGATTTGACCATCGCTCAGTTCCGGGTGGAATTTCACCAGCCACAGGATCGAATTCGGACGGTCCTGACGTTTGGACAGCGGGGTATAGCGCGGGCCACGGCGCTTTTCTTCGCCTGCAGCAGCCGGGTTGAACTTCAGGCGCAGCTTGTGCATCGGGCTGGCCTCTGCCTTGTCGATCTCTTCCTGGGTCAGCTGATTGTTTGCAACCGGGTCAAAGCCCTTTACGCCCACGGCCACTTCGCCATCTGCAATGCCCTGGATCTCCAGCTCATGCATGCCCACGAAATCGCCGATCTGCTTGAAGCTGATCATCGTATTGTCCACCAGCCACACGGCGGTCGCCTTGGCCATCAACGGTTTTGCCATGCGTCTTCTCCTTCACGCGTGCCTTATCCCCGGATATAGCTTTCCCGTCGCCTGAAAGAGGCGGTCCCGCTGATGGGGACAGGTTGCCGTTGTCGGGGAACTTATGCTCTATATAGTCGCCTTCAGTTCATAAGGAAAGAGGTCAATGCGTTTCCTGTTTTATGTCATTTTATCCGGTTTTATGGCCGCCGCAGCCCCAATTTCCGCCCAAGAGTATCAGTCAGGGCGATTTGACTATTATGTGCTCGCCCTCAGCTGGTCGCCAAATTGGTGCGCAGTGGAAGGCAAGGCCAAAGGGTCCGAACAATGTGATCCCCGCCAGGATCATGGCTGGACCCTGCATGGGCTCTGGCCCCAATACCATCGCGGCTGGCCCAGCTATTGCCGCAGCAATACCCCAGCCCCAACCCGGCGCATGACGGCCGAGATGGCTGATATCATGGGCACTTCAGGCCTGGCCTGGCACCAGTGGAAGAAACACGGCAGCTGTTCGGGCCTTTCGGCCCAAGGTTACTTTGACCTCTCCCGCAAAGCCTATGACGCTGTGACCCGCCCCGCCGTGTTTCGCAAATTGGACAAACCCGTGTCCCTGCCCGCCTCGGTGATCGAAGACGCCTTTCTCAAGGAGAATCCAGACCTGTCGCGCGACAGCCTCACCATCACCTGCCGCGACGGCTACATCCAAGAAGCGCGCATCTGCTTGTCGCGGGACCTGGACCCAGTGCCCTGTGGCCGCGACACGATCCGGGATTGCACGCTTAAAGATGCGCGTTTTACCCCGATCGAATAACGCAGGGCGATGACATCACAGAACCCTGTCGCAGCTGTGAGCGCTTGAAACTCTATTTTATGCTACACTGATGGCAGAGCTGCCCCTTTGGCCGCCATTGCTCTTGTGATCTCTGAGTGGCCACCGCGGCAGCACGTTGTGGAGGACGTTTTTACTCAGGAGGGGAAAGTGATGGCGCATACAATTGGCAATCCAGCCAGCTGGCTGGCAAAACAATTTGGCGAGGCCGGACAGCATCTGGGCGGATCGGTGGATCAGATTCGATCGCGCTCAACCGAAGTGCCCGAAATCCGACGATTGGCAATGCAGGATCTCAAAGCGGCGCTCAAGCTGGGTTTGCAGGATTTTGCCGCCTGCCGCAGTGACGCAATGTTCATTGTGTTTCTCTACCCGCTGATCGGCATGGCCATGGTTGCCGCCGCCACATCCGAGCAGCTGTTTCCGCTCCTGGTGCCCATGATCCTGGGTTTTGCCATCGTGGGCCCAGCTGCCGCCGTTGGCCTTTATGAAATGTCCGCCCGGCGCGAGGCAGGGTTTCAGGCCAAATGGAGCGACGCGCTGAACGTGATCCGCTCACCCGCCTTTTTGCCCGTTCTAACACTGGCGCTATTTCTGGCAGCGCTTTTCATTCTTTGGCTCGTGGCCGCTAATATGATCTTTCTGCACACGATGGGGCCAGAGACACCGGACAGCCTGGCGCTTTTCCTAAGAGATGTGGTGATGACCCCAGAAGGCCGCTTGATGGCCATCTCCGGCATGGCAGTTGGCGCTTGCTTTGCTTTTGTGGGCTTTGCAACCGCGCTGATCTCTTTCCCGCTGCTACTGGATCGCCGTGTAGGCCTGCCTGTTGCAGTGGTCACATCCCTGCGCGCCGTACGCGGAAACCTGCGGGTGACCTTTACATGGGGATTTATCGTGGGCTTTGCGCTTGTGTTGGGGTCGATCCCCTTCTTTGCAGGGCTCATTCTGGTTGTACCCGTCCTGGGCCACGCCACATGGCATCTGTACCGCCGCTTAGTGGTCTGACAGTCGCCTGCCGCCCCGTTTTAAGTGGCACCCGCCCGCCAAAGGCGGGCGCGCCGCGGGAGCGGTGGCCGGGCGCATCAGCGCCCTGCCACCGCTCCCGCGGCGCTCTTGCTCCTATCGGAACAACACCCCTCCTGTGACATAAGACCCGCAGCCGACTTTAGCCCGCCACCTTCAAAACAAGCTTGCCAATATGGGCAGAACTTTCCATACGCGCATGGGCTTTGGCCGCATCCGCCAGTTCAAAACACTCGTCCATTACGGGTCCAATCCGCCCTGCCGCCAACAACGGCCAGACGCTGTGTCGCAATGCCTCCGCGATCTCCGCCTTTGCCAGATCGCTTTGCGGACGCAAAGTTGACCCCGTAATCGTCAGACGCCGCATCATCACATGCGCAAAATTCACCGCCACTTTGGGACCGGACAAGAACGCAATCTGAACCAGTCGCCCATCATCCGCCAGCGCTTTGATGTTACGCGGGATATAGTCTCCGCCGACCATATCCAGGATCACATTCGCCCCCCCTTCTCGGCGCATCACCTCCACAAAGTCATCCGTGCGATAATTCACCGCCCGCTCTGCCCCAAGGTCCAGACAGGCCTGACACTTCTCATCCGATCCAGCGGTTGCAAAAACCCGCGCCCCAAAGGCCCGCGCCAGCTGGATCGCTGTTGTGCCAATCCCAGACGTTCCCCCATGGACCAAAAACCGCTCGCCAGCCTTCAAACCACCCCGCTGAAACACATTGCTCCAAACCGTGAAAAACGTCTCCGGCAAACACGCCGCCTGTTTGAGGTCCATTCCCATTGGAACCGGCAAACAATGGGCCGCAGGCGTTGCCACATATTCCGCATAACCGCCCCCCGGCAGCAGGGCACAAACCTGATCGCCCACAGACAACCCACTGACCCCAGCGTCCACCGCGACAATCTCCCCTGCGGCCTCCAGCCCCGGCAAATCGCTCGCATCCGGTGGCGGCGCATAAGATCCAGCACGCTGCAACGCATCCGGCCGGTTCACCCCGGCAAAAGCGACTTTGATCACAACCTGACCCACCGCCGCCACTGGCACCGGCCGTTCACACAGCTTCAACACCTCTGGCCCGCCCGGCTCAGCAATCTCCACCGCTCGCATCATCTCTGTCATGACCTGCCCTTCTCTGTTCCTACATAAAACGCCAGCCAAACCGCACAGCTGCGATCCGGCCACCCGCTTTCATCTTTTCAAAAATACTCTCGCCGAAGGCCGGCGCACGGCGCCGTTCCTGCGCGCTCAGCCGCGCGTTCCAGGCAGATCATCCCGCGTCCCTGGTTTCTTGATCTGACTGGCCAGCCAATTGGGTCCCGCCAGCAAAGGCTTCAGCAACGGGTTTTTCTGCACCCCTGCTTTGACCTTCTCAAGCAGCATCACGTCATCAATGCGCCGCTCCAGAAACTCCCAGGTCGCCTGATGGTCCATACTGTCATCCCCCAACCAATAAAGCACCGTCGCCGAATAGACCCCCGACAGGGTGGCGCGTTTGCTGTACCAATTCACATCCTCTGACGTGTCACCCAAGGCATCCCAGATCGCATCACAGGTACCCCAGATCGCCCGCGCGCCGTCTCCGGCGTGATGCGGCAAGGAAAACAAAGTGGTCCCACGGCGCACCAGCTCTTTGTCCTCAACCGCTTCCAGGCGAAACCGCACGGCTTGCGCGATCTTGTCCCGAAACCGCAGACCCTCCAGATCTGCCGCCGCAAGGCGCGCGACCATGGCGCGATCCCCGGCCGCATGATAGGCCAGCGCCAGATCCACCGCACCGCGCGGACAGGCCATCCGCGCCAGCGGGGCCGCAACATCCGCATCGCGAATCGCGGCCTGAAAGCTCGCTTCGCTCCACCCGTCAAACGGCACATGCATCACGGCAGCCTCCAACAATTTGGCCTTTACCGCGTCCTGATCCGCTTCTGTCATACCAATCTCCCTGACTCTTGCGTTGTACATATCAGGACTCGCTCGCCCCGCACTAGACAAGGTAACATCATCTTGCTATATCGCCACCTCCTGCAATTTCCTTGCAACTCATATCTAGAAAGGTGGTGACAACCACATGCAGGTTAGTGTTCGCGACAATAACGTCGATCAGGCGCTTCGTGCCCTGAAGAAAAAGCTGCAGCGCGAAGGCGTCTTCCGCGAAATGAAGCTCAAGCAACATTTCGAAAAGCCGTCCGAGAAAAAAGCGCGTGAGAAAGCTGAAGCGATCCGTCGTGCCCGTAAACTGGCACGCAAGAAAGCCCAGCGCGAAGGCATGCTCTAAGCATCTTTCTGTGGCCCGAGGACCGGCAGGACCGGTCCCAGCGGCGCCTCTCCAGCTTGGTTCTGGATGCTGTAAAGTATAACGACCCCCGCAGCCCCTGGCTTCGGGGGTTTGTTTTTGCTCCCGGTCGCGCGTCTTGGCGGAAACAACCGGGTAATCTCTCTTAATTTTCGCCCATCCAAATGGGCAGGTCTCCCAAACAACTGCCTCAATTCGCCTGAAACTCGCCATATTTACACAAATCGCCACGTGTTTTACGAATCTCATCTTCGCTCACGTATCGCAAAGTGAGCGCAAAAATACTCGTTTTCTGAAAACAAATCGGCGTTTTCACGCTCAAAAAGGCCTCTACCTTTGGCAAAGGCAAATCTATGCCGACACCGACACAGGGTGCAGGCAGAGATTTACCGGTTCTTTACGAATTTAAATATCTCACAAGCGCCGTGCCCTATTTCCGCGATATTCCCATCGTAGAGGTTAACGAAAGGACCTCAGCAAAGAGGCAACCTAGGAGACTTACCTATGAGCGAAGCAAGCGCCCTTGAGCGTCAGATGCTGGAGCTGATCAACGCAGAGCGTGCTGCAAACGGGCTGTCACCCGTGCAGCTGGAACTGCGCCTGAACGATTCAGCCGAAGACCACAGCACCTGGATGTTGGAGCAGGACGTGTTTTCCCATACCGGTGAAGGGGGATCTTCTGCGGGCGATCGGATGGCCGATGCCGGCTTTGTGTTTTCCGGCAACTGGCGCTGGAGTGAAAACATCGCATGGCAAAGCGAACGCGGTGCACCCGGTCTGGAGGATGATGTCATCAACCTCCACAATGCATTGATGAACAGCCCCGGCCACCGTGCCAATATTCTGGACCCGAATGTCACCGTGATCGGAATTGGCATCGAATTGGGTGAATTCAACGGCTTCAACGCCGTCATGGTCACCCAGAACTTTGCCCGCACATCCGCCGACCTGCAACTGGATGAGGGCACAGGCACAGACCCGGCGCCATCAGATCCTGCACCTCAGGATCCAGCGCCCGCTGACCCGGTCCCAGCCGATCCCGAGCCAACGCCGGATGCCCCCACGACCGGAACAAATGGCAACGACAATATCACCTTGGACACAGCGGGTGAGCTGAACCTGCTTGCGGGACGGGATTTTGGTACCGGATCAGACGGCAATGATACCATCCGCGGTGGCGATGGTCGCGACGACCTGATTGGCAATGACGGAGCGGACCGTTTGATCGGCGGACGTCACAGCGACAACCTGTCGGGTGGTGACGGTCTGGACCGGCTGTTTGGCGGCGCAGGTTACGACAGCTTGTCTGGCGGCAACGACCGCGACATCCTCAAAGGTCAAAACGGCAACGACACCCTGGACGGGGGCGCAGGCAATGATCTGCTGGTTGGCGGCAACGGCCAGGACACCTTTGTGTTCTCTGAGGGGGCGGACAGGGTCGCTGACTTCAACCGCGGCGGCGTCGATGACTTTATCGATCTGAGCGCGGCCAATGGCATCAACAGCTTCACCGACCTGGTGAACAACCACGCAACAGAACTGGCCAATGGTCACCTGCGCATCACCGATGATGATGGCGACCGGCTGATTATCAGAAACACCGAGTTGAGCGACCTCGAATCGTCAGACTTTCTCTTCTAACGGTTTCGTGCCCTGCGGCACGACGGTCCATGTGCTGATCACGTCCCTCAAGCAGCATGGCCCCATACACCCGAGCGTCCCGACACCGGGACCTCTCTGAACTTCCCCGCCTGCGGGCCCTTTTGCCCCCAAGCACACAAGCCCTCAGGCGGGAGGTTCACCCTCACGCCCCGGACAGGTCGTTCATGCGTCTTCTGACCTGTCCACAACTGCAAAGCCCGGCCAATGGCCGGGCCTTTTTTTCGATCAATGCCAGATCAATAGATCTTGGGCACGTGCAGCTCGTCCGGCAGCACCCGGCGTTCGTAATCAGGATTATATTCCCGATCCGGCAGGTTGACCTTTTCGCTGGGCACATCCTCATAGGGGATCTTGGTCAGCAAATGTTCAATACAGTTCAGACGCTCGCGCTTCTTGTCGTTGCCTTCCACAATGAACCAGGGCGCTTCGGGGATGTTGGTGCGTTCAAACATCTCTTCCTTGGCCTTGGTGTATTGCTCCCAACGGATCCGGCTTTCCAGATCCATCGGTGACAATTTCCACTGTTTCATCGGATCATGGATCCGCATCAAGAATCGCAACTGCTGTTCTTCGTCGGTGATCGAGAACCAGTATTTCAGCACAATGATGCCCGAGCGGGTCAACATGCGCTCAAATTCCGGAACGTCCTGAAAGAATTGTTCCACCTGGTCGTCCGAGGCAAAGCCCATCACCCGTTCCACACCTGCGCGGTTGTACCACGACCGGTCAAACAGCACGATTTCACCGGCGGCCGGCAGATGCGGCACATAGCGTTGGAAATACCATTGGCTCTGTTCGCGACGGCTGGGTGCCGGCAGGGCCACAACACGCGCAACACGTGGGTTCAGACGTTGGGTGATCCGCTTGATCACCCCCCCTTTGCCCGCGCTGTCGCGGCCTTCAAACAGGATGCAGACCTTGGCGCCGGTATGCTGCACCCAGTCCTGCACCTTGATCAACTCCGCCTGCAGGCGCAGAAGGTTTTGGAAATAGACCTTGCGATCCAACATCTCAGGATGCTGCGCCCTGTAGATCTTGCGCAGCTCCATGGACAGCATGGGCTCGGCAAACTCGATCTCGAAATCCTCATCCAGCGTGTCCTGCAGTTCAGCTTCCAGCCAATCCAGGGATTTTGTGTCCATCTCGCCGGTCACGGGGATCTCCTTTTTGAATACTCTTCACATATGAGGCCATAGCGCTCCCATATGATCGTTTCATGTCAACGGGTGAAAAAACAGCAGCTTGGCACACCGCTCACATCCAGAACCACAAATAGAACATGCAAAGGTTGAAAGCTCAACCGGCATTCGGCCTCAATTCCACCTGCCCGGCACCGGCGGCCCCCTAAACAGGCAGCGCCGTCGTCTTGAACACCGTGCGCAAGGCAAAAGAGCTTTGCATCTGCGCCACCCCCGGCAGCCGGGCCAAATACTGGCGGTGGATGCGGGCAAAGTCTTCGGTGTTTTCCGCGACAACTTTCAATATATAATCCGCCGTACCGGCCATCAAATGACATTCCAACACGTCCGGGATCAAGGCAACCCCGCGCTCAAACGCATCCAGGACTTCATCTGCCTGACCCGACAAGGTGATTTCGACAAAGACCGTGGTCGGCACCTGCAGTTTGCGCGCATCCAGAAGGGCGACATATTTCCGGATATAATCCTCATTCTCCAACCGCTGTACGCGCCGGTGGCAAGCAGATTGCGACAGGTTCACCTCCTCAGACAGGTCAGCATTGGAAATCCGCCCCCGGTCTTGCAGGACCTTCAGAATCCTACGATCTGTTTCATCCAAGGCCATTTGTCGAAGATCCTCCCGCTAAGACCGCTTATTCTTCGAATATTCCACCATGCCTGGTTTGTAAACAGAACCACAAAGGCAGCACATTTTGTCGCACCTCCGGCATGCTGAATGCATTGGGAATAAAAATGAGCGCTTAGGAGAGTTGCCATGAAAATTGGATGCCCGACCGAGATCAAACCACAGGAATTCCGGGTTGGGATGACCCCGGACGCCGCCCGTGAAGCCGTCAACCACGGCCATACGGTGTATATCCAACAAGGTGCCGGCCTTGGCGCTGGGTTTGCAGATGCGGACTACCAGGCGGCCGGTGCGGCCATTCTGGACACGGCCGAAGAAATTTTTGCCACCGCTGACATGATCGTAAAGGTCAAAGAACCCCAGGCGATTGAGCGCAAGATGCTGCGCGAAGGTCAGCTGCTGTATACCTACCTGCACCTGGCCCCCGACCCGGATCAAACCCATGATCTGCTGAATTCGGGCTGCACCGCCATTGCCTATGAAACCGTGACCGATGCCCGCGGTGGCCTGCCTCTGCTGGCTCCGATGTCCGAAGTTGCAGGTCGTCTGGCTCCGCAGGTTGGCGCCTATACGCTGCAAAAGGCCAACGGCGGCCGTGGCGTTCTGATGGGCGGCGTGCCTGGTGTGGCCCCGGCCAAGGTTGTGGTAATCGGCGGCGGTGTTGTTGGCACCCACGCAGCCAAAGTCGCCGCAGGCATGGGTGCGGATGTCACCGTGCTGGACCGCTCGCTGAACCGTTTGAAATATCTGGATGACGTCTTTGGCCGTGATTTCAAAAACCGCTACGCCACCGCCGGCGCGACTGCCGAGCTGGTGCGGGACGCGGATATGGTCATTGGTGCGGTTCTGATCCCCGGCGCGGCTGCGCCGAAACTGGTCTCGCGCGCGGATCTGTCTGAAATGAAACCGGGCGCAGTTCTGGTGGATGTTGCCATCGACCAGGGCGGCTGCTTTGAAACCTCCAAAGCGACCACCCACGCGGATCCGATTTATGAGGTCGACGGCATCATGCATTATTGCGTGGCCAATATGCCTGGCGCCGTTGCGCGCACGTCAACCCTGGCGTTGGGCAATGCAACCCTGCCCTTCCTGCTGAACCTGGCTGACAAAGGCTGGAAAAAAGCCTGCGCCGATGATCCGCATCTGTTGAACGGTCTGAACGTCCATTCGGGCAAGCTGACCTATGCGGCCGTAGGCGAAGCCCTGGGTCTGGATGTGATCTCAGCCGAGAGCGCCATTCAATAAACACTCCTGCGCACCCCCTTTCATGTCCGGGGGTGTGCAACTTGGGCGTTTTGCGCAGCCGACGGCGGTCTTTCCGACAATGGCTGCGCAAAACGCTCTTTCTTTCCCCAAACGTAAAAGTTGAATACCGTTTACAGGTGGTGCAAAGCCCCCTTACTTTTGGCTATCTTTTGGGACAGCCAAAAAGACCAGAACGCGCCAATGCGCGCGACGACAGAACAAGGGGAAGTCACATGTTTAGCGAGTTCAAATCCTTCATTGCCCGCGGCAATGTTATGGACATGGCCGTCGGCATTATTATCGGCGCGGCCTTTACGGCAATTGTCAAATCCATGGTGGATGATCTGGTCAACCCGATCATTGGCCTGTTCACCGGCGGCGTGGATTTCACCAATAATTTCTTTGTGCTGTCGGGCGACGGCGACTACGCATCGCTGGAGGCGGCGCGCGAAGCGGGGGCTGCGGTGTTTGCCTATGGCGCCTTTGGCATGGCGGTGCTGAATTTTCTGATCATCGCCTTTGTGGTCTTTATGCTGGTGCGGTCCGTGAACAAGGCCAAAGAGGCGATGGAGAAACAGGACGAGCCTGCCGAAGAAACCCCCAAGGGTCCAAGCGAGCTGGATGTTCTGCTTGAGATCCGCGACGCGTTGAAAAAAGGCTGATCGCGCGGCTCAATCGCAAGCGCTCCCGCCTGTTCTGGGCCCCTGCCGGGGCCCGCTACAGTTGGGCATGGCGCCCTGTCTGCGACAGGGCGCGGGTCCTTTCTGGCGCGGGTTGCGCGAACCAAAGGACGTCAGGTGTGTGGTGAAGTGCGCGTTCGGGCCCGCGGGCGTTGCAGCAGGGTGTTGGCGCGCCCTTTGTAAGAAACATCGCCGCAGGCCTTGTAGCCAAGCCGCGCTGCCAAACGGTGGGAGGCAGCATGGTCATCTACAATAAGCGCGACCGTTTCCGGCCAAGGCTGCTGGTCCGCCCAAGTCAGTGCAGCTGTCATCGCCTCGGTTGCAAAGCCCTGCCCCTGCGCCCCCGGGGCAAAGGCCCATCCGGCCTCGATCGGGTCAGAGGTTAGCAGGGATTTCAGCGGCGGTTCTGACAGGCGCGGCAGCACACAGAAGCCTACCATCCCCAAATAGCCACCATCCCGCGCTGTGACCGCCCAATAGCCAAAGCCAAGGGCGGTCCAGTGACCCATGTGGAACATCAGCTTGGCCCAGGCGGTTTCCGCCGTATCCGGCACGCCGCTGATATGTTTCACCACCTGCGGATCGGACCAGACCCGCAGCACATCACCATAATCCGCCAGCCCGTGGCCGCGCAGGATCAACCGGTCGGAGCGAATCTCAGGCGGGGTCATGGCCACTGGTTCACTTGGGCAATGTGCCCTCGACCACATAAGTGAGGATCTCAACCACTTGCGCCGGTGTTTCGGCCACAGCCAGCGCCGCCGCATGCACTTCTTTGAGCGCATGCTGATGTTCCGGCGGGCTCAACACGATGATCGATTTGCCCAGGGCCGCTGCATAGCCGGCATCAAAAGCTGCATTCCATTGTTTGTATTTCTCACCAAAGCGGACCACAACCACATCCGCCTCTTCGATGCCTTTGCGGGTACGGATGGCGTTGATTTTGGCACCCTTATGATCGTGCCAGAATTTGCTGTCTTCGCCGCCCAGGATCGCCACGCCGCAATCATCGCTTGCGTCATGATCGGTAACCGGGGCGTTGAAATGGATGCCAAGCGCCTCGGCCCCGTCAATGATCTGCTCACGCCAGTCTGTGTGGATCTCACCGGAAAGATAAACGCTCATCATGGGATCTGTCCTTTGTGCCATGCCCCTGCGGGGCGGATACATATGCTCCCCAATCTCCTAGCGCAGGCGCGCAGCTCATGCCACTGGGGATCGTTTTCGGGCCACAATAAAATGGCTTGGCGGATCGGCCGGGAAATTGCCGGTCTCGATGATCTCAAACCCGGCCGCCGCCACAGCTTGATCCATCTGCAGGACAGTGTATTTCTGCACAACCGAAGGCGCTTTGCCCAGGCGCTGCGCAAGGGGCAGGCCCAAAAGCATCAAGCGCCATTTCCACCCCTCCATATCGCCAAGGCAGGGGGTTTTAGAGATAAACAAGCCGCCGTCACAGACCCGTGCCGCAACATCTGCCAAGGCTGCATCCAGATCGGGCAGCAGATGAAACAGGTTCATCCCCAAAACCACATCAAACGGACCATCTGGCGCAGCCGACACAGCGCCCACAGCCGTGGTCATATTCACAAGCCCGGCCGCATCAGCGCGACCCCTCGCGATCTCTATCATCGCAGGAGAAAGGTCGCTGGCACAGATCGTGGCCACCTCCGGTGCCAATGTGACCGCCGTGGAACCAGTGCCCGCCCCCAGCTCCAACACGCTGTGATCGCTGCGCAAATGTGCACGCACCCTGTCCAGCGTATGCGCATAAGCCGCCGGATCACGCACCGGGCTGGCCGCGTATCGATCCGCAATTTTGTCCCAGAATTTCTGATCACCCGACATACACACACTCCTTGGTTGGCCGCAGCTTAAGGCGGTTCCCAATACAGATGAATTGCCTAAATCCGCAGAGCCCATATACACAGATGTATGACCGCACCTGACTGGACCCATATCCGCGCCTTTCTCGCCACCGCTGACACCGGATCCTTGTCGGCGGCGGCCCGGCAGCTGGGGCTGACCCAACCGACCCTGTCGCGACAGGTGGCCGCCTTGGAAGAGCAGCTGGGTGTTCTGCTGTTTGAACGGCTGGGGCGGGCCTTGCTGCTAACCGAGGCCGGGCATGAGCTTTTGGGCCACGCGAAGCAGATGGGGCAAGCGGCTGAAGCCTTTACCCTTACCGCCAGCAGCCAAAGCCAAGAGATCGAAGGCTTGGTCCGCATCACCGCTTCCGACATTTTTTCGGTCTATCTCCTGCCCCGCGTTCTCAAAGTGCTGGCCGACCGCTCGCCCCAGCTGCAGGTCGAGATCGTGGCCGACAATGGCCTGCGAGATCTGATGCGGCGAGAGGCCGATATTGCCCTGCGCCACGTCCGCCCAGAACAGCCTGAGCTGGTTGCCCGTCGGGTTCAGGACGCGCAGGCAAATCTTTATGCGGCCAAAACCTATGTCCACGCGCATGGTGCGCCACAAACACTGGCTGACTGCAGCCAGCATGAATTCATCGGATTTGGCGATCTGGGCCGGATTATCGATTTCCTAGAACCCTTGGGTATTTCGCTTACGGCCAAAAACTTTCGGTTCAACTCCCACAATGGGCTGGTTGCTTGGGATTTGGTCCGTCAGGGATTTGGCATCTCACTGATGGCATCCGAGGCCGGAGACAACACCCCTGGTGTGATTCGCCTTCTGCCACAAATGACACCAGTGCTCTTTCCGATCTGGCTCACCACTCATCGCGAATTGCACACCAGCCGCAAGATCCGCTTTGTGTTTGATGTGATGGCCGAGGTTCTGGGACACAGAACGAAAAACGCGCCCTAAAACCGGGCGCGCTTTTTATTCACCTGAAAATACAGCGGAGATTACCCACGCAACTCACCGCCGGTGGCTTTGGTCACTTTGGCGATGATCTTCTCACTCACCGCTTCAATGTCCTTTTCTTTCAGCGTCTTGTCGGTCGGTTGTAGGCGCACCGTGATGGCTAGGGATTTCTTGCCCTCGCCCAGTGACCCACCAATGAACTCATCAAAGACGCGGACATCCGTGATCAGCGCCTTGTCGGCACCAGCCGCGGCATTGACCAGCGTCAGCGCCTCGACACCGGCATCCACGACAAAGGCAAAGTCACGCTCCACCGCTTGCAGGTCGCTGATGTCCAGCGCCGCGCGGGTGGTGGCCGATTTACGCGGCAGCGGGATTTCTTCGGGCCAGATGGTAAAGGCCACGGCTGCGCCTTTGATACCCAGCTCTGCCAGAACCTTGGGATGCACCTCGCCAAAGACGCCCAGCGTCTTTTTCGGGCCCAGACAGATGCGACCGTGACGGCCCGGATGCCACCAGGCGTCGCCATCGCGCAGGATCTGCACCTTGGCCGGTGCGCCGATTGCGCTCAGCACCGCCTCGATATCGGCTTTGGCGTCAAACACATCCACATCGCGCGAGGCACCGTGCACATCCTTGGGACCGTTTTTACCGACCAACAAGCCCGCGATCTGCTCGCGCTGTTCACCCGGCTCACCGCCATGGAACACCGGACCCGCTTCAAACAGCGCAAGATCCATAAAGCCGCGCGCCTGGTTGCGGGCGGCTGCCTGCAACAGACCCGGCAAGAGATCAGGGCGCATATGACTCATCTCGGATGAAATCGGGTTCGCCAGTTTGGTCACATCATCGCCACCGCCAAACAGCGCCGCTGCGGCCTGGTCGATAAAGGTATAGCTCACCAGCTCATTGTACCCCAACGCAGCTGAGGTCCGGCGCGCCATCTGCATGCGGCGCTGCTGCGGGGTCATCACCGGCTTGGGGATGCCCGGCGTCAGACGCGGCAAGGGCTTGCCCTGCAATTTGGTCAGCGACGCAATCCGCGCCACCTCTTCCACCAGATCGGCCTCCCCTTGCACATCGGGGCGCCAGCTGGGCACATGGGCCAGATTGCCCTCCAAACGGAAACCCAGACGGGTCAGGGTCTGGCGCTGATCGCTTTCGGGGATCTCCATCCCCACCAGGGACTGCACCCGCTCAGGCTTTAACGCATAGGCACGCGCGTGATTTGGCACGTCGCCTGCAATCACAATCTCAGAGGGTTCGCCGCCACACAGATCCAGGATCATCTGCGACGCGCGTTCCAACCCTTCGACGGTGAATTCCGGATCGACGCCCCGTTCAAACCGATACCGCGCATCCGAGTTGATCTTGAGCGCACGGCCTGTGGTCGCGATCTGGATATGATCCCAGAACGCGCTTTCAAGGAAGACGTCAACGGTCTCCTCGGTGCAGCCGGTGACCTCACCGCCCATGATACCAGCGATGCTTTCAACACCATTGTCGTCCGAAATCACCATCTGCCCGGCAGAGAATGTGTATTCCTTCTCATCCAGTGCCAGCAGGGTTTCCCCGCCCTTGGCGCGGTGCACCCGCAGATTGCCCGCGACCTTGGCCACGTCAAACACATGCAGCGGGCGGTTCTGATCAAAGGTGAAGAAATTGGTGATGTCCACCAGCGCCGAAATCGGGCGCAGACCAATGGCGGTCAACCGGTCCTGCAGCCATTTCGGGCTGGGGCCGTTTTTCACGCCCCGGATCACACGACCGGCAAAGACCGGCGCCCCATCCAGCGTGTCGTCGTCAATGGTCACTTTGATCGGGCATGGGAACTTGCCCGGCAACGGGCTGTAATCGCGGGATTTCAACTCCCCCAGACCCCGCGCCGCCAGATCGCGGGCAATGCCATAAACCCCCAGCGCATCCGGGCGGTTCGGGGTGATCGCAATTTCGATCATCGGGTCCACTTTGGCCGGGTCATTGGCGGCCAGCCAATCCACCAGTTTGTCGCCCACGTCGCCGCTGTCCAGTTCGGCAATCCCGTCGTGATCCTCACCCAGCTGCAATTCGCGCCAGGATGCCATCATCCCGTGGCTTTCAACGCCGCGGATCTTGCCCACCGACAGGGTGAAATCCAGCCCCGGCACATAATCACCGGGTTTACACAGAACAACCGTAATACCCGCACGCGCGTTTGGCGCGCCACAGACGATCTGCTTTTCGCCTTCATCGGTGATCACCTTGCAGACCCGCAAACGATCCGCATCGGGGTGCTGTTCAGCCGCTTCGATCTTGGCCAGAGTAAAGGCTTTCAGCGTGTCCGCCGGGTTCACCACCTCTTCGACCTCAAGGCCGAGGTCGGTCAGTGCGTCACAGATCTCATCCACTGTTGCGGTGGTGTCGAGATGTTCTTTCAGCCAGGACAGCGTGAATTTCATCGGTCAAGGATCCCTTGGCAAGCCATGCGTGTTCCCGCAGGCAATGGCAAAGATTGGCCCAAGGTGCAAGCCTTGGTCGTCCCCCAGCTTCAAGGATATGAGGGAGTGAGACCCAAAAGCTCGTCCAGCTGCCGGCCGATCCAGCCATGGGGGACAAAATGGCCGCCGGGGTGCAGATCCAGCACCACCTTGCCCGCGTCACACTCCCAGGCCTCACGGTGGAAGGTCAGAAATTCGCGCACCTGCCAGTCGCCCCCGTCCTGCCCCGCGCCACAACCCAGCCGCGCGCGCCACAGGCCCACGGCATAACTCGGATCATTGCCGGGCCCGGTCGGAAACCCCATCACGCTATCATCCAGCCCATGCACATGGCGCACCTCATGGGGGGCCTCAGCACATTCCACATCCGTGCGCATCGTCCCGGCAATCGCCAGCAAGGCCGCCACATGGTCGCCGCTTTCACAGGCATAACGCCAGGCCATCACCGACCCCAATGAGTAGCCCGAGACATAGATCTTCTCCAGATCAACCGGATAGTGTTTGGCGACATCTTCCAGCACCAGATTGGTGAAATCGACCTCGGTGCTGTCGGGGCTCCAGTAATTCCAGGCCCGCCCAACGCTGTTGGGGGTCACCAGCAACACACCGCGCCGCTTGGTCGAGGCCCCGATCCGGTCGCTTTTCTGCGCATGGATGCCATTGCGCCCCCAGCCGTGATAATGGACCAACACCGGCAAGGGCGTCTCACCATCCCAACCATCCGGCTCCATCACATGATAGGATCGCGCCCCCAGTTCACAGGGCTGATCCAGATGGCAATCCGATTTCTTCCACGGCCCCATGGCATCAGCCTGTGGCGCAACGGTGATCAGGCCCAAAGCGGCCAAAAGGGCAAAGGTGTATCTCATGCCCCGGACCCTAAAAGATTTGCGCGCACAGTCACTTCACATGTGGGTTAGTGCGGAGCCGTCGCCACCTAAAAACGGCGAAAATGCGAACCTATGTGCACTCCACAAAGGGCAGCGCCCGATCCTGGGTGGGTGCGAAAGCGCCCTCCGTTTGGCCGAACGCAAACCAAAGGTTTGACGCGGAGGGTCGGGCGCTGCCCGGCCTGTCACCTGTGCTAAGCGCACTACTTGCGAAATCCCTTCAACATATTTTGGTTCTTACGCAATTGCTTTTCAGCAGTGCGCTTCTTCACATACACCTGTTTGAAATGGCGGTGGGCCACAAAACCAAACACCCACAGAGATGGTACAAGTATCACAAACACTAAGGCCGCCAGCCAGCCAGGCGCATTTTCTACAACCAAGAAAATAAGTACCACCGCAAGCATTTCGATCGCGATGGCTTGCCACAGTTTCAACCGCTTCACTTGCGCATCACACCAATCGATGTAACGCGCGAGATAGTAGCCAAAGGCAAACACTTACCGGCTCAAACCTCCATGCAGCGTTGGCAGGTCCAGACATTGGAAACCATAGTGACGCAGCCAGCGCAGGTCGCTGTCGAAGAAGGCGCGCAGGTCAGGGATGCCGTATTTCAGCATCGCCAGACGGTCGATCCCGATACCAAAGGCAAAGCCTTGATAAACCTCGGGGTCAATCCCACCGGCCGCGATCACCTTGGGGTGCACCATACCGGAGCCCAGAACCTCAAGCCAGTCATCGCCCTCGCCCACTTTCAGCGTGCCCCCTTCCCAGGAGCAGCGGATGTCCACTTCGGCAGAAGGTTCGGTGAAGGGGAAGTGGCTGGCACGGAAGCGCAGCTCCACATCATCAACCTCAAAGAAGGCCTTCACAAACTCTTCCAGCACCCATTTCAGGTTCGCCATGGAGATGTCCTTGTCCAGCGCAAGCCCTTCGACCTGGTGGAACATCGGCGTGTGAGTCTGGTCGTAATCGGCGCGGTACACACCGCCCGGACAGATAATGCGCAACGGCGCGCCCAGTTTCTCCATCGAGCGGATCTGCACGGGGCTGGTATGGGTGCGCAGCACATGCGGCGGGCGATCATCGCCTTCCGCGCGGCTCATATAGAATGTGTCCATCTCGGCCCGTGCGGGGTGATGGCCGGGGATGTTCAGCGCATCAAAGTTATACCAATCCGTGTCGATACGCGGACCTTCCTGAACGGAAAAGCCAAGCTCTGCAAAGATCGCAGTGATCTCTTCGCTGACCTGGCTGATCGGGTGCAGTGTGCCCTGGCGGCGCTGCGGGCGGGTCGGCAGGGTCACATCCAGCCATTCCGAGCGCAGGCGTTCGTCCAGCGCTGCATCGGCCAGCGCGGATTTTTTGGCAGCCAGTGCGGAATTGATCTCATCCTTCAGGGCATTCAGCGCCGGACCCGCCACCTGGCGTTCCTCGGCGGTCATCTTGCCCAGTTCGCGCATCTTCAGCGCCACTTCGCCCTTTTTGCCCACTGCGGCGAGGCGGATCGCCTCCAGCCCGGCCTCATCTGCGGCCTCAGCAATCTGGCCCAGGTATTTTGCCTTAAGATCGTCCATGACGGTCCCCCGAATTCTGCTTAGGCCCTGCTATCATAGCCGCGCGTGAAAGCAAGGGGATCCCGCATCCCATTTGCGCCTTCTTCGACGGAACGTGTCCGCTTCGCCGCCCTTGATCGGTACCGGGTGCATCCGTGCTCGGAAAAAACAACGCTGAACCCTTGCAGGCGCGGGCTACGCGCGCCATCTTTGGAACATTCTTGTTCCCCTCGCCTTTTGAGGATCCGTTATGACCGCCCAGATTACGCGCAAGCTCACCACCATTTTGGCGGCAGACGCCGAACGGTTCAGCACCGCGATGGAAGCGGATGAGGTTGGCACCTTTGGCGCGCTGAAATCCGCCCGCGCCGTGTTTCAACGTTTGATCGAACGCCACGGAGGCCGCATCGCCAATACTGCAGGCGACGGGCTGATTGCCGATTTCCCCTCGGTGGTGGAGGCGGTTCATTGCGCCATTGCCGTGCAACAGGATCTGGCCGCAGAAGACAACGGGCTGAATTTCCGCATCGGCATCCACCTGGGGGATGTAATCTGTGACGGCGACGATCTGATCGGCGAAGGGGTGAACCTGGCCGCGCGTCTGCAGGCCATGGCGGAACCCGGCGGCATTCTGATCTCGCGCCAGGTCTATGAACAGGTCCACAACAAGCTGACCATCGGATTTGAATATCTGGGCGAACAACAGGCCAAAAACCTGCCTGAGGAGATCGACGTCTATCGGATTTCCATTGGCGCTCAGGACGCGCAGATCAACCGGGTCCGCCCCAAGGCCAAGCCCACCCCGCGCAAACGCCCCAGCAAAGTCGCCCAGGTCTGGAACGACAATTTCGACAGCTACAACAGCGCGTCAGACGACAGATCGGACCAGGGCCCCAACACCGCCCGTTTCTCAGACCGCCCCTTTGGCCCGCTCACCCCGGACCAGATCCGCAAATGGCGCTGGATCGGTGGGCTTGTGGGCGGTGCTGTGGCGCTGAATGTGATATCGGGTGGCGGCTTTTGGGTGGCCTGGCCCCTGTGGGTTTTGACCTTTCTCTATTGTTTCCGCCATGGGGAGACCACTTTGGGTTTGCGCCCGTTTAAAACCATCCCGGTGCGGATCTGGCTGTTGATGGTCTTCCTGATCGGCATCAATATCATGAGCTTTTCTGGCCCCTGGGCGATCTTCCCGGTTGGGGCATTGCTGGCCTACAGCCTCCTGTTGCGGGGCAGCAAACCCGCCGAGGAATAGGCGCGCGATCAGCCGAGCACACGGGCAACTGCGGACACGGGCAAACGGGGGCCACAGTCAACGAGGGGCACGGGCAAACTGTCCCATTGCCGCTGCTGAAATCGGGCATATGTTGCAGGCTCAGATCCCGGCGTCCGGAGCACGCAGCATATGACAGCCCCCATCCCGTTTTTCTCTGCCGGGTTTCGCCCGATGTTTCTGGGCGCAGCCCTTTGGGCGGCCGCCTCCATGCTGTTGTGGGTCCTTTTCTGGACGGGGTTCACCGAATGGTCACCGGCCTGGACCCCGCTGGATTGGCATGTGCATGAGCTGTTGTTTGGCTATGGCGGTGCGGTTCTGGCTGGGTTCCTGCTGACGGCGATCCCCACCTGGACCGGGCGCGCGCCGGTGTCGGGCTGGCCTTTGGCCGGGCTGTTTCTGGTCTGGCTGCTGGGACGTCTGACGGTGATCGCAGCCCTTGGGCTACCAGCGGCGGTGACCACGCTGTTGGCTCTCGCCTTTCCGGTCACCTTCACCCTGACTGCGGCCTATGAGGTCACGCGCGGCGGCAATTGGCGCAATCTGCCGGTGATCCTGCTGTGTGCTGGGTTCACCCTGGCCAATCTCCTGTTTCTTCTGGCCGCACAAGAGGCAGCGCCAGTGGACACCGCTCTGGGTGCACGCATTGGGCTGGCGGTTTTGATCCTGTTGATCAGCCTGATTGGTGGGCGCATCGTGCCGCTGTTCACCCGCAACTGGATCCGCCGCCACCAGATCTCAGCCCCGCAGCCGCCCGAGTTCGGCCCGGTCGATGGCGCAGTTCTGATGACCAGCACCGCCACTTTGTTCCTTTGGTGCGCCCTGCCCGATCACGCCGCCACCGGAGCCGCGATGATCCTGTTGGGCCTCGCCCACCTGTGGCGGATGAGCCGCTGGCAAGGCCTGCGCACCCTGCGTGATCCTCTGCTCAGCGGTCTGCACATGGGCTATGGCTTTGTGCCATTGGGCTGTGTCCTCACAGGGCTTGCGGCGCTGAGCGATCAGGTTGACCCGGTTGCGGGGCTGCACGCCTGGACCGCAGGCGCCATCGGCACCATGACGCTGACGGTGATGGCACGCGCAAGCCTGGGCCATTCTGGCCGCGCTTTGACCGCCACACCGGTGGAGTGGTTCTATCTGACTGCAATTGTCGCGTCTGGAGTGTGCCGGATCCTGTCGGCCCTGGGCCTGTTCAGCACGCCATTGCTGCATCTGTCAGCCAGCCTGTGGATCCTGGCCTTTCTGGCCTTTGCCTTGCGCTTTCTGCCGGTGATGCTGCAGCCCCGCCTGCCCTCAGGCACAGAGGCGTAGCGCGCCAGATCCCATCAAGCTTCCAACCAAAACACCCGCCTCGCGCCCCCGTGCCACCGGGCGAGCCGTGGCCCCAAATCCAGCCCGCCCCGCACGCAGCCCCGGAAACAGGGCAAAGATCTCGGCCGCCGTGTCATGGGACCAGCCTTTCATGCCTTCCACCCCGGGAAAGAAGCTTTCGGAGATCAGACCATGGGTGGTCACCAGCTGATGGGTATCAAACAGCAGATGCACATAGGTCACCAGATCCTGCGGCGCGCGCGTCACGGCGCGACCATCGATCAACGCCTTGGCAGGCACCAGAATTTCATCCACGCCAAAATGCAGCTCGGCCTGCCAGCCCGTTATCAGCAGCCGATGCTGCGGAGAGACCCGCAGATCCACCTCTGCCCCCAGCGTGCCTTGGGCGATCCGCACCGGCGCAAACGCACCTTGTCCGCGCACGGTTGTCTGTCCCACCCAACGCAGAACCTGCGACCCGTGATCGCGTGTCATCACCCGGTCACCGGCCCGCAGCGCCTCGACCCGGCGTGGACCGGACGGGGTGTCAACCAGGGTCCCGGCGGTGAAACAGGCAATCCCGGTATCGCCTGGCCCCAGATCGTCATAGACCAGCTGATCCGGATTGGGCTGATTGAACTGCAGTGTCGTCGTGGTCGCATTGGGCCCCACCAGAACCGGTAGGTTGTCGGACACAGCCCCCGCTGCCAGACCATCCACCGCCTGGATATTCTGCGTCCCGCCACCAATGTCATAAAAATCCACCACCTCGGGCGTCGCTGTATTGGTCAGCGCATAGGCTTCATAATTGTTGGAGCCCCCGCCATCAGGATCCGTCAGCAGGATGTTGAAGTTATCCGCCGAGATGACAAAGATCACCTCACCATTGTCAGGATCGATGGAAACCTGCACATCCGGATGGGTCAGCGGCACCTCAAGCCCGACCTGACCGTTGGCCTGGTAAAAGGACACCGTAAAATCCGCCGGATCATCCGCAGGGGACAAGGCCACCTCAAGGAATTCGGACACGCCAGACCGATTGGCATAGGCGTTTGAATAATGCAGTTCACTGATACGAGCCATGTGCGCTTCCGTTAAAGTACTAAAAAAGAATTACGGAAGATTTAGGTAAAATTAAGGAGAACTCTGCCGATTTCTCCCCGTATCGCAAAAAAAAACCCGCCGGATTGCTCCGACGGGTCTCAGATCTTTCGTTGCTGAACAGCTTAGGCTGCCAGAGCGTCCTGAGCTTGTTTCACGATCGCACCAAATGCTTCGGGTTCGTGAACCGCCAGGTCCGCCAGAACCTTACGGTCGACTTCGATACCAGCCAGGTTCAGACCGTTGATGAAACGCGAATATGTCAGCGCCTCGTCGTGGCTGCGGACGGCGGCGTTGATACGCTGGATCCACAATGCGCGGAAATTCCGCTTGCGGTTCTTACGGTCACGGGTTGCATATTGGTTGGCCTTATCGACGGCCTGGCGCGCGACCTTAAAGGTGCTCTTGCGGCGGCCATAATAACCTTTTGCAGCCTTGATGACTTTCTTGTGACGGGCGTGAGTGACGGTACCACCTTTAACGCGGGACATATCTCAGATCTCCTCTTAACGGTCGTAGGGCATGTAGCCCTTGACGGTTTTTGCGTCGGGCTTGGACAGGGTGGTGGTGCCGCGGGCATCACGGATGAATTTGGTGGTACGCTTGATCATGCCGTGGCGCTTGCCGGCCTGACCTGCTTTGACCTTACCGCTTGCGGTAACCTTAAAGCGCTTCTTGGCGCTCGATTTTGTCTTCATTTTGGGCATTTCCGTCTCCTTCAATGCGGGTTCGCAATCCACGCGACTCGGCATGCCACTTAGCCGGACGCGCGATGAGTGGCGCCGTTTAGACGCTTTGAAAGGCAATGGCAAGCCCGACAGGCCCGAAAAGCCAAAAAACCACCGGTCAGTTATGGCGCTGCAGGCCCCAACGGGCCGCGCGGTTGGGGCAAATTGCGCAAATAACCTGATGGATAACGTACGCCGAATTTTTAATTCGCCTGTGCCACAAGACGCGCACTTACGCTCTTTTTGTCGCGGCTTCACACGCCACAACACATTCACCTCATCGAATATTGCTTTTCCGCTCAAGATTTACAAAAAGTTAACGCGAGACCAGAAATGGAACAATGAGTCGACCGCACAGCAAATCTCGATGACACGAGGGACGATTTCACATGAAACACCTTTTCCTAGCAGCACCCTTAATCCTTGCGGCGGCGGTCTCAGCACAGGCTGCAACATTTACGATATTTGACGACCAGGACGCATTCGCTGCCCAGGCGAGTAATGTTACCCCCGTTGAACTTTCGGCAGACAGCAGCGTTTTGACCATTACAGGTGCAGATGTCCGCTTTAACGATGGCGTTCTGCGGGATCGTATCAACCTAAACGATGCGCCGGACACCGTGTTTACCTTTAATCAGGCGGTGCTTGGGTTTGGCGGTCTCTTTGATCTGTCACCCTTTGGTGCAGGGGCCGGGATTTCTCTGACTGTGACAGTAGGCGACGCATCCTTTGCGCTTGCGGAAACCATCGCACCAGAGACCGCAGGCAGCTTTTTTGGGTTTCTGTCGGACACCGCTTTCACGAGCTTCTCGCTAAGCGAAGGCACCGGTGGTCTGCCGGTTGAAACCTACGAACTGTCCAACGTGGTCTCCGCTCCGGCGCCGATCCCGCTGCCTGCAAGCCTGCCTTTGCTGGCCGCCGCTTTGGGCGCATTTGCCGTTCTGCACCGCCGCCAAGGCCGCGCTTGATCTCAAACAAGGGATAACCGCCGCAGCACGCATCAGGTTAAACGAAACTGAAAAAGGGCGCGCAGGGATGCGTGCCCCTTTCTTCTTACACCGGGTTCAGGTGGCAAACCGTGTTAGAAAAACCGCCCAACAACCCCGAAGAACACATCCGGGATTTGTTCGATCGAGTATCCACCAGGCTTTTGATTAACCGCAAAGGCAATCAAACTAACTGCAACCAACAAAGTCAGCCCTCCACTGCGCGGTGCGCGTGAATCGCTAATTGCAGACAACAAGGCAGGAACCGACAACACCCCAAGGCCAAGCCCGACAATCAGGCAAAGATCTGGATCCATAACTTGCCCTTCCCCAAAAACATCACTGGTCAAAGTTTACCAATATAGGAGCCCCGTCGGCAATGGATGGAAAAAAATGTAAACAGATCCTTTCTTTCCTGCCACACTCCCCTGCCGGGATACGAAAAACCACTGTGGGATCTGTTCCCCACAGTGGTTTTCCAAACAGTTCAAACCGCAGGACAGGCCTGCGATTGACCCTCGTTATTCCGGATCAGTGGCATAGATCTGGCGCTCGTCGCAGGGGGCGATGCGCAGAATATTGGTGGTGCCCGAAACGTTAAACGGAACCCCCGCAGTGACCACAATCTGGTCGCCTTCGCTGGCAAAACCACCGGCCCGCGCGGCGCGGACTGCGCCAACAACCGCGCCTTTGAACCGCTCAACCGCATGAGTTTCGATGCAGTTACAACCCCAGCTCAGCGCCAGACGGCGGGCGGTGTCGCGCATCGGCGTCATCGCCAGGATCGGCACCGCAGGACGTTCGCGCGCGGTCAGCAAGGCAGTGGTGCCGCTTTGGGTGAAACAGGCAATCGCCTTGATGTCGGTCTTTTCGGCAATCTCACGGGCGGCGGCCACAATACCATCCGCAACCGTGCTGCCCTTGGCAGAGCGCGAGGCGGCAATAATATCGCGATAGGTGGGATCCGCCTCAACCTCTTTGGCGACCTTGTCCATGGTCTGAACCGCTTCGATCGGATACTGACCAGCCGCGGATTCCGCGCTCAGCATGATAGCATCGGTGCCTTCATAGATCGCGGTCGCCACGTCCGAAACTTCGGCGCGGGTTGGCATCGGGCTTTCGATCATGCTTTCCAGCATCTGGGTCGCGACAATCACCGGCTTGGCGGCATTGCGACATTTGCGGACCAAACGTTTCTGGATCGGCGGCACGGCCGAGACGGGCAGTTCCACACCCAGATCCCCGCGCGCCACCATGATACCATCGCAAGCATCGAGGATTTCATCAATGTTTTCAACGGCCGCAGGCTTCTCGATCTTGGCCACCACAGCGGCGCGACCGTCTGCCAACCCTTTGGCTTCGAACACATCCTTGGCACGCTGCACAAAGGACAGCGCCAGCCAGTCGACGCCCAGGGCGCAGACAAATTCCAGATCCGCGCGGTCTTTTTCCGACAGAGCCGCCAGGGGCAGAACCACATCCGGTACGTTCACACCTTTGCGGTTGGAGATGGTGCCGCCGGTCACAACAACACAATCGGCAAAATCATCGCCGCAGCTTTCGACCTTCAGACGGATCTTACCGTCATTCACCAAGAGCGAAGCACCGGGTTCAAGCGCTTGAAAGATCTCAGGGTGCGGCAGCTGCACGCGGGCCACATCACCCGGCGTCTCGTCCAGATCCATACGGAATTTGGCACCTTCTTCCAGCTCTTCGGCGTCATTGGCAAAAACACCAACCCGCAGCTTGGGGCCCTGCAAATCCGCCAGGATAGCAATCGGGCTGTCCAGATCTTCTTCGATTTTGCGGATAATCCGGTGCCGTTCGGCAATCTCTTCGTGGCTGCCATGCGACATATTCAGACGGAACACATCGGCCCCAGCCTCATGCAGGGCACGGATGGTGTCATAATCGTTGGATGCGGGGCCCAGAGTGGCCACGATTTTCACATTACGCTGTCGTCGCATCGACGTTCTCCTTCGTGTTTCTGGTCACCATGTCCTCAACGCGCTGCCGAAACAGAACCGGCCCTTCGGCCTCGCGCCACCTCCTGACCATGATGAACCCGCAAATGTTAACGCAAACATTATTTGCGGCTCTTATCGCTTAAATCGCCTTATCTGGCAACTCCCGTAAAGCTGCACCACTAAACAAAGACAGTTTCATGACAATTTCCCAAGTTCCAACACAGGCCTGCGGCCATTTCGAAAATGCGATCAGTCTTTTGTGATCCCGTTGCGAGCGGTAGTTCGGCCTGTTACCTCTAAACGTAGCAAATTTTCGACGGAGCGCGTCATGGACCAGCCAAAAATCGACCCCCAGACCGAAATTGAACTGCAAGCTGCTGCCTTTCGCCGCTTGCAACAGCATCTGATGCAAGATCGCACCGATGTGCAGAACATCGATATGATGAATTTGGCGGGCTTTTGCCGCAACTGCCTGTCTCGTTGGTATCAGGAAGCCGCCAACGACCGCGGCATTGATATGGACAAAAACACCGCGCGCGAGATTTATTATGGCATGACCATGGATGAGTGGAAATCCAAGTACCAGACCGAAGCCAGCGCCGAAACACAGGCCGCCTTTGAAGTCGCCTTCAAGGAAAACGTCACCGACAAGAGCTGAGGATCAGCACTTAAAACACCCTTTGATGACATCGCGGATCCAGCGTTGACGGGCTGAGTTTTCGTGCCGCAGGTGCCAGACCAGATCAAATGAGATATCTGGCACCACAAAGGGCACCGGGCATTTTGCAAAACGAGACAGAACCCCTTTGTGCAGTTTGTCCGGCAAAGTTGCGACCATGGAGGTGCCCTCCATGACCTCGGCCAAAAGCCAGACATTTGGCACCCCAACCGTCACCTTGCGCTGAATGGCAAATTCTTCCAGACGTTGCTCTACTGTGCTTTTGGTGCGCCCGCCGAAATCCAGCACGATGTGATGGGCCGCCCCATAGTCCGGCACCGATTGGATAGGCTCCCGCACATCTGCATCGTAAAAGACGGACGACTGATCGACATACAGCGCCGAGGTGCGCACCGTTGTTGGATAGCTGTTCAATCGCGGTACAATGGCCACATCCAGATCCATGCGGTACATGCTCTCTTCCAGATTGTCGCGCGCACCCAGTTCCCGGATGGTGACCTGCTTCATCGGCACTTCGCGCCAGAACGCCTTTTGAATGGCCCGCGCCGCTACCGCCATGGCTCCGCCATTCATCGCGATCACAATGGGGCGCGGATCCTGGTTCGGCTGATAAACCTCCGCCTCTCCCAGCGCTTCCAGATCCGCCATGATCTTGCGCATCTGCGGCGCAATCCGTGTGGCGGCGGCGGTTGGCACAATGCCGCGCCCGGATTTCTGGAACAATTCCACCCCCAAGGTGCCCCGCAGTTTTTCCAACGTATGGCTGACGCTGGATTGGCTCACCCCAAGGGATAAAGCAGCTTGACTGACCGAGACTTCGTCGAACACTGCGAGAAAAACGCGCAATGTTTGACCATTGATCTGGGACACATCGATTTTCATCATGTAATAATCTGCCGCTTCGATTGATTTTGTCCGAACAATTACCGCAAAGTGTAAAGAAATCTAAAGGGTAAAACCACTGCGAGCGGTAATGTTGTATTCAAAATCTTCCAAACTTAACACCTCGGCGCAATCCGAAACCGGATCGCGAGAGGTGGAAACTGGGGGGTTAAAGCCGCTGGTTGATCACGCAATCGATTGCGCCCGCAATTGGAACTATGAGGATGCCAAAAAGGCCATCGAGCAGGCCAGACGCCGCCTAGAAGAATAGCCTTCCTGCACAGGAGGCTTTGCTGACACTCACCAAAACAGACCAAACCACCACTCACTCTGGCGTGTCAGCGACAAAGGGCCGTTCCTTATTTCAGGAACGGCCCTTTTAAAATCTTGTCCTCTTGGGACAACGGGATCAGATCGCCTCTTTCAGGCTTTCTTCCAGATAGATCTCACGCAGGCGCTTGGCGATTGGGCCCGGTGTGCCGTCACCCAGCTGAACACCGTCAATTTCTACAACCGGCATCACAAAGGCCGAAGCCGAGGTGGTGAAGGCTTCATCCGCCTCTTTGGCTTCCTCGATGGTAAACAGACGCTCTTCGATTTTCATCTGCGCCTCGTTTGCCATTCGCAGAACCGCCTTACGGGTGATCCCATGCAGGATATCGTTTGACAGCGGGCGGGTCACGATCACACCATCTTTGACGTAATAGGCGTTGTTCGACGTGCCTTCGGTCACATAACCGTCTTCCACCAGCCAAGCGTCATCGGCGCCGGCTTTCTTCGCCATCATTTTACCCATGGACGGGTACAACAGCTGCACGGTTTTGATGTCGCGACGCCCCCAGCGGATATCCTCGATCGAGATGACTTTGGCACCCTTTTTCGACGCTTCGCTGTTGGCCAGACCGGGCTTGTTCTGGGTGAACAGCACCAAGGACGGCGGCGTGTCCTCAGAGGGGAAGACAAAATCACGGTCGCCATCGGACCCACGGGACACCTGCAGGTACACCAGACCTTCGACGATGCCGTTTTCCGCCACCAGCTTGCGGTGGATCTCCAGCAGTTCTTCTTTGCTGCAGGGGGATTTCATGTCCAGCTCGTCCAGAGAACGCTGCAGGCGCACGGCATGCCCTTCAAAGTCAATTAGCTTGCCATCCAGAACGGATGTCACCTCATAGACCGCATCCGCAAAGAGGAAACCACGATCAAAGATCGAGACCTTGGCTTCGGTCTCTGGCAGGTATTCGCCATTTACATATACTGTACGGGTCATCTCAGTCTCCTTAGCCCCACAGATCGGCCAACGGCGGGTGCACGCCTGCCGTATCAAAAGTCAACGGTTGTTCACGGTCTTCGGCCAACAGAAGCGGGCCGTCAAGGTCTGTGACCATGGCCCCTTGGGCCACCAAGGTCGCTGGGGCCATCGCAAGCGAAGAGCCGACCATGCAGCCGACCATGATTTTGTAGCCCTCAGCCAAGGCCGCTTCGCGCAGCTTCAACGCTTCGGTCAGACCGCCGGTTTTATCCAGTTTGATGTTGATCACATCATACTTGCCTTTGAGCTTGGCCAGGCTCGCACGGTCATGGCAGCTTTCATCGGCGCAGACAGGCACGGGCCGGTCCATACCAATCAGCGCGTCATCTTCGCCTGCGGGCAAAGGCTGTTCAACAAGCGCCACGCCCAGACGCACCAGATGCGGCGCCAGATCCGCATAGACCTCTGCTGACCAGCCTTCATTGGCGTCAACAATAATGGTGCTGTCCGGCGCACCGGCCCGCACAGCTTCCAAACGCGCCATATCGTCCGGCGTGCCCAGTTTAATTTTCAACAGCGGACGAAATGCATTTTTGGCCGCCTGCGCCTGCATCTCTGCCGGTTCCGCAAGTGACAGCGTATAGGCGGTGATTTCCGGGCCCGGTTTGGGCAGGCCAGCCAGCTCCCAGGCGCGTTTCCCGGCCTGTTTGGCCTCCAGGTCCCACAGCGCGCAATCGACCGCATTGCGGGCGGCCCCGGATGGCAACAGCCCTTGCAGATCCGCACGATCAAAATCCGTGGGCAGGCCGCGAATTTCGTCGGTCACACTATCCAGCGTTTCATTATAACGCGCATAGGGCACGCATTCACCCCAGCCCACATGACCGTCTTTCTCAACTTTGACCGTCAGCACCTTGGCCTCGGTCCGCGACCCGCGCGAGATGGTAAAGACCTGTGCCAGCTTGAATACGTCTGCGGTGACACTCAACTGCATGTAATACCCCCAATCGGATGCGCCTTTTCGGCGGTCACCCTAGGGCGCACCTAGTGAAAGGGCCACCCGTCTTTCATCTTTTTAAAAATACTTCCGCCGGAGGCACCCACGATCACCGCAGGCGCCCCCGATCGGAAAGAGTCTCATCAGATCGCGGCAAGTGCGTCGACCAGTCGGCCCGCACCCTGACGATAGGGGTCAACCGCCGGCAGACCCATTTCCTCTTCGACCTTTGTCAGATAGGCAATCGCCTCCTCTTCGCTCAGGTGCTGCGTGTTCACGGAGATGCCGACAACCTGACAGGCCGGGTTGGACTTCCGCGCCAGCGGCAGTGCGGTGTCGCGCAGCTCTTGCAGGGTCGGAAGGTCAAAGCCCGGCAGACCGCGCATGTGCTCGCGGGTTGGCTCGTGGCACAGGATCAGCGCGTCCGGCTGACCACCGTGGACCAGCGCCATGGTCACACCCGAGTAGGAAATGTGGAACAAGGAGCCCTGCCCCTCAATCAGATCCCAGTGGTCGTCATCGTTGTCGGGGGTCAGATATTCGACCGCACCCGCCATAAAGTCCGCGATCACGGCGTCCAGCGGAACCCCCTGACCGGTGATCAGGATGCCGGTCTGACCGGTTGCGCGGAAGGTGGATTTCATCCCGCGTTCCTGCATCACGGTGTCCATGGCCAGCGCAGTGTACATTTTGCCCACGGAACAATCGGTACCCACGGCCAGGCAACGTTTGCCGGTGCGGTTCTTACCGTTTGCAATTGGGTAGGCCACGGTGGGGATACGTACATCGTGCAGGGTGCAGCCGTGGGTCTGAGCCGCCGCGACCAGCTCGTTTTCGTCACGCAGCAGGTTGTGCAAGCCGGATGCGATGTCAAAGCCCATCTCCAGCGCTTTGACCAGCAGTTCTTTCCACGCCGCAGAGATCACGCCGCCGCGGTTGGCCACGCCGATCACCAGTGTCTTAGCACCGGCTTCTTTGGCCTCTTCCAGTGTCATTTCGGTCAGGCCCAGATCCGCGCCGCAGCCGGGCAAAGAGATCTGGCCAACCGCGTGATCCGGACGCCAGTCGCGGATCCCGATGGCCACTTTTGCTGCCAACATATCGGGCGCATCGCCCAGGAACAGGAGATAAGGGGTCTCAATCATGTCAAAGCGCTCCACATAGGTAACATTGTTTCGGCCATTGTATGCAAATGCGCACGCGAGGAGCTCCCGGCATTGTACCAAGTTTTATGGAACGCATCGAATTTTCTTCGATTCATGCCCGAAGAAAAGCAAGAAATATCCGAAAGAGGGCGATATTCTGGTGAAGTCTTCGGATCAAAGATGCTTACAAATTAGGCGATTTGTAAACAATGCTGCGGTTGCAAAATGGCCATTGCGAAGCGGTCTGAAATTTTATACCAATATCTCAAAGTCATACGACATATCGTTACGCGCTCAACGCGTGGGAGGAGATCCAACATGAGCTTTCGCATTCAACCCACTGCCCCCGCCCGGCCCAACCGGTGCCAATTGTTCGGCCCCGGCTCGAACACCAAACTGTTTGCCAAAATGGCAGCTTCGGCAGCGGATGTAATCAACCTAGATTTGGAAGATTCGGTTGCGCCCTCAGACAAAGAGATGGCCCGCGCCAATGTGATCGAGGCGATCAACACAGTGGATTGGGGCAATAAATACCTGAGCGTGCGCATCAATGGGTTGGACACGCCCTATTGGTACCGCGATGTGGTGGATGTTCTGGAACAGGCAGGCGACCGGTTGGATCAGATCATGATCCCCAAGGTGGGCTGTGCCGCGGATATTTATGCGGTGGATGCGCTGGTGACCGCGATTGAAACCGCCAAGGGCCGGACCAAGCCGATTTCCTTTGAGGTGATCATCGAATCTGCGGCGGGCATCGCCCATGTGGAAGAGATTGCAGCCAGCAGCCCGCGCCTGCAGGCGATGTCGCTGGGGGCTGCGGACTTTGCGGCCTCGATGGGCATGCAGACCACTGGGATCGGCGGCACACAAGAGAATTACTATATGCTGCGTGAGGGTGACAAACACTGGTCTGACCCCTGGCATTGGGCGCAGGCGGCCATTGTTGCGGCCTGCCGGACCCATGGTGTTCTGCCGGTGGATGGGCCGTTTGGCGATTTCTCGGATGATGAGGGGTATATCGCGCAGTCCAAACGCTCTGCCACGCTGGGCATGGTGGGCAAATGGGCGATCCATCCCAGACAGATTGCGCTCGCCAACCAAGTCTTCACTCCCTCTGAAGAGGCGGTAACAGAAGCACGGGAAATCCTGGCCGCCATGGAAGAGGCCAAGGCATCTGGTGCTGGTGCCACCGTTTACAAAGGGCGCCTGGTCGACATCGCTTCGATCAAACAGGCCGAGGTGATTGTGGCCCAAGCAGAGCTGATCGCCGAAGCCGGGTAAGCAAACGGTCGTCACGACGGCCCCGGTTCAAAACGCCTGCGGCGGGCGAAGCGCTCCCGCCCCTTTTTCAATGCGCCAACGGCCCCTTGAAAAGCGTTGGGCCGGGCGGGGGCCGCGCCTTTGGCGCGGCCCCCGCCCCCTGGCGATGCGCATCGCGCAGCGCAAAACCTCTTACTCTTCCCTGCATCTGTTGCATTTGGCCCTGCGCACAACGACGCGCCTCCTTTGAACAACGCAAAGCTGCAGTCAAACAACGCAAAGCAAAAGTGCATGCGTTTGGAGCCGACGGACACTGCCTCGACGACCATTTTGTAGTGCTTTGAAGCCTCTCTGGGAGATCCCGCAGCCCAGGCTCGCGTTTCTGTCGAACAGCCTTTTGATAAGGTGGCGGCGCCGCCAAATCGGAAAGCGGGTGGGATATCCCACAGAACAGACGTCCATTCTCTCCCCGATGTGCCAGATCGGGGGCCAGTTCCAGGTGAGGCGCGCGTGTCAGACGTGCCCCGGTGATCGATCGCCGACAAAGTGACAGATGCAGCTTAACATCTGCCAAGCCCACCGCGCGCCCAGGGCGCAACGCCGCCCCCCTATTGCCGCAGATCCTTTGGGGTTCCCATCACCACATAGGAGGTGATCGACGTCACGAACGGGGCCGTCCCCAGCACATCCGTGTGAAATTGTTTGTAGCTTGGCAGATCGGCACATTCCACGCGTAAGAGATACTCGATGGTGCCCGTGATATTATGGCATTCCACCACCTCTGGCGCGCGGTCCATGACCCGTTCAAAGGCTTCTTGCGCCTCTTTGTTATGTTCGCCCAGACCGACACCGATATAGGTGACAAAGCCCGCGCCCAGCTTGCTGCGGTCCAAAACCGCGCGGTAGCCGGTGATGACACCTGCACGCTCCAGCTCTTGGACGCGGCGCAGGCAGGCAGAGGGGGACAGCCCCACCCGATCGGCCAGCTCCAGATTCGAAACCCGGCCGTCGCGTGACAGCTCCTGCAATATTTGCTGATTAATTCGATCCATCTTAGTCATTTGTTGCAAAACATGACGCAACACGCCGCAAAACACAATTTCATTCCACGCGTTCACCATCATATTCACCCAATGACTTTTGAGATCTTCATAGCGCTGGCAGGCTTTGCCCTTGGAACGGTGATCACACCGGGCCCGAACAATCTGATGCTGATGGCTTCGGGGGCTAACTTTGGTTTTCGCCGCACTATCCCGCATATGTTGGGCGTGGGGCTGGGCTTTCCGATGATGATCGTGCCCGTGGGCCTGGGCATTATGCAGCTGTTTACCCTATTTCCGCCCTTGGTCCGGGTGATGGAGGTGGTTTCAGTTGTCTATATGCTGTGGCTGGCGTGGAAAGTGGCCCATGCGGCGACCCCTGGCGAAGGGGTCACCGAAGGGCGTCCGATGACGTTTCTGCAGGCCGTGGCCTTTCAATGGGTCAACCCCAAGGCCTGGGCGATGGCGCTTGGAGCGATCACGCTTTATGCAACGGACCGCACGTTGGGTGCGATCCTTTGGGTTGCGGGGACCTATGTGATGATGGGCTGTATATCGACAACCACCTGGACGGTTCTGGGCCAACAGCTGCGCCGCATCTTGACCAACCCGGCCCGCCTGCGCGTCTTCAACTGGAGCATGGCCGGCATGTTGGTCGCATCACTGGGTGCAGCCCTTCTGCTGAAGTAAACCTCAGGCCGCCAGCGGCAGGCAGATTTGCGTCAGCAGCTCTTCGGGCGCGGTGTCGGACGGGCTGTTCAGATAGACCTCATAGCAGGGCGCATCGCGCGCTTCCCGGCCGGATTGCGGCAACCAGACGCCATAGAGGTATTTGTAAGCGTCATGAAGCCCGGCATAAGGCCCTTTGAACAGAAGGACCGCGGTTGCACCACCGGAAATGCTTGCGCGTTCCATCGGTTCGGCCACATCCGCATCGGCCGCAATCTCAAGCGCGGCAAAGCTGCGCAGGTCCTGGGCGGGGGTAGCGTCGGGATCATCATAATAGATGCCAAGCATCCCCTGAACCTTGGGCCAGAGGTTGCGACTGCTGGCCAGCACGTTCAGTTTTTCAAAGGTCTCGCCAATGGCCATGTAATCTCCACGATGGTCCAGCCCCGCAAGGCGGCGGTCCGGAAGCGTTTCAAGGGTGACGTCATACATTTTGGTTTCTCCTATAAGAGGGGGCCGAGGCGCGGGGCCCAGCTGTCCACGTTGGCGAAACTGACCAGGCGGCAGATCAAAACGGGCCCGAAAGGCGCGGGAGAAAGCGGGCACGGTGGCGTAGCCTGCCTCTGCCGCGATCTGATCGATGGGACAGCTGCCCTGCACCAGCTGCATGGCCGCCCGATAAAGGCGAATGCGCCGCGTAGCCTGGGCTGCGGTCTCTCCGGTCACCGCGTGAAAGACCCGGTGGAAGTGGAACCGGGACATGGCTGCGATATCGGCCAGATGGTCCAACGACAGTTCTTGCGGCTGCGCAGAATGGATGTGTTCCACCACACGCAGCAGGCGCTTTTCCATGTTGCGCGCATGGATGCTCTGCGCCTTCTCGGCGATGACTGCGGGCTCTGCCTGGCGGTTTTCCCGATCTTTCATTGCGCGTCTCCCTTGCCGGTTTTTTCAAATGCGTCTTGTCAGTCTCACCTTACCCTTGACATGGAGCCGATTACCAAATCTTGCTGAACTGCTGCGCGTTGGGTTTTGATGTTCCAGTCCACTGTCCCTTCCCTGCCCTGACCAGCAAGCGGTGTTACGGTAGTCGGCACAGGTCGTTCAGGGCGCTCCCGCATCCGCCACACCCCCTGGCCTGCGGCCAGAGCGAGTGGCGGATTTTGGGCGTAGCGCCGCGCCTTTGGCGCGGCGCTACGCCCAACCGCAAGGGTCCGTCCCAAGGGGACGTGGCCCGCGTGGGCGGGAGGGCTGCGCTGATCCTGGATGCCACATTTGATTGTGCCACCCCACCTGCCGCGCGCTTTTTTTGCCGCCGATCCCGCAGCACGCCCCCCTCTCCTGGCCCCCTTCTGATCACGCCCACCCCCTCCCCCCTGCTTGCCCGGTTGCAATTGGTCGCGCTCAGGGTCATATAGCCTTCGCAAACTGTGTGCAGAGAGGCATCCATGACCAACTATCTCGATTTCGAGAAACCCCTTGCGGAGATCGAAGGCAAAGCGGAAGAGCTGCGGGCTTTGGCGCGGGCCAATGAAGAGATGGATGTGACCGAGGAAGCCGCCGCATTGGATGCCAAGGCCGAGCAGCTTCTGAAGGACCTCTATCAGGACCTCACCCCCTGGCGCAAATGCCAGGTGGCGCGTCATGCCAACCGTCCGCACTGCAAAGATTACATTGCAGAGCTGTTTACCGAATACACGCCTCTGGCCGGCGACCGCAACTTCGCCGATGACCTGGCCGTCATGGGTGGTCTGGCCCGGTTCAACGACCAGCCTGTGGTTGTGATCGGCCATGAAAAAGGCTCTGACACCAAGGGGCGCATCACCCATAACTTTGGCATGGCCCGCCCCGAAGGTTATCGCAAAGCGATCCGTCTGATGGAGATGGCCGGCCGGTTTGGCCTGCCCGTGATCACCTTGGTCGACACGGCTGGCGCCTATCCCGGCAAAGGCGCCGAAGAGCGTGGCCAATCTGAGGCCATTGCGCGTTCAACCGAGATGTGTCTGAAAATCGGTGTACCGTTGATTTCCGTGATCATTGGCGAAGGTGGCTCCGGCGGCGCTGTGGCCTTTGCCACGGCCAACCGTGTCGCGATGCTGGAGCATTCGATCTATTCGGTGATCAGTCCTGAGGGCTGCGCCTCGATCCTGTGGAAAGACGCCGAAAAGATGCGCGAAGCTGCCGAAGCCCTACGTTTGACCGCGCAGGATCTGCTGGAGCTGGATGTGATCGACCGGATCATTTCCGAACCCATGGGCGGCGCACATCGCGACACCACAGCCACGCTGGCGGCGGTGCGCGGGGCCATCACCAATATGCTGGCGGAACTGAGCGACATGGACGCAGCCGCGTTGATCAAAGACCGGCGCGAGAAGTTTATCGCAATCGGCTCCAAAGGGCTGGCGGCGTAACGCACCCTTCGTCACGGTCCAAAGCTAACCATCTGTGAAACCCGGCCCTGTGCCGGGTTTTTCCGTGACCTTTTGCGACGGGCCAGCCCTCCCCGCTCACAAAACTGTGCGCACCCCCTTGGTGACAGAGTCACATGGGGCGCGGACCTGCCCCTGATATGCCTGTGGCCAACGGAAACGGAAATGCGCCGGAATGCGCAAACGCAGAGCAAAGGGGCAGGACATGGATCAGATGTCACGCAGGGGGTTTATTGGCGCAGGTGTTGCCTTGGCAGCGTCCGGGGCAATGGCGGGGGTGATCACCTCGGATATTCAGGCAAGCACGCTTAAAGCGTCGAAAACCACCCCCCTTGGGCTCTATCTGTCGCCAACGGCCGCCCATCAGGCAATGGTGCAAGATCCCGAGATCCTGTTTGTCGATGTGCGGGACCCTATTGAGATTACCTTTGTCGGCCACCCCCAAGGGCTGGACAAGATCATCCCGTTGAATGTGGCCACCCATGCGGTGCATCCGCAAAGCGGTCAGTACCAGATGGCGGCAAACCCCAATGTGGTTGCCGAATTTGAGGCATTGTTCCGCAGCAAAGGCAAAAGCCAATCCGCGCCGCTGTTTGTAACCTGCCGGTCCGGCAGCCGCTCGGCCACAGCTGCACGCCTGTTGATCAAGGCTGGGTTCACCAATGTCTGGAACCTGACCGAAGGGTTTGAAGGTGACAAGAACGGCAATGGCGCGCGGGCCGTGAATGGCTGGCGTAACCGGGGCCTGCCGTGGGGGTACAAGCTGGCAGAGGGCGTGGCTTGGAACCGGCATTCTGCCTGAGGCTCCGGCCTTGCAGGTCAGGGTCATGCGGGTGACCTGCCTTGCAAGACCGGGAGGACAGGGGCGGGCTCGCCCTCCCCTGTCCAACTGTTAAAGGTCGCAGCTTACTTCAGCGCGGCAACGCCCAGCGGAACCGAGAATTTCTTGCACCAGATATAGACTTCGTTGAAGTCATTTACATTGACGCTGGCGGGCACGATGTAGACTTGGGTGCCGGTCTTGCTCTGCAGCGCGCCAAGGTCTGCGGTGTCGACAAATTCACCGTCTTTGCCAAAGCCCACACGTGGGTCCGGGGCGCCATCCAGGCTGAAATCGCTGTCCAGGATCACAACCGCGCCGCCGTCTTTGGTTTTGATGATCTTTACACCGCCAGTGGTGACGTGATCGCTGGCACCGGTGAACTCACCATGCGTTTTGGACTGGCCTGCAGTTGCAGCGAGCGGTGCAAAGGCGATCATCGCAGCCGCAGCGATGCCCAGGGATTTTACAAAAACCGATTTCATATCGTGGTCCTGACTTTGACTTGAGGCAAATGTTTGCCGGTTGAAAACTCTGTACCGGATGCATAACATTGGGAACCAATCAGTTCCAAATCGCATTTGCGTGATAGTGGACCAAATGGTTCCGAATTAATGGGTGAGACGAGGTAGCACATGGCACGACCCCGGGAGTTTGACATCGACACAGCACTGGCGCGGGCGCTCGATGTGTTTTGGGAAAAGGGCTATGATGATGCATCCCTGCCCGATCTTCTGGAGGGCATGAAGCTGACACGCGGGAGCCTTTACAAGGCATTCGTTGACAAGAAGACGTTATACCTGCGTGTTCTGGAGCAATATGATGAAAAAGCAGTCAATGAGGCGGTTTCTTTGCTCACCGCTCCGGGCACTGATGGCTGGGTCCGGATCCAAGAGCTGTTTCGGGCAATCACGGATGTGGTGGAACAGGGGGACCGACGCGGTTGCCTTCTGTGTTCGGCTGCCGCGGGCCCTGCAGCCATTGACCCAGAGATTGGAGCGGCTGTAGCCAGCGCACTCGGACGCATGCATGGTGGGTTTTGTTCCGCAATAGAAGACTCCAGCCACCCCCAGAATGCCCAAAGCCTCGCCCATCTGTTGGTCAACCAATATGTCGGGCATCGGATCATGGCGCGTGCTGGCGCATCCTTGGACATGCTGCGACAAAGCTGCGCTGCATTGGAATATTTACGCGCAAAGTGAACCGTTGGGGTTTCTACCCCGCCAGCAAACGCAGCCCTTTGGTCACATCCGAGCGCACCGCCAGCCGCAGGCTGGGCTCATCCCCTGCCTTGAGCGCGGCGATGATCAAGCGATGGTCCTGTGGTGGCTCGGTCCGGCGCAGGCGCCCATAAAGCGCCCGCATGGTGGGCCCCAGCTGCAGCCAGACGGTTTCCGCCATCGCCAGCATGGCTGGGGCCTGTGCCCGCAGATACAGCGTGCGGTGGAATTCCAGATTGGTGCGAATATACCCCACAGCATCGCGTTTCGCGACGGCCTCAGCCACGTTGGAATTGATATCCTGCATCCGATCGATCAGCGCCATATGGGCCCGAGGCAAAGCGCGTGAGGCCAGTTCCACCTCGATCAACGCGCGCAGGGCCGCCAGTTCCTCGATCCGCTCATTGCTCAATTCGGGTGTCGACACCCGGCCCGACGAGGACAAAAACAGCGCCCCTTCAGCCACCAGACGGCGCACGGCTTCGCGCGCGGGCGTCATCGAGACCTCATATTCCCGCCCGATCCCACGCAGGGTCAGGGCCGCACCAGGAGCAATCTCGCCGTGCATGATCCGTGTGCGCAAGGCGCGATAGACGCGGTCATGCGCGGCAGCGGTGACTTCGGTCGGGTGCGTGGAATTGCGGGCAGTACGTAACATGGCCTTGCATGTGATCACAAATCTGGCGCGGGTCAACCGCAATCTGCGACGGGGACGGTTTTGTGAGCCCTGACCGCGTTGCCTGCCCGCGAAACCTGCGTTAGATCACAGGGGTGATGACCCAGATGCCGATCCTGTATTCCTTTCGCCGCTGCCCCTATGCGATGCGCGCCCGCCTGGGGCTGGCGGCCTCTGGCGTGGCGGTTGAACTACGCGAAGTGGTTTTGCGCGACAAACCCACAGCCTTCCTGTCGGCCTCCCCCTCGGCCACGGTGCCCTGTCTGGTGGCGGGATCGCAGGTGATCGATGAAAGCTTTGACATCATGACCTGGGCCCTGGCCCAATCAGACCCCGAGGGCTGGCTGGAGATGCCAGAGGCCGGGCACAGCTGGATCACCGAAGCCGATGGCCCGTTCAAACACGCGCTGGACCGGACCAAATACGCCACCCGTTATCCAGGTGAAGACCCCGAGGATCACCGGGCTGTGGCGCATGCGTTTCTGGCCCGGCTGGATGAGCAGATCGACACGTGGATCTTTGACCGGCCGACGCTTGCAGATTATGCGATCCTACCCTTTGTTCGCCAGTTTGCCTTTATCGACAAAGCCCGGTTTGACGCAGAAGACTGGCCCGCGCTGCAGGGCTGGCTGGAGCGGTTCCTGACCTCGGATCGATTTTCTGGGATCATGACAAAATACCCGCAATGGGTCGACGGTGATCCGGTCACCTTATTCCCCTGACCGCTCAGGCCCGTCAAAGCGGAACCGATGCAATTCTCCACCGTGGCTGCGCAGCCAATTGCGGGCGGGTTCGTAATTGCCAAACAGCCTGTGCACGTGGTTCCAAAAGGCTGGGGAATGGTTCATCTCGGCCAGATGCGCCACCTCATGGGCGGCCACATAGCGCAGCACATCGGGCGGCGCCAGGATCAGCCGCCACGAATACATCAGCCCCCCATCTGACGTACAGGACCCCCACCGTGACCGAGTATCGCGCAGGGTGATCCGCGCGTAGCTGCGCCCCAGACGGGCGGCATAGAAATCCGAGGCCTCTGCCAGCCGGTCGCGGGCCAACTCACGCAGATACCGTTCCAGGCTGCGATGCAGCGCGGCGGGAGGCACGGCGATGGTGTCAGGCCCCAATTCCACCCGACGCCCCGTTGCGGCCACCACCCGGCGCTGGGTTCCATCCACCGGCAGCAGCGTATCAATCCCCACCTGTACCTGCGCAGGCTGGCGTGCCAGATGTTTGCGGATCCAGTCTTCCTTCTCAGAGGCAAACTCCAACGCCGCCTCGGTCCGCAGCCGCTCGGGCAGTGTCACGGTCACCCGTCCGTCCAGGGCTGACACGCGCAGCGAAATCCGTCGCGCCCGCGCCGAGCGGCGCAGGGTCAGCGGGATCGGCGGGTCGCCAAGAAGGTGTTGGTTGCTCATTCGATGTCCCTTGTTCGCAAAGGCTTTGACAGTCAAACCTGCATATGGCAAGGCACCTGAATCGTCGATACGACTCACAGCATAATCAAGGGGACATCACATGCCCAAGGAAGAATGGGGTACAAAACGCGTCTGCCCGACCACCGGCAAGCGTTTTTACGACCTGAACAAGGACCCGATCGTCAGCCCTTATACGGGCGAGATCGTTGAGCTGAACACCGGCAAATCGCGCATGATCGAAGCGGATGCCGAAGATGCGGCCAGCGCAAAAGCAAAAGAGAACACAGACTCCGAAGATGTCGTTCTGGATGATGACGATGACGCGGTTGATGTGGATCTGGGAGATGACATCCTGGATGATGACGACGACGAGGACAACGTGTCGTTGGACGACCTGACCGACATGTCCGCACCCGACGACGAAACCTAAGACCTGTTGGACACGCAGGGCCGCCGCACCCGGCCCGCCTGTCAGATGGCTCGACAAGAGGAGGCCCCGCGCCTCCTCTTTTTTGGTCTGCGCCAGGCTTTGGTCCGTCTCAGGCGCGATGGGCAGACTGGCCCCTTCCAACGCCCCCTGCCCCAACCTTTGCGTATAATTGCCAGGCTCGCCCCGGCTATTGAAATTTTACCAAAAAACGCAGGCCCCGCCCATTTTCCTCTTGCAGCCCCAACAGAGTCGGCTTAAACGACCTCTCACACCGCAAGGCGCACCAGTGCCCCGGCGGCCGGATGGGGCCTTAGCTCAGTTGGGAGAGCGCTTGCATGGCATGCAAGAGGTCAGGGGTTCGACTCCCCTAGGCTCCACCAAACTTCCAATTGTAAATGATCACATAGTTTTGCCTTTTTGGTCAGATATGTTGCCTCTGGTCGCGCGAAACGTGTCACCTCCAGAGTAATCTCAGTCAGCCAACTGACGTCCACGCTTTGTGCACGAACGGCGGACAGCAGACATTCGCTGCAGACATGGTAAGTGCCTATGGAGTTCGCAGAAGCGGACGTCCAGCTATCAGAAAGGCAGAGAAACAACTGAAGCCGCCACCGATGCCCCATGCGTGTCATCACTACCAGGCGCCCTGTCCCTGGATCTTTAGAGCACAACGTTGACCAGTGGCCGCCCCTTGTTAATGCATCCGGTAGATCAGCGAAACTGGCGCGCTCGTCGCATGAAAAGCGTCTCGAGGGTGCCATAGGTGCCCATGATCTTGTTCGAGAATCCAGTCTTTTCAGCAACCCTGATGGAGTTGGAGTGTTCTGGATAAAAAATGCAGGATGTTCGATCGAACTCCATTCATTCATTTGCCCATTTCAACATCCTTGTAACGGCCTCGGTGGCGTAGCCTTTACCTTGTGCGTTCGTTTTGAACACCCAGCCTGCCTCCGGATTTCCACCCAGGGAAGGCGCCGTATCGCGTCGGTGGCCGGCAAACCCAACCTCTCCAAGGAATACGCCGGTATTCTTGCATTCAACGACCCAATATCCAAAGCCGAGATGCTACCGGTGATCAGTATAGCTCAGAAGTCGAGTCCAAGACTGCACTTCGGTGGATGGCTCGTCTGAAATCATGGCAACCACCTCTGGATCAGCCCACATCGCAGCACTGTCATCGAAGTCGCTGGTCCGGTGACCTCTTAGGATAAAGCGGTCAGTGCTGAGGACTGGAGCAAGGATGTGGTTTGGCATCGGCGATCTCTTTCCGTGTTCTGCGTCAAATCTGGGTACGAAGCGCTTAGCATCTTGATCTAAGCAAGGCAGCCCAGATTTGGTTTTCGTTTAGGCTGCCTTGATGTGAGCTCCAGATGTGCCAATGCTGCTCGGATTGGTACATTATGCTCCTTCGCTCGGCTTGATGTGATCTGATCTCTTGCGAACGATGGCCCACATTGCTGTTAACCAGCTCCATATGGTTCTTCCTGGACCGCATGGCCGAGAACCATCTTTATGAAAAGACAGGGGATAAACCATTCCAACCCGTCCCCAAGCGGCAGAAGAAGCTGGTCGCTAAGCAGGGCAAGCACGGTCAGGCCTGTTGCAGCTGCACGGCGCAGATATAGGGGCATCACCAGCAATGTTGTCACGCTGACGAGAAGCAGCGCATACCAGATCGCCGCATTCAGGAGGTGGCGGTTCAAAAAGTAGGCGATGATGATCGGGTGCATGTGTATAGCGGTGAACAGCATCGGATTCTTTGCCAGCCGGGCGCTTAGGCCCTCACCTGGTTGCAGGTCCGTGTGATAAAACCGTTTGCAAGAGTTGAGCATGTTTGCGACCGCGCCACCGGCGATGTCAAACGCGAAAAATGCAAGCAGCGCGATTTTCCAACCCTCGGCGAGGGGCACATCATGGGTCTAATCCGTAGTCAGAATGATGCCGGTGAAAATAGTGGCCATACCATATGCCAGGACACGTTCAGCCACTGTGGCCCCTGTCCCGCAAAGCGGATCAATGCTGCCTGAGTAAGTCCAGTTGATCGGTGCGGTTTGCATGTCTTCTCCTTAGAGCCTGTGATTTACCCATGACTTTGGGTTTTGTGTTTACCGTCGCAGCAAAAAATGATGGCGAGGTCGTTTTCAGAATTGATTTATAATGACCAACCAGTCATTAAAGTGGATGCGACAAAGATGACCATCCGGTCATAATAATTCTGTGTCTATGATGGGCACGAAAGAAAGCAGCAAGGGTTGCAGGTGAATGCCCAAGGTCGTGGACAAAGCGAAAATGCGAGGTGAAATCCTCGATGCCGCCCTGAAGGTCTTTGTTGAAAAGGGTTATCATGCGTCATCGATGAGCGATATTGCACGCGCTGCCAGCTTGGCCAAAGGTACACTCTACATCTATTTCAACAGCAAGGACGCGATGACGACGGCAATTGTCGATCGCCATTTTGCAATGTTGGAAGACCGGATCACACAAGGCCAGACTTGCGAGACGCTTGATGCCTTTCTCGACGAGCTCAACCGAACGATGGATATCCCGACCGAGCAGGCTTCATTTCTTCGTGTCTTCTTCGAGGTGTTCGGCCCAAGTTTTGCATCGGAGGATTTCTCGCAGCATGTGGCCCGGTTTTTTGATCGTCTGGGCGCCCACTACGCCAACCAGATCTCACATCTTCAAAACCGAAAGCAGGTTGCAGAGCACTATGATGCCGCCTCGATGGGCCGCGCGCTGGCCAGCATGATGGATGGAGTAGTATTGCATATGAGTTTGTTTGACATAACAAGGCGACGGCACAGGCGTTTGGTCCGCGAGGCAATTTCAATGCTTGGCGCCGGGTTACGGCCAGCATCGGCCTCCAACGACTGACTCGCCTTGCCACGTTTCACATAGCGGAGATATCACTTGAACATTTGGGTTTTCATCGTTGCCTGCATTACGCTGGCCGCCTTTCTGGCTCATGTCGTCATCGGTACAAAAGAGACTGCCACACTCGCCCCACCCAGATCGGAGACGCAACGCAACGCCAATTGGGTTCAGGCCATGTGCGCCTTTCAGATGCTGTCTGTCGATCTTCTGGTGGTGGCGGCGGCGCTGTTCGGCATCGCCGTCCTGAACCTGGGTCCGTTGGAGCGTCCGGCGATCTTGTTTTTCGGAGTGCTGTTCTTTTTGTGGGGCGTGGTTTGGATCGTCCAGATGAAGGTCCTGTGCAACACTGCGGTCAGCCTGTGGCGACTGCCACACTGGCTTGTCTGGTTCGTCTGTTCAGCACTTCTTTTGCTTGGCAGCTAGAACCCTGATGCACTGCGATAACATCTACAAAGACACAATGCACCTGGAAGGGTAGACCATGCCGAAACCTATTGTCCCCAAAAGCCTCCAAAGCTACGTGACGGACTGGATGATGTCACCGGGGCTTGAGCACGATGGCTTTGTCTTCATGACCGGCCTCACAGGTGCTGATGCGGACGGCTTGCTGGCTGACAACCCGACCGATCAGATTGAGGCGGTCTTTGAGAAGATCGGGATGGTGCTGACCGAAGCCGGACTGGGCTTCGAACATCTGGTGGAGATGACCAGCTATCACGTTGGTCTGCGTGATCATCTAAATGCGTTCAAAGACATACGGGCGAAATATGTGTCGGAACCGTTCCCTGCATGGACAGCGATTGAAGTCGCGGGTTTTGTCCGGGAAGGCGCTTGCATCGAGATCAGATGTATTGCGCGCAGGAACTGACGAGGCTCGCATGAGGATTGTCACTTTACAGAACGACTATCCCGTAAGCGCGTCAAGATTGTGGACGTTGGCCACCGATTACGCGGCGCTGAGCGAGGTTATGGAAGGATTGGTCTCGTTTGAGGGGTTGCCAGCCGGGCGCACCCAAACTGGGCAGAGGCTTGAAGTGATGGTGTCGCTCTTCGGCAAACTCCCTGCGCAACCCTATCGCATGGAGGTGTTGGAATGCGACAATCAGCGCATGATCCTTCGCTCTTCCGAACGGGGTGCCGGTGTAAAGACATGGCTGCACAGCCTTAAGGTCACGAAGATCGAGACCGGCAGCCGATTGCATGATCGCATCGAGATCGATGCCGGTATGCTGACACCCGTGTTTGCACTCTGGGCCCGATACCTTTACCGTGCACGGCATAAACCGCGGCTCAGATTGTTCGAAAGCGGGCGATACTAAACGGTCTATCTACCCCAGGTATGATGACAGCTTGGTGTGGTTGGGAAATGCTGGGCGGGACGTTGTATGTCGTCGCCCAGCTCTTTCGTCAGCTTTTCAGTCGCAACTGGACAGTCTCGAAGGGCAATCCATCATCATCTATTGCCCGTCTTGATAGCTCTTCGAACCCAAGCGTCTGATAGAAGGCAAGTGCCCGGTGGTTGTCCACGTAAACCTCTAACCGCAACTCCTCCTTCAGGGCCATTGCATGGCCGACCAGAATCCGACCGATTCCCTGCATCTGGTAATGCGGCGCGACAAACAAGCCGCCGATGAAACTGTCCACCAGGCTGATGAAGCCAATCGGCTCCCCCGATTGACAGGCCACCCAGGTCTCCGAGTCGGGGAGATACGTCGTCTCGATAAGTCTTTGCTGCTCACGCAGCCGTTCTTCTCCAATAAAGGCATGCGCCGAAAGAGAGGCATCAAGCCAGATTGTCGAAAGCTTTTCATTGTCCGACGCCATATAGGCACGGATGCGTGTATTGATGTTTTCCATGATATTCCTGCAGAAATTTTGCACAGAGAAACAGTGCCAAAACTGGCACTTATTGCCACCGCAGCTGCGGTTCAGGTTCGGCTTCTGCGCATAAATCTCCTTCGACAGGTTTTGTATCGCTAGATGATCATTCGAGGAACTGCAAGGGCGGACGCAGTCTCCCAGGCTTTGATGCTGTTCTGAGTAAGACGCATTGCCAAAGTAACCGGTTCGGGGCAGTGCGCTTTTATCCATGCCGCTTCTTGAACGACTACAATTGAGTTGGAGAGTCAGAAGCTTTTTCAATACCCGGCCTTTTGGCAAACAATCTAACCGCGCACGCCACCTTGTCTTCTAAAACCACTTGGGAAGGCTGTTCACCCGCCAGCACTGCTGAAAGATGCACATCCCCTCGAACGGCACCCAAGAACTGTTCTGCCGCTGTTCGGGCGTCTGAGGTTACAAGGTTGCCTGCCGTTTGATTGGCTTCAAAGAAGCGCGCCAATCCTTTACTTGCAACGGCAGGACCGCGCACAAAAAAATCCCGGGATAGCTCCGGAAAATGATGCGCTTCCGCCGTCATGATACGATACAAAGCAATGCCCTCGGACGACAGAAGAACGCTCAGATATTCGTATCCCATCCGGAATAGAGCCCGTTCAAATGCACCCTCCGCCGGTTTTGGCTGCAATGCTGCAAAGACCCGTCCCGAAATCCGTTCGACAATTGTGTGAAACAAAGCCTCTTTTTTGGGGAAATGGCTATAGAGAGTCCGTTTGGAACCGCCCAGTCGGGCATGAATCTGATCCATGCTGGTGCGACCGAACCCTTCCCGGAGAAATATTTCCGACGCGATTTCAATTATTTCTTCTCGCTTCTTTTTTTGCCGTGCTGTCAAAGCTGTTGGTGTTTCGCTCAAAATTGACCTCCAGAACGCGATACGAGAGCTTGCAATGGTACGGTATCGTACCATATAGTACAACGGTACGGTTTCGTACCCTTTTGTGCCCATCCATCGGCACATGCCGGTTCCGAGGAGAAAGATTGACATGGTCCTTAGGCTTTCAAAGAAGATTGCCGTCATGGGTGCCGCAACCCTATGCCTCGCCTCAGCTATTGGTGGATACAACTACTGGCAGACCCGCAACAACTATGCCCGGACCGACAACGCCTATGTGCGTAGCGACAAAGTGCCGATCGCGTCAAAAGTGGCAGGGTACCTCGTTGAGGTTGCCGTCACTGACAACCAAAGAGTTGCAGCGGGAGATGTTCTACTTCGTATTGATCCAATCGACCATCAAGCAAATGTCAGGCAAGCAAAAGCCGCATTGGCAGCCGCAAAGGCTGCCCGAGCAAGGCTTGATGAAGAACGCCACATGCAGGTCCTGTTAACCGACGAAGCCCGCGCCAGAAAAGATGCCGCGCTGGCTGAAGCCGAGCGAACCAATAAGGATCTGCGTAGGGCAAAAAGCCTGATAGATGAGGGCTGGGCAACCGAAGCACGTCTGGAAACCGCTACCGCCACCGCCGTCAGGGCGCGATCATCCGTCGAGCAGGCCCAAGCAGCTTTGAAGGCCAGCCAGCAAAAGCTTCGTGTTTTAGATGCCCAGGCAGCTGCACTTGATGCGTCTGTCGAACAAGCGTCTGCACTGTTTCAGATCTCTGAAATCTCTCTTGAAGACACAATTGTCCGCTCGCCAATAAACGGGCTTGTCGGGAACCTGCATGTCGAACCGGGGCAGTTTGTGCGAGCCGGGTCGCCACTTCTGGCTGTTGTGTCGGATGAACAAAAATGGGTTGTGGCCAACTTCAAAGAAACTCAACTGGAGAACTTGGCTCCAGGTCAATTGGTTGCAATTCGCGTTGATGCGTTTGGAAGTCAGGAAATTCCGGGACATGTAGACAGTATTGCCCCGGCCAGCGGAGCAGAGTTCAGCCTTTTGCCGTCTGACAACGCTACTGGCAACTTCATACGCGTTGTCCAAAGGATACCAGTAAAAATTTCAATAGCGTCCGAAAGCCCGCTTTTCAGCCGACTTCGCGCTGGAATGTCCGCCAAAGTCCGCGTTGATACCCACTCAGGAGCTGAGGGCAAAACATCAAGTGAAGCGGTAACCAAGATCTCCACAGAGCCTTCCTGGACCCAGAAAGATGGATGAAGCTGGCTCTGGTTGTGAAGACAGGCAAGTCAGCCACCATGGTGCCAAGTCTACGTCTTTCGATACCCGAAAGCCTTCAGATCCAAACTTGACTTGTTTGCAGGCCAACCCGAGCGGTCATCGACCGGACGCATATGCTCTCGCGCTGGTGGTGGTCGGACTGACGCTTGCGGTTACTGTGGATGCGCTGAACAGCACAGTTTACGGTATGGCCCGCCATCAGTTCATGGAAAGCTTGTCCGTCACTCAGGATACTGCAAACTGGTTGAATACCGCCTTTGTGGCCGCAAAGCTTACCCTTCTTCCCGCCTGCGCATGGGCCGTCAATCGAGCCGGGGCTGGACCTATCCTTTGGTTTGCGTTGGTTGGAAGTATCGTAGCGTCCCTGTTATGTGCGATTTGTCCCGGTATCATGAGCATTGTGGCCTCTCGAATTTTGCAAGGCGCAACGGGTGCTGCCCTTCTCGTGTCATGCCAAACAATTCTCTTCCAGCTGTTTCCCAAAAGCCGGCAGGGTCTGATCCAGGCTGTGTTTGCCTTTGGAGTTGTGGTTGCGCCTGCATCTGCCGCACCCGCCTTACACGGAGAACTCATCGCTGGGGGTTCGTGGAGGTGGATGTTTGCCCTCAGTGCCTGCGTGGCGTTGGCCGCATCACTCATTCTGTTTGCCGTGCGGCACTACCTGCCTGCACAGAAGTACGATGAGTTGGAGTTTGATTGGGTCTGCCTGGGGCTGTTTGCCATTGCAATGACTGCAATGGGTTATGCGTTGTCGGAAGGTGCACGCTGGAACTGGCTCGACACTACCCACATGCGCTGGTGGGTTGCTGCGGCGCTCGTTGGGTTGATCGCCTTTGTGGTCCGAATGAACATGCGACCGCGCCGCGCCATGTTCAGATACGATGTGTTTTGCAACCCGGAATTCGCCTTTGGCTTTGCGGTCAGTCTCGTGGCTGGCTTTGCTCTGTTCGGCAGCGCCTTCCTCATTCAGGTTTTTGCGCTGAATGTGTTACACCTACCGTCGGATACGACCGCGCGGCTTCTTCTTCCTTCCAGTTTGACCATCGGGTTGGCTCTGCTGATAGCCGGTTGGTTCACGACATCACGCGGTGCCAATCCAGTGATATTCATCCCGATCGGTGTCCTTCTTGTGATGACGTCCATGTGGATGCTGTCCGGATCAGGCCCGCAAAGCGGATCACATGACATGTGGTTCGCACTGTTGTTGCGAGGTCTGGGACTGGGCTTCTTATTTTTGAGTCTGACGCTAGTCACACTGATCGGATTGCCACCGCAATTGGTTTCCGCCGGTACAGGTTTGTTTAACCTTGGGCGTCAATTGGGAGGGTTAATCGGCATTGCATGCTTAGACACATACATACAGCGGACGAACACACTCAATCTCCAGATTTTAGGCAGTAATCTCCATCCATCCAATCCGGCACTTCAGCAAAGAACCGAGTTCGTGTCTCAGGGTTTCATCGGCCGTGGCCTTGATCCTGGTCTAATTGATGGTGCTGCGTTGGCAGCTATTCAGCAATCAGTCAGGTCGCAAGTTGCACTGCTGACCTTCAGCGAAGCGTTTCTCTCGCTTGTTTGGCTCTTTGTTGTAGTCTTGCCGCTCGCAATACTGTTTAAAGTCGCGCTAAAGAAAACCACTTATTTTCAATAGCTTTTCTGCCAAATCGCTGCGGCCGGAGTGCTTCGATTCCCAACGTCAGTCGCCGTTCTTCAGGTCAGCCACGTTGGCAATTAAACGCCATGTCAGGCCTCATCTCTTCTATCCAAGCCTTGAGCCCGTTCCCTCCGTGGGAAGCCAGATCGGCGAGATTGCAGGCGACATCGGGCGATCTACTTGGATTAGCCCCCATTACGTCAATGCATACTCGTGCCTGCTGGAGCACCAAGTACGGGTTCAGCATGAGTCTCCACCACTGAATCCGATCAGACTTGCTTCGCTGCGAATGACCGCTAAGCGGGCTGCAAACGCGGCAATGATGCGTGCTGGTCAAAGGCAGCAATGAGCCGTTCATTTTCGAATTGTGAAGGTAAGATGTCCCTGCTGACAATTGACTGTCTCTACATCAGCCTTTTGAGGTACTAGAACGCCTTTGCATCACGGGCATTGTCGTACTATACCTTGACTGCATGCCCACCTAATTGGATCGCGCAATGCGCTCTATGAAACTGTTTGGTTTCAATGTTTTGAATCTTGTTTTGATCGGTAATTTCAAAAGTTAGACACAAAACGGCTTTGTTGCACAAATCAGTTGAGGGCCGTGCTTCCCCTTTCCCCGGACGGATTTATCCTACGGTCTCTGTGACGGGAATGCCAAGAGCGGTGTAGCGGTTGAGGACCGCGGCACGGACCTGAATTTCTGCGACCTGCCGGTCGAAGTCTCTTGCCATCAGGGATTGTCCAAGCAGTTTGATGCAGTTCATCTTTGCCTCGACACGGCTTCTGCGGTGATATCCGCTCCACCGTCGCCAGATGGCCTTACCGAGGTAACGTGAGGCGTTGACCGCTTCGTTCCGGGCGATTGCCCCAGCAGTTGTTGGTTTCCATGGCTTTGCGTTCTTGCGCGGAGGGATGACCGCATGGGCATTCCGAGCAGCAATCGCATCATGGCATTTGCGCGTGTCATAGGCCCCGTCGGCGGTCACTGACCCGATGGTCTGATCGGTTGGGATTTGATTGAGCAACTCTGGCAGCATTGGCGCGTCACCGACATTGCTGGTGGTGATTTCGACGGCGCGAACTTCCAGCGTTTCTTCGTCGATTCCAATGTGTATCTTGCGCCAAATCCGGCGTTTCGGGCCGCCATGCTTGCGGGCATTCCACTCGCCTTCACCCTCGGCCTTGATGCCCGTGCTATCGATCAGAAGGTTCAACGGATCGGTGCCGCCCCGATAGGGCAGGCTCACGTTCAGGGTTTTCTGGCGGCGGCACAGGGTGCTGAAGTCCGGTACCGACCAATCCAAGCCGACGAGCCGCAACAAGCTTTGTACAAAACCGTTCGCCAGTGGGCTCGAACCAGTGGCGCCTTCACTGTCTCACTCTGCCGGAGCGGCATCCCGAACAGCACCTTCAGCGTAAGGCACGCCTGGATCGCAGCGTCACTGAAACTCTGTTGACGGCCGCGCTTGCCGCTCGGCGGCGGCACCCAAACCATCTCAGGATCAAACCAGATCGACAGCGATCCGCGACGCTTCAGGCTGTCATTGTAAGCCGACCAATTCGTGGTCTTGTACTTTGTAGGGGCCCAACTGCTCATGCCCTCCAGCTATCATGCTGGATTCGCAAGATGAATCCCTAGCGGGATTTGTGCAACAAAGCCCAGCAGCCCTATAACCTTTTGTTAACGAAAGTATGATCGATAATAATCACAAAAGTTTTGAATTATTTACGAAGACACTCCATGACGAATTTATTGCTCATCGAAGACAATGGCGACGAAACACTGTATCTGGACACCAACACGGATCAGTATGTGTTCACAACAGATGATGGCACGCTCCTGCGTGTGACACATCCAATACACGGTGATGTTGGTCCGGATACCTTCAGTCATGAAGCTGTCGGTCCGTGGGAACTCACGCAGATCGCTGCCAATGATCAAGGCGGTTACAATGGTCTTCTCGTCTCAGCTACAGGCATAACGTCACTTTGGTCGCTGGATGCTACCGGTGCTTATGTGTCGCATACAGTCTATGATGACATCTCCCCGCTTGAGGGGCTCTTTGAGGCGGATCTCAATGGGGATGGCAACGCGCTTACCCTCATCGAAGACAATGGCGACGAAACACTGTATCTGGACACCAACACGGATCAGTATGTGTTCACAACAGATGATGGCACGCTCCTGCGTGTGACACACCCAATACACGGTGATGTTGGTCCGGATACCTTCAGTCATGAAGCTGTAGGTCCGTGGGAACTCACGCAGATCGCTGCCAATGATCAAGGCGGTTACAATGGTCTTCTCGTCTCAGCTACAGGCATAACGTCACTTTGGTCGCTGGGTGCTACCGGTGCTTATGTGTCGCATACAGTCTATGATGACATCTCCCCGCTTGAGGGGCTCTTTGAGGCGGATCTCAATGGGGATTCAATAATTTTTGGTTAGATGCTTAGGGTCAGGACTCATAGCCAATAACCGGTCGAGCCTTTGGGGGTTGGGCGACTGCTCTAGCTCAAGTACGGTACTTGAGAAACCCAAAATATCAATAAATGCGCAATAGCGTTCTTCAAACACGAAGGGGGCTCCAAACATCAAATCGTAATCAACGAAAACAGTAAGAAAAGATCAGATTTGTCGCAACCAACAAGAGTTTCTTCTACTGCCAGGATCAAAAGTGTGGATGAGCTGATGTCCGCTTCGGAGAGCTGCGCCGCAGCGTAAACTTTTCTGTCAAACGGCCCCTTTGGGCCGGTGGTTCCCATTACTTTAATCACTAGATAAAAATTTATCGCCGAAAAATTGATGGTCAGGCAGCCTTGGAGACTGCCTAATCTTACACAAAGTTTCATTCAGCTGCAGAAACGGTCTCGGAAGACTTTTCGCGCAGGTTGTCGCGGTAAAGCGCTTTGGCAAGTGAGACGCACATCAGGCCCATAACCATTGTGAACGGTAGGGCTCCAATGATCATCGCGTTGCGAAGTGCATCCATCGGATCAGCGCCGCCATTGGATTTACCTGCAATCAGAAGCGTTCCGATTACAAAGGTCAAAATGACGCCCCAAACGATCTTATGTTTGTTGCCGATGTTCTGATCCCCGCCGGACATGATGGTGTTCATCACCAGAATGCCAGAGTCCGCCGAGGTCACCAGGAAAGTCATGATCAGCACAACACACATGACAGTTATACCGGACAGCAAACCGCCTGAGATGATTTGTTCAAGCGTGACGAACAGTTTAGCGGTGTTGGACGCGCCAATGATGACACCTTCTGCTGCACCACTCAACTCCATGTCAATTGCAGTACCGCCCAAAATCGCCATCCACGCAAAGCAGACAAGCGCAGGCGCGAACACACAGCCTACGATAAATTCACGCACCGAACGGCCTTTGGAGATACGTGCCAGGAACAGACCAACGAAGGGTGAGAATGCGATCCACCAGGCCCAGTAGAAAGTGGTCCAGCCAGCTTGCCAGCCAAACTGACGACCCGGTTCACCTGCGGCATATGCTGCCTGCAGGACGCTGTCAGACAGTGCTGCAGCTTCGCCTTCCAGGTTGGTTTTGAACCCCTCAAACGTGCCCCAAGCGTTGGTCGCGCCACCACGCAGCGCATCTGCAAAGGGGGCAGCTTCAGGCGGCAAGGATGCTGCGAAATCAGCGGCGGATTGCGGTCCAAACGCACCAAAGCTCAGCGCGACATAGTGCAGAAAATAGTCAACAAGCGCCGTCGCATAGGTGGTCATCGCAAAGAGGAATGAGCCAAAGATCACAAAGGTCGCAAGCAGGATAATCGACAGGATCAGGTTCAGGTTGGACAGGTATTTAACCCCGCGACCAACTCCGGAGACTGCGGAGACGATTGACAGGCCCATGATCACGACGAGACCCACAATAAGACCGACTGTACCGGGGGCAGGCGTGTCACCGCTGGTGTCCATCATCCATTCAGCACCGGTAATGGCATAAAGACCGTCAATGAACTGGGAAACGCCAAATCCGATTGTGACAGAAACACCTAGGATCGTGGCGACAACGCCAAGCACGTCAACGATGTGCCCAAACAGCCCGTTCATCAGTTTCCCAAACAAAGGTGTCAGAGCGGACCGGATCGTTAGGGGCATACCGCGCGTATAAGCGTAATAAGCCAGGGCAAGACCCGTGGTTACATAGATCGCCCAAGCATGGAAGCCATAGTGCAGAAACGTGTAACGGAAACCCGATTGCACGGCGTCCTTCGTGTTTGGTGCCACATCCCCGGCCAAAACAACAGGGTTTGATCCCCACAGTCCCAGCGGCTCTGCGGTCGCAAAAACCATCAGCCCCACACCCAATCCAGCGCCGAACATCATCGAAAACCAAGAGAAGTTAGAAAACTCAGGTTTTTCCCCTTCGCGTCCCATGATTTTGCGCCCGGTCTGAGGCAGTAAGGCCACAACCAACAGGAAGAAGGAAAACAGTCCCACAATGATGATGTAGAAACTGTTGAACCCTTCAAGAAGTTTCCAGTTCAGGCTACCCAGAACGCCATTTGCGTTAGCCGGCCAAACAAGCGCCCAGATGACCAGACCGACCATGATGGCTTTGCTCAAAAGCGCGATTTCAACGCTATGCCCCTTATAAAACCCGCTTCCGGCCCTGCGGACCTGTAAGTCGGTGAATGGTTGCTTTAAAGACATGCGATATCTCCCTGTTCGCATAAGGATTGATCGACGGGTTTTGTTTTTATCCGGCGGATCACCCCGGAATGTTTCCGCGCGGTTTAGTTGATGATCGCTTCGATCTTGGCGAGTGTTGCCGTATTCACAGCCACGCCGTTGGCCTGGGCGGCCAGCCGATTATTTCGCCTACCGTCACCAGGAAGATGTGAGCCCTCTTGGTCATGTACCGCTTTTGCCAAGGCGGCTATGTTTGTCGCAAAAGCGTCACCCGACGTTACGATCGGGTCTATGGCGATGAAGAATTGCCCCGTTCTAGGCGGCCCGCCGACGGTTCCCGAGAAGGGAGACGCATGTATTCCGAGTGTGGCCCCGGTCATGGCAGCGGCCATAATTTCGGTCAGCAACGCTATTCCAACACCTTTGTAGCCACCCGATGGTGCCATCGAGCCTTTTAGGCCCACATTCGGATCTGTCGTCGGATTGCCCTCCGCATCCAGCGCCCAGCCTACGGGGATGGGCATGCCTTCGCGGGCATGTTTCATAACCTCGCTTTTGGCGATGGTACTGGCACTTTGGTCGATCAAAACGGCCGGTTGCCCATCCGTGCCCGGTGCCGCGATGGAAAAAGGATTTGTCCCAACAACCGGCTTTGCACCGCCAGATGGCGCGATGGATGCGGGGGCATTGGTAAATCCAATCCCAAGCAGCCCCTCCTGTGCAAGACGACAGGTGTGATAGCCAAGAACGCCGCAATTGTAGCTATTGTTGATGGCAAGCACCGCGACACCCTGTTCGCGTGCGGCTGGGATCAGGGCCTCAAACCCCATATCAATTGCGGAATGGGCAAAGCCAGTTGCGGCATCAACGGTGATGACGCCGGGGCGTGGGCGCTCAAGCGTCGGTTTGGCTTTTCCATCCACCTTCCCACATTGAACGTGTTCACAGTAGATGGGAATATAGGCAAGCCCATGGCTGGCGACACCGTCTGCTTCGGTTGCTGCAGTTGCAACGGCGAGCGGACGTGCATTGTCATCGGTGGTGCCTGCCGCAACCAGCGCCCGCATGGACAGGTCTTCAATTTCGGCCAGCGTAAGAGTTTTCATTTCTACCATTGAGATGCCTATTCAATCATTGTCTGACAATCCTGCTCCGGCCCCCAGTTTTCGGGATTCCTCGGTTGCAGGCGCATATGTTCGGTGCGCAAACTGGTTCAAACTGTTCCAACTCTCTTTGGTCGGAAATGCGCGTGTGACGTGCACCGTTGGCTTCAAGACCGTCGTCGAACGGGCCACAATCACAGAGGTGGCTGTGTCCGCAAAGGCCTGGTTTTGATGTAGTGCGGTTCCGTTCGTTTCAGCCAAAAGACCATCACAAGTCACACAGATCGTACTTCCCAGGGCGCGCGCAGCCTGGGCAACAAACGGCAGCAGCATCGACGGAACTGCAATGTTGTGCATTTCTATGGGGGTGTGCTGCAGGTGCTTGGCGCAGTCAGAAAGAAGTGAACCGACGGCAAGGGGGCACAAGTTGTTTTCCCCCTTCCAAACACCTTCAACGGTTTTTGGTCGATGCAAAGGCGGGTTTATAGCAAGGTCGCTTTCAAGAACCCGCACGAGATATGCGCTGCCATCCAATCCTTGTGCGCATAACCAGCGCGCCGCCTTTGACGCCTCTTCCGCCAAGCCCCAGGAATAACCGGCACCCCGTGTGGCGCGTTTTGCTGTCGCTTCCATTTCGTTCAGCGAATAGCTCATGCCGATGCCTCCGGATAAACCCAAAGATCAGCGTTCGCGGTGGACAGCTCCTCAGGATAGGGTGCGCCTGCGTACATGCAAATTCTGACCCAGCGATCAGACCGCGGATCAAAACATATCGCCCCAAAGAACGAGAGCTTTGCGCGCAGCATGTCGATCGGCCGCACTGTAGCGGAAATCGTGTTGTCACGAATTTCCCCGTAAGGCGCGATGGCACTGATCTGGGCACGGCGGACCGTATGGCGATGCTCTGGATGTTCCAGCAGGAAGGCGGCTATCTCTTGCGTTGCATCAAAGGACTCCATCGCTTTGAAAGCCGCAACTGCGTCGCGCGCCGGAGCCAGGGGCTGTTCATAGTCTTCGATAGGTTCTTCAAAGCGTTCCCCCAGACGGGGTTCCAGCTTTTCTTCGGACACGTACCACGCCCGCGCTTGATTGACCGTGGCGTTCCAGTCGACATCAAAGGCCCAACCAAAGCACTCTTTGATCAGGGCGCGAACCTCTTGCACCCGCATCGCGCCATCAATGACAAAGGCGTCTTTGTTGCTGTCCGCCATGCAGGTCGCCAAACCATCAACGATCTCGTCGTAGGGTTCCAGAATAAGCGAGGCGACCAGCTCTTGCCCTTCTTCGCTCAACGCGGTTTCAGCCCAAGCCATCAGGCAATCCCACGGATAGGCATTTGCAAGGCCTGTGCTCGACAGATGGTCGCTCAACAGCTCCAGATCGGCGTTTAACCCTTGGAGTTTTGCGATCTGGATCGGATGCTCTGACCTCCAGTGATCGACGGTCACGACGCTCCTGCTCAGAACCGTTTCAAAAAGAGCTTTCTCAGATTCCGATGCAGACTTCAGTGCGCGGACGCGGGCAATCGCCTCTTCACGGGCCATTATCCAATTGTTGAACAGCACCGGGTGGTTCACGATGAACGGGGCCATGCCCAGACCGGTTGAGTTCCCGATCCCAAGCCCACGGGCAATCGCCGGATCGAGCCGTACGGCCTGATCTCCGCCCTTTACGTTTGCCATGTGCTGCACGAGATCGCGTGCAAAAGTACGCGTCAGAAAGACTGATAGCATTTCCGCCTGAAACGGTGCGGCAAGTTCTTTGCGATCTGCAATGCCTTCGCGATCAATCGCTCCCAGTTTGCCGGAGCCGTAAACAGCCGTGGTGCGCATCAGATATCCGACCGCGTCAATCTTGTCCTGATCCGGCTGGCGGCCAGATGCCAACGCGTCCACAAAATGGGCCCACAGGCGCACCGACCGGTTGGCGCGAGAGACCGAGATTTCGCTATTGCTGACCCGCCCCGCCTCTTGCAGCGGGACATTTTTGGACAGGCGCTCGATGTCTGCATCGTCAGGGATGCCATCAAACAGCGTAAACGTCGCGTCCCAGGCTGTGGCAATCACCCGGTCAGAGCGCATCTCTGGCGGCAGGTCGTGGGCGAAGGCCACCAGCGAATACGTGCGCTCGGGGCCCTGGGCTGTATAGACCGCGTGACCCACACCATTGTCGTCAATGTCAAAGATCGGACGCGAGAACGACCAGCTGTCTTTGGCCATACGTCTGGTGAGACTGCGCATGAAGCTCAACCGGCACTGATGCAGTGACCCCAGCCGCTTCAGCCGCATGACGATCCCGGGATCCCGGCGCGCAATATGATCGCCGGACTGGGTCATGAGGCCTGTGGTCCAAAGCTATTGGCAAAGAAGGTGTACCAGTTTCCGCCCATGATGCCGGCGATCTCATCGGCGTGCATTCCTGTCGCGCGCAACCCTTCTTCAATGTTGCCAAAATCTCGGTTGTCCCGGAACCAGGACGGCATCGGTGGGAAGCCTGGCGCATCCTTAGAGCCTTCGCCATAGTCGATTTCTTTGGACCAGCGACCCACACGCATCCATTCCACGATACTGTCGGGCTGGTCCTGACACAGATCGGTGCCAATCCCCAGATGCTCCACACCATAGGTGTCCGCCGTGCGCGCAATCATCTCGCAGAAGCTCTCCAGCGTGCAGTCGGACTTGTCCTTGAGATGGTGCGGGTAGACCGAGAACCCAAGCATACCGCCATGTTCGGTCACAGCGCGAATGACATGGTCTTTTTTGTTGCGTAAAGCCGGAGACCACGCATGGGGATTTGCATGGGTGATCGCGATCGGACGTTCGGAGTATTCGGCCGCTTCGATGGTCGATCGGTCCGCAGAGTGGCTCATGTCCACCACCAGCCCGACCCGGTTCATCTCCCGGACCACCTGTTTGCCCATGCGGGTCAGACCCATGTCTTCGGTCTCATAACAGCCGGTCGCCAGCAGCGACTGATTGTTATATGTCAGCTGCATGAACCGCGCACCCAAAGTATGCACGATCTCAACCAAGCCGATGTCGTCTTCAATTGGCGACGGGTTCTGGAAGCCAAAAAATACCGCTGTGCGACCGGTTTCCCGCGCCTTGTCGATGTCGCTGGCCCATTGCCCCTTCATGATCAATTCAGGGTATTGCTCAAACCAACGGTTCCACTTTTCAAAATTCAAAACCGTTTCGCGAAAATTCTCGTGATACGAGATGGTGACTTGGATCGCGTCCACGCCCCCTTCGCGAAGCTGACGGAAAATCTTTTCCGACCAATTGGCGTATTGAAGACAATCAATGCGCATCACACCGGGCCTGCGCTGATGTAAGCGGTTTTGACCGTGGTGTAGAATTCAGCTGCCGCCTTGCCCTGTTCGCGTGGCCCATAAGAGCTGTCGCCCCGGCCGCCAAATGGCACGTGATAGTCGGTGCCCGCGGTGGGCAGGTTGATGGTGACCACGCCGGTTTGCGCGTTGCGACGGAAGTGGGTCGCGCGGGCTAGCGATTTGGTTACGATACCAGAGGTCAGACCGAAGTTGGTGTCATTCACGGTCGCCAGAGCCTCGTCATAGCTGCCGACTTTGATCACGGCGGTCAGTGGGGCGAACATCTCTTCGCGGTTGATGCGCATGTCATTTGTTGAGTTCAAGAACACGCCCGGAGACATGTAGAACCCGTTGTGCGGCATTTCCAGACGCGCACCGCCACAGGCCAATTCTGCGCCTTCGGATTTGCCGAGGTCCACATAGGCCAGGTTTTCATTCAGCTGTTGTTCGCTGACAACCGGCCCCATCTGTGTGCCTTCTTCCAGCGCATGGCCCACTTTCATGGCCTGCGCGCCTGCCACCAGTTTATCAACAAAGGCATCGTGGATGGCTTCATGCACCACCAGCCGAGACGAAGCAGTGCATTTCTGCCCGGTGCCACCAAAGGCACCGCCAAGCGCCAGGGCGACCGCCAGGTCGAGATCCGCGTCATCCATAACGGCCAGTGCGTTTTTGGACCCCATTTCCATCTGAACCTTGGTCAGGTTCTGGATCGCCGCAGCCGCGATGCCTTTGCCCACTGGCACGGAACCGGTAAAGGAGATGGCGTTGACCTTCGGACTTTCAACCAGTCGCTGACCAACAGCGCGCCCTGCGCCCATCACAAGGCTAAACAGCCCCTTTGGAATGTCCTGACGGTTGATGATTTCGGTGAGAGCGACGGCCGAAGCGGGGGTGACGTTGGCTGGCTTCCACACGACCGCATTGCCATAACAAAGTGCCGGCGCAATCTTCCAAGAGGCCGTGGCGGTTGGGAAGTTCCATGGAGAGATAATCGCAACGGTGCCCACTGCTTCGCGGCGCACTTCGATTTCAATGTCTGGGCGTACTGAATCCGCATTTTCACCGATCTGGCGCAGGCATTCTGCAGCGTAATAGGTAAAGAACTGACCGGCGCGGTAGACTTCGCCTTTGCCTTCAGCAAAGGGTTTGCCTTCTTCACGCGCCAACAACGTACCAAGCTCTTCACAGCGCGCGATCAACTCATTGCCGATGGCCATCAGAACCGCTTGTTTGCGCTCCATGCCATAGGCCGCCCATTCCTTTTGAGCGATGCGCGCCTGATCCAGTGTCTCCTCCAGTTGATCGCCACTGGCTTGCGCAAAAACACCAATCAGGTCCGAAAGGTCTGAGGGATTGCGATTTTCGATTTCGCCGTCACCAGTCTGCCATTCACCAGCAATCAGGTTCTTTTGGATATCAGTCATGGATGTGTCGCCCTACACAAAAGTCAGTTTGGTGTAGTATGGACTCCGACGACAACTTCAATCAAACTCAAACTATTGAATTAAATTTCAGTTTTTCTGAAACGGGGTGCCATGGCACTAAAAATCGAAATGTTGCGTTGCTTTGCAGCTGTCGCGCAAAGTGGAAATCTGAGCGATGCGGCCCGTACTTTGGGCCGCACACCTTCTGCGATTTCCATGATGCTCAAACAGCTCGAGACCCATCTGGGGGAGCCGCTGTTTGAAACGGATCGAAAGAGCAAATTGACAGCCTTGGGAGATTTCGTTCTTGAGCAGGCAGAACGCGAACTCAAGCAATTTGACGACACCGTCAGGACGATAGAGGGCTACGCCAAGGCCACCCTTGGCCATGTTCGGATTGCGGCCGTGCCTTCCGTTGCCGGATCAATCATCACCCAGGTTTTTGCGCGTCATATCAATGAATTCAGCCATGTCGACATAGAACTGCGCGACATGGATTCATCTTCGATCATACGCGAATTGTCCAAAGATCGGGTCGATATTGGTGTTGCCACGCTCGGGGAACAGAATTTCGGCCTGCACAGCCAGTTTCTACTGGCAGACACTTTCGGTGTGATCTGTTCAGAAAAGCACCCTTTGGCATTTGAAACAGGCCCTATCGACTGGGAAAAACTAGAAGGCGAACGCTTGATCGCAAATAGTTTGTCAAAAGGGATCGACGCTGATCAATCTCGTGCCCTGCATGCAAAAGCGCTTCTGACAGCTCAGAACTTGACCTCTCTCACAGCTATGGTCCGGGCAGGAATTGGCATTACAATTCTCCCTGAGATGGCAATCCAGGCGCTGCATTCATCCGGATTTGCCTTTCGCCCGTTGGCAAATCCGATTGCCAAGCGGCCGATTCACTTGCTGCGAAAGGCCGGTGTCACGCTCTCGCCATCCGCGCAAATCATGGAACGGCACATTTTCAACTATGTCCAAGAGACAATGAAACAAAGTTAATTAGGAAACGGAATACACATAGTTTTACGTGAGAACGTCAATGTCGTTTCGTCTTGGCGTTCGATGGAAATTCAGCGACCAACCACGCGTGTACTGCTCAACCGGCTTTGCCAAACGTCAGCTTCGTCCGCGATCTTTAAATTCGCCGTTGTCGAAATTTTACGCCTGCAGCTAATGTCCGCAAAGCGGGATGCGACCGCAGCAACTCGACTGGACGGCGAAAGGCAGCTATGAGCCGTCAGAAGAACTGAGCCAGCTGATCCCGTAGCGAACCTAGGCTAGCACCGTATCCACCTATTTCGTTTTGGCCAAGATGAACACCAACTGGAGCATTGTCAGATACCGCCAATATCAGAGCGCCTGCGGTGCCAGCGCCAGTTTCGCAATCATGCGCGATTCCACTTTGGTCGTTACTAAAGCCAGTAATCAGGCAAGTCAGGGACGTCTTCTCACCAGAGCCTAAGTCCCAGGTGGCGAAGTATACTGCTTCCCCGATGCTCGGAGCCCGAAGTGAATTCCACGTTAGCGAGACAGGTGTTCCTTCTCCGACTTCCCTTTCGAGAACTGTTAGAGCCGAAACCTCATCTCTCCATACGTTTTTCAACCGAACGAATGCATCGTTATCGGCCAAAGCAGCTGAGAATGGATGAGAACCTCCCAAATAGTTGTTATCGCAGAAGCTAGGGGCGAGGATGTATTTCGGCGATAGGTTCACAGCAGTGCAATAACCTGTCTGCCCGTTGCTTCCAGAAAATTGAATGCGAACTGTAGCAGCTTCTGCCGTAGAGATCGCTTCGCGAGAAGGGACACCCATAGGCGCATCAGGGTTGCCGCCCGTGTTGCGAATTGATGTTTCGGCCATCTGGGTGAGAGCGCCTTCGTTTAAGCCCCTAAGCGCGCCAGCTCTGATATAGAAAAGCAGCAACCTCGCTCTGACTCTTTCATTCGTCTCATCTACAAGTTGACTGAGCACAGAATACTGAAATTCAATCTCCTTTAGTCTCTCAATTCTGGCCGCTTCAGCGGCGGCAAGACTTTCCGCTAGTTCAGCTCGTAAGACTTCGCGCTCTCTATCCCGCAACAGAGCTTCTGCCGCAGCATCTGACGCAAGCGCAGCATCAAATTCGGCTTTGGTAAGTAGTCCAGACAGGTCTTGATCCGCTCGCAGATAGTCCACTGCGAAATTGGCCCCAACCGCGATTAATCCTGTCAACGCAACAACCAACGGTGTGTTGTGCCAAAACGTTCTTTGCGCGAACTCTTGCTGGCGACCAGCGATCTCGAGCTCTTTGTCTTTAGTACGTTGGTCGTATGCCTTTGAAAGTATTGTAGCTCTAAGCCCAGCCTTGGAACTGTCGCGGTTTGATGCCGCTCCTTTGATAGCATTTATTGCAGAAAAGGAGACGAACTATGGGACTGAAACG
>NZ_WIBF01000016.1 GCF_009496005.1 Tritonibacter litoralis
ATTTGAACCAAATGAATTGTTGAGAACACGGGAACCCATTTTCCCGGTCCGATGATCATTCCCTCATCGAGGACCAGTTAGCCAAAATCAACGAAGTCCGGCGCGCGGTCGTAGTGAACGCTCTGCAACCCCACGCCGCAATTCGCAGCGCCACAGTGCAGGAAGTCAGCAAACAGTGAACGATGATAGGTGTGAGGGCGTCGCGATCGCCAATCTGATCGGGACCGATGGGTGCAGTGTTGTTGGTTGGGTTTATCGTTGGAGTACAGGCTCACATGCGGTGATGTGGGACGTCCAAGGGCCCCAGCCGGTATCGGAAACCCGGCCGGATATAAGTGACGAACAGAAGCAAGAAATCGACTTCGATGCGCTCACGCGGATTCGAAAAAGTGACAGTGGATAGGATTCTCACGCAGCCGCCAGTTCATATTGATGGAAAGGGTCTGCGAGCGTACCGGCCATTTGAGCTGATGGCAGCGAAGGTCTCGAAGGAGCCCACACCAGAAGTGCCAATTTCTCGCTGCGCGCGCTCGCAGCAGGAATAATGCCGCAAAAGCGTAAAAAGATTTGCTGCCGCGCAGCAGGAAAACTGGTCGTTCACGCTGGCCGCAGCAAATCTGAAATCACGAACTTCCACAGCGCGGGTTTTCCGCTATTCGCGACTGGCCCCAAAAAGTCCAGGCGCAGAAGTTCGCCACATACTTCCCCGGGGAGGTTGTGGCCGTGTATTCTGGGCAAGAAGCCAATTGCTCGTCTACCTGAGCGCGACCGTTTCGTTCGTGGCGTTGGCTATGACGGCTTCTTCATCGGTTGGCAAAACGAGCACATCAACGGAAGACCGTACGGAACTAATACGAAGCGAGTTGCCGTCATTGCAGCGTGGATCCAGATCAACACCCAGATGCACAAGCCGGTCACAAATCAACCTGCGAACTTGCGCTGAATTCTCACCAATTCCTGCCGTGAAAACGATCGCGTCAAGCCCACCGAGCGCCGTGACCAGGCCGCCAAGAACGCTCGCCGCACGGAAACAAAACAACTCAATTGCCTCGCGGGCTCGAGGATCATCGCTTTGTTCCAGATCCCGCATGTTGTTGCTGATCGCCGAGACACCAAGAAGGCCGGAGCGCCGATAGAGTAGCGTTTCGATCTCGGTCGCGTTCATCCCCTTGCTTTGCATAAGGTACAGAACGACGCCCGCATCCAGCGCGCCACAGCGTCGCCCCATCAACAGCCCGTCAAGCGCCGTAAACCCCATGCTTGTCGCGACACTTTGCCGGTTCTTCATCGCGCACATACTGGCGCCGTTGCCGAGATGGGCGACGATCACCCTTCCCTCGGCCCTTTCCCCAAGATGATCGGGCAGAATGCTGGCGATACACTCATAGGACAGCCCGTGAAAGCCATAGCGGAGTATTCCTTCGTCACTCATATCCCGCGGCAGGGCGAACAGTTGAGCAAGCCGGTCCTGGGTCCGGTGAAAGCTCGTGTCGAAGCAAGCGACCTGAGGTAATGTCGGCTGCAACCGCGATATTGCGCGGATGGCAGCAAGGTTGTGCGGCTGATGCAGCGGTGCGAGCTGTATCAGGTGTTCCAGCTGGCTCAGAACCGCGTCATCGACGACAACGGGCCTGGAGAATCCGCGTCCACCGTGAACGACTCTGTGCCCGACGGCGACAAGTCTTCTGTCCCCGCGATGCTGTTCCAGCCAATCCAGCAGAAGCGACACCAACGTTTCATGATCGGCTGCGACGTCGATGTTCGTCAGCATGCTCATGTCAATTGCGGTACCGTCCGCGCGGATTGCCGAGAAGACAGGATCGCGCCCGACACCAGCCACTTTGCCGCGGATCAGAGGAACAGCGTTTGCACCACTCGGGTAGACGGCGAATTTGATGCTCGACGAGCCGGCATTGAGAACCAGTACCACGTCGCTCATGACACGACCTTTTTTGCATGGTGGATGTAAAGCTGGGCCATTGCCGACGAGGCGAGCCGCGACATCACGCCGTCGGCCCGGCTGGTGAGGATGATCGGCGCGCGCGCACCAAGGACGATCCCCGCGGCCTCGGCGCCGGCAAGGTGAATCAGCTGCTTGGCGATCATGTTGCCCGCCTCGAGATCGGGCACGACGAGGATATCGGCGTCGCCTGCCACGTCGGAGACGATGCCCTTGGCTGCCGCCGCCGATTTCGACACTGCGTTGTCGAAGGCCAAGGGGCCGTCAAGCACTCCGCCCGTGATCTGGCCGCGGTCCCACATCTTGCACAATGCGGCGGCCTCGATGGTCGACGGGATTTTTGGATAAATCGTTTCCACTGCCGACAGGATCGCGACCTTGGGCCGCACGACCCCGAGCGCCTGGGTCAGATCGATGGCGTTTTGCACGATATCGCGCTTGGTCTCGAGATCGGGAAAGATGTTGATCGCGGCATCGGTCACGAAGAGCGGCTTGAGATAATGCGGCACGTCGAGCGCAAAGATGTGGCTCATCCGGCGTTCGGTGCGCAGGCCCGTGTCGCGGTCAACTACGGGGGCCATCAACTCGTCGGTATGAAGCTTGCCTTTCATCAGCGCGTCGGCCTTGCCACTGCGAACCAGCTCGACCGCGCGTTCGGCGGCGGCGTGGCTGTGCGGGACATCCACGATCTCGATCCCGTCTAGACTGCAGCCGCATTCACTGGCGACGGCTTCCAGCTTTGCCTTGGGTGCCACGAGGATTGGAACGATCAACCCCTGGCCTGCGGCCTCCAGTGCCCCCCTCAAAGACAGTTCGCCACAAGGATGAACGACAGCCGTGCGCACCGGTGCCAGATCATGCGTCGCCGCAATCAGGTCGCGATAGCGCGCGCCGCGTTCATGCAGATGTACTTCGGGCAAGACCACGCGGGGGCGGCGGACTTTCTCGGACGGCGCGATGACTTCGGCCTGCCCCTTGATTGCGGTCTCGCCGTCCTGATTGACGCAAAGACAGTCAAGCTTCAGCCGCTTGGTTTCGGCATCCTTCGACACCACGGTCACGCGGACCGTGACGGTATCGCCCAACCCCACGGGGCGGCGAAAGCTCAGGTTCTGGTTGAGGTAGATCGTGCCGGGTCCGGGCAGTTCGGTGCCCAGAACTGCCGAAATCAGCGCGCCACCCCACATGCCGTGCGCGATGACTTCATGAAATATGTCAGACCGCGCGTATTCCTCGTCGACATGGGCCGGGTTCACGTCGCCCGACATCACCGCGAAAAGCTCGATATCCTCGGACTTCAGCTTGCGGGTCAACTCGGCGCGGTCGCCAACCTCGATTTCGTCGAACGTCTTGTTTTCGATGTATTGCATCGGGCTGTTCCTTTGCGTCGGGCCGGAAAGCGAGCCGTCCCTGACTCATGTTGGCTCGGTTTTCCTGTCAGCCTCGATTTCTTCGACGATCGTCTCGATGTCGCGGAAAGCGTCACCGCCGGAATGGTCGCCATCGACATGGGCAACCAGCTTGTCTTTGATCTTCAGATCGGCCTCGCCCCAGGGATGGGTGTCGATTTCAAGCTTGTCGAGGCCAACGGTTGCGGTGAACCGTTGTTCAGTTGCGCCCTTGCCAGCAGGATAGCTGGTGTCCGGCGTCCAGGTGATAGTCTTTATGGTCATGGCTGCTCTCCTTTGGTTCAGGACATGACGTGATATCCGGCGTCGACGTACGAGATGTTGCCGGTCACATTGCGTGCGGACTCGCTCACCAGCCCGGCGGCCATGTTGCCGACATCCTCGATCGTCACCAACCGTTGCTGGGGCGCGCGCGCCCGCGCTTCGTCGATGAGAGTGTCGAAATGCGCGATGCCAGAGGCCGCGCGCGTCATCAACGGCCCCGGCGACAGCGCATTGACGCGGATGCCTTCCGGCCCGAGCTCAGCCGCCATGTATTTCACGCTGGCCTCCAGCGCCGCCTTCACCGGTCCCATCACGTTGTAGTGGTCGACGACCTTTTCGGCGCCGTAATAGCTGACCGTCAGCAGGCAGCCGCCAGTTTTCATAAGCGGTCGCGCCCTGCGCGCGAGCCGCATGAACGAGTGAACCGATATGTCCATCGCCGCGCCGAAGCCCTCGCGCGAACAATCGACGACCTTGCCGTGCAGATCTTCCTTTGGACAATAGGCGACAGAGTGCAGCAGGAAATCAAGCTGCCCCCACTCGGCGGCAATCGCGCCGAACAACGCATCCATATCGGCGTCGATGGTGACATCGAGCGGCATGAAGATTTCAGCGTTCAGCGTCTCGGCAACCGGTTCCACGAACTGCCGCGCCTTGTCGTTGAGGTAAGTAACGGCAAGTTCCGCACCTTCACGCGCGAACGCCTGCGCGCATCCGGCGGCTATGGAGTTTTCGTTGGCGATCCCGATCACGAGACCGCGCTTTCCGTCAAGCATGCCCATCTCTGTTTTTCCTTCGTTGCGCAGTGCGCGCCTATTTCTGGTGAACGTAGGTCCCCGGCGCGACGGCAAGGGCATTGCCCATGGTCGGTGGCACCACGGGTTTCCCCGACCGTTCCCCAAGCCAGGACACCCATTCCAGCCACCACGAGCCATCCTTCTTCGGAGTTTGTGCCGCCCAGCTTTCGGGATCGACATAGCGGTCATCATGGCGTGTCGTGGCAATCTGATAGCTGCGGTTCTTGTGGCCGGGCTCCGATACGATGCCGGCATTGTGTCCGCCGCTGGTCAGCACGAAGGTCAGATCGGTATCGAGATAGAGATGCATCTTGTAGACCGATGGCCAAGGTGCAACGTGGTCCTTTACGGTTCCCACGGAAAACACCGGAACGCGGATGTCGGTCACGGAAATCGGACGGCCTTCGACGATGAAACTGCCTTCGGTCAATTCATTGTTCAGATAGAGCGACCGCAAGTATTCTGAATGCATCCGAAAGGGCATCCGGGTGCCATCGGCATTCCACGCCAGAAGGTCGAACATCGCCGGTTCGTCGCCCATCAGATAAGAGCGCTGGATGCGCGACCAGATCAGATCGGCCGATCCGATCATCTGGAACGCGCCGGACATCTGGGTTGTGTCCAGATAGCCCTGATCCCACATCATGTCTTCAAGGAAGGTCAACTGGCTTTCGTTGATGAAAAGCTGCAATTCGCCCGGTTCGGTAAAATCGATCTGCGAGGCGAAATAGCTGAGCGACGCAAACGGGTCTGCACCGTCGCGGCTGGCCGCTGCGGCGGCAATCGACAAAAGTGTGCCGCCAAGGCAATAGCCGACGCCGTGGATCTTCTGCTTGGGCACGATGCCCTGCACCGCGCGCACCGCATCCATGACGCCCATCTCGCGATATTCGTCCATCCCCAGATCGCGATCCTCGGCGCCCGGGTTGCGCCACGAGATCATGAAGACCGTATAGCCCTGGTCGACCAGGAACTTCACCATCGAGTTTTCCGGCGACAGATCGAGGATGTAATATTTCATGATCCAGGCCGGCACGATCAGAATGGGTTCGGGTCTGACCTTGGCGGTGGTCGGCGCATACTGGATCAGCTCGATCAGATGATTGCGATAGACCACCTTGCCCGGCGTCGCGGCGACCTCGTGGCCGGGCCGGAATTTTTCGGCCCCGGCGGGGGGCTTGCCGGTTTGCAGCCGCTCCAGATCGTCGCACCAGGCCTGAAACCCCCGGACAAGGTTCTGCCCGCCTTCTTCGCGGGTTCTGGCCTGCATCTCGGGGTTGGTCGCCAGAAAATTCGACGGTGAATACATGTCGAGAATTTGCCGGGTGGCAAATTCCATGACATTTTCGTGCTGCCTGGTGACACCGCGCACGCCGGTGGTCACGTTGTACCACCATTGCTGATTGAGCAGGAAAGACTGGTAGATCAGGTTGTAGGGCCATTTCTGCCAGGCCTCGCCCCGGAACCGGCGGTCTTGGGCCAGAGGTTCGATGCACAGGGCTGTCTCGTCGCTGGTGATGGCGCAGGTCGCGGCATATTGCGAAAGCCGCAGCCATTTGCGAAACGCTTTTTCGGATATTTCAATCTGTTTGCCCGGGGATGTCGTCAGATGCGCCAGCCAATCCATGTAGGCACCCGCAAGCGCCGCGGGCGAAAGCCCTTTCGTAAACTTCGCCATTCTGGCTTTCAGGGCCCGGTCCAGAAAAGCCGGCGCGTCGTTGCCGGTTACCCGGTCCCTTCCGGTCGCGTTCTTCGACAAATCCGGTGAAACAGATCGGGCCGGTGAATTTCTGTCCGATCCGACGCTTTCGTCCAGGCCTTCGGAAACATTGGCAGCTTTCGGTATTGCATGACCCATCACGCGAGCTCCTTCCAAATGGATTGCACCTTATTGCCTACACCCGCCCGGGGTTCGTTGACCTTGATCAAATCGCTCGGATCAAAACTGGCATAAGCGTCGTGGCGTCGATGAAAACATAGGAACGCAAGCATAGCGGCGCAGCCGCCAATCGGGCATACTCGTTATGTTGATTCTGCAACGCGGCGTATCTTTACGCTGCATTGCGGCAATACTAGGTATTCAAGGCCGGCCGGCCCTTCGCAGGCCCCATGATCAGGAGAACACCAATGCAGTGGAAGCGCTATGGCACAATCGCCGCCGTCCTCGTCGCCTTATCGGGAGGGGCCTATTTCTTCTGGTTGAGCAGCCAATCCGCCGGACTCCCTGCCGGTATCACTGGCTCAAACGGGCGGATCGAAGCCGAGCGTATCGATATCGCGGCCAAGCTGCCGGGGCGTATCGCAGAGGTTCTGGTGTCCGAGGGCCAGTGGATCAGCGCGGGCGATCTGGTCGCAACCATGGACGCGGTCGAGATCGAGGCCCAATTGCATCAGGCTCAGGCCGCCGTCGCGCAGGCCGAGCAGCAGAAACTGCAGGCCGAGGCGCTACTGAACCAGCGCCTGTCGGAAGCGGAATTTGCAAGGGCGGAACATGCCCGGACCGAAAGGCTTGCGGCAAACGGTCATGCGACGCAGGAACAACTCGAAAACAGAAAGACCGTCCTGACCACCGCAGAGGCAGGCGTCGCCGCCGCCCGGGCCGGCATTGACCTGGCGGATGCCACCATTGCCGCGGCAAATGCCTCGGTCGAGCGGTTGCAGAGCGTCCGCAACGATGCCGATCTGGTCGCACCGCGCGAAGGCCGCGTGCAATACATCCTTGCCAAGGCCGGCGAAGTGGTGGGCGCTGGCGGCAGGGTCGTGACCCTGACCGACCTGACGGATGTTTACATGACCGTCTTTCTGCCCGCCCGCGACGCCGGGCTGCTTGCCATCGGGTCCGAGGCGCGGATCGTCCTTGATCCGATCCCGGATTACGTGATCCCGGCAACCGTCACCTTTGTCGCCAGCACGGCCCAATTCACGCCGAAATCGGTGGAAACCGCGGATGAGCGCGACCAGCTGATGTTCCGCGTCAAGCTGACGATCCCCGAGGATTTGCTGGAGGAATATCAGGAACAGACCAAGGCGGGTGTTGCCGGAGTGGGCTATGTCCGCACCGACGACACTGTCCCCTGGCCCGACACGCTGTCGGTGAAGCTGCCGCAATGACACGCGCACCCGTCGCCAGCCTGTCGGCGGTCACCCACCGCTATGGCCCCACGTCCGCCCTGTCCGACGTCACGCTGGATATCCCGGCGGGCTGCATGGCGGGGCTGATCGGCCCGGACGGCGTCGGCAAATCGACTCTGCTGGCGCTGATCGCGGGGGTGCGAAAACTGCAGACCGGCGGCGCCACCGTGCTGGGCGGCGATATCACCGCGCGTGACCATCTCAGGGCGTGCAACCACCGCATCGCCTATATGCCTCAGGGTCTGGGCCGGAACCTTTACCCCACCCTGTCGGTCACCGAAAACCTCGATTTCTTCGGCCGCCTGTTCGGTCAGCCGGAGGCAGAGCGCCGGGCGCGTATCAGCGATCTGTTGAAAGCAACCGGGCTTGATCCGTTCCCGGACCGGCCGGCCGGGAAGCTGTCGGGAGGGATGAAGCAGAAGCTCTCGCTCTGCTCGGCCCTGATCCATGATCCCGACCTGGTGATCCTTGACGAACCCACCACCGGCGTCGATCCGCTGTCACGGCAACAGTTCTGGGATCTGATCGACCACATCCGCGAAGAGCGACCGACGATGAGCGTCATCGTCGCCACCGCCTACATGGAGGAAGCGGAACGTTTCGACTGGCTGACTGCGATGAATGCGGGAAAGGTCATCTCTACCGGGTCGCCCGACGAAATTCGCACCGCCGCCGAACAACCAACCCTGGAAAAAGCCTTCATCGCCCTGCTGCCCGAGGCCGAGCGTCAAGGCCACCATGATATCGTGGTGCCGCCGCGCCAGAGTGTCAGCGGCCTACCCGCCATCGAAGCACAGGGGCTGACCTGCCGTTTCGGCGATTTCACCGCCGTCGATCATGTCGAGTTCCAGATCGAGCCGGGAGAGATCTTCGGATTTCTCGGCTCCAACGGCTGCGGCAAAACGACGACGATGAAAATGCTGACCGGGCTGCAAAAGGCCAGCGAAGGCAAGGCGCTGCTGTTTGGCGAGGCGCTGGACCCGGACGACATGGCGACCCGTCAACGCGTGGGCTACATGTCGCAAGCGTTTTCGCTTTATGGCGAACTGACGGTCCGGCAAAATCTGGAGCTTCACGCCCAGCTCTATCAGTTGCCAATCGAGACGCGCGCCGGTCGGATCGCGGAAATGCTCGCCACCTTCGATCTGGCTGAGGACGCGGACAAGCGGCCGGACGGGCTGCCTCTGGGCATCCGCCAGCGCCTGCAGCTTGCGGTGGCAATGATTCACGCGCCCGAGATCCTGATCCTCGACGAGCCGACTTCGGGCGTCGATCCGGTCGCGCGGGACGGGTTCTGGCAGCACCTGATCAAGCTGTCGCGCGATGACGGCGTGACGATCTTTGTCTCGACCCATTTCATGAACGAGGCCGAACGCTGCGACCGGATATCGCTTATGCACGCGGGCAACGTTCTTGCGATCGGAACGCCCGACGAGCTCGCCCGAAGCAAAGGCACTGACGACCTCGAAGAAGCGTTTGTCGGATATCTGCGCGAAGCGGGAGGTGGCGCTGGCAACGATGCGGGCGACGCGCCATCCCAGACACCGGCCACGGCCTTGCCGGGGCGGCAGCAAGACCCACATCCCCCGTTCGACATCGCCCGGCTTTGGGCCTTTGCGCGGCGCGAGTCGATCGAGATCCTGCGCGACCGCATGCGGCTGACCTTTGCGTTCCTGGGCCCGATCATTCTGATGCTGACATTCGGTTATGGCATCTCGCTTGATGTGCAAAATCTTACCTACGCGGTGTTTGATCGTGACCAGAGCGCGGAAAGCCGTGAACTGCTGGAGAGCTTTTCCGGCTCGCGTTACTTCGCCGAAAGACCGGCAGCAGGCAGTACGGCCGAGCTGGACGCCCGGATGCGAAGCTCTGAACTGGCCGTCGCGATCGAGGTGCCGCCCGGGTTCGGCAAATCTCTGTTGCGCGGTGACAGGCCCGAAGTCCGGATTGCCGTCGACGGCGCGATGCCGTTCCGGGCCGAGACCACACGCGGGTATCTGCAGGGGCTTGCCGTATCCTACATGTCCGATCAGACAGAACGGCTTTATGGCCGTCCGTTCGATCCGTCGGCGGCCTCTGTCGAAACCCGGTTCCGCTACAATCAGGCCTTCAAGAGCGTCTTTGCGATGATCCCCTCGGTCATCATGTTGATGCTGGTGCTGATCCCGTCCATGATGGCGGCAATGGGCGTCGTGCGGGAAAAGGAAACCGGTTCGATCGCCAATTTCCGATCCACGCCTGTCACCCGGACCGAGTTCATTCTGGGTAAGCAACTGCCCTATGTCGTCATCGCAATGCTCAGTTTTGCCACGCTGATCGCCGTGTCCTATGGCGTCTTCAGCGTGCCGCTCAAAGGCTCGGTCGCGGCGCTTTTCGTCGGCACGCTGCTCTATGTTCTGGCAACCACGGGCTTTGGCGTTCTGATCTCGACATTCACGCGCACACAGGTTGCCGCAACCTTTGCCGCCGCGGTCATTTCGATTATCCCGGCGGTCAACTTCTCGGGCCTTCTGATTCCGGTTTCGTCGCTTTCGGGTGGCGGACGACTGATCGGGTTGGCCTTTCCTTCGGCCTGGTATCAACAGATCAGCGTGGGGACATTCACCAAAAGCCTCGGGTTTGATCAGCTCTGGCACAACCACGCGGCGCTGGCGGGTTTCGCCGTCCTGTTCATCGCCGTGTCAGTCCTTGCCCTGAGCAAGCAGGAGAAATGACATGACGCAATGGCTCGCCAATGTCTTCCGGCTTGGGCTCAAGGAACTCAGCAGCCTGCGCGCCGATCCGGTTCTGATCCTGCTGATCGTCTATGTGTTCAGCTTTGCGGTCTATTCAGTGGCAACCGGCGCCAAGCTCGAAGTCTCGAACGCGTCTGTCGCCTATGTCGATCAGGACCGTTCGGCGCTGACCGGGCGCATTCTGGGTGCGATCCTGCCGCCCGAATTCAATCCGCCGCAGGAAATCGCAGCGAACGAGGTCGAACGTGTCATGGACAGCGGCCAGTTCGTATTCGTGTTGTCGTTTCCGCCGGCATTCGAGGCTGACGTGCTGAACAACCGCAAACCCCAGGTGCAGATCAACGTCGATGCCACCGCGATGGCGCAGGCCGGCAACGGGTCGGTGTTCCTTCAGCACATCATCCGCACCGAAGTCGCCAAGTTCGTTTCCGGAGATGATGCCGCAACGACGCTGCCGATTGATCTGGTCGTCACCTCGAAGTTCAACCCGAACCTGAATTCCGTCTGGTTTTCCTCCGTTATGCAGATCATCAACAACATCACCATCCTGTCGGTGCTGTTGACCGGAGCGGCGCTGATACGCGAGCGCGAACACGGCACGATCGAGCATTTGCTGGTGATGCCCGTCACCCCGTCCGAGATCATGGTCGCAAAGATCTGGGCCAACGGCCTTGCGATTGTCGTCGCCGCCATCCTGTCGCTCTGGATTGTCGTGCAGACCATACTTGCCGTTCCGATCGCGGGGTCGATACCGCTCTTTATATTCGGCGCGGTGCTTTATCTCGTCTCCGTCACTGGGCTTGGCATTCTTCTAGCGACGTTCACGACGTCGATGCCGCAGTTCGGCCTGTTGTCGCTCCCGGTTCTCGTCATCATGAACCTGTTGTCCGGCAGCACGACCCCGATGGAAAGCATGCCGGTCTGGCTTCAGAACGTGATGCAACTGGCGCCGTCGACCCATTTCGTCGCCTTCTCGCAGGCCATTCTCTATCGCGGCGCCGGATTGGAAATCGTTTGGCCAAACATGGTTGTCATGGTCGCGCTGAGCGCAGTGTTTTTCCTCGTCGCTCTAAAGCGGTTCCGGGTAACCATGGCCACAGTTCATTGAGTCCACCTGATTGATCCGGAGAACAAACAACCAGCAATCCGATGAGTGCGCCAAATTAAGGTGGATTTCGACAACTTAAAACACGGCAACTAACCAGGGAAAGGCAAAGCCATGAAAAGACTAACTCAGATCACACTTGTAACACTGGCACTCGTCCTCGCCGGATGTACCGAACCCGGACATTATCCTGTCAGTGGTGAAGAATGCGGTCCGAATGATCCGGTTCTTGAACTGGATGCGAATGACTGCGGCGTACCGGGCATATAGGCCAATCAATGCCCGACGACGCCAACACGCGTGGAGACACGGCTTCCCTAACTTTCGACAGCAATGTCGATCTTTACCGCATCGAAACCGATGAGGAAGCCGTCATCGCCCACGCGGTTCGCCGGTCTTTCGCTCGACCGGGCAAGATTGCGTGAGGGCACCATGGTCAAGGATAAGTTTGAAACGACTCTGCGCGACGGCGCGCGGGTTCTCATCCGCCCGGTGCTGCCTGAAGACAGGCACCTTCTGGAGATAGGTTTCGAGCATGTGTCGCAGACCTCACGCTACTTCCGGTTTCTCGCTCCCAAGAGCCGGCTCAGCGACCGCGATCTGGACCTCTTCACGACAAGCCATGGCGACGATCACGTCGCCATGGGCGCGCTGGAAATCGACGCCGAACCGGCACAACCGGTAGGGATTGCGCGCTATGTCCGGCTGTCGGATCGGCGCGATGCGGCGGAGATCGCCGTTACGGTGGTCGACGACTATCAGGGTCTTGGCCTCGGTTGCATCCTGATCGGCGCGCTTGCTCGTCATGCGGCGTCAGACGGGATTACGCATTTCGTTGCCCTTGTTCACGAGGACAATCGCAAGATGCTGCATCTGTTCAAAGAGCTTGACGCGCAGGTGGAGTCCGATGCGGGCGGAGAAGTGGAACTGAGAATCCCCCTTCACCGTGATCCCGCCGCGTATCCGAACACGAAGACCGGCGACGCCTTTCGCGACGTCTATCGCCTTGCCGCGGGTGATTTCGGCAAATAGCCTGGATAAGGATTTGGCCTTGGGCGGTCAAAATGCGCAGATGCGGCGCTCAATTCCACAGAGCCATTGAGCCGGATACGGAAGAGGCCGCGAAGGGTCCAGGTGGGAGTCGCACATCGGCGTGGCATGAATGACCGATAGAGAGAATTCGCCGCGTTACAGTATCTTCGTCGCCGCAACTGCCCACGTCCGTTTCGACATTCTGCATCTGCATCCGCATCCGCTGCGCTGGCACAAGTCTGGATTGTCCGATCTGACGACGGCGAAGGTCCGGTTTCGGATCCCTCTTCGTCTCTTCAATGTCCGCTCCGGTGACATGTGCTGCGTCGCGGAATTAAGTCCGCTGCAAGTGCAAATTCATGCTGCGTCAGCAAAGGTCAGAAACTCAATGACGGCAAAGTCCGCTCTCCGGACAAACGCACCGAAAGCAGCGAAGGGCCGGTATTTGAACAACTCAGCACGCTAAAATTCTCGCAGCATGATGGCAAAGCTGTCTTTGTCAGCGCTAGTAGTTCACCTGTTCGAAGCCGTAGTTGCCCTCATAGTCACGCCAATCGACGAAGACAGATCGGTGATAGATACCCGGGCAATTCTGGCCCCAACGTTCAAGTCCCACATGGGCCTCGGGCAGGGCAGTTATGGAAGATCGCTGCCATGAGAAATCGCCTTGGGTCCCGTAGGTGCCGAGGACCACGGTCGCGCTTCGGTTACAATCCCCATCGCGCCCGGACTCGTGCTGTCGTGCATACCGTACATCGAAGACGCGGATGGACCGCACGAAATTGAACTCTAGCCCGCTGATATCGATGTCCGCGCGGTCCTGAACAAGCCGAAGGGTGAAGTCTGTGGGAACGAGATTATCTACTGGCAAGGATTGAAGCGGTCGACGGCTGTCGGTTCGGTACAAGGCTTCAAAGATGTGGCCAGCGTCGTTTTGTAACCGATCGTTCTCGTAGGAGGCGCCCATGGGACAGCGCCAGATTTGCAGCGGTGGTTCGACCGGCCAAGGTGTAATCCGCCGGATAAATTCGGCGCGGGCTCGGGCGCAAGGGACGGAAGCAGGCCAGCCGCCAGACAGGCACAGGAGGATCGCGCAATCGATCGGGTATGTCTGCGCGCGGGCGGGTATCGGTAGCGAAGAACCTGTCACGGTCAAAGCGACTGCGACCGAGGGGAGGAGTTTTTTGAGTAAATGGCGCATTCTGAGGAACCTCCATGACCGGAGTCCAGCATACATACGATAATATACTTTCGCAACACAAAGTATAAATACGCATAATGAAGTTTATGTTAAAAGAACTGAGTTTTACTACTATTGACGCAAACCCGCTGACCAATTTGCTCGCAGCGACGGTTCAAATTGGGCCTTTATTTCCGATACCCCGTCATGCGGAGAAAGTCAGCTTTGGCGGTGATAGCATTAACTCAGACGAACCGCCGCACCTTTGCGGAGTAGTTCTCGAACGCGATGCCGTATTGATCCTTCAGCCAAGGTTCCTCAGAAAATGGCGCGGTAATAAGCACCACTATTCCAGCCAGTCCGACGACCATGGCCCAAGGCGCTGCTGATAAGATCATCCAGCCACATACTATGACAATGTCAGCCATATACTGCGGGTTCCGAGAGTAGCGGTACATGCCCTCGGTGCGTAGGGTACCCTTGGCTCCACCCGTCTGCTGCACCCCAAAATGTGAGACTTCCATCCATACGACGACGTTGCCGATCATGATGAGTGGCAGGCCGACGCCAAACCGCGCCCAACTCGGTATGGCCAGATCAGCCCAGCCCCAGACACCAAGCAGGATGAGAACCCCGAACAGTGTGAATGTTGGCACCCAGACAAGGAAAGGCGTGAGTGTCATGTAGCGTTCTGGCGGCCATATCCGCCGATCAGGAAAAGCAATCGACCAGAGGATTCCTGCAAGGGTCATAGCAGCAACCCCAAGACCCAGAATAATGAGAAAGCCCTGCATCATGCCTCCACATGCTGGTAGTCGACTATTTCTCGCCGCTCTGCGAGGGCTTGCCGCACGATCTGGAAAGCGGACGACAGGAACAGTCCAGCCATGATTGTTGCGACGATCAGGTCAGGCCAACCTGTTGCGGTCCCCCAGACGCCCAAGGCTGCGAACATGACTGCGACGTTGCCGATGGCGTCATTGCGCGAGCATAGCCAGACAGACCGCACGTTTGCGTCACCGTCTTTGTAGCGCACCAGCAAGAACACACTGGCAAGGTTCGTGAGCAAAGCCAGAAAGCCAACAGCGCCCATAATCTCAGCTGTAGGAACCCCGACATAGAAGACGCGGTAGACGGTCGATCCGAGTACCCACAACCCCATGAGTAATAGACTAAACCCCTTGAATAGCGCGGCGTTGGTGCGGGCGCGAAGCGAGGTACCAATCACGGCCAGTGAAATGCCATAGGTCATCGCATCACCCGCGAAGTCGAGTGCATCGGCTTGCAAAGCCTGCGACTTGGCCAAGTGGCCCGCCGTCATTTCAACAGCGAACATCGTGGCGTTCAGGGCAATGACGATCCAGAGCCGCCGTTTGTAGTCGTCCGATACGCCGTCAAACTTGGCGGCATGTCCACAGCAACCGGCCATCAGATCGCTCCTTGCATTTCATGGGTTGTTTGCGTTGGAACGAGGTTTGCCTCGCCTCCGGGAATCTTCGGCACATGACCATTGCGCATCATCTTGACGCGGTGGTTCATCCAGTGCCGAACGAGCACGCGGTAGAGGATGCCCTTCACGCCAGTCAGCTGACGACGGGTTGCATAGAAGGTATCAGGATCGTCAAAGGTGCCGAAGTCGTGGTTGATGCCGGTCTTTTGGATGTAAGTGCTGGCCTCTCGCCATTCGACGTTCGGGTCCTGCAGGCAATCTGTGCCCGCACCGTAGGCGCAGAGAGATTGGCGCTCAGGAAAGGCACCTTGGAGAGCCGCGAGGACAGGGGCATCCAGAATGAAGCCCTCAAGGTTCAACCACTGACCATCATGAAAGACTTCGACCCACGAGTGGATGATGTTGCGGGGGGCAAGCGGATAGACCAGTTCCGGCACCACGCCGCGCTGCAGCCGCTTGTCGATGGTGAAGCCATGAAAGCGGCACGGCACACCAACGGCGCGCAGGAGCGCCATGAGCAAAGTGCCCTTGGTGTTGCACTGCCCGTAGCCGTCAGCCAACACCCTAGATGCTGGCAAAGCATGATCGGAGTTGTAGCCGAAGAGAATTTCGTTTCGCACGAAGTCATACACAGCGCCGATCCGGTCAGTCTGTGAAAGGCTCAGCCAGCCCCGGTCAGCGATAAGGCGCTGAATGGGTGTCGCTTCGAAATCCAGAAGGGGTGTCGGGGACATGTATTGGTCGGTCATGACGGCCTCTTGAGTCTGTGTCCCACCTTATCTACAATCTCTAGTGACTAGAGGTTCAAGAGGTTTCTTAATGTTTTCTATCGGCGAGCTTTCAAAGCGCACAAAGGTCAAAGTTCCAACGATACGCTACTATGAGGAAATGGGGCTTCTGGCCGAAGCCGAGCGCACGAGCGGCAATCAAAGGCGCTACGACAAAGCGGGGTTGGAACGGCTGAGTTTCATCCGCCATGCACGCGACCTGGGTTTCTCGATTGAGGCGATCTCATCGCTCATTGAGCTACAAGAGCACCCGGACCAATCTTGCGAGGCCGCAACAGAAATTGCCACCTCTCAACTTGTGGATGTGCGTGAGAAAATCAAGCGACTTAAGCTATTGGAAAAGGAGCTTTCGCGCATAACCAAGGGCTGTGATGGACACGGGATTTCGGAAGACTGTTATGTGCTTGCGTCTCTTGCCGATCATGATTTCTGCAGCAGGGATCACTGACGCCGATAGCGGACTTTTCAAACCGCAACCGCAACCGCAACCGCAACAGAAGTTTTGTCCGACGTTTCTTACCTAAATGCCAATATTTTCGCATCGGTATTATCTGTATGGCGGCATCACATATCGCCTCGTCAGTGGCGCCAGGCCGAGTGCCTGTCGACTGAACATGATCCGCATGGCAGCTTAGTATCATGGAAAGATATTTCTCCTTAAAGATGCCCGGCGCTCTGTTTTTACAAAACGTTTTGTTGTTCAGCCTCGCTGCTTTGGCCCCGGTTCTTTTACTCTATGTGTTGCTTGCTCCCGGTTTCGCGCCGGCGTTGGCGGCGGGCGGCCCCACTCTTGGGCGATTTATTCGGCAGGTTGTCACCAATGGTCTGCCAGTTGTCTTTGCCGTGAACTACGTGAGCTTCTTTCTTTTCGCCCTCGCGCAGCGATCCATTGTCAGCCATCGAGATCCAGCTGTTTTTCTGTTGCTAGATCTGACAGTCCGGGTTGCGCTCTTCCTCGGCCTCCACGCCCTAATCTACGTTTTCTCCGCTGATTGGTTTGGTTCGTTCAGCGGCAGCCGCGCGACCGCGTTAAGGGTGGTCGCACCGACACTGTCGCGCTCTGCGTTTTTCGAAAACATTTCCGGTGTCTATCTCTATGCCACGATGGTGGGTGCGTTGCCTTTGTATGTGTCAGCGATCAACCAGTCGGCGAGCCTGCGCCCACTTATCGGTCTCTTTCCGCAGAAAACCGGCGCTGCAGCGTTCGCTCTACTAGCGCTCCTGCTGTCAGTGGTATCATTGACACTTGTCGCGGAACTCATCGCGCATCTGCAAGGCTAGGTCGCCGAATAGGGACTTTTCGAGCGGGGTTGGCGCATTTGTTGCGCAAGGGCGACCAGCCAAATGCCCGCAAGTGCGGCGCTCCAAAGCGCGTTCCAACTTGCCATCGATAGGGTCAGAAATTCCCAAGCAACTTCGTCACACATCACCAACTTCGACGGCCCGCTTGCCGCGGACGGAAGAAGATCAGCACCCGACAGGTTCGACATATCAAGGCCGGAGCCTGTGCAAGAGGTCGGCCCTTCCCACCAATCCCGTTCGACGCCGGTGTGGAAGATGCCGAGGGCCGCGGTCGTTGCCGCTGAAGCAGCACCGACAACCAAGAGCGGCAAAACGGGCAGGCCGATGAGCAACAGCAGACCGACACCGATCGCAACCCCATGAGGATATCGTTGCCAGAGACACATTGCACAGGGGGCATAGCCCAAAGCCTGAAATACGAAGGCAGCCAGAAGCAACACTGCCGACCCCGCAGCCGCGACCAGACCAAGTTGCTTACCTGAAATGCCCAAATCATCGTCCCCTCAAAGACCAAGAGCATACGCAACACCGGGTCAGCGAGCGATTGCTTTTCAGCATCAACGCATACCTCCCTAAAATCATGATTCCACGAGAAGAAATGTATCAGTTTGTAAAGTTGACCCCATATGTGACGCAGCAGTATTGCTGGACGCCGTTGTTGTCCCAATTTCAGGCCGATCATGGATTCCAAGAAGCGATCAACACTTTTGACGATCGGTGGAATCGTCGCGGGCTACGCCGCTCTACGTACGATACCATCTCTTTTGCCAGAGAAACTGGAACTAGAGCCCCTTACTTCTCCTGTGGGATTTCGCAAATACGTTGCCGGCGAAACATCTGGCGGGTTTGACCCCTTTGTGGGTTTGGGCACTACGGAGAGCGCCGATGTAACAGCGCAGAAAGCTGCGGCGTTGAAGAGAGTGTCTGCAGACCTGTGTGATGCACTTTATGGCAATATTGACGCCACGGCATCGATCGTTCCGATGGCCTCTTTCTCAGACTACTATTGTCCCTTCTGCCGGGTGCAGACCAAGCGCCTGGCGGGCATGGCAGAGGACATGCACGACCAGGTTGCCGTCGCATGGCACGAGCTTCCGCTGCTTGGGGACAGTTCGAACCTGGCGGCCAAGGCCGCTTTGGCGGCAAAACGACAAGGGGCCTATGTCACGTTCCATGAGCGATTGATGACGACCCCGTTTCAGGCATCAGAGGAGTATCTCGTCCGCTTGTCTGATGATCTCGGTGTCGACGGCGCACAGTTGATCGCCGATATGAACAGCGTCGATATTGCGCGAGAACTCGAAAACAGCGCGGCCCTTGCTCGTGTATTTGCCTTTGTAGGGACACCGGCGCTGGTGATCGGCCGCACGGTCGTCCAAGGCCAGATCAGCGATAAGATGATCCGCCAAATCATCGATCTCGAACGCGAGGAGGGCTGGGATATTGCCTGTCGGTCAGCATAATGCGGTGTCGGCGCGGTCTTTCTCGCGATCTGCCGTGGGCGGCGCACTCTGGGTGCAAGATGCATAGACGGCGTTTCCTGCTTTTGTCATCGGCTTTGACCCTCGCCCCGGGACTGTCTGCGGCTGCGACCCGGACGGTCTGGTCTGCGCCTGAGGCGGCTGCCGCACTGGCAGATGGCGACATCTCCTTGATCGATGTCAGATCCCGCCCGGAGTGGCAGGACACAGGCCTCGCGGAAGGGGCCTGGCCAATCAGCATGCATGAAGACCGCTTCGAGGAGCGGCTCTTTGCGGCGCGGGACCTCTCCGACACAAGGCCTGTCGCTCTGATTTGCGCAACCGGGGGCCGCAGCGCCCGGCTGTTGGCCGCCCTCACACGGGCCGGATATGCGGGTTTCATCGACGTCTCGGAAGGCATGCTTGGCTCGCGGAGAGGTCCAGGTTGGATTGCCCGCGGTTTGCCAACAACCGATCTTCGCATGGCGCTCACCCATTTGCCTGCTCCTTTGCGCTGAGCATGCGAGAGCGCTTTCATATCGGCAGGTGGATGCTGCTCCTGACTGTCATTTGGTTCGGTGGCTTTTTAGGTCAGCCCGCCTCAGCCGCAGAATCAGAGGTGTTTTCCAACCCCGCCGTTACAGCGCGGCTGATTTCGGCAGAGGATGGAATTGCCCCTGACGCCGCCTCCATCTCGCTTGGATTGGCCCTGGAATTTGGGGAGGGATGGAAGGGATATTGGCGCACACCTGGAGAGGTTGGACTGGCCCCTGCCCTCGATTGGACCGGGTCCTCGAATCTAAACTCCGTGGACATTCTCTGGCCCGCACCGGAGCGCTATGAGGCCTTCGGGATCGAGAATTTCGGCTACACCAATGAGGTTGCCCTGCCGCTCCGCGCGACCTTGGAGACAGCGGGTGAAGCGCTCAACTTGCGCGCTCGGGTTTCCTTGCTCACTTGTTCAGACGTTTGCGTGCCCCACGATTTCGCTTTGTCACTGGCGCTGCCCGAGGGCGTTGGAATCGACACGGGTTCGGCCGATATTATCGCCAGGTTTGTCGACCGCGTTCCGCTGGGTCCTGAAGATAGCGACATCCGGATCTCTAGTGCGGCCATTGACGATCAAGCATCCGCGCTGACTGTGACCGCACGGAGCACACGCGCATTCCGGGACGTTGATGTCTTTCCGGAGTTCGGCCCGCTCGTCACTTTCGGGAAGCCGGATATCCGCCTCAACCAAGACCGAACGGAACTCTGGGCGCAAATCCCGATCAATGCCTGGTCCGAGGAACATCCAGCCCCTTTGATCACGATCACGGATACGGCGCGCGCGGTGACGTCCCCCGTATTGCTCACCACGGAGGCCCCTGCCCCTCCCTACGTCATTGCTGGTGCGCAGGCAGGTCTTCTCAAGCTGATTGCCGTGGCTGGCATTGCTTTTCTGGGAGGATTGATCCTGAATGTGATGCCCTGCGTTTTGCCAGTTCTGTCGATCAAGCTCGCCTCCGTGCTCAAAGCATCCGGCCAATCGCGGGACATCACCCGCAAAGGATTTCTGGTGTCCGCCTTCGGTGTTCTGACATTCGTTTGGGGTCTAGCGGCGGTCTTGCTGGCGCTCCAATGGGTTGGAGTCTCGATCGGCTGGGGCATGCAGTTTCAGAACCCCATTTTCGTGAGTCTCATGTTTGTCGTGATCGTAATCTTCGCGGCAAACCTCTTCGGTGCTTTTGAAATAGCCTTGCCGCAGGCCGTGCAGGACCGCTTGGGAGCCGGCAGCGCAGGATCTGGATACGCGGCGGATTTCGGCACAGGTTTCCTCGCTGCTGTCCTTGCAACGCCTTGCTCCGCACCCTTCCTCGGGACTGCGATCACCTTCGCCCTCGCAGGGACACCCCTGGACGTTGCCGTGATTTTCACGGCCCTCGGCCTTGGATTGGCCCTCCCCTATCTGGTGATCGCCGCACGCCCCGAATGGGTCCATCTTCTGCCCCGGCCGGGCCGCTGGATGCTCTTTGTCAGAGCCGGTCTCGGCTGTCTTTTGTTGGCGACGGCAATCTGGCTCCTGTTCGTTCTGGTCGGCGTGGCGGGCGCGCTTGCGGCCGCGGGGGTGTTTGCAGCAACGGCAGCCCTGGTCTTGGGCGCCTATGTGCAGTGGCCAAAGCCGATGTTGCGCCGCGTGTTCCTGACGATCTCCTTTCTGGGTGCGGTCCTGAGCGCCGGCCTGATCGCATCGCCCGAGCGTCCGGACGCGACGGCGAATGCGCCATCACATTGGCAAGCCTTCGAAGTTCAGAACATCGCCCGGCATGTTTCCGAAGGACGTGTCGTGTTCGTGGATGTCACGGCTGACTGGTGCCTGACATGCAAAGCCAACAAATCCCTGGTGCTTGACAGAAGTCCTGTGCTGGACCGCTTGCGGGATGGGACGGTGATTGCCATGCAAGCGGACTGGACCCGCCCAGACGATACCATCTCGCGGTTTCTTGAGCGGCACAATCGCTATGGAATCCCGTTCAATATTGTATTCGGTCCCGGTGCCCCTTCGGGCATCGCGCTGTCAGAAGTGCTGACCCCGGCTTCGGTTCTCGACGCGTTGGACGCTGCCGCGACCCGCAGCATCGCTTCGGATTAGAAATGGGATGCAAGTGTTACATCCGCTTCAAAACCATCCGAACGCCCGCGCGGGCATCCAGAGGCCCATGAAGATCATCATCAAGTTCTCCGTGAGCGAGACGAACCCCAGAGGCACGTTCGACGCCCCGCCAACGCAGGCGCATTTGAGCTCCCGTTTATCGATGTAGACGGCCTTGAAGACGGACACCGCGCCGATCGTGCCGATAAAGAGCGCTATCGGCGCGCTGATCCAGACCAAAGCGCCCGCGACCATGAGAACACCCGCAATGGCCTCGCCGAACGGGTAGACATAACCGTAGCGCACCCAGCGTTGGGCGAGCAGATCGTAGTTCAGGAACATGGTGGAGAAGCTCTCGATATCCTGAAGTTTCTGGACCGCCAGAAAGCACATCGAGATCGCAATGAACCACTCGAAGGTGCGCAGCGTGAAAAGGGATCCGAAACTGGCCCAGCTGAGGCCAAGCGCCATCAGAAACGCCATTGAAAAAATCGCGACGACAGGCTGATAGGAAGTGTCGTCCTCCTCGGGCACATCTTGTCTGAAGTGCTTGCGCAGGGCTTCATAACCGCCGATCCGCTCGCCATCCATAAAGGTCTGTGGGGTTGTCTCGACCCCGTGTTCCTCCAGGAAAGCATCGGTTTCGGCTCGCGACGTCAGATGGTGATCCTCGACCTCGTAACCTTCGCGCTCCAACAGATCCTTTGATTTCAGACCGTAGGGGCAAAGGTGGTCGTCCATCACCATGCGGTACAGGTCCGCCTCTCTGGTCGATTGGGAATTGTCCTTCGGCATAATGTGCCCTCCGATCGGTCAGGTTTTGCAGGTCCAGTAGCCCATGAAGCCCACGGCCAGCGCCGGATCACCGCTCAGTTGGAACAGCAGTGTCGCGCCTTCAGCAGAATCTCCCTCGCCCGGCGTGATGGTCAATCGACCCCCATCGGTGCCAAGTACGCCGCCGTTGGAGATGTCGCCCTCGGCGTCGAACATCACCAGCGAGCCAGAGATTTTCGTCACGCCCTGCCCGCTGCCGTCGGTGGCCAGAATGGGATCGGAGTTGACGGCCCGCACGAAGGTACAGGCGACACTTGACCCGAGAGCCCGGGCGATTTCATCGGTTGAAAGAGGTGCTGGCCGAATACCTGCAATGACCGGTGTAGAGACCGCCTGTGTCAAGCTGTCGACGCTGGCGGGGCCTGCAGACGCACCCAGCGGCCAGTCGGACCCAGCTTCACTGTTGGTCGCAATATCGGCAAGCAAATAGCGCATCTCCGAGATTTCGCGGTTTTGAGCATGCACAATCTCGGTTGCCAGTGCGGCAACCCGTGGATCTGTGATTTCCGCCCGTTCACTGGTCATGATCGCGATGGAATGGTGGGGGATCATTGCGCTCATCCAGCTTTCGTCCTGTACGGTTACCTGGCTTCGAACCAGCCACAGGGCACCGGCGAACAGAACTGCCGACCCGGCAAAGATTGCAATGTTGACGGTTGTGTTTCGGTACATGCCAAGCATGAAGGTCAACATGACAATTGCCATTGTCGCGCCCATCACAAAGGTCATGTAAAAGCGCGTCTCACTCCAATAGACATGCTCGAATGCGTAGGTGTTCAGGTACATCAACCCGAACATCAAGGCGGTGGAGGTGCCAACCATCGCAAAGAAGCGACCATAGGAGGATTTCGCGTGGTCCTGCGATTTGGCTTTGGCCTCCTCGTGGGAATGCTGGGTTTCGATTGTAGATTCTGACATCGGAATTCCTCTCCTTCACCAAGCGAACAAAGTTCCAGCGCTGGAAGGTTCCCAATCCAAGCTATTTTTTTCGTGTTACTCCGTCGCGCCTGCCAATTCTCCCAAGATCGGGCAATCCGGGCGATGATCACCGTGGCAGGCATCGACGAGGTGCGACAGTGTTTCCCGCATCTCCCGAAGCTGCGCGATCTTGTCATCGATGGCCGACAGATGCTCTTCGGCGATGGCCTTCACCTGAGCACTCTCCCGCGTTTCGTCCTCGTAAAGGCTCAGAAGGACACGGCAATCCTCGATCGAGCGCCCGGGCACGACCGAGAAAGGCCAGTTTATGGAGGTCGGTTTCCCGAAACGCGCGGTATCCGTTGTCGCTTCTTTGTGGCCTGATCAGGCCGATATCCTCGTAGTAGCGGATGGTTTTTGGTGGAATGCCGGACCGGTCCGCAACTTCCCCAATATTCATGTCCTTGCCCTCCTATTCAGCAGGTTGCGATTGCGTTTCGATCCGCGGCGCAGGGGATTTCGCCTCTTCGCGCATCGCGGGGGCGATGCGGCGCAGACGCAGGGCGTTTGTCAGAACCGAAACCGAGGACAGGGCCATGGCACCCGCCGCAAAGACCGGCGACAGAAGCAGCCCGAAGGCCGGGTAAAGAACGCCTGCGGCAACCGGGATCAGCGCGACATTGTAGCCAAAGGCCCAGACCAGGTTCTGGCGGATGTTCGTCATGGTCCGTTTCGAGACCTCGACAGCATTCACCACACCGCGCAGGTCCCCTGACATCAGCACAACATCCGCGGATTCGATGGCAACATCGGTGCCTGTGCCGATGGCAATGCCGACATCGGCGTGCGCCAGGGCCGGCGCGTCGTTGATCCCGTCGCCCACGAACGCGATCTTTCGGTCCCCGGCTCGCAAATCATCGAGCGCGGCCACCTTGCCGTCGGGCAGGACCCCGGCAATCACGTGATCGATCCCGGTCTCGCGCGCGATGGCCTCGGCGGTTTCCTGTTTGTCGCCGGTAATCATCGCAACTTTGAAACCGCGATCATGCAGGGCGGCAATGGCCTCCTGGCTCGCGCGCTTCACAGGGTCCGCGACAGCGATCACCGCCGCCAGTTCGCCGTCTATGGCCGCATAGAGCGCGGTCCGACCGCGGCTTGCAAGATCCTTTTCCCTATCCATCAGCGCGGCGATCTCGATCCCTTCGCGGCGCATGTAACGATCCGCACCGACCAAGACCTCTTGGCCCTCGACTGTCGCGGCAACACCGTAACCCGTGACAGACCGAAAGCCCGTCGCAGAAGGCACAGCAACACCGTCGCTTTGCGCGCCGCGGAGAATGGCCTCGGCAATCGGGTGTTCGGACTGTGCTTCGACGGAGGCAATCAGGCCGAGAACGCGCTTCCGATCGAAGCCGTATGCCACGATCACATCGGTAAGGGTCGGCTGGCCTTCGGTGACGGTCCCGGTCTTGTCGAGCGCGACGACATCGACCTCTGACAGCGCTTGAAGCGCATCACCCTTGCGAAAGAGCACCCCCATTTCCGCCGCGCGGCCGGTGCCCACCATGATCGATGTCGGCGTGGCCAACCCCATTGCGCAGGGACAGGCAATGATCAGAACGGACACACCGGCCACCAGTGCAAAGGTAAGCGCGGGGTCAGGCCCGACGGTCAGCCACACAAGAACCGTCAATGCCGACAAGACCATGACAGCCGGGACGAACCACAGCGTCACACGATCCACGAGGCCCTGGATGGGCAGTTTGGCCCCCTGCGCTTCCTCGACCATGCGGATGATCTGCGCGAGCGTTGTGTCCGCCCCGACCCGTACCGCTTGGAAGGTCAAGCTTCCGGTCCCGTTGACGGTGCCGCCCGTGACGTTTGCCCCCGCGGATTTCGCAACGGGGACCGGTTCGCCCGTGATCATGCTTTCATCGACGTTGCTGGACCCCTCGGTCACCGCGCCATCCACCGGGATCCGCTCTCCCGGGCGCACAAGGATCACGTCGCCGACAGCCAAGGCATCGACATCCACCTCCTCTGCTGCTCCGTTCCGAATGACACGGGCGGTGCGCACCTGCAGACCCAGAAGCGCTTGGATGGCGGCTCCGGTACGACCTTTCGCACGCGCCTCCAGCCAGCGTCCGACCAGGATGAGAACGACGATCACGGCCGCAGCCTCGAAATAGACCGCACGCACGCCTTCGGGCAGAAGCGCTGGCAAGAAGGTGGCAACCACGGAATAGACCCATGCGGCCCCCGTGCCGACAGCCACGAGACTGTTCATGTCAGGCGCACCCCGAAAGAGTGCTGGGAAGCCTTTCGTGTAGAAATGACGCCCCGGCGCGAACAGGACGATCGTCGTGAGAAGGAACTGAATGATCCAGGAGGTCTGCGTCCCGATGCTGCGCTCGATCACCATGTGAAAGGCAGGTACAAGATGCGCGCCCATCTCGAGGATGAAGACCGGGAGGGTGAGCACCGCTGCAAGCAGGACATTGCGCCGCAGTCCGTCCGCCTCTTCCGCCTTGCGTTCCACCCGGGATTGGCTGGCGTTTGCTTCTGCAATCTCCGCCGGGTAGCCGATGGCCGCGGAGGCCGCCATGAGGTCCCCGGGCGATACTGTCCCTTCGAGATACTCGACCATCGCCGTCTCGGCGGCCAGATTCACAGTGACCGACACCACACCGGGAAGGTCGGCAAGCGCCTTGTCCACCCGTCCCACGCAGGACGCACAAGACATGGACGCGATGTTCAGGGTGATCTTCGCCGTCCGGGCCGGATAGCCCAGTGTTTTCAACGTTTCCGCAGCCTTGGTCAGATGAGCTGGCGTCTCGACAGACAGGCGCGCAGTTTCATAGGCAAGATTGACGGTGACGCCGGCCACACCCTCCAACCCAGACAAAGCCTTTTCAACACGGCCCACGCAGGAGGCACAGGTCATGCCCTCTATGCTCAGCGTTTTCTGGTGTCTTTCGGTCATGGCGGTTCACCTCAATTCGAGCTTCAAGGCGAATATAGGGCTTCCAGTCACTGGAAGCTCAAGGGCAATTCACAAAAACCTTCAGCCACCCGTGTGAAGGGAGCATAACCTGTCTGTAACCAGCTGTTTCCAAATGAAATGTATCGGAATGTAAACTTGCTGGCCCGCCCGCTTGTCAGATATCAGAGGGCTCGGAGGTCCAACCATGCACGCCCAAAAGACACAAAATCACGGAACCGGAACCAAAATCATGCATGCCGGGATGTGGATCTGCTGCGCGGTCATGGTTCTGCCCCTGCTCGTCTTCTTCGCAGGCGGTGGGACCATCTCGGGGCTCTCCACCAGCCTCGGTGTGCTGGCCCCAATCCTGCTGTGTCTCGCGGCTCATGGGGTGATGTTCCTTTTCATGGGAAAATCCTGTCACGGGACCCGCCAGCCGTCGGATGCGATATCCCCCGAAAAACGCGCGGAGCCCCAGGCGACAGACGCTTGACCTTCCACCTGCTGGAAACCCTAAGCCTCTCCTAACCAAGGAGGGTCATCCATGAAATTCCATGTCCCGGACATGAGTTGCGGTCATTGCACGGCCGCTATCACCCGAGAAATTCTCGCGCTCGACCCGGCGGCGCAGGTTACCCCTGACCTCACCGCCCGAACGGTCGCTGTGGAGACACGCCAGACCGGTAGCGCTGTCGCAAAGGCGATCGAGGCGGCTGGCTACAGCACACACCCGGTCTGATCCTATTGCTTGGCCGCGCGGGCTTCTTCCGTCAGCCGGATCATCTGGTCCGCGTCGATGACACCTGGAACCAGCGCATCGCCGATCACGAAGGACGGCGTCCCGTTAAAGCCAAGGTCGCGGCTCATCTCCATCGATGCAGAGATATGGTCGTCAATCTCAGGCGCCTGCATGTCGCGACGGAGTTGGGCGATATCGAGCCCGACCTCTTCGGCCACGCGGATGACGCTCGCCTCTTCCGCGCGGCCCTGCATCCCCATCAAGGCCCAGTGGAATTCCTCGTACTTGCCCTGTTCGCGCGCGGCCAGCGCGGCGCGGGCAGCAAAGACCGACCCCTCGCCGAGGATCGGCCACTCCCGGTAGACCAGTTTGACGTTCGGATCTTCGGCGAGCAGCGCTTCGATCTCTGGTTTCACGCGGCGGCAATAGGGACAGTTGTAGTCGAAGAACTCGACCACGGTCACATCGCCATCCGGGTTGCCGAGGACCGGCGCGTTCGGATCGTTCTCCAGAACATCCCGGTTGTCAGACAACACGCTTGCCGCCGCTGCCGCCTGGCGCTGCTGTTCGCGTTGTTCGATGATCTGAACCGCCTCGAGCACAATCTCGGGGTTCTCGCGAATGGCCTCGAGCACCAGCTCTTTCACCCTGTCCTCACTCAGCGTGTCAGCCTGCGCGGCCAGTGGCAGTGTCACTATGGCGAGTATCGCCATCACCTTGGTGATTTGCATTCTAATTCTCCCTGCTGCGCGTCTCGCCTTCCGTCCGCACAGCTTGCATGTCCTGAATCCGTTCGGGCCAGGTTGATTTGATGTACCCCAGGATGTTCCAGATTTCCTGATCGCTCAGTTGATCCCCGAAGCCGGGCATCCCGCTGTCGAAGTCCATGCCCTGCGCCGCCATGACAGCGCGTCCCCCGAGCTTGGTGTAGTCAAACAGAAGCTGGTCCCCGTGGTGCCAGGTATGCCCGGTCTCGTCATGCGGCGGCGCGGGCAATCGCCCGTCTTCGCCCGGGCTACGCCAGTCCGGCTGACCCTCGAGATTGGCACCGTGGCAGGCCGCACAGGTCTCGGCATAGAGCGCTTTTCCGGCGACAATGTCGATGTCTTCGGGCATGACGCCGCGCTCGGCCTCGGCAGCTGCGCCGGTCCAGACATAGATCCCTGCCCCGAGGAGAAGCAGCAGTCCAATGCCCAGGGAGAGCGTAGCCCGGGTCACGCCACATCGACCCAGGTCATCATGCCCGAGGCCGCGTGCGAGAGCATGTGGCAATGCAGCAGCCATTTGCCGGGATTGTCCGCGACAAAGGCAATGTCCCGAACCTCGCCGCGCTGAAGCAGCGTGGTGTCTCTCAGAGCTCCGAGGCTTCCGTCAGCTGCAATCTCGTGGAAATGCATGCCATGCAGGTGCATCGCGTGCGGGAAGGAGGTGTCGTTGGTGATCTTGATCCGGACCGTTTCGCCCCGTGAAAGAGATGCCAATGGAGAGCCGTCCATGCCCCCAACCGATCCGTTGAAGGCCCAGAATTGCCCGGCTTGCATCATGTCGCGCATCGATGACATCCGACCGCCCATCATCGCGCCTCGCATGCCACCCATGGCCCCACCTTCCATGCGCAAAGCGATGTCTCTCGCTTCGGCCAGATTCGGCACAGGAACAGGATTCGGTGGCAATGCCAGCGGCGCTGCGCGGCGCGCGCGCGTGCCATCTGATCGCACCTCGAAGGCCACTTGAGAGAAACTCTCGTCACGGTCGAACTGTACGATATGACCGGCGCCACCCACCTCTGCGACGACATCGACAATCAGATCGATGCGTTGGGCGGGGGCGAGAAGAAAAGTCCCGTCAATCTTCTGTGGCTGACCCAAAGGCATGCCGTCCAAGGCAACAATCCAGCCGTCGAGCCCGTCCAGCCCCAGTTGAAACACCCGTGCATTGGCAGCGTTGATCAGTCTCAGCCTCAGCCGGTCGTGCCGCGCCACGTCGCGCGACAGGTTATAGCGCCCATTCGTGGTGATGTAGTTCCCGAGCCGGCCTGCATGACTGAGATCATGCATGGCCCCGAAGGTGTCCGGAATCTGTGCGGTCTCGGGATCGATCAACCAATCATCGAGGATAAGGACCTCCTCATGATCGATGTCGAGCGCGTCGGGCTCTTCCACGATCAGCGCTCCGTGCAGTCCACGGGCGACCTGCTCAAACGACCGGTTATGAGAATGGTACCAATAGGTACCGGCGTCGGGGGCCACGAAGTCATATTCAAAGCTCTCTCCCGGAAGGATCACATCCTGCGTCAGGCCCGCCACGCCATCCATGGCGTTCTCAATGCGAATGCCATGCCAGTGAACCGACGTCGGCGCTGGCAGGTCATTGACGATCCGCCGGGTTAGCCGCGCCCCTTGCGCAATTCTGATTTCCGGGCCTGGGGCTTGCCCTTCGAAGCCCCAAACCGTCGTCTTTCCATATTGCTCCGGCAGCAATTGGAGATCGGTGACGCTGGCTCTCAGCGTCGCCAATGTCGTCTGTGCGGACAGGGCCTGCGGCAACACCGCCAAACCGGCGGCACTCATTTTGAGAAAGTCACGTTTTGTCAGGCTCATGTGGGCACCGTAAGAACTGAAGTGAAGATGGCTGTTGCGAATAGAATGACGCCAACGCAGAGCCATTCCAAGGAAATCGACTTTGACAGTTGCGGGCCGACGCCGGGATCACCCCGTTGAAGAGCCGGTACGAGACGCACCTTATTGAGTGCTGCCAAAGCCAACAGCAATGCCACAGCGGCAAGCTTTGCCAAAAGCCACAGACCGTAGCCGGTTCCGAACAGGGCTGAGACGGATCCCACCAGGCGCCAGGTCATGATCGCGCCGGCAACGACGAGGAGCGGAACGGCGACAGCGGCGATCTGGCCAAAGCGATGACCGAGGGCTGCGGCGTCACCCAAAGTGTACGCGGACCGCGAGAGGCGGCTGAGTGGAAGGAAGATGCCAATCCAGAATGCCGCGGCAATGAGATGCGCAAACAAGACACTCTGAAACCACAGCCGATCCTGGCTCGCCACATGACCGATCTCGCAAAAGCTCCAGATCGCGACAGCGCCGCCGACCGCAGCGACCCATAGCCAACGCCCGCCGATCGCAGCGCCGAGAACAAGTGTCCCGAGACCGAGGAGCCGGAACAGCAAAGCCTCTCCGGGTGGGGTCTGCCATAGAAGTGCCAGAATGGACGGATCGACCATGCCGGAGACGTCATCCATGAGCACGGCACCCCGGACGGCAAATCCCAGAGCGGCCATAGCCACCGCCAGTGCGGCAAAGCCAATGGCCCAAATGCGCGCTGCGCGATCGAGTGCCGACATCTGGTCGGCGAGAACAAGGCGACAGAGGATAAGGCCTCCGCTCGCGAGGACCCCGAGATAGAGGAAGAACTTGGTGGCAATCGCGGCCAGGCCCCAGAGATCCGGCACGCCTCACTTCACCTCGAAGGAGAAACTGCCGGTCATGGGATGACCATCGACGCCCAGCCCGCGCCACTCGATCTGGTAGAGACCGGACCCCATCGGCACGAGCGGCAAGGAGAATTCTTTCACGAAGCCAGATTGTGCGCCGAGGTCGAGCGTTTCGACATGGGTGTCCGCATGGGTCATTTCGACTTTCGTCAAACGCATCCCGTCGTTGAACCGCATCTCGAGTGTCTCGGGCACGTTGTCCAGGACCGCGCCATCGGCAGGTGTCATGCTTTCTTTTTCCGAATGCGCCAGAGCGTTCGTTCCGATCATGGCCAAAAAAACGGCAATTCCCAATATTTGCTTCACGCGACTATCCTTCACTTGGTTGCTCACTCAGTTTATCCCGTTCGCCCGCTGCAATTCACGGACATAAGCGACGATCATCTTTCCATCCCCGTCCGTCACGCCCTCCACAGGAGGCATGTTTCCAAAGCGCCAGTGGTGTGCCCGAACGCCATTCTTCGCCGCCAGCAGGAAAGCACCGTCTCCATGATGGCTGGGTTCATAGATCTTGTGCACCAATGGTGGGGCAACACCGTCCTGACCAGCGGCATTCGTACCATGACACACTGCGCATTTGGCCTCGTAAGCCAATTTGCCGACCTGTGCGTTGGTCGAGAGAGTTTCTGGCAGAACAACCTCGACCATCGGTGCGCCGCCCGCACTGACGTCGCCGGAAGCTCGCTCTGCAGCGTCGTCGCCCTGCCCTGTCCACAAAAAGCCGACGGCCAGAAGCGCCACGATCGCCAGTGCAATGACGCTGTATCGCCCCATCAGATCAATTTGACCTGCGTGCCAACCGGCACCCTGTCGAACACCTCCTCAATGTGATTGTTGTAAAGCCCGATACAGCCGTTTGATGATCGCCGTCCGATCTTGCGCGTATCTTGAGTGCCGTGGATGCGATAATATTGCCACGACAGATAAAGCGCTCGCGTCCCGAGCGGATTGGCCGGGTCGCCCCCAGGGATCCTAGCTGGCCATTCGGGATTCCGCTCGCGCATCGATGGAGTTGGCGCCCAACTTGGGTTTTCACGCTTCTCCACAACTTCGGTGTAGCCCAGACGGGTCAAATCCTCAGTCAACGGGACTGAAGTTGGATACATGCGCATTTCACCGTCCGCTGTCCAATGCTGCAGTGCTTTAGAGGTTGTGTCGGCGATGATGATGCCACGCCCCAACTTGTCGAAGTGCTCCTGCCAATTGTGGGTACGGAAACCAGACGTATTTCGACGTACGGGCGCTTGTGCCTCAGCGCGAAGTATAGACGGCGCGAACAGTATTGCGGTACTGAGCGCAGTACCAAAGTAGCGACGTGAGATTGTCGATTGGTTTCGTGCCTTCATGGGACTGCCCTTTTTGCATCTCGAACGCTTTGTTTTCTATCGAACTCTGGGAAGTGGCGGAATGCGATCAGCCCCGGAAAATTGTAAGGTTATGTATCAATGGTGAGAGACACGAACTGCGAAACGGTCTGGGTCAGCCTGCTTGGCGGCGGGCAAACCCGTCTGTCGCGAGAGCGTCTGAACTCCGGGATACGGATGTCTCAGGACGCGCGATGGGCAGAGAGACGCGCGCCCGGAGACCGCCCTCGGCGCGGTTCGACAGCGCGATCGATCCTCCATGTTGCAGCACGATGCTGCGCGCGATCGAAAGCCCCAAGCCATGACCGCCGGTTTCCAGGGAGCGCGATTGCTCAAGCCGCAGAAACGGCTGAAACACGTCATCAATATCAGCCTCCGGGATGCCCGGCCCCTGATCGTCGATGATGATGTCGATGCTGTCATCGGTCATCTCCCACGAGAGTGCAGGATCACGCCCATAGCGCAGCGCATTGTCGATGAGATTGCGCAAGGCGCGCCGCAGCGCCTTTGGCTTGATCTGCAGCCGGGCGTCCGGCCCGGCCACCAGGTCAAGCGCGTCACGGGTCTCGCCATGAAGCGTCAGCAGATATGTGCTGATGTCGACCTCCTCCAGCGCTTCATCCCGCCCGACACCGCGTGCGTAGGCGAGCGTGGCTTCCACCATGTCCTGCATCTCGTCGAGCGACGCGGAGATCCCTTCTTTGGTTTCGGGATCGTCGACCAGCTCGGCGCGCACGCGCAGCGCTGTGAGCGGTGATCTGAGATCATGGGCCAGCGCTGCCAGCATCTGCGTGCGGTCGGACACAAAGCGCGCTAGCCGCGCCTGCATGTCATTGAAGGCGGCCGACAGGTCCCGGACTTCGCGCGGGCCCGTCGGCGCGATCGGCTCATGCCCGCCGCCGCGCCCCAAAACCTCCGCGGCCCGGGCAAGATCGTTCAGGGGGCGGGTCAGGCGTGTCAGCAGAAACCAGAAGATGGCAAGCAGCAGCACGGCGACGGTGAGGGCGAAAGAGAGCGTGGATGCCCAGGACCACTGGATCGGCGGGCGTTCGAACCGCGTGCCGACATTGAGCCACCGCCCGCCCTCAATGGCGATCGAGAGTTCCATTTCGATTGCAGCCAGAGTGCCTTGCATCATTTCGGCATGCATCTCGGCCATTTCCGGCGACAGGTTCGGCAAGGGCAGCAGCCCCTGTTCGATCTCATGCACTTCGACCCGGATGTCCCGGCTGTATCCATCGTTCAGGAGCGCGCGAACCCGTGCCTCGATGGCCCCGTTCTGGTCATGATGCGTATGGGTCACTTCGGGCGTGTCGCTCAACGCAAAGCGCACCAAGGGAGAAGTGGCCGCTGCTACGATCTCGTCATGCAGATCCAGCGGGGCTTCCTCGATCAGCCGTGCCACATTGGCCGCCCGCCCGGCCGCTTCACTGCCGATGGCGGCCTGCACGGCCAGCGAACGCTCATCGACAAAGAGCCACAGACCCACGCTTTGCGCGACAAACAAGACCGACACCACCAAGAGCGCGATCTGAGTGCGAAACCCCATCCGCATCACGCCTCGATCTCCACATCGGCGTTCAGACAATAGCCGCCGTTGCGCACCGTCGAGATGATGCGCGGGCGCAGGACATCAGGTTCGATCTTGCGGCGCAGTCGCGACACCTGATTGTCGATCGTCCGGTCCAGCGGTCCCGCCATACGACCGGCACTCAAAGCGAGAAGATCGTCTCGGCTGATGACCATCCGGGGGCGTTCGAGAAACACTGTCAGGAGCTTGGCTTCGGCCGTGGTCAGCGCCGTGGTCCCCCCATCGGGCGTCACGACGTGGCGGGCATCGTGGTCGAATTTGATATCCGCAAACCAGGCTGTCTTGCCCGCAAAAGACCCGCCATGCGGCGGCACCGCGTCACCAGCGCGTCGCAGGATCGCGTTGATCCTCGCCAGCAGTTCGCGCGGATTGAAGGGTTTGGAAAGATAATCGTCGGCCCCGGTGTCGAGCCCCATGATACGGTCGTCATCCTCGCCGAGAGCCGTCAGCATCAGGATCGGGATCGTCTGGCGCTCCTGTCGCAATCTGGCGCATGCCGCAATTCCATCCTCCCCCGGCATCATGATGTCGAGTACGATGAGATCGATGGCGTTCCGGGCAAGCTGTGCATCCATCTCTTTTGTGTCGCTGACGCCTGTGGCGCGCAGCCCGTTTTTCTCAAGATAGCGCGTCACCGAGCAACGAATTTCAGCGTGATCATCAACCACCAGGATATGCGCTTGAGATGACATCAGCGGTCCGCCCCGGGAGACTGGGGTTTTTTCGGCATCACGGCCGTCGAATGAAAATCACGCGTCATAAGAGGCAGAATAGGTTGATCTTTCGGGAAAGACCCGAACTTCCTTTGTCGCAAAATGTATCAATTGGCTCAGGGCCTGTTGACCCTCTAGTTGCTGGAAGGTCTATGTGGGCCTTTATGATGGAACTCTTTTTCAATACCGCGTCCCCATATGTGGGTTGGACCTTAGCGTACCCTATGGGGCGCTCTGCGCGGTTGATATCTGGTCATCTGGATGCCTTGTCCGCCGCTTACCTGTTTGATCTCGTCAGTGTTGAACTGTGCTGAGACGAATACTCCCTATTGTGATTGTCCTTGCCCTGGCTGTTTTTCTGCTCGGATTCGGCCTCTTTGATGGATCCTTCGGTTGGCCGGACCGTGACAAATTGCAGGTCTGGATCGATGCCGCAGGGATTTTCGGTCCGCTTCTGGTCGTTGCGCTGATGAGTTTGGCCATCGTGGCAAGCCCTCTGCCCTCAGCCCCAATCGCGCTGGCTGCCGGTGCCGCTTATGGTCACACTTTCGGGACGATCCTTGTGGTTCTCGGCGCAGAGGTCGGGGCGATCGCCGCATTCCTGCTCGCCCGAAGTCTGGGACGCCCTTTTGTCGAACGCCAATTCGGGATGAAAAAGACACCGGGCCTTTTAGGGTCACAAAACACGCTGACACTTATTGTCTTTGCCAGTCGGCTGCTGCCGTTTCTATCCTTCGATCTGATCAGCTACGCCGCGGGTCTCAGTCCGCTGCATCTGTGGCGCTTCGCCTTGGCCACACTGGCGGGGATCGTTCCGGCCAGTTTCTTGTTGGCGCACCTCGGCAGCGCCGCAATGAACGGCGATGTCCGCAATGCCACCTGGACCGCGCTTGCCCTTGGCGGTGCCACCGCTCTGTCTGCGCTTTTTGCAGTGCTGCGCGCGCAGCAAACCCATCGAACGAAAAGCTGAGATGACCTCTCACACGCATCCCGCCCGTGCAGACCCGCTCGACAGCGCGTTGCAAGACGCTAAACTCCCTGACAACTCCTAGAGGACCTTCCAATGAAACGACGCACATTTTTGATGACAGGCGCGGCTGCCACCCTGGCAATACCCGTTGCCGCTGACACGGCACCCCTTCTGAAGGTGCTCAAAACGCCAACCTGTGGATGCTGCTCCGCCTGGGTCGATCATGTCCGGCAGGCTGGGTTCGCAGTCGAGGCGCAGGACGTCGATCAGGATCAACTTTGGGCGTTCAAAGAGCGGTTGCAAATCGCACCAGAGCTTGCTGGATGCCATACAGCGGTCGTGGGCGACTATTTCATCGAGGGCCACGTGCCTGCCGCTGACATCACGCGGCTGCTGGCAGAGCAACCGATGGCGCGCGGGTTGACGGTTCCCGGCATGCCGATGAGTTCGCCCGGCATGGGCGGTCCCGGGGCAGGTGACACTTTTGATACCTTGCTTGTCGGCTCCGACGGGGTGACCTCGGTCTTCGCGAGCCACAGCTGATCGGGTCACGGGCGCAGGTGATAAATCCCGCGGGCCGGGTTTGTGACCCGCCCGTCCTGCACGAGCTTTCGCAGCGCCCTGTAGGTCGCCTCATGGCTCAGCTGTAACCGGGCGGCGAACTCGACGACGGAGCCGTCGAGCAGGCCCGCGACCAACCCCGCCATTACCCGGTCCTCTGCGCGCCGAATGCCGACAATCTCGAGCATCTGTCGCTGCGCCTGTATCTGTTGAGCGGCCTGACGGCCATAGGCGCGGGCAAATGCCGGGTCGGCAAAGGCGGCCAAGACGGCAGCCTTGTCGATCCGGGTCAGCGCTCCGGCCTCAACACAGACCGCATCGCAATGATAGACCTCTGAAAACACCGAAGCTTCGGCAAAGCTTGTCCCGGCTTGAGCACGGTGAATGATGAACCGCTCGCCATTTCGGCCGACCCGCTCGAGATGCACGCGTCCGGTTTGCACGACATAGAGACCATGGGTGGGGTCACCTTGATGAAACACCACATCGCCAATCGCGCCGGAAACTGGGCGCAGGGCTGAGCTCGGGATAAGATCATAGGGGTTTGGCAACATATGATTGAAATCATATTGCGATGCATCCGCCCCTGCTAGCGTAAAGATGACAGCACCGCATTGAAGGACCCGTCCATGCGTCTCATTCCCCTCCTCCTTGCCATAGTGATGGCCGCACCCGTGGCCGCGCAGCATGCCCATTCCGCGACTGGCCATGACATGGGTGGACCACAGGAAACCGGGCAATCGGCCTTTGCCGCCCTGGCGGAAATCGTTGCGATCCTTCAAGCCGATCCCGAGACGGATTGGGAGCGGGTCGATATCGACGGATTGCGCCGCCATCTGGTCGATATGGACCTTCTGACCCAGGAGGCCGTGGTCACCCGCACCCTGCGGCCGGAAGGGGCCCGGTTCGAGATTCGGGGCACCCCCCGTGTTCTCGAGGCCATCCGCGCCATGGTGCCCGCCCATGCGCCCTTTCTCGCGGCTGAAACCGGCTGGGACGTTGTGAAGGAGGATCTCGACGATGGGGTGGCGCTCAATGTCGATGGCGATGCCGCGCAGATTCAGGGACTTGGCTTTTTTGGCCTGATGACCATCGGGGCGCATCACCAGGAGCACCACCTCATGATGGCAAAAGGCGCAGCCTCGCACCATTAGTGCGCCGACGCGATTTGTTTGTTGATCCGAAGAAAGGCACGCTGACAAAAAGTTGCTACGCTTTCCCCGCGTTGGCAGTTTGCACGGTCTTGATGTGTAATTTAGCGGCACCCTAAAGACTAAACATTGTTTTCAATCAGTCGTTTATTAGTGATATGTAAAACTGCAAAAAGCATGATTTGATGCCCTTGATAGGCTACGCGCGAGTTTCCACAGAGGATCAGACCCCCCTGCCCCAGTCTGAGGCCCTTCAATCTGCCGGTTGCGTAGAGATCTTTAAAGAACACGCCTCAGGCGGCAATCGTGCGCGGCCAGTACTTGCCCGCGTGCTCGAACGCGTCCAGAGCGGCGACACGCTGGTTGTCGTTCGGATAGACCGGCTTGCACGGTCTCTGTCGCACTTGCTGGAGGTGATCGAACGTCTGGAGGCCAAAGGGGCTTTCTTCCGTTCTCTCCAGGACCCCATCGACACGGCATCGCCACAAGGCAAGTTCACGCTGCAGGTTCTGGGCGCCGCGGCCGAGTTTGAGCGGGCGCTGATCCGCGAACGTACCAAGGCGGGGCTGGCGAGTGCCCGTACTAAGGGCCGGGTCGGCGGGAACCCGGGCCTACGCGCCCGCGATCCAGCGGCGCTACGCAAGGTGCGGCTCGCGCGGCAAGACGGCTACATGGAGCGGCTGAACGAGACCGCGCAGGACTGGGTACCACATGTCCGACGACTTCGACCCGATATGGCCTGGGAAGATGTGCTGCGGATCATCAATGGCCCCCTGCCCTACGACCGCCACTGGACGCAAAGCCGCCTTCTGCGCGCAGTGAAAGCCTATGTGCGCGACGGGTTCCTGCCCGCCGAGGTTCTGGACCGCGCCGGACGTCGCGAAACCGACGACCGCCTGCCCGCGATCGTCGCTGCCATCAAGGGCGCGGACCCGGACATCACGCTAGTGGCGATCTGCGATCGGCTGGAATCGATGCGTGAGCGCACACCACGCGGACGGACAAGTTGGCAGCCGTCGTCCGTGAGGATGCTGCTTGAACGGGCGGAGAAGTTGGGTTTGCTGAAGCCCGCGAAATAATCACAACCTTGCAATTCTTCCATCCGATGGAACGATTGCGAGGTTGCCGCCCATTTTGCGGTTAGGAGAATGGATTGATGATGCGCAACTGCTCTTCCACGAGTAATCCGTCGTGCATGTCTTCGCACCACAGTGTCGTGCATCCGGCGATCAGCGCGGCAGCCACGATCACCGCGTCATAGACCGAGAACTGAAACTTCTCCGTTATGGCGCGACCCACCTGATGAGTTTGGATCGTCAGATCCTCGACCATGCACAAGGACTGGATGCCCGCGAGAAAAGCTCCGGTGTCGTCACAGCTGAACCCGCTTGCCTCCGGCAATTGATAAGCGCTTCGATCAGGACCTGGACATTGATCCGGGCCGCTGCCCTAGTATTTCGTCGGCGGGTGTTCCTGCACCTTTGAGCTTCGCAAGGCAACTGCCATCGATGTTCAACGTGGATCATCTGGACAGCGAAACTGGGCGCAACCTGCCCCCAGAAAGCTGGTAAAGGAGTTGCGTCATTGAGCCGTAGTTTGGGCGGCGGCAAGCACGGTATCCGCTCTTCATTTGCAGCGCTTTTTCGAAGCGGCCGAGCGAGCGCATCGGCTGTAGGGAGTGCCGACCGTTCGTTCTAAGGACAAACTCGGGAACTTAAATTGCCACGGATCGCCACTCATCCGTCCTAAACAACGAGGGCTCAACTAGCAGGTCTTGAGGTCCGGCGAGGTGTAGTCGAGCTGGTTCTATCTACGCGGTGCTCTACGTCGATTATTGTTCCTGCCGGGAAAGCAACGGTGCTGCCCCCCTACCCTGCTGGGCACCGTTGACGCGCCAGACGTCAGGGTCTTAACCAACCTTGTTGATGCGATGCGAATGTGATTTCGGCGTTTAACTTCGGCTCTTGAGCATCAATGTAACTTCGACATATGGCCCATTAGGGCCCTTGTTCCGCGGTAGATCTGTCGGTGCTTGGTTTCAATCCGCCTATATGCATTGTCTTTCTCGCCAGCCTATTTTTCGGTCGAGGGACCGTAATTGGATCGGTTGGGAGCAACGCCCAATCGACGACAGATGTCTTGCTGTACCACTAGTTCGTGGGTGCTGTTAACAGCTGTTAACTCTAGAGGGTGCGTGGCTTCCCTAGTAGCCCTTTGGTCCGACAGCACAATTTGTGGATAAAATCCTTGACTTAACATGGTGAATCACGGCCATTAGAGTCAAGTTGCGCAAATAAGCGCGTTCGAGCAGAGAAATAGCAACCATGTTCCAGACGGCACCAATCGAAGCGGCGTCTCAATCCGAGCTTACAAGCCAGATAGCAGCGCGTCTACACACCGCGCTCACGACGCATCTTCAGCAAGCCTACGCGCCCGATCAACGCAAGAATTTGAGACTATTCAGCGCTACAGAGACTGCCGATCTTCTAGGGGTGACCGGGCAATTCTTGCGCAAGTGCCATAGCGACGGGTCCTTGCCGGAGCCGGAAGTAATCAAGAACGGACGGCGCTTTTATTCCGGTGAAGAGATCCTTCAAGCCCGCCATTTTTTGGAGGCTAGCTCTCGTAAGGCCGGCAAATACCTTCCCGGCCGTCGCGAGGGCGACAAGCTTCAGGTTATTCAGTTGATGAACTTCAAAGGTGGATCTGCGAAGTCCACCTCTGCGATTCATCTGTGTCACTACCTTGCATTGAACGGTTACCGGGTCTTGGCGATTGACCTGGATCCGCAAGGGAGCCTCACGGGTTTTTGCGGGATTCAGACTGAACTGGAGTTTGAAGGGGCGTCGATTTACGACGCACTTCGCTATGAAGACCCGGTGCCGATGTCCGAGGCCGTCGTAGAAACCTATTTCCCTAGCCTTCATTTGGCTCCTGCCCGGCTTGTTCTAAGCGAGTTTGAAACAGAAACTGCGGTCAATGCAGGTCGTGGCGTTGCATTCTTTGAGAAGCTCAGCCTGGCGATCCAGTCCGTTGAGGGTGACTACGACGTGGTGGTTATCGACAGCCCACCAGCTCTCGGATTCTTGACTTTGACCGGCCTCTACGCTGCGACTTCGGTCATCGTGCCGATGACGCCGAGCATGCTCGACCTTGCTTCCACCCAGCAGTTTGTCGAAATGACTTCTGCTTATCTTGGTGTGATCGAGGACACGGGCGTCAAACTCGATCATGATTTTTTCTCCTTCCTCATTACGCGGGACGATCCGAGCGATATCCCCAGTCAGCAGATCGTGAGCCTTATGCGCGCTCTTTTTCAGGATCGTGTTGTTGGGGCGACCGGACTGCGTAGTACGGCTATTGGCGACGCATCGATGCTCAAGATGTCGATCTACGAGGTTGCGCGATCCGAGATGACCAGATCGACCTATGATCGCGCAAAGAACAGCATGGATGCGGTTGGTGCTGAGATTGCGGGAATGCTTCAACAGGCTTGGGGGCGGTAATCATGGCTATGGGTAAAAACAAAACCGGCATCATGGCTGCGATTACTGCGGCGACTGAGACGTCGAAAGATGGGGCTTCTGATAGAGCTCATCGAACATTGCCGAAGGGAACTATCGGCTCTGTTCGTGCGGGTCTCGGCGGCATCCAGGATATCGATACAAATCTTATCTTGGCTTGGGGACCCAAGGACCGGCTGGATATCGAGTTAACAGCTGTTAACAGCGCCGCACCGAATGAATCGATCAAGGATCTCGCAACCAGCATCGCTGATGCCGGGCAGCAAGTCCCCGTCCTTCTACGTCCTTCGAAGGATCGTGATGGGCATTTTGAGATCATCTACGGTCAGAGACGAATACTTGCCTGCCGCCACTTGGGGATACCAGTGCGGGCTCTGATCCGGACGCTCGATGATACTGATGCATTGATGGCGAAAGGCCTCGAAAATGCCGGCCGTGCGGAGCTGAGCTATTATGAACGTGTCCGGTTCGCGCACGCGATCCTGGAGCAAGGCTACTCACGTGCGGAGGCGTGTCAGGCTTTGGCTATCAGCAAGAACACTCTTTCGCAGCTTGAGCGTATCAATCGGCTAGTACCCTTGGCTGTCGGTGAAGCCATTGGCGCAGCTCCAGGGGCAGGGCGCCCGAAATGGACCACACTCGCAACGGCGTTTGAGAAAGTACAACTCTCGGAGGAGGGTGTTATGGGTGTTCTTGGTCAATCTGGTGATCTCGACTCCGACGGACGGCTGGACCTCGTTCTCAAGGAAATTGGCAAGCGAGGTAAGCAAGAACGATCTGTCGAGGAGCGCTCGCCCGTTCCCGGTGTGCAGATCAAAAGCGGTAAATCTGGGCTCTCAGTCACCGTCAAGCGGGCAGGGGAGAACACGAGATTCGCGGATTGGCTGGATCAGAATCTGGACCAGCTCATTCAGGATTCCTTCGATCGGTTCCAATCAGAGAGCCACGAAGGATAGCGGCGGTTAACAGCTGTTAACCGCCAAGATAGAGGCAACGAGCAAAAAGGAGAACGGCACCAAAAAGAAAACCCTCGAAACCGAAGTCCCGAGGGCTGCTGCGCACAAGGCGCGATTTGTTTTCACACCACAATCCTAGCAGCCCGCGAATCGCTAAACAACGAAAAACGTCTTCGGGCGAACAGGTTTTCTGTGCCTAGCTAAAAAATGACGAAATTCAATGATGCTCCGCATGGAGTGACTGGGACAGTCATGCCTCAGAACGGTGAAGGTATGTCCAATATCAACCAACCCACGGGGTGGCGGAAGGCGACAGCCGGACTCGCCGTCGCTGAACAGCACGCACAGGCTGGTGAAAGAGCAGCCGTGCCCAAAACACAGGCCTTTGTCGCCGTGAAACGCGTAGGTGCGCATATCGGCCTCAAGGCAGGGGATATGATGCTCCTCGATACGCTTGGGGCCTTCACGCAGGCGCAAGATTGGGAAGAGGGTCAGCGCCCGATCGTCTGGGCCTCCAATGCCTATCTGATGGAGCAGACGGGCTTTTCACTCTCTGCGCTCAAGCGCCATGCCCGTCGCCTGGCCGAGAGCGGTGTAATCGCCTTCAAAGACAGCCCCAATGGCAAGCGTTGGGGCCACAGGGACGCAGAGGGCCGTATCATTGAGGCCTACGGCTTTGATTTGTCGCCGCTGTCCGCTCGCGTAGAAGAGTTTCAGCAGCTACACGCTGAGCTGCAGGCCGAGCGCGCGCACTGTCAGCGCCTGAAGCGGCAGATCACTGTGTCCCGCCGGATGATCCGGGCGCGGATCGAGGCTGCGCTCAGCGGCGCGCTGAGAGGCCCGTGGACGCAGCTCACAGGCCTTTTCGAGGATCTTTTGGATTGCCTTCCGCGCAGGAACACGGCCTCTGAGGCACTGGAACGACTCTTGGCGTGGTTCAAAGAGCTCCAGGAACGTGTAGAGGCCACGTACCTCAAGGCAGTTCGAGCGGATGAGGTTGTGGAAAACACCGCAGAAGCCACCGAGCAAGTACTTCAGAAGACTCAAAAAATGGACCCCAAGGAGGTCATTTCCGAACCTCACATACTAATTACAACACAACTTAATCCTGTAACCTGTAATCGCTCAGAAACTGAGCAAGCGGCGGGCGTGGTGCCCAATGCGCCACCGGAGGAGCTAATTGATAGGGAGTTGGAAGATTGGGTGGCTGAAACGCGCAAGAAACGCGGGGCCGCCTTGGATCTGCCGACAGTCATGCAAGCCTGTCCTGAGTTTGCGTCCTGGGCGCGCAATATGGGCGGATATCTGAAGGATTGGGGCGATCTGCACCGTGTTGCAGGGCAGTTGAGGCCGATGATCGGCGTCTCAGAGCACGCCTGGAACATTGCGCAGGACCGACTTGGGCCACAAATCGCGACTGCGGCGCTGGTTCTCACGTTCGACAAGCATTGCGCCGGCGAAGTGGCGTCACCGGGCGGATATCTGCGTGGGATGGTCGAGAAAGCCGGGGCAGGGGAGCTGCATCTCGAGCGCAGCTTCTATGGTCGATTGAGCGGGCAGGCGGCATGATGGGATGGGGACGCAGTTTTTCCACGTTCAGAGTTCCAGGTGGGGCATGCGGAGATTGCCGCCTGTATTCTCCGCAGATTTTGCGGCAGTTATTGTTGTCTTGACGAGATTATGCGGTATAATCTCCGCAAGGAATGCGCAAAATATGACCTACATTCACGAAATCACTGACTGGCCGCAGTTTTCTTGGGACAAGGCCAAGCTGTCTTCACAACTTGCCGCTGTCCGCCACCGACAAGGCAAGCTCTTGGGACGCATGGAAGGCCTTGGCTTTGATCTTCGAAACGAAGCGATGTTGCGAACTCTCACCAGTGATGTCGTCAAGAGCAGCGAGATCGAAGGCGAGACGCTCGACAAAGATCAGGTTCGGTCGTCTATCGCAAAACGGCTGGGGCTCGAAATCGGCGGGCTGATCCCGTCTGATCGCCATGTCGATGGGGTCGTCGAGATGATGCTGGACGCGACGCAAGCGTATGACCAACCACTGGACGCAGAGCGATTGTTCGGCTGGCATGCCGCCCTTTTCCCAACCGGGCGAAGCGGAATGACCCGGATCACCGTGGGGCAGTGGCGTGAAGGCCCTATGGAAGTTGTATCAGGACCTATGGGTCGTGAACGCGTGCATTTTGAGGCGCCGGGAGCAGCACGGCTTGATACAGAGATGGGGCGGTTTCTGACCTGGTTCAATCAGGTCCCTGACACGGATCCAGTTGTTCATGCCGCAATTGCACATCTGTGGTTCGTCACGATCCACCCCTTCGACGATGGCAACGGGCGCATTGCGCGTGCGATCGCGGATATGGCGTTGGCTCGATCCGAACGCAGTTCACAGCGGTTTTACAGCATGTCGACCCAAATCCGGCAGGAGCGGAGCGCCTATTATGATATGCTCGAGACGACGCAGAAGGGCGGGCTTGATGTCACCGCCTGGCTCAATTGGTTCCTCAATTGCCTCGACCGTGCTTTTGATGGCGCAGAGATCATTCTGGAGGCCGTGTTTCAAAAGGCGCGGTTCTGGGAGAAATACGGAACGGCCAACATAAACGACCGCCAGCGGGACATGCTTAACCGCCTCCTGGATGGGTTCGAAGGAAAACTCACGACGTCGAAATATGCGAAGATCGAGAAGTGTTCGCAGGACACCGCATATCGCGACATCCTGGACCTGATCGACTTGGGAGCACTTGAGAAAGATGACGCTGGTGGACGTAGTACCAGCTATTCCCTGTCAGCGAAGTGAAGAGGCTTGTCGCATCCGGTGCTCAGGACAAGCACCGCCAGGATATGTCAGACAGTCGCCAGAAAAAATTGCCGATCTGAGATTTGCCATTATTCATTGATATAAATTCTAAAAATGGAACTCTTAGGTCTGGCATTGCCGATGTTCGTTGCCGATCCGGAGTTTCTGCGTGCAATGAAGAAAACTGGGGCCGTGCCGGCCCCTGAAGTTCTTTTCCCGGGCTGGTGGGGCCGGGAAAAGTGAAAGTGTTCTTCGGGTTTTGTGACTGACGGATGAGGGCCTTTGGGGTCCCTCAGATGGGTCCGGGCCGGGTTCCGGTCTGCCGTTCCGGATGAAGGGCATTCCCATGCAAACAGGTGTCTTGCGCGTGCTCCGCGCAACCGCCGCCTCCTGGTGGCGACATAGAGAGCTGCGCCGAGCTGGCCAGACGGCGCTGGCACAGCGGCTCGAACGCCAGACCGTCCTGCGTGATCTCGGCTATCTGAAGCAGGCGGCGTCATTACCAAACGCGCGTGTGATCTGCGGGGAGGGTGGGCCATTCCTCCATCTCGGTTGGACCACCGTGTCGAGTTTCGCGCCGATCGAGCGCTTTCCCTTGGCCGCGCTTGCGGTCGCTCGAGGGACCCCGTTCATCGATATCCGACCCATCAGTGACGTCATCGCCTTCGCGAGCCTGCCGCGAGTAGCGCGAGGCGGATCGGTCGACGCTGACCACTCAGGTGCCGGCCAGTCTGTCTCGCTGACCACCTACATCGACATGGTCTAAGCCCTCGGTGCGAGGATCGCCAACGATCCGCGCCCCCGCCAGTCAACCTGATCACCATTCCCTCTCACCAACACTCGAAAGGACGCCCGCGATGGCCCGTTCCCGCACGCCCAAATTCGATGCCTCCGAGGTCATCACGAACGAAATCATCCGCATCATCGAGCGCGGCGTCCTGCCATGGCGCAAGCCCTGGACGGCAGGCGGCAGCTCGCGCCCCCTGCGCGTGGGCGGTGAACCCTACCAAGGAGTGAACAACTTCCTGCTGACCATGCGCACCGTGATGGCGGGCCACAGCTCGCCATTCTGGATGACGCTGCCGCAGGCCAATGCGTTGGACGCGAAGGTTCGCAAGGGCGAGAAGTCCTCTGTCGTCGTCTACTACGGCCAAAGCCGGAAAGACGCCGGCGGCGAGGATGAGCACGCGGAGAGCGATGACCACTCAGAGGAGGCCCGCGTGTTCCGCTTCCAGAAATCCTACCGCGTGTTCAATGCCTGCCAGATCGAGGGCCTGCCCGAGAGCTTCTTCCCCGATCCGGAGCCAACGCCCGAGCATCCGCCGTCCGAGCCCATCCCGCATATGAAGGCGTTTTTCGACGCGATCGACATCACGACCGTCTTCACGGGAACGGAAGCCTACTACCTACCGCCCGTGGACAAGGTCTATATGCCGTCCATCACCCGGTTCCACGATCCGCGCAATTTCTACGGGGTCTGGGCGCATGAGCTGGCCCATGCCACGAAAGCCCCGCATCGGCTCAATCGCGATTTCGGGTTCTCGAAATTCGGCAACACGGCCTACGCGCGCGAGGAGATCGTCGCGTTATCTTGACAGTCTGCACCATCTGTTCGTTTCTGGTTTCAAGGCCAGTTGCGCAACGCAGGGGGTGGTCAGGCCAGACGCCGCGCTCACCACAAAGCTGGCGGTGGCTGGCCTGATCACCGCCGTCGGATGAAGTGCACAGGCATGGGCTATTTGGGCGGGCAGTGGTGTGGAACGTGATATTAGGCTTCAGGAGACCCGCAACGTAGATGGTCTTGATCGGGACATTCCGACGATCCTTGCCGATGGAACAATTTATGACCCCTACCTCGACCGGTTTTTCCTGGAACTTCCGTTGAACGGCACGCGGTCCCGGCACACGCTGCGTGCCATCGGTTACGACATTGTTGTCTGGCTTCGATTTCTGGAACAGGCTCGCACGACTTCCGTTTGGTCTGTGTCACATGATGACGTCGTCGCCTTTCACGGCACAAGACGACGCAGCGGTGCTTCTCATCGCATTTCCGCGTCGTCCTGGAACCGTTCCGTCGCATCGCTTGACAAGCTCTATCGGTGGGGCGTGGATCGGGAGTTGATTGCTGTCAGTCCATTTCGGCACCGGCAAGTCTGGAAGCGTGGTATTGCTGGGCGCCGCTCGGCCCAAACAGAACGCAACATGGCCTATGAGCCATCCGCCGCGCCGTCCCATCCTCATTTTGCTTCACTGGAGACCTATCGGCTGTTCAACAGGCTCGGTCTCCGGGGCCTGACGCGAAAGGGACACGAGCGGCCCGGTGCGCGGGACCGCAATGGTACGCGGAATGCGCTCTTTGCCGATCTGCTGGTTTCGACTGGGCTACGGCTCGAAGAGGCGGGATCTCTGTTGGCCTGCGAAGTCGATGCCGAGGACATTGGCGAAGGGTCTCCGCGACAAATCAGATTCGAGTTGCCGCCACCGGTTTCCAAAGGCAATCGTGGCCGGACGATCCTGATCCCGCGCCGCGTCATCGCGCGGCTTCAGGATTACATCGAGATCGAGCGCGCCAGTGCCATCGCCAAATTCAAGGCGCGATCGGTTTGGACCAGGACCACACGGCCGATTTTTGTCGAGTGGTCCGAAGGCAATCGGACGATGCTCACGTTGCCAGACGGTTCCAGCGCCCGTATCGACCGGTTCGATCCGGAAGAACGTCAGCGGCTTGTTCTTTGCAAGGCGGGCGTGCCTTATGCGCCAGCCGCGCTGTGGCTGTCAGAGATCGGGCTGCCGGTTCGGTTCAATTCCTGGGAGGCGATATTTCTGCGCGCAAGCCGGCGCTGTAGCGGTGTGGGCCTCGATATCCGGCTGTCGCCCCATCAGCTCCGGCATACGTTCGCCGTCCATATGCTGGCCATGCTGATCGAACAACAGATCGGTCATACCGCACATGACGTCAGCGGCATGGAGGCCTACCGCCAGCTTTTGAGCGATCCGCTGCAACAGGTGCAGCGGCTGCTCGGTCATGCGAGCATCACGACGACCTATGTCTATCTCGACCAGATTGCGGCGCAGGCGGATACGGTGGATACTGCCGTGGAAAGGCTTCTTGCGCTTGTGAGCGATGGTGACGTTCTATGACCGCCAGACCGCGCAAGGGCCGCGTTGCCGCCTTCTCAGCCGATGATGGCACCGTCGACGCGCATGAACCCAGTTCGGTGACTGGTCTGCGGTTCAGTATCGTGGCCCGATCAGGCGGGACCGCCCAGCTCGATTTCACCGACCTGCGGCCTCGGCCGCTGGCGATTGACGCCGCCCAGGCCATTCGTAGACTGGCCGAGGTCGGCGGTCCGCTTGGCGCGCGTTCGACTGTGATGGCCTATGCCAACACAGTACGCATTTTCTTCGCCTTTCTGGCGTCGGAAGCGCCCAACCTTACGACGTGTCGTCAGATCGAAGCCGCGCATATCGACGGGTTCGAGGATTGGTTGGATGCCGAAGGCAAGAGCCGGGTCCATGCATTCACGATCCTGTCGAAGGCCGTTGTCGTTTTCCGCGAGATCGACGCGGACCAGCCCGACCGGGTGTCGCAAAGCCTGCGCGACCGATTGCGATATACCAACGCACGGCCCTTCGAGCGCCCCCGATCACGTGATGCCTACAGTCCCTTTGTCGCCCGGCAATTGCGCGATGCGGCCCGTGCCGATGTCGCAATGATGATGCGGCGAATAGATGGGCACCTGCCCGAGACGCTGATTGCGCACACCGATCCGGTCATTCGGCAGAGGGCCGTCGCCCTGCATGAAGCGGTCGCCCGACGCGGCTTTCTTCCGCGCAATGACAAGGCGAGCTCCGCCCTCTACCGCGCGCTCTATTCACGCGGTCTGCCAACGTCATCGCTTCTCGACGGTATCTATGCCCGGTTCTATCTGACGGTTCACGACCTTCCGCCATTACTGACATTGCTCAGTCTCGATACCGGCCTTGAGATCGAATGCGTCAAGGCTCTCAAGACCAACTGCCTGAGCAATGCGTCGGCTGGCACTGTCACCCTTCGCTACACCAAACGCCGCGCCCACGGGCTTGCGCAAAAGGCGATGCGCGTGCGGGACGGTGGACCGACGACACCCGGTGGTCTGATCCGCGCCATCGTGAAGATGACCCAAACTGCGCGACAGTTCGAGTCGTCCGATGCGCTCTTTGTGTTTTACCATGCCTGCGGTTTCCGTTCGGTCGTTCGGCACCCCAAATTGACGCTGAGCCACTGGATAGCGCGCCACGGCATCGTCGATGACGACGGGCACCCCCTCACACTGCTGCTCTCGCGGCTACGTAAGACGCACAAGGCGCTCTGGTATCTCAAGACCAGCGGCCACATGGCGCGCTTCGCGGTCGGACATTCGGTCGATATCGCCGCCCGACACTATGCCGATATTCCGTCTTTGCGTCCGCTTCACGAGGCGACCGTCGTCGATGCTTTGGAGGACGCGATACGACCGGGTGCGGCGGTGACGACCGACCCGGTTCCAGCGGTTGATGACTCTCACACGGACACACGGCATTGCATCCCGCCGCAAGGGGATGGTCACGTCGCGTCGGCAGACATTCAGGATGTCTGGCTTGCGAGTTGTTCGGGTTTCTATGACAGCCCGTTCTCTAGTCCCGGCGCGCCATGCAGCCATCCTTTCTGGGGCTGTCTCGATTGTCGCAACGCGGTCATCTCGGAACGCAAGCTGCCCGCCATCCTGGGGTTTCTGGATTTCATCGTTGCCCAAAGGGCTGCGCTTGGCGCGGAGGAGTGGGCCGCCAAGTTCGGGCATGTCCACGCGCGGATCACGCAGCAGGTGCTGCCGTCGTTCCCGGAGGAGGTGATCGCGACGGCACGGGCCTCACTCGCAGTCGATCCGCCGCCGACATATCTGCCGCCTGAGGCTACACAATGATCGAAGTGCAAACATCATATCCTGAGCCCGATTTCGAGAATCGATCCTACTGGCCGGTCCTGACGCATGCGCCGCTCCGTGCCGGATATGACCGGCGGGCGCTCTCGCGATACGATGACGAGCACTGGGATCTGAGCCCGGCGGTGTTCCGGGAGAATGCGCGGCGATGCCATTGCACCGTCAGGTTCGACACGCTGCCAGACCCGGCGATGGCTGCAGCTATGCGGGCATATCTCCATGCACGGCTCAACATCCGCATTCCAGGCTGGGCACCTCCCCTGCCACCCGCGAGTATCCGGCAGGCTTTCAATCACTTACGGCCATTCTTCGAGTTTGTTCATGATGAAGTGGGCGCGGTCGATCTTGCCGGAGTCGATCAGGCGCTGCTGGATCGATACGCAAAATCCGTCATGACCTCGAAGGCACGGCAGCCGGCGGTTAACGCCCTGCTGCTCAAGCCGATCTGGCATCTGCATCATTATCGCATGCACCTTCCCGGCGGCGGTCTGCAATTCGAGCCCTGGCCAGGGCAGAGTTCTGCGTCCGTCGTGGGGTATTCTTCGAAATCGCAGGAGAACCGGACGGCCCGCATTCCAGAGCCGATCCTGATGCCTCTATTGAACTGGGCGTTCAAATACGTGCAGGTATTCGCGGGCGACATCTTCGCTGCGCGTGCCGAGTTGTCTGCAATAGCAGACCGTGCCGAGCGTCTTGTAAAGACGGATCGGGATCGCCCCCGGAAAGATGCACTTGCTTTGCGCTACGCCCGGATTGAGCGCTGGCTCGCAGCAAGAGCGCGGGAAGGCCGCGGGGTGCCGATCTGGGCGCAGCCGACGAACGGAGCGACGCGCGACAGTGCGGACAGCCCACCGATTAACTGGCATCTGCTGAATCTTGTTGCGGGTGTTGATGTGCGGATGAGCCCCGGAAGCCATCTCAGGATGCGGAAATCTGCGAGGCAGATGGTCGAACGCCACATGGCTGAACACGGGGTCGAACGGGGCGGCTTCGACACGCCCGTCTCTTGCGACCCGGATACCGAACGGCCGTGGCGTTCGGGCTTCGATCATCTGGCGGTGAAGCGCGAAGAGCGTATGTTGCAGGCAGCGGGATACATCCTCTGCGCCTATCTGACCGGCATGCGCGATTGCGAAGTCCAGGCGATGCGCCCCGGCTGTCTGGACATCAAGCGCAGCGAGGACGGGCTAATCGAGCGATACCGGGTGCGCTCGACGGCGTACAAATGGAAGCGCGCGGCGGGGGTTCCGGCAGATTGGATCACGATAGAGCCAGTCGCCGAGGTGATCGGTGTCCTCGAACGGCTCTCGAAGGACGCCTGCGTCGCGCACGGCATCGACACGCTCTGGCCCGTTCTCGACGTGAAGGCTGCGGGCAAGACCCATCTGTCGACGGAGATCGTGCGCTCCCTCAACGCTTTCCGAGACCATATCAATGCCGAATTGGCGAGTAACGATCCGGTCGAGTCGATCCCGACGACGCACATGGACAAGGTGTTCAAGATCACCACCCGCCAGTTTCGCCGCACTCTCGCGTGGCACATCGCCAACCGGCCCTTTGGCACGATCGCTGGCATGATCCAGTACAAGCACGCCTCGGTCGCCGCCTTCGAAGGATATGCGGGATCGAGCCCGTCCGGATTTATGCGACAGGTCGATCAAGAGCATCGGTACGGCCAACTGGATGACATCCTGGAATATTTCGACGCACACCGGGTCGGTGACACGTTCGGTGGCCCGGCGGCGGCCCGTCTGACGGTCTCGTTCGAGGAAACAGTCAACGAACTTGACTCGCTTCCCGCGCGTATCGCCGATCGGGGACGGCTGCGGACGATGCTGGGCGATCTTGCCCGCACGTTTCACATTGGCGTTTTGGCAGATTGTTTCTTCGATCCCACGATGGCCCTTTGTCTCAAGGCGGCCACCGACCAGAGCAAGCCGCAAACTGCGCTCTGCCAGCCGACAAAGTGTCCCAACGCCTGTATCCGGGCCCGGCATCTTCCGGCTTGGAAGAGGGCGGAGGCTGACGCCAAACTACTTCTGAAAGAGAAGCGATTATCGGGCGCACAGCGATCCGCGTTAAAGGCAGAGCGGGAGCGTATTCGCGATGTGATCAGGGAGTTTTCGGAGCAATGAGAGTTTTCATGTACGTTGGCTAACCGGCCGTTCGCCAGGGCGGTCACGAACTCCCGCACTGCGGGACGAAACGGACTTTCCCAAACGGTTTTCCAATGGCTGCATTCAGAAATCACGACCTCTGTGAAATCTACTAACGATGTACCGAGAAACCGCTAACACTTCTGGCCTGCGCAGCTTGGAAACTGGCACAACCAGTGAAACCGGAATTGGATCGATCTTCCAACTGGGCAGTAGTTCAACGACGCTTCCATCATCCATATCTTTCTGTACAATAGCCTTGGCCAGCACTGCGGCCCCCAAACCAGAGCGAACAGCGGAAACGCACAATTCATAACTGTTCACCCGCAATACAGGGTTGGTGACACTCTGCTTTGTTGACTTGCCATTGTTTCGGAGCACCCATTCAGGGTTTTCTTGTGAGCGCAGAATAAGTGGGACACCAGATAAGCCGCTCGGGTCGGTGGGTACTTTTGCATCACGCAGAAAGTCTCTGTGCAAACATAACACGCGTTCCAATGGTGCAAGCGGGTAAACTTTTACACCATCGGTATCCACGGTTCCCACCCTGATACGAAGGTCGACCGCTTCGGCGCGCTGATCTACAATGTGATCACCTCCAACCAGATCGATACGAACCAATGGAAGGTTTTCACGCAAGCTTGGAAGCAACGGCATGATGAATTCAGACAGGTAAAGGTTAGAACCAGAAAGACACACCACTCCCTGAGGGACTGCACTTTGAAGTTCGTGTTCCACTTCTCCCCTAGCGAGTTGTAGTGCATCCACGGCCTTCACGCAGAGATCGAATACTCTTTTACCCGCGGGCGTCAGCTCAATCGCACGCGTATTGCGCTTCAAGAGCACAGCGTCGAGATCATTCTCAATTTCTGCAATTTTTTGACTGACATTTGACTTGGAAAGCCGAAGCGCCGCCGCCGCCGCTGTCATCGAGCCTTGCCGGACGACCTCAACGAGAACTTCAGCTTGAGCGTAGAATCTACTGTTCATGTTTCGCGACAATGGTTCAGAAATTATCTCTAATCAAGAACATCTAGAAAAGCTAAGAAGCGGTGACCTTGGGCAAACAAACATATGAAGGGACGCGATAATGGAGAGCAAACACGTTGTCGAAGTTGTAAAATGGAAGGCAAAGCCAACAGTTTCAAATGATGAAATGGTCTCTGCCGTAAACGGCATTTTGTCCGACCTTGAAACACTCCCCGGCTTCATCAGCCAGACATTGTACATTGATGATGAGGGGTATTGGGTTGACCTCTATCACTGGGAGACACACGAACAGGGTGTTGCATCCAATGATCTGATGGCCGCGCGCCCGTCCTTTCTGGCCCTGACGGAACTGATCGATCCCACCAGCGTTTCCATCGAGTTCCTTTCCCTGCCAGAGAGTGCATAATGGCAGAGGATACAAAAAACACTATCGTGCGATGCGATTGGGTCAGCACTGAACAGATTGAGGTTGATTATCACGATACTGAGTGGGGCGTACCTGTCAGAGACAGCCGCGCCCTGTGGGAAATGCTCGTTCTTGAAGGATTTCAGGCGGGTCTTAGTTGGATTACGATTCTGAAGAAGCGTGAGAATTTTCGAGAGGCGTTTTGCCAATTTGATCCAGAGGTCATTGCGTCGTGGGGAGACGTTGAAATTGAACGCCTGCTGACAAACGATGGGATAGTGAGACACCGTGGGAAAATTGCCGCCACGATAGGCAATGCCCGCGCCTACCTTCAGATCGAAGATTTTTCCCAATGGTGCTGGAATTATGTAGAGGGAGAACCCTTGATCAGTTCCTGGGACCGAACCCAGGACATACCGACATCAACGCCTCTCTCTACACGCATTTCCAAAGACCTGAAAACCAAAGGCTTCCGGTTTTGCGGGCCAACCATTGTCTATGCTTGGATGCAGGCAGTCGGCATCGTGAATGACCATCTGAATACATGTGACCTTCGAGATTGAGCGCGTGAAGCCGACTTCCATGTAAACCGCAGCATTTGGAACTTTGGGCTCTTTCCGGGCATTAGCCGCAGCTCGCACGAATGTCTGCGGTCACTGACAAGGCATATTTCGAGCTTGACTGTCAGGATAAGTCGCAGAGCTGACCTCGGTGTTCCTTGGCCAGATGCTCGGATTCACAGCGCATACGCTCGAGATGAACGCAGCGTATCTCTACAACTGGCTACGGGTTCTGCGCTCTGACAAGGGCGCGATCTTCAAGCACGCCGCTGATGCGCAGCGTGCCTGCGACTACCTGATCGCGCGGTCGGAGGCGGGTAGGGCAGGGGAGGCCAACCGGGCCGCTTGAGGGGACACGCGCCGGTAAAGGAAAAGTGGGCTTTGGGAAGGGTGTTTCAAACCTCTCAAAGGATAAACCCATGACCACCACCGCACAGCCTCAGATAGACCGCCCCGACAGCGTTGTTATTGCCGCCCAGAATGACGCCTTCCGCAAGCTGGCTTGCCTCGGAGTGGCACCTGCGCAGCCGATCCAGGGCCGCATGCATGTCACCCGCTCGATTATGGAGGCTGGTGACGGCTTCATGGCCGAGGCGGTGAAGGCCACGGGCATGTTCGAGACCTTCGAGCCCGAGAATGATCCCGAAGGATGGCATGATTTCGGGGCGGTCGAGATCCGGGGCGAGACCGTGTTCTGGAAAATCGATCTCTACGAGGCGGATTCCGACTTCCGCTACGGGGCCGAGGCCCCGGACAATTCTACCACCACCATGCGTGTGCTGACCATCATGATGGCGCGCGACTGGTAGGCGAGGGGTAGCCTCAAGACCTATTTCTCAGCCTCCTAAGGCCCGCTGCCCACTCAAAAGGCAAAGATGCCGTAATGGGGCTTTCGGCGAATCGAGCACGTTTCGCTTGTTTGTCAGCATGATCTGAAGTGCCGTTGCCCTTGATGCGCCTGCAGCGCGTCTACGAGGTCGTATGTTTCCATGCGCCTCAATTCCTAAGAATAGAAGGGCAACGACATGAATGTATTTATCGGATTGGATGTATCTCTGGCAAGCACTGCGATTTGTGTGCTGGGGCCACAGGGGAGGATCGTTGAAGAATTACAGGCGGAGAGCGAGCCTGAGGCATTGGTACGTGCAATAGCGTCATTGTCATATTCGATCGATGCGATCGGGCTCGAAGCCGGACCTTTGTCCCAATGGCTGAGCAAGGGAATGGAAGAAGCTGGCTTTGACGTGGTCATGATGGAAACACGATTGGTGAAGGCAGCCTTGAAAGCCATGCCGATCAAGACCGATAGGCGCGATGCCCAGGGCATTGCGCGCTTGCTTCAAATGGGATGGTACAGGCCCGTGCACCGCAAATCTGTGTCCTCCCAGGAAATCCGCGCGTTGCTGACGGCGCGCAAGTCAGTTCAGCAGGCCATCATCAACCTTGAGCTTTCGATGCGGGGTGTTCTGCGAAACTTTGGCATGAAGCTGGGGCATGTCACCCGGATTAGGTACGAGGCCCGGGTGAGGGAACTGGTTGAGCAGAATGAAATCCTGTCGGCGTCGACTGAGGCTCTTCTGCGCGCGCGTTCCCAGTTGCGCGCCGAGTTGGCTGACTTGGATGCCAAAATCGCGGGTCTGGCAAAACACGACGATGTTTGCCGTTTGATGATAACGATGCCAGGTGTCGGTCCGATCGTCGCCCTGACAGTCAAATCTGCGATTGATGATCCGACCCGCTTTGCGCGGTCGAAGGATGTCGGACCGTGGGCGGGGCTTACGCCAAGGCGCACGCAATCCGGAGAGATGGACATCGTTGGAC
>NZ_WIBF01000017.1 GCF_009496005.1 Tritonibacter litoralis
CTCCGGTGTGTCCCGCAGCGTCCCCGCCGCGCCCCGCAGCGCCTCAGCGCCGCCGGTGAAGGGGCTTTTACGGGTAACCCAAAACACCCGCAACCCAAAAATCACAAAAATCACAATCTTTTTGAAATATAAAACAATATCAATGGGTTAATTCTAATTTTTTCGGACGTGCTAAACGTTTCTATTGGACAATCCGTGATTTCTCTTTGGCCCAGGAGTCGCCCTGGTCTCACTCATGCCTATATATTGTGTGCTTTGACGAAACTGACACAACTGTGGTCGCGAGTCGCCCTGAGGCCCAAGGGAGGCAACACGGGCGACTCGGGGAGATTCAGCCGACTCGTCCCTGAAATTGGCGCACCTCGACACCGCCGTCTTCCAAACTCTGGCGCACCGACTTGGCCAAGGCGACAGCAGTTGGCGTATCTCCGTGCAAACAGATCGTATCGATGGGGGCTTGGATCTTCTTGCCGCCTTCGGTGATGATGGCACCGGCTTGAACCATTTCCAGAATACGCGGCCCCGCCACCGCCGGGTCATGGATCACCGCACCGGGGAGGCTGCGGTCGACAAGCGTCGCGTCGTCATTATAAGCACGATCGGCAAAGATCTCTCCACACCAATTACAGCCCAGATCGCGCGCAACCTCTTCCATGGCTGTCGAGGCCAGCACCATAATGATGATGTCGGGACATACATCCAGTGCCCCTTCGTAGCAGGCGCGCGCCAAAGCGTGATCGACGCTGGCCATATTGGCCAATGCCCCGTGCAACTTTAGGTGACGGACATCGGTGCCAACGGAGCGTGCCATGGCCAAGGCGGCTCCCAATTGATAGCGCACCATATTCGCCATCGTGTCATGGGGCACATGCATCTTGCGACGGCCAAAGCCCTGGAGGTCCAGAAAACCCGGATGCGCGCCAATGCCCACGCCCGCGTCCCGCGCCGTTGCCATGGTCTGTGACATGACATCCGGATCGCCGGCGTGGAATCCACAAGCCACATTGGCGCTGGAAATCACCTGCAAAAGGCTGGCGTCATCGCCCATGGTCCAGGGGCCAAAGCTTTCCCCCATGTCTGCGTTCAGATCAACGGATTGGGTCATCGGTCGGCTCCTTTTAAGTCTTTTTCCAAAAATGGGTCATCTGTGGCGGAGACCACGCCTCCGACCAATTGGTAGGCCAACAAGTCTTGCAAGGTTGCGGGATCTCGGACCAATGGCTTGCATTGGCTGCGCAACCGGTTGATCTCTTGGGTTGCGCGCTGTTCGGCGTCCAGTGCCGCGTCCAGGCTGACCCATTTGAACCGCAGCTGTTGGCCAGCGCCCGCCTGGGCCACCCGGGGCAGGTCACAAGGCAGAACCGTGCCAATACGTGGGTAGCCGCCCGTGGTCTGACATTCCCGCATCAGAACAAATGGCTGGCCGTCACCGGTCATCTGGATATCACCGGGCACGATGATCTCGGACAGGATGTTCAGCTGGCCATCCGCGGCAAAGCCTTCCCCCTGGCTAAGCAGTTCGACCCCCATGCGATTGGCGCGTGGTCCGCGCTTAAATGTCGTCTCGGCAAATCGGGTCCGGGTTTGCGGCGCGAAAAGATCCGACTGAAAGCTTTCGACAATGCGGATTTCGCCACCGTCAAACCGTGGATCCACCGGCAGGGTGAGGCCGGTCTCGTACGTAGTGTCGGGCCCGGCCTGCAACACATCCCCTGCTTGCGTGTTCCGCCCAAGTCCCGCGGCCAGATGGACGGACCGCGCGCCCAGCATCTTGGGCGCGTCAATGCCGCCACCCAGGTGCAGATATCCGTAGACACCTTGCTGTGCCGCGCCGATTTTCAAACGTTGTCCCGCCATCACCCCATGCGAAGCATTCCAGGCCAAGGGTGCACCATCCAGCGTCGCCACCATAGGCGCACCAGTCAGGGCGATCCGCAGATCACCTCGCGCCTCGAACTCACCCCCAAAGCCCGCCATTTCGAGGGCCGCCAAATCGGGGGCCTGGCGCAAAAGCGCCGCGCCTTCTGCGAGGGCACGAAGATCTGCGGCGCCCCCTTGGGAGACGCCATAGGACAAGAGCCCCGCGCGGCCGTGATCCTGGATCGATACGGCGGGGCCGGTGCGCAGAACAAAGAGCCCGGTCATGCCTCGACCTCTGACACTTGTGCACCGCCAAGATTGGGGTCCTGTTCACACAGGCGCAAGAACTCGGCCTTGGACACGGGGAAGAATTGCATTTCATCCCCCGCCCGCAGGGTAAACGGCGTGTCTGAGGTTGGTTGGAACCCATGCAAACCGGTTTGTCCCACATGACGCCAGCCGGTTGGCGTAGAAGCGGTGAACAGGACGAACTGTGACACAGCCTGCACCAAAGCCCCCCGTGGCACCATCGGGGTCAGCGCGGTTTGCCGTGGTATGTTCCACTCCGGCCCCAGCGGGCCAAGGTAGGGCTGCCCCGGCGCAAACCCGATGGTCAGGACCCGCACCCGTGCGGCTCCCAAGGCGTCGATGGCGGCCTGTTCGCTCATCCCGGCCAAATCCGCAGCCTCAGCCAGCTGTGGGGCCAGATCACCTCCATAGACTGTAGGCACGCGCCAAAACCGACGCCCTTTGGGCAATGGGGCTTGGGTCCAATCCCGGTCGGCCAACAATTGGGAGAGCTGCGCCGTCAAGGCCGCATGTGTGGATTGTTGCGAGTCAAAGCGCACGTAGACCGAGGCCAACGAGGTTGAAGTTTCCAGAACACCCGGGATGGCCGCATCGGACACTGCAGCCCGCAACGCCAAAGCCGCCCGATTGTACGCATCCTCCAGTCGATTGGAGAAACTGATAATGAGCCCTGAAAGCCCAACCGTTCGGATCTGCGGGTAATCGGCCTGGTCGTCGTTGCGCATGCGCTCTCCTGTTTTGGCACACATTTGCGACAAGGCCTGTGGAGGTCAACATCCGACCGGTTGAAACAGGATCATAATTTAGAACCCAAAAGTGGTCTGATCTTGAAAGCATCACAGCAGCCAGAACAGAGGAATGACTTCCAGTGCGGCTACTTTGTATGACATCAGCCACCAAACGCTGCCTCAAAAAGAAACAGAGGTGGCCGTTTGGCCACCCCCGTTCAAGCTGAGCATAGATGCAGCGGATCTGTTGGTATTAGAAATCGTCCCAGCCCACGGCAGCGTCCATTGTGCCATGCGCCGTCGGCTCGGGCGGAGCCGCCGCTGGACGGGGCGCTTCTTGGAAGGTTGTAACCTGAGCACCGCTTGCGCCGGTGAACATGGCCACCTGCTGTCCCAGGCGGGAAGCATCGTTGTTGAGGGTCTGCGCAGCAGCCGTGCTTTGTTGGACCATGGCTGCGTTTTGCTGGGTGACTTTGTCGAGCTCGGTCATGCCTGAATTTACCTCATTCAGGGTGGTTGCCTGCTCTTCAGCGCCTTGTGCAATATCGCTGACGTGGGTCGAGATCGCGCTCACGCTTTCAATGATCTGATGCAGAGCATTGCCAGCCTGACCCACCAGATCCACACCATTTGACACCTGGCGGTTACTGTCACTGATCAGTTTTTTGATTTCCCCAGCCGCATCCGAGGACCGCTGCGCCAAAGCGCGCACTTCCGAGGCAACAACAGCAAAGCCACGTCCAGCTTCACCGGCACGCGCTGCTTCGACACCGGCGTTCAAAGCCAGCAAGTTGGTTTGGAAGGCGATGTCATCAATGACCGAGATAATATTGGCGATCTTGTCTGAAGATTGCTCAATCTCAGACATGGCCGAGATTGCATTGGTCACGATCTCGCCGCTTTCGGTGGCTTTTTGCTGTTCTTTGCGAACGATATCTTCCACCTGACGGGCACCATCCGCCGAAGACCGCACAGTTGCCGTCAGTTCTTCGATTGCGGCGGCCGTTTCTTCCAGGGTTGCAGCCTGGCTTTCGGTGCGATGCGCCAAATCACCAGAGGACTGGCCAATCTCACCGGCTGTACGCTGAACGGCTTCCGACACGGTTGCCACCGTACCCATTGTCCGCTCCAGCTTTTCGACAGATTCGTTGAACGCTTTGCCCAGATCCGCGACGTCGCGGATATGGGAGGCGGAAATCCGGTGGTTCAGTTTCCCTTCAGCCAGCGCTTGAAGCCCTTCGGCAACTGTTGCCAGACCTTCTTTGCGCTCTGTAATGTCAGATGCCAATTTGGCGACTTTGACAACGTTACCTTCATCGTCATAAATCGGCGCATAAGTGGCCTGGATCCACAGGACGCTACCGTCTTTACGGACGCGCGGGAATTGATCTGTAAACGCTTGGCCGCCAGCCAGATCTTTCCAGAATTTGTCGTATTGTTCCGTTGCCGCGAATGTCTTGTAGACAAACATGCGGTGGTGTTGGCCTTGGATCTCTTCCAGAGAGTAGCCCAACGCGTCCAGGAAGTTCTGGTTTGCAGTGATAATCGTTCCGTCAGGTTCAAACTGAATCGTTGCCTGGGTTCTGTCGACCATCTCCATGATGGCCTTTTGGGTCTCATCCATACCAGCCGATTCAGTGCTCTTCTTGGACTTAAAAAACACGCCAATACTCCGTTACATCATTTGCACAGCTCACCAATTGGATAGACTCAAATTCCAAGCAAACCGTTAAACCCACTTGAAAAGCCCAAAAAAGCAGCCCGATTTTATCTTTCACGCCCCAAATCCAAATAAAAACAAGCAATTTTAATACGTCAAAAACGCATTTTCGAAGCTCCGAAAAATTCCTTTTTTGAGTCGTTGTGTTTTTGATTTTTCCCTGCGTTTTCCTTCACGTTTCGTCAGGGAAACAGAGCTAGGTTGAGCTTCGTTTGAAGGCCCCAGAAGGACACACATCAAATGGATGCCCGATTAAAAAGTGTGTTAAAAATTTTCTGTGTTCTAAGTATCTTAACCGTAGCACTGGCGGGAGCACATTTCGTCCAGCCAAAAGAAGCCCAGCGTCACGCCAGCGTCATCCGTACTCTCGCGCCACAGAATATGGAGGCGCGATCAACGGCGATTATTTTGGTGGGGCAACAAGGTTGGGATCACGAAGTTGAGCAACGCGCCCAGCGCCTGTCAGAGATGCACACCTTGGTCATTGGTGTGACGGCCACAGGCACACTGCGGCAATCTGATGCGTGTGAACAGTTTGCCTCTGAATTGGCGAGAATCGCTGAGACTGAACAAAAAAATCAAAATGCACTTGCGCGCACGCCTGTGTTGGTTGGACTACAGGACGGCGCTGCATTGGCAATTTCCGCTGCTTGGGCCGCGCCCGACCGGTTCAAGGGGCTGGTGACCCAAGCGGCACCTAATAGAAACGGCTTTTGCGACACCACACACACGCCGTCATCGACAAAAGCACCGGTGCGATGGCTGGACATCGCCCTGCCAAACACTTCACCGGCCCAAGGTCTGGCTGGTGTGACCGTTGTGGATCCGACGGACAATCCGCGAAAGGCGTTTTACCAATCGTATCTGCGCCTTGCAGGCACCGATTCCTCCTTTGATATCGACACCGGCGCCGGTGCGGACCTGCGCGACCTGCCGTTGACGGTGCACGAGAATCAAAATGTTGCTGCGCAAGATGTCTATGCGATTTTCCTGTCCGGGGATGGAGGTTGGGCCAAGTTTGACGAGGAGATTTCAGACCGCCTGGCAGATCATGGCATACCGGTCGTTGGAATTTCCAGCCTACGTTATATGTGGCGGGAGAAGACACCTGAACAAATCGCAGCCGACTTTGAACGAATCGATGCGCATTTTCGGCGCAAATTCGGCCGAACCAAGGTGATGCTGCTTGGCTTTTCCCTTGGGGCCAATACCGTTCCCTTTGCCGCCAGACACCTGTCGCAGAACATGCGCGAGCGGCTGCTGGGCGTTGGCCTAATCGCACCCGAAACCCATACCGGGTTTGAAATCGTTGTTGGCGGCTGGCTAGGTCAGCGCACCGGCGCCATTGAAGTCGCGCCTGCCATTCAGTCCCTGTCGGCCCATCTGCCGCCAGAGCGCATCCTGTGTCTGCACGGCCGCAAAGAAACGGTCAGCGCCTGCCCTGTGGCCCAGGTCCCTGGTATGCAACGGGTTGTCTTTGACGGCGGGCATCACATGGGCAACGATCACGATGGCGTCGCACGGCAGCTGGTTCAACTGGTCAAACAACACGGCTGAGCCGCGCTTACCTTCGATTTCACGTGTGACATCCCTTAGGCCATGTCTCTGCCTGCGGCGCGGTCTTTGGACGGGGATACGGACCAGCGACGTCGATACAGGTCAGCAAAGTGAGCCTGCGAGGTAAAGCCGGCCATTTCAGCAATCTCTGCAATGCTGAGGTTGCTGCCTCGCAACATGCTGCGGGCTGTCTCCAATCGCACGCTGCGATAGGCCTCCATAACAGACTGGCCCAGCGCGCTGCGAAACTGCCGTTGCAACTGCCGGTCCGACACGCCGACCAAACGCGCGATTTGGCCAACATCGATGGGGTCCGCGATGTGGCTTTCCATCAGTTCCAACGCTTCTGTCACAACCTGAGACTGGATCCCATAACGCGCTGCGACGCTGGCCTGCTGCGGCGCGTGCGACACGCGGATCTCGGTCTGGATGAACCAGTCGCTGATCCTTTGGGCGAAACCGACACCGTGTTCAGCTGACAGAATCGCATGCATCATGTCCAAAGGTGCAGCCCCTCCGGCACAGGTATAACGGTCCCGGTCGATCACAAAGAGACGCTGTTCCAGCAGATATTGCGCAGACTGCGCGCGCAAATCCTCAAGATGATGCCAATGCACCGTGAAACGGCGGTTCTCCATCAGACCATTGCGGGCGAGGATCACCGCGCCGCCAGAGATCCCGCCCAGCGGGACACCGGCCCTGTCCAGACGACGCAGCCAGGCCGACAATCTGACATCATTGAATCGAAAGGGATCTCCGCCCGCGACAACAAATACCAGATCAAAACTCAACCCCGCATCGGCAATGGATTGCGTCGCAAAGCTGCTGCCAAGGGACGCAGGCACATCGCCGCCATCTACTGACAAAAAGCAAATGTCATAGAGCGCTGTGGGCGCAAAGAGATTCGCCGCCCGCAATGGCTCCATCGCTGCCGCCGTCGAGATCAGCGCATATCCTTCAACCAACAGAAAACCGATCCGTCGCAATCTCTCGCCTCTCGCGACCAAATGACCCTTTCTCGATATTATATGTCCTTTCTGCGAAATCTCAATCTGTCACACACTGACTAAAGTGCCCAAATCAAAATGGAGCATCGAGATGAAGTTTTCCGGTTTGCGGGTAATCAAAGAGGCCTTGACGGGTCACAAAGGGTGGAAACCCCTTTGGAGAGATCCTGCGCCCAAGTCACATTATGACTTTGTCATTATTGGTGGCGGCGGCCATGGGCTGGCGACCGCCTATTATCTGGCAAAAGTGTTCGGCAAGGCCAATATCGCCGTGCTGGAAAAAGGTTGGCTGGGCTCTGGCAATATTGGCCGGAACACGACCATCATTCGCTCTAACTATCTCTTGCCGGGCAACCAGCCGTTTTATGAGTTTTCCATGAAACTGTGGGAAAACCTCGAGCAGGAGACCAACTTCAACTCGATGGTCAGCCAGCGCAGCATCATCAACCTCTTCCACACCGACGGCCAGCGCGATGCCTATCGCCGTCGTGGCAATGCCATGAAATTCTCGGGCGCAGATGCCGAACTGCTGAGCCAGGAAGACCTGCGCCAGCTTGCACCGTTCCTGAATTTCGACAACGCCCGTTTCCCGATCAAAGGCGGGCTGCGCCAGTTGCGCGCGGGGACGGCCCGTCACGATGGTGTGGCCTGGGGTTATGCCCGTGGCGCTGACATGCGCGGCGTCGATCTGATCCAGAACTGCGAAGTCACCGGCATGAAGATCGAAGGTGGCAAGATTATCGGGGTAGAGACCACCCGTGGCTATATCGGCGCGGGAAAAGTGGGCGTTGCGGTTGCGGGCAGCTCATCCCGTGTGATGTCGATGGCTGGAAAACGCCTGCCGATCGAAAGCCATGTCTTGCAGGCCTTTGTGTCTGAAGGTCTGAAACCAACCATCCCCGGTGTCATCACCTTTGGCGCTGGCCATTTCTATGTCAGCCAGTCGGACAAGGGTGGTCTGGTCTTTGGCGGCGATATCGACGGGTACAACTCTTATGCGCAACGCGGCAACCTGCCGGTGGTTGAAGACGTGCTGGAAGGCGGCATGGCTTTGATGCCGATGATCGGGCGCGCGCGCCTGCTGCGGTCCTGGGGTGGTGTCATGGATATGTCCATGGACGGCTCACCGATTATCGACCGAACCGATGTGGACGGCCTCTATTTCAATGGTGGCTGGTGTTATGGCGGGTTCAAAGCAACCCCGGCCTCTGGCTATGCCTTTGCGCATTTACTGGCCACAGACACCCCGCACGAGACCGCGACGGCCTATCGGATGGACCGGTTTGCGCGCGGTTATGTCGTTGATGAAAAGGGCGTCGGCGCCCAACCCAATCTGCACTGAGGTCTGTTTGCGATGCTAATCCCTCATCCCCTTCTTGGCCTGCGTGACGCGCAGGAATTCACCTATCTTGGCGACGCGGACCTGATGCTGCGCCCAGATCCCAATGCCGAAGACGCCGAGGCTCAATTCGCCGAATATGTTTATTTGCGCGACAACCCGGCCGGTCTTCACCGCGAACTGTGGTTCCACGAACAGGGCGATCGCTCTTGGTTGGTGGTGACCCGCAATACACTGACACATGAGATCCTGTCGGCCGAGCTCGCCAGCGATGTCAAACGCAAGATCGGAGTCGCACAATGACTCGTTTAAACGGCGGTTTGATTGACCGTAACGCCCCGCTCTCTTTTACCTTCAACGGCAAGCGGCTGAGTGGCTTTAAGGGCGACACATTGGCATCGGCCCTGTTGGCCAATGGCGTACAGCTGGTCGGTCGCAGCTTTAAATACCACCGTCCGCGCGGCATCTTCTCGGCCGGTTCCGAAGAGCCCAACGCGATGGTGGAACTGCGCAGCGGTGCCCATCAGGAACCCAACACCCGCGCCACCGTAACCGAGCTGTTTGACGGTCTGGAAGCGCGGTCGCAAAACCATGTAGGCTCGCTGGAACGCGATCTGATGGCCGTGAACGACCTGATGTCGCCGTTCCTGTCGGCGGGGTTCTACTACAAGACGTTCATGTGGCCGCGCGCGTTCTGGGAGAAGCTCTATGAACCGGCGATCCGTCGGGCGGCAGGTCTGGGCGAATTGTCGATGCTGCCCGATCCGGATGATTATGACCGCGGCTTCCTGCATTGTGATGTTCTGGTCATCGGGGCTGGTGCCGCGGGCCTGATGGCGGCGCTGACCGCAGGGCGTTCAGGCGCGCGTGTGATCCTGTTGGACGAGGATTGTCGTCTGGGCGGCCGCCTTTTGGCCGAGCGTCAGACTCTTGACGGCACCCCTGCCAGCGATTGGGTTCAATCCGTTGAGGCCGAGCTGAAAAGCCTGCCGAACGTGCAGATTATGACCCGGACCATCGCGTTTGGCACCTATGATCACGGTGTTTTCGGTGCCGTGGAACAGGTCAGCGACCACCTGCTGGCCCCCAACGGCAAAGTGCGCCAGACCCTGTGGCGGATTACGTCGAAACGGGCGGTTCTGGCTGCCGGCGCAACCGAACGTCACATCCCCTTTGCCAATAACGACCGTCCCGGCATCATGATGGCTGGCGCAATGCGCGCCTATGCCAATCGTTGGGCTGTGGCGCCGGTCAAACGGGCGGGCGACGGCATTGCGATCTTTACCAACAATGACGACGGTCACCGCACCGCAGTGGATTTGATGGCCCAAGGGGCCAAGGTTCTGGGTGTGATCGACGTGCGCGATGATGCGCCATGTTTTGGCGAATATCGTGTGTTTGGTGGTGGCACCATCACCGACACACGCGGACGGCATGGGCTGACCGCGATCGAGGTAACCCAGCACGGCTCGTCCACCTGGCACAAGGTCGGCGCGCTTGGCGTCTCGGGCGGGTGGAACCCAAATGTGCACCTGGCATCACACCACCGGGGCCGTCCTGAATGGGATGAAAACCTGCTGGCCTTTGTGCCCGGCGCCAACGGACCGGTTGGGCTGATCCCTGCGGGTGCAGCCTGCGGTCAGGGCAGCACGGCTGCGGCCCTGGCGGATGGGGTGCGCGCTGCCAAAGACGCGTTGAGCCAGCTGGACATGACCGCGACAGAGATTGCGGTTCCCACCGCGGAAAACGAAGCGCAAGCGCAAACCGCCTTCTGGCATGTGCCGGGCGCAAAACGGGCCTGGGTGGATTTCCAGAACGATGTGACCGTCAAAGACGTAAAGTTGGCGCATCAGGAAAACATGAAACCGGTTGAGCATCTGAAACGCTGGACCACATTGGGCATGGCAACCGATCAGGGCAAAACCTCCAACATCTCAGCCTTGGCTGTGATGGCCGAATTGACCGGCAAGTCGATCCCGGAAACCGGCACCACAATTTTCCGCCCACCATACACCGGCGTATCAATGGGTGTTCTGGGGGGCGGCGATACCGGCAAACACTTCCGTCCGCACCGCCTCACGCCCTCCAACACCTGGGCAACAGAGCAAGGCGCTGTGTTTGTGGAAGTTGGACAGTGGATGCGTGCGCAGTATTTCCCCAAAGCGGGCGAAACCCATTGGCGTCAGACCGTGGACCGCGAAGCCCTGGCTGTACGCTCGGCGGTTGGGGTCTGTGACGTAACCACTTTGGGCAAGATAGATGTGCAAGGGGCCGATGCGGGTGAATTCCTGAACCGGATCTATTCCAACATGATGGGCACGCTGGCGGTTGGCAAAACCCGCTATGGTCTGATGTTGCGCGAAGAAGGCACGCTTTACGATGACGGGACCTGCGCCCGTCTGGGTGAAAGCCATTATGTCGTCACCACAACCACAGCAAACGCGGCTGTTGTGTACCGCAAGATGGAATTTGCCCGTCAGTGCCTGTGGCCTGATCTGGACGTCAACCTGATCTCGACCACGGATGCCTGGGCGCAGTTCGCTGTTGCGGGCCCCAAATCGCGTGAGCTGTTGTCGCGCGTCGTCGATGACTTCGACATTTCTAACGAAGGCTTCCCCTTCATGGGCTGTGCTGAGCTCACGATCTGCAAAGGTCTGCGGGCACGTCTGTTCCGCATCTCTTTCTCGGGTGAGCTGGCGTATGAACTGGCTGTTCCGGCCCGCTACGGCAATGCGCTGATGGAACGGCTGATGGAGCTGGGTGAGGATCTGGGGGTCACACCTTATGGGACCGAAACCCTTGGCGTGCTGCGCATCGAAAAAGGCCACGCCACCGGCAACGAGCTGACAGGTCAGACCACCGCAGCGATGCTGGGTCTGGGCCGCATGGTCTCCAAGAAGAAAGACAGTATCGGCGCGGTTCTTTCCCGTCGTGAGGGTCTGGAGGCCGACCGCCGCCGTCTCGTCGGATTCAAGCCGGTAAATGCCGCGTCTGAAGTGGTGGCCGGCGCGCATCTCTTTACCAAAGGGAGCGCACAAACCACCGAGACTGACCAAGGCTGGGTTACCTCGGCGTGCTACTCGCCTCATTTGGGCTGCTACATCGGCCTTGGCTATTTGGAAGACGGCGACACCCGCAAAGGTGAAACCGTGATTGCAAGCAACCCGCTGCAGGGACAATCGATCGAGGTCGAAGTTGTCTCGGCCCATTTTGTGGACCCCGAAGGAGAACGCCTCCGTGACTGATCTATCACCAATTACCGCTCTGGGTGCAGCTGGACCATGGGCCAAATCCTATGGCCCGCTGAGCCTGTCTGAAAACACCATGCTGGCTTTGACATCCTTGTCGCTGCCTGCGCAAACCGTTGTTCCATCGCCCTTTGGCCTGACCTTGCCAGAGGCTGGTCAAAGCACGGCGACCGAGACCCACGGCGCGTTCTGGTCCGGTCCCAATCAATGGATGATCGAAGGCTATGGGCTGGCGGAAACAGATTTCGCTGCGGTTGTCAAAGCAGAAGCCGACGCAGGCTATGTGACCGAGCAAACCGATGGCTGGTGCGCGTTTGACATCGAAGACGCCAGCAATGGCGACGCGATCCAGAAGCTGATGCAAAAGCTCGTCAATATCGACGCCCACCAGTTCAGCCCAGGGTCCGCTGCACGGACCGGCCTTGAACATATGAGCGTTTTTGTGATCCGCCGGTCGCAAAGCAAATTGACCGTTATCGGCATGCGCACGCTTGCCGGTGCCCTGATGCACGCGCTGGCAACTGCCGCCCAGCGCCTGGAGGCTTAAGAGATGAGCGTAACTCTAATTGATGGGAAGGCCTTTGCGGCCAAAGTCCGTGGCCAAGTGGCCGAGCATGTCTCGGCCCTGAAGGAATCCCACGGTGTCACGCCCGGTCTGGCCGTTGTGCTGGTGGGTGAGGATCCGGCCAGCCAGGTCTATGTCCGCTCCAAAGGCAAACAGACTGTCGAAGTTGGCATGAACTCGTTTGAGCACAAGCTGGATGTGGATACATCAGAGGCAGATCTGCTGGCATTGATCGACCGTTTGAACAACGACCCAGACGTGCATGGCATTTTGGTGCAGCTACCGCTTCCGGAGCACTTGAACGAAGATCTGGTGATCAATTCGATCGCGCCGGAAAAGGACGTGGACGGGTTTCACATCTCAAACGTGGGACTTTTGGGCACCGGTCAAACCTCGATGGTGCCCTGCACCCCGCTTGGTTGTCTGATGATGCTGCGGGAACACCATGGTTCACTTTCGGGATTGAATGCCGTTGTGGTAGGTCGCTCCAACATCGTCGGCAAGCCGATGGCCCAGCTTCTGCTGGGTGACAGCTGCACCGTGACCATTGCCCACAGCCGTACCAAAGACCTGCCTGAAGTTCTGCGTCGTGCCGACATCGTTGTGGCGGCCGTGGGTCGCCCCGAATTTGTCCAGGGCGATTGGATCAAGCCCGGTGCAACCGTCATCGATGTTGGCATCAACCGGATCGAACGCGACGGAAAAAACAAGCTGGTCGGCGATGTGGATTTCGCCTCTGCGCAAACGGTGGCCGGTGCGATCACCCCCGTTCCTGGCGGTGTTGGTCCCATGACCATCGCCTGCCTCTTGGCCAATACGCTGACGGCCTGCTGCCGCAGCCGCGGCCTTCCTGAACCCCAAGGGCTTACGGCCTAACCCTTCCACAGACATGCGGGTGCCGCCCGCCAAAATAAAAAGAGAGACCCATGACAAAATTCTGTTTGACCGTAACCTGCCCTTCCACCCGTGGCATCGTGTCTGCCGTATCCAGCTATCTGGCGGAAAAAGGCTGCAACATCACCGACAGCTCGCAGTTTGACGATGCTGAAACCGGCAACTTCTTTATGCGGGTGAGCTTTGCGTCCGAAGACGGCGTGGATCTGGCCACGTTGCAAGACGGGTTTGGTGCAATTGCACAGCCGTTTGACATGAACTTCGCCTTCCATGATGAGTCCGAGAAGATGAAGGTCATCATCATGGTCAGCCGCTTTGGTCACTGCCTGAACGACCTGCTGTACCGGGTTCGCATCGGCGCGCTGCCGGTGGAGGTTGTCGCGGTGATCTCCAACCACATGGATTACCAGAAAGTTGTTGTGAACGCGGATATTCCGTTCCACTGCATCAAAGTGACCAAGGAAAACAAACCAGAAGCCGAAGCCGCAATCATGAAAGTGGTTGAAGACACCGGTGCAGAACTGGTGGTTCTGGCGCGTTACATGCAGATCCTGTCGGATGAGATGTGCCAGAAGATGTCCGGCCGTATTATCAATATCCACCACTCGTTCCTGCCATCCTTCAAAGGCGCAAACCCATACAAGCAAGCCTATGAGCGCGGTGTGAAGCTGATTGGTGCGACGTCCCACTATGTGACTGCGGATCTGGACGAAGGCCCGATCATCGAACAGGACATCGTGCGCATTACCCACTCGCAATCGGCGTCGGACTATGTGTCGCTGGGCCGTGATGTGGAAAGCCAGGTTCTGGCACGCGCCATTCATGCACATGCACACCATCGTGCTTTCCTGAATGGCAATAAAACAGTGGTCTTCCCGGCCTCTGCTGGATCGTTCTCCAGCGAACGCATGGGTTAAGCCCCACAAACACTTCCCCAACTGGGCGCGGAACTTGGTTCCGCGCTTTTTTGTTGAGTCAGACCCGCGCTGCCGACTCTAAAACCAATTTGGCAACCGCACGTGCATCTTGGGCAGGGGTCGCGGAATGGGACATCGCGGCCAGGACAATGGCACCTTCTTTCAGAACCATCAGGTGATTGGCCACCTGGACCGGATCCGCAAATCCCGCCGCTCTGGCCAGACCGGAAAACTGTTCGGCCAAGACTTGTTTATGGGCCAGCGACTGTTGATTGATCGCATGGTCTTCGGACTGGTATTCCGCGCTGGCTTTGACAAACATGCAGCCCTGGAAATTGTCTTCGCAGAACCATTCCTCGATCGCGTCGAACATGGCCAGCAGCTGTCCTTCGGGCGTTGGTGACAGCTCTTCCATACGGCTCATCAGCCAGTTGCGAAACCGGGCATCCCGCAGTTCCAGCGCCGCAAGGATCAGCTCTTCCTTGGTGCGGAAATGCTTGTAGATCGACGTCTTTGAAACCCCGGTCTCCTTGGCAACCAGATCCATACCAGTGGCGTGAAATCCGTTCCGATAAAACAGCCACAAAGACTTTTCGACCAGCTCATCGCGTTTATTGCGGCTCATTCCTGCTCCTGATTACCTGCGTCGGTCTTACTCCACAGGTGTTTTACATTCAATAATGCCCCGATTAGAGGCGATTTCCAGGCCTTGACGAAGCTGTGAACGTCTTTTCGCAAGCTTCAGCCACATTTTCCTTGCGTAGGTTAACAGACCGGTCCACCTTAAGTACATTAACAGATCAGTTACCCGCCACGCGGGCTCACCAGCCTAGACCGGAGTTGCCAATGTCTCGTCCTCCTTTTCCGCCTTTTACCGAAGAAACCGCGCTGAAAAAGATCCGCGCCGCCGAAGATGCTTGGAACACCCGTGACCCGGATCGTGTGACCCTGGCCTATACCGACGACAGCAAATGGCGGAACCGGGCCGAATATGTGAACGGTCATTCCGAAATCCACGCCTTTCTGACCCGCAAATGGGAGCGGGAATTGGATTATCGCCTGATCAAGGGGCTTTGGACCTTTGCCGGGAACCGGATCGCTGTGCGCTTTGCTTATGAATGGCATGACGACAGCGGCCAGTGGTTCCGCTCCTTTGGCAATGAAAATTGGGAGTTTGCCGAAGACGGCCGCATGCGTCGTCGCGTGGCGCAGATCAATGATCTGGCAATTGACGAAGCCGACCGCAAGTTCCACTGGGCGTCGGGCCCACGTCCCGAAGATCACCCGGGCCTAGAAGATCTGGGTCTGTAACCCGCCAAACAAGTCGCCCCCGGCCTCGTGGGTCGGGGGCGTCAACTATGCTGGAAATCCATGTCGCTGAACCAGCGCCCAGATCTCGGTGTTCAGGCGTTCCAGGTTGGCGATACAGGCGTCGATGTTTTCCGTCTCTTCGGGCGTTATGGTCTCCATCTTTCCGACTTTGATGTCTTTGCGCCGGTCCTGAATTCGCATCATGATGGTGCGAAGCCGACCCTGATCCGGGTCAAAGGAATAGATACAGTGATTGTATTTGTTCCGCAGCGTGGACTGACGTACCAGACGGTTGGTCAGCGCCAGCACCTCGTCACGCAGCTCCTCCTCGACCTTGGGCAGTTTGGATAGGCGTTCCACCAGATCCACCCGCGCCCGTGTCGTATTGAGGGTCAGGAACAAAACAACTGCCACGTCTTTTTCAACGCCCGCCAGGCCGGCCATCAAATGGATCAACAGGCTTTCGGTGTTGGTCCAAGTGTAATTTAAGCGCCCGACGCGCAGAAGGATATCATCCAGCTGCACGTCGGACTGAGACCCAGAACCAAGCTCCATCGGTTCCGGCTCCTCCCCCCCCATCAATGTTGCATGACTTCAATGAACTTCATCGCCGCCGCAGTGCGGTTGGTCACCTTCAGCTTGGTGATGACGTGATGAATATGCAGTTTGATTGTATGTTCTGACACGTTGAGCTTTTCGGCGATCTGTTTGTTCTGCAGCCCGTGCATCACATGTTCCATCACCGCAATTTCCCGCTGTGTCAGCGTCTCGGCCAAGGTCCGTTTGGCAACATCCATTGCATCGCCATCCCGACGACAGTCCTGTGGTTCTGCCTCCAGCACATCCGCCGGGAAATAGGTGCCCCCGCTCAGCAACAGGCGCATGACCGCCAGCCATATATCGATGCTCTGGTTCATCGGCAGCACACCCTGGAACCCGTCCACATGCCCGACCGCCGCAAAGACCTTTTGAACACAGGTATCATGCATATACGCCAGCACGATCCCCGGTGCCTCTGGTCCGGTAAGCAAAGTCTCCCGTTCATTGAGCAATCGATAAAACTGGCTGCGCTCCTCATCCAGTATCGAAGCATCAATGACAATCAACCGCGCTGGAACCATTGTCCCGGATGCAATTTGAATAAATTCACTGACTGAATCAAATCGCAATGGTTCGATATCGTCCAGTTCAGCTTCCACATTACGCAGAACGGTATTGGAAAAGCTCTTCTTTGGACCAATAAAAACCGCTGTGTCGTAATTTGATTTAAGTTTCTGATGCACCCCCGACGCCATAGTCTCTGAATTGATAATTTCTGGCATTTCAAACTCCCACACACTCGCTACTTCAATCGGCTTTCGCCAAAATAAGTAAGGGACTTTATTTTATTCTTGCCACAATAGGAAAATAGAGTCCCCTCCCCCGCAAAACAAGCCACGCCTGTGAGTATAGAAATCGCCTCTTATAAATTCGGATTTGCGCACAGTCCACGTTATTGTGGCGGCTCCGAATAGGTCAACTAATCCAATGGTTAGCCATCAGGACCTTAAGGTTATCCACAGGTTATAGCAATTTTTACGAGTCGTTTCAAATGAGTTCTTTCCATCAAAGGCGTTTATGCAGATTACACTACACAGCCTGATCATCATCCATGACGCAACATATTGCTTTTCATGAATAAAAAGAATGTAGCGTAAATCGCAAGTTGGCTTAAATACAATCTCCAGCTTTCGCATGTGCCTGATTTCCTCGACCCTGAACCAGCTTGTGACCCTTCTTCACAAGTTCTTTTTACATCCGCTCAAGCCGATTTTTAGCGGAATCACTTGATCGGATTCGCTAGGGAGGAAATTAGCATCAACACGAAATCTCTTAATTTGTTAGCCACTCAAAATAATTGAGCCAAGCCGACAAAAGAGGAGAAGCACTTCATTTAACAATCAAATCGCTCGACAATGACCGCGTTGGATATACTGGTGGTCGTTCGAGCTCCATTGGGAGATTAAACCATGTCCGGTAATCGGCATAACCATCTGTTTGGCCTACAAGGCCAGCTTCAAGGTCAGCTTCAAGGTCAAGGCCAGCACCAAGGTCAGGGCCAGCACCAGGGTCAGGGCCAAGGGCAACATCAGGGTCAGCACAGCGAAAACCTGAACCTGAACGCCAATGAAGCCCTGAATGGGAACGGAAACCTGAATGGGAACGGCAACCTGAACGGGAACGGAAACCACAACGGGAATGGCAACAACAACGGCAATTCCAACTCAAACAGCAACACCAACGACTCAAGCACCGCATCTGACAGCTCCGGACACGGCGCAGGTGCTGGTGCAGGCATGGGTGTTGGTGCTGGCATGGGTGCTGGCTACGGCGGAGCACATTCTGACTCACATTCCGGGTCGCATTCTGGTTCTGCAGCTCTTGCTGCAACCAAGAACATTTCGTCAACCTCAGTCAGCAGCCATACAGACGTAGATGTCGACATCGCGATCGACCTGCCAGGATATGAGCCAACTGATGATGATTTTGCGGATTTCGACCTGGGTCGTGACGCAGAAATCGGTGATATCACCATGGCCAATGGTGACATGAACACCGATATCGGTGGCAACACTGACTTCAACAAGGTGATGAACAATTCCTTGACCGGTCAGGGCAACGACACTGGCACCATCAACAACATGAACAACGCGCTGCAGGACAATGATGTCTCAGAGTCTGCAGAAGTGTCCAATGACGGCTACTTCAAAGCGTACCAAGGTGCCAAAGGCGGCTATGCGTCTTCGGGCGATGGTATCGACAATGAATCCGATGGCGGCGGTGACGGGTATGCCAAGGCCAACGGCGCTGATGGTGGTAAAGCCTACAGCGATGGTGGTTCGGCTCTCGGCTTTGGTGGCAAACACTATGGCAACGACGGCGGTAAGAGCGAAGGCGATGATGGCGGAGATGGCGGCAACGCAACATCCGTAGGCGTCGGCCTCGGCGGTCTGGGCGTTGGTGTTGGTGTCGGCGGCAACGCAGGCGACTCCGGTGACGCTGGTTCCGGCGGCGGCGGCGGTGGCGGCGGTGGCGGTGGTGGCACCGGTTCGACCGGTGACACTGGCCATGCAGCTGGCTTTGGCAAAGGCGACAGCGGTGACGCAGGCGCAATCGGCGCCGGTCTTGGCGGCGGACATGGCTTCCTGCCATCTGGCCACGGTCTAGGCTGGGCTGATGCCGACAGCGGCAACGCCAACGGCTACGGCAAAGGGGCCTCTGGTGACTCCGGCGATAGCGGTGACGCAGGTGACGGCGGTGCCGGTGGTGCAGGCGGCGCAGGCGGAGCATCCGGCTCGTCCGATGGCGGCTATGCAGGTGGCAAAGGCTACGGTGCTGGTGAAGGCAACGGTCTGGCCAAAGCAATTGCCGGTGACGGCGGTGACGGCGGCGACGGCGGAAACGCAAGCGCATCCGGCGGTATCGCTGGTGGCGCAGTTGTCGGCGGCGGTGATGCATATGCCCAAGGCGGCATGGGCGGAGCCGGTGGCTGGGCGTCCTCGATCGGCGGCCAAGGTGGTCAGTCCGGTGGTTACTGGGGGTCCAACAACGGCGATGATGGTTTCGTAACCGGAACCTCAACCGCTTCGGCAGACGCGGCGCTGGACAACGCAGCCTTTAACCAGAGCATCGTCCAAGGTGCAAACGTTCTGGGCAATACCGTTGACATGACCGTTGTGGGCGGTGGCTACACCTCCACGCTGATCGGCGACGACGATCTTGGGTAACCCCTGATAGAAAACAATGCATTGGGCGCGGCATGACCGCGCCCAATGCCAACAATAAAGACCGAGCAGCTCGGGCCGGTGTGTGGCCCACGACTTTATGGAGTTATGCTCATGCTTGACGACAAATCAGAAATTATTGCCCATTTCATTGGAATTTTCGAACTGAACGTCGAAGCCGCGCGCATGAAGATCCAGTACCAGGAAATGCAGGCCTGGCTATCTCCACAACCCGATCTGGGACCGTTGCTGAACATCACTATCAATGTATCAAGCGCCTATAACCTCAGTGATTTTGAACCGGACCTTGGCTGGCGCACAACAATTCCGGCGTCTCCGTTGTTATTTGTAAACACGTCTATTCCGGCCGCACCGGCCTATGCGGCGCCTTATGTCTACGACTTCTTTCCAAAACTGTTTTTTGACCCCGCCCTGTTTTCCCCGGTGATCCTGAGCGGTGAGCCGGTATTTTTCATCCAACCCCCGTCTTCGGCAGCTTCGATTACGGTCCAGACCAACTGGCTGCAGGATCATGATCTTTTGCTGACTTACGACGCTGGTGTTGAGTTTTTGCCAGCCGCCAGCTTTGACGCGATGTTGCTGGATCTCGCGGAATACGCGCAAACGCTGCATGTGCTGAACATGCCCGAAATGGCCGAAGACGAAGACTCCATGATCCAGAATGCCGCTGAGATGCACGAAACACTGGGTCATATTGCGGATCACGGGGTGCCATTGTCGGCAACTGACGCCGACGTTTACGTCGCCCATGGTGACGACGCTTTAAGCGTGACCGTTAATGGCGCCGCCACGGACGCGTTGACGGAGTTGCCGGAAATAAGCATCCACTTTGCCTCTGAAACATCCGAGGATGAGGATGAGGAAGACGCGACCGATGGCGCAAAAACCGCTGAAGGCGAAGAGATCACACAAGAATTTGACGGTACACCCGACAGCCCTGATAACGCCGAGGATCCCCCGCATGAATTGACAACGGGCGGCAACATCGCCTTGAACGAAGCGCGGATCGCGTCGGACTGGCTGGACGCTTCGGTTGTCACTGTGATGGGACATCACGCTGAAACGATCGCCGTAAGTCAGGTAAATATCTGGAACGACACAGATATCATCAACGGACAAGTTTCCGAGACATCAGAAGGAAGCACCGCTGGGATAAATGGCTTCTCGTTTGAGATGACCTCGAGTCCAAGGCCTGCTGCTGAAAGCGAAGACGGTGAACCTGGTCCGCCACCTTCCTTTGCCGCAATCACTGAAATCGACGGCAATCTCATCAACTACAACTACGTCAAGCAATTCAATTTCGCCTCGGACAATGATGTTGTGAGCGTCCAGTTTGAGGCGCAGGATAGCTATTTCCAGACCGGCGGAAACTTCCTGTCCAACGGTTTTGGCCTGCTTGGTCTTGGCTTCCACTACGATCTGATCGTGGTCGGCGGCAATATGGTCGATATGAAATTCATTTCACAAACCAACGTGTTGCTGGACTCTGACGTGCTCTATCATCAAGCGGGGTTTGAGGGTTCGATTTCTACGTCGGACAATCTCCTGTTTAACTCAGCCTCCATCCGTCAGATCGGCACCGACCAGATTGTCGAAATGAACCAGACCTTCGCCGACGCCTCAGAGGCTGTGATGCGCGGGGACACAGATATCGGAGCGGCGCGCAACGACGAGGCCTTTGTCGGCACAGATCTGCTGCGCATTTTGAACATCAAAGGGGACATCGTTGATGTCCAGATGGTCGAACAATTTAATCTGCTCGGCGACGCCGACCAAATCGCCTGGGCGTCTGAAACAGCCCAAAGCATCGATGGCGCAGATGTTTCGGTGATCAGCGGTGAGAACGAGCTGATCAACATGGCTTCGATCATCGACGCTGGCATCGATTCACGCATTTACACAAGCGAAGGAGCCTATACCGAAAGCTTTTTGTACCAAGCCGATTTCATTTCCGAAGAGGATCCTGTGCTGGCGGCCGAAAACAGCGGCCTGACCGGAGAGGCGTTTTTGTTCCTGGCGGACGGGTTGATCCCGCAGGACGAAGGCGGTGACGACCATGCGATTTCAACCCCGCTTCCAACCGAAGTTTCCGTTGATGTCATGCAGTCGGTCCTCGCTTAAAATCACTTAAGGAGCGCACAAGTGAAGGACTACCAATCAGAAGAAACGCAGGGGTTTTCCACTGCGGCCAACAAGAGCAAGTCTTCACAAAACGAAAAGCCGGACACTTTTCGACTGAAACCAGACCAACGTGTTGATCCTCGAAATGAAGGGCGGATCACTGAAAATTCACCCACAGGGCCAAGCCCAACCGGAGGATCCAGCGCGATACTCAAGAAGATCGCGCCGCCCCCCGCCCCCGCAAGCTCTGGTGGCAAAGGTGGCGGTGGGAACAAGTTTCACAAACGGGTGCGTTCGGGAGGTTTTGCCGACGGGCTGCAACGCGGTCTCAAAGCCATTCGCCAAAACCTGATCCTGGTCGGGATTTTCACCTGCGCCACGAATTTTCTGATCCTTGCTATTCCAGTCTATCTTTTTCAGATCTCTGATCGGGTGCTCACTAGCCGGTCGATGGATACGCTGGTGATGCTGACCGCTGTGATCGTTGGTGCGGTGGTACTGCAAGCGATCCTGGACGCGGTGCGGCGGTTTATCTTGATGCGGACGGCGGTTGAGGTCGCAGCACAATTGGGCGCGCCGATCTTGTCTGCAGCGGCGCGCGCCTCGCTCAACAGCAACGGGCGCGAGTATCAGACCTTGGGTGACCTGCAGCAGCTGCGCGGTTTTCTGGTGTCGGCGACATTACTGTCCTTTTTGGACGTGCCCTTTGCCCCCTTCTTTATCCTCGCCATTTATTTGGTGCACCCGCATCTGGGCACCATCGTTGTGGTTACCGCACTGATCCTGTTTGTCATTGCGTTGATCAACCAGCGCATCACCTCGCGCGGGTTTGCCGAAGCCAACCTGCATCAAAGCCGCGCGAACTTGCATCTGGATTCGATGTCGCGCAACAGCCAGATCATCAACGCCCTGGCGATGATCCCCGAAGCCGTGAACATCTGGGGGCAAGACACAGCTCGGTCGCTGAAATCTCAGGTCAAGGCGCAGGACCGCAATATTATCACCGCTGCCCTTTCCCGTGCTGTGCGTTTGTTGACGCAAATCGGCCTGCTGGGCTGGGGGGCGTATCTGGCCATTCAGGATCAGATCACTGGCGGTATGGTCATCGCCGCGTCAATCATCGCAGGCCGCGCCTTGGCCCCGGTAGAAGGCGCGATTGAAGGCTGGAACCAGTTCCTTTTGGCCCGCGCAGCCTATGGTCGGATCTCAAAACTGCTTCAAAGCTCCCCATTGAATACCAACCGGTTGATTCTGCCCAGCCCCGAAGGTCGCCTGGATGTAGAGCGGCTGCTGTTTGTCCCGCCGGGCACCAAACGCGTGGTGCTCAACGGGCTCAGCTTTATGCTGGATCCGGGTGAATCCCTTGCAGTGATCGGCAACTCTGGCGCCGGCAAGACCACGCTTGGTAAAATGCTGGTGGGCTCGATCTTGCCAACTTCTGGCGCGGTGCGGTTGGATCTGATGGATCTGCGCAATTGGGATCAGCGGCAATTGGGGACCAACATCGGGTATTTGCCGCAGGACGTGCAGCTGTTTCCCGGCACCATCAAACAGAACATCGCCCGGATGCGCACCGACGTCAGCGACGAGCAGATCCACAAGGCCGCCGTTCTGGCAGATGTGCATGAAATGATCGCAAGCTTTCCCGAGGGGTATGAAACCATGGTCGCCGCCGATGGGACGCCGCTGTCGGGCGGGCAAAAACAACGGATAGCCCTGGCGCGCGCGTTTTTTGGCGAGCCGCGCCTGGTGGTGCTGGATGAGCCGAATTCAAATCTGGATACGGCAGGCGACGCCGCTTTGGCGCGCGCCATGAAACATGCCAAGGATCACGGCATGACCGTTGTGGTCATCACGCAAAAGCCTTCGCTCCTCAGCGTTGTGGACAAGATCATGCTGATGGCAGACGGCAATATCGCCATGTTCGGGCATCGCCAACAAGTGCTGCAGGCTTTGGAACAACGTCGCAAGGGGGGGCCTCAAGCCATACGCCCCAACAATGGTGCAACACCGCAGGCACCGCCACAACAGCAGAACCCGAATTTGAACCGCCCGACAGACTAAAGCTGAATTGGATATACGATGACCTTTTTGACAATTGATCACGAAGACCCCCAGGACCGTCCAGAGGAATGGTATACAGAACTGCCGCGCCAAGTCTGGCGGATCGGATTTCTTGGTCTGGTCCTGATGCTGGGGGCGCTTGGCGGGTTTGGATATTGGGCATTTTCCGCCCCATTGGCTGCTGCGGTCGTGTCCCAAGGCAGCTTTGTCGCCACCGGCCGCAACAAGATTGTTCAACACTTTGAAGGGGGCATTATCCATGACATCCCGGTTTCAGAAGGGGATTTTGTCGAAGCGGGACAGACGCTGATCTCGTTGGACAAGACAGCTGCCGAAACGGACCTATCCGAGCTGAAACTGCGCCGCGCACGCCTGAACGCCATGGTGTCCCGGCTGGCGGCGGAATATGAGGGGATGGAGAGCATCGCCTTTACCGACAGGTTGCTGCGCCAGGCGGAACGGGATTTCAATCTAGCCCAAATCATCGACAGCCAACGGCTAAGCTTTGAACTGACCCGTGAAAAAATGGAAAACGAATTGGCTTTGATTGACGCCAATATCTCGGCTCAGAAGCTCCGGATATGGGGCTACCGTGAACAGCGCGACGCCTTGAAGCAGCAGATTTCCTTGTTAGAGGACGATCACGCCGCAAAGAGCGCCTTGTTCAAAAGCGGGCTGACACGACGGACCGAGATCAATTCGCTGCAACGCGCCTTGGTAGACGCACAAGGGCAGATCGCGCGCCTGACTGCTGAGATTGGCGAAAGCGAAACAATGATCGGCAAGTACCAAAAACAGGCGCTCCAAACCAGACATGCCTATAATCAGACGGCCCTTGATGAGCTTCAGGCGGCTCAGGCAGAACTGGACAGCATCAATGAACAGATCTTGCAAGCCGAAGACATTCTGCGCCGAACCGAAATCGTGGCCCCGGTGTCGGGTACGGTTCTGAGGATGCACTATCATACGCCGGGCGGTGTCATCAAAGGTGGCAAGGAAGTTGCGGAAATCCTGCCGATGGATGCGCCGCTGATCATCGAAACCCTTGTTCCCAGAACCGAGATCGACAGCGTTCATTTGGGACAGCACGCCTTTATCAGGTTGGTCGCTTTGAACCAGCGCACCACACCGGTGTTGGACGGAGAGGTTTTCTATGTCTCAGCCGACTCGATCCACAACACCACGGATGTGAAGAACCCAGAGGTCTATGTCGCGCGGATCAATCTTGACCCAGAGAGCATTGCAGAAGTTCCAGGCTTCATTCCCACACCAGGCATGCCGGCGGAAATCCTGATTACCACGCAGGAACGCACGTTCTTCCAATATCTCACCAAGCCGATTGTCGACTCGATGTCCCGCGCATTCCGCGAAGACTGAGACAATCCACAAGGGCAGGCTACACCACCTGCCCGTTTTTTCCAATCGCTTCGCATTGCGGTCAAAGCGGCCGTTTGGTTTTCACCCGCAACGATTCTGCGGCAAATCGCGTGAGCTGATGTGCTCATGTTAAAAAACACCCAACGCCCCAAGTGAAACAATCAATTTCCCAAAAACACATAATTTCAAGCCGAACATATACCCAACAAGAAAACGTCACATTATCGACTTAATTCAACCATCAAAAACTTAAAAATCCATCAGCGTCAAAGATCATCAATTATTAACTCTTTGTTTTTTATACATATAATTAAATTTAGAATTTTAAATGTGCGCAAATTCAAGCCATAATCATGGCGTCAATATGGCGATAAAAAACCAGAAAAATTCATTATTCCGCTCATCACAAAAACGTCATTGGAGACAAATCTCGGGCACCATTACCCCAGTGTTAGGAATGGTTAATTCCGAAATTAATGCAATATTTCTCAAGGAGAGAGCCCTTGAATAAGATTATTAAAGAATTTGAATCAGAATTCGAGATCGGCCAAAGCAGCTCGGAAACTCTTATTAACGCAGAGGGCCAGACCAAAGAAGTAGAGCCCGAAACATCTGAAGCAGATAGCTTCTTACTAGGAAATGCTAATAGCGTATCCACGCTGTCTACAAATGGTGAATTCGTGGACGCTCAAGCCGGTGAAGACGTCGTTGTTGTTGACGCTGGCGACACCACTGGTGGCATTGACATCTCCAGCATTCCTCGTTTCTCGGCGCTTGGCCGCGAGCTGGGCATCAACGCTTCAAACAGCGGTTTTTTGTTTTATGATCGCGGCGCAACCGCACAGTTCGGTGACCAAACGGTTACCGCGAACTTCCACTCTTTGAACAACAATGTCGCCAATCGCGGATCCGATGCCTTGCTGTCGTCGACCGCATTGGAAACCTCGCTCGAATTGGCAAGCCTTGCCGTAAACATCGAAGGTATTGTCGCCACTGACGGCAATGATCGCTACTTTGGCTATCGTGAGGACGCGATTGTCTATGGCGGTGACGGCCGGGACTTCTTCCGCTCTCTGGGTGGGGACAAAGAGCTCTATGGTGAAAACGGCAACGACCGCTTTTTTGTCCGTGGCGGTGACGGTGCCTTTCTTGATGGCGGCAATGGCAACGACCGCGCCTCCTTTGTCAATGAATCCCAAGGGCTGGTGATCGAATCCATCGGACGATACGGCGCATTGGGTCGTGAGCTGGAATTGGCACGATCGGATAAAGCTTATTCGGTCTATCAGCGCGGCGCGACGGCCGAGTTTGACGGGCAAACAGTCAATGCGCGTTACGGTGTGATCAACAGAAATCACCTCAGAGGTTCCGACGAGCAATTGTCGGATTCCGCGCTCGATACAGCGCTGGAATTTGGCCATGTGACCCGCGACATCGAAAAGATCATCGGTAGCCGCCACAATGACAGCTTCTTTGGTGGCCGGTACGACGACCATTTCCATGGTCAGGCCGGGGATGATTGGATTGACTCTCGTGGCGGTGACGACACCATCAAAGGTGGTGCGGGTGATGACCGGATTGTGCTGACAACTGGCAGCAATGACATCGACGGCGGATCCGGTGTCGACCAGCTTTGGCTGCGTGGAACGGCTGATGACTTTGTCGTTGTGGCCGAAGCAGACGGTTCCTTCTCAATCACAACCGCGGCTGGTGAAACCAGCACGGTACGCGGGGTCGAACTGGCCCGTTTGGCTGGCGGCGAAACTGTTTCCTTGCAAGACTTGGCCAGCGGTGCGGTTGTAGACCCATCGCCAACTCCGGCACCGACACCGACCCCAGATCCGGAGCCGACCCCAGAACCCACACCTGCGCCCACACCGGCACAGGCTGCAGACGACACGGGCACGGTCGCCGAGGACAGCGCGGTTGTTCTGGATCTGTTGGAAAATGACACTGGCGAGGGGCTGACGATCACTGCCCTTGGCACCGTGGAAAATGGCACAGCCGAGCTGAATGCAGATGGCACCGTGACCTATCGCCCTGCCGCAGACTTTAACGGCACCGACAGCTTCACCTATACGGCGACCGACTCCAATGGCCAGACCGTGACTGCCAGTGTTTCGGTTGTGGTGGAACAGGTCAATGATGCGCCCTTTGTGGCTGCAGCTGAGGTGACCGTTTTGGAAAACGCCGATGCCGGTGATGTGTTGGCCCAAGTGACCGCCAGCGACGTCGAAGGCGATGCGCTGACCTATGCGATCACAGGCGGCAACGAGGACGGCCTGTTTGAAATCGACGACACTGGCGCGATATCTTTGTCGGATGGATCTGGGCTCGATTTTGAAACGGCACCTGTGCATGACCTTGAAATCTCGGTCAGCGATGGTGTGGCCAGCACCGCTGCAAACGTGACCGTGAATGTCACAGATGTAGATGAAAGCCGCAGCGAGTTGATTGCCAGCACTGACCGTGCCTTTGGCGTGGACAATGGCTCGGGTTCGGTTGGTCTGACGGGTACGGCGGACTACAGCTCGCAATTGCCTTTCCTCGACATATTCAAATCCAGTCGACCCGTAAAAGCGCACGCGCCGGGTGAGTTCGGGACTTATGATTACGCTGAATTGCGTGAGGAAGGTTATCTCGACGACAACGGCTGGCCCACCGAAATCCCTGAGGACGCGCCAACCATCGGTTTCATTTTCTCGGACACGATCGGACGCGAGGGCACTTATGTGCTGCGTTACGAAGGTGAGGGCGAAATCGACTTGCGCTTTGATGCCAATATCATCAGCCAGAAAGATGGCGAAATCGTCTTTGAACATGGCTCAGGCAGCTTTGAGGTGCTCCTGCGGTCAACCGACCCCAACGACACCGGCGATTACATCAAGAACATCAGCATCGTGAAGGAAGAGTACGTCGATCTCTATGACGCTGGCGCGACCTTCAACCCGGATGCGCTGGATGTGCTGGCGGACTTCCGCGAATTCCGCACGATGGCCTGGCAGCGCACGATTGAATCGCCAATCGAAACCCTGGACGATCTGCCCTCACTGGAAGAATCCTCCTGGGCAACCGAATATGGGGTTCCTATAGAAGCCCTGGTTCAGCTTTCAAACGAAGCGGGCACTGATCTGTGGATTACAATCCCGACCAAGGCAAACGCCGATGTGATTGAACATTATGCGACCTACATCCGCGACAACCTGGATCCGAACCTGAAAGTCACCGTGGAATACGGTAACGAGCTTTGGAACTATGGCTATCAGGACACCCATGATCTGCGGGCCGAGGCGATTGAAGCCTGGAACCTGGATCCCGGCGACAACGCATCGCGCTTCGCTTACATCACCTCCAAGGCGGCTGATGTAGCGCTGACGTTCAAGGAGATCTTTAACCAGGTCGGCGAAGATGAACGCCCACTGTTGCACAATACTTTGGGTACCCAGTCGGCGGTTCCAAGCGTCACCGAAGCCCTGTTGCGGGCGGATGCGTGGCAGCTGAATGATCCGGACAACTTTATCCCGCCAGAAGAGATCTTTGACTCGATTGCGGTGACCACCTATTTCGGCGGCGCAACCCTGACCCGCGACGAGCTGCGCGCGGATCTGATCGAGGCAATCAACGATCCGGACGTGGACGCGCAGGCCTTCCTGTTCGAGAAACTGAACGATCCGGATTACCCGTTCTCGATCCCGGCAACAGGCGAGTTTCTGCGTGAGCAGAAAGAGATCGCCGATCGCTATGGGCTGCAGGTCACCGACTATGAAGGTGGCGCGCACCTGCTGCACTTTGACAACACCAACCTGCCGCAGGAGACCGTTGAACAGCTCGAAGGGTTCTATGTGGACTTCTACCGCAGCGAATACATGCGGGAGCTGTTCCAAGGTATCTGGGACATCTGGCGTGAGGTTGGCACCGGTGCCTTCACCAACCACGGCTCGGTGGGCGAACCTTCTCGCTATGGTTTCTTTAGCTTCCTGTCGGATCTCAATGACACCAGCCCGCGTGCGGAGTTCCTGTGGGAGCAAAACGCAAGCCAGGCTCCATGGTGGGAGGATCGCGGTGGCGAGCATTTCCAGCAGGGTGTTATTGAAACCGGCACCGATGGCGAAGATCTGTTGATCGGCACAAACCAGGAAGATTACCTGAGTGGTGGTGACGGCAATGACTATATCGTGGCCGGTATCGGTGATGATGGGGTCAACGGTGGTGAGGGGGTTGATACCATCCTCTTTGCCGGGTCGCGCAGCGAATATGACATCTATCGCGACGGAGATGCGGTGATCTTCCGCCATGCAGATGGCACGGACACCGTGTTGAATGTCGAAGTGGTGGAGTTCGAAAGCGGCGAGATCTTTGACATCGAGGATCTGGTCAAAGGCGATGGCATCGCAAACGAAGGGCCGGTCGCTGCGGCAGATCATGTGGTTGTGACCGAAGACAACAACGCCAATATCACCACGCTTCTGCTGAACGACAGCGATGCAGATGGGGGTGAGTTGGTCATTGTCGAAGTTGGCGAAGCGGAGCATGGCACCCTGCGTCTGGAAGCGGATGGCAGCGTGACCTACATCCCGGATCCGAACTATGAAGGTCCTGACAGCTTTACCTATGTGGTCTCTGACGGCACCGACCGCAGCTCTGCCACGGTGACGCTGACGGTTGTGAACGAAGCCGATGCGCCCACGGTGATCAGCCGCCACCTGACGGTCTTTAACGAAGACTATTCTGCCGGTGATCTGATCCATCAGGTCGAAGCAGATGATCTGGATGGCGATACGCTGACCTACAGCATCGCGGGCGGCAATGACGAGGGCCTGTTTGCCATCGACGCCGAGACCGGTGCGGTCACCACAACGGCCAAGCTGGAAGAGGATGCCTCGGTTGGGATTGCGACCCATGATCTGGAAATCGCAGTCAGCGACGGCAGCTTTGTCACCACATCCACGCTGACGGTAGAAGTCCATCAGGAAGCCAACCTGATTTCGGAAACCGACGTTGTGGGTGAAGTCCTGAATGGCGGCAACGGTGGCAGCGATGTGCTGCAGCTGACGTCGACAGACGGGTTTGGCCGTATCCTTGGCTCGCTGAACAGCTATGGCGGTCAATTTGCCGAACTGCTGAACCAGGACATCGTGGCGGATCGCTCTGCCTCGGCGCTGCAGATCTATTCCTCGCGGTATGAGCTGGATGACGACAGCGGTCTCACAGCCGGAGAAGCACGGGGTGAGGAACTGGATGTCGCGTTGACGGCCTCGAACTTTGCGGTGAACTTTGAAATCGTAGTCGGGACCGAGTATTACGACACGCTGTTCGGCTCCAATGCCAATGACACATATTATGGTGGCGGCGGCTCTGACTTTATCACCGGTCGCGGTGGTGAGGACATCCTTGTCGGCGGCGCAGGCAATGACAACATCTTTGGCGGTGCGGATGCAGATACCTTTGTGTTCGACAGCTTTGACGGTGTTGATCGGCTGCGCGACTTCTCCTTGGAAGACGGGGATCAGCTTGATGTTTCTGCCCTGTTGACCAACTTTGACGGGGATGTGAGCGCCATTGGCGACTACATCGCGCTTGGGGTCAATGAGGCAGGGGAACAAACCCTGGCCGTCAGCGCAAATGGGGATGGAACCTTTGTCGATGTGGCAACCTTTGCCCAGGACAACGGGTTCACAACCACCCTGGCGGAACTCCAGGACAACAACAGCATCCTGTTCGTTTAACCCACAGAACACACAAGAAAGGGGCCGGTTTTCGGCCCCTTTTTGCATGTCGACCAAGGTCGCGTCGGATCAGTCCGCAATCTCCAGCGAAGGGATCGCAGACAGGAGCTTTTGCGTGTAGGCGTGGCGCGGATTGGCAAAGAGTTCACGCGTGGGGGCGCTTTCGACGATTTTTCCGCGATACATCACCGCCACATGGTCACAGGTATGAGCCACAACCGACAGATCGTGGCTGATGAACATAAAGGTCAGCCCCAGATCCCGCTGCAGGGATTTCAACAGGTTCAAAATATCCGCCTGGATCGACACATCCAGAGCCGCCACCGCCTCATCCGCGACGACAAATTGCGGGCCACAGGCCAGGGCGCGCGCGATTGAGATCCGCTGCCGCTGACCTCCGGAAAACGCATGGGGAAAGCGGCGCAGATGTTCGAGGTTCAACCGACATTTGGCGGCAATCTCGCGCACCCTATCGTCGGTTTCTGCCCGCGACTTGGTGAGCTTCATGATCTCAATCGGTTCGGCAATGATATCACGCACGGTCATACGGGGGCTGAGCGCGGCATAGGGGTCCTGAAAAATCAGCTGGGCGCGACGGCGATAGGCTTTCAGCTCTTTTGGGGACATATTGGCCAGATCCAGCTGCAGCTCTCCGTCGTCATAATGCGCCGAACCTGAGGCAATCGGCACCGCATTCAGAAGCGCACGACCCAATGTGGTCTTGCCCGAGCCGGACTCACCCACGACCCCAAAGAATGACCCTTTTGGGATCTCCAATGACACGCCGTCCACCGCGGTCATGACACGGCGATTGAACACGCCGCCGCCAATGGGGAATTCGACTCGCAGGTCTTGTGTCTTGATCAAAGGCTCACTCATGACTCACCTGCCACATCTTCGGGAAACAGTGCCGCAAAATGGCCTGGACGCACCTCGGTCAAAGGGGGGCGTTCGACCTCATAGCGCGATCCGGGGCGCAATTCGGGATTGCGGGGGTGAAAGACACAGCCCGAGGGGCGTTCCAATGGAGACGGAATATCACCGGGAATGGGCATCAAGGGCGCGTCCAGATCATCCAGTTTTGGCAGCGCGTTCAACAGCCCGCGTGTATAGGCATGGGCGGGGGTGCGGATGACATCCCGCACCGGGCCTTGCTCCATAATCCGGCCCAGATACATCACCGCAACCTTATCCGCCGTCTGCGCCACAACACCCAGATCATGGGTGATAAAGATGATGCCCATCTGAAACTCGGCCACCAGATCTTTCATCAGGTCAATCACCTGCGCCTGAATGGTCACATCCAGCGCGGTTGTGGGCTCATCCGCGATCAGCAGCTTGGGTTTGGTCGACAGCGCCATGGCGATCATTGCACGCTGGCGCATGCCGCCCGACATCTCAAACGCATATTGGTTGAACCTTGTGGCGGGTTCGGTGATGCCCACACGGTCCAGCATCTCAATCGACAGCTCCTTGGCCTGGGCCTTGGACAGATCGGTGTGGATCAACAGCTGTTCCACCATCTGTTTGCCGATGCTGATTGCAGGGGCAAAACTGGCCATCGGCTCTTGAAAGATCATCGAGATTGCACCGCCGCGCACCACCCGCAGATCCCGTGGTCGCCGCAGCGCCATGACATCAACTGCCTGCCCCTCGACATTGAGCGTGATCTGGCTGTTGTCCCCATAGACCACGTTAGAGGCGTTGAGCTTCATCAATGCCTTGGCGGTTACGGATTTGCCAGACCCGGATTCGCCAACCAATCCCAGCACCTCTCCCTTGTTCAGGGAGAACGACACATCATCCACCGCCGTGATCAGCCCCTCATCGGTTTTGAACTGTAGGGTCAGGTTCTTGACGTCCAGAAGGCTCATTTACGTGTCTCCGCATATGGATCGGCCGCGTCACGCAGCCCGTCGCCGACAAAGACAAAGGCCAAAACCAGCGTGATGAAGAAGAGAACGGGGATGAAATACCAATGATAGTTCAACAGCACATCCGCTTTGGTCACGTTTTGCAGCATCACGCCCAGCGAATTCACCGGGTCTTTGAGGCCAAGGCCAATGAACGAAAGCGCGGTTTCCGACAGCACCATATAGGGGAAGGAAATCACCAGATCGACGATGATATAGCTGGTGAAACTGGGCAGCAGGTGACGGCGGATGATATGGGCGCCACTGGCGCCGCAGAGCTGTGCGGCCAGCACATATTCCTGATTGCGCTCTGTCAACAAATGGGTGCGCACGCGGCGCGCCAGCGTGGGCCAGCCAATGAGGCCAAGGATCATGGAGATAAAGAAAAACCGCGTCTCGGCCGACCATTCTGAGGGGACAAAGGCGGCAATGGCCATAAACAGCGGGATCGCAGGCACCGTTCGGATCGCGTCCGTAATCATCTGTACCACACTGTCGAGCCAGCCCCCGTAATAGCCTGAGACACCGCCAATCACCAAAGCCAGCACAAAGGAGATCAGAACCCCGATGGTGCCCACCTGCAGCGACGTCCAGACCGCGTGGAGTGTGCGGGAGAAGATATCCTTGCCCGCGCTGTCGGTGCCAAAGAGGTGGATCTTGCCCTCCTCCATCCCAAAGAGGTGAATATTACCGGGGATAAAGCCAAAGAGGTGATAATCATCACCTTTGACAAAGAACCGCATATGGACGCGCGCATCCTCGTTGACCTTTTCCACCCAGCGAAAGTTGGTCTCGATCGAGCGTTCGCGGGTTACCGGATGGACAAATGGCACAAGAGAGCAGCCGTTTTTGTCGCAGAACTGCGGGATCTGGGGCGCGCCGTTCAAATAGTCCTTGTTGCGGCCTGCAACGGTTGGGTCATAAGGCGACAGAAAAGGGGCAAAGAGCCCTGACAGGATCAGTGTGATCAGGACCATGGCAGCCACCATGGCGGCCTTTTGCTTTTTGAAGCGGGCCCAGATCAGCTGCCCCTGAGAGGCGGTAAAATACGCTTCTTTTGCCTTGTTTGATGGGGTCTGGGGCCTGTCCATTGCAGCATCGCTCATGTCTTGGTTACCTCAGAATGCTTTTGCGCACGCGCGGATCAATGGCCGCCAAGAGCACGTCGGTTGCAAAGTTTAGCGTCACAATGGAGGCGGTCAGCAAGAAGATGATCGCGCCTGCCATCTGTTGGTCGTTGGACCGCGCCAGGGCTTCAAGTAGCAGCGCCCCAGCCTCGGTCAGGGTCAGGATCAGGGCGACCACCGGCAGCTCGTTAAAGATGCGGTTCAGGTCAAAGCCCAGGCTGTTCACAATCGGCCCCAGCGCATGGCGCGCAGGATAGCGCCACAGAAGCCGGGTGCCATAGATGCCCCGCGCTGAGGCTGCGGTGACGTAAAGCTTGCCGATCTCATCCGACATCAATGCGCGCACGGTCTGAAGCGCAAAGGCGGTGGCCGACCAGCCCAGAATAAAGACCGGCAGCCAGGCGTGTTTTGCCAGATCAACAAATTTTGCCCAGCTCCAGGGCGCGTCTTTGAATTCGGGGGAAAACAGCCCCGTCAGCGTGTTGCCATAGTAGACCGTGGCAAACAGCATGATCATCAGCGCCAGCAGGAAGTTTGGCAGCGCCAGACCCAGATATGACAGCACGCGCAAGAGATTGTTCAGCGCTGCATTGCGAGAGGCGGCAGAGAGGATGCCCACCGGAATGGCAATGGCATAGGCCAGCAGAAGCGAGCCCAGGCAGACCCCCAACGAGATCCAGAATTTCGAGCCCAGAAGTTGGGCAATATCTACGCGCAGGATGCAGCTTTCACCAAAATCTCCCTGAAACGCCCCACCAAGCCAGCTGGCCCAGCGCGTCAGAAAGGGGCGATCCAGGCCCAGACGGACCCGCTCTGCCTCGATATCAGCGAGCGTGATCGCCTGCCCTTGGGTGTTTTTATAGGCCAAATACCGTTCGGCGCAGTCACCCGGCACCAGCTCCATCAGGGAGAACACAACCAATGACACGATGACCAAGGTCACCAAAGCCATAGCCGCTCGTGTGGCGGCGAAACGTGCAAAGTTCAACATTGCGGCCTCCGCAGATCAAAACCGGGTGCCCAAAGGGCACCCGGCTGAATGTTGCGATTACTCGCTCAACCACCACTGGGTCGCGCGGTAAGGATAGGTGCGGTAGAATTCATAAGACGATGTTTTGAATTCCGGCACGTTGTTCAGCTTGGTGCTGACATAGATCGGCGACGGCGCTGCGACGGTGCCGATAATGGTCAGCGAGCCGGTCATGGCTTCGACCATACGTGCGCCAATCTCACCCTGTTCGGCAGAACCCGGGATCGAGGATTGATAGGCCGCAATGTCTTCGGCAACCGATTTTGCCCATGCTGGCGGTTCAATACCTGCATCACCGTTCGAGGACATCCATTCGCCCCAGCCCATTGCAGGGCGGATCCCGAAGTAATCCGAATAAGGCGGAACCCACAGTTGGTTGTCACCCAAGATGGCGCCGGCCGGCTGACCCACAACCCAGGACACAACGTCCAGTTTGTTGGCAGATTGAGCCGAACGATATTCGTCCGAGGTGACTTCCTTGATGTTGGTGGTCACGCCCAGATCATTCCAGTTCTGTGCGACCAGCTCAACAAGCTGCGCGGACAAGGATTGGGTGGCAAACTGCCAGTCCAGCACCAGCGCGTCGCCGTTGGGCAGGTCACGGTCGCCATCACCATCGGCGTCCACCAGGCCCAGCTCGTCCAGCAGCGCGTTGGCGCGGGCAGGGTCAAAGGCGATCTCGTGGCTGGCCCATTTGCTATCCACGTAATCCGGCAGTGGCGAGAAGCCGACATATTGCTGTGGTGTACCCAGACCAAAATAAACGGTCTCGTTGATTTCATCGCGGTTGATGCCGATCGACATAGCGGTGCGGAAACGGATATCGTTGAACACCGCGCGCAGGGCTTCATCTTCGTGGGTCATGTTGAAGGCAACCGACGGCATCGAGATGGTCGGGCGGACTGAGATGGAATACCCACCCTTTTCCTGACCTTCCAGCAGAACCGGAGCCGATGACAAGTTCACCGCCTGCGCTTTGTAGGTCACTTCACCGTTCAAGAGCTTCAGGGTACGGACCTCTTCGTCACTGATATAGGTCTCGTTCAGCTCGTTGATGTAAGGCAGCTGGTTGCCAGCGGTATCAACGATAAAGAAGTAAGGGTTCGCAACCAGATGGCGACCTTCGGCGTCTTCTTTGACGATGATGTGGCTTTCCAATGTGGGCACGGTGTGCTTGGGCAGACCAGCCAGCTTGTCACCTGCGGTCAGCATCGGCGACGGGGTGTCGGTCCAGTCAGAGTTGCCATAGTAGGCTTTGATCAGGTCATAGCCATTTTCATAGCCCAGTGCCTGTGCCTTGGCGTCTGCATCAGCCGAGATCGCCGGGTGGAACTGACCCAGGAAATGCACCGGCTGGTAGGGCTGCACATATTGCGCGGCAAAGGTTTCGATGAAACCAGGCTTGGGCGCTTTCATGGTGAACTGAACGGTGGTCTCGTCCAGGGCCACCACGTCCATCGGCTCGCCACCGGCCAGCACATAGGCTTTGGCTTCGGCGATCACATTGGTGTCCATCATCAGGTTGTTGTACCAGAACAGGATATCCGCAGAAGTGAACGGCGCGCCATCGGACCATTTGTGGCCTTTGCGCAGCTCAACGGTCAACTGGGTGAAATCTTCGTTCCAGGTAAAGGATTTGGCAACATGGGGGACGATGGTTTGCAGATCATCCGCATAGCGCACCAAGGAAGTGTGGCGGATCGACAGGAAGTCCGAGGTGCCGGATTCGGTGGCGTTGGACAGAGCTTCCAGCTGGCCGCCATATTGGCCGATGCTGTCATAAGGTGCGATCACCAGCGGTTCCTGCGGCAGGCGGTCCGCCAGGGCGGGCAGCGCCGGATTGCCAAAGATCTGGCTGTTCAGGTCGGCAATTGCCGGGTTTTCAGCAAATGTCAGTTCGCACCCTGCTTTGCTGTTAAACTCACCCAGTTCATATTGCTGAAGCTGGTCACCGGCAGCAACGCCTTTGCTGTCGGCAATGGTTACGGCCGGGCAGGCCGCTGCTACGATACCCGGCAGCAGGATCGCTGCCGTGCTGGTCAGAAGAAGATGTTTCATGTTGTTCCAAGCCATTTTAGTAGGATCAAGTTTGGTCTTCAGGTGGTCTTAAATCGTCTTGTCATCGTTGGTGATCGGCCGTGCATCGGGATCTGCCACATGCACGCGGACCTGCCAGTTGGCCAAGGCCTGCTGCAGCCGTGCATCTGGCGCGGCTTCGGTCACAAGGTCGGTTATCTTCTCGGGCGCGCAGGCCACACAGGCGGCGCGCTTGTTAAATTTGCGGCTGTCGGACACCACGATGGCCCGCGCGGATTGATCTACGGCGACACGGGACAGATCCGCCTCAGCTGGATTGGCGATCAGAACACCCAGATCGGGGCAGATCCCGTCACAGCCAAAAATGGCAGCGTCATAGGCAAACTGGCGCACAAAGGCTTCGGTGTTGTGGCCAAAGCTGCCGCGTTCGGCCCGCATCACCTCTCCGCCTGCCAGAAACACACGGCTGCCATTGTGTTCGGCCAATGCTCCGACAACCGAGATGGAATTGGTGACAACCGTCAGCTGGGCGCGTTCACGCAGCTGTTCGGCCACATAAGTGGTGGTCGATCCGACGTTCACAAACAGGGTCATGCCGTCTTGGATCAAGGACAGCGACGTGCGGGCTACCTGGGTTTTCTCCGCCGCATTTTGTTCCAGCGCCCCAGAATACATCGGCGCGTCCTGCTCAACGCTCAGATAGGTGCCGCCATGCACACGGTGCACCTTTCCCGCTTCGGCGAGGTTTTTCACCAGACGACGCACGGTTTCTTCTGAGACGCCCATCACCTGGGCAATCTGTGCATTGCGGGCTGACCCGCCTAAACGGGCCAGCACCTCCAGTAACTCGCGTCCGCGATGAGGGATTTTATCACTTGTGTCGTTCATGGTGGGGGTAATGCACAAAAAGCCTCTACAACCCACAAAAAGACACAACAGTGCATCAGTTTTGTGACGTTTTGTGTGAAATTTATGCTACACCGCCAAATCAAACGTTATTCTACATTGAATTGGTTAGAGTGGACCGGGCACCACCTCAGGAAACAAAGGGCCCCAAACCCATCTGTCGGATCATAAACTTCGGTGAAACCAGATGGTTAGACTGCCGCGCGGACGGTCATCACATGCGGCAGCCAAGCCCCACATCAGATGACAATCACGCGACAGGCTTTGACATGGCTAGCCCTGCACAAAGCTTCGGCGATACAGAAAACCACCCGCCCTTTTGCTGGACCATGATCAAGATGACACGACTGACCTGCGCTGTTCTTTGCCTTTGTGGTTTTCTGTGGGTTTTGCTGAGCGGCTCTGCGCAGGCGCAGAAGGCTGAACCTGTTTGCGGACCGAACCAGACTGTCGGAACCAGCTGTGATGCAATCCGCGCCCGCGAGATCATCAGTGCCAAATCCACGCCTTGGAGCGCCATTGGGCGGGTGAACTATGCAAGCATCAAAATTCGCAGCCATTGCACCGGAACGTTGATTGCCCCCGACACAGTGCTGACCGCGGCCCATTGCCTGTTCAATCATCGCCGCAAGTCCTGGATCCCGCCCGAAAGCCTGCGGTTCGCTGCCGGATATGAACGCGGTACCGCGCTGGCAACCACCGCGGTGGAACGCTACGTCTTGGCCCCGATCCATGACACCAAAAGCCGCAGTTTTCAGCTCATCCCAGCAGCGGATTGGGCCCTGCTCAAACTGGTTGACCCCATTGGCCAAAAGGTTGGTTTTTTGCAGATCGCACAAGATACCCCCCATGGGGCTGAGATTGCCCTGGTCGGATATGCCGGTCTGCGCCCGCATGTTCTGACCAAAGCGAAAAACTGCCAAGCACCCCACCTGCGTCAGACGCCTGAGCTGTTGTTGACCCAATGTGCCTCCATGCAAGGGGACTCGGGCGCGCCGTTGATTGTAGAACAGGACGGGCAGCCCTTTGTGTTGGGCGTCATGTCCGCCATAGCCAAACGCGGCGGGCAGAACATCAATATTGGCGTTGCAACAAAAGCCATCCCGTTTCCCTGATTGTCATACCCTGACCACCGGCGCCCGGTTTTGCACCAGCAAGCACAGGGCTGACGGTATTTGCACAGAGCTGTGCACAAACGACATCAACGCCGCTGCCCTTCCTGTGTCACCTTGCTCCTATTGTCCGGACGAATCCAACAGTCGTCTGCGGTCTCAAAAATACAAAACAACAAAAATATACCTTTCTGACAGGAGGTCTCGAAATGACAAGCCTTTCAATGGCTCCCCCCGCGCAGGGGCAAGACACAACTGACAGCACGCCCGCCTATGGCCCGACCCTTGGCATCTTTCCTCGCACCCCGCTGGGGCGTCTGTTCTTCCTTTGGGGCGTTCTGAACCTCGTACTGGGTCTGTTGCCGGTCTATGGCATCCTCGGCAACAGCGCCGAGATCGGCGCGCTCGGCATGCCGGTCACGGTGCTCTATTGCTATGCGATGTTCTCGCTCAATTGCTTTCTCGGGGTCGCCTATTACCTCACGCGGGGCAAAGACTGCGTAGAGATGACCAAATCCTTCGTTGAAGAAGGAGCTGACACATGATCACCGCGCTCACACTTCTGGGCATCGCGCTTTATCTGGCGCTGATGTTCTATATCGCCTATCGGGCCTATCAAACCAACAAACATGACGACCCCGAGGATTGGTTCCTGATGGGACGCGGGGCCAATACGATGATGCTGGTGGGCACCATGTTTGCCACCTGGTTTTCGACTTTTGCCTTTTTGGGCGGGCCCGGCTTTTTCTACAAATCTGGTGTGAACTGGCTGCTGTTTGGCTTTTTCAACGCGATGGGTCCCATTCTGGTGATGGTCATCGGCCCGCGCATCTGGGCTTTGGGCAAGAAATTCGACTTCATCACCCCCGGTGATCTGCTTGCGGCCTATTACAACAGCAGCCGCCGGGTGCGCATTCTGACCGGGTTGATTTGCATTGCGGTTCTGTTCCCATATTCAGCCATTCAGATCACAGGCATCGCCACCGCGCTGAATTCCATTTCGGGCGGGTTGATCACCTTTAACGTCGGCGTGCTGCTGATTGCCGTCTGCGTTGGGGTCTATTCCTTTGTGGGGGGAAGCCGCGCGGTTGTCTGGACCGATGTAATCCAAGGCTTTGCCTTTGCAGCACTGCTGGTGGGCACCATGCTGTTGGTTATTCGCTGGTCCGGTGGCTGGAACCAAGGCTGGGCGGCGGCAACCGAAGCCCGTCCCGAGCTGTTTGCATTTGACGGTGGTGCGGGGCGTTATATCACCGTGATGACGTTGTTCACCTTTGGTTGGATCCTGACCCCGCACCTGTGGCAGCGTCTTTATATGGCCGACAGCCCGCAAACGCTGGTCAAAGGCGCCGCAATCACCTCGTTCCTAGCGTTGTTTGTGGTCACCTTTACAGGTGCGGTCATTGGCATGATGGCCTTGGGGATGGATTTTGCCCTGCCCGAAGGGATCACATCCGATGCGCTGGTGCCTGAGCTTTATGCCCAGTTCCTGCCTGCCATGGGAGCGATCCTGGTGATTGCCGTCTTTGCGGCCGGCATGTCGACATTGGACAGCCAGCTGATCTCGGCCACATCGAGCTTTATCCAGGATCTGTTGCCCAATGTGGCCAAGGTCGACAATCACCAGGCCATGCGACTGGCGCGCGTGTTTGAAGTGGTCTTTGTGCTGGCATTGGTGATCTTTGCCTTCTCACCCTCGGGTCGCCAACTGATCGCGCCTTTGGCTTCGATTGGTGTGGGCATGGCGCTGACCCTGCTACTGCCGCTACTGGGTGCATTGTTCTGGGCACGGGCGTCTGAGCCTGCGGTGTTCTGGGCGATGTTGTTGAGCTGGGGCGTGATGATCGCCATGCAGTTCAAAGTGCTGCCAAACCCAGGCATTGTTGGCCCGCCGCTCTGGGGGCTTTTGGTCAGCGCTATTGCCTTCTTTGGGATCTCGCTGTTGCGGGACAACCCGGTGGAGGCCGAACGGCGCAAAGCCTTCCAGGACGATATGGCACCACATTTCCCAGAAACAGCACAGGCGCAGGCCGCCCATACGGCCAACGCCTAACCCTCGCTGTTTCCCTTCATTCGCACGAAAAACAGGCGATCCGCAGAGCGTTCTGCGGGTCATCGCCCTTCGCAGCCGCGTCGCACCTTGTTCCTGCCCACGGATCGCGCCTTAAGATACTGGCATGATACGCGAGACCTGCCATGGCTGAACCTGCCGATCCGCTTGCAAAACTTGATTGGGACGATCTCAAAGTGTTCCTGACATCAGTACGATGTCAAAGCGTATCAGCCGCATCACGCGAGCTGAACATCAGCCATTCCACCGTCTCACGCCGATTGTCCCGGTTGGAATACACGCTGGGCACCGCCTTGTTTGAGCGCAATCGTGACGGTCTGATGCTGACAACCTTTGGCCGGATGGTACTGCGACGCGCCGATGAGGTGGTTGCGGGTATCAACAATCTGCGCAGCGATATCTCGGGGGACGGCGACACCCGTGGCGTGATCCGATTTGCCACAATGGAAGGGATCGCGTCCCTGTATCTGTCGTCGCGCTTGGCCAAGTTTCAGGCCAATTACCCCAGTGTCCGCCTCGAGCTGTTGACGACCGCCCGGCAGGTTCAGATCAGCCACCGCGAAGCCGATATGTTCCTGAGCTTCTTCAAGCCTCAAGGCGACAAGATGGCCACCCAAAAGATCGGCAGCTTTGCCATAGGGCTTTACGCGTCGCAGGATTATCTGGATCGACATGGCACGCCGACTGACGCCAGCGATTTAACAGATCACGCCTATGTCGGGTATCTGGATCAGTTTGTGGAACTGGACGCGGTCCGTTGGCTGGAAGAGCTGGTTCAAAACCCGCGCATCGTGTTCTGGAGCAACAGTATGATCGCCCAGCGCGCCGCCGCGCGCGGCGGTTTGGGCATCGTGGCCTTGCCGCATTTTGCGCTGGCAGATCAAGAGGTTCTGGTCCCGGTCCTGCCGGAATTGACGGCCAAACGGAACCTGTGGATGACAGTCCACCACGATCTGCGCCACTCTCCGCATATCGTGGCCTTGCGCAATTATTTTGCCCGTCTGTTCCAGGAAGACGCCGATTACCTTATGGGGCGCGTTCCACCGGCATGCGCGACGCAGACCGGCAAACGCGCGCAGGCCGAAACCGCCTAAGCCAAGCCTGTCAATTTCGGCACGGCGACGTCCGCAAATGAACATTGGGTTCCGTTTTCCTTTGGTCGACAGTCGTCTCCAAAAAACGGAGAGTTGAGATGTTTGACACCCATCGCTTTCGGGCTGCGGCGGCACATATTGCGCCGGTCTATCTGGACGCCCATGCCAGTGCCGAAAAAGCGGTTTCCGCTATTGCCGAAGCAGCACAGGCAGGCGCAAATGTAATCGCGTTTTCCGAAGCCTATCTACCCGGTTTTCCGATCTGGGCCGCGATCCACGCACCCATCAAGACCCATGCGCATTTTGCGGAGTACGCGAAGGCTTCCGTTTACGCCAATGGTCCCGAGGTCGAAATGATCCGTCGCGCTGCGGCGCGACATAACATCATGGTTTCAATCGGGATTTCAGAACGCAACCCGGCCTCGATCGGCAGCCTGTGGAACAGCAACCTGTTGATTGATGAGACCGGAGAGGTGATCAACCACCACCGCAAACTGGTGCCCACGTTCTTTGAGAAAGTCGTCTGGGATCCAGGTGACAGTGCCGGGCTGATCGTTCAGCCAACTCAATGCGGACGCGTCGGCGCGCTGATCTGCGGTGAAAACACCAACCCATTGTCGCGATACAGTTTGATTGCCCAAGGCGAGCAGGTTCACATCTCAACCTATCCGCCAATCTGGCCGACCCGACCGCCAGAGGAACTGGGCAATTACGACAACCGCGCCGCCAATCATATCCGTGCAGCCGGTCATTGTTTCGAGGCCAAATGCTTTGGCATTGTTGTGGCCTGTCCCTTTGATCAACGCGCCACTGAAAAGGTGACCGGCGGCGATCCAGAGCTGATGGCGCTGATAGATGCGTGTAAACGGGCTCCCAGTTTCTTTGTGGATCCAACCGGCAAACCCTTTGGTGACGAGATGCTGGAAGAAGGGATCGGATTTGCCGATATCGATCTGTCTCAATGCCTGGAACCCAAACGGTTTCACGATGTGGCAGCGGGCTATAACCGGTTCGATGTCTTTAGCCTGCAGGTCACCCGCAACCGCGAGACGGCCGTGAACTTTGACGACCGTCCAACCCTGCAACTGCCGCTGGCGGGGGACGCAGCCAAAGAAACAGAGGCTGATTCCGAACGCCAAACGGCACCCATCTCCTGACCAAGATCGCCTTGCAGCAGGTTCTAGTGACCGAGAGGTCCATGAAAACCTGCTCAAGGAACAGGCGTTATTCGCTCCTCCATGTCACGAACTACAATCATCAACACTCGTTATTGTCTAATTTGTATTGACAAATTTACGGTAAATTCCCGTAAGTCATCCGCAAGATCGATTTTCGAACCCAAAACATGATCCCGCACAAAGCGGGGCTTTCACACATACCAACAGGGAAACCCGCTATGACCCACTCCACTCTTTCCCGGATCTCAAGCCACTGGCTGGCCGCGACTCTGGCCCTTGCTGTCGCCCCTGCCGCCATGGCGCAGGAAGAAAAGACCTTTAAACTGGGCGTTGTCAGCTTCTTGTCGGGCGGCGCATCCGGCCCGTTTGGCGTGCCATCGCGCAACGCTGCCGAATTGCTGGCCGATGCAATCAACAACGGCACAGTTCCTGCGCCGTATGACTCGGTTGGCTTTGCCGGCACGCTGATTGAGCCTGTATTTGTGGATGAAGCCTCCAAAAACGTCGTGGCCGACTACCAACGTCTGGTGCAAAAAGACGAGGTGGACGCGATTGTGGGCTATAACTCCTCGGGCAGTTGTGTCGCCATCGCTCCCGAGGTCGAGAAGCTGGAGACATTGACGGTTATGACCGCCTGCGGCACCTCGCAGATCTTTGAGGAGATCGTAACAGAGCCGCACTACCTGTTCCGGGCCGCAAGCCACGCCACAATGGATAACGTCGCCGCCGCCCGTTATGTGGTGGAACATACCCCGGCCGCCGTCGACAAGCTGGGGGAGATTGCAGGCATCAACCAAAACTACTCCTGGGGGCTGGATTCCTGGCGCGACTTTTCTGCGTCCATTCAGGTTCTGAAGAATGATGTCGGCATCGCCAATGAACAATTCCCCAAGATCTTTGCGGGTCAATACGGGGCTGAAATCTCTGCCTTGCTCACCGCGCGCGCAGATGTTGTACACTCCAGCTTCTGGGGCGGCGACCTTGAGGCGCTGGTGATCCAAGGGGCGGGTCGTGGCCTGTTTGGCCGCACGCAGATGGTGTTGACCTCATCTGACACTGCAATCCACCGCCTGGGTCGCCAGATCCCGGATGGAACCATCATTGGCGCGCGCGGATCTTACAACATCTATGCACCGGACTCAGAACTGAACAGCTGGTTCCGCCAAGCCTATTTTGATCGCTATGGCGTCTATCCGGTGCACCCGGCATATCAGATGGTCAATGCGATGCTGGGGATGAAAGCGGCTGCGGACAAAGCCGGCGAAGGCACCGAAGAGGCCATTATCGCCAACCTCAAAGGCCTGTCCTTTGACACCCCCGGTGGCATCGTCGACATGGCGCTGGCGGGCGGTCACCAGGCCATCACCGGAACCTCTTATGGCACCTACAAGTTCGACAAGGACACAGGTCTGGGCACCGTGGAAAATATCGTTTCCTTCAAAGCGGAATGCATCAACCCACCGGCCGGGCTGACCTCGCAAGAGTGGATCAAAACCGGTTTCGAAGGCGCGGATTGCGATTAATCCCACCCAAATGACCAAAGCATCGGGCTGGCGAGGCACAGAGTGTCGCGCCAGCCCAGTTGTAACCTGGGAGTCTCCAAAATGTTCACAACCGTTGCCATCATCCTTGATGGGTTTGGCTTCGCGGCCTGGTTGTTCCTGTCCTCGGTGGGCCTCACGCTGATCTATGGTGTGATGCGCATCTTGAACATCAGCCACGGCGGGTTTTACGCGCTTGGCGCTTACTCGGCAGCCTGGGCCATTGGCCTTTATACTCAGACCGGAAACACAATCGCCCTGACCTATCTGATCATCCCCGTGGCGGCGATTGTCGTGGGCATACTCACCGGTTTGTTGGTGGAGCGCGGGCTGTTGCGTTTCATGTATGGCCACGAAGAGGTGCTGATGGTTCTGGTGACCTATGCGGTCTTTTTGATCCTGGAAGATGTCACCAAGCTGATCTGGGGCACCGAGTCCTATGTCGCCTATCAACCGGCCTTCTGGTTGGGCACTGTCGATGTGGCGGGCATTCCCTATACGATCTACAAATTCCTGATCATCGGCATCGCGGTTGCGGTTGGTGCGGGGCTCTATTGGGGGCTAAATCACACCCGGGTTGGCAAGCTGCTACTGGTGGTCATTCACGACCGCGAAGTCAGCGCGGCCTTGGGGATCAATGTGACATTGTTTTTCACCGTGACCTTTGTCATCGGAACCACTTTGGGGGCCTTGGGTGGCGCGTTAACCGCGCCTGAAATCTCAGTTGTTCCGGGCATCGGCGCCGAGGTGATCGTGATGGCCTTTGCGGTGATTGTCATTGGCGGCATGGGGAGCATTGGCGGAGCAATGATCGGCGCGGTGATCGTCGGCTTTGCCCGCGCCATGTCCGTGCACCTGTATCCCCCGGTTGAGATGTTCTCGATCTATCTGGTTATGGCGGTTGTGCTGGCGGTCAGACCCTATGGGCTGTTTGCGCTGGCAGAAGGCAGAAAAATCTAATGAAAGACTTTGATAAAACCGAATGGGCACTGGTGATCGCCTTTCCCGTTCTACTGGCTTTGATGGTGCTTTTACCCCGCTGGCTGGTGAACTATGTCCAGATTTCCATGGGCATGGGGCTTGTTGCCTTGGCCGTGATGATCCAGATGCGCGCGGGGCTCGTCTCCTTTGGGCAGGGGCTGTATTTCTGCGTCGGTGGCTATGCCGCTGGCATGGCGGACAAGTTTCTGGGGATCTCTGACATCTTTTTGATCCTGATCCTGGCCGTGGCCGCCAGCCTTGTCCTATCTGGAGTTCTGGGGTTGTTGTTGCGACGCTACCGCGAGATCTTCTTTGCGATGCTGACGCTTGCGGTGTCGATGATCCTGTTCTCGCTTCTCTCAAGCTCTCATGGATTGGGCAGCACCGACGGGTTCAACCTGCCGCAGGCCAGCTATCTTGGTTGGACGCCCACCGGGGAAACAGGCACCGCTGCCCTATACGTGCTGACAGCGCTTTTGACGCTGACCAGTGCGGCGTTGATCCACCGGTTTCTGCGCGGACCAGTTGGGAAGATCGTAGAGGCCATTCGCGAAAACGAGCTGCGGGTGGAATATCTGGGCACATCGGCGCATGCCTCGGTCCATGCAACCTATATGATCGCCGCTGTGATCTCTTCGATCGGAGGGGTTTTATGGGCCATGTCTCTGGGTCACGTCACGCCCGAGATGGCCAATTGGACCACATCCGGACAATTTGTTTTTATCGTCATTCTGGCCGGCACCGGCAATGTGATCGCGCCGCTGGTCGGCACATTTGTGTTGGAAGTGCTGCGGGTCTATGCGGTCGAAGTGTCGCCGAACACCTGGCAGATGATCTTGGGCATCGTGATGCTTCTGACCATTGTGTTCCTGCCCAAAGGTCTGTGGTCCCTGTTGGAGCGCGCCTCTAAACGATCCCTCCCTCATGAACACGCCCAGGAGCAATCCCAATGAGTGTCATTCTTGAAACCGTGGGCTTGGAGAAGAGCTTTGATGCGGTTGTTGCGGCCCATAATATCAATATCCGTATTCACGCCGGTGAGGTCGTTGGCGTGATCGGGTCTAACGGCGCCGGCAAGACGACCTTTGTCAATATGGTGACCGGCTATCTCACCCCCACCGCCGGTCAAATCCTGTTCCATCGCGAGGACATTGCAGGGATGCCCACGCGTGAGATCACCAAGATGGGCATTTGCCGGTCGTTTCAGATCCCGCAGCTGTTTCCGGAACTGACTGTGTTGGACAATGTTTTGATCGCACTGACAATTGCCCGCCGGGGAAAACGCGGCTGGTTGCGCCCTGCCATTGATGCAGGTCTGACCCAAGACGCCATGGACCTTCTGGCCCGATTCCACATCGAGGAACACGCACACAAGCTGACAACAACCCTGGCCCAAGGGGTGCGCAAGCTGGTGGATATCGCCATGGCTACAGTGGCTCAACCGCGATTGTTGTTTCTGGATGAGCCCACCAGCGGCGTCAGTGCGGAAGAGAAGATGAGTTTTATGGCGACACTGATTGACGCGCTCAAAGCCACTGATACCTCGGTGTTGTTCATCGAACATGACATGGAGCTGATCGAGGCCTTTGCCCCCCGCTGCATCGCCTTTTACGAGGGCACTATTCTGGCCGATGCGCCGACCTCTCAGGTCCTTGAAAACGACAAGGTGCGGGAGTTTGTCATCGGCGCAGAGTTCCACCGCAGCGCCGACGACGACGCGCAAAATGATATGCAGAAGGGAGCTTGAACGATGTTGACCGTCACAGACATCACCGTCTCTATTCAGGGCACAACGGTTTTAAAGGATGCATCCCTGTCCGTCGCAGCTGGTCAGACCTGTGGCTTGATCGGTCGCAATGGGGCCGGCAAGACCACGTTGATGCGGGCCATCATGGGCGCTTTGCCTTTTACCGGTCAGGGGATCTTTTTCCGGGACCACGATCTGGCAGAGGCAAAAGCCCACAACAGGGCCGAATTTGGCATTGGATATCTTCCCGAAGACCGTCGGTTGGTGCCGCATTTCACCGTGGAAGAAAACATAATGGTGCCTCTGTGGGCCGCCAAAAGCGAGGATCGCGCACGGGTCAAATGGGTCTATGACCTGATGCCGGAAATTGGTCGTTTTGCGGATCGGCGCGCCATGACTTTGTCCGGTGGGCAGCAGAAGCTGGTGGCTTTGGCCCGGTCCTTGGTGGCGGGTCATCAGCTGTTGTTGTTGGACGAACCCTTCGAGGGCGTGGCACCGGCCCTGGCGCAGCGATTGATGGAAGTTGTGGCCGATTTGAAGTCCGAAAATCTGTCGGTCTTGGTATCAGATTCCGACTATACCCATTCCAAACGGCTGGTGGACAAGGTCTACACTATCGAGCGCGGACAGGTTACCATCGCTCCTCATAGCAAAGCTGCGTAAAGCCCGTGCCGATACGGGTGCATGTCTTGACCCCAGCCCGTATCAGCAGCAGATCAGAGCGTCGCGATCATGTTTGGAGCTATGACTTGGTGCATTGCCGCACTGAGTTGGAAAGATCAGGAAATGATCCGGAGGATCATGTGCCCTGAAAACGGAAAAGCGTTCCGCACACTAAACATAATTGACGAGTATAGCGGGGTGATCTCCTTCTCGTCGAAGATCAGCAGACAGCAAATCGTAGCTTACGTCAGTGTCCGAATTTCAGTGGGGT
>NZ_WIBF01000018.1 GCF_009496005.1 Tritonibacter litoralis
ACAAACAAGCGAAACGTGCTCGATTCGCCGAAAGCCCCATTACGGCATCTTTGCCTTTTGAGTGGGCAGCGGGCCTTCATCGCCTGGGGTTTCAGGAGGGGGAGGAGCCCCCTGCACTTCTACCAGTCGCGCGCCAGCATGATGGTCAGCACGCGCATGGTGGTGGCAGGATTGTCCGGGGTCTCAGCCCCATAGCGGAAGTCCGAGTCTGCTTCATAGAGATCGATCTTCCAGAACACGGTCTCTCCCCGGATCTCGACCGCGCCAAAATCGTGCCATCCCTCGGGATCATTCTCAGGCTCGAACGTGGCAAATTCACCAGTGGCCTTCACCGCCTCGGCCATGAAGCCGTCACCGGCCTCCATAAGCGAGCGGGTGACATGCATTCGGCCCTGGGTGGGCTGCGCGGGCGCCACTCCAAGGCACGCGAGCTTGCGAAACGCGTCGTTTTGCGCCGCGATCACGGTCGGATCCGGACGGTCTGGCTGGGATTGAACGGTCATGGACATGGGATCTCCTTTGAGAAGTTGAAACACCCTTCCCAAAGCCCGCTTTCACTTTTCTGCTTGGCGGAAGGACCGAAGCAGAAGGCGCCTTACCCGAACAGCCCTCTGGCTCTGTAGTTCGGGTTGGGGATGGTTTCGATCCAGCCGCCCTGTTCCTTGATGCTCTCGAGTGCCGCCGAGAGCGGGTAAGCGCCCTCGGACGGGCTCCACCAATAGGCACCGCGTTTGAAGGTGATGATCTTGCGGCGGCCGTCTTCGAAGCAGGCCACCCGCAGCGTCTTGGGTTCCTTGCGTGACATGCGAGTCTCCGTTCTCCGTGTGGTCAGGCGGCCTCGGCACTGCGCCCTGCCCTACCCGCCTCAGATTGTGCGATCAGATAGTCACAGGCGCGCTGCGCATCCGCGGCGTGCTTGAAGATCGCACCCTTGTCCGACCGAAGAACGCGCAACCAGTTGTGGAGGTAGGCGGCATTCATCTCGAGCGTATGCGCCGTGAAGCCGAGCGTCTGACCCAGGAACACCGAGGTCAATTCCGCGACGATCTCCTCGCGCGCATAGGACGTGTTGCCAAACTTCGAGAACCCGAAATCACGGTTCAGTCGATGGGGGGCTTTCGTCGCATGGGCCAGCTCATGGGCCCAGACCCCGTAGAAATTGCGCGGGTTTTCAAACCGCGTGATGGACGGCATGTAGACCTTGTCCACGGGCGGCAAATAGTACGCTTCCGTCCCGGTGAAGACGGTCGTGATGTCGATGGCGTCGAAAAACGCCTGCATGTGCGGGATGGGCTTGGACGGCGGATGCGCGGGAACGGGCTCCGGGTCGGGGAAGAAGCTGTCGGGCAGGCCATCGATCTGGCAGGCGTTGAATACGCGGTAGGATTTCTGGAAGCGGAAGATGCGGGCTTCCTCGGAGCGATCATCGCCATCGCTGCGGTCGTCCTCGCCGCCCGCGTCTTTCCGGCTTTGGCCGTAATAGACGACGACAGAGGATTTCTCGCCCTTGCGGACCTTTGCGTCCAACGCATTGGCCTGAGGCAGAGTCATCCAGAAGGGAGAGCTGTGGCCCGCCATCACGGTCCGCATCGTCAGCAGGAAGTTGTTCACCCCCTGGTAGGGTTCGCCGCCCACGCGCAGGGGGCGTGAGCTGCCGCCTGCGGTCCAGGGCTTGCGCCACGGCAGGACGCCGCGCTCGATGATGCGGATGATTTCGTTTGTGATGACCTCGGAGGCATCGAATTTGGGCGTGGGGGATCGGGCCATGGCTGGCCTCCTTTCGAATGTTTGTGAGAGGGAGTGGTGATCAGATTGACTGACGGGGCCGCGGATCGTTGACGATCCTCGCGCCGAGCCGCTCGACCGTGTCGATGTAGGTGGTCAGCGAGACGCACCTGCCGGCACCTGAAAGGTCAGGATCGACAGATCTGTCCCGCGCCACCCGCGGCAAGTTCGCGAATGCGATAACATCGGTGACGGGTCGGATATCGATGAACGGGGTCCCTCGTGCGACCGCAAGAGCGGCCAAGGGAAAGCGTTCGATCGGCGCGAAAGTCGACACTGTGGTCCAGCCGAGATGAAGGAACGTCCCACCCTCCCCGCAGATCACATGCGCGTTTGGCAATAATGCCGCCTGCCTGAGGTAGCCAAGATCGCGCAGGACGGTCTCGCGCTCGAGTTGCCGCGATAGCGCCGTCTGGCCAGTTCTGCGCAGCTCTCTATGCCGCCACCAGGAGGCGGCGGTTGTGCGGAGCACGCGCAAGACACCTGTTTCCATTAGAATGCCCTTCATTAGGAAAGACAGACCGGAATCCGGTCCGGACCCATCCGAGGGACCCCAAAGGCCCTCATCCGTCAGTCACAAAACCCGAAGGACACTTTTACTTTTCAGCAGCCAACTGGTCCGGGGTAACGGCCGAGGGTCCGACACCACCGCGGACCCCAGTGACGGCATGCAGTAAGTGGCGGTTTCGATCCAAGATCGGCAAGCCATATCGGCAACTCCGGCCCGACTGCTGCAGTCTTTCTCATATTATCAATAGCTTATCTGACGTTCTCGATCGGCAAAAGCGCTCCAACGGTGACCTCTCAGGCCCAAAGATCAGGATTTGCTTCGTTCAGAGCACTGCAGCGTTACGGATAAGCACGGGAAACGAAGGCGCAGCGCCTCCTGTCAGCTTGAATTTCAGCGATGTTGCCGCTATATACCGTCAGTATCACCGTAGGAGCATAGATCATGCACATCACGAACTTTGCTGAAGCTGGGCAATTCGAACCGCGCAAGATCGCCGCGGTGCTACGCACATCAGCAGAAGAGATCGCATTGACCGTCGGCTTGGGCAAAGACGCGTTGCAGAGGCGAGCCCGCATCGGTTCGGACAAGACGCAGCGCCGCCTGCGCGAATTGGTAGAGGTGCTGAACAAAGTTGAGCCCCGCTTCGGCTCGGAACTGATGGCCTATGCATGGTACCGGTCAGAGCCCCTGCCCGGCTTTGATGGCCGGACAGCCATGCAGCTGGTGCAGGAAGGCAAAGCTCAGCAAGTTCTGGAATACATCGATGCGGTCGATGCGGGCGTCTTTGCCTGATGCCGCTGAAAGATGGACGCTACACAGGGCCACTCTATCGCGCCCTGAACCCGGTCTATGCGCGTGAACCTCTGTCCGGACGAGGCGCTGAACTCTATGGAGGGCGCTTTAACGCCAAGGGCACCCCTGCCCTCTACACCTCGCTGGATCCCGCGACCGCTCTTAGAGAAGCCAACCAGGTAGGCAGCCTGCAACCCACGATCCTGGTGTCCTACAAAGCCGACCTTGGGCCTATTTTCGATACCCGCGATCAGGACAAGCTCGAACGGTATGGTGTGACCGAGGCGATGCTTGCCGACTCTGCATGGCGCATGAAGATGCTCGATGGCCAATTGGTACCGACACAGGAGCTAGCACGCGCCCTTATAGCAGATCGGTTTGCGGGGCTTCTGATCCAAAGCTTTGCGAAGGGTGCGTCATCAACGGACTTCAACATCGTCCTGTGGGCCTGGACTGCCAACAAGGGTTCTTTGGAAGTGGTGGATGACGAAAAGCGGCTGTCGCGCATGTGAGTTGAGAGACTTGGTGCCGGATCTGTCCACCGCGGTGGACATCGGCGGGTCGGAGGTACATGGATTGACTGTGTAGTATCGCCCTAGTGGAATTTGGCTCTGTCGCTTTGATGCATGTGGCGAGACCGCGCGTCATTGGACTAGTTGATGGCCAGACGTCCACCGCGGTGGACACTAGGCGGTTTGCATAGCAGTTTTGGATAGACGCTTGATCAAAGCCACTGGATCAAACTGGTCTTGACGTTGGCCCAAGGTGATACTGTGAAAGTACGCTCCAAAATCCCTGATGCGTTGTCCAAGTTGTAGCATGATGAAGATCGCGCATGACGCTTTCTGAGCTCCTACTGCATTCTTGGCTTTCTCAAATGTTTCTGGGTGAATCCCCATCATGGGTGCAAGAGTTCGAGCATGGTTTTCAATGTCCAACCAGTCTCTAAGTCTCTCTGTGGAGAACGATGTCGCTTGATCGCAGACTGAGGTTAGCAAGTCTGGTTTCAGAGCTTCATTGCCTGTGTTGCTATCTAAATCTTTTTTTTCTTCTTCAGACATAGATTGGTGCCGGACAGTTTGTCCGTCATTGGCGGGCAACTCCACAGTTTCTGGTGGGTTATCTGGGGTATACAAAGTCTGGCATTCTTTGTCCGTGTCGGCGAGCAGCGCGTGGTATTCGGTAAGGCTCAGCTTCCTGCGTAGAGCTCTCCGTGCGTGGTTGATGAATGTGTTGCTGGGATCATGCTCTTCCAAATGGGCGAGCTTTGTCAGGATCTGTTTGCGGACAAATATCCGATCCCGCCGGTTATTTTCCATCTCATGTGCGATGGCGATAAGCTCGCTCGCACGTTGGAGGAGGGGGGTTAGAGACAGTCCATAGCTGATGCATTCCCCGCTGGATGAGCGAACGCGGTAGCGCTTTCTGTTCGAGCTGTCATTGCGTTTGATGAACCCGAGTTCGACGAAGCGGTTGATGTGCCTGCGGAGTGTCCGTTCGTCGATTCCGCCGACGCGCTGGCAAATCGAGTCGTTGGACGCGAAAACCGTTTCGCCATGGCCGGGCTTCAAGAAACTGAGCATGGCTTGAAGTGTTTGGATATGGCCAGGACGCAGACCGAATACGCTACGTGCATCTCTTAGTGCCCTGAAGATGGTCCAGATGTCGGTTTCAGCCGCAGAAATTGAGCCGCGTGATGCATCAGCATCAGCGGTTCTGATCGATAGTTTTGTAAATGCCATGGTTTCTTCACGACGACCGTTCGGCCCACAACTTCCCAGTCTCTTCCCGAGATTTCGCTCAGAAAAAGGCAATAAAAACCCGTCCACCGAATCGGTGACTCTTGACCGGTTTGCTGGAGGTTGCTACATCATGAGTGCTAATCGAATGATGAGGGCTCTCCAGGGGAAACTTTGGGGGGCTCTTTTCTTTCTGGTCTTCGCTTTTCTCCTCTGCTCGAGTTACTCTGTGTGGCTCGGGGCTTAGGACCCAGAGCCGCTCTCATTCCGCCACTGTTCGAAGAGCTTCAAAAGCGCTGCCTCCGCGCGCTCTTCGATCCATTGGCCGAATTCTGGGTTGTCCTTCTTGGTGATCTTGATAGCGATCGTTTTCTGGTCGACTGTCAGCGTTCCCACAGAGCTACCGTCCCCATCTTTGACAACGGACGTTAGGCTGCGGTTGGCTTGCTTCTTGTCGCTACGCGCCTTGTTCGAGCAAGCCGAGTAGACTGCCTGAAACTTATCCGCGCTTGGAGTGTCGTCGGGCAGGGCGGCGATCACCTCTTTGGCTGTGTTCACCAGATCTATCTTTTTCGACAAAGCGGCCAGGTCACCCCATTGCCGTCGTCCGATGCCATGTGCCGGCCCGATCAGCTGTACAAGCCCTTCTGGCAGTTGCTCTATGACGACGCGATGATTGGACACGCCCTGCCGTGTCAAGCCGAGAGCATCCTGAATGACGTTTGGCTTGTAACCTGATTCCTGCATCTCTTTGATAAAAAGAGATTTCTCAATGAAAGACGGGTCTAGTCGGAGGTTGTTCTCTTGGCCCTGTGCGATCAGAGATGCGTCGTCATCCAGGCTTCGAACGATCGCCTTGACCGTTCCGCCGACCATGCGGATCGCTGCGAGCCTGCGTCGTCCGTAGATGATACGGTATCTGTCCGGTTGCGCTGATGGACGGACCATAATTGGTACTTGTTGCCCATGCTTGCGAATGCTTTCGGCCAACTCATCAATACTGGAATCCTCCAGCACCAACCGATCGCGCAGACCATCCATGTCAATCTGATCGGGCTCGATGTCACGGATCGAATTCGCGGTAATCTCGCGCAAAGAGTCGCGCAATCCGCCAACAGATCCTGGCAGTTTTGCTGCTTTTGGCGGGGTAGGGGAGGGGGCCGCGCTCTCCTTCTCGTCCTTTGGAGGCTGATTGAAGATATTTCGGGCCATCAGCGACGCCCCCATGCCATTTGGATTGTCTGTTCCAACTCATCTCCCACGCCATTCACGCTGGTCAGAGCGCGATCAATCGTTTTTCTAATGAATTGGCTCGGATCAACTTCGTAGACGGTTTGCTGGGTCATACCGGCGTCCGAGATTGCTGTAGATTTCAGCATTGGCTCAGTCATGACCTGTCCGGCCAAGATCGATCTCAGGTAGCCCGCCATCTGGGTCTGAGGCCCGTCCGACGGCTCGTATCTCGTGATCAAGAACTTTACGAAGTCCCATGTAACGCGCCTGCCAATGGCTTCTTCGACAGCCTTTACCGTTTCCGAAGCAAGTTTCAGGAACTGGCTCATTGAAGCAATGTCGAGCATGCCAGGCACGACCGTTACTAGGAGTCCCGTCGAGGCTGCCAACGCCGTTAGGGTCAGAAAGCCAAGTTGAGGTGGGCAGTCGATCAGAACGATGTCGTAATTCGCCTCTACTTCCTCAAGCGCTAAGGCAAGACGCTCCGCAAATATGGGTTGCACCCGGCGGGCGAGGGCGTTTGCCGTCTCAGTTTCGTATTCCGAGAGCATCAGGCCCGCTGGGACCATATCGAGCTTATGGAAGTAGGTTTTTTGGATGACGGCTGAGAGCGGAACTTGTTCCTCATATCTCAGGGCATCATAGATTGTGCCGCCTTCGGCGAACTCGAGCTCTGGCCGAAAGCCGAAAAAGGTGGTCAAACTTGCCTGCGGATCGAGATCCAAGACCAACACTCGGTAACCTCGCAAAGCATACCGTTGTGCAAGATGGATCGTTGCTGTTGTTTTTGACGATCCGCCTTTGAAATTGACGACAGATATCACCTGGAGACGATCGCCTTCACGTCGACCGGGGCGGTAGCTTTCTGCGTTCTTTCCGGTGCGCCCCAGAATGTCGCGCAGCTTATCGATCTCTTGGGCTGTGTAGAACCGGTGTCCGCGGTTGTCTGTATGAACTTCCGGGAAGCTGCCGTCCTTGTGCCGGTTGCGCAGGTTAGATGTGCTAACGCGCAGGAGGCTGGCAACTTCGGTAGAACTGAATCGGCGCAGGGACTTTCGTTCTTCGGGCTCGAAAGCGATCTTCATCTGGCGATCCAAAGATTCAGCCAGATTGTCGGCAAATGCTCCGATGTCGGAAGAGCCTATGCCTTGCGCGTATCCAACGTTACGATCATCCATGTCCTGCCGCCCACTCTCGGCCTCTGTTGAGGCTCTTGGTCATTCTGACGGTGTACAGCGCGACTGACGCGTTTTACCGTCAGAATGGGAATGCCACGATCAAGTGAGTCCGGCAAGAAGAATCTAGATGTAGTGTGAAAGTTATCCACAGCACCAATACGTACAGTCACATCAAGATAACTGCAAGTTGTTGATTTTATGGTGATAAATCCAAAAGACCGTGCTTCAAGCCATTCATGGGGATTGTTTGGATGGTATTGGCTAAACCCATGCAACCAATGGCACAATTGACCTTCTGACGGTGTTTAGAGCGATAGATTCAGCTGTTTGAGCCTCTGCTAGTTACAGTTGGGAGTGAGCCGATTCTGATGAAATTAGGCCAAGCCGCTCCGCTCGTTCGAGCAACATTTTGACCGAAGACGGCTGCCAGCTGGCACGACCTCGAGGGGTCCGTTCGCGCATCGACTCTAGCCGATCGCAGATCGCCTGCAGCGTGATTTCGGGGTCCGCGCCTTTGATCGCTGCGACGATGGCCGGCAGTCGGTCATCGGTTTCGCGGCGTCCGGCGCGGCCAAGCACCTCGGCAGGAAGGAACCCGTCGCGCACATATGCCTTCACAGCGCGGAGCAGTCGGCCTTGTGTCCAATGGTGATCTGGGGGCAGGGGGGCATTGATAATTCGCAGCACGTCTTCCCAAGCCATATCGGGGCGCAGGCGGCGCACATGAGGCACCCAATCCTGCGCGGTCTCGTTCAGGCGTTCCATATAGCCGTCCTGCCGTGCCAGCCGCACCTTGCGCAGCGCGGCGGGATCCTTGGCGCGTAGCCCTGGGTTGCCGCCTACGCGCCCTTTGGCGCGCGCAGAGGCAAGCCCGGCCTTTGTGCGCTCGCGGATCAGAGCGCGTTCGAACTCAGCCGCAGCGCCCAGAACCTGCAACGTGAACTTGCCCTGGGGCGAGGCAGTGTCGATCGGGTCCTGGAGCGAGCGGAAGAACGCCCCCTTTCCCTCCAGTCTTTCGATCACCTCCAGCAAGTGCGACAGAGATCGCGCAAGCCGGTCGATCCGCACAACGACCAGCGTATCGCCGCTCTGGACGCGTTCGAGCACGCGTGCCAGCACCGGTCGCGCGCGATTGCCGCCCGAGGCGTGCTCTTCAAAGATCTCGGCGCATCCCGCAGACTGCAGGGCCTCAGACTGGGGCAGGGGGGTCTGATCCTCTGTGGAAACACGGGCGTAGCCTATCAGGGGCATGAAAACGGGCCGTTTGCAATTTTATGTATCATCAATAAACGACCGTTTGTAAACGAATGCAAGTAGGTGCTCTCTCGTCGCGCTCGTCCAAAAACCCTTGGTTTCCTTGCGCTGAACGCGATCTGAGAGGTTTCACCGGCAGTCGCGCGCGCATACTATATAAAGAGCGAAGGCAACCGCCACAAAATCACTTGGGTAATGTGCAAAAGAACAGTATTTTGCACATATGAAGACCCAAGCATCCGCCTTGACTGATGATTTCAATGACCCCCTCATCCCCATCGAGGAGGATGAAGAGGCTCACGAAGAGGATCTCTGGTTTCTGCCGGGACCATTCGAAGAAGAACCAGATGATTTGCCTCCCGGGCCGCGTGCAGAACCGCCGGACTCTGCCGTCATCGAAGACTGGGCAAAGGCAGAAGGCGTTCACGCTGCGCGACTGGCAAGAGTGGCTGGACGCCTGGGTGCTCTGGATGACAGGCTGCTGCGTGGCCCGGAAGGCTGGCGGCATCGCCTCGCTCTTATCGAGGCAGCGGACCTTAGCTGGTTCGCAGGGGATCGGGTGAGTTCTGATCGTCTGGCGCTTTGGATATCGATGCGGCTGTCAGGTGCACAGGATGACCCAAATGCACTGGCAAGAGTTGGATGGGCTGTTCGGCGTCTGACAGGCGGTCCCGGACCGAAGGCTGACTTGGCCGCCTTCCTGGATCGCCGCGATCCCGAGAACATTGAAGGCAGCGCTGAGCGTTTCGAAGATCGCGCGGGCGGATGGTTGGACGTAATGGCTGCAGCAGCCGAGCTCCACCCAATCACGCGGGCTTGCATGGGCTTTCATCTCTGGAACCTGGCCGGCCTCGGACAGCACGGCGGCCAGATGGAAGCCGCCGTCACCTCGTCCCGGATCGCGGCCAGCGATGGAAGTGGCGCCATCTTCGCACCGCTCGCCATGGGCGGGGCAGGGGGGCTGCGTGGTTCGGGCTTGCCGCCCGAACGTTTGGCCCGCTGGCTGGATGGGATGAACAGCGCAATTCTAACGGCGATGCGCCATCTAGATGGTACCCAAACATGGAGTGTTCGGGCGGAAGGAGCCATGTCTCAGCTTTCGGGCAGAACTCCGGCCGCTCTTCGGTCTGTGTTGACAGATTGGACTTTGGTGTCGGCCCCGATGGCGGAGGCCCTAACAGGCGCAAGTCGCGCGGCTGTTCAAAGGAACCTCGCATGGATGGAAGAGCGAGGCCTGATCCGAGAAGTGACGCAACAAGGGCGATTCAGAATGTGGCGGATCAAGGACTAGACCTTTGTGATCAGATCCAGCGACAGGGACCTTCTCGGTTCATTGAGGGAGGAGCGCTTGACGCCAATACTTACGTTCATCGATGCGGCCAAAGGGTCGTGGTTTGAACATCGACCTAAGTGTTTTGGTCAGAATCGCACTGTGTGATCCGGCAACGAGCTAAGGCAGGCTTTCGAAAAGATCCGGTGTGTCCTCGTCGCGCCGCCTGCTCAGACCCTCGCCAAGATGCAGGCAAGGGTGCTTAATTCGTGTCAGGCCTTTGCCACCCTCAAAATGGACCCACCCTCCTCTGGGCATGCCAACGCTTACGATCAGCGCCCCGCATATTGGACAAGTCCGCCTGAACGATGCGCCCCTCTTGCTTTCACGATCGCCCCGAACTGCCCAACCGCCGCGGACGGATACCGTGCGCCCTGACGACAGACGGCGGGTGTGAACGAGTGAACCGAGATGTCCATCGCTGCGCCAAAGCCTTCCCGCGAACAATCGACAACATTGCCGTGCAGGTCTTCCTTCGGACAATAGGCGACCGAGTGCAGGACGAAATCAGGCTGCCCCCAAGAGGAGGCAATGGCCTCGAACAGCGCATCCATGTCCGCGTCGGCTGTGACATCCAGCGGCATGAAGATTTCAGCGTCCAGCGCCTCGGCGACCGGTTGCAGAAAGGGTCGCGCCCTTTCATTGAGGTAGGTAACTGCAAGTTCGGCCCCCTCCCGATGGAAAGCGCGCGCGCAGCCGCTGGCGATCGAATGTTCGTTTGCGATCCCGACCACGAGACCGCGTTTTTCGTCAAGCAAGCCCATCTCTGTTCTTCTCTTTGTTGTGCGGCAGGTGTCTATTTCTGATGAACGTAGGTTCCCGGCGCGTCGGCCAGGGCATTGCCCATGGCGGGCGGGGGGACAGGCTTGCCTGACCGTTCTTCAAGCCAGGACACCCATTCCAGCCACCACGAGCCATCCTTCTTCGGTGTTTGTGCGGCCCAGCTTTCGGGATCGACATAGCGGTCATCATGGCGTGTCGTGGCAATCTGATAGCTGCGGTTCTTGTGGCCGGGCTCCGAAACAATGCCGGCATTGTGCCCACCGCTGGTCAGCACGAAAGTCAGATCGGTATCGAGATAGAGATGCATCTTGTAGACCGATGGCCAGGGCGCCACGTGGTCCTTGACCGTGCCGACGGAAAACACCGGAACCCGGATGTCGGTCACCGAAATCGGACGTCCCTCGACGACGAAGCGCCCTTCGGTCAACTCGTTGTTCAGATAGAGCGACCGGAGGTATTCCGAATGCATCCGGAACGGCATCCGCGTGCCGTCCGCGTTCCAAGCCAGAAGGTCGAACATCGCCGGTTCGTCGCCCATCAGGTAGCTGTGAAGGATCCGCGACCAGACCAGATCCACGGAATTGATCATCTGGAAGGCCCCGGACATCTGCGTGGTGTCGAGATATCCCTGATCCCACATCATGTCTTCGAGGAAGGTCAATTGGCTTTCGTTGATGAACAGCTGCAACTCGCCCGGCTCGGTAAAGTCGATCTGCGAGGCGAAATAGCTCAGCGATGCGAACGGATCGCCGCCGTCGCGGCCGATGGCGGCGGCGGCGATGGACAGCAGCGTGCCGCCGAGGCAGTAGCCGACGCCGTGGATTTTCTGATCCGGCACAACGCCCTGCACCGCGCCGATTGCATCCATGACGCCCATCTTGCGGTAGTCGTCGAGCCCCAGATCGCGATCCTCGGCACCCGGATTGCGCCATGAGATCATGAAGACCGTATAGCCCTGGTCGACCAGGAACTTCACCATCGAGTTTTCGGGCGAGAGGTCGAGGATGTAGTATTTCATGATCCACGCCGGTACGATCAGGATGGGTTCCGGTCTGACCTTGTCAGTGGTCGGCGTGTATTGAATGAGCTCAATCAGATGGTTGCGATAGACCACTTTGCCGGGCGTCACGGCAACCTCGTGGCCGGGCCGGTAGGCTTCGGCCCCGGCTGGTGGCTTGTCGTTTTGCAGGCGGTCCAGATCGTCGAGCCAGTTCTGAAAGCCGCGCACCAGGTTCTGCCCGCCGTCCTCCAGGGTCTTTTCCTGCACTTCCGGATTGGTCAGAAAATAGTTCGACGGCGAAAACACATCGAGGAACTGCCGGGTTGCGAATTCCATGACGTTTTCGTGTTGTCTGGTGACGCCGCGTACGCCTGTTGTCGCGTTGTGCCACCATTGCTGATTGAGAAGGAAGGACTGGTAGAACAGGTTGTAAGGCCATTTCTGCCAGGCGTCCCCGCGGAACCTCCGGTCTTGCGGCAATGGCTCGATACAGGGAGCGGTTTCATAGCTGTTGACGGCGCACGTCGCCGCATAGCGTGCAAGCCGCATCCACTTTCGAAACGCCTTCTCCGACAATTCGAACTGCTTTCCGGGAGATGTTGCCAGATGCGCCAACCAGTCCAGATAGGCACCGGCGAGTGCCGCGGGCGACAGACCCATTGTAAATTTGCCCATCCGGGCTTTCAGCGCGCGATCCAAAAACTCAGGCAGATCGGTATCCGGAAATGGCTTATTGTCAGCTTCCTGTTTCGGCGAATCCAGAGGATCAGAGAAACCAAGTATTTTTCCGCCCGACCCGGCCTTGGCGCTAATCTCGTGGGGCATATTGGCGGCTTTGGGTATTGCATGGCCCATCGCTTGGCACCTTCTGTATGGTCCGCGCCGGTTTAGCGATGCCCGTTTAACGATCATTGATTTCGATCAAATCGCCAAAGTTGAATCGGCGTTAGACGCTGGATTGTTCGTTTCAAGGTAGGCACGAAACCCTGCCGACGCATCCGACAGTTTGGCATATCGGTCATGTAAATACTGCAATGCAGCATGTGTTTACGCGGCGTTGCAGCAAGACTAAGTTCAGGAAGCCTTGCTGATTTCACGGGTGCCGAGATGAGGAGAAGACCAATGCAATGGAAACGCTATGGCACAGTTGCTGTCATCCTCAGCGTGCTTTTGGGCGGTGCATACATATTCTGGTTGGACAGCCAAACCGCAGAGCTCCCGGTCGGCATCGTCCGCTCGAACGGGCGGATTGAGGCAGAGCGTATCGATGTGGCGGCCAAGCTTCCGGGGCGTATCGCCGAGGTTCGCGTTTCCGAGGGCCAGTGGGTCGAGGCGGGAGATCTGGTGGCGATTATGGACACCGCCGAGATCGACGCCCAGTTGCGCCAGGCCAAGGCCGCCGTCGCCCAGGCAGAGCAGCAGAAACTGCAAACCGAGGCCCTGCTGAACCAACGCCTGTCCGAACAGGAATTCGCACAGGCGGAATTTGCCCGCGCCGAGCAACTTGCGGCAAAGGGTCATGCGCCACAGGAGCTAGTCGATCAAAGAAAATCCGCCCTGACAACCGCAGATGCCGGAGTGGCCGCCGCCCGAGCAGGCATCGACCTTGCAACTGCCACGATTGCGTCGGCCGAGGCAACAGTTGAGCGACTGCAAAGCATCCGGGCCGATGCAACTCTGGTGGCTCCGCACGATGGGCGAGTTCAATACACCCTCGCCAAAGCCGGGGAAGTCGTCGGCGCCGGCGGCAGGGTCGTGACGCTGACTGATCTGACCGACATCTACATGACGATCTTTCTTCCCGCGCGCGACGCTGGCCTGCTGGCCATCGGGGCTGAGGCGCGGATTGTCCTTGACCCAATTCCCGACTACGTGATCCCGGCCCAGGCTACTTTTGTCGCCAGCACCGCCCAGTTCACCCCGAAATCGGTGGAAACCGCCGATGAACGCGACCAGTTGATGTTCCGAGTGAAGCTGACTATCCCGGCGGAGTTGTTGGAAGAATACCAGGAACAGGCGAAGGCGGGCGTGGCGGGTGTCGGCTATGTGCGCGTCGACGATACCGTCGATTGGCCCGATGCCCTTCAGGTGAAGTTGCCGCAATGACACCCCCGCCGGTCGCCAGCCTGTCATCTGTGACGCACCGCTATGGCGAAACTTCGGCCCTGTCCGACGTCACGCTGGATATCCCGGCGGGCTGCATGGCGGGGCTGATCGGCCCGGACGGGGTTGGGAAATCCACCTTGCTGGCGTTGATCGCCGGCGTGCGCAAACTGCAAACCGGCGGCGCGACCGTGCTGGGCGGCGACATCACCGCGCGTGACCATCTCAGGGCTTGTAACCATCGCATCGCCTACATGCCGCAGGGTCTGGGCCGGAACCTTTACCCGACGCTTTCGGTCTATGAAAACCTGGATTTTTTCGGCAGACTCTTTGGCCAGTCGGAAGCCGAACGCCGCACCCGCATCACCAATTTGTTGGCTGCCACCGGGCTTGACCCATTCCCGGACCGGCCCGCAGGCAAGCTGTCCGGCGGGATGAAGCAGAAACTCTCGCTCTGCTCGGCCCTGATCCATGATCCAGACCTGGTGATCCTTGACGAACCGACCACCGGCGTCGATCCGCTGTCGCGCCAGCAGTTCTGGGATCTGATCGACCATATCCGCGAAGAACGCCCGGCGATGAGCGTGATCGTGGCCACCGCATATATGGAAGAGGCGGAGCGCTTTGACTGGCTTGCAGCAATGAATGCGGGAGAGGTGATCTCGACGGGATTGCCGACCGAGATCCGAAACGCTGCCGGGCAACCGACACTGGAAAAGGCCTTCATCGCTATGCTGCCCGAGGCGGACCGGCAGGGCCACCGCATAGTCGAAGTACCGCCGCGCCAACCTGTCAGCGGCCCACCTGCCATCGAGGCGAAAGGCCTGACCTGCCACTTCGGCGATTTCACCGCGGTCGATCACGTCGAATTCCAGATCGAGCCGGGTGAGATCTTCGGATTCCTCGGCTCCAACGGCTGCGGCAAGACCACCACCATGAAGATGCTGACCGGACTACAGAAGGCCAGCGAAGGCAAGGCGCTTCTGTTCGGTGAGGCGCTGAATCCGGACGACATGGCGACCCGGCAGCGGGTCGGCTACATGTCGCAGGCCTTTTCGCTCTATGGTGAATTGACCGTCCGCCAGAACCTTGAGCTTCATGCACGGCTCTACCAGTTGCCGATCGAGACCCGCGCAGAGCGGGTCGCACAGATGCTGCATGATTTCGATCTGGCCGAGGACGCGGACAAACGGCCGGACGGCCTGCCGCTGGGCATCCGTCAGCGCCTTCAGCTTGCCGTCGCGGTGATCCACGCGCCGGAGGTTTTGATCTTGGACGAACCTACCTCGGGCGTCGATCCGGTCGCGCGGGACGGGTTTTGGCAGCATCTGATCAAACTGTCGCGCGACGAGGGCGTGACAATTTTCGTCTCGACCCATTTCATGAACGAGGCGGAGCGATGCGATCGCATCTCATTGATGCATGCGGGAAAGGTCTTGGCGATCGGTACGCCTGCGGAACTGGCCCGCAGCAAAGGCACCGATGACCTCGAAGAAGCATTTGTGGGATATCTGCGCGAAGCGGCAGGCGATGCTGGCGGCACCGCATCCCAGAGACCAGCAACCAAGTTGCCGGAAAGGCAGCAAAAACCAGATCGCCTCTTCGACATTGCCCGGCTTTGGGCCTTCGCGCGCCGCGAGTCGATCGAGATTTTGCGTGATCCGATGCGCCTTGCCTTCGCATTTTTGGGCCCGGTCATCCTGATGCTCACTTTCGGCTACGGGATATCATTCGACGTGCAAGACCTGCCCTTTGCGGTTTTCGATCGTGATCAGAGCGCCGAAAGCCGGGAACTGATGGAGAGCTTCTCCGGCTCACCCTACTTCGCTGAAAGGCCGGCAGCGGCCAGTGTGATCGAGCTTGATGCCCGCATGAAAACCTCCGAATTTGTTGTCGCGGTCGAGGTGCCGCCAGGGTTCGGAAAATCCCTGCTGCGCGGTGACCAACCCGAAGTCCGCGTTGCCGTTGACGGTGCCATGCCGTTCCGGGCGGAAACGACGCGCGGTTATCTGCAAGGGCTCGCAGCATCCTACATGTCCGATCAGATCGAGCGGCTTTATGGCCATGCCTTCGATCCGTCCGCAGCCTCTGTTGAAACCCGGTTTCGCTACAATCAAGCGTTCAAGAGCGTCTTCGCGATGATCCCTTCGGTCATCATGCTGATGCTGGTTTTGATCCCGGCGATGATGGCGGCGATGGGGGTCGTGCGGGAAAAGGAAACCGGTTCGATCGCCAATTTCCGCTCGACGCCGGTGACGCGAACCGAGTTCATTCTGGGCAAACAGCTGCCGTATGTCGTGATTGCCATGCTCAGCTTTGCCTCGCTGATCATCGTCTCCTATGGCGTCTTCGGCGTAGTGGTCAAAGGCTCTGTCCTGGCGCTCCTTGTCGGCACATTGCTTTACGTGCTGGCGACAACGGGCTTTGGTGTGCTGGTCTCGACATTTACGCGCACGCAAGTCGCGGCAACCTTTGCCGCCGCCGTTATCTCGATCATTCCGGCCGTCAATTTCTCGGGCCTACTGGTGCCGGTGTCCTCGCTTTCGGGCGGCGGCCGGTTGATCGGGCTGGCCTTCCCATCGTCCTGGTATCAGCAGATCAGCGTCGGCACCTTCACCAAAGGCCTCGGATTGCCGGAGCTCTGGCTCAACCACGCCGCTCTGGCGGGCTTTGTGGCGTTGTTCATCGCGGTGTCAGTCCTTGCCTTGAACAAGCAGGAGGCATGACATGTGGCAATGGCTTACCAATGTCTTTCGGCTTGGCCTCAAGGAACTCAACAGCCTACGCGCCGATCCCGTGCTGATTCTGCTGATCGTCTATGTGTTCAGCTTCGCCGTCTATTCGGTGGCGACCGGCGCCAAGCTTGAGGTCTCGAACGCCTCCGTCGCCTATGTGGACCAGGACCGTTCGGCACTGACGGGGCGCATTTTGGGCGCGATCCTACCACCCGAATTCAATCCGCCACAGGAGATCTCGGCCGACGAGATCGAAAGCGTGATGAACAGCGGCAAGTTCGTGTTTGTCCTTTCCTTTCCGCCCAGTTTCGAGGCTGACGTTCTGAACGGCCTCAAGCCTCAGGTGCAGCTTAACGTCGATGCCACCGCAATGGCGCAGGCCGGTAACGGTTCGGTGTTCCTTCAGCAGATTATCCGCGCCGAAGTCGCCAAGTTCGTTTCCGGCGACGACACCGCAACGACACTGCCGATCGACCTGGTCGTCAGGACAAAGTTCAATCCGAACCTGAATTCCGTCTGGTTTTCATCCGTGATGCAGATCATCAACAACATCACCATCCTGTCCGTGCTTTTGACCGGCGCCGCGCTGATCCGCGAGCGCGAACACGGCACGATCGAACATTTGCTGGTGATGCCGGTCACCCCGTCCGAGATCATGGTCGCCAAGATATGGGCCAATGGCCTTGCGATCGTTGTCGCTGCCATCCTGTCGCTCTGGATCGTCGTGCAGACCGTGCTGGAGGTTCCGATCGCGGGGTCGATCCCGCTCTTCGTATCCGGGGCGGTGCTTTATCTTGCCTCGGTCACGGGGCTCGGTATCCTGCTGGCCACCTTCACCACGTCGATGCCGCAATTCGGTCTGTTGTCGCTCCCGGTTCTCGTGATCATGAATCTCCTGTCCGGCAGCACGACGCCGATGGAGAGCATGCCGGTCTGGCTTCAGAACGTCATGCAGTTGTCACCGTCGACACATTTCGTGGCGTTTTCGCAAGCCATTCTCTATCGCGGAGCGGGACTGGACATCGTTTGGCCCGACATGGCGGTCATGGTCGCGCTCGGCGCCGTCTTCTTCTTCATCGCACTCAAGCGTTTCAGGGTGACCATGGCCACAGTTCACTAAATCCACCTGACTGATCCGGAGAACAAGGTCCGGAACTCCAATGGGCGCTCCGAGCGAAGGCGGATTTCGAAAATTTCAAAACGGCAACCAACCAGAGAAAGGTAAAGCCATGAAAACACTAACACAGATCACGCTGGTAGCTTTGGCACTTGCAGTCGCCGGATGCACCGAACCCGGGCACTACTCTGTCAGTGGTGAAGAATGCGGCCCGAATGATCCGGTTCTTGAACTGGATGCGAATGACTGCGGTGTACCGGGCATATAGGCAGATGTCGCGTGGCCCTTAATTCGGCTCTGCCTCACTTTGTGTGGTCAAACGGTAGCATTCTTGCCCGCAACAATTCTGGGCCGGCCCGACCGTACATGGCGCGTTTGAGGGTTTTCAGGCGGTTGATCTGACCTTCCGCCTGGCCGTTGCTCCAAGGCATCTCAATCGCGTTTTTGACCGCATCGAAGTCCCGGTTCAATGTGCGGGCAAAGCGCACGATCGGCACCAACTCGGTTTCGATTGCGTCGTCGATCCATGCAGGGAGCGGGCCTGCGTCGCGCCCACGCATGATACCGTTGAACCGCATGGCGAGGCTGCGCATCGATACGAAGGCGGGAGAGCGGGTCTTGAGAGCATCGACTTTACGCGCCTGATCCGAGGTGAGCTTGCCGCGCGGTTTGATGCACAGCGCGGCCGCGATGACCGGGGAGATCGCGTGCCCCGTTTCCGGGTCCCGAACCGGCTCCAGGATCTTGTGTTCTACCTTGGGATCGCTCGCTTGCTGTTCGGCTCTGCGCCAACCCGCCAGCAGCCGCTGCAAATGCGACTGGCTCCCCTCGTAACCACGCTCTTGGATCAGACTGAAAAGGGCGCTGCCAGTTCGAATGCCCTCCTTCCAGCTTTGGCTCAGGAACTCTTCAAAATACCATGGCGAACTCGGCTTCAAAGCGGCCCGCCTGCGGTCCGGTGGTGTTTCGAACTGCAGCCATTTCGCGATGCTGCGACGCGGAAACCCTGTTCGCCGCCCGATCTCGCTGCAGGAAAGTCCCTGATTTCGGAGCGCATGGATGGTGGTGAAAATCTCTTCCCGGGACGTCCTGTGCGCAAGGCGGGACTTCAGAAGGCTTCCGGCTGCGGTGATGTTGTCGGCGTCGGACAGCAGCGCCCTGCCGGTGGCACGGCCGTGAAGGTTCATCTGCTCCTCGTTGGCCTGCCGCAGGTTATGCACGATATGGAACCGGTCGGCGACCTGCTTTGCCTGCGGTGCCCCTTGCCGGGCAGCCTTGGCGTAGAGACCGCACCGATCTCTGCTGATCACTTCCACCTCGGGGTGTCGCTTTAGCCAGTTGGTGCAGGTGACGACATCTCGATCCTCGAGGATGTCGATGACCACGCGACGCTCCAGATCCACGATGATCGTGCCGTAGGTTTGCGATTTCCGCCAGCTCCAATCGTCGATCCCGATGATTGTCGGCGCCTCGGTGGTGCCTTGAGCACACCTTTTCAGCTGCCTGAGCACCGTGTCATCGCTGACCCCAAGGCCCAAACGATGCAACAACCGCTCCGCAGGCCGTCCGCCTGTCGCATGCCCAAGATGGCCGACAATCTCCCCTACACGCGAAGTACGACGTGCAAATGGACGCGCAATCGAGCTGATCTGGTCCGAGAAAGTCCGGCGCGGGCAAGCAGGCGCCAAACATCGCCAACGGCAAACTGCGAGATCAACCGTTACCGCGTCTCCATGCGCGGGATAATCCTGCAGCCACCGACGCCGCCAGCCATGACGTCGGCGTGAATGCAATCCACAGTCTGGGCAAATGCCGTTGGGTGCCAAGACGCCAGATACAATCCACCCGCCGGATTCACTTCGTTCAACGCTTTGAACTGCAACATCGCTGCCCGGCGACCAGTGCTTCTTCGAACTCACAACTATCCCTCCTGAATTTTCCAGTTTCAGGATAGTTGCGCCACACAAAGTGAGGCAGAGCCGATTTAAGGGCAACGCGACAATAGGTGACGATTTCGCCGCGCAGAATGTCCTTGGCCCCATCGGAAGGTTTCTTCGTAGAACCACGCCAAGGAAGAACAAAGCCTGAACATGACTTATGGTGTGGCATTTCTGATCGCCTTGTAAGCTGTTGATCTGCCTATGCCGAGGTGTTTTGCGGCTTGAGCGACGGATTTTCCAGCGCTGACGAGATCTTGGAGGGCTGAGATCGTCTCTGGCGGTAATGCAGGCCGTCCTGGGGTGCGGCCATGCTTTCGAGCGTTGATCAGGCCGTCTTTGGTGCGCTCTGAGATCAAGCGTCGCTCGAAATGCGCAATGGCCCCAAAGACGTGGAACACGAGTTCTCCAGCGGCTGGTGTTGTATCGATCCGTTCCTCGAGGCTGATCAGGTTGATCTCTCTGGCTTTGAGGTCGTCGACGGTTTCCAGAAGTTCCTTGAGCGAGCGCCCCAATCGATCGAGGCGGATGACGGCGAGGGTATCGTTGGGCCGTGCCTGATCAAGCAAGGCTGCCAGACCGGGCCGGACGAAAGTGTTGCCGGAGATCACGTCTTCAAACTTGCAACACCGTTTTGAGGACACCTGATGGCCCGTCGACTACTTTCATCCCGCGCGCGTGCGGACCTCTTCGGGGTGCCTACAGATTACGAAGCCTTGGTCCGTCGCTATCTGCTAAGCGGGGATGACGTTGATCTGATCCGAACCCGTCGCCGCGCCGAAAACCATCTTGGTCTTGCAGTACATATTTCTTTGCTGCGTTATCCCGGCCTTGGGTGGGGCCAAGACACGATGCCGCCCGCCGAACTGATCGCGTGGCTTGCAGAACAACTTCAGATCAGCGGGTGTACTCTCGACGACTACGCCGCCAGGCGAAATACGCGTCATGAGCACCATGCCCTTGCGATGCGCCATTTGGGATTGGCCCCTTTCGGACCTGAACATGTGCAGCAGGCGGAGGATATCGCCACGACGGCGGCTTTTGCGACGGATCATGGCATGAAGATTGTTGAGACGCTGGTTGCGGAGCTGCGCAAGCAACATCTGGTGCTACCGAGCGTGGATACGCTTGAGCGCCTTGCCCTGAAGGGGCGGGCTCGCGCCCGGCGTGAGGCTGCCGCTGCGTTGTTCGATGTTCTGTCACTGGAGCAACGTGACCAGTTGCAGGCTCTCTTGGTGAACGATCCGTCTCTTGGGCAAACGCGTCTCACGTGGTTGCGTGGCTATCCGCATTCGACCAGTCCGGCCAGCATGACCGCGCTTCTGGATCGCTTGAACTATCTGCGATCGTTGGATTTGCCGCCAAACCTTGGGCACGGCCTCCACCCTGACCGGTTGCTCAAGTTCGCGCGCGAGGGCGCGGTGGCCCCTGTGAGCTTGCTGAACGATTTTGGCGAACGGCGACGGATCGCAACGCTCGCGGCGCAGATGGCGGATTTATCCATCACGATCACCGACGCGACCATCGCCATGTTCGAGCGTCTGACCGGCCAGCTCTTCTCACGCTCCCGCAATCGCCAGGAGGAGGTCTGGCGCATGGGCAAGACCCGGGTTGGCAAACTGATGCAGCTCTTCGGCGCGTCCATTGATGCCATGGCCCGCGCACAAGATCTGGGCCAAGATCCCTTTGCTGCGTTGGATGCGGATGTCGGGTGGGAGACTCTTCTGGGCAAGCGTGACGAAATCGCCGACTTCGGGGAGTTGGCAACCAGTGATCCACTCGCTCTGGCGGCTGAGCGCTATGCCTATATGCGCAAGTTTGCTCCTACCTTCCTTGAGGCTTTCGAGTTCAACGCCACCGATGCAGGGGATGACCTCAAGGACGCAATCGCCTTGCTGCGCGACCAGAACCGCACCGGTAAACGCAAGTTGCCCGATGATCCGCCCATGCCCTTCGCTGCCAAGCATTGGCCGTCGCTGATCGTCCAGGACGGTAAGCCACAACGGCGTGTGTACGAGACCGCCGTTGTGTCTACCTTGCGCGAGCGCCTTCGCGCCGGAGATGTCTGGGTCGACGGCAGCCGTGAATATCGCCGGTTCGACAGCTACCTGAAGCCACGGGACAAAGCCGAAACCATCATGCGGGATGCGGGCTTCGAAACCGATCCGGACGCATGGCTATCTGACCGGCGGGCAACGATGGCGAAACGCTTTGACCAGGTTGCGCGCGCCCTGAAGCGCAATGCACTTTCTGGTGTCCGCATTGAACGTGGGCGGTTGAAGATTACGCCACATGACGCGATCACACCGCCCGCCGCCGTACGCCTGGAACGGGCGATTGATGCCGTGATGCCCCGCATCCGCATCACGGAGTTGCTCTGGGAGGTGAACGCGCGGACCGGGTTCCTTGATGCCTTCACCGATCTGCGGTCTGGCAAGCAGCACGATGAGCCAGCCGCCGTTCTGGCCACGATCCTGGCCGGGGCCACCAATCTCGGACTGGAGCGGATGGCCCATGCCTCATCGCGTGTCAGCCACGCGCAGCTGACCTGGGCGCAGACATGGTACCTTCGGCCGGAAACATTCGCGGATGCCTTGGGTCGTATCGTCGACGCCCATCATAGTTTGCCCTTTGCGCAGCACTGGGGCGCGGCGGAGCACAGCTCATCGGACGGCCAGTTCTTTGCCGCCAATCGCGGCAGCGGGCTCATCAACGCGAAGTACGGGCCTGATCCGGGCCTGAAAATCTACTCCTTCCTGTCAGGCCAATACGGCTCGTTCCATTCCAGCGTCATCGGGGCGACGGCAGGCGAAGCTCCTTTCGTGCTTGATGGTCTCTTGACTAACCCGGCCAGCTTCGACCCGCTCGTGCATTACACAGATACAGGCGGCGTGTCGGATCACGTCTTCGCCCTGTTCCATCTCTTGGGGATGACCTTTGCCCCGCGTTTGCGCGACTTTGCCGACCGGCGATTGGCATGCTTCGGGAGCGCGAAGGCGTGGGCCACTCTGTCACCCCTCATCGGGAAACCAATCAACGAAGAGGTGATCCGGCAGCATTGGGGTGACATCATGCGGCTCGCGGCCAGTATCCGCGACAAGTCTCTCAAACCGTCTGAAATCCTGCGCAAGCTTGGAGCGTACCGCCAGCAAAACCGGCTCTACCTGGCTTTGGGTGAAATCGGCCGGATCGAGCGCACGCTCTTCATGCTCGACTGGATCGAAAACGCCGCCCTGCGCATGGAATGCCACGCAGGACTCAACAAGGGTGAATCGCGACATTCGCTGGCGCGGGCCGTCTTTGCCCACTCACAAGGGCGCATTCATGATCGCTCTGATGTCGCCCAACAGAAGCGGGCCATGGCGCTCAACCGCGTCATCGCCGCCATCACGTTTTGGAATACGATCTACATGGACAAGGCCGCCGGCCACCTCGCGCAGACCAGTCCGCTCTACGACGTCAAGCTGCTTGCTCACACATCGCCCCTCGGGTGGGAGCACGTTATCCTGTCCGGCGACTTCGATTGGCATTCTGGAGCCGCAGACCGCAAAATCGCGCGACCACTGAACATCAGGCCATCTAGAGATTGGGGAACGTGAGTATGTTCACACAATGTTCCACCTTAGCGTGGTTCTACGAAGAAACCTTCCGATAGGGCCTAAATCCTCTTGTGAAACCACCTTCGTGTCTCGGTGTGCTGTGATCCATTTGTTCAGCGTCGACATGCCAACGCCCAGATCATCAGCCACCTGCTTGCGCGTCAACCCGCTGGTCAGCGCAATACGCACTGCATCTTGGCGAAATTCGTCCGTCCGTTTCAGTCCCATAGTCAGTCTCCTTTGTTCCAGTAAAGGCTATCAAAGGAGCGGCATCAAACCGTGACACGTCCATTCGCGGCCTGGCTCGGATTGGTGCCGCGACAGAATTCTTCCGGCGGAAAGGGCAGGTTGGGGCGGATCACGAAGATGGGCGATGGCTATCTGCGCAAACTTCTCGTTGTCGGGGCCACGGCCGTACTCCGACGGATCAGGAACGCGCAAACGCACACCGCAAACTGGGTGCGGCGCCTGCTGGAGAAAAAGCCGTCGCGCCTCGTCAGCGTGGCCCTGGCCAACAAAACCGTACGGATCGTCTGGGCTGTCATGTCCAAACAGGGGGTTTACAAGCCGGCTTGAGTTTTTGGGGCGCATGAAAAACGCCCCATACGAGATGCAAGGGCAATCGCAGTGATGATGATCTTTGCCGCCGCAACCGGAACACCCCGTGGGATTGCCAGGGCAACATAGCCCGATAAGTTGATAAGGAGCCGGTTCGCGGACTTCATCAGGGCCAGCGGCATAAGGGCCGCGAAAACAGGCCGGACAAATGACCGCTACGCAAAAAGATCACGAACACAAAAGAAAACTCTTGCAAAACAGGGGCTGTCCACAAATGGCAATCCCGGCCAATGTGTTGAGTCTAGGTTGGGTCCTTAGTCGGTCCGACTGAATTTGCGCATCAGTCCTGCGAGAGCGGCCAGTGAGGCGATCAAGCTGCCATAACAGATCACAACGACTTTGAGCCCGAACACCAGCACCAAAAGTCCGGCAATTACGACTGGCAAACCGAATGCCAAGTAGCTGATACAGAATAGCGCGGCGAAAGTTTCTCCTCTGACATCCTCAGGCACCAGTGGAATTATCGAGCGGATGAAACCATAAAAGCAGGTGCCGAAGCCCGTCCCCACAACGGCGAGCGCAATAAGGTAGAGCACTAAGTTTTCGTAATGAATGCCAAACAAAGTGGCAAAGGTTCCCATTGATAGCGCTGCGGTGCCAAACAACGTGACCTCACGAGCAGAGTAGTTGCGCGCAATGAAACAAGCCAGCGCACCAACCCCGGCCAGCAATGCGACCACGAAGCCCTGGACAATCACATTTTGAATACCAAAAACCTGTGAGATGATGAGTGCGCCAAGCGACAGATACAGCCCCCCTGTGGCCCAGCCCGCGAATAGCGCCGGAGCGCCACGCCAGAACGTGCCCCTGACTTCGATCGGGAGGCCAACGCGAGGCTTCAGCGCCTGCAACAAGCCTTCATGCCGTGGCGATGTTTCGGGCAAGCCCCATGTGGCCAGCGCCAACACCAGGCTGGCCATTGCAATCCCAGTGAATATATCAAATTTTGGCTCGGTAAGGTGCTCCATCGCGAAGCCGGATACCAAGGCCCCCAGGGCCAGCCCGACGAGGGGGATGACGGAATTACAGATCGCCGCGATGCCCTTGAATTCAGGGGGTTCAAGATCCGTAATCGCAGCCGACAGCGTAGACAAAAGAAGGCCGCATGCTACGCCCTGTACTACACGAGCCAACAACAACGCAGGCACAGAACCTGACAGCTCGAATCCGGCGGCGGAAACAGCGAGTAGCACGAACCCTATCGACAGAATAGGGCGCCGCCCGACATGATCCGAGATTGATCCGGCCACTAACAGTGTCGCAAGAAGGGCAATTGCGTAAATTGCGAATATCTCCGACACGACCAAAGACGAAAAACCAAGTTGCTGCTGCAGTAGCGGATAAAAGGGGGACGGCGCGCTCGCGCTCGCCATCATCAGAGCGCTTCCAGTAAGCACGATTGCGAAACCAGCGCGCTCTCTAGCCTTGGGTGACATCACAATCGTAGTCATTTTGGAATGCAGTCCTTCATAAGGGTTCGAAGTTTATCGAACCTTTCTCTAGTTTCTTCCTGCGGAAGGTTCAAGTATATTCGAACCATGAGTATCTTACCCGACACTGTCAGCCCCGATCTTGCGCACCCGCAGGAACAGGAGCTGCAACTGACGCAAGTCTTGTTCGCACTCAGCGATCCGGGCCGGTTGGACATCGTGCGTCAGCTCCGCGACGGCCCGGTCGAAATGGCAAACTGCAATTTAATGGATCCGGAAGTGGCGAAATCCACCAAGTCGCACCTGTTCAAAGTGTTGCGCGAAGCAGGTGTGATCCGGAATATCCCCAAGGGGCGGGGTCGCCTGCTTTCACTGCGAAGAGATGCGCTTGACCGTCGCTTTCCTGGTTTGCTGGAAGCAGTGCTGAACGCAAACTAAGGGCGTGCCGCATCGATTTGCGTATGCATTGCTTGTTTTTCTGGGCTGGATGTCAAAGCTGCTAACTGGTGTGCATGCTGGCTAGCGCCTTTCCCGCTCCGTTTCACAGCGCCGCTCACAGCCCTGTGATTAGAAAAAGCTACGCCACCCATAGACGACCGGTCTAATGAGACTATATCTGGGATCATGGAACAGAAAAACGACACCCGCTCACAGATATTGACCACAGGACGCCGCCTGACAGCCAAGCAGGGCTACACAGGTGTCGGCCTGAGTGCGCTCTTGAAAGAGGCCGGCGTTCCGAAGGGGTCGTTCTATCACTATTTCGCCTCCAAGGAAGCTTATGGCTGTGCGCTGCTGAATGATTTTATGACGGAGTATGGCACACGCCTGAACGCGTCGCTTGCGCATCCGGACATGGATGCACGGTCTCGGTTTCTGACCTATTTCGAAGAGTGGCGGAAAAAACAGATCAGCCCCAACCTCGAAGACCGGTGCTTGGTCGTCAAACTGTCCGCAGAGGTTGCTGACCTCTCGGAGAACATGAGCAATATCTTGCAGAAAAGTGTGTCCGAAATCGTCGCGCGCCTGACGGAGACCCTTGAACAGGGAACGAACGATGGCACGATCGCCGCGCTTGAAGACCCCCGCTCCACGGCAGAAATGATCTACCACATGTGGCTTGGAGCCAGCCTCGTCGCGAGCCTCTCGCACAGTGAAGCCCCGCTCAATTCCGCTATGAATGCCACAAAGGTGCTGGTTCCAGGAACATAACCCCAAAAATTTTGACACATCTATAGACGACCAGTCTAATCGCGAAAGGAAGCTCATGAAAATCTTCTACAAAACCACCGCAACGGCAACAGGGGGCCGCTCGGGAACCGCCGCCCTCAACGATGGCAGCTTTTCAGTCCAGATGGTTCGCCCGGACAGTGGCGAGGCGGGGGTGAACCCCGAGCAGTTGTTCGCGCTTGGCTATGCGGCCTGTTTTGATAGCGCGATGGAAATGACCGCAAAACAACTCAAACTGGATGCCAAAGTGGCATCAACGTCGGTTGAGGTGGGCATCGGCCAACGCCCCGAGGGCGGATACGGACTTGATCTCGACATTACCGCACATCTGCCGGGCATGACCCGCGAGGATGCTGAAAGACTTGTCGAAGCGACGCACCAGGTCTGCCCATACTCCAACGCCACACGCGGAAACGTTGACGTGCGCCTGCACATTGAAACTGAAGGAAACTGAGCCCATGAACAATTTTGACTTTCGCAATCCGACACATATCCTGTTTGGAAAGGGTCGTATCGCGGACCTGAAGGATCAGGTTCCGGCTGACGCAAAGGTGCTGATCCTTTATGGTGGAGGCAGCGCGGAGAAAACAGGCGTCCTTGGTCAGGTGCGTGCGGCACTTGCGGGCCGGACCTTGGTCGAATTTGGCGGTATTGAGCCCAATCCGCGCTTTGCCACTGCGCTGAAGGCTGTCGACGTGATTGGCCAAGAAGGGATCACCTTCCTGTTGGCTGTCGGCGGTGGTTCCGTTATTGACGCCACCAAATTTATCGCGGCGGCGGCCAAATATGATGGCGACGCCTGGGACATCCTGACATCTCGCGGGTCGGTCATCACGCAAGCGCTGCCCTTTGGCACCGTGTTGACCTTGCCCGCCACCGGTTCGGAGATGAACTCTGGCGCTGTGATCACCAATCCCGAGAAGGGCGCTAAGCTTCCGTTTGGTAGCCCGCATTGCTACCCGGTGTTCTCGGTGCTGGACCCCGAGGTCACTTACACGCTGCCGCCCCGTCAAATCGCGAACGGCGTAGCCGACGCGTTTGTTCACATCATCGAACAATATCTGACCTATCCATCCGCCGCGCGCGTTCAGGACGGTTTTGCCGAAACCCTGCTACGCACCCTGATCGAGCTTGGGCCCAAAGCCCTTGAGACGCCGGAGGACTATGACGTTCGCGCCAACCTGATGTGGACTGCAACGCTGGCCCTGAATGGCCTGATCGGCGCAGGTGTCCCGCAGGACTGGGCAAGCCATATGATCGGACATGAGATTACCGCGCTCAATGACACCGACCACGCCCGCACACTGGCTGTCGTGTTGCCGTCACTGATGAACGACCAACGTGGCCCCAAACGCGAGAAACTGCTGCAATATGCTGCCAATGTTTGGGACATCCGCGAGGGATCTGATGATGCGCGGATTGATGCCGTGATCGAGGCAACACGCAGGTTCTTTGAACAGATGGGTATCAAAACCCGACTCGGCGATTACGCAATTGCTGCACCTGAAATTGATCGCATCGTCGCCGCCTTGAAGGATCACGGCATGACCGCCCTTGGCGAACAAAATGCCATCACCCCCGAGGATGCCCGCCGCATTCTTGAAACAGCCTTCTAGGAGATGATGACCATGACACAGACCGAAACAGTAAACCGCCAGCTTGTGCTGGCGGAACGCCCCAAAGGCGAACCGACCAAGGACACGCTTCGCTTGGTCGAAGGGGACGTCCCCTCCCCTGGTGCTGGGCAGATGCTTCTGCGCACCGAATATCTGTCGCTGGACCCTTATATGCGGGGGCGCATGAGCGATGCACCATCTTACGCCGCGCCGGTGGAAATTGATGGCGTGATGGAGGGCGGCACAGTGGCTCAGGTCGTCACCTCAAAGGTTGATGGCTTTGCGCCGGGCGACTGGGTGCTCAGCTTCAATGGCTGGCAGGATTACGCGCTGTCGGATGGCACGCGGATCACGAATCTGGGCACCTCGCCTGCACACCCGTCTTGGGCGCTCGGTATCATGGGTATGCCCGGATTTACCGCTTGGGCGGGTCTGACGCAAATTGGCGCGCCAAAGCCGGGCGAAACCATCGCCGTGGCGGCCGCAACCGGCCCTGTCGGGGCCACTGTGGGCCAGATCGGCAAGATCCTTGGCGGCCGCGTGGTCGGCATCGCGGGCGGGCCAGAAAAATGCGCCCATGCGGTCAATGAGTTGGGTTTTGACGCCTGTATCGATCACAAGGCAGATGACTTTGCCGAACAGCTTGCAAAGGCCTGTCCCGATGGCATTGATGTCTATTTCGAAAATGTCGGCGGCAAGGTCCTCGACGGGGTCATCCCGCTGTTGAATCCAAACTCACGGGTGCCGGTCTGCGGATTGATCTCTCAGTATAATGCGACTGACTTGCCCAAAGGACCGGACCGGATGAATTGGCTTATGGGTCAAATCCTGCGCAAGAAGATCAAGGTGCAGGGCTTCATCATCTTTGACGACTTCGGCCACCTCTACCCGGATTTTGCCAAAGACATGGGGGCGTGGATCGAAAGCGGCCAAATCAAGTACCGCGAAGAGATCATCGACGGTTTGGAAAATGCGCTCGAAGCCTTCATTGGCCTGCTGAATGGCGAAAACTTTGGCAAGCGCGTGATCCGCGTCGGCCAGAAAAAATAGGAAAATAACATGAAAATTCTGATGGTACTGACATCCCACGACACACTCGGGGACACAGGCAAGAAAACTGGCTTCTGGCTGGAGGAGTTTGCGGCCCCCTATTACGTCTTCAAGGACGCCGGAGCAGATATTATACTGGCCTCGCCCAAAGGGGGACAGCCGCCGATTGATCCGTCCAGCGACAGCGCTGACGCACAGACCGACGACACCCGTCGGTTCAAAGACGATCCAGAGACGCAAAAGCATCTTGCGACGACGCTGAAGCTTTCGGATGTAACCGAAGACGGGTTCGACGCCATCTTCTATCCGGGCGGCCACGGCCCTTTGTGGGATCTGGCCGAAAGCGCGGACAGCAAACGCCTGATCGAGGCCTTCGCCGCCGCCGATTTGCCTGTCGGCGCAGTTTGCCACGCCCCAGCCGTGTTCCGCCACACCCAAGGTGCGGACGGCAAACCGCTGGTGTTTGGTCGCCGGGTGACGGGTTTTACCAACACCGAAGAAGAGGCCGTCGGCCTTACCGATGTTGTGCCGTTCTTGGTGGAAGACATGCTGAAGGCCAATGGTGGCCAGTATGAAAAAGGGGCGGATTGGGCCAGTTTCGTGCTGCGTGACGGAAAACTGGTCACCGGCCAGAACCCCGCCTCATCCGCCGCCGCCGCGCAAGATATCCTCGGGCTGCTGAAGTAGGAGAAAAACGATGGTCGACCTGATCCTGCACCACTATGAAGCCTCTCCCTATTCCGAAAAAATCAGAACTTTGATGGGCTTCAAGGGGCTGTCATGGTCATCGGTCATCGTGCCTCCTATTGCGCCAAAGGCTGATCTGCTGGCCTTGACGGGTGGCTACAGGCGGGCCCCAGTGCTTCAGATCGGGGCGGATATCTACTGTGATTCCGCCCTGATCGCCGCCGAGCTTGACCAGCGGTTTCCGGCGCGCGCCCTTGCCCCGAACACTGTGGGCACAGCAACCCCGTTGCTCGACAATTGGGCGGACCGCATTTTGTTCTGGCAAGTGGTTCGTTACAGCATGGGTCTGTGCGCTGATGCCGTTCCCCCAGCCCTGATCCATGACCGCGAGGCGTTTTGGGATCACAAGATTGATCTGGACGGCCTGAAAGTGGATGTCGGCTATCATCGCGGCCAAATTACAACAGGGCTTGGTTGGCTTGAGAACCTGCTGGGCGGTGCCGATTTCTTTGCCGGGGACACGCCCGCGCTGACTGATCTGGCACTCTATCATGTGGTTTGGTTTTTTGCCAAAGCTGACACAGCCGCCAGCGGCAGCGGTCTATCGCTGTTCCCGGCATTGTCGGCATGGATGGCGCGCATTGCGGAGTTCGGTCACGGCACACGAACCGAATTGGCGCCTGCTGAAGCGATCAACATCGCGCTTTCGGCGCCCCCCGCCCCCCTTCCAGAAACGGGAGCTGCACATCCCGCGATAGGCGCGCCGGTACAGGTTCTGGTCGATGAATTTGGCACGGAAGTCATCGACGGTACGCTGGCCCATATCGACGACACCCGCATCATTCTGCATCGGGACACGCCACAGGTGGGAACGGTTGCCGTGCATTTCCCGCGACACGGCTATCCGCTTCGTACAACTCTAATCCAAGGGAAAGACACATGAAAATACTAAGTCTGTGTGGTCGATTTAACGCCATACTGGTGACCGCTGCGGCCTTGCTTGCCGCATCATTCATTGCTCTCCCAATCCAGGCCGAAATCTCAGCCCAAGCCAATAATGAGATTGAGGCCACCTCGGAGATGTTTGGCTGCATTTATGATTTCCCCAAAGTGCGCAACACCTTCCTGTTCCATTCCGACCCGGAAAAGCTCAAGGAAGCCATCCGTATTTTTACCGACCGCGTGCCTGATATCGAATACCCGGTCGGCACGGTGATGCAGCTTGTCCCGTTTGAAGCGATGATCAAACACTCGAGCGCAGACTACCCGGACAGCAATGGCTGGGAATTTCTTGCCCTCGACGTGACGGCGGAGAGCACGACGATTACCAGCCGGGGCGATCGATCACGCTGTTAACTTTGAGGGGCGTGAGTGCCTGAGCTGCCACGCTGCTGGTTTTGAGTACGATTTCGTTTGCGAGAAAGAGCACGGCTGCGAGCCACTGTCTATCGACGACGAAGAGATTGCTGCTTTTCAGGCCGCTGATCCTCGTTGCACACAACCCTAATTCAAGGAGAAAACACATGAAAACGCGTAATCTGGGTGGCGGACTGGGATCCGTATCAGCCATTGGGCTTGGCTGCATGGGCATGTCCGAATTCTACGGCCCGACCAACCGCGATCAATCCTATGAAACGCTGGACCGTGCGCTTGAATTGGGTGTCACGTTCTACGATACCGCCGATACCTACGGTATCGGCGCGAATGAAACCTTGTTGTCGGATTTCGTCCGGCAAAACCGGGACAACGTCACGCTGGCGACCAAGTTCGCAATCATCCGATCCGACGATCCGGCCGTACGACACATCGACAGCAGCCCGGCCTACATGAAACAGGCGGTCGAGGCGTCGCTGAAACGTCTGGGGATTGATCAGATCGACCTCTATTACGCGCATCGCCTTGATGGGGTGACCCCGATCGAGGACACGGTCGGAGCGATGGCCGATCTTATCAAAGAAGGTAAGATCAGGGGGATCGGGTTAAGCGAAATCTCCGCACAAACTTTGCGTCGGGCAAATGCGGTGCACCCGGTTGCGGCGGTTCAGACAGAGTATTCGCTGTGGTCGCGAGACCCAGAGGCAGAGATGCTGGCCACGTGCGCCGAATTGGGTACGGCTTTTGTACCCTACAGCCCGCTTGGGCGCGGCTTTCTGACCGGCAAGGTCACCACACTAAGCGACCTGGCTGATGATGATTTCCGGCACACCCAGCCGCGCTTTGCCGATGGAAATCTGGATCAGAATCTGAACTTGCTGGAGCAATACCGTGCCATCGCCGATAGCGCCGGATGCTCGCCTGCGCAACTGGCGCTCGCATGGGTCTTGGCCCAAGGCGATCATATTATTCCGATCCCGGGCACCAAACGACGCACGTATCTTGAAGACAATATTGGGGCCGCCGATGTCACACTAAACGAGGACATTCTCACCCGCCTCGACACCTTGTTCCCACGCGGCGCTGCCGCTGGCGACCGTTACACGGAACAAGGGATGCAGATGACCAATCTGTAGATCGGAAACCCTGCATTGCAAGCTCGATCGGCGGCGCAGCGCCTTTAACCTAAGCCCTGCCCCGCCGCCACAAATTCGCCCCCAAAACGACCGGATCAGGCGTTGGCCACATCTGACACGCCCAAAGCAACCGGCCCACCCCTTTGTCCCAAATTCACTCTCCTGCCAGCCAGGAGACGAGGAGCTACTATGTCAACCATCCCTGAAACTGACCTCTTTTCCCCCGTCGTTGTCGGACCTTATACGCTGTCAAACCGCATCGTAATGGCCCCCCTAACCCGCGCGCGGTCCCCCGAAACCATCGCCACCCCAATGATGCAGGAATATTACGCCCAACGCGCATCGGCAGGCCTGATCATCAGTGAAGGCGTGAACATTTCGCCGCAGGCCACAGGGTACGCCTTTACTCCCGGGATCTGGACCGACGAGCAAATCGAAAGCTGGTGCCCCGTCACGGCCGGTGTCCATGACAAGGGTGGCCGCATCTTTGCTCAGCTGTGGCATGTCGGCAGGGTGTCCCACCCGGATGTGCAGGCCGGTGGGATATTGCCTGTCGCTCCCTCCGCTGTTCGCCCTGAAGTGGATGCGTTCACTCCGGATGGAAAGAAACCAGCACTCACACCGCGGGCGCTGGCCCTGGAGGAGTTGCCGGGGATTGTCGCAGATTACGCGCAAGCGACGCACAACGCTCTTGCCGCAGGGTTTGATGGCGTCGAGATTCACGCCGCGAACGGATACTTACTCGATCAGTTCATGCGTGACGGGGCCAACCAGCGTACCGATGCCTATGGTGGGTCGGTCGAGAACCGCATTCGGCTGACACTTGAGGTCACGAAAGCTGTCGCGGCCATCTGCGATGATGGCCGCACAGGTCTTCGGATATCCCCAATCAGCACTGCCAATGGCCTTACGGACAGCAATCCTGCACCCGTGTTCACCGCACTTGTCGATCAGTTGAATGATATTGATCTGGCTTATCTCCACGTTGTGGAAGGTGTGACGGGCGGAGCACGAGCCGTCGAGGGTGGATTTGATCTGAATATCTTGCGGCAGCGTTTCAACGGGATCTACATCGCCAACAATGGCTATGACAGAGACCTTGCAATTGCGGCGCGCCGCAGTGACGCCGCCGATCTAATCGCCTTTGGTCGTCCCTATATTGCCAACCCGGACTTGGTGGCCCGGCTACAGCAGAACGCACCCCTCAACGCACTTGACGGCGCGACCGCATATGGCGGCGGGGCCGAGGGATACATCGATTACCCTGTTCTCCCACATGAGTGATCGCAGGGACGTACACTTACCAATCCAGGACTGGACAATGGCCGGTCCTGAAACCTCTGCCTCCCGTGAGAAGATCTTACAAAAAGGGTTCTACCATGGCCTATGAAACACGAAATCCATACACTGGTACTCTTCTGGAAACTTTTCCAGATGCAACCGGCGCGGAAGTTCATCAAGCGATTGAAAAGTAACCGTGCCATTGGCACCGCCTGCCTGAACTCGTGGCTTTGATCTAAGATACGTGTTTAGCGACATGGTGTGATTGCGGCGGTCGCCCTCCAGTGGCGAACGAGGTCCGGTATACTGGCCTCATGGGAAAACAAGCCGTGAGGAGAACGACCATGAAAAATTATGCCGGACTTGACGTGTCTCTTAAAGAAATTTCGATCTGTATTGTTGACCAAGTGTCGCGTAGCCCTTAATTGGGTTCTGCCTCAATTTGTGTGGCGCAACTATCCTGAGCTTGGAACATTCGGGAGGGATAGTCGTGATTTCAAAAAAGCACTGGTCGCCCGGGAGCGACGTTTCGGTTCAAGGCGTTAAGCGACGTGATTCCGGCGGGTGGCTTGTATCCGGTGTTTTGGCACCGAGAGGCATCTGCCCAGATTGTGGTTTGCATTCTCGGCGTCGTCACGGGTGGCGGCAAAGGCGGCTACAGGATTTACCTGCACTTGGCGACAAGGTAACAATCGCACTCTGGGTCTGCAGGTGGCGATGTCGCGCTTCCACGTGCCCGCGGCGGACTTTTTCGGACTACACCTCGTCAATTGCGCGTCCATTTGCACGTCGAACTTCGCGTGCTGATGACATTGTAGTTCATCTGGGGCACGCCACGGGTGGACGGCCTGCCGAGCGGCTCTTGCGCCGTTTAGGCGTCGGTGTCAGCAATGACACGGTGCTGCGACACCTCAAGAAGTGTGCGGAAAGCGTCGCCCCGCCGCCAACGGTCATTGGCATCGACGATTGGAGCTGGCGCAAGTCGCAGACTTACGGAACCATCATCGTCGATCTCGAGCGGCAGACCGTAATTGATATTCTTCCGGATCGGAGCGTTGAAAGCTGTGCGAGCTGGCTGCGGCAGCACCCTGAGATTGAAGTCATCAGTCGGGATCGTTGTGGCGGATATGCGAAGGCCGCACGTCAGGGTGCACCGCAAGCCCTGCAGGTCGCAGACCGTTTCCATCTCGTCCAGAACCTGCGCCAGGCCATTGAAGAGCAGATGAATATGCATGGCCGCGCCACCGGGCGGGCGCTATTGTCAGATGCCGAAAACATCAGCACGGCCAATCATCTACTGCGATCGCGTCTTGCTCATCGGAAATCACGTGAGGAAATTTTCCGAAACATCCATGCACTTCGTGATCAAGGGCTGTCTTGTAGCGAAATTGGACGTCGGACCGGCTTCCCGCGTCGTAGTGTGGCGAAGTGGTTGAGCTCCGACTCGCCACCAGACCGCCGCCGAGCTGCATTGAAGCCCACGTCGCCGTGGTATTTTGAGAGCATACTGGCCGATCTCTGGAAACAGGGTATCCGGTCCGGCCAGGAATTATTGGTCGAAATTCAACGCCATGGCTATGAGGGCAGCTTGTCTCATTTGCAACGTCTGCTGGCCGGATGGCGAAGGGATGAACAAACCGTTCTAGCAGGCCCGACCGACACGCCGCTGCCCCTGGCGCCTGTGCGGGACCCGCAAACCGGTCACGCCATTTCGCCGGTTGTCGCAGCGGCGCTCTGTATCAAGCCGCGACGCAAATTGACCGCAGACCAGGCCCAAAAGGTAGATGCATTGAAGGCCGGATCGCCAAGCTTTGCCACGATGCGGAGCCTTGCCATGCGGTTTCAGGGCATTTTGCGCGGCGACCAGTCCGCCCCGCTGGACGCATGGATCGACCTGGCCATTGAGACTGGCATCCCACCAATCATGCGCTTTGCCCGCACGCTGCACCGCGACATCGAGGCCGTGCGCAATGCCATCGAACTTCCGTGGAGCAACGGTCAGGCTGAGGGCCAAGTCAATCGCCTGAAGACCCTCAAGCGCGCCATGTACGGTCGCGCCGGACCAGAACTCCTCAGAGCCCGAATGCTGCCACTGCGCCACACAGATTGAGGCAGAACCTAATTAAGGGCAAAAAATATCCCCGAACGCGTCGTGTTTCAGATTTAAGGGCAACGCGACAGTCAGGGATCGTCGTTCTTGGCTTTTTACCCCGAATGACGCCTTCGATACCAATATCTTTCATCAGACGTGCGACTGTGCAGCGCGCAATATCAAAGCCTTCCCTGTGCATCTGATGCCAGACCTTCCGCACGCCATAGACCTTCAGGTTCTCCTCAAAAACACGTTCAATCTCGGGCTTGAGTTGCTCATCGCGCTTGGCACGATCCGAAAGGCGCGACGGATCGGCCCGCTTGGCCATGTTGTCATAGAATGTCGCTGGGGCAATCGGCAGAACCCTGCAAATCGGCTCGACCCCATGATCAGCGCGGTGATCCTCGATGAATGCGATCATTTCTTGAACGGGCGGTCGAGCTCCGCCTGAGCAAAATATGCAGAGGCCTTGCGAAGGATCTCGTTGGCTTGCTTCAGCTCGCGGTTCTCACGTTCCAATGTCTTCATCTTCTCGGCCATCTCGGTTGTGATGCCGCCACGCTGGCCGGTATCAACCTCAACCCTTTTGACCCATTCGTTCAGTGTTTGCGGCGCACAACCGATCTTCGCGGAAATCGACACAATCGCAGCCCAACGGCTTTCATGCTGCCCTTCGCCATTCAAAACCATCCGTACCGCACGCTCGCGGACTTCTGGCGTATACTTGTTTGTTGTCTTGTTCATGATGCTCCATCCTACTCATGAGTTGGAGCCTCCGGCAAACAGGGGGCGGTTCAATGCTTTCGGCCTCTGGGACGATTATGTTGCCGAAATGACGTCTGACAGGAACTGGCCTCACCCTTCTCAAGCACACGCAAACAAGTTGGCAATGCTGTTCAGATTATTCAACGGCTACAATTCGAGAAGCAGGAAAGCAGCACTCTTCCGACAATCCATTCAACTAAGCCATTGACTGATCGGTCAGTTGATGTCATATGGTAGTTATGGACACCAAGCAAAACCTCATTTCAACGGCAACCGAACTTTTCCTAGGCAAGGGTTATGCAGCCGTCGGAACAACAGAGATTTGCAAGACTGCTGGAGTCAACAAAGGTACTTTCTATCACTTTTTTCCATCGAAGAGTGACTTGCTTATTGCAGCGATTGACCAGTACGCAGAGGAGTTCAAGGCCTCTTTTTCGCGCATTGCAGAGCTGCAAGTGGCGCCTGAGGAGAAGCTTCGGAAGCTCTTTGACGTTCCGATGAAAGCAAATGCCGCCTGGCGAAACGAGCATGGTTTTGCGCAAGGTTGCTTGGTTGGGAACATGGGGCTTGAACTGGCGAGCACCGATCCGTCGGTACAGTCCGCGGTCGTTACCGCAATAGACGCTTGGGCGCGTGAAATCTCTCCGATCGTCAAAGAATTGATCGAGATTGGTGATCCGCCCAAAATTGACGCTGAGACAGGCGCAAACACCGTTGTCGGGTTGCTGCAAGCCGGCTTGTTGCTCGCAAAAATTTATGATGATCCGCAGCGTATTCTGCAAATGGCAGACATTGCTCTGGGTGCATTGGCAAGTTCCCCAAAAACACACGTGATCTGAATGGACAACCGGATGCGTTTGACAACATCAATTGGCAGCGAAATCGATCAACTGATCGGTCAGTACAGCCTTATTTCTACCGCGCTCAAAGGAGACCAAAAGTGCCGAAGATGAAGCAAATCGAACCTAAAGATACCGACGTTCAAACAGAGGCGGCTTATGAAGAGGCAAAGCGGCAATTTGGCGGCGTCATCAATCTGTTTAAAGTTGCCGGGAACGCCCCGAATGTTCTGAGCGGCGTCCTCGCGCTCAACAAATCAATGAATGAAGGGATCGAGCTGACGGCTCGGCAAACCGAACTGGTCGCGATGCTGGTCTCTGCGCTTAATCGCTGTGACTACTGCGTAAATGTTCACATGCAAGTCGGCACAGGGGCAGGTGTCAGCAAGGAAGACATGCTGGCGGCCATGGCTGGACAAGCTGCCGACGTCACCGAACAAGCGCTACTTGATTTCACGAATGAGGTCGTTCGCCACCGTGGAATTGTAAGTGACGACACTTTTAAATCCGCCAAGCAGGCAGGCTTTACCGACAAGGCACTCCTCGAAGTGGTTGGTGTGATCGGCTTCTATACCACTCTCCAATACATTCGCCATGTGGGTGATCCTGAGCACGATTTTCCAATGGTCGAAAGCTTCGATGCGCATGTTCACGGCGCAAATATCGAGAAGGCATCCCAGATCGCCTGATTTGTACTGCCCGGTGAGAACGCCAGGCAAATTCTACTGACCAAAGGGAGGACAAAAATGACACCTGAAACGCTCAAAACAATCGAAACAAAGATTGCGCTCAAATCCCGCTATGACAACTTTATCGGTGGCGAGTTCATAGCCCCGGTTGAGGGGCGATACTTTGAAAATATCACGCCCGTGACCGGCGGGAAACTCAACGAAGTTGCCAGATCAGGGGTACAAGACGTCGAACTGGCACTTGATGCTGCTCACAAAGCAAAAGATGCATGGGCCAGAACTTCAGCAACGTTCTTTTGAAGATCGCCGATAGAATTGAAGCCAACCTTGAAGTTCTAGCGATGTTCGAAACTCTGGAAAATGGCAAAGCTGTTCGTGAAACGCTTGCGGCTGATCTACCCCTCGTGGTGGACCATTTCAGATACTTTGCTGCTGTGTTGCGGGCACAAGAAGGCACCGCAGGCGAGCTTGACCATGACACGGTAGCTTATCACTTCCACGAGCCACTTGGGGTCGTTGGGCAGATAATTCCATGGAATTTTCCTATTCTCATGGGCACATGGAAGTTGGCTCCAGCCCTCGCCGCGGGCAACTGCGTGGTTATCAAACCCGCTGAGCAAACGCCATCGTCCATCATGGTTGTCATGGAACTGATTGCGGATCTGCTGCCACAAGGGGTCGTAAATGTGATCAATGGTTTTGGGATTGAGGCAGGGAAACCACTGGCCTCAAGTTCTCGCATCTCCAAAGTTGCGTTTACCGGTGAAACAACCACCGGCCGTTTGATCATGCAATATGCGTCCGAGAACATCATACCGGTCACTCTTGAATTAGGTGGGAAGTCGCCGAACATCTTTTTTGGCGACGTGATGTCCGAAGAAGATGACTTCTTCGACAAGTGTCTAGAAGGTTTCGCGATGTTTGCCCTGAACCAGGGTGAGGTTTGCACAGCACCGTCAAGAGCGCTGGTCCATCGTTCCATCTACGATCGGTTCATGGAAAAAGCGGTCGAGCGGGTCAAAGCAATCACAATGGGTCACCCATTGGACAACGCGACCATGATGGGCGCGCAGTCTTCGAACGACCAGTTGGAAAAGATCCTGGCGTACATTGACATCGGGAAACAAGAGGGCGCGAAAGTGCTTTGCGGTGGTGAGCGAGCCTCACTCGGCGGTGAGCTGGATGGTGGTTTCTATGTCCGGTCGACTGTTCTTGAGGGCACAAATGACATGCGGGTTTTCCAAGAGGAGATCTTTGGCCCGGTTCTGTCCGTCACGCCATTTGATGATCTCGAAGACGCACTGCGCATTGGAAATGATACTCTCTATGGATTGGGCGCGGGCGTTTGGACCCGCGATCAAAACACCGCTTACCGTATGGGCCGTGGGCTAGAAGCGGGTCGGGTTTGGACGAACTGCTATCACCTTTACCCGGCACATGCCGCCTTCGGGGGTTACAAACAATCCGGGATTGGTCGGGAAACGCACAAAATGATGCTTTCCCACTACCAGCAAACAAAGAACATGCTGGTCTCGTATGACCCGAAACCAATGGGTTTCTTTTAAGTAAAAAGCTAACCATGCGCTCCGAAGATCATGGGGCGCATGCCACAACCTCACTGTTTAGGAAGAAGGCTATGACCCCAGAATTAACAGAGGCTTCACCGATTGCAGAGACCGTCCAGGTTCCAAGCCTGTCAGTGGAGGCAACACCGCAAGCGCTCAGCCTCATTCAACAGTTGTCTGACGACCATGGTCAATTGATGTTTCATCAATCAGGTGGATGTTGTGATGGGTCTGCCCCCATGTGCTACCCCGCAGGCGAGTTTCGCACAGGTAATCAGGACGTCCTGCTGGGTCATATCGGCGGCTGTCCGTTCTACATCGGTGCAGCACAGTTCGAGCTCTGGAAGCACACCCGGCTGACCATCGATGTGGTCGAGGGTAGGGGAAGCGGCTTTTCCCTCGAAGCACCAACCGGCTTTCGTTTCTTAACCCGATCGAGTGTTTGTGAGATTGGGGGACCCTCAAATGATTAGAGTGGAAAAAGAAAGAAGAGTGGCGGCGGACCTCGAAGAAGTTCGATCTTTCGCAGGCAATTTCTTTGAGATTGCGCGTTGGCATCCATCTGTATCCGAAGTTAGGCGACAGGAAGACACGCGTGGCACGAGTCGACTTCTCCTGCTTGCTGACGGGGCGGAGCTCCTCGAACGGAGATTGGACAATGCCAAAGTTGCAGGCCTCTACACCTACACAATTGTGCGGGGACCAATGCCGGTAAATGACTATACCTCGACTTTTGAGATTGCAGAAGACGATGGCGGCGTTTTCATAAAATGGTCCGGACAGTTTTTGTCGACCACGACCGACGAGGAGGCGACGAAGATGATCTCTGGAATTTATGAAGATGGATTACAGTCGATCCAGGAGCATTTCAAATGACGACATATTTGTTCGATGCATACGGAACGCTTTTTGACCTCAATTCCGCGTTTGTTGAGATTTCGCCGGGAATTGGTCGGAATGCAGGCCGGGTGTTTGAGCATTGGCGTGGCCTTCAACTTCAATATGCTTGGCTCGCTAATGTGCAAGGTGCCAAAGAAAGCTTTTCGAGTTGCACGCAGCGTGCTGTGGTTGATGCTCTCTCAAACTTTGACTGCTACTCCGAAGCACGAGAGATCGCCTTTATGCAGGCCTTTGAAAATGTGGCTCTTTACGACGACGCAAAGGCAGCGCTTGAACAGCTTGATCGAAGGGGCGCTAAGCTCGGGGTGCTTTCTAACGGGGATGGTCCTAGCCTTCAAAAACTCTCTGAGAAAAATGCTTTAAATGATTTGGGCGTTGAGATGATTTCAGTTGACGTGAGCAGTTCATTCAAGCCAGCTCCGGGAGCTTATGAAGTTGGCTTGAAATTTTCTGACACAGACCGCTCTGCCACGACCTTCGTATCGTCCAATTGGTGGGACGTGATCGGTGCCAAACGTTTCGGTTTCAATGTCGTATGGTTGAATAGATACCAAACCTATTGGCCGAAATCAGTGAAGATGTGCGCAAACACTATACAATATCTTGGAGAATTGGCAGAAACTTAAATAAGAATAATTCCAAGCATCGCACCCCAGTTCGCAATATGAAGTTTACGTCGCAGACTCAAAAGCGCTTTCGTCGCGCAATCGCGAACGCGCTGTGCAAATCACGGCAAAAGTGGAGCGCTGTAAGCGGTGCGCCACTCCCACACTTACGGCATGATGCTTGATCTGCAATTAGAGGCTTCTTTGATCTGTGGGGAGTTTCTCGATGGGAGCTATAAGCGAGTTTCTGGCAAGTGTGCCGCGCCGTGCGGATGGCAAACGGAATTGGCCGCCGGAGTTGAAGGCTCGTATTGTGGCGGAGACGTTGATTGAAGGCGAGACGGTCAAGGCGGTTGCCAAGCGGTATGAGTTGATCCCGAGTACGGTGCCTGATTGGCGTCGGATGGCGCGGCAGGGCAAGCTGGTTTTGCCCATCTTGGACGGCATGGACTTTGTGCCTGTTGAGGTTGAGACGCTTGCGCCTGTCGCTCAGCCTGTTCCCACGGCATCCTCCAGCACGCTTGATGTGATCATAGGCGATGTCACTGTTCGTCTTGATGCTGGGGCGCCAGCGGCGCGGATTGCTGAGATTGCGCGGGCCATGGCGACGTGATTGCCCCCTCCCATACGGTGCGGATCTTTGTGGCCAGTGATCCGGTGGACTTCCGCAAGGGCCATGATGGGCTGGCCGCTCTGGTACAGAGCCACCTGCGCCAGAAGCCTTTCGACGGGTCGGTCTATGTGTTCCGTGCCAAGCGGGCGGATCGCCTGAAGCTGATCTACTGGGACGGCAGCGGCTTGGTGATGGCTTACAAGCGGCTTGAGGATAACAGCTTCAAATGGCCCGCGATCAAGAACGGGGTGATGCGGCTCGAACCGGCCCAGTTTGAGGCGTTGTTCGCAGGTTTGGATTGGCGACGCGTGCGGCCCTTGGAGGTGGCAGCGCCCTCTGCGGCGGAGTGACACACAAGGCCGTTTGCACGGGTCATTCTGCCCTTGTTTTGTTATAGAAACAGGCATGACTGCCCCTGATGAATTACCCAATGACGTAGCTGAGTTGAAGGCGATCATCCGTGCGCAGCAGGATCAGAATGCGCGGCTTGAGGCTTTGGTTGCCTCTTTTAAGAAGGCGCTCTTCGGGGCCAAATCGGAGAAGATCGATCCGGCCCAATATGAGCTGGAGCTCGAAGATATCGAGACCGCCATCGCGCAGGTGGAAGCCGAGATCGACGCCGACGAACGCACCGCACCGCGCCGGTACGATCACCAAAGCCACGCCAGACCAATCGGGGATCATTGCCCAAGCATCTTGAGCGCGTGGAGGTGGTCATTGAACCAGAGCGCTCCTGCGCCTGCGGAACTGAGGGTCATGTCATTGGCGAAGATGTCAGTGAGCGCTTGGATATCATTCCAGCCCAATTCCGGGTGATCGTTACCCGTCGACCCAAATATGCTTGTCGGTCTTGTGAAGGCGGGATCGTCCAAGCCCCAGCTCCCGTCCACATCATTGCAGGCGGCATGCCAACCGAGGCCACGCTGGCACATGTGCTTGTCTCGAAATACGCAGACCACTTGCCACTTTACCGTCAGGCGCAGATCTACAGCCGTCAGGAGATCGATCTGGATCGTTCAACCCTGGCCGCGTGGGTAGGTAAATCAGCGTTTGAGCTTACACCAGTTTATGACGCGCTGCTGAGCAACCTGAAGCAATCAACCAAGCTGTTCATGGATGAAACCCCCGCGCCGGTTCTGGCCCCGGGGCGCAAACGCACAAAAACGGGATACTTCTGGGCCCTTGCGCGGGATGACCGGCCATGGAGCGGTGAGGACCCGCCCGGCGTTGCCTTCACCTATGCGCCAGGACGATCCGGCCAGCATGCAGACAATATTTTGAAAGGCTTCAGCGGCATCCTGCAGGTGGACGGATACGCAGGCTACAATCGGTTGCTTAAACGCCCGGCTCAGGGTGTGACACTGGCTTATTGCTGGGCGCACGCCGCCGTAAATTGCACGATGTCACCCAGTCCGGTGCGGCCCCGATCGCGCAAGAAGGCCTGGCTCAAATCCAGGCGCTCTATCGCATTGAAAAGGACCTGCGCGGCCAATCAGCCGAGCAACGCCAGGCAGCACGACAGGACCGCTCAAAACCTATCATTGACGCCTTCGCACTTTGGCTGGCCCAAAGCCGTGCCCGCGTCTCGGCTAAATCCCCGACCGGAGAGGCCCTGAAATACATCGCCAAGTACTGGGATGGGCTGATCCTTTTCCTCAACGATGGCCGCATCGAACTCGATAACAACGCAGTCGAGCGCACCATCCGCCCCATCGCCCTAAACCGAAAAAACGCGCTCTTCGCGGGCCATGACGCAGGCGCACAAAACTGGGCAGTAATCGCGTCCCTCATCGAGACCTGCAAGCTCAACGGGATCGAACCACACGGCTATCTGTCCGGCGTCCTGACAGCTATCGCAGAAGGCCACAAACAAACGGACATCAACGAACTGCTGCCATGGAAGTACGCTAAAACCGTGTAATCAGCGCACCGCTTACAAACCATTTCAGTTCTGCTCAAGACCGTTGCACCCGTCACATCCTAGTGACGGGGTGGCTTAGCGTTCTGTTTTGTGAGCGGGGGAGTTGTCTGACGTCAGCGATTCTTTGCGACGATAACTTGAGTATCATTGCCTTTACATGCATCGGAAAATTCAGTGGGAGGTATTTTGTCTGTCACGAACACATCTATCTCAGGCAAGCCTGCAATTTTGATCGGTGCTTTGCGGTCAAACTTTGAGTTATCTGCAGCCAGAAAAACCTTGTCACTGCGACTGATGATCGCCTGACTGACCCCAACCTCACGGGTGTCAAAGTCTAGGATGTCACCTCCAGGGTGAAGCGCCGAACAGCCGATGATCGCGAAGTCAAAGCGAAACCTCGAAACTGTTTCCCTGGCAACTGCACCGACCAACCCTCCATCAGCCCTACGCAAGTCGCCGCCAGTTACAACAACCTCAAGACTTGATTCGTGGGCGAGCTTGTTTGCGATGTTAAGGTTGTTCGTGACGACAAGTAGCCCAGTATGCCGACGCAGCTCAGAGGCTACAGCTTCGGTTGTCGTCCCAATGTTTAAGAATAATGAGCAGTCGTTGGGAATATGTCGAACGCACTCTCTAGCGATGTCAACTTTGGAAGGCTGGTTGAGCTCCTGTCGTTCAATATACCCAATATTCATAGTGGTTGACGGTAGAATGGCGCCACCATGTACGCGTTCGAGCTGACCAGACTCGGCCAACTCGGTTAGGTCTCTCCGTATTGTTTGAGGCGTCACGCCAAAGTGATCGACCAACATGTCGACGGTCACCTTGCCCTCCCTGCGGGCCATCTCAATAATTTCGGGCTTTCGCAACGTTTGAACCATTTTCTCTCCCAAACTCTTGATAGAGCATAGTGCGTTTGCTTGTATCGACCATCGACTCTCTCGTTTACGCTTTTGGGCGCGAAAATCAGTGAAAAATAGCTTTTTTATCAGATAGTTAAGAGAAAAGGAAATAAAACGAACAAAAATATCTTCCATTTATGCGCGTTTTCTGTTCAAAAAGCCAGAGTACTCGAAAGAGGCGTTAGCGGTCGGGAGAACCGCTTTGGGAGGATAACCATGCGTAAGGACTATGACCTCTTGGTCATTGGTGGAGGAATCAACGGTTGCGGGATCGCGCGCGATGCCGCTGGCCGAGGCCTTAAAGTCTGCCTCCTGGAAATGAACGATCTCGGTGGAGCTACTTCAGCATCCTCCACGAAACTCTTCCATGGCGGACTTCGCTACCTCGAATATTTTGAATTTCGGTTGGTTCGTGAAGCGTTGATCGAGCGCGAAGTACTGCTGAAAGCAATGCCTCATATTTCATGGCCGATGCGCTTTGTCCTCCCTTTCCATAGGGACATGCGTTTCGATGGCACCACACCGACATCGAAGTTGCTTGGTACTGTGATGCCATGGATGAAAGGTCGGCGTCCGGCTTGGCTTATTCGTCTAGGCTTGTTCATGTATGACAACCTCGGTGGCCGCGAGATCCTACCGGGCACGAAAAGTCTCGATCTACACGCCGCACCAGAGGGTGCACCTCTCAACAAGAAGTTCAAAAAGGCGTTTGAGTACTCGGATTGCTGGGTCGAAGACTCACGGCTTGTCGTTCTTAATGCTCGCGATGCTGAAGATCGCGGCGCAGACATCTTTACACGCGAGAAAGTGCTGGGCTCAGATGTTACGGATGGCGTCTGGACAGTCACATCTGAGAACTCGAATACAGGCGAAACCACAAAGCGCACAGCACGGATGGTTGTTAATGCAGCTGGTCCTTGGGTTGGTGACGTGTTGCGCGGAACTCTAAGAAGCAACAGTTCGGCAGGCGTCCGCTTGGTTCGTGGAAGCCATATCGTAACCAAAAGACTGTTTGACCACGACAAGTGCTATTTCTTTCAAGGCACCGATGGCCGCATTATTTTTGCTATACCCTACGAAACTGATTTCACACTCATCGGAACAACAGATGCGGAACACGCCGATCCGTCTCAGAAACCTGAATGCACAGATGAAGAGCGTGATTATCTGATCGACTTCATCAACCAGTACATCGCAAAACCTATCGCAGTAGAAGACATTGTTTGGACATATTCAGGTGTTCGGCCGCTCTATGATGATGGAGCCGATAGTGCCACTGCCGCAACGCGCGACTACGTTCTGAAGTTGGACAAGTCTCGCGGTGCCCCAGCACTGAACGTTTTTGGCGGGAAGATCACCACTTATCGCCGTTTGGCCGAAAGCGCGCTGGAGAAGATCCAGACCGTGTTCCCGGCGGCTGATAAACCTTGGACTGCGGGTGTTGCCTTGCCCGGCGGGGATTTCCCGGTGGATGGCGTGGCGCAGATGATTGCCAATCTGAAGACGCAGTTTGCCTTTTTGGATGAACGCTGGGCCACACGTCTGGTCAAAGCCTATGGCAGTGAAGCGCGTGACATTCTGAAGGGGTCCGCGATCAAAGCCGATCTGGGGCAGGATTTTGGTGCTACGCTCACCGAGCGTGAGGTGAATTGGCTGATTGAAAAAGAATACGCGCGCTGTGCCGCCGATGTGGTGTGGCGGCGCAGCAAACTGGGCCTACGTCTGAGTAAAGAGGAAATCTCTGCTTTGGACATTTGGATGAAAAGTCGCGTGGCGGCCGGAGTGACTGCCGCGGCGAAATAGGGGGGAGCTATGACGCTCGAATTAAAAGATGTGTCAAAGGTGGTGAATGGGGCGACCCATATTTATCCCACCGATCTGACACTGAACAAAGGGACGATGAACGTTCTGTTGGGGCCGACGCTTTCGGGCAAGACCTCGTTGATGCGCCTGATGGCGGGTCTGGACGCGCCGACCAAGGGCAAGATCTTTTGGGAAGGCAATGATGTCACCGGCATGCGGGTGCAGGATCGTCAGGTGGCGATGGTGTATCAGCAGTTCATCAACTACCCGTCGATGACAGTTTACAACAATATTGCATCGCCGCTGCGGTTGCTGGGCAAATCCAGCGCCGAGATTGACGCGGCGGTGAAGAAATCAGCCGATCTGATGCAGCTGACGCCGATGTTGCAGCGCAAGCCGCTGGAACTGTCCGGTGGTCAGCAGCAGCGCTGTGCGCTGGCGCGCGCGCTGGTCAAGGATGCGGGTCTGGTTCTGCTGGATGAGCCTTTGGCGAACCTGGATTACAAACTGCGCGAAGAGCTGCGGGTGGAGATCCCGAAGATTTTTGAAGAGGCGGGATCCATCTTTGTCTATGCCACAACCGAGCCGGAAGAGGCGCTGTTGTTGGGGGGCAATACCGCCACCATGTGGGAAGGGCGTGTGACCCAGTTTGGTCTGACGCCGTCGGTTTACCGTCAGCCGGTGGATGCAACAACCGCGCGGGTGTTCAGCGATCCGCCGATGAATTTCCTGAAGGTGTCCAAGACGGGCAAGAAGATCATGTTTGGCGATGGGCAGTCGGCAGATGCCGTGGGTCCGATGGCGGATCTGGCGGATGGGCGCTATGTGGCGGGGTTCCGTCCCAACCATGTGGAAATCACGGCGCATGCGGCGGGTTTGATGACATTTGACACCCGTCTGGTGGTAACCGAGCTGACCGGGTCCGAGACATTTGTGCATTTGGACCACCATGGTGAGACCTGGGTGGGGCTGGTGCATGGGATCCA
>NZ_WIBF01000019.1 GCF_009496005.1 Tritonibacter litoralis
TCACCGGTGGTGGCCGCGTTGAGGATCAGATCACCACCGTCGATGTCCAAGCCACCGGTCACTATGCTTGCCCCGGATACGGTGGTAGTGCCCGCACTCTGTGTCAGGCTGCCAGTGATGTCTCCGGCCAGATCAAAGGTGCTGGCGTTTGAGACGTTTCCATCGATTGTGGCATCGATATCCGCATCACCCACGTTGGTAATATTGCCGGTGAGGGTGTCGTTGAGATCCAGGGTTGCTGCCGAGGCGATATCGACATCACCGGTTGTGGCCGCGTTGAGGATCAGATCACCGCCGTTGATGTCCAAGCCGCCGGTCACTGTGCTGACCCCGGACACGGTGGTGGTGCCCGCACTCTGTGTCAAGCTGCCGGTGATGGTTCCGGCCAGATCTGTACTACCCGCATTGGTAATATTACCGGTGAGGGTGTCGTTGAGATCCAGGGTTGCTGCCGAGGCGATATCGATATCACCAGTGGTGGCTGCGTTAAGGATCAGAGCGCCACCGTCGATGTCCAAGCCGCCGGTCACCGTGCTGGTTCCGGAAACAGTGGTGGTACCCGCGCTCTGTGTCAAGCTGCCGGTGATGTCCCCGGCCAGATCTGAATTACCTGCATTGGTAATATTGCCAGTGAGCGTGTCGTTGAGATCTAGGGTTGCGGCCGAGGCGATATCGATATCACCGGTGGTGGCCGCGTTGAGGATCAGATCACCGCCGTCGATATCCAAGCCGCCGGTCACTGTGCTGACCCCGGACACGGTGGTTGTGCCCGCACTCTGTGTCAGGCTGCCGGTGATATTTCCGGCCAGATCTGAATTACCCGCGTTGGTCAGGTTTCCGGTGAGTGTGTTGTTGAGATCTAGGGTCGCGGCCGAAGCGATATCGATATCACCGGTGGTGGCCGCGTTGAGGATCAGATCACCGCCGTCGATATCCAAGCCGCCTGTCACCGTGCTGGCCCCTGAAACAGTGGTGGTGCCTGCACTTTGTGTCAGGCTGCCGGTGATATTTCCGGCCAGATCTGTACTACCCGCATTGGTAATATTGCCGGTGAGGGTGTCGTTGAGATCCAGGGTTGCGGTTGAGGCGATATCGATATCACCGGTGGTGGCCGCGTTAAGGATCAGATCACCGCCGTTAATATCCAAGCCGCCGGTCACCGTGCTGGTCCCGGAAACAGTGGTAGTGCCTGCGCTCTGTGTTAGGCTGCCGGTGATGTCTCCAGCCAGATCAAGGGTGCTGGCGTTTGAGACGCTGCCAGTGATTGTGGCATCAATATCCGCATCACCCGCGTTGGTCAGGTTTCCGGTAAGCGTATCGTTGAGATCCAGGGTAGCGGTTGAGGCGATATCGATATCACCGGTGGTGGCTGCGTTGAGGATCAGATTGCCACCGTTAATATCCAAGCCGCCGGTCACTGTGCTGGCCCCGGACACTGTGGTTGTGCCTGCACTCTGGGTCAAGCTGCCGGTGATGTTTCCGGCCAGATCTGTATTCCCTGCGTTGGTAACATTGCCGGTGAGCGTGCTGTTGAGATCCAGGGTGGCGCTTGAGGCGATATCCACATCACCGATTGTGACCGCGTTAAGGATCAGATCACCGCCGTTAATGTCCAAGCCACCGGTCACCGTGCTGGTCCCGGAAACAGTGGTAGTGCCCGCACTCTGTGTCAGGGCGCCTGTAACGTCTCCAGCCAGATCAAGGGTGCTTGCGTTGGAGACGTTACCGTCGATTGTGGCATCAATATCCGCGCTGCCTGCATTGGTTAAGCTGCCAGTGAGCGTGCTGTTTAGATCGAGAGTGGCGCCAGCTTCAACATTCGCAGCGCCCTCAACATCCGTGTTCAGGATGAGGCTGCCGACGATTACGTTCAATTGGCCAGTTACTGTTAACGTGTCGCTTGGAGTTGAGCCATTTATGGTCAAGCCTGTCGCTGAGCTTGTGACATTTGTGGCTCGAATGGTAGCTCCTTCATCAATGGATATAACTTGATCGTCAGCCGCATTGCCAAAAATTGCGGAATCTTCCGTTTCAAACGCTGTATCGCCACCATTGGTCCAGTTTTGGGATGATGTGTCCCAAAGTTGGTTTTCTGAGCCAGTCCATGTCACATCCGCTGCTCGGGCATTGTCGGCCAAAACAAGCGTACATCCTGTTGCCAGAACAAAGACCAGCTCAGTCGAACGCCCGAAACGACAATGGCGGCTAATGCTCCGTTGACGAATACCTGTTTGAATAAATGAAATCTGGTTCCTGAGCATAATAACTGGCCTATAAATTAAGGTTCGTGGCGACAAAGGACTTGAAGCCCATAAAATGATGGGCTTGGCCTCGAAGACAGCATCCGTAAGGAGAATTAAGCTCATGCCATACGTTGTCTGACACTTGCTCTATGGTTGTTAAATTTGAAAAAATGGAAAATTAAAATGACAGCTATACAGTGGGCTGATTCCTTGTTAATTCCGTTGCGTCGCAAATACACTAAAACGCATCAGCATGAACATTAAATTTTAAATTTTGGCAATACATGTTGTCGTTTTGTTGTTTTGCAGTGAGTTGATCTGCGTACTTACTCCCTCTATCTGGATAATAAAATTTGTTAACACGATTTTTTGAAATTAAAGTGTCGTTTCTCTTCGAATCACTGAGGCTGGTGATGAATTTAAAAAATAATATTTCAATCATATTTTGCGCCTTATGGGCGATTGGGTGCGTAGCTACTGCGCAAGCGAACGAAGATGGCACGAAGTTCCGTGACTGGCGATTGGCCTGCCGAGAGTTCGCAGGCGAGGATAAGTTCTGCACTATTATCCAGCAGCTATCCGAAACGGAAAACGGTGAGTTTCTGGCAGAAATTGCACTACAGCCTGCGATTGCGAAGGAGCAAAAGCGGGTTGTCTTGGCGATCTCGACGCCAACAAATATGGCATTGACCATCCAACCGGGATATCGTCGCACAGTCAGTGGAGAGGTCAAAACCCTAACCTGGCGAACATGTTCGCAAACCAGTTGTCTTGCGTCCAGAGTGCTCTCAGTTGAAGAGGTCACTGAGCTAAAAAAGGGCCGTTCAATCCTCGTTGGATATCAGCTAGCAAAGGACACCCAGCCAACAATTTTTGAGGTTTCGCTCTCAGGTGTGACTGCCGGTTTGTCAGCGATCGGCAGATAAAACGACATTCGGTAGCGCCGTAACCTACCTGGCATCGCTTGCATGTCGTTTAGCTCTAGGTTTAGCGCTCCTCTTGTTTCAGCAACATAATAGAGAAAAGTGGCTTAAAGCATTGAAATATCAAGTGTTTCCAGCATGATCTCGAACACTCTTCTGTTGATTGCCCATTGTTCGAAATTTGCTTCATCTGAAGCCGACACAATCTGCCCACTGAAGGGCATTGCATTGGCATGGGCTCGAAGAGAGAGCACTATCCGTTCTTGATCGCGCAAAAAACCCCGGTATTGCACCACGTTGAAATTGATATCGCCACGACTGCCGTGCAAGATTGGTTCCGCTTCGGACAGCTGAAAACCTTGACGGCGAAGTTTTGCGAGAAACACGGCCTCCAGCTCTTCTGCAGTGGTGTTACCAGAGCCCGCAAGCACCGCTGACAATGATCCGGCGGACACCTCATCTTGCAAGTGAAGCAAGTGCACTGCAGCGCCGTCCGGTGGAGTATCAACCGGCTGCACAGGATCCCAGCTCGCGGGCACCAAGAACGATGCACTGTGGCTTTTTGCCCTTATTTCCAATGCATTCATGGGTTCTGCATAGTGTTGTCCCGAAGGTGACAACAACGTAAATCGCATTGCCGCCATCAGACCTATTTCCTGCAAGCCGGGCGCTGATGGGTTACCCTGCGCGTGAACAGAGCCATCAATCAGAAACAAAAGATCGCCATCTTTGACGGTTAACAAACGGTGAACACGCCCTGTTGACGGCGCATAGGCCACTGCATCCCCCATGAGGCCATAAGCGGTTGGCAATTCACGCATTCCAACCAATTTCAAACCTTGGCTAGGAGCAAAGGCGCGCAACCAATCTGAACCGTTGAGCACACGTGGCAGAAACACTGAATACACCACAACTTTGGCGTCCATGTCCGCGCCATGTGCCGATGTTCTGCCTGGCGTAAATCTGGCTATTGGCACCGCCGGCGTGTTGGGATCAGGAAAAACATCTGCACCGATCGTTTCCACCTGCCAAAGCTTTGGCACCGCGATTTTGAAAGCAGCGGATGGGAAAACCCCTTCGCGCACAACCGCTTCCATATAGGTGGCTTCGATCAGCTCTTTTGTAGATACTGGCTGCGTAAGAAGCTCAATGCCGAGATCATTCATTGGTTGTTCCACTGTTAGGGGCCATCTGGACGGTCCCGTGATGTATAGGATGGTCCAAGGCTGAGATCAAAATCCGCTTTTACCCCGAGAAGCGCGGCCGCTTCGCCGCCTGCACCTAAATGATAGCGCCCTGTTTCCAGGTTTTTGTATCCGTAGCCCCGTGCGCCAGCACCCAGAGCGCCGGCTGAAACACCGCCTTTCCCCTTCAATGAAAGAGTCCATTTGGTAAAAGGAATGGGGATGTTTATCTCCCCCATAAGATCAGCCTTTGCCGCGGTAGCCGAAGCCGCTCCCCCAAGTGCAGCCCCAACGCGTTTGCCGTCGGATCCTAGCAATGCGTCGCCTTTTAACTCACTGGAGAACAGTTCGTACTCGCCGCCCGCCTCAGCATAAGGGTTGTTCGCATCTGTACCCACAAAAAGGGTGCCGCCTTCTTTTACCATACGCGCACCTGCGGCGCCCTTGAAACCAACACCGCCATCCGTGCCGGCGTGCCCTTTGGCATCCGCGGTGAACGTCTCGAGCTGGTGAGATCCTCCAAAGATACTGCTATCTCCAAAGTGACCTGCATGGTTCATGCGGGTCATGCCTGCTCCAACTTGCCCCTGCACGACCCCATCTTTGGCGCTCCCGCCAGCTTCGGCGTAAAAGACGTCTACATTGTCGTCGCCACCTGCGCGAACCTTCGCAACCTCTTCCTTTTTCTCGGCTTTTTCACAGGGCTTGACAACTTCGCCAGGTTTGCTGTCCGACTTGTCAGATGCCGCTTCTTGCCCTGCTTGTGCAGCGTCTGCGGCGCTCGCAGGCGCGACCTGTTCAGCAGGTATGACAATGGTTTGCCCGGCATCGACACGGTTTGGATCTGCGATACCATTAGCCTTGGCCAAAGCGGGTACGGTTGTCCCGTTGCGCCGTGCGACAGCAGACAACGTGTCCCCACGCTGCAGTTGATAGGTTTTGGTCGTGTTGGTATCTACAGGAGCATTCATCTGGAGGTCTCCTCCTGTTGGCTCAGGACAGCCCGAATTTGACGAACACGGGTCTCAGCTGAAGCTTGGGATCTGAGGACTTGATCCAACCAAGCATAGCGGTCATCGAAATAAAATTCCGGAGGAAAGGCGATGAAGATATAGCTCATTTCTGTAATATGCGCCTCGCTCTGAATGCTGTAGTGTCGGCAAAGATCGAAGGCATGAGAAATCTTCATGTCGACCTCCGTTTGTGCAATCGAAGGCCATTTTTGTGAGATGTATTCCCGAAGGTCTACCGCCAGCCTGTCATAAAACGCCTTGGCTCCTTGTGCCGTAAACGCTTCTAATTGTTGTGTTTTAATCTGTAGCATGGTGTTATTCTCGACCTGCCCAGATCAAGCCTGCAACCAACGCTGTTGCGATCAGAGCCAATAGCAATGCAATCCAGCCCAATGTTGCAAACTGATCTTTCAGCTCTGGGCGCAAAAGCCACTGTGCAAAACCACTTTCCGACCCACCCTGGCGCACACGTGCCTGAACGCTCGCAATCGCTTTTTGCCAAAAGAACGGCTGGGCCAGTCCAACGGCCACACCGCCAAACAACGCAAAAACCACCTTCATCACGCGCGCTGCCAGATCGCGATCGCCGCCAAAAAGCGGTAAGATACGCTCATTCAAAACCGCGAGTGCCACAAGGCAAACAAACAGAAACGCCGTGCCGAAAAGTAATTTAACCGGTATCCCCATAATCTGCTCCGGCCTCTAACTTGCACGCACGAAAGGAATGCCAACCACAAGTTTTCCGCCGTGGGAGGTGGAATCCCCAAGCCGAGTGACCGGTTTGCCGGCAATACGGACAATCGCAGAGCCCGATGTGATAGCGTCAGAACAGGGCACGCCAACACAAAGCGTTTTGCCACCTACCACGGCAACTGGACGCCCTGCGATCCGCACAATTCCCTGCCCTGGATTAACCACCGGTCCCCCGACATGGGGCACTGGCCCGGGATTGACCAATGGGCAAACATGATGATCACCTAAGAGAGAAACTGGTTTGCCTGGCATGTCATTCTCCTATTTCTTCATGCGTATCATGGCTGTCAGCTGAAATATTCAAGCGCTTGTGCTCTAGGAGTCCATCTGAATGGCTGAATGTGTTCACAACCCAAGGGTCTTGTGGTTCTTCAGTCCATACCTGCGGAAAATCTCTCAGTACAAAGACCACCTGATCGCGTTCCATGAGCGGTAGGTAAGTTCTGAATACTGACGGTCGGTAAATCTTGAAAAAAAGGTTTCTTGCGTTCTCGTCCTGAATGCGAAAAGAGCGTTTCAGGCTTGTTTTGACTTTTCTCGCGACGCCATTGGAGAACAGAAAATAGCCGATGTCTTGTCCCCAGGCTTCGTTCAAAAACCAGTCAAGCACCGCATTTGTTTTGCTATGAATTGGAACAATCCAGGGAGCAACTTCAGCGAGGTCAACATAGGCTTGTCCGTCGAAAAGGCACATCGCCTCATCGTCCAAAGTCTGCACAAGGCTTGAAATCTCTTTTGATCGACTGGCGTCCAGAACCAGATAGATTTTGTGACCCTGTGGGCGTGCATCAAAAAGCGCGTCGGTCAGCGCAGTCACACTCTCATAGTCCAGCTCAGGACTTGCGGGTTGGGCGCTCATATTAACCTCCTACAGAGGCTTGGCATTCTTCGCAGAACGCTTCTTCGGCCTTGAGCACCTCTGACTGCGAAGGCGCACCAGGATCAAAATCAACGGATCCGCTTAGAACTTTCAGCTTGGTGGCCTTGATAGTCATACCGGCGGCGTCGATTTCGATTGATCCTCCAGGAGCTGAAATCGTAAACTTTTCTGTAGCTACAATCGTGTGCTTTTTAGTACGGGACAGGATCATCTTGCCAACAGTTGTCATCAGTTTTTCACCGATGGTCACTTGTTTTGCCTTGCCAATCTGCTCCATTGAAGCGCCGCCAACATTTACGATTTTAGTCAAGCCGACTTGTTCAGCTGACACCACACCGGTGCTGTCGGAACGGAAATTGGACACCAATGTGTTCATGGTTCCGGGCGCATCAAATAAGCCCGCAACGCTGGAGCCGAGTTTAGATCCGGCCATCCGCATTTCATTGTTGGCGTCCTTACCGGATTCATCAGCCTGTAATAATCCGCTGCGCCCCAGAGCGCCCAGACCATCGAGGAAACCTAACTTTGACTTACCCAATGCGTCAGCAAATTGAGTGAGCGGGTTGCCTCCTCCTCCCCCTTCGCGGGCGCCTTTTTTGACGAGTTTTGAGGTAATGCCGGCTAGGCCTGATAGCCCGGACAACAGTCCCGCCGCATCGGGTCCGGTGCCGCCCACCACAACCGAGACAGATCCGCCGACTTCGGTCTTTTGGTTTTGCCCAACCTCGGTGATCTGATTGGAACCAACGCTTTGAACGTCATGCCGTTTGATCCGCGACAAGGAGTCATTCAGCACCAATTGCGACATATCTTTTTGTGCCTTGAAAGCAATGTTTTCGTGGCCCGGTTCATCTTCGAAGACCATTTCGTTAAATCCCGCCGCACGGTGCGTATCTGTGCGGAAAACAGATTTGGTCTTATGTTCCGGCAGGCTATAGGGCACCTTGTTTTTACCGTTGAACACGCAGCCAGTCACCAGGGGCTTATCCGGATCACCATCCAGGAATTCGACCATGACTTCCATGCCAATTCTGGGGATCACCATGCCGCCCCAGCCGTTACCAGACCAGTTCTGACTCAGACGGCATCGCATGGAATAAGATGCCTCCAGATCCCAGTGAAACTGAACTAGGATCCGACCATACTCATCGACATCGATTTCCCCGTCGCCAACCACAACCGCTGTCTGCGGACCCTTCATTACGACCTGTTGGGTGCGTCGCTCGGGGCGCATTGGCGCATCTGCCGGGCTAAGCACATACCGTCCTTGATAGGCGTCTTCCTCTGATATTTCCTGAGTTGTGGCATAGGCTTGCGTTCTTAGGGCATGTTCTGCACGCAGACACAGGAATTTACGCCCGGTGGCCCCTGGCAAAGTATTGCCAACCGGTGTCACACAGAGGCCTGCGCCAAGGGTAATAACATTGCCTTTCGCCTCCATTCGCGTGATGCCGCCAGTTTCCATTTCCGCCCGGCGAGACACAACGGTTTCACCCACTCCCTGATTCAAATAATCACCAGGGTAGTCAAAGCTCTCGATTTTGCCGTGTTCATAGAGCCCGCCGCCCTCGCGTTCGACTTCTTGAACGGCATTGGGTGTTTTGAAGTTGTAGTCGGTCAGACGTACCGCACCAGTTTGCATTCGAGCACCGCCCTTCCACTCTCGGAAATGCTCGTCTTCATCTTGGTGATATCCATCAACTCCGTAAAACGGTCGCTCCCCACCGGGCAGATCGGCATGGGCTGTAACGTAGTCCGTGAGCACGAGGCAGTGATTGCGCTCAGAGTGTTGCCAATGCCATGAGATTCCGAACCGTTCCATCATCCGCATCGCAAAAACGGCGTCACTTTCACCATATTGCACTGTGTACTCAAGGGTCGGATAATCATCAGCCAATTGAATGTCGAAGTGCGGTGCGCCAAGGCTCGCATAATCGGTGAACAATTCAGTCAGAATATCGGTAACCGTTTTATTATGGAATATTCTCTGGTTGCGCCGCAGGCCGGCGAGATGCAGCCATGGGCGCAGCACGAGATCATAACTGTTTCCCTGCTCCGAGGTTCCACCCCATCTCGCTTCGGTTGCAATACCGTCAAAGTATCTCGGCCCGTGCACCGTTTTGACGCTTACGGTAGCATGAGTGCCCAATAGCTGGTTTAAATCAATATCGGGGTCTTGGGAAATTGCTTCAACGTGCCATTCAAAGTGGCCAGACATCTCCTCGCTTCCGTCAAAACGGTTGAGCACAAGAATATCCTTGCCCAATTGAGTTGTTAAGGAGCCATGACGGTCTGATTGAATAAAGTTCATATCTAACACTGCTAGGAGGAAAATAATTCGAATATTTGCATGCTGATGTAAATATCAGCCAAAGGAGTATTGAATTAAAAAGCCTATAAAGACGCTTAACATATAACCTCACAACGTCAACTTAATTTATACTCAGCCAAGCCTAGTAAGAAATACATATTGAAGTCTTTGATATTACGATCAGCATCTTTGTTGCCGCATCAAAACTGCTTGATGCGGCTCTGACTGGGGGTTGAAGCGAACGGCGAGGCACAAAGCGAAGCAGAGGATTTTGCAAACGCGAGCCTTATCGAAAGCCCACCAAGATCTAAGCTCAGCTGATGGCTGCAATCGCTTTGCGCTCACGGTCTGTGGTCCATCCTTCCTCAAGGCAGGTCTTCAGCACTTTGGTTAAGCCAGCGGCATTTCTGACTGTCTGCAATAAGGCAGGGTTGTTCTTGATCTTTTCAATGTACAGCAACGCTACATCGTCTGAATCAGTGTAGTGCGCTCTTTGAAGCCGCTCAAAGATCTTTGTTACGCGGCCCATATTGGTTCCCATGTCTACTAGTGCTTTTGCCAAACCCTCTTCATCCATACTTGCGGTCATACGCAACATGCCCCAGCGAAACGCGTTGACGACAAAGGTCGCATCATCCCGACGGTAATTCTCATACGCATGGGTGATTTGGCCTCCAATGGTCGAGGTGCTGAACCGCAAAGAGTTTCCGAGGCCAGGCAGCAGCGCAACAGGGTCCAAAGTATAGGAATAAGAACTGTGCGAGATCCCATCTGGCCAGAAGATTGCCGGAGATCCGTAAGAATTGACTGTAATATTCATCAAAGCTTCGGGTTCCAGAAGGAACAGCCCGGTCAATGCATTTGAGGAAATCAGATTACCCTGACTATGCGCAAATATCGTGGTCGATTTACCTTTATTGACGTAAAGATAGTCGAACAGCGTCAGTGCTGCTTTGTTTCTTGCTAACCAAAAGCGCACGAGATCTTTGGATTTTTGCTTGTTTCCTGCACCTGCCTCCAACATCATTTGCAACTTCACCAAATCGCGGTCAATCTGGTGACTGTCCCATTGCAGCTTGTCGCCAAGACATTGCACGAGATCTTCGACAACGGCGTTTACCGTGTTCATAGTCCCTTCGGACACGGAGCTGGCATTATAGACACCAATGACCTTACACATTTGCAACAAAGACAGGCCAAGCGCTGCATCCATGTGATCTTTGGGCGAATTGAGCATCCCATTCACAAAGACAACTTCGCGGTTGGGTGAATACCACGCATTGCTTGCCTTTGCGGTTGGGTTCTCATAACACGTCAGGTCACCATCGATCTTAGGCAGACTATTCGAAATATTTTTATACATTGAAATAACCTTATAATATTCAGAAGTACGAAACGGCGCCTTTGGAGGTTCAATACCTGCCAGGCCGTTGTCATACTTCAGACATTTCGCTCGAAAATTTGAAATTGAATTTGCCATCGGCATAGCCAACGGTCACCCGGTCAAAGGCTTTGTCTGACACCATGCGTTCAAGCACATTGCGTGAGAGCTCTGGTAGAATGGTATTGGTGATAATGTTGTCAATCATGCGGCCGCCGCTGTCAGGGTCGCGGCACTGGCTGATGATGTAGTCGAATACATCGTCGTCGCAGACCAACTGCGCTTCGTGACTGCCGCGCAGCCGTTTGGCAACAGAGCGCAACTTGAGACGGGTGATGTCCGCAAGTGCGGCCCCACTCAGCGGGAAGTAAGGAATTGAAACGATTCGGCCTAAAAGCGCGGGCGGGAACACCTCCAACTGAAACGGCTTAAGCGCGGCCGAGAGCTCGTCCACATCGGGCTCAATGTTGCCATCCTGTGCCATCTCCATGATGACATCGGTTCCCACATTCGACGTAAGCAAAATAAGGGTGTTTTTGAAGTTGATCGGCCGCCCATTGCCATCTTCCATAATCCCTTTGTCAAAGACCTGGAAGAACAGCTCATGGATATCAGAATGAGCCTTTTCAATTTCATCCAACAACACCACTGAATAAGGCTTGCGCCGCACCGCTTCTGTCAGCCGCCCACCTTCACCATAACCCACATATCCGGGAGGGGCACCTTTCAGCAATGAAACCGTATGTGCCTCCTGAAACTCGGACATATTGATAGTGATAATATTTTGTTCACCACCATAAAGTGTTTCAGCCAGCGCCAGCGCAGTTTCGGTCTTGCCCACCCCAGAGGGACCGCAAAGCATAAAAACACCAATAGGCTTATCCGGGTTGGCCAGCCCTGCTCGCGAGGTTTCAATGCGTTTGGCGATCGTTGCAAGACCGTGGTCCTGGCCAATAACCCGTTCTTGCAGACGATCTGACAACGTGAGTACTGCAGCGAGCTCATCTTGAACCATACGTCCCACGGGAATACCGGTCCAATCCGAAATTACAGAGGCAACTGATTGAGAATCCACATGTGCATAGACCATTCGATCATCGGGGTTGGTCCCGCTGAGCTGCGCCATTTTCTCAGCCAGAAGATCGCGCTCGCCGGGATCGCTGTCTTGGCCGTTCATGGCTTTGCGCAGTTCAAGGATTTCATCCACAAGGATTTTTTCAGCATCATAAGCTGCCTGAACTTCGGCAAGTTCCAAGCTTAGCGCAGTCTTTTCGGCCTCTGCATCAAGGATCCGCGCCTCATCGGTTGCACCCAGTTCACGCTCGGCTTTCTTGGCAACGATCTCAGTTTCAAGCGCGGCTATGTTTTGCTCGAGATCTGCAATCCTGGCAGGTCTGGCCGACTGGCTCACGGCGACCCGCGCGCAGGCCGTGTCAAGTAATGATACGGCTTTGTCTGGTAGCTGCCGAGCCGGGATGTAGCGCGCAGACAGGGATACAGCAGAGACAACCGCCTCATCGGCGATACGTACGCCATGGTGTTCTTCCATCACCCCGAGGATGCCCCGCAGCATTGTACAGCAACGCTCCACATTGGGCTCAGCCACATCAACGGCCTGGAAACGACGGCTCAGCGCCGGGTCTTTTTCGAAATAATTGCGATACTCGGCCCAGGTTGTCGCCGCAATTGTGCGCAATGTGCCCCGCGCTAGTGCTGGCTTCAACAGATTGGCGGCATCGCCGGTGCCAGCCTGCCCGCCGGCTCCAACCAATGTATGCGCTTCATCAATAAACAGAATAATTGGCGTCGGCGATGCCTGAACCTCATCAATCACGGATTTCAAACGTTGCTCAAACTCACCCTTCATGGATGCTCCGGCTTGCATCGCCTGGATATCTAGTTCGAACAGTTTGGTTCCTTTCAGTTTCGGCGGCACATCCCCGGCTGCTAGGCTCTGTGCAAAGCCTTCAACTACGGCCGTTTTGCCAACGCCCGCTTCCCCGGTAAGAATGGGGTTATTCTGGCGGCGGCGCAGCAATACATCAATGATCTGGCGAATTTCATCGTCACGCCCAACAATCGGATCTAGGGTGGCTGCTGCAGCTGTCATGTCTTTTGCAAATCGACCCAGGGCGGTTGATGCGCCCGGCCCTTCATCTGTCGCGGCCTCTAACAGACCAGCGCCATCCACTGGACGTTGATTTTCTTCTTCACTGTCCTTCCAAAGGCCGCGCGCTTCTTTCGCAAGGGTTTCCGCAGAGAGCTGACCAAGCGTTTCAGAAAACGCCGCCACCGCGCGGCGGTGTTCGGAATTTGATAGGAGCGCCACCAGAATATGACCCGTTCGGATCTGCACTTCCCCGAACAACAGGGTTGCATACACCCAACCATTGGTGAACGCTTTTGACAGCGTGTCCGAGATCACCGGCATTTCGGTCACGTTCTTGTCCAGTCGCGCCAGCGATTTAACCAGCTCTGTCAGCACCGTAGCCCGGTCCAGCCCTAACGCGCGGAGGGTACATGAGACATCGGAGTCTTTCAAAGATACGACTTGATAAATCCAATGGAGCACATCTACGTGCCGGTGACCATCACCACGGGCCAGGCGCATGGCGTTAAAAAATGCATCATGCCCCAACTGATTAAGTTTTCCTACATAGGTCTCTACCTGAATTTCTGCCGCCATTTTATCGGCCTCCCGAACATCTAAATTCTGAATTTTCAAGGAAATCATCGAAATCGATCTGATAGGCACAAACATGCGACCAACCGGCCTTAGACTGATGCTGTTCGCCAAGCGACAGAACGGTCATCCAACCTAATTCGGAGCTACGCCCTAACTCTGCTGCCTGCAGCTGCGCGTTCGAAAGCCAAAGTTTCACATCCACGGTGTAAAACTGCCCAAGATAGCCTAAGACAAGATCCACCAGCTCAAGGTTGCTCAGCTTTCCGGGTAAAAAGCTTCGATAACTGTCCAGCGATGGGCAATAGATATGAAGCGTGATCTTTTCTTCAGTGCTGGCCATACTGCTGCCCAACTTGACATCCGCACCAAGCTGACTGGCCTGAAGCCCCAAATGCGATAGATCTTCGGCTGCAAAATTCAGCCATGAGGCTGTAAATTCCTCAAGCTTCATATCCACTTGAAAATGCGCACTTAGGATTTGCCGCAAGCGAACCGGGGAGCGCACACGCGCCATTTGCAACCCTGTATAGCGTAGCCTGACAATATCATCGACAACGCCAAGCCCTCGATGAACATCGCCGCTATCCCCGGTGAGCGCTCGCAGCTGTTCGGGAAACGTTCCGCCCGAAGGGTGGTCAAATTGGGTAATAGGGCGTGCGTCTGACCAGCTACGATAAAACAACTGGATAAAGCGGGTGGCAAAAATATCCACAAAACGGGTAAAGCCAGGCTGGCCATTGTCTTGCCAGTGCTTAGCTTCGCGGGTCATAGCAATCGGTAAAGCACCAAACGGGCCAAAAAAGCCCAGAAACCGCGGCCTCACCACCGGAGGTGTGGCGTTCAAATCCACTTCTGATAAATCGCTATCCGCAAATCCCAAATAGGGATCCTGTCCCAGCTGCGCGACCTCTTCATGGGTGCGCCGACTCTGACCGACGCGCGGCCTGTCCCCTGCCCCGCGTTCCAATCGGCGCATTAACGCGAGAAAGCCAAAGCCTTGCTTGTCCCCACCAGTCACAGCAGTGGCCCCGAACCGCCCCGTGGCGGCCAACGTGTCATAACCTTGCCTTTCTGATCGCAGGCGACACATTGAGTAAAGGTATTTACGCCCGCATAGTCTGCAAGAAACCGGTCCAAAACCGCAGAGAGCAATGTGATTGCCCCGCTGTCAAATACCTTCTCATCAAAACAAACCCTGATCTCGAGCCCCCGTGTTGGCAGATAGCCTCCGAACCGTTTTACCGTCCGGGTGACTGGGCTTGCTTCAAGGCTGCTGATCCCATTGATCTGGCTCTCGGTGAGCTGCTCAGAGACGTTGCTGAAAAGGCGCAGGGTCTCCCGCAAAGCCTCCACATTACCGCGCCCATCTGCGCCTACAAATCCGCGGTAGCTGATGGAAAGCAATGACAATAGCCGCCAGTAATTGTCGCCAGCGCGGGCGCGATGTGGCGCTTCGGCTTCAAGCTCCGCAACCGCCTCGCGTGGATCAGTTGGGCCAGCCACAACGTCAAACATGACATTTCGGTCTTCTAGCATATGGAAAGAAGACTCACGTATTGGCAAAATTTCAGGCAAATGCCGATTGGAGCACAGGGTGCGCACAAACAACTGATGTCCCGAAGTGGCGACGTCAGGCTCATAGATGGTGAGCCAGGTCTCTGTGCCTTCATAGCGAAAACGGGTGCCGCCAATGCTGCGCTCTTGCCGGGTCAAACGGCGTCGGCGGCGTTCAAAGGTATAGTATGAAATCTGGCGGGTATCTTGCCCCCCTACCGGCAGGGAATAAAGCGGCTGAACTTGGCGCCGTTCTTTTTGACCTTCATTTTGCTCTGTGACTGACAGCACCCTTTGAACTTCGTAGTTGCTGTTCGGAGTCCGGTTTGGAGCGATAAGATACGCATGCGACTTCTGATCCAGGGCAATCGGTTTGGCGTCATCTTCGAAGAGATTGACAGCAGGTGCACAAAACAGTCCCAAACTCTCGCGGTCGAAATGGCTTTCCAAACGGCTGCTGCCGCGATCAAGCTCAAAAATGATTTGGGCCGAGTGCGCTTTGATCCCCCGCAAAGCCTGCTTTAGCCCCTTCAGACGCACCCCCAAAAACTTTCGTGGAAAAGAGAAATACTCCAGCAAACTCGCAAAGCCGGGAAATAGTCGCTCATCCCGCTCATAAAGAGGGTAGTCTCGGTCAAACCCCAGCTGCTCTAAAAGTTCTGATGGCGCAAGCGTGCGATAAACGGGATCACCAAAATCATTTTGCCAACAAAGGGTTGCGCGAATTACCCCGGAGGTTAAGACTTCGTAAAGCGCCATCGCCTCTGACGCGGAACCAAGAAAATGCACAGGCAGGCTATCGATCGGCAACGTTCCCAGAGCCTCACCGTCAGTACGTGCGAGTGTCAGCGATAGGCCCGCAGCGATGCTGCGTTGATCGCCACTTCCTTCGGGTACCTGATCCCCGAGCATTGATGATAAAACAGCGGTCGAGGCGTGAAACGCCGCTTGGGAAATTTCCACCGGCCAAAGATCAATCGGTTCTGCAAGTCGGTATCGGCATCCAACCCGGCGTTGTGCGTGACTAAAAGACGTTTCTAGATACTCTCCCGCTTGTAACCGGTGACCAACCGCCAGATCCTCGGGGCGGCCGCCCTGAAGTTGCGCCCGCACCAACATTGCTGAAGGCAGAGGCGCAGTTGCATCCGGGCAAATCTGTTCCAATAACTCATTGGAAAACGTGCGAAACTGCTGATCAATGTTCAACTGGACCCGCGCTGCGAGAAATGCAGAACCCTCCAACAATCCCTGAATTGATGGATCGAGGTTCTCTTCCAAGAGACCGCCCAGACGATCAGCAAGACCGGGATGGTCATCAACAAACTGTGCGGCGCGCTCTTTTAGCAGCGCAAGCTCTCGTTCATAGGCAGATTTGAACGCAAGTTTCATAACTTATGACCGCTTTCGGGACTGCAAAATGACCTTGCCGCTCCCGGTGTCTATATCCGCTTGGTAATCAACAGGAATATCCGCTGGATCTGCGATTAAGTCTGCCAATACGTTGAGCGCAATTCGCTGCGTTTCGTCTCCATCTACCGTCCGGATCTTCACTTCAATGCTTTCATCTACCAGCCGGGGCTCATGGTCACGCAAAGATTGCTTTATGGATTGGCCCACATCAGGCGCAAAAAGATCTTTGCGGCTTAAATCGGACAGATCGCGAAACCCATAATTTGCCACCGAACGCGCAACGTTTGGAAACCCTTTGAGGTCCACCACGGCATCAAGGCGCACCGTGTTCATCAAAACCTCAAGATGCTTTTTAACATGGCTGCGAAGCTCTTCCTCACTTACACCAATGCGCCGGGCAGTAGACCGCGCATGCTGGCCGGGATCGCCACTTCTCTTTCGGCCATCTGTTGCCTTTGCATCGTTCTCCTCGAACGAATGACGAAAGACATCAAAAAGCGCGACCCGCGAGCGCTCGTGAACGCGCCGAGTCCGTCGTGGTCGGTCGTACTCTGTCTCCGGAACGAGGCTTGCCATGGGTGCTAAAAAATAATCCAATCACAAATGGGCGGCTGTTACACCGCCCATAAGATCCTGACTTAAACAGGAACGTTCTTCGCGATGTCGAAGCCGGCTTTGCCTTCCGGACCTTTGGAACCATCTTTTTTCTGAGATGCATAAGTCACTTCGTACTTTGCAAAGTTCAGCGTGACGGTTTCCATCACCCGATCCATGCCATCACCGGAACCACCGGTGGAGTAGGAAGAGACCATGATTTCCCACATCTTGATCTTCATATACTCCAGAGGAGTCGCACCCGCTTTACGAACGATCAGCTCGCCTTCAGCGATATGAGTACCTGTCGCACAATGCTTCAGCAGGTCGTGCGTCGCCATATCTACATATTTGGTACACGTCAGATCCTGAACGTTGACTTTGCCAGAGCCACCACCGGGCCCAAGGTGAGTGGTTCCGGACTGGGTCATACCCCATGACCACTGAGAGAGATCAATTGCTCCCGTGTGCTTGTCATCAACAGACTCGCCTTTAATTTTGTCTAATTTGAGGAAAATATCGACAGCCATTTACCTGTCTCCTTAGTTACGAAAATGACGGTGCCAACCAATTATTTTGGAGGCGGAATTTTGGATACCAAGCTCATCCCGATATCCATACCTTCCATCTGGAAGTGGGGTTTAAGGAAGAATTTACCCATGTAATATCCGGGGTTTAACTCATCCTCGACGACCTCAACCTTAGCGTCAGCCAATGGCTTACTTGCCTTTTCACGCTCATCGGCGTTTTCCGGGTTCAAGGTCACATATTGATCAATCCATGTTTGCAGGTTCTGCCGGATCTGATCCTTGTCAGCACTGGATCCGATCTGGTCTCTGATCATGGACTTCAGGTAGTGACTGAACCTGGAGACCGCGAACATATACGGCAGGCGCGAAGACATATTGTCAGAAGCCGTCGCCAATGGATCGGTGTATTTCTTGGGCTTATAAAGCGATTGCCCACCAAGGAAGACTGCTTTGTCGGTGTTTTGCCGATGGATCAGGCCCAACAACCCGACTTTGGACAGTTCCCCTTCACGACGATCATCGATCGACACTTCGGTTGGGCACTTAAGGTCGTTTTCACCCGATCCGGTGTCAAACAAATGCGTTGGCAGCTGAGAAACCTCACCGCCGGACTGAACACCGCGAATACGCACCGTCCAGCCGTGCTCCTTGAAGGCGCGGTTGATATTTACCGCCATCGCGTGCGCGGCATTCATCCAAGAATATTTTTCACCATTGTGACCATCGGTCTCTTCGGTGAAGTTGAATTCCTCGACCGTCATGGTGCTGTCTGGGCCATAGGGTTCTCGCGCAAGAACGCGTGGCAACGTCAACCCAAGAAAGCGTGCATTTTCGCTGTCGCGCAGAGAGTTCCAACCGGCATAGTCTGAGGCGGTGAACAGATCTTCCACATCTGGCGGGTTAGAGATGTCATTCCAGGATTCCAGACCCAGCAACCGGGGGCCCACAGCCGAAATGAAAGGAGCAAGCGATGCCTCTGCGATCTTAGAAACCGAGTTCAGCAAAGCCACATCGGCCGAAGAGTGATCAAAGTAGTAATCACCAACAAGCGCACCCATTGGAGCGCCGCCCAATGCACCAATTTTGCGCTCATAGACTTGGCGATACAGCGGTGAGCGGTCCCATTTTGCTCCGGGATACCGTTTCATCATGCTGCTCAATTCTGACTTGGAAGCGTTCATAACTTCCACTTGCAGGCTGGCGCCGGTCTCTGAATTGTTCAACGTATAAGCGAGCCCGCGCCAGGAAGACTCCAGCGCCTGAAACTCTTCATTGTGCAGGATCTCATTCACTTGATTGCTCAGCTGCCGATCCAGCCCTGCGATCATGGATTGAATGGTGTCGATCACGTCGTCATCGATCAACGCCTGATCTTTGACAGCCTCCTGCACCACAGTTGCCAAGGCATTGTCGATGGCTTTTTCGGCCACTTCAGTGGTTGGGTTGATCGTGGCTTTCAAAATTGCGGAAAAGTCTTCCAGATCAGATTGACCGGCACTAACGGCTTCTTGGACCTGAGCTTCTTCAGTCATCGGGCACGCTCCCTAAAATGTGTCTATAGCCAGAAAGAGACTTCAGCTTTCGCCGCTGTTCTCTTCAGCGGCGGCTGCAGCTTCGGCACGCGCCTGTTCAGCCATGGCCTTCAGCCGTTCCGGATCATTCAGCAGATCTTTGATCTGTTCCTGCGCCTTTGGCTTGGAGGTCATGTACAAAAGCAGATCTGCCAATTGCGTGCGCGCCTCCAGCAGCTCATTTAAGGCAGGAACCTGTGTGGCAATTTTTGCAGGTTCAAAATCTTCCATCGAATTAAATCGAAGATTGAGACCCATTTTACCTTCGCCGCCGTCTAATTTGTTGTCCACCATGACTGCAAGGCCCGGCTGGATTTTCTTTTCCATGTAACTGTCCAAAGTCGAATTTGTGACTTTTTCAAATTCTCGTTGCTCGACTGGAGATTTTTCTTTGCCGGGCGCATTTCCCGAAAGGTCGCTCATCATTCCCATGACAAAGGGTAATTCAACCTCTTTTTGAGCGTCGATCGGATCCGTATAGGAGATGTGAACGCGCGGAGGTCTATTTCTACGAATATGACTAGAACCAGTATCAGACGCCATATCAGCGCTCCTTCCCATAATGCATAAACAGATAATTTCAACGGCATCTGACTTAGTCACACCATTTGAGTCAAGGTGCGACTTGCCATTTTAACAACCTAAAAGGTTAATAATCGCTTGGAATAAATTCTCTCATCAAAAACTCAAAATCTTTACCTATGTAACCCTTGGCGCGCGCCAAGAGAAGGGGAATTGGAGATGATTTTTCCACCGAACGAAAGAAATTTTCAACGGCTGCAATCTGAGATTTAGCATCCTCAGGGTTGTTTACTTTGAAGTTTCCAAATGTAGCTGGAGAAAGGTCCGGCGTTTCAATTCCGCCACCACCAGAAGCCGTGTCCGAGTGGCCAGAATCGGCCACCTCTTCCGCACCAATGTCCGCGTGATCTGCAAGCGACCGCAGCTGGCCGCGTGCCAGCTTAAAGTCAAAAGCAGAGGTAAATTCAACCACAGCCCGGTCCACGGCATTGGGCATCAGTTCCTCAAAAGCGTCAATAAGACTTTTGCCGATCAGCAACCGTGCCTGTGTTACCAGCAACAGGGCTGCCGACGAGGGCTCGCGCAGGGTGAAATAGTTTTCAACAGCTTTCAGCCTTTCGCGCGCCTCATCGTGAGATTGGACTTCAGTCACAGGAGCAACCCAGACGGAGCCGCCCTCTATGTGCCCCGCGTGGGACGCCTGGGCAGCCGCATAAGGCGGCACTTCCAGCTCGCAGCCACTTACTTCGTCCGAATCGCCATCCAGCTGGTCAAGATCAGGCCGTGCCTCTGCCAACAGGGCCAAAATCTCTGTCAGCTCGTCTTTCAGGCTGCGCAATTGCGGCTTATGCGGCGTATCACTGCTCAGACATGCCATCTCGATCTGCTCCAAGGCAGCAAAAAAGCGTTTGATCAAGCCCCGCACTACATCGAACTCGTCGCCCGCCTCCGCTAACATCTTGAGCAAAGGATCCAGCATGAGGTCATGTTCGCCGTCATGCGGCGTATAGCGCCCTTTCGTGACCAAGATCTTGCGTAGGCTAGTTCCACTGCCCGCCAAGTTCAGATAGCGCAGGGGCAATATCATCGCCCCAACCTGAGTTAAATCGTTCAACGCGTCCAAACGATCTCGTGGCCCGTCCACAAGCTTGGGATGTGCCGCATCGGGCAAAGCCTCCAGTAAGGCAGCCGTGGCTTCCACACTCTCCACCGTGGTCTCTAAATCCCCCGCGAGCATGGCCCATTGCGCCCGCAACACCAGCAGGCGCAAATCACGGCTGCGCTTTAACAGCCCATCAATTGCGGCCAGTTCCTCGCCTAATGCTACGGATTTGGGGTCAAAGATGACATCTGGCTGTTTGTTGCCGCCAATCTCCATACCGGGTCGGAAATAATCCCCCGGTTCTGGTAATCGTCCCACCGCCCCAAAATAGTAGTCTCCATATGCGGCGTCATCAGTCTCAAACAAGTCATCCCCCGCCGGAGAAGCCTCGTTAAGCGGTTGAGAAATCCATTCTAAGCTCATTTGATTACTTACCCTGTCCTTCACGGATCGCATCGGAATAGTGGCGCGAGAAAGCTTTGATAAATGCATCAAGCATGCCGTTCTCGCCCTGCGAAGCCCCGGCTTCCCAGCGTTTTGTAAACTCCGCCCAGAACTTGCGGCCATTGCCGCCCACCAGACGTCCGCCCACCGCTTCCTCTATTTCTTCCGGCGACAACCCTTCCAGCATTTCAGCCAAAGCTGGCTGCAGTGCCGCAACCACTGCATCCTGATGCGCCCGGATATCGCTCAACGCGTCGCGGAATGCATCCGATCCGGTCATATACCCGTCGCGTGGTGCCACAAACATGGCTTCAAAAGCGCGCTCTGGATCGGTGAGGAATTTCATTGGGTTGTTGCCATTGGCTACCCGCATGGTTCGGTCTTCGCCACTGATGAATAATTTGACTGCAGACCGGCTTTGCAGCAATGCGATCATATCAGAGGCACCGTCGCGAACGCAGCGCCCCAACATACGCCCAAGCTCATCCAGGGGCAGTTGAAGCTGTTGCACATCGCTTAAGCCGGCCCCTTGCAGAAAACCCTGCAACAGCAAATCTGCCTCAGACGGCGCAGCGGTTTGGCCTGGTGTCGCGGGTGCAGCCCGTGCAGGAGCGGCCATCTCTGGCAGACTTGCAGGTGTGAAAATCTCGCCGACAGGGTGGTGTTGCTCCAGCGTCTGTGACGGCATTTGTGTTGCAGCAGGTGCGGGCATTTGCGGGACGGGCGCCGGAGGTGACACAAATGAAGCGGACGGCGGTAGTTCAACCCCGGCGTCTCCCCATTGACCTGGCTGCGGCTGCTGCACCGCCAGCGATGGATCCGCAAGGGGTGCTGTGAACTGAGGGGGAACAGACAGCTCACGTGGCGCCGGGCTGCCCGCAAAATGCTCCAGATTTGCAGTTTGTGGAGTTTCGGCCCCTTGCACCAACGCCGAGTCTTGTTTCTGCAGGCCAGCAAAATCCCCCCAAACGTCGTCAAATGGTTCCTGGGCGGGCTCCGGCGCGGTGCCTGCGTCAGGCTGATGCGGAACCGGTGGCGATTCGGGTGGATGCATTGGCGGTTGTATCGGCGGCGGCATCGCTGGGTTATTGTGGCCACCGCTACCTGCATATGTGGCCGCTACAGCCTGGTGCGCCATCTCAGTTGCGGGCTGCAATGCGGCGCTGATTTCCACAAGTATTACATAATGCCCGACGCTCAGCCGGTCACCATTTTGCAACACACGCGGCTCGGACATCCGATACCGTTCCCCATGCAGAAATGTGCCGTTGCTGGACACATCATGCAAAACGTAAGCCCCTTGCTCATAGGTGATATCAATGTGATGGCCCGAAATATGACGAGTGGGATCTGGTAAGACCCAATCCATCCCCACCTTCCGGCCGATCTGCGCCCCCTTGCCAGCGAGCTGCAAGGAAATTGGACCGCCATTGTCCAGCGTGGCAAGATTTTCGATCCGCAGGGTTAACATTGTCATCGCACTCAGGACTGTCTATTTTAAATCATTCGAAAGAGCGGCGAGGAAGCATCCAGAATCCGCGCCATATGCACCGATCTTTGCTCGGCGCCGCCGCGAGCCAATGTGGTAAGAAGAGCTGCGTTGACAGCACAAGGGCTGCGCCACAAGGGAGGGCGGCAGGGATCATTGGGTGCCATCATGCCGCCAGACCAACCAACTGCCAGTCCCAGGTAGACAAATGGTGTGCGTTGATGGGCAAACAGTGCCAGTTGCAAGGTGCGCCAGCGCGTTTGATTGCCCGGAGCGTCCAGCCATTGGGTGATTGCTGTCAGCAGATGCACCTCTTCTGCGGCCGGATCAGGCAAAATACTGCGGGCTGCCTGCAAGGCCCAGTGAATGGAAAATTTCGCTTCTGCAGCAAAGGCTGTAAAAGTAATCGCATCCTCTGGAGTGGTAGATCCCCTTAACCTCTCAAAATAAGAAAAACTATCTTCCTCTACCATTGGCCGGTGTTTCGTAAAGGCGGCAACTTCGGGCAGAGCATTATATAAAGCAGACGGGCTGTCATGGCGCAAAGTACGCAACGGCGGCACCGTTAAATCATTGCCTTGTTCGCCAAGAAAATCCATTTAATGTGTCCCGCTTCTTCTACAGCCAATTAATAGATGCTTTTGCATGTGTGGCAAATCTCCACTGAGTATTACAACCTTTTAGTAAAATAGAAAATCAATCCAAAACAACAAATTTAACTCTCAAAATTCCCTTAAGCTTCGAGCCTTACCATAAGTCAAGGCGTCGGCGCCTTTTGCGAACATCTATTTTATAAACATGGATGATGTCAGAAATTTCGCAATACTTATACAGTCAATAATAAACCACCCGATTTTAGTCATCTGCGCCGAAAAATTTCTTCAGGGTATTTGAATTTCCAAATCACTGAAGCACCTGAAACGCAGCCATTCCAAATACTGAATCTTCCAGTAGATTGGTCGACAGGCTGGAAAACACGTCTTGCGCTAACTGACCGACTTCATTTTCAAGATTGAAACTAGCTTCGCCGTGCCCCAATGCAAACAGCAACTGCTTGGTATCCCGATTTGTGCCCACGCGTACAACGGGCGCATCCACCTCCACCACATCTCCTTCGATTGTGGCAAAACGCGAAAGATCCTGAACCACGCCGTTGTCATCGATCAGTAAGAGCGTAAGGTTCAGCCCTCCTGCCCCTACCACGCGCGCGCGAAGACTGTCACCGCTGTTCAGAGTGCTCTGCTCAAGCACCAGCCCCAATCGGCTGGCCGGATACGCCGCACTAAGACGCAACGCATCCAGTGCCGCGCATTGGCGCAGATCAATACTGTCGAAATGACGTGCAACAGTTGCATCAACACGGTCTACGATTCTATCTGCCGCCGCATTTAGCAGCAGGTCGTCTGCCCCGATCATGGACAACCCAAGGCCCCCATTGCTCCCGCGTCGCGGCAGCAACAAACCGCACTGAGGTTGCGGAGCCGCCCTGATCTGATGAATCAGCTGGCCAATACCCCGCATTTGAGCGTTTGGCGCCGTTATTATCTGCGCCTTTCTGGGCGTATCAAGTGGCCCCGTCTCCACTACCTCAGGTAAAAGCGTGGCCAATTGCTGAGAACCTGTACCTGCATCGTCCACGGCCCCAATGGTATCTTCGGGGAGATCTGGGCCGACGCTTTCTGGCTCCTGAATATTCCCTGCGGTATCTAATGACACCACATCTTGCGGCGGGAGGGTGTCGCCGAAGCCGACGCCTTGCCCTTCGATTTCCAGCAGATCTTTTGTAGCAATATCAAATGTGTTGTCTTCAACTTCAAAGCCGCTCTCAGCTACCACCTCAGCCGCGGGTGGCTCCTGTAGAGGCTGTTCCTCTACCGGCTCATCCGCCGCAATCACATCTGCCTCAATGCTCTCTTCCACAGGGAGTACAGCTACTTGTTCTGCTCCCTCAAAAACTTCTGGCGTCTCAACCGCTTCAAGCTCTTGTAGCACGGGTTGCTCTTCAACCGGCTCCACCTCGGCGATCTCAGCGGGCAAATCAGGTAGAAGCTCTTCTGGCTCAATGTCCTCTGCAACCTGTTCGCTAATCACCTCAGGTTCAAGCGCTTCCGCAAGCTCGTCCGCCGCAGGCAGCAGCTCATTCTCGGGATCCTCCGGCGTCAGTAGTGTCGGGGTTTCTTCCTCCGGCTCCAAAACCTGCACCGGATTTAATACATCAATGCTGACCAGCGCAAAATCTTCCTCCGGCTCGTTCATTGGTCGGAGCGACGGCAAAAACGAAACTGATCCCGCAAACAATGCTGCGGCAACCCCCCCATGCACCGAAAACGACAACCCAGTGGACAATCGCCATTGCCAAGGGCGCGGGGGTGCATAGGGCAGAAAACTCATGATCCTGCCTCACCGGCCTGATGCAATGTAACCAAACGCAATTCAACCGCCACCAGATTTTCAGCTTCCAGTACCTCAAACACCCGAATAGCGTTGGTGTCGCGATCCGCCAGTACATGTAGAACTGGCGTATCCAGGGTTGCGGTAGCCAGCGCTCCCACTGGGATCTCAACTCCATCCAAGATCATGCCACCGTCGGACTGTATCTCCAACAATGGGCTCGGCAGCGTATCCAGTGATAGATTCGTGGTTTCCGGCAGTTCAACCGTCACCTCTCTCGAGGCAAGAATCGAGCCGCTTGAGATAAAGAAGAAGATCAACAAAAGCACGATGTTAACCATCGCCAAAGAGGAATCGATTTTGGTTTGCCCGCGCTCTTCTTCAAAAAAACGACTGTTAAAACGGCTCATGAGTCCGCTCCAACTCGCTTGATTTCGACGTGCTCAACACCATGAGCACGCAAGGCAGCCATCGCAGTGGCGACATCCTGAATGAGTGCGGTGGGCCCGATGACCAGCTGTACATGAACCGTGCCTGCTTGCGATGACAATGCCTCAGACAGATCATGCAGCTGTGTGCGGTCGAATTTGGTCCCACCCGAGCGCACAATGCCATCCTCCAACTGCCAGATGATTACGTCCGATGGCAACGCATCGCCGCCATTTCCTGCACCTGAACCCAGCGCATCAACGGCATCGGCAGCTTGACTTTCTGGATTGGATCCGATGGTCAGAATTGAGTATGGGGTCAGGCTGGTTGTCAGCATGAAAAACGTCAGCAGCTGAAACATCGCATCAGCCAAAGGTGTCAACGCCACCTTGTAAGATCGTTTTTTTACTGGAACCGCCATTTTCGACTGGTTCATGACACTGCCTCAGGCCGCTTTGCTGTTTGGCCCAACGCGTCCATGTATAGCGGCGGACACCAGCGCCTCCATGATCGTACGCTCTCGGTCAATGCGGCTTTCAAGCCAGGTGGCAATGAAAAACGCAAAAAGAGCAATTGCCAGCCCCACCGCAGTGGTTGTCAGCGCAACATAAATCCCTCCGGCCAAGGCGCCAGGATCCACGATGCCATCAACCACCGCCAACACCGAGAATGCATCGATCATCCCCACCACTGTACCCAGCAGCCCCAACATCGGCGCCGCCTGGACCACCATATCCAGCGATCGCATGCGCTCGCTTAAATGTGCTAGCTCGATCAGCACGGTCTGTCGGCTCAGCTCTTCGGCATAAGAGGGATCATTGGGACGGGCTTGCAATCCGGAAAACACCGCATGCAGAACACGTGCCAGAACGGATTTGCGCGTACCAGCCTGACGAATGGCGTCATCTACGCGGCCACTCAGCCAGTCATCAAGGATTTTTTCCGCTTCTTTCCGCCCACCCAAACCGCGACGCGAAAATTGGATCACCTTAAAAATACCCGTAGAAAGAGCAAAAACGGACAGTGCCGCAAGTGTCGCGTACACTCCAAAAGATACGACACCAAGGAGAGTCAGTTCACTAGATAGCATTTCAAAAGTACTCTCTAAATAATTTTAAAGTGCCATCTCTATAGCGGCTTCTAACGAGTTAACCTCAAGTGTGTCGTGGCAAATTCCGCTATTGTCTGTTGCGTCATCCAGCAGACAAACATCAATTTCGTTCACCACAACTTTGGAAATTTCACCACACCCCAATTTCAATGTATAAGAGGCGAACTTGCTATCATTCGCTCGCATGGGCCCCAGGGGAAGAGACAGTAAGCTGATGAATTTGCTGTATGAATCAACAACCGCGAGCTTGAATGATATTTGATCCAGACTTGCGCCGATTTGGTTGTGGGCAAAAATCACCAGTTCGCATGCATTTATGCTATCAGTGGATTTGTCTGTCGCTCGGTTCAGTTCAATTAGAAAATGACCAGCGTCTTTATTTTCCAGTACTGATGCGCTTTCCTGCGCAAATGCACCACTCACACTGCCGTACCAGGCAAAAATTGCCAAGGTATAATATAAGGACCGACGAAACATACTGTTCCTGCAATTGTCTAAAATCAATTGCCTGCATTTAGTGGCCTATGAGGTGTTTCTGTCAACCCTAAACTCGCCTAACGGTAGACACCGTGCTGCGTTCCTATATCGTATTTTGCGCCGCCATCACCCCAGGATGCAAACAGGCCTCGGATGCCATCTGTTTGTTGAGTTTTGCGCTCAGACTGCGGGGATGAACGGGGTCCTAAAATACCGACCCTGACAAAATCTTTCTGAGAGAGTGTGGTTTGCGGCGTTTTTCGCGCGACGGGGTGATTCCCGTTGGCAGAGGAATGGTTCAGCACCAAGGCGGCCAATTGTTTGGTTTTTTCTGGCTCGGAAGACAGGTTGTTTTGGGAGGTACGCTCCTTAGAAATACTCGCAACAACAACTGTCTGTGGAATGGCGTGCAAAGTTTGCGCCGGACGCGCCCGAGGGCGCAGGGAAACGCGCACATTAGTGGATTCCCGTGGGGCGTGGATCACGTTCTGCGCTCTGATCGGAGCATCCGATGCCACCGGAACACTCAAAGCTGTTATCAGCGAGCGTCCGCCAACGTTGGGCGTAAACGCCCCAACCTCAGCTGCAACAAAAGCCGTCTCAGCCGCTGGCGCTACCATCTCTGGGCCTTGGGGCATTTTGATGTCCACTGACTTGACCATCGCAGGCCGCGCGAATTGGTTGTGCACCTCAGACAACACAACACCTCCAACGCTGGTTAATGCGATCAAGCAACCCGAAATGGCAAAGACACGTTTCATGAGTGTAATTTACCATATCCACTTCATGAGCAGCATCCCCTAAACTCACGCTCACACAAAATTTCCTGTTTTTTTCTTCGGCCCTTTGGGAAAAACAATCTAGCCTTGTAAATTCAACACGTTAGGGTCACCCTTGTAGTGATCCAGAAAACACAAACGGATTAAAGATGTCCCGCAGACCGTTAAAAAGGCGGCATTTTTTTGTCATTTTTACCTTTTTTTTGACACATTTCCCTCAGCAAACGCATGCGAGTTTGCGAATCTGTAATCAAACCCTCGATGTGGTGAATATTGCGATCGGCCAGTGGGATCTCCAGGCCTGGGTCACCTCTGGTTGGTGGGTGGTAGGCCCAAATCAATGCGCCGATGTAATCGAAACAGATCTGACGTCACGCTTTGTCTATGTGTATGCACAGGATGTCTTTCGCAATCCAATGTTCGAAGGCGACACCGCTATGTGTGTGGACAATGGCGAATTTCGCATTGAAAGCCGCGATAACTGCCTGCAACGTGGTAAAATCGCTGCGGATTTTCGAGAGATCGACACAGGCAACTCCCCGCACTGGACCTTCAATATTATTGCACTGCAGGATGCGGCTGGTCATTAATCCGGCGTTGGGGTTCATCGATGTTAAGATACCTATTCCCAGATCAGTCCGGAGCCTTCACATTCAATGGCGTTTTCGCGCTGAAACCGAACGCACGCGATTGACAGTGGCGGCCGTCTCGAGAGACACTCAACCTATAGATTAATTCAATTTTTAGGACCGTTCCACCCATGCGCGTGTCAGGTTTTTCAACGCTATGCTGCGCTCTGATCATTATGATCCAAAGCGGCGCCCCGCTTTTGGCTCAGAGCGTCGATCAGACGGCGGATGCCGGAGATGCGTTCTCCCTCGAGCCAATTACCTTCGATATCGAAGATCAGATCTCTGCTGACACCACAGAAGAAGTTATTTTGGTAACGGCATATACACCTCAGGCCCTACCGCCTAGAATTTCCAGGTTCAATACCGCTAGCCGCGAAGCAAGGCCCACAACAGTCGGCCGCCCCAGTCCTTCGATTGTTCTTGGAATAATAGAGCCCGGCGCCGAAGAACGCTTTGGTATAGAAGGCTTGCTAGACGAAACTGTGGCTGCCTTTGGCTTTGCATTTGATGATCTTGAGAGTCGCGAAGCGCTGAGAACTTCCAACCCGGAGTTGTTTCGGGAGTTGGTTCAGGGCGGTCACATCGACCCGCCCGAAGAACAGCTGGCACGCGTTTTGCAACAGGAACTGGCACGGATGAATTGCTATCGCTCTTCAATTGATGGTGTTTGGGGCGGCGGTTCACGTAGATCGGTTACCAGTTATTTCCAGACTCTGGACAATGGCAATCGTGCGCCGAGCTCTGCACCCAGCAATGAGCTGTTTCGCAGCATTGTTCTGAACGGTGACGTCACTTGCCGGGTTGCTAGGGTTCAACAACCAACAACACCTTCGGTGACTAATAACCGGCCACGACGAACTACACCCGCGCCGCAGGCAGCGCCCGCACCTGCACGCCCCCCAGCTTCGAGCGGGAGCTCTGTCCCGCGTGCCGGAGTTTTCCGTTAAAGCGACGCAAAAACGTGGATCACCTGCCCCCTTTAAACAGAACAATTGAAGTCGACCCACGCTTTCTCGGGAGCGGTAAAAAGTTGCGTCGCAAGCGCCTGTTGCGCATCTGTTTAAAGATCTCAGCCGCGTTAAGTGTGTTAGCATGCAGCGCCTTTGGAATATGGCAGGTCTGGCTTTCCGCGCCCACAGCAGATCTCGACTTAGATGCGAACCAGGATTTGGTGCAATCCGAAGACGTTGCAGCGCTGGATACTCTAGATCTAGATGCTTCGGTTTTTCTCAATATCAAACGCGCGCCCATGGTGATCGAGCTGCCGGAAAGCGGCGCATTGGGCCGGCAGCGCATGATCTTGGATCAGGCCCTCGATAGTGGGCGAGCCCCCGCAGGCAGCGCTTTGATATTGATCGATGATCCCCTGCTGGATCCTGATCAGACTTTGACTTTGACGCTCCCCTCCAGCGGGGCCGATCTTGCTGCGTTCCAAAAGCGTCGCTCCGCTACGCCTCAACGGCCGACAAATTCCACAGCATCTGATGGCGCCAGCGAGACTCATTCCACCCAAACCATAGTGCCGCTGAACACGGTGACCGAAGCTATCGCTTTGCCTGCGGCGCAGCGGCTGCCACTTTATCAAGATCACGTGTTTCAACTTGATCGATCCCGCGCGTTGGAGCCAGTTCTGCAAGAAGCTGGTCTCGACGACGACGAAATCCAGCGCATTTTGCGTGCACTCAGCCGCGAAGCCGAAGCAAGAGAGCTGAACTCCGAACAATTTGCCTCGCTTGGAGATGGGGATATTCTGGCGCTGCGCACCAGTGCGAAGCGGCGTGCGGCGAAATTCCTTCAAGCCTCATTTTATGTGCAAGGTCAATATTTGTTGTCTTTGTCACAACCAGCGCCAGGCCGCTTTGAGCTCTCTGATGATCCTTGGTTCTCGGACAACCTGCTTGAAAAGGCTGACCGGGTTTTGCGTGCGCGGGGTCCAAACGCGGACATGCGCCTGAAAGACGCGCTTTATACGGCACTGTTGCGCAACGGCATGAGTTCGGATGCCGTGGGTGAAACCATGCTCATGCTGAGCCGGGCAACCAACCTTGATCGGTTGGTGCGTGCGGATGATACCTTACGCCTCTTGATGAGCTCGGACGAAAGCCTACTGCCCTCTGCCCGGCTGCTTTTCATCGCGGTTGACCAAGCCGAAGTTAAGTTCCGCTGTTATGTGGTGCCTCAAGTCCAGCTGGGCGCATCACAGGATGCGGGCGCTTTCAGCTGTTTTGACCCAAGCGCGCCTCAAAATTTGCCTGCACCGGGCGGTCTCGGCGCCGGGTATAAGGTTCCGGTGGAAGGGGTCAAAACCAGCGGGTTCGGATCGCGCATTCACCCGGTCACCCAGATACATCAACATCACAACGGGGTGGATTGGGCCGCTCCCATTGGCACTCCGGTAGTGGCCACGGCTTCAGGGACCATCACCAAGATTGATCGATCCACAACCTATGGCAACATCATCTACTTGTCCCACGACGGCGGCATCGAAAGCCGCTATGCCCACCTTGATGGTTTCGCAGAAGGATTGCGCCAGGGCGCTGCGGTCGAACAAGGCCAACTTATTGGCTATGTGGGCACGACCGGACGCTCCACCGGCCCACATCTGCACTTCGAAATGCGTCTCAGCGGTGTTCCGGTCGATCCTCTGGGTTTTGGCACATCCGGCGGATCCGCTGCTGTTGAGGCGCTGGTCAACCGTATTATTCAGGTGGAAAGCGCCGGCAATGCGCGGGCCAAAAACAGCCGCTCCTCCGCCACCGGTCTGGGCCAGTTCATTTCCTCTACCTGGCTCCGTATGATGGGGACCTATCGTCCGGATCTGGCGCAGAGCCTCAGCCGTGAAGAACTCTTGGAGCTGCGTTTTGATCCCGATTTGAGCCGCGCTATGGTGACAAATTTGGCACGCGAAAATGAAGCTGTCTTGCGCGCTGCGGGGCTCAACATTTCGCCGGGCCGCCTCTATCTGGCGCATTTTCTCGGTGCCAAAGGCGCAGTTGTTGCACTCAGAGCCGACCCCGAAGCCTCTGTACTGGATACGATGGGTGCAAATGTGGTGGAGGCTAATCCGTTTCTAAAAGGCTGGACAAATGCTCAGATGGCGGCCTGGGCAGACCGTAAGCTATCCGTGCTTGGTCAAGCTTCCGCCCCAGTGCCGCGCCAAATCCCTGTGGAAGTTCGCAATTTTCAGGAACGGCTTGACCGTTTTTTTGCGGCGCTGTGATCGGCCTGCGCTTACGAGCGTAAATTCCGCAGGCTGAGCTTAGGGGGTAATATGCACATAACCCAGATCAACGGCGCCAGAACTGTCGAGGGCCAGTTCCCGCGCGATCAGATCAAAGATCACAGCCGCTTCGGTGCCATCTTGCATTGCGCTTGCGCGAACCAGCGCTTTTTCAGATGACACTGCGACCAATAGATATGTGCCAGGCGCACCGGAGCGAATGCGGAACTCAAACTGGCGTTGCTCCCCGATCGGCTCCTGCAGACGTGGGGTCAAAGCATGCACATTGCCCTTGGGCGTGACAATCGCGAGCCAGTCCGCGCGTCCCGCCGATCCCCACAGCCGTCCTGCAATTTCGTCGCGGCGGCTGACGATCCCGTCAGCAACATCCAGTTCAATCTGTGCCGCCGCGCGGCCCTGAAACGCCTTGGCGAACGAGAGCGCCCCACATTGGCTGGTCTCAACCAAGCGCGTCACCAACTCAGGTTGCCCGTCGAAATGCGCAGCCCAAGCCGCATCGATCCCCGCAAGCGAGACCCCAGAGGAATGGAATCCTTCGATTGCGGTTGCATTGACCCCATGCTGACGCAAGGTTGCAAAGGTACATCCCGGCGCAACCGCATTGGCCAAAAACGCCTCAGGTCCTTCATCTCGCTCTGGCAAGTCCTCACTTTGCTGTGTCTCAGCGCTGCCATTGCTCTCTAGGGTGGCCAAGCCAATATAGCCGCCAACCCCCAACAGCGCTGCACATAACAGCAACAGGCCAAGCCGCCGCATGGGTTTTCGCTTTGGTGTCGCCAATTCATCTGTTGTGTTGAGTGTCGTCGCCCCTTGTTCTGCCTTGGGCTTCGTTCCAGCCGTAGACAAATTGGTCATATTTGGGGCGGCCTGCAGGCCTTCTACACTTCTGGTCATGGCAGATTGCGCCTGCCCTGGATGTGTTCCCATCGTACCCATGCCGGTGCCGCGGGTGACGGTGCCTCTTGATGTGGTGACGAACCCAGCCGATGTACCTTGATCTCCCTGCAGCTCGCTCAAGGCTTGCTTGACCAGCGTCATACTGCTTAATCGCGCGTCAGGATCAGGTTGCAACATCTGATACAGCAACCCCTGCAATTCAACGGGCAGCGCGCTCAGATCCGGCACGCTTTCGCGCATCCGGACCGCCTCGATGATCGAGCTGCCCATTTGCGCCGCGCCACCGGTGGCCGCCGCATAGATCAACAACCCCATGGAATAAATATCCGAACGCCCGTCGGCCTCTCCGCCAAATGCGCCCAATTGCTCCGGTGACACGTATTTCAGCTTGCCTGCGAACTCATTGCCTAGGGTGACATCCTTGATGGCGTTTGAGCGCGAAATACCAAAATCAATCAGCACCGCTTTGCCGATCTTGCTATCCGGCAACATCACATTGTCAGGCGACAGATCCCGATGCACCACGCCGATTTCATGCGCCGCTGCGAGCCCGTCTGCCAACCGAGAAAACAGCCGATAGATTTCATTCAGGCTGAGCGCACCGGTTGATTTGATCCGATCAGACAGTTTGGTGCCTTCGATGAACCCCATGATCAGCGCGTGAAGATTGAGCCGCTCATCCGGTGGGACATAGGCAAAATAGCGTACAATCGCATCATGGTGCAAAAGCCGTAATGTGCGTGCTTCACGGCGAAACATATCAGCTGCTTTTGTGTCTTCTGCGAACTCCGGCAAGATCACCTTAATGGCCACAGGCTCTCCGGTGCCAATCTCTTCCCCCCGAAACACCCGGCCCATACCGCCTTGATCCAATGGTTGCAGCACCCGATACATGTTGTTGATTACATATCCCGGTTCCAGTTTTTGCAAAGGTAGTGCAAAAGCGCCTTCCGGCGGAGGCACAAGGGTCTCCACTGCCGATGGGCCTCCAGTTGTATGATCAACACCATTTTGGTTCGGATCGATCTGTTCCGGCGGTGGCGCAGAAGCAGGAGGCTGGGCCAAAGGTTGCATTGGAGAGATGATTGTGCGCTCGTCTATTGGGCCTTTGCTGGAGCCAGGCAAATGCTGCGGAATTGTCCCTGAGGTCTGATCGTCAAACTGCGCGGCCGGCGCATCCGGATCCAAACCCGACTGCATTGCAGCACTCATCGGACGAATAATGGTGCGTTCATCGTCGAGTCCGGTATCCGCAGAGACTTCACCAGACTGTATTGGCGTCAAGGCGTCGCGTTCATCACTCATAACATCCCCTCAAACTCTGGGAATTGCCCATCTACTTCAAAAGCACGCAGGCCGATATCCTTGCTTCGAACCAAAACCACTGAAACATTATCTTTGCCGCCACGCTCTACAGCCTGAGCGACAAGATAATTGCTGATTTCCTCCAGCGACCATTCAGTCGCCGCCAGCAGATGCTCCAATTCCTCAGTTCCAAAGTATTCCGAAAGCCCGTCCGAGCAGAGTAGGAACAGATCTCCATCCTGTAACTGTCCCTCTACCATCTCCACTTCGAGTGAGGGAGTCACACCAATCGCGCGGGTAATAACATTCTTGCGCGGCCAGGTCTCAGCCTGTTCTTCGGTAATTTGGCCGGAATCTAGCAGCACCTGCACCTCGGTGTGGTCGCGGCTGACCTGCACCAATTTGTTGTCACGCAGCAGATACATCCGACTGTCGCCGGACCAGTAGCATAGGAAGCGGTTTTCGATTGTGGCCAGCGCGATAAGGGTGGAGCCAATCGATCCACGACCAAGCTCAGCCGCGTGCAAATTCACCCGATGATGCGCTTGGTTAAGCCGATCCGCCATGCGGTGGCGCAGATCTTCATAAGTTGAAGCCACCCCAAGCGTGTCAAGGCAATCAACAACGGTTCGGCTGGCAAAATCCCCTGCCGCATGCCCACCCATGCCATCGGCCACCGCCCACAACCCGCAATGCGGATCGAGTAACATACTGTCTTCATTTATTTTTCGCACGCGTCCCACGTCGCTGCGCCCAGCGTCGTCAAATTCGAATTGCGTGCCCCATTGCGTGGTCACTGCCCGTCCCCCCGCCGCATTGTCTGTTGATCCAGCAACCACGCCAGCGCGGATGCATCCGGCAAGCCATTGCAGGCCAGCCACCCCGCGTCGTGCCCCGGATGCCACCAATGCGAGCGGGTAAACTGTGCCTGAATGGCGTCCTGGCTTCTTGCATCCGCAAACAGGCGCATCAGATTGCCATCTTCCCGCTGTCCCCAAAGCGTGCCGTCACTGCCGCTCTCCCAAGGGGTTCCATGCAACTGCGGCATTACAAAACCTTGCAACAGACCCTCGCCGCCCTGCAGGCCGCGCTCCGGCATGCGAAACTCAACAATGTGGGACCACAGCGCTTCATAGGGGCCCGCTTCAAACCCATCGGCAACCGGTGGCGGAGTAACAACATCGGTTAGACCAAATATGAGGGGAAACCGGCGCCCCACTTTATCAGCAGAGGGTATGAAGACCCCCAGCAGCGGTACCCCTAGTATGTTTGGCCCGATCCAGAAATACAGCGGTGGGGCCGTGGCCCAGACCATCTCCCAATTGTCCCCAAGCTGCGCACGCAGCACCGGCAGCTGCGCTTCAAGCCAGCTGTCCAGTGGCGCCAGATGCGAATGAGGCAGACCATGGGCGATAAAATCACCAAAGGCGCGGTGCTTGCCATAGATCATGGTGCGGGATGAGAGGGTACTCATTCACTTACTCCAAGCTCTGCGGACATTGGAACGCACGAAGCTCCTTCATCAGAAAGGGCACGGTAATGCTATCAAACTCCAACCGGTAGCGACCGGAACGCCCACCTACGGAATGGGTGATGTCCACCTGTGTGCCATTGGCACGCCCCCGCCCTTTTTCGATAAACTCGGTGATTGCCCAGCGACCACCACCAAAGCGTAGCGAATTGGACACCCGGTTTTTTTGGGGCAGCAGCGTCAAGACAATATCCGCTGTCTCTTCCGGCCAGGTCACACTCACGGCGGTTGAATTCGGCAAGATCTTCACCCGACGCTCACCAAAAGCCAACAGTGTGGAATCCACCTCCTCGCTACTGGTGGTCTGACGAATGGTAAAACTTACCGATGGGCGATTGCTATCAGCAGGGAAAAACGCCTGACGAATACGTTCGGCGCGGGCGAACTGACTCAACGTGGATTGTGACAGTCGCGCACCCAGAGGGCGATCGCTGCGTGCAACCAGACCGCCAAGCCCGTCTCGTTGGGTATAGTCGCGCAAATACTCCTGATAGAATTTCTCCATTCGGCCGCCATAGCCAAAGAAATCACCAAACACCGCAGTTGAAATATGCCGTCCACCGCTGGCAAAAGGGTAAGCGGTTTCAATATTTTGACGACAATATGCAGTGATTTCCTCGTTCAAGGCCCGCTGGATCTGCTCTAGCGTTGTATTTGCGGAAATGGTCAGGAACTCACTTTCGATCTGGTTAACAAACCCAATCACTGGCTGCGGATAAAACGGCAAGTTCTGGGTCAAATCGTTCAGCGCGTCCTGCAGCCCGCGTGAATCCAGTAGCGCATTTGGGGTACGCGCCGCGCTCTGGCGGTTGGCCGCCAGCGCCCGCAACCCTGCCAACAGCACATCTACCGGGCGGCCCCGTGCGCCGCCCGCCGTGTCGACAAATTTGTGCCACTTTTCAAAGTTGCGTTCCACGTCTTCCAGTTGACGCCGCTGCAGCGATCCTGTGCTGCCCACACCCGCTGCGCGTCCCTGGAACTTAGCTTTATCTTTCAGCAGGTTCAGCGCAATCCGCTGGAACGCACCCGAGCGTCGCTCAACCTCGCTAAAGCCTGCGTCTCCCAGCTGCCCAGCGACATTGCCGCTTGCCAAGTCTTGCGGCGACACTTCCATGTTTTCAATGGTATCGAGGAACCGGGACAGGCGGGTTTCGCGGTCCACCGCTTCAGCCAACTTTAGGATTGGAGATGCAAAATCCACTCCAGCCACAGACAGCGCAGGAAACTCCGGCGCGCCCTGTGACATGGGCGTCAATTCAATGCGATCCAGCATCTCTTGCCAGTGGCGGTTAAAGTCTGCCTGATAGAGTGCGTGAATATCACGGTTCAAACCGGCCATCTGCCCGGAGTAATCCACTTTTTCACCGGCTTTACCCAGAACCCAGGCCTCTTCTTCCAGCCGTTGCGCCGCAGTTTCCATCGCGGTGCGGAAGCTGCCCCAATAGCCGGAGAACGTATATAGCCCCGGTAGCGTCAGCGTATTAAGCCCACGCCCATCGGTGGTGCGAAACACCAGATCAGCACGTACCCCATCCAATGCATCCGACAGGCTGTAAGGTGCCATCGCCGCCGCATCCGACTGGATCGAACTATAAGCCTGCTGCGCAAGCGGCAATGTTGCCAGTACCAACTGTGCCGCTTCTACAATCGAATTATTGGGCTTCAGGCGCGGCTCAACCCGGTCATCCAGTTCCAGCATTGCCGCTAGATGATCATTGATCTCACTATATTCATCTTCTAGCCCCACTTCCGAGAAATAAGGCAGCCAGGCATCGGCAAAATACGCCTGTATCGCCGCCTCATCCGGTTTGCCCGGCTGTTGTTTTGCCAGCAGAATATAAGCTTTCAGCGCGCGATAGGTTTTCTCTGTTTCCTGTTTGCCGATATAGTCCTGCAGCTCATTTTCCAACTGCAACATCATTCTTGGACGTAAGTGGCGTTCCAGCCCATCGGAATAGACTTCAAGAGAGGCGCGCCGGATACTTCCGCGCCGCGATAGCCCCATATGCTCAATGATCCCCTGTTCACGTGGATCACCCCAGCCCCCCGGCATATCACGCAACAGCGCCAAGGCTTCCATCACAGGCAGAGGGCTTGGATCATCCAAAATGGTCTGGCGCAACACCGGGTCAGCTTGCACCTCTTGCGAATAAGCCAGCGACATCTGGTCCGCTTCTTTGATCAGACTCGCATTTTTCCAATAGCTGTAGCCAAACAATCCCATTGACGTGGTTGTCAGACCCACAATGGTGGTGGTTCCTAACATCCGCATCAAGGCTCGTCGCCGCATTGCTTTTAGATCATAGCCCACCCAGTCCCGTTCGGCAAAAATCACTTTCTGCAGCAGATCATGCAAAAAGAAACTGCGTCCTTTGCCGGACATAAACCCTGTATCAAACCCCTTGCCGCCAATCGCCCCAAGCACTTGATCAATCGGAGTGCCTTCCTGCGTGCCCGAGGTAAAATAAAAGCCGCGCAAAATGGCATGGATTTCCTGTGGGCGCTGAAACACCCGGCGCATGAAATCACTCACATTGCGCTGCAACAGTGCCATCTGGCCGGGGAAACCAAAAATGGAAATCCGTGCAACCCCGTCTGGCTCTTCGTTCAACCGGTCCGTTACCTCATTAGAGAGGCGCGACACCAGTGCATCAAACTCAGCTGGTACCGCCTTATAGGTCTCTTCCTTGCGGTTCTTGGTCTGGAACGTAACCCCCCAGACACTACGGCGGCGATCTTCGCCAAAGGGACCAAAGAACTCTCGGAACCCGGCCACCATGTCCGCTTTGGTAAACATCACATACACTGGCACATCAATGCGCAGCTTCTCGTGGATTTCCTCTAACCGCTTGCGGATTGTCACCGCGTGGGTATCAAGCGCATCATCGCTCGCCGTCAGTAGATCATCGCAGGAAAACGCCAGGATCACCCCGTTGACCGGCTGGTTGGGTCGAGCGGTTTTCAGCTGTTCCAGGAAGGCTTGCCAGCTCATCCGGTCAGCGCGCTCATCACTGTCTTGCGTGGTATAGCGCCCGGCGGTGTCAATCATCACCGCTTCTTCGGTGAACCAGAAATCGCAATTTTTAGTGCCCCCAAACCCTGCGACGGCCGCCTTGTCGGTGCCGGGAAACTCCAAGCCCGAATGCACCAGGGCCGTGGTTTTGCCCGCGCCGGGCGGCCCGATGATGATGTACCAGGGCAGATCATACAGGTAAGTGGTGCCGCCGTTCTTTTTCAGTTTGCCGAGCGCTTCACGCATGCGATCGGCCAAGACCGCGCCATCCCCAACGGGCGTTTCAATCAGCGCCTCTTCCAGCGCCTGAGCCGCCGCCTTGCGCTTGCGGTATTTTAGAAAAGCCGCCAAGGCCACCACGCCCAGGATCGCAAAAATCACACCACCGCGCAGCCAAGGGGAAATCAGCCAGGAAACCCCCGTCCATAAAAAGCCAAACCACACTGCCAGACAGATCGATACGATCCCCACCACAATTAAGGGCACCCGCATCCATGGCGTCTGCCACAGCCGCGACAAGCTGAACCCGAATAGCCTCATCGTCACTCTTCCCGTTCAATCAGGATTTCTACCCGTCGATTGCGCGCCCGCGCTTCGGGTGTATTTGCCGTATCCAGCGGATCATTCGGCCCCACGCCCAGGGCGGACAGCCGATTGGGATCACTCAACGTGCCAGCTAGGATCCCCAGCACCGTTTCTGCCCGCGCCTGCGACAGCTCTTCATTGGTGCGGTAGCGTCCGCGCCCGCTGAGCGGAATATTATCGCTATGGCCTTCCACTACGATGGCACCCTGCTCGGCTTCCAAAACGATACCCAGACTTTGAGCTAGACTAGTGAAATCAGAACTCAGATCGGCAGAGCCGGATTTGAACCGCAGCTGCGCTCCCACCCGTATGGCAATGAAATCGCCCTTGGTTTCCACCTGCACCAGCCCGTCGCTGATCGCCGCATCCAACAGCCCGCGCACCCGGTCCAGCTGGGCCGGCGTGGCCGCCTCATAAGGTGCGCTCGCAACGAAATTCGCTTTGGTCTCGAGCGCAATCTGCTCGTTTGGGTTGGTCAATGTCAGGAGCGTGTTCTGGCTGGCCTGCGCATCTGACGATAAAATCCCCGACAAGGTGGCAAACAGCGCTACAACCATGGCCGCGGCAACGCTGGCCACAATCCACATTGGCACACTGGCCGAATTGCGTCGTCCGCCCAAAACGATCGGGGTCCAATGTACCGACAGGTCCTGCCCTGGCCGCGGCTCCACGGATCGAAACCGTTGATAAAGCTCATTTCGGATCCGCGTCAGCGCCACAACCCCATTGGGATCGGCCCGGTATTTGCCCTCAAAGCCAAGCGCCAAACAGGCCAGCATCAACTCCAGCACATCCTTGCGCTGATGTGAAAGCCCTACAACCTGCTCAAGTCTGGCAAAGAAGCCAATCCCCGCTGAGCGGTCATTCAACAACTCTGCCGCCATGGAATACTGTTGCCAATAGCCCGGATCGCTGCCGGGAATCGTTTGCACAAAATCATCCGCAGTGGCTGCTAACGCATAGCGCGCAGTTTCAATATCTTCGGGAGCAATACCGTGGTCCTGTGCCTTTTGAACAAAACTCTGGATCTCCCGTACGACATGGTCCCGAAGAGGAATGGCATGCATCTCCACGATACCGGTGCGCAACCGTCCCAGCAAAACCAGCAGGTCTGTTGCCGCCGCAAGAATAGGATTTGAGGTATGGCCAATATTAAGCCCCGAACCACGTAGCGCATCGGCAAAGGCAATCTTTGGGGTTGCAGCAGCAAGCTGGACCGCCGCCTGTTTTGCGGCTTGAGCATCTGGGAACTGCAGGTTCTGCGGCTCGTTATAGGACGACCATCCCTGGGTCTGTTCTGGGCTCTGCCCCCAGCCGGGTGGCGAGGCAGGATGTCCGGGTTGCGGCGGAACGCCCTGCCCTTGCGGTACATACGCTGGCGCTGGGTTCGGATAGGAAGGCGGTACAGGGCTTTGATAGCGAGGTTGACTTGCGGGCGCCTGCTGCATGTTGCCGCCAAACCACGTATCTTCCCGGTCACCGCTGGGCGCAGGAGGCTGCGGCGCCGGTTGTTGATAAGGCGCGGGCTGGCCCTGGGCGGCGATCTGCGATGGCGGCTGGTATCCGCCCGGCACATGTGGTGGGGGGGGCGCATAGCCGCCTTGGGTTTGCTGCGGATGTGGCGCCGGCGCAGCTCGAGACTGCGGCACCTCATACGGGTGAGCCGGGGGGTGGGCCTGAGAGTAACCCGGAGCCGGCGCAGCGGGCTGCGGCGGATAAGCAGGTGGTGCTGGTTGTTGCTTTGGGGCGCTGCCTGGAATCGGCATACCAAAGATTGTCTGCTCACCACCCTGCGGTGCAACGCCTTTCGAGGCCGACTGCGGTGGTTGCGGCAGGCGCTGGCCAAACACCGTGCGGTCATCATCATCCGATGTCATGGATCATTCCTCCGGTATCGCCCACAGCTCCAGAGCAAGCCCTGGCCAGGCACCCGCAATCTGCAGGCCAATGGCAGGCAGCGTCGAAAATTCGCGCCAGAGCGGGCTGGACTTGTCGATCAAAAAGTACACATGTCCTGTCACATGACGGATTTGCGCAGGCGGCGTCGGCTGGTGCACGATCGGTAAGCCTGGCATGTTGTTGACAATGATTTCGCGCATCCGCGAGGCGGGCCCAACCTTACAGAACTGCGGGAACTGTTGTTGCACCTGTGTCAGCGGAAGATCGGCCTTCACTTCTATGATGAAGGCTGCGTTAGAAAACAGCGACGCATCTTCGACAATGGCACCAAAGCGATTGTCTTTGCGGTCTTCCAGCGGCAGGCGTATAGCGCGTCCCACATCCCGCGACAGGAAGCGGCGAATATCGTCAACAACCGGCAGAAATGTTTCTTTTGGCCGCTCATGACGATATCGGCCATAGTCGCGCACCCGGCGCTCGCGGTCCTCAAAGCTGACCAGCTCTCCCGCCAATGCAATCAGAACCGAATACAGCCGCTCAGGATGTACAACCGGCAGGGTTTGCAAATGGCGTAGCAACGGCAGGTTGCGGTTCAACACCATCAGCATCAGATAGTCCTTACCCTGCATGCCGCCGGCGGAACTTGGATCTGCGGCATAGCGTTCCAATACTTCCACCCGCGCTTCCACCGCACCGATCACGGCGCTCAGATAGCTTTCATAGGCTCGGTGGCAGGAAATCGACATTCCGGTTGGCGGCATGGTCTGATCCAAAGCCACCACGGTACCATCGCGCACCTCTGCCACCTGGCCCAGCTCAAGGCTCTGATAGCCTTCCGGAGCGGTAGCCCGCAGCATCAGTTCTAGCCGAGGCGCCGCGATTTCAAGCGTCTCTTGATTGCGGCTGGCACGGGCATTGTCGGTTACCTCAGCCTCTTCGCTCACATAGTAGCGTGTGCCCTCACTGGTGATATCTCCGATATCCTGCCCGTTCTGGGACAGATTGGGCAGCACCAGCCAGATGGTTTTACCCTGACTGCCTTCTGGAACCGCGATCTCTGTCGGTAAGATATCGACGTCAGGGGCGGAAAAGATGGTACCGTCGCGAAAACAGCCTGAAACTCTCTGAAGCTCAAGCCGCCCCTGCCGCAGTTGGCCCCCATCAAACTCAGCTTCGGCAATGCCCCATGGAAAAGACTGAGCGCCCATCTCCGAACGTCCAAACGCGAGATGTTTCTCAAAATACCGGTCCGATTGCTGGAAATGCTGAGGTTTCAGAAACAAACCTTCTTTCCAAACAACCTTGCTAAAGCGTGACATAAAATATTCCCCAAAAAAATTCTTGGATACGCAAAAATCAGATCACATGTGCACCGTTAAATAGAATGGGTCAAGTACCACTAAACCGTGGCGTTAATAGGTTTTAATATGTGCTTTCGGCAACAGTGATGCAAGAAATAATATTATTATACAACCCACCCTCAAAAGAATAAGAAATCTATTTTGAAAGAATCAAATTGTTGATCAATTTTGTTTTTTGAAATTTATCTTAGGTTCGAGAGACACAAAAAGAATAAATGACGAGCGAAACTGTACTAGGTCATGTTGACAAATGGCGGACCCAGAGCCGGATTGAAGTGACGTCAACAAAGCCAAGATAACTTTCAGCCGT
>NZ_WIBF01000002.1:0-27461 GCF_009496005.1 Tritonibacter litoralis
TGGATCCCATGCACCAGCCCCACCCAGGTCTCACCATGGTGGTCCAAATGCACAAATGTCTCGGACCCGGTCAGCTCAGTCACAACCAGACGGGTGTCAAACGTCATCAGCCCCGCCGCATGGGGGGTGATCTCCACATGGTTGGGACGGAACCCCGCCACATAGCGCCCATCGGCCAGATCCGCCATCGGACCCACGGCATCTGCGGTCTGACCATCGCCAAACATGATCTTTGTGCCCGTCTTGGACACCTTCAGGAAGTTCATCGGCGGATCGCTGAACACCCGCGCGGTGGTTGCATCCACCGGCTGGCGGTAAACGTACGGCGTCAGACCAAACTGGGTCACGCGGCCTTCCCACATGGTGGCGGTATTGCCCCCCAACAACAGCGCCTCTTCCGGCTCGGTTGTGGCATAGACAAAGATGGATCCCGCCTCTTCAAAGATCTTCGGGATCTCCACCCGCAGCTCTTCGCGCAGTTTGTAATCCAGGTTCGCCAAAGGCTCATCCAGCAGAACCAGACCCGCGTCCTTGACCAGCGCGCGCGCCAGCGCACAACGTTGCTGCTGACCACCGGACAGTTCCAGCGGCTTGCGCCGCAACATCGGCGACAGCTGCATCAGATCCGCAGCCTTGTTCACTGCGGCGTCAATCTCGGCACTGGATTTCCCCATCAGCCGCAGCGGTGACGCGATATTGTCGTAAACAGTCATCGACGGGTAGTTGATGAACTGCTGATACACCATCGCCACCTGACGATCCTGCACCCGCATACCGGTGACATCATTGCCTTCCCAAAAGATCTTGCCTTTGCTCGGCGCGTCCAGACCCGCCATCAGACGCATCAACGAGGTCTTGCCCGAAAGCGTCGGCCCCAACAGAACGTTCATCGTCCCTTTGTTCAGTGTCAGATTGGTGGGATATATATGGGTCGCCCCATTCACCACCTTTGACACATCTTTTAACTCGAGCGTCATAGCTCCCCCCTATTTCGCCGCGGCAGTCACACCGGCCGCCACGCGACTTTTCATCCAAATGTCCAAAGCAGAGATTTCCTCTTTACTCAGACGTAGGCCCAGTTTGCTGCGCCGCCACACCACATCGGCAGCACAGCGCGCGTATTCTTTTTCAATCAGCCAATTCACCTCACGCTCGGTGAGCGTGGCACCAAAATCCTGCCCCAGATCGTCTTTGATCGCGGCCCCCTTCAGAATGTCACGCGCCTCACTGCCATAGGCTTTGACCAGACGTGTGGCCCAACGCTCATCCAAAAAGGCGAATTGTTTCATCAGATCAGAGATCATCTGCGCCACGCCATCCACCGGGAAGTCCCCGCCCGGCAAGGCAACACCCGCAGTCCAGGGTTTATTCGCCGCCGGGAACACAGTCTGGATCTTCTCCAGCGCGCTTTCGGCCAAACGGCGATAGGTGGTGATCTTCCCGCCAAAAACATTCAGCGCAGGCGCACCTCGGCTTTTGTCCAGCTGCAAGACATAATCCCGCGTTGCCGCCGTCGCGCTGCTGGCCCCATCATCATAAAGCGGCCGCACACCGGAATAGGTCCACACCACATCCTCTGTCGAAATCGGCTTGGCGATGTATTGGTTGATAAAGTTGATCAGATAGTCCTGCTCTTCCGCAGTACACTCCGGTTTGATGCTGGCATCCTGATGGTCGGCATCCGTCGTGCCGATCAGGGTGAAATCCGTCTCATACGGGATAGCAAAGATAATGCGCCCGTCGGTGCCCTGCAGGAAGTAACATTTGTCATGATCAAACAGACGTTTGGTGACGATATGCGAACCACGCACCAGACGCACACCGCTGGTGCCGTTGCTGCGCAGGGTGCCGCGCAGAACATCACCAACCCAGGGGCCCGCAGCGTTCACAACCATGCCTGCCGTCACAACCTGCTCGGCACCGCTGTCCATATCGCGCAGCGTCACATGCCAGATCCCATCCACCACATCGGCAGAGATCACCTTTTGCCGCGGCATAATCTTGGCACCGCGCGCCTCAGCGTCGCGCGCATTCAGCACAACCAGACGCGAGTCTTCGATCCAGCAATCCGAATATTCATAGGCTTTGGCGAATTTATCCACCAACCCCTTGCCCTCGGGACCGGCCTTCAGATCCACCTTGGACGTCCCCGGCAGGATTTCGCGCCCGCCCAGATTGTCATAGAGAAACAGGCCAAGCCGGATCAGCCACGCAGGCCTGCGCCCCTTCATCCAGGGCATCGCCAGGCTCAACAGTTTGGATGTCGGCGTGGTGGAATCAAACCGCATGCTCTTGTGATAGGGCAGCACAAACCGCATCGGCCACGAGATATGCGGCATCGCCCGCAACAGGGTCTCGCGCTCAATCAGGGCTTCGCGCACCAGTCGAAATTCAAAATATTCCAGATACCGCAAACCGCCGTGGAACAGCTTGGTCGACGCCGCAGATGTCGCCGAGCCCAGGTCATTCATTTCTGCCAGACCAACCCGCAGGCCACGTCCCGACGCATCCCGCGCGATCCCGCAACCATTGATCCCCCCGCCGATCACCAGCAGGTCGAAAGTCGTCGTCATCTGATCCTCCACAATTCGCAGCTCTTGGCGAATGCCCAGAAGGTGACAAAAACCGATAGCAATTGGAAGCGAAAAATGTTCGTTTGCGCGCGCTTTCACGCAAGCGCTTAAATTAAATGACTATTTTTGGGCCTCCAATCGATGATTTAGGCCTATTTTCTCCGCGTTCCACAAAAAGAGAACGAAAAACTGGTGCGAAATCGAAAAAACGCGCTAAAACGAACATCAAACCTATTCACTTGCAGGCAGCCAATGGTTCAGACCCTTCGCAAACCCGAGATCATCAATATCGCCCGCCGCGAAGGCAAAGTGACCGTGGAAGGCCTGGTCGACCACTTTGGCGTGACCCCGCAAACCATCCGTCGCGATCTCAGTGAACTGGCCGACGCAGGAGAGCTGGAACGCGTCCACGGCGGCGCCATCCTGCCCTCGACCACCGCCAATATCGGCTACAGCGAGCGGCGCGATCTGAACCTCGCAGCCAAGGTCGACATCGCCCGCGAATGCGCCAAACACATCCCCAATGATTGTTCCCTGTTTCTCAACATCGGCACCACAACCGAAGCGGTGGCGGCAGAGCTGATGAACCATCTGGGCCTTCTGGTGGTGACCAATAACGTCAATATCGCCACCATCTTGTCGGCCAATCCGGATATTCAGGTGGTGGTCACCGGCGGCAATCTGCGCCGCTGGGACGGCGGGCTGATCGGCGAACTGGCCCGCGCCACCATCTCCCAATTCCGATTTGACTATGCGGTGATCGGCTGCTCTGCCATCAACGAAGCCGGGGATGTGATGGATTACGACATCCAGGAGGTGGGCATCAGCAAGGCCATTATCTCCCACAGTGACAAAGTCATCCTGGCCTCTGACATCTCCAAATACGACCGCAAAGCCCCCGTACGCATTGGCTCATTGGGGGATGTGGACATGTTCATCACCAATGCCCCCCTGCCCGAGGCCAGCCGCGACCTGTGCAGCCGCCAAAACACCCGCGTGGTCACGGTCAGCTGACAAGCGGCAAATGGAGCGCAGCCACCGCCCGCAAAACGCTTGATCGACACCGGCAAACCGTCAAACTGGGCCGCAGCCGACCCTCGTTTTTGTTTGTTCATATACGCGGCCTTTTGTGCCGCCGCTGAAAGGTTGTGTTGATGCCGCCCTCCCCGCGCCGCCTGATCCGCAGGACCGCCCCGACCGCCCTGGCCACCCTAATCGCCCTCGCCCTGGCACCCGCCGCGCTGGCCCAAACCGCCCCCCTCTATGACCCCAGCGCCGTCCCCTTTGCGCCCAGCCGCCTGTCGCTGGACCACTGTCCAACCGCCGCCATCGCCGACCCCCGCTGGAGCCGCAAGACCAAGCGGGACAGCAATGCCAACGGCGTGTCGATCTATTCCTACAGCTTCGCTCTAGATCGACCTTATTGGAGCCGCCACCCCCGCCCGTACGACCAACTCACGGTTAACCCCCATGGGTCTCTCTCCTACCACTGCCAAAAATTCACAGGCGAGCTGGCCGGCTTTGCTGAGAGATACCACGCAAGCATTCTCGCCATGTCCAAACGCGAAAAACACCGCAGCACCCACAAGGTCCGCCCGCTGCAACGCATCACCCACCCCCAGTTTGGCCAGATCTTCTATTTTCTTGAGGAAAAGAACACCCAACAGGGCGACCAAACCTGGTTTTACACAGTCGACACGCTCACCTTCGCCCTCAAATCCAACGGAACCCTCATGCACGGCCGGTTTGCCCTCTCCCGCGCGCCCGACGAAGCCCTGATGCGCGTCCTCGGTCTCCGGAAAACCCGCCCCGGCAAAATCGTCGAAGGCACGCTGAAAACGGGAGAGACCCTGCGCGCCAAAATGGCCACCACAACCTATCGAACTGACAAGGGGCTGGTCTATTACTTCCGCAAACGCAAAGACAATATCGCGCTTTTTGACCTGGTGTTAAACGCCCTCTGACGCCCCCCCTTGCGCGCCTGTTGCGCCCCCTTTGCCCCTGTTGCGTCCCTTGCGCACGCAGGCCTCAGGCGCTGTTAAACCGCGCGTGCTATTTTGAACCCCGTCCGGACAGACCCGCCCTGGCCTGGCACGCCGGGGCGCACATATGACGGAGACACGGGACCGCGAACGCGCCCCCAGACCACCTTATGACCGGGATTAAAATCCCGCGACCAGGTGCAGGGCCGACCGCTTCCAGAAGCGCTTCTGATCGGGGAAACACCCCCACCCCCGGCCCTCCGCATCGGGCGGCCGCCCCCCCTTCGCCACACAGACGACCCACGGCCTGCTTTCATCTTTTCAAAAATACTTAAATCCCAACACAGGCCACACAAAACCGTGATCACCATTTTGCTCGACGCCGCCTCAGACGGTTGATCGGGGACTTTGTTGCGCCCTAAGCTCAAATAAATTTCTTCGGCAAAAGAGAGCCCCGTGACCTTTATCACCGATAACCAGCTCCCCCTGATTGCGCTGTTCTTTCTGCTGGGCTGTGCCGGCACGCTGTTTCTGTTTCGCAAACCCGCGGGCCACCGCGCCTGGCGCATTGCAGATCTGGTCTGGGTGGTGCTTGGCGGCTTTGGCGCCATCGCCGCGGTCATCGCCGGGATCTACACCCAGGATTCCTCGCGCATCGACCGCCAGATCGACATCGCCTTTGCCGCCACCGATGCTTTTGACCGCGACGCCGCCCGCTTCCGCCTCCGGTTCTGCGATCCAGCCTATGATCCCGACACCGCCGTGTTGTGCGACAAGGTCGAGTTTCTCTCCGCCTCTACCGCAGGCAACGCCGACCTGCCGCTGTTTCTTGCCGTCACCCGCGAGGTAGCCCCTCTGCAAAGCCTGCGCATCTTTGGCTCCGACACGCCCATGGAAGAGATGGCAACCAAAAAAGCCCAGGCCAATGCCTTTGACCCCGCGCCGTTTCTGGTCTTTACCACGCTGGATATCCCAACCCAGACCGCCGTCGACAATCTGCGCCGCAAAGTGCCCGCGATTGCAGGTGATTATCTGATCATCGCCCGCGCCTATGATGATCTGATCGCCCAGGTGGACCAGCTGAAAACCGAATGGGAGGTTCTGCAGGCCAATGCGCATATCCTATTGTTTCAAATCATCGCTCTCTGCCTCGTCAGCTTTGCCGCGCCCTTTCGCCTTGGCAAATCGCTGGTCGAGCTCACGCCAAACAGGAAAACCTGATGCGCTCTTTTGACGAAATCTACGACATTGCCGCCGACCGTCAGGGCGGCACAGAGGCGCTTGAAGCGCGACTGAACGACGGGGACCACGGCCCCGCCCCGGACATCACCACCCTGTCTGAGGATCGCTGGCTGGCCACCATGACCAGATGTGTGTTTCAGGCAGGCTTTCAGTGGAAGGTGATCGCCGCCAAATGGGAGGGGTTCGAAGACGCCTTTTCTGGTTTTGACATCGGCAAAAATGCGATGATGGATGACGAAGGCTTTGATGCGCTGCTGCAGGACACACGGATTGTCCGCAACGGTGCCAAGATCCAGACGGTGCGCGACAATGCGGCCTTCCTCCTTGAGCTGCGCAGCGAAGGCGGCGCGGGTCAGGTGCTGGGCGGCTGGCCTTCCACCGATTACGTGGGTCTATTGGACATGCTCAAGAAACGCGGCAGCCGCCTGGGTGGGGCCACCGGCCAATACGCCATGCGCTTTGCGGGCCGGGATGCCTTTATCCTCAGCCAGGATGTGACCGCCCGGCTTGTGGCCGAAGGGGTGATCGACAAGCCAGCCACCTCCAAAGGCGCGCTGAAAAAAGTACAAGAGGCGTTTAATACATGGGGCGAACAATCAGGCCGCAGCCTGACCGAGATGAGCCGCATCCTCGCCCTGAGCGTTTAGGGACACCGCAATGTGGCGGGCCGCTCTCCTTTTTCTTCTGATCCTGGCGACCTGTGGCCGCCCTCTCACGGTAGAAGAGCGTGCCTTTCTCGGTGAGATCCACGGGGATGCGATCAACCTCGACCGGGTCCGGTTTGTGCAAGGCGCGCCGGTCCTGCCGATCAAAGTCTACCGCCAGACCCGCCCCCGCGTGGCCTGTCGCGAACGCATCCTGCCGCCGGTAGAGCCCGGCGTGGTCCGCGCCCGCCCCGCTGCTGTCGCCCTGTTCAACCGGGTGTTTCTGACCAAAAACTGGTACGAACCCAATTATATGCCGCGCTTCCCCGACCGGCTTTATCTGGTCGAGGCGATGCTGGTCGCCCATGAGGCCACCCATATCTGGCAATGGCAGAACCGGGCAGTGACCGGCTATCACCCGCTCAGGGCAGCTTCAGAACATGGCGGGGCCACGGACCCCTATCTGTTTGACCTCACGCAATCGTCGAATTTCCTGGACTATGGCTTTGAACAACAGGGTGCCATTGTCGAAGAATACGTCTGCTGCCGCGCCCTTGCCCCCCAGGGCGCACGCACCCGCCGCATCCACGACATGTTGGCCGCAGTGATGCCGGTGGCCCCCTTGCCCAAAAGCACACAACAAGAGGTGGTCTTGCCCTGGCGGGATGCGGAGCTTTCCGGGATCTGTGCCTGAGGTGCCGCCAAAGCCACGACGCTACGACGCGTGCAGAAACTTCCCTTGCCCGCCACCACCCACAATTGCAGAGTGGCGCCACAGGTTGTTTGAGGGAGGATCACCCACGTGACCCATTACGCGCTGATCATGCTGGCCGCAGGTATCGGCATTCCAATCCTGGCTGCCCTGAACGCAGCCCTGGGCCGCCTGATCGGCTCGCCCACGGTTGCGGCTGTGGTGCTCTTTGCCGTGGCCCTGGCCAGCAGTGCGGCGGTGATGGTTCTGTTTTCCGGCAGCCAATCCCTGTCCAAAGTCTTGGACGCGCCCCGCCATCTGCTGCTGGCTGGCGTTCTGATTGCCTTCTACGTGCTGACCATCACCCATATCGCGCCGCAGTTTGGGGTTGGAAATGCGGTGTTCTTTGTGCTTCTGGGGCAGCTGATCTCAGCCGCCGCGATCGATCACTTTGGCCTCTTTGGCGCGCAAGTGACCCCCCTGGGCTGGCTGCGGGCGGCGGGCATCGCGGTGATGGCACTGGGCGTTGGCATCACCCAACTGGCCTGATCAGACAGGAGACAGTCGCCACAAGCGCAGGCGCGCGCCAGGGCAGCAGGGCTGCCCTGGCGCGCGCGGGTCCGCCCATTCCCATGGGCGGAGGGCCTTGCGGCCCGACGCATCGCAACACAGCTTCGTCTTAACCTGCAACCAAACGCCCAGCCTCAAGGCGGACAATCCGGTCCATTCGGGCGGCCAGATCCAGATTGTGAGTGGCGATCAATGCGGCCATCCCACTGCCCCGCACCAGTGTCATCAGCGCCTCAAACACCTGGTCTGACGTGCCCGGATCCAGGTTCCCCGTCGGCTCATCCGCCAGCAAAATGCGCGGCTGATTGGCCACCGCCCGACAAAAGGCCACGCGCTGCTGCTCGCCGCCAGAAAGCGCGGCCGGACGATGCGCGCCGCGGTGCTCCAGCCCCACCAGCGCCAACAGTTCGGCGGCGCGCGCCTGAGCTTGGCGGTCGCTTACACCATTTGCAAGCTGTGGCAGGACAATATTCTCGGTCGCCGAGAACTCCGGCAGAAGGTGATGAAATTGATAGACAAAACCGATGTCCCGCCGTCTCAGAGCAGTGCGTTTGCCCTCGCCCTTCACCTGCGGCACGCGTTCGCCGCCGACCGCAACATCACCGCCATCGGCACTGTCCAGGAGACCCGCAATATGCAGCAGCGTCGACTTGCCCGAGCCCGAAGGTGCCACCAGCGCCACCAGCTCTCCGGCCTTCAGCTCCAGATCCACCCCGCGCAGAACCTCAACCGCATTGGGCTTTCCGGCATTATAGACCTTTTCGACGCCCTTCAGCGCCAACATCACATCACTCATAGCGCAGCGCCTCCACCGGGTTCAGCCGCGCCGCACGGCGCGCGGGAAAAATTGTCACCACAAAGGACAGACCCAACGACAGGCCCACCGCGCGCAGAACATCGCCCAGATGCAGCTCGGCCGGCAGCGCATAGATCCCCCGGATCGACGGATCCCAGACCCCGCCTCCCATCATATAGTTCACAAAGGAAAAGATCGGATCGATATAGATCGCAAAGAGACACCCCAGGATCACCCCCAGCGCGGTGCCGATCACGCCAGTAAAGGCACCGCAGATAAAGAACACCCGCATCACCGAGGCCTCGCTCAACCCGATGGTGCGCAGGATGCCAATATCGCGCCCCTTGTTCTTAACCAGCATAATCAGGCCCGATACAATGTTCATCGCCGCAATCAGAACCAGGATCGACAGGATGATGAACATCACATTGTCCTCCACCTCCAGCGCGCGTAGGAAACTGCCCGAGGCATCGCGCCAGGTCCAGGCCGCCACCTCTTCGCCCGCCGCACGCCACAGGGGCAACACCAGATCCTGCACCTGTTCCGGCTGTTCCAGCATCACCTCGATCTCATCGGCGACCCCTTCGCGGTTGAAATAGCTCTGCGCCTCGGCAAAGGGCATATAAACGCGAGTGCGGTCGATGTCATATCGCCCGGCTGTAAAGATATAGACCACCTCATAAGCATTGACCCGCGGCGATGTGCCAAAGGCGGTTTTGACTCCATTGGGGGAAATCAGCTTGATCCGGTCGCCGATGGTCACCCCAAGTTCCCGCGCAATGCCAGACCCGATGGCAATCCCCGCATCAAAGCGGGCCAGATCGCCAATCGCGTCGTCACTGCCCGCAACCCCCGGAATATCGGCAAGGTTTTCGCCGGTGATGCCAAAGACCTGCACGCCTGCGTTGCGATCCCGGCGGGCGGCCATCACCTGCCCTTTGACCAGGGGTGCGGCGCGAATGACACCGGGCACCGCCGCCAGCCGAACTGCCATCGCATCATACTCAGCAATGGTGCGGTCAATACGGCCATGCTCGTTCACCACCCCTTGGGAATAGATCGTCACATGGGCATTGGCCCCCAGAATGGTGCCGACAAATTCAGACCGAAATCCGGAACGCACGGCCATCGTCGCAATCAGCGCAAACACCGCCAAGGTGATCCCGATCAACGAGATCCAGGTCATCACGCTGACCCCACCTTCGCTGCGCCGCGCGCGCAAGTAACGCCAGGCAATGATCCATTCGAAACGCGAAAAAGGGGGTGGCGTTTTAGCACCTCGGGTAGCGGGGGACGTGGCCATGTCTGCTCCGGTTTTTCTTTGGCCCTATAAACTCTGCTCGCTTGGGCAAAGGCAAGCCGTCTGGCAGAAAGATTTGTCAAAAGGCACAGTTGCGCTCACCCTTTGCGAGCAACATGAAGACAGGCACTCACCGCTTGGCACCCGTTTCTTTAACGGGGTTTATCCCATCAATGCCTGTGTAGACTTTGACGGATAAAACCAATTCTAACACCGCATCACACCTGCGCGGGACAGACAGAAAATAGTTAACCAAACGTAATTAAATGGCCGAAGTAAAGCATAAATTACGCGCTGTAAGTCATTATTTTGGTTCACTAATCTTGATCACATATTAATTCACACATCTGTTTTTGTGTTGTGAACAACCGTGAAGGGTCTTGGTCTATTTCAGTTATGCTTTTCAACGCATTGTCTGGTCAGGATCATTACCCCAAGGAGAACCCTAATGACCGATATTCGCATTGCCGTGCAGAACACTTCCCCAACAGGCGGCACCTTCCTCACCCCGTTCTGGTTTGCAGCCCACGATGAAGGCTTTGACGTCTTTAACCTCGGCGAAGCGTCCTCTGCCGGTCTGGAGGCATTGGCCGAAGACGGCAACTTTGCTCCGATCAACGAAGAAGTCACCGCATTTGATGCCGATGCCGTGACCGGCGCTGTTCTGGGCGCAAACGGCCCAATCGCCACTGCCGAGCGTACAGCGACAACCGTCACCATCGACGGCACCCAAAACGCCTATATCTCGCTGGCGGCGATGATCCTGCCGTCCAACGACGCCTTTGTTGGCACCGAAGAAGAAATCAAACTGTTTGATGAGACCGGTGCCTTTACCGGTGTCAAAAACATCACCTTTGAAGGATCCGATGTGCTGGATGCCGGCACCGAGGAAAACACCGAACTGGACGCAGCCTTTATCAACCAGATGGGTCCAAATACTGGCGAAGATGAAAACGGTGTTGTCACCGTGCACGAAGGCTTCCTGCCGGAAGGCGAAGGTTCGATCCTGGGCGGCACCAATGCGGCCGACGCCTTTATCGACCCGGACGTGGCCGATTTCACCCAAGAGGGTGCAGGCATCGCGACCGTCCACATCAACGAATTTGCCGAAACCACCGGCACCGATGCCACTGATCTGGTTCAAGGCACCGCGGTGGATGACATTGTATCCGCAGGCAATGGCCATGACGTGATCTTTGGCCGTGCGGGCTGGGATGTGCTGAACGGCGAAGGCGGCAATGACGTGATCTTTGGCGGCAACGGTTGGGATCACCTGACCGGCGGCGCAGGCGCGGACAAACTGTATGGCGGTAACGGCAATGACATCGTGGAAGGCGGCAACGGGCTCGACTTTGTGTTTGGCGGCCGTGGCAATGACGTCATCGACGGTGGCGCTGGTCGCGACTATCTGACCGGCGGCCGTGGCGAAGACACCTTTGTCTTTGCAGATGACTACGACCGTGATCGCATCCGCGATTTTGACGTCGAAGAAGACTATATCGCGCTGAGCATCGACGGTGTCGAAAGCTATGATGATCTGGCGGCCTTCTCGGTTGCAAACGATCAACGCACTGTTCTGAACTTTGGCGAGGGCGATGTCCTGGTCGTCAATGGCGTCACCTTCGACGAGCTGAGCGCGGATAACTTCCTCTTTGGCTAAGTCCGAAATGTGATCTTTGGATCCTTTCCCCGCCAGGTTCGCCTGGCGGGTTTTTTTGTGGCCTATATCCTGAGGCCACCAGCAAGGCCTAGCGTGAAGCGCTGAGGCAAGCCAGAGCTCAGCTCTCCGAGCCCCCACAGGGGCGAAGACGTCGGATCACATGATGTGGGGCGGGAGAAACAAACGGACCCATATTTGCATTTTTGCAAATCATGTCACCCCGAATTCAGCGCCTGTTAAATGCAAAAATCCCATGCATTTTTTGATTCCTTTTTCGGCTTTAACTCGTAAGTGGGCCGGGAACCGTGTCGCGGCGCGGTGGTGGATTAAACCTCTATTAACCCTTCTGCATAATTTGCCATCGATTGAAAAATCAATCCCATCACGAGGCACTTGCAGCTTTGTGCAGGAGGTGAGAGATGGTTAAAAACCTCCTAACAAAATGACGAATTCGCACCACAATATACTGACGTAACACCATATTTTTATTACTTAAAATGACACGGCAGTGAGCTCACACATTGATAAAGCCTATGTGACACCGCGTGAGGAAATTGTCGCTCCACAACCTCATGTTTTCTGCAAATGGTCGGTCAGGTCTTAACCCGCAGGAGAACCCTACCATGACCGAAATTCGCATTTCATTTAAAAACACCTCCCCCCTGGGCGGCACATTTTTGACCCCGCTGTGGTTTGCAGCTCATGACAAAGGTTTTGACGTCTATAATCCTGGCGAAGCGGCATCCGCAGGTCTGGAAGCATTGGCAGAAGACTTCAATGTTTCTGTGATCAATGCAGAAGTGCAAAGCTTTGACGCCGACGCCCAGACCGGTGTTGTTGTCAATTCCGCCGGTGGTCCGCTGAACCCATCGGCCCATGGCGCCACCATCTTGTCGGTGGACGGCACCCAGAATGCATATCTGTCACTGGCGGCGATGATCCTGCCGTCCAACGACGCCTTCATCGGTGCCGCAGAAGCGCTGAAGCTGTTTGATGCCGAAGGCAACTTCCTGGGCGCGCAAGAGCTGCATTTTGCGGGCTCTGACGTGCAGGATGCCGGCACCGAGGTCAACACCGAGCAGGACGCCGCCTTCCTCAACCAGACTGCGCCAAACACAGGCGAAGACGAAAACGGCGTTGTACAGCAGCACGCGGGCTTCCTGCCAGAAGGCGAAGGCTCGATCCTGGGCGGCGTCACCGCAGCTGGCGTGCGCATCGACGCAGAGGCTGGTGACTTCACCCAAGAGGGCGTGACCGTGGCTGATGTTCACATCAACACCGTTGCGTTCACCACCGGCGATGCATCCTCAGAAAAGCTTGTGGGCAGCTCAGCCGATGACATCATCGACGCCGGTGCGGGCAATGATATCCTGCGCGGTCGCGGTGGCTGGGACGAGCTGAAGGGCGGCGAAGGCAATGACGTCCTGCGCGGCAATGCAGGCGACGACGTGTTGGACGGTGGCGCAGGCTGGGATCGTCTGCATGGCGGCGCTGGCAATGATGCGCTTTATGGGGGAGCCGGTGCAGATGTGCTGCGTGGCAAAACAGGCAACGACGTTCTGGATGGTGGTCTGGGCCATGACGTGCTCAATGGCGGCACCGGTGATGATGTTCTGACCGGCGGCGAAGGTTTTGATATTCTGAGAGGCGGCGCAGGTGCCGACAGCTTCTTGTTTGAAGCGGGTGATGACGTTGACCGGATCACAGATTTTGATGTTGACGAAGACATGATTGTTCTGGCGATCGAAGGTCTGAGCAGCTTTGAGCAGCTGGATGACGCAATTGTAGGACGCGGCCACCGCACCTGGATTGATCTGGGCGACGGCGACACGCTGGTTCTGGCTGGTGTGGACGCCGAGGAACTGACGGCCGACAGCTTTACCTTCCTCCTGTAAGCGGCAGATCTCTCCCTTTGGGGTATCGCCCCAAGGGATCGCGCAATGGCATTTTCACCCCCGTCAGCGCAGCCTGGCGGGGGTTTTGCTGTTTGATCCATTGAACCAAATCCTCCCGCCCCCTTCACCTGCCCTCTGCTGACGCAGAGAACCGGCTCAGGCGTTGGGCGTGGCACCGGGCCTTTGGCCCGGTGCCACGCCCAACTGGCCAAGGGGATTTTAAATCCCCGCAGGCCGGGCGGGAGTATTTGTGCGACGCAAACATCCGTAATCGGAGGGGGAGGAATGGCATCGGCGCAGATCACGTGCTTGCGCCGAAAAAGCCCCTCGCCTGCACCGGCAGACGAGGGGCTTTTACTAGGTGGCAGTCTACGAGACGCTAAGTGGGATCAGAACCCCTGCGGGCTCGGGTGAGCCTCATAAATCTCAACGATCTTGGCCACCGCCGCCTCGGGCGCCAGTTCTTCGCTTTCGCCACTGCGGCGGGAGGTCAGTTCGACCACGCCGTTTTTCAGACCGCGCGGACCCACGGTGATGCGCCAGGGCAGACCGATCAGATCCATGGTGGCAAACTTGCCGCCTGCGCGTTCTTTGCGGTCGTCATAAAGCGGATCAAGACCGGCTGCGGTCAGCGCCTTGTAGAGATCGTCACACGCAGCATCCGCTGCCTCGTCGCCCTGTTTCAGGTTGACGATACCACAGTGGAACGGGGTCACGCCTTCGGGCCAGATGATACCGCTGTCGTCGTGATTGGCTTCGATGATCGCGCCCAAGAGACGAGACACACCGATACCGTGGCTGCCCATATGGACCGGCTGCGGCTTGCCATCGCCGGTTTGTACGGTGGCGCCCATGCTCTCGGAATATTTGGTGCCGAAATAGAAGATCTGGCCGACCTCAATCCCGCGCGCCACGCGGCGGCGGTCTTCGGGGATCTCGTTGAACAGCGCCTCGTCATGGGTCTCATCGGTGCGGGCGTATTTGGTGGTGAACTCTTCCAGCACGCCCTGGCATTGTTCAACACTGTCATAGTCAATCTCACGATCACCAAAGGACAGATCGGTCACCGCGCTGTCATAGAAGACCTCACTCTCGCCGGTTTCGGCCAGCACCAGGAACTCATGGGTGTAATCGCCGCCAATCGGGCCGCCATCGGCGCGCATCGGGATCGCCTGCAGGCCCATGCGTTCATAGGTGCGCAGGTAGCTCACCAGATGGCGGTTATAGGCATGCAGCGCGTCCTCTTTGGTCAGGTCAAAGTTATACCCGTCCTTCATATAGAACTCGCGCCCCCGCATCACCCCGAACCGCGGGCGGATCTCGTCGCGGAACTTCCACTGGATATGATACAGCGTCAGCGGCAGGTCTTTGTAGGAATTCACATGCGCCCGGAAGATGTCGGTGATCATCTCCTCGTTGGTCGGGCCAAACAGCATATCGCGGTCATGACGATCCGTGATGCGCAGCATTTCCTGACCGTAATCATCATAGCGCCCGCTCTCTTTCCACAGCTCCGCCGGCTGGATCGTCGGCATCAGCATCGGCACATGGCCCGCGCGCATCTGTTCTTCGTGCACGATGCCTTCGATCTTTTTCAGCACCTTAAAGCCCAGCGGCAGCCAGGAATAAATCCCAGCCGAAGACTGTTTGATCATACCCGCGCGCAGCATCAGGCGATGGCTGACAATCTGGGCCTCGGAGGGGTTCTCTTTGAGAACCGGCAGGAAGTAACGGGACAGGCGCATCTGGGCTCCATCAACTGTGTCTTGAGGTTTGAGGAGTGGTTTAGAAGCCAACGCCCGGCGGGGCAAGGGTTGATGGCATGTTATGAGCCGCCCGGAACCGCCATTTCCGTGATGTAAAAGCCCGCATAGGAGGTACGTACGACCATATTGACAGTGGCACCTTCCGTAAAACGAGGCAGATCGTTTTCGTTATCAAAACAGATCTCGAACAACTGCCCAGTGTTCGCCAATAGACCAACTTTGCCCTTGCAGGCGTCCCGATGCGGCTCCCAACGGCGTGATTGGATCTGCCCCTGTTGGCGCAGATCTTCCCCCATTGTTTTGGTGAAAAGATAAGGCGCGAAACTGTGGAACACAATCAAATGGCTCATCACGGCGACGCATATGAAAAACACCTGAAACCAAATGACCGTCCAACGCGTTTCCTGCAGCTTCAGCATTGGCAAAAACGGCACATGTCTGGCCTTGCGGTTCTGCAAGATTTTACCCCCGTAACCCACCGCAATTGCGATGACAATTCCGGGCACTTTGAGGCCGCCCGCCTCCCGCGCGTCTGAGCTGTAGAACTGCGGCGTCAACCATACCTCCATGAGAAAGACCGAAATGACGAACAGTCCCACCCAATGCAGCCGCGTTGGCAAATGCGAGGGGCTGTCCCAGTCGATGCCTTGCGCTTTGACCTCCGGTGGAAAGGCAAAGCCTGGATACACAAAGGCAAGTGTAAAGGGGATCAGCGTAACAGCCACCAGCCAGCTCGGAGCTTGCAGAACCCCGACCAAAAGAAACAACCCAAAGACAACAAACCCAATTGCGACTTGGCGCATCACCCACCGCCTTTTGCCCGAAGCCTCACGCATCAGCCAATGTGTAAACTCCGCAGCGACAAGTGGCTGCAACGACGCGAAACAGACGAACACGGTGAGCACCGACCACAATGGGTGAAGCTGTCGATAGAAGGTTATGCCATCTGCCTGATCAAGAGCCCAGATCATCGCCCCGAGGTAGCCCATACCAAAGAGCAAGGCACAGTGCGTCGCAACATAGGTTCGATTCATAAACTTGCTCCCCGGTCGCATCGGTTTAACAACAAAATGAGGGGCTTAACTCGCGTGGTGTGACGAGCCCCACACTGGATCAGGGACGTTTTCAGCGATAGGCACATCACTTCATCACCCGTATTTCGGAAACATAACGCCCAGAGGACGATCGACGCTCCGTTGCGGTTGCTTTGGCACCCACTTCCAGACCGGCAAAGTCAGAGCTCTTTTCAAAACAAAGCTCATAATCATACACTTCACGACCCCTGATTTCCAATTCACCTTTGCAAAAAGGGCGATCCGGGAACCACTTGCGGGATTTCACCTCAACCGTATCGACCACATCATATCCGCCATATTTGGTGATCCAATAGGGCAACGTGTCCTTTGCTGTTGGAAAAAACAGCATCCAACCCACCAAGAGAGTATATTTAAGCAGTGCAGTGCATTTAAAACGCCGGGCCGCATCAATCACAGGGGCGAGAATCCATTTGTACCAATCCCTCGAAGCCGCGACGCTTATCGAACACAAACCGATCATCCAAACCACGTCCGTCCAAAGCGCTGGCCGCGAAATTCTTATATAAAAACTGACACTTACAAAAGACACGATCACGAATGCGATCAAAAAAACCGAGCCAATCCATTGTTCTGTACGATAGCGTTGCGCGATATGGGCCTTGTCCAAAGACCCTCCACCGGATCCTGTTTCCGGTGCGTCTGACGGCACTTCTGAGACGCTTGATGCGTCGTCATAGGCAAATCCTGGGAAAATAAAGGCTGCAACAAATGGCGTGAACAGGCCCAAAACCACCCACACCGGGATCGCCGCAAGCCAATGAAAGACCACAACCGTCATCGTAATTTGCCACGCAAACAGAAGCCGAAATTGCCATGCGCTCTCTCGGGCGGCCCATTTTTGAAAGCCGGTGGTGAATTTATCGGTAGGAAAGCAAGCCACGGGCAAAAGGGCCGTAAACAAGAGCACCAAAAAGTTATTGGAACGTTGCGCGAACCGCACGCCCTGATCCCAATCGTAGTGGTCAAACCACCACATCGCCATCCCCACGCAGGACAGGGCAAGGCTCACCGCACAGATGCGTGCAAAAATTGTTTTTGTCATCAAATAGATCCTAAAAAAAGTAAGGTCATCATGATCGAAGATGGCCAGATCACAAGCATAGGTTGCCCGCCACTGAGAAACAGAGTGTTTCACGCCCGCTAGCTGCCCAATCCCACCCCATCCCCAGAAAATCCCACTCTGTCGCCGGCTTATCCACGTTCGTCTGATCTGCCTGCCCCGCCGCCTGCGGTTTTGGTTCGGCAACGTGCAGAAAGCTGCATTTGATGCGCACCAAAAGAAGGTTCTGGTAAGGATTTTTCGGTAGCGTTGCGTTGAAACGCCCCTTCCGCGCGGCACGATGCGACGGATTATAACTGCAACGACACCAATGGGCCCGGCGCTGCCAAAGGGGCCGACAGGATCGCCTGTGAACGATATGATCTTTCCGCAAGAGCATTTTGCCATCCAAGAGGAGTTCATCCTCTATGATCTCGAGCTCGTGGATGCGCCCCGGGAACGCGCCTTTGACAATCTGACCGAACTTGCCGCGCGGCTGTTGAATGTGGAACGCGCCATGGTGATCTTTGGCCTGGCCAGCCATGACGCGCTGTATGTCAAAAGCGCCGCCTGCACCGGAGCTTATGACTGCGGCGACTGTACTGGCGCGCGCTACCAGCTGAGCCGCAGTTTCAGCCGCGAGGTGCTGGCGGAAAAGGGGCCGATTGCGGTGGAAGACGCGCCCCGGGACGCGCGGGTCCTGGAGGACAAAATCGACAGCACCGATGAATGCCGCGCCTATCTGGGGGTGCCCTTGCACCTGCCGTCGCGCAGCTGCGTGGGGGTGCTGTGCGTCACGGCGACCGAGCCGCGCGCCTGGAGTGATGAGGACATTCGCCTGCTGACGCAGATTGCGCAATGTGTGGACGAGCAGATCTCGCTCAAGCAGGCGTTGAAAGAGACTGAGATCGCGGAAGAAAAAGCCCGCGAGGCGGCTGCCTCCCGCGAGAGTTTTCTGGCCCATATGAGCCATGAAATCCGCACGCCTTTGAATGGAATCATCGGCGGCGTTGATCTGCTGCGGCTGAACATAAACCCAGGAGAGCGCGAGGAACTGGTGGAGACCATTGACCGGTCGGCCCAGAACCTGTTGCGGCTTCTGAACGATGCGCTGGATCTGTCCAAAGTTGATGCGGGCCGGATGGAGCTGGAAGAAGCGCCCTTTGATCCCTGTGCAGTCGCGCGCGAGGTGCACAAACTGTTCTCCCCCAACGCCGAGGCCAAGGGCATTGCGCTTGAGCTGAAGCTCAATGGGTTTGAGCCCGGTGAAATGCGGCGCGGGGATGCCTTCCGCCTGCAACAGGTGCTGTCCAATCTGGTCAGCAATGCGGTGAAATTCACTGACACAGGGCGGGTCGTTTTGAGCCTCACGGCCGATCAGGCGGGCCTTGGGGTGCGGGTGCGCGATTCGGGCTGCGGCATCCCACCGGAACTGCTGTTGAAACTGTTTGAACCCTACAGCCAGGCCGAGGCTTCTGTTGCCCGCAAGAAAGGTGGCACTGGTTTGGGGCTGGCCATTGTCAAAAGCATTGTCAGCCTGATGGGCGGCGATATCTCTGCACGCAGCACCCTGGGCAAAGGCGCAGAGTTCAGTTTTGATCTGCCACTGCCCCGACTTGCGGCCCCGCCGCCGCCGCCTGCGCGCAAGACCCACAGCGGGGCCACGGGGTTCCGTGGTGCGCGCGTGCTGGTCGCCGATGACAGTGGTGCCAACCGCATGCTGATCCGTCGCATGCTGGAACAGCTGGGCGCGACTGTAGTGCTGGCTGAAGACGGAGAAGAGGCGGTTATTCTGGCCTCTGACGGTGGGTTTGACATGTTGCTGCTGGATATTCAGATGCCCGGCCTGACGGGTGTCGAGGTCATTCAGGCCCTGCGCGCCGCCGATCTGGCGGCTGAGGGGCTGAGCCTTGGGTTTGCGGTGGCGGTGACTGCCAATGTCTTTGACGAACAGGTCGAAGGCTATCTGGCCGCGGGCTTTGATGCCTGCCTTGCCAAGCCCCTGCGTCTGGACGACCTCATGGCGCTTGGTGAACCGCTGGAAAAGCGGTCGCTGACCGCCGTCTGAGAGACCCGCAGGGCCTTTGCCGGGCCAGTTGGCCCCTGTCGTTTTTCTGTTGCAGGTTTGCACTTGCACCGCGCCGTGACATGAGGGAACTTCGCAGCGGTTGAACCGTCGAAGGATCTTTCCCATGGCCTTGCCTGCAAAGAAACAGTTTCAGTATTGGGGCATTGCAGCCCTTGTGTTTGCCGTTGTCATGTGGGCGCTGGGGCATGTGCTGTTGCCCTTTATCCTGGGTGCGGCGATTGCCTATTTGATTGATCCCGTGGCGGACCGGCTGGAGGCCTGGGGGATGTCGCGCACCGGTGCGACGGCGGCCATTACCATTGGCGCGGTAGTGGTGTTTCTGGTGATGTTGATCATCGTGCTGCCAAGCCTGATTGGCCAGATGATTGATCTGGTACGGGTCCTGCCCGAGGCGCTTGGCCATTTGCGCGGCTTTGCCCAAGAGCATTTCCCGCAGATCTTTGACCAGGACAGCCGCATGCATCAGCTGGTGCTCACCGTGACCAACAGCCTGCGGGACAAATCGGTGGTGATCCTGGAAACCGCCCTGGGCTCGGCTGTGTCGCTGTTAAACGTGTTGATCCTGTTGGTGATTGTGCCCGTGGTGGCGGTTTATCTGCTGTTGGATTGGGACCGGATGATTGAACGCATCGATGCGCTGTTGCCGCGCGATCACGCGCCGATTATTCGCCAGCTGGCCGGTGACATTGATGCGGTGCTGGCGTCGTTCATTCGCGGCATGGGCACGGTCTGCCTGATCCTGGGCACCTATTACGCGGTGGCGCTGATGGCGGTGGGGCTGAACTTTGGCCTGGCGGTTGGCTTTGTTGCGGGGCTTGTGACCTTTATCCCCTACCTCGGCTCGTTGATCGGCGGGGCGCTGGCCATTGGTCTGGCGATTTTCCAATATTGGGGCGCGATTGAGGTGGTGAATGGCGACACCGTGACCTATGCCACCGATTGGATGCGCATTGGCGTGGTGGCGGCGATCTTTATTGCCGGGCAGATTGTCGAAGGCAATTACCTGACGCCCAAGCTGGTGGGCAGCTCGGTTGGGCTGCACCCGGTCTGGCTGCTGTTGGCCTTGTCGGTGTTTGGGGCGCTGTTTGGCTTTGTCGGCATGCTGGTGGCGGTGCCTTTTGCGGCAGCCCTTGGGGTTTTGGCGCGGTTCCTGATTGATCAATATCTGGACAGCCGCCTTTATCGCGGGATTGCCCTGCGCCGGGACGACGATGAGGACGCGGCCTGAATGGCCCAACAGTTAAGTTTTGACCTACCCAGTAAGCCTGCGCTTGAGCGAGAGGATTTCTTTGTGGCGCCGTCCAATGCCATGGCGGTGGCGCTGCTGGATCCTGCGTTTCACTGGCCCAGCGGCAAACTGGTGCTGACGGGACTCAAGGGCGCGGGCAAAACGCATCTGGCCCATGTCTGGGCGCGCCAGAGCGGGGCGTGGATTATCCCCGCGCATGCTCTTCCTTATGAGGATCTGCCGATGCTGTCCGAGGGGCCGGTGGTGGTGGAAGATGTGCCGGACATCGCGCTGGATCCCGAAGCGCAGGAAGCGCTGTTTCACCTGCATAATCTGGTGCTGGCAGCGGGGCATCAGCTGATGATGACCGGCCGGCCTGCGCCAAATCTGTGGGGGTTGACCCTGGCGGACCTGCAAAGCCGGGTGCAAGCCGCCACCCATGCGGCCTTGGAAGCACCCGATGATGCGCTGCTGGCTGTGGTTTTGGCAAAACTATTCAACGATCGCCAGATCGCGCCAAAACCGGATGTGATCCCATATTTGGTGGCGCATATGGACCGGACCTTTGCGTCTGCGGCTCGGATTGTGGACCAGCTGGACCACCTGTCCCTTAGCGAAAAACGTAGTCTTTCGAGACCTTTGGCAATCCGGGCCTTGTCACAGATCCGCAAAGAAGATTAAGCAGAACCAACGGAGGTACACCATAGCGTTATTGGTGGATTTCTCCTATTGTAAACTCAATATGACAACCCGGGATTCTTTGGCGGCGCTGATGTACGAAAGCTCTGAAATCGTGGCAGATTGGGGCGGCTATGGCCAACCTTTGTTTGGGGACCCGGAGGCACGCGCCTTGTCGCGTGTGGGGGTTGTGGATGTGGGGTCAAACTCTGTCCGGATGGTGGTGTTTGACGGCGCTGCGCGCAGTCCCGCCTATTTCTTTAACGAAAAAGTCATGTGTGCCCTGGGCGCAGGTCTGTCGCAGACCGGCAGGCTGAACCCCAAAGGGCGCGAACGGGCCTTGGCCGCGATGAAACGGTTCAAGCTGTTGGCCGACGGGATGGAGCTGCCGCATATGACGGTGGTGGCCACCGCTGCGGTGCGCGATGCCGAAGACGGGGCGGAGTTCTGCGAAGAGGTGCTGCGCGAGACCGGTCTGGTGATCCATATCATCGACGGCGAAGAAGAGGCGCGGCTGTCGGCGCAGGGCGTCTTGCTGGGCTGGCCCGGCGCCTATGGGTTGATCTGCGATATTGGCGGATCGTCCATGGAGCTGGCCGAGATCCACGACAACAAGGTCGGCAAACGGGTGACCTCGCATCTGGGGCCATTGAAGCTGAAAGATATCAAGGGCGGCAAACGCGGGCGCAAGGCGCATATTCGTGATGTTGTCGAAGATCTGCACACGCAGATGGGGCCCCAACACGACCGGCTGTTTCTGGTCGGCGGCAGTTGGCGGGCCATTGCGCGGATCGACATGCACCGTCGGGGTTATCCGCTGACGGTGCAACATGAATACCGCATGTCCGTCAAAGCCGTGCAATCCACCGCTAAATTCATCGAAAAAAGCGATCTTCAGAAGCTGCGTCAGGACTGCGGCATCTCAAACTCGCGGATGGCGCTGGTGCCCTATGCCGCCGAAGTTCTGGCGCGTCTGGTCAAAGTGTTCCGGCCCAAAGATATCGCCATCTCAAGCTATGGGATCCGCGAGGGGCTGTTGTTTGAACAGATGCCGCAGGCCTTGCGCGACCGGGATCCGCTGATCGAGGCCTGCCGGTTTGCCGAAGCCAAAGAGGCGCGCATTCCCGGTTTTGGCCGCAAGCTTTATGAATTTGTCCTGCCGCTGTTTCCGCGTGCGGATGACGCCAAGAAACGCCTGATCAAAGCGGCCTGTCTGCTGCATGATGTGACCTGGCGCGCGCATCCCGATTATCGGGCCGAGCTGTGTTTTGAAAACGCAACCCGCGCCAATCTGGGGGGGCTGCGCCATTGGGAGCGGGTCTATCTGGGGCTGGCGCTGATGTCGCGCTACAGCAACCGTCGCCCCTCCGCCCAGTTCAAGGCGCTGGAAAGCTTGCTGGATGACAAGCTGAAACGCGAGGCCGAGATCCTGGGCCGAGCCATGCGGTTTGGGGCGATGCTGGTGATCCAGCAGGACGCGCAGATTGGCAAGCTGACCTGGCACCCCCGCAAAAAGGTCCTGGATCTGCGGTTGGAAAAAGACAACGCGCCCTTGTTCACCGAAGTGGCCGAAGCGCGGTTTAACGGGCTGTGTTCCGCGCTGGAGGCAACGGCGGCTGTGAAAATCTGCCGCTGAGGCGACGGCTGCCTCAGATCTCGATATCGGTGTCTGGGGCCGCGCCGCTGTCTGGCGTTTCGGGTGTTTCGCGTTTCTTGCGGATAATGATGTCGCCATTGGGCAGGATCTCGGGCAGCTCATAGGCGCTCCAATCCTGGACCTCGGCGGCGATCTCTGCCAGCGCCGGTCCCATCTGGGCCAGAAATTCCCCCATCGAGGGGCCGATCTCTCCCATCAGTTCCGAAAACCCTTCCAGGGTCGGGGCCATTTCCTCGCGCAGGCCGCGCAGGAACAGATCCGCCCCGCGTTCCATCAGCGATGGCCCATCGTCACTGGATTGCGCAGCTGCAGGCCCGGTGAGCGAAAGCGCCAGCGCAGCCCCCAAAAGCGTGGAACGGCATAGGGATTGGCAAAAAGACTGTGGCAGGATCCATGTAGCAGGCATCGGAAAAACCCTCCTTCAAACGCGGTCGCTGTGCGGTCAGATATAGCGATCGCACAGCCGCTTGCACAGGTGGGAATCCCGGATGCGTGCGGTTTCGACGCGCCCCGGATCACACGGTGTTAACAGCCGCCGGGATCAGGCGCGCCAGAAGGGTTTGGCAATCTCGCGCTGCAATTGCAACCGGGTGAGGCCTGCGTCCGCAAGCACGCTGTCTGGCGCATGCAGCAGGTCGTGCGCCAATTGGCGGCGGCTGGTGAAACGATGCAGGTAGAGGGTAAAACCAACCGGCGTGGGACGCGCTGGACGCGGGGTATGAAAGGCGGGAAATGCAATGATCTCAGCCATGGCAGCTATCCTTTTTCTCACATAGATCTTATACGCCTTCTATAGATCCGCTTGTTTTTGATGAAAATCGAGTTTTTGGCACCTCTTTTGTAACCAAAAGGAACATATGCATGGCCCGCCTTCCGCCCTTGTCCGCCCTGCCAGCCTTTGAAGCCACGGCCCGATTGGGCTCGGTCACCGCCGCCGCCAGTGAACTGGGGCGCACGCACAGCGCGGTGAGCAAGCAGATCAAACATCTGGCCGAGGATCTGGGAGGAGATCTGTTTCGCAAATCGGGGACCGGTCTGGTGCTGAGCCCGCGTGGCGAAGACTTGCAGTCGGCGCTGGGGCCCATGTTGCAAGAGCTGGCCGAGGTGGCTGAGGGGCTGCGCCAGGGGCCTGCGCGGCCATTGTTGCGGATTGCGGTGGGCGCGACCTTTGCCACCCGCTGGCTCACGGCGCGGCTGCCGCGGTTTTATGCGGCGCACCCGGATGTGGAGATCACACTGCTGATGTCCGGGCTTGTGAATGGGCGGCCGCGGTATTCCGGCGGGGATTTTGATATCCTGCTGAGCTATGACCGTTTGCGCGGCCCGGTGGGGCCAGAGCTGGATCCAAGGCCGGTGGGGCATGCCGCGTATGGGCCGGTCTGCGCGCCCGATTACCCGCTGGCTTATGGCAAGACCGGCTGGCACGCGCCCATGCGGTTCAGCCATGTGGGCGGCCCCTCGGCCTGGGCGGTCTGGGAAGAGATCTCGGATGTGGTGATCCAAAGCCCTGAGCTGCGCGAGCACCCGCATCACATTCTAGCGCTGGAGGCGGCGGCGGCCGGCATGGGGGTGGCCCTGACCGAACGCAGGCTAGTGGCCAATGATCTGGACCAGGGTCGGCTGGTTGCGCCCTTAGGGTTTATCGAAGTCCCGGACGGGTTTCACGCAGCCCTGCCCCGCAACCGCCCGCCACAGGCCGCAACGCTTGCGTTCATTCAATGGCTGTCCGCTGAGGCGATGGCGTGACCCCAATCCCCGCGCGCCCAGCATCCGGCAAGCCCTCCCGCGCCAGCAGGTGCCCGCCTTTGGCGGCCCCCTTGGCGGCCTTGGGCCGGGCCGTCTGCCCCTGCCGGGGCAGACCACCACGCGGACCCCAAAGGGGTCCGCGCCACGCCCAACGGGAACCGCTGTCCCGCAAGGGGCAGCAGGTGACGGGCGGGAGCCCCCACCCTCAGCCACATTCGGAAAAGGTCAGTCTAGGTCCAGATCAAGACTGACCGGGAAATGATCCGAGGCGGTCAACAACGCCTCTCGCAAAGCAGTATCGCCAAAAATCTCTGCATCCTCAAACGGGTGCCAAATACGCCACCGTGGCCGCAGGGCCCGCAGCCCGTTCGAGATCATTGCGTAATCCAGAAGAGCACCAAAATAGCGTTTGGACGTTCGGTCAAAGAAACGGGCCGAATTTGGCAAGCCACTGGGGCGTGGCTGGTGCTGGCGGTGGGCGTGGGGATCATACAGATCATCGCCCATGACGATCTCCACCGACGAGCGGCCAAACAGCGCCTCATATTGATCCAGCCCTGGACCATCGTTGAGATCTCCCATCACCAGAAGGTCATGCCCCTCCTCCAGGTGCCAGGAAATCCGCCGCCTGAGCCAGATCGCCTGCGCCAGCTGTTTGCGGCGATTGGCGATCGAGATCCGCATCACTTCGGCATCATCTTTTGCCCCATGGGGGGCCTTGGACTTCAGATGTGCGCCGATCAGATGGAGCTTGCGCCCTCCGGCCGTTTGCACCTCCAACTCCAGTGGCGGCTTGGAAAAGCGGACCTGATCCACCCGCTCATCCACATCCAGATCCAGCGCAAAAACACCGTCGAACTGCGGCGCGTCAAAGCGGCTTTGTGGGCTGTGGCGGGCTGTCAGCACCGTCGGGTCAAACAACAGCGCGATCTCTTGCTGGGTGTCATTGGCAAAGCCCATCGCCACCGACGCCGTGCGCAGCCCCGCCCAAGCCGCAAAGGCTTCCAACGCCCGGATGGTGCGCTGTTGACGGCCTGTATTGGGCGCTTCGACCACCAGAACCGCATCCGCATCCAGGGCCTGAAACACATGGCGCAGCGCTTCAGCCTGGGTGATGCGGCTGACCCCATAGCGGCCTGACGGTCCGTCGTCCAGCAACAGCTGGTCCGCCGGATCAAAAAGGTTGGCAAACCACTCGATATTATAGGTGACCAGACGCATGACCCTCACAGCCGTTGATCTGGTCCCAGGCGCGGTTGATGTCGATCATCTTCTTCTCTGCCAGGCGGATCGCCTCCTCGGGCACTCCGCGGGACAGCATGGCATCTGGGTGCGTCTCGCGCACCAGACGGCGCCAATGTTTGCGGATTTCATCCCGAGGCATGCCAGGCGACACGCCCAGCACCATATAGGGGTCCCGTGGCGCATCGGGCACAAACCTTGCACGCAGGGCCGAGAATTGTTGCGGCGTCTGGCCAAAGATCTGGCTGACGTCCTCCAGGAAGGCATTTTCACCGGGATGATAGAACCCATCCGCCATCGCGATGTGAAAAAGCCCCTCCATCAGATCGCACAGCGTGTCGGGGTCATCAGAAAACATCAGTTGAACACGGCGGGCGTAATCCTGATACCCTGCCACATCCTGACGCGCGAGGTTAAAGACCTTGGCAGCGCCAGCCTCATCCCCCGGTGCAATCCGGAACACTTCGCGAAAGGCTGTGACCTCATCCCGGGTCACCTGCCCGTCGGCCTTGGCCATTTTGGCCCCCAAGGCGACAACCGCGATGGCAAAGCCAACCGAACGTTCGGGCGGCGTGCGCAGGTGGTCAAAGACGTCTGACAGGCTTGCGCCCTGGGCAAGCGCTGCAAGCGCGTCGGATATGCGGGTCCAAAGTGACATGGCCAGAGTTTAACCGCTGTCGCCGCCCCTGTCAGCGCGCAATGCGTCGCGCAAATGTGAAAACACCGGCCTCTGGCGATGGCTTAATCAGATTGGCCTGGTTGGTGCGGTTGGCCAGGCTTATCTGGAGATCCGCACAGTCGAAACGCATCACAAGCGCCGCAGACCATGCGGGGTCTCAAACTCAGCCGAGATCGCTGCCGGGCCAGTTGCGATCTGCAGGCGCGGATCCTTCAGCTGCAGAGTGGTTTGCAGCCGCGCCCCGTCAGGATGTGTCACATAAAGCGCCTGCAAACGGCACCCTTGCGGGGTGAGCTGTGGCGCAGGATGCGCACTGTGCCAGGACAGCAGCGCCGGGAACAGCCCATCATAGGGTTGCACGCCGATTTCCGGGACAAACATGGTCCAATGATAGGCCCCGCGCCGAAGGTCCACGGCCGCCCCGGCTTCGGGCCACTTGGCGGCAGCCTCTTGGGGCTGTGACGTGCGACAGGCCCAAGAGGTCAGCCGTGCTGACCCGCTGTGATGGTCAAGGCCATACCAACAAGGCGTTTTCTCGGGCACGGCGTCTGGATCTTTGGCAATGGCTTCCAGGTAAAGACCGTCGGCCAGATGCAACAGGGCATTGTGGGTTCCAAACACGGCATGTTTGCCCCCCGCCTGCATTGGGACACCAAGCGCCTCTTCGATCACCGCGCGTGCTTCCTCCAAAGTCTGCCCAACAACAACCAGATGATCCAGTTCCAACATGCCTGCCCCCAAGATTGACGGTTTTGCGGCACGGTATCGCCGTTTTACTGCAAAATCCAGCGGGAGCTCCCGCCCGTCGCCTGGCCCGGCCAATGCCGGTCCGCTCCCGTTGGGGGTGGCGCATTTGCGCGCTCATGTATGAGCGCGCAAATGCGCGG
>NZ_WIBF01000002.1:27502-420827 GCF_009496005.1 Tritonibacter litoralis
CGCGGCAGGCGCGCCGGGGGACCCCCGGCGCGCCTGCCATGCCCAAGGCCGCCAAGGGGGTGCACCAGAGGTGCGCCACCTGCGGGCGCGGGAGCCCCAGCCCCTTGGCTCAAGATTACCCGCGGGCGGTGCGGATCAGGTTCAAAATGTCTTCCGCCGCCTCTGGGATATTGGTGCCCGGGCCAAAGATCGCCTTGACCCCCGCGCCATAAAGAAACTCATAGTCCTGCTGCGGGATCACACCGCCGCAGATCACGATGATATCCTCGGCCCCTTGCGCCTTCAGCTCTTCCACCAACTGCGGTGCCAGCGTTTTGTGGCCGGCCGCCTGCGAGGAAATTCCCACCACATGCACGTCATTGTCGATCGCATCCTGCGCGGCCTCGGCCGGGGTTTGGAACAGCGGACCCACGTCCACGTCAAAACCGATGTCAGCAAAGGCTGTGGCAATCACCTTGGCCCCGCGGTCATGACCGTCCTGGCCCATTTTCACCACCAAAAGACGCGGGCGGCGGCCTTCTTCTTCGGCAAAGGCCTCAATCGACTTCTGAATGGCGGCAAAGCCTTCGTCGCCCTCATAGGCTGCGCCATAGACGCCTGCCAGAGTCTTTACCTCCGCCGAGTGGCGGCCGAACTCTTTCTCCATTGCCATGCTGATTTCCCCCACAGATGCACGCGCCCGAGCGGCTTCGACCGCCGCCTCAAGCAGGTTGCCGCCTTCCTTGGCGCGGCGGGTGATTTCGTCCAGAGCAGCCGCACAGGCTGCGTCGTCTCGCGTTGCGCGGATGTCTTTCAACCGGGCGATCTGGCTTTCGCGCACGGCGACATTGTCCACGTCCAGAATGTCGATCGGGTCTTCTTGCTCCTTGCGGTATTTGTTGACGCCAACAATTACCTCTTCGCCGCGGTCGATCATGGCCTGGCGGCGGGCGGCTGTCTCTTCGATTCTGAGCTTTGGCATGCCCGAGGCAACGGCTTTGGTCATGCCGCCCATTTCTTCGGCCTCTTGCATCAAGGCCCAGGCTTTTTCGATCAACTCGTCAGTCAGGCTTTCGATGTAGTAGCTGCCCGCCAGCGGGTCGACCACATTGGTGACGCCGGTTTCTTCCTGCAGCACCAATTGGGTATTGCGTGCGATCCGGGCCGAGAAATCCGTGGGCAGTGCAATTGCCTCATCCAGCGCGTTGGTGTGCAGGGACTGCGTGCCGCCCAGCACCGCCGACATCGCCTCATAGGCGGTGCGGATCACGTTGTTATAGGGGTCTTGCTCCTGCAAGCTCACGCCCGAGGTCTGGCAGTGGGTGCGCAGCATTTTGGAGCGTTCGGATTTTGCGCCAAATTCGGTCATCACCCGGTGCCACAGGGTGCGGGCGGCGCGCAGTTTGGCGATTTCCATGAAGAAATTCATACCAATGGCAAAGAAGAACGACAGGCGACCGGCAAATTTGTCCACGTCCATGCCTGCGTCCATCGCCGCGCGCACATATTCGCGCCCATCCGCCAGCGTATAGGCGAGTTCCTGCACCAGGTTCGCGCCGGCCTCTTGCATGTGGTAGCCAGAGATCGAGATCGAGTTGAATTTTGGCATCTCGTTTGAGGTGAACTCAATAATATCCGAGATGATCCGCATCGACGGTTCCGGCGGATAGATATAGGTGTTGCGGACCATAAATTCCTTCAGAACATCGTTCTGGATGGTGCCGGACAGCAGCGATTTGTCATGGCCCTGTTCTTCACCGGCGACAATGAAACTGGCCAAGATCGGGATCACGGCGCCATTCATGGTCATCGAGACGGAGACTTTGTCCAGCGGGATGCCGTCGAAGAGGATTTTCATATCCTCGACACTGTCGATGGCCACGCCCGCCTTGCCCACATCGCCAACCACACGTTCGTGGTCACTGTCATAGCCGCGGTGCGTGGCCAGGTCGAAGGCGACCGAAACACCTTGCTGACCGGCGGCCAGGTTGCGGCGGTAAAAGGCGTTGGATTCTTCGGCGGTGGAGAAGCCCGCATATTGGCGGATGGTCCAGGGGCGACCGGCGTACATGGTGGCCTTGACGCCGCGGGTAAAAGGGCCAAACCCCGGCAAGGAGCCCATATGGTTGAGCTCCTTGGTGTCTTCTTCTGTATAAAGCGGCTTGACCTCGATGCCTTCCAGCGTGTTCCAGGTCAGGTCGTCAAGCGGGCGTCCGCGCAGCTCTTTTTCAGCCAGATCCCGCCAATCGTTGGTCTTGGTCATTGGGTCTTCCTCGTGTCAGTGTTCTGCGGAACGTTCTTGCGTCGCCCGCTTGGTCTTCGTGATCGGCGCTGATCTGCGCCAGCCCGTCGGCACCGCCAACAAGCCACATCATGTCGTCGGCATATGTCTCGCGCAGAATTGCGGTCTGCTCGGCGTCAAAAGGACGCCAGACGCCGAACTGATCCGCCAGCTTTGCGGCGTCTTCGTCCATCAGATAGGTCGACAGCTCCTCAACCCGTGGAGAGCGCGCCAGACGGATCCGGGCATGGGCGCGGGGGGCGCGGATCCCGGTGATTGATGTCAGCTGCGCATTGGGGCGACCGCCAAAGGTTTCAAAGGGTTGCACCCAAAGGTTCACATCCGGCAGCGCGGTGGCAATATCGGTGATCACATCGCGCCAGCTGCGTTCGGATTTCACATAACGGTTCAGCATATCTGTGGTCGGGAACGGAAAGCCGCGCGCCACACCATATGTCAGCGCCGAGGTCCAATAGTGATCAAGCGCGCGGATGTTCAGCACCAGATCTGTCAGCTCTCCATCAAACGCCTCACCAAAGCGGCGCAGGCGTTCGCCCGCATCCGCATAAAGCGTGCCCAGATGCAGGTTCTGGCGCATGGAGCCAAGGATGTTTTCATCCGAGATTACCAGCTGGTCAAACCCTGTGGCGCGTTCGGCAGCCAGTTTCAGCTTGATCCGCCCGCGGGCGCGTTTGGCGGGATCTGTTTTGGGCAGGATTTGTGGCCCCGGCAGCACGCCCTGGAACAGGCCCGAACGAGTCACCTGCGGGCCCCAATAACAGACGCCATCCATGGCGGCCTGCGCCCGGTTCTGGCGCATGTATTCCTGGAAGGTGGTGGTGGCGCAGCGATGTGCACCGATATGCAAAGACACTTTCATGGATGGACCGGTCCTTCTGCCGGAGGCTGTCAAGGCAGCATGTGTTGCGAAACTGTTGCCAGCTTGTTCCGCAGGTCCTTCCAAGGTGGTTAACATTATGTGTTTTTTTCGGGGCTTATCACGATCAGCCATCGCATTTTGGCCATCATGCCATATATTGAAACCAACAGGAGGCCCCATGCGATCCCTATTACCCGTTGTTTTGACTGCTTTTCTCGGCTCGACCCTTGCTGCCACAAGTTGGGCAAGCGACGGCAGCATGCCAAGCGAAGACGCGCTGTTTCTGGGCGCGTTTGAATCAAATTTGAATGAATTCTTATGGAAAAAACGCCCGGTGGTGATTTTTGCGGACTCCGAGGCGGATCCGCGATTCCAGGAACAGCTGGAGGAGCTGCAGGACCAGGAAGCGGCGTTGCGGGAACGGGATGTGGTGGTTTTGACCGATACAGATCCCGCTGCCAAATCCGACCTGCGCCGGCAATTGCGCCCCCGCGGGTTCCAATTGGTGCTGGTGGGTAAAGATGGCGATGTGAAGCTGCGCAAGCCGTTCCCCTGGACCGTGCGCGAATTGAGCCGGACCATCGACAAGATGCCGCTGCGGGTGCGCGAGATAGAGGAACGGCGGGGCGAATAGGTCACTTGCCATCCCCCCGCGCGTAAAACAGCCAGCGGTTTTCGCCATCAACGACGATCATGGCTTTTTCTTCGGGGTCAAACACCAGGTCGGCATTCTCATCCAAAAGCGCCTGCAGGTAATAGCTCTGCAAGGTTTCTGTCATACACTTGCGTGCAGAGATACCGGGTGAGATCAGACCAACGCCGCGATGCAGGCTGGCCGACATCAACGCCTCGGTCACCGAATGGGGGCTCTCCCCTTTGATATCAAAGAAGACCGGTTCCTGTCGGTCCAGGAGGTTCTCACCGGATTGAAAGGTCCGCGCACGGGAAACAGCTGACGAAATCCGGGTGGATTTCAGGTCAAAAACCGCTGCGGAACACCGTGCATCTGCATGGAAATAAAGGGTTTCACCCAGGCTCACCCAATCATTAAGGCGGGTGCGTACGTCATCTTCGCTTTGATTTGAACAACCTGCAATCGCAAGCAGGACCATGCCCGCGCCAATTGCACGTGTGGCCGCCCGCCCGCGTGAAGCCAAGCGGCGCCGTGCCCTGGTCAGCGACCAGGACGTCTTTTCTTCTGGCACAATACCCCTCCAACTAGTCTGGCAGGGGCCCACTCTTGGCCCCTGAAAAATCCCTTGCCCACCAAGGTCTTTCTCAAAGGTAAATGCCAATTGTTTACAGGGGGTTAAGCTTACAATTTGATGTAAACGATTAGGCCGCGGGCGAATTGCGGGCCGAATTTGCGGCCGCGCCGCCGCCCCATGTCTGCGGCCCGCGCAAAAAGCACGGGAAGACAAGGGGTTATGCGGCGCGGCGCAGGTCACGAGATTATTCGAACTCCATGATGACGTCGTCCACCGCGAGGCTGTCGCCGGCACTCGCGTTAATTTTAGTTACGACACCCTTTTTTTCTGCGCGCAGAATATTCTCCATTTTCATGGCTTCCACGGTGCAGAGCGCCTGGCCTTCCTGAACCTCGTCGCCGACCTCGACCGCAACCGAGACGATCAGACCCGGCATTGGGCAGAGCAGCATCTTGGAGGTATCGGGCGGCAGTTTTTCGGGCATCAGCTGCGAAAGCTCTGCCTGACGCGGGGAGCGCACGTGGACCTTGAGATCCGCGCCACGGCTGCGGATGGCAAAGCCGTGGGTGATCTTGCCCACTTTCATCACCAGTTCGCTGTCGTCAGTCTGAACGGTTGCAAGCTGGTCGCCCGGTGTCCAGTCAGAGGAAATCCGGATTGTGGTGCCATCATCAAAAGTGACGGTCGAGCCGTCGCTGTCGGCGGCAATAGACAGCGGATATGTCTGCCCCTGCAAGGCGACAACCCAGTCATTGCCAACCTTGCGTTCATGGTTGTCCATCCGGCCCGAGACCTGCGTGCGGCGGATTTCGGCCACCCGGTGCATCGACGCACAGGAGGCCGCGATGCGTTTCAGATCGCTTTCGGGCAGTTCGACCCCTTCGAAACCGTCAGGATATTCCTCGGCAATAAAGGCGGTGGTCATGTCACCCGAGATGAACTTGGGATGATCCATCACCGCCGACAGGAATGGCAGGTTGTGACCAATGCCTTCGACCTCGAAACTGTCGAGCGCGGTGCGCATCGCCTCGATCGCGGCGTCGCGGGTTGGCGCCCAGGTGCAGAGCTTGGCGATCATCGGGTCATAATACATCGAGATCTCGCCGCCCTCATAAACGCCGGTGTCATTGCGCACCACGATGTCGCCCGCATCACCGGGTTGGACACCCGGCGTATAGGCTGCGGTTTCCGCAGGGGGGCGGTACCGGATCAGACGACCAATCGACGGCAAGAAGTTGCGATAGGGATCTTCGGCATAAAGACGGTTTTCGATGGCCCAGCCGGTGAGTTTGACGTCGTCCTGGGACATGGTCAGCTCTTTGCCGGCCGCGACGCGGATCATCTGTTCCACCAGGTCGACGCCGGTGATCAGCTCGGTCACCGGGTGTTCCACCTGCAGGCGGGTGTTCATTTCCAGGAAGTAGAAGTTCTTGTCGCCATCGACGATAAACTCCACGGTCCCGGCAGAGGCATAGCCCACGGCCTTGGCCAATGCGACGGCTTGTTCGCCCATGGCTTTGCGGGTGTCTTCGTCCAGGAAGGGGCTCGGGGCTTCTTCGACGACCTTTTGGTTGCGGCGCTGGATCGAACATTCACGCTCGCCCAGATAGATGCCGTTGCCGTGGCTGTCACACAGCACCTGAATTTCGATATGGCGCGGTTGGGTGACGAATTTCTCGATAAAGATCCGGTCATCGCCAAAAGAATTCGCGGCCTCGTTCTTGGAGGACTGGAAGCCTTCGCGCGCTTCTTCGTCGGTCCAGGCAATCCGCATCCCTTTGCCGCCACCGCCGGCGGAGGCTTTGATCATCACCGGGTAGCCGATTTCATTGGAAATCTTGACCGCCTCATCCGCGTCCTCAATCAGACCCATGTAACCGGGCACGGTGGAAACGCCTGCCTCCTGAGCGATCTTCTTGGAGGTGATCTTGTCCCCCATGCTTTCGATCGCGCCCACGGGCGGTCCGACAAAGGCAACGCCAGCTTCGGCCAGAGCCTCGGCAAATTTGGAATTCTCCGACAGGAAGCCATAGCCCGGATGCACAGCCTGTGCGCCGGAGGTTTTGATCGCCTCCATCACCTTGTCGATGACAATATAAGACTGGTTTGCGGGCGGCGGGCCGATGTGGATGGCTTCATCCGCCATCTGCACATGCAGCGCCTGCTTGTCTGCGTCCGAATAGATGGCAACGGTCTTGATCCCCATTTTGCGCGCAGTCTTGATGACGCGACAGGCAATCTCCCCCCGGTTGGCAATCAGGATCTTGTCAAACATCGGCTCTCCTTCGGTTTCTTAGGCTTAAACGCCAAAACGCCGCCTCTGGCCCCTGTGCAGCGATGCGACAGAAGTCAGAGACGGCGTTTGACGTGTGGTTCGGGTTGGGCGCAGGCTGATCAGCAGCTGCGCTGGTATTCCTTGCAATAGATGACATTGGCCGCCGCGCCGACGGCGGCGCCGGTGACCAGATTGCCATCGAGGAGCGCTGAGCCCACGGTGCCCGCAGCGGCGCCCAAAGCGGCCTGTTCTGCGGTTGTGTCGCCACAGGCCGAAAGGCCCAGAGCGGCGATGAGGGCTGCCCCCATTGTGAAGCGTCGATAAGAGGTCTGCACTGCGTCGATCCTTTCTGCATCTTGCGCCGGGATGATCCGACGTTTTGCAGGCAGGTTGCCGACGGGCGCGTCCGATACAAGACACCTCGTGCCTGATACCGGATCTGTGCAGAAGCTTGCGCAAAAGCGTCTTGGTTTGGGCAAGGGGTTGCCCATGGCGCCACTGTTTGCGCGCAGGCGCGGCTGCGGGCAAACCCGTCAGAGACAGATATATGACGCAGCCGCAGGCCCATTACCCCTGCCCTCCGTCAAAGGCTTCGGGAAAGGACGCGCGCGCAACGGCTTCGTTGATTTGCAGCAGCGCCTCGTAATCGGTGGGGTCGAAATCTTCGTCGACCGCAACCACTTCGCGCCCAAAGAGCCAGCTGAGGCGACCTGCATCCAGGTTGCCCCGTTCAAACGGCTCCGTTCCAAAATGTTCCCAAAGCGCCTGCATAAAGCCCGCATCCGCGCGGCGGTCCGCCGGCCTGCGGTCGCGAAACCGTTCGCGAACGGTGATCGGTGTGGCCCCTTTGGGATTGGGACGACGAATGATGAATTGGAAATCTGTGCCCGGCAGACGGCCGGGGAATCCGCGATGTTTTAACATGGTGGTGCCTCAAATCCGGCACCATGCGGAGCGGCGGGGGCCGGCCGCAGGGCCGGTCCCCTGAAGGGTTTATTTGTATTTGCCGGTGTAAACCGGTTCTTCAGAGATCGGCTCGGGATCAACCACGACGAACTCTTCCTGACGGCTTGCACATGCGGCAACAGCGGCCAGCAGGCCTGCCATTGCAAACAGTTTGATGCTCTTAGACATTTCAGTCTCCTGTGAACTTTTGCGAAACCAGCGCGCCCCAAGGGCCGCGCATGCCTCAACCAATAATACTGGTCCGGCCCCGCCGAACCTGCCGTGAGCTTACAGGAGGTGAACGCAAATAAAAATCCCCACTGCACAAGAGGATGCGCATGTGTCGACAAAGCCGCAAATTCCTGCCGAAGCGGTGATTGGGATGCAATCAGACATACCGTCATCAGAACGCCTCCCAGATGCAGGTGGCGTCCTGAGCGCTGTAAAGCTCAAAATACTGGGTCGCCTCGGGATCGGCTTCGCCAAAGGGGACCGGACGGTCCGACAGTGAGATGGCAATCCGCGCGGCTGCGATCTGATGGTCCTGCACATAGGGCAGCGCCACCGACTGGCAAAGGTGATCCATGTCGCCTGCCGCCTGATCCACGTCGGCCTGCCCTGCACCTTGTGCGATGTCAGGTGCAATAAATCGAAATCTGAGCCAGAGCGCACCGGGTGTTTCATCCTGTAACACTTCAGACAAATAGACCGGCTGGCCCGAGGGCACAGACAGCTGTTGCTGCGCGTCTACCGATGCAGCCCATGCTGCAACTGCACAACCCATAGCGGTAAAAAAAGTGAAAGCAGACAAGAGATGTCCGCAGCCCCGGCACCCTGTAAAAGGGCCTCCTCCAGCCGGGGCCGCAGGCGCTGCGCTGGCCGCGCGCGCTATGCTTATCAGGCGTGGGGTGATCATGGCCGCGATTCGTCCCCATTGTCAAATGTGCAAATCGTGATTCGTTCGAATCTAAGTGTTTTTACGATAGGTGACACGAATGTCGCACCGCTATCGCTTGAGTTGAACTGATCAATGTTCACAGAGGGATAGGTGACAAAAATATGACGCAGGAAATACATCATTTCTGCCCTCCCCTACGATTCGCCTGAGCCACCCAACGGCTGCGCTTTGATTGATTTTCCAAAAGTGCCTGGATCTGCCCCGCCGTCGCGGGCGGGATTTTTCCAAGCACCCGGCCACCTGCCGCAACCCGCCAGCCTGCGGCGGTTGCGGTCAGGCGCACGACGGGCGAGAACCCGCGCATAGATTGTAAAACCCGCCACATATCCTGCCGGATCTGATGCGCCAAACGGATCGGGTCGCCCGGCGGCAGATCCGTTTCGGCCACGACATCCAGACGAGCGGGCCGTTCACGCGTCAGCGTGATCACGGGGCCCAGATCGCCCTCTTCGCGCAGGATATGCCAGTTGCGGTTTCTCATAAATCAAAGCGGGATGTTGTCGTGTTTCTTCCACGGGTTCTCGAGCTTTTTATTGCGCAGAGACGCAAAGGCGCGCGAGACGCGGCGGCGGGTGGATTTGGGCTGGATCACCTCGTCGATGAAACCGCGTTCAGCGGCGACAAAGGGGTTGGCAAACCGGTCTTCGTAATCCTTGGTGTGGGCTGCGATCTTGTCAGCGTCGCCCAGATCCGCACGGTGGATGATCTCGGTGGCACCCTTGGCCCCCATCACCGCGATTTCCGCCGTGGGCCAAGCATAGTTGAAATCGCCACGCAGGTGTTTGGACGCCATCACGTCATAGGCACCGCCATAGGCCTTGCGGGTGATCACGGTGACTTTTGGAACAGTCGCCTCACCATAGGCAAACAGCAGCTTTGCCCCGTGTTTGATAACGCCGCCATATTCCTGAGAGGTGCCCGGCAAAAAGCCTGGGACATCCACAAAGGTCAGGATCGGGATTTCGAAACAGTCGCAGAAGCGCACAAACCGCGCGGCCTTGCGCGAGGAGTCAATATCCAGACACCCCGCCAGCACCATCGGCTGGTTGGCGACCACGCCCACGGTCTGCCCTTCGAGCCGAATGAAACCGGTGATCATGTTCTTGGCGTAATCTTCCTGAATCTCGTAGAAGTCGCCTTCGTCCGCGGTTTTCAGGATCAGCTCTTTCATATCATAGGGCTGGTTGGGGTTTTCCGGGATCAGCGTATCCAGGCTGGTTTCAATGCGGCCGGGTTCGTCAAAGAAGGGGCGCACAGGCGGTTTTTCGCGGTTGTTCAGCGGCAGGAAATCAACCAGGCGGCGGACCTCGGCCAGCGCCTCGACGTCGTTTTCAAAGGCCCCATCAGCCACCGATGATTTCTTGGTATGGGTGGAGGCGCCGCCCAGCTCTTCGGCGGTGACAACTTCGTTGGTAACGGTTTTCACCACATCGGGGCCGGTCACAAACATGTAAGAGGTGTCTTTGACCATAAAGATGAAGTCGGTCATCGCAGGCGAATATACCGCGCCGCCGGCACAGGGGCCCATGATGACGGAGATCTGCGGGATCACACCCGAGGCCATGATATTGCGCTGGAAGATCTCAGCATAGCCGGCCAGCGCGTCCACACCTTCTTGAATACGGGCACCACCGGAATCGTTCAGACCAATCACCGGCGCACCGTTCTGGATCGCCATATCCATGATCTTGCAGATCTTCATCGCATGGGTGTCCGACACCGAGCCGCCCAGAACTGTAAAATCCTGGCTGAACACATAGACCTGACGCCCGTTGATGGTGCCCCAGCCGGTGATCACACCGTCGCCTGCGGGTTTGTTGTTTTCCATCCCAAAGTCGGTGCAGCGGTGCGACACAAACATGTCGAATTCTTCGAAACTGTCGGCATCCAGCAAAAGCTCGATCCGTTCGCGGGCGGTCAGCTTGCCGCGTGCGTGTTGGGCGTCGATGCGTTTTTGCCCCCCGCCGAGACGCGCGTCCTCGCGACGGTCATTCAGTTCTGCTAGAATATCTTTCATGGCCGGTGTCCCTCTTAGATTCCTGAGGGACCATAGACGTGCCCGTTCTTTGACCAAAGTTAAAATTCGCAAATTTGCAAATCATTTGCGGCGCAGCATTGCTAATTTGAATAACTGCAAATTATCTCATCTTAGTTAGATCTTGGCGCCATACACAGGGGTCTGCGCGCCACAGCACAGGGAAACCCTTGGACTTGTCGCACCGTGGAAAGTAAACTGATCCGTACAGGTAATTTACTTGTTAACTACCCTTTCAGCTTCCATTTCCGAGCCCCAATATGACAGCCAAAACCCCCGCCCATGTTGTCACGCTGATTTTGCTGACAGGCATTGGCGCGCTGAGCATGAATATGTTCATCCCCTCCCTGCCCAGCATGGCGACATATTACGAGGTCGACTATCGGGTCATGCAGCTGTCGATCTCGCTGTATCTGGGTTTGAGCGCGGTGGTTCAGGTCGTGGTCGGGCCGGTGTCGGACCAGATGGGGCGGCGACCGGTGATGTTGTGGAGCCTGGTTGCCTTTATGGTTATGACCGTGGGCTGCATCTTTGCGCCAACCGCGTTGAGCTTCCTGATTTTCCGCATGGGTCAAGCCATTGTGGCGACCACTCTAGCTATCAGCCGAGCCTCTATCCGGGACGTGCATGAAACCGACAAGGCCGCCAGCCAGATCGCATATGTCACCATGGGAATGGCCATTGTGCCGATGATTAGCCCAGCCCTTGGCGGGGTGATTGACCGTTATCTGGATTGGACCGCCAATTTCTGGATTCTTTTGTTGCTGGGGGCGATGGTCTGGTTGCTGGCGTATCGCGACTTTGGAGAGACCAAGAGCAGAAGCGGCATGAGCCTCACTCAGCAGTTTCGCGAATATCCAGAGTTGTTCCGCTCCCCGCGCTTCTGGGGGTATTCGCTGGCTTGTGGGCTGTCGTCGGGTACATTCTTTGCGTACCTCGGTGGCGCGCCGTTTGTGGGCACCGAAATCTATGGGCTGGAGGCTGACGTCTTGGGCCTGATGATGGGCGCACCGGCGGTCGGGTATTTCTTTGGCAACTATATCTCGGGCCGGTTTTCGCAACGCTTTGGCATCAACGCGATGGTCCTTGCGGGCTGCATCATCAATCTGGCTGGTGTCGGGGTCTCGATCGCATTGACCTTGGCGGGGATGGAGAGCGTCTATACCTTTTTTGGTCTGATGAATTTTGTGGGGCTTGGCAATGGGTTGTCTATTCCAAATGCCACGATGGGCGCAATCTCGGTTCGACCGAAACTGGCGGGCAGCGCATCCGGTCTGGCCGGCGCTGTGATGATTGGTGTCGGTGCAGTCTTATCAGCACTGGCTGGACGGGTTCTGGTCGAAGGGTCCACTTCCGTGCCGCTTTTGACCATCATGCTCTTGACCGCTGCGGCGGGCATGCTGTCGATCCTGATGGTGATCCGGCGCGAGCAGAGACTCAAACTAGCGCTCTAAGCCCTGCGACCATTGGGCCGGGGCGGCATGGCGATCCAGGACTTGCACCGTCCGATTTGCAATTCTACAATCTGCGCGACCTGAATTTGCAAAGGCATGCCACAGATGGCCACCCAAAAGCTTTACGCCGGGGCAAAGCTGCGTGAAATGCGCGCCAAGCTGAGCCTGACCCAAAAGGATTTTGCCGCCAAGCTTGGGGTCTCCCTGCCCTATCTGAACCAGATGGAGAACAACAACCGGCCGGTGTCCACCACGGTTGTTCTGGCGTTGGCGCAGGAGTTTGGCCTGGATGTGACCGAACTGTCGACCGGCGACAGCGAGCGGCTTGTCAGCGATATGCGCGAGGCCCTGGCCGATCCGGTGTTTGTTGAGACCATGCCGCCCCAGGCGGATCTGCGGCTGGCGGCCTCCAATGCGCCGGCCTTGGCGCGGGCCTTTCTGGCGTTGCATCAGGCCTATCGTCAGAACCACGAACGGCTGGCTTCACTGGATGAGGCGCTGGGGCGCGAGGATGCGCGGCTACAGGCCTCGCCTTGGGAAGAGGTGCGCGATTTCTTCCATTACTGCGACAATTACATCGATGCGGTGGATCATGCGGCCGAACGGTTCAGCCGCGCGGCCGAGACCCCAACCGAAGTGCGTGCCACAGCAATTGCGGCCTTGGAACAGGCGGGGGTCACGGTTGAGCTTTGTGATATGGAGGGGGTGCGCCGCTATGACAAAGAGCGCAAGCTGTTGCAGCTGTCGCAGCTGGCGGCACCGGAGACCCAGGTGTTTCAGCTGTTGTTGCAAGTGGCGCTGTTGCTGAACAACAGCCTGCTGGAGGCGACGCTGGATTTTGCCAAGTTCCAGACGGAAGAGGCCCGCGCCATCGCCAAGATCGGCCTTGCGAACTACTTTGCCGGTGCCGCGCTGATGCCCTATGGCCGGTTTCTGGCACAGGCGCAGGCCGACCGGCATGACTTGGAGCGGTTGTCGACGCGGTTTGGGGCGTCCATCGAACAAGTCGCCCACCGCCTGTCGACCCTGCAACGCCCCGGCGCCAAAGGGGTTCCGTTCTTCTTTGTGCGTGTGGATCAGGCCGGCACGATCACCAAACGTCATTCGGCCACAAGGCTGCAGTTTGCCCGCTTTGGCGGAGCCTGTCCCCTGTGGAACGTGCACCGCGCCTTTGAAACACCAGGGCAGTTCCTGCGTCAGCTGGCCGCCACGCCGGATGGGGTGCGCTATATCTCGCTTGCGCGGGATGTCTCCAAATCCTCGGGCCGCTTTGGCGCGCCCCTGCGCCGCTATGCCATTGCACTGGGGTGCGAGGTCAAACACGCGGGTCTGCTGGTCTATGCCGATGGGATGGATGTGGACAATGACGCCGCCTATGAGCCCATCGGCATCTCCTGCCGCATCTGCGAACGCCGCACCTGCCACCAACGCTCTGTCCCACCCTTGGAGCGGCGGCTGCAAGTGGACACCAATACGCGCGGCACCCTGCCCTATGAGGTGACATAGCAGGGGGGGCGATGAGGGCGCTTAACCTTGGTCCTCGGTCCCGGCGTCATATTGGACGAAGGCCAAAGGCGTGGACAGACGGGCCGCGAACCAGAAGATCGCCGCATAGGCCACACCAAACCCCGCACCAAGAAGCAAGGCGATCCCGTCGAAGTCAAACACATACCGGAACAGCAAATACCCAACGATCCCACCGGATGCAGTAGCAACCGCCCAGCCGGCAAAGCCCGTTTTGATCGCAAACATCGCCAGCGGGATCGTAAGGATGATAGCCGGGATAACCCCCATCAGCGAGAACCCCATCAGGACGCCAAAAGCCTCCGCCTGATCCTCAAGGGCTGAAACACCCAGAAAGACCAAAGCCTCAAGACAGATGCCAACAACGATCGGCAATATGAACGGCGTCACAACCATAGCAATGCAGCCGATCACAACGGCGCGGCGCCGCACCACAAATGGAACAGGCCTTGCAGATCGAAATGCGGGCCAGTTTTGCAAAAAAGACATGGCAGAAAATCCTAAAAGAAACTGGCCGCCACCTTATTCGTTTTGCCCTCGGTGCCAAGCCCGCCCCAGATCAGGATCACAAGGTTTTGTAGACGAAAACGGCACCAAGCCAATGCTTGATGCCGCCGTTATCAGGTCCTGACTGGACGGGCCATCAGGCCGCCGACAGGATCGACCAGATCTCATCCTTGAGTGCAGCGCGTTGTTTGCGCAGGTCGGTTTCCGCCTCTTGGCTGATGGGTTCCACTTTGGTCTCCGCCCGGTGCACGGCGCGGTTCACCTCATGATATTTGTCGGCCAGATGGGCGAAATGTTTGTCGGACGATTTGAGCGTGCTGATGGTTTCGACCTTGTCCGGAAACTCGGCGGCCAGTTCATGGGGTGTGTGGGACATGGGCGTCTCTCCTCTTTGATGTGTCAAAGATAGAATATTGCCCTGCCCCACACGGCGATTTGATCAGAGTCAAAGGGGTGTGCGAATTGCGGGTTTTCGCACATTTTTTTATCGCTGGGACGTCTGCCAATTTGGGTTGAACCAGGGTTCGGCGTTTGACGATGGCAGGCGGCGGCCCAGGATGTGGTCGCTGGCTTTCTCTCCGGTCATGATCGACGGACCGTTGAGGTTGCCGTTGGTGATGCGCGGGAAGATGGAGCTGTCGGCGACGCGCAGGCCCTCGACTCCAATCACCCGGCATTCGGGGTCGACCACGGACATGGGATCATCAACGCTGCCCATCTTGCAGGTGCCACAGGGGTGATAGGCGCTTTCGGCGTGTTCACGGACAAACCCGTCGAGTTCATCGTCGGTCTGCAGGTCCATACCCGGCTGGATCTCATGTTTGATGAAAGGTTTCATCGCATCCTGGGCAAAGACCTCCCGCGTGAGACGGATACATTTGCGAAAGTCGATCCAGTCCTGTTCGGTGGACATGTAGTTAAAGAAGATCTTGGGGTCATCCTTGGGATCTGCCGACGACAGGGTGACATTGCCGCGCGAGGGGGAGCGCATGGGGCCCACATGGACCTGGAAACCGTGGCCTTCGGCTGCTGCCTGCCCGTCGTAACGCACCGCAATGGGCAAGAAGTGATATTGGATATCGGGGTAGTCCACGCCTTTGTCCGACCGCAGGAAGGCCGCGCTTTCGAACTGGTTGGACGCACCAAGCCCGGTTTTGGTAAACAGCCATTGGGCGCCCACAAAGGCTTTGCCAAAGAGGTTCCAGTATTTGAACAGGGTGATCGGCTGGGTGCAGGCCCATTGGAAATAGAACTCAAGGTGGTCCTGCAGGTTCTGGCCGACGCCGGGGCGATCGGCGATGACATCAATCCCGTGCTCCGCCAGATGCGCCGCCGGGCCAATGCCCGACAACATCAGGAGTTTCGGGGAGTTCAGCGAGGAGGCCGACAGGATCACCTCAGCATTGGCGCGGATCACTTCGACCTTGCCGCCACGCTCAACCTCAACTCCGACGGCGCGGCCGTCTTCGATCACCACTTTGCGGGCAAAGGCGCGGATCAGGGTGCAGTTGTCACGTTTGAGCGCCGGTTTCAGATAGGCGTTGGCGGCGGACCAGCGTTGACCTTTGTAGACGGTCATCTCCATCGGGCCAAAGCCCTCTTGCTGCTCGCCATTATAATCCGAGGTCACCGGGTATCCGGCCTGCTGTCCGGCCTCAACAAAGGCCGCGTGCAGCGGGTTGTCGCGGGGGCCGCGAGAGATATGCAGAGGGCCGTCCGTGCCGCGCCAGTCCGGATCGCCGCCCTGGCCGCTTTCGTGCCAGTTTTCCATCCGTTTGAAATAGGGCAGAACGTCGGAATAGGCCCAGCCCTGCGCGCCCGCATCGGACCAGTGGTTATAATCGCCTGCGTGACCACGCACATAGACCATACCGTTGATCGAGGACGAGCCGCCAATGACCTTGCCGCGCGGCGTCACCAGCTGGCGGTTGTTCAGACCCGGTTCTGGCTGGGATTTATAGCCCCAGTCATAGCGGGACATATTCATCGGATAAGACAGCGCGCCCGGCATCTGGATAAAGGGGCCCGCGTCCGTGCCGCCATGTTCGATGACCAGCACCGATTTCCCAGCCTCTGACAAACGATAGGCCATCGCGCAGCCTGCGCTGCCCGCCCCAACGATCACATAATCCGCGTTCATTTTGGCTCCTAGAACAGTATTTGGTGCATGATCCGCCCTGGCAGCAGCGTGAAGGCTCCCGCGAGGATCAGCGCGTAGAAAAAGAGGTTGCGCATGTGGCGGCGATGGGCGTCGATCCGCCCAAGGCGCGCGGTGCGCACGGCCTGCCAGAGCCCCACCAGAGTGAGCACAGACAGGAGATGTATCGGGGAAAACGGGCCAATGAGCCTGATTTCATTGATAAAGAAGCTGGAGACGGCCACCACGGCCATGCCCCCAACCCAAAACCAGCCTACCAGCCTGTGGGGCAATGTCCCCTTGGGTAGGGCAAGCTGCGCCGCTCCGACGCCAAGGGCCGCGAAAGCTGCAAAAGCATGCAGCGGGATCGGGCCTTTGGCGGACAGAAGCGGCGCAAAATCCATCAGAACGCGGCTTCGACGTCACCCATGCGCACATAAACCGATTTCACCTGGCTGTAGTGCTGGATGGCTTCTTTGGAGTTTTCACGACCGACGCCCGACGCTTTGACCCCGCCAAACGGCGCTTCGACCGGCGCGTCATTGTAGGAGTTGATAAAGCAGCTGCCCGCCTCAAGCGCGCCGATCACCCGGTGGGCGCGGCTCAGATCCTTGGTGAAGACACCGGCAGACAGACCAAATTCGGTGTCATTGGCGCGGGCGATCACCTCATCCTCATCCTCGAAATCGAGAACCGCCATGACGGGGCCAAAGATCTCTTCGCGGGCAATCACCATCTCGTCTTTGACATCGGCAAAGATGGTTGGCTCGATAAAGTAGCCGTCCATATCTGCGCGTTGGCCGCCACAGACCAGACGAGCACCTTCGGCTTTGCCTTTCTCGATATAGCCCAGAACAATGTTCATCTGGTTTTCCGTGACCATCGGGCCAAAGTTCACGTTTTCATCCATGGGGTCGCCCAGTTTGGCGTTCGCTGTACGCTCGGCCAGACGGGTGAGGAATTTCTCTTTGATGTCTTTGTGCACAAAGACGCGGGTGCCGTTGGAACACACCTGACCCGAGGAGTAGAAGTTGCCGTTGATGGCACCGCCCACCGCATTGTCGATGTCGGCGTCTTCAAAGACGATCATGGGGGATTTGCCGCCCAATTCCATGGTGACGTGTTTCATGTCTGCTGCTGCCGCGGCATAGACTTTTTTGCCGGTGGGCACCGAGCCGGTGAGCGAGACTTTGTCGACACGTGGATCGCTGACCAGCGCACCGCCCACTTCGCCCATGCCCTGGATCACATTGTACAGACCTGCGGGCAGACCGGCCTCGACCAGGATTTCCGCCACTTTGAGGGCACAAAGCGGGGTGGTCTCAGACGGTTTGAACACCATTGCGTTACCACAGGCCAAGGCAGGTGCCCCTTTCCAGCAGGCGATCTGTGTTGGGTAATTCCAGGCGCCGATACCCACGCAAACGCCGAGGGGCTCGCGCACGGTGTAGACCCAGTCTTCGCCCATCGGGATATGTTCACCGGTCAGGCTGGCGGCGAGACCGCCAAAATACTCCAACGCATCCGCGCCGGAGGTCGCGTCCGCCACCAGCGTTTCCTGCAGCGGTTTGCCGGTGTCATAGGTTTCCAGCACCGACAGCTCATGATTGCGGTCGCGGATGATGTCGGCCGCGCGGCGCAGGATGCGGCCGCGTTCGGTGCCGGTCATCTTGGCCCATTCTTTTTGCGCCGCTTTGGCGGAGGCCAGCGCCTGCTCCACAATGGCCGGGGTTGCGGCATGGACGGTGGCGATCCGTTCACCGGTTGCAGCATAGATCACCGGGATCTCGGCGCCACCGGTGTCTTCGACATACTGACCATTGATGAAATGGCTGGCTTTGGGCTGTGCGGGATGTGTCATGGGTATATCTTTTCCGACGTAACGTGTTTCATTCGCCGCGCGGGAAACGGGCGTTTTCTTCGACAACATTGAGGTCCATATGATTGCGCATGTAGCGTTCAGACGCTTTTTGCAGCGGTTGGTAGTCCCAAGGGTAATACCCTCCCTGACGCAGGGCTTCGTAGACAACCCAGCGGCGCGCTTGGCTGGCCCGGATATCCGCATCGATGGCTTCAAGGTCCCAGCGGGAAATTGATTTGGCCCGCAGCTCCGCAAGCACCTCTGCAAAGGCGGGATCTTCCGCCAGATTGTTGAGTTCCTTGGGGTCCGCCTCGAGATCAAACAGCTGATCGGGATCGAGCGCGCAGCGGTTGTACTTCCACTTGCCTTCACGCCAACACACCAGCGGCGCATAGGAGGCTTCAGCCGCATATTCGATCAACACGGGTTCCTCGCGCGGCGTTCCTTGGGCCAATGGCACAAGGTTATGGCCGTCGGTCCAAGGGGCAATTTCAGCCATATCTACACCGGCCAGCGCACCAAGCGTCGGAGTGACGTCGATGGTGGACACTGGTGTTTCGATCAGCCCGGCAGGCAGATCCGGCGCAGCGATCATAAGCGGCACACGGGCGGAGCCTTCAAAGAAGGACATCTTGAACCACAGGCCGCGTTCACCCAGCATATCGCCGTGGTCAGAGACAAAGAAGATGATCGTGTCCTTGTCTTGGCGCGTGCTTTCCAGCGCCTCGAGGATCTCGCCGATTTTATCGTCGAGGTAAGAGATATTGGCGAAATAGGCGCGACGCGAACGTTTGATGTCTTCCTCTGAGATATCAAAGCTGCGCCAGTCATTGGCGTCGAAGATGCGTTTGGAATGGGCGTCCTGCTGCTCGTAGCCAAGGTCGCCGACTTCCGGCAACAGATGTTCGCAGTCTTCGTAGAGATCCCAGTATTTCTTGCGCGCCACATATGGGTCATGCGGGTGGGTGAAGGAGACGGTCAGAGCCCAGGGGCGATCGTCTTTGCCACGGCTCAGATCATAGATCTTCTGAGTGGCGTTAAAGGCCACCTCATCGTCATACTCCATCTGATTGGAAATTTCGGCGACCCCAGCGCCGGTAACAGAGCCCATGTTGTGATACCACCAGTCGATCCGTTCACCCGGTTTTCGGTAGTCCGGCGTCCAGCCAAAATCGGCCGGGTAAATGTCTGTGGTCAGGCGCTCCTCAAACCCGTGGAGCTGATCCGGTCCGACAAAGTGCATCTTGCCCGATAGACAGGTGTAATAGCCCGCACGGCGCAGGTGGTGGGCATAGGTCGGGATGTCGCTGCGGAATTCAGCCGCGTTGTCGTAAACACCAGTGCGCGACGGCAGTTGGCCCGACATAAATGCCGCCCGCCCCGGAGCACAGAGCGGGGACCCGGTATAGGCATTGGCAAAACGCGTAGACCGAGCGGCCAGTTTTTTGAGATTTGGCGTATGCAGAAATTCAGCAGGACCATCTGGAAAAAGAGTACCGTTCAACTGGTCCACCATGAGGATCAGGATATTTGGTGACATAAGGAATGGTCCTTTTGATCGCTTCTGAGTTTTTTGGGGAGGCGGTCCCCCGCTTATGCGGGGAAAGCCCAAATATTTTTGCGATCAGAGTGCAACGTTAGTGCACTGCCTTGATCTTCTCAAAGTCGAGGGTGTTTTCCTCGGGGCTTGTCTTGATCGCCATGACCTCTGCCCGTTTGGTGACAAAGATATAAGCGAGACAGGCAACATAGATCCCGATGACAACAGCGCCGATCCATTGGATTTGCAGCCATTGGCTTTGGAACGCGAGCGTCAAACCGAACAAAACCACCGCGTTTCCGACAACGTATGGCACGGTGCCAAAACGTTTGGCCGAAAGGTTCAGGTTGTCGGTGTAAAGACGGATCAAGGAGTCAAACGAGTTGATCACAAAGATGATGCCAACCGCCGCCATAGAGACGTTGATCATCGTGGTCGTCGCGATCTCGTTCAGGTGATAATAGTAAAGCACCGAGAACCAGATACCCAGCGGGATCGACGGGAAGATCAGGAGTGCAGCCAGCACTTGCCAGGTCTTAAGGCCACCCACAAAGCGCGAGGTGAACTGGCCGATCATGATGGACCATGCAAACCACCAGAACAGGTAGAATTCATGGTAATCGGTGAGCGGCAGGATGAACTTGTGGATATTGGCAAAGTAGCCGCCGATGTTGGATGCGGTGCCAAAGAATTCGCCCAGACCCATGCCCGCATAGGCCCACATGCCCAGGATCAGAGCCAGGAACAGCATTGTGGAGCCCACCGACAGGATACGCACGTATTTGATGTCGGTTGAGGAAAACGCCGCAAAGAGGATCACCAGGAAGGTCACCACATAAAACGCCGGGATCACGGTTTCGCCGTCGCCCACGAAGGTTGCGTAATAGGGCAGATAGATCAGGAACAATGCGCCGGTAAAGGCGCAGGTGCCGATGATGACGATATTGTTGATCAGCTTCACCAGCGGGATTTCAAAGAACTTCACCTTGGGCTCGATGACGCAGAAGTAGAAGGTCGTCAGGAAATAAAAGCCCCAGATCAAAAAGCCCCAGAAGCCAAATTCCAGTGCCAGCGGGTTGGTAAAGCCATAGGCGGGCTCGGCCGCGGTATCCGCATAAAGCGGGAAGTCCCAGGCCAGCGGGAACATGATCAGCCCCACGTCCAGACCGGAGGTGAAGAGGATTGCGATAAAGGTGAACAGCGGCACCGGGGTGACCCCGACCACTTCGAGGTTCCACCATTTCAGTGTACAGAAAACCACCAGCCCCAAGGCCATTAGAATTCCAAATGAGATTAAGAGTGTCATCAAGTCTTCCCTGTTGTATGCGCCATCAGAACCGATTGAAGCGCTGTTTTAGACTTGGGGAAATGACATATCAGATTTACCTGAATTCTGAAATCATTTTTTGTACGGTCATACAAGTTTATGGTAAAAGCCATAAGAAATCCCCGACCGACGCAGGAGCAAGACCTGGACTATGGGCAGAAAACGCATACGCGACATCCGCAATGAAGAGCTGATCGAAGCCACCATTCGCGCCGTCCATCGCCATGGCTATGGCGTTGTTACAATGGCAGAAATCGCGCGGGAGGCCGAGGCGTCCGCCGCTTCGATCAACTACTACTTTGGCACCAAAGACGGGTTGATGGAGGCCACCATGCGCCACCTGCTGTCCAAATTGCGCCAGGCGATGATTGCGGGCTATCAACAGGCAGACAGCCCACGTGCGCGGCTTTATGCGGTGATGGATGCAAACTTTGCCGATCGTCTGTTTACGGTCGAACAATGCAGCATCTGGATGCAATTCTGGGCCAGCGCGCCCTATTCGCCGCGCCTCACGCGACTGCATCGGATCAACCGATCGCGGGTGCGCAGCCATTTTCTGGCAGAGCTGCAGGAGCTGTTGCCTGCAGATCAGGTTGAACCGGCGCGACAGGCATTGCAGTGTTATATGGATGGGGTTTGGCTGCAGGCCGCGCAGTCCGATGTGCCGCTGAATCCGGCTGCGGCTCGTGCCGCCGCTCACCAAGTTGTTGATCTGATTATACGTTAAACGCTAGCTGCCTGGTTTGCGTATATATTCCAACGCCTGTCCACTGGGGAGGAACCGCAGTGTCAGGTATTCGCGGTCCAACCGATCAATCTGGTAACACAGGCCTTTGGTGTCATCCTTGCTCCAAGCGTGAAGGGTAAACCCACCCTGCGCCACATGACCCAGGCATTGTGGAGAAACCGACAGGAATTCACGCGTTGTGGCTGCGCCCAGGTAAAAATTCATACGTGACGGGCCGTGAACGGTAAAACTGTCATTGGGATCAATTGTGGACACCCAGGTGCCTTGCAGATCCATCAGCTGTTTATGGGCCTCATCCGCAGGCAAATGCGCGGCCTCCAGCACCTTGACCTCAAGCGCATTTGGGGAGTCGTGGAAGACAGTTACCGTCAGCCGCACCAGGGCTCCGGTTGGCAGCTGCATCAGCCTGCGCGCAAGGGATTTGGGAACAGAGGGTTTGAGACGGGTCAGAATTTGGCGGTCTTGCCCCACAAAGGAACAGAGAGGCCCGTTTCCGCCGGGGGCCACCCGGCAGGATTCAAAAACCGCCTGCAATGTGCGCTGCGCTACTTTGGAAACGTCATCTTGCGGCAATAATGCTGAGATCTGCTGGGTAAAATCTGACGTATCCCGCCCCACATCAATGCGTGCAAAATCTAACGAGGACAGGCTCTGGCGGTGGCATTCTGTGCTGCCCGTGCCGCGAAAATCCTGATCGGATGCGCAGAACTTAACCGACGACGGGACAAGATCCACGCCAAGGTCGCGCAGGCGCAGATAATAAAAACGGGACGTCAGATCCTGGCTGATCAGCGTCACACAGTCATCGGCAGGAACCGACCGCCATCCCTGGCTGACCCAGGCGCCGTCTGTTTTCTGGGTGAATGCGACATGGTGATCATCGGCTGTGTCATTACACAAATGAAAGCCCGCCCAGGCAGGGGTCACCGGGCAGAGCATCGCCAGCGCGATAATTATTCCCAAGAACCAACGCATTACAGCTTCCTTACTTGGGCGGAGCAGTACGGCTTTCACACCAGACCCGCAGATCCAGCACAACAAGTGCGTGTGTCTTCTATATTGGAATGCCTTTATGAAACGTATTTGTGACGCCATGATGACGCTGTTTTAATGGTCAATGGCCGGGGCCGGCGGCGTAATGCTACGCTTTTTCAAGACGGCTTCGCGCCAACTAATATAGGTAATACTGGTTAAAATCAGCACACCACCCGCGACGACCCAAATGTCTATGGCCTCGCCAAACATCAATGCGCCAATCAACGTGGCCCAAACCAATTGCAAAAATGTGACCGGTTGTGAAACGCTAACCGGAGCAGCGGCAAAGGCCAACATCATTGTGTAATGACCTGCGGTGGCCAGACAGGCCACCAGGAACAACAGGGCCAGATCCGCGCCGCTGGGCGACACCCAGGTGGCGATGGCAAAGGGCAACAATGCGATGGGAACCCAGATCGACAGCATGGCCACCACCACCCCAGGTGAGGAGTCGCGCACGCCAAGTTTTGCCAACAGATGTGACACGCCAAAGGTCAGTGCGGTGGCCAGCATGGCCAAATGGCCCGGCGTGATCTCTCGCAGGCCCGGACGCAGGATAATCAGACTGCCGACAAAGGCTGCCACAATCGCGAGTGTCCGGCGCAGGGCCATCTTTTCTCCCAGGACAAACACTGCACCGATTGAGATGAAGATCGGCGTCAGATAGCCAATGGCCGTCACCTCGGCCAAGGGGATGCGCGACATGGCGTAAAACCATCCTCCCACGCCGATGGCATGGACGATCCCCCGTGCGCCCAGCACCAGATGCAGCCGCGGGGTCCATGTTGTGCTGGTAAAGCTGCGCAGCATTGGCACCACAAAGACCAGCCCCAGAAGATAACGCAGAAAGGCCGTCTCATACGGGGGAAGACGGCCATCCATAAACTTGATCACCACGGTGACCCCAACAAAGGCCATGCCGGTTGCAAACATCCACAGAACCGCCTGCACCGGGGCGTTTTCATCGCGGGATGCGGTCACATCGGTCATGGAGCTGCCTTGGGTCGGGGAGGATCTGCCCTTTACTTAACATGCGAAGAAAGAAAGGAGAAATCCTTCCGCGTACCGATACATTTGGCGCGGCTCACCCCAGCAGCAAACGCAGGGCGATGGCCCACATGATGATGCCGATCCCGACCTCCAGGATCTGCCAGGCGCGGGGACGGGCAAAGACCGGGGCCAACAGGCGCGCGCCATAGGCCAAGACCAGAAAGAAGCAGAAGCTGGCGGTCACTGCGCCCAGTCCAAAATGGGTAGGATTGTCATATTGCGACGAGATTGAGCCCAATAAAACCACAGTATCCAAGTAGACATGCGGGTTCAGCCAAGTGAGCGCCAGCGTGGTCGCCAGAACCGGCCACAGGGGCTGACGTTCAGCTGTGTCTGCCAGCAGCACGTCGCCGCCGCGCCAGGCGGATTGAAAGCTGCGCAAGCCATACCACAGCAAAAATGCCGCCCCGCCCAGCCGCATCGCCGGTTCAAACCACGGCAGCACCTGTGCCAAAGATCCAAACCCCAGCACGCCAGCCGCAATCAGAACCGCATCGGAGCCCGCGCAGGTCAACGCAACTGGCAGAACATGCTGGCGTCGCAGCCCCTGCCGCAGAACAAAGGCGTTCTGCGCGCCAATCGCCACAATCAGGCTGAGACCCAGAGCGAACCCGGGGGCAAAACCGGGAGCAAAACCGACAATTAGGGCTGAGGACATGGGGAGGCTCCGTTATCTGGTCGTGGAGTTTGACTAAGCCCTGTGGCGACGTTAATCCAGTTAATACACCTAACTTCAGATTAGCAATTCTAATGCAGCTCGATCAAAATCAACTGGCGGCCCTGGCGGCTGTTTTGCGGCTTGGCTCCTTTGATCAGGCCGCGCAGGCGCTGCATGTGACACCCTCGGCCATTTCGCAGCGGATCAAGGCGCTGGAGGAACATTTGGGCGCAACCCTGGTGCATCGGGGCCAGCCCTGTGAGGCAACGCCCATAGGCGCGCGTCTGGCCAAACATGCCGAAGATATCACCCTGTTGGCCGCCGCCTTGCACCGGGATCTGGGCCTGCCCACCGAACAGGGGCCGACGCGTATCCGGGTGGCCGTCAACGCCGACAGTCTGGCGACCTGGTTCATTGATGCCATGGCCGCATTGGACGGCGTGTTGTTTGATCTGGTGCTGGATGATCAGGACCACAGCGCCGATTGGCTGCGGCGGGGTGAGGTCTCAGCCGCGGTGACATCATTGACCACACCGGTGACAGGTTGCGACATGCGCGCGCTTGGCGCGTTGGAATATGAAGCGACGGCCAGCCCCGCATTTATGGCGCGCTGGTTTGGCGATGGGGTCACGCGGGCCGCGCTGGAGCGTGCGCCCTGTTTGATTTTCAATGCCAAGGACCAGCTGCAGCGCCGCTGGTGTGACGCCAATGTAGCCACCGGGTTGGCGCCGCCGACGCATTTCCTGCCCTCGACCCATGCTTTTGTCGATGCAGCGGTGGCAGGTGTTGGTTGGGGAATGAACCCGGCGGATCTGGTGCGCGGGCATCTGGCCCAGGGCCGCCTGTGCGCGCTGATCCCTGGCCGGGCGCTGGACATCCCGCTGACGTGGCAGGTGAGCCGCGTCATGGCCCCTGCCCTTGCGCCCCTGACCAAAGCTGTGCAGAAATCGGCCAAAGCAAAATTAAAGCAACCCTGACCAACGCGAGGCCCCTGATGTTTTCCAAAGACAGCCTGAGTTACGAAGCGCTGCCACTGCCGGACCGGCTGGATTATAGTGACGCGGAAATGCAGGCAGAGGCGGCCAAGTTTCTGGCACATATGCGGAAACGTCATTCGATCCGGGAGTTCAGCGACCGACCTGTGGCGCGTGAGGTGATCGCAGACTGCATCCGCACCGCAGGCTCTGCCCCGTCGGGAGCCAATCACCAGCCGTGGTTCTTTGCGGCGGTGTCATCGGCCGAATTGAAACAGCGGATCCGCGAAGAGGCCGAAGCCGAAGAGCGCAAATTCTATGATGGCGGTGCGCCGGATGAATGGATCAAGGCGTTGGAACCAATTGGCACCACCGCGGAAAAACCACATCTGACCATTGCGCCCTGGTTGATTGTGGTCTTTGCCCAGCGCTGGGGCACCTTTGAGGATGGCAGCCGGTACAAAAATTACTATGTCCCCGAAAGCGTCAATATCGCCACCGGGTTTCTGCTGGCGGCCTTGCACACCGCCGGGCTGTCGACCTTGACCCATACGCCCAATCCGATGCGATTTCTGAACGGCGCTTTGGGGCGGCCCGAGGCTGAGAAACCAACAATGATTATCGCAGTGGGGCACCCCGCAGATACCGCGACCGTGCCGGGTGTGGCCAAGTGGAAAAAACCGCTGGAGGAGATCAGCGCGTTTTTTGAATGACCGTCAGGAGGCCAAGACCTCCAGCTGGCTGCGCAGCTGTTGGACCGAGGTGGCGGAGGTTTGGCTGAGGCTGCGGATTTCACTGGCAAGGATGGAAAACCCCCTGCCTTGCTCTCCGGCCCGCGCCGCCTCGATCGAGGCGTTGACTGAGATCATAAAGACCGCCTGGCTGATCTGTTCGATCTGGGACACGGATTTCGAGATCACATCACGATTGAACGCCGAACGGCTGCTGCGCTGCGCAACGGCGTAATCCAGCGCGCGCCCAATGCCGCCCACAACATCGTTTAAGGTCGACAACAGGGTTGTGGCGACAAATTCGGCAAAAGCGACCAGACGGCTTTGATCTGCGCGGTTGCCGCTGTTGCTCAGATCGCGGGCGGCGTTGATGAACTTCTCAAGCTGTTGTTCCTGCTCTGGCGTGATGGCTTGAACCGCACGCATGGCCACCAGAACATCCGGCGGCAGATCGCTGTGGGCGCGGGTCAACGAGATCCGTTGGGCAATGGCGGCAAATTCATCCAAAGCTGCGGCAAAGGCTTCGCCACCCAGTGTTTTGCGCGGATCCTCGCAGTTTTGCAAAAGCGCAATCATCACAGCGCGATGCGACAGCATCCGCATTTTACCACAGAGATTGATCAACTGACCCAATTCGGCCTCGGCCAGTGTATCAGCCTGTGTGTCAGCCTGCGGGGTCTCCGGGCTGTTCATCTGAGCAATACCCATCATCGTTTCCTTCGTTCACTAGAACTCCATGCAACCTGCGTCTGAGAGGGGGGACGAGGCCGCAATCACCATTGCCGCACACTCAGCGCTAGGGTGAAAACGTAAACCGGAAATAAACGCTTGGGTAGCAAGGCTTGTTTTCCTTCGGATTTGGACCGGCTGCTGAAAAAGCGCTCAGCCCAAGCTTAATCCTTGGGCGTGAGGCTCAAACCTTGGAATTGCCGATGACCGATTGGCGATCAGATCCGCAGAGAGCATAGACTATTTGTGTTAGGAACACCTGCTGTTTCCGGAAAGAGACGAGTAGCTTCTGGATTCTCATGTGGACGAAAGACCAGAACTCCATCTAAAACTATGGCGTACAACTCTCCCCCGCCATCGCTGACAAGGTGACTGCCACTCGTTTTGTTCGGAGATTCCTTGAACCACTCCAAAACATAAAAATGGCCGCTACGGTTATTTCTTGACTGGGGAATAAGCGAAGTTTTCGTAATTTTCCCAATCATATAAGATCGTTTGAACGTTTCTCTGCCGGACCGTTGTCCAATTTTCAATAGACATTGCTTTCGACGAACTTGAACTCCCTTGTTTCCATACAGCTTCACACGACATTTCTCGCCGCTAAACTCAGAAATCTTTCCAGTGTTCGGATCGTAATCGACAAGTACGGAATCACCTTTTTTAAGTCTTGCAAGTTTTGGGGTAGGCATTTCACTCTCCTTGTTGCAATGCGGTTGACGCTACCTGAAACAGATCGGATAAAAGCGTCATAAAATCCGTTCCACCCGTTAGAAGTTTCGCGCCCAGTAAGAGGCAGAGAGCCAACGCAGGGACCGCAATTGCAGTGATCACCCCAGTATACACAGCGAAGAAGAACGCACGACGTCCGCTGATTTTTGCGTCAACAGACTCCACAGTTTCTTTGACGGAGTCCAAGGCACTTACCGCCTCATCAATAATTGATTGCCTGCGCAGTTTTTTTCGGGCTTCGATAACAAAGCCTTCTAAACTGTTGTCATCATAGAAGGTCTGCAAACTGAAGGACTCATCTCGCATGATGCGTCGCTCTTCGACTTCGATACGCTTTTTCTCAAACAGAGCATAAGCGAGTAAAGCAACTTCTTCTTCGTCGCTCCACTTTTGTTGGATTTCGTTAAAAATTTGGTTGGTTTGAAGTTCCATGTGGCAAAGAGCAATATATTAACGTTTGAATAATAATTATCTTGAGGCAGAGAAATTCGATCGTCAAAAAAACAAAAAACCCGCCTCACTGGGCGGGTTTTACTAAGTATTCAGTCAGCGGTGGATCAGAGTTGTTCCATCACCTCGTCCGAGGCCTCGAAGTTGGTGGTGACGCGCTGGACGTCATCATCATCTTCGAGCGCATCCACCAGCTTCATTAGCTTTTGCATGTCTTCCAGACCCAGCTCAGTGGTGGTGGTGGGCTTCCAGATCAGCTTGGTGGATTCAGATTCACCCAGTTCGGCCTCCAGCGCGCTGGACACGTCGTTCAGGTCCGTGTCCGCACAATAGATAATGTGGCCGTCTTCCGAGCTTTCGACATCTTCGGCGCCCGCCTCGATGGCCGCCATCATCACAGTGTCGGCATCCCCTACAGAAGCGGGGTATGTGACTTCACCCTTGCGGTCGAACATAAAGCCCACGGATCCGGTTTCACCCAGGTTGCCGCCGTTTTTGGTGAAGGTCGAACGCACAACCGAAGCCGTGCGGTTCTTGTTGTCGGTCATGGTTTCCACGATGACGGCAACGCCATTGGGGCCATAGCCTTCATAGCGGATCTCATCATAGTTTTCCGCATCGCCGCCAGTCGCCTTTTTGATCGCGCGTTCGATCACATCCTTGGGGACCGAATTCGATTTCGCTTCTTTTACAGCCAGACGCAGGCGGGGGTTTTTATCGGGATCGGGGTCGCCCATTTTGGCGGCCACGGTGATTTCCTTGGCCAGTTTGGAAAAGAGTTTCGAACGTGCGGCATCCTGGCGACCTTTGCGGTGCTGGATGTTTGCCCATTTGGAGTGGCCTGCCATGGTGCATCCTTGCGTTAATAGTCAGATTATCCGAATTGGCGTTCATATAGCCGCCCTTGGCCGGGTGTTTCAAGCCGCCCTGCCCCAGTTCCATGACATCAAGGCCGAGTTTGTCCCCTTGCCCCGCTGTTCGACAGGCGTAAGGTGGCCCTATGCGTTTTGATCAATACCTGTTGTTTGGCCTTTTTGGCGTTGTCTTTGGTTTGTTGCTCTGGGGGCGCTACCGCTATGATCTGGTGGCCTTTGGCGCGCTGATGGTGGCGGTGGTGCTGGGGCTGGTGCCCACCAAAGACGCCTTTGCGGGCTTTGGCCACCCGGCGACGCTGGTGGTGGCGCTGGTGTTGATCGTCTCGGCCGGTTTGGTCCGGTCTGGGGCAGTGTTTCTGATCACCCGAAGCCTGGTGGACGCCAGTCGCAGTCTGGGCGCACATATCGCGATCATGGGTGGCGTAGGCGCGGTGTTGTCGGCGTTTATGAACAATGTGGCGGCGCTGGCGCTGTTGATGCCGGTGGACATCCAGACCGCGAAAAAAGCGGGGCGTGGACCTGGGCTGTCGCTGATGCCGCTGTCCTTTGCCACCATATTGGGCGGTATGGCCACGTTGATCGGCACGCCCCCCAACATCATTATTGCCAGCATTCGCGAAGAACAGCTGGGGGCGCCTTTTCATATGTTTGATTTTGCGCCGGTGGGTGGGGTTGCGGCGCTTGTCGGTCTGGCCTTTGTGGCGCTGGTTGGCTGGCGGCTGATCCCGCAGCGCGACAATGGCACCAGCGATGCAACCCATATTGCGCCCTATATGGCGGAGCTCACCGTGCCCGAGGGCTCGGCCCTGGTGGGGCAACGGTTGGGCGCCTTGTATCCGGAGGCGGAACAGGCCGATGTGGCCATTCTGGGCCTGATCCGGCAGGGCAAGCGGCGGTACGGACGGGCAGCGGGCGCGGTTGTGCAGGACGGCGACACGCTGGTTCTGCAGGCCTCTCCCGAAGCACTGGACGAGTTTCGGTCGGCGCTGTCGCTCAATTTTTCCGATGCGGCCCGGCAAGAAAAGCTGGAGGCCGCAGGCGAAGGTCTGGAGCTGGTTGAGGTGGTGGTGCCCGAAGATGCGCGGATCACCGGACGGTCGGCGCAGTCCATTGGCCTGGCCTGGCGACAAAGCACCGTGTTGATGGGCCTGTCCCGCCAAGGCGCGCAGATCACCGGCCACATCCGCCAGAGCGAGATCCGGGCGGGGGATATTCTGCTGCTGCTGTGCCCACGCGGACGGGCGCGTGACGTAATCGACTGGCTGGGCTGCCTGCCACTGGAAGACCGGGGGCTGGATGTCACCGCAAATGACAAAACCTGGCTGGCCATCGGCATGTTTGGCGCAGCGGTTCTGGCGGCCTCGCTGGGGCTGGTGTACCTGCCGGTGGCGCTGGGATTGGTGATGGTCGGATATGTGCTGACGGGGATCCTGCCGATTGGGCAGCTTTATGACCATGTGGAATGGCCTGTCGTGGTCCTGTTGGGGTCGATGATCCCCTTGGGGGCGGCTTTGGAGACCTCGGGCGGGACAGAAATTCTGGCGCAAGGGTTGATCACATTGACCAGCGGCCTGCCGGCCTGGGGCATTCTGGCCGTTTTGATGGTCGTCACCATGACCCTGTCGGATGTGTTGAACAACACCGCCACCGCCATTGTGGCTGCCCCGGTGGGCATTCAGATGGCAAATACGCTGGGCGTCTCGGCCGATCCGTTTCTGATGGCGGTTGCCGTTGCAGCCTCGGCCGCGTTTCTGACGCCCATCGGGCATAAGAACAACACGCTGGTTCTGGGTCCCGGCGGTTACCGGTTTGGCGATTACTGGCGCATTGGCCTGCCGTTGGAAATCCTGGTGGTCGCCGTCACAATCCCAGCGATCCTGATCTTCTGGCCGCTGTAAAGCGACGCGACATCATCCAGTCTGTAATCAGCCCGCTGGTTTTGGTCAGCCTGTGCCGAACAACATCGACGCAAAGGCAATCGCCAGGCCACCGCTCAGCACCAGGGCAACAAAAGTTGGTATGGTCTTCATAGTCCCGTCCTCAATCACTCACACGTTCTTTGATATAGGAACGAAATGTGCAGCTTTCAGGGCAGGTATTCCGGACACCAAGCCTGTTTTTACGGGGAATTTTAGCTGGATTTACCTCTTATAAAGGCCAAATGAACGGGATCAGCAGCGAAGCCAGTAGTCCGATGCTGAGGTTCAGAGGAATCCCAACCCGCAAAAAGTCCGAGAAGCGATAACCGCCGGGGCCGTAAACCAGCATATTTGTCTGATAGCCGATCGGGGTCGCAAAGGAGGCCGAGGCCGCCACCATCACTGCCACCACCAAGGGGCGCGGATCCAACCCCATCGCCTGGGCCAGCCCGACGGCAACCGGTGTCACAACCACAGCCACCGCATTGTTGGAGACCAGCTCGGTCAGAACCGAGGTGAGCAGATAGACCGCCCAGACCACCAGGAACGGTGGCAACATGGACAGAACAGGCGCCATCGCATTGGCGATCAGGCTGACCGCGCCGGAATGTTCCAGCGCCGCCCCAATCGCCAGCATCGCAAAGATCAGCGCCAGGAGGCGGCCGTCGACAAAGGAGAACGCCTCATCCGCGTCAATACAGCGTGTGGCCAGCACACCTGCGACGGCGAGAACGGCCAACAACAGGATCGGAGCCACGCCAAAGGCGGCCAGAAGAACGATGGCAAAGAGGGCCACCACAGCAATGGGTGCATGGCTGCGGCGGTAGGCCCGTTGCGAAGGTTGCGAGACCTCGGCCATATCCATATCAGCCGCCAGACGTTGAATATCACCTGCCGCGCCTTCCAGCAGCAGAGTATCGCCCACGCGCACCACCAGATCATCAATCTGGACGCCGATGTTCTGGTTCTTGCGGTGGACCGCCAGCACATAGACACCATAGCGGCGGCGCAAGCGCAGCGCGCCCAGCGAGCGCCCGACCATGCGGCAACCGGGGGTGATCAGAACCTCAACCGTTTTGGTCTCAACCGTGGAGACCTGATCAACCCGTTTGAGCTCTTTGTTGCGCTGCAGGCTGAGTAGTTCGGTCATCTGGGTGCGCAGAACCACACGGTCGCCGACCTGCAACTCGACCCCTTTGAGGTTGCGGCGCAACGAGACATCACCACGCACCACATCAATCAACCGTACGCCTGGGCGTTTGAACAACTGAACGCCGGTGACTTCGCGCCCGATCAAGTTGCTTTCAGGGGGGATCACGGCCTCGGAAAAGAACTTCATTTTGGATCGATCACTGAGCAGCATCGCCATACTGTCGCGATCCGGCAGCAATTTGGGCGCGACAAACCGCAGGTAGATCATGCCCCAGATCACCAGCACAATCCCCAAGGGCGTGACCTCAAAGATGGAAAACGGCTCCAGCCCCTGCGCGCGGGCAACCCCATCCACCAAAAGGTTGGTCGAGGTCCCGATCAAGGTCAGCGTGCCCCCCAGGATCGCCGCATAAGACAGCGGGATCAGAAGTTTAGAGGCCGAAACATTCAGCGTGCGCGCGATTTGGATAAAGACCGGGATCATCACCACCACCACTGGCGTATTAGACACCACAGCAGAGGCCGCCACCACAAAGGCCATCAGCATCGCAATGGCGAGCTTGGGGCTGACTTCGGCTTTGGAGCGGGCCAATTGGGTAAAGGCATCCAGCGCCCCCGTGCGCACCAGACCGCCCATGATGATAAACATCGCCGCAATGGTCCAAGGGGCCGGGTTGGACAGCACCAGAACCCCCGCCTCATAAGGCAGGACACCGGTCAACAGCATCAAGGACACGCCGATCAGCGCCACCACCTCGGTTGGGTAGATCTCACGCATAAAGCCGACGAACATCAACAGCACAATCCCCAGCGCGATAACCGCGTCGGTAGAGGCTCCAAACTCGAGAAAATTCATAATAACTCAGATCGTCCTAGCTGTTTGGGTCCTGTGGTGACCTTATCAAGCGCACCCGGTTAACAGCACCTTGTCACAAAGACCAAAGCGCCTTTCGCCCGGACAGGCCGCCGCCCACATTGCCGGATTGCAAAGAAGGGGGCAAGCCATTCCGAAATAAAGGAAACAAAAGAAATCCTGCGAAAGCCACGTCGGCTCATTTTGCTGCCATTTAACGGGATAAACAGCCATCTTTTGCCGATCCTGCGCCGGTTCAGAGCGTCTTTTTGAAAAAGACGCGATCAAACCCGTCCTCTCTGCGGCGCGCGATCTCTTGGTAGCCGAGATGTGGATAGATCGCGAGGTTTTCGACCATCTTTGCATTGGTATAAAGTGCAACGGCCTGTGCGCCGCCCTGTCTGGCGCTGTCTTCGCAGAATTGGATCAGCGCCTTGCCCACACCGCGCCCAGTGGCCGAGGGGCGGACTGCGATGTTTTCAAGTTCAACCACCGTATCACTTCGGAAAAAGACGATATATCCCAGCAGATTGCCGGGTGGTTGGTCCAGTGATCGGTCTGGGGATTGAACCGCGACATAAACATGGCCTGCGTCAATCAGTGCGGCAAAATCTGCCACCATCGGCGCAGGCTTTTTGCCAATGGCGGCCACATATTGCTGAAACGCCTCTGTGGCGCAGGACTGGATGGCGTCCACATCCTGCGGCCGGGCTGGGCGGATTTCAAATTGGTCTTGCATGATCCCCTGCCCCTTTGACACATGGGTGTATCAGTCCGCCACACCTGCGCTTTGCAACAGACCACCCTGGCGCACCATGCGCACCTTGGTCGCGGCCCCCGTGCGGTCATCGGTTTCCACATAGACACCGGACAGGGTCGCCTCCCCTTCGGCGGGGGTAAAGCGGCCTTTGGGCATGCCGGTCAGAAAGCGGCGCATGGGCTCTGCCTTTTCCATGCCAATGACGGAGTTATAGTCGCCGCACATGCCAGCGTCGGTCAGGTAAGCCGTACCGTTTGACAGGATCTGCGCATCGCCTGTGGGCACATGGGTGTGGGTGCCCACCACCAATGAGGCCTTGCCATTGCAGAAATGACCCATGGCCATCTTCTCGGATGTGGCCTCGCAATGCATGTCAACGATAATGGCCTGCGCCAGCCCCCCACGGGGGTGGGATTTCAGCACCCGCTCCACCGCCCCAAAGGGGTCGTCAAAGGCCCGTTTCATAAAGACCTGCCCCAGAGCCTGCAGTACCAGAACCTTTTGGCCTTTTGGCGCGGTAAACAGACGGTAGCCACGGCCTGGCGCGCCTTTGGCAAAGTTCAAAGGTCGCACGATGCGGCTTTCGCCCTCGATGAACTGCAGCATGTCCTTTTGGTCAAAGGCGTGATCGCCCAGGGTCAGGCAATCCACACCTGCCGCCAAAAGCGCCTTGGCATGTTCGCCATTCAATCCCATGCCATTGGAGGCGTTTTCGCCGTTCACAATGACAAAATCCAATTTCCAGTCTTCCCGCAGTTTGGGAAGCCCTTCGATGACGGCCTTACGCCCTGCGCGGCCCATCACGTCGCCGAGAAATAAAATACGCATGTCTCTTCCCTTAGGCAGCCGCGCGACCAGCGGCAAGGGGGGAGTTGGATTTGTCTGGTTAAACGCCGGGTTTTTGCAGCCTCACCGATCCGAGCGCGTGAAATCCAGAACCTCTGCTTCGGTCACGATCATATCCAGCGGTTGATCTGTGGGCTCAAGCGGCAGATCCGCGCCCTGTTGCGCGGCATAGGCAAAGCCAATTGCCAAGGTAGGACGTTTGGCGCGCAATGCCTGCAGCGTGCGGTCATAAAACCCGCCGCCATAGCCCAAGCGGTTGCCCTGTGTGTCAAAGGCCACCAGCGGCACAATCAAGATTTCAGGATCGAAAAAATCGTCCACCAGGGGAACTTGCGCCCCAAAGGGACCATCGCGCAGAGGGCCATCTGGCTCCCATCGGCTGAAACGGAGCGGCATCGCCTCCCCCTGGATCACGGGCACCCCCACCGGACCATAGGCCGCAGCCTCGGCCATGGCTGCCAGCGGCGTGATCTCAGTCCGGATTGGCATGTACCCCGCCAAAGGCACGCCGCGATAGCCTGCCAGAACCTCGGACAGATGGCCTGCAACGCCGGGGCGGCGGTTGGCATGCGCCACCTTGCGCCGCGCAAAGGCCTCCTTGCGGGCGGTTGCTTTTTCTGCGTTCAAGGCTGTCTTGGCGGTCATCGCTCTCTCCTACAGCAGCACCACCGCCGCCAGCCCGAGGAAGGCAAAGAAGCCCACCACATCGGTCACCGTGGTCACAAAGGCCCCAGAGGCCAGCGCCGGGTCCACATTCAACCGGTCAAGGATAATCGGGATCACCGTGCCAGCAAGCCCCGCGACGACTAGATTGATCACCATCGCGACGGCGATCACCCCGCCCAGCGCAGGAGAGCCAAACCAGACCATACCCACAACCGCCATCACGGCCGCAAAGATCACGCCGTTCACCAGACCTACCAGAATCTCGCGTCGGATCACCCGCCAGACGTTGGATCCGGTCAGGTCGCGGGTGGCCAGGGCGCGCACCGCAACCGTCAGCGACTGGGTGCCTGCATTGCCCCCCATCGAGGCCACAATCGGCATCAGAACCGCAAGCGCGACAAAACCTGCAATCGTCTCCTCAAACTGGGCAATCACCAGCGAGGCCAGAACCGCCGTCACCAGGTTGACCGCAAGCCAGGGAAAGCGCCGCCGGGTGGTGTTGATCACCTTGTCCGAAAGCGAGCTTTCCTCACCCACACCGGCCAGACGCAGGATGTCTTCTTCGTGTTCCTCGTCCAGAACAATCATCGCGTCATCAATGGTGATGACGCCGACAATACGCCCTTCGTCATCCACCACAGGGGCAGAGATCAGGTGGTATTGGTTAAACGCATAGGCCACGTCTTCCTCATCCATATCGGCGCGGAAGATTTCAAAGGTTTCTTCGGTCAGGTCCATCAACGGCACGTCACGGCGGGTGGCCATGATCCGCCCCAGGGTGACATTGCCCACGGGATGCAAACGCGGGTTCACCACCACCACGTGATAGAATTGCTCCGGTAAGTCTTCGCTGGCGCGCATGTGATCAATGACCTGCCCCACCGTCCAGTGATCCGGGGCCATGACCACCTCGCGCTGCATCAGACGGCCAGCAGAATTCTCCGGGTAGGCCAGCGATTGTTCCACCGCAACCCGGTCGGAATCTTCCAGAACATCCAGAATGGCCTCTTGCTGGGGCTCTTCGAGGTCCTCCAGCAGGTCAACGACATCATCGCTTTCCAGTTCCCGCACCGCTTCGGCAAGCACATGGGGATTAAGAAGCGCGATGACCTCTTCGCGGATGCTTTCATCCAGTTCCGACAGGATCTCCCCGTCAAATCCACGATCATAAAGCTGGATCAGGCGGCGCCGGTCATAGGCGTTGATCTGTTCCAGAAGGTCGGCGATGTCCGCTGCGTGAAGCGGTTCCATCAGCTTGGTCAGCGTCTCGCGATCCTTGGCGTCCACCGCATAAAGGATGCCCACCACCAGCTTGCGGCTCAGCTCAAAGGGTTCTTCGGTTGCCTCTTCAAAAACGGCTGTTTCCGTGTCGCTGCTCATTTGCGCTGCCCCCCGTTTTTCTTTGGCACAGGATAGAAGAAGCAGTTACCGGAAAACAATGACAATTCCACGATTTACCGGCACTCCTGTCGGGGGTATCCTGTGGCTTGCGGTTTGGCAAGGAAAGGACGCTGGCGATGCGTAAAGATATCATCCTGTGCGGGCACGTGCTGTCGTTTTTGGCCTCTCCGTTTGACCGTGAGGATCCCAAGGACGCAGCACAGCTGCATGAGGCGGTTTTGCTGCGGGCAGGCCGCGTGGTGGAGCTGGGCAGCCGGGCCGCGATGGAGAAACTGGCCCCCAAAGCTGAGGTGGTGGATCACGGACAAAAGCTGATCATGGCGGGTTTTGTGGATGCGCATGTGCATTACCCGCAGACCGCCATCATTGCCAGTTGGGGCAAGCGGCTGATTGATTGGCTGAACAGTTATACCTTTCCAGAGGAAATGAAATTTGGCGATCCTGCCTATGCCGCGGAGGTTGCGGGGCGTTATCTGGAGCTGACCCTGGCCAATGGCACCACCACGGTCTGCAGCTATTGCACCATCCACCCCGAAAGCGTGGATGCGTTTTTTGCGGCAGCCCAGACGCGTGGACAGCGGGTGGTTGCGGGCAAGACCTGTATGGATCGCAACGCGCCCGAGGGGTTGCAGGATACGGCGCAGACTGCATTTGACCAAAGTGCGGCCTTGATAGAACGCTGGCATGGGGTGGACCGGCTGGAATATGCCATCACGCCGCGGTTTTCGCCCACCTCCACCCCCGAACAGCTGGAGGCGATGGGTGCTTTGTGGCGGGCGCACCCGGAATGTCTGATGCAGACCCATCTGAGCGAGCAGCTGGATGAGATCGACTGGGTCAAATCCCTGTTTCCCAATGCGCGGGATTATCTGGACACCTATGAGATGTTTGGCCTGTTGGGGGCCAAAGGGGTTTATGGCCATGCGATCCATCTGGAAGAGCGCGAGCGCCACCGCCTGCGCGAGTTTGGCGCCGCATTGGTGCATTGCCCGACTTCGAACACGTTTATCGGATCTGGCCTGTTTGACATGGGCGGGTTGATGGCCGAAGGCCACCGCATTGGCTTGGCCACGGATACCGGCGGCGGGTCGAGCTTTTCGATGCTGCGCACAATGGCGGCCGCTTATGAGGTTGGCCAGCTGCGCGGGCGGCCCCTGCATGGGGCGGAACTTTTGTGGCTGGCAACCCAAGGGTCCGCGCGGGCGCTGCGGATCGAAGACAAGGTTGGCAATCTGGCCGCCGGTCTGGAGGCGGATATTGTGGTTCTAGACCTGGCCTCGACCCCGGCGATTGCGCAGCGCGTGGCACAGGTGGACGACCTGTGGGAGGCGGTGTTTGCAACCGTGATGATGGGTGATGACCGGGCCGTGGCACAGGTCTATGTGGCGGGAGAACCCGTTCAACACTGAGCTGCGCTGGCCGGGCGAGTATGGAAGGAAGGGCGCTCCCGCGCCCTGGCCTCCGGCGGAAGTATTTTTGAAAAGATGAAAGCGCGGGCCTTATCCGCTTGCGCTGGCAAGTTCGGCCGCGCGGGCGGAATGACGGGTGATCAGATCAGGGAGATCGAGCGTGGTGACCTGCCCGTCTGCGACAATCTGGCGTCCCTCCACAAAGAGATGTTTGACCGTCGCGGCCCCGGCCAGCACCAGCGCCGCCGGGTCCCAGCTGCCGCTGCCAGAGGCGGTGCGCGTGTCCCAGATTGCCAGATCAGCGCGTTTTCCGGGCATGATCCGACCACATTCAGGGCGACCCAGCACATCCGCGCCACCGCGCGTGGCCAGTTCCAGCGCCTCATAAGCGCTCATGGCGTTGGCCCCTTTGGCAACCCGTTGCAATAGCATCGCCTGACGGGTCTCGTTGATCATGCTGGCCATATCGCTGCTGGCGGAGCCATCCACCCCAAGCCCCACGGGAACGCCTGCATCACGCATTGCCCGGATCGGCGCAATGCCCGAGCCCAGACGGCAGTTTGAACAGGGGCAGTGGGCGACACCGGTGCGGGTTTTGGCAAAGAGATCAATCTCTTCTCCGTCAAGTTTTACGCAGTGGGCATGCCAGACGTCCGACCCCACCCAGCCCAGATCCTGGGCATATTGACCCGGACGGCAGCCGAATTTTTCCAGCGAATAGGCGATGTCTTCGTCGTTTTCGGCCAGATGTGTATGCAGCATCACGCCCTTGTCCCGCGCCAAAAGCGCTGTGTTGCGCATAAGGTCGCGGCTGACAGAGAAGGGCGAACAGGGTGCCAGCCCCACACGGATCATCGCCGCGTCGCTTGGGTCATGGAAGGTGTCCACCACCCGGATCATATCCTCAAGGATTGCGGCTTCGCGCTCTACCAGACTGTCAGGGGGCAGACCGCCGTCGCTTTGACCGATGCTCATGGCGCCGCGGGTGGGCTGGAACCGCAGGCCGACTTCTTGGGCGGCGGCAATGGTATCATCCAGCCGGGCGCCATTGGGAAAAAGGTAAAGATGATCTGCGGTCAGCGTGCAGCCCGACAGGGCCAGTTCGGCAAGCCCCAATTGGGTCGACAGATGCATATCCGCAGGGGTAAAGCGTTCCCAGATGGGATAAAGCGTTTGGAGCCAGCCAAACAACAAAGCATCCTGCGCGCCCGGCACGGCGCGGGTGAGATTTTGGTAGAGATGGTGATGGGTGTTCACAAGGCCCGGCGTCACCATCGTATGTTTGCCGCTGACAACCACGCCTGTTGTTGTCAGCCCCTGCCCCACAGCCGCAATTGCGCCCGCGCGGATCAGCACATCCGCATCGCGCAACACGCGGCGGTCGTCGTCCATGGTCACAACGCAAGTTGCGCCCTGGATCAAGGTTTCAGAGGCGGACGGGTCCATATGAGATTGGGGGGCTGACGGCATCAGGCACACTCCTTGGATCTGCGCCCGCTTCGGTCAAGAAGTGTGATTGAGGGTCCGACGGAAGACGGGCAAAAGGACTCGAACCGGAAGTGAATATATCACTGCCCGGTCCGGTTCCTCAACCCTGTTGCAAGCGCTTGAGTGCGGCGGCGTGCAATTCCGGTGTGGCAGCTGCCAAAGCGCGGCCACCGTCGTGGACCGGGCCGCCTTCCCAATTGGTGACAATTCCACCAGCCGCTTGGATCACCGCAATGGGCGCTTGAATGTCATAGGCGTTGAGCCCCGCTTCGATCACCAGATCCACCTGCCCCGCCGCCAGCAGCGCATAGGCATAGCAATCCATCCCATATCGGGTCAGTTTGACATGGGCGGCCACCCGTTCAAAGGCGGCGCGGTCTTCGCTGGTACCAACTTCGGGGAATGTGGTAAACAGGATCGCCTGATCCAGCGTGGTGGTTGGTTTGGTGCGCAGGGGGCTTGCCCCTTGTGGGCCCGTCATCCGGGCCTGATCAGCGGTCCCGACAAAGCGTTCGCCAATATAGGGTTGGTCAATAATGCCCAAGAACGGACCATCCGCATCTGACAGCGCAATCAAGACGCCCCAGGTGGGAGTGCCGCTGATAAACCCGCGGGTGCCATCAATGGGGTCCAGAACCCAGGTCCGTCCAGACGTGCCTGCAACATTTGGAAACTCTTCGCCCAGGATGCCATCTGTTGGACAGTCTTGCGCCAGGATATCTCGCATGGCCTGTTCCGCCGCGCGATCCGCAGCTGTGACAGGATCAAACCCGTCGGTCAGCTTATTCTCAGCCTCGACGGTCAAATTGCGAAAGAAAGGAAGGATTGCAGCACGGGCCGCGTCGGCCAGTTTATGGGCAATCTCAAGATCAGAAAGGGCGGTTCGGGTCATACGGCACGCGTGCCACCGAACCGCCCAATTTACAAGGGTCATTTCCCAAAACCACGAAGGTAATTTGGATGTGACACCTCAAGGGCCTGGATCAGGCCCCTTTGTGCTTAGGCAACATCGCTGAGCACGCGCGCCAGTTCAAACAGGCGACGACGTTGGTTCTCAGGAATTGCATAGTACGACCGTACCAGATCCAGCGCTTCTTTGTCGGTCATCAGATCGTCCGGAACCATACCACCTTCGGCAGTTTTCTGGTCGTCTTGCAAACCTTCAAAGAAGAAGCTGACCTGAACGTCCAGAGCATCGGAAATATCCCAAAGTCGCGATGCGCTGACACGGTTCGCGCCAGTTTCGTATTTTTGAATTTGTTGAAATTTAATTCCGACCTTTTCGGCCAGTTGTTGTTGCGTCATACCGATCAGCCAACGGCGATGCCGGATACGCTTTCCTACATGTACATCCACAGGGTGAGCCATGGGTTTCTCCTAGTCGTTTTCCACCGCAGAAGCTCAGATTACAGCCGAAGCTCGCCACCTCGGACCCACACCCGAACCAACGCCGCCGACTAGGAATTCCCCATATTCCCTAATCTGAGACATACCACACGGATAAGTTTACGCCCTTATCGGTTGAATTCAAGCTCGGATGCCACCCAATTCCGAGTGGCGTGTGTAACGCTATGTTTCTATGAACAAAAATATTCATGCAAAGGTTTTTTTAACAATTTGCAACAATCCTCTTACGCTTTGCCGCAGCGTCGAAAGGTAGATCTTCTGGTAATCTTTGCACGAATCACATTCCACCGGACGAATAGCAACCCAGAGGCGATTATTGATGCTTGCGTACCACGTATCCGACATTAACAGCGCAAAGCTGACCACTCTTGACGCAAAATCACCCAAATCCGATCAAATAAGCGTGAAAATCGCGGCATGTGGTTTGAATTTTGCCGATTTGCTAATGATCAAAGGCGCTTATCAAGATACTCCCGAGCTCCCGTTTACACCTGGGCTTGAAATCGCCGGGGTTGTTACCGAAATCGGTAAAGATACCCATGGGCTGCAGATCGGCGACCGGGTTGCCGTATTTGGCGGGCAGGATGGCCTTGCGGAACAGGGGGTGTTTGACGCCAATCGCGCCGTTGTTCTGCCGGATGAGATGTCCTTTGTCGAGGCGGCCGGATTTCAAATTGCTTATGGAACCAGCCTTTTGGCGCTGGATCACTGCGCCCGGTTGCAACCCGGTGAGACGCTGCTGGTCACCGGGGCCGCAGGTGGTGTTGGGCTGACAGCGGTCGAGATTGGCAAGAAAATGGGGGCCCGCGTCATTGCCCATGCGCGTGGTGCGGAAAAGCTGGAGGTTGCAAAAGCAGCCGGCGCTGACATTCTGATTGATGCCTCCGAAGATCTGCGCAGCCGTGTCAAAGAGTTGGGCGGCGCTGATGTGGTATATGAAACTATTGGCGGGGACGTCTGGACCCACGCCTTTCGCGCCACCAACCCCGGTGGGCGGCTGTTGCCAATTGGGTTTGCAGGCGGAGACGTGCCGCAGATCCCGGCGAACCATTTGTTGGTCAAGAACCTTACCGTGATTGGGCTCTATTTTGGAGGTCTTCTGAAATCGCACCCGCAGGTGGTACAGAACTGCCTGTCGCAGCTGTTTACCTGGTACCGTGAAGGCCAGCTGAAACCACATGTGAGCCACCAGATGCCGCTTGCGCAGGTCGAAGAGGCGCTGGAGCTGTTGCGCACCCGGAAATCAACCGGGAAAATCGTGATAACAATGGACGACGTATAAAGTAGCGAACAAGGGGCGGATCATCCGCCCCCGGATCCCCGTTTACCCAGCCGCCAATCGCAGGGAAGCTGGGCGCATGTCGTCAAAGCCCTGGCGGACCAGATTGGCCAGCTCTTCAACATAAGCCGCTCGGACCTTATCCGCTCCATAAAGGTTTATGTGCTGGGCCGGCAGCATCGGCAGCGCGCCGTTGCTTTCCACCAGTTCCTGATAATCAGGCTGCGTCCCTTCCAGCAGAACCCCCACGGCCAGATCCGCGCTGATTGTTGCTTCGACCGATCGGTCGGAGTCGCTGTCGAGCGCCATTTCCCAGGGAATTCCTGCCTCGTCCAGCGCTTTCACAGCGATACCACGGAAGATACAATGCTTGCTGAAGCCAAGACGCAGCGGGTGGTGACGCCAAGTCGATCCCCCCGGCGCTCCGATCCAGCGCAGCGGCATTTGGTGAATGGTCTCGGACCCCTCCTGGGCTGTGGTCTCGGTTGTCAGGATCAGGTCGAAATTGCCGTTGGCAAATTCTTCCTTGAGCATCCGCGTATTGGTGGTTGCCAGATTGACCCGCACACGCGGATAGCTGGCGTTGAACTGTTTCAGGACGCGCGGGATCACCGGATGGACCACATCGTGCGGCACGCCAAAGTTCACCTCCCCCTCAAAGGCCTGATCCGTCAGACGGCCAATGACCTCGTCGTTGAGCGCAATCATGCGCCGGGCATAGGCCAGCATCTGCTCGCCAGCGGATGTGAGCGCAATGGTACGCCCGCTGCGGTCCAAAAGTTGCAGGCCCAACAGCTCTTCAAGACGTTTGAGCTGCATCGACACCGCCGATTGGGTGAGGTGCAAATACCCGGCCGCGCGTGTCACCCCGCCATTGTCAGCCACCGCGACAAAAGAGCGGAGCGTGGTGATATCAAGATTCCGTACCATCACACCTCCTGATGCAATCAATCAAAAACATTCGTTTTTAAAATGTGCCACAGGCTGCCATATGTATCAAGCAAATTGATGAAAGGGTGAAACCCATCAAATCTTAACGAATAAGGAATCTAAGGAGATCCTCATGGCTTATCTGTCCTCTGAACGTATCATGCGCCCTGCGCGCCGCTCTGTGTTTGCCGTTCTGGCTGAGCTGGCCGCCCTGCGCCGTCAACGTAAAGCCCTTGCGCGCCTGTCAGATGTCGAACTGGCCGACATCGGGATCAGTCGCCGTGAAGCAGACATCGAAGCCGCGCGTCCGTTTTGGTATCTGCCAAGCCGGTAAGACGCCGGTTTGCAACACGGCTGTAAGTGCTTGATCTGGCGTGACAGTCCCGTGAATTTTCCAAGGGTGGCGACCATCGCCACCCTGGCCGAACGCCCCGGCGGGGGCTGAACTGCTAAGTTGCATATCTTTTAAGTGTTTTGATGCCGCATCCTTGCGGAAAACACTTGAACCTTGCCCGACTTCCCCCAATATCTGAGCTAACGCTGTGCGGGTGCGCCGCATGGCTGGAGGAATTATGCGACGGAGACCATTTCACATGGCACAATTTGACCACATCCGGTCCGCCGCGGGCACACGCGCGGCCGAAATCGACGCGGGCTTGCGGGCCCACATGAACAAAGTTTACGGCACCATGTCCATCGGCATGTTGATCACCTTTGCTGCGGCTTGGGCGATCTCGAACCTGGCGATGCAGGGCGGCCAGCTGACCCCGCTGGGGGCGGCGATCTATACTTCACCTCTGCGTTGGGTGATCATGTTCTTGCCACTGGCGTTCATCTTTGGCTTTAGCGCGGGCATCAACCGCCTGTCTGCTGCAGCGGCACAGCTGGTGTTTTACGTATTTGCAGCCGTTATGGGCCTGTCGATCTCTTGGATCTTCATTGCCTTCACCGGCCAGTCCATCATTCAGGTCTTCCTGATCACCTCGATCGCTTTTGCGGGTCTGTCGCTTTATGGCTACACCACCAAGCGTGATCTGGGCCCGATCGGCACCTTCCTGATGATGGGTCTGATCGGTCTGATCGTTGCATCCATCGTCAACATCTTCCTGGCCTCTTCGGCGCTGGCCTTTGCCGTTTCGGTGATCGGCGTGCTGCTGTTTGCTGGCCTGACCGCCTATGACACCCAAAACATCAAGAACACCTACCTGCAGATGGCCCACTCGGGCGACCAGGAATGGCTGGGCAAAGCCGCCATCATGGGGGCGCTGAGCCTATATCTGGACTTCATCAACATGTTCATGCTGCTGCTCCAGCTGTTTGGCGACCGCGAATAAGCGATCCAAGACAATCAAAACAGCGAGGGGCGGGCCAAACGGACCCGCCCTTTTCTTTTGTCGTTTACCAGGAAAGCAGAGGCGCTGCCTCTGAGAGGATTATGAAGATAACCCCCCTTGCCCCCGAACACGCCGCGCGGTTGGTGCCGATGCTGTTGGACCTGCACCAGCTGCATGTGGATCACCAGCCGGACCGGTATCCCGCAAACCCGGATGAGGCGGCGCTGGCCCGTTGGTTGGAGGACTGGCTGTCTGGTGACAGTGTTCACGCGCTGGTGGCCGAAAGCCCGATGGGCGCTTTGCTGGGGTATACGATCTATGAGGTGCAGGAGCGCCCGTCCCTGCCCGTTACGTACGGCGGCACGCGGGTGATGCTGCATCATATTGCAGTTGCGGAATCGATGCGCCGCATGGGCATTGGCAAGGCGCTGGTGCGCGCGGTCAAGGACGCGGCGCAGGATCTGGGGGCAAGCAGCATGGCGACGACCTATGCGCCGTTTAACGCAGCCTCTGCCGGGTTGATGCAGGCCATGGGGCTGGTGCCCAGTGTGATCCATGCGGAACTGCGCATTTAAGCAGAGCCTGCGCGGGGATGGTGCCCAAAGGCACCTGTGGGCGCGGCTAGCCTTTTAGAGGGCGCACCTCGACCGATGCAGGCAAGAGCGCCCCTGGCACCACCGTTGTGGCCCGGGGATGACGGATCAGGGAAGCCTCCACCACAAGGGTGGCGACCACCAGAAACATAAAGAATAACACGCGTCTCATTGATCCCGTTCCACTCCAGTTCGACCTGTTGGTCACCACTAGCGTGATGGGAAAGGATTGCGAAACTCTTGCTTTTACCTTGCCTTAATAGATGGGTTTTTAACCAACTGCGGCAGGGCATCAGACCTGCGAAGGGTGCCTGCAGATGACCAAAGAAAAAGGGCCACGCCAAAAGCGTGACCCTTTTTGTAATCCAGTCCGGATCAGAAGGCTTATTTGATTTTGCCTTCTTTGTACTCGACGTGCTTGCGCACAACCGGGTCGTACTTGCGGACAACCATCTTCTCGGTCATGGTGCGTGCGTTTTTCTTGGTCACGTAGAAGTGGCCCGTGCCCGCGGTCGAGTTCAGGCGGATCTTGATTGTGGTCGGCTTCGCCATGGTGCTTCTCCTGCGTCCGAAAAGGCAGGGGCCTTTCGGTGAATTCCATATGAGCGTGCGCTTTTAAACGTCGCGCGCGTGGAGTCAATAGGGTGATCCGGGAATTTCCACGGTTTCATCCACAATCTTTAACTCTGCCGCAAGGAACTGTCTGATCTGTTTGAAACGCTTGATCCGTATCGGCCTGTCAGCGACCGTACAAGGACGACCCAAGGCGATTTGCACAGAAGGCCTGTAAGCCGGGTTCTGTCCGGGGTTGCCCCCTGGACGGTCATTCATCTGCAGCGCCTGTTGCCAGACGCTTCTAGCTGCCAACCCGGTCCCTCTCGGTCAAAGCGTACCTAGCGGCGGTATCAGTTGCCTGACCTGCCCGCGCGGGGACCCTATTTGGCATTGCTCCAGGTGGGGCTTGCCGTGCCGCCCCTGTTGCCAGGGGCGCGGTGGGCTCTTACCCCACCGTTTCATCCTTACCCCGACCTGCGAGGCGGTTTCATTTCTGTGGCGCTTTCCGTCGGGTCACCCCGCCCGGGCGTTACCCGGCACCGTTGCCTTGTGGAGCCCGGACTTTCCTCGCGGCCCATGGGCCACGCGACCGTCCGGCCTTCTGTGCGACGGCTGGCCTACGCGCAAATGCAGAGGACGTCAATGGAGATCGGGCGCATCAGGGGCTTTACCCCTCTGCGTGCGAAGCACGCATTCACCCCAAAGTATTTTTAAAAAGATGAAAGCGAGTTACCCGCTTGGGAGTGCTGCAAAATCAGCGGCTGTGAGCGGGCCTGTGGCATGGGGGCGGTGGCGCAGGCGCACGGCGCGCAGGAGGGTCTGGTTGTCGCAAGGGGCGGTAAACCCTGCCAGGTGCGCGGCGGCGCGAAAACTGGGCCAATTGGCGTCTTGGGCCGTTTGGCCACTGGAGGCCATGGCCAGGTTCTGGCGAGCAAGGCGGGGCCAGTCGAATTTGGGGCCTGGGTCAAATTTGCGCCCTGGCGCCATGTCAGAGTGGCCGATGATACCGCGGGCCGGGATTGCCCAGCGGGTTTGGATCTGCGTCAGCACGCGTTCCAGCTGCCGCATCTGTGGCTCTGGGAAAGGATGTGCGCCGGTATTGTCCAGTTCGATGCCAATGGAACGGGAGTTGATGTCGCCCTCGCCTGCCCATTCGCCGACACCTGCGTGCCAGGCGCGCATGTCCTCATCCACCAGTTGCCACAGGGTTCCTGTGCGGCTGATCAGATAATGGGCCGAGACCTCGGCCACAGGGTCACAGAGGCGATCCAATGCGGCCGTGGCACTGGTCATTGCCGTGTAGTGAATGACCACCAAGGAGGGGGTAAGCCCGTCGCGGCGCGGACCGAAATTGGGACTGGGGTGCTGGATCGGTGTCAGCGACTCCACCGGATCAGCGATTGCCAACGGCCAAGCGGAAGGGGCGCGGATCCCAACCGCAGGCGTAACCGTCGCCATCCGGGTCCAGCGCCTTGCGGTCACGCTCTGGGCCGCCAAGGCGCAGGAATTCGGTCTGGGCCTCGTCACCGGACCGGAACTGGGCGCAGTTGCGTTCAGACCGGGCACGCAGGTTGACCCCGGCACGGCTGTAGATACGGGTGCCTTTTGGGTGCGATGTCGCAAGGGCGAAGCGCACGATATTGGGGTCCCCTGCCCCATCGCGCTGTGGCAAGGCGGTGGGCGCGACCTGTTCGAATTGTTCGCGGTTGCGCTGCAGCCGTTCTGCATCGCTTTCGATGGATTGACGTGAGGAGACCGCGCCAAAGTCGTTTTCATCCGAAATGCCCGGATTCCCGATCAGCTGCGGGGCCGGGTTGGAGGGGCTGGCCTGCACGGGCGAGACGCCAGAGTTGTCTTGGGCGGCGGTCAGGGCCGCTGCCGCCTCGCGCGCGATATCATCGCTGGAGGCCGTGGTTACCGTGCGGGTTTGATTGGGCGGCACATAAGGCGTAGGCGCAGGTGTGGAATTGCCAAAATCCGCCACCGACTGGGCCGGACGGCCCGAGGCCGATGGCAGGCTTTCGGTTGAGATCTGAGCGGGGGGAACCAGAGGCTCTCCGGTGATGGTTGTTCCGGGCGCAGGTGGCTGGCTGTCAAAGGGATCCAGCACCCCCGCCCCGCTGTCTGGCACCGTCGGGTCACAGGCCGCAAGGGCAAGGATCGAAGTGAGGACGAACGGGACGGCAATGAGGCGCATGGGAAAGACCTGTTTCTGGAATGCTCGGATGGTTGTTTTTAGGTTTTCTTGAGTGTTACCACCACTTGGACGGTTTGGCCACAAATCCAGTGGCCTGTTCCAGCGCGTAAGCGGTGTTCAGCAAATCACCTTCTTCCCATGGCTTGCCGATGAGCTGCAGCCCAAGCGGCAGGCCTTGGCTATTGAGACCCGCAGGCACTGCAACACCGGGCAGGCCTGCAAGGTTCAGCGTGACCGAGAAGACGTCCTGGAGATACATTTCCACCGGATCGGCGGAGGCCATATCGCCCAGTCCAAAGGCTGCAGAGGGTGTCACCGGCGCCAGGATCGCGTCGATGCCAGCGGCAAAGGCGTCCTCGAAGTCCTTTTTGATCAGGGTGCGAACGCGGCGGGCGCGGTTGTAATAGGCGTCATAAAAACCCGCCGACAGCACATAGGTGCCAACCATGATCCGGCGCTGGGTTTCCGGGCCAAACCCTTGGGCGCGGGTTTTCTCATACATCTCGGTGATGCCGTCGCCTGCATCCAGCGTGGCACGATGTCCATAGCGGACACCGTCATACCGGGCGAGGTTTGAGGAGGCTTCCGCAGGGGCAATCACGTAATAGGCAGGCAGCGCGTATTTGGTGTGCGGCAGGGAGATATCAACGATTTCCGCACCGGCAGCTTTGAGCTTGTCGGCGCCTTCGTTCCACAGTTTTTCAATGGATGCGGGCATGCCATCAACGCGGTATTCCTTGGGTAGGCCGATTTTCTTGCCCCGGATGTCTCCGGTCAGCAGCGCTTCGAAATCCGGCACGGCCAGATCTGCGGAGGTGCTGTCTTTTGGGTCGTGACCGGCCATGGCGCCCAGCATGATCGCTGCGTCGCGTACGGTTTTGGTCATCGGGCCCGCTTGATCCAGAGAGGAGGCATATGACACCACACCCCAGCGCGAGCAGCGGCCATAGGTCGGTTTGATGCCAACGGTGCCGGTAAAGGCCGCCGGCTGACGGATCGAGCCGCCGGTGTCGGTGCCGGTTGCCGCCAGACAGAGGTCCGCCGCCACAGCCGCCGAAGAACCGCCAGAGGAGCCGCCCGGTGTCAACTGAGTGTCATCACCGTCACGTTTCCACGGGTTCACGGCCGGGCCGTAGCACGAGCTCTCATTCGAGGAGCCCATGGCGAATTCGTCCATGTTCAACTTGCCCAGCATCACCGCGCCTGCGTCGCGCAGGTTCTGGGTGACGGTGGATTCATATTCAGGCTTGAACCCTTTTAGGATGTTGGACCCTGCTTGGCTGTCGACACCTTCGGTACAGAACACGTCCTTGATCCCGATCGGCAGGCCGCACATGGCAGGCGCGTCGCCTGTTTTCAGGCGTTCATCCGCAGCCTTGGCACGGTCCAGCGCGATGTCGGGTGTTTTGTGGACAAAGGCGTTCAGCGCATCGGCGGCATCTGCCGCAGCAAGACAGGCTTGGGTCAGTTCAACCGATGTGGTTTCACCCTTGCGCAGCAGGTCGCGGGCCTCGGCGAGGCCAAGTTTGTTCAGATCGCTCATGTCTTACTCCACCACTTTTGGGACCGCAAAGAACCCCTCGCGGGAATCGGGGGCATTGGCCAGTACCTTGGCCTGCTGATCGCCATCGGTGACCACATCTTCGCGCCGTTTCAAGCGCTGGGGCGTGACCGAGGTCATCGGCTCGACCCCTTCGACATCCACTTCGTTCAACTGCTCGATAAAGCCCAGGATATTGTTGAACTCGGTCGCAAGCGCCGGAAGCGCATCATCTTCGACCTTGATCCGGGCCAGTTTCGCCACTTTGGCGGCGGTGCTTTGGTCAATCGACATGGATTACCCTCATCTTTTGTTACTGGGCATTTACCCCTCTCGCGCGTCACTCGCAAGGGTTGGTGAGGGCTGATCGCCGCTTTGGCTGCGCCAGGCGCGCCCATAGACCACAATCATCCACCCCAGCATCACTGCATTTAGGATATGCCACATGAAATGTGTCCCCTGCGGGAAGATCTGGCACAGCGGTTCATCCAGCGTGCGCAGGGTCATCGACAGGACCAAGATCGCCGCGCCAATGCAGAACCCTTGGGCCAACTGCGGCATCCGGCGGGACAGGTACAGCGCATAGAGCAGGATCAACAGGGGCACCGGCCCATAGACCGCCGAGCTGCCCAGACCCGGAAGCATCTGAAACATCGGCAAGGTCAACGCATAAAAGGGAAAGAACAACGCGGTGAGCCCATAGGCATAGGCGGGCCGCAATCGCAGGATGTCGCGGTTGATCGCAAAGATGAACACCAGGACAAATCCCGCAATCGGCGTCACATCCGCAATCATCGCCCAGATCACCGCATGGGTGTGGAACAGATATGAGCCGACCCCGATCACCGCCTCGATCCCGCACAAGGCTGCGGTCATCGGCGCGCGGTGCTGCTTTTCCAGGCGCCAGACCAGCAGGGCGACAATCACAAAGGCGAGATTGGTGACCGCATTCCAAGGCTCTGCCCAGTAATGGGGGTCCAGACGCTCACAATAGGCATCGACATATCTGTTCAGCTCCATCACGCTCTCCTGGCATATTTCTGAGCACATGTCTGGATCATCCTAGGTCCAAAACGGAGAAAGACGCTATGAATATTATCTGGTTAGGGCATGCGAGTTTTCGGCTGGAGAGCGGTAGCACAGTACTGCTGATTGACCCCTGGCTGACCGGCAATCCAATGTTGAGCGAGGATCAGCACGCGGCCGCCACAGAGGGCGCGACCCATATCCTGCTTACACATGCGCATTTTGATCACTCTGCCGATATTGTCAATTTGGCCAAATCGCTGAACGTGCCGGTTGTGGGCCAATATGATCTGATGAGCTATTGGGGCGAGGCCGAGAGCATCGAAACCGTTGGCTTCAACAAAGGCGGCACAGTGGATCTGGACGGTATCAAGGTCTCCATGGTGGCGGCGTCTCACAGTTCCACCTTCGGGTCAGCCGATGGGCCAAAAACCGGCGGAACCGAGGTTGGTTTTATGATCGAGGTGGAGGGCAAGACCGTCTATGTCTCGGGCGACACGGACATTATGGCCGACATGCAGTGGATGGGCGATTTCTATAAGCCCGAGATCGGTATCCTGTCAGCGGGTGGCCATTTTACCATGGGGATGAAGGGCGCGGCCTATGCGGCCAAGCGGTATTTCAATTTCAAGACGGTGATCCCCTGCCATTACAAGACCTTCCCGCTGCTTGAGCAGAGCGCCGACGCATTGGCCGCCGCCCTGCCTGAGGTCGATGTGGTGGAACCTGAGGTTCTGAAGCCAATCACGCTTTGAGCTGAGGCCGCTTGAAGGCCGCACGCGCCTGATCCACCTCAGCGCGGATGCTGCAGCCTTCCGCGTGATCATTGATCAGCCCCATCGCCTGCATAAAGGCAAAGCAGGTGGTGGGGCCCACAAATTTCCACCCTCGTTTCTTCAACGCCTTGGACAGGGCCACGGATTCGGGGCTGGTGGTCTGGGTCTGCGGCGGTGGCAGGGTTTTGGGATCCGGCTCAAACGACCAGAAAAACGCCGCGAGGGATCCCGCCTCTGCTTCCAGCTCAATGGCGCGGGCGGCATTGTTGATCACCGCCTTGATCTTGCCCCGGTGCCGCACAATGCCTGCGTTTTGCAAAAGCGCTGCGATCTCGGCCTCCCCAAAGGTAGCCACTTTACGGTAGTCAAACCCATGAAACGCCGCGCGAAAGTTTTCGCGTTTGTCCAAAATCGTGCGCCAGCTGAGGCCGGACTGAAAGCTTTCGAGGCAGACTTTCTCAAACAGGCGAACGTCATCGCCCACGGGAAAGCCCCATTCGCGGTCGTGATACTCCAGAAATCCTGGAGCGCCCCCGGCCCATTTGCAGCGATCTTGGCCGTCCGGCGCGCGATAAAGGTCTGTCATGTGTTATGCGTCTTTCAGAAAATTCAGCCGCGCATCGGTGCGGGCGGGGATCATTTCGACGATTTCCGGCACCGCAACACCGTGGATCACAAAGGGGTCTTGGTTCACGAAATCTGCCAGCTCCGCAGCGGTGCAGTTGTAAGCCCAGATACCACCGCCCTGTTTGTCAACCAGTGTCCCCACGGCCAGAAACAGCCCACGTTCGAAACCTTGGGCGATCCAGGCGCGATGGGCCTCCATATGGTCCGCAGCAGCGGCGCGATTGTCAGAGAGGCGCAGAACAACGTTAAACATGATCAATTTCCTTCTTGCGTAAATTCAGACGCCGCAGCAGCGGCGTAGTCGAGCATCAAAACAACTTCACCATCGATAAACTCATCATCTTGGAGGGCCTGTGACAGCGTCGCCACGCCCTGGCTGCGGGCCAGCAAATGGCGCGCGTGCCGCAAAGCAGTGGGCGCATCACAGCCCATTTCTTGGAACTGTTCTGCCAGCCAATCGCCAAACATGGAAAACAGCGCATTGGCGCGGCTTTGGCTCACGTGGTTTAACTTGCCCAATTCGGACACCAGCGATCCCACGGGGCAACCAAACTGCGTGATCTTGGCCCGGTTGCGGATCAGAATGCGGATAAAGCAGCCGATCCGGTCCAGTGGCGTTTGCCCCTGCGCATCCCAGGTTTCCATCATCCCTTTGGTCTTGGCAATGCGGCGGTCGATGACCGCATCCAGGATCTCATCCTTGGTTTTGAAGTGATGATAGAAATTCCCCCGCGAAATCCCAACGGCGCCTGCAATATCGGCAAAAGACGTTGCTTCGAACCCTTGCTCATAAAACAGGGTATCCGCGGCCTGGGCGATCTTTTCACGGGTGGATGACATGAGTGTGCGAATCCTAGGACAGTTGACCTAGAGATGATATAGGACAGATGTCCTAGGGCGCGCAAGGTGACAATGGATCAAACCCGATCGCGAGCTTGGTCGAAGGTTTGTAAATGCTGGAATTCAACAGGCTTTATTGTGCCCGCCCGTGCCTGCCAGAAGATCGACAATGTGACCTTGGCCACGGCCCAGGACAGCAGATGGCGCGGGGTCACGCCCAGCGCGGCCGCCCAGACCGGCGCGATGCGCAAGGTTCGGGGGACATCCGTGGTCCAGTCCGGTTGTTTGCGTGGGTGGCGGAAGGCATTGGCCAGCTCATAGGCCGGATCCCCCAGCATCCCCTTAGCGTCAAAGGCACAATAACCGCGCGCGGTGTTCAGGACATTGTCGTGATGCAGATCTCCGTGCAGGGGCACCCGGTCCGTCTGGGCCTGCAACAGAGTTTGAGCCAGCACGCGTCCTGTGGTGAACTGCATATTCTGCGCGGCCGTGAACCCAGCCGGGACCGGGGCGTCAAACATCGGCTGGAACACCTGTTCCAATGGCAAAAGCCCCGCGGTGGATTGTGCCGTGTTTTGCAGCCTTTGGGCCACCTCCCCCAGGATCTGCGCAGCGGCCATGTCGTGACCTGAGCGCGCATAATCGCCCAGCGACGGGCCGGGCAGATCCTCCATCAACACCGCACGGCCCTGCACACGATAAATCCGAGCGGCGGATTGGCCCTGAAACTGGTCAAGATAGGCAAAGCCCGCCGCTTCGTTTCCCATATCAGTGTGATAGGCTTTTAAAACAGCGGGCTGGCCGTTGGGTTGCACAACCCGCCAAACGTCCGAGACACGGTGGCTCTGCAAACAGGACAGAAGTGTGACATCAAAGATCTGCGCCGCGGATAGGATCGACGCAGAGGCCTTCATTCCGCGCCACGCTTTTGGGCAAAGAAATCCTTGAGCAGCTGTGCCGCGTCGCGCTCAGCAAGGCCGTCGTAAACTTCGGGTGCGTGATGGGATTGCGGGTGGTCAAAGACACAGGCCCCATGGGCAACGCCGCCGGATTTCGGATCAGACGCGCCATAATACACCCGCCGAATACGTGCGGCGGCTATGGCGGCGGCACACATGGCGCAGGGCTCCAGCGTGACATAAAGGTCATGCCCCAGCAGCCGTTCAGACCCGGTGGCGGCACAGGCGGCGCGGATCACCAGCATTTCCGCATGGGCCGTGGGATCGTTTAACGCGCGGGTGCGATTTCCGTCAGCTGCGACAACTGCGCCGTCGGGCCCCACAATAACTGCCCCCACCGGAACCTCGCCCCGCGCGCCCGCTTTGCGCGCCTCATCCAGCGCCAGATCCATATGAGAGGTAAACCGCATGCCCTCTTCCCTGCCCCAGAATGGATGCTTTCGCAAGGCGCGGGAATGGTCTATGGCGGGGACATGACACAGAAACCATCCTCTCCAGATCCCAAATCCTCCCAAACACCCGAAGGGGACCGCATCGCCAAGGTGCTGTCGCGCGCAGGCGTCGCCTCGCGCCGTGAAGCCGAACGGATGATCGCTGAGGGACGGGTCAGCGTGAACGGAAAGACGATCGACAGCCCTGCGTTGAATGTGACCGGGCGAGATCGGATCACGGTGGATGGCAAACCCTTGCCGGAGGCCGAAGAAGAGCGGCTGTGGCTCTACTACAAGCCCACGGGTCTGGTCACCACAAATTCGGACGAAAAAGGCCGCACCACGATCTTTGACGAACTGCCCGAGGATCTGCCACGGGTGATGACGGTGGGTCGGTTGGATTTGAACTCCGAAGGGTTGTTGTTGCTGACCAATGACGGCGGGATCAAGCGCAAGCTGGAGCTGCCGGAAACCGGCTGGCTGCGCCGCTATCGCGTGCGCATCAACGGTCGCCCCAAGGACACGGATTTTGAACCCTTGCGCAAAGGTCTGGTGATCGACGGCGAACGGTTCCAGCCCATGATTGTGACACTGGATCGCCAACAAGGGGCCAATGCCTGGGTCACCGTTGGCCTGCGGGAAGGCAAGAACCGCGAGATCCGCCGCGCGATGGAGGACATCGGCTTTGCCGTGAACCGCCTGTTGCGGGTGTCTTATGGGCCATTCCAACTGGGGGATCTGAAATCCGGCGAGGTGGAAGAAGTGCGCCGCAAGGTGATGCGCGATCAATTGGGTCTGCAAACCCCGGATGAGCCTGCGCAATTGCGCCCCACCCGCAATCGTAAGCCACAACATGGCAAAGGCAGGCCCCAATCTGGCCCGGCGAAGACAATGGGCGGCTCCGGCAAACCCGGCGGCCCGGCCCCCAAGGGGCGCAAGGCGGCGGACGCCTCTGTGAGCCTGCGAGGCAAAGCGGGACAACCCGGTAAAACGGGCGGTCGCCCCACCGGATCCCGCAGCGGCACCAAAGGCTCAGGCAAACCCCCATCTAAAGGGCGCCCAATCGGCAAAAATCCCCGCCGCTGAGACATTTGCACGTAGCTTCCCCCTAGTAAGAACGCCAATCATCCCCTACCTTTTGCGGCAAGGAATGCTGTGAGCTAGGTGGGGGAGACGTCTCGTGCGAAATCTCGCGTTTGTCGCGTTGTTACTGCTGATGCTGGGCCTCAGCACCGGTTGGATTGTGGGGGTCTGATCAAATGGCTCAACGGTTTGGTGGAAAATTCAGCCCCGATGGCGCGCCGCAGAACAGTTCTGCAAAGCCCGCCGCAGGCCCGTTCAAGAACGCGCGTGTGAATCCGGTTGGCCTGCGGGCCAATATGATGGCGGTGCCGGTGGCGGTTTTGCTGTTCTTCTCGCTGTTCAGCGGGGCCAGCGGCATGGCCCTGGGCCTTTTGGGTGCAGCATCCTGGGCCGGGGCCTGGGTGATGCTGCGCGAGGGGCTCAAGGCCGAGGCTGCGTTTAACGACCGGCGGGTGGCCAAACGGCCTGCCCTGCCCCGCAAGATTCTGGCGGCTATTTTGGTTGGCATTGGCGCAGGCTTTGCCGCCTGGAAAGCGGAACCCGGCGCGGTGATTGCCGTTGTCTATGCGATTGCTGCGGCGGCCTTGCATCTGGCGGCCTTTGGTCTGGATCCCCTGTCCGACAAAGGCGTCGAAGGGGTGGATGAGTTTCAACAAAACCGTGTGGCACGAGTGATCGATGAGGCCGAGACTCATCTGAGCGCCATGAGCGATGCGGTTTTGCGCGCCCGCGACCGGCAGGTGGAACGCCGGGTTGATCAGTTTCAATCGGTGGTGCGTGACCTGTTCCGCACGGTCGAAGAAGATCCGCGCGATCTGACGGCGGCCCGCAAATACTTGACCGTCTATTTGCTGGGTGCGCGGGATGCGACGGTGAAATTTGCCGATATCTATGCCCGCAGCCAGGACGCGCAGGCGCGCAGTGATTACATGACCTTGCTGGACGATCTTGAACAGAATTTTGCAGCCCGTAATCGCAAAATGCTGCTGGAGGATCGCAGCGACTTAACGGTTGAAATTGATGTATTGCGCGAAAGATTGCAGCGCGAAGGCGTCCGGTTGGACGAAACTTAAATTCAAATTTGGTGACAGAACGAGGAACTGCTGATGTCCGAGATGATCCAGAAGAAAGCCGCCGAGGCCGAAGTATTGGTCAAGGAAGTAACTGGCGTTGAACTTGCCTCACCGATGGAAGCGGTGCAGCCGCTTGCAGAGGCGGATGATGCAACCTCGGGCGCGATCCGCCAGCGTATGGATGAGATCGACATGGCCAACACCAATTCGATCATCGCTTTTGGATCGGGCGCGCAGGCGGAATTGCAGACCATCAGCCAGGCCATGCTGCAGGATGTGCGCAACAAGGACGTGGGCCCTGCTGGCGACAGTCTGCGCGGCATTGTCACGACGATCCGGGGCTTTTCCGTTTCGGAACTGGATGTGCGGCGCAAACCCTCGTTTTTTGAACGGATCCTGGGGCGCGCTGCGCCGTTTGCCAAATTCACTGCCCGCTATGAGACGGTGCAGGGTCAGATCGACAAGATCACCGATGATCTTTTGGCGCATGAACATACGCTGTTGAAAGACATCAAATCGCTTGACCTTCTCTATGACAAAACGCTCGCGTTTTATGATGAGCTGGCGCTTTATATTGCGGCAGGTGAGGCCAAGCTGGAAGAGCTGGACGGCACTGAGATCCCCGCCAAAGAGGCCGAGGTTCAGGCGGCACCGGAAAATGATCAGGTTATGAAAGCCCAAGAGCTGCGGGATTTGCGCGCGGCGCGCGATGACTTGGAACGCCGGGTGCATGATCTGAAGCTGACCCGCCAGGTCACCATGCAGTCCCTGCCCTCGATCCGTCTGGTGCAGGAAAACGACAAATCCCTGGTGACCAAGATCAACTCAACCCTCGTGAACACAGTGCCCTTGTGGGAAACCCAACTGGCGCAGGCCTTGACCATCCAGCGGTCAACCGAGGCGGCGGCAGCGGTGCGGGATGCCAATGATCTGACCAATGAACTGTTGACCGCCAATGCGTCGAACCTGCGCGAAAGCAACAAGATGATCCGCCAGGAAATGGAGCGCGGCGTGTTTGACATCGAAGCGGTGAAACAGGCCAATGCGGATCTGATCGGCACCATTCAGGAAAGCTTGCAGATCGCCGATGAGGGCAAGGCCAAACGCGCTGCAGCCGAGGATGATCTGAAGAAAATGGAAGCCGAGCTGCGCGACACATTAGCGGCCGCCAAGGCGCGCCGCGATGGTGTTGGTGACAACGCCGGAACCGCTGTTCCGGCTTAACTGGACATCCCTTGAATGCCGTCGTTTGTTGGACAGAGTTTTGGCTGGGGTGCGCGGGCCTGTGTGGCGGCGCTGGTGCTGGCTGTGGGGGCCTGTGAAAATCCAGGCCAGCAGGTGTCGCTGGTGCCGCCAGCGCGCCCGGCGGCCCTGGCCCCGCCAGCGCCTTCGGCACAAAGCGAAAAGCTTGCCAATTTCTATCGCGCCCTGCAGCGCGATCTGCTGACGCGGGGGCTGTTGCGCGAAGATGGTGGCGGGCCGGATACGCCTTATGACGCCGAAGATCTGATCCGCAATTTTGAAACCATCGCGTTTTTTGACGAGCATTTCCGGCAAGGGATTGGCACCAAAGGCGCGCTGAGCCGCTGGGAAGGGCCGGTGCGGTTGCAAGCCGTCTTTGCGCCGTCGGTGACACAAGAGCAACGGGCCAGTGATCGCAGGGAACTGTCCGGTTATGCTGCGCGTCTGGCGCGGATCACGGGCCATTCGGTGACGGCGGTCAATCAAGGTGGCAATTTCAAGGTGATTTACGCCGGTGTCGACGACAAGGACTTTATTCGCAAGGAAGTTCTACGGCAACTGCCGCGCATAAACGCAAGCCAGCTGGACACATTGGTGAACACACCCGAGATCTATTTTTGCCTGGTGGTTGCGGGCGGGCAGCTGCGTACGCCCTTTGCCTATACCCAAGGGGTGGCGCTGATCCGGGCTGAACACCCAAGCCTGACACGGCGCGCCTGCCTGCATGAAGAGGTGGCGCAAGGGCTGGGTCTGCGCAATGACAGCCCGCGCGCGCGGCCTTCGATTTTCAATGATGACGAAGAATTTGCGCGTCTCACCAGCCATGATGAGCTGTTGTTGAAGATGTTATATGATGCGCGGTTGTCGCCCGGCATGACGACCGAGACCGCGCATCCGATTGTGACCGAGATCGCCTATGAATTGACGGGGGAAACCCCGTGAATTGGCACGGCACCAGAGAGAGGTAAGAGGATCAGACCATGGGTATTTTCGACTTTTTGAAGGGTGAGTTTATTGACGTCATCCATTGGGTAGATGACACGCATGACACGATGGTCTGGCGGTTTGAACGCGAAGGCCATGAGATCAAATACGGTGCCAAACTGACGGTGCGCGAGGGGCAGTCGGCGGTCTTTGTGCATGAGGGGCAGCTGGCGGATGTCTTTACCCCCGGTCTTTATATGCTTGAGACCAACAATATGCCGATCATGACCACGCTGCAGCATTGGGACCACGGGTTTCAATCGCCGTTCAAGTCAGAGATCTATTTTGTCGACACCACGCGGTTTAATGATCTGAAATGGGGCACCAAAAACCCGATCATCTGCCGTGATCCTGAATTTGGTCCCGTGCGTCTGCGCGCTTTTGGCACCTATAGCGTGCGCGTGGTGGATCCAGCCCGCTTCCTGACCGAGATCGTGGGCACGGATGGTGAATTCACCATGGATGAGATCTCATTCCAGGTGCGCAATATCATTGTGCAAGAGTTCAGCCGCGTGGTCGCGGGATCTGGCATTCCGGTGCTGGATATGGCGGCCAATACCGGTGATCTGGGCAAGCTGGTGGCGGCTGAGATTTCCGGCACCATTGCGGAATATGGCCTCGCCATCCCTGAGCTTTATATCGAGAACATCTCCCTGCCCCCTGCGGTCGAGGCGGCGATGGACAAGCGCACGCAGATGGGGATTATCGGCGATCTGGGGGCCTATACGCAGTTTTCTGCAGCCGAAGCGATGACCGCGGCAGCACAGACGCCCAACAGCGGCATGGGTGCCGGGCTAGGCATGGGAATGGGCATGGCGATGGCCCAGCAGATGGGGAACCAGTTTGGTGCGGGTGCAGCGGGTCCGGCCTCTGGTCCATGGGGCGCGCGTCCCGCCCCCGCTGCGGCACATCCGCAAGCGCCTGTGGCCAGCGGGCATGCGGCACCGCCCCCTCCCCCGCCGCCGGTGGAGCATGTGTGGCATATCGCCGAAAATGGCGCGACCACCGGCCCCTATTCCAAAGCGCGGATGGGGCGGATGGCACAGGATGGCACCCTGACCCGCGCCACTTTGGTCTGGACGCCCGGGCAGGACGGATGGAAAGCCGCCGGTGATGTGGCCGAGCTGGCGCAGCTGTTTACCATTCTGCCCCCTCCGCCGCCGCCCCCACCACCGGGCGCGTGATCCGAAGCCGAACCTGACCCCTTGTGAAAAGGGCGGTGCGTTTTGGGCACCGCCTTCTCTGTGACGATGAGCCCTGACATGAGCCAGATGCCGCCCCCGCCGCCCGCTGCAACCGAAGCAGAAGAAACCCACCGGTTCCCCTGTGAGCAATGTGGTGCAGATTACCGGTATCACCCGGACAGCGGCACGTTGACTTGTGATCATTGTGGTCACACGACGCAGATCCGTGAAGAGGCCTCGTCAGGCCCTTGGGGAGGCGGCAACGGCGCGATGGAGGAGCTGGACTTCAAAGCCGCCGTTGCCAAGGCCTTGCCTGCGACCGAGATGGAGGTGACACGGGTCAGCAGCTGCCCGAACTGCGCCGCGCAAGTGGAATTTGATCCCACCACCCACGCCCGCGAATGCCCGTTTTGCGCCACACCCGTGGTGGCAGATACCGGCCCCAATCGGCATATCAAGCCCAAGGGGGTTGTGCCTTTTGCGGTGGATGAACGCAGCGCGCAGACGGCCATGACCCAATGGCTGGGGCGTTTGTGGTTTGCCCCAAATGGCTTGCAAGAATATGCCCGCAAAGGGCGCAAGATGGACGGGATCTATGTGCCGTTCTGGACCTATGATGCCGAAACCCGCACCCAATATCGCGGCCAGCGTGGCACCGTGTATTATGTCGAGCAAAAGGTGGTTGTCGACGGGAAGAGCCAGACCCGCCGCGTGGCCAAGGTGCGCTGGACCGGTGTTACCGGGCGGGTGCGCCGGTTCTTTGACGACGTGCTGGTTCTGGCGTCCAAATCACTGCCCAAGCGCAATACCGAAGGGTTGGAGCCCTGGGACCTGTCGCAGCTGGAGCCTTATCAACCGCAGTATCTGGCCGGGTTTCGCGCCGAAGCTTACGCGGTGGATCTGGAGGCTGGATTTGCGGAGGCCCGCGCCAAAATGGACCGGGTGATTGAACGGGACGTGCGGTTTGACATTGGTGGCGACCGGCAACGGATCGACAGCCTGCGCACGGATGTGAGCGATGTGACGTTCAAACATGTGCTGCTGCCTGTCTGGCTTGCGGCCTATAAATACCGGGGCAAGACCTATCGCTTTGTCGTGAACGGCCAGTCGGGCCGTGTGCAGGGCGAGCGTCCCTATTCCGCGTGGAAGATTGCCTTTGCAGTGCTGTTGGGTCTGTTGGTTCTGGGCGGTGTGGCGCTGGTTGGCGGCATGAAGTAAGGGGCAGACAGGATGCGCGCATTGGTGCAACGGGTGGCCGAGGCCACTGTGCGAGTGGACGGCGAGGTCATAGGCGAGATTGGACCGGGGCTTTTGGTGCTGGTCTGCGCGATGGCGGGGGATGGATCGTCTGAGGCCGAATATCTGGCGCGCAAGATCGCCAAGATGCGGATATTCCAGGATGCGGCGGGCAAGATGAACCGATCCGTGCTGGATCAGGGCGGCGCAGTGCTGGTTGTCAGCCAGTTCACCCTGGCCGCAGACACGCGCAGCGGCAATCGGCCCGGTTTTTCCACGGCCGCCCGGCCAGAGGCGGGTGAGGCTTTGTACCTTGAATTTGTGGATCTGATGCGGGGCCACGGCATCACGGTTGCAACCGGATCCTTTGGCGCGGATATGAAAGTGTCGCTGATCAATGACGGGCCGGTGACCATCTGGATCGACAGCGATCAGGCCTGAGCGCGGCGCGGTCTGATTGCAGACGTTTAATCGCAGGCGTTCGATCCCAGACGTTCAATCCCAGGACCATATCCCCTGCCCCAGCGCCTCGACCGCGAGGGTGATCCGTTCAAAGCTTTCGCCAGCGCGGCGCACCTCGTGGCGGGCGCGCAGGTAGGAATGCACCAGACCGGCCTCATTCACCCAATGGGCTTTGCCGCCCGCAGCCAGCAGTTTTTCCACATAAAGCCGCGCGTCATCGCGCAGCGGATCACAATCGGCTGAAAAGGCCACGGTTGGCACCAGATCCGCGAAATCCAGATCTTCAAGCGGGGCAAAACTGGCATCTGCGCTTTCGCCATTTCCCATTTGGCGCAGCTGTTGCATCTGCAGCAGATCCGCACGGGTCAGCATCGGCGCAGACATATGTTCCTGATACGAGGGGGTATCCGACACTTTGCCCAACAGAGGATAGACCAAAACCTGCCCCAAAAGCTCGGCCATGCTGGAGCGGGCTTTGTGTGCCAGTGCCGCACAAAGGTTCGCACCGGCGCTGTCGCCAAACAGAACAACGCCTCCCTGGAAGCTGCTTTGGGTCCAGGTCAGCGCTTGCCAGCAATCCTCAAAGGCCGCGGGATGCGGATATTCAGGGGCCAGGCGGTAGTCCACTGCGACCACTCGGTATCCGGTATGGGCTGCAATCTCGGCGCAGATATCATCATGGCTGTTGAGACCGCCAAAAACAAAGCCACCGCCATGGCAAAACAGCACCGTGCAGGTCGGCTGCCCCACCGTATAAACGCGCACCGGAACACCATTTGCATCACGATCCTCGGTGTCCACGCCCGACGGGCGGCGGGCGCGGAACTCGTTGCTCCAGGCGTCATACAGGCGGCGGCGTTCGGTCAGAGGGGCTGGTGGGTCTTCGCTTGGCAACAGTTCGTCCGTGCGCCGGATAAAGGCCCAGGTCTCTTCGTCGATGAGTTTTTCGTAGTTCACCGCACACCTCCTTAGGGATCCCTATGACGTTAGGGCAGAGATTGCGCGGTGAAAAGAAGTCTTTGCCCCAATCAGATCGCATCCCACGGGCGGGTAAAGGCGCCAAGGACATGGGACACACTGTCGCTGTCACTGCCGTTCAATGTGACCTGCGCCGCCAGACCCCGGTGTTTGTCATCCACCACATGGTCAACACGGGCCGCCAAACCGGCTTCGGTCAAAGCGGCGTTGTAGACCCGCGTGATTGCCAGTTTGCGCAGATCCGGTTTGAAGACTTTGCCCACCGCAGTTTTCGGCAGGGCGTCCAAAATGGTCAAATGTTTGGGGATCGCGGCGCGTTCGTGGATATGGACCTTGGAATAGTCCATCAGCTCAGCCTCGGTGACCTCGGCGCCATCCACCAGTTCCACATAGACGCAAGGCAATTCCCCCGCGTGGGCATCCGGCTGGCCAATGGCCCCGGCAAAGGCGACGGCTTCATGGCCCAGCACCGCCTCTTCGATCTCGGCCGGGTCGATATTGTGGCCACCCCGGATGATCAAATCCTTGGCCCGGCCTGTGATCCAAAGATAGCCGTCTTCGCCCATGCGTCCCAGATCGCCGGTGCGCAGGTAAATGCCCTGATAATAGAGGTCCGCGTTTTTGGCAGCTTCGGTATATGTATGGCCCGGAAAGACGCCGGGGTTTGAGACACAGATTTCACCCACCTCGCCCACGGCGGCCTCTTGCAGCCCGTCCGCTGTGGATTGCACGATTTTAACATCCGTATAGGGAAACGGAATCCCAACCGAACCGATCTGTTTTTCCCCCTCAACCGGGTTACAGGACACAAGGCAGGTGGCCTCGGTCAGCCCATAGCCTTCGACGATGTTCACGCCAGAGGTGGCTTGGAACCGGTTAAACAGCTCAAGCGGCATCGGCGCTGAGCCCGAAAAGGCGATTTTCACAGAGGAGATATCCGCATCCACCGGGCGCTGCATCAAGGCTGAAACGGCCGTGGGCACCGTGATAATGAACGAGATTTTCCAGCGTTCGATCAGTTTCCAGAAATTATCAAACACACCTTCGCCGCGATACCCTTGGGGCGTTGGAAACACCACATGCGCCCCCGAGGCCACGGCCGCCATCATGATCACATGGCAAGCAAAAACATGGAACATTGGCAAGGGGCACATGATGTTGTCGTTTTCTGAGAACAACAGCGTCGACCCGATCCATCCGTTGTAGATCAGGCCGGAATATTTGTGCTGCGCCACCTTTGGCATGCCGGTGGTGCCGCCGGTGTGGAAGTAACACGCCACCCGGTCGCCGGTGCTGTCAGCGAACGCCAAAGTGGTCGGGTGTTTGCGCATCTCTTTGTTGAAACACAGGTAATCCGCATGGGCCAGATGCGCTTTGTCGGCCATCTTGGGGCGCAGGAATGGCACGATCCAGGACTTTGGCGGGGTCAGATAGCGGTTCAGATCGACCTCTAGCACCGTGTTCACATGGGGTGCGTGGCGCACGGCTTCGGCGACCTTTTGTGGCACATCGGTTTTCGGGAAAGGTTTCAGGGTCACCACAACTTTGGCATTGGTTTCCCGCAGGATCGAGGCGATCTGCTCTGGCTCCAGCAACGGGTTGATCGGGTTCACAATCCCCGCAACCGCACCACCCAAAAACGTATACAGCGCCTCGTTACAGTTTGGCAGCACATAGGCGATGGTGTCCTCTTCCCCCACCCCCAGCGCGCGGAACATATTTGCGGCTTGGGTCACACGGGCGTGGAACTCCCGCCAATTCACCGTCTCGGCCTTGTCGGATGGGCCAGAGAGCAGCTGATAGCTGACGGCTTTGTGGTCCGGGAATTTCCCCGCTGTCCGTGACAACAACCCATAGAGCGTCTCGGGCATGCCGCGCTCTTTGTATGTCATCTCACTTGCAAATTGGGCGCACGCTTCAGCGGTGGCAAATCCCATCCTGTCCTCTCCTCCCTCATTAACCGTCCCCAAGCCGCACCGTAAATGTGATGCAGTTGAGGATGTTTAGATCATAAATGCGAAAGTTCTGAAGCGCCAGCAAGGCGCGGCGCTACGTCAGCCAAAGGGCATAGCCGTGAAAACGCCGCGTCACTTTTTGCAAAGAGGACTGGATTATGACTGTCGTTATTCTGCCGCCATACCGTCGGTAAATTGCAAGCGCGCGAGACGGGCATAAAGCCCGCCCTGGGCCACCAGCTGATCATGGGTGCCGATTGCAACAATGCGCCCGCCGTCCATGACCACAATCCGGTCAGCTTTTTTCACCGTGGCCAGACGGTGCGCCACCACCAATGTGGTACGTCCCTGGCTCAGCTCATCCACTGCGGCCTGCACCAGACGTTCGCTTTCGGCATCCAAGGCCGAGGTCGCCTCATCCAACAGAAGAACCGGTGCATCGCGCAGGATCGCGCGGGCGATGGCAATCCGCTGTTTCTGACCGCCCGACAGCATCACGCCGCGCTCCCCCAGGAAACTGTCGTACCCTTCTGGCAGCGCCGCAATGAAGTCATGCGCAGCGGCGGCCTTGGCCGCTGCCTCGATCTCGGCATCCGTGGCATCGGGACGGCCAAAGCGGATGTTTTCGCGTGCCGAAGCGGCAAAGATCACCGGGCTTTGCGGAACCAATGCAATGGACTGGCGGAACACATCGCGCTGCATCCGGTTGAGCGCCACGCCGTCCAGCCGCACTTCGCCCTCGTTGGGATCATAATAGCGCTGCAGCAGTTGGATAATGGTCGTTTTGCCTGCACCAGAGGGGCCGACAAAGGCAACGGTTTCCCCCGGTGCAACGGTCAAAGACACATCGCCTAAGGCCACCGCATCCGGGCGCGCAGGATAGCGGAACGTCACGCCGTCAAACTCGATCTGCCCTTTTACGGGCTGCGGCAGCGGACGTGGCGCGTCGGGATCCTGAACGCTGTCTTTGGCTTCCAACAGCTCAACCAGACGTTCGGTGGCGCCGGCGGCGCGCTGCAGCTCGCTCCAGATCTCGGACAGGGCCGCGACCGATCCGGCGACCAGCACGGCATAGATCACAAACTGGACCAATGTGCCTTCGGTCATGGTGCCCGCGCGCACGTCATTGGCACCGATCCACAACACACCCACCACGCCGGAGAACACCAGGAAGATCACGATCACGGTCAAATAGGCCCGCGTACGGATGCGCCGCTGCGAGCTGTCAAAGGCGGTCTCGGTCAGCTCATCAAACTGGCGACGGCTGATCGCTTCATGGGTAAAGGCCTGAACGGTCTGCACCGCCGCCAAGGCCTCACCCGCGTTGCCAGATGAGGCTGCAATCCAGTCCTGGTTCTCGCGGCTGATCACCCGCAAACGCCGCCCCAAGGTCATAATCGGCACCACAACGGCGGGCACGATCAACAGAACCAGCAACGTCAGCTTGGCCGAGGTGAGCAGCATCAACACCAAGCCACCCATAAAGATCAGCAGGTTGCGCAGGGCAATCGATGCCGACGAACCCAGCACAGATTGGATCAGCGTCGTGTCGGTGGTAATCCGGCTCAGCACTTCACCGGTCAGGATGTTTTCAAAAAACGCGGGGCTCATGCCGATGACGCGGTCAAACACGGCTTTGCGAATGTCGGCCACCACCCGTTCACCCAGGCGGGTCACCAACGTATAGCGCAGGCCGGTGCCAACCGCCAAAAGCGCCGCGATCCCCAATGCGGCCAGGAAATAATGGTTCAGCAGCGCCGCCTCGGAAAACCGGAAGTTATCCACCACCCGGCGCACAGCCAGCGGCAGGGTCAAGGACACGCCCGCCGTCAAAACCAGTGCCGCCAAAGCCCCAAGGATCAACAGGCTGTAGGGTTTCATAAACGGCCACAAGGCCCGAAGCACGCCAATTTTCTTTGAGCCTTCACGCTCGTCCTGTGCACCCGGGGCTGCCTGTCGTCTGGCCATGGTGGCTCCCTCAATTCCTGCAGAGCCGCAACGGCTCACTCACGTCCCAGCTGGGCCGCAAGGGCCCGCAAAGTCCCATTTGAACCACAATGGTCCAAGAAAGTCATATGTGTCATGGCCATGTCGCCCCCCAAGGTCAAGCGGCCAAGTGCCGCGCACGACCAAAGACCAAGAATTGCGACCTCAAAAAGGCGCGGCCAAAGACATAAAACTGAACCCTGTGGAATTCTGGAGCGGGTAGAGGGAATCGAACCCTCACCTTAAGCTTGGAAGGCTCTTATGATACCATTTCACCATACCCGCTCAGATGTGAGCGATGGTTTATGTGAAGCTTTGGCGAAGGTCAACCAACTAATTTGCCAGTTTTTTCTGCCGCCTGTAATTTTGTGATCTATGATCTAGGGATCTCTGTCAGGCCGCTGTTGCATCCATTGTAACCGCTTGACAGAGCGGCCGTTGTTCTTACCTCTGTACCGTCAGAATTAAACACAAACAGCCACGACCCCTCGTCAAAGGAACCACCAGTGCCCACCGCCATCCTCGTGTCGCATGGCCAGCCCTCCGCGCCGGAAGCCCCCGAAGCGGCTTTGGCCGCACTTGCGCGAGATGTGGCGGCTGAACTGCCAGAGTGGGACATCCGATCTGCAACCTTGTCAACGCCCGGTCGGCTAGAGGATGTGGCCCGTGACGGCGCGATGGTTTTTCCATTCTTTATGGCAAGTGGCTGGTTCACCACCAAAGTCCTGCCCCGCCGTTTGGGTGAGACAAAAACGCGGATTTTGCAACCTTTTGGGCTGGACCCCAATCTGCCTGCCCTTGCGGCGGATGCCGTACGGGATGTGATCGCGCAACAGTCCTGGTCCGTTGCCGATGTCAGTGTTTTGTTGGCCGCCCATGGCTCTGCCCGCGGTCCTCATGCGGCGGCAGCGGCGTTCTCCTTTGCAAAGGCGCTGTCCGCTGCCCTGCCCGGCCCCCGCATCAACTGCGGCTTTGTCGAACAAGCCCCCCGCATCCGCGACGCCGCCGCCCCCTTGCCAGGTCAAAGCCTCTGCCTGCCGTTTTTTGCCCAGGCTGGCGATCACGTGCGCGATGACGTCCCCGAAGCCCTCGGCCAAGCAGCCTTCCAAGGCATCCCCCTACCCGTGGTCGGCGCTCTGCCCGGTGTCGCCACCTTGATCGCCCAAGGATTAAGATCCGCCCGGTCAGACTCCAGTTCGTAAGAGCTTGTCCAAGCACGACAGTTTTTTAACGGATCGGGCAAAACCCCCTTGCACCTCCCCCAAGCATGTGATTAATCACGCCCTACACCACCGGTAAGGCGAGTTGGCGGAGTGGTGACGCAGCGGATTGCAAATCCGTGTACACCGGTTCGATTCCGGTACTCGCCTCCATTTAAAAACAATCACTTACATCACTCCTTGCCGTGTTTGGAGCCCCGCGTTTACAGGGGCGTTTACATTTTTGTGTCTTGAGACAGTGATTTTGCTCGATTGAGCTTGCGCAGAACCGCATCGCTTTCGTCCGGACTAACCTGCGCATAATGCTCGAATACCTGCGCCGCGTAGCGAACCGACCACCCCATCAGCACCGCAATCTGGCGCAAAGACAGATCGGCATTTAGCAATCTTGTCGCGGCTGTCCCGCGTGTATCAGACAGAGTCTTCTCCCTACCGTCGATCCAAGGGGGGATCTGAGCTTCGCGCAGCCACTTGGTGATCTGGTTCGATGCCCAACGGGCCGTCAAAGGTCCGCCAAGCTCTGACACCAGCAACACCTCTTGGCCTTCCGGCGTCTCTGCGATCAATTTCTCGAGGGCTGACATGGCAGGGATATATGCGTTTTGGCCGCGCTTACTGGTCCTGAATCGAAGACGTTTGCCATGCGGTGTGTCTAAGAACTGGTCCATTTTGACCTGAACCAGATCGGCCGCTCGCAAGCAGGTTTCGCATCCGGCGTTCAGGATCCTTTGGACCCACAGGGGTGCATGTTTTGGCCTGTTCTGGGCCGTGCTGAACGGAGGACTATTCGTTCTCTATATTATCCTTGGCCACAAGATTTCCGAAGGCGGCGCATCGGGCGGTGTGGAACTTCTGGGCGCGGCTATGACTGCGGCCTTCCTCTTCGTTACACCAATCGGTTTTCTGCAAGCGATCAACGCCTTCGGCGCGCCGCTTATAGTTCAGGCCGGAATTGGGGTCGGTACCTGCTCCTCCGTCATCCCCTATGTATGCGATCAGCTCGCAATGGCCCGCCTGCCGCGAGCCAGCTTCGCGTTCCTGCTCACGCTACTTCCTGCGACTGCCACTATCATCGGTGTTATCGTCCTGCGCCAGATTCCGAGCGCCGTGGACGTCTGGGGCGTTGCACTGGTCATGATCGGCGTGGCCGTTCACAAACCGGTGCCGATTCCGGTCGCTGCGGCGAATGGGAACTGAAACCGCTCGTTCAACGCTCCCTGACAAATGAGCAGGGTGGGCTCGGAGATGACTTCCGCGGCTCAGCGCGTGAAAGTCTCCTTTGATGGCTGCTCTACCCTAGCCAGCCGTTGAAGCGCCGCAAACGTTTGCCCGGACTGCGGGACTTTGCGGACTTTCGTCGCTGTCTTTCCAACGTCAGCTATATGGATGATCCTGTTCTGCGAGATGCCAACGGACCGCAAAAGACTGTTTGCTAGGTACATTTCGAAGAGTTCAATGGTCTGCTTCTGAATTGGCAGCGCCTATTTTCTCTTTGATGTAGGCCTTTGACCACTCCTCCAGCTGCGCCAGAAGCGGTTTGAGTGCGGCGCCGTGTTCACTCAGCGAATATTCAACCTTCGGGGGGACCACTGGGTAAACGGTTCGGACAATAATGTCATATTTCTCCAAGTCACGGAGCTGCTTCGTGAGCATGCGCTGCGTGATATCGGGTATGGTTTTGTGTAGCTCGCCAAAGCGCATTGTGCGTTGACAAAGGCACCACAGGATCATGCCTTTCCATTTCCCACCAATTATGCCCAAAGCGGTTTCAGTCGGGCAGAACAATTGTTCTTCTTTGAAGAGATCGGCCATAGCAGCTCCTTACTTACATTTTTGTATGTATATGCCTTTTTTGTGCATTCTTGCAGCAATTGCATGCTATTTCTATTTCTGCGTCATAGACAATAGGAAGCAGAGATCTATGACACAGACAGCAAACACCCACCCCGCCTTGAACACTGGCTCCATCCAAAACTTGGAACTTGCAAATCGCTACGTTCTTGCCCCGATGTCACGTGCCAGCGCGACCGAGGATGGCGTGCCGACAGCCGAGATGGCCGAGTACTATGCGCGTTTCGCAAAAGGCGGATTTGGGTTGCTCATCGCAGAAGGCGCCTATCCCGATACAACCTTTTCACAGGCTTATTCCAATCAACCTGGTTTGTGCACAGACGCGCAGCAGGAAGGATGGCGGCAAGTCGTAGAAGCCGTTCATGCCCAGGGCAGCAAAATAGTTCTCCAGCTGATCCATGCGGGGGCCGTGTCTCAAGTGGTGGATGTTCCGCACGGGCCATCCCCTATTCGCCCAGAAGGACATATGCTGCAAATGTACGGCACCAAGCAGGGACCCTACGAAGAACCAGCCGAGCTTTGCGAAAAAGATATTGCAGCCCTCAAAGCGGGCTTTGTCCAAGCCGCCAAACGGGCCGAAAAAGCAGGCTTTGACGGCGTAGAAATTCACTGCGCAAATGGATATCTATTGGACCAGTTCCTGACACCCGAGACCAACCTTCGAAACGCGCCATATGGAGGGTCTGTTGAAAACCGCATCCGATTGACGTGTGAGATAATTGCAGAGGTTCGGGCCATTTGCCGCCAAGATTTTGTTACCGGCGTGCGTCTATCTCAGGCAAAGGCGACACAACCCGATTATTTTTGGATGGGTGGACTGGACGATGCACGCGTTATCTTCTCGGCTGTGGCCGAAGCTGGTGCCAGTTTCATTCATTTTGCCAGCGAGCGGAACGGCTATTTCTACCATAGCAGCACCAAAGATGGTGTCCGTCTAACCAAGCTTGCGCGTGAAATAACGGGGTTACCTGTTATTGCCAATGGGGGACTTGAAGACTTCAGCCTCTCAGCACAAATTTTGTCGGAAGGGGAGGCTGATTTTCTCGCTATCGGAAAGTCAGCAATGTGCAATCCAGATCTTCCAAACCGAATTGCTAACCAGCAGTTGCTAAAGGACTTCACCTTTGAAGTGTTCTCCTACGGAATCCAAGTTTCTGGCCAGCTCAAATGGGAGGCTGAGCAATCAGCCTAACAAATTAAAGGGCTACACCGGCTTACCACTATTCAGAATAAGGCGGTGTTGCATCGCACACGCTGCGACCTGGCGCTGTTCCAGAGTTGAGGATAAGGCTCACGCGGAAGAAATTCCAAATGTAAGAATTGAGAAGTGGGCAAAGAACAAAGCGGCCGTTGAAGTGTCTTGCAGCATCAGTAAATTTGGGCTCAAATCGGACTTGCGGCGTTGCGGCAGGCAGACCTTAACCTCCTAGGCTTCGGCGCGACCAAACGGATGGCCACTGTCATCAAATCTTGCCCGCCCCATATATTATCGATGCGTCTTTGGTCGCAAGGAAATCTACCTAACCTTGGTCAGAATTTACAAGACCACTTCTCACCTCAGATCACCCGCCTTATCGAGCGACCCTTTTTAAAGGAGAGTTCCAAAAGGGTCGCCTAGGTTATCGCTTAGCGGTAGGGATAGCCTGCTTTTTCCATGGTTTCCGCGTATTTTTTGAACGCATCCACAACACGTTTCGGACGATCTCCGCGCTCTGCAATTTCATCCCAGAATTTGGCCGCATCAGTCACGACAGTGTTCCACTCTTCTTGCGGGATGGACGTCAGCTCCATTTTTTCGCCTTCGACACGCAGCTTGGCTTCGCCGCCCCAATACCATTGAGCGCGGTAGTAGTGCGACTGATCAGCCGACATTTTATAGAGGGCCTGAAGGTGCGGCGGAACCTTGCTCCAGCTTTCGGTGTTCACGAAATACGAGCCGAACCATGCACCGGTAACAGAGTTGGTCAATGCATATTTGCAGATGTCAGCCCAGCCCACTTCGTAGGCTTCTGTGAAACCACACCAGGCCACACCATCCAGCTCACCTGTTTGCAAGGCAACCTCGACATCATCCCAAGGTACGGTCACAGGAATCAGGCCGTATTGAGACAGGAAACGACCTGCGGTCGGCACGCCGAACACGCGTTTGCCTTTCATGTCTGCCAGCGAACGAATGGGTTCTTTTGTAAATATATGGAGCGGATCCCATGCGCCCGCAGAAAGCCATGTGACGTTGTCAACTTCGTCATAAGCTTCTTTCCAGATCTCGTTCAAACCATAGTAGTGGAACAGGGCCGGCACATCGAGGGAATAGCGCGTGGCGAAGGGGAAGTAGCCGCCGAACACGGAAACATCCACGGGAGAAGCCATGCTTGCCTCATCGGACTGCACGGCGTCCAGCGTACCATTTTGCAAGGCACGGAACAATTCGCCGGTCGGGACCAATTGATCGGCGTAGTAGAGTTCGATCTCCATTTCACCATTAGCCGCCTCATTGAAGGCATCAATCTGCGGCTTGATCACATGCGCACCCAGCGGCGCACCGGAGTAGGTTTGCAACCGCCATTTAAGCGCACCTTGCTGCGCGATCGCGGCGGGCGCTGCGAGCGTGGCCGCCGCACCAACGGCTGAAGAGGTCAGGAACTTACGGCGCGATGTCAGAATTTTTTCCGACGGACTTTTTATGGTTTTATCAGTCATGGAAGAAGACTCACTGTTGGTTGGTTGAATGGAAAGGTGATCAGTTCCGCACCGCTTCGGGCAACCAAAGCGCGATTTGCGGGAACAGCATTACCAGCACAATCGAGAAGGTCATCATCAGGACGAACGGCCAGATTGAGCGGTAAATATCGGGAAGGGTGATTTCCTTGGGCGCCATGGAGCGCATCAGGAACAAATTGTAACCGAATGGCGGCGTGATATAAGCGATTTGACAGGTCATTGTGTAAAGCACGCCAAACCAGATCAGGTTCGTATTGCCACTGCCCAGCCCCAAATCCAGTGTTTTCACCAAAGGAATATAAAGCGGTGCGACGATCACGAGCATAGCCGTGTCATCCAGAAACATCCCCATCACAACGAAGGAGATCTGCATCATGATGATGACCTGCCATGGGGAAAGCTCCCAACGGTTGATGAACAGATTCTCAATCGCCCGCACAGCGCCAATCCCGTCAAACACCGCCCCAAACGCAAGAGCCGCAAGGATGAGCCACAGGAACATCGACGACACGCCCAAGGTCTTGCGCGCGATCTCGTGCATCATTGTCCAAGAAAACCGGCCTTTGAAAATAGCCGCCAAGGTTGCGGCAGTTGCGCCCACAGCGGAGCTTTCCACCAGAGATGTGAAACCCATGATGAACAGACCGGTCATGGCAAAGAAAATCAAGAACGGGATAATCCCCGCGCGCAAAAGCGCGAGCTTCTCGCTGAGCGGCATGTTGAGTTCTTCATCGGACACCACAGGCGCAAGCGAGGGGTTCACTTTGGCACGGATCAGCACATAGATCACAAACATGGCTGCCATCATCAGACCGGGGATCACCCCGGCAAGCCAGAGCTGGGACACCGGTTGGCGCGCGATCATGCCGTAGAGCACCATCACAATCGAAGGTGGCACCAAGATGCCCAGAGAGGACCCACCCTGCACAACACCTGTGATCAACACCTTATCATAGCCACGGCGCAGCATCTCCGGCAGCGCAATTGTAGCCCCGATGGCCATACCCGCCACGGACAAACCGTTCATGGCGGAAATGATCACCATAAGAAAAATCGTCCCGACAGCCAGCCCGCCGCGCACACGCCCGAACCAGACGTGTAGCATCTTGTAGAGATCTTCCGCGATGCCCGCCTCCGAGAGAACATACCCCATGTAGATAAACAGAGGCAGGGTCAGCATCGGGAACCAATTGAACAGCTTGAACGCCGCGGAAAACGGAATCTCGATCCCGCCGGTCCCGTAAAGCATCAAAACCATACCGGCCCCGACACAACCGATTGCGCCGAACACACGCTGCCCCGTCAAAAGCAGCAGCATCGTCGTGCCAAACATCGTGAGGGCAATAAGTTCAGGGCTCATGTCAGGCTCTCCCCGCGCAGCGCGGCAATGTGTTTGAAAAATTCCGAAAGGGTCTGCGCGATCATCAGCCCGATACATCCAACCATCAGCCCCTTGATCGGGATCATTGATGGATTCCACATTGAGAACCGCGTTTCGCCCGTTGCTATGGCATAGTTCAGCGAAGAGATAGATCCGATGAACAGCACCACCAGATAGAACATCAAACAGGCAAGCGTGACGATATCCATCTTGTGTTTGCCGCGCGCTGAAAGACGTTCATAGAGCAAATCCATGCGCACATGGTCGCCATCCTTCATCGTCTTTGGCCCGCCCATAAAATAATACGCAGCCAGCGTGAATTGCGCGGCCTCGATACACCAGTGCAGCGGAATATCGATGACATTGCGGGTGATGGCATCCAGCAGCAAAATGCCCACCATGAGAAAAATGAGATACATCGCAATCAGGCCAACATATTCCGAAAGTCTGTCGGTCCATCTGACGTAAGTTTGTATGATGTTTGGCATGTTTTACCTGTCTGCTTGGGGTCGCTTCAGCGGCGTGTTGCACTTTTAAGGAAGGGCAACTTCGGCAATTTGGAGGGCATGAAGATGATCCGCAGGCGGAGGGCGCTCTGTCAAAACGGTTTGAACCATGTCCAAATCGCAAACGTGAAACCCTGCTCGGCGCCCGAACTTTGACGGAACGGTCAAAAAACAGACGTTTTGTGCGGATTTGATCATCGCGCGAGCAACTTCTGCCTCATCAGGATCGGAGTCAGTCACACCGGCAGTCGCATCAATACCCGTTGGCGTCAAAATGGCATGGTCGGCACGGAAGCGACCGATTTGCTCAATCACCATTGGCCCGACGGTCTGGCTATTGCCCCGCGCATAGGCACCGCCAAGCAAATAGACCTTTGTTTCGCTTTGATGGGTCAAGGCATCCGCAGCGGCCACGGAGTTGGTGATAACGGTCAACCCTTCGATGGTTTTCAGCGTCTCGCAGGCGACCAGGGTTGTGGAGCCGGTATCAAGAAAAATGGTCTCTCCCGGTGTCACCACTTGGGTCAGCTTTTGGGCCAGAGCCTTTTTTTCGTAGCGTTCATGCGCCATTCGGGCCTCGAAAGAGTCCTCCACATGCAACCTTTGACGTGGCAGTACAGGGCGCGCACCACCATGAAACTTGCGCAAAACCCCCTCATCTTCGAGTTTTGTCAAATCCCGGCGTATGGTTTCGACAGAGACACCGAAACGCAGCGCCAAAGTGTCCACGCCCACTTCTCCTTCACGAGAAACGAGTTCGGCAATTTGGTCTCGGCGATGTGGTTTTTTCAAAACGAACCTCAGAAAGTGGCCTAGATTTTCCTCAAATGCATAAGCCTTGAGCGGTTTTGTCAATTTATTTTTGACCTATCGGGCTAATTTAATCAAAAATATTGACCACTCGGGCATAAATGGTCAGTTAAGAGGCAATATTAGCAAACACTAGGAATGACAGCCGATGACGCAGGTGGCCCTAAATGTCTAAAGTTTACGATGTTGCGATTATCGGTGCTGGTGTAATTGGCTGTGCAATAGCACGCCGCCTGACGCTCGATGGAGCACGCGTGATCGTGCTGGAAAAGGCGCCTGACATTCTGGATGGCGCTTCAAAAGCCAACAGCGCGATTTTGCACACCGGATTTGATGCCCCTCAAGGGTCTTTGGAATTGGCCTGCGTTCAAGAGGGCTACAAAGAGTACGAGGCGTTGCGGGGCCAGATGAACCTGCCGCTTGATCGCTGCGGCGCTTTGGTGCTGGCATGGACCGAAGACCAGGAAGCCCGTCTGCCGATCTTGATGGAACAAGCCCATGCAAATGGCGTTGAGGATGTTGCCCCCTTGTCGCGCACTGAGACTCTTGCGCTAGAGTCGGCCCTTAACTCCACAGTGCGTGCGAGTTTCCGAGTGCCGCGTGAGAGCCTGATCGACCCTTGGTCCGCGCCACATGCCTATCTTTTGCAGGCGCTTTTGAACGGAGCTGATCTCAAACGCGACTGTCCTGTTCTCGCGGGACAGTTTGATGGCCGCCAATGGACACTGACAACCCCGCGCGGCGACATTCAGGCGACATATGTGATCAACGCTGCAGGGCTTTATGGCGACAAGGTGGACCTGATATTGCTGGGACAAAGCTCTTTCAACATCCGCCCCCGCAAAGGCCAGTTTGTCGTTTTTGACAAGATGGCCGCACGGTTGACCCAACATATCCTGCTGCCCGTCCCGACGGAAACAACCAAGGGGATTGTTGTGTGCAGAACCATTTGGGGCAATCTTCTGGTGGGTCCGACCGCCGAAGAACAAGAGGATCGCGAAACCGCCGGTCTCGACCAAGACACGCTTGAGATGCTGCGCGCAAAAGGGGCGGAAATTCTCCCCGAGCTTGCAAGCGAAGAGGTAACCAGCCTCTATGCCGGTTTGCGTCCGGCCTGCGAACACAAAGAGTACCAAATCAAAACGCATCCCGACACCAATATGGTGACGGTTGGAGCCATACGGTCGACAGGGCTCAGCTCGGCCTTGGGAACGGCAGCGCATGTGGGACGTCTTTTGGAAGGGCTTGGCCATCAGGCGCAGCCGATCAAAATCCCAGACCTGCCACAAATGGGGATGCTGGCCGAGCACGAGACCCGCGACTGGCAGCGGGCGGGCAATCAGGGCATTCTGTGTCATTGTGAAAAAGTCACCTATCGCGAAGCAATGGCAGTTCTGAACGACCCTCTCGCTCCGAAAAGCTTTGCCGGTTTCAAGCGCCGCACACGCGCAAGCATGGGGCGGTGTCAGGGATTTTATTGTGGACAAGCCGTTCAGAGCCTGCTGGACGAAAAGGGCCTGGAACATGACTGATACACAGCTTAACTTTGATGTCATCGTTGTCGGAGCAGGTCCGGCAGGGCTTTCAGCCGCAATAGAGCTGAAACGGCTCGGCACCGGATCGGTGCTGGTTGTCGAACGCGAAAAGCAGGCCGGCGGCATCCCACGCCACTGCTTGCATTCCCCCTATGGCATGCGCGAATGGAACCGGCTGATGTTCGGACCAGCCTACGCGCGTCGCCTCACGCAAGACGCCTTGGACGCGGGTGTAGACATCCGTTGCGAGACAACGGTTACCGCGCTGAAACCCAATGGCGTGATTGATATTTCGTCCGATGCAGGCCAGCAAACCCTGACCGGACGGGCCGTCTTATTGGCAATGGGCGCACGTGAAACCTCGCGCTCTGCCCGCCTTGTCGGCGGCACGAAACCCAAGGGCGTGATGAACACGGCCACTTTGCAAAACTTCGCCGCCTTTTGCGATCATATGCCTTTTAAACGCCCTGTTGTCGTGGGCACAGAGCTTGTCTCTTTTTCCGCATTGATGACCTGTCGATCACACGGCGTCAGACCCGTCGCGATGCTTGAAAAAAATGGCCGGATCACGGCCCGCGCTCCCTTCGCGCTTGCACCGAAAGCTATGGGCGTACCTTTGCATCTGGAAACCCAGATCGCTCAGATTCACGGAAAACGTCAGGTTGAGGCCGTCACCATCATCGATCCGTCGGGATCACACACACTGCAATGCGACGGCGTCATTTTCACGGGGGGGTTCCGTCCCGAAAATGCCTTGCTCCGCAGCAGCGGCTTTGAAATCGACAGCGGTAGTTTAGGCCCGAAAATTGACCAATATGGCCGTTTGAGTGACACGGGTTATTACTGCGCAGGCAATATCCTGCGCGGGATTGAGACGGCAGGTTGGTGCTGGAACGAAGGACGCAAAGTCGCGCAATGTATCGCGGCAGGTTTGCAAGGCGATTTGCCTCCACGCACTCCTGTCAATGTCTCCGCACAGGCATCCGCATCAGAACACGCGATTAAATTTACCTTGCCGCAAGCCATCAGCCCCTCTGATCCCAAAGCGCCCGTCGCCTTTGACAAACTCCAACTGCGTCTGTCGGATGCATATACCGGCGACGTTGTGATTGGAACGAGCACGCACAGGGTTTCCTCAAAACCCGAACGCCGCATCCTGCTTCCCCTGCCTCAATCACCAGTTTCGCAAAAGGCTTTGCCATGAATGTGTTATCCATTGACCAAAGCACAAGTGCGACCACTGCCTATCTGTTTTCAGAGCGGGCCGAACCGCTGCTCATATTTTCCAAGGCGCACCGCCAGATCTATCCGCAAGCGTCTTGGGTGGAGCACGATCCGATAGAAATTTTGAACAATATCAAATCTGCCGTCGCGGAGGGAAAGGCGGCAGGGGCGGAACTGGTAGGTCTGGCGAACCAAGGCGAAAGCTGTCTAGCGTGGGACACGAAAACCAAACAGCCACTGAGCAGCATCATTGTCTGGCAGGATACGCGCACCTCACAGGCCTGCCAGAATCTGGCCGCAGAAGACCACGCGCCTTTTGTTCAGAACCGATGCGGCCTTAGGCTTTCCCCCTATTTCTCCGCGACAAAACTCGCATGGTGTTATCAGAACGTCGAGAATGCCGAGAGTCTGCTGGCCGCGGGTCGATTGCGCTTGGGGACGACTGATGCCTTTTTTCGGGATGTTTTGACCGGACGGTGCGAAACCGATGTGGCGACCGCCTCGCGCACGTCGCTTATGAACCTCGACACCTGCACTTGGGACCAAGAACTGTGTGCTCTTTTTTCGGTTCCTATGGCAGCGCTTCCCCGGATTGGAGCTTGCAATGGTGAATTGGGGGAAATTGACGGGCTAAGATTGAGCAGCAGTATCGTCGATCAACAAGCCGCACTCTACGGCCATGGCTGCCGCGCGCGGGGCGAGACCAAAATCACCTTTGGCACCGGAGCTTTTGCCCTCACATTACTTGGGCCGCAAAAACCGGACACATCAACCGCAGCGGTTCCGACCGTCGCGTGGCGCAAACAGGACGAACCTGTGCAATATGCCTTTGAAGGAGGAGTCTTCACAGCCGCCTCCGCTGTCAACTGGGCCAAAGACGCGGCCCTCATCCAGGATTTTTCCCAACTCGAAACCTTCTCAAAACCATCTTTGATCGAGCAAGGAATAGCCTTCGTTCCTGCTCTGTCCGGGCTGGGATGCCCGCATTGGAATGAAGATGCCAAAGCCGCTTGGTTGGGCCTTTCTCTCTCCACATCCCGTCAAAACTTAGCACAAGCAGTTTGCGAAGGCGTTGCGCTGCGCATGGCAGAGATTCTTGATGAGATCGAGGCCAAATGCCCCACCACATCTGTAGTGAAAATCGATGGAGGGCTGACAAAAAGTTCCGGGTTTTGTCAATTTTTGTCAGACGTACTACAGAAAACGGTAGAGCTTGCCGATTTTTCCGAACAGACAAGTCTCGGAGTTGCTCTTCTGGCGCGAGAGACAACGGGCGAAACCGTCAACCTGAACATTCCGACGCGCTCTTTTACACCAACCCACAACCACGCACAGTCACGCAAGGCCTTCTCACAAGCACGCATGCTTGTCGAAAACTGGGCCGCCGTGGAAGTTTAGCTGCGCACTCGTAGCGAGCAACCACGTCAGGCACCGAGACACTGCGATATCTCGTAAGGAATATGGAAAGGGAGGAACTCACAAACAGCATGGGCGAACAGCATTTCGACCTTTTTCCTCGCGTAGCTTGAGGTGACATAGGCGTCGATCGTGGCAATGTCTCGGGCTTTCTGACGGGCAGCTTCGTGCTTGGATCGAGAGATCTACCGAATGGCTTGTCCGGGGGTGCATTTTGGCTTTAGCGGACAGGCGACACAGTCCTGTTTTCGGGACTGATAACGTTTGACCCCCTCCTTGTTGAACTTGGGCCGCCCCTTACCAATGTCGCGCCAGTAGGGACGCAGCTCGCGTCCGCCAGGACATTGATAAGCATCTGTGTCTGGATCCTAGATGAACTCAGTGGCCGGGAAAGCTCCATCCTTGCGGGCGGATTTATCAAAGACGGGAATATGCGGTTCAATGCTTTGTTCCTCGACCAGCCAGCCGAGCATTTCAGCAGTGCCATAGGCTGTATCGGCCGCCAATCGCACAGGAAGCAAGTCAAAGCGCTCGCGCGTGCGTTCTATCTTCTGACGTACGGAACGCACTTCGGCCTGACGGATCGGAACAGTGGCCTCCACATCGACGATGACCGCATGATCCAGATCCACGAGATAGTTCGTGCTATATGCAAAAAAGGGTCTGTCGCCGTTTGCACTGGTATAGCGTGACCCAGGATCTGATGGAGAGATCGCCTTGGGTTTCACAGGCGTTGCCGCGCCAAATGCACTGTCATCGAGTGTATCAAGATATTCTTGGGTTGCTCTAGCAACCGCATCCGGGGCTGACCATTCCTTAAAATCAACCTTGCTGTAACGGCTGGCATCGGCCTTTATCAGCGAGGCATCCGCGCCAAATGCTTCGCCGCCGACCAGACCGTCAGAGATGCATCGCCCTAGCACATCTTCGAACAAATGACGGAACAGGTCACTGTCGCGAAAACGACCGTGGCGGTTCTTGGAAAAGGTCGAATGATCGGGCACCCGCTCGCTTAGGTCCAGGCGGCAAAACCAGCGATACGCAAGGTTGAGGTGGACCTCCTGACACAGGCGTCGTTCTGAGCGGATACCAAAGCAATAACCGATAATCAGCATCCGGATTATCAGCTCGGGATCCACCGAAGGGCGACCGGTGTGGCTATAGTAATCAGAAAGGTGGGTGCGGATGCTTGTTAAATTTACGAAAAGGTCTATCGAACGTAAAAGATGATCGTAAGGGACGTGATCTTCCAGCGAAAACTCATAAAACAATGCTGCTTGTGCCTCTGGCCGATGCCCCATCATCTTCAAATCTCCCGACAAATGCAGGAATTGAATCAGGCGCGCATCACCAAATCAATGAAGAGTTTTTCAACACAATGCGCAGTTAGTGACCTTTGCAAATTCTCGGGATTTGCCACCCGGGCGGCGGTCCAATGCTGTACGAGCAATGGAAGGAACGGACCTTCGCCGCACTTGCCGCCGCCAACCATCATCGAACGGAAGGGGAGCGGGACAAACCGGACTTGTGCAAGCGCAGCTATTGCTGACGCGGCATCGGCTCGCTCTTGCCGAAAGAAACCTATTGCGGAACAGTACAAGTCGCCTAAGCGGTCATTGCTAACCGCTCTTGGCAGCCGCATCAAGGCCTTACGTTTGCGGCACCGGGAATAGAAAAGAAGATGCGGGCAGTACGTCGCAGACGTTCTGAGGGCGATCATCTGAAAATCATATCAGCGCCAAGAATGGGCGGGTCTCGCCGTCCCTGGCGCTTCCGTTCATCCTTTGTTTACCACGAATGGCTTTTACAACATCAGGGGCGCTCATTGCCCGCATGAGCGCGCTGTAATTCAGGCCTATCTTCATCTCGGACCCAACGGATACGGCGGAATTGGTCGAGTCGACAACGGTGTGGTCGCTGGTCGCGCCGATGAACAAAACTCCTGAGGGAAACGTAAGGCCGCTTGTATCGGTGTCCTGCTGCCCGATAGAAAGGATTGCTCGGGCTTTGCCGTCATCATTCCGAACCAATTTGAGATTTCCCAGCTCCGAAGCAGCCGATTTAGTCGGAATTGCTCTTGGTTTTGCCTTTGTTTCGATCACCTCGGCAAAAAGGGCAAAGGCGTCCGTATGAAGTCCTGCGATTGGTTGTCCTGTTACGGGGTCGGTGCCCAACAGGATCGCCTCGCCCAGGCGGAGGTTGTTGACCCGCCCGGATGAGTTTTCACCAAGCGCCCATGGCAAATTGGCCGAGCCACCCCCTGAAACCAGCTCGACAAAAGGTCCGCAGCCTCGTTCGACTTGCGCGGCAAGTCGCGAGAGCCTAACCATGTCACCGCCCATAGGTGCCACGTTGCTCATGCAGGCAAAGTTTGCAGCGATGCCTTTGAGAGCAACACCGGCTGTTGCTGTGACCCGAGTGGCGAAGTCGGTAAGGTTCTCTGGCAAAATACCTTCGCGCATATCTCCCATTTCGACCATCAAGATGACATCGTGCGAGGTGCTCTGTTGCTTGGCTGCTGCGCCAAGCTTCAGGATTGTGTCCATCTCTGTGTTGTAGCTCGCGTCACAATACTGGATGACGTCTTCCATCTCGCTCAGCATGGGCGCGCGGATCATTGAAATCGGGCAGGTGATCCCTGCTTTTCGCATCCTGATGACGTTTTTGATGCGTGCGTCTGCAAGCCCCGCAACGCCGCCGTCCAACATGGCCTCGGCTATGTCAGGATGCCCGCAGACGGCCTTGGTCACGCCGGTGACCGAGATTCTGCAGGCGCACAGGCGACGGACGAGATACCGTGCGTTTGCTTCTATCTTGCCAAGATCAATTTCCACTCGCGGCGAGGTCATTCCGCGGCCGCGAGAGGTACGGGCCGCAACTGCGGAAAGGCCGCTAGGACCATGTCGCTCAGATGCACTTCTGGCCGGGTCAGCGCGTCCGTCACTGGAATACCAAGATCGCGTGAAAGAGTGTCGATTGCTCGAATAACCTCGGGGCCCGTCATCGCTTCGTGATTGAGCGTGACACCAATCACCCGTGTGTCAGCAAAAGCTTCGATCAGGGCGATTTCGCTTTTCGGCTCGGGCATCGGCATGGTGGGAAAGTCGCAGCGGTGGGCACGCTTGGGCGCATGTTGAAGAACGACGGCCTGCGGCTGGCTGCCACGCAGAATGAATGCCGAGGTGCAAAAAGCAGGGTGGCTGAGCGCACCTTGTCCTTCGATCAGGATCACATCCGGATCATCGCCGCGAGACGCCGCGACAATCACACGCTCAAGTTCCCCGCAGCAAAACTGCGGTGGCACCGCATCCATGGCGACCCCGTATTTTGCGCCCTGCATAAGCCCTGTCTGGCCAGTGCCGACGAGGACGGTCTTGATACCACGCGCGTTCAGTTCCCTGGCCAGAATGGTCGCTGTCGTCCGCTTGCCGATTGCACAATCCGTTCCCAGCACGGCAATGCGAATTGCCTTCACCTCGGACACGCTTCCGTCAAACAGACGCATATCCTTGCTTGGTCGGGGTTTGCGGATATCACGGATCGTCACGTTGGCCGCGTTAGCTGCTCCTCTGATCTCGGGATCATCGCCGAGGTATTCGTGCAGGCCGCTGACGATGTTCATGCCAAGCGCGATTGCATCGAGCACGACCTCTCGATCTGAAGGTGACAACTTGCCCGTAGAGGGCGCCATGCCATAGATCAGAGTGTCGGGGATATTCACTTCACGCGTAACCGCAGCTTCAAGATCTTCAACGATGAGAATGCTGTTACTTATATTGTCCAACACCTGCCCGCTGTCGCGGCCTTTAAGTCGGGCGTCTATGACCGAAAGAACGCGATAGGCTTGGCTGTGACGGACAAGCCCGTTTGCGGTCTTGCCATCGATCTGCCCGAAGTTCCCCTCACAATAGACGACCGCGGTGGGCACCGCTTTTGTCACTTCATTGGTGGTGTAAGCCCGCTGGCGCGCAGACACATCGGGTGGGGCTTGCGGCCCCATGGTTGACAGCCTCGTCATCGACTTTTCTACATTGTCCGTTTCCATGGTCATTCCTTTACCAAGCATGTTGCCCCGGGCCCGAACACATGAAGCGTTCGGCCGGCTGCGTTTTGTTTCAATTTTGATTGAGCGGGTTAGTCGTTCAGGATGCATCGCCCCTGTGACCGCTGAAAATTCCTGTGGCACTCCCAACCGTTTCCGGACCTGTCCAAATGCGCATTGTCGGGAAGGTCGATCACTGTGCAGCCGTCGTCGGACGCGGCAAAGCCCCGGTTGCACTTCCAGCCTGTGCCATAGCTTGTGTCGTCGAAATATGCATTCTCCGGGACAACAACCGCCTCACATGTGTCTTCGCGTTCGAAATACCCTCGCTCACATGTCCACGGCTGCCCATATCCGGAGCCATTCAAAAAGGCGTTCTCAGGGACGGCGATTGCGACACACCTGTCGCCCTCGACCTCATAGCCGCGGTCACATAACCACGCTGTACTATGACCTCGTCCTGCCAGGTAAGCATTTGACGGCAAATCGACTTCGAGACAGAAGCTGCCGACAATGGTGTAGCCACGAAGACAGCTCCAGCTCTGTCCCGACGGGTCGAGATATCCGCCATCGGGCACCACCACCTCAAGACAGGTCGCGCCATTGATTTCCTGAAACCCGTGTAAACATTCCCAGCCTGCGCCATAGGTTCGGTTGGTGGCATAGGCATTTTCTGGAATGATGATGGCAATGCAGTCATCGCCGTCACGACGGTACCCGCGGTCACATTGCCATCCTTCGCCATAACTTTTGGGCTGCGCATTCGCGGGCATCGGGGTCGATTGAGATTGGGCGAAAGAAGGTTGTCCGATCGCGATGAACGCGACAAAGGCCAGCGCAAGAACTTCACTGAAAGACATTTTGGCGGGCATGCCTAAGGTGCCCTTGGACGAAACCTGGGGCGGTTTGAGGCCATTACGATGCATCGAGGTCGAGACCTTCGACACATGCCTTTGCCAGATCGCGGTTCGGGCCATCTGATCCGGGAATCGTCGCCCAGCCTGTTTCCATGACGGCGTCGCGACGCTTGAATGACGAGGCCTCGCGGATTGTAGTCAGCTTTGCAATGCGATCGTTGTCAGTGCGGGACATATCGAGGCAGACGGGCACGAGCGCCGCAATCACTTCCTCCCCAGCCAGCTTGTTGGCCATCTCCTCGGCGCCATTTCCGGTCATCCAGCCGCCCCAGGAAAATCCAACGATGCTGACAAAGGCCGCGCCGAGAAGCGCTCCGTAGATGCCGGGTTTTAGCCATTCAGGTGTTGTCATGTCGTGTCCTTTTGCGGGGAAAGCGCCGCTTCGCTGTCATTGTTGAATTCTAGGAAGGCCCGATCCCATGCCATGATCGCATGCTCCAAATCCTCCTATGTTGGAACCTGCATTGCCGTTTTGTCTCGCGCGCACACGGCTTCTCTGCTGACCTTCAGGTTTGTCGCGGTGTGTCGGGTAGCCCCGAGGAGGCAAGGCAGTTGGGTGCACGTTATCTGAACCTTCAGGGCGCAATGCTGATCGAGGTTAGCCCCCGCTCGGTTCTTTGCCGTCAACGTGGGCGGCAAGGCGGTACCGCAGCTTCAAGCACCTCCGCGAAAGTCTTCACCTCAGTCTCACACCGAAAGGAAACCCATGTCCGCCTCAGACGTTCTCCATCCGGATGGCAGCGACTACGATGCCTTTCTCTATGCGAAAGTTGGGGAGGACCGAACCGGTGCAGCCGTAACGGTTTTGTCTGCGCTTGCGCGCCTTGACCTCGAACCATGGACCGAGGCGCGTGAGCTTGCACGGCTGGCTCGGGAGGACGCGCAAATTCGGCTGACAAATCACCTTGAAGCAATCACCGACATTCCGGCGCTGGCATTGGCGAGCGAGGGAAGAGCGGCAAGGCTGGTTTTATTGCTGCCAAAGCGCGCGTCATTTCGCGGTTCGAATTCACTCGAAGCAGGCCCCCACACTTTTCCAAAACGATCGATGTATTGGACAGCGATGGCCCTCGCGGGAGTCGTGGTTCTAGCGTGGATCCTCTATCTGGCTTAGACGGGCTAACCTGCGTCAGTGCAAGGACGCAGTGAAACCGAATAGCTGAACCTGTCTACCGTAAGTCATGGTGGCATTTTCCGAGTAGTTCAGAGGCGCTGAAAACATGTAGTGCATTCCCTCGTACTGTATGCGCTTTGCGCCTCTTTTCCTCGGGTCGTCCAGGAAAGGACAATTCTATGAGTGAGGAAAACCAAACTGCGGAAAACCAGACCGTGAAACACATGGCCTCGGTCAAGGCAGCATGGGACAAGGCTCCTGAAGGCCCTGAGAAGGCCACAGCGCTGAAGCACTATCAGGCCGCTGAAAACGCCCATGAAGCCGAAAACGACGAAGAGGCACATAACGAGCTCAAACAAGCAAGCCGCGCGTTGGTTTAACGTCGCTGTGCCGGTAAAACAATGGCAGGGTCGCCCAAAAAGAAGGGCGGCTTCTCACGGCAAGAGAGGCCGCGACTGATCGAGATAGGCCGGATCGAAATCCGCCAATGCAACCAATCCCTGGTAGTCATCGAACGTGACCTGCCCGCCCTGAAACGTAACGAGCCCGGCTTCGCGGAGTTTGCGAAGGACGCGGTTGACGTGAATGGCGCTGAGCCCCAACGCATCGGCCAGATGATACTGGGTGAGCGGACAGGCATAACCTTCCCTGCTTCCCATACCGACAAGCGACAGTCTCACGCCAAGCTCAAGCAGGAAATGCGCCATGCGCGCATCCGCATCGCGTCGCCCCAGCCCAACCAAATGCTCGACCACCATCGCCTCGTCGCGCGACACGGCCCAGAGAACGGCCGTCGCCAGCCGGGGTGTCTCGGCGAAGGCTTGCAGCAGATCGCTCACCAGAACTTCCGCAGCCTCGATATCGACGATGGGTTCGATCCCATGATCTGATGTGTGCAAAAGGACGCTGCGCAACCCCAGAAAATCCCCCGGTATCTGGAAATCAACGATCTGCCGCGACCCGTCAGCCTGGATCTTGTAAGACACGACCCAACCCGACGCCAAGATGTAGGCAGCCTGCTCGGATTGGCCCTGGTGGACCAAGTCGCGGCCTGCAGAGAAAGATTTCCTCCGCTGATGCAAGCGCTCAAGAGCGGCCAGCTCCGTCTCAGACAGTGCAACGAACGCGGAGAGCTTTTGGGTGAGTGGGCTGGCTTTGAGGTTCATTAGCGGTCCCTCCCGAACCGGCATAAAATTCAGAAAGATTTCGGCGCTGAGACTGCTTTCGATCAGTACGGAATACCAAACTCTTTGTGAACTTAGGATGATCCAGACCCAACCCGGTCGGAACAGAACGAACGAAAGTGGAATGCCCGATGTCAGACCTAAAAGACCCCGCAGGCATGGCAGCCTTGTCGATTTGTGAGGCCCTCCTACTTGCATTGCTAGATCGCAATCTACTGCCGGAACGCGAGATTGTGGGGGTTCTCCGAGATGCAGCAGCCACCCATGAAAATGCCCAAGGCCCGGAAATAGAGCGAAAACTGCATACGGCAACCGCCAAGCTGATCAATGAGATCATCGTGGGTGGTCACCTTTCGAGACGCTCCTAACACTACCGTTCCAACGTTGGACAAGGGCAAGGTCCAAATCCCTAATCGTGTCGCTCAACCCTTGTTCGAAGTGGTCGGTTTGGTCTTTGGTTCAGGAGTTTTGGCGGATGCGGGCAGGCATTTCGTGTCTTTTTCGAACGGCACCTTTTTTTGTTGGCAGCCTCTTTCCTCACCAAGTCGTTGAACGACATTTTGGCTTTCCTTTTCTGGCCGTCAGGACATCCAGCAGCTTGTTAGCTATAGGGGACCACAGCTCACTTAGCAAAAGAAATACCGGCAGTCAGAGATGGGGCACACCTTGTAATCCTATCGGACGGCCACCATATAGGATTTGCTGCTGATTTGCATTCGACCCCCTGTTTTCCTTTACCGGCTCACAGCGCTAGACACTGTTTTGAGAAGCCGAGCTGCCGCATTTCGCGGGCAGCGATCAGTTAAGGAAAATTCACATGGCCAACGGCACAGTGAAATGGTTTAACACCACCAAAGGTTACGGTTTCATCGCACCTGATACAGGCGGCAATGACGTGTTCTTGCACATCTCTGCACTAGAGAAGTCGGGTTTGACCACTTTGAACGACGACCAGAAAGTAACCTTCGATATCGAAGCCGGTCGCAATGGTCGCGAGAACGCTATCAATATCGCACTTGCTTGAACAAGCTAACCGGGCGCCCTGATGGGCGCCCATTGTTTCTCTCATGCGTCCCGGTCGGTTTGAGAAGCTGCCGTGTAGCAGCTTGCAGTCGCTGATTTACCTCACGTGAATTCTGCGCAGATCACCACCACTCCCAGGAGATGAAACTGATGACACAGCACACCAAGGCAGACCGAGTGAAGGCTGGGCGTGATTTAATAAAAGCTGGTTCAAAGACATTGAAGTCCAGTGAAACAATGGACGGCGGGGTCAAAGCCCCAATCGCGATCCGGTTGGGCGCTTATGGCAGGTACCAGATCAAATCGGGGTACATCGCGGGCGTATACACCGCCCGGGCCTTTCCAAAGCCTCCAACACACGCGCGAGGTTTGATTGCCGAGGCAACCGGTGAGACGGAAGAAGCCGCAATCAAAGCTTTGCAATCTGCCATCGATTTGCGTGAAACCCGCAGGAGTGAACATCGCAGGACAGATACTCGCACTGGGACGCCAGTGCCAACATCTGACGAGTACCTTGAGGCGCTCAACGCGATAAACTTGACACAACCACAGCGTGCCATGTTGCTGGCCTTGTCGCTTGCCGAAGAAAACGGATTGAAGAGAGTGATGGTTGCGCGTGCTGGCAGCTACAAGTCTACAACATCGGCCAAGAATGCACTGGCAAACGTGGGTCGTATGATCTCGAGTTACCTGTTTTCCGAAACGGATTCCGAAGAGCCTTCAATCCTTTTGGATGGACACGCGCTTATTGTTTTTTGCGACGATTCCGGACACGAAGAGAAGCTCAGCAACTGGATACTGCACCCCGAACTTTGTGCGGCCATCCGTATCGCTTTATGAGCCAAAGGGTTAGCCGTCAGAGTGATTGCCCACTTAGAGTTGTTAGCCAATTCAACCGAACTGATTTTGTCCGGTATGGCAAAGGCGAGCGGCATCAGCCGCTCAGCCTCAGTATTTTGGTTTGTGAAAGCGATCATTGGGGATCACGGCAATTGGCGTGACCTCCACCAGCAGGTCTGGTGTGATCAAGCCCGCAGCCTGAATCAAAATGCTGACTGGACCGTGCTCTAACCGGAGGCGCTCCGGTCTGACTTTCTGGATCGCCGGCATGTCCATTGGATCAATATAGAAGATAGTCAACGAGACGATATCGTCAAAGCGTCAGCCGACAGCTTTCAAGATGCTTTCAACGTTGTCGAAGCATCGCCTTGCCTGGGCTTCACAATCACCTTTGCCAATGACATTGGCGTCTTTGTCCCAAGCGACTTGCCCGGTCATGTGAAGAACGTAACCCGTCGGTTGGATCACACTGTGATGGAAAGGGCGTCGCACCACCTCAACCCATTGCGATTAATGAAAATAATGCCGCTCAACACACGTCGAACATCAACGCGTGGCTTGCCGTGGGATTTCGGGAAGAAGGGCGCAGGTGACAGCCCCCCGTGCGGCGGTGCGCAGACGGGGGGCTACTTTTTTGCAAAGCTTAGCGTGCGATCACCATCGAGTGGGCACCCCGCGCAACAGGCACGGAATGCTCGGTTTTGATAAGCTGCACGTTATCCAGATCGAGCGGATCAGCTTGAATACGCCAAAAGTCGATTGATCCACCTGTTTTACGATCATCAAAGTGGTCATAGGTAGCAACAGCCAAGTAGTCTCCGCTGTTGTCAAAAACGGCGGCTTCGGGAAGGACCCCATCGTAGTTGAAGGTCCCAACCTCTTGCAATTGACCGGTGTCCTGGTCAAGACGCGCCAGGGTGATGGAACTCCACCAGGTAATCCGCTCGTCATCATACGGAAGATAGCTGCGTTCCAGATTGGTGGTTGCAACCCAGCGGCCATCGGGAGAGACGGCCAGGCCCTCGGGTGATACTCCGGTCTTTACGTGATCGACGAACGCATGACGCACGCTGCCGTCGTCACGGGTTTCGGCGTTCATGCGAACGGTTACAATGCCACCTTTTGGCGCTTCGATCCAGGTGCCCGCGATGTCACTGCCCCAATACAGAGCGTTTGCCACAACGTGGTTGCCATCCGGAGTAAAGAAAACACGGAACGGAGTGCGCTCAATGTCAACAACATTGCCAAACATCTCAAGCGTCAGATCGGACGTCACCCTACCAAATCGCAACGTATTACCAAAACGATCCGCCAGCGCCAAAATGTTTTCGTTGGGGTGCCAAGCCATATCGATCAACTCGCCTTTGCCCAAAGACCATCCTGGGATTTCGGGGCTGGTGGGCTCACCCAAGGTTCCGTCATTGTTTATCGGAAAGATCTGCAGCGGCGTTTCAGCACCACCGCCGCCTTGGAAAGAGTAGGAAATCGCCAGAAGATCACCGGTCGCGTTGCTGCGGACCGATTGTGGGCGACCCGGAATTTTGATTTTACCGACAACTTTCGGCGCGGACGGTTCGGCAAGGTCAAAGATCGACAGCACTTCGCCAATCGACATGTCGCCAAATGTGTGCGGCTCGTCATTCTCCGGGCGTGGCGTAAATGTCTCGATCACATAGGCAAAGCGGCCATCTGGTGTGATGTCTACCGCCGCCGGAGGCCCCGCGACAGAGTTGGACGCAAAAATCTCAGCCGCTTCCCAGCTGCGAGGATCACCGTCCAGTGGAATGACAGCGAGCGTGTCCTTGCCTTCACGGGGACCAAGCGCACCGTTCACGTAGGCCGAAGCAACCATGTCTGCGTCTTGTACCGACACAAGATAACGGCCTTGGAAGTTGAGCGACCCACGCAGATCGCGGGATCCTTCTTCTTGGGCTAAAGCTGGAGCGACGAGAGCCAGTACAGCGCTGGGTGTGGCCAATGCGCGTTGCTTTGGCATCGCCTTCTTTTGGTGGGTTACACGTTCCATAACAATCCTCAAAGTAAGTGGCTCAACTTAGAATCGAGTTGACCAACTTACTTTGATTTATTTTATCGACTAGTCAAGGGAAGACGCTTAGCTTAATTTATGACGACGGTAACAATCGAGGATCATCGGACAGTGTCGAAAACCGAAAGCTGGCAACAACGTGTGGCACGTGAAAAGAAAGACGCCATTCTTGACGCTGCAACACAGGCCTTTCTCGACACTGGTTACAACCGAACGACGCTCGAACATATTGCACGCGCAGCTGAAGTCTCTACGGGAACACTGTTCAAACACTTCCCGACCAAGGCAAAACTGTTTGGTGGGATCATAGAACGCGCTTGGACAGAAACGGTTGAAGACATGGCGCAGCCAGGTAGCGGTTCTGTGTCTGAAGAATTGCGTCGCATTGGGCTCGACTATGCCAATCGGTTAAGTCAGGTTGAAACGGTCGCTCTCTTTCGGGTCATCATTGCCGAAGCGCCACGCTTTCCCGAACTCGGTCAGGCCTTGTATGAACGTGGCAAGGCGCCGTATCTTGAACGGCTCGAGCAGTTTTTGACGGATGCATCCAGCAAAGGTTCGCTGGAACCACGCGACAGTTGGTCCACGGCCACCCGCGAGTTTTTGGGAATGGTCAACGATCAGGTCTTCTGGCCTCGCCTATTGATCGTTGACTTTGTCCCTGAGGCAGACGTTGTTGAAGCTGTTGTCGACAGTGCCGTTGCAACCTTCTTGACGCGTTACAGCATCGCCGTCGATGGCTTGGCCGAGACAGAAGCGATGCAGAGGAAGGGAAACGGCGCAAAACGGGCGGTTCGGTAATGTTATAACCTCGACAATTCTGTGGTGCGCGGCGATTTTTGGTCATTCATCACACATGCGAAGGCAACCGGTGAAGGCTATCAAAGCAGCCCATTGGAAGCATTGGCCGCTGACCGAAATGCTGTGCTACCCGACCGTGACCGTCCGGCGAAGGCGCTTTGGCACAGTTCCGGCGGCCCCTGCCGGGCTACGTCCGCAGCGCAGCGCCATGGCATGAGTTCGTTCAGACGTGTGATCTTATGATCTGCGGTCTGTGCCAAAACCCATGTGAGCCAGGCTTGCAGATCTACGCCATTCATCTTGGCGGTTTCGATCAGTGTATATTGGCTGAGAAAAGAGAAAACCAAACCAGATCAGCAGGAGCAGCGAGTAGCTTAATTTACGCTGAAACCTGCCAAACATTGGGGAGTAGCTCAGTCCCTTCCGCCGCGTGAATGCGAACCAGGGACATGCCAGTTTTGCGAAAGTTGTCACGCCTTCGCGCTTGCCTGTGTCGGTCTCATGCTGCTTGACCCAGACCCGCAGGTTGTCTCTGCTGCATCCAACCCTTTGAAAGATAGACAATGTCGGTGCCGATCTGCTCGCGTATTCAACTTCGTGATCCAAAACCATCTGGACCGCTCGGGCGCGCAATTCATCTGGAGCACGTGTTCCGTTTTCTTCTGACGACCCGGTATCCTTACTTCTGGGCCTCCGGCAAACAAGGGGCGGTTCAGTTGACTGTTGCGCCACAAATTTTTTCGGAAATTACTTATCCACAAGTGGCGCGTCTGGATCCAGTTCATCGCGATCCACACTGACCTCTGCCCCGCCGCCTTGCCGGAGTGCAGACGGGGCGATGCCAAAATGATCGGAGAAACAGGATGAAAAATAAGACGCCGAGCGAAATCCAGTCACGACTGCGATCTCTAGAATTTGCAAATTGCTATGCAAAAGAAGCGATTTTGACCGTTCCAAGCGCTGGATTTTACAAAACTTCGACGGTGTCATTTTGGTGTATTTAACAAACATGCGTTCAAGCGTACGTCGACTTGCGCCGACAGCTTCGGCCAACTCACCGGGCGAGAGCGGGGATTCCATATTCTCAGAGATGATTGCATGGGCCAGCATCAACTGCTTTGGCGCGTTTTCCGGTAAGAGAGACGAGCCCGTAGATTGCAGCTTAACCCCGCTGCGTATCCTGTCCATCTGAAGCTGGTTGGCAATAGAATAGACGAGTGATCTGCTGTGGTCCTGGGCGATGATCTCCATCATCAAGTCAAAGGATGACATGCCGCCAGAGCAACTGAGGACCTTGTTGTCCATTTCGTAGATTGCAGTGGTCAGGTCAATGTCAGGAAATTCCTCCAGGAAGGCTGGCATCCCTTCCCAATGAATGGTGCAACGCCGTCCTGTCAAAAGGCCAGCCCTGGCAAGAAAGATCGTACCCATTGAAATGGCCCCCACCGTAACGCCAGCGGCGAAACGACGATTGAGGAAGGCGGACAATCTTTTAGGCTCCTGAGCCTCGAGGCTTAACCCAGCGCAAACAAAAGTGTAATCTGGTACGGGGCCCTCTCCGATGCGGCCTGAGCTCGCGATCTTGAGCCCGTTAGACGCCCTGACCTCTGCGCCGTTTTCGCTGACGATAGTCCAAGCATAGCGCTCGCACCGCGCCATGCGATTGGCCACCCGTAGCGGCTCGATAGCCGAAGTCACCGACAGCATCGACACCTCGTTCAGGAGCACAAACTCGAACACACGCGGACGATCACCGCCCCGTTCCATTTGCTGATTAGTTTGAGGCAATTGGTTTCGCATCTCGGAGATAAGTCGCCTGTGAACGTAAGACTTGCATACCAGCAGTGTGGTCTAGCGCAAACGCCACGGTCAAGGCAGCTTGCTGAAGCAACGATCAAACAGGATCTTCTATGGAGATCGGCCCAGTCACGCGAGAGCAGCAGGCCAAGATGTAGCCAGAGGCCACGTCTTGTTCCGACAAGCCACCGTCTTGCTGCATGTCGACTGAGCCCTCAGACAAACGCAACTTGCATGTGCCGCACTGGCCCGCGTTGCACCCCGTGGGGACCCGTATATGCTGCGCCGCCAGCGCAGTGCTAAGGAGCTCCCCTTCGGCAATCTCAAAGCTGCGACCACGCAGAGTGACGCGGTGCCCGTTGGACACGCCTTTGCCGATTGGCGCAGGGCTTGCCACTGGCTTGGACGCACCAAAACTTTCTGTATGGAAATGCTGATGCGGGAGCCCTTCGGCCAACAGGCATTGACGAACGGTGCCTAAAAATCCTTCTGGCCCACAGCAGTAAACCTCGCGCCGACTTGCATCCGCCACCATCGCGCGCAGCATCGCACGGTTGGGGCGCCCACGATAGCCGCGCCACACTTCACCCGCCGCAGGCGCTGTAACCACTTCGAACAGCCTGAGCCCTGGCATGTCGCGCGCGATCTGCGCAAGCTCGTCTTCAAAGAGGAGATCTTCGACCCGCCGGGCCACCTGCACCACCACCACATCCAGTGTCTCTCCACGGGCATGGAGCCAGCGCAACATGGACATCATCGGGGTAAACCCGCTGCCGCCGCCAATCAACAACACTGGACGACCATGGCGTGCCGCAAGCGAAAACCGCCCAAAGGGACCACGGGCAGTTATTTCTGAACCCACCGCGAGATTGTCATGCATCCAGCGCGTTGCATGCCCCGTTTCAGCCGCCTTGACCGTCACCGACAGCTCTTGTGCGCCCAATGGGGCAGAGGCGATGGTGAAGGTGCGTGTTGCCACACCGCCGTTCATCGGCAAGTCCAGAGCGATGGCCTGTCCGGGCAAATGCAGCACAGGTCCTTCAAGACTGTGAAAAGTAAAAGTCACGGTGTCGGACGTATTTTGATGACGTGCAACAAGCCGAAGTTTGCGCGGGGCAGAGGCAAAGCCGGGAAGGCCGGATTTAGGAAAGGGAAGTGTATCCAAAGGCATCGCCTCACTCCGCCGCTTGTTGTTGGGCCGACGCTCCGCTGAGCCATGCATCCAGCGCGTCTTTGTACCAATCGAGAAAGTTCAAAATCATAAATTCTGACACTTCTGAATAGGGGCCGGGTTCATAGGCGGGCGAGCGGGTGCCGCGTTGGTTTTCCTCTGCCAGACGCTTGTCCTGATCGTTGGTTTCGATCCAGACGTGCGAAAGATGTTTGACATCGTAGTCCCAACCTTCGATGGCGTCTTCATGGACGCACCATGTGGTGCGTACTTCGGACCGGTTGGGACCGAGGGGGAGAACGCGGAAATGGATGGTCATCTCTGACAGAACATGGTGCCAGTTGTTCGGGATACGGAAGGCCCGTACGGAGCCGAGATCTGGCTCTGTCAATTCTCCGAGCAGTTTCTTGCTCGCCAGCTCTCCATCCAGGGTCATCGACTTGGCGCCTTCCCGGAAGGGCAGACGAATGCAGCGAAACTCGGTGCCTCCATCAACAGGAGCATGGGGCAAACCCAGCGCATCCCAATCCCGCGCTTTCTCTTCCATCAAGCGAAATTCGTCTCCAAATCGAGCGTCATTAGGGAGCGCCATTTCCACCAGTGAAACCAGGAGCTCTGGGTGATTTCCGGCGCAATGGTAGCATTCGCGGTTGTTCTCGATCACCAGCTTCCAGTTTGCGTCTTCCACGATCACGGATTCATGGACAATCTTTGTCCGGCGCGGCGCGTGGGGCCGAATGTAGGGCGTGATTTCGGCGCGGAAGCGTTCAATATCAGGCGGTGTGTCCGCCAGACAAATATACAAAAGCCCCTCGACCGAGGTGACATGCACAGGTTTCAGGGGGAACTGGCCCGCGTCAAAGGTCTCGCCCATGTAGCGCGTTGAGATCAGCTCGCCCGTCAGTTCATAGGTCCATTGATGATAGGGGCACACGAGTCGACCTGTATGACCACGCGCCTTGTCACATAGGCGAGAGCCCCGGTGGCGGCAGGAGTTGTGAAAGGCGCGAACCTCGCCCTCGTGATCTCGCAGCACGATGATCGGCGCCTCATGGACTGTTAACGTCACGTAGTCGCCGGCGTTGGGGATTTCGCATTCAGGACCGACGAACAACCATTCTCTATAAAAAACCGCCTCGATATCAGCCTCAAACAGATCGGCATCGTTATAAAAGGCTTTTGGCAATGAGAACCCAGGTTTGCATGCATCCAGCGCGCTTCGGACTTTGGTGTGGTGATCGGTCATTTAGAGGGGCCTTGCTGCGGTTAAACGTGACGCGCCCAATTTAGCCGACCGTCAAAAAGACACTTTCGAATGCGCGCCAATTTTAATTGGGATTTCACCACCCTGATCCAGATCTATTCTTTTAAGGCCTATTTTGCAGGCATTTGGGGCATTATTCTCCGCTCATTACGGAGATGCTTGGTGACGCAGAATCCAAAATTTTTGTCGGGGAACTACGCAAACCACCTCATTTGACCTGCGTAAATGAGAAGGAATTTTGCACTTTTCTTAACGCACTATCGGAGTAATCCATGTCTCTCCCCGAAAATGTTCCCTATCTAATCGTGGGCGCCGGCATCCACGGCCTGTCAACCGCGCTGCACCTTGCTAAGCGCTTAAAGTCCACGGGCAAAGGCACTGGTGCCGATGTTGTCGTGATCGACAAGGCAGGCATCGCAGCCGGAGCCTCTGGCATCGCCTGCGGCGTGGTGCGCAACAACTATTTCCAGCCTGCCATGCGCGAGTTGATGGCCCATTCGGTTGAGCATTGGGAAGCCAACGCCCAGGCGTTTCAGTACAATCCCGTGGGCTACCTGCAAATTTCGGCTGAAAGCATGCATGAAGACGTGGCGCAAATCCACAAAGAGCAGCAAGCCATCGGCTATGAATCGTCCTTTATCGAAGGCACCGCCGACTGCGACGCCTATATGAAAGACATCTTTCACGACTGGCAGGCGCAGAACATCACCTCTGTTCTACATGAGAAAAAAGGCGGCTATGCCCATAACGCAGCCGCCATTTACGCGCTGGCCAAAATGGCAGAAGAAGAAGGTGTGCGCATTGTAACCGGCATCACCGTTCAAGGCCTGAAAGCGGCCAATGGTGCGACCTCCGCCATCACCGGCGTCGAGACCGACAAGGGTGAGATTGCCTGCGATTATCTCGTTGTGGCCGCAGGCCCCTGGGTGCGTGACTTCTGGACCATGGCTGAACTGCCGGATGCGATTTCTGTCAAAGACGCGGATGGCAACCTTCATGACGACATCCCGATGTGGAAATTCTGGCAATTGGAAGAAGGCGTTTTGCGGGTCGATCCCGAGAGCTTTAAAACCAATGACGGCAAGCTGCCGCCTGTAATTCACGTCGACACAGATGCACCACTGATCTCTGATGTGGATGGGTCTGTGATCACCGAGGAAATGTGGGGCATCTACTACAAGCCCGACTTCAACTTTGGCGGCATTCAGGGTGGTGCCATGCCCTACAAAGTCGACAAACCCGCAAACGAGGTCGCGATCGACCCGTATGGCCCCTCCTCGCCTGAATTCGTTTCTTCGCCGGAATTTGCCCATATGTGGGTTTCCGCGCTGGCACATTGTAACGCACGCTTCTCGGGCACCATGCCGAAGTACCACAAAGAGGCGTCCGGCGGCGTCGGCTGCTTTACGCCCGACAGCTTCCCCGTCTTCGATGTGTTCCGCGAGAACTGCTACATCATCGCAGACAGCAACCACGGTTACAAGATGATCGGTGTGGGCGAACTGGTGGCAAAGGACATCACCGGCGAGACCTCTTCGCTGCTGACACCTTTCCGCTTTAGCCGCTATGCCGAAGGTAAGCTGCATCCCGTGTCCAATAGCCCCTACCCCTGGAGCTGATCCCGCATCCGGAGCGCAACTCACCCGCGCTCTGGACCTTTCGGGCACCATTTCCCCTACTGAACGCGGCGCATTTCAGCGTCGCGTTTTTTTTGCCGCCTGCGAGACGTTTCAGGCTTTCGGCAGGATCCCTTCCAGCTCGCGGTGCAGGATATCGGGGCGCAGATCGCGCACTGTGGGCAAGGCCATACGTTCGCGCAGGACATCCTTGAAATCAAGATCTGCCCAGATCAGCGCGTCTTCTGTACCCGCCCGGGCCAGTTCCAGACCATCGGGACCAAAGATCGCGGAGCCGCCCCAAAAGGTCATGTCATCTTTGTAGGTCCCGACCCAATTGCAGCGCAGAACCGGAAAACGGTACATCAGCGCAAGGCCACTCACGGTGATATCCCAGCCAGCGGGATTGGAAAAGCCGCTCCCGACACCTTCGAGGGTGGAGGCAATGGGCACCGTAAGGATCGTGCTGCCTTTGGCGGCGTTCAGATAGACAAGGCCCGGCTCCCAAAGATCGGCACAAATCAGCCCGCCAGCGCGCCAGTCATCGCCCAGCTGAACCTGTGTTGTCTGATCGCCGGGGCGGAAATATTTGCCCTCTTCCAGGCGGCCGTAGTTGGGCAGGTTGATCTTGCGATGCACAGCCAGAACTGCACCGTCACGGCACCAAGCCATAGAGTTGTAGAACACGCCCTCCGCTGTCCGCTCAGAGAAGCCAACGACCGTCACAATGTCCTGACTTGCATCCGCGACCGCTCGCAGCTCCGGCCCATCTGCCGCAATGGCATTGGTATCGCGTATCTCGATACTGTCGGGATAGCCGGTCAGAGAGCTTTCAGGAAACACCAAAAGGTCCAGACCCTCTGTCCGCGCCTGCGCAATATGATGGAGATGGCGGGCCGTCATCTCTCGGACGTCGTCCGGGCGATGAGGAATCTGGGCGCATCCGGCGCGCAAAACAGACTTTGTCATGGGGCTACTCATTGGCTTGCGTCATAGATCGGAAAGGCCACCCGGCGCGCCTGCACCGGTTGGCCTAAAAAACATCTTAGGATGCGTTTATTAGATCAGGCCTTGCTCGGCCAGGAAAGAGCTCGCAACGTCCTCGATGGTCTCTTTGTCCACGTCGACACGCGCGTTGAGGCTTTGCATCAGATCATCCGTCAAAACGGCGGAAACACCGTTCAGGAGCACGCCGATTTCAGGGTGCGCCTCGAGCACTTCGGTGCGGATGGTCGGCGTAATCGCATAGGCTGGGAAAAAGCCTTTGTCGTCTGCCAGTACTTTGAAATCAAAGGCTGCGATGCGGCCATCGGTGGCAAACACCAGACCAACATCAACCTGACCGCCCTTGAGCGCATCATAGATCAGGCCAGATTGCATTGGCGCGATGTCTTTACGACCGATGTCAAAACCATAGGTCTCTTCCAGACCGGGCAGACCATCAGGGCGTTTAGGGAATTCCGCGTTCACGCCCATTTTGGGGGCGGTGTCGCCGTTGTAAGCCGCTGCAAGATCAGACAGCGTGCTGAGGCCTTTGTCGTCTGCCGCGCGCACAGCAAGCGCATAGGTGTTGTTCGCGTTGGATGCGTCCAGCCATGTGATGCCGACCTGGGCATCAAGCTCTTTGACTTTGGCATAGGTTTCTTCGGCAGTGAGCTTGTCTTCAATCTTGTTAAAAGTAATCAGCGACGTGCCGGTGTACTCCCAGTAGATATCAACCTGCCCGTTTTCCTGCGCCGCGCGCAGCACCGAAGTGCCCATGCCGTCGAGCTTCGCGACATCAAAGCCCTTGGCTTCAAGCAATTCGCTTGTGATCTCTGCCAGCAGCAGCTGTTCGGTAAAGTTTTTGCCGCCGACTTTGATTTCATCTGCCTGTGCGGTGAACGTCAGAAGCGTGGAAGCAAGCGCGGCGCTTAAGGTGGATTTTACCAGTGTCTTGAACATGTTGAACCTCCGTTGGATCATGATCTTCAGTTTAGTTTTGAAAAGAATTGGATCAGCGCAGCGGGTTCACGCCGCGCGGGATCAGCCAGTATTGCGCTTTCGCTAGAAGGAAATCCGCCAACATAGACAAAAGCGCGACAGGGATAGCGCCGGCCAACAACATCTGCGGGTCATTGAGGTCAATACCGGTGAAGATTAGCTCGCCCAAGCCGCCGCCGCCGATCAGGAAAGCCAGTGGAACGGTGCCCACATTGACGGCAACAGCCGTGCGCACGCCGGCAAAAATTACATAAAGCGCATTGGGCAGCTCAACGCTCAGCAGGATGTGGCGCGGCGTCATGCCCATGCCAGTGGCGGCTTCTTTCAGATAGGCAGGCACCTCGCGCAGGCCCTGATAGACATTGCGCACGATCGGCAGCAGCGTCGCAACCCAAAGCCCAAAGACCGCAGGTGTAAAGCCAATGCCCAGCAAAGTGATCGACAGCGCCAGGATGGCCAGCGTTGGGATCGTTGTGCCGATGTTAAAAATCTGCAGCGCGGTCTCGGAGTAGCGCGCCATCCAGTCCCGGCTGAGCCAGATGCCCGCAGGCACCCCCACCAAAATGGCAAGCCCGGATGAAACGAGCACCAAGATCACATGCTGTTTGGCGAGGTAAATGATGTCTTCGGAATAATAACGCCAAATGTCGCCGAGAAAGCCCTGCTCCCCCGCCATCAGCCCGACGCCGAACACCAGACCGATCACAAAGGCGATCCGGGTGCGGATGTTGTCTTGTTTGAGCGTGTCTTTGATGCTCATTTCGCGGCCACCGTAGCAGCGTCGCGGTAGGTGGCGCCCAGTGCATGGGAAATGGCGCGCTGGGTGATGAAGCCTTTGAAGAAACCATCATCATCTACACAGGCTAGCCAGGTGGTGTCATGGCGGAACATACGCGACACCGCGGTCCGCAGATCATCGTGCACATTCACAACCGTTGGCAGCGCCTGATAATGCTCTTCGACCCGACCCTGTACGTCGGCAATGTCGTTGAGATGCACGAAGCCACGTGCTCGCCCTTGCGGGCCAACCATCACAATATTTTTGTGGCCCGCTTCGCGCATCATATCGCGCGCCCTACTCACGTCATCTTGAGCGGTCACGCGGATCTGGTCGCCCAGCATCACATCCGAAACCGAGAGCAAGCTGAGGCGTTTGAGCGTCCGATCAGAGCCGAGGAAAGAGGCGATAAAATCATTGGCAGGACGTGCTAACAAGTCATCCGGGCTGGAATATTGCTCTAACTTGCCATCGCGGAAAATGGCGATCTTGTCGGCCATCTTGATCGCCTCGTCGATGTCGTGGCTGACAAAGGCGATGGTCTTGCGGATCTCTTTTTGCATCTTCAGGAACTCATCCTGAATGACCGCCCGGTTGATCGGGTCGATTGCGCCAAAGGGTTCGTCCATCAAGAGCACTGGCGGATCGGCGGCCAGCGCCCGGATCACGCCGACGCGCTGTTGTTGCCCACCCGAGAGTTCTTTGGGATAGCGATTGAGAAAAATACCCGGATCCAGGTTCACCAGCTCCAAAAGTTCTGCTGCACGCTTGCGGGACTTGTTTTTATCCCACCCCAACAGATCCGGCACCACACAAATGTTGTCCTGAATCGTCATATTGGGGAAAAGGCCGATCTGCTGGATCACATAACCGATCGAGCGGCGCAGCTCGACGGGATTCAGCTCATCCGTGTCGCGGCCTGCCACATGGATCTTGCCATTGGTTTTGGGGATCAAACCGTTGATCATCTTGAGCGTTGTCGTCTTGCCGCACCCCGAGGGGCCAAGCAGGACGCAGATCTCCCCTTCGGGCACTTCCATAGAGACCTGATCGGCGGCTATCACCGTGCCGCCACCGGGGGTTTCAAAAACTTTAGAGAGTTTGTCGAGCGTGATCATGAGGATACCATTTGTCAGAGCTTAGTGGGCCGGTGCCGCACTAGAGGAGGAGGCTGGGGTCAGGCGTTTTTGCACCCAGAGCAGGAAGTAGTCGCTCGCAATTGCAAGGATCGACACCATCAGCGCACCTGTAATGAGTTGGCGGGGATCGGATTGCGAAATTCCGCGGCTGATAAACACACCCAGACCACCGGCGCCGATATAGGCAGCGATGGCAGTGATGCCGATGTTCATCACAACAGCAATGCGCACACCCGCCATAACAACCGGAACTGCCAAAGGGATCTCAACCCGACGCAACCGTTGGATCGGCGTCATGCCAAGACCACGCGCCGCTTCACGCAGGGCCGGATCGACATTGGAAATGGCTGTATAGGTGTTGCGGATGATCGGCAGCTGCGAATAGAGCAACACTGCAATAACAGCAGGCAAATAGCCCACCCCATGACCGATAAGAGACAGCACCGGGATCATCAGGCCAAATAGCGCAATCGACGGAATGGTGATTATGATCGCCGCTACGTAAAGGACAATATCTGCCGCGCGCTGGTTCAGCGTAATGAGAATACCAATCGGCACGCCGGTGAGGATCGCAAGGCCGATGGCCACGCCCACGATCGACAGATGCTGCAGCGTACGCTCCAGGATCACGTCCAAGTTCTGGCTGATGAACAGCAGTGTTTCCAATCTTTCACTCCTTGTGGCTGGATCCGAACGCCCATTTGAAGCAGACGCTCCTTAGACCCGAACGTCCGCCTCGGTTTTGCAGAGAGTTTGGATTTTTCCAATTTGCGGCTTGAGAATTTGCGTCAAATACAGCCAATCGAGCGACAGCCTCTTTTGACCCACACCTCAAGGGGGAAAAAGTCGTTAACTTTTAACCACCTAGCACCAGTTGCAGCATTTTCTCAGACCACTCAAAAAATGCAGAAAGTAAGAATCATGCCTATAAAATAAGCAATAATTGATGAAATTCATAGCTTTCACCTTGGCCATCCACCCTTATGTTCGCTTAATATGCGCGACGCACACACCTAATGTGGTCCGATTTGATTGTTCGTGCATGACAGGCCTTTGGTCCATTTGGACGATAACGTCTGGGGCGGTGGGCACTTTGCATGTCGTGGATCAATGCTGCATCGGAACTCGGCAGGCGCGGCGCTCTGAGACAGACAGTTCACGGCGAATATGATCCGTCAACAACGGCGACGAGAGGGAAACATGTCCAGCGTCAGATCAGATACAGCGCGTCTTAGCCGCGCGTTCTCTTTCCGCAGACGCTTCAGTTCCTTCTGTTGATCTGTGGCCATTCCATCGTACTTGTTTGGCGGGAAAACCGTCCACTGGACGCTTTTCTTCATCCGCCTGCACTCCAGCGTTAAAACGTTTGCTCCGTCACGCCAATCTGACGGATCGCATCCAGACAGGACGTGACTTATCCTGTCAGGACCTCAACTCGCCGTAACTTTGTGCCATCTCTTCGGGCTTCGGGTGTTGCTTGTTGGCCATGTGTTTCCTCCGTATTCCCAAACATCGCAAGGGGCCACTTCAGGAGGGAGAGACACACGCGATGCTCGGCTCGCGCCTATGTCCGCTACCCGCCTTCTCGGGACAGTTGTCTGGCCAAAACCAAGGCCAGTATCGCCGCAACAAGCAAAAAACCTGCGCCGACGATCCAGGCGAACGACGTGGTGTAGATCTCAGCGACGGCGCCGGCCAAGACCAGTCCCAATGCCGCTCCCAACTGCTGTATCAGGGATCGTAATGACAGCAGGGTCGACCGCTGATGGTCGCCGACGCAGCGATGCAGAATGGTGCTGGCCGGTGTTTCGCTCACACCAAGGAGCACGGAATACAGGATAAAGACGCCCACATAGCCAAAGATATTGCCCTGTAGGGCCAAGGCGATCTGGACCGCTGCGAGACAGGCAAATGTTGCCGCAAGCGTCACCCCGTGCCGCCGTTGGAAGAACCGGCTGACGTATGGGGACAGAAATGCGCCAAACGCAATCGCAAAGAAATAGGCCGCAGTCAGCGTGCCAATGACGGAATTGGCGTAGCCCGCCTCTAGCATTGGCTTGGCAAAGGTCGGCCAAAGCACCTCAACCGGGTTGGTTGCCATCAAGAAAAACGCCAATGCCGCCAATAGGATCGAGAGCACAGGGTGTTTCAGCGCAAGACGGGCTGCGTCTTGGATCACTAATGGGACATTGGAAAACCCTTGTCTGAGGGCACCAGAGTTCATGGGGCGCGGGTTTTCGTCAATGGCCAGCAATGTGAAGCCGCAGACACCCAACATCACGACAAAGCTTGCCGCGTAAGAGACATCATAAATGCTGTAGCCGATGCTTTGGGCGGCCGCGCCAAACAGATCAGGCAGAAGCCCTCCCAGGACCGCGCCCATAGCCAACCCTACGGCATTGGCTGACTGCGCCTTGGCCAGCGCGGGCTGGACATCTACATCTGGCGCGGTGGCGCGGAAGGTTTCGACGAACCACGCATCCAACGTGCCGGACCGAAGCGCCCGCCCGAATCCGATGAAGGCAAACGAAACTGCCAGACCATAGAAGTTGTGTGTTGCAAGGAAGAGCGCAAGCGATAGCAAACTGGCACCAACAGCCGTCAGAAACACCGGCTTGCGCCCGATACTGTCTGCAAGGCCACCAAACGGCAGTTCCATCGTCATGGTCGTGACGGAATAGACCCCAAACAGAAGCGAGATTTGAAAAAGGTCCAAACCCCGGTCAGAAAGTGCCAGGGCCACAACAGAAACTGTCAGCCCCATCGCAAAACGATCCAGAAACTGGTGGATCTGAAACACCCGAATGTGCCGTCGCGCCGAACCGGCCAACGCAGCCATGGAAAACTCTGTGTCTGTCGCCATGAGTGCACCCTCGGCCTTCTTGTACCTCCAACGCAATCCCTTTGATGCCCAGAATCGACCCCGTTTACATCCAGAACCATTGGCCCCGCCAAAATGGGATCAACTTGCCGCGCACCAGGTCATTTTTTCAAAATCCTCGCGGAAGGCGAACCGCTGGAGGTGGGTGTCGATCACCATACGCCCTTTTTCAAGCGCCGCTTCGCTGTCGCCTTGCAGGGTCACAATAAGGGCGCTGTCGTCAGCGCAAAGCGTTGCTGGTCCAAACGGAAAGTCGACGTCGCCTTGGTTGCTGTCAAAGGTCACCTCCACCTTATGCGCAAAATGTTTACACAGCTGCTGGAGATATCTGGATGCATGCGCCGTTTCATACCGGCCAATTTGATGTTTCATGTGATTTCGGGCACTTGCAAGCTGGGCAAAAGAAACAGCGGACGGGGCACGTGCTGCCCCATCCTTTTGAAAAGTTGTTGGCTGATCAGAACTTCAGTCGCGCTGTCAAGGACAGAGTCCGTCCCGGCTCGTTCAGCGGGATCACCCGACTGGAGTCAATGCCATCCGAGCTGCGGCTGGCGTAGGTTTTATCAAACAGGTTATTCACTCCCAACCGGATTTCTAGGTTATCGGCAGCACGCGGTGTGTATGTGCCATAAAGGTTCACAACCTCATAGCTAGGCAAAGGCGTGGCCGCATCGTTGTTTTCCAGCGCAACTTCGGCTGTACCGCCGACACGCCATTCATCGTTAATCTGCCAGCCGCCTTCAACGGCGATGATATGCCCAACCGGACGACCCAGATAATAATCCGTGGTTCCGATGGTCTCGTTATTCAGTTCCACATCAGCATAAGTCCAGTTCACCCGAACAAAACCAGCATCCCAACCATACTCGACCGAGGCATCAATGCCTTTGCTGACCAGATCAGAGGTCTCACCGCGGGCACCGTCGCTGGGGAGAACGGCTGCAACATCGCTGATATCAGTATAGAACAACGCGCCGCTGGCTTTCCATGCGCCATTGTCAAAGCGAAGACCAATCCGGCCAGAGTTCGACCGCGAGGCGGAAAAACCGGTGTAATTCCAGGTATCGGGATTGACCAAAGCCGCCTCGCCCAGCTCAAAACCGCCCCAGGTCGAGGCAACACCAGCATTTAAGGTCCAGGTATCGGACAAGATCACGTCAATTGCGCCATTTGCGCTCAACCCGCTGTCGGACAGATCCGTTCCGTCGGCGCCTGTAAACGACTGGCTGTCAAACCGCGCCCCATAGCTGACCGAGAGAATATCATTTAAATCCTGGCGCGCCTGGGCAAACACACCAAAGTTGCGCAGCTCTTCCTTGCCTGGGCCGACAAGAGGACCAAGGCTTTCCGCGCTTTCGTCAAAGAAATCCACACCCGCGGTCACAACGCCGCCGAACACGGTGAAATCGTTTTTCACCGTCCCGCTCAGACTTTTGTTCACGCCAGAGACACCCACAGCATCGATCTCTTGTTCGTTGCTGCTCAGCTGGAAGGTGGGATCCCACAAACCCTGCGCCTGGGTATTGGTATAGGTAAACGTATAAGACGTGCGCTGAGACAGGCCCTCGGCCAGGACATTGGTCGTACCTTCAACGCCTCCGAAATCGGGACGTATGAAAAACAGCCCGCCCGGCCCCGGCTGTGCAGCGCGTGCGCCAGAATCTTCGGTTTGGGACGCGGCAAACTCGAACCGGTGACCTGTCTGACTTTCATAAGCCAGCTTACCGACATAATCCGTAAGATCCGCCCCGGTGCCCAGAACTTCGTTGCCGTCGCCGTCCTCGTAGTCACCGCCACTGCGACGGGTTGCGCTCAGCAGGTATTCAAACCCGCTGCTGCGCCCGAACAACGACAGCCCGGTTTGTGCATCGACTCCATTGTTGCTGGTGCCAAGCGTGAAGGTGCCGCCAAAATTATCCCCCTCTTCCAGCAAGTCGCTGGCGTCCTTGGTTTCATAGGCAATCGCCCCGGCCAGCGCGCCCGGCCCCGCATCTGCGGGTGCCAGGCTTTTGCTGACCTTCACTGCTTTCAGCAGCGCAGGATCCAGCAACACGTTGCCCGTGTGGTGAAAGGCCGATTTGTTCTGACGCGCGCCGTCAATGGTGACCGACAACAGGCTTTCTTCGATCCCGTTGACAAACACCTTCTGCGCAATCGCCGCGCCGCCGCCTGCCGTGATGGCACTTTCGCCGGCAAAGACGTCTTTGGTGGTGGAGGGAGCGCGCGCATCCAGGTCTTCTTGGTCAATGGTCAGATTGCCCAACAGATCCTGCGCTTCTTCTGACTCAATGCGGATCTCATCCAGGTTAAGGACCTGGGCTGCCTCTTCTGGTTTGCTGTCCTGGGAGGCGACCCATGCCGACGTGGCCTCCTGCGCAAAAACTGTTGTAGCAAAAAGAGGCGTCGACAGGGCTGTGCCTGCCAATATTATCGAACGCAAAGACATGTTCGGCTCCAAAGTTGACTAATTAACTTGGGTAAGTATTTTATCGAGCCGAACCACGCCAGACAGCTGTCTTTGCGCAATGATCAAAAGACTTTGCGAAACATCCAAAAGACGACCTGCCCAGCCATGTGACCCTGTTTTCTTTATAATGGACACCGACATGCCTCGGCCTCTCGTCGCAAATCGCCGTAACTCACCTCCCCTATCGGCGTATGAACACAAGCTAAACTGCAGCAACACATTGGCGCACCTCAAAGCTGGGGTGTTTTCAGGCCAGGTTACGGATCTACAACTGCAACCGGGTTTGGGTCTGCACACGCTAAATGCAACGGCTCAACAAAGCTTTGTGGTGGACAGCCATCGACAACCCGGCGCGGTGCTGCATTGTTTTCTGGAAGGGGAAACCGACGCGCGTCTAGACAATCTGCCAATGAACTTGGGCCGCAGGCCTGGAACACCTGTAAAACTGGTCCTCACATCTACGGATACACCGCTTGAATTCCTGCGCCGCTCTGCCCCCAATGAATATGTGCGCAAGGTCAGCATTCAGATGTCTCCAGAGTGGCTGGACACAAATGGGCTCAGGCTCCCGCGGTCTTCACACACTGCAGGAGGAGTTATTCGATTAGAAAGACTGGCAAATGCGATCGAAATCCAAAACCTTGAAGGCTTGGCGGCGACCGACAACTTTGCCGCGCCAGTTCAACGTTTGCATGCGCAAGCGACGACTCTTGCTCTTGTGGCTGGTTTCTTCGACGATTTGCCGGATCAACCCGTTCACATTCCACAATCCAAGCGCACCAAATCACAGTTGCAGCGCATTGAGGATCTGGCGAGCCAACCGGGTCCGATGCCAACGCTGAGTGGCTTGGCGGCAGAGGCCGGGCTAAGCCAATCCGGTCTGCGACGTCTGATCCAATCCGTTTATGGTTGCGCGCCTTTAGCCCATATTCGCAACATCCGGTTGGATATGGCCCGCCGAGCATTGGAGCGGGATCATATAAGTGTTGAAGCTGCAGCCACTCTTGCAGGCTATGCTTCGCCTGCAAATTTCGCCACGGCCTTTCGACGCGCCTACGGTCAGACGCCATCTCAATTCAACCGAAAGCAACGAATATTTTGAAGTCATTTCCACTCTGGACCGTCTGATGCAACCTGCCTATGGTGCCGCAGAAATCACAAAGCCAGCCAGCCGCCAGCTTGTCACATCGCAGCTTGTCAAATCATGGTGGCTTATATGGCTTTGAAACCGCTCAGCGCACTTTTGTCTGTTCTTACAATGTGTCTCGGCACGGCTGGACACAGCGCAGATCTTTCCGTGTCCACGTATCGTGGGGACGTAACCGTGGCCGAAACACCAAGAACCGTCGTCGCACTGGACGTTGCAGCCGTTGATACGCTGACCGCGCTGGATGTGCCATTGGCCGGGGTGCCTGGGAACCTTTATGTCAGCTACCTCGACGGGGTGGCCAAACGGGCCAAACCCGTTGGAACCCTGTTTGAACCTGATTTTGAAGCCATCGCGCTGTTGGGCCCTGACTTGATCGTCACCGGCGGGCGTTCATCGGAACAAACCGAGGCCTTGGCCGAAATTGCGCCTACGTTGGACATGACCATTGAGGGCGATAATTTTGTTGAAACCGCGCTCGACCGTCTCCGCAGCTATGGGCAAATCATGGACAAAGAGGCCGAAGCGGCAGCAATCGAACGGACTTTTGCTGACAAGATCGCGCAGGCAAAATCCGCAATCGCAGGCAAGGGCAACGCGCTGATCGTACTGACAAACGGTCCAAAGATTTCTGTCTACGGCAAGGGGTCGCGATTTGGCTGGCTGCACAATACGTTGAACCTGCCGGAAACTGTTGCCGGTGTTGACGCCCAAACCCACGGTGAAGTTGTGTCGTTTGAGTTCATCGCCGAAGCCAACCCCGACTGGTTGCTTGTTGTGGACCGCGCCGCCGCGATCGGCCAGCAAAACCAATCCGCCAAAACCACGCTGGACAATGCACTTGTCGCCCAGACCACCGCATGGAGCAAAGGGCAGGTGATCTATCTGAATGCTGCGGATATCTACATCTCGGGCGGCGGTATCCAATCCATGATGCGCACCTTGGATCATGTAACCCAAGGCTTTGAAGCCGCGCATTAACAGCGCGCTTTTGGATCGAACCACCACATGCCTATTGCCTATTTCGCGACTGTGATCGGGCTGCTGGCCCTTGGGACCGGCAGTCTTTTTCTTGGCGCTCAGGACCTTTCGCTTCCACAGGTCTGGCAGGATCCGGGCGCATTGCAGCTGATTGCCATCAGCCGCCTGCCCCGCACGCTGGCCGCGCTTTTGACTGGGGCAAGCATGGCGGTGGCCGGGGTGATCATGCAGCTGTTGGTGCGCAATCGCTTTGTGGAACCCGGCACCACAGGCACAAATGAAGCAGCAATGATCGGGCTTTTGGCGGTGACACTGTTGGCCCCCGGATTACCGCTCTTTGTTCAGATGCTGGTTGCAGCCGCAGCCGCGCTTTTGGGGACACTTGGGTTTTTGCAACTGACCCGTCGCCTGCCCCCCCAACAGCCGTTGCTGGTGCCTCTGGTCGGGCTGATCTATGCCGGAGTTCTGTATTCCGTGGCCACATTTATAGCCTATCAAACCGATCTGATCCAATACATTGGCATCTGGATGAGTGGTGAGTTTTCGGGCATTTTGGCAGGCAGATACGAACTGCTTTGGCTGGCCGGCATCCTGTCGATCCTGGTGTATTTTACCGCCGACCAGTTCACGCTCGCCGGGCTGGGGCGCGGGTTGGCCGTCAGCCTGGGCCTGCGCTACGGTCAGGTGCTGTCGCTAGGCGTGGCAACTGTCTCTATGGTATCTGCTCTGGTGATTGTGACCGTGGGAACCCTGCCCTTTGTCGGGCTGGTCGTTCCCAATGTGGTGTCGCGTATGATGGGTGACAACCTGCGTCAAAGCCTGCCGGTCGTCGCGGGCCTCGGCGGAGGGCTGGTTCTGGCATGCGACATGCTGGGCCGCGTGATCCGCCACCCCTATGAGATCCCCGCCGGTACGATTTTTGGCGTCCTCGGTGCCATCGTATTCCTCACCCTTCTGCTGGGCCGCCGTTCCCATGTCTGACGCGGTTTCGCCCTCTCGGCCTCTTGCACGTTTGAACCCGCTCAAAGACCAGCGCCTTTGGGCGTTGGGGGTCGCGCTTCTTGGTGCCTCGGCGCTGTTTGTGTTCTGGGGCGGTGCCTGGCGCTCGGCCTATATCCTCGAACTGCGCGTGGTGAAACTGGCAGGCCTTCTTTGTGTCGGCAGCGCGATCGGGGTTGCCACGGTTCTGTTTCAGACCCTCACCAACAACCGGATCCTAACCCCAACCATCATGGGGTTTGATGCACTGTTTTTATTGATGAAAACAATCCTGGTCTTTGTCGCTGGAGTTTTGGCCCTGCCCGTCCTTGGCGCCACACCCACGTTTTTGGCCGACACCACCGTGATGATCCTCGCCACGCTGGCGATCTTTGCAGCTGTTTTGCGGCGCGCGCGCCATGACATCCAGCTATTGGTGCTGGTGGGGGTAATTTTTGGTCTGTTGTTTCGAACCCTTGCGGGGTTTCTGCAACGGCTGTTGGACCCGTCCCAATTTGCAATTGTCCAGGCGGATATGTTTGCCACCTTCAGCGGAATGGACCAGCGATCCCTGGCCGTTGCCGCCATGGTTATGGCCTGTTTCTTCCTATGGCTCGCCTCACGTTACGCTGTGCTGGATGTTATGGCCCTTGGCCGTGATCAAGCCCGTGCGCTTGGCGTGCCCTATGACCGGTTGCAACTGCAGATCCTTGCCGCAATCGCGGCACTTGTGTCGGTCTCAACCGCGCTGGTGGGGCCGTTGGCCTTTCTGGGGCTCTTGGTCACGGCACTGACCCATGCGCTGATGCGCAGCCACCGCCATGGCCTTTTGCTGCCTGCCGCCAGCCTGATCTCCTGCCTTATTCTGGTGGTCGGGCAGACGGTGTTTGAACGTGTCTTTTCCCTGAATTCGAGCCTCGCGGTGGTCATTGAATTCTGCGGCGGTCTTCTGTTTCTGTTCCTGCTGGCCCGAGGGCATATCAAATGATTGAGATTTCAAACCTGTCCTACAGCATTGCAGGTCAGCAAATCCTGGACGGGATCAACACCCACCTGCAGCGCAACCAAATCACCGCCCTCATCGGCCCCAACGGCGCGGGTAAATCAACGCTTCTGGGCGCGATTGGACGCCAGGTCGACATCAACACCGGTCAGATCAAAATTGATGGCGAAGATCTGCAAAACATCACGCCACAAGACCAAGCCCGCCTCATGGCGATTGTCGCCCAGCACCTGCATGTTGGCAGCCGGATCCGAGTTGTCGATCTGCTGGGGTTCGGCCGTTGGCCCCACGCCAAGGGGCGGTTGGGACCCCAAGATCATTTCATCATTCAATCGGCCTTGGCCCAATTTGACCTCACCGATCTGGAAAATCGTTTTCTGGACGAGCTTTCGGGCGGGCAACGCCAACGAGCGTTCCTTGCTATGGCGCATGCACAGGATGCAGATTGGCTGCTTCTTGATGAGCCCCTGAACAACCTCGACCTGAAGCACGGCCGCAGCCTCATGGCACATCTGCGGCAAATGGTTTCTGAGAAATCAAAAAGCGTCGTGGTCGTTCTGCATGATCTGAACTTCACCTTGGCCTGGGCCGACCAGATTGTCGCCATGCGGGATGGGCAGGTTGTCTTTGCCGGGCCGACCACGACGGTTGCAACCTCCGAGGCTTTGAGCGATCTTTATCAGACACCGATCGAACTCCTGAACCTAAACGGCCACTTCTTCGCCCAGTACCACCGGTAAGCGCGCCACAAAACCCTGACACCGGATCGCCCCTTATCTGGGATCTGGATGACGCATAGATTGCGTTTTGATCCAATGGCTTATATACTTTGGGGACATTTATTTATCGCGGCACCGGAACGGTACTTCTTTTGACGGATCATAATAAAAGCCAGGGTATAGACTCGGATCTATTGTCGGGTGGGCAGGATTATTTCGGCGATGACACTGCCACGACAGCCTACAATCGGGTCTGGTTCAATATTCTCCGAACCCATCGGAAGCTGCTGCCTGAGATTGGCGCGTCCCTGCGGGAAAGCGGCATAAAAGACCCGATCTGGTATGAGATTTTCCTTGAGATTGAACGCGGCGGCGCAACCGGGCGACTGGCCAGCGAGATCCAGGACGCATTGAACATCCCGCAATATGCAATGTCGCGCCATGTGACGCGCATGCTGCAGGCAGATCTTGTGCGCCGAGAATTCATCGCAGATGGCCGCCGCAAACAGGTCTTGCACCTGACCGAAAAAAGCAAAGGTCTCAGCGATAAGATCTGGCCCCAATATATGGCGGAAATCCAGGCCGTGGTCTCGGAAAAGCTGACCACCGAAGAGGGATACGTTTTGACCCGGCTCTTGATCAAGCTTCAGCAGTGACGTCCCATCATCTCCGCGCGCAAGATGTACAGCGGACGGGTTGCACAATTTGTGCTACCCGTCTGGTCTGGATCAGAACCGCATGGTTGCAACAACCGAAATATTGCGGCCCGGCTCGTTCAATGTGTTGAAGTCCGAGAATTCAGCGCCATAGGTGGCACGATCCGCATATTGTTCGTCAAACAGGTTGTTGATGCTGCCGCGGATGGTCACTCCGTTCCAGGCTGGTGGCGCGTATTCGGCAAAGAGATTTACAACCTGATATCCCGGCAGTTCCTGATCTGCATAAGAACCACCCGCATCCAGGGACAACGCCGCCTCGACACTGCCGCCAACCAACAGGTTATGCTGCGGTAATTCTTGTTGCATTTCAAAGGCGATCACACTGCCCAAGGGCGCACCAAAGTTGCCCAGATCATAGTTGCTGGAAGCTTCGCCATTCAAGGTGGCATCGCTGTAGGAATAGGTCAGGCGGGCAAAACCATCAGCCCAACCATAGGTCGCCGCAAGATTTACACCTTCGCTTTCAAAGTCGTTCATCGTCACAACACCACGTGACAGGTCGCGGGCATCATCGATCTGAGTCCGGAAGATTTCGGCCCCCAACCTCCAGTCACCGCGCGCCCAATCGGCACCGATCACGATGTTTTCTGCGCGTGAGCTTTCCAAAGCGCTATAGTCAAAGGCGCGCCAGAACTCAAAGTTGTCACCCAGGTCGACCCCGCCAAAGACGTTGGAATAGGCCACCCGCAGCGACAGCGCCTCTGTGACATCATAGACAACCGAAAGGTTGGCGCTGGCCCCAGACTCCGACAGGTTAAACCGGGTGCCAGAGTTGCCGACATCATGACCGGTAAAATCCATCCAATCGTACCGCAGGCCCGCCGAGACCTGCAGATTTGCAGTCGGTTCCAGACGCGCCTGCGCAAAAATCCCGTTGAACCTGCTTTCTTCGGTGGCCGAAGTCGCCAGACCATTGACGGGTGACCAATAGTCCCCGGTCACCGTGGTCTCGCGCTTTTGGTAATCGATCCCTGCGGTGATGGTGTTCACCTCCGACAGGTGGAACGTGTTCTTGAACACAATGGAATCTGTCTTGGTCGTCCCAGAGGCATCGTCGCCAAGGTTCAGCTTGGTCACATCAGCATCAGACCGACCCAATGTGAAAGACGGATCCCACATCCCAGAACCTTGGGTATTCTCATAATTCAACGCAAAGATTGACCGCTCTGTGTCATAGAATTGCAGCGGGTCGGTTGATGGGCCAAAGTTTGCTTTGGAATTGCGCCATTCACGGTCGGTCAGGTTCTGGCCGGACAGTTCGATCCGGTGACCTTCATCGGATTCATAGGCAAATTTCAACAGGTTGGCGTTCAAGTTGGCCCCGGTTCCGGTCATCTCGACACCGTCACCATCCTCGTAATTGTCACCGGTTGCGCGTTTGGAATAGGCCAGAACTTCGAACCCTTCGCTGCGACCTGCCAGCGTCAGCGACCCCTGGGCGGTGTTGCCATTGCTGTCATAAGACACGCGCGCGCGGCCGCCAAAATTTGCACCCTCGTCCAGGATGTCTTCGGCATCAACGGTCTCCATCACCACACGCCCGGCCAAAGCACGTGGACCAGCATCGGCTGGGGCGACACCAGGGTCCACGCGGACTGATTTCATTAGGCCGGGGTCAAAGGCATTGGCGCTGACGTGGTGGAAAATACGGTTGTTCTGCGACACACCATCGACCTGAACGGCAAGTTTCAGCATATCCACGCCGTTTACATAGATCTTTTGTGCAATCGGGATTGCGCCGCCCACCGACACGGATGCGATGCCCGCAAACAGATCCTTCAGATCCCCCATAGAGGCGCGTTCAAGCTCCGCTTCGGACACATAGGTCGAGGTCGCCCGATCCGCAGACCCGCCCAGCGGATCTTTCTGACGCACGATAATCGGATCAAGCGAGAGGACGTCGGTTTCAATGTCCTGCGCCGCAACAGGCAAAGCGGACAAAACGGTAAGCGCGGTTCCGCACAGCAAACGGGCCCGCGGCGCAATCAGAGAAGCAGCCATGGTCTTCCTTAACAATGATACTGGTTGGGAGTTTGGCTGGTTCCGTTGCAGAACTGGCGGTCCATTGGGGCGCTTTAAGACATATTACACCGACATGCAAGTGCATACTTAACCAGAATTCAAGTCCATCCGTAGTGCTGCCCTCTGAGCCTCCCGTGTTCAAAACGAGAGCCCACCTGCGTTCTGTCTCTATACGTCAAGTGGGGTTTGACAAAGGCGAAGTCATGGCGGCACGGCGCTAGCCATGGTTGCGGCGTCTCTTCCTGAGCTTCTGAGACATTTTAATATTGAGGGCGGCCCTTTGAGCCACCCACAAACGCTGATGCACATACGAAGTTATTGGTCAAAACTCGTATTGCACAAAGGCGCCAATCGTCAGCGGTTCTCCTGATTTGGCGAAGGTCGTTCCTGCCTGGTCCAGACGCGTCGTTGCATATTCTTCGTCAAAGATATTGCGCACGTAGAGACCTGCGCTGAACGGTCCATCAATATAATTCAGTTGCGCATTGACCAGCAGCGCATCGTCCGTTGAGAGCGTATTTTCCGCATTTGTGAAGGTCGACCCTGTATAGGTTGCATCCACACCTAGGGAGAGCCCATTTCCAAAACCATAGCTTGCGCCAATCGAAGCCGTCGCTTCAGGGGTGTTGGGCAATGAGTTGCCGCTTAGGTTGGAACTGTCACCGGCAATAAAATCAACATACTCTGCCTGCAGAAGGCCAAGCGATCCATAAACGTTAAAGCTGGGAGCCACATCATACGACACAGAAAACTCCGCGCCGTAAAGCTCTGATTTTCCTGCATTCTCAATCAAAAAATCAGATTGACCAAGTGAATTGGTAAAGTCGCGACGCACCTGCTGATCGGACCAACGTGTGTAAAAGACGTTCGCATTGGCTACGAGGCGCGACTCCAAAAATTCACCGCGGACGGCCAGTTCGATATTGTCGGTGAATTCTTCATCAAATTCACTGGCGGTCCCAGTCACCGCGTTGAAGGCAAAACCTCCTGCCCTGTATCCGCGCTGATAGGTCAAGCTCGTGCTCAGCCCTTCACGCCATTCAAAGGTCGTGCCAAGCTTTGGCAAGAAGGCTTCGAACTCGCGCGCAAAGGACACATCGACCGGCGTAAGCACGTCAAACCCAAATGTGGTCGCCGTCGCAAAGGAGTTCAGTCCCACCTTATCGCGGTCGTATCGTGCGCCCAAAGTAAAGGACAAGCCCGGCAACCAACGGTCTGCATCCAGTTCGACTTCACCAAAAATAGCGGTATTGCGAGAGGTATTGGTAGAGCCGCCGTCAGTGGTCAACTGGCCAAACTGCGCGCCGGTAAAGGGGTTGATCGGCAATCCGACGCCTTCAAATTCCTGTCTGGAGCGGCGTTGATACTCGGTTTCGGCATAAAACAGACCAGCCACTCCGCGATAGCCCGTGCCTTCAAACAGCAAACGGATGTCTTGTTCAAAGACCTCAGCTTCGCCCGTACCTGTTGTGAAGCCGGTTTCCAGCGAGGTTCTATCGCTGTCGATGAATTCAAACAAACGGTCAGAATAGTGACTGCTCTCAAACTCCAGTTTGAGGGACGGAGCGAAGCTGTATGTCGCGCGCAGTCCAGCGGTTTCTGTATCCAGTATATTGGATGTTGACAGTTCGGACATATTCACGATCTGCCCCGGAAACAGATCATTGTCGATCCGGGTTTCACCGATCACATTCTCCTGTTCGGCATAGGAAAAGATCACCTCCAGACTTTCTGTTGGATTGACCCGCAATTTTGTGCGCCAGCTGTCCGCACGAACTTCACCAAAATCGTCACGAACCAAGGTCGGGTTGTCGACAGGGCCATCTTCGCTGATTGTCTGAGCCGCAAAACGAAAGGCGACACGGTCCTGAACCAGAACCTTGTTCAACGATACTGCAGCCTCATAGGCGTCGCGGCTGGCAAAACCCGTTCTAAAGCGATACTCATCTTGGTAGATCGGATCACGCGTACGGATCACAACTGCACCGCCCAATGCATTGCGCCCTTGTTGCGTCGATTGTGGCCCGCGTAAAATCTCAACCTGATCTACGTCCCAAGTAGGATATTGCCCACGAGTTATCGCGGTTGTGTCTGGCAAGGCGATCCCATCGACCTGCGTGGAGATCAAAGGCGACGACGACGCCCGTGCGACACCGAATTGGCTGACGCCCCGAATTGAAATACCCTCGTCGCCGCCTGTCTGATTAACGTTTACAGTCCGTTCGACGGTATCAAACAAATCCCGATCACCGCGGCGTTCCAGAGTCTCGCCACGCTCCACGACAGCTGAAGTGGGGCTGTCTTGAAGACTACGCTCCAATAGCTCTCCCCGGACTACGATCTCTTCCAACACCAAAGCGCCGTCTTCAGACACTTCGCCTACTTCTTGTGTTTCCCCAGTATACGAAACGGTGGAAGTGTCGCCGCTGTTAGAGCTCAAGGTTTGAGCCGAGGCTGCCGATGCCAAAATCGGAACGGCAAGGAGCGTAGAGGCCAGTATTCTTGAACGCGTACAATGCAAAATTGCATGCGAGTTATGCAATGAGGGATTAGCCATCACTGTCTCTCCAAATTAATTTCAATTTTGGGTGAGTTAGCGAAAGGCTAAACCTGCCTATTTCGGCCATTCCCTATAATAAAGGGCGTTTGACTCAAGGCCGTTTTGAGAGTTATTCGAAATCCAGCGCTGTTGAGCGATCACTCTTGTGTGACTTCGAAGTGAAAAACCCATGACCCAATCCGGCAGAATCCCGGCGGTTCTGTTAACTGCGTTTACGGCAGTCGCTTTCAAGGCTGCGGTCCCATATCCACGCTTTGGTGGAGATGATGTTCCAGCCTCCCCTTATCAAACGACCCTAGACCTTCCCATTGGCGACAACACGCCGGTGGCAGACGTTCTGGCCACACCGCCGAGCTCTGCAGATTTGTCACGGCTGACCAACGAGGGCCTCAAAGGCAAGGACCGCGCAACCGACCCGATCTATCAGCAGATCATGTATTCCGCTTTGGATCTTGGCTCGGACTACCAGGTCTCAATTGCAGCTTGGGGGCCAAACCCGTCGCCCATGGCCAAGGTCCTGCAATCAGCCCAAACAACCGATTTTTCGTTTAAGAAATCAAAAAACGGCCGGGCTGTTCTGATCGTCCCTGCAAATGAAGCGCTTGCGGGCAAGCTTCGTCAAATGGGTGCCACAGAGGAAACGATCGGTGATACACTGGGCTATGTCTTGTGGTGAGGGGCGGATATAAAAACGCACTAAAAGATGCTGAATAACTGCTCAGGTTGGTGTCGACTTTTTACCGTGGCGCCAGTAAGTGATTGGCGGCCCTTGCCCAGGCCGGATTGCACAGCCACCAGTCATTCCAGCACCGCGAAACATTTGTCGTCCTGGGTTGATACTGTTAAAAAACCTTGCTTGATCGATGCGAAGTTAGTTCGAGTGACCGTGACGGTTGATTGTGTATTAGGATAGCTCCAACCAATTATGGGAAACCATCCTCATTTTTTTTAGTGGGGACGCTGCGCGCGATTGAAAACCTGCGAAGCATGGTGAGACCTCTCCCCTACTCCGAACTTGAAGGCCGCTTGATCAGGGAATGGATGGTATAGACCAAGATGGCGCAGCCGATGGCGCCGGCCACGGCCACCCCAAGGAACACAATCAAATCTATCGGCCCGCCCAGGTCAGAAACCCGCGAATGTGTCATCACGAGCACGAACCAAACGGCCAGCGCCGCGCCAAACGGCATGGACAGCTGCGCCAGCAGAAACCGGCGCCAGCTGATCGCGCGGTCGCGTATCAGAACATAGAGATAGGCAATGGTCACAAAGGCTGCACCGATGATCATTGCCCAAAATAAACCGCGGCCAAAGATCTCTTCAAAAACAGCGATGAGCGTTCCAAATGTCAGGTCTTTCATGATGGGGTCTCCTTAGGCACGTCCGCGTAGCATGGCGTTGTAGGTTGCTTTCAAGGCGACCTCTTTCATCAGCCAGCTGATCCAGAGCTCCTCAAGCGGGGCGATCAGGCCCGGAAAACTGGGCAGCAGGTTGTTGTCATAATCAAACTCCACCAGCATTGCGCGGCCAACTTGGGTGATCATGGGGCATGAGGTGTAGCCATTATAGGTCTCTGTTGGCACTTTGCCTTCGATGGCAGAGACCAGCCCGTCCTCGACCACGGGCACCTGCCATTTGACGCTGGCTGCGGTCTTGCCCTTTGGCACGCCTGCAACATCGCCCAGCGCCCAGATTTCGGGATAGCGCAGGTGACGCAGGCTGTGCTTGTCACATTCAACCCATCCCTGATCTGTCCACTTGTCGGCCCAGCTGAGCCCGGACTGTCGGATAACCTCGGGCGCGCGCTGGGGCGGGATGACGTGGAGGTAGTCATAATCAATCTGGGTTGTGCCTTCAGCGGTGGCAAAAGTGGCGCGTTTTGCTTCCGCGTCGATGGCTTTCAACGTATGATGGCTGTGGCTGGCGATGCCGCGTTCATCAAACAACATCCGGACTTTTTCCGCCACAATCGGCACGCTGAAGAGCGCACCTTGCGGGGCTGCATAGTGGATCTTGGTCTTGCCGCTATTGCCTGCGCGTCGTGCGATGTCATCGATCAGAAATGTGTGTTTCAGCGGCGCGCCTGCGCATTTCATCTCGGTCGCGGGGCGGGTGAACACACCCAGGCCACCTACTTGGGTGAATTGCGAGGCCGCTTGCCATGTTTTGGCGGCGTATTCCGGCCCCGCATAGAGCGCGCCGATGCCTTTTGTGCCCACCATATCAAGCGAGAAGCCTTCGATGGCGTCGTGATCCAGCACCAAACCAGGGGCCACAACGAGGAAGTCATAGTCAAGCGATTGACCACTGTCCGTTGAAACCGTTTTTGCAACGGGATCGATGGCCGCTGCTTTTTCTGCAATCAAAGAGATGCCACGTGGCAACCAATCACGTGTCGGGCTGGTGACATAGCTGGCCGGTTTCAACCCGGCCGCGACAAGGGTCAGGCCCGGTTGATAAAAGTGCTGGATCCGTGGGTCTATCAGCGTGATCTGTGCGCCTTCCAGACGGCGCACCAGACGATTTGCCAGCGCCGTGCCCCCTGCGCCTGCGCCAATGATGACGATGCGGGCTTTAGTCCGTGTTGACGCGCGTGCATCTTCTGCCCCGCCTAGGGTTGCAACAGCGGTGCCGCCGGCAAGCAGCCCAAGGAATTGTCGTCGCGTTGAAAAAGGGTGGTGCATGTTTTTCTCCTCCGCAAGAAAACATTCAATAGTCAGAAACCAGTTTTCGGCGCCTGCCTTTGACGTCAGACAATCGACGATGTTCGGCAATCGACCGAAAACCCTCACGCAGGGGAGACCCCGCGCGAGGTGTAAGCGGGAGGCTCAGTACGAGGTAACCCGCGCAAAAGGGTCGACCATTGCCGCCGCCATATCCTGCGGTTTGGCAACGCCTACGCCTTCGATCAGGACAGATGTGTCCGCGCCCTTCCCGGGCAGGTAGATGGCGCAGACCTCAACTTTGTTGTTCGGGCCAGACATGATTTTGCGCATCAAACCTTGTGGGCTCATGTCTCGTGGTGGTTGCGGCGCGGTGGCGGTTTCGGGCGCGTCCTTCAGGGCGATGTCGGCAGCCGGACCGCACAAAAGGATATGTTGCGCCACGCCCTGTTGTGCGGCATTTGCGGCCAGGACCATCGCCATCAACTGAGTTTGCGCCTCGGGCGCGGTCAGTATGGTCACCAGCGATTTCGGCTTGTCCTGTGCAAAGGCAGGGATCGCCAGGGTCAAAGCGGCAGCAGTGGCCAGAAAGAATGTCTTCATCAGTTAACTCCATGAATTGGACGTTTTGGGAAAGGGTGTTCGGGACGGCAGATCTCTCCCCGCAGCATTGCGCGTAGCGTGGCGAAGATAAGGAAGGTGACGATGCCGCAAAGGAGGATCAGGGCCGCAGTGCCAGCCCAGACATGCGCGATACTGTCCGTCAGTGCGGCAAAGCGCAGGGTGGCAAGGGTCAGTGCGGCGACCGGAAAGCTCATGGCCCAGTGCGACAGCCCAAAGCGCAAACGGCGCAACTTGCCCGCTTGTGTCATGGCAAGGCCAAGGAACACCAGCGCAGCGCTATAAAGTACCCGCGCAAAGGAGTCGAGCACCCCGCCGTTCAGCTGCAGCCACGCCAGAAAAGCCACGGCTGGCGGGGCGATCAGAATGGCCAGCGTCGGGACCATGGGGCCCGGCAGCGGATCGTGAAAGATCAGCCGGTTCATAACAAGAACCAGCAGCACGACCCAAAAGATCAGCCCAGCCGAAAAGAACAGCCAGGACGTCTCGGGAAACCCAAGCGTGACCCCGGCAATTGGGGCCACGACATTGCCCACGGCTGGGATGAACCAAGCGGGTGAGATATGGATCTGCTGAAAGGCGCGGTGGCCAATCCAGTTTGACAAAACTGCAAGCGTCAGCCCCCCTTGGCCAACCGCGCCAACCATCCAGATGATCCGCGCCAAGCCGGGCATCACAGGTGTCAGCGCCACAGCGATCAGCAACAATGAAATTGTGATGGCCGGGAAAAACGCAAGCTTCACAGGGTGTTGCCATTCAGCGGCGACGGCTTTTGGATGCCGCAACGCTTTCAACGCGTAAGCGGCAGCCAATGCAAGAAACAGCGCAATTGTAAGCGCCAATGCAATCACGCTGAGGCCCGGCAGCCCGGCGGCGTGCAGCGCCGTGGCGCAACCGGATACTCCCATCACAGAGGCAAAGAAGGACACCGGAAAATGGGCAAGGCGTGGTTCGGTTGTGGAAATGTCAGACATCGGTTTGTCCGGATTTGAGGTCAAGGTTTCAGAGCCGGACCCAGCCCCATGACCCGGTCCGACAGCTTGCAATGGCGCAAGCGATCTGATTAGCGATTGTGGTCGCCAACGGGGCAGTCGCCTTCCTCAGAGAGGCAGGCATCCATACGCAGCTCCAGCCACATCGCGTTCAGAACGGCAAATGAGGCGGCCAGCGGCAGGCCCAGAAGCCATGCAAAATACCACATGAAAACAATCCTTTCAGTAGAGTGTGTCAGCGTGTTCGGTGACATCGGTTTCGGTGACCTTGCCCCAGAGCACTTTGTAGACCCAGGCGGTGTAGGCGAGGATCAGGGGCATAAAGATCAAGGTGCAGATCAGCATGATGAACAGCGTCTGATGCGAGCTGGAGGCGTCCCAGACCGTCAGCGAGCTGTTTGCATCTACGGTTGAGGGCAAGATGAAGGGAAACATCGTTAAACCGACCGACGAGATGATGCCGGTGATCGCCACCTTGGACCACAACAGGGTCGAGACTTCGCGCCCCGCCCGCAGCCCCATGACGGCAAGCGCAATCCCCGCAAATCCCATGATCGGCGCTACGATGATCCATGGGCGCGTTCCATAGGCCGCGATCCACGACCCCTCGCGGCTGATTTCAGAATAGAGGGGGTTGGATGGCCCGTTGGCAACGGCATCAGTCACCAAGGTAAAACCGTCAATCCCAATGGCCAACCAAAGCCCGGCCAGCGCATAGCCTGCGGCGGCCACCAGCCCCGCGACACTGCCAATGCGCCGCGCGCGTTCGGCAATCAGACCTTCGGTCTTGAGCGAGAGCCACGCCGCGCCATGCATAAGCAGCATGGAGAAGGACACCACGCCTGCGAGGAGTGCAAAGGGACGCAAGAGGCCGAGAAATTTGCCATAAAAGCTGCCGTCATACATCGGCATCAGATCTTGGGTCAGATGGAACGGCACGCCAAGGAGAACATTGCCCACAGCCACGCCAAAGATCAGCGCAGGCACTGCACCGCCGGCGAACAACGCCCAGTCCCAGCGCGCGCGCCAGGCAGCGTCTTCGCGTTTGGAGCGATATTTGAACGCCACGGGACGCACGATCAGGGCCGCCAGCACAACAAACATCGCCAGATAAAACCCGCTGAAAGACACCGCATAAAGCGGCGGCCAGGCGGCAAAGATCGCGCCACCGCCGAGGATGAACCAAACTTGGTTGCCTTCCCAGACCGGCCCAACCGTGTTGATCACTACGCGGCGCTCGACATCCGTCTTTGCAACAAATGGCAGCAATGCCCCCACGCCCATGTCAAACCCATCCGTCAGGGCAAATCCGATCAGCAGGACGCCCAGCAGCACCCACCAGATGACGCGCAATGTGTCGTATTCGATCAGTTCATAAAGGATCATTTCCGTTACTCCGCAGGGGTGGCAGCCGCAGTTGGCGTGTTGGGATTTTGGCGCAGCCGCGCCTCGTGCCGGTTTTGCCAAGCCTCGGTTTCATCCACGTCCTGGAACGGGCCCTTGCGGATGTATTTCACCATCAGCTTGATCTCGACGACGAAGAGGATGGTGTAAAAGATCACAAAGCCAGCCAGGGTGATCAGAAGATCCGCAATCGACAGGTGCGAGGCGGACATGGCGGTGGGCAGAACCCCATCAACCGTCCAGGGTTGGCGACCAAATTCGGCAACAAACCAGCCCAGCTCTGCCGCAATCCAAGGTGTGGGAATGATCGCAACCGCCGCATAAAGCGACCAGCGCGGGAATTGCATTTTCCGGAACGAGGCGCGGTAGAAGAAATAAGCCATCACAGCGATAAAGCTGAAGCCAAGCGCCACCATCAGGCGGAAGGCCCAGAACAGCGGGAAGACGCCCGGAACCGTGTCTTCGGCGGCCATGGCGATCTGGTCTTCCGATGCGTCGCGCGGATCCTCCATGTAGCGTTTCAGAAGAAAGGCAAAACCGAGATCATCTGAATATTGCTCAAAGGTGGCGCGTGCCTCGGCTGGAACGTTGCCGCGATTTTCGCGGATGGTCATCAGCGCGTCATAGGCAAGGATGCCGCGCCGGATGCGGTCTTCGGCTTCGATCACCAGACTGTTGATGCCCGGGATCTCTTCGGTCAGGCTGCGGGTGCCGATCAGCCCCATCGCCCAGGGAATATGCACCGCGTAATGTGTTTCGCGTGCTTCTTGATCTGGAAAGCCAACAAGTGTGAAGGAGGCCGGCGCGGGTTCCGTCTCCCACATCGCCTCGATGGCAGCGAGTTTCATCTTTTGGGTGTGGCTGGCGGAATATCCGGACTCATCCCCCAACACGACAACGGACAAAGCGGCCGCCAGACCAAAGGAAGAGGCCACCGTGATGGACCGCCGCGCCAGATCCTTGTGCCGGTTCTGCAAGAGGTACAAGGCGGATACGCCCAGGACAAAGACCGCCGCCGTTACATATCCGGCCGATACGGTATGGACAAATTTCGCCTGCGCGACCTCGTTGAAAATCACATCGAAAAAGGACGTCATCTCCATGCGCATCGTGTCGGGGTTGAACTCAGCGCCGACCGGGTTCTGCATCCAGCCATTTGCGATCAGGATCCACAGGGCGGAAAAATTCGACCCAATGGCCACCAGCCAGGCCACCACAAGGTGTTGCACCTTTGAGAGTTTGTCCCATCCAAAGAAAAACAGACCGACAAAAGTCGCTTCGAGGAAGAAGGCCATCAGCCCTTCGATCGCCAGCGGGGCCCCAAAGATGTCCCCGACATAATGCGAGTAATAGGACCAATTCATCCCGAATTGGAATTCCATGGTGATGCCTGTCGCGACGCCAAGGACAAAATTGATGCCAAACAGCGTGCCCCAGAATTTGGTCATTTGTCGCCAAATGGGGCGGTTTGTCATGACATAGACGGTCTCCATGATCGCGACGAGGATCGACAGACCCAACGTCAGCGGCACAAAGAGAAAGTGATACATAGCCGTCATCGCAAACTGCAGGCGCGATAGCTCGACCAGACCGATCTCCATAAGCTTGATCCTTTCGGTTTAAATTCCACATCACAGTTGCAGATTTTCCACCGTTATATTTCGCGTCTTGAAGACGAACATGATCTGGATCAAATTTGCGCCACAGATGTGGAATTTAGCAGCGTAACGGCATTACGCGCGGATCACCGGGACGATGCCATCCGCCTGGGCACGCTCAGCCTGGCGGTGGGCCGCAACAAGAAAGGCCGCATTTGGCAAGGCATCGCGCAGGCCCGTCATGACCAGATCTGCGGTGGCGTCGTCCAATCCTTCGGTGGGTTCATCCAGCAACAACAGATCGGGACGCCGCAGGATCGCCCGTGCCAGGATCAGCCTGCGTGCTTCTCCTCCCGACAGCCCGGAACCGCGCGGCCCCAGTTTGAGGTCCAGTCCGCCCCGGTTCTGCAGCACCTTGTGCAGGCAGACAGTTTCCAGCGCGCGCCATAGGGCGGCGTCGCTTGCAGTGGGGTCCGCAAGCCTCAGATTGTCGGAAATGGTGCCCGCAATCAGCGCGGATCGCTGCGTGACCAGAACAGCTTTGCGGGTCATGGCGTCCATCGATACTTGCGCCGGGTCACATCCCAAAGCGCGGACAATGCCCTGCGCAGGCACAAGAGCCCCAATGGCCAACAGCAAGACCGTGCTTTTCCCGCTGCCGCTTGCACCCTCCAAGACAACGGTTTCACCCGGCGCAACGGACAGGGAGATCGGTTTGAACATCGCTTTGCCTTGGGTGGCAAAGGTGGTGTTGTACATCTCTAACCCCTGACCGCTTAACGGAGGTTTGGGGTCATCCCATGCCAGGTCCGGCGCCTTGAGGGCGGGGCGGACACGGGCGGCGGCTTTGGTCATCTTGCCAATCTCGGACAAGGCGCGCCGAACGGGGGCCACCGCCTCCCCCAAAGCAAGTGCGGCAAACACGCCAATTGCAGCTTGGGCGGTCTCGATCACGTCGGCCTGGACCAATGTGATCCCGACCATCAAGCAGCCCGATGTGACCAAAGCCGTGACCATATCCATCAGCATGCCTGTCTGTCGTTCGATCTGGTCCAGGCGACGGCGGGACTGCGCGGCTTTGTCAAAGGCGTGGATCGTATGGTCGCGCGCGCGGGGCAGCTGCCCGAATACGGTCAGGTCATCGCGTCCGGACAAAAGGTCGACCATTCGGCTGCGCCCCGCCTGCAGCGCAGCTTCGGCCAGACGTGCAGGTGATTTTGCAACGCCTTGGCCAATACAGAAAACCCCCGTCGGCAAGACAAGATATCCAGCCGCAAGGATCGCAGCGACGCTGGGGTGAACAATCCACCACAAAACCAGTGACGTGATGAGGATTGCTGCGCTGCCTGCAAGGGCTGGGATGACCAACCGCAACAACGCGCCGTCCAAGGCGTCGGTATCCGCGGTAATCCGGTTCAGCTCGGAATTGGCACGCAGGCGTTCCAAAGCGCGATATGGGCGGGTGAGCAACCCACGCAGCAAGGACACACGCAGTTCCGAGACGGCCCGAAGGGTGGCGTCATGGGTCAGGATCCGCTCCCCATAGCGCGCGGCTGTGCGCCCAAGCGCGAGGAAGCGGACCATTGCGGAGGGCGCAAAAACGTTGAACAGAATGCCGATCCCCGCCATGCCGGCCGCGGCCGTTGCCAGGATAAACCAGCCGGACAGTGCCAGCAGGGCCACGCCCATAACAAGCACCACGAAGGCCAGAGCAAACCCGCGCGCCAGCGCTTGACGCTCGTTGCGTATGATAAGGTAAATGATGGCGATCAGATCTGTCATGCGGCGTCTGTATCCCGTTGGATAGAAACGCGTTTTTGCAGCCTGTTGATCAGCGCGGTATCATGCGATGCCACCAGCAATGTGCCGCCGTCTTTTGTGAACTGCAGCAGGCTGTCGCTGATCCGGCGCGCGGTCTCTGCATCCAGATCAGCTGTTGGCTCATCGGCAATAAGCACGCGTGGAGCGCCATGCAGCGCACGGGCCAGGGTCACACGCCGGCCTTCACCGCCGGACAAACCCGCGCCACGCTCACCCAACCGGGTGAGGTCGCCGCGTGGTAAATCCTGGATAATGGTCTCCAGCCCCGCAGCCACAAGGGTGTCATCTGATACCGGTGCGCCCAGGCCCACATTGTAGCGGAGCGAGCCATTAAAGAAATGCGGAGCCTGTGGCATCCAACCGATGGAGGCGCGCCATTGATTGGCGTTTTCCTCGGTCAGGGCAACGCCGTCGATCAGGATTGTGCCCCTGTCCGGTTGCTCCAAGCCAGCGATTAAACGCAGCAATGTGGTCTTTCCGGCTCCGCTGACACCTTCAAGCGCAAGGCTTTCGCCGGGTTCGATGCGGATGTTTGGGTAAGTGATGCCACGGTGGTGCAGGTTTTGAATTGCAATTGAAGGCGTGTGGGACAAGGCGGGCTCAGTTGCGCCATGTCCCAGACGTTTCGCGCGGTCCTCGTCGCGCCACGCGGCCAGTTCGTCCATCACAGCATCTACCGCCGCACGGTCATGCCAGGCGGCGGCAAGATCACGCAGCGGCTGAAAGAACTCGGGCGCCATCAGCAGAAGATATACGCCTGCGACGGGCGTCAACGGCACGCCCCACCCGCCCCAATTCAGCTCACCCAAAAGGGTGAAGCCGACCCAGATGGCGACCAAAGCAACGCCAAGCGCAGAGAAAAGCTCCAGCACCGTCGAGGACAGAAAGGCAATCTGCAAAACGGCCATGGTGCGCTGGCGCAGGGTATCGCTTGCGCGGGCGAATGTCTCGACGGTTGATTTGCCTGCACCCAACAATTGCAGATCTGAAAGAGCCGCCAGACGGTCCACCAAAAGATCGCTGAGCTGCCCGATTTCCTGCATTTGACGGGCGCTGGCCTCCTTGGCAGCCCAGCCTACCAAAGCCATAAACACTGGGATCAAGGGGCCCGCCACAAGAAGGACAATGGCCACAGCCCAGCTGTGCCAAGCGGTCAGACACAGGATCACGGCAGGCAGCACCAGCACACGCAGTCGCGCCGGGCGATAGCGCAGCAAAGCTGGGCGCAGGGTCTCAAGCTTTTCCGCCACCAGCGCCGCCAATGCCCCTTCTCCGGCCAGGGTAGAGGCAGAGGCCGACGCGGCCTCTCGTGTCACGATTTCCTGCCGCAGCTCGGTGATTTTCGCCTCTGCAGCCTGCGACAGGCATCGTTGGGCCGCAGCCTCTGTTGCTGTGCGCAAGGCCCAAAGCAGAAACAGCGCGGCCCCCGCAGCGATGGCCGAGACATCGTCGCCCATCAACAAACGCCCCAAAACACGTGCGATGACCGCCGCACCACAGAGCCAGATCAGGCTGGCCAGGACGGATAGCCACGCGCCGATCATTTCGCTTTTGCGGGTTTGAACCATCGACCTCATGCGTCTGTCCGCTCACATTAATCTGCATCTAGGATGTGTAATTAGGTGTTTTCCATGTGAAAAGACTTGATCTGGCTCAAGGTATAAGAAGGTTTTGAAGTGCAGGAATGTCCAATCCTTGGAGGTATTGCATGCGACTGACAATTCGAACCAACCTCGCGGCGCGCATCCTGATGGCCTGCGCCGACAATCCAGGCCGACTGCTCAAGACGGCTGAGGTGGCAGAGATGTGCAACTGCTCCACCAACCATGCGGCCCATGTGGTCCAGCGTCTTCATATCGAAGGGTTTGTCTCAACCCTGCGGGGGCGGGCCGGTGGGTTCACGCTGGCACGCCCTGCGGATGCGATCTCGATGGGGGCGGTCTTTCGCGTGTTTGAAGGCGACATTCCCTTTGCCGAGTGTTTCGACCCTGAAACCAACACGTGCCCCTTAAGCGGGGCGTGCCGCCTGAAACGCTACATCGAACGCGCGCTGGATGCGTTTTATCACGAGCTGGACATGGTGACATTGCGGGATCTTGTGCAGGGAAATTGCGGCCTGAGCGCGCTGTTGCAGCTCAAACCCTCCATGCCGGAAAATTGCCAACCCTAACCTTGCTGCTGGCCTGTCCCATTCCCTCCCTGAGCGGCGCACTTGTTTAAAGAAACCCTGCGCTGAACAGCAAAATGCTGGTCATCACCCCAAGAATGGGGACGAACACCGGAACGCGGAAGTGCTCGCTGGGGGTGTCCGCTTGACGCTTCAAGAGGATCAGGGAGGCGTTCACCAACACAAAGACGCCAAGCACGATCTGGGATGTGCGTTCGGCCAGAACCCCAATGGGAAGGGATTGGGTGAGCACCAGAATTATGCCAACGATCAGAAGCGTCGCGACCACCGGTGTCTGCGTTCTTTGCGGCACAGTGGCCAAGGCCTTGGGCAGCTGCCCCCGATCCGCAAGCCCATAAATCACCCGCGAGGCCATGATCATCTGGATCAGCACGCCATTGACCGTTGCGACAATCGCAACGGCTGAAAAGCCCTGTTTTACAACCTCTGGTGCATCCGCAAAAACAAGGGCAAGCGGCGCAGCAGAGGTTGCAAGTACATCACTGGGAACCACAAACAACACCGTCACGGATGTCCCAAGATACAAAACAGTGGCCAAAACAAGGGTCAACATGATCGCTTTGGGGATAGTGCGGACGGGGTCTTTCACCTCCTCTGCGACATTTGCCATGTCTTCAAATCCAACAAAGGCAAAGAAGGCGAGCAGCGAAGCCGCAAAGACAAGTCTTAAGGCGTCGATCTCAAGCGGGGGGAGCATCGACGTGATTGGGTATCCTTGCGGATCCTGCACCGACATACCCCAGCCGATCACAAACAGGAGCCCGGCGATCTCGATAACTGTGATAACCGCTGCGACCATGACGGATTGTGTGATGCCCCAGAGCGCGATCAGCCCCATAATCGAAACCACGCCGATGGTTAAGAGGGGGACAGACAGCCCCGTCAGCGCGTGCAGGTAAGAGGCTGCCCCAATTGCAACGGCTGAGGCGGAGATTACACCAGACATGGCAACGGCGAGGCCCACACATACAGCCAGCCAGCTTTTTTCAAATCCGGCCTCAACATAGGCGGCTTCGCCTGCGCTGACGGGAAATCGTGTTGCAAGCTCTGCATAAGAAAGGGCCGTCAATGATACAACGAGCGCCGCCACAACAAATGAAAACGCCGCATAGGGTCCTGCGATGTCGGCCGTAGCGCCGACCAGCACATAAATTCCAGCACCCACAGTTACGCCCAGACCATAAAGCGTCAACAAAGGGGTCGTCAGGGCACGACGAAGTTTCGGTTCTTGTGGCTCAACTGTGTTCATAAGCTTTCCAAAGACCACCTTGCAGCCGGGGTGCAGGCGGTGTCCGTCCTCTTCTTGGCCCGTGTGCGTGACGTGGGTTGACCCCAAGGGATCGCCACATCGTTTGTCTTGAGTCTCAACTTCAATTCGCTATGGCGACCGATCAATCGCCGGACGCGCGTCTCTTTGCCTGCCAAACAGCCAAACGGAAGGCACCCTGGGTTCAAATGCTGTTCGCACCGACTTTTGCAAAACAGTGTGACAGTAGAGGGCGCGCAGGCTGAGGCAATTCCATTTCACCGCTTAGATCGACCAAGGACATTGATCTGCCTCAACCAAAGGACCGTGTTGGGTGTTTGCGGTTTTGGGGTGAGGTTTTGCATGTGGATCAACACGACACAGCCGCCCAGCAGGAAACATTCAAGATCTTGATCTTTATCAACACGAGGGGTCTCAGCAGGTGTTAATTTGCACCATTCGTTAATGAGGAGGAACTTTCGATGTCACAACTGAAGCCAAGCTCAAACTATCCCGCATCTCTTGTAGAGAGCCTGAAGAACGTGAAGCTGCCCCTTGCGGAAAATTCGATCTACAGCGCGCAGATCGAGCAGTTTTGGGATGCCCAAGAAAAGATGCTCGAAGAGACCGAGGCCTTTGCACAGCATTGGTTTGAACGTCGACACGAAGCCGTCCGAACCGCTCTGGAAACGGCCCGCAACGTCTCAGAGGCAAACCCGTCTGAACCCACCGAGGCCATTCAGAACCTCACGGAATGGCAACGCAATTCAGCCGCACGCTTGGTTGCAGACGCTCAGGAATGGCTCGAGATTATGACGCGCTGTGCAACTTATGTTGCCGAAACCGAGGCGGAAGCCGTCGATAAAACAGTGGATGATGTTACCGCCAGAGCGCGGAGCGCAACAAAATCATCGAACTCTGACCCGGTATAACGGGCCGCCAGCGCAAAACAATTCAAAGTGACTGGAGCCGAAGAAAGGAGTTCCCATGTACAAGAACATACTGATCCCGGTTGTACTGAACCGAGAAAACGATACCCCAGCATCCTTTGAGGCGGCGCGCCAGCTGGCTGATACGGATGCAGTGTTTACTGTATTGCACGTCCAAGAGCCGATCCCGGCCTACGTAAGCGCTCAGATACCCAGCGATGTGCTGGCGAACACGCGGCATGACGTTTTGGAAGGTTTACAACAATGCGCCTCTGAGCTACCCGAAGCCAAAGTACAGCTTATCTCTGGTCATCCCGGCCGGGCCATTGTTGACTTTGCCAATGAAAACAAGGTCGATTGCATCGTTCTGGCGTCGCATAAGCCCGGCTTTGAAGACTTCTTGCTGGGCTCAACGGCCAATAGAGTTGTGCATCACGCAAAATGTTCGGTGCACGTGATCCGCTGAACCGTTTTACGCCTGAATTTTTGGGGAGTGCCGTTGTTGAACCCTTTGGTTGCACACCCTCCCCTATTTATTCTCAGGATAAATGCGCAACCAAATTGGATCGCTTTTTGGGTTGTCAGGACAGCTAAGGAAAGCCCACGAACCGCGCAGCAGGCCGGTCACTCCTCTTTGAGAGCACAGATCAGAAGTCTGTCCACTGGGCTCTTCCGCCGCCTGCGACTGCGGTCGTCGTCTCCTCAGGCACGGACCACTCGTCGTCTTCAAAGCTGACCGTTTGCCTTTGGGTCATCTGCACAACTGCAGCTCCTTCCTTCAGCTTGAAGTACGAAACCATCTTGGAGAGATTTGCCGCGTCTCCCTTCAACATGTGGCTTGCTGCGGTCGCTTCCTCGACCATGGCCGCGTTTTGCTGCGTAACTTTGTCCAATTCGATCATACCGGTGTTGATCTCAGCCAAACCGCCCGACTGCTCGCTTGCCCCTTGTGCAATTTCGGAGATCAATCCCGAGATCTGCGTTACCTGGCCAACGATACTGTGTAATGCTTCGCCGGTTTTGCCGACAAGATCCACGCCATGCTCCACCTGACGGTATGAATCTCCAATGAGCGTCTTAATCTCGGTTGCAGCGTCAGATGATCTTTGTGCAAGCGCGCGAACCTCTGAGGCCACCACAGCAAAACCACGACCTGCTTCTCCTGCCCGCGCGGCTTCCACGCCCGCATTCAAGGCCAACAAGTTTGTTTGAAAGGCGATATCATCAATAACCCCGATGATCTGCGAGATACGGTTTGACGATTCCTGAATGGCGTTCATCGCTTCGACCGCACTGCTGACCACTTCGCTGCTGTCTACGGCTTCACTTTTTGCGTCTTGCATTGTCTCAGACACGCTTGATGCGCCATCTGCCGCTTTGCGAACAGAGGCTGTCAGCTCATCCAAAGCAGCAGCGGTCTCTTCCAATGTCGCCGCTTGGCTTTCCGTCCGGCGAGCTAGATCGTCCGAAGCTTGGGTGATTTCACTCGAGCCGCTGCGAATACTCTCGGCTGTTCCCACAACCGAAGAAATCGTCTCGCGCAGGCGATCAATCAGAGAATTGAAATCTGTGCGCAGCTGCTCATATTTTTCCGGGAACGTGTTTTCAATTGAATTGGTCAAATCACCCGTCGCCAATTTCCCAATGGCATCACTTAGCCGATCCACAACTTGTTGCTGTGCGGCATCCGCGCGATGCTTCTCTTCTTCCATGCGTTTTGCTTCGGCGTTCGCATCGCGAAACGACACCAGCGCCTTACCAAGGGCGCCAATCTCATCTCGGCGTTCAGCCTCGGGAATTTCTCGATTCTGATCGCCCTTTTGGAGCGCATCAATGTGAGAAACAACTGTGGCAATCGGATTTGCCACACCCGAGGAAATCAAAAACAGCATAACCGCGAAGGACGCAAAGAACACAAGCCCAAGGACCGTTGCAGTGATATTTGCAGAGTTAACTTCTTGCGCAATGATTGAAGTATCAAGCGCCCAAATTAAGCTACCGGCCACCTCTCCGTCAAAAGAAAGGGGCGTCTGGAAGAAGGTCAGTGCGCCAGCCTCTTGGCGCAAGGTCTCAGCCTCGAGCATCGCAACCGATGTTTCTAACCATGACGGTTCCATTTGACCGGATTTTGAAGTTTCGGCAAGAACGTCGCCCGCGCTGACGACCTGGGCAAAAACAAAGGAGTCTTGCTGTGACAAGGATTGAAGCGTCGAATCCGCCAATTCACTATCGTAATTCCATGCGGCCGTCGCGAGCGGTGCTGCGACATAGGAATTCGTGAGAGCGACTTTCTCCTCAAATGCCTCATAAAGCGCATTGGACAGCGTATTTGCCCAAAAAACTGTTATCACGAACATCATGATAAGCAGACCTGTGAGCCCCGGCAAAAGAATCTTTAATTTTACCGGCATGTTTTTGAAACGAGTGGTTTTCAGCATCGGATTAACCTTTAAGATACATTTACCTTCATTGGACTGGATATTTTCTCGCCATTTCACATCGGATATCGTCTGATACGATTTCTCCAGACATTGAAGAGGCGCACCCATTTCAAGACGGCCGTTTTACAAACGGTGATTGAAGACATTTTGGAGGTTGACCGTGGCGTGCGGAGTCCCATGCCAATTCTTGCGCGTAGCGCGTGATCGTGGCTGCGGCAAAATTGAAGCAAGCAAACCGAAACTTTTGCATCACAGCGCCCTATCGCGCTTTGCACATTTTTCGCGTTACGTAACAGCAGATTTGTAGACGTCGCGAAACATTGGTTGGAGCATTTCAATGGCAAAGGATGCCTTGAGACATACAACCCTCGACTCACACACTGTGTTAACTCCGACACCTTCGTCACCTAGAAAATCACGTCTCTAGTCACGTTGTCGCACCCTTGCAGTTAATTCCGCGTTATCGGATGAAAATTTAGATGTAAAAAATTGAAAAATACTTGGGCGACCAGATGGCTGCACCGGATATGTTTTCGCTAGGGCCATCGCCTTAAAGTAAAAGCATCAAAGTATGCTCCCCATGCCCACACAAAAAAGGGCGACCAAAGATCGCCCTTCCTTCCAAGTATCTGCATCAATTAACGGTACTTGCCCGCAATTTCCGCCTGAACACCCTCTGCGATCATAGCATCCAAGGCGGTTTGCATGCGCGCGATGAGGTCCGCATCTGTCCCCTTGCTGCAGGCCACCGACATGATGGTCTCAGAAAGAGTTAGAACCGCTTCCATTGGCTGACCTTCGGCAACCGCCGACTCATAAAATGACCCAGATGTAACCAGTAGATCGATACGGCCTGCTTTAAGTTTTTTCACAGTCACCTCGAAGTTGGGCGACAGATCTGTCAGTTCGAATCCGTTGTCTTTCAGGACACCAACTGTATAGTCACCAGTCTGAGTGCCCGTTCGAAGAGCGCGCGCATCTTCAATGGAGTTTACATTGACGTCGCTGCCTTTGAGTTTGACCAGAACGGTCTTGTCCGCGCTCAAAGGTTCAACCCACTGAAAACGTGCGTCACGCTCTTCAGTGTGAGTGGTAGCAAAAACGCAGGTGTTTGGCTTTTTTTCAGCCAGATTAATCGCACGCGACCATTGTGTCAGTTCCAGACTATAATCCAAACCGGCACGTTGCATCATCTGTTTCACTTGATCAGTCGCGACGCCGACGATTTCTCCGTCTTGCTCGAAGTTCAAGGGCGCATAGTCTTCGGTAAAGAAGCTAATGCTTTCAGCTTGTACAGAAGACGCAAGACCCATCGCGCAAACGGCGGCAATCTTAAAAACGTTGTTCATCACGTGTGTTCCCTAAGGTTGGATTAGATATGTGACAAACGGATCTTTCCTCTCAAAGAATGGAAATTTAGTTTATAAGAAGGAAACCTGCCCAAATAATTGGCTTTTTGTTGACGGTACTCTGGCGTTGTTACTGGCTCCCTTGTTTCGCAGCAAAGCGTCCTTGCATCTGCGTCAGACCTGAACATCTTTTGGGTGTAAGAATGTGGGCGCAGCTTGACTGGCTGCGCCCACATTTCGTTGAGATTAAACTACTCAGGCGCTTCCACCAAAATTTTAACATGAGACTTCTCTTCCACCAGGGCGTCAAAGCCTTCGGTGACTATATCGTCGATGGAAATGCGTTTATTCACTAGGTTTTCCGCTTGGAAATAGCCCTGCAGCATCAATTCCATCACCGCTGGGAAGACATGGCGATAAGCGATAGAACCCTTGATCTGGCGCTCTTTGAGAACAACGGTATTGGGATGGAAGGAGGCATCACCTTCCCAGATTGACACCACCAGAATCTGGCCGTCATGCAGGGTTGAATCGATGCATTGCGGCAGAACCTGCGGCACACCAGTGACCTCAAAAGCCACGTGCACGCCGCCGGATGCGTCCCGGATCGCCTGAACCGCGTCTTGGGACATCGGATCAATGACCTGTGTGGCCCCCAGTTCCAGCGCTTTGGCACGGCGGACCTCAGAGGGTTCTACTACGTAAATCTGAGATGCCCCTGCAACCCGCAGCGCTTCCACGACCAACAGGCCGATCGGCCCCGCACCAAAAACAGCGGCCTTGTCGCCTGCTTTGATCGACGAAAGACGCACCGCATGCAGCGCCACGGCCGCCGGTTCCACCAAGGCGCCCTGCTCCATCGAAAGGCCATCGGGCATCTTGTGGACCATACGCGCCGGAATAACCGAGTGGGAGGCAAATCCACCATGACCGCCAGATAGGCCAACAAAACCAAGTTGGTCATCAAGATTGTATTTTCCTTCCAGCGACGCTTGGCTGGTTTCACTTGCAAAGATCGGCTCAATCGCAACCTTATCGCCCACCTCAAGCCCTGAGACACCTTCCCCAAGCTCAGTGACAACACCGGAGTATTCATGTCCCATTGTGATGGGCGCCTTATCGCCGCTCAGCGGATGAGGCGCGTCAACCGGAATAAAAATCGGACCCGCAAGATATTCATGTAAATCGCTGCCACAGATCCCTGTCCAGGCCACTTTGACCTTGACCTCCCCAGGACCAGCCACGGGCTCTGGCACATCCTCAACACGGATATCTTTAACGCCATACCAACGTGCTGCTTTCATAATAATCTCCTTAAGTTTGATCGGGCGCCCAGCCTATTGGCTGGGCGTTGATGATGGCCGGTGACGTCCTCAAGACAAGTGATGGACGTCCTGAAGGCCATAGATCGGGGTATCTAGCCCCTCCATCCGCGCCTTCAGTTGCAACGCGAGATACAGGGAATAGTGCCTGGATTGGTGAAGGTTACCGCCGTGGAACCAGAGGTTCGGCTGCTGGGTCGGCTTCCACATATTACGCTGTTCGCCTTCCCATGGGCCGGGGTCTTTGGTGGTGTCAGAGCCCAGACCCCAAACTTTGCCCACCTTGTCCGCAGTTTCCTGATCGATGAGGTCAGCAACCCAGCCATTCATGGAGCCAAAACCCGTGGCCATGACAACCAGGTCTGCCTCCAATTTGGTGCCGTCGCCAAGGACAATCCCGTCGCTGACAAAATGGTCCACCTGCCCCTGAGCCAGTTTGACTTCGCCATCGATGATCAGCTGGCTTGCGCCAACATCGATATAGTAGCCCGAGCCACGCCGCAGATATTTCATAAAGAGACCCGAGCCGTCGTCGCCCCAGTCGAGTTTAAACCCGGCTTTTTCAAGGCCGGCATAGAAGTCGGCGTCCCGCTCACGCATCTGGTCATAAAGCGGGATCTGGAATTCATGCATGATACGGTAAGGCAAAGAGGCAAAGATCATATCTGCCTTCTCGGTTGTGACACCGTTGTCCAGCGCGTCTTCGGAGTACAACCCACCAAGACCAATATCCATGAGAGTGTCAGAGCGCACGATATGGGTCGAGGAACGCTGCACCATGGTCACATCGGCATCCGCTTCCCAGAGCGCTGCAGAAATGTCATGTGCCGAGTTGTTGGAGCCGACAACCACAACCTTTTTACCGGTCCAGTCATCGGGACCTTCATGTTGCGAAGAATGTTGAATCTGACCGTTGAAGTCTTCCATGCCCGGGAAAGTCGGCATGTTCATTTTACCAGACATACCAGTTGCAAAAATAAGCTGGGTCGGGCGCAACGTTACATTTTCACCGTCGCGGTTCACCTCAACAATCCAGGTACCCGACGCCTCATCAAAGCGCGCATTTGTCACCTCGGACTTGGACCAATAGTTGATCTCCATCACTTTGGTGTACATTTCCAACCAGTCGCCGACCTTATCCTTGGGCGTGAACACGGGCCAGTTGTCAGGAAATTTGATGTAGGGCAGATGGTCGTACCAAATCGGGTCATGCAAGCAGAGCGATTTGTAACGGCTGCGCCATTGGTCGCCAGGACGTTCATGTTTGTCCAAAACGATGGTTGGAACACCCAGTTGCCGCAACCGCGCCCCAAGGGCGATCCCGCCTTGGCCACCGCCAATGATCACCGTGTAGGGCTGCGTGTCATAGCCCAGCGATGCGGCTTCCGCCTCGCGCTTTTCTTTCCATGTAACCCGGTTTTTCTTGGCACCATGTTCCGCACCCATGGGCCTGCGGCGCCCGCGTGGCTCTTCGAAGCCTTTGAGCTCTTGCAAAGCGGTCAGCAATGTCCAGATGCGCCCATCTCTGATGCGGATTAAGCCGGTACCGCGACCAAGCTTTGTTTCAAAGTTGATCCAGGCGGTGATTACGCCATCTTCCTCGGTCGGTACTTCTTTTGGTTGGATCTGAAATCCACCGGGGCCGGTCTTCGCCAATTGATGGATCAGCAGGTCACCGACACCAGATGGGCCTTCCACTGTTTTGATGTTCCAGGTGACCGACACAATATCGCGCCAATAACAATCATCCGCGAACAGAGCCTTTGCTGCTTCGATATCGCCCTCCTCCAAAGCGATATTCAAGGCGTCCAATATTTCTTGTGTTTTGCTTGGAACTGTTGAATCAAGCATCGCATATCCTCCTCAGTCTGCGTGTGCTGAAGAAGTATCGCTGCCGATTTCAGCGCGGATCTATTGTCTTGCAGTCGTAATCTGCGAAGAAATGCATCTCTGCGTTGCGGCATGTTGCAGACGCAACAGCGCGCAACAGATCAGCTTGGCGGTTTGAGCCCCGATTTCCGGATCCGCCGCAGGATTGTTGAACGATTGACGCCCAAACGACGCGCGGCCTGTGACATGTTCCAATCGCAGGCTTCCAAGGTCTCTTCCAAACTTTCTTCACCGCGGGTAGCAGATTCAATTGGGGCCGGCAGATCAGGCAGGTCGATGACAGAACCGTCGCTGAGCGCGAGTGTCACATCTAGAACATGCTCCAATTCACGCAGATTGCCGGGCCAGGATCGGCCCAGAAGATTCACCCGTGCAGAGGGGGAAAGACGGATCTCATCCGGTGCGCGACGGCGCAGCAGGCGATCGATCAGCCAACTCAGGTCCTGTCGTTGACGCAGAGGTGGCATCGCGAGCACCGTGCCGCAAAGACGGTGAAACAAGCTGCTGGGAAGATCAAGGTCCGCAGGATCCAGACAGCAGGTGGACAACGGCCGGATATCGCTGCGTTCGTCCAAAAGCGACGCGAGTGAATGCGCAGCCTCTTCGGTCATATTCTCCACCCGGCGCAAGAGCAAAGTTGTAGCCCCCGTGGTCTTGTCGCAGGCTGCACGCAGCCCATCAGAGGTTAGGCCCGCGCAATTGACTGTGACAAAACCTGCCGTTTGACCTGCCATATGGATCGCACGGGCAAGGCGGCATTTTCCGCAACCTGTTTCGCCAGTGATCAGCAGTGGCACCTGTGTCCGCGACAGTTTTTCGGCCTTTTCCAACAGTCTCCCCATACCCGGATCTCCACCGGCCAGCCCAGCGAGAACCCCGCCAAGAGGTTTTTGCGGAGCCATAGGCGAAAGCGCGCGGCGTGGGCTTTCTGGTGCAATTGCATGACCAAAGAGTGCGCCACCGTCCCCCATCTCTACGATGCGTTCCTCGGTTGGACGGTTACGCATTAGGTCTGGCAGATCGTCAACCGAAACGCCCATTACCTCATCAATGCGTCGGCCAAGGATGGGTGCGCCGTCAGGGAAGAGTTTGCGCGCGTCTCTTGTGTAACCGATGACTTTGCCGGAACCGTCCAGCCGCACAGCGGCTTCGGGATCAACATCCAGAAATTCAGGGCTACTGGAGAGACGCAAAACCCAATCGCGGCGGCTCTCTGCCATCAGGTTTGCCATTTCCACCCGACGCGCGGCATTTGTGACCAGGTTCATGGCAAGGTTCTGGCTGCTTTTGGCTGCAGGTGAACGGAGAAGCGAAATATCCAGCACTGCCGTAAGTTTGCCCAGGCTGTCAAATATCGGCGCCGCGGTGCACGACAGCGTGGTGTGGGCATTTCCAAAATGATCACTCTGATGCACGGTCACCGGCTCTTCGGTAACAATGCAGGCCCCAACACCGCAGGTGCCGGCCAGTTCCTCGGACCAATTCGAGCCTAAATAAAGCCCTGCGCCTCTTAAATCGTCCAGAAACAGATCATCGCCAAAGAAATCAACACAAACCCCTTGGGCATCCGTAAGAAGCAGCACATAGTTCTGCCCCGCGACCTGGCGAAACAGGCTTTGCAGGCCGGAGCGCGCCGCTGCGATCATCCACTCGGCCTGTTTACGATGGGCCTTCAACTCGGTTTCGGTGACAATATGAGCCGGATCACTGCGCAGCGGATCCATCCCATAAAGCTCTACACAGCGCCGCCATGAGGCCGAAACAAAAGTATCCCGGCCTGTCGGCGCTCCGTCTAAAACACGTTCGATTTCCTCAACATGCTGCCGTGTTTGCATCCCCACCTCCCTGATGCGGAACAGGCTAACACAAAGACAAAGCAACACATGAGTAAAAAGCGATCAAGCGGTTCTGAGACAATCAGCCACGGTGCAGTCCCAGCACTGCGACATCCCCTTTATCGACCCAAGGTTTCATCCGGGTAAAAGGCGTTTTCTGCCCTCTGAGGTTAAGATCGAGCATTCTTGCCCTTCGAAAACGGCCGCCGTCAGCGGATGCCCGTATCCAGCGCCACTGTCCAAATTGATGCGATTGCCATAATGCGTTGGTGCATCAATATGCGTGTGTCCATGAACAACCAACCGTCCATGGTCGCGCGTGTCCTCCAAGAATTCATCGCGGATCCAAATAAGATCATCCGGGTCCTGATCCACCAATTCCACACCGGGTCGAATGCCCGCGTGAACGAACAAGAGCCCCTCTTCACAGTGCGAGTGTTTAAGCTGGTTCAGGAAGTCCACATGAGCTTTTGGGATGGCTTCCTTGGCTCGCGCGTGAACCTCATAGGTTCGGGCCCCCTCTTCTATCTCGATCCCATAGCAGGCCAATGTCGACCGGCCACCGATACGCGGGTGAAGCCAATCGTACCCAACCAAAAGCCGGGCATCATTGCGCGGATAGTCCTCCATAAACATGGCAAACATCTGATCATGATTGCCAAGCAGGAAATGCCAGTCACGCCCCTGGTCTCGTCCCTCGATCAACAAATCAAGAACTTCGGGGCTTCCGGGGCCGCGATCAGTATAGTCTCCCAGAAAGACAACCCGTGCATCCTGCCCACCATCTGCTTCAATTCGGGCCAAAGCAGCTTTCAACATCTCATGCTGACCGTGAATATCACCGATGGCGTAGATGGGTTGGGTCATATGCCTGTCCTTCCTGTGGGCAATTGCCTATTTGCGCAAAGCTTTTGCTGCCGCGGCACTGCCACGGATCGCCTTGGCAAACAATGTGACGTCAATATCTGTCGCCAGGAATGTGACCCCAATCTCTGCACATTCTTTCTGCATCTCGGGATCAAGGGTCAGAATTCCGGGGGCCTTGCCTGCAGCCTTGATACGTTTGAGGGCATCAAGAACTGCAGCTTTCACGTCGGGGTGGCCAGCCTTGCCGATATGTCCCATGTCCGCAGCCAGATCAGATGGTCCGATAAAGACACCGTCGATCCCGTCCACTTCCAAGATTTCATCAAGGGCTGCCATCCCCTTGCGATTTTCGACCTGAACAAGCAGACAAATTTCCTCTCGCGCAGTTTGCAAGTAGTCCGGAATACCCGAAAACTGCGATGCCCGCGCAAGTGCGGATCCGACACCACGTACCCCATGCGGTGGGTAAGTCACGGCTGCGACCAATTCACGGGCCTGCTCTGCGCTTTCAACCATAGGCACCAACAGCGACTGAATGCCCGCATCCAGCAGCTGCTTGATCATCCAAGTTTCCCCGATAACCGGACGCACCACAGCATGGCTGTTTGATGCGGCGATAACCTGCGCCTGCGCCAATAGCGACCGCAGATCATTGGGCGCGTGCTCGCCATCCAGCAGAAGCCAATCAAAGCCGGCATGGGCGCTGATTTCTGCCACATAAGGGTCGGCGAGTCCAAGCCAGCAGCCCAGTTGCATTTCGCCCGCATTCAAGGCGGCTTTAAACGGGTTATGAGGTGCTGGCATAGAACTGTTCCTTAGTCGAAATTGATGTCAACAGAGCCGAAAGCTCCGAAATCCGCGTGAATACGGGTGCCGCTCGGACATTCCACCGGGCGGATAAAACTGCCTGACAAGATCACCTGCCCAGGCTCGATCTTTTGACCATAAGCTGCCATGCGTCGCGCCAGCCAGACTACACTTTCGACGGGGTCGTTCAAAACCCCTGCCCCCAGCCCGGTTTCCTCGATTTCGCCGTTGCGAAACGTCAGCGCGCCAACCCAACGCAGGTCAAAAGCATCGACCTTATGCTTTTGCGCACCCAGAACGATACCGGCGTTGGCCGCGTTGTCGCTGATGGTGTCAAACACTTTGCGCGTTTGGCCTGTAGCCTTGTCCTGACGCACAATACGGGTGTCCAGAATTTCGATCGACGGCGCGACAAAGTCGGTGGCGGCGATCACATCTTCACGGGTGACGTTCTCTCCGCCAATCGCGTCTTTCAGCACAAAGGCAATCTCTGCCTCGATCCGGGGCTGGATAAAACGCCCCGCAGGAACCGTCGCGCCATTTTCAAACGCCATATCGTCAAACAATATTCCGCTGTCAGGAATGTCGATATTCAGCGCATATTGCATGGCTTTTGACGTCAGGCCGATTTTCCACCCGATGACCTTTTGTCCAGCGGCAAGTTTTGCGCGGTAGATCGCGTTTTGAACCGCATAGGCATCATCCATCCCCATTTCGGGGTGCTGAAGTGTGAGCAGACCGATCTGTACACGGCTTTCTTCGGCCTTCAAAAGCGCGGCGGCGGCGGCGGCATGATCTTCAGGGGTCATACAACTTCATCCTCGACACCGTTGCGCAGAAGACCAATACCCTCAACTTCGATCTCGACCACATCACCGGGTTTCAGGTATCTGGGCGGATCAAAGCGCGCGCCTGCGCCTGTGGGGGTGCCGGTCACAATCATGTCGCCTGGCTTCAGCGTCATGAAGGTTGAGATATATTCAATCTCGCGGCGGATCGGGAACATCATGCGCGACAAAACATCGTCTTGGCGGACTTCGCCATTCACGCGCGTAACAATACGTGCATCGTCCAGTTGTTTGGCATCGGTAAAGGGCACAAGCCAGGGTCCGATTGCACCAGAACTGTCCCAATTCTTGCCTTGGGTCACATTGAACTTTGCGTGGCGAACCCAATCCCGAATGGTGCCCTCATTACACAGCGTCAACGCAGCAATGTGGTCGTAAGCGTCTTCCTGGCTGATGCGACGGCCTTCCTTGCCGATCACGATGACCACTTCACCTTCATAGTCCAGCGTGTGATTTTCCGGCGGGCGAACCAGATTGCGCTCATGCCCGGTAAAGCCTGACGCAAAACGTGGAAAAAGCGACATGTATTTGGGCTGAGCTGAACCGTCCTTATACTCAGCATTCCGGTCCGGGAAGTTCACCCCGACGCACAGAATGCGGGGGGCGTTGGGCATCACCATTTCATATTGGAAATCGGTATGGGTCACTTCTTTGTCTGCCGCCGCCTCGGCCAGCTGGTCAAGCGCACCAGCTTGGACGACGTCCAACAGCGTCGGCCATTGGGGGAAGTCGCTGCTCAAGGCGATCATACCCGCATCGGTCACCGCGCCAAAGAAAGTCTCTCCGCCGGAAGTATAAGTTGCATATTTCATTTTAGATTCCTCCAGACGTCCTGAATGACGTCGGCCGCCATCATCACGTCGTTACGGGTGGTGTCGAATTGTCCGACTTGGAAGCGAATGACTTTCTGCCCGTTAAAGGCACCTTGGGTCAGGTAGATGCGCCCATCGTCATTCAGCGCGTCAACAAGCCTCTGCTGGGTGGCATCGTCGCCGGGGCAACGAAACGAAAACAGGGACAAGATCGGCTCAGTCACGATCTCAAACCCGTCCATTGCGCGAATTTCTTCGCAGATCTCAGCCGCCCAAGTCACATGATTTCGAATCCGGCTGCGCAAGCCGTCCAGCCCATAGGCTCGGATCAGGAACCAGATTTTCAGCGCCCGGAACCTGCGCCCCAGAGGGATGGTCCATTCGGAATAATTGGTAACCTCAGTACCTGTTGTTTTCAGGTACTCAGGTTCAATCTTGAGTGTATTGAGCTGAGGGCCTGCATCGCGCAGGAACTGGACCGAGCAGTCAAACTGCGCGCCGAGCCATTTATGCGGGTTAAAGACAATACTGTCGAACCCATCAACCCCGTCCCAGAAATCGGCATGAAACTCTGGGCAGATCATTGCAGACCCAGCCCATGCTGCGTCCAAATGCGTATAGAGATCTTCGTCTTGCGCAACCGCCAAAACCGGAGCAAGGTCATCGCAGGCACCGATGCCGGTGCCTCCTGTGATCGCAATTATGCCAGCAGGAATGTGACCCGCGGCCCTATCGGAACGGATGGACCGGCGTAGCGCCTCCACGTCGATTGTATGGCGTGGACCTTGGGTGGGCAGTTTGACCAGATTGTCCTGACCGATCCCCGCAACCCAGCAGGCGCGGTCAATCGAGCTGTGCACCTGATCCGAGCAATAGATGCGCATATTGCCTTTGGTCGCCAAACCTTCACGGTTGCCGGTAAATCCCGTTGCGCGTTCACGCATTGTCAGGACAGCAGACAAGGTTGCTGACGACGCGCTGTCCTGAATAACCCCGGTGTAGCCTTCCGGCAGGTCCAGTGCCTGGCGCAGCCAATCGACCATGACGCCTTCAACCTCGGTCGCTGCTGGGGAGGTTTGCCAAAGCATACATTGCGCAGCGATGGTTGTGACCAACATTTCAGCCAGCATCGACGGCGGTGCGGCATTGGCTGGGAAATAGGCAAAGAAACGCGGGTGCTGCCAATGCGTTATGCCAGGCATAACGATCCGTTCAAAATCCCCCATGATCGCTTCCATCGCTTCGCCCCCGACCGGGGGCGAACTGGGCAATTGGGCCGCAATCGCACCGGGAGAAGTTTGTGCACGAACCGACCGCTCTGCCACCGACTTGTGATAGTCAGCTGCCCATTCAGTAATCTTCTTACCCCAGATTGAAAACTCGTCCCAATTCATTAGGAAACCTCTTCGCCTTCCGTGATCCCGCCCATGCAGATGTACTTCACCTCCATAAAGTCATCGAGACCGTAGCGTGATCCTTCGCGCCCAAGGCCGGACATCTTCACACCGCCAAAAGGCGCCTCGGCGGTTGAGATCAAGCCGGTGTTGACGCCAACCATCCCATAGTCCAGCGCCTCAGACACGCGCCACACTCGGGCGTGATCGCGCGCATAGAAATAGGAAGCGAGGCCAAAGTCAGTGTCGTTGGCTGCAGCCACAACCTCAGCTTCGGTGTTAAATTTGAACAGAGGTGCCAGCGGGCCAAATGTCTCTTCCTGCGCCACCGCCATGTCAGAGGTAACACCCGTCACAATGGTCGGTTCATAGAAGGTGCCACCAAGCGTATGGGGTTTGCCGCCAAGCGTAACCGTTGCGCCTTTTGCAACCGCATCGTCCACATGCTCCTGCACTTTGGAAACAGCGGCCTGGTCGATCAGAGGGCCAAAGATAATCCCCTCATCAAACCCATTTCCGGTCGGCAATTGAGCCACTTTGGCTGCCAGTTTTTCCGCAAAATCGTCATAAACACCGGCCTGCACATAGATCCGGTTGGCACAGACACAGGTTTGGCCATTGTTACGGAACTTGGCGATCACGGCGCCTTCAACGGCCGCATCCAGATCGGCATCGTCAAACACGATAAACGGTGCATTGCCGCCCAGTTCCAGACCCAGTTTCTTAATGGTCGGCGCACATTGTGCATAAAGCAGGGCACCCACCTCAGTGGAGCCGGTAAACGTCAGCTTTTGAACAATCTTATTGCCGGTCATCTCACCACCAATGGCGCGCGAAGACCCGGTCAGCACCGAAAACAGCCCAGACGGCAGCCCCGCCCGTTCAGCCAGAACCGCCGGAGCAATGGCGGAAAACGGTGTCTGAGTGGCCGGTTTCAAAACCATGGAACAGCCTGCCGCAAATGCAGGGCCTGCCTTGCGGGTGATCATGGCATTGGGAAAATTCCATGGCGTGATGGCTGCCACCACACCAATGGCTTGTTTCACCGACAGAATCCGCTTGTCTGGCGCATGGCCCGGCGTGATATCACCATAGGCTCGGCGCGCCTCTTCGGCGAACCACTCGATAAAGCTGGCACCATAGGCTATCTCGCCCTTGGCTTCTGCCAGTGGTTTACCCTGCTCAGCCGTTAGAATCGCGCCCAGATCCTCCTGGTTGGCCATCATCAAGTCAAACCAACGTCGCAGGACCTGACTACGCTCTTTGGCAGTGCGCTTGGCCCAACCGTGACGCGCGGCCTCTGCAGCCTCGATCGCAACACGGGTTTCATCAGCACCAAGATTAGGCACATAACCGATTACTTCGCCGGTGGCCGGATTGGTGACAGCCAGCCCGGTCTCCGGGCTGGCTTCAATCCAATCTGACCCCACCAGAGCAGCCTGACGCAGCAGGCTCGGATCTTTTAGGTTCAACATATTCCCTCGCTTGCGCACTTACGGCGCGATGATTGGGCTGGCTGCGATGTCAGACTCTTTGGTTTCAACGCCAACAAATTTGGTGCCATGCTCAAACCAGCTTTTGGGTGCAGGCGCGCCCCAGAGGGTCTGACGCTGTGGATCCTTGAGATCCCATTTGATCGGCTCCAGATCCGGATCAACTGTCTGGTAATCAGAGCAGTAAATCTCAATCCGGTGCCCATCGGGATCCAGAATGTAAAGGAAGAAGGCGTTGGAAATACCATGGCGCCCAGGGCCACGTTCAATGTTGTCGACATAGCCAGAGGTCGACATCAGATCCAGCAGGTCAATGATGTTCAGCGGGGTCGGAACCCAGAACGCCACGTGGTGCATACGCGGACCGGTGCCATTAGTGAAGGCCATGTCATGCACGCCGCCTTTGCGGTGCATCCACGCGGCCCACAGGCGCTTGCTCTCTTCATCTTCGGTATATTCGGTCACGCGGAAACCAAATTCGGAATAGAAGGCAACGCTTTCATCAACGTTCGAAGAAAAGCAGTTGAAGTGGTCGATGCGCAGAGGTTTCACACCACGATACAGCGCGTATTTCTGGTGTATCGGCTCCAGACGATCCATTTTGTGATAGAACTCAAGAGGAATGCCCATATTGTCTGAAGTCAACAGTGTGCGGCCCTGAAAGGGGCGTTCCACCCACTCTGTTGGGCGCCCTTTGGATTCAAAGAAAGCCTGCGCCTTGTCCAGATCATCTTCGTCAAAGGTTTTGAAACCCATGACTTCAACTGTGCCCGGCTGGTCCGATTTCTGCAGGATCACACAATGGTGCCCGCGCTCTTCCATTGCACGCAAATAGACATGGGTATCTGTTTCGTCCGTGATCTGAAGACCCAGAATTTCAGTATAGAACTTCTTGGAAGCCGCAAGATCTTTGACGTTCAAACAAGCGTGGCTCAACCGGATGGTATTGAAATCCGGATAAAGGTTCGGCGCGGGTACTGGCATGTTCGGCTCTCCTATCGAACAGGGAAAATTACGTTGGTCTGACCAGTGCCTGAGGATGGGAAGTATTCGGTCACAACTTCGCAGGGCGCGTCGTATGTGTCCCACCCAAGGGCACCATAAAGCATTGCGGTGTCGTGCATTGAGCCTTCGCCACAGCAGAAGTTGGCATAATCGCCAAGCATTTTCAGGAAGGTCGCGTGATCGCCGCGCTTCCACATTTCAAGGACGTGCAGGTCCATCTGACGGTTGAATTCCGAGCTGATGGTGAAGGTGCCGTTGTTTGCGGCATAATCCTTGTTGGCCCAGATCTTGTGGCTCAGACTACCTGAGGCTACGAGAAGGACTTTTTCGTCGCTCTCTTCAATAGCCTGGCGGATCGCTTCGCCCACTATACGGCTTTCGTCATGATCATGAACCGTGCACCATGCCCCGATCGAGATAACCTTCATCCCGTGCTCGCGGCTCATAAAGCGCATCGGCACCAGCGTCCCGTATTCCAGCTCCAGACTGTCCAGATGATGCGCCAGCGTATAGGCACCCTTCTCGGACGCGATCCGCGCGATGGCATCACCCAGTTCCGGGTTGCCTTTGTAGCTGTACTCCAAGTTCTGGATGAACTGCGGGAATTCGTTTGAAGTAAACAACCCTTCGAACTTGTCGTTAGCGTTGATGTGGAAACCAGCGTTTAAAACCCAATGGGTGTCGCAGATCACCACCGTAGTGGCGCCAAGCTCCCTGGCCCGGCGCGCGATCTCTCGGTGACCATCAATCGCGGGTTGGCGCTTGCCTTTGACGGGGCCCTCCTGCTCGGACATTAGCAATGTCGGCACATGGGTCATTTTTGCTGCGAGAACAAGTTCTCCCATCGTCTCCTCCTATCGTGGAAATTTGCGCGTTTCCCCGATTTTCAAGGACGTGGACACATCAGAGGTGCCCACGACAGTTGATGCGCTCTGGGGCCGATTAAGCGCCCAGACGCATGATCTTGTGGTCGCCAAGGGCAAAGCCGACGTGCTTCTGCTCCATGTAGAATTCGAAGCTCCAGTCACCGCCATCGCGGCCAATGCCAGAGGCTTTGACACCGCCAAAGGGTGTTGGCAGGTGGCGCACATTTTCGGAGTTCACCCAGATCATGCCTGCCTCGATCTTGTCGGTCATCCGCAGAGCACGCGTCAGATCTTTGGTCCAGATATAACCGGTCAGACCGTACTCCGTGTCGTTTGCGATCGACAGCGCTTCCTCTTCGGTGCTGAACGGAATTGACGTCAAAACCGGGCCAAAGATTTCCTCACGAGCGATGCGCATATCGTTGTTTGCATTGGTGAAAAGTGTCGGTCGTACAAAATACCCTTGCTCTCCGACTTTCTCACCACCTGCGGCAACGGTGGCACCATCTTCTTTGGCGATGTCAAAATAGGACGTCACCTTGTTGAAGTGCTCTTCCGTGACAATCGGGCCGATCTCGGTTGCGGGGTCCAGCGGGTGGCCAACTTTGATATTGTTGACACGCTCGATCAGCTTGGCTTCGAACGCGTCCTTGATCGTATCTTGGATCAGCAGGCGCGAGGATGAGGTGCAACGTTCACCATTGATCGAGTAGATCATGAAGATCACCGCATCCAGCGCGCGATCCAGATCCGCGTCATCAAAAACGATGACAGGGTTCTTACCCCCCAACTCCAGATGCATACGCTTGAGCGTATCCGCGCCCTGTTTGGTGATAATCGACCCAGTGCGGCTTTCGCCGACAAAAGCAATCGCCTTGATCAACGGATGCTCTGTCAGCGCTTTGCCTGCGTCTTCGCCAAAGCCGTTTACGGTGTTCAGAACACCTTTGGGCAGACCGGCTTCCTCGGCGATTTCCACCAACAAACGCGCCGTCAGCGGCGACGCTTCAGCAGGCTTGTGGACCACTGTGCAGCCTGCAGCCAGCGCAGGGGCGATTTTCCAGGTCGACAGCATAAAGGGTGTGTTCCATGGGGTGATTACCCCAACCGGGCCAATAGGCGTGCGGGTGGTAATGTTCATCAGCGTCGGCGATTTCAGATGCTGACCGTCACGCGCTTCAACCACCTGATCCGCGAAATAGCGGAAGTTCTCAGCACCACGCAGCGCCGCTTTGGACATGAACCGCAGGGTCTGTCCTGTGTCATAGCATTCACACAAAGCAATCTCTTCGGCGCGAGCTTCAATGCCTTCAGCGACTTTGATCAGGATCTTTTTGCGTTCCAGAGCAGGCATATCGCGCCATTCCGCAAAAGCAGCGTGCGCCGCCTTGGCAGCCGCGTCGATATCTGCCGCAGTCCCATGAGCCACGTCACAAATAACCGATTTATCGATGGGGGTGGTGTTTTGATATACCCCAGCCGAACCGGGTACATCTTCTCCGGCGACACGATTCAAAATGCCCGTCTCGCGGAACCGCGCCAGATAGCCGTTCAGTTTCTCGATGTTTGTATCTAGTTGGCTCATGTCAGGTCTCCAAATGGTCTCGGATCGTGCCGGTTTTCGGGGAAAGCTCAGGATCGATGTCCCGCATCTCAAGCGAGAGCGCGAGCGACTGATGCGCCATGTAAGGCGCGACAAATTCGTTGGCAGCAGCGAAGATACGTTGGGTGGCATCCCGTTTTACGTCTAACGGACGCCCCCCCCTGAGGCGGATCGAAATATCGATAAACCCATGTTTTGGATCGCCATTTGCAATCGCATAGTGATCAACACGCGTGGCTCGAACGCGAATGCCAGCTGTTGGGAATGTATCGATCCCTGCCGCACTGCTCCGTATCGCTTCGCACAGGCCCGCGACATCAATCGCGCCCTCCAGATTAGCAGAGTATTCGATGCTAAAGTGCGGCATTTCGAATCCTTGTGATGTTAACTGTTGCGATGTTAATAAAACACTTTACTTGCGATGTAAAGTAAATTTGTGTTTTGTAGGGAGATAGCTTACAGGCACACAAAAGAAAGGAATGCAGTACACTTCATGCTACCGTCGACGTCCCGTTCACTGCCGATCGTCCTGATCCGTGCCCGCGAAAACATTATGGCACCCATTCGCAAGATGCTTGCTGACAGCGACATAACTGAGCAGCAGTGGCGTGTGCTAAGGGTGTTGGCTGAGTTCGGCCCTACCGACGCCTCGACGCTGGCCGACCGTGCCAGCCTGTTGTTTCCCAGCCTGACGCGGATCGCGCAGACGATGAAGACCAAGGGGTTGATCACACAAACGGCCGACCAAAATGATCGCCGTCGCCAGTCCATTGCCATCACACCAGTTGGCCAAGCCGTCATAGACCGACATGCAGACGAAGCTGCACAGATCGTCGCGCGTTACAAAGAACGCCTGGGTGGCGAAAAATACGAACAGCTCTTGGACTTGTTACTGCTGTTGGACGAAGGTTGAGCCGATCGTCGACGAGCCCTCACTCAAACGCAAGCGTTGGAACATCCACGATGGTTGATCCGCCATCCACAGTCAGTACAGCGCCGGTGATGATACCGGCATCAGCACTACACAAAAAGGCGATGGCAGCAGCCACCTCGGATGCCGTGGCAGGGCGTTTCATCGGCACATCTTTGGTGACAAACGCATAGGCCTCATCAACTGAGGCAAAGCCGCGCCGTTTCATCAGCTCCTGCATCTCTTCGTCTGCCATCTCGGTCCGGACCCAACCGGGACACACGGCGTTGCACCGAACACCGTTCCCTCCGAAGTCACGCGCGACAGATCGCATCAAACCGATCTGCGCATGCTTCATGACCGTGTATCCAAAAGCACCAGCTGGCGCCGCCAAGCTTGCGATGGATGCCGTCAGACAAATCGCACCGCGTCTTGCTTTCAACTCAGGCAAGGCCGCGCGCAAAATGGACATCGAGGTATCCAGGTTCGCCGACCCTGACGCCCTCCATTCCTCGTCGGAGATTTCAAGAATGCTGCCAAATCCATGACCACCAGCGTTGGCAACCACAACGTCTAAGCCACCAAACCGGTCTTTTGCAAATTTGACGGCCGCTTCAGCGGATACCCTGTCAGCTGCATCACCCACAAAAACCACGCCGCCCGTTTTGGAGGCGACACTTTCCAATGGTTCCTGCCTACGTCCCATCAGGACAACATGGGCACCTTCCTGGGACAGGCGCTCTGCGGTCGCGGCCCCGATACCAGTGCCCGCGCCAGTTATCAGAGCAACCTGTCCAGAAAATCGCGTCATGGCTCACACCTTGCCGGCAGGCACAATCCCATCCGCAACCCAGGCATCAAATTTTGACATCACTGCCGCAACAAACTCGGGATCATTGATATGGCATTGCAAGGTGTCATGCGCGACATCGTTCTCAGCCAGCTTAATCTTGGCCTCTTCGACGAAGGCCGCAAGCCCTTCGGGATCATGTGCGGCCTGACCCTCGCGGTCCCATTCCTCAACCCCTTGTTCAAGGACAAAGAAATGCGTCGGACCTGTGGCTTCGGCTAAGCGTTCAACCATGGCTGCGGCGTTTTCACGCCGTTCTTCAGCGTTAAAAGCAACGTTCTTGATCAACCGGTTGTGCTGATGAAAACCTCGATCGGTGAAACGTGCGGGGATCTCTTGCCATCCCGCCAGGTCCAAGATGTCGGATGCGCCCGGTGCCACCAGTTGTGGCGTGCCGCTGCGGCCTGCCCCGGTCAACCTGTCTGCGCCAGCACTCACAACGGAGCCGTGGAGAACATTGACGAGTTCCTGCTGCGAAAAATCCATAACGCAGGCAAACGCGCCTTCAGCAGCCAGTCGTTCAAACGCCATTCCACCCATACCGGTCGTATGGAAAACGGCGATGTCATAGCCCCGTTTGGTCAGCTCTGCATGAAGGGGTTTCATATACTTCAAACAGGACGAACCCAAAGAGGTCATGCCGATCATCGGTCGGTCAAAAGATGGGGGTTCCACAGCTTTTGCTGCTCCCAAAACCGCGCCTGCTGCCTGGCTGAGCGAGGACTTGCACAGGGGATTTAGCCCATAAAGGCCGCCGGCCCAAAGGATGAACTGAACATCCGCCGCCATCCGGTCTGCTGCAATAAGAGGAGAGCCCGCGACGGTCGAGACGATGTATTTTGGCACGCCAATAGGCAATACCGAGGCGCAATCCAGTGCAAGATCCGTGCCCATCGTGCCACCAAGGGAAATCATCCCGTCAAACTTGCCCTCATCAAAAAGGCGACGAGTCACAAGAGCCGCGCCGGCACTCATCTTCTCAAAGGCTTCGCCCTCTTCACCCAAGGCGATCAGACCATCAATGGTTTCACCTACGGCGCCCACGACATCATGCTTTGAGATATCGGTTGGATTGGTTGGATCGCCCAGTACCGACACATCCATGCTCAGAACATTACCGCCCTGCGCCTTGATCCGCGCCATGAGGTATTCGAGTTCGTCGTCCTTGGTATCAAACGTTCCAATCACAAGAATGGTCTTGGCCATGTTGTCCTCCCCGTCGCCTTAGGCGGTTTTGTTCAGATAGGCGCCGCAGAGGTCGCGCGCCGTGTTGATAAAGCGAATGTTGCGCGCAGGAGAACCCTCCTCCTCCATGCGCGGCACGATCCACCCGACATAGGTTACTGCTCGAAGGCCCATGAACAGCGGCAAATGCCGGTCGTCCAAGGGGCGGTATTCCCGATATCCGCCGATCAGTGCCGCTTGTAGGTCCGGGAAATTTGGCTCCCCGAGGTTCTTGATCAGCGCTGTGGCAACATCAAACAACCGGAACCCAAAGCCACCATCGTCGAAGTCGATCATCGACAGCTGGTCTCCGTCGACCATCACGTTCTCCCGCACAAGATCGCCGTGAACCAGACCATAGTCCAACCCCTCTTGTACCGCCGCAAGGTCCGCGGTTGCCTTTTCACGGAATTCAACCAACAAGGTCCGCGTTTCGACATCAAGCGTTGAGTTCTCCCAGAACCGACCCCAAAGCGGCGCCTCCCCCAGAAATCCATCCAGGTTCCAATGGCATCTTTTGAACCAGGAGGGACGCTGCCAGGCATCACAAGCATTGTGCAACTTGGCCATCATCCGGCCAAGGTCTCGGAATGTCGCGACGGAATCGTCCAACTCCAAGGGGTCGCGGCTTTGCCCCAGAGGTTTTCCAGAAAGCCACTCCAGGAGGTCGACGTGACGTTCACCAAGGGGTTCCATCAGTGCACCTGTTAGGGATTTCTGCGGCTCGGGCACGTTCAGTCCAGCATCGGCCATTGCAAACAACCAATGAAGCTCTGACGCAAGCTCATCCGCGCCGCGATACCCTGGCCGGCGCAGGCGCAACGCATATGTACCTGATGCATCCTCTACACGGTAAACCCGGTTTTCACGCCCAGCGACAAAGCGCGCGCTGGCATTCTGAAGCCCCCAAAGCGCCAGAGCCTTATCGACCGGATCCACATCAAAATCTTCCGTCATCCCGCTGTCACCGGCGTTTCCGCCAGAACCTCGTCCAGCGTGGTCATCAAAAGATCCAGATGCTCGTCACCAAAGGGCATCGGTGGACGGATTTTCAGGGTGTTCTTGTGACGTCCCAATTTAGACAGGATAATCCCACGTTCGCGCATCTTGTTGATGATCACATCCGCAAAAGCGACGGCCGGTTCTTTGGTCTCCTTGTCGAGCACAAATTCCGCGCCGAAGACCATGCCGCTTTCGCGCACATCACCGATGAAATCGTACTTTGTTGCCATCTCCAGCAGACGTTCCTTGGCCAGTTTGCCGACCTTGGCAGCATTGGCTTGTAGATCTTTATCCTTCAGCTCGTCCAACACGGCATTGGCTGCGGCGACTGAAACGGGATTTCCACCAAACGTATTGAAATAACGGAAGGACTTTCGGAAGCTTTCCATGATATCAGCGCGCGTAACCAGACCGGCAACCGGGTGACCATTGCCCATCGGCTTGCCCATGGTCACAATGTCAGGAACAACGCCTTGTTTCTGGTGCGCCCAGAAGTGGCTGCCACAGCGCGCAAATCCAGATTGCACCTCGTCACAGATCAATAAACCACCCGCTTTACGCGCAGCATCTGCAGTCGGCTTTAGCCAACCTTCCTTCTGATCCGGGAAACCTTCGTTCAGGAACAGCGGACAGACAATCAGCGCTGCAAAGCCGATGCCCGCGGCCTCCAGATCATCGATCGCCGCCTGCACTTTGGCCGCAAACCGGGTGCCATCCGGATCCGCGATCCGATAGCTGTCCGGGGCCTCTACATGGCGCAGATATTCCCCAAGGCCAAAGCCCACCTCGGGCGCATTGCTTTTGGAAAGATGCGACACCAGTGTGGTATTGCCATGGTAGGTTGCATCCGTCGCAATGATCCCACGCTTGCCGGTCATACCCTCTGCCATACGCAAAGCAATATCGTTGGCCTCGGACCCAGTACAGGTCATGATGGCCGTGTCCAACGCCTCATCAAACGTCGCAGTCAGCTTCTCGACATAGTTCAGAATGCCTTCATGCAGGTAGCGCGTGTGAGTGTTCAGCGTTTTGGCTTGCTCATAAATCGCTTCGACGACCCTGGGATTGCAGTGCCCCACATGAGGCACGTTGTTGTAGCAATCAAGATACTTGCGTCCATCATTGTCCCACAGCCAGACCCCCTCACCTTTTACGATGTGAACAGGATCTTTGTAGAAGGTTGAAACATTCGGGCCGAGCAAGTCACGGCGACGTTGGACCAGATCATTCATGGATCGGCTCCTTTTTTGCTGTTTTCTTAGCTTTGGCTCCTTTGAACATGGTGTAGCCATGGATCAACAACGCCACCACAATCATGCAGAACAGAACGAAAGCTATCGGACGGTCGATAAAATCAAAGGGTTCACGAACCCGCGCCATCGCAGTGCGGAAACGATCCTCCATCAACTTGCCCAAGACGATGCCCAAAATGATTGGAGAGGTTGGATAGTCCAATCGTTTTAGGATGAAGCCAAACACCCCGAACCCTGATGCAATCGCGACATCTGTCAGCGAGTTTCGCAGGCTGTACACACCGATCAAGCTGAAGGTCAGGATCATCATGCCGAGGAAACGGTTCGGGATCAGCATGACCTTCATCAACGTATCGGTGGCGAAATAAAGGAAAGCCACGACAATCACGTTCAAGATCAAGAGGCAGAGATAAAGTGCAATGATAAAGTCCATCGACCCAGAGAACAGCTGCGGCCCTGGCACAACGTTATGCACATAGAATACAGCCAACATCATCGCTGTCAGCTCTTCGCCGGGAATACCCAGCGCCAACAGCGGGATCATAGCCGCCGCTGGAACAGAGTTATTGGCCGCTTCCGAGGCTACAATGCCTTCGGGATTTCCTTTGCCGAACATCTCCGGTGTTTTGGAGGTCCGCTGCGCATAAGAATAAGACATGAACTGGGACATAAACTCGCCCACACCAGGGATCATACCGCAGAACACACCAAAGGCAGACCCCACCGCAGCGATGCGGCGATAGATCCACAAGTCTTTCATCTGGGTGAAAAAGCCGACCTTCTCAACATGAGGCAGCTTGATATCCTTGTCCTTTTCCATGAACAGGATCAGTGCTTGGCTTACGGCAAAGAGCCCCAGAACCACCACGATCAAATCGACGCCGGATTGCAACCAGCCCTGCCCAAAGGTGTAGCGCTGGGTGTAGGCGGTGGATTCAATGCCGATGGTTTGTAAAAAGATCCCCAAACACGCCAGCATTGCAGCGGCAAGCACCTGACCACGGTGGGTAATCACAACCAAAAGGATGCCGAGGAAGGCCGCAAGAAAGATCTCTCGCGCGCCAAACATAGGGGCAACTTTTGCCAGAACCGGCGCAAGCAGGATCAGTGCGACGATGGAAAACACTGCGCCAAAGAACGACGCAGAATAGGCAAGGCTCAACGCACGACGCGCCTCGCCACGCTTGGTCATCGGATACCCATCATAGGTCGTAAGCGCGTTTACCGGAGTGCCTGGCGTGTTGACCAAGATAGCGGGGATAGCACCGCCAAACATGGAAGACCCATAGATACCCAACAAGAGCGTGATCCCTACGATGGGTTCAAGGGCAAATGTCGCGGGCAGCACAATGGCAATGGCTACGGCGGCGCCGACCCCCGGGAGACCGCCAACAACAACACCGCCGATTGCACCGATGAGCAGCGCGGCAATAACGTCCCATCTGGCGATGATTTCAAAGCTGGAAAGTAGCAAGTCCATGATCAGAAGTACCTAAATAGGATGTAACGCATGCCCTCGGGTGCCAGTTCATAAATCGCACCACCGGGGATTTTCACGTTCAGAGCAGATTTGAAGAACAACACAACAAAGAGCGCGAAACATGTCGCAATCAGCACTCCCTGGCGCCGGTAACCCAGTCGCAGAGTCAGTCCGATACAAAACAGAATTGTTGCGAGCAGATAACCGACAACCGAAATGCTCGCGACATAGAGCATGTAGTAGCCGATAAACTCGAGTGACCGGATCCATGTGAATGTTTCGCGCCAGCGACCGGGGTTTCGAGAAACTCCCGCTCTACTCCACCAGTTCAGCGCAGCAAAGAACAGCGCGCCCCCCAAAGATAGCGCAGGCCAAAAACGTGGCTGAGCAGCAAGCTTTTTACCCGCGATCCAAGCCGTTTCACTCGTGATGTTCAGAAGCAAAAACGTTGTTAATGCAACGATCAAAATGCAAAACACCATCTCCCCAGGTTTGCGGCCCTCAGGAAAGACATGCGGCGCTTCGTCTTGCTGAGAATTCATTGTCTCACCCTTCCGATGCCAGGACAGACTGGCCGAGCGTTCCTCGGCCAGTCACTATTTTTATAAATGAAATCCCATTACTCGGAGATCAGCTCGTTGATTTTCCCTGAAACGGCAATGTCGCTGGAGATGCGCTCAGCAGAGGTGGCTGCATCCTGCCAATAGATGATCGCACCGGTTTGCGCTGCCAACTCCTTGGCACGGTCAGACGCCATGGTTTCCTGCGCAGAAGCGATGATTTTCTCACGAACATCTGCTGGGGTGTCCTTGTGGACAAACAGACCATTCCACAGAGAAATGTTCAGCTCTGGTGCGATCGATTGCAAGGTGGGCACATCAGCCGCCACCGGGATCGGAGTTTCGGTGATCGAAGCCAGAATGTTCACAGCGTCCATGCAAGGCAGGATTTGCTGAATGGTGGTGTTGATCACGTCAAAATCGCCGGAGGCCAGCGAGTTACAATCCAATGCACCAGAAGATGCTTCGCCACCCCATTCAAACCCCATTTCCTTTGCCGCGGCAAAGGTGGCTTGGGTTGGCAACAAGAAAGACCCAAAGTGGCCCAAAAGTTGCGGCTCTTCTGCAGAGTATTTGGCCAGTTCTTCCATGGTGGAAAACGGTGCGGACTTTGAAGCGGCAATCACGAACGGATAGGTTAGAAAGATACCCAGCGGTTCAAAAGGATCCGGGTTTAAGCCAGGAACACCAACCTCGGGACCCACAACCGGAACGTCCACGACGAAGGATCCGATTGTATATCCATCAGCAGGCGAAGCGGCGACTTCTGCAGCACCTGGGAACGGACCGCCTTCGGACGGCTTGTTCACGACAGCTGCAGCGACACCGTATTTTGTCTCGAAGTCTTCAGCAATCATTCGAGTCAGAACGTCCTCAAGGTCTCCCGGAGGAAACGGAACAACAAAGTTCACTGGGCGGTCTGGATATTCAGCAAAGGCCGGAGCGGCGGCAAAGGCGAACAAAGCGCCGGTTAACAACATCTTGGATTTCTTGTTCATTGACAGTCTCCCTGTGGTTCATTATTGTCAACATTGGTTTATATTTACCACCCCTGCCCGACTTCTGTCAATTTAATTGCGAAGTGAAACAAAATGGTGCCCGAGAAAGGATCAAAGATGTCTTCAACTGTGACCAAAGCCTTGGCATTGCTGGATCATTTTTCGGAAGATGATCCTGAAATCGGCCTATCTGACCTCGCCCGCCGTGCTGGATTGGACAAAGCGACCGTTCACAGGATGCTGAACGCCATGGCCGATTCGGGGTTGGTGGAACAAACAAGCAGCACCAAGCTTTACCGCCTTGGAGCTGGGGTTTTACGCCTGGCGCGCGTGCGTGAAACGGTATTCCCGGTCACGGCTGTCTTCCAAGCCGCATTAGATAGACTATCCACCGCAACGGGAGAGACAGCGCACGCTTCCCTGATCTCAGGACGTGCTTTGGCCACCATTGGATTTTCCGAAAGCAACCGCAGCAATCGTGTGTCGCTTGTTGCAGGAGAAATTCTGCCCATTCACAGCACCGCTTCCGGCCTAAGCGTTTTGGCGTTCTCTTCTAAGGACTTTGTGAACAAAGTTCTCGCGAGCCCTCTGAGCGCCAAAACGAAGGCGACCGTCACGGATTCGGACGCTTTGCAGACATCAATTGCCAAGGCGTCGGACAATGGCTTTGCAATTGCAGATCAAACCAATGAGGAAGAGGTCTACGGCATTGCGGTTCCAGTATTTGGAAGTGACGGGTTTGCATGTGGGGCTTTGGCCGTTGCGACACCGATTCACCGCATGAACGACACGCTGCGCGGCCAGATTGTTCAGTCTCTATTTGACGAGGTCGCCAACACCACCTTTGGAATTGGTGGGCGCGTTCCAACTGATTTCTCCACAAAGATTGAAAAAAGCCTATCAAAAATGGGGCTTTAACCAGTCCTACTCTTCAACCTTGCCGAGATCGTTGACGCAGCAGCCGCATCGTGCCACAATAATTGAAATGCTGTTTCAATATGTGAACCATTCCCATGACCTCTGCATCAACACCAACAACCGCCCCGCCTCAGGACATCGCCTCCGCGCTACACATCATCGACGGAGAGCGTCGCCCCGCGTCTTCGGGCGAAGTGATGGACGTCATTTCCCCCATCGACGGAAACGTTCTGACCACCATGCCCAAAGGCACGCGCGACGACGCCGATGCGGCCATCGCCGCTGCTCGCGCCGCTTTTGACGACGGGCGTTGGTCTGATCTCGCACCTGTCGCGCGCAAGAAGGTCCTGTTGAAATGGGCCGCACTGATCGAAGAAAACGCCAAAGAGCTTGCCACACTTGGGGTGAAAAATAACGGAACCGAAATTGGCATGGCCCTAAAGGCTGAGCCGATGTCAGCAGCAGGCACCATCAAGTATTTCGCCGAAGCCGTGGACAAGATCTTTGGTGAGATCGCCCCAACCGGCACCGGCAACCTAGGTTTGGTGCACAAACAACCCGTTGGGGTTGTTGGCGCGATTGTGCCTTGGAACTTCCCGCTGATGATCGGCACCTGGAAGCTTGGTCCCGCATTGGCTGCGGGCTGTACTGTTGTACTGAAGCCCGCTGAAACAGCATCGCTCACTCTGGTTCGTTTGGCAGAACTCGCGCTGGAAGCTGGCATGCCTGCTGGCGTCTTCAACGTGGTGACCGGCGAAGGAGGCACTGTCGGCGCCGCCATCGCAGAAAGCCACGACGTGGATGTGCTGGTGTTCACCGGTTCTGGCGCCACCGGCCGCCGTCTGATGCAGGCCTCAGCAGCCAGCAACATGAAACGGGTCTACCTTGAGCTGGGCGGGAAATCCCCAAACATCGTCTTTGCCGACGCCCCCAACCTGGATGAGGCCGCCAAAACCTCGGCTCATGGCATCTTTCGGAATTCAGGGCAGGTCTGCATTGCGGGCTCCCGCCTTCTGGTCGAGCGCTCCATCCATGATGATTTCGTCGCCAAGCTGAAAACCCATGCCGAAGCCATGGTTGTTGGCAACCCTCTGGATGCGAATACCACGTCAGGCGCAGTGAATTCCAAGCCGCAGCTTGAGCAGAACCTAAGCTTTGTCAAACGTGCCGTAGACGAAGGCGCAACTTTGGTTACAGGTGGGCAACGGATTCTCGAGGAAACCGGTGGCTATTACATGCAGCCCACGATCCTCACAGACGTCAAACCGAATGACTTTATCGCACAAGAAGAGGTTTTTGGCCCCGTCCTGGTTGTGATCCCCTTTGACACAGAAGAAGAAGCCCTGGCGATCGCAAACGGGACCAAATACGGGCTGGCTTCCGCCGTGTGGACAGAAAACCTGTCGCGCGCCCATCGCATGGTGCGCAAGCTGCACGCAGGTGTGGTCCATGTGAACACCTATGGCGGCGCGGATGTCACGGTCCCTTTGGGCGGCGTCAAACAATCCGGCAATGGCCACGATAAATCGCTGCACGCGTTTGACAAATACCTTGAGCTTAAAACCGCCTGGTTCAAACTCTAGCCCTCTCCCCAAGCCGCCCTCCAATGGCGGCGGACAACTCAAGGCGCCCGACCTCCCATCGGGCGCTCTCTTTTTTCGCATGCCAGAGGTGTTCCAAACAAAAAGAGGCGGCTCCAAATTGGAACCGCCTCTTTTTTGATTTCAGCTGAGGACTAGGAGGAGACCGACGCCGGGTCCTTGGCCAGTTTCATCGCTGCGCTCAGCACATCACTGTCGCCGATGTGATTGGCCAGGATCAGGATCAGCCGCGCATTCAAGGCTGCGCTTTCATCGTCTTGCAGCCCTTCATGGGTTGCAATCAGCTCTTCATAGAATGCATCCGGGGCTGCGAGGTTCGGTTTCAGATTAAGATCAGACATCACTTACCCTTTCGCACAGGCTGTTTTGAGCGCAGCTTCGAGCGCTGTTTGATCATAGGTGCTCCAACGGGCCGCAACATGCTGGTCCGGTCGGATCAAATAGACGGCCGACTTCGCGGCTCCCAAATAGCGTTCGGCCAGATGTTTGTCTGTGCCGTTCAGCGCCAAGCGGGAAACAGCCACCCCATCCACATCCAGTTCATTCGGCGCGTCTGCATCGATTGTCAGCAGGGTGAAACCACCCCCCAATTTATCCAAGAGGAACCCATCCGCAACTGGCGCGTCCGGGCAAGGGCTGCCGACTCGGGTGCGGTTTGGACCACCTTCCAGCTTGTCCGCGCCATTCAGCGAAAGCCCGTCATAAGTACAAGGTAACGAAAGGCGTCCTGAATTCACAATTGAACGCGGAAATTCAACGTGTTCAGCTAATTCCAGTACAGCGTTACGGAACATATGGCTGGTCTTCGATTTAGGCGTGATGAAATCCGTCGACCGTGTGGAGTTCAGGATGTTTTCATCCGCCCCAAACGCACGTTCCTCGTGATAGCTGTCAATCAGCGCCTCGGGCGCATTGCCATCCAGTACCAGCCCCAGTTTCCAGCCCAGGTTGTCCACGTCCTGCATGCCGGAATTTGCCCCACGGGCGCCAAAAGGTGACACCTGATGTGCTGCGTCTCCGGCAAAGATCACCCGACCGTGACGGAACTCTTTCATCCGGCGACACTGGAAGGTGTAGATCGAAGACCAGACCATCTCATACTCGGCATCGTTACCAAGCAGCGCATCCAGGCGTTTGCGGATGTTTTCTTCCTTCAGCTCTTCCTTCCGGTCTACATCCCAGCCGATTTGGAAATCCACACGCCAGACATCATCCGGCTGCTTATGCAACAGGGTCGAGGCACCAGCCTTGAAATAGGGTTCGAACCAGAACCAGCGCTCGGTCGGAAATTCGTTATTTTTCATCTTGATGTCGGCGATCAGGAAACTGTCCTCGAACACGCGACCTTCAAAATCAAGCCCCAGCATCGCCCGGGTGGGAGACGACGCACCATCACACGCAACGACCCAGTCCGCTTCGATCTGATAGGGACCTTCTGGCGTCAGGATATCCAGAACCACATGATCGTCCTGAGAGGTGATCGCCTCAACCCGGTTCTTCCCACGAATATCTATCGGAGCCCCTTGGGCGACCTCAGCAACAATCTGATCGTGGATGAATTTTTCAAAATAAGGCTGCTGAAGGTTGATAAAGGCCGGATTGCGATGGCCATCTTCGGGCAGAAGGTTAAAGTCATAGATCTTGCGATCATCAAAGAAGACTTTGCCCAGGTTCCAAACGACGCCTTTGTCGACCATAGGCTGGCCACAGCCGTAACGCTGCGCGATCTCCAGCGTGCGTTTGGCAAAACAGATGGCGCGGCTGCCCTGCCCCACCCCTTCGTGGTCATCGAGCACGACAACAGGCTTTCCCTGCCGTCCCAGGTCCAGTGCGGTCGCCAGACCAATTGGTCCTCCGCCGATCACCACAACCGGATGACGTACGACTTCGGTCGCGTCCTGATCAGCACGTCGGGCGTATGGATAAAGTTTGAAGGCAAGCGAATAGCGGTCCTGCAACATCGTGCGGCTCCTCCCACTGTTGGTGCGACGGGCGCTGTTTCAAGCGGTGCGCCCGTCGTGGTCCTGTGATGGAAATGCAGGGATTAACCCTGCAGGTCTTCCCACATTTTCTGATCGCGCTCTGCGGTCCAGACGCGAGGCGTGTCGATGCCGCGCGCCTCGTCAAATGCACGGGCCACGTTGAACGGCAGGCAATGTTCATAGATCGCATAGTCTGCGAATTTCGGATCACATTCCGCGCGCACCGCATCCCAGGCTTCTTTCAGCGAGCCGCCACGGGCCACGATCCGAGCCACCGGCTTGTAGGTGCTCTCGATAAAGTCGGCCGTGGCATCCAGCGCCTTGGCCACCATTTCTTCGCCCACCAGCGCATCACCACGCCCCGGCGCAATGGATTTCGGCTCAAATGCAGCGATATTCGCCAGCGTTTCTGGCCAATCCTGGAAGTGGCCGTCCCCACAATAGCATGCAGAGTGGTATTCCACGATATCGCCGGTAAACATAACCTCCTGATCCGGAACCCAGATCACGGCATCACCAGCGGTATGCGCCCGGCCCAGCTTCATGATGTCCACACGGCGCTTGCCGAGGTACACAGTCATGCTGTCGCTAAATGTCGTGGTCGGACGCGTCAGGCCGGGGATTTCCTCGTGACCTTGGAACAGGCGGGGGAAGCGGCCAAATTCGCTGTCCCTATCTTCCTGACCGCGCTCTTCTACCATGGCCGCAGCGGTATCCGACATGATGATCTCCCGCGCGCCATAAGCCGATGCGCCCAGAACACGCACCGCGTGATAGTGGGTGAGCACCAGATGGCTGATCGGCTTGTCGGTGACGGTGCGTACGCATTCAATAACCTTACGTGCCAGACGCGGGGTTGCCTGTGCTTCGACAATCATCACGCTGTCATCGCCAATGATCACGCCGGTATTGGGATCGCCTTCCGCGGTAAAGGCATAAAGCCCTTCGCCGACCTGAGTGAAGCTAATTTTCTTTTCTTCCATGTCCCCTTGGGACGCAAATGCCTTTGCCATCTTGGTCTTCCCTATCTCTCATTTCGCCCAGTCGGGCAGATCGACTGCGGGCAGAACAGTGCCCGTACAATCGCCAAATCCAATGCGGTAGCCGTCGCCCTTGGCCGCGCCGCGCAAGGTCAAAGTGTCGCCGTCCTCCAGGAAGCTGCGACTTTCTCCGGTTTCCAGTGTCAGCGGCTCTTTGCCCCCCCAGCTCAGCTCCAGCAGGGAACCGCGGCTGTCTTTGGTGGCACCAGAGATGGTCCCAGACCCCAACAGGTCGCCGGTCCGCATGGAACAGCCCGACGTGGTGTGGTGACACAGCTGCTGTGCGGCTGAGTAGTACATCTCATTGTAGTTGGTGCGCGCGATGATGCTCTCATCCTGCCCTTCGGGTTTCAGACCCACCTCCAGATCGATGTCAAAAAGCATCGGCGTCTTTTCCTGAAGATAGGGCAGCAGCGGACGTTCACGTTCAGGCGTGGAGGTGCGGAACGGCGCCAGCGCCGCTTTGGTCACAATCCAAGGGCTGATAGAGGTCGCCGTTGCCTTGGCCTGGAACGGGCCCAAAGGTTGATACTCCCAGGCCTGAATGTCGCGCGCCGACCAGTCGTTCAGCAACACATACCCAAAGATCATATCATCGGCTTCTTCCACCGACACCATGCCATCAGACGGCGTGCCCACAATGGCACCCATCTCCAGCTCCAGATCGAAGCGGGCACATGTCCCAAAGCGCGGCAGTTCGTCATTCGGCCCCTTGAGCTGCCCCCAGGGGCGCACCACATCCGTGCCTGACACAACAACCGAAGACGCCCGGCCGTTATACCCAATCGGAATAGACAGCCAGTTCGGTGGCAACGCGTTCTCTGCCCCCCGGAACATGGTTCCGACGTTCACAGCATGGTTCTTACCCGCGTAAAAGTCAGTATACTCCGCCACATCAAAGGGCATCAGCATCTTGGCGCCTGCCTGTTTGACCAGATGCGGTTCAACCTTGCTGCGGAAGGCTTCATCCGACAACAATTCGGTCAAACGGCTGCGCAAAGCCCCCCAAACCGCCTGACCTGCGCCCATGACCGCATTCCAGGAAGGGCGGCCAAACAATGCAGCATCCAAACCATGATCGACCTTGGCCACATCCAGGATCATATCACCAATGGCCACGCCCATACGCGCGCCCTGCCCCGCATCAAAGACCCCATAAGGCAGGTTTTGGATCGGAAAATCAGTATCCCCGTTCGCGGTTTCGACCCACGATCTCACCTCTGACATTTTACGCATTTCCCTTGTCTGGTGTTCGGATTTTTTCACAAAGTTCTTCGGGCGTACGCCACAGCCCACGCCCGCAAGGCCGATTTCACTTTAGCCCCGGTGTTCCGTCGAATTTCTTCTCAAGACTGTCCCAGCAGTCGATGTAATTGTCCTGCAGCGGCGCCTCATTGGCGGCAAAGGACGTCAGGTGCTGCGGGAAACGGGTCTCGAACATAAAGGACATTGTGTTGTCCAACTTGTCCGGACCGAGGTTCGAATTCGACGCCCCTTCAAAGGCATCCTTGTCCGGACCATGGGGCAGCATCATGTTATGGAGTGACATCCCCCCCGGCACAAACCCATCGGGTTTGGCGTCATAGACCCCGTAAATATTGCCCATCAGCTCGGACATAATATTCTTGTGGTACCATGGGGGGCGGAAGGTGTTTTCTGCCACCATCCAGCGCTCACGGAACAGGACAAAGTCGATATTTGCCGTGCCCGGGCTGCCTGAAGGCGCGGTGAGCACCGTAAAGATCGACGGATCCGGGTGGTCGAACAAGATCGCCCCAACCGGACAATAGGCACGCAGATCGTATTTGTAAGGCGCGTAGTTCCCGTGCCAGGCCACAACATCCAGCGGCGATTGTCCAACAGTGGTTTCATGGAATTGCCCGCACCATTTGATGGTGATCTTGCTCTCCACTTCGCGATCCTCAAACGCCGCCACAGGCGCTTTGAAGTCACGCGGGTTGGCCATCGCGTTGGCCCCAATCGGGCCGCGGGCTGGCAGTTCGAATTTCTGTCCGTAGTTCTCGCAGACGAACCCACGACAAGGCCCATCCAACACCTCGACGCGATAGACCAGACCGCGTGGCAGAATGGCAATTTCCTTGGGTTCAAGATCAATCACACCCAGTTCTGTGCAAAAGCGCAGTCGCCCTTCCTGTGGTACAACCAACAGCTCGGAGTCGGCAGAAAAGAAATACGCGTCCACCATGCTCTCAGTCACCAGATAGACATGGCTGGCCATGCCGACCTGAGTATTCACATCCCCCGCCGTCGTCATGGTGCGCATGCCTGTAATCCAGTTTAGCGGCGTGTCGCTGTGTTCAATCGGACCCCAGCGATATTGACCAAGGCTCACCGCATCATTGACTGTAGGGGCAGACCGCCAAAACGGCATGTCCACACGTGTGTAACGCGCAGAATGTTTTACGCTGGGGCGAATACGATAGGTCCAGGTACGCTCAGGCGGGTGAACGGTAAAGGCCGTACCCGACAGCTGTTCGCCATATAGGCCATAATTGCATTTTTGCGGGCTGTTCATCCCCTGCGGCAAAGCATCCGGAAGCGCCTCTGTTTCAAAGTCATTGGCGAACCCTGGCATATACCCCTCATGCGGCCCTGGAATGCTTGGGGCGCGGGTCAAACCGCTGATCTTCGTGGCTTCAGTCATCCATTCCTCCTCGGCACTGGCATGCTCAAGTTACGCTTTCTTGACAAATATTCATTGCGCATGCAACAAAGTCAATCAAATTCATTGCGCTTGCAACAAAAATAACTAAGTCACTAAAGGAATGGGAATTTTTTCGATCTCACGATGGACGCGCGCCTTTTGATGTTCACAGCTCGATGAATTTTCCAAGCCTCCGCACTGTCTATTACCGGATCTGATTCCTCACCAAACACGGCTATTCTCAAGGGATAAAAATGATAGAATTGCATGATTATTGGCGATCTACTGCCAGCTATCGCGTGCGCATTGCGCTTGGGCTAGCGAAGCTCGAATGGGAGAGCCTTCCTGTGGATCTGGTCGCAGGTGCTCAAACGCGCGTTGAGCATCTTGCGCGAAACCCGCAAGGTTTGGTCCCCGTTTTGAACATTGATGGGCACCTACTAACCCAATCCCTTGCGATTGTAGAATACCTGAACGAAACGCGCGGCTTGGGCCTTCTACCCGGCGATGCCATTGATCGCGCGCGCGTTCGGGCCTTGTCCCATGCCATTGCAATGGAAATCCACCCCATCTGCAATCTCCGCGTCGCCAAATTCGCTACGTCCCAAAGCGAAAAAATCACGATGCAAATCTGGATGCAGACCTTCATTCGCCCCGGTCTGGAAGCATTTGAAGAAATGCTGGACGGCGGGTCCTATTGTTTTGGCGATAGCGTCTCGTTGGCCGATGTCTGCCTACTGCCTCAGATCTTTAACGCAGACCGTTGGGGCGTGGACCTTACCAACATGCCAAAGATTCGCAGGGTCGCGTCACATCTGAACCAAATCGACGCTTTCCTACAGGCTCACCCCGACAAGACCCTCAAATCATAAAACTCAAAGATTTTGAAAATTCACCTCAGGGTTCACATATTGAACCTTGAGTATCATTTTTATTGAAAACACGCCTTCGGTTTGCCAGCAAAGAAAGCAGGAAGCCAAAGGAGCGTCGTGTGGGCACCATTACCAAAGCACTGCAATTGCTGGATGCGTTCTCGCGACAGCGCCCGGAGATCGGATTGACCGAGTTCGTGCAGATTGCGCAGCGCGACAAGGCCACATTGCATCGCCACCTGAGCGAACTGACTGAGAATGGATTTCTCGAACAGAACCCGGTGACACGTGCCTACCGTTTGGGTCCCGCAATTCTGCGCCTTTCCGGGGTGCGCGAGGTGACCCATCCCATGCGTTCTATCCTTTCGCCAATTGTGGCTGATCTGTCCGAACAAACCGGAGAGCTGGCCCATGCCTCACTCCTGCAAGGGAGTGTTTTGTCGGCGGTATGCCATACTGATACCAAGCAGCACCGCACCCGCGTTCAGTTTGACGAAGCAGAGATCTTGCCATTGCATGCCACTTCATCGGGGTTGTGTGTGCTTGCATTCTCAGACCCCGGATTTTCCCGTGCGCAGCTCGAAGAGCCGCTTGTGGCATATACCAATGCAACCCTCACTGATCCCGATGCGATCAAACAACGCCTATCTAAGATCCGCGAGCTTGGCTATTGCCTGACAGAAAAAGGATATGACGAAGACGTCACCTCCCTCGCGGTTCCCCTGTTTGGCGCAGAAAGCAAAGTGATTGGCGCATTTGCAGTCGCCTTTCCCAGCCTGCGCGACAGCGACACTAAACGGACCCAAATCAAAACAACTCTCATGACCCTGGCGGCAAGAGCAACCGAACGAACTGGTGGCAGCCTACCCGGGCTTTACGCAGACAAATGGCACCAAGACGCCTGAAAGAAGGACTTTGCACATGACCGATTCAAACTTCCTCAAAGAGCGCAACGCCAAAGATATCTGGCATCCGATGGCCCACCCCGCGGACTCCATCGCGAACCCGCCCGAAATCATCACCAAGGGTGAAGGCGTGACCATCACGGATGTTGACGGCCGTACCGTTGTGGACGCCGTTGGCGGTCTTTGGAATGTGAACCTGGGTTATTCATGCCAGCCTGTAAAAGACGCAATCGCTGCCCAGCTGCAAGCCTTGCCCTATTATTCTATTTTCCGTGGCACCACCAACGACCAGGTCATCGAACTGGGCGCGATGTTGGCAGACTTCTTTAAAGAAGACGGCCTGACCCGCGCCTTTTACACCTCTGGCGGTTCGGATTCCGTCGAAGTGTCACTGCGTCTGGCGCGCCAATACCACAAGATCCGCGGCGAAGGCGGACGGGTGAAATTCCTCTCTCTGAAAAAGGGCTACCACGGCACCCATACATTGGGCGCATCGGTCAATGGCAATGCCAATTTCCGCACCCAATACGAGCCGCTGATGCCGGGCTGCTACCACATCCCGGCCCCTTACACCTATCGCAACCCTTTCAATGAAACTGATCCGGAAAAACTGGCGCAGCTGTGTCTGGCGGCGATGGAGGACGAGATCAAGTTCCAGGGTGCAGAAACAATTGCCGGTATGATCATGGAACCGGTTCTGGGCGCAGGCGGCGTTATCCCGCCGCACAAGCGTTTTATGCCTGGCGTGCGGGCGCTGTGTGACAAATACGGAATCCTCTTGATCGCAGACGAGGTTATCACCGCCTACGGCCGCACCGGCAGCTGGTCCGGTTCCCGCCATTGGGGCGTGAAACCCGACATGATGTGTACCGCAAAAGCAATCACCAACGGCTATTTCCCCTTTGGTGCGGTCATGATCAACGACAAGGTCGCGGACGTGTTTGAAAACGACAAAACCGGCAAAGGTGCGATCGGGTCTGGATACACATATTCCGGTCATCCGGTTGGTGCAGCGGCGGCGATTGCCTGCCTCAAGGAAACCCAGCGCCTGAACGTCAAAGACAATGCTGCAGCGCGCGGTGCTGAACTGTTTGCTGGGGTTCAAAAGCTCCAAGAGAGCCACGAACTGATCGGTGATATACGCGGCGGAGAAGGTCTGATGATCGCGCTGGAAATCGTATCAGACCGGGCAACCAAAGCCCCGGGCGCTAAACCGACGATGGCAACGATCCAAAAAACTGCCTACGAAACGGGCGCGATGGTTCGGGTCTCTGGCAACAACATCATCTTGTCGCCGCCGCTGATCGTGTCCTCAGAAGATGTGAACACAATTTTGACAGCGCTTGATGCAGGCCTTTCAGCAGCTTAAGCGCTTATAGGAAAAAAGAAAAAGGTTCTGCCCCATCCTGAGGCAGAACCACCAAGGCTCGACAACGCGGCTCAGCTGTCTCTCACCGGCAATTTCTGCGATTACTTGTCGTCTTGTGTGCCGTTTGTATTGGCCGCACGTATGCGGCAGGCCCAGCAAAGATCACACAATTGGCGCCTATCGATCATGAAGGCCATCCAAACGACTGTGACGCGCGCCTTCGCACCAGACCCCAATGAGTTGGTTAGTGCGAAAAGCAAGAATTGACACAAACAGCAGTTGTCATGCTCTATTAAGGGGATTGTTCGCCTTCAAGTGAAGAGCCGCGAGCAATAGGTCCATAAAGTCATGCCCTACACGCGACATTTGTCGTGACTTAGACGTCACAACAGCCATCTCCATTGGAACTTTTGGATCAAAGCGACGCAGCACGACATCTGTTTCGTCGTCATAATCGGAAACAAAACAATCCACCAAGGCGACGCCCATGCCCTGTTTCACAAAACTCAGTAGGTTTTTGAACAGATGCGAATGGACACGCGCATTAATGGGCACACCTGCATCGTCAAAGGCCTGGCGTAACCGGCGTTGGGTGGGATGCTGAGGGCTCATGACCACAAAGGGGACACCGCGCAGCATTTCAGGCGTCAAAACGGTATATTCCGCCAGCGGGTGCGCCTTGTGCAGGGCTAGAAATGTCTCAAACTGAAACAGTTCCGCATTGAGGTTGTCGTGATACAGCGGCGCTTCGCACACGCCGATTTCGAACAGGCCAGCCGCAACCCATTCCTGAATCTTTCCGGAATACTGCGCCTGAAAAGAAACCGTGACATCCGGGCGGTCCGTCGCAAACCGGGAAATCAAACGCGGCATAAACCCAAACGAAAGCGAGTGCTGAGACGCCACTTGCAGTTGACCCAGCCGGTTGCTTTGCAAATCCATGAGTGTCTGGCTTGTCCGTTCCAGCCCGCGCATCAACGTATCAACTTCTTGAAACAGGATATCCGCCTCGGGCGTTGGAATGAGACGACCATTGTGGCGTTCAAACAGTTTGATCTCGCTGCTGGCTTCGAGCTGCGACAGAAGGTTTGAAATACCTGGTTGGGAAATGCCCAGTTTTTCGGCAGCCCCCGTCACAGTTCCACTGACCATAATGGCGTGAAAGGCTTCCAATTGGCGAAATCTTGGCTTCATAAGAAAAGCATAACTTTTTATGATGCGGATGGCAATTTTTTGTATTTGAAATGATGTTTGGATCGTTTCACTTTTAATCCAATCAAAAATGTGGAGCGAAAATGACGAAATCTCCCGTGGTTGTAGTTGGTGCCGGGATCGTAGGTGCCGCCAGCGCGATATGGCTCAAACGCAAAGGGCTTGATGTGACCCTGATTGACAAGGGGACACCCGGTCATGGAGCGTCTTTTGGCAATGGCGGCATTCTGGCACGGTGCTCGATTGTACCGGTCACGGGTCCAGGCCTGTTGCGCAAAGCGCCCGGCTATCTGATGAACGCTGATTTCCCGCTGTTTCTGCGTTGGGGGTATCTGCCGCGGCTTTTACCTTGGCTGACCAAATATTTGTCGCACGCCAATGCGAGCGATACGAAACGGATTTCCAAAGGGCTGGCACAGCTACTGGGGGACAGTGTAGACCAACACATCCAGCTCTCCAAGGACACAGCAGCAGAGACTTGGGTTGAAACCAGCGACTATAACTACGTGTATCGCAATCGTGCTGCCTATGAGGCGGACCGCTTTGACTGGGACCTGCGCCGCGCCGCCGGTTTTGTCCCCGAGATCATCGAAGGCGCTGCTGTGCAAGAGCTGGAACCGATCCTTGGTCCCCAGGCAGGTCTTTTGGCGCTGAACCGCGATCACGGCTATGTGCGCAATCCCGGCCAATACGTCCAGGACCTGGTCAAGACATTTACCCAAATGGGCGGTCGTTTTGTTCAGGCGGAACTACGGGATGTGACGTTTACAGATGAACACATTAGCGCCGTGGAAACCGACCAGGGATCTTTTCCCTGTTCACAGCTGGTTCTGGCCACCGGGGTTTGGTCGAAACCTTTGATGAAGAAGCTTGGCATCCATGTCCCCTTAGAGGCTGAGCGCGGCTATCATATTGTGTTTAAACACCCCAATCAGATGCCAAACGCACCAATGATGTTGGCAGAGGGCAAATTTGTCGCCACCCCAATGGCGGAGGGGCTGCGCTGTGCGGGCGTGGTAGAATTTGGCGGGTTAAGTCCGGAAAAATCCGCAGCCCCCCTGGCCCTGCTGCGCAAAAGCGTGGCGCAGATGTTTCCGGCACTGCAGGCCAGCGAGGAAGAAGAATGGTTGGGCTACCGCCCTGCCCCCAGCGACAGCCTGCCGTTAATTGGTGAAATTCGCCGCACCGGTGTCTTTGCGGCCTTTGGTCATCATCATATCGGCTTGACGGGCGGGCCAAAAACGGGTCGCCTCATCGCTGATCTGATTGCCGGCACTCGTCCCAACGAGGACCTCAGCCCATTTGATCCAATGCGCTTTGCAAGGCGCAGCTAATTCAAGAAAATAACCAACGGGAGAAAACAAATGAAATCTGTTTCCACTTTGACCCTGATGCTGGCCCTGGGCGCGACCTCTGCCCTGGCTGAGAAATGGGACATGCCGACGGCCTATGCTGCAACCAACTTCCATTCTGAAATGGCTGTGGTGTTTGCCGACAAGGTGCGCGACTACACCGGCGGTGATGTGGACATCACTGTGCATCCGGGCGGCTCGCTTTATGGCGGGGCCGAGATCAAGCGCGCGATCCAGACCGGTCAGGTTCCGATCGGGGAACGTTTCATGTCCGCCCACGCCAACGAAGCGCCGGTTCTGGGCTGGGACAACCTGCCTTTTGTCGCAACCACTTATGAGGCCAACGAAGCCCTTTGGCAGGCGGCCAAGCCAACCGTAAACGACGCGCTGGCAGAACAAAATCTTGTCACGCTGTATTCCTGCCCCTGGCCGGGCCAGGGGTTCTACTTCAAGAAAGAAGTTGGCTCGTCCGAGGACACCCAAGGGATCAAGTTCCGCTCTTACAACACAGCAACTGCAACCTTTGCCGAAGAGCTGGGTATGATCCCCGTCCAGATCGAAGCGGCCGAGCTGAGCCAAGCGCTGGCCACCGGTGTCGCGGAATCCTTCATCTCTTCAGGCTCCACGGGATATGACCGCAAGGTCTGGGAGCATTTGACTCATTACTACAAAGTCAATGCCTGGCTGCCGCGCAACTATGTGATGGTTAACAAAGGTGTCTGGGATGGGCTTAGCGATGACGCAAAGGCAGGTCTGCAAAAAGCTGCAGATGAAACCGGTGCGGCTTGCCTTGCAAAATCCGAAGAGCTGGCGAACTGGTATTTTGAACAGCTCGAAGCCAATGGCATGAGCGTCGAAGACGCCAAAGGTGCCTTTAAGGAAGAGCTGGAAACCATTGGCGCCAAGATGACAGCGGACTGGATCGAAACCGTGGGGGCCGACGGTCAGGCAATCCTGGACGCGTATCAGGCCAAGTAAACAATCAAAGACAGCGCTGCGCCTCGGTCTTCACGCCGGTGCGCAGCATGCAATGTCGCGGAGAATTTCATGCGAGACTGGCAATTAGTGCTGGGCCTGCCGCTGTGGGTCTGGCTTTTCGTTTTTCCAACCCTACTGGCCGCAGCCTGCCTGCTTCAAGGGCCACGAATGGCACGCGTTTTGACGCCCCTTTGGCGCGTTATGGATCGGATTTACCTGGCGGCCGGCGTGGTTGCCTCCTGCTTTATGGTCACGATCCTGTTGTTGATTGTGGGACAGATGGTCGCCCGCTGGTCTGCGCTGACCTTTCCGGGGTCAACCGAATATTCCGGCTATGCTATGGCCGCGACATCGTTTTTTGCACTGGCTTACGCGCTGACACAGGGCGCGCATATCCGGGTGTCGATCTTTTTGACCGGTGGAAACGGCCATCGCTTCTGGCTTGATGCAGTGGCGATGCTGATTTCAGCCTGTGTTGCCACCTATTTCGCCCGTTACGCGATCAAGTCAAACTTCTTGTCCGAGATGATCAACGACCGGACCCAGGGTCAGGATTTTGTGCCGGAATGGCTGCTTACAGTTGTTTCCATGTTTGGCACCTGGCCCTGGAACTGGGGCACGCTTTGGGCAAACAGCGGGTCTGACTGGGTCTATACCCCGATCTGGCTGCCACAGCTGCCGATGTCCATCGGCACCGTTCTTCTGGCCATTGCCGTCTGGGACCATCTGACCCGCCTTCTGGCAACCGGCAGCGTCCACATCCAGCAGGAGGGCGTCGAATGACCGAGCTTTATGCAACGGCGATCTTTGTCTTTACCCTCTTTGCGCTGTTGGGCGGATCGGTGTGGATCGGCATGGCGCTGATGGGCGTGGCCTGGGTTGGGATGGAATTGTTCACCTCACGCCCCGCAGGTGATGCGATGGTGACCACAATCTGGTCCGGCGCCTCCTCTTGGACGCTGACGGCCCTGCCCCTGTTTATCTGGATGGGAGAGATCCTATATCGCACCCGCTTGTCCGAGGATATGTTCCGCGGCCTTGCCCCGTGGATGCGGTTCCTGCCCGGCGGGCTTTTGCACACCAATATCGCGGGCTGCACCATATTCGCCGCAGTCTCGGGCTCTTCGGCAGCGACACTGAATATGGTCGGGAAAATGTCGATCCCGGCGCTGCGGGAGCGCGGCTATCCTGAGTATATGATCATTGGCACTTTGGCTGGTGCCGCAACGCTTGGTCTGATGATCCCACCGTCGCTCACGCTGATCGTTTACGGCGTGACGGTCAACGAAAGCATCACCAAGCTGTTTATGGCAGGCGTGCTGCCCGGACTGGTTCTGGCTGGGCTTTTTGCCACCTATATCATTGGCTGGCACTACTTTGGCAAAGGGCCCCGCCCCGAGCCCGAGCCGCGCATGTCCTTTGGCACCATGATCTCCGAAAGCCGGTTTCTGGTGCCCGTCTTGGGTCTGGTCGCAGTGGTTATCGGCTCCATGTATATGGGCTTTGCCACCGCAACTGAGGCCGCCGCCGTGGGTGTTCTGGGCGCGTTGGGGCTGTCGTTCCTGCAAGGGTCGCTGAATTGGAAGTCCTTTTCGGTCAGCTTGATGGGCGCAACCAAGACCTCGGCGATGATCGCATTGATCCTGATGGGCGCGGAATTCCTGTCACTGTCGATGGGCTTCACCGGACTGCCACGCGCGATGGCAGCCCTGATCGAGAGCTACAACCTCTCACCCGTGGCGCTGATTGCGGTTCTGACGGTGTTTTATCTGGTGCTGGGCATGTTCATGGATGGGCTGTCGTCGGTCGTTTTGACCATGGCGATTGTGGAACCGATGATCCGTGCCGCAGGGATTGACGTGATCTGGTTCGGGATCTTTCTGGTGGTGGTGATTGAGACCGCACAGGTGACACCGCCGATCGGCTTCAACCTCTTTGTCCTTCAGGGCATGACCCGGCACGAGATCTCATACATTGCAAAAACGGCGATCCCGATGGTGGCGCTAATGCTGTTGATGGTGGTGATCTTGGTTGTCTGGCCGGAGCTTGCCACCTGGCTGCCCGACAACATTCGCCAACAGGGCTAAAGATATGAAACGGGGGCCAAATGGCCCCCGACTTCAGGCCGCAGTCTCTAAGTCCGCCGCTGGGGCAACGGGAAGGGTAATGGTGAAACACGCCCCCTCTCCCACGTTCTCAGCCACAATTGTGCCGCCCATCTCCTGGATCGTCCCAAAGCTGATCGACAGGCCTAGACCGGTGCCTTTGCCAGGCTCTTTGGTGGTGAAGAAAGGTTCAAATAATTTCTCCAGCGCCTTTTTGGGAATGCCGCCGCCGCTGTCATAGATCCGCAGCACATGTCCGGCGCCGGTGTCAAATTCGGCTTCGACCCGGATCTCACCGCCCTGCCCCGGCTGGCTGTCAATCGCATCCCGCGCATTGCTGAACAAGTTGAGCAGCACCTGCTCAAAAATGACCTTCTCCCCCAACACGGTGCCTTCTCCAACCTCTGGCAGCGACAGTTTGAGCGCGATATCCAGTGTGTGAAGCTGCGTGCGCGCCAAAGCCACCATCTCCGTCAGAGAGTTACGCAGATCAAAAGGAGCGACCTTGCCTTCCGCCTCCCGGCCAAAGATGCGCATATGGTTGATAATCTGCGACGCGCGTTCTGTTTGTTCGCTCATGCGGATCAGCTTGGCCTTGAAGTATTCTGCATCAAACTTGTCCCGCTCAATACGCTTCACGCAATTGGTCGCAGCCATGCGGATCACCCCAAGGGGTTGGTTCAGTTCATGCGCCACACCGGTTGCCATTTCACCCAAAGTGGCCATTTTGGACGCTTGGACCAGCTGATGCTCGTTATGGCGCATCTCGGTGACATCTTGTGCGCTCCAAACAAGACCGATCCCATCAACCTGGCTTTGTACTGTCACAAGGATCCGATCCGGCGCGCGCTTAATCTCACGCGGGGTGCCGTTTTCCCGCGCGATCTGCGTCTGGACCCACGCCGCTGGATCGTCTTCCGCTTCGGGGAACGCGCCCATCGCACATCCTTCCTGCAGGAAACGCTCAAAGGTGAAATCAGAGCTCAACACCCCAAGCACGCCTTTGTTAAAGGTTCGAAAGGCCTTGTTCATAAACAGCACCACACCATCGGTGCCAAAAATTGCCACCTGTTCATCCAGCTGATCAAAGGCTGAGATCAGCCGCTGCTGTTCGACACGTGCGCGTTCGACCGCTTGCATCGCGTTTTGGAACACCACGGTTGCGCGGGCCATATCGCCAATTTCATCACTGCGCTCAGTATCAGGAATATCAACATGCGCTTTTTTGTTGGAAATCTGCGTCATGCGATCAACGATCACCTCTACGCGGGTTTTCTTGGCCAAAAGCGTATTGCGCTGAGATTGTAAAATCGCCCGGTCGCGCGCCAATGTGCGCGCCATCGAGTTAAAACAATGCGCCGTGTCCGCCAGCTCATCCCGGCCGCGCACCTGAATTTGCCGATCCCAATGGCCCGCTTCGATATCGCGCGCACCTTCGCGCAACCATCGCAGCTGATGCGTCAACATCGACCCCAGCCCATAGCCGAAGATCGCAACCAAAGACATGCCGATGACCGCAACAATCACGTTCCACCGCAGGGCGGAGGCAATTTCCTCTTCCACCGCAAGGGTCGAAAGGCCCAGCTCAATATAGCCAAATGTGATGCCTTCGACGACAATCGGAAGATCGATGTCGATCACATGGTCCGACAAAGCCGCCTCAAAGGAGTCATCGCGTTGAAACGGCACCGCCAGAGCGTCCGCTGCGCCGCCTTGAGACAGCAACAGACCGTCAGGGCTGAGCACACGTAGATAAGTCAGCTCTTCGCTGCCAACAGCCGTTGCGATTGTTGCATCCAAAGTGGCCAGATCCGTCGCAATCACAGCATCAGAAACCGCGTTGGAAAACACCCGGGCCGTGGCTTCGGCCCGTTGATACAGCTGCGCCGTGGCGGACCCGCCTAGCGCGAACTGGTTGATGCCAATGAGCAATGCCATAACCGTCAGCTCAATCAGCGCGATGCCCAAAATGGTTTTCAATCGGAAGGACATACTGCATCCCCCGCTTGCGAAATTCCTGTGTCCTCACGCGCCATGCCCAACGCACGCACGTCGTCCCAGTCGGCATCTGCCGCCATTTCAAACCCACCCATGCCAACGGCTTTGACAAGCTCTGGGGTTTCAGCCGCAATCTCAAGAAGTGTCGCCTGAAGGCTGTCGGCAAAGGATCCCGAAACACTCTGGTGCACGGCAATGGCATGCGGTGTGAACCCGGCGGTTTCATAGACAACTTCAAGCTCGGCCCGAATATCAGGGTCAACCGCGTTCAAGGTCCGGGTCACCCCACCGCCTGCGGGCATAAGGCCTGCGGCAACCGCGCGATACACGCTGTCGTGGGACTTCACATATCTGGGCTCAAAGGCGATCTCGCGGCTGCTGAGTGTCGATCGGGTTAGGATGCTCGCTCCAAATGCCCCCGGCGAGGGGAAGGCGATTGTGGATCCTTCGAGAACCGAGATATCTGAAATACCGCTGTCCTTACGTGCGACGATCACCCCTTTGAGCTGTTTGTTGGATTGACGCGCAATGGCACGATAGGCGCTTTCGGTGGCAAAAATCGTATAATGCATCGGGTTCATATAGGCGACGTCATAAGCGCCGGCGGCCAGGCAGGCCTCAAACGTGGGGATGTCCTTGGTCGTTTGGAACCGAAAGGTCACCCCGCTGCGCTGGCTGAGCTCTGCCATCAGCGGCCCCCACATTGCGGCCAAACGGCTGGCCGATTGCTGGGGCACGATCCCAAAGGTCAGAGTTTGCGGGCTGTCTGCCACGGCCGGTGCCGGTGTCTCTGCCGCTTGGGAAGTTGCCGCAAGCGCCAGGCTCATCCCAAGGCTTACCAATCCAAGGTGTTTCATACGACCGCTCCTGTTCCTGTGGCCGGGGTCGGCGGCGTTTCGTCATGCATCGCTTGGGTGGTGTCTTGGACCTTCTTCAGCAGGTTTTCGTCGCGGTCGGGATTGTCTGTCTGCGCCGCACCTTTGCCTGCAAAGGCCTTGATCGATTGGATCAGATCATCAGGCACCAAAGGTTTGCTGAGGAAGTCCACCGCGCCTGCCTGGGCAGATCCGTCAAAGGCCCAGGGGTCACCGCTTGTCATGATGTAAGACAGGTCCCGGTCCGGGAAACGCGCCTGGGCACGGGACACCAGTTGAAAGCCGCTTGACGTGTCGCCGGATGGGTCCACAAAGTGCACGTCAGAGACAACCAAACCGACGTAAGGGTACCATTCCAAAACCTCCAGCGCCATATCGACACTGCCTGCAATAATGGCGTTCCACCCTTCCAGTTCGACAATATCCTGAAGCTCTTCCAACGCTTCCTTGTCGTCATCCACCAAGAGAACCGTCAATCCGACGTTGCCTGTGGGATCAGCTTTGTCCGTCATTTTTATCTCCTCGTCTGAAATCATCTGAGGAAATCATGCCGGGCATCGCAGGGTTGAAACAATTCCAAACAAATCGCCCTATTCGGAAGAGATTTCAGCCCCTACTCAAAAGGATACAACCACATAAGCCTTTGGAAACCGGGTAAATGACGGAGGTTTCCCGTCATAAAACTTCATTCAACTTTTCAATTAATTCTTCAATATCAAGAGGTTTTGCGAAACAGGCAACTGCACCGTTTTCCATCGCCTCTGTTCGATTGCTTTCTGCGCCATGGCCGCTGACGACGATTACCTGCCCATCAAAGCCTTGTTCGTTTAGTTTCCGGATCAGCTCCAATCCACCCATTTTTGGCATCTTTAGATCCGTAACGACAACATCAAAGGCGGTGTGTCGGCATTTCTCCAAAGCTTCCAAACCCGCTTCCGCGGTCGAAACCTCGAAATCTTCCAACTCCAGGGATTCTTGCAGCTCATCCCGCAGCAAAGGTTCATCATCAACAATCAGGATATGGGCCATGTTTCCTCCTCGCTCATGCCGACATCATAACAGCCTGCCCCTACTGTCTGCCTAAGGCAGCAGGTTATCCTGAGTGAAAACCGGACGAATTCGTGAGGTGTCCGCAAAAAAGGAGGAGGAAAACGGCCCTATCTGCGCAAATCAGCCAATCGTTGCGGCACAACACTATGCAATCGATCCGCAATCACCCGTGTCGCGCGGATCAAAGGCCGACGGGTGTCCACGGCCAACACGATGTTCTGTGGCCGCAGCCCCGCCTCATCCAACGGCAGGAACCGCAGGCGCCCGGCCTCGACCTCTGGCAGCACATCCAGTTCAGAGGTCAAAATGGCAAGATCTCCGTCCAACACAGATTGTTTCAGCAGCTGCAGCGAATTGGTTACCAGAACGGGCGCGTTTTCCGCAAAAAGCCAGCCGTGGCGACTGTCGAGATAGCGGCGAATGGGCAACAGCGCGCTTTGGGAAGCTGTTGGCACTTCTGACAACATCGTCAATGTGACGCGATCCTGTCGCGCCAGCGGGTGCGCGTGGCTGACAACACAGCCAAAGGGCAGCTCTTCCTCCCAGATCCGGTGCTGGTAGCGCCCTTTGGGTAAGTTGAAGGCAAAGGCCAGGTCCACGGTCCCTTCGTCCAAGGCCTGCGCCGCCTGGGAGGGAGTCATAATGTCGATGTCCAGATGGATCCGGGGGTGATCGCGCATGACCCAGGCCACAAGCTCGGGCAACAGACCGTTGGCCAAGCTGTCCATCGCCGCCAGACGCACCGTTCCATGTTCCTGGCCGCGCATTTCTTTCAAACCGCCTTCCAGACGCTCTGCATCTGCCAGCCAGCGGCGCGCCATCACAATCACGGCTTCTCCGGCGGCGGTGGGTTTCATCCCACGCGGCAGACGATCAAACAACGGCGATTGGCTTGCCTCTTCCATTGCCTTGATCTGGCGGTCGATGGCCGAGGCTGCGATGCCCAGCGCGCGTGAGGCCGCCTGTATGGAACCATGCTCCGCCACCGCCAGCACGTAACGCAATTGCCTGGGAACAAGATGTAAGGACAACGGGATCACTCCGTTCTATTTTTGCGAACGCAGGATTGCTTATTTTGCCATAGATGGCAATGACGCAGCTGGTTACGGTTCCTTAACGCCACCATATGGGACCCCTACCGTGACCACAGTTTCAGCGCTTGAAAAATTGAATAAGGCTGATGCAGCAGAAGCAGCGCAGATCCTGTTGCCAATGATCGAACGCGCGCCACTGGTCGCAAAACGGGTGGCGGCGCTGCGCCCGTTTGCCAGCGCACACATGCTGGCGCAGGCGGTTCAAGACCAGATCTATGCATTGACGACCGAGGCCAAGCTGGATCTGTTTCGTGCCCACCCCGAGCTTGCCCCGTCCGCGCCATTGGAGATGACCGAAGCCTCACAAGTGGAGCAAGGCCGTTTGGGGTTGGTTGAACCCGACGCAGCATTACGCCAGCGGTTTTATGACTTAAACACGACGTATCAGGCGCGATTTGGGTTTCCATTTATCCTTGCTTTGCACCGGATGCCCGACGTCCAAGAGGTGCTGACCACCTTTGAAGCCCGCCTCAAACAACCGCCCGAGGCAGAGATCGCGCAGGCCTGTGCCGAGATCGCCTCGGTCAGTGCGGCGCGCATTGCCAAAGCCTTTGGAACAGGAGATCCCGCATGACCGCAGGAGGGGTTTCCATTCACGCTGTTGATGTCTCAACCGGACGTCCCGCTGCCGGGTTGTTTGTGCGATTGCTGCGGATTGAAAACGGTGGAGAGGTCGAATTGGCTGCAGGCACTTGCAGTGAGACCGGCCTGTTTGATCACCCGACAGTCCAAGGCACCGGCATCACGCCCGGCCAATATGTCGCCGAATTTGCGGTCAACGCCTATTATTCTGGCACGCCCTCATCACAAGACAGCGCGCCGTTCCTGGATATTGTCCGTTACCATTTCGGGATTGGCGATGCCCAGCAACACTATCACCTGCCGTTTAAATTCACGGCGTGGGGATATTCCTTGTTTCGCGGGGGCTTATGATGGGGATCTCATCAAACAAAATCATGCAGGACACCGGACATCGCGCGGGTGTCAAAGACATTCTGATACGGTTGAGCGGCGCGGGCCTGCTGCTCGCACTTGGGCTTTACTTTATGATCGGGGGGCTCAACCTTGGTTTGGGCAGCCCGTTTCGCCCCGGCACAGGTGCCTTTCCCTTCTTCTCCGCCTTGCTACTGATGGGGCTGGCCCTGGGGATCCTGTGGCAGGATCTGCAACAAGACGGTCTGGCGGATCGGCCGGATTGGATCTCATTCCTAGCCATTGGCGCAGCTTTATCCGTATTTGCGCTGGTGACCGAACGTTTCGGCCTGTTACCTGCCGTGTTCCTGACGGTCCTCACCGCCTCTGCTCCGGACCGCAGCCTGCCCTGGTGGGGCAAAGCTGCGCTGGGTCTTTTTATGGCCGGGCTTAGCTACGTTCTGTTTATCGAGGCTCTGGGCCTCCCGTTCAAAGCCATACGGGGGATCTGACACAATGGACGTGCTTGCCAATTTCTCAGCTGGGCTGGCCACGGTGCTGCAACCTGAAACCTTGATGTATTGTTTCATCGGCGTGTTTCTGGGCACGTTCATCGGTGTACTGCCGGGCGTGGGATCCATGGCGGCGATCGCAATGATCCTGCCGCTGTCTTTCTACCTCGAGCCGACCGTAGCCATTGTGATGATTGCGGGCGTTTACTACGGCGCGGAGTACGGTGGGTCGATTGCATCGATCCTGATGAACATCCCCGGCACGCCTTCTTCTTCGATTACCTGTATCGACGGCTATCCCATGGCGCGGCAAGGGCGGGCGGGCGTGGCCCTGTTTGTGACCTCGATTGCCTCCTTTGGCGGCGGCATGATCGGCATGATTGTCATGGCTGTGCTCTCCCCAAGCTTGGCCCGGCTGGCCTTGCAATTTGGTCCAGCGGAGTATTTCGCGGTCATTTTCTTAGGGTTAATAGCGGCCTCTGCGGTCAGCAATGGCGGCGCGCTCAGGGGGATTGCAATGGTGGTCGCGGGCCTCATGCTGTCGACCGTTGGCATTGATCTGACCACAGGCGACCTGCGGTTCACATTGGGCGTGCCAGAGCTGCGAGACGGCGTGCATCTGGTGATTGTGGCCATGGGACTGTTTGGTGTGGGTGAGCTGATCACCTCGATCCGAGCCAATCGCGAAGGGCGCGGTCGGCAAGAGATCGATTACGCAAAATTCTACCCCTCGGCGCGGGAATGGCGTGCGTCCTGGGGACCAATCTGGCGCGGCGGATTGATCGGCTCGTTCTTTGGCGCGTTGCCCGGCACCGGACAAACCGTCGCCTCGGCTGTTGGCTATGCGGTGGAAAAAAAGGTCTCCAAAAACAAGGACCAGTTTGGCAAAGGTGCCGTGGAAGGCGTGGCGGTGCCTGAATCTGCCAACAACTCCGCCACCCAGACTGCCTTTATCCCGACCCTGACCCTGGGCGTGCCGGGCAGTGCCAGCATGGCCATGGTCATTGGCGCGCTGATGATCCACGGGATCACCCCCGGCCCCCGTATTCTGACCGAACATACCGAGCTGTTCTGGGGCCTGGTGGCCAGCTTTCTGGTGGGCAATGTTCTACTGCTGATCCTGAACATCCCGCTGATCGGCCTATGGGTGCGGCTGCTGCAGATCCCGTATCGGCTGATGTATCCGGCGATCATCGTCCTGATCTGCATCGGGGTCTATTCGCTCAATAACAATGTCTTCGACATCTGGATGACACTGCTGTTTGGCGTTGCTGGCTACCTGATGCGGCTCTATCGGTTTGAGCCCGCACCGCTGCTGATTGGCTTTGTCCTGGGCCCGATGATGGAAGAACAGCTGCGACGCGCCCTGCTGCTATCGCGCGGAGATCCGATGGTGTTCCTCGAACGCCCCATCAGCGGCGGTCTTCTAGCGATCTCGGCCCTGATCCTGATTTATGGGCTGTGGGTCACCCTACGCCCACGCCGCAACATCACAACCGACGACACCTCCATAATTCAAAACAATAAACCCTCATCCAACACAGGAGCCTCCTCATGACTTTTGACCTGACCCGCCGCGCGCTTTTGGCGCTGACCTCGGCTGCCGTCCTCACCTTGCCCGCAGGCCATGCGCTGGCTGAACCCGGAGCCTGGTCTGATGAACCGGTGCGCATTGTCGTCACCTTTCCGCCCGGTGGCACGTCCGATCTGGTAGCGCGGCTGCTGGCCAAACACCTGGATGAGGCATTTGGCCAAAAAGCTGTGGTCGACAATCGCCCCGGCGCGGCGGGCACCGTGGCCGCAGATTTTGTCGCCGATCAGGACGCAGATGGCACCACATTGATGATCGCAAACAACGCGCCCTTTACGATCGCGCCCACCCAGTTTGCCGAGCTGCCCTATGCGCCGATGACCGACTTCTCACATCTGGCCTATATCGGGGCCTCTGCACCGGGTCTGTTTGTGAAGCCTGACAGTGGCATCAGCACCGTGGCGGAATTTGTAGACGCCGCCAAAGCGGGCTCGATCTCATATGGCTCCTCTGGCGTTGGTTCGATCAGCCACATTCTGGGCGAGGCGGTAGACGCCAAATTGGAGGTCGACACGCTGCACATCCCGTACCAAGGCAGCGCGCCCGCGATCCAGGATTTCCGCGCAGGTGTTTTGGACACGTTTTACGATATGGTCGCCCAGAACTCTGAAATGATCGAAGACGGCGAAGCGGTTGCGATTGCCATCGCCGCCTCGGCCCGGTTCCCGGGCGTGCCAGACGTGCCGACGTTCAAAGAGCAAGGCTATGATATTGTGATCGAAAACTGGGTCGGCCTCACAGGACCCGCCGGTATCCCTGCCGAAACTGCGGCCAAGATCCATGAGACGACGCTGGCTGTTCTCGCGTTGCCCGAAGTGGCCACCACCTTGAACGAGCTGGGGATCACCCACCAACCTCTTTCGACGCCAGAGTTCACAGAATTTGTCGGCACTCAGATCGATGTCTGGAAACCCCTGATCACAGCCGCTGGTGTCAAAGGCAAATAAGACTGCCCCATTGGTCCCCGGAACATGGGTATCTGGGGGCAGACCTTGGGAAAACGGGAGAGACGGGGCAAGGCATTGCCCCGTTTCGCTTTTACCCTTTGGCGCGCCTGTGACGCTGGAGGTAGGCGCTCAGCGCCTCAGGCTCATCTGTCTGCAACAAACGCACGCCTGCATCCAACAAAGCGCCCCAGGTGCCTTTGGGATCCTGCAATGCACCGCTGTCGACCACAAAGGTGGATGCAGCCTCATCCAGCGTGTTTACAAATACATCCCGCCGCTCGGACCAAGCCGCATCTGTGAAGTGCAGAACCGTTTCCCAACGGTCAAAATTGGCCTCAATCATCGGCGCATCCAGGGAGCGGACCACCTCCAGCATGTGATCCAGATTGCTGCGTTCGACCAAAAGGATTGGCTTTAGGATAATCCCAAGCTCTTCTTTGATTTGTTGTGCAAACGCCAAATCCGCCCGGCCATGCACCCACATTTTCAGGTTCACATGGGCCGCCGCATCAGTGCGTCGCACGGCATCAGCAATTGCAGGCAACTGATGCGGGCGTTTGACATCCAGATCCACATAAATCCGGTCCTTGGTATGGTCCAGCATCGCCGCAAGGCTTGGCAAGCGCTGATCGCTGACTGCCGCGCCAATACCCCCGTCCGCCATCAACAAGGGGAGGTCCGCGATCTGGGCCCAAGGGTTTGCCGCCGCTTGCAACGCCTTGCCGGTCGTGCGCATCAGCGAAATATCATGCAGGCAAAAGGGCACGCCATCGATGGTCTCTTGGACGTCGATTTCCACAAAGCGGCATCCAAGCTGGACCGCGTCATCCACGGATTTGAGCGAGTTCTCGGCCGTTTGATGCCAAGCCCCCCGATGTGCGACCACTGCCCCATGCCAGGACGTGTCCGCAAGGAATTCATGTAACGTCGGCAAACCCATATGCGGCACTCCTCTGTCGAAACACCACCTGCCTGTACGCGCAGCAGATGACGTTTCTGAGACAAGCTCCTAATTTACGGAGGTTTCCACGGTGGGCGCGGAATGTGCGCACGCCTGTTAGCACCTTGTTAATCAATTTCGCATTAAAGTTTATTAAGCGCTGGCCGTGACGCCACAATAAAGCGTCCAAAACAATCAACAGTTCACTAGATTCGCCTGTGGAAAACCGCAAAAAACAACAATAATCCGGTAATATACACAAGCATGTTAATGTGGATAGAGGCAGAAGCTTTCAGGTGGTCTTTGGTGATAGACACGCACAGAGACCTTTCGAGTGGTCCTGGAACTGGCAGATAAGTGCAGATCCCGCAGTGGATCAGCAGAAAGCGCTGTGGATAACCGTGGGGATAGAACTTCCCGCGGATGATTTTGTTGAAAATTGTCAATAAATCTGCACAAACTCACAGATAGCAATCCAGAATTATTGAGTGAAGACAATGAAAAAGCCGCCCATAAATGGACGGCTTTCACGATTTTAGCTCAAATCTTCTGCAATCACCGTATCAACGCACCAAGTCGATCTTAGATGGATCGCAGATAGTCCATCACAACCGGGCGAACGGTTTGCACGCCACGATGGCGCGCGCCGGAGATGATGGCCCGCAGCTCATCCAAATCGACCTTCATCAACAAGGATTTCACTGGGCCGATTGAGGCGGGTCGCATCGACAATGTCCGCAGGCCCATGGCGGCAAAGCACACCGCCTCAATCGGGCGACCAGCGTCCTCGCCACAAAAGCTGAGCGGCGTGCTGGAGATTTGGCAGCGTTCCACAATGCGTTCAATAAAGCTGAGAAAGCTGACGTTCAGCGTGTCGTACCGGTTGCGCACCCGCTCATTTTCGCGATCCGCCGCAAAGAAGAACTGCTTCAGGTCATTGCCACCGATTGACAGGAAGTCGACTTCATCAAAAAACTTCTGCGGCGCAAAAGCCAGCGACGGGGTTTCCAGCATGGCCCCCACCTCGATCCGCTCCGGTAATACATGTCCCAGACGACGCTCGCGCTCTACCGTTTTATCCACTTCGGCGCGGGCATCGCGAAACTCATCGGCTTGGGCAACAAAGGGGAACATGATGGTCAATGGCCGCCCATTGGCAGCCCGCAGCATCGCCTGAAGCTGCATACGCATCATCCCCGGCTTCTCCAGCCCAACCCGAATAGCGCGCCACCCCATGGCCGGGTTCGGCTCATCCGTTGGCTTCATATAGGGCAGCACCTTGTCGGACCCGATGTCCAAGGTGCGGAAAACCACCTGCTTGCCATGTGATGCATCCAGAACCCGTTGATATTGCGCCACCAGATCCCCACGTCGCGGCATCTGACTGCGGGCCAGGAACTGCAGCTCGGTCCGGAACAGCCCAACACCTTCGGCACCCGAGCCCTCTAACGACGGAAGATCCGCCAACAGGCCCGCGTTCATCATCAGTTTGATCCGATGGCCGTCTTTCGTCGTGGCCGGGGTCGTCCGGATCGAGGCATAACGTTCCTGCGCTTTGGCGCGCATCGCCATCTTGTCCCGTAGCGCGCCCAGAACACTGTCGTCTGGTCGCAAATGGATCTGGCCCTGTTCGCCATCGACCATCAGATGATCACCGTTCAGTGCTTCGGTCGTCATCCGTTTGGCCTGAACCAACAAAGGGATCGCCAGAGCGCGTGCGACAATGGCCGCATGCGAGCCCACGGCGCCTTCTTCCAGCACGATCCCTTTCAGGGAACGGCCATATTCCAATAGATCGCCAGGACCAATATTGCGCGCCACAAGGATCGGATCGGCGGGCATCTCAGCGCCTGTCTCGCTCCCCTGCCCGGTCAGGATCCGCAGCAGGCGATTAGACAAATCATCCAGATCGCTGAGACGTTCGCGCAGATAGGCATCCTGCACCTGCGCCATACGGCCCCGCGCCAGGGACTGCTCTTTTTCAACGGCCGCTTCGGCGCTGAGACCACGCGCGATGTCTTCTTCCATCCGCCGCATCCAGCCTTTGGAATTGGCAAACATCCGATAGGCTTCAAGAACCTGCAGCTGCTCCTTGTCACCGTTTTTGGACATTTCAAGCATCTCGTCGACGCTGACACGCAAGGCATCCACCGCATCATTCAGACGCTCCATCTCGCGATGGGGATCATCGGCAATCGGGTTTGTCACGACCACCCGTGGCTCATGCAGCCAGACATGCCCTTCGGCTACGCCTTCCTGGGCAACGACACCTTTGACCAACACCGGTTTTTGATGCAGCGGCGACAGCGCCGCGCCATCCCCGACAAATGCGCCAAGCTCAGTCATTTCGGCCAAGACCATGGCCACGACCTCAAGCGCGTAAACCGCGTCGGCTGAGAACTCACGCGCATCCTTGGACTGGACCACCAGAACGCCCAGCATTTCCCCCAGACGCTGAACCGGGACCCCCAAGAATGAGGAAAACCGCTCTTCCCCGGTTTCCGGCATATAGCGGAAGCCTTTGGCATTGGGGGCATCCGGCGTGTTCACAACCTTGCCGGTTTTTGCGACGCGCCCAACCAAACCTTCGCCAATACGCAGGCGGATTTCATGCACGGATTCCGGGTTCAAACCCTGGGTCGCGCAAAGCTCAAGGGTTTCCGCGTCGCGAAACAAATAGATCGAGCACACCTCGGTGCCCATGCTGTCCCCAATCAAATGGGTGATATTATCCAAACGCGCCTGACCTGCATCATCGCCCGCCAGAGCCTCTCGCAGACGGCCAAGCAGCCTGCGGCTTTCGGATTCAGTTGCCTCGGACATCCACATCCCTTCCAGGATTCATATTCATTTACAGCCCATTAGCCATAAAATGGCAGATGGCAGATACGCAAATGAAAACGCCGTCGTTTTTCCTCCACGCTTTGCCGATGCCACCGCATTGAGCAAAGCCTTGCCCAATGTGCGAGCGCCCGCCTCGGGATGCAAGCAGTTTCCTTGCCGCGACGCAGCAACCAGAAGACACCCGCCGTCGCATATCACAAAAAACCCCGCTGCAGTCAGCGGGGGTTTTGGATCGCATGAATTTTAGGATCAGGCTTTGTCGAGCTCAAAGGCGTCGTGCAACGCTTGAACTGCCAATTCCATATACTTCCGATCAATCAAGACCGAGATCTTGATCTCGGACGTTGTGATGACCTGGATGTTGATGCCCTCGTTCGACAGGATCTTGAACATTTTTGCCGCCACGCCGGACTGCGACCGCATGCCGATGCCGACAACCGAAACTTTGGCCACTTCGGTGTCTGCAACCAGCTCGGAATAGTTCAGCTCACCCTGCTCCTTGATCGCGACCAGCGCCTGCTCGGCACGGGCCACCTGATCGGTCGGGCAGGAGAAGGTCATATCGGTGCGACCATCCTCAGAGATGTTCTGAATGATCATATCCACATTGACGCCCGCATCCGACAAAGAGCCAAAGATGGTGGCCGCGATACCGGGTCGGTCCGCAACCGAGATCAGGGTCATTTTTGCTTCGTCACGGGAATAGGCGACGCCGTTTACAACATTGGATTCCATGATTTCCTCCTCGTCGCAGACCAGGGTGCCGGCCTCGTCGGATTGTTCTTCAAAACTTGAAAGCACACGCAGCTTGACTTTAAACCGCATCGCCAGCTCGACCGAGCGTGTTTGCAGGACCTTTGCCCCCAGGGATGCCAATTCCAGCATCTCTTCAAAGGCGATTTTGTCCAGTTTACGGGCCTTGGCACAGATGCGGGGATCGGTGGTGTAGACCCCATCCACATCGGTATAGATGTCACAGCGCTCAGCCTCAAATGCCGCCGCAAACGCCACAGCCGTGGTATCAGACCCACCGCGCCCCAGCGTTGTAATACGACCTTCGGGGCTGATGCCCTGGAAGCCTGCGACGACAGCGACCTTCATACCTTCGCCAAACTTGGCGTTGATATTGTCGGTCGGGATCTCTTCGATCCGGGCCTGGCTGTGCGCGTCATTGGTCTTGAGCGGGACTTGCCAGCCCTGCCAGCTGCGCGCAGGTACTCCCATTTCCTGCAGGGTCAGCGCCATCAAACCCGCGGTAACATTTTCCCCAGAGGAGACAACCGCATCATATTCACGCGCATCATACAGTGGCGAGGTTTCCCCAACCCAGCCAACCAGCTCGTTCGTCTTGCCGGACATGGCCGAGACGATGACAATAACGTCATAGCCCTTGGCCACCTCAACGCCCACGCGTTTGGCGGCGCGGCGGATGCGATCCAGATTGGCGACGGACGTTCCGCCGAATTTCATCACTAGAACGGGCATTGGATAAACCTCCCGTGCGCTCTCGGTTAAAAGTATCGGGCGTCTTTAAACCCGGTACAATGCAAGCGCAAGAAAAGCAAATTGTAGCAATACAATTGCAAAAAGAACCTTATTTTCAAGGGCGCTGCATGGCGCTCCCCCTTTGGTCACGACCGCCAGAACCGCACCGTCAAAATAGCATAGACCGCCAACAGCTCAAGCCGGCCGATCAACATCGCGATGATCAATATCCATTTGGCTGTATCGTTCAACGGCGCAAAGTTTCCGGCCGGACCAATGATATCTCCAAGCCCCGGACCGATATTGGCCACTGCGGTGGCAGCGCCTGAAACCGCGGTCACAAAATCCAGCCCCGTCAGCGCCAAAAGCCAGGCCACAATCCCAAGTGTCAGGACAAAGAACATAAAGAAGGAGATCACCGAGCTCAGAACATCCTGACCTACGGGGCGACCGTCATAGCGCGGAAAGAACACACCGTGGGGAGAGCGGATCTTTTGGATCTGAACCCGGATGGAGGCAATCAACAGCTGGTAACGGAAGATCTTCACCGAACAGGCCGTAGATCCCGCACAGCCGCCAATCAGACCGATAAAGAAGAACATCATGATCAGGAAATTGCCCCAGCCCATGTAGTCAACGCTGGCATATCCCGTGCCCGAGATGATCGAGGTAATATTGAACAAAGCCTCGCGCACCGCCTGTTCTGGGTGATGCGGAAAGACTGTAACCAGCACAGACGCCGTGACCACCACCAGAACACCGATGGTCAGCAAGAACCCCCGAACCTGAGCATCATGCAACAGCGGAGTCGTCTGACCATTGACCATCTGCACATACCGCACAAACGGCAGCGCCGCTAAAATCATAAAGACAGAGGCGGCATATTCAGCAGGGCCGGAAAACGTGCCAAAGGAGGCGTCGTAATTGGCAAAACCGCCAGTGGATGCTGTTGTCATCGCATGGCAGATCGCATCAAAGGGCTTCATACCCAATGCGCCATAGACCATGGCGCAGGCCACGGTCAGCCCCACATAGATCATCGAAATCTGGCGGGCGATCGCCTGTGCACGTGGCAGGATTTTCCCCATTGTGTCAAAGGCTTCGGACCGAAAGATCTGCATGCCCCCGACCCGCAGCTCTGGCAGGAACACCATCGCAACCACAATAATCCCGATGCCCCCAAGCCATTGCAAAATAGCACGCCACAACAACAACCCGCGTGGCAGATCATCCAGGCCGGACAAAATTGTGGAGCCTGTGGTTGTCAGCCCCGACATCGCCTCAAAGAAACCATCGACAAAGCGCAGGTCCGTTTCGCCCAGCATCAGTGGTATGGCACCAAAGATCGGCAAGGCGGCCCAGACGCTTGTGGTCAAAAGGAAGGTCTGGCGAATGTCCAAGCCCTGTCCCACACCGTTGGCACAGGACAAAGCCAAAAGCCCACCCGCCAGAATGGTGATGATAGCGCTTTCCAGGAACACCGGCCAATGACCTTGGCCGTCATAGATATCCAGCAGCAGGGGAAACACCATTGTGCACCCCAGAATGACCACCAGAAGGCCGATGACATATCCAATTGGACGTAGATCTAACATGAGGCGCAGCGTTGGCGCTGCGCGCTCTTTCTGTCAACCCGTTGATGACACAGAAACAAGGAAGTCACTGCCTGCCGTGTGTCTTACTCAGATCCTGTCTCGGGCTTGCTTGCGGGCATTGCAGGCGGCTTGGACGGTGCGCGCGATGTGCGGCGGGTCGGCGCAGTTTTGCTCTCGTCGGCCGCTGGGCTGTCCTTGGCGGCCTGGCGACGGGTGCTGATAAAGGCCTCAGCCGAGCTGGCCGTGTCCGCGGCTGGTTTTGCAGCGGGTTTTGGCGCAGCTTTGGCTGCGGTTGCCTTGGGTGCTGGTTTCGCCGCCGGAGCTTTGGCCGTTGTTGTCTTTGCAGCCGCTGTTTTGGTCGTCGCAGCTTTGGCAGTCGGCGCTTTGGGCGCTGCCGGTTTGGGCGCTGGGGCTTTGGCCTCGGCCTTTGGAGCTGCCGTCTTTTCAGCCGCTGGTTCGGCCGCTGGGACCTTGGCCGTGGTTTTGGGCGCGGGTTTTGCAGCTTCTGCCTTTGGCTCAGCTTTTGGGGCTGTCTTACGACTGGTGGTTGCCTTTTTGGCAGGCGCTTTACGCGCAGGTTTTGCTGGCGCTTTGGCTGTGGTCGGCGCAGTCGGCGCCATCAGGGCCTTGGGCGCCGTGGAAGATGGGCCGGTCAACAAGGTTGGACCAGTGTCAAACATCGCCTGATACATCCGCGCTACGGACTGGACGTATTTCACCTGTTCCACAGGCACCTGAATCGCAGCACCTGCAAAACCACGCCAAAACTTCATTTGGGTGCCCGCCATATACCCCGCCCATTCGTGGGGTGTCTTTGCATCCCCGGGGAACATTTGAAAACGGATCATTGCCTTCTCCTTACGTCTTTTTCGGTCCGCAGTTGCCAGCAGCTTTGCGTTGGGACCTTCCAGTCATGGTAAAACAAAGATGAGAGCAGGCGCGGCAACCGCACCCGGATTGTCGCAGCTTGGATAGAGCTGTTTGATCCATACACACCCTCCAGCGGCCGCGGCGGCACTTGGCGTGCGCCCGGCGTCTGTATCAGGCTAACAGCATTCCGACATAACGCAGCATAAAAAATGCCGCACTGCGGCGAAAAACCCGAAAAACGGATCAAAGGACATGCAGAACGGACAGCCCTACAAAGTAAGGCTGAAAAGCAGACTGCAATTCATCAATGACGTGCCTCAGCCACGGTGAATCAGGCTGGCAAAGTGATGCGGATCCAAACTCCGGGTTGAAAACGTCGGCCCTTGGGTCAGGACGCTGATCGCATCATGGCTGTGCAGGCTTTCCTGATGGCTGGCCACGATCCGGAAATCAGCAATCCGCGAATCGCTCTTGAGCGCCTCACAGAACAGACGTGCTGCATCTTCGACAAAGATTGGATTGGCTGCGTTCAGCTCGGCAAAGGCCTGCTCGTCCTCCCGTTTGACCATAACCTGGGTTTCGGTGGGGACCGCCTGACGACAATGGTCGATCAGATCCTCAAACCACAGGATCCCCGCATTTGGATCGGCCAGTACGGAAATCCGCGCGACGGACCGTTGCGAATGCGGCGTCGCCAGCTGTCCCCGCGCTTGGCGGGCGTGTTCCGACAGCTCCAGCGAACAGGGGCAAGTCGAAGAATAGACATAGTCCAGATGGGTGATCATCTGGCGAGTACCGCCGATCTCAACCAACTCCAGTGCAATGTCATAGTACTGATACCCGCTGAGACCGGAACGCAGGCTATCGATCTTGGCTGGGAAGGAAAATCGCATCTGCAACCGTGCATCCAGACTTTGCAAATCCGTCAAGTAATCATCCAAAGCGTGGGCAAGAACCTGAAAGGAAAAAGTCTTTTCCGCATGTTTGTAAAAGGACCGCATAATCCGGGACATGTTAATGCCCTTCTTTTCGGCCTCCAGCGAAACAGTACCGGTCACCGAAGTCTCAAGCGTCAGGTCGCCGCCATCCCGGGTGTGAAATCGGATCGGCAGCCGGAAGTTGGAGATGCCAACATGCTGAATCTGCTCCTTGGCCCCCCGGATCAGACTGGCGGGGCCGTTCTGCAGGTCGGGCAATGTGGCGCGATAGGCTTCATCGGCGACAAAATCCTCGGGGTAGTCGCGCGATAGATCTGGATAATTGGACACAGCCCGATTCGGCAGCAAGCGCGCGACAGCCGGGTCCAATTGCGCAATCTCAACCGCGTCCGCCTGCGCCGCCCATGTGCGCAACACCTCAAGGGCCGCTTTGGCCGCGTCGCGATCCGGGGTCTCAGCCAGCGCGTTGGGGTGAATGTTCATTGGACGAGCCCTCTCATGACAGCAGGGGTTACGGTGGTACAGGTCTGTAGCGTGTTACGCCGGAAAAGACAAAAGAGATGCAAAGAATGCGGCATTTGCGCCGCGCTTCCGGACATCCGCTTTCGGCACATGGGTGACATATGAAAAATGGGGGCGATACGCCCCCAAGTCCAATGGTTTTCGCAAGTTACGCCCTATGCGGGCAGCCAGATTAGGCGGCGGCTGTCAACGCCTGCTTCAGATCGGCGATCAGATCATCCACATCCTCAAGCCCGACCGAGAACCGTACCAGACCTGGCGTAATACCCAGCTCATCTTTCTGCGCGTCGCTCAGGCGCTGGTGTGTTGTCGTTGCCGGGTGGGTTGCGATGGATTTCGCATCGCCCAGGTTATTGGAGATCACCGGAATGGTAAGCGCGTTCAGAAAATTGAACGCGGCCTCTTTGCCGCCTTTCAGATCCAGCGACAAAACGGTTCCGCCATACCCATCCAGCTGTGTCTGAACCAATGGGTTTTGCGCATGCGCTTCCAGACCCGGATAGATGGTGCGCTCCAACCCTGCGTGGCCTTCAAACGCTTTGGCGATTTTCAAAGCGCTGTCGGCCTGGGCCCGGACCCGCAGATCGATGGTTTCCAGACCTTTGAGCATGACCCAAGCATTAAACGGGCTCATGGAGCCGCCGGTGTGCTTCATATAGGGTTCAACGGTGCCGCGGATCAGCTCTTTTGAACCAATGATAACACCACCAAGTGCACGCCCCTGACCGTCAATATGTTTGGTGGCGGAATAAATCACCAGATCCGCACCCTGCGCGATGGCATTGGAGAACACTGGGGTCGAGAACACATTGTCAACCACCACGGTCGCCCCTACGGCATGTGCGATCTCGGACACGGCGGCCACGTCGATAACTTCAAGCGTTGGGTTGGACATGCTTTCAAAAAACACTGCTTTGGTGTCGGGACGCACAGCCGCGCGCCATTCATCAAGATTGGTGCCGTCGACAAAGGTCACCTCGACGCCATAGCGCGCAAGAATGCTTTCTAGGATAAACAGACAAGAGCCGAACAACGCCTTGGCCGACACAACATGATCGCCCGCCTTCAGCAAAGACGTTAGCGCGCCGCTGACAGCCGCCATCCCGGATGCGGTGGCAAAGGCGTCCTCAGCCCCTTCCAGCATCGCGATGCGGTTTTCAAACATTGCAACGGTTGGGTTGCCATAACGGGCATAGATAAATTCATCTTCGCCAATTTCGACAAAGCGTGCCTCGGCCTGTTCCGCCGTTTCATAGACAAAACCCTGCGTGAGGAAGATCGCCTCGCTCACTTCATTATATTGGCTGCGGCGCGTGCCACCATGAACCAGCTTGGTGCGGCTTTTCCAGTTCTCGCTCATCTCATGCTCTCCTGCGCAACTGCGGCGCATAAAAAAACTCCCGTTCGGCCAAGCGAAAGGGAGTCCTTCTCGTCCTGACCTCTTTAGCGGCAAGATTAACGTGGCCCGCAATCCGGTTACAAATCACCACGGTCGACCCTGCGGCCGACATTCTTTTGCTACGCCGCCGCAAGTTCCGCGTCAAGCCCGTTGATCGTTACCAAGATGTTACGCATGCGTCATCAACCCGTCACCCACCAAAGATAAGGCGATGCGCAATAATCTTATAACTGGGGTATAAGATGGCAGTGCTTCGGATAAACGCAGTTGGCGCGGACCCACGATTGCATGGGTCTCCGGCCAAGACGGAAACGGTACTGGAACAGGTCGCGCAGGACAGCGGTCCGGTGATCCTGATGGTGCATGGCTATAAATACCAGCCCTATCATTCCAAACATTGCCCACACCGTCATCTGTTCTCGCTGGATCCGGATCACATGCCGTGGAAAGCACCCTCTTGGCCGCGCCAGCTTGGTTTTGGCCTAGGACATGACGACGAAGGTCTGGCCATTGCCTTTGGCTGGGACGCGCGCGGCAGCCTGGTTCAGGCGCAGAACAGCGCTGTTGCCGCAGGCCGGGCTATGGCCAAGGTCATCGGCCATCTTCACCAGGCAAACCCGGCCCGGCCAATTCATATCATCGGTCACTCCCTGGGCGCTGACATCGCCTTTGAAGCATTGCACCACCTGCCTGCAAACGCTGTTAGCCGCATTGTGTCGCTGACCGGGGCCACCTATCAAAGCCGGGCTTTGGCGGCACTGGATACAGCGGCCGGGCGCACGGTGGAGCTGTTCAATGTGACCAGCCGGGAAAATGACCCTTATGATTACCTGTTTGAATTGCTGACCACAGCACCGGTTCGCGGAGACCGCGCGATTGGCCAGGGTCTGATGGCCCGCAATGCTGTTACGATGCAAATCGACTGCCTTAAAACCCTGGGCCACCTGGCCACACGCGGCAGCGTGATTGCGCGGCCGCAGCGCAGGGTCTGTCATTGGTCTTCCTATACACGTTCTGGCACTTTGCGATTTTATAAGCGTTTGATGCGCAAGCCTGAGACCTTCCCCTTGGTTTGTCTGCGCAATGATCTGCCTGCACAAAACGACAGCCGATGGTCACGCATATTTGCGCCACGACCTCGTCCGGCCCCCTTGCCTGTCTGGCAACAATTGTGATCCTCTCCTCTTTGGCAGCAGTCAGAGAGGACCCCCATGCCCGACGTGATTGACCTTTATTATTGGCCGACACCAAACGGCTGGAAGACGTCCATAGCACTGGAAGAATTTGCTCTTCCTTATCACACCCATTTGATCAACATCAGCCAAGGCGACCATTTCGCTCCAAGTTTTTTGGAGATTTCCCCAAACAACAGAATGCCTGCTATTGTGGATCCCAAAGGACCAGATGGCGCACCGATGACCCTTTTTGAAAGCGGTGCAATCCTGCAATATCTATCTCGTAAAACAGGTCAGTTTGGGGGGCAGACTGCGCGCGAACAGGCCACCGTTGAACAATGGCTTATGTGGCAAATGGGCGGGGTCGGGCCAATGGCGGGTCAGGCGCATCATTTTCTGAAATACGCGCCAGAAGATCTCCCTTATGCCAAGGACCGTTACCGGGACGAGGTTGGTCGTCTTTACCGTGTATTGAATGGTCAACTGGCCCAGAATGAATTTGTGGCGGGGTCAGACTATACAATTGCCGATATGGCAATCTGGCCCTGGGCCTCTCTGTGGCAAGGCCAAGAGCAAAACTTGGACGACAAACCCCATCTCGCACGATGGCTCAAAGCACTCTGGGCCCGCCCAGCCCTGCGCCGTGGCCGCGCGTTGCATGCAGACCTGCGCCAGGACCGAACCGACACATGGGTCACTGATGATCTATTTAGAGATGGCGAGACACCGGCTACTTGAGCTCAGTTGCAGGCGCGTCACAAACGCGCCTGATCACTTAAAATGTCGCGCCTTTGGCGCGTCCGTTTTAGCCGCGCCAAAGGCGCGGCTAGGCCCAACTGCGCCAGATCAATCTGCAGATTGATCACGGCGCAGGCGGGAGCTCACCCCTGTTTGGGCTCGCTGTCGTCTTCTTCGATGCCATAGGTCTGAAACACTTTTGTCTGCGCTATAAAAAACACAAACATTGCAGCCGACAGGCCAAAGGTCTTGAAGTAAACCCAAGTCGCTTCGCTTTGGGTGCGCCAGATCAATTCGTTCAGCACAGCCAGCGCCAGAAAGAAGCCGCACAGGCGGCGTGTGAGGATCATCCAACCGGCATATTGCATTGGCAACGCCTCTTCCATCACCACCTTCAAATAGCTTGTGCCACGCAGCAGTCCGACCCCAAGGATGCCGCCAAACAACAAATAAATCATCGTGGGCTTCATCTTGAAAAACCGCTCGTCATTGAACCAAACTGACAAGCCACCAAACACAACAACCAAAACCATTGTGGCAATCTGCATTTTTGACAGATGCCCGGTCAGCTTCCACAAAAGGCCTGAACACAAAACCATCAGCGGCACAAAGCAGGCTGTAACAACAACAAACCCGCCATATTCGGTACCGCCGATCGTAAACACTTCATCCTTTAGCTTCAGGTAGCCAACAAAGAACAATAAAACCGGACCAAATTCCAAAGCCGATTTGACCCAAGCGGCTGGTTTCTTTTCGCGCATCTGACCTTTTCCAATTCCTGCAGGGTGGTTGGTTTAACCGCCCATTTCCACAATCACCGCGCCCAGCGCGATCAGGGCCATCAACACCAACCGGCGTGGCCCCACTTTTTCCTTCAGGATGACCCACCCAATAAGGGCGGCAAAAACGGTTGAAGTCTCGCGCAGCACGGCCGCCTCACCCACTTTGTCCAGACGCGTGGCCATCATAACTGAGCCAAAAGAGGCAAAGGCCACCAAGCCCCCAACTACTCCGCGTAACATCAGCGGCGGCAAGGTTGGGCGCTCAGCCATGCCACGCCAGCGTATCACCGCGATCACCGGAAACACCAACCCGTCGATCATGAAAAACCATGCGAGAAAGGTAAAGGGATCGGCCGTCGCCCGAATTCCAAAGGCGTCATAGGTGGTGTAAAGCGCTACAAAGAGCCCGGTCAGCCCAGCGAGTGCCAAGGCAATTCCCAGCGTGTCGCGATTGGTTTCAAGAAACAGGTGGTTGTAAACTGCAAGCCCAAAGATCCCGGACAAGAGAACGCCAACCCCCATCCATTGGATCAGGTTGAACGTTTCGCCAAAGATCAGATAAGCGCCGATAACGGCAAACAACGGTCCAGTGCCACGCACCACCGGGTAGACAACCGTGTAGCTGCCCTTGGTATAGGCAAAGGCCTGCAACAGCTTATAGGCCACATGAATTACAAACGCGCCAAGGAAAATGACCCACATATGGGGTTCCGGCCAGGGCACCACAAACAGGGCAAAAGGGGCCGCCATCATCCCATAGGAAAAATCGATCGCCCCACGGGATAGCCAGGGATCATGACGTCCTTTTTGAAGAGCTCCAAAAACTGCATGCAGAAACGCCGCCGCCAGCGCCAGCACAAGCGCCAATTGGTGACCTGCCTCGGTCCCCTCAAGGGAAATCAGCCAATCGCTCATCCCTTAGCCTTTGTCGAGCCCGGTCAAAGCCGCCGCGAACTCTTCGGGGTCAAAGGGGGCCAGATCATCAATCTGCTCTCCCACCCCAATGGCGTGGATCGGCAGTCCGAACTTATCGGCCAAGGCCACCAGAACACCACCCTTGGCGGTGCCATCCAGTTTGGTCATGACAAGGCCCGAAACATCGGCCAGTTTCTGGAACGTGTCGACTTGGCTCAGCGCATTCTGACCAGTCGTCGCATCCAGCACCAATAGGGTATTGTGCGGCGCGCTTGGGTCTTTCTTGCGGATCACGCGCACGATCTTGGCCAGTTCTTCCATCAGATCGGCGCGGTTTTGCAAACGTCCTGCGGTGTCAATCATCAAAAGATCCGCACCATCTTCTTCGGCTTTGGTCATCGCATCAAAGGCAAGGCTTGCCGGGTCGGACCCTTCGGGCGCGGTGAGAACCGGAACCCCGGCACGGGTGCCCCAGACCTGCAGCTGCTCCACAGCGGCGGCACGAAATGTGTCGCCAGCTGCAATCACCACAGATTTTCCGGCTGCTTTGAATTGGCTTGCCAGTTTCCCGATTGTGGTGGTTTTACCCGAGCCATTGACCCCGACCACCAACACGACCTGCGGACGTTTTTCATAAATGGGCATGGGCTTTGCCACATGGTCCATCACGCGAGCCACTTCCTGTGCCAACAGTTCTTTGATCTCACGCGAGGACAGACGTTTGCCCAACCGCCCCTCAGCCATATTGGATGTCACGCGCAGGGCCGTATCGACTCCCATGTCGGAGGCGATCAGCAGCTCTTCGAGCTGTTCGAGCATGTCGTCATCCAGAACCCGGCGCGGTTCATCCCGTCCGCTGCGCCCGATCAGTCGCCCTAGCAAACCCGGCGTTTTGGCAGATTTATCAGCAGGCTCTGGTGCCGCGGGTGTCTCGGGCAATGCGGGCTGTGGCGCGGGTTCCGGTGTGGACGTCACCGGTTCAGCTGGCGTGACTTCAGGCGCGTCCTCGGCGGTCTCGACCATCGGGACATCGGGCGCTTCGATCTTTGGCGTCTCTGCCGGGGCGTCGCTCCCCTCTTCCACAATCGCATCAAGCCCTTCTTCCAGCTTGGAAGAAGATTTAAACAGCCGTTCCTTGAGCTTTGAGAAAAACGCCATTGAGCACTCCAGACCTTGGTTTGCATCCCACCTAATGCGGATTGGGGAAACTTGCAAAGCCAAGCCACGGGCAAAATGCTAAAAAACTGTGGCCACAGATGGCTTTTACTTGTTCTTTACAAAGCTTAGACGCAATTTGCCCCAGCCATCCTATAACGGAGACCTTTGGCTCGTGATCTGGTTTTACTGCGCAAGCCTCCTGCCATTTGTCCTGATCATGGGCGGAGTCCTATTTGGCGGAGCGTGGAGCTGGGCCGCATTGATCACGATCACGCTGGGTGCTGCGGTTCTGGATGTGATGCGATATCGCCCAAATGCTCCGCACAAGACATCCGGCAGCCTGCTCTTGGCGCTGGTTGGTGCAAGCCATTTCAGCACACTTCTGTTGGTTCTGGCGCGTATCCCCGATGTCCCGCTGGCCGAGGCCCTGCCGCTCGCACTCGCCGCCGCGCTGGCCTTTGGCCAAATCTCCCACCCCGCAGCGCATGAGATGATCCACAACAGTGCGCGCCCGTTGCGGCATCTTGGGCGGGCGGTCTATGGCTCGCTTTTGCTGGGGCATCACGCCAGCGCCCACATGCGGGTGCACCATGTGCATGTGGGCACCGATCAGGACCCGAACTCTGCGCCACGCGGCATGGGGTTTTACCGGTTTTTCCTGCGCGCCTGGATTGGGTCATTTCTCGCTGGGGCACAGGCCGAGACCACAGCGCGTCGCAGACAATCACCTTCGCCGCATTGGCTCACGCATCCTTATGTGGGCCATTTCCTCTGGGCCGCACTGACGCTGAGCGTCGCAGGTTTTTCCGGCCCCTTTGGATTAATCGCCTGCCTTGGCATCTGCCTTTATGCTCAGGCACAGGTGTTTTTGGCGGATTACGTCCAGCACTATGGGCTCAGACGGGCCATCCGGTCCGTAGGTAAACCCGAACCGGTGGGACCGCAGCATTCCTGGAACGCGCCGCATTGGTATTCCGCAGCAATGATGTTGAACGCACCGCGCCATTCGCATCACCACATGGCGCCGCGCACGCCCTTTCCGGCATTGGAACTCACCCCGCAGATGCCGACCTTGCCTTATTCGCTGCCCGTCATGGCCGTCATTGCGTTGGTGCCGCCCGTCTGGCGCAGACTTATGGCCCGCCAGATCAATCAGCTGGGTCGGCCCCGTTCACAATGATTTTCCGCACGACCTGCACATTCTCTGGCACAGTATCCACATGCGTTTGATGTCTCTGATTCCATTTCTGCTTTGCGCTTTCCCCGCGGTGGCTGATCCGCTGACGGGTGACGCCTTTGACAGCTATACCCAAGGCAAGACGTTGTTTTATGACTCTGAGGGGCGCACATATGGGGCTGAAGCCTATCTGCGCAACCGGCGAGTGCGCTGGTCCTTTTTGGACGGCACCTGTCAGGAAGGGCATTGGTATCCCCAAGGGGACGAGATCTGTTTCCTCTATGATGGCAGTGACAGGCCGCAATGCTGGCGCTTTGATCTAAGCGAACGCGGCCTCAACGCGGTGCTGGACGATGGGTTTGGCCGCACTGAGCTGAATGAAGTGCCCCCAGAGGGACGCGATCTGATCTGTCCAGGGCCGGATGTGGGCGTCTGAATAGACCGATCAGAACAGGCTGCCCTGCCCCGGTTCGTCCGTGGTTGGCTCTGCAGGTTTCGACGCTGGCGCGCCATCGCCCGAAACCTGAAACACACCATCGGCAAACTCGATGCTCAGATGTTCCGCCTCTGCCGCTGCCGCCGTGTTGGTGATCAGCCCCTGATCCGAGCGCACCACAGCATAGCCCCGCGACAGCGTGGCCTTGTAGCTCAGAATCTCAAGCTGGCGTGCGTTTGCACCAAGCGTTTGGACTGCTCGATCGACCCGCGCTTGTTGCGCTGTCTGCATGCGCTGCCCCAGACGGGCAAGGGCGTCTTTCTTCTGGGTCAGATCACGCGCAATCGGGCGCACCGTCAGGCGCGACGACAGATTGCGCAGTTTGTCACTGCGGGCCGCCACCAATCCACGCAAAGTTGCCGGGCGCAAAGATGCCCCACGTTCGCTCAGCATCACGCGGCGCTGTTGCACACCGGAGATCAGCGCGGTGGGCAAACGATCGGCCACCCGGTCCAGACGTTGGCGCGGATCTTCCAGCAACCGGTCAGGGCGGGGCAAGGCCCGCGACAGATCGTTGAGCCGTTGTCGGCGTAGCTGCACCGCCTGACCGGCAGCCCGCGACAGACGCGCGCCCTGTTCTGACGTCCATCCCAAAAGGTCCAGACGCACAGGCACCGCAAGCTCGGCCGCCGCAGTCGGGGTTGGCGCACGCCGGTCTGAGACATAATCGATCAGCGTTGTATCTGTTTCATGTCCCACGGCTGAGATCAGCGGGATCTGACTGGCCGCCGCCGCACGGGCGACGATTTCCTCATTAAACCCCCAAAGATCTTCGATCGAGCCGCCACCGCGCGCCACAATAATCAGATCAGGTCGCGGTAAAGCACCGCCGGGCGTCAACTGGTTGAACCCTTCGATGGCGCGGGCCACTTCGGACGCACAGTTTTGCCCTTGGACCGCCACGGGCCAGACCAGCACTTTGCGCGGGAAACGGTCGCGCAACCGGTGCAAAATATCGCGAATGACCGCGCCCGAGGGGGAGGTCACAACACCAATAAAACGCGGCAGAAACGGCAGCGCCTGTTTGCGCGCGTCTGAAAACAACCCTTCGGCCTCCAGCTGTTTTTTGCGCTTTTCAAGCAGAGCCATCAACGCGCCCTGACCCGCAACTGCGACCTCGTCCACGTTCATATTATATTTGGACTGCGCCCCAAAGGCGGTCAGACGCCCGGTGACCACAACCTCCAACCCTTCTTCGGGCACCACAGAAAGGCCTGAAATTTGACCCTTCCACGTGGTGCAGGCGAGAACGGATTTATCATCCTTGATGTCATAGTACAGATGGCCCGACCGCGCCTTGAACACACGTCCAACTTCGCCGCGCACACGGATGCGGCCAAAAGTGCCTTCCAGCGTACGCTTCACCTCACCCGAGATTTCAGAGACAGAGAATTCAGGCGCGTTTTGCCCCGGCTGGGGATCATCAAACAGGTCAGACATCGGGGATCAAAGCTCGGCGGTTTTCTATGGGTTCTTGTTTTAGGCTCGCACCCAGCATATGACACGCCGCAAGCAAGGCCAAGCAGATCGGAGACAGCGCAATGAACATCCTTATCCTCGGCAGCGGCGGGCGCGAACATGCGCTGGCCTGGGCGGTGAAGCAGAACCCCAAATGCGACAAGCTGATTGTGGCACCGGGCAATGCGGGCATCGCTCTGCTTGCGGAATGTGCCGATCTGGATGTTTTGGACGGTGGCGCAGTGGCCCGGTTTGCCGAAGAGGAAGCAATTGATTTTGTGATCATCGGCCCGGAAGCGCCGCTGGCCGAAGGGGTCGCCGACCGTCTGCGCGAAGCGGGTATTCTGGTCTTTGGCCCGTCCAAGGATGCGGCGCGACTGGAAGCCTCCAAAAGCTTTACCAAGGAAATCTGCGATGCCGCCAATGCGCCCACCGCAGGGTACGGCCATTTCACCGATGCCGAAGCCGCCAAAGCCCACGTCCGCACAAACGGCTCGCCGATCGTTGTCAAGGCGGATGGGCTGGCTGCGGGCAAAGGCGTGATCGTTGCGATGGACGAACAAACCGCACTGGATGCGATTGACGACATGTTTGGAGGCGCCTTTGGCGGTGCCGGCGCCGAAGTGGTGATCGAAGAGTTTATGGAAGGCGAAGAGGCATCGCTGTTTGTTCTGGTCGATGGGGAAGAGGTCCTGTCGATTGGCACCGCGCAGGATCACAAACGCGTCGGCGAAGGCGACACTGGCCCCAACACGGGTGGAATGGGTGCTTATTCTCCAGCCCCCGTCCTATCGGCTGAGATCGAAGCCAAAGCCATGCAAGAGATCGTGAAACCCACGATGAAGGCCATGGCAGAGCGTGGCATGCCTTACCAAGGTGTGCTTTATGCCGGCCTGATGATCAAGGACGGCCAACCCCGTCTGGTGGAATACAACGTCCGCTTTGGCGATCCAGAGTGCCAGGTGCTGATGATGCGTCTGGGCGGCCAAGTGCTGGATCTGTTGCAGGCCGCAGCCGAAGGTCGTCTGGCCGAGGCGCAGGTCAACTGGAGTGATGATCACGCGATCACCGTTGTGATGGCGGCCGATGGCTACCCTGGCGCGTATGAAAAAGGCACCGAGATCGAGGGGCTGGATGCTTTGCCGGAAGACAGCAAGAACATGGTTTTTCACGCTGGCACCAAGGCGGAAGATGGCAAGGTTCTGGCCACCGGCGGACGTGTTTTGAACGTCACCGCACGCGGCTCTGACCTGCAAGAGGCCCGTGATCGCGCCTATGACATGGTGGATCAGATCACCTGGCCACAGGGGTTCTGTCGCCGCGACATCGGCTGGCGCGCGCTTTAATCCGAGCTGTTTGGACACCAAAACCGGCGGGCACCTCCCGCCAAATTCCGGGGGCATTAAAATGCCCCCGTTTTTGTTGGGCCGAGCTGCGGGCCTGACCGCCCGCAGCGGTGCCTGGCGCACAGGGCGTGGCCAAAGCCACCTCTTGTTTTGCAAATCATCTGCCGCTTTAGTGCGGGTATGACCCCATTTCGCTTATCAGCCACATCATCGCAGCTGCCGGAAACGCATGCGCTTATGCAGGAGAGCTTTGCCTTTATGGAGGGGCGGGTGCAGCCCCCCTCGTCGATAAAGGAGCTGACCCAGGACCGGTTGGCGGACTTGGCCGACAATCAGGAAGTCTGGTGTCTGGGTGCGCCGGTTGCAGCTGCTGTCGTCCTGAGCCTGCGTGGAGATGTGTTGTACATTGGAAAACTGGCCGTCCATGGTGATCACCGCGGGCGCGGTCTGGCCCGTGCATTGGTCGATCACGCCGAACGACGTGCGCACTTTCACCGATGCCTTTGGATGGAGCTGCAGGTGCGGGTGGAACTGGTTGAAAACCAGAGAGCCTTTCAGAAACTGGGCTTTACGGAGTGGGCGCAGACAGCCCATCCTGGCTTTGACCGGGTGACATCGTTGACATTCAGACGCCCTGTGGAAAGCAGGTCGCCGTAGAGTGATGGATTTGAGAGCACCCTACCGGGTGACATTTTCTGGTGGTTTTGTTTTGACTGAATTTCGTGTAAAATTTGACACTTAACGGCCACGCCTCCTCTTAAATCTGCTGACCAACACGGTGATGCAGCCGAGCAATTCAAGGCATTATTTCTGATAGTTTCATGCAGCGACGACGCTTATTGAACTTTGTTCACAGAGAAGCTGACTTATACTTGCCAAAGGCCCCTATCCGCCGTTTGCATAAGAGTACCAGTATTTTCCTGTTTTGGGAGACCGCATGAGCGATACACAACAGCACCTGTCCGCCCCTTTGAAACTGTCCCAACGATACATGATGGAAGAAGCCTTTGACTTTGCGCCCATCGGATTGGTGGTTACGGAAAACCGGGTGATCATGGAATGTAATCTCAGGTTCTGCCAAATTTTTGGCTACGAACGTTCTGAGATGTTGGGGCAGCTTTTTGCGTTTCTTTATCCGTCGGAAGAAGAGTTTTTGAACATCACCCACCGCGGAGACGCCCGACTGCGGGCCGGTGCGCTTTATTGGGATGAACGCGTCATGCGCCGCAAGGGCGGGGATCTGTTTTGGGTGCGGGTTCGCGGCCACAGTTTTACCCCGGATGATCCTTTGTCACAGGCGGTCTGGAGCTTTGCGGATCTGTCTGCCAATCGTCCCTATCAGCAACTGACCCGGCGTGAGCGTGAAGTCTATTCGCTTTTGGCAGAAGGGTTGACCAGCAAAGAAATCGCGCGCCGCTTGGAGTTGAGTCATCGTACCGTCGAAGTGCACCGCGCCCGACTGCTGCGCAAGGTCGGCGTCAATAATACTGCCGCTCTGTTCTCCTCGCTGGGCGATATCACGGGCGATCACGTTGTGGATGAATGACAGCGTCGGTTTGCGTCCAGGCAGGGTTGACCAAGCTCTCCCGCCCGGGACAACCGCTTTGAAAAGCGGCCTTCCCCGTTGGGCAGAGCGCCGCGCAGAAGCGCGGCGCGGGTGTGGCAAATCATATGCTGGTTCGAATCTCAGTCTATATTGAATATCGCCACAGGGCTCCCTTGGAGCGTTTGGTGTGTGAGAGAGGACGTGCTGTACTAAAGACGATCCACGACTGTGACGCGATTTCTAAATCGCTCACTCACAGGCGAGGGTGTCTGCCAAGGTTGGGTCTTGTGACAACCGTCCCAAGTCCTGTGTGGACACGCGCCCCTGGCTGAGCCGCACAGCGATAATGCGCCGCCAGCCTGCATCAACTGTGACGATCTCAGGCCCTTGACCGCAGTCGCGCAGCCCCGAAGTTATGAAATCCTGCCCGATCTGATGGTTGGTGAGCCCGGCGTGGCTGATGACGTCCTGCAGCTGACCGTCACGGTAACGCCAGATCCGCAGGGTCTTGGCCAAATGGGGCCGGTCAATATAGGCCAGTTCAACAAATCCGTCGCCATCCAGATCGGCCGCACCAATGGGCGCAAGCCACCGATGTGTACGCCCGATATGCGGCGTCTGCGCTACCTTGTGGCCGCGAAAGTCATAGATCGCCAGCTGTGCCCCTTGGGTGACATCCGTTTCAATCACCATCACCTCATGGTGACCGTCTTGATCAATGTCCACAAGCCGGGGGGCAAGGTCTTCGAACACGTGATCCTGCGGCAAGATCACCGTTACCCCCTGCGGGTGTGCCGGGCTCACCAGCGTGAGGCTGCCGTATTCGATGGCATCGCCCAAAACGCCATGCCCGTAACGCCCGGTAGGGTCGCCGAACTGCGCGGAACTCACACCTTGGGCATGGCTTGGAACCGGAGCCACAGCCACCAAGGCCGCCAGCCACAGGCACAGGTGCTTGCGCGCGCGGCGCACGGAACCGGGCCACCTGCGGGTCCGAGGACGCCGCGCATCCATTGCTTTGTCCCCGACCCTCATCGGCATCAGATCTGCTTTTCAGGCATATGGACGACCAGCCCGTCCATGTCGTCCGTGACCTTGATCTGGCAGGTCAGACGCGACCGGGCCGGATCCGGCTGGAAGGCAAAATCCAGCATATCCTCTTCCATGTCATCTTTTGCAGGGATCTTCTCGACCCAGTCCTGCGCCACATAGACGTGACATGTCGAGCAGGCGCAGGCACCGCCACAATCTGCTTCGATGCCCGGAATATTGTTGTCGCGCGCGCCTTCCATCACGGTCAGCCCGCTGGCCACCTCTACAACATGCTCGGTGCCATTGTGCTCAACATAGGTAATTTTTGCCATCAGTGCCGTGCCTTCCCTTTTTCGGTACTTGCCTTCGTGTTTAGCCAAGCCCGGCTGATCAAACCAGTCCCATTTCAACCCAGCCGCCTGATGTCTCAAAGGGCTTGGCGCGCCAGTCACTTTGTTCTACATTTGTTCTCATCCAATCTTCGGGAAATACACTTAAATTCACAGCAAGGTTACGGTACCTCCTATGATGCAGCCCGCGCCGCTTCTGCCATCACAGCACGTCCCCTTGATCGGGCTGGCCAGCCTGCCGGCCACGGCCCTGCGGAGCCGTGCAAACAACAGCACGGTCACGGTGGCGGGCTTGGTGATTCTGCGTCAGCGCCCCGGCACAGCCAAAGGGGTGATCTTCCTCACGCTGGAGGATGAGACCGGCGTGGTGAACATCATCGTCTGGCGCAAATTCTATGAAACCTTTCGCCGCGCAGTGATCGCGGGCCGTCTGTTACGGGTCACCGGGCAATTACAACGCGCCCATGGGGTCACCCATGTGATTGCCAACCAGATCGAGGATATCTCACCCATGCTGGACCTGCTTCTGGCCCCTCAGGGGCGTCGCGACGATCCGGCCTTTGCGCCCACAGAAGACTTGGGCTAACCTGCGCCAAATACAGGCTGAAACTCAACTACACCCCATGCAATTGCCCCCTGCTCCGCTGCTAATCCCGTTGCACCTTGCACTGCTCCTGCTTGGGCTGGGGGCATGCACGGTCGCGCCCGTAGAACAAGTGCCGCAGGGGCTTGGACAATCGGTGCGCAGCGCTGCCCAAAAAGCACCGCCCGGCGCCCCCAAGGGCAGCTGCTGGGAAACCGAAATCACCCCCGCCGTGATCGAGACCGTCACCCGCCAAGAACAGGTCACTCCCCCCGAAACCAACAGCGCAGGCCAGATCATCCGCCCGGCCCGGTTCCGAACCATCACCCGCCAAGAAGTGGTGCGCCCGCGCAGTGAACGCTGGTTTGAAACCCTCTGCCCAGCCCAGCTGTCACCGGATCTGGTCGCCACGCTGCAACGCGCGCTTCAAGTGCGTGGACATCACCGCAGTTCCGTCACCGGCCGATTGGACACGTCCACCAAACAGGCAATATTGGCCTATCAACGCGCACAGGGCCTAGACAGCTCGGCCCTGTCACTAGAAAATGCACGCAAACTTGGATTGATATCCGTAAAACGTTAACCCGTACCCATCCGGTCTTGGTCTTTCGGCACAGCCGCCGGGGCCTCTGCCCCCGGACCGCCCCCAAAGGAGCCCATACAATGGCCTCACTTCCTACCACCGGGTTCTTGTCCGGTGCTTCCGACAGGCTGCGCGATATGCTGGACAGCCAGGCCACTGAGATCGTCCTCAAAAGTGGCGAGACCCTGTTTGAACAAGGGGCAGTTGGTGAGACCCTGTTTGCCGTGATCGATGGAGAGTTGGAGCTATCGGTCCTGTCCTCCAACGGGCGCAAGCACATTTTGGACCGGCTACGCGCTGGCGCTGTGTTTGGTGAGATTGCCCTGTTTGACCCAGGGGTGCGTACCGCCTCTGCCCATGCGGTTGGCGAATGCACCCTGCGCCGGATCCGTCGCAAACATGTGGTGGCACAGATCCAGCAGCACCCGGAATTGGCCAGTGACCTACTGCGTCTGGCGGGCCAACGTATGCGCTGGATGAGCACGCAGCTGAATGAACAGGTGTTCCTGCCGCTTCCCGTCCGACTGGCCCGCAAACTGCTGCATCTGTCCCCCGAAAGCGAGGATGGGCGGTTGTCTCTGTCTCAGGCCGAACTTGCAGAATATGTCGGCGCCACCCGCGAGGCGGTGTCCAAAACCCTGTCGGGCTGGAAACGCAGCGAGATCCTGGAAATCAGCCGTGGCAAAGTGGAAATTCTGGACCGTGCGGAACTTGAAAGCCTGGCCGAGCCTGACATGATCTGACCAGCAGCAGGGCGCACATAAGAAAGGCCGGGACAAAGCCCGGCCTTTCTCAGTTCAGATCGCCTGAAAAGTTATCATTCGCTGAGGTTCAGCGCCACAAACCGTGGCTCGCCATTGCGGCGCACCAAGAGCAAGAGCGACTTGCGGCCCGCCTCTTTGACCTCTTCGATGCGGGTTTCCAGCGCAGCCACATCAGTGACTTTCTGCTGACCTGCTTCGGTGATCACATCCCCTGCCCGCAGACCTTTTTCCCAGGCTTCAGACGCTTCATCCACCGACAGGATCACCAGACCATCGGTGCCTTCGGGCACGTTCAGCGTCTCGCGCTGATCATCGGTCAACGGACCAACGGTCAGACCCAGCAGTTGCTTTTCGCTTTCTTCCGGCGCAGGCGCTGTTTCACCGTCAGCATCGGCCTCACGCTCGGCATCTTCCCGGCGACCCAAGGTTACACGGATGGTTTCGGTCTTGCCTTCGCGGAAGACCACAACACGCACGGTTTTACCGACCTCAGAGTTGCCAACCTGGCGCACCAGACCACGGGTGTCTTTGACCTCAACCCCATCAAAGGTCAGGATCACGTCGCCCGCCAAAAGGCCTGCTTCTTTGGCTGGGCCTTCCGGCACATCGGTGACCAATGCCCCTTCGGCATCGTCCAGCCCCATGGCCTCGGCCACATCCTGGTCAACATCTTGGATCCGAACACCCAGCCAGCCGCGGCGGGTTTCGCCAAACTCTTTAAGCTGCGCGACCACTTTGCTGACCACGTTAGAGGCCATCGAAAAGCCGATCCCGATCGAACCACCGTTGGGCGACAGGATCGCGGTGTTCACACCAATCACTTCACCGTCCATATTGAACAGTGGTCCGCCCGAGTTCCCGCGGTTGATCGCAGCATCGGTCTGAATAAAGTCATCATAGGATCCAGACAATGCGCGATTGCGGGCCGAGACGATCCCAGCCGAAACAGAGAAGCCCTGCCCCAGCGGGTTGCCCATGGCCACAACCCAATCGCCAACTTTGGCCGCGTCACTGTCGCCAAACTGCACATAGGTCAGCGGCATCGGAGCCTCAACCTTGAGCAAAGCCAGATCGGTGTTGCGGTCGGTACCGATCACTTTGGCTGGCAGCATCTCAGAGGGCTGACCGTCGCCAGGGAAAAACTCAATCTCGATCTCATCCGCGCCCTCAATGACGTGGTTGTTGGTGACGATAAAACCATCTTCTGAGATCACAAAACCCGAACCCAGCGCTGATGAGCGACGCGGACGGCGGCCTTCGTCGCCACGGTTCTGGAAATCGCGAAACAAATCTTCCAGCGGGGAGCCTTCGGGCACGATACCCTGCGGGCCGGTGCGGCCTTCGACAACAGTTGATGTCGTGATATTCACCACCGCCGGGCTCACCTGCTCTGCCAATGGCGCCAGGCTTTCAGGACGGGCCTGGGCGACAACCACCTGCGCCAACATCAACGCAGTGGTCAAAACCGCCAGAGCATACAGACGCCAGGGCGCATTCTGCCGCGTCTGACGAGTTAAAATTGATACTTGTGGCTGCACGGAACTACTCCTTGTCCTAGCCGAATTCGTCCTTGGTCCAATGTGGTGACATCCGCTGGACCTTTGATCCAGGCAAACTGCCGACCTCGGACACGCAAAAGCAATGTAGTGTCTCCACTTCGGGCTACAATGAATGTTGCACAGTTTCAAAACGAAGTGAAAGAGCTTGAAACAGTTTGCGACATTTCCTTGCGCGAACCTGTCGCTCCGACGCCCTGAACTTGCCCTCATAGCAAACGAATGTTCTCCGAACCGTTTAAAACCAGGCTCCCACACGCTCGTCTTCCTTGGAGCAGAAGAAAAACATCACCCAGGCAACTTAGACAGTAGCGAGCGTACAATCAGCTTATGAAACGGTGTGATTGTGAACAGGTAGGCATAACCAAACCAATGCCTTCGCGCCACCAACGTTGAAAGCCTCACTACACTACCGCGCTCATGAGAGGCCACCTCTACCAACACGCGAAAGTTCAGATGCCAGTCATCAAATCCAAACACCACTGACTGATCAGATTGATGAGTGATTGGAAAAGCACCGACCTTTTCACTGTCGACCGAGATCACTCCGGTTCGCAACCCAATTGGAGCTACAATCAGATTGCGCGCGGTGTTCAAAGCACGCACCCAAAAAGGTGGTTCGCCAGCAAACATCACATCAACAGCATCCTGCGCCGAATTGAGGTCCAAGCTTGTAGCCTTCTGAAAGGAATCCACCCAATTGGCTTTTTCAAGAAACGGGCTTGGCAGCGAAAACGGAATTTCCCGAATAACGGATCGGCGCATCTAGTGGGTCCTCTTCACCAACAACTGCAAACAGGCAGACATATGTTTTCAAACCGTTTTTCACCGCTCGCGAGGTGGTTGAAATGTGGTGTTCTGACGCGCCCGAAGCTGGAAGGTGTGGCCAGCACACAAAAAAACCGGCCCTGCATGCGCAAGGCCGGATAAATGTTTCCACCTGGGCTTGGCCTACCGCCCTGCGCCAGTTGCCGACTTCAAGTAGTTGAAGAACTCACTGTCAGGCGACAGGACCATCGAGGAATTGCCAGCCTGCAGCGCTGCCGAATAGGCATTGAGCGAGCGATAGAATTCAAAGAATTCCGCATCCGCACCATAGGCGTCTGCAAAGATCGCGTTGCGCTCTGCATCCGCTTCACCGCGGATCACCTCGGCTTCGCGTTCTGCTTCTGAGACCAGCTCAACCTCGGTCCGGTCAGCTTGCGCACGCACACGCTGGGCGGCTTCTTCACCGCGCGCGATCTCGTCAGCGGCTTCCCGTTCACGCTCTGCACGCATCCGTGAAAAAGTTGCTTCCAGGTTGGCTTGTGGCAGGTCGGTGCGTTTCAGACGCACGTCGATCACCTCAAGGCCCAGAGACCGCGCCTGTGTGATTGCACCGTTGCGGATCCGCAGCATCAACGCGGCCCGGTCAGATGACAGGATGTCGTTTGAGCTTACAGAACCCAGAACCTCACGCGTTTGGTCGCGCATGATCTTGTCCAGCCGACGCTGCGCACCGGCGATACCTTCGCCCGCAACCGCCTCACGGAAAGAATTCACATCGGCAATCCGATACCGCGAAAAGGCATCTACAACCAGACGGCGGTCATCCAACGGGGTGACTTCCAGTGGCCCAACCTCAAGGCTAAGGATCCGGTCGTCATAGCGTACCACCTCATCGATGAACGGCGCTTTGAACGCCAGACCTGGATCTTCTTGGATCTGAACCACACGGCCAAAGCGCAGAACCAGAGCTTTTTGACGCTCATCCACGATAAAGATCGAAGACAGCGCAACAAAGACCAGACCCGCCAGAATTGGGATCAGCAGATTTGATTTTTTCATCAGTTGCCCTCCGAACCAGAACGGCGCAGTTCATTCAGTGGCAGATAGGGCACGATGCCAGATCCTTGCCCTGCGGTGTCGTCCAGGATGATCTTGTCCACCCGGCTCAACACGTCTTCCATGGTTTCCAAGTACAGACGTTTGCGCGTGACGTCTGGCGCTTTTTGGTACTCTTCCAGAACGGCCGAGAAACGGCTGGCTTCACCCGAGGCTTCGTTCACAACACGTGCGCGATATCCTTCGGCTTCTTCCAGGATTTGCGCAGCCTGACCACGGGCCCCCGCCAATTTTCGGTTTGCATAAGCGTCAGCTTGTTTTTCCAACCGATCCCGTTCCTGACCCGCAGATTGAACCTCGCGGAAGGCGTCTTTTACCGGTTCTGGCGGATCGGCACCGTCAAAGTTCACACGAACCACGTTGACGCCGGAATCATAGCTGTCCAGCGTCGACTGGATCAGCTCTTCCAGCCGGTCGCGGATCACACCACGGTCGCGGTTCAGGATTGGCGCCAGTTCGGACTGTGCGATGATCTCACGCATGGCAGATTCAGACACCGCGTTAATCGTTGTCTGCGGATCACGCAGGTTGAACAGGAACTTGGCCGGGTCTGAGATGTTCCAGACCACCTGGAAATCCACATCAATGATGTTTTCATCCCCGGTCAGCATCAGACCAGCGTCAGAACCACGTGAACCTGCACCGATGTTTTCGGTCTGCTCCACCCGCACCTGCAACACTTCGCGGGTGACCAGCGGCCATGGCGCAAAGTTCAGTCCCGGCTGGCCGGTCTGGGAGTATTTACCCAGAAACAGTTCAACCGATTGTTCTTCGGGCTTCACCGTGTAAACGCTGCCAAAGATCCACAGACCAACGGCTGCGACACCGGCCAACAGCAATGACCCTTTGGTGAACAGCGGTGCACCGCCGCCCGAGCCACCGCCACGTTGGCCGCCACCGCCATTGCCGCCGCGACCGCCCATCAGGACACGCAGCTGCTCCTGGCCTTTTTTGACCAGCTCGTCGATTTCGGGAATCTGGGGGTCCTCAGGGCGGCGACCACCGTCACCTCCGCCGTTGTTGTTGCCCCGGTTACCTCCCCCAGAAGAGCCTCCGCCCCCCCAAGGGCCACCATTATTGCCCGCCATATGTCTCCTATCCCTTAAGAGTTCCACCGTTCAGGTGGTAAGCCGCCCATGTGACGGCCTCCTTGTAACCTGAACGTTTTTTTCGAATTTTCAAGTTGTCCGCACCGGTGTTTTCATGGTCACCAGCTCTTCAGTCATGGTTGGGTGCACCGCTACGGTACGATCAAAGTCTTCCTTTGTTGCACCCATCTTTACGGCAATCCCCGCCAGCTGGATCATTTCGCCCGCACCCGGTGCGACGATGTGACATCCCAGAACCTTACGCGTTGCTTTGGAGACCACAAGCTTCATCATCACCTTGGCCGCACGACCAGCAAAAGACTGCTGCATCGGTTTGAACGAAGTTGCGTAAACCTCGATCGGCTCCTGTTTGGCCGCGTCCTCTTCGGACAGGCCCACGGTGCCCATTTCCGGCTGGGTAAAGATCGCCGTGGGGATCAGATCATGATCCGGGCTGGTGGGGTTGCCGTTAAACACGGTTTCCACAAAGGCCATGCCTTCGCGGATCGCAACGGGCGTCAGATTGACCCGGTCGGTCACATCGCCAATCGCATAGATCGAGGGCACTTTGGTCTGGCTGTAGGCATCCACCTTCACCTCACCTTTGGCGCCCAGTTCCACACCCAGCTCCTCAAGGCCCAGGCCTTTTGAATTCGGTGCACGGCCGGTGGCATACATCACTACGTCAAACAGGGTCTCGTTGCCCTTGGTGTCGGTAACGCGGATTTTGTCACCGTCTTTTACCATCGCGGTCACATTGGTCTCAACCTGCAGATCGATGCCAGCCTCAACCATGCCATCCGCAACTGTATTACGCGCCTCTTCGTCAAAGCCGCGCAGGATCTGCGCCCCGCGATAGAACTGGGTGGTTTTGACGCCCAGCCCGTTCATAATGCCCGCAAACTCGGATGCGATATAGCCGCCGCCAACAATCAGAATGCTTTCGGGCAGTTTTTCCAGGTGGAAAATCTCATTCGAGGTGATCGCCAGATCGCTTCCCGGGAATTCCGGAACGGTTGGCCAGCCGCCAGTGGCCACCAGAATATGTTTTGCAGTCTTTTTTGTGCCATCCGCCAGCAGCACTGTATGCGCATCCGCCACGGTTGCGCGCTGGTCAAAGCTCTCGACGCCTGAGTTGGCCAGAAGCTTGCGATAGATCCCTTCCAGACGGTCCAGCTCTGCGTTCAGCTTGCCGCTGAAGACATCCCAGTCAAAGCCGTTTTCCGAAATGTCCCAGCCATAGGCACGGCCATCTTCGACCATGCTTGGATATTCGGATGCGTAAACCATCAGTTTCTTGGGCACACAGCCCCGGATCACACAGGTGCCGCCATACCGGCTCTCTTCGGCCAGGCCAACGCTGGCCCCACCGCTTGCGGCCACACGTGCTGCCCGCACGCCGCCGGATCCGCCACCGATAACAAACAGATCGTAGTCAAAGCTCATGACTGTCGCCCCTTCAGAAGTCTTGTCGAGGTATCCCACAACGAGACACCAATTGCCATACGCCCAGTTGGTCGTTTTTGCCCAAGTTTCAACCGCCTGCTGCAAGACCTTTGGTTTTCACGCTGGCTTTTGGTCTCATAGTCGCAAAGATGTGAAGGGGATGTAAAAAAATCAGGCGTTAGTTAGGACACAAAATGGCGCTGCGCCTTGAGTTGTTCTGACCGCGGGCGATCCCATCCGGGCCAATACTGCGACAGCACCGTCTGGAAACGCGCAGTTTCTTCCCGATCCCGTGTTTCCACAGGAAATTTCATAACGCCGCAGCTGCCATTTGGTCGTGCATATCGGACCTTTACCCTTGCCCCAAACATACCGCGCCACGTCGAATATGGCACGAACCACTGCACATCCTCCCAATGCAAAAATTGACTATGAGGCCGCTCGGTGGACAGACCTGCATCAGTGACAACCGTGTGGGCTTTGGCCCCCATCGCTGCGTCAGTGGTTTCTTGCAAGTAGTCGGACAGCAGCTGTCCCTGCGGAGGCCCCCTGCGCAGCCGAATTCCACCAGTTTGCGCGCCTCCACGAGTGATGAGAATAAGAGCGGGAACGGCGCAAAGACCTTTTACAAATTCAATAGGTATGCCAGCCCAAACCGCTACAAATTCGGCCCATAAGTATCCAAGCACCCAAAACAGGATGAACAAGACAACCAATAACCAATGAAAAAGCCTCTTACCTCGAAGGGGCGCAAAAAGCTCGGCCGAACCACGCGAGTTGCTAAAGACCATCTTATAATTACCTACTATCAAATGTGACTGCGGCCCATCTGAAATACAAATGGCAGGCCGCTTGTCAGATCCTAATCGCTCAAATCTCCAAACAAGTTGTCTTCTTCCATAAAATCCAGACGGTCCCGCTCTTCGGTGCCTTCATTGATGTCGCGGACGATCACGGTGCCATCGCCATGGCCGATCACAACGCGGTCGCAGATGTCGATAAAAAGCCCGTTTTCAATAACGCCGGGAATCTGGTTCAAGACCAAGGCCAGCTGGCGCGCGTTGCCGATGCGTTTCAGGTGGAGATCAAGGATATAGTTCCCTTCATCCGTCACATAGGGCTGCGCACCGTTCATGCGCAGCGTCGTGGTGCGTCCCAGAACGTCCATGGACACCAGAGTTTCCTCCAAGAGCGCCTGGCTGGCCTGCCAGCCAAAGGCCAGGACTTCGACGGGCAATGGGAACGCGCCCAGCGTGTCCACCCGTTTGCCTGCATCGGCAATCACCACCATCTGATCTGACGCGGTGGCGACGATCTTCTCTTGCAGATGCGCCCCGCCGCCACCTTTGATGAGGTTCAGATCGTGATCAAATTCATCCGCCCCATCGATGGTCATATCCAGCCATTTGGCTTCTTCCAGTGAGACAACTTTGAGGCCCAGCTCCCGCGCCAGACCTGCGGTGCGGGCCGAAGTAGGAACCGCGGTGATGTTCAGACCATCCTCGGCCACCATCTGCCCCAGACAGCGCACCAACCACGCCGCGGTTGAGCCGGTTCCCAGCCCAACACGCATGCCATCTTCGACCATCTCAGCCGCCCGTTTGGCCGCTACAAATTTTGCTTTGTCTATGGGGGACAGCTCTCCGCTCATGGGGCGTGCTCCGTTACTTTGTGCTCATTGCGTGACTATAGGCGCTGTGCACGCATTGGGCGAGAACTCTTCTGCGCAAGTCATGCAAGTTATAGTGAAATCAACCAGAACAAGCTCCGTCGTCGTAGGCTGAATTGGGCAAAAGCTCATTGCTTACTTTAGACAACCACAAAGGGCTCCCGCCCACCTGCTGTGGCCTTTTGACAAAGGCCAACACCGGGCGGTTGGGCCAAGCGCCGCGCAGCCAAGGGCTGCGCGGCGCCCGTCGCTTTGGGCAAAGCCCAAAGCGAAATCCCTCTTGCGCCCTTGCGAAAAACCGCTACGTGTTTCCGATAGGAAACGTCGCAAACAGACGTCTTGCCTTCTCAAAGACGCCATAGGATTTGGCCATGACCCAAAACTACCGCCTCCACTACGCGCCCGACAATGCCTCGTTGATCATTCGCCTGGCACTTGAGGAAATGAACCTCCCCTATGAAACGCTGCTGGTGGACCGCAGCGTATCGGCGCAGCGCAGACCCGACTATCTGGCTTTGAATCCGGCCGGGAAAATCCCAACTCTGGAGACACCTGATGGCGTAATCTCCGAAGTGGGGGCGATCCTCTCATACCTCAGCGAAACCCATGGTCAGATGGCACCGCAAGCGGGCCACGCGGGCCGGCCGGAGTTTCTGAAATGGCTTTTCTTCACCGCAAACACACTCCACCCTGATCTGATCATGCAGTTCTATGCGCATCGTTATGGCCCCCAGGAGGCCATGGACCATATCCGAGCACTGACTGCACAGCGTTTGCGGGACCATTTGGCACTGCTGGACCAGGCGCTGCGACACGCTCCCTGGAGCAGCGGCGAAACCCCGTCCGTTTTGGACTATTACGTCGTCGCATGCCTCCGCTGGGCGACGCTCTATCCGGTTGGGGAAACAGGCTGGTTCAAAATCGCGGATTATCCACATCTGTTCGCCCTTTGCCAGCAGTTGGAAACGCGCCCTGCAGCGCAGGCTGCCATCAAAGCGGAGGGCCTTGGCCAAACGCCGTTCTCCGCACCTCACTATGCCAATCCTCCCGAAGGAGTAGCCCTCTGATGTTCCTTTCCGTTTTTGACATGTTCAAAGTGGGCATCGGCCCCTCATCCTCTCACACGATGGGTCCAATGGTGGCAGCCGCGCGGTTCCTGGACATGATGCGCGCCGCCCCGTTTGAATGCGCGGGTTTGCGGGCATCGTTACATGGATCGCTTGCGTTTACCGGTGTTGGCCATGCAACAGATCGCGCCACAATCCTGGGCCTGGGTGGGTTTGAGCCGGATACCTATGACGACGCCAAAGCGGAGGCTTTTCTGGAAGAGTTGTCACACACCGGTCGCCTGCAGCCGCCGGGCCTGCCAGACCTTGCCTTTGATCCGCAAAAGGATCTGCTGTTTGACTATGATCATACGCTGCCAGGTCATGCCAACGGGATGATCCTGATGGCCACAGACTCCCAGGGCGACGTGATCCTGCAGCAAGTGTTCTATTCCATCGGTGGGGGGTTTGTCCTGACCGAAGAGGAGCTTGCCGCAGGTAAGGCAACCGACGAGGGCGCGCCGATCCCTTATCCGTTCAAAAGCGCTGTGGAGATGCTGGAGATGTCCAAATCCAGCGGCAAAACCATTGCGGACATGAAGCGGTCCAACGAGATCAAACGCGGCGGCTCTGAAAACCTGACAAAAGGCACCGCACGTCTGTGGCAGGTTATGAATGATTGCATCAACCGGGGTCTGGAACGCGACGGGATACTGCCCGGTGGTTTGAATGTGCGTCGTCGGGCCAAGGGGATCTATGACGCGCTGATGGCGGAACGCGGCATGAACCTGACTGCGCCGCATACCATCAATGACTGGATGAGTGTTTATGCCATGGCGGTGAATGAGGAAAATGCCGCAGGTGGTCAGGTTGTGACGGCACCGACCAATGGCGCTGCAGGCGTACTGCCTGCCGTGCTGCGCTACTATCTGGATCATGTTCCGGGTGCATCTGAAAAACACATCGAGGATTTCCTGCTGACCGCCGCCGCCATCGGGGGGCTGGTCAAGTTCAACGCCTCTATCTCAGGTGCCGAAGCCGGGTGCCAAGCAGAGGTGGGATCTGCCTCCGCCATGGCGGCGGCGGGGCTTTGTGCGGTTATGGGCGGCACACCGGAACAAGTTGAAAACGCAGCAGAGATTGCGCTGGAACACCATCTGGGTATGACCTGTGATCCGGTCAAAGGGCTTGTTCAGGTTCCTTGCATCGAGCGCAACGGTCTGGGCGCGATCAAAGCGGTTTCGGCTGCGTCCTTGGCCCTCCGCGGAGACGGGGAGCATTTTGTGCCGCTGGACGCGGTGATTGAAACCATGCGCCAAACCGGTGCTGATATGCATGAGAAGTACAAGGAAACCTCGCTGGGCGGTTTGGCAGTCAATGTACCAAATTGTTAACAATGCGACTGCTCATTCATCGCCTTAAACGGCTCAATATTTCAATCACTCAACTTTTGCTTGTTTAAAGATTTTTGCGGCGTTAACGTCGACGAATGACCCAAGACCGCCCTATTTTAGGTATCACTTTAATGCTCGGCTTCTGCGTCATTGCCCCTATGGGCGATGCGGTGGCCAAGCTGTTGGGGCACACACCGTTGGTGCTGGTCATTCTTGTGCGCTTTGCCTTGCAGGCCTTGTTGTTGTTTCCATTGATCAAAATCGGGCAGCGCAATTGGCGCATCCCACGCGCGCTTTGGGGTCTCGTGGCACTGCGCACAGTGCTGCATATGGTTGGCATCGCGGCCATGTTCACGGCGCTCAAATATTTGCCCCTTGCGGATGCTGTGGCCATCGCCTTTGTCTGCCCGTTTATTCTGTTGGTGCTTGGTCGCCTCTTTATGGATGAGGATATCGGCTGGCACCGGCTTTGGGCCTGTGTCGTCGGCTTTGCAGGCACCTTAATGGTTATCCAGCCCAGTTTTGCTACCGTCGGCTGGCCTGCGCTGCTGCCGCTGGCAACAGCCGTGATCTTTGCCCTCTTTATTATCACTACGCGCCAAGTCGCCAAAGCAACCGATCCGCTGGGGTTACAGGCGGTGTCTGGTGTCTTTGCCACGATCTTGATGCTGCCGGTGATCTTCTTTGGCCAGTGGAGTAGCGATGCAGCCTTGCATCTGATCTGGCCGGATCTGTCCCAATCCCTGCTGTTGCTGGCAATTGGCGTCCTTGGGACGCTTGCGCATCTGTTAATGACCTGGAGCCTGCGCTATGCCTCGTCGACGGCGCTGGCACCGATGCAATATATCGAAATTCCAGTGGCCACATTGATCGGTTGGCTGGTCTTCAACCAGTTTCCCAACGCGCTGGCGGGCGCCGGTATCGCCATTACTATGGCGGCGGGCCTTTATGCGGTCTGGCGCGAACAGCGCGACGCGCAACTCACGCCTCAGGCTCAGGCCGCCGAATAAAAGTATCCACCACCGCAAGCAGATGTTTCTTTGGCAGGATCACAATGAGACCCGGACCATCGCTGCGCAACGAACACGGCCCCACGGCCCGGTTGGAGGTGCCGATCTGATGCATCGGGTCCAAGGTCAACCCCTGGATCGGCCATTGCAAACCATCAGATACTCCTGTCACGGTGCGCATCGGAAACAGAGAGACGACATCGCCCTCATCCGTTGGCACCGACACAGGATGGCGCAGGTGAAAAAGGATTTCATGTTCACCAACCAGGATACAGGGGCTCGGATGGGGTTGCATTAAGACATTCAGCGCCGCCAGCTGGTGATCAATCCGCGCGCCCAGAAACCCCACGGCCAAAACCAGTGGGACAGAAACGGCCCGCAAAGCCTTGTCAAAATCGGTGGTGTCTTGCTCCGGAACATGCAACAGGCGCGCCGCGCCCAATTCCGCCTGTGTTCCGGCCGAGATCGAATCTAAATCTCCGATCACAAAATCAGGCGTAACCCCATGTTTCAGCGCGGTATTTGCGCCACCATCCGCAGCCACCACCACGGGCGCAACTGAGCGTGCGACCGCCAAGTCATCGGGATCCAGCGCACCGCCCCCCACCAAAGTGACCGGGAAATCCTGTTCAACAATAAGCTTATTCATACTTCATTTCTGCCAGATTTAGAAACAGGCCACAATCTGAACACAAAATGATACGATCAATTGCACGGATTCGGGCTGAATTTGTCGTTCTGACCAATATGGTGAACAACATGACTTTGGCGAGGACGAGCTGAGAGATGGTACAGAACAATAAGGTACTAACAGTATCCTACGGGACTTTCTCCTGTACGCTTGAGGGATTTGAAGATTCCTTTGGCACGATGAAGGCGATCGCCGAGTATTTTCGCGATCTGGCCGCAGATGACCGATATTTTGGCGCAGAGCCGCCGCAACCGGATGCCGATATGCTGGCGCGTATCGCCCAACGTGAGATCGCACGCCAAGTGGAAGCGCGCACGTCAAACGACGGCATCCACCTGCGCGCAGCCCTGCCTGCAGAAACCGGCCCCGTGGCGCCGCAGCCAGCTGCCGCCCCTGCCCCAGCAGAACCTGCGCCGCAGCCTTCAGCAGCCGAAGCCAACACCGTTGTCACACCCGCAGACCAGACGCCCAGCGAAATGGAACCGGGCGTTGTGGACTTTTTTGGCGACCCAGCAGACGCCGTAGCGCAGTCTGACACCACCGTGGCCCCAACCGAAGCTGCGGCAGAGGAAGCCTTCAGCATCGACGGCAGTACCGAAGAGCCCTTTGCGGATGACTTCATTGACGAGGACGAAGAAGACGTCGCAATTGCCGCCCCGGTCTCTGACGACCTCAAAGAAACCCCGCCGGGCGAGGTGGATTTCTTCGTAGCGCCTGAAGTTGCCAAACAACAAGCTGAAGAAGCCGTTGAAGAGGCTCCAGTTGCAGAAGAGCCATTCAGCCTGGATGACAGCGTAGAAGAACCATTTGCCGAGGACATCGCAGCCGAAGCGCCGATTGTCGAAGAAACTGCAGAATTCGAAGTCGAAGAAGACGCCGAAGAAACCACAGAAGAGCCACTGGTTGACCTTGAGCAGATCGCGGCAGTGGTTGCTGCAGATGAAACCGTTGAACCGGCGCCAGAAGAGATCGAAGAAATCGTAGCGGAACCGGTTGCAGAACCTGCCCCGGCAAAGCCCGCAGCCAACAGCATCGCTGCGAAATTGCAGCGCATTCGCGCGGTTGTTTCCCGCACCCCGGTCGATGAATTCTCCGAAGATCAGCACGCCGACGCCGTCTCAGACAAAGCCAAAGAGGCCGCCGAGGACATCAATCAGACGCTCAACGCCGAGACACAGGCCGATGACTTTGCGGACATCGCTGAGCACGAGGGCGAGGAAGACGACAACGATACGCTGATCTCCCGCGCGCTCGAAGAGCTGCAGCGCGACAGATCATCAGAACAGGATGAAACTGTTGCAGCCGAGCCCGCAGCCACCACAAAGGTTGAACCAGAAGCGGAAGTCGAAGAAGCAGCCAAACCGCGCCGGGCCCGTGTGATCCGCGTGCGCCGCGGCGTCACCAAGCCAACCGAAACAATTGCAGAACCCGCGGGCCCGCCCTCGACACTCAGCGACGCGGACGAAGATGATCTGCGCCGCGAGCTGGCTGCGGTTGAGGCGGAGCTTCGCGCCGCAACCCAGGCCGACACCCAGGCTGCCCCCCCTCAAAGCAACGATACAGTCGCGGCAGATACATCTGAACAGCCACCTATGGCGCAAGATACATCCGACAGCGATGTCTCGCGTCTGATGGCCGCGGCGGACGAAAAGCTGGATGATCCGGACACAGCCTCTTCGCGGGAAACCTACGGGCATATGCGGGCAGCGGTTGCGGCCGCGCAGAACGACCCGGTCTCTTCCTCTGATGAAGCGGAAAAAGACTACCGTCAGGATCTGGCCACCGTAGTTCAGCCGCGCCGCCCTGTGGTGCGCCGCAAAGCGCCCCGTCCCACCAGCAACGACAGCCGTCCAGCGCCGGTCACGGCCCCGTTGAAACTTGTAGCTGAACAACGTGTTTCGGAACCCGAAGCCGCCCCATCTGCTCCGGCCGCGCCAGTGCGACCGCGCCGTGTCAAAACCGAATCCAAACCCTCTTCGGCCGAGGCCTTTAATGCGGATACGGGATTTGCAAAATTTGTGCAGGAAACCGGTGCCGTTGAACTGCCAGAACTGCTGGAAGCTGCGGCGTCCTACTTGAGCTTTGTCAAAGGCCAGGACGTGTTCTCACGCCCGGAGCTGATCAACAAGGTGCGGGCAACCGGCACCGAATTCAATCGCGAAGACAGCATGCGTTCCTTTGGCCAATTGCTGCGCGAAGGCAAGATCGCCCGCCGCCGCAACGGTCGCTTTTCCGCATCCGATCAGATCGGGTTCCAGCCGCAGGGCCGTGCAGCGGGGTAACCCGCGAAAAGGACCTGCTAAAACTGCAAAAGCCGCGCATTGCGCGGCTTTTTCGATTTAAGTCCAGCCAAACAGCCAAATAGAATGGCCGCTTTTCACGCGTCGGGATCTTCCTTGCCAACGCCGCGAAACACAAATTTAAACGGCAGAATCCAAAGGATCCCCAGCCCGATGTAAATCGCCAGTTCCAACAGGATCGAGGGCCGCTCAAACAGCGCCACCACGTTGACCGCCACCACAATATAAAGCGGCAACCCCACCAATAGGATCACCAGCGACCAGCGCCGCCGCGCCTTATAGCTCAGCCCCTTGGCCATCAGTCGGCAAACGGATCAGTGACCAAAATGGTGTCATCCCGCTCCGGGCTTGTGGACAACAGCGCCACCGGGCAGTCGATCAGCTCTTCCACGCGTTTGACGTATTTGATCGCATTCGCAGGCAGATCATTCCAGCTGCGCGCGCCTTCGGTGCTTTCACTCCAGCCCGGCATTTCCTCATAGATCGGGGTGCAGCGCGCCTGTTGGTCAGCTGCGGTCGGCAGGTAATCCAGACGTTCCCCATCCAGATCGTAACCGGTGCAGATCTTCAGGGTTTCAAACCCGTCCAGTACGTCCAGCTTGGTCAGGCAGATGCCTTTGATACCTGAGGTCGCACAGGTCTGACGCACCAGAGCCGCATCGAACCAGCCACAGCGGCGCTGACGGCCGGTGGTGGTGCCAAACTCATGGCCGCGTGTACCCAGACGCTCACCATCCGCATCCGGTGTGCCTTCCGCGTCCAGAAGCTCGGTCGGGAACGGTCCCTCACCCACACGGGTGGTATAGGCTTTGACAATGCCCAGCACATAATCAATCGAGCCCGGACCAATACCAACACCGGTTGCCGCCTGGCCTGCAATTACATTGGAGGAGGTCACAAAGGGGTATGTCCCGAAATCAATGTCCAAAAGCGCGCCTTGTGCACCTTCAAACAGGATCCGCTTACCCGCTTTGCGCTTTTCGTTCAGAACTTTCCACACCGGCGCTGCATAGGGCAGAATCTGGCCAGCGATGTCTTTCAACTGCGCAATCAACGCATCGCGGTCGATGGGTTCCACACCCAGACCTTTGCGCAGCGGATCATGGTGCTGCAAAGCGCGGTCCACACGTGCGATCAGCGTCGCCTCATCCGCCAGATCCGCCACCCGCACGGCACGACGGCCCACTTTATCCTCATAGGCCGGGCCAATGCCCCGACCTGTGGTGCCAATCTTGGTCCCCTTGGACGCCGCCTCCTCGCGGGCGCGGTCCAGCTCCCCATGGAGCGGCAAGATCAGCGGGGTGTTTTCCGCAATCATCAGGGTTTCCGGCGTGATCTCAACACCTTGCGCGCGCACGGTCTCGATCTCTTTCATCAGGTGCCAAGGGTCCAGCACCACGCCATTACCAATCACCGACAGCTTGCCACCGCGCACAACGCCCGACGGCAACGCGTGCAGCTTGTAGACCTTACCATCAATGACAAGCGTATGGCCCGCATTATGGCCGCCCTGGAAGCGCGCAATTACATCGGCGCGTTCGCTGAGCCAGTCAACGATCTTGCCTTTTCCCTCATCGCCCCACTGGGCGCCCACTACCACGACATTGGCCATCTCAGGTCCTTTGCATGCAGGTTAAAACCGACGCCCCGTATAGCGAGCGCGGCAGCCAAGGGGAACCGAAAAGTGTAACAGCGGGATTACAGTTTTTTTGTAAGGCCAGCCTCCAGATGCACGGGCGCCCCATGTGGAGTGGCAAGATAGGCCGCCTCCCAGGCATCCCGCATCATGTTCACATCCTTGGGCGCCAAATCTGTGGTTTCCGTCAGCAGGGTTTCCAGTGTTTCCAGCCAGGCGTCAAAGTAATCCGCCCCACCATCCAACTCGCGGGCCAACCCATGCCGTTTCAATGTTGCGGAAAACCGGGCGACCCAATCCGCCCAGGTGAACCGACCGCTTTCATTCAAATGTACCGTCAAGGCAAAGACCTGAGCGTGCCAGGGTTCGACAAAGACAGGCTCTTCGCCGCCGTGGGGCAAACACAGGGATGATGCGGCGCTCATGGCGCAGGCTCCAGATAGCTTTGCCACAGATCTAGGATCACCTCATCCCCGTCGTCTTCGGCAACCACCCAAAGGTCACTGGCTGCAAAGGCCACCGCATAAAGCGGCTCTGGCGCCTCCCCCAACCCATGGGCGCTTCGGTCCGGGAAAACATGGGTGCCGTGAAACCGCACCACTTCGCCCACCGCGCCTGCTGCATAAGACGGCAGACGCGTGTGTCCGCCATCGACAAATCGATTGCCCGCCTTTGCCAGCGTGCGCACTTTGTCACCCGGCTTGAACATCTTCACCACATCACAGGTCCGATCCGCCGGGCCACCTGCGGACAAAACCCGTGCCACCCGCTCAGGCGTGAGTGCGCGATCGGCCAATTCATGACGCGGTGCCTCGGCCTCGGGGGTATCCAGATCTTCTGGGGTCAGAACACCGGTTTCCACCAACAGGTCCGTCGCCCCGGCAATCCATTTTTCGTAGTAGGAAAAGCGGCTGTAATCCTGCGGGGCCAGACGTTCCCGCGCATGGCGCGAGGTGTCGATGTTCCATTTGCCCAAAGCCGCCGACGCCAGTGTCAACGCCAAGGCGCGCCCATGCCAGTCTTCTTTGAAAACCGGCGCATCGGCTGCATCAACCTCAACCGGGCCATCGCCAAATCGCCCGCCCATATCATGCACCCGGCTCATGTCGCAGCCTCCGGAGCAGCGACCAACGCCGTCCCTACCATGGAATCGCGACTGACCAAGGCGGCCAGCGCGTCCTCATCCAGATCTTCGGTGCCCGCGGGCCGCATCGGCAGAACGAGATAGCGCACCTCGGCCGTGGAATCCCAAACCCGCACCTTGGTCCCCTCAACCAAGGTTACACCAAAGTCGGCCAGCACTTTGCGCGGCTCACGCACTGCACGCGCCCTGTAGGCATCTGATTTGTACCACGCGGGCGGAATGCCCAGCACCGGCCACGGGTAGCACGAGCACAGGGTGCAGACGACCATATTATGGGTCTCGGGCGTGTTCTCGACGACAACCATATGTTCGCCTTGACGACCATATATATCCATCTCACGCAGGACAGTGTCCGCATCCTCAAGCAGTGCCGCCTTAAACGCCGGATCGCTCCAGGCTTTAGCAACTACTCGAGCGCCGTTCTGAGGGCCGATCTTGTTCTGGTAAATATCGATGATCTCATCCAGCGCCGCCGGATCCACCAGCCCCCGCCGGGTCAGAATCGTCTCCAAAGCCTTCACACGCAACGCCGGGTCCGGCGGCAGGTGCGAATGGGCGTGATGCGGGTCGTCGGGATGTGCGTCGTCATGTGCCATAACACAAACCCTGCGCGTCATGCCGCCGGATTTCCAGTAAAATTTGGGTGTTCCATCACGCCATTTGGGTTTTCCGCACAGGCCACGCGCAGCAATTGAAACTCCGCCCTTGCCCCTGCCTGCGTTTGCGCCTATTTACCGCCCGATAGTCAGCCAACCGCCGCAGGATCACATGGAAAACGTTGTTCTCATCATCCACCTTCTTCTGGCTCTGGGCCTGATTGCCGTCGTTCTGCTTCAGCGGTCCGAAGGTGGCGGCCTTGGCATGGGTGGCGGTGGTGGCAATGGGGCCGTATCCGGCCGCGCCGCAGCCACAGCGATGAGCAAAATCACCTGGATCCTGGCCGCTGCGTTTATCTGTACCTCAATCACCCTGACCGTGATTTCGGCACAAAAGGCTGGCAATTCATCGATCTTTGACGGAGGCCTCCTGCCGCCTGTCAATGACACCCCGGCGGATGCACCCGCTGTACCTTTGGGTACTGATCTGTTGCCGCCCGCTGCAGGCGACACCGCGCCGCTGGTTCCCAGCGCCGACTGATCCACAAGACTTAGAATAAATCTCAGGAACCGTAACAGCATCTTGCGGTTCCCTTGCGTTTCTTGCGCGAATCTCATATATACTGAAGTCCCGTGATGCCGTGGTTTTTTAACCACTGGGTCTTCCTATTTTTTGAACTCTCACGGGGGCTGCCGACACTCATGGCGCGTTTCATCTTCATCACTGGTGGTGTTGTTTCTTCGCTGGGCAAGGGCCTGGCATCCGCCGCATTGGGCGCTTTGCTGCAGGCCCGTGGCTATTCGGTCCGCCTACGCAAGCTGGACCCCTACCTGAACGTCGACCCGGGCACCATGTCGCCCTTTGAACACGGCGAGGTCTTTGTGACCGATGACGGCGCAGAAACCGATCTGGATCTGGGCCACTATGAACGTTTCACCGGCGTGCCCGCACGCAAGACTGACTCGATCTCATCCGGCCGGATCTACACCAATGTGCTGGAAAAAGAGCGCCGCGGCGACTATCTGGGCAAAACCATTCAGGTGATCCCGCATGTCACCAATGAAATCAAAGACTTCATCTCCATCGGCGAAGACGAAGTTGACTTTATGCTCTGCGAAATTGGCGGCACCGTCGGCGACATCGAAGGCCTGCCCTTCTTTGAAGCAATCCGCCAATTCGCCCAGGACAAGCCGCGCGGGGAGTGTATTTTTATGCACCTCACCCTCCTGCCCTATATTAAAGCCTCCGGCGAGCTGAAGACCAAACCGACCCAGCACTCGGTCAAGGAACTGCGCTCCATTGGTCTGGCCCCCGATATCCTCGTCTGCCGCTCCGAAGGCCCGATCCCCAAGAAGGAGCGTGAGAAACTCGCCCTCTTCTGTAACGTGCGCCCTGACAGTGTGATCGCCGCCCAGGACCTGAAATCCATCTATGAGGCGCCGCTGGCCTATCACCGCGAAGGTCTGGATCAGGCCGTGCTGGACGCCTTTGGCATTGCTCCGGCCCCCAAACCCAACCTCACCCGCTGGGAAGATGTGGCCGACCGCATCTATAACCCCGAGGGCGAAGTGCGCGTGGCCATCGTTGGCAAATACACCCAGCTCGAAGACGCCTATAAATCCATCGCCGAGGCGCTGACTCACGGCGGCATGGCCAACCGCGTCAAGGTGCGCATCGAATGGGTCGACGCTGAGCTCTTTGATCGCGAAGACCCCACCCCGCATTTGCAGGGCTTTCACGCCATCCTCGTCCCCGGCGGCTTTGGCGAACGCGGCACCGAGGGCAAGATCAAGGCCGCCCAATACGCCCGCGAAAACAATGTTCCCTATCTGGGCATCTGCCTGGGCATGCAAATGGCCGTCATCGAGGCCGCCCGCAACGTCGCAGGCATCGCCGAAGCAGGCTCCGAGGAATTCGACCACGAAGCAGGCAAGAAACGCTTTGAACCGGTTGTCTACCACCTCAAGGAATGGGTGCAGGGCAACCACAAGGTTGAACGCAAGGTCGGCGACGACAAGGGCGGCACCATGCGCCTGGGCGCCTATGACGCCACCCTGACCGAAGGCTCAAACGTCGCCGCCGTCTATGGCGCAACCGCAATCGAGGAACGCCACCGCCACCGGTATGAGGTCGACACCAAATACCGCGAGAAACTGGAGGCCTGCGGGCTGAACTTCTCCGGCATGTCCCCCGACGGCAGCCTGCCCGAGATCGTGGAATGGGCCGACCACCCCTGGTTCATCGGCGTCCAGTTCCACCCGGAACTGAAGTCCAAACCCTTTGATCCCCACCCGCTGTTCAAGGACTTCGTCCGCGCCGCGAAAGAGGCGTCGCGGTTGGTGTGATCCCCAAGCGGGTTAGGACAGTGCAGAAACAAAGAAACGCCTCGGAGAAATCCGGGCGTTTTTTTTGTTCAGCGACGTGATCCGCGCCAAAGGCGGCTCCCAGCCCAAAGCGGACCTTCTAGCCTCCGACCGAGCGCAGATACCACTTACACCGGTCAGGTGGTGAACAGACCTTCGCGTCTTCGCTTAAGGCGAAGAAACTATATTCTGATCTTTAAGTTCCATCATGGTTCCTGGCGCCCACTTCGCCCGAATTCTGCGCTGCAAGGTCGCACAACTACCCCCAACGCCTCAGACTGTTGGTCATGGCTCAATCCCTCAGCCTCGCGTCCGCTTTCTTCTCGCATGTGGTGGGATCGCGTACGTCGGGCTTGCGGGTATGTTTTTGAAGCCGGCCAACATCATTCCCCGCAATGTCGTTGTGATAATCGGAAAATTCCTGACGCGCAGCCTGCCATCTGAACAATGCTGTGTAGCTTTCAAAATCTCCCAAAGGTTCAGGCACCGTACCCCCCAAAAAAGAAAGCGCACGTAACTAACGTTGTGCCGACAATGAGCTTCGAGAATCCAAGCTCGGTGATCATCTGGGCACTTCCCAAAGATACCCAGCCACCACGCAAAGTAGAGACACTATAATACTCTGAATTGACTTTACAAATTGCATCGCAATACAGATAATTTCAGGTTATAAACCAAAAAAGCGCAGGTTTAGGACGATAAGGAGCACGCTATTGATCGAATGTGTTCAGAAAAATGCGCAAGTCATTTCTAGACGTGTGTTTGCAGAGGCTGATGATGAAAACCTGCTTATTCTGTAAAAAAAAAGCTGATTCCAAAGAGCATGTTTTCGGAAAATGGCTCCAGAAAGTTTATGATGTTGCTCCTAATCCTGAACGCAAGCCACATGAACACGATGTCCTTGGCGATGATGGCCTGGTGCACACAACTGACAAAGGTCCACTTTATGGCGGCGGTCACCCTATCAATAGGACGGTTAGGTCAGTATGCCGTGACTGTAACTCTGGTTGGATGGCGGAGATTCAAGATAATGTTCGCCCAATATTCATGCGGATACGGGAAGGTCAGGACCTACGTTTAACCTACAAAGAACAAACGAAACTGGCCAATTGGCTTTTTTTAAAGTACTTACTTATAGCTGACGTTTCAACGCCAACTATGTCTCCTAGTGCAGAAATGAGAAAGAAGATAGATACACTTGGCGTCGAAATCCAGAGTCCGGCAAAAAATACTATGTATTTCGAACAAATACTCAAAAAGGACACCCTTGAATTCAAAAAGAGAAAGCGACCACCGGCAGATGTAGAAGTCTATGCGTTGAAGGCGTTAGTAAGTTCTGGTAGCTTAGGAGCTACAAACTTGCTCCCAATAAGTTTAAATTACTTACACACTCAAAAACAAAAAATGTTGGGTGAGAACAGCTTTGGATTTTTGTTCTTAGTTCACATTGGGGATCTAGTGGGGCTAGTTGTTCGACGACCTAGGTCAATAATTAAGCTAGAAAGTTATGGGCAGATCGAGCCGAGTCTAAATTTGACAAACATAGCAAGATTCCGCCTCATGCAAAAAGGAAGCAGGAAGTTCGAAATCTGCCGTCATCCCGTATTGCACCAGCAGTTTGAAGAATACGTTTTGTCTGCGGCGGAAGTTGCTTACGGCGGTAAGCGTAGACGAAACTTTAAGCAAAAGTGATTGTTTTCGAGTTGATTTGTGCGTACAAGTATCCAAAAAACAAGATCGCGCAGCCCAAAAATGAACCTGCGCATACCGGTCGTTGGACCAAGTGTTTCCATTGATTATATGAACCATTTTAAACCCAGACAGACTTGCGAGTTTCTTACCCCACCGCACGCCCCCTCTTGACACCATAGAGTGTAGAGCACCCCTATAAAGCGTATCAACCCTCCTGACCCATTGTTTCGCGTGCGAAACATTTGGGGGGATTTGCCTGGGCTATCCTAACGGATCTTAAGCCCCCCCTCATCGTCCGACAAAAACGCCCCTCGCAGCAGGTGCAAGGGGCGTTAATACATCCTGAATTTCGAGGCCCCTCAGGCGGCGCGGGCCTTAGTCAGCAGCGCTTCCACATGGGCGGGACCGGTGGGGCGGATGCCCAGCGGGTTGAGCGCTTTGACCGAGTAATAGCCGCGGGTGATGTGGTCCATATTCACCGTCTCCACCACACCGGGCAGCGTCAGAACATGCTCCATCAGGGCGGAGAGTTTCGGGTAATCCGCAATCCGTTTTCGGTTGGTCTTGAACAGCCCGTGATAGGCCGCATCAAACCGGATCAGGGTGACAAACAGGCGAATGTCGACCTCGGTCAGTTTGTCGCCAAAGAAGAAGTCGCCCGCAATGCGCTCCTCCATCTCGTCCAGCATGGCAAAGACGCCGTCGACCGCCTCGTCATAGGCTTCCTGCGAGGAGGCAAACCCGGATTTATAAACCCCGTTGTTGAACAGATCATAAAGCCGCGGGTTCAGCGCGTCGATCTCTGCCGCGTGTTCGGTGGGGTAAAGGCGCAGATCCGACGGGACCAGCTCTTCGAATGCGCTGTCCAGCATCCGCAGAATATCCGCGCTTTCGTTGTTGACCATGACGTTCTGTTTCATGTCCCACAGCACCGGAACCGTGGCGCGTCCGGTGAAATGGGGGTCCGCTCGGGTGTAGATCTGGTGCATGTACTCTGCCCCAAACAGCGGATCCTGGTCCGCCCCGTCATAGCCGCCAAACTGCCAGCCCTGGTCGCCCAACGTCGGATTGACCACGGTCACCGGGATCAGCTCTTCCAGCCCTTTGAGCTTGCGCGCCATCAAGGCTCGGCAGGCCCAAGGACAGATCAGCGCCACATAAAGGCGATAGCGCCCGGCCTCCGCCTTGAACCCGGCATCGCCCGTGGGGCCTGCGCTGCCATCTGGCGTGATCCAGTTGCGAAAGCTCGACGTCTGACGCACAAACCGCCCCTTGTCGTCCGCCTTCTGCACGGGCTGCCAGTTGTCTGTCCATTTTCCATCAACAAGCATGGGTGTCGCTCCTTAAGTCGCGTGGAAGACAAAGGACCGCATGGCAATAGAGCCAAGGTCGATGTCTTCGGTCATATAGGTCAGCTCATCCCGGCTGTCCGAAGCGCCGGCAACGGTGAGCGCTGGCAAGTAGTGATCCACCGACGGATGCGCCATGCGCAGCAGACGGCCCATCCCCTTGCGGTCGGCCAGCGCGGTCATGTCCCGATCGCTGAGTTTGTTAGCAAAGAAACTGTCGAACTCCACTGCGAAGTCCTGCGGACGTCCGCCAAAGTCCAAGGCAGAGAGATTATGAACCACATTGCCAGAGCCAAGGATCAAAACACCACGGTCCCGTAAGGATGAGAGGGTTCGCCCGACCTCAAGCTGGTGCTCCAGTCCACGCGACATATCAATCGAGATCTGAAACACTGGCACATCGGCTTTTGGGAACAGAAACTTGAGGATCGACCATGCGCCATGATCCAGCCCCCAGGTATCGTCGACGTCCCCGCCATGGCTGGCCAAGAGCGTTGAAACTTCGCGGGCCAGTTCGGGGTGTCCTTTGGCCGGGTATTGTTCGGCGTACAAAGCATCCGGAAAACCATAAAAGTCATGGATGACGCGCGGATGGGCTGAGACATCCACCAATGTCGTACCACGGGTCGCCCAATGGGCTGAAACCACAAGGATCGCATTGGGCTGCGGCAGGCTTTTGCCAAGGGCTGCCCAAGCACGATTGACCTCAGTATCTTCAATCGCATTCATCGGGCTTCCATGACCGAGAAAGACAACCGGCATCCGGGCGCTGGCCCGCATTTGATCATGAAGTCTCTGCAAATCTAATGAAACGCCCAAATCCGTATCTCCTGTGACAAAACCAGGCAATCTCTTGGAACTGGCCCAAATAAAATTGCCGGGAGCTGTGGTGCAAACCTCATCCCCCTGAGACTTGACCTAATGGATGGAACGCAATTGAAAAAGGAGGGGTGCATTGAAATACTACCAACAAAACGTTGCCAATAACCCAAGTAGAGGGACAATTACCCCATGACATGACGCATATCCCTGTTGCTCCGCACCTCACATCGGAACTGCCGACACAAAAAACCTCCCCAGCCCAGAAGCAGGAGAGGTTTCAAAATTTAAAAACGCAGGGGATTACAGCGACGCGTCGTAAATCTTGGAGATATTGGCGCCAAGCGCTGCGTTGTAATCTTCGTCCGACATTGCAACATTCAGACCTTCGGTCAGCGCGCGGCTGAAGGAGGCGATCATCTTGGCGTTTTTGGACAGGCGTTCACAAGCATCATCGGTGGAATAACCACCAGAGAGCGCAACAACACGCACAACTGCCGGATGGTCGGCCAGCTCATCATAGATGCCCGCCTCATTCGGGATGGTCAATTTCAGAGCAACCTTGGTGCCTTCTTCCAGCGCGTTCAGCTGGGCCAGGATCTCGCCTTTGAGCAGCACTTCTGCTTCCCCTTTGGTCGCAGAGTTGATGTCCACTTCCGGCTCGATGATTGGCACCAGGCCAGCGGCTGCGATCTGCTTGCCCACTTCGAACTGCTGAGCAACAACCGCTTTGATGCCGTCCACATTGGCTTCTTTGACAACAGAGCGCATCTTGGTGCCGAAAATGCCCGCGTCAACCGCACGGCTCAGCAGGGTGTCCAGCTCTGGCATCGGCTTCATCACCTGCACGCCGTTTTCTTCTTCCGCCAGACCTTTGTCGACCTTGAGGAAGGGCACGACACCACAGGTCTCCCACAGGTATTGCGCGGTTGGCGTGCCATCGATGGCTCCATCCATGGTTTTTTCAAACAGGATCGCGCCCAGAATTTTTGCCTGATCAAACGACGGTGCGGTGATGATGCGGGTGCGCATCTTGTGGATCTCACCGAACATTTCGTCATCGTTGGAATAGGCGTCTTCGTTGACACCATAAAGTTTCAGAGCCTTGGGTGTGGAGCCGCCGGATTGATCCAAAGCAGCGATAAAGCCCTGGCCGGTTGCAATGCGATCAAACTGTGCTTGCTGAATGGAAGCGTCTTTAACCATAACGTGTCACTCTCCGAAGAATGGTGTCTTTTACCCCGTCTATAGCGTGAATTCCCCGGCTCACAACACGCGCTTGCGCTAACGGAGGAAAAGAAATGCTGCGGTGGCGCATTCATGCCATGGACGCAAGCCTTGTGCACCAGAACAGGTCATCAGAGCAACCCTTTGACACAGGTGACCTTGCAGCTCAAAGGTGCAGGATGCTTGCCTCGTTGTGGGCTAAAGGCTAGGTCTGGTTTATGAAAACGCCGCTATATACCCCGCTAATACAATCCTTGCCTGCCACCGTTCCTTTTGTGGGTCCAGAACAAAGCGAGCGCGACAGAGGCGCGCCATTTGCAGCGCGTTTGGGCGCCAATGAGAACGGCTTCGGGCCGGTGCCTGCCGCGCTTGCGGCGATGAAAACCGGTGTGGACGATGTTTGGAAATATGGGGATTCCACCAGTTTCGACCTGCGCACGGCACTTGCTGCTGTCCACGGATGTTCCATTGACAATATCATTGTCGGCGAAGGGATCGACGGTTTATTGGGGCTGCTGGTCCGTCTGGTGATTGCACCAGGGGACAGGGTTGTGACCTCAGCCGGAGCCTACCCGACATTTAATTATCATGTCTCAGCCTTTGGCGGGGAAATTGTGACGGTGCCCTATTCGGATGACTACGAAGATCCGGCGCGGCTGTTTTCCAGGGCCGCCGATGTGGGGGCCAAGCTTGTGTATCTGGCAAACCCAGACAACCCAATGGGCACCTGGCATTCGGGTGCGGATATTGCGGCGGCTTTGAACCAGCTGCCTGATGGCTGCCTGTTGATCCTGGACGAGGCTTATGTGGAATGCGCGCCTGCCGGCACCGCCGCGCCGATCTCCTGTGATGACCACCGCGTTATCCGGATGCGCACGTTTTCCAAAGCCTATGGGATGGCGGGCCTCAGGATTGGTTATGCGCTAGGGCAGGCCGCGCTGATCCAGTCTTTTGACAAGATCCGCAATCATTTTGGCGTAAACCGCCTTGCTCAAGTCGCGGCGGTGGCGGCGGTGGGCGACGCAGAGGGGCTGGCGCTGCGTCTGAGCCAAATTCAAACCGCTCGCAACCAGATTGCGCAAGTGGCCCGCAACAATGGGTTGCGCCCTTTGGACTCGGCCACAAATTTTGTGACCATTGACTGCGGGCAGGACGGCACGTTTGCACGCGCGGTTCTGGCGGAACTGGTGGAGCGTGGTTGTTTTGTGCGCATGCCCTTTGTCGCGCCGCAGGACCGCTGTATCCGGGTGTCATGTGGCCCCGAAGCTGAGGTTGAGGTCTTTGCTACCTGTCTGCCCCAAGCACTTGCGCAAGTCCGTGCCAGCGCGGACGGCTAGACTGGATCACAGGCTGTTTTGCACTAGCTCCTATTTCAAGGGGCTTTCACGGATTTTTAGAACGTTTGCCCCATAGTATCCGGACCGTATGGAGGCTTGTTCAATGCAGCGACGCGAAGACCAACCCGACTACCAATCCGCTCTGTTTATCTTTCTGGGCGTCAGCCTTATCTGGCTGTTCCTTATCGTCTGGGGCCTGTTTGGCATGGGCCCCGTTCTGGTTCTGGCCGTGGTGCTGAACCACCTGATCACCCGTCTTGGCGTTGTTCTGGAAGACTACTCGGTAACCGAAGACCGGTTTTGAGCTGCGGAACCTATCCACGACCACATCCTGCGTACCACCGGAACGCGGTATGTGGTGTTTGGAAGACTGTTGTGAACGCCCTTGCCCCGCGCGGCAGGAGCGCCCTTTCATAAAAGTATCAGCTAAGTGCGTGTGTCAGACCTTCTGCGCCAAGACCTGTGCGGCGGCCTCCACCGCCCCTGATCCATGCGCAATGTCACAGGCGGTCAGCGCCGCCTGAACACCACCCAACAGCCCCAGGATCATCTGACCGCTGACATGGCCCATATGGCCGAAACGGAAATGCGCATCCCATTCGGGGTGGCCCCACGGCGTGGCACGCAACCCGATCCCAAGGGTCAGCCCCAGATGTTCTTCGCACCATTTGCGCAGCCGTGTGCCGTCAGGCGCTTCCAAAGACAGCGCCGTCACCGCATGGGAGCGTTGCGCCGGGTCCTTGACCTCCAAAGTCATCGCGCCGCCCTGCCCCCAGGCCTCAACCGCGGCCCAGATGGCACGCGCCAACAGCGCATGGCGGTTCCAGACGTTTTCAATACCTTCCGCGTGGATCATATCCAGCGCCGCCCGCAGACCATAGAGCTGTTGCACGGGTGCTGTGCCGCAGAAATACTGATAGAACACATCCGGTTTGCTGCGCGCGCGCCAATCCCAATAGGGGCTGACACGTTCCAGTTCCGAACGTCGCGCCGCCGCTTTGTCGTTGAAGAACACAAATCCCAGTCCCGGCGGCATCATCAGCCCCTTCTGGCTGGCTGTGATCGAAACATCGACACCCCAGGCGTCCATTTCAAAGGTTTCGCATCCCATCGAGGCGATGCAGTCCACCATCAACAAAGCGGGATGCCCAACCTCATCCAACAAGGCCCGCAGCACAGGCACGTCATTGCGGATAGATCCCGAGGTATCCACATGCACCGCCAGAACCGCTTTGATCTCATGGGCTGTATCCGCCAAAAGCTCCGCACGCAGGCGCGCCAGATCCCAGGGCTGCGCCATGCCGCTGTCGACGACGCTGACCCCAAGCCCCAAGGCGCGCGCGGTATCCGCCCAGCCCGCGCCAAACCGCCCGTTTGACGCCACCAGCACCCGGTCGCCAGCTTGTGTCACATTCGAGAGGGACGCTTCCCACAGACCATGACCATTGCAGATATAGATCGCCGCGTGATGCGCCGTGCGCGCCACCCGTTTCAGATCATCCACAAGTCCTGGAACCATATCGACCAGCTCACCCTCATAGATGTTTGAGGACGGATGATGCATCGCGCGCAGAACCGCATCGGGCACCACCGAGGGACCGGGAATGGCAAGGTAGGGCCGTCCGGCGGCCAAAGAAGTGAAATCAGTCATGGATCATCTGCCTAGGTCAAGGGGCCCTTGGTGTCTCCGGTGCCAAGAGCCAAGCTTAATGGGCGAACACTAGCCCGCTGTTTCGTCTCGTCAATTGCCAAACGCCTGATCGATACAATCGATTTACAATACCGATCCTTGTGATTGTTTTCAAAGCGCGCGCTCTGGTGGCAAATCCCGGCAAAAGGTTGCACATGGCGGGTGAGCTGCTTAAATGGCGCAATTCTGAGGGGACGGCCCCTTTTACTGACGACCCATTGGCAAAAGGCAGTGCCCTATATGACAAGCGCCCCAAAATCTTCGCGGGAATTGATGGGCTGGCTGTGGCGCGGTTACCTGCGTCACTACATGGGCTGGCTCGGTGTTGCCTTTGTCTTCATGCTGATCGAAGGCTCCACGGTTGGTGGCCTCGCCTATATGATGCAGCCCATGTTCGACCATGTTTTTGTCGCCGGCAACGCCGATGCGCTGATCTGGGTGAGCCTTGCGTTTTTTGCCATCTTCACAATCCGAGGTATCACAAGCGTCTGCCAAAAAGTGGTATTGTCCCGGGTGTCACTGGTCTCAGGCGCACATCTGCGCAAAGACATGTTGGCGCGGATCATTCGCCAAGACCCGGCCTTCCACCAAGAGAACCCCCCCGGTTTTCTGATCCAGCGCGTCCAAGGGGATGTGGGAGCGATCAACCAAGTTTGGCAGGCGGTCATCACCGGCGCAGGTCGCGACGTCACCCAATTGATGGCCACTATGTATGTGGCCTTGATGGTCGATTGGCGCTGGACCGTTATCATGCTTATCGGACTGCCCATGCTGCTGGTGCCCCTGTCCTGGCTGCAACGTTATGTCCGCAAAAAAGCGGCGCGGGCTCGTGATTTGGGAGCATCCCTGTCAACCCGGCTGGACGAGATCTTTCACGGCATCGTCCCGATCAAGCTTAACAATCTGGAAGACTACCAAGAGGCGCGCTATGCGCACCACATGGACGATTACGTGCACCAAGAAGTCAAAGCCAATTTCGGCACATCTTCGATGACCTGCATGATTGACATGATGGCCGGTTTGGGCGTGATGGGGGTTGTGCTTTATGGTGGGCAGCAGATCATTGGCGGCGAAAAATCCGTTGGTGAGTTCATGAGTTTCTTTACCGCGATTGGCCTGACCTTTGACCCGATGCGACGTCTGGCCTCTGTCAGCGGGATCTGGCAATCCGCCGCAGCGGCAATGGAGCGGCTCAAAGAACTGATGGATGAACCGATCGCCGTGACATCCCCCCCAAATCCGGTGCCTGCCCCCCAAGGTTTGCCCGAAGTGCGTTTGGAAAATGTAACATTGAACTATGGTTCGGCGCCCGTGTTGCGTGGCCTCTCGTTGGTGGCGGAAGCGGGAAAGACGACCGCGCTGGTTGGGGCATCAGGAGCCGGGAAATCAACGATCTTTAATGTTGTGACCCGCCTGATCGATCCGCAGGAAGGCTCGGCCAACGTCGGCGGCGTCAACGTGGATCAGATGAGCCTCGACGATCTGCGCGGGTTGTACTCGGTTGTGACCCAAGAAGCATTGCTGTTCGACGAAACCCTGCGGGAGAATATTCTGTTGGGCCGCACGGATGTTAGTGACGAACGGTTGCAAGAGGTTTTGGATGCAGCACATGTGTCGGACTTTTTGCCCAAGCTAAACAATGGTCTAGACACGTTGGTGGGTCCACGTGGCTCTGCCCTGTCAGGTGGTCAACGTCAGCGCGTGGTGATTGCGCGCGCCCTGCTGAGGGATACGCCGGTTTTGTTGCTGGACGAGGCGACCTCGGCCCTGGATGCGCAATCAGAAAAGGTTGTGCAATCTGCCTTGGACAAACTGGCAGGCGGGCGGACCACAATTGTGATCGCGCACCGTTTGTCGACCATTCAGAACGCGGACAAAATTGTGGTGATGGAACGTGGGGAAATCGCGGATCAGGGCACCCATGAAGAGCTGCTGGAACGCGGCGGCATCTATGCGGATCTTTATCGTCTGCAGTTCAAAGACGGCAAAGCACTGGTCGACCCTGAAGGTGTCGCAGCCCAGCTGCCGCAAGAAGCAGAGCCAGAAGCCGTTGATCGCAGCTGGCTGCGCCGCCTCGCGCGCCGGTTCTGGCGGTCAGATTAACGACGATAGGCAGCGGCCAGCTTTTCTGGATCGGTGCCCATCGCATAGCGCATCAAGGTCCACAAATTGCGGCTGCCACGACGGATCCAACCGTCCCGCTCGTACCGCTCAGCACTGGTGATCGCATAGGCCGGAAGGGTCCGCATGTCCGGCAGGCGGCGGGCCATTTCCACATCTTCCATCAGGGGCTGATCGGGAAAGCCGCCTTTGGCCCGATAAAGCGCGGTGGGCACCAGCAGCCCCTGGTCGCCATACGGCAGGCCCAGGACCGCAGATCGGAGATTGGCCCAGCAGGCAACCAACCCTGGCCAGACCCCGCGCGAGGCAAAGGCCAGTTTGAAATGCGCAGGCCGCCCTGCGTGCTGTTTTAAGTGCTCCGCAACCACCTTGCTCCAGCCCTGTTCCAGCACCGTGTCTGCATGAAGGATCAGGATCCAATCCCCTTTGACCGTGGCGCAGCCCCTGCGCAGCTGGCCACCACGGGACGCAGGCCCTTTCACAATCTCAGCCCCAGCTTCGTCCGCGATCTTCAACGTCAGATCGGTCGAGCCACCATCCGAGATCACCAGTTCCCGGATCAAACCGGCAGAGAGCCCCTCCATCAGCATCTCAAGGCTTGCCTGCATATGCGGCGCGGCATTCAGCGTGGGGATCACAACACTGATTGGGGCTGTCATCGGTTTAATCCTGTTTTTTTCTTGCGCCTTTCCTATATCACACTCAACAAGAAAAGCACGTCCTCCTATGGTGGCCTAACCCTTAGTAAAAGAGACCAAAATGAGCGTTCGCACCCTTCTTCGCCTCTCAGGCTCGGACACCAGGTCCTTTTTGCAGAACCTGGTGACCAATAATGTAGACGGAATTGACCAAGGTTTGGTGTACACGGCGCTGTTGACACCGCAGGGCAAATATCTGGCGGATTTCTTCCTGTTGGCGGATGGGGCGGATGTTTTGCTGGATGTGGACAGCACCCTGGCCGCAGGCCTGGCCCAGCGGTTGACCATGTATCGGCTGCGGGCGGATGTTGAGATTTCTGAAACCGACATGCTCGTGCGTCGCGGCACCGGGGACGCGCCACAAGGGGCGTTGCAAGACCCGCGTCATCCGGCGATGGGCTGGCGGTTGTATGGCGCGGAAAGCGGCGATGACGGCAGCGATTGGGACGCTATCCGTGTGACCCATTGCATTCCGGAAACGGGCATCGAGCTGACCCCTGACAGTTACATTCTGGAAGCGGGCTTTGAAACCTTGTCCGGTGTGGATTTCCGCAAGGGCTGTTACGTGGGCCAAGAGGTCACCGCGCGGATGAAGCATAAAACAACCCTTAAAAAAGGTCTGCAGGTGGTCGACATCGACGGAAGTGCTCCCGTCGGGACTGAGATCACTGCAGACGGCAAGCCGGTTGGCACCCTGTTCACCCAGTCAGGTGGCAAAGCGATTGCCTATCTGCGTTTTGACCGAGCGGCTGGCGACATGCAGGCGGCTGATGCCACCCTGCGCTGGCAAACTGCGTCCTAACCCCTTGTTCATTCGCGACCGGTAAGGCTTGGTTCTGTTGTACCCTGTGTCGATTGGATGAGCCTATGATTTCGAAGTTCCCTCAATTCCTTGTTGCGGGGCTTTTGGGCTCTGCCCTGTGTCCCGGTCTGTGGACCACTGCAGCCAGCGCGGAAGACCGCTACTGGAGCTATGGAGATTGGAACGTCCATGTGGAAGGCGTCGACACCGGTGAAGACTGGCGCGTGACATGCACGGCCTGGACCGGCGGAGATGGTGATCCCAGCCTTCGGTTGTCGATTTCAAATGGTGATGCAGGTCCCCCTTCGGACTACCCTCAGGTGACTTTGCAGGAAAGCGCGCCGCGCGGGTATGACACCCAAATGCAAAACGGCCAGGCGGTCACGCTGATTGTGGATCAGAGCATTGATTACTATGCGCTGGTGGACGGGTATTTTGATGAAGACGGTTTTTTAAGAGCTGACGCCACAGTACGCTGGCAGGACGCGCCATATGTCCTGATCGGGATGAAGTCGGGCAGCCAGATGGACGTGCGCCTGCTGTCGCCTGTTCAGGCCAGCACACGGATCTATCTGGCCTCCCTGAAAGGGTTCACGGCCGCCTATGGCAAGATGATGGACAGTTGTGGTCATTCGATTGTGGTCACGGAACCGGCGCTGGATTGAGTTGGGCTGAAATAACCGTTTTTCAATCACGCAAGCGAGCCCCTCTCTGCATGTCCTGTTTACAGGCCCCAACTGTTTCATTGGATGACGCCGTTTTGAGGCGTCGCGATAATTCTCACATTGTCTGCGTGGATATGGCTGGTAAGGTTTAACTAACCAAATTAGTTACTCGGGCCTAATAATGTTTTTCAAATCCCACATCGCCTTAAAAGCCCTCACCGCATTTGCTGTCTGTTGCTTCGCATCTGCAGCCGCCGCTCATACTGGTGATGGGATCAACTCCGGCTTTGCCTCTGGTTTCTGGCACCCGATCCTGGGTTGGGACCATGTTGTGGCCATGGTCGCAGTAGGCCTTTGGGGGGCTTTTTTAGGCCAGCCTGCAATTTGGGTGTTGCCCGTTGTCTTCCCGATGGTCATGGCCTTTGGCGGCGCGCTGGGAATACTTGGGGTGCCCTTGCCCGCGGTCGAAACCGGCATCGCACTGTCGGGCGTTATCTTGGGCCTATTGGTTGCAACGGCCGCGCGCGCACCTTTGTGGGTCGCTTCAGTGATTGTTGGGTTCTTTGCCATTTTCCACGGCCACGCCCATGGCACCGAGTTGCCGGATGTCTTTAACGCCTATGGCTACGCCGTGGGGTTTGTGATTGGGACCGGTCTGTTGCATATGGCCGGGATTGGTCTGGGCTTTTTGACGAGGTCCAAACCGGGCCTGGCCTTTGTGCGTGGTATGGGCGGCGCAATTGCGCTGATCGGGGCTGCCTTTCTGTTTGGTTTCGCCTAAAGCTTGGCGAGGAACAGACCCATGTTGAAACGCCTGTTTTTCTTGACGCTTGGTGGCCTTCTCAGTGCTCCGCAGGCCCATGCACACAGTTATGACGAAGGTCTGTTGGCGCAGATCGAAACAGGTGGAATGGTTGTGTTCACCGCGCCCGAGACGCTTTTGCCGCTGTTGGCCCTAGGTGTCTTGCTCAGCCTGTGGCAACCCTGCGGTATGACCCAAGGCTGGCCGATGTTTTTGGCGGGGCAAGCGGCAGGCATTCCGGCCGCTGTACTTCTGGGCGATGCTTCTGTCACCGTTTTGCTGGCAACAGGCTTGACTGTCGCGGTTTTGGCAGCGCTGTTGCCACGTCATCATACTGCTGTCGCGTTGCTTGCCACCTTTGCCCTTGGAGGGTTGGCAGTGGCGGTAGCGCTTGACGGGCATGGGATATGGGAACTGCCGCCCGCCTTCCTGCTGGGTGTGGTTGTGGCAATTAACCTGACGACAGCAGGTGCGGCGGTGATTGCCGGTGTCGCGCTTTCCCTCAGTACGGCGTTCTGGATGCGTGTTGTGTGGCGCGTTGCAGCCTCGTGGCTGGCCGCGACAATGACTCTGATCCTCGCCTTCACAGTAACGCCAGGTTAACCCCGAAGGGCGCATATCAATGCTTTATGGTGTTGGTCTGCGTGGGCTGGGTCTGGCCAAGCCTCATCCGCAAAAGAGGCTGCAGCCAACGGCGGAACACCGGCAACCGCCGCTCAAACACTTCTGCAAAGAGGAAACAGGCGATCCCCGTGGCCCCCAGCAGGACCACATCCTCTGCCAGCGTGTGACTGGCCAGACCGATGCCCGCCAGCACCTGAAGCACCGGGTAATGCAGCAGATAGAGCGAGAAGCTTCCAGCCGCCAACCAGCGCAGCGATCTGGCGGCACGCCCTCTCCCCTGCCCGGACAGTAAATTCGCCATGCCCCACAGATGCGCTCCCACCAAGACAGCCAGAGCCAAGTTCCAAATGAATTCGTCTGAAAACCGCAAGGAGGGCTGATACGCAGCAATTGGCGCGCGCAGAAGCTGCGGCAGATCATAGGCCAGCGCGCCCACATAAAAAAGCACCGGCACAATCGCCAGATAAAGCGCTGCGCGTTTCGAAGGTTTGACGCCAAATACGACCATCCGGTGGAGCCCGACGCCAACCAACCACGCAGGCATCAACAACAGGATATTCAGCCCCACACACCACGCCCCCAGCGCAATAAGCGCGATGCGGCGCGGACCTTGGGTGTAAACAGCGATGCCAAACAGCGCGTAATACGCGGCCTCATAGCTGAGCGACCAATAAGGTCCATTGGTGCCCAGCCGTGTGGCAATCCCGCCCCATTCGTTAGAGAACGTCAAACCACGCAGCAGAAGTTCCCACAGCGGCAGCGGGTTATACATCCACCCGTCATAGATCTGCGGCGCAATTGCAGCGCCGATGCAATCCAGACCAAAGCCCAGCAGCAGCGCTGGGAAAGCGACCGAGATCAGGCGGGTCAGACGGTCAAACGCATATTGACACGCCCCACCTGGTTTTGCCGCCACCACATGGCTGATCACCAGCCCGGACAGCACAAAAAAGAGGACCACCGCGTCGCTGCCCAAATTCAGCTCGCGCACCCACAGCCAGCGTCCATCGCTGAAACGGGGATAGGCGAAATGAGACAACAGGACCAAGACAGCCGCCAGGAACCGCAACCCATCAAGATAGAGAGAAAAGCCCCTGCTCATTGCGTTATTCTGCAGGTGGCTTTGCGGGGCTGGGAGTTCTGTTCATGGCCTTTGGAGTGGCCGCAGACGCTCCGCTGTGACGTGTCAGCGCCTTTTTGATCTGCACTGCACTGTCACGGATTGGCACGTACAAAGCGGCTGTCAGACTATCATGGCGCTGGCGCAGGCGGTTGCCTGCTTTGTCGCCCAGTCCAAATTCAATCCGCTCTTGGGCTTGTGGCACGTAAAGGGTGCCAAACATCCAGTCCCAGATCGCCAGAACTTCGCCGTAGTTCTTGTTGTAGTGGCGCGGGTCAATCGAATGGTGGATCTGGTGCTGCGCTGGGGAGATGATGAAATGCTCAATCACGCGCCCAAAGCTGAGCCACACATGGCTGTGGCGCAGGTTGGACCCTGCGATATTGAATAGCACATAACAAGCGTTCACCCCGGCGATCGCAGCAAAGCTCGGCTCTTGCAGGAAGACGCACAACATAATCCCCTGCAAGACGCCCACAAGAATGCCGCGCACAAAGGAGGAAATCAGATCATAAATCGGGTGTTTTCGATATACGGTGACCGGCGTCATCACCTCGGCCGAGTGATGTAGCGAATGAAAGGGCCAGATAATCCGGTTTTCGTGGTGGATCCGGTGCACCCAATAGGTGGAGAAATCACTGACCAGCAACAAAAGCGCGGCGATCCAAACCGGATGCAAGGGGGCTGCCGACGCACTGCCGCCAAAAACCGAAACGATTGCTTTGGACACAACCGCGCTGAAGAACACAAGGCTGAACAGACCAAGCGTCGAGAAGATCTTGCCCAGCACAAAGATTTTCACATCGACCAGATGCGATGCGTGAAAATAGATCGCCTTTGGGAACAGCCACTGCAGGAACGATGTGGATATGTTCTGACGCCGATAAAGGGCAAAACAGATCCCCAATGTGATCAGCAGATAGACAGGCCATAACCGGCTGCTAGGCCCGGCGGCTTTTGACAGAAACTCAGAAAAGATGATCGAAAACATGTCCATGAGGACGTGGATAAACAGTTAATCAGGCGACAATATGGCCACCCCGTGCCCACGATTTGGCTGACTGGGCACATTGCCGATGGCGGCAGCGGACGGCAAAAAAGCCGAGGCATCCCTGCCCCGGCTTTCTGAAATCAACAAACCTGTGGGACTTAGAAGAAGCCCAGTTTGTTCGGGTTGTAGCTGACCAGCATGTTTTTGGTCTGCTGGTAGTGGTCCAGCATCATTTTGTGGTTCTCGCGACCGATGCCGGACTGCTTGTAGCCACCAAAGGCTGCGTGGGCCGGGTATGCGTGGTAGTTGTTAACCCAGACGCGGCCTGCTTCGATGCCACGGCCAAAGCGGTAGCAGCGGTTTGCGTCACGCGACCAAACTCCAGCGCCAAGGCCATAGAGCGTGTCGTTGGCGATCTCCAGCGCTTCCTCATCGGTTTTGAAGGTACAGACCGACACGACCGGGCCAAAGATCTCTTCCTGGAAGACGCGCATCTTGTTGTGGCCCTTCAGGATAGTCGGCTGGATGTAGAAGCCGTTTTCGATGTCACCGTCAAAACGTGCGGCGGCGCCACCGGCCAGAACCTCGGCCCCTTCTTCGACGCCGATCTGCAGATAGGACAGGATCTTGTCCTGCTGTTCCTGGCTGGCCTGTGCGCCGACCATGGTTTCCATCAGACGCGGGTCACCCTGCTTGATCGCTTTCACGCGTGCAATGGCACGGGTGATGAACTCTTCATAGATGTCTTCGTGGATCAGCGCACGGCTTGGGCAGGTGCAGACTTCACCCTGGTTGAAGGCAAAGAGAACAAAGCCTTCGATCGCCTTGTCGAGGAATTCATCATCCTGGTCCATGATGTCCTTGAAGAAGACGTTCGGAGATTTACCGCCCAGCTCCAAAGTCACCGGAATGAGGTTTTCCGTTGCAGCTTTCATGATGATCTTGCCGGTCTGGGTCGAACCGGTAAAGGCGATTTTAGCAATCCGGTCGGACGTAGCCAGTGCCGCACCCACTTCGGCACCATAGCCGTTGACGATGTTCAGAACACCGTCAGGCAGCAAATCTCCGATCAGCTCCATCATCACCATGATGGCGGCCGGTGTCTGTTCTGCCGGTTTCAAGACAATACAGTTGCCCGCGGCCAGCGCCGGCGCCAGTTTCCAGGCCGCCATTAGGATGGAGAAGTTCCAAGGGATGATTTGACCCACAACGCCTAGAGGCTCGTGGAAGTGATAGGCGACCGTATCGTTGTCGATTTCCGACATCGTGCCTTCTTGGCCGCGCAGAACGCCTGCGAAGTAACGGAAATGGTCAATTGCCAGAGGGATGTCGGCCAAGGTTGTTTCGCGGATCGGCTTGCCGTTGTCCCACGTCTCGGCCTTGGCGAGAATGTCCAGGTTCTCTTCCATACGGTCTGCGATTTTCAGCAGCGTGTCGGAGCGAACGGCTGGTGCTGTGGTGCCCCAGGCTTTTTTGGCAGCGTGCGCTGCGTCCAGCGCCAGTGCGACGTCTTTCTCATCCGAACGGGCGATCTGGCCAACCACGCCACCAGTGATCGGGGTGATGTTGTCAAAATAACGACCTGAAACCGGGGCGACGAACTTACCACCGATGTAATTGTCATAACGCTCTTTAAACGGCGAATCGAATTCGCCGGCGACTTGTGTCATCTCGTTCATGATGTTGTCCTCCATGTGTGCGGCCCCTCCGCCGCATCTGTGACAGAGACGTTGCCATCATGAATTCGATAAGTCTTGTTAGACCAAAGCAGTATTTTGTTGGTTTGTCCCAGGACTGAGACACTTCGGCGGATACTTCGTATGTGAACTGTGGGATTTAAGCGTCCCGTTCACCAATGCCGAGACGTTTCATGCGGCGGTAGATCGTCGCACGCCCGATTCCCAAAGCCTGCGCAGCGCGGGACACATTTCCATCGGCGCGGGACAAGGCGCGAATAACGGCGGCGCGTTCCCCACGTTCAAATCCGGTTGGCTCACTCTCGTCCCGCCCCAGCAAGTCGGTTGCCGGACGGCGTTCGATGGGCCCGGAAGGAGCAAGCCCAAAGGCACGTCGCGCGCCACGTGTCGCGCCGACCACGATGTCATCGCTGTCCACGGCCAGCAGTTTGACCAAAGGCCCGTCTTCTGCATCTGCCAGAATAAACCTCGCCCTTGGGAAAGCCGCCCGAAACGCGTCGGCCTCGATCTGGCGGGCAGTTTGCAAAACAGAGGCCGCAATCAATTTGTTAAATCCTTCGGTCTGATCCGCGCGGGCCGATGAAACATCCAACGCCCCGATCACCTGACCGTCCGCGCCAAAGATCGGCGCGTCGATGCAGCTCATGCCGGCATTGCGGGCAAAGAAATGTTCGTCACGGTGAATGATCAGATGGCGTTCTTCAGCGAGGCAGGTGCCGATGCCATTTGTCCCTTCGGCGCCTTCGCTCCAATCGGCCCCTTCCCATAGGCCCCATTCACGAAACGCGCTTTCATCACCATCGCCGCAGCGTTGGTCCAGAACCAAGCCTTTGGCATCCGTGAGAAAAACGCTGCATCCAGATAGCCCCACAAGTCGAAAGAGCTGATCCAGCTGCGGGGTGGCAATATCCAAGAACCGATCCGAGGCCTCGCGCCGTTCACGTAACGCCGAGGTATCCATCCGTTCTCCGCGCGTCAGCTGAGCTGGGTCCAAGCCATGTTTGACAATAGATCGTCGCCATGAGGCCACGACACGGGATTTTGCCGCACCCACCGGCGATTCAGCGGCTTCCAGCACGCGTTCCACATGTCCGACTTGTGGCGGCAATCCCATTCCGTCTCCTCCGCACCCGTGAAGGGATGCGTTCTAATCTACAGGAAAACCGGCCAGAAAATAAAGATGTTCCATAAAAAAGCACAGAGCGGACGGATTGCGTAAATTTTGCGCAACTCCATGAAGGCGGCTGAAAAGGCGCAAAAAAGCCCTGCAAACTGGGTTTGCAGGGCCCGTCTAAGAACCTGGTCGCAAGGAAATATTTTTGTGGCATTACGCGCGTTCGGAGTAGTCCATCGTCTCAGTGTTAACGATGATCATCTCATCCTGACCAATAAAAGGCGGCACCATGACTTTGACGCCATTGTCCAGAATTGCAGGTTTGAAGGAATTTGCAGCTGTCTGACCTTTGACGACAGGCTCTGTTTCAACAATTTTGCAAGTGACTTTCTGCGGCAAAGTCGCATTCAGCGCTTCGTCATCGTAGAACTCAACGACAATGGTCATACCGTCCTGCAGGAATGGGCGACGCTCGCCCAGAAGGTCTGCAGGCAGTTCAATCTGCTCGTAAGTTTCGGCATCCATGAAAACCAACATCCCATCGCTTTCGTACAGGAATTGTTGATCTTTTTGCTCCAAACGTACGCGCTCAACCTTGTCAGCGGAGCGGAAACGTTCATTGAGTTTTGACCCATTTCGCAAGTTACGAAGTTCCACCTGGGCGAAGGCTCCGCCCTTACCTGGTTTCACATGGTCGACTTTGACTGCGGCCCAAAGACCGTCGTTATGTTCCAGCACATTGCCGGGGCGAATTTCATTGCCATTGATCTTGGGCATGGGAAATGCCTTTCGGGTGGTTGTTGAACATTTAAAAGCCCCTATATCGACCATCAGAACGGCTGGCAAGAAAACGATAACGCCCCAGCAGCTGGTAAAGTGACCCTCGGAATAGCTATGCGAAGAATGCATGCGAGATATGCAAAATTTGACTACCCGAATCGTCACAAAATCGCCATAAGAGGCGTCACGCCGAAAAAACAGAAATTGCAATAGCAAGAACAAAAAAGGAAGCGAGATGCGAGATTTCGTGGACGGCACTGCTTATAATAATGAGCAAGGCAACCGAGCCCGCAAACTGTTTGCTGCCGTTGTGTTGGCAGCATTGGACGACGCAATTGCGGACGACAAAAAATATGGCAACGGCCCCGAGCAGATTGCCCGTTGGGCACGGTCGCGCGATGGCCGTGAAGTGCTGAGCTGTGCGGGTATCGACCCGAACGAGCGCGTTGTCGAAGGCCTGATGGAATTTGTGGGAAATGGGGTTCGCACCTCTGTGGCTTTGTCACGTGAAGAAAGCGAGCGTCGTAACGCACAGGCCGAGGCTGCCTAAGCTTTCAATTGAAAAGCTGCCGAAAAAGAAAAACGCGTCCGGTGGGGGCGCGTTTTTCTTTTTGTGGCTGCAGCTGCGGTCAGCCAGCAAAGATCAGATACATGACACTGGAGGTCCCAAGCTCCATCAGCGCGAGCAATGTGAACCCCGCCCGTGCAACCCAGCCCCTGCCCCGCCACAGGACCGCAAAACAGACCAGGCTGGCCGCCAGGGCCACAGGTTCGACCAGATGCGCATGGTGGCGCCGGTCCCAATAGCTGATGGGCGAATGGAACACCCAATCCGAAAAGGGCCAGAAGTTTGGCCGCCCGTCACCTGCATGCATCGTGAAATCCAGCCCGATATGTAAAAGGGCTGCGGCACATAAGGCGATCGCCCAGCCGCGTTTGGCCCAGATTGCCACCCCAAGCGCGAGCCCCCACAAAGGGATGGAATTGTCGATTGCAAAAACCTGTTGCCAGGATGGGGAAAAATAAAGCTCATCAAAGACAACATTGACCGACAGCCCTTGGACATAGATGGCCCAGGCCGTCATCAGATAGAGCGACAGATCGGGCAGTAGGCTGCCAAGCACCGCCGCCCCCAGGATGACATTGTCGCCCTTGCGCCCAAAGAGTGCGGCACCCGTCAACAGATGTGCAGGAGTATTCATATCATTCTCAATCAGTTTTAAGGTCGCCAGACGGAATCACCCGCAGGCAAACAAGATTGGGAACACTACGTGGCACGCGCGATAATGATTCAAGGCACCGGCAGCAATGTTGGCAAATCTTTGATCGTGGCCGGGCTGGCACGCGCCTTTACACGGCGGGGGCTGAAGGTGGCTCCGTTCAAACCCCAGAACATGTCCAACAACGCCGCTGTGACGCCCGAGGGGGGCGAAATTGGTCGGGCGCAGGCTTTGCAGGCGCGGGCTGCGGGGCGCGATCCTCACACGGATATGAACCCGATCCTTCTGAAGCCCGAAACGGACACAGGCGCGCAGGTAATTGTACACGGCCAGCGGCGCGGCACTCGGGCAGCCGGATCTTTCATGCGGGACAAAACAGGCCTGCTGGAGGCGGCACTGGAGAGTTTTCACCGCTTGGCAGCCGACTCAGATCTGGTGCTGATAGAGGGCGCAGGCTCGCCCGCAGAGACCAATCTGCGCAAAGGCGACATTGCCAATATGGGGTTCGCGCAGGCCGCGGACGTGCCGGTGGTCTTGATGGGGGACATTCACCGGGGGGGCGTGATCGCACAGATTGTGGGCACGCAGGCGGTTTTGGACACCGAAGACCAAGAGAAGATCGTCGGCTTTGCCGTCAACCGATTTCGCGGTGACCTCAGCCTGTTTGACGCTGGCCGCGATGACATCGCCGCCCGCACCGGCTGGCCGTCCCTTGGTGTGATCCCGTGGTTCTGGGACGCGTGGAAGTTTCCCGCCGAAGACAGTATGGACATAGCCTCCCGCTCAGGCGGCAAGTTTAAGATTGTGGTGCCCCAGCTTGAGCGGATGGCCAATTTCGACGATCTGGACCCGCTGGTGGCGGAACCGGACGTCAGTGTGGAGATGGTGCCAACGGGCAAAGCGCTTCCGGGGGACGCGGATCTGGTGCTGCTGCCGGGGAGCAAGTCCACCTTAGGCGATCTCGCGTTTCTGCGGGCGCAGGGATGGGATATCGACATCTTGGCCCATCATCGGCGCGGTGGCCACGTGCTGGGCCTGTGCGGGGGCTACCAGATGCTCGGGCACAGCATTGAAGACCCCGATGGCGTGGACGGGCGGCCAGGGCAGGCCGCGGGGCTTGGGCTCTTGGACGTGGAGACCGTGATGGCCGGCGACAAGAGGGTCACACTGACAAAGGCTTCGACATTGGATGGGAACCTGCCGGTTTCAGGGTATGAAATCCATATGGGCCGCACCACGGGGGCCGATTGTGATCGCGCCTGGCTTAGGATTGCCGACCGCCCAGAAGGCGCACAATCCTCAAATGGGCGGGTGCGCGGGACCTACCTGCATGGGCTGTTTGCCTCGGACCGGTTTCGGGCGCATTTTCTAGAAGAACTGGGTGGATGCGGCACCGTGCAGTATGATGCGGAGGTTGAAACGGCGCTCGACGATCTGGCGGATCATCTGGAGCGTTATATGGACTTGGATCAGATCTATGCCCTGTCACAGACGGTAAAGTCGAACCCAAAGCAGAGTTAGCGTCGAATGCCACATGGACCAAAAGCTCCCGCGTCCTTAGCCACCATCGGCTTTTGCCGATGCCGCCTGCGGCCTTGGGCGTGGTTCTCCTGAAAAGGAGAACGGAGCTGGGCGGGAGATCCTGCTGAACGGATGCGCGGATTTGGTGTTTTGAAAAAAAGCGATACCACAACTGCATTCACCGCCATCGGAGGTGAAACGCCTTCGTCAAAGTCTGTAAGTGACAGTGCGACCGGCGTTTACATCACAAGAGATTGTGCGAGGCCAAGGCCCGGTGGATCTCGCGACGGACCAGCTTACGGACATTGCGGGTGATTTTTTCCCCCAGCGCGCCTTGCAGCTCTTGGCGGACAATGTCCAAAACCATGTCCCGCAGCGCGTCTTCATCCAGAAGCGTGGTTTCATCATCCGTCATTTCAAAGAAAGCAGCCTCAGAGACACTGTCTTCAATGTCCTGCGCAACCGTTTCGACCACTGTTTCGGTCAAGGGCTCCGCCAAATCCTCTGTCGATGCAGCTCCCTCAGAGCGTTCAATCGCCGAATGCGCGCTGCCTTCGCTCTGATCTTTGGCTCCAGAGACTGGTTGCCCCTCTGCCCAGGCCTTTTGCTCTTTCGACTGTGAGCTGGCGCCAAAAGGACCGGCTTGGCTGGCATCCGGTTCCCAGAGGGTCTGCGCGGGATCTTGGCCAGTTGCGGCTTCCATCTCGGCAATCTTACGTACAACCGCAGCGGCCCGGTGGCGTGCAGATGCGTTGTGGAGTTGCGTCACATCTGCTGATGACACAGGCTGTGCGTCTGCCGCATCCACCTGGTCTTCGCCTGCACCAGCAGCTGCGTCATGATCCTCTGCCGCGCGAAACAAAGTCCCATCGGGATTTTTCCACGCCGGGTCGTCCGCAGCCACAGGGTCCACGTCTTGCGCGGTTTCAGAAGCCTCAGCCTCCTGTCCCGCAGCATTCTCAGCTTGGGCACTATCGACCTCAGTCTCCTTTACCTCAGGGTCCTTGACACCATTGGGATGACGCATATGGAACACATCCGAGGTTGCGGCACGCGCAACTGTGTGCTCATGATCAAGAAAGGCCACAGCTTTGTCTTGCCCCGCAGGATCACCAATTTGCCCTGCTTCAGCCACCCCGCCGATATCTGGAGCCTTGACCAAATCATCGTTCGGAAAATGCCCGTCATCAGCTTTCGGAGCATTGGCATTAGGGGATGCGGGAACACGCAGAGCCGGCGTCAGCACCAGCCGTGGACGCGACGTTTCAGGTCGCGTGGGTCTGTCCGGGCGCGCGGATCTGTTTTCTTCGCTAACTAAGCGACGAATAGAAGAAAGTACGTCTTCGACGCCTGCGTGCTCTAGGGGACCTGACATGTTTTCCTTACTACACTACTCTGGCCTCTTTTCGAGACTGTAGCCTGCGTCGGGGCATCCGACAACTCTGGAATGCCCCGACATTTGATCGGAATTTATTGCTTGCCCAGTGCCTTCAGAACACGGTCCAGATCCTTGCCCCGTTTGGTGGCTGGGATTGGCGCGCCTTTGACCAGATTGTAATAGAGCGTGGGGTCATAGATCTCGACCGCAAGGCCCAGATGCTCGGCCGTCAACAGGCCTTGGGTTTGCAGCAAATCATAAGCAGCCAGGGACAGGTTCGCGCGTGCCTGCACTCGGTCAACCTGTGCATCCAACAGTTCTTGCTCCGCTTCCAGAACATCCAATGTGGTACGCGCACCCAGCGTGGCTTCTTCGCGGACCCCATCAAAGGCGACGCGCGCAGAACGCACCTGCTGCTCAGAGGACGTCAAGCTGGCGCGGGTGGCATTCAGGCTTGCAAAGGCAGAGGACACGCCCTGTTCGATTTGGCGTTGAACCGTGATCAGAACACCTTTTTCTGCATCCAGACGCGCACGGTCCGCCCGCAGCGCCGATTGACGACCGCCGCCTGCGTAAATTGTCTGGCCTAGTTCCAGAGACACCCCGCGGGTGTCTGTATCGGTGCGTTGGTTAAAGGTCTGCGTGTGGCCCAAGTCGCCGCGCAAGGTGATCGACGGGCCAAGCGCGGAGCGCGTGCTTTCCACCCGAAGCTCTGCGGATTTCACCGCATGCTGTTGTGACAACAACGAGGGGTGGTTGCGGCGGGCCAGATTTTGCGCATCGGCTTCCGAGCGGGTTGCGCTTGGCAAGGGCGGTTGGCCTTGGGTGGCGCCCGGCTCACGGCCAACCACTTGTTTATAAACAGCCTGTGCAGACGCCAGATCACCGCGTGCCTGGGTCAGTTCTGCTTGCGCACCGGCAACACGGCTTTCCGCAAGCGCCACATCCGTCCGGGTCACCTCTCCCACTTCAAATCGATCCTGCGCAGCGCGCAGTTCTTCGCGCAGCAAACGCAAGTTGTTGCTGCGCAGACGCACGTTTTCCTCTTGGAACAAGACGCTGACGTACGCGGTTACCGCGCTGAACAACACCTGCTGTTCCACGTCCAGAAGGCTTTGACGCGTGGCCAAAACGGCTTCTTGTGCGGCGCGTTTGGTGAACGCGCGCTGGCCGCCGTCCCAAAGAACCCAGGACAAGTTAATGGTCGCCGCGAATGTGTTATTGTCACCATCCTGCAACCCACCAAGTGCGGTAGGCGAACGTGTATACCGATGGGACGCGGTCAGGGCCCAGTTGACGATCGGGCGCATGGACGCAACAGCTGACGCCACGTCCTCATCCGCCACACGCAGCAATGCACGGTTCTGTTCCAGCAGACCACTGGTCTTGTAGGCCCCGATCAGAGCGTCAGACAAGTTATCTGCCCGCAAATCATTCGGTGCGACAAGCACAGCCAACATACTGCCAGCCAAGGCCAAAGCGCGCACGGACCGTTTAGAGCCGCTTGTTCGGGTTCGTTTTGCAAAAATGGTCGTCAGCATTTCTCTGTCACCTATCTGCCGCCCTGTCCCTTTTTTCAGGGATTTGACGTGAATTCCAACATGACCTTTCGGCCTCACCTTCTGGCCAGACCGATCCATCAATCACAATAATCGTCCAGAGCCACAAAAGCCCGAAACGACCGCCCTCACAAACACATTCGTTTTAGAGCGCGAATTCTTTGGCAGCTTCGAAACCGGGCAGAACCGGCGCGGTGGCATTAAAAGCAAAGCGCCAGGAAATTGCGCCATTTGCTTTGTAGCCGATTTTCACTTCCCCCAAGGCCCCAGTCATCATGAGTGCAGCAATGCGCCCACCCTCTTTTAACTGTGACATAATTTCTTCTGGCAATGTTTCCACTGCTTCTTGCACCATGATCACGTCATAGGGGCCATGCTCTGCCGCACCCTGGGCCAAGGGGCCCTGGTGTACGATGGCATTATCCGCCCCAACATCTGACAACAGCGATGCAGCTTCGCTGCCCATGGTTTCATCTTCTTCAACACCAATGACCATTTGCGCCATACGCGCAATCACCGCGGTGGAATAACCAAGCCCACAACCCAGATCGAGCACCAGCTCATCATTGCTGATATCCAGCGCATCCAGCGTTTTGCCCAGAGTGCGCGCCTCGACCAAAACACGACCATTGCCCAACGGCACGTTCTGATCCGCATAGGCCCCTTCGGCCTGCGCATCCGGCACAAACGCCTCACGCGGGACCGCCAGCATCGCCTCGATGATCGGATATTTGGTGACATCCGACGGGCGAACCTGAGTATCAACCATCATGCGACGGCGTTCAGCGAAATCGGTCATGAGAACAGCTCGTTTATCCTTAGCGTTTCCTCACTTGTGCCACAGCAGACTCGGTTGGGCAACAAGTCAGCATCTATTTGCCGGGCATCTGTGGCCGCAGCAACTCATTTTCGTTTTACAAATTTGGTTAAGATAACAATACGCTGCCCTTCGACCCGACCTTCGATGTGTTCGGGATTGTCCGCAACCAGAGAGATATTGCGCACAGCCGTGCCGCGTTTGGCTGTAAAACCGGCCCCTTTGACCGGCAGATCCTTGATCAGAACAACCGTATCCCCCGCCGCCAAAGGCGCGCCATTGCTGTCCTTATGCGCCGATGCGGCAGGTGCGGCATCGACCCAGGCCTGCGTTTCTTCGTCCAGCCACAGCTGTTCTGCCAGATCGCGGGCCCAGTCCTCCCCTTCCAGCCGTTTCAACAGGCGCGCCGACTGCACCTGAACGGCCGGTGTCTCACTCCACATGGCCGTGGCCAAACAGCGCCAGTGGTTCGGATCCAGCTCGCCTGCGATCTGATCGCGGCAGGTGGCACAAATCTGAATACTGGCCTCAGCCGGTCCACCCGTCACATCAAAAGCAGCAAGCGGCGCATCCGCAGAACAAAGTTGGCAAGTCACAATTGAAACGGGCTCCGATGAAGTCAATCCTGCAGCCCGTGTAGATCAGCGCTGTTCCCGTGAAAACCCGGCAAAAGGATTTACCGCAGCGAATGCGCAGGATTTCAGCAAAACCTGCGCAGAACGTCCCCCAGCAAACCGTTCAGTTATAAAGGCTTTTGGCCACCGCCCAGCTGACCGGCAGCGCGGCGACAAAGCCCAGGCCCGCGCCCACCAAAATGGCCGCAGCAGAGGTATAGCCCATCACAAGGGCCGCTATCACCCCTACCCCGCAAAGCGTTGCACCAATAAACACGTGAAGGATCAGAGCCAGCCGTAACATGTCGCCCCCTTTTGAAGCCATAACACCAAGGTTTCCGCCATCCTGCCAAATCCTGCGCCGCGTGGCCTTGATCTGGATCACGGTTCGGTGTGCCGCCCCAGCGGGTCAAGCGACCTTGCCAAGGGGGGCGGTTTCAGGGAATGTCGGCCCGACAGAAAACGACCTGCGCCGCCTTTTCAAAAGGCGCGCCGCGAGATGGAGACCCAGATGACCCGCGCCACGCTTTTGATCCTTGCCCTTTTTGCCCTGGCCGCCTGCGAGACCGCCAAAGGCGCCGGCCGCGATATCGAGAAGGCCGGCCAGGCCATCGGCAAAGCGGCCACGGACGTGCAGCAGGCGCTCTGATCCTGGTTCCTGTCTCTCGCCCAGCAAAAGGCACATCTGCCCTGCGTCAATCTGGCGGCTACAGCCTACCCCGCCCTTGGCGTACCCCTCCGCGCGGACCATACGCTGTTGACCGCATCAAGGAGAGAGAAGATGGACATAAACTGGGTGAATTTCTTCCCGATCGTCTTCCTGCCGTTCAAGCTGATTGTGCTGGGCGTCGGCATGTATTTCGCCATCAAGTGGCACTATGATCAGGACAAGAAGAAGAAAGAAGAGAGTGCGGGGCAGTAGGCTGATCAAGTTCTAGAAACGTAACTTTCAGCACGAAATTGACAAAAGCCCACCCTCCGCAACCATTTAGCTAGCGATGCAACAAGCAAACAAGTTAAAAGGGATGTAAATTGGAGGACGCATTGTCACAAGATTTATCGACAGAATGGGACGTAGAGGCCACGGAAGAACCCTACGACAGCGAAGAGAGCCCAGCTCTGGAATTCGAGATTCTTAACTACCCTGCAGACACCACACTTCAGGGATACGCCCAGCAGCACAAAGATGGCCTATTGCTAGTACCTTCCTTTCAAAGAAAGTTCGTCTGGGATCAAGTCAAGGCTTCGAAGCTCATAGAGTCCTTTTTGATCGGCTTACCTGTTCCAGGTGTATTTCTCTTTAAGCCGAGGTCGGGTGCCACATACCAAGTCATCGATGGGCACCAGAGAATAACATCCGTAGTTGCCTTCTTGAACGGTCTAATCGGAGATAAGAAATTTCGCTTGAAGGGCGTATCACCTAAATGGAACAACAAAGCTTTCGACGAGTTGACAGAGGACGAACAGTTTAAGCTGCAACAATCGGTTATGCGGGCGACAATCATTCAACAGTTGGACCCGCAAGATGATCGAAGTATTTATATGATTTTTGAACGCCTAAACACAGGCGGTATGAATTTGAATCCTATGGAAGTTCGGCGCTGTGTTCATCATGGAGACCTGATCGAAGTACTTGATGAAATTAATACGCACCCAAGCTGGCGGGCTTGCCTAGGTAAACCCGACCCTGACAAACGGTTTCGTGATGTTGAGCTTCTTTTACGAGTTCTTGCATTCTCTATAAAATGGAATTCTTATGAAAAACCTATGAAAGGTTTTCTAAATGATTTCGTAGCAGAGAATAGGTCTGCCCATAACTTAGAAAACACCATTTTTGAATTCAAACGTGCGTGCGACAGAATCGTTGAAACCTTAGGGGAAAGACCATTTCACCTAAGAGGAAAACTAAACTACGGAGCACTGGATTCTGTTCTCACGGCTTTGATCTCAACGCCTGCGACGCCGACAGCAGAAAACCTTCAGGGACTTTTTGCCAATGCGGATTTCATTGCTGCGACGAGCGCCAACACTAGCGACCGCTTGGTTGTTCGTAGCAGAATTGAGAAAGCGATTGAGATTTTAGGCCAGAAAGATGCTCACAAAAACACGTAGTACCGCAGCACTTGTTGAAGAACTGATCGACAGATCGGCCTCTCAGGCCCCTGGAGACCGGGCATTGTTGGAAGCAGTTGTTAGCGGTTATCTTGCTGCCGTTGCTTATGCCGAGGTCGAAAGAACCGTTGAAACCATTCTGACCAATCGGTTCCAAGAAATAAACGATGAAAAGGTATCCAACTTCATTGCCGAAACTTGGGGCAAGAAACAAGGTCGAATCTCCAAGTCAGATATCGCCAATCTGGCAAAACAGTTCGGTGATCAGTGCAAAGCTCAATTCAACAACACTATCGATGCTCAGCACGAAACATTTTATTACAATCTTCTGAAATGTCGCCACGACCTAGCGCATGGAGAACCCCGGAATGAAACGCTTCTAACAGCAAAAAATGGGATTATCGCCGCAGAAAAACTTTTAGAAGCGCTAGAGCAGTCCATCAAACAATAAGCCCCAAAATCAGAACAATCATAAAAAAAGCCGCCCGAAGGCGGTTTTTTTAATCATCCATTTTCAAAGCGCTGATAAACGCCTCCTGCGGAATATCCACCTTGCCGAACTGGCGCATCTTCTTCTTACCCGCTTTCTGCTTGTCCAGAAGCTTCCGTTTCCGGGTGGCGTCGCCGCCGTAGCATTTGGCGGTCACGTCTTTGCGCAGGGCGCTCAGGGTTTCGCGGGCGATGACCTTGCCGCCGATGGCCGCCTGGATCGGGATTTTGAACATGTGGCGCGGGATCAGATCCTTGAGCTTTTCACACATGGCGCGGCCGCGCATCTCGGCCCGGTCGCGGTGGACCATGGTTGACAGCGCATCCACCGGCTCGTCGTTCACCAGCACTGACATTTTCACCAGGTTATCCTCACGATAGCCGGTCATCTGGTAGTCAAAGGAGGCATAGCCCTTGGTCACCGATTTCAGACGATCATAGAAGTCAAACACCACTTCGTTCAGGGGCAAGTCATAGACGGCCATGGCGCGGGTGCCCGCATAGGTCAGATCTTCCTGAATGCCGCGGCGGTCCTGGCAGAGCTTCAGCACGTCGCCCAGATATTCGTCCGGCACCATGATGGTCGCCTTGATCCGCGGCTCTTCCATATGGTCGACCTTGGACATGTCGGGCATATCGGCGGGATTGTGCAGCTCGATCATCTCGCCGGGCTCGCCGTCCTTGCCCTTCATATAGACGTGATAGATCACGCTGGGCGCGGTGGTGATCAGTTCGATATTATATTCACGTTCGATCCGGTCGCGGATCACCTCGAGGTGCAAGAGGCCGAGGAAACCACAGCGGAAACCAAAGCCCAGCGCGGCAGAAGTCTCCATCTCGAACGAGAAAGAGGCGTCGTTCAGGGCCAGCTTGTCAATGGCGTCGCGCAGGTCTTCAAATTCGGCCGAATCCACCGGGAAGAGGCCACAGAAGACCACGGGCTGCGCGGGTTTAAAGCCGTCCAGCGCCACTTCGGTGCCGTGGCGGTCATTGGTGATGGTGTCGCCAACGCGGGTGTCGCGCACCTGTTTGATCGAGGCGGTGAGGAAGCCGATTTCGCCGGGGCCAAGGCTGTCCACCATCTGCATTTCCGGGCGGAACACGCCCACGCGGTCCACATGGTGCAGGGTGTTGTTGGACATGAACTTCACGCGCATGCCTTTTTTCAACGTGCCATCCATGATGCGGACCAGAACGATGACGCCAAGGTATGCATCATACCAGCTGTCGACCAGCATGGCTTTCAGCGGCGCGTCCAGATTGCCCTCGGGCGCGGGCAGTTTCTGCACGATACTCTCGAGCGTGTCGCGGATCCCCTGCCCGGTTTTGGCCGAGACCTGAATGGCCTCGGTCGCGTCAATGCCGATCACATCTTCGATCTGTTCCGCCACGCGGTCACAGTCTGACGCGGGCAGGTCGATCTTGTTCAGTACCGGCACGATCTCATGATCCGCCTCGATCGCCTGATAGACATTGGCCAGCGTCTGCGCCTCGACCCCTTGGGTGCTGTCAACCACCAAAAGCGAGCCTTCGACCGCACGCATGGAGCGGGAGACCTCATAGGCAAAGTCGACGTGGCCGGGGGTGTCGATCAGGTTCAGGACGTAAACCTCACCATCATCCGCTTTATACTCAATTCGAACTGTATTTGCTTTGATGGTAATCCCGCGTTCACGTTCGATGTCCATACTGTCGAGCAGTTGGTCCTTCATATCGCGGTCCTCCACCGTGCCCGTCTCTTGGATGAGGCGGTCGGCGAGGGTGGATTTGCCATGGTCAATATGGGCGACGATGGAGAAGTTTCGGATTTTCGAGAGCTCTGTCATGGCTTGGGGATATGGTTTGGATTTACGATTTGGTCAAGCGCGTGTGTGAACATGTGACAGGAATTTTGAATCGGAAGACGCAGGAGTAGCGGGAACAATGGCGGTAGAGGCGGCGACGCAGGTCACGATGGACGATGTTACCAACGAGCGGGAGCTTTATGCCTGGCTTGCATCACAGCCAGCTGGGTTGAGCCGCGCGATTGCCGCGCGCGCAGCCCTGCGCAGCCTGCCTGCCGTTATGAACCAGGTGGAGCGCACAGCAGGCAATGTCAACGCAGGCGCCTCGCTGGTGGCCTGTCTGCGTGCCACATTGATGACTTGCGTTGCTGCGCGGTCCGGGGACACGCCGGATGACGTTCTAAAAGAGGCGGCAAATGCCGCGATCCGCTCTGCGCCCCGCATGTACCCTTCTGTGACAGACCGCACTGCGACCCTTGCGGGCATGTCTGCAGCCGAAACAGTACTTAGCAAATCACGCGCCTCTGTTGCCGATGCGGCATCACAAGCTCTGCAATTGGCATCAGACACCGCGCGTTCATCCACATTGTCGGCCGGCCTGAACCCGTTCAACTCTGAGGCCACTATGCTCAAAGATGCGGAAATCGCGCTGGAGGATGATTTGTTGTCCGCGCGGCTGTGGTCAACCGGCAAAGCCCCCCTGCCCATGCTTGAATTCTGGGAAGGCTTTGTCAAAGCCGCCCGCAATGACGCCATTTGGGCGTATTGGGTGGAGTGGTATCAGGGCTTCATGGCGGGTCGGCCTGTGGATTGGGAATTCCAAAACGCGGTTGCATTGATTGATGATTCGATCTGGCGCCAAGGGGCGCAGGCCGTTGCAGTTGAAATTGAGCGTCTGCGTGCAGAAATTGCAGCTGCCCAAGCTGCCCGCGCCGCAGCTGAAGCAGAAGCCAACGCAGCCAAGGCCGAAGCTGAGGCCGCCGCAGCCAAAGCCCGCGCCGAGGCTGCAGCCAAAATGCAGGCCGCGATGCCCAAGTCTGTCGACCACCTGTTAAACAATCGCGTTTTGGCAACGGCTGTTCTGGAAGGGGCCGCCGCGGCACTGGGGTCCGCGGGTGGAGCCGCGCCAAACGGCCACGTCGGCATTCAGGTTGCAATGCGGGACCTGCCCCAAAGCCTGACACAGATCGCAGGTCAATTGCGCGCGTTACCAGCCGCGTCGGTACAGGATGGCGAAAAGAACACGCTGAAATCCGAGGTCGCCAAATTCAACATCGCTTTCGACGTTCTTGAAAGTACCGTCAGCAAAGTCAGCGCCAAAACATGCACCCCACAGGACCGCGCTGTTGTGGCGCCGTTTTTGGCCAAAGCCGATGTGTTGGGCAATCTCGTTGGTGGCCTCCTGATCCTTGCAGGGCCGGATGAAGCCTTGGTCGAGCGCTACGAGGGGTTCACCCAAGTCTGGAACAACGCAAAAATCGCAGCCTGACGGAGACATCACGCGCCGTCCGCGGACCGTACTTGGCAACCATGGGCTGCGCGTGTGAACCACATCGGCAAAAACCTGCGCACGGGCGCAATTTGTCATCCTTTTATTGTACCTATCCTGCGCCACAAACATAGTGGCTGGAAACGATGGGACAAAACGCACGGCATCACCTGATTTGCTGAAAATTTCTGCAAATGAAACGGTGCAAAAAGTGCGAAGAAAAGGTTGGACACATGACACGTATCTTGCTGATTGTTGGCGCGATGGCGATTGGAGCGGCATTTTTTACCCCATTAAGCCCGGCAAGTGCAGATATCGAACGCGCCTGCCGACAATCAGACCGGGTGGCCAGCCGATCCTTGTGTAACTGCATTGGCCGCGTCGCGGACGCCAAGCTGAGCCGCACCGAGCAACGCACCGTTGCCAAATGGTTCAGTGACCCTGACCAGGCCCAGGAAACCCGCCAATCCGACCGGGTCTCTGACAACCGTTTGTGGAAACGTTACAAAGCCTTTGGTGAAACCGCTGCGCAGGTATGCAGCTAATCCGTCACGGTTCTTTCTTTACCTAAAAAAGCGGCACACGACGGCAAAAATCAAATTGCCGCGCTGCTACAGTTGCATTTTGGGAACGAAGTTACCCTCCTACTTTCTCCTCCGATGACCTTTAGGTTTACGTTTTACAAAAACAGGTTCATTGTGCAGTTGCAGCATAAACTATTCTGCACGATCAGCTTTTGTTTTTTTGAAAGCTAGTCGGAGAGGTCCCATTGTCCAATGATCATGTGGATTTACCCTAACCCCAAGTAGTTTTACGCTTTCTCATCAGTTTTTATGGGGAAAAGACAGGAAACCCGCACCTTTTTCTTTAGGTTAGTTACAGATTAATACGTCACCAATTTGATTTGGAGCACAGGTATGTTGTTAAAAGGCGTTACGTTACGCGGGCTGGAGGTCTTTGAGGCGCTTGCCAAAACCGGATCAGTGGCACAGACTGCTGAGCTCACAGGGCTGAGCCAACCAGCCGTCAGCCAGCAGCTCCGTAACCTTGAAAAAGCACTGGGTGGAGATCTGGTGGATCACGGTCGACGCCCAATGGTTCTGACCGCATCGGGGCGAAATTTCCTGAGCCGCACCGAATTGGTTTTGGCTGAACTGCGACTGGCACAGAGTGAGATGTCGGTGATGGATCTCACCCATCTTCAAACCTTGTCCATCGGTCTTATCGATGATTTTGACAATGATCTGACACCACGACTGGCCACAATTCTGGCCGACAGTATGACGAAGTGCCGGTTCAAAATGGTGACGGCCTCAAGTCTTGAGATCAGCAAGGCAATGGAAACGCGTCAGCTTCACATCGCAATTGGCGCTTCAACGGGAGAAGCTCAGTCTGGTATCGAGGAGTACCCGCTGGTGCATGACCCTTTTATTCTGGTTGCGCCGCGAGGGTTCCTGGAGTCCACTGAGACAGATCTGGATCGACTGGGAAAACTGCCTTTTCTGCGTTACGCGCGGGAGCAATTGATCTCGCAGCAGATTGAAGCCCACATGCAATCTCATAAACTGGATTTCGAAGAACGTTTCGAAATTGGGTCACATCTTGCTTTGATGGCGATGGTGGCGCGACGCATCGGTTGGGCGGTGACCACACCGCTTGGCTTTATGCGCGCGGTGCGGTTTCATGACCAACTGGAGGCGTTTCCGTTGCCCTTTGGTGAGGCCGCGCGTCAAATCTCTTTGTTTGCCGCTTCGGATTGGGCAGATCAGGTTCCCCGGGATGTCGCCACCACCGTCAGGCGCTTGGTCCAAAGCCAGATGATTGACCCCGCGCTCAACCGGTTGCCCTGGCTGACAGGTGAGTTTCGGGTGATCAACGATTAAATCTCTGCGACAGCGGCCGACAAGTCTGCCGCAGCATCTTCGATCAAGTCCAAACAGCCGTCAAAATCGCGGGTGTAATAGGGGTCCGGAACATGGTCATGCGGCGATGCTGTTGCGAATTCTGTAAAGAGGCGCACAGGAGTGGTGTTGCCCGCAGGACGCAGCGCTTCAACATCCTTGCGATTTTGCGCATCCATCACAAGGATCAGGTCGAAGGCCGTGAAGTCATTCACTCCAAACTGCCGAGCCCGTAAGGAAGAAAGATCAACCCCACGTTGGCGCGCGGCTGTCTGCATGGGGGCATAGGGTGGCTCACCCGTATGCCAGCGTGACGTCCCGGCACTGTCGATCTCAAGATGCGGGTTTTGCTTCCGCAGCACAGCTTCTGCCGCCGGGGAGCGACAGATGTTTCCCAAGCAGACGAATAAAATCCTGTTTGCTATCACGGCACCGCCCTCTCCTTGACTGGAAACTCATGTGTTGGCTTCGACGTAAAAAAGGGGGCTTTGCCCCCTCTTCCCCCTTTGGGGGAATTCACCCCCAAAGTATTTTTGAAAAGATGAAATCCGCAAGTGCATTTCGCAAAATGCCAATGCCTCACAAGGTCACAGCGCAGTATGCGGGGCCACCCTATGGGGTGGCCGGGCGCGAAAGAGGGCGCGTTGCGCCTGATGCCGCGCGCCCCCACCACGCCAAAGGCGTTAATCGTGTTTGTGGCCTTTGTGGTCATCCGCGCTGTGGCTATGGCTTCCATGCGCCCCGGCTTCCGGAGCTCGGTTCAGGTCCACGGCGACATCCAATGTGATTTCGCCTGCGTTCTCAAAAACAAGCGTCAACGGAACAAGATCACCGTCCTTTAGCCCCTGGTGAAGCCCCATCAACATCACATGGTCGCCGCCGCGCTTGAGGTGGTGATGGCCCTCGGCAGGAATGACAAAACCTTCGGGAACATGCAGCATCTGCATGACCCCGCCCTCGGCCTCTTTGTGGGTGTGCAGCTCAACGCGTGCGGCCACCTCTGACTTTGCATCGATCAATCGGTCTGCCACATCGCGGGTATTTTCGATTTCAAAGAAAATGGCCCCCACTTTTGCGTTTGGAGATGAGACACGCGCATAGGCATCTTCGATCGTAATGGATTTTGTGGTTTCAGCCCAGGCCGGTGTGATCAGTGCCGCCAATAGCCCGGCGGTCAAGGCAAGTGATTTTACAGACATCTTAGTCCTCAATTCTTTAGGTCTAGTTCTTTTTCAAGGGAAACGAGGTTTTAGACCGGAGGCGCGCGGGCGCGCGGCGTGTCAGCTAGGACATCTGGGACCAGGGCTTTGTGCAAAACCGTGGTGTATTCACGAAATCGGTGGGGCGCTGGTGTCTCAAACGCCCGCTCTGGCAGGGCAGCAAAGGAAAACCCGAGGCAATCGGGACAGGTTTCCGGCCCCTCGGTTTGGTTGCCATTTGCATCGATGTAGATGGTCATTGGACCAACGCCGGTGCAGATCACAATCTGCCCGGCCGCATCCGTCATTGTAACGCGGGCAGCAGCGCTTTGCCCTTGGCACAGGAGCGCACAGACCAGAATGAAGGTCGAACCAATATGAAACAGACGCCGCATGGACCTTCTATGCCGCTTCAATAGGCGCGGCACAAGCCGCAAGACATGAAAAACGCCGCGACAGATTTGCTCTGCGCGGCGTCTAAAACTGTTTGAAGTCGCAAAAGCGGCTTAGGCTTGGGCAGCCTGTGCTTTTGCAATTTCTTTTTTAACTTTCAGTGCGTTGTCAGACAGCTCGTCGTCTTTGGCTTTTGCCAGGAACGCGTCCAGACCACCACGGTGGTCAACAGAGCGCAGAGCAGCTGCAGAGATACGCAGTTTGACGCCGCGGCCCAGAACTTCGGACTGCAGAGTCACGTCGTTCAAGTTGGGCAGAAAACGACGTTTGGTTTTGTTGTTGGCGTGGCTGACATTGTTGCCAGTCATCGGGCCTTTTCCGGTCAGTTCGCAACGGCGCGACATGGGTTCATCCTTCGTTTCTGGGGCACAAAAACCGAAGCGGGCCAAATCGCCATTGCATCGAATCAAGTGCCAAATCACAAGGGGCGCGGCCATTGGCTGCGCCCGAAAACTGGTTGGATGCGTTTAGGGGGAATCGCTGACAGCGTCAAGCCATTAGGCACGGTTTTATGCCAGAGATTATCAGAATTCTAAGACCAAGGCTTGGAAACGGTTTGGATGCGTCCTGTCACAGCTTTGGAAACCGCATTTTGGTCGGTCGATGAGGGGTTTTGAGAGGAAAAGCCCCCGGACGGGGGCTGCCTCCGGCGGGAGTATTTGGGAAAAGATGAAACCCGCCACCTCTGCACCCCAGAGCGCCCGTCAACCTGGCAGTTCAGCCAGGAAGGCGCGCGCAGCCGCTGTCGGCGAGCTTTGCCCTTGTGCCACGGTTTCCGCGATCTGAGCCATGCGCGCCCGCGCTTGTGGGGCCGCAAGACGCGCCAGAAGCGCGTTTCGGACTTCTTGGTCAAACCAATATGCCGCTTGGCGCGCGCGGCGTTCATCCCAATGTCCATTGTCCTTACGCCAGCTGATGAGTTGTTGCATGTCTTCCCAGGCGGCTTGGAGTCCTTCGCATTCCAGCGCGGAAACGGTCCGAGCACAGGGGTAGCCCTCGGGGTCTTGCGGACGTTTACGCAGAAGCCGGAGCGCGCCTGCATAGTCTGCGCAGGTGCGGGTGGCTGCGGATTTCAGGTCGCCGTCGGCCTTGTTGACCAGGATCATATCCGCCATCTCCATGATGCCGCGTTTGACCCCCTGCAATTCATCGCCGCCCGCCGGAGCCAGTAGCAGTAAAAAGAGATCACAGAGTTCAGACACAACCGTTTCCGACTGTCCGACCCCAACGGTTTCAATCAGGACGACGTCGAACCCGGCCGCCTCACATAAAGACACGGCTTCGCGGGTCCGGCGCGCCACGCCGCCCAAATGGTTCTGGCTGGGGGATGGGCGGATAAAGGCCGCGCGTTCGCGGCTGAGCCGTTCCATGCGGGTCTTGTCCCCCAGGATCGAGCCACCCGATCGGGTCGAGCTTGGGTCCACGGCCAAAACGGCCACCCGCAGCCCCTTCGCAATCAGCATCATGCCAAAGGTCTCGATAAATGTGGACTTGCCAACACCCGGCGTGCCCGACAGACCAATTCGCAAAGCCTGACGTTTGGCGGGCTGCACATGTTGCAACAATTTTTCCGCAGCCGCGCGGTGGTCTGAGCGTCCGCTTTCAACGAGGGTTATTGCACGTGCCAAGGCGCGCCGTTCCCCGTTTAAGATCCCGTCACCCAGCGTCGCGATATCCTCAGCCATGTTTTCCACTCTCCACCCTGCTTGCCCGGCTGAGTTCAACCGGAGCCGAGGCCCAATGTCCAGCCTCGCTTGGTCAAAAGGCGCAGGCCGGACATTTGGTCGCTTGGTTTCCACGCAACGGCGTGGGATGTCACTGGACCTTTTGACCGTCTGTGGCAATAAGGCAAAATGACAGCATTTCACCGCCTCCCCATCGAAGACGCCCTGCCCGAATTGATCGCGGCATTGAAATCCAAAGGACGCGCTGTCCTGCAAGCGCCGCCGGGTGCCGGTAAAACCACGCGTGTGCCCTTGGCCATGTTGGATGCGGGCCTGTGTGATGGGCGCATTTTGATGTTGGAACCGCGGCGGCTGGCGGCCAGGGCTGCGGCGGAACGGATGGCGGACACTTTGGGGGAGCCTGTGGGCGAAACCGTTGGCTATCGGATGCGAGGGGCAGCCAAAACCTCAAAATCTACCCGGATCGAAGTGGTGACCGAGGGTATTCTGACCCGAATGCTGCAAACAGATCCTGATCTGCCCGGCATTGGTGCGGTAATTTTTGACGAATTCCATGAACGCTCCCTCAATACGGATTTTGGCTTGGCGCTTTGTCTTGAGGTGGCCGGCGCCCTGCGGGAGGATCTGATCCTACTGGCAATGTCGGCGACCCTTGATGCGGAGCCTGTGGCCCAGCTGATGGACGCGCCGATGGTTACATCCGAAGGGCGCAGTTTTGCGGTTGAAACGCGCTGGCTCGACAAGCCGCTGCCCGCCAAGGCGCGCCGGGTGGATGCATTGGTCGATTTACTGGTGCGGGCCGAAAAAGAAACCCGTTCCACCGGTGGCGCGATTCTGGCCTTTCTTCCCGGCGAAGGCGAAATCCGCCGCGCGGCGCGGGCGCTGTCAGAACGTCTGCCTCAGACCTGCGTGATCCGCCCGCTCTTTGGCGCGCTCCCCTTTGCCGAGCAGCAGGCGGCGATCCAACCCGCCTCGCAAGGGCGCAAAGTGGTTTTGGCAACCGCGATTGCTGAAACCTCGCTTACCATTCAGGACGTTCGGGTTGTGGTGGATATGGGCCAGGCGCGGCGGGCCCGGTTTGATCCGGGCTCTGGCATGTCGCGGCTTGTGACCGAACGGGTGACCCGCGCCGAAGCCACCCAGCGCCAAGGCCGCGCCGGGCGTGTTGCCGAAGGTCTGTGCTATCGCCTGTGGACCAAGGGCGAAGAAGGCGCGCTGATGGGGTTTCCCCCGGCCGAGATTGAAGCGGCTGATCTTGCACCTTTGGCATTGGAGCTGGCCCTGTGGGGGGCGCAGCCCTCAGATCTGGCTTTTCTGACCGCCCCCCCTTCCGGCACCCTGGCCGAAGCACAGTCCCTGCTGCACATGCTGGGCGCGCTGGATGGCAACGGGCGGATCACGGATCATGGCAAGGCTTTGGCGAAACTCCCGCTGCACCCCCGTCTTGGACATCTGCTCCTAAACGCAGGGTCTGCCGCCGCGCCGTTATGTGCGCTTTGCGCCGAAACGGACCCGTTGCGCGGCGCGCCTCCGGATCTCTCCTTGCGCCTGCAGCTGCTGAAAGATCCCAAAGGCTTTGCCGCCAAACGCCCCTATCAGATCAACCGTCAGGCCGTGGATCGTATCATTGCCGAAGCCAAGCGGCTGCGCAAACAGGCATCTAATGTGTCGGCGGATCTGTCACCTGCCGCCATGGCTGCCTTGGCCTATCCCGACCGAGTTGGACAACGGCGCAAAGGGGATATCCCACGCTTTGTCCTGTCCGGCGGCAAGGGCGCGGTTTTGGACGCGTCTGATGGTCTGGCCAATGCGCCCTTTGTTGTGGCCATTGATACCGACGGCAACCCACGCGAGGCCCGCATTCGTATGGCTGCACAGATCACCGCCAGTGAGATCCGCGCATTGTTCAAGGAACAGATCGCTTGGGTCGACTCATGCGAATGGTCAAAACGGGATCGGCGGGTTGTGGCCCGAAAACAGGAACGATTTGGCGCCATCGTGTTGGAGGATCAGATCTGGAAGAACGCCCCTCAGGACGCAATTGCGCGGGCCATGTTGGATGGGGTTCGAGATCTGGGCCTGAAATTCTCATCTGCTGCGGCCCGGCTTGTGGCCCGCGTGGAACTGGTACGGTCAGAAGGGCATGATCTGCCAGATTTCTCTACCTCCGGCCTGATGGCGCATTTGGACGACTGGCTGTTGCCAATGCTGGGGAATGAGCGCAGCAGCGAAGACTGGAAACGGTTCGACCTTCTACCCGCTCTTCAGGCCGCGCTCAGCTGGGAGCAGACACAGGTGCTGGACCGTGAGGCACCGGGCAGTTTTCACACCCCGCTGGGACGCAGGATCCCGATTGACTACAGCGGCGACATCCCGGCCATCAATGTGCGCCTGCAAGAGATGTTTGGTGTGACCCGCCACCCAACAGTTGCTGGAGAGCCGTTGAAGGTCACGTTGCTGTCGCCCGCACAGCGCCCCATTCAGATCACCCGAGATTTACCAGGGTTCTGGGCCGGGTCTTATGAGGATGTCCGCAAGGACATGCGGGCCCAATACCCCAAACACCCCTGGCCCGAAGACCCAACCCAAGCGGATCCAACCCTGCGTGCAAACCGGCGAAAATGACTTGATACCTTCAGAAAACAAAGATGCGCACATTACAACACTGACCGCAAAAGACGTATCCCAAAGTCAACATTCCGCGCAAAAAGCAGGCTCTTGGACTTGAGGTGCGAATGATTCACAATAGCACATCTTGAAACTCGTCGAACAATCGTTATGTTCTCGCAAATTTCGCAAGGACGCTAACAATACGTTTACTTATGCCCCCGCGCCCCGTAACGAACGCACGGCTCTCCAAGATTTGGGAAGAGTACATCCAACCGCTGTTCCGGCGGCCGTCGCGGCTGCAGGTCGCTGCACTGTGTTTACGCGGTGCAGATACGGCACGCGAGGTCCTGATGATCACCAGCCGGGACACGGGACGTTGGATCATTCCCAAAGGGTGGCCGATGAACGGAAAGACCTGCGCAGAGGCCGCGTTGCAAGAGGCCTGGGAAGAGGCCGGTGTCCAGGAAGCACGGATCAAAGACACACCGATTGGCAGCTACAGCTATTCAAAACGGCGCGATAACGGGACCGAAGAACCCGTGACCACATTGATTTATGCCGCAACTGTGGACAAGCTTGCGAAAGCCTACCCCGAAGCGCACCAACGAACGCGTCAGTGGATGTCCCCCAAGGCCGCAGCCGAGCTTGTGCAAGAACCTGAGCTGCAAGCGTTATTGCGCAGCCTTTAAGCCCTCATTACAAAAGGGCGTTATGCCAGACTCACGCCGCGCCAAAGGGTGGAGCACCCTCGACAAAGATCTGAGCCGGATCTCGCAAGTTGAACTTGCGACCGGTTTTTTGGCGCGGGGACTTTTGGCCAAGGTCGCAGCCGGTGGCTTTCTGGTGATTGCAGGGCTTATTGCAGCGGGTGCAATCGGAGCCTTTGACAATCTGACCCTTGTGATTGTGGCAACGGTCTTGGGCGCCTATATGGCGCTAAATATCGGGGCCAATGATGTGTCCAACAATATGGGCCCTGCTGTTGGCGCGCGCGCTTTGCCGATGGGCGCTGCGATCCTGATTGCGGCCATCGCCGAAAGCAGCGGTGCTTTGCTGGCGGGGCGCGAAGTCGTCCATACCATCTCGTTTGAGATTCTGGACGTCGGTGCGATCACGGATGTGACCAGTTTGATCCAGGCGATGCTGGCTGCGCTGATGGCTGCGGCGATCTGGGTGAACTTTGCCACTTGGATTGGCGCTCCGGTGTCCACCACCCATTCCGTTGTCGGCGGTGTTCTGGGCGCTGGGGTGGCCGCAGTTGGCTTTGGCGCAGTAAACTGGCCGCTGGTTGCAATCATTGTCGCCAACTGGGTGATCTCTCCGTTGATGGGGGCTGTAACGGCTGCGCTGATCCTGGCGTTTATCAAAACCCAGATCACCTACCGTAAGGATAAGATCAAAGCCGCCCGCCGCTGGGTTCCGGTATTGGTGGCTGTTATGGCTGGTAGCTTTACCAGCTACCTGAATATCAAAGGGGTGGACCGGCTGTTTACATCCACAGATGTGAACGCTGCTTTGGCTGGGCTCTGTATCGGTGCGTTGACTTATGTGGTTGTCGCCCCGCTGATCCGCCGCCAAGCGCGCAAGATGGAGAACAGAAACCGGGATCTGAAGGCGCTGTTTTCCCTGCCATTGATTGTCTCGGCAACGCTGCTGTCCTTTGCCCACGGGGCCAATGACGTGGCCAATGCAGTCGGCCCCTTGGCTGCGATTGTTCAGGCCACCCAAACCGGCAGCGCAGAGGCCGCCGTGGAGGTGCCACGCTGGGTCATGGTGATCGGTGCGCTTGGGATTTCCTTTGGTCTGTTTTTCTTTGGGCCCAAATTGATCCTGATGGTTGGCGATCAGATCACCAAACTGAACCCGATGCGCGCCTTTGCGGTGTCGCTTTCGGCTGCCATAACCGTGATCCTGGCTTCAAGCTTTGGCCTGCCAGTGTCCTCCACCCATGTGGCGGTGGGCGGTGTCTTTGGCGTGGGTTTCTTTCGCGAGTGGTACATGGCCCGCAGGCGGATGAAACAGAGCGGAGCGGTGTCCAAGTCCCTGGCTATCGAAGAAGGCCGCAGACGTAAGCTGGTGCGGCGCAGTCATTTTATGACCATTGTTGCGGCCTGGGTCTTTACCCTGCCCGCAGCGGCGCTGGTTTCAGCTTTGGTTTTTGGCCTGATGCAACTACTGTTTGTCTGAAATCACAAAAAAGACCGCTCCTGTCAGAGCGGCCCTCGTTCAGATCGGTTGGGATCACACACCCAGACAATACCGCATAACCGCTTTTTGCGCGTGCAGACGGTTTTCCGCCTCATCAAAGATCACTGATTGCGGCCCATCCATCACGGCAGAGGTTACCTCTTCCTCGCGGTGTGCAGGCAGGCAATGCATGAACAAAGCGTCCGGTTTTGCATGCGCCATCAGCGCGTCATTGACCTGATAGGGACGCAGCATATTGTGGCGACGTTCTTTTGACGACTGGCTGTCATGCATCGACACCCAAGTGTCCGCAACAACAAGATCCGCGCCCGCAACCGCTTTGACCGGATCCCGTTCGATGGTGACAGTTGCGCCCGCTTTGCGCGCAAGGCCCACAAACTCATCCTCGGGATCAAGCTGTTCGGGGCCGGTGAAGGTCACATCAAATCCGAACTGACCGGCCGCATGCAGGAAGGAGGCGCAAACATTGTTGCCGTCACCGGTCCAGACGACCTTTTTGCCTTTGATCGGGCCCCTGTGCTCCTCGTAGGTAAGAATATCGGCCATGATCTGACAGGGGTGGGTGCGATCGGTCAGACCGTTGATGACCGGCACATCCGCATAATCCGCCATTTCCAGCAGCACGCTTTCATCAAAGGTTCGGATCATGATCAGATCCACATAACGGCTGAGCACACGGGCTGTGTCGGCGATGGTTTCGCCGTGGCCCAGCTGCATGTCATTGCCAGACAGCACCATCGTCTGCCCACCCATCTGACGCACGCCCACGTCAAAGGACACGCGGGTCCGGGTAGAAGGTTTTTCAAAGATCAGCGCAACCATATGGCCAGCCAGAGGTTGTTCATCATCCGGCATGCCCTTGGGGCGACCGAGACGTGCCTGTTTCATGGCACTGGCCTGATCGATGATGCCCCGCAATGCGTCGGCCTCGGTTTTATGGATATCAAGGAAATGGTTCATATCGGTCTCGTTTTCTGGGATGGGCAGATGTGGGGGCCAGCCCCCACACCCCCGAAGTATTTGGGAAAAGATGAAATCAGGCGGTCTCGACCTGGGTTGCTGCCGTATCCAAGCGGGTGAAGGCCTCGTTGATGTCGTCATCGGTGAGGTTCAACGCGGGCAACAGACGGATCACATTGTCGGCGGCGGGCACTGTGATGACCTGAGCCGCATAGCCTGCGTTCACCACGTCGACATTAGGGGCCACACATTTCAGGCCCAGCATCAGGCCCGCGCCGCGTACCTCTTCAAAGACGTCGGGATGCGCGGCCACAAGACCTTCGAGCTTTTGCCGCATGAGGCTTGATTTGCGGCTGACCTCCGCCAGAAACCTGGGCTGGGCCACCTCGTTCAGAACCGCGCAGCCCACCGCGCAGCCCAGCGGGTTGCCGCCATAGGTGGAGCCATGGGTGCCCGCCGTCATGCCAGAGGCCGCGCGTTCCGTGGCCAAAACAGCGCCAAGGGGAAAGCCGCCCCCGATGCCCTTGGCGACCATCATAATATCCGGTGTGATCCCGGCCCATTCATGGGCAAACAGCTTACCGGTCCGCCCCACACCGCATTGCACCTCGTCCAGGATCAAAAGGATGCCTGCGCTGTCACAGATGTCGCGCAGCGCTTTCAGGTCGGCATCCGGGACCACGCGGATCCCCCCTTCGCCCTGGACCGGTTCGATCAGAATGGCAGCGGTTTTGTCGGTGATCGCATTGGTGACACCATCCAGATCTCCGAAGGTGAGATGTACAAATCCCGGCAACAGAGGGCCGAAGCCCTTGGTCATTTTTTCGGATCCGGCGGCTGCGATCCCGGCAGAGGAGCGGCCATGGAAAGACCCATCAAACGTGATGATCTCCACCCGTTCGGGCTCTCCCTGATCAAAGAAGTATTTGCGCGCCATTTTCACGGCCAGCTCGCAGGATTCCGTGCCGGAATTGGTGAAGAACACGGTATCCGCAAATGTATTGTCCACCAGAATATCCGCCAGCGCCTGTTGCTGTGGGATCTCATAAAGGTTGGAGACATGCCAAAGGTTCTGCGCCTGGGTGGTGATGGCGTCCACCAGTTTGGGATGGGCATGGCCCAGCGCATTGACCGCAATGCCCGCACCCAGATCCAGAAAACGTCGACCATCTGCTTCCACCAGCCAGGAGCCTTCGCCTTTGACGAAGTTCAAGGGAGCGCGGGAATAGGTCGGCAGAACGGACGGGATCATCGGATCATCCTTTGTCAGAAAGAAGAGGCCAAATCTGTGCAACAGCTGGGCCATTGGGTCAATTGGTTTGAAAGCGGGATGTGCACAAATATTAGGAGGAATTGGGCACAAGGGATCAAACGGGGCATAGGCCCAGTTACAGCGACTTAGCGTCGGCGTCGGAGAGACGCGTTATGTGCAGGTTTGATCATGAGATGGGTCCATAACGGACGAAACTTGGTTTGTGAACCCCTATAGTCGGCATGCACCGTCGAAATGTGCAGTCTCACAGGGCGCTCATCTTGCCGATCTCTGCCCGCCAGAGTTGACATTCTGCGTCATCTGGCCGTGTCATGCGAGCATGACAGATCTTTGGCGACTTGTGAATTTTCGGTTTTTGTTTTCAGCCTCAGCGATTTCCAACCTGGGCGACGGGGTTTCGGCACTGGCCTTTCCCTGGCTTGCGACCTTGGTGACGCGCGACCCGTTGCTGATCTCTCTGGTTGCGGCGGCGACCCGGCTGCCGTGGTTGTTGTTCTCCATTCCCGCCGGCGTCTGGACCGATCGGGTGGACCGGCGCCAATTGATGGTGCGGGCAGATCTGCTGCGGCTGCTGTTGACCCTGGGGGTGATCGCGATGATCGCCGCCGCGCCGGCTTTTCCGCTGGCCAATCCGCTGCCGTTTATTCTGGGGCTTGCAGGCTTTGCCTTTGTCCTGGGCAGTGCCGAAGTTTTGCGGGATAACGCAGCCCAGACCGTATTGCCGTCGATTGTGCCCCAGGACCGGCTGGAACAGGCCAATGGGCAGATGTGGAGCATTGAGCAGGTCATGGGCAGCTTTGTCGGCCCGCCCTTGGCTGGTGTGTTGATCGCACTGGCGGTGCCTGCCCCGTTTGCGCTGGATGCGGTGACATTTGGTTTGGCAGCGGCGCTGATATTTTGCGTACGGTTGCCCGCGCGCGAAGCCCCGGCCCGCGCGCCCTGGCTCACTGAGGCCCGCGCTGGGATCCGCTGGATGATGGCACACCGGGAGATCCTGCAGCTGGCCATCATGCTCGGGGTGATGAATGCCATGAGCATCATGGCGCTGACGATGCTGCCATTGTTGGGACAAGAGCTGTTGGGGCTGAATGCGGTGCAATACGGACTGTTGGTGGCGTTTGAGGCCGCAGGCGGTGTGGTCGGTGGGCTGGTCTGCCCTTGGATTGTCGCCAAGGTCGGTGGGCGGCGGGCCTTGTTGCTGGCCTTGCCGCTGATGGCTTTTGGATTTGCCTTGATCGGTCTGTTGCCTGTGATCTGGGTGGTGGCACCGGCGCTGTTTATCGGACTGTTTGCTGGGCTGTTGTGGAATGTGGTCACAGTCCCCTATCGCCAGCGTCACATTCCCGATCACCTGCTGGGACGGGTGAATGCGCTCTATCGCTTTTTCGGCTGGGGCATGCTGCCCGTTGGCGCGGTTCTGGCCGGCGCCTTGGCATCCTGGGTCGAGCCGCATCTCGGGCGTGAGATGGCCTTGCGCCTGCCCTATCTGGTCAGCGGCGCTGGCATGGCCCTTGTCTGGGTCTATGGCGTGACGCGACTGAAATTGTGACGGCACACAGCATTGCCTTGCCAAACCCTGTCAAAGAGCGCATCGCACTGTCATGTCACATGTCCCAAATCAGAACCCACCTTTGGCCGCGGTCTGCATCCTGTCTGCAACTGTGTTTATTGCAGGCACCACATTGATGGCCAAACTGCTGGGCACCGAGACTCTGGGCCCGCCCTTGCATGCTTTTCAGATTAGCCACGGGCGCTTTGTCTTTGCCTTTGTGGTGATCACAAGTGCAATCGGCGTACTGCGCCCCCGGTTTGTGAAGCCGCATATGCCCCTGCACATTGGGCGGACCCTGTTTGGGTGGGGCGGCGTGACGCTGATGTTTGCATCCGTCGCCTTTATTCCGCTGTCGGATGCCACCGCCATCACATTCCTGAACCCGGTATTTGCCATGTTGCTGGCCATTCCATTGTTGCGGGAAAGTGTGGGGCCGTGGCGGTGGGCTGCGGCGGGAATCGCTCTGGTTGGGGCAATGATCCTGTTGCGCCCGACGCCCGCGAGCTTTCAACCCGCTGCATTGCTGGCCGTTGGCGCAGCGACAGTGATGGGAATGGAGCTGATTTTTATGAAGAAGCTCTCCAAACGCGAAGGGCCGCTGCAGATCTTGTGGATCAATAACGCGCTGGGATTGGTCATTGCCTCACTGGCGGTGATCCCGGTATGGCAGATGCCGACACTGGCCCAATGGGGGGCTTTGATCGCGCTTGGCACCATGATGGCCTGTGCGCAAAGCTTCTTTATCAATGGGATGGCGCGGGCGGATGCGTCATTTGTAGCGCCCTTTGCCTATGCGACGCTGGTGTTTGCCACGCTTTATGACTTTCTCTTTTATGGTCAGATCCCGGATTGGATCAGCGTGATCGGTGCCTGTGTGATCCTGAGCGGCGCGGCGGTCTTGGCCTGGCGCGAAGCAGTGCAACGCAACCGGGCCAAGGCCAAGGTTAAAACCGCCTGATCAGGGTTTCAACCGATAGCCGGACCGCAGCATCACCCATCCGAGCATACAGACACCAAGGGCAGACAGGCTGCAGACCACAAACCCCAAGAGCGGCGCGCTGTCAGAGGCGCCGATCACACCGAATCGCACCCCGTCAATGAGATAGAACACGGGGTTGATGTGGCTGAGCGCGCGCAGGACCGGCGGCAGTGCGTCGACTGAGTAAAATGTGCCGGATAAAAAGGCGAGCGGTGTCACAATGAAATTGGTGATCGCTGCCATCTGGTCGAACTTTTCGGCAAAGACGCCCGCCACGATGCCAAGCCCGCCCAGGAAAAGCGCGCCAAGGATGACAAAGACCAAAGCGACCAACGGATGGGCGGGCACCACGCCCAGAACTAGAAACAGCCCCAGCGAAATGCCAAGCGCAACAAACAGCCCACGGGCAACAGCCCCCGAAAGATAGCCGACCAGCACCTCAAATCCCGACAAGGGCGGCATCAACGTGTCAACGATATTGCCCTGCACTTTTGAGATCACAATGGACGAAGACGTATTGGCAAAAGCGTTTTGAATCACAGTCATGGTCAGAATGCCGGGGGCCAGAAACTGCAGAAACGGAACCCCCATAACGTCACCCCGGTTGGGTCCGATGGCGAGGTTGAAAATCATCAGAAACAGGCCTGCCGTCACCAAAGGGGCCATCAGGGTCTGGGTCCAGACCACCAAGAACCGCTTGATTTCTCGCATGGCCAGCGTCTGCAGACCCAGCCAGTTCACGCGGCCGAAACGGCGCTCTCCCAATCCGACGGTGTATTCTGATTGTGCCACTTTATATCCCCTAAAAGAAGCTGTGTTCCCGTTGCATAGCTGATGTGCGTGCCAGTGCAAGACAGCTTGTAACTCTGACGACAGTGATTAGAATAGACCACTGATAAGGAATTCGATGGCGGCCACAGCTTTCTGGGGCCGCTATTAGCTTTGAAAGGCAAAATATGTCCTGGACAGACGAGCGCGTCGAACTGCTCAAAAAAATGTGGGGCGAGGGTCAGTCGGCCAGCCAGATCGCCAAAGAACTGGGGGGCGTGACCCGCAATGCTGTGATTGGCAAGGTCCACCGTCTGGGACTGTCCAACCGCACCACTGGCGCCAAGAGCGGTGGCGAGGCCAAGGAAAAACCAGCAGCCAAGGCCGCGCCCAAGCCCAAGCCGCAGCCAAAGACCGAACCAGCCCGCCCCGTGACACCGGAACCTGCCACCACCGCAGAAGCCAAACCGCCGGTGCCTGCGCGCAAGCAGATCATTCCGGCAGGCCAGCCTTTGCCGCCGCAGCCTTCTGCAAATGAGATCAGCCCCGAAGCGCTGGCCAAGGTCAATGAGATCGAGAAGAAGGCCAAGAAGCTGACGCTGATGGAACTGACCGAACGCACCTGCAAATGGCCGGTTGGCGATCCTGCGACCGATGATTTCTGGTTCTGCGGTCTGCCGGTCCAGCAGGGCAAACCCTATTGCGAGGCTCATGTCGGCGTTGCGTTCCAGCCGATGAGCACGCGCCGCGACCGGAAACGGTAAGCCGGACCCTTTGTAAAGATTGACACCCCGTTGCCGACACCGGCTGCGGGGTTTTATTTTGGTTTTTGGTTGCCTCTCTCGGGGGATATGCGTCACCTTGATCTGAACCCAACACAACGAACTGCACGGATATTCTGCCGTCTTGCCCCGCTCAACCCTCTACAAACGTCTGCGCCTTCTGGTTTATCTGGGCTATGCGCTTGTCTTTGCGCTGGCGCTGTTTCGGCTTGCGCATGAGTATTTCCGGACCGAAGAGCTGGCCCGCGCCGAAGGGCGCCTGTCGCTGTATCGCTCAACGGTTGAGGCCGAGCTGGAACGGTTTTCGCATCTGACACATGTTCTGGCACAGGACAGTTTTGTGACCGCCGCCTTGTCTCAATCCGCCACAGCGACGCTGAACATTCGTTTGGCGGATTTTGCCCGGCGCGCCGGATTGGATGCGATCTATCTGATGCAACCCGATGGGCGCACCATCGCCGCCTCAAACTATGCCACGGCGCACAGTTTTGTAGAGCAGAACTATGGGTTTCGCCCCTATTTCCAAGATGCCTTAAACGGGCAGCAAGGACGGTTTTATGCGATCGGGGCTACGACCGGCGCACCTGGGTATTTTATCGCCGATCCAGTACGGCGCGAGGACGGGTCCGTCCAAGGGGTGATTGCGATCAAAATTGACCTGAGCACCCTGGCGCAGAACTGGCGGGCCTCGGGTGAGAACGTTCTGTTGGCCGACCAGGCAGGCGTCGTTTTGCTGGCCTCCAACCCGGCCTGGCAATATCAGACGTTGTCCCCCCTGCCCGCAGACATACGTCGCCAGATTGAGGCTGTGCGCCAGTTCCCCGGTCAACCGCTAACGCCACTGGACTGGCAGCCGGGTCAGACACAACGTGTTACTATTGCAGGCGCAAAGTACTTGCACTTGACTGGCGAAACGAACGTTCATGGCTGGCAGCTCCATTATTTTGCAACCGATGATCGGGCGCTTGCACGTGCAGGTCTGGTGACCTCGGTTGCTTTGGTTTTTCTGGGTGCGGGCGTTGGCGTTTTGTTGTTGCGGCGCAACCGGCGGATCCGGGCGGCGCTGTTTCGATCAGAAAGTGAAGAGAACAAGCTGCGCACCGCTAACGCCCGCCTGGCCCAAGAGATCACCGTGCGCCGCGAGGCGGAACAACAGCTGCGCCGCACGCAAAGCGAGCTGGAGCGCACCAGTCGCCTGGCAGCACTGGGACAGGTTGCGGCCTCTGTCACCCATGAATTGGGCCAACCCATTGCCGCTATGCGCAACCACCTGGCCGCCGCTCAAATGCTGAACACAAACTCTGAACCGCTGGTAGGCAATATCTCTTCGCTTGTGGCCCGGATGGAAGGCATTACCCGGCAACTCAAATTCTTTGCCCGCTCCGGCGAAGCAGAGTTCGAACCCGTTGACCTTGGAGCCGCCTTGAACGCGGTCCTTGACCTGGTGGAGCCCAATCGCGCAGAGATCGCAGCCGAGATCGTGGCAAATGTTCCGCCAGACCCCGCCATGATCCGTGGCAGCCGGTTGCGGGTGGAGCAAGTGCTGACCAACCTCTTGCGCAACGCGCTGGACGCCGTCGAAGGAGAAGACGCACCCAAGGTCGAACTGACGCTGACCCGAACAGCGGAAACCATTGCCTTGGAAATCCGCGACAACGGGCATGGTCTGGGCGCTGCGACCTTGGCGGATCTGCAGGAACCCTTTGTGACCACCCGCGAGAGCGGGCGTGGCATGGGGTTGGGTCTTGCGATTTCAGCGCAAATTGTCAAAGAACATGGGGGCACGCTTGAGGCACGCAACGGAGAACGCCGACGCGGCGCAGTGTTCTGTCTCAGCTTTCCCACTCCGGACCAAAGCGAGGTTACATGAGCGAACAGACCCCCTTCCACGTTCTGGTGGTGGATGACGACAAGCTGATGCGCCAGTCCTTGGTGACCCTGCTTGAGGCCGCAGGCTGGCGGGTGGATACGCTGGGGCGCGCCGCTTTTGTTCAGGATTACCTGTCGGATACCACACCCGACGTGATCCTGTCGGATGTGCGGATGCCGGGGATGTCCGGCCTTGACCTGCTGGCGCAGCTGGTGGGCATGGACAGCGCGCCGCCGCTGGTTCTGATTTCGGCCCATGGCGATATTCCGATGGCCGTCCAAGCGGTGCAGGATGGTGCCTATAGCTTTTTGGAAAAACCCTATGAGCCGCGGCGACTGCTGACCGTCCTGCAAAACGCCGCCGAACGGGCCCGGATGCGCCAAAGCAATGCCCGCCTGACCGAACGGCTGTATCAACTGTCGGGGCTGGACCGCATTGTGCTGGGGCAATCAGCCGAGGTTCAGGCGCTGCGTCAGGATATTCTGGCGTTCGCCGATATTGACGCCGCTGTTCTGTTGAACGGTGAAACCGGTACCGGCAAGGATCTAGCGGCCCGCGCGCTGCATGATCTGGGCCCGGCACCCGATGCGCCGTTTCTGGCGCTGAACTGCGCGGGCTTGTCCGCAGAGACGTTTGAAACCGATATGTTTGGCACCTGGGGTGCGCGCGACGGGCGCTTGCTGGCCGCCGCAGGTGGAACGTTGTTCCTGGATGAGATCTGCGCCTGCCCCCTGCCCGTGCAAGCAAAGCTTTTGCGGGTGATCGAAAACAAAGAGATCCTACCTATCGGCGCACCTGCCCCAATTGGTGTGACGTTCCGCATCCTCTCCTCTACCAATGAGGACGCCGATCAAGCGGTACGGGACGGGCGTCTGCGGTCCGACTTGTTTTATCGCCTGAACACGGTGGTGCTGAACCTGCCTCCTTTGCGCCAGCGTCAGGACGATCTGGCCCTGCTGGCCCGACATTTCCTGGACCAAGCGGCCCGTGTTTATGATATCTCCGCCCCGGACCTCAGCCAACTAGATCTGGCCGCACTTTTGGCCCATGACTGGCCCGGCAATGTGCGGGAGCTACGCCATGTCTGCGAACGCCGCTGTCTGGCCGCGCGGCGCGGCAACGGCACCATGACCGAAGCTATCCGCGCGGATCTGTCGTTGGAAAATGTGCCCGTGACCCTGCGCGAAGCGGTCGCGACATTTGAACGCGAATTGATCGCCAAAGCCATCCGTGACCACGCGGGCCGCATGGATGAAACCGCCGCGGCCCTAGGCATCGGGCGACGGACCTTGAATGAAAAAATCGTCAAACTCGCCCTCGACAAGGATGCGCTTTTGTAGACAGTTTTTGACGATTTTGCGCCCTGCGGAAAGCCGCAGGGGTTCTTCTGTATGACGCGCGATTTCCTTCATAGCCAAACCCATTTGGTTTTTTGAAACTGTCGCTCGAGAACCCAAACTGCATCTGGGAGGAGAACCAATGCAAAAATTTCTGTCTCAAACCGCCGTTGTTGCGCTGACTGTTGCCTTTGCTGGTGAAGCTATGGCCGCCGAATGGAACGTGTCCCTGTGGGGCAAACGTCGCGCCTTTACCGAACATGTTGAAAAACTGGCTGAGCTGGTCGACCAAAAGACCAACGGTGAGTTCACACTGAACATCAGCTATGGCGGCCTGTCCAAAAACCGCGAAAACCTGGATGGCATCGAAATCGGTGCTTTTGAAATGGCGCAGTTCTGCGCGGGCTATCACCGCGACAAGAACCCGTCGATCACCGTGCTGGAGCTGCCGTTCCTGGGCGTGACCTCGCTGGAGCAAGAAGTTGCCCTGTCCATGGCAGTTTATCAGCACCCAGCGGTTGTCGCCGATCTGGGCCGCTGGAATGCAACGTTGCTGATGCCGTCGCCGCTGCCGCAATACAACATTGTGGGTGTGGGCGACGTCCCTGCCACTTTGGATGACTTCCAAGGTCTGACCGTGCGCGCAACCGGTGGTATCGGTGCCGCGATGGAGACCATTGGTGCGGTTCCGACCTCGATGTCGGCAACTGAAGTGCGTCAAGCGATGGACAGCGGCGTGATCAAAGCGGCAAGCTTTGCCCCGCATGCGCATATGTCTTTTGGCACAATCGAAAACGGCACCTGGTGGACCGCGAACCTGAACCCCGGCACGCTGAACTGCCCGGTTGTCGTCAACACTGACGCGCTGAACGATCTGTCTGATGAGCACCGCGCGGTGCTGCTGGAGTCCGTGCCTGAGGCGCTGGATTACTACATCTATAACTATAACAACAAAACAATGGATGCTTGGGGCCCCGCACTGGACGAACGCGGCATCACCCAGGTGACGTTCAGCGAAGACGAGATCACCGCGTTCAAAGACGCTGCTGCAGCCCCTGCCGCTCAGGCCTGGATCGAAGAGAACACTGCGCGCGGACTGCCCGCCCAAGAGCTCTATGACATGGTCACTGGCATGATCGCCTCTGGCAGCTGATAATTGCACCTTTGCCCCCGACAGCACCTGACCGGTCTGTTGGGGGTCTTTTTGTATCCAAAAAAGTAAGGAGCGACCCGCTATGGCCGGATCCTCTCTGGTGCTGTCGGATGACAGTATCCTTAGCCGTTTGGACGAACGGCTTTATGGTGTTGAAAAAATCCTTGCACTGCTCAGCGGTCTGGCGGTGTTTTCGTTGATGATGCTGGCGGTGGTATCTGTCACGGGGCGCAACGGGTTCAACGCCCCTTTGCCCGGCTATGTGGACTGGATTGAACAGGCAATGCCGCTGATCGCCTTTATGGGCGCGTCTTTTGCCCAGCGTGACGGGGGCCATATCCGAATGGATATGCTGGTTGGCGCCCTGCGCGGCCGTGCGCTGTATCTGGTCGAATTCATCACAACCCTCGCCATCCTGTTGCTGATGGTGCTGCTGGTGTGGGGCACCTGGGCGCATTTCCAACGCAGCTTTGATTTTGCCGCTCCGATGTGGAGCCGTGACAGCTCGATGGACATTGCCCTGCCGATCTGGCCTGCGAAGCTTTTGGCACCCGTGGCATTTTCCGTGTTGTGCCTGCGACTTGTTCTGCAGCTTTGGGGCTATGCGCGGGCGTTTTTCACCCCATCCTCGACACCGGTGGCCATTCCGATGATTGCCGATGCAGCCACTCAGGCTGCGATGGAAGCCGAGCATGTCTCGAGCCAAGAAGAGTAAGGACAACGCTGATGGAACCTATTGAAATTGGGCTCGTTGTCTCGGGCGGTTTGCTGGTCCTTGTGGTCTTGGGCATGCGCGTGGCATTTGCGGCCGGTCTGGCCGGTATGATTGGCCTGATCTGGATCTTCTGGGCCAAGTTTGGATATGACCCCGACCGCTTTGGCAAGGCGCTGACCGTTGCCGTCAAAACCGCTGGCCAGGTCCCCCATTCCAAAGTCTCAAGCCAGGCTTTGTCATTGATCCCGACCTTTATCCTGATTGGTTATCTGGCCTATTACGCGGGCCTGACCAAGGCGCTGTTTGAGGCCGCAAAACGCTGGTTTGCCTGGGTGCCCGGCGGTCTGGCCGTATCAACCGTTTTTGCCACCGCAGGCTTTGCGGCAGTGTCAGGGGCATCAGTTGCAACCTCGGCTGTCTTTGCCCGGATCGCCATCCCCGAGATGTTGAAAATCGGCTATGACAAACGCTTTGCCGCGGGTGTCGTGGCTGCAGGTGGCACATTGGCTTCGCTGATCCCGCCGTCGGCGATCCTGGTGATCTATGCGATTATCGTGGAACAAGACGTGGGCAAGCTGCTCTTGGCGGGCTTTGTCCCTGGCGCGTTTTCGGCGCTGATCTACGGTGGCCTGATCATTGGCATGGCGCTGACGATCAAAGGGTTTGGTCCCGCGGTGTCTGGCTTCACGTGGAAGGAGCGGTTCACTGCCCTACCCCCGGCCCTGCCAATCCTGTTCGTGGTCGCGACAATTGTCCTGTTTGTCTATAACCCCTTTGGCGGCGACGCTTGGGGCACGCCAACTGAAGGTGGCGCAATCGGGGCCTTTGTCGTCTTTCTGATGGCGCTTTATCGCGGTATGCGCTGGTCACAGCTGAAGGACGCATTGTTAGAGACGGCAAAACTGTCAGTCATGATCTTCACCATCATCTGGGGTGTTCTGATCTATGTGCGGTTCTTGGGGTTTGCGGACCTGCCCGGAGCGTTCTCCGATTGGATTACATCGCTAACCATGTCTCCCATGCTGATCCTGATCTGTATCCTGCTGGCCTATGCGGTTCTGGGGATGTTCATGGACGCCATTGGCATGCTGCTGTTGACCCTGCCCGTGGTCTACCCGGCGGTGATGGCTCTTAACGGTGGGGAGTTTGTCTCTGCAGCGGACAGCACCTTTGGCATGTCTGGCCCAATGTGCGCGATCTGGTTCGGGATCCTGGTTGTGAAAATGGCCGAGTTCTGCCTGATCACACCGCCCATCGGCCTCAACTGCTTTGTGGTGGCGGGTGTGCGCGATGATCTGAGCGTGCAGGACGTGTTCAAAGGGGTCACGCCATTCTTTGTCGCCGATGCTTTGACCATCGCCGCATTGGTTGCCTTCCCGGGTATCGTGCTGTGGCTGCCAAGCCTCGCCTAATCGCAAGCGAGATTTAAAAACCGAGACCCGCGCCTCAGCGCGGGTCTTTTGCACTTGTGCCGCGCCACTCATTTGCCGAAGCGGGTCGCCGTTCTACTTTGTGTGTCATTCAAACTGAGGAACAGACGTGAGGGGGGACTTCGTCATGACACATTGGGAACTTCACGGATACGAACTGGCAAATTGCAACTGTGACACAGGGTGTCCCTGTCAGTTCATGGCACTGCCGACCCATGGCACCTGCGAAGCGACGGCAAGTTTCAAATTCGACAGCGGCCATCATGGCGACACCGATCTGGCTGGAACCCGCGCGGCGATGGTTCTGAAATGGCCCGGCGCGATCCATCAAGGCAACGGCACCATGCAGATCGTGATTGACCAAAGCGCGAGCACCGCCCAGCGCGAGGCCCTGCAACGTATTTTCACCGGTGAAGATACCGAAGACATGGCGACCATGTGGTGGGTCTTTTCCGCAATGTCTCCGAACAAGCTGGAGACGCTGTTTAAACCCATTGACATCGCCATCGACCTGGACGCCCGCAAAGGGCACATCCATGTGCCAGACGTGTTTGAAACCAAGGCTGAACCGTTGGTCAATCCAGTAACCGGAGCGGAACATCGCGCCCGGATCGACCTGCCGAATGGGTTTGAGTTCCGCGTGGCAGAAGTGGCTCGGGCCACCACCAAAACCCATGGTGCCATTCAACTGGACCATAACCAAGATAGCCACGCTCATATGGTTGAGATCCACCTCTCTTCCACCGGTGTGATAGATCCCGCGTAACCAAAATGGCTAATATGCGCCCCTCTTGGGCCGAGCGTGTGTTGCATCAGAACCGGATGCTGGCCATCGTTTTGATGGCGCTGTTGTTTGCCCTGGCAGCTGTTTATACGGTGATGGGTGTGGGCATGAAAATGTCCGCGCTGGAAATGACCGCCATGTCCAATATGCGTGATATGCCAGGTGGGCGTGTGCCCGGCTCCTGGAGCCTCGGCTACCTCGGCCTGGTGTTTCTGATGTGGTGGGTCATGATGGTGGCCATGATGCTGCCAAGCGTCGCGCCCACGGTTTTGCTGTATACTCGGTTGATGGAACGTGGCTGTGGCTCTGGCACGCCGCACATGATGTTGTTCCTGCTTGGCTATCTTCTGGCGTGGGCGGCGTTCAGCCTGGTGGCAACCCTGTTGCATTGGGGAGCCGAAGGGTTGGGGCTGGTCTCCACCACAATGATGACATTGATTGAAACAACACCCGGCGCGGTATTATTGATCTGTGCGGGCTTGTTTCAATTCACCCCGCTCAAAGATCGCTGCTTGGTCCAATGTCAATCCCCTGCGGCAATCCTCACCCGCTATTACCGGCCGGGCCCTCGGGGGGCGCTGCGGTTGGGGTTGCTGCACGGGGCGTTCTGCCTTGGCTGTTGCTGGGCGCTGATGGCGTTGCTGTTTGTCGGCGGGGTTATGAACCTTTATTAGATCTGCGCTCTGACGGGATATGTCGCGTTGGAAAAGCTTACCCCCTGGGGGCGAAGCCTGGCGCGAATGACTGGCGCAGCCCTGATCCTTTGGGGAATTGTCTTTCTGGCGACATAACGGAAGAAACCCCGCCACATCCGGACGGGGTTTCCAAAAACTGTTCTGCGCTCAGGCTTAGCCTTTGGAAGGCGCCGGCGAGGTGAAGTTCGGGATCGTGTTACCCGATGCATCATTTGCTTCGATGCCAACCCAGTTGTCTTCGGCCAGGTTGATGTTGCCCGGGATGTCTTCTTCCCAGAAAGTAACAACGTTTTTGGTGATGTTCAGGTACAGTTTGTCGTCAACGATGCGCCACAGATGCGGGTTCGCTGGAACTTTACCACCGCGGGATACACCATAGGCGCAGTGACCATCGTACTGCGGTGCGTAATGTGCCGGGTTGGATTTGAACAGGTCACGGTTTTCAGCGGACGCAAAGGCAAAGGTCGCGCCATTATATTCCGCAGTGTACTCGGACGAGCCAGGAACGGCCAGCGGCTGCGGTGTGCCAACTGCGTTCGGGGTCAGCGAGCGATAGGCCACAACATCATAGCCAGAAACCGCAAAGCCGGTTTCGTCGATGTATTGGTCACCGGCAAAGGCAGGCACGGCCAGGGCAAATGCCGCAACAGCGGCCAGAGCAAAACGTTTCATTTCAGCGTCCTTCTTTCAGATGCGTCAGGGTCTAACTTCAATTTCCTAAAACCGAGCCAACGGCTCGCGATATCATGAAAGAACAATATGCGGTTTGTCACAGATGCGAAGGGGGGCTCACAGCTCTGTGTCCCCCCAAGAGCGCTTGTGAGGATTTCGTAATATGTGTGCTGCAGCATTTTGATGTGAGCGAGAACAAATTTTTGCGAAATCGCTTGGACAAAGCTTCCAGTCATTGGAATTTTCAGCACAGTGCCTATGTGAGAATAGGCGCCGCCACGGGTTGCGCGCAACACAGACAGGGTTTCAAGAAAGCGAACACGATGACAGACACATATACCCCTCCGAAGGTCTGGACCTGGGACGCGGAAAACGGCGGTAAATTCGCCAGCATCAACCGCCCCATCTCTGGCCCGACCCATGACAAAGAGCTGCCCGTTGGGGACCATCCTTTCCAGCTCTACTCGCTGGCAACGCCAAATGGCGTCAAAGTGACTGTCATGCTTGAAGAACTGCTGGAAGCTGGTCACAGCGGCGCGGAATATGATGCGTGGTTGATCAAAATCGGGGACGGCGACCAGTTCGGTTCTGGCTTTGTCGAGGTGAACCCGAACTCAAAAATCCCAGCCTTGATGGATCACAGTGGCGACGCACCTGTGCGTGTCTTTGAAACCGCTTCTATCCTGGTGCATCTGGCTGACAAATTTGGAGCGTTTCTGCCCAAAGACGGGTCCGCGCGTACCGAAGTAATGAACTGGTTGTTCTGGCAAATGGGCTCGGCCCCTTACCTTGGCGGCGGCTTTGGCCATTTTTATGCCTATGCGCCAGAGAAGTTTGAATACGCCATCAACCGCTTCACCATGGAAATCAAGCGCCAACTGGATGTTTTGGACAAGCAACTGGCCAACAACACCTATATCGCGGGTGAAGAGTATACGATCGCCGATATGGCAATCTGGCCGTGGTATGGCGCTGTGGTTCTGGGCACACTCTATGATGCGGCAGAGTTCCTGGACGTAGAATCCTATCCAAACCTGATGCGTTGGGCAAAACAGATCGCAGAACGCCCGGCCGTTCAACGGGGCCGTATGGTGAACCGCAGCTGGGGCGAGTTGAGCGAGCAGCTGCATGAACGCCACTCCGCTGCTGATTTTGAAACCAAAACGCAGGACAAGCTGGAAAGCGAAGAAGCGTAAGCTTTTCGCTCGAGCAGGTTCGCTCGCAAAGGACAGTCCTGTACCGCCCACATAGCGCTCCCGCGCCCGCGAGACGGGTGATGTTATCACCCGTCTCTGGCGGCCTTGGGCGTAGCGCCGCGCCAAAGGCGCGGCGCTACGCCCAACGGGAAGACGCTTTTGCAAAAAAGCGGATGACGGGCGGGAGAGCCTCTCTGTTGTGGGCACTTGATCACAACACGTGGTAACCCCACCACAATCCGAACGCCTCAACTTATCGCAAACGCGGTGGCTTGTCTGGATCGCTGCCCGGTTTGCTTGGCACCTGACCCAATGGCTCAACGGGTTTGGGCAACTCAAAACGCAAACCCACACGGGCCAGTTTTCCTGCAATCTCGTCACTTGCCGCAAAAAAACCAACATCTAAAGCCCCGGCTTCAATGCCAGAAAATGTCAGAGCTTCAGAGACAGCCTGTGCCAAGGCAGGTTCCGCGCCGGATTGCGCATTCACAAACCCCAGCAAATGCCCTTGGCCGCCGCCTTCATAATGCAGTCCAACAAGATAGGCGTTCTCTGCCAGTCCAGCTGCTGTGGTCAGTTTTGCGTCAAGCGCTGTCAGAAGGACTTCGGGCAAACCGGCCGGTGCCAGAATCTCTTCCACCCCCGCCTCAACCTCTTCTGGATTGTGCTCCAGCGTCTGGCGCAGCCATTCCAGAGCATCAGGGGGCACCAGCATCTCAGACGGGGCGACATCCAGATTGACGCCCAGCCCAATGCCGGATCCTGATAACATCTGTACAATCATCCGCCCTGAGAGCGATGCATAAGGCACAATTCGGCTCGCAAACTCCGCGAGGCGCTCTTCACGGTCGAAGACCAGCACAAATTCACCTTCCTCGGTGGGAAAGACTTCGGGCTGGATTTTTTCACCTTCCGGTTCGGCCCCCAGCAACAAGAACAGCTCACTGTCGGCCAACCGCTCAAAAAACCGCAGCCGTGCTGCCTCATCCTGCGGTGCGGCCTCCATGGCTGCATGTGCCAGATCCAACGCCGTTTGTTCCGTCATTCGCCCATCGCTTCCTTTACCCGCGCCCGCAAGGCAGGCAACACTTCTTCCCCGAACCAGGGATTTTTTCTGAGCCAAGCCGTATTGCGCCAGGACGGATGTGGCAAGGGGAAGACGTCCGGCCCAATGTCCCGCCAATTGCGCACGGTCTCTGTCACCGAGCCGCGCAGCTTGAGGTGAAACTTTTGCGCATAGCCGCCGACCAGAATGCGCAAGCGAATATTTGGAAGCGTTTCGAACACCTTATCGTGCCACAAGCGTGCGCATTGCGGCGGCGGCGGCAGGTCTGAGCCTTTTGCGTTATAACCTGGAAAACAAAAGGCCATCGGCACCACAGCAACCCGGCTTAGTTCATAAAACTGATCCGGCGACATGCCCAACCACGCGCGCAGCCTGTCACCCGAGGCATCCGCAAAGGGGCGTCCAATTTCATGGACCCGCAATCCGGGCGCTTGTCCCGCGATCAAGATCCGTGCGGAGGAGCGAAACCACACCACCGGATTTGGCCTGTGACCTGTGTGTGTGGCAGCAAAGCGGTCCGCGCAGGCTCGGCAAGCAGCGATCTCTGAGACCAAGGGATCCGCATTGTCCTGCATTCGTCAAGCTCCAACCTCTTGCGTGGTGTCGGCTGGACTATGCCAAGGATCATTCTGGATGAAACCGCAAAACCGCAGGAGATCACGAGCCTGTGTAGCAGACAATGTCGGCCCGATCCTTTCCCAGCCGTTCCCTCCACGCGCTGAATGTGACAAAAGGGTTAATGGGGCGTTGAAATATTTGGCGAGAATTGGACATAATAAAAACAAATTCGCCTTATAACTGGTTAACTGTCTGCGGCTACTCTCCACCAAGAGAGAGTCTGTCCAACGGTCAGAACACCTTCAATAGCCCCAGACGGGACGATCAGAGCAGTATCGGGCATGGCACATGCTGGAGTTTGAAAACGTAAGCAAGTCCTTCTGGACGGGCCAACAGCGCAAGGTGATCCTTGACCGCGTGTCGTTTCGCGTTGAACTCGGCAATTCCATTGGCATTCTTGCCCCCAATGGCACAGGTAAAACCACACTTATCAATATGATGGCTGGGCTGGAAAAACCCGACGAAGGCACAGTCCGGCGCGGCTGCAAGGTGTCTTTTCCACTTGGATTTATGGGTGGCGTTGTCAGCCGGTTGTCGGCGATGGAAAACGCACGCTACATCGCCAAGCTTTATGGTCTGGATCCCGATTATGTGGAAGCCTATTGCCGTTGGCTGTGTGGCCTCGGCGAATATTTCGACCAGCCTGTGGGCACCTATTCTTCCGGCATGCGCGCGCGCTTCAACTTCTCTTTGATGCTGGCGCTGGATTTTGACATCTATTTGATCGACGAGGGCATGCCGAGCACCACGGATGTGGAGTTTAACAAAAAGGCGGGTGCCATTTTGCAGGAACGTCTGGCCACCACGACAATTGTAATTGTGTCGCACCAGGCCAAAACCCTGGAAAAATTCGCGCGGTCCGCCGCTGTGCTGCTGGACGGGCAGCTTTATATGTTTGAAACCTTGGAAGAAGCGAAGCAGCTCTATGACTATGAAACCCAAGGCTAAAAAGTTCAGAATTCGCCGCTCTGCCTCTTCTGCAGCGCCGCCGGAGGCTGCAACACCACGTGCAGTGCCGGGACCGCCGTCTGCTGCGTCGACGCCCCAAATGGATCCTTCTGCGCCACAAGGCACGAACGCAGGACCAGAGCAATCACAGGCAAGCGGCAACAAAGTCATGGCCGGCATGGTCAGCAGCCGCCGCGAGACCAATATGGACACCGATCTGGACGCCATTCGCAAAGAAGGGCTGACAGGGCGTCAGCTGCGTATGGCGCGGCGATTGGCGCAAAAACACGGGCTCTCGCCGACCTCGGATTTTGACGCCGTGCGCCTGTTGCGCACCAAGGGGATCGACCCGTTTCAACATGCCAATATGTTGGAGCTGGTGGTTCCTAAGAACGAAGCGCAGCCCGCAGGCGTCCCGACGGCACCGGGCACGGTGCAACTGCCACAGACCATTCCCGCGGGTAAAACCACGCTGCCATCAACCGAGCTGAGCCCCGCCGAGCGACGCGCGCGTGAAATCCGCGAAATCCAGCGCGACATCGGTCGCCGCCGTCGCCGTCGTCTGGGCCTGCTCCTTGGACGGCTGAGCTTTTTCGTCTTTGCTCCCACAATTGTGGCCGGGTATTATTATTACTCGGTCGCCACGCCGATGTATTCCTCCAAATCTGAGTTTCTGGTTCTGAAAGCCGACAGCGCGTCAGGCGCTGTGGGCGGGCTGTTCAGTGGCACGCAGTTTGCCACCAGCCAGGATTCGATCGCAGTCCAAAGCTATCTGGAATCCAAAGAGGCGATGCTGCGCCTGGACGATGAGATTGGATTTGCCACGCATTTCAAACAGGAATGGATCGACCCGATCCAAAGGCTTAATCCCGAGGCCAGCAATGAAGAGGCCTATAAAACCTACGGGCGCAACGTTAAAATTGGCTATGACCCGACCGAAGGCGTGGTGCGCATGGAGGTCACAGCCGCCGATCCAGACGTTGCAGCGGCCTTTTCGCGCCAGCTGATCTCTTATGCGCAGGAACGTGTGAACAACCTGTCGCAGCAAAAACGACGCGATCAGATGGCGGATGCCGAAGCCACCCTGTCTGATGCTGAAGCCAAACGCCGCGAGGCCCAACAGCAACTGGTGATCCTGCAGCAACAGGGGTCCGTCCTTGACCCGGAAGGCGTGATCGCCTCGCTGCGGTCGCAAATCTCGACCTTTGAGCTGCAACTGCAGGAAAAACTTTTGGAACTGGCCGCATTGCAGGACAACTCGCGCCCGAACCGCGCCAAAGTGGCTGGCGTGGAGGGGGATATAGCCCGATTGGAAGCCGTGATTGCGCAGTTGAACTCCAAAATGCTTGACGCCTCTGCGGGCGAGAACTCATTGGCCAATCTACGGGTGCAGATCCAAATGGCCCAGGCGGATCTCGCAACCCGCGATCTGATCCTGCAGTCAGCCTTGCAACAAGTTGACACCACCCGCATGGAAGCCAACCGCCAGGTGCGGTATCTGACCACCTCGGTCGCGCCGGTTGCAAGCGAAGAACCGTCATATCCGAGGAAGTTTGAAAATACGGTTTTGGCCTTCTTGATCTTTTCCGGTATTTATCTGATGTGCAGCCTGACTGCATCCATTCTCCGAGAACAGGTCTCATCGTAAGATATGAAACACATCGACATCGCCGGTATCACCCTGGGCAATGATCAACCGCTGACCATCATTGCCGGTCCATGCCAATTGGAAAGCGCCGATCACGCGCAGATGATTGCCGGAACGCTGAAAGAGGCCTGCACCAAAGCCGGGGCGCAATATGTGTTCAAAGCCTCCTATGACAAGGCCAACCGCACCTCCCTGTCGGGCAAGCGCGGCCTTGGCATCGACAAGGGTCTGGCGGTTCTGGATGGCATCCGCAAAGAATTTGACGTGCCCGTACTGACCGATGTCCACACCGAGGCGCAATGCGCCCTGGCTGCAGACGCTGCCGACATCCTGCAGATCCCCGCGTTTCTGTGCCGCCAGACCGACATGTTGCTGGCCGCCGGCAAAACCGGCGCGGTCATCAACGTGAAGAAAGGTCAATTCCTGGCCCCGTGGGAGATGGAGAACATCACCACCAAAATCGAGAGCACCGGCAACGACAAGATTTTGCTGACCGAACGCGGTGCCTCCTTTGGCTATAACACGCTGGTGGCCGATATGCGGTCGCTGCCGATCATGGCGCAGACCGGATATCCCGTGGTGATGGATGCCACCCATTCGGTACAACAGCCCGGCGGTCGCGGTGGTTCCTCTGGTGGACAGCGTGAATTTGCGCCGGTGATGGCCCGTGCAGCGGCGGCAATCGGCGTGGCCGCAATCTTTATTGAAACCCACCAGGACCCGGACAACGCGCCTTGTGATGGGCCGAACATGATCTACCTGGATCAAATGGCTGGCTTGATTGAGACGCTGATGCAGCTGGACCAGATCGCCAAGGCTAAGCCGGTTGTAATCTAAGGCTTATGTGACCTTGAGGGGTTTCGCCTGCCTGTGGCAGACGACCAGCGCGCCCGCCTTTGGCGGGCGCGATTGCGTTTTGGGGCAACTTTGCGCGCGGATCCGAGACTCACGCGCGCTCTGAGTTGATCAATTGCCGCCCAAAAGCCGCAACAGCTGCTCTTTGGCTTCCTGTTCAATCCGGTTTTTCAGCACGTCATTCAGATCCTGCTCTGGGGCAACTTCCGTATCCAGCTCCTCTGCGATCTTCTCGCGTAGCTGTTCTTTGGCCTCTTCCTTGATCTCGGTCTCAACGGCCTCCAGACGCGGACGCAGTGCCCCTTCCAGATCGGGGCGAATTTTCGGATCCGCCCAGGGGCCTGTGACTTTGACAGGGATCGTCAGGACTGTGTCACCATCGCCCAGCGTCGGTTTGAACGTGTAATCAAGCGCTTGCGCGCCCAGCATAATCTGACCGGCGCCGGTGACCTCGGCCCCTTTTATCTGCGCCAAAAGATCGCTGTTTTGCACAATACCATCCGCGATGGCAAAGCTGGCCGACAGGCTGTCAAACACCGTGCTGCCGCCATTGCCGCCGCCGGACCGCATCAAGGCCTCAAGGTCGAAACCGGTATAGAAGCCTTTGCCAACTTCGAACCACCCTTGCCCGGACAATGAATGTATGATCGCGTCCACGGAATTGCCGACGCCAAGGAATTTGACCTCTCCCAACAGCGCGCCGTTCATATTGTCGAACCCGGCCATTTGCCCCAGCGCTTGTTCCAGGCGGACACCGTCAAAGGACACTGAGCCACCAACCGACAGGCCACTGCGGTTGTTCGCCACCAGCTCTCCCGTGATCGTTCCACCAAAAGCGCGCATTGGCTGCATATCCAGCACAGCGCGAGACCGGTCGATCGTGACGGTCAACGCCGAAGCCCCAAGCGTCAGATCCCCGGCAGAGAGGCTGTCAAACCGTAGCCCGACCTGCGCATCCAACAGACCAAGCGCGCTGGCATCCAAATCCTCCTTTGGCCAGGTCGAAGCCGTGTCCCCGGACTGCGCTGCTGTCCCGGTATCAGAAGGCAGGGTCAGCGCATCTGCCGTCAACTGAGCCGTCAGTTTTGGACGTTCGCCAGCCGTGTTCAGATCCAAAGCGCCACGCAGCTGATTGGTGCCAAGACCTGCAGTCATGTCCCGCAGGCTCAGCTGGCCTTCGCTTGTATAGGTCATGTCCGCCGCCAGCAGCGCGTTTGGACCCAGCCCGGCAGGAAGGGTTATGTCTTGTCCGACAGCGGCCAGCACAGCGTTGAGATCGGAGGCTTCAGCGGTCATCCGACCTTGTGCAGCGCCAGTCAGATCCGCATTCCCATCAAATCGCGCCATGCCGCCTGGCGTCTCGATCGTCATGCCGACCGAGGCCACCATCCCATCAAGGAACTGTGCAAAGGTGCCGACCTCCCCCCGCATCCGGATCGGCGCGCCCGCGGGGCGCAGGGTCAGGTCGATATGGGCGGTGCCGTTTGGATCTGGCCAATCGGCCATCAGGTCGATCTGGGTCATCTCAACAGTGTCACCGCCAAAGGGCGCATATCGCATGCTGGCTCCTGTGAGGGCGATCCGCTCGACCGAAAATCCACGGTCTGTTTCGGTTTCAGGCCCAGAGGCTTCATCGGCAGATGCAGTCTGCAAAACCCAGTTGCCGAGCCCATCGGCGCGCGTGCTGAGGTTCAGATGCGGCAAGATCGCAGACAGTTCAGTCACACGCACATCACCGCGCAACAGATCCGCCGCAGCAAGGCCAATTGTCAGACGTTCAGCCCGCAGCATGGGTTCTGCGCCAGCCCATTCGGCATTGGACAGGGTCACCCCATCCGCTTTCATTCCAAGGATCGGCCAGAAGGTAAATCGCACCGGCCCCGCAAAGGTCAGCTTGCGCCCTGTTTGCCGCTCCAACTGATCGGCGGCCAGATTTGCAACCTTCTCTCCAGGAAGCAAAAGCACCACGCCCAAAAGCAAGGCCACTGCTACCAAAACTGCCGAAATTACGCGAATGATCAACCGCATAGGGACCTCCTGCCACCTGTTGGGCCCAGCTTAGAAAGGGGGGCGGTGCAAGGCAATAACAGAGCGGTGATAAGACCCAAACAGAGCAAAAGAAAACGCCCCCCAATGCGGGAGGCGTTCTGCGTTCTTCTTACGCTGAGGCGCGGGTGACTTACCCTTGCAGGCTTTTGACTTCCAGATCGTCTTCGGCCTGGGCCTGGATCGCACGCGCCGCAGCATGGGCACCGGCGGCGGTGGTGAAATACGGGATCTTGCCATAAAGCGCGACCGACCGCATTTCCTTGCTGTCCTCAACCGCCTGCGCACCTTCGGTGGTATTCATCAACAGCTGCACCTTGCCATCTTTGATCATGTCGACCACATGGGGGCGGCCCTCATAGACTTTGTTGACAACCGCACAAGGCACACCCTGACCGTCCAGCCAGGATTGGGTGCCGCGTGTGGCCACCAGGTCAAAGCCCTGTGCCACAAGGATCTGCGCGGCCTCAATCATTTGCGGGGTTTTATCCGCGTCCTTGATAGTGATGAAGGCTGTGCCAGACGAGGGCAGCACCATGCCTGCGCCCAGCTGCGCCTTGAGGAAGGCGCGGGCAAAGGAGCGATCCCAGCCCATCACTTCACCGGTCGAGCGCATCTCGGGGCCGAGGATGGTGTCAACACCAGGGAAACGGGCAAAGGGCATAACGGCTTCTTTGACCGAGAACCACGGCATATCCGGGTCCGCCAGGCTCATCGGGTCGGCCATCGGAGTGTTCACGTCATAGCCCGCATCCGGCGCATAAGGCGCACGTTCCGGGAAGTTCGACAGCGGCTCACCCGCCATCAGGCGCGCCGCAATCGACGCAATCGCGCTGTCGGTTGCCTTGGCCACAAAGGGCACGGTGCGCGACGCGCGTGGGTTCACTTCGATCAGATAGATCTCATCATCTTTGATCGCGAACTGGACGTTCATCAGACCCACCACATTCAGTGCCCGAGCCAGTTTAAAGGCCTGGTCCTTGATCTCGGCGATCAGCTCTTTGGACAGGGAATAAGGCGGCAGCGAACAGGCGGAGTCACCTGAGTGTACACCTGCCTCTTCGATGTGTTGCATGATGCCTGCAACATGCACGGCTTCGCCGTCACACAGCGCGTCCACATCCAGTTCAACCGCACCAGACAGATAGCTGTCCAGCAGCACAGGGCTGTCGCCAGAAACCACAACCGCCTCGGCAATATAGCGTTTCAACTGGTCCATATCGCGTACGATTTCCATCGCGCGCCCACCCAGAACATAAGACGGGCGGATCACCAGCGGGAAGCCGATTTCTTCCGCGATTTCCAATGCTTGTGCGTCGGTGGAGGCGATACCGTTTTTCGGCTGCTTCAAGCCGAGCTCATTGACCAGCGCCTGGAAGCGCTCGCGGTCTTCGGCCAGGTCGATCGCATCCGGGCTGGTACCGAGGATCGGGATACCTTCGCTTTCCAGCGCATTGGCCAGCTTCAGCGGGGTCTGGCCACCGAACTGAACGATCACACCGTGTAGGGTGCCGTTTTCCAGCTCGACACGAAGGATTTCCATCACGTGTTCAAAGGTCAGCGGCTCGAAATACAGACGGTCCGAGGTGTCATAGTCGGTCGACACGGTCTCGGGGTTGCAGTTGATCATGATGGTCTCATAACCAGCATCCGCCAGCGCGAAACAGGCGTGACAGCAGCAGTAATCAAATTCGATCCCCTGCCCGATCCGGTTTGGACCGCCGCCCAGAACAACAACCTTCTTACGCTCAGAGGGGCGTGCCTCGCACTCGACCTCTCCCATCATAGGCGCTTCATAGGTGGAGTACATGTAAGGCGTCTGCGCCTCAAACTCAGCCGCGCAGGTGTCGATGCGTTTGAACACAGCTTTAACGCCCAGGTTCAGACGCGCACGGCGTACGTTGTCCTCGTCCCGGCCGGTCAGCGCACCAAGGCGCGCATCGGTGAAGCCGAGCATCTTGACAGCACGCAGCTCGTCTTCGCGCACCGGCAAGCCGTTTTTACGGATGTCGCGTTCGGCATCGATGATCTCGCGGATCCGGGCCAGGAACCACGGATCAAAGCTGGTGACGCCTTGGATCTCATCATCGGATAGGCCGTGACGCATCGCTTGGGCAATGGTACGCAGGCGATCAGGTGTTTGCTTGCTGATGGCTTTGACCACGGCCGCCTTGTCGTCAGCGGTCGCATCTTCCCACAGACCCACGGAAACACCTGGGATCTCAACCTCGTCAAAGCCGGTCAGGCCCGATTCCATCGATGCCAGCGCTTTTTGCATCGACTCATGGATGGTACGGCCAATGGACATGGCTTCACCCACCGATTTCATCGCCGTGGTCAGATAGGGTTCAGAGCCCGGGAATTTCTCAAACGCGAATTTTGGGATCTTGGTGACAACATAGTCGATCGAAGGCTCAAACGAGGCAGGCGTCACCTTGGTGATGTCATTGTCCAGCTCATCCAGCGTGTAACCAACAGCCAGTTTTGCGGCGATCTTGGCAATCGGGAAACCGGTCGCCTTGGACGCCAGCGCAGAAGACCGCGACACGCGCGGGTTCATCTCGATCACAACCATACGGCCGTCTTTTGGGTTCACCGCCCATTGCACATTGGAACCGCCGGTCTCAACACCGATCTCACGCAGAACCGCAATCGAGGCGGAGCGCATCATCTGGTATTCTTTGTCGGTCAGCGTCAGCGCAGGTGCCACGGTGATCGAGTCACCCGTGTGCACGCCCATCGGATCGACGTTTTCAATGGAACAGACGATGATCGCGTTGTCCGCTTTGTCGCGAACCACTTCCATCTCGTATTCTTTCCAGCCCAAGAGGCTTTCATCCACCAGAATCTGGTTCACGGGCGATGCATCCATGCCCGAGCGGCAGTAATGGATATAGTCTTCGCGGTTGTAAGCCACGCCACCGCCGGTGCCACCCAGGGTAAATGCCGGGCGGATAATTGCAGGAAGACCAATGTCATCCAGCGCGTCCAGCGCGATTTGCACACCTGCTTCCAAATCAGCGTCACCGCCGTCGGTTGTCGGTGCGGTCACGATTGTGGCGCGCGGGTTTTCAAGGCCAAGACGGTCCATGGCTTCGCGGAACAGCTTGCGGTCTTCGGCCATCTCAATGGCGTCGCGCTTGGCGCCGATCATCTCAACACCGAATTTCTCCAGCACACCCATCTCTTCCAGAGCCAGCGAGGTGTTCAGACCGGTCTGCCCGCCCATGGTCGGCAAAAGCGCATCGGGGCGCTCTTTCTCGATGATCTTGGCGACGACCTCGGGTGTGATCGGTTCAATATAGGTCGCATCCGCCAGACCCGGATCGGTCATAATGGTCGCTGGGTTCGAGTTCACCAGTACAACCCGATACCCTTCTTCGCGCAGGGCTTTACAGGCCTGAGCCCCGGAATAGTCGAATTCGCAGGCCTGACCAATCACAATGGGGCCTGCCCCGATGATCATGATCGACTGGATGTCCGTTCTCTTTGGCATTGCCTATAACCCTTCGATGTTCCGCGCGCTGATATACGAGTCGGACGCAGCACCATGCGCCCAAATTGTCCTGCGTTATAGGGGTCGGCGCGAAAGGTTCAAGGGGGGGCGTGCGGTTTCTTCACGGTAGGGTACAGTATCGTTTTGAGCAAAGGGTGCGTCGCATTCTTTGCCTTTTCCCGCCGCGCAATTCACTATATCGGCTTCTCAATGAGAAAGCGTTGCGACATGAAACTGCGGTTTGACAGCGGACCATTGGGCCAAGGCAGCCTCTTTGAGGCGCCAAGGGACGTGTTCTGTGCCTGGTCCCCGGATGAAGTATGGGATGTCTTGGCCGCACTGGACCACGCCCGACAAGCCGGGAAATGGGTTGCCGGGTATGCAAGCTATGAGCTGGGCTATGTGCTGGAGCCAAAGCTCGGCCGCCGCCTGCCTCCCAAGCGCGCGCTGCCGCTGTTGCGCTTTGGTGCATATGACGCTCCGCGCGCGCCTGCGCCCTTACCGTCTGCCGCCCCGGCCATGTCGCCGCTGATGCCGCGCTGGGACCAGGACCGTTACACGCAGGCGTTCTCCGTGGTGAAAGACATGATCGGGCGCGGCGATATCTATCAGGCCAATCTAACATTCCCCATCGATTGCACCGCCCCAGAAGATGCATCGGCCATCTACGGCGCATTGGTCGCACAACAGCCTGTACATCACGGGGTTCTGGTCGAGCAGGCGGAACTGCCCACGCTTCTGTCCCGCTCACCTGAGTTATTTTTCAAAACCTTCGCAGATGGGCGCATCCAGACCCGTCCCATGAAAGGCACGCAACCCCGCAGCGCAGATGATCAGGAAGACGCGCGGCGCAAGGCATTCTTGACGGCCGACGAAAAGAACCGCGCCGAAAACCTGATGATCGTCGACCTTCTGCGCAATGACATTTCGCGCGTTGCGCAACCGGGAACTGTCTCTGTCCCAGAATTGTTCCATGTCGAAAGCTACGCAACCGTCCACCAGATGGTTTCAACGGTTGAAGCCCAATTGCAACCTGGCGTGGGCCTTCGCGACATCTTTGCCGCCTTGTACCCTTGCGGATCGATCACGGGCGCGCCAAAGATCCGCGCGATGGAGGTTCTGGCGGAACTGGAACCCTGGCCGCGCGAAATTTATTGTGGGACCATTGGCTGGGCCGCCCCCGATGGCCGGTCCGAGTTCAACGTCGCCATCCGCACCCTGATGATGAACGAAGGGCGCGCCACCTTGAACGTTGGCGGCGGCGTGGTCTGGGACAGCACCGCCGCATCGGAATATGAGGAAGCCCTATGGAAAGCCCGCTTCGCGGACCTAAGCACCACATCCCGGACCCAGAATTCCAACTGATCGAAACCTTTGGGTTTTATCCAGACACAGGCGTGCCCCATCCCCATTTGCACATGGCACGGCTGGCCAATTCCGCGCGTCATTTTGGGATCACCTTTGATCCACAGGGCTTCACAACCCTCTTGGCGGAGCTGACTTCAGAAACACCCCTCAGATGCAGAATGACCTTGGCACAAGACGGCACACTGTCGATGACAACGGCAAGCTTGCCGGAATCGGCAGCTGTTTGGACTTTTACAATTGCCGAAACACGGCTTTCCTCCGGCGATCCATACTTGCGCCATAAGACAACACGGCGCGCCCTATACGACCAATACCGGCGTGATTTGCCAGACAGCGTGGATGAGGTGCTTTTCTTGAACGAAAAAGAGGAGCTTTGTGAAGGCACGATCACAAATCTTTTGATCGAAACTCCGGCGGGTGACTGGCTGACGCCTCCCCTTGCATCGGGATGTCTGCCGGGGATTGGCCGTCAAAAGCTGCTGGACATGCAGAACGTCACCGAACGGGTTTTGCATCTTGCGGATCTGCGCACCGCCCGACGCGTCCGTTTTGTGAATGCCCTGCGCGGAGAAATTCCGGCCCAATGGTCTGCGGAATGTCACATGCAAAATTCATAACGGGTTAAACCACAAGGCTCTCGTGGTCCCGACCTGCAGACACCCTCAGCCAGATTGCGCAACCGCGCCGCGCCCAAAGGGGGCGGCGCCCGGCCCAAGGCTGCGGACCGCAGTGCATCGCACTGGGGCGCAAAGACGCGGGAGCGCTGCGCCTTTCAAAACCGAATAGGTTAGCCAAATAGGTTGGAGGACCAAGCTGAGGGATCAAACAAACCGTTACGGAATTTTACGTTTTGTCATGCGACATTACCTCTAAAATGGAATATCTCAACCCCACATGTAAAACTTCATTGTCCAAGGCCTCGATCCAAGCTCCATGACCATCAAACAACGCCTGCGGCTTGAATTTGCCTTGTTTTATCTGGTGTCTCCGGCCCTCATCGCCCTGTTTCTGCCCCCAACACAGATGTTTCCGGCGCTGTTTGCCTTTACCGGTCTTGGCCTGCTGCTTCTGGCGCTTACCCCCCGCTTTCACTGGTCGCGTCTCCTGGATGGAGCCCGCAGTTGGCAGCTCCGTGAGTTCCTTGCCTTCACCTTTTTTTGCCTCACAAGCTTCACGGCGCTCATCTATCTGCTGCGTCCAGAATCCGCATTTCTGCTGGTACGCGAACGCCCCGAGCTGTTGGGGATGATCTGGCTGTTTTACCCGCTGGTCTCCGCCCTCCCCCAAGAGTTGTTGTTCCGGGTGCTGTTCTTTCGGCGCTATCGGGCCATCCTGCCCCGTGGCGCGCAGGCAAATCTGCTGAACGCGGCCGTCTTCTCCCTTGCGCATTTGATGTATTGGAGCTGGGTGGTCGCCCTGATCACTTTTGCAGGCAGTTTTGTCTTCTCTCATGCCTATCGTGTGCGGGGCTCTTTCTTTTATACGGTGTTGTTGCACGCCATTGCCGGGAACCTTCTTTTTACGGTTGGAATGGGTGCCTATTTCTATTCCGGCAATGTTGTTCGACCTTTTTGAGGCGAATGCGCTCTGCGGGCTGTGCACTCCCTTGACTTTACCGCTCAGGCACGCTTTCTCACCGCGACCATAGATGCCGTCCAAAGGGATGATGACCATGCACGCATATCGCAGCCACACCTGCGCCGACCTGAACAAATCCCATGTGGGAGAAACCGTCCGTCTGGCGGGCTGGGTCCACCGGATCCGAGATCACGGCGGGGTTCTGTTTGTCGATTTGCGCGACCATTATGGCATGACCCAGGTTCTGTGTGACCCGGATAGCCCGGTGTTCAGCCAGATGGAAAAAGTTCGTTCCGAATGGTGTATCCGTATCGACGGAAACGTGAAGGCGCGCGAAGAGAGCCTGGTAAACGCCAAGATCCCGACGGGTGAGATCGAAGTTTTTGTGCGCGACCTTGAGGTTCTGGGTCAATCCGAAGAACTGCCCTTGATGGTGTTTGGCGATCAGGAATACCCGGAAGAGACACGCCTGCGCTATCGCTACCTCGACCTGCGTCGCGAGAAGATGCAGAACAACATGGTGCTGCGCTCCAATATGATCCAGTCGATCCGCAAGCGCATGTGGGACAAGGGCTTCAACGAATACCAGACCCCGATCATCACCGCATCCAGCCCCGAAGGTGCGCGTGACTTCCTCGTGCCCTCCCGTCTGCATCCGGGCAAATTCTACGCCCTGCCCCAGGCCCCCCAGCAGTTCAAACAGCTGATGATGGTATCGGGCTTTGACAAATACTTCCAGATCGCGCCTTGTTTCCGCGATGAGGACCCGCGCGCCGACCGATCGCCGACCGATTTCTACCAGCTCGACATAGAAATGTCCTTTGTCACCCAGCAGGATGTCTTTGACACTATCGCTCCGGTGATTGCAGGCGTGTTTGAAGAGTTCGGCAAAGGCCGCAAGGTCGACGCCGCCGAGGATTGGCCGCAGATCTCCTACAAGGATGCTGCCAAATGGTATGGCTCTGACAAACCCGACCTGCGCAACCCGATCAAGATGCAGGATTGCTCCGAACATTTCCGCGGCTCCGGTTTTGCGATCTTTGCCAAACTGCTGGAGCAAGACGGCACCGAAGTGCGCGCCATCCCAGCGCCCAAAGGTGGAAGCCGCAAGTTCTGCGACCGTATGAACAAATTCGCCCAACAAGAAGGCCTGCCCGGCATGGGCTATATCTTCTGGCGCGACCAAGGCAACGGCATGGAAGCGGCAGGCCCGCTGGCAAAAAACATCGGCCCCGAGCGGACCGAAGCAATCCGCCAGCAGCTGGGACTTGAGGTCGGTGATGCGGCGTTCTTCCTGGGCGGCAAACCTAAAGCGTTTGAAGCCATCGCAGGCCGCGCCCGTAACGTTATCTGGGAAGAAACGCCCAAAGCACCGGAAGACGAAAACTGGCGCGACCGCTTTGCCTTTGCCTGGATCGTGGATTTCCCGATCTACGAGAAGGACGAGGAAACCGGCAAGATCGACTTTGAACACAACCCATTCTCCATGCCCCAAGGTGGTATGGATGCGCTGAACGGCGATCCGCTGGACGTGCGCGGCAACCAGTATGACCTGGCCTGTAACGGTTACGAGCTGGTGTCCGGCGCAATCCGGAACCACCGCCCGGAAATCATGTTCAAAGCCTTTGAAATCGCAGGCTACGGCAAAGACGAAGTTGAAAAACGCTTTGGCGGCATGGTCAACGCCTTCCAATACGGCGCCCCACCCCACGGTGGTTGTGCGGCAGGTATCGACCGGATGGTGATGCTGCTGGCAGATGAGGCCAACATCCGCGAGGTCATCATGTTCCCGATGAACCAACGCGCCGAAGACCTGATGATGTCCGCGCCAAGCGAGCCGCTGGCAGAACAACTGATGGAATTGAACCTCCGCGTGATCCCGCAGGATCAATAAAGCCGGATTTTGATGCCTGTGAAACGACAAGGGCCGCCCATTGGGCGGCCTTACTTGTTGTAACTCAAAGGTCGCGTCGCTCGGTCCGCATGAGGCTTCGTCATTACGCCTACGGGTCCTGCGCTAACGCCGCAACGGCACCCGTGTCATTTTCCTGCCCCGCCGCAATTCACGCGAAAACGCAACAGCCTGGGCAGACAAGGCAATGCCCAAGGTCGCAAATACCACCAAAAACACCTCGACCATGATCAGATCGCGACCCGTTTTTCCAAGCGATCTTGAACCAAGCCGGCCATGGCCGCGGTGGCCGCACCTAGGGGCTGACCCGCGGCCCGCGCTGTCACAACACCTTGCGCAGCGTCTGCCAACGGCCCATCGCCGATGCTGCGTGCAACACCGCCAACAAACTGTGCCACATAATCCAGGTTCTTGGCATCTTCGCCTTCGCTCAGAATGTCTGCCGCATGCGCCAGATCATCCTGGAAGGCCAGCATATCGGGCTCAATCGCTTCGTCAGACAAGGCGGCAGGGCGACGTTGTTGCCAATCCGCAGGCAAGTATTTCAGAACCGCGCCCTGAAATTCACCCAGGGTCGAAATCGGTTTTTGCAGGAAACCATCCGCGCCGGCATCTATCGCCTCTTGCTCGCGACCCAGATCGCCCGAGGTGCCAAGAACAACACCCACGCGCGGGTTGGAGTTGGCGCATTCAGCAATCAGTTCCGTGCCACTGCCATCCGGCAGACCCAGATCGATGATCACCGCAGAGGGTCGATAGGCCTGCAGGTGGCGGCGTGCAGACTTCAGGCAGTCCGCTCTCCGGATCCGCGCCCCGCTTCGCAAACACATCAGGCGCATCGCTTCGCAGGCAAATCGGCTGTCTTCCACAACCAAAACGGTCAAACCCAGCAGCGGCCGACGTGCGGTCGGCAGGCGTTGGGCGGCGGCAAAGAGTTCCAAATCTTCCATAGCTTTACATGCTCCAGGTCGAATGTGTTCCGAATCGAGGCTAGGGAAACGAGGCTAATTAGAAGTTAACCGCCGCTCTATTTTCACGTTTGGTTACCATCTTTGGCGCATGAGCTTTGTGTCGCACTTGTTTTGCTGCGATGCGGCGCGCATAAACAGGCCACTTAAAACGACAGGTGGAGGATAAAATGATTGGACGATTGAACCACGTGGCCATTGCGGTTCCGGATTTGGAAGCCGCTGCAGATCAATACCGCAACGCGCTGGGAGCCAATGTGGGCGCGCCACAGGACGAACCCGATCACGGGGTGACGGTGATCTTTATTGAACTGCCCAACACCAAGATCGAGCTGTTGTACCCGCTGGGTGAAAACTCTCCGATCAATGGGTTCCTTGAGAAAAACCCAGCCGGTGGCATTCATCACGTTTGCTATGAAGTCGAAGATATTCTGGCCGCGCGGGACCACCTGAAAGAGCAAGGCGCGCGGGTGCTGGGCTCGGGAGAACCCAAGATCGGCGCCCATGGCAAACCGGTTTTGTTTCTGCACCCAAAAGACTTTAACGGCTGTCTGGTTGAGCTGGAAGAAGTGTGACAGGATGTAATCGCCGCCTTGGCCGCCGGGCATATCCCGACGCAGGGCGGCTTTGCTTGTGCTTATGGAGGGTAAAATGGGAATAACATCCGGTCTGGTTCTTTATGCGGTGATCTGGTTCATGACCTTCTTGATCGTCCTGCCGATCCGGGTGGTGACCCAAGGGGATCGTGGCGAAATCGTTCCCGGCACCCATGCAGGCGCACCTGAGCAGCACCACTTGAAGGCGAAAGCGTTGATTACCACCGGCGTCGCAGCCCTGTTGTGGGCCATCATCGCCGGGATCATCCTGTCCGGGGTGATCACAGTAAATGACTTTGACTGGTTCGACCGGCTGCCCGATCCACAGTAAGCATCAGGCTGCTGAATTCACCGTTTTTATGGGGAATTTTGTGTTTTGGGGTGGCGGCCCTGCTGGAGAAGGGCCGCCGTGCGAGTGTGAGGGCGCTGGGAATGAGCGCAAATCGCGCCCTCGCATCGTCAGGCTATGGCCTGTTTCTCCGGTTTGCCTAGTAAAACCGCTAATAAACGGAAAAACTTGTGGCCAGATGCCCGGTATATGTGCATTTCCCTGCTACAGGCCTGTTTTCAACGCCAAACGTCAGAGCCCTTTGACAGGTCAAACCGTGGCGACCCTGCTGTTCAAACGGTGAAAGATATGGGTAAAGGTCGCGGCTCCTAGAATGGGCACAAACAGGTTGACCAATGGCACCGACAGCGGAATGGCCATCAGCCCGCCAGCCAGCCAAACTGTTCCCGCATGCTGAGCGCGTAAGGCGCGCGCGGCCTCCATTCCGATCCGGCGTGCCGCCACCAAGGTGAAATATTCCCGCCCCAGCAAAAAGCCATTCAGACCCCAAAAGATAAACGGTGCAGCCGGTGCAAAAATCAGATACAGCACCAAGGCCAGAATATTTGCCAGGATCAACACGCCCAGGAAATTCACGGTATCCTTCAGAGCCGTCAGAAACGGCACGGAAGCTGCGGCTGGCAAATGCGGGTAATGGCGATCCTCCACCGCTTGGGCCACATCCTCAAGAAACATGGAGGTGATGGCCGATGCAACGGGCACCATCAACACAGTCGACAACAGCAGCATCAAAACGATCGAGCCCCAGGACACAAGATCATCCACCCAGGCCACCTGCCCGATCAGCGGCAAGGTTGTTTCGGCTCCGACCAAACTGTTGATGCCTGCATAGACCAGCGCATAAGCACCAAACAGCAACGCAATCGTCAGCCCGATGCCTTTGAACAGCACATGGCGAAACCGCGGATCCCCGCATTGGGCAAGTGCTTTGAAAAACGAGTCAATAATCATCGTGGGGCCCTGAAACTGGTTACTCTGACACCCAGGTCGTGATCTCGGCAAGATCTGGACGCGGGCGTTCCGGCGGGCGCGGACCTTCGGTGGCGATGTGGACGATACCGGCAATCCGCTCATTGTCTTTGAGGTCAAAAGCCATCTCGCCAAAGGTGCGATCATGGCTGGCCCAGCCCGACAACCAATTGGCGCCCCACCCAGATGCAAGCGCTGCATTCAAAAGCGACAGACACGCCGCACCTGCGGCATAGGTCTGTTCGATGGCTGGGATTTTTGGAGAGGGCGTTTGAACCTCGACAACCACAACGGCCAGATGGCCCAGATCAAACTGGCTGCGTCCTTTGGCGATATCTTCCTCAGACTTGCCCAGCCGCTGCCCCGTCTCGACAGTCAAATCGGCCAGACGCGCCATGGCTGGCTGCTCCACCACAATGAACCGCCAGGGCACCAGCATGCCGTGATCCGGTGTCCGCGCTGCCGCTGTCAGGATCGGCTCCAATTCAGCCCGTGTGGGCGCAGGCGCTACCAAAGTCTTGGCCGGGCGCGAACGTCGCGACAAAAGGAATTCAAGTGCGGCGTCATTGCGTAAGCTCATATGTGAAACCTCTTTACATGGGCGCTTTTTATGTCTGATGTCCCACAGGGAAATTCAAGGGAAAAGCGTGGATAAACCGATTGCAGCCGGGTTGCTGCCTGCCCAAGCCAGGTGATTTAAACAAAGTGACCCCAATCGCACCCGTACTGAACGATAGGCATTACATGGGAAGACCCAAGAAAAAAGACCTGCCAGATCTGAGCCATCTGGCCGCACCCGGACAAGACCTGCCGGTTCGTGTCACCCCAAAAGCCGGACGCAACACCGTAACCGTTGTGGGGGACCTGTTAAAGGTGGCCGTGACGGCCGCTCCAGAAAACGGCAAAGCCAATGATGCAGTGCGCGACATTCTGGCCACGGCTCTGGGGTTGGCCCCCTCTCGCTTGGACTTGATCCGGGGCGCAACCTCCCGAGATAAGCTGTTTCGCGTCACCTCAGACTAGTGCACAGGGCTTATGTCTCACTGTCTTCGCCCACCAGCCTGTAAATCCCCTCGGGCAGGTCCAGGGCCGCGGCCAAATCTCTGACCTGTGCGTGGCTCAAGGTCAGGCGCAGCGTCTTGTCTGTTGTTGGATCGAATTGTTCAACTGTGACGCATTCCGAGAACGCATTCACAATCACGTCTTCCTGCAAGTGGGCTGCGCCCTCATCCACCAGGGTGATTACAGTGGAGTCAAATTCATGCTCTATGGTAAACATGGGTCAAGCTTGCCACGCGACCCGTAGCCTTGCAAGGCACAGCAATGTGAAACCTTTCGTCTGCGCGATTGGACTGCGCAAAGATTGATCCCCAGCTCTGTAAAGGGCTATGATCTGTACTAGATAAACAGAACAACTGTTGATTACCAAAAGGAAAACCATGCGTCGGCTAGCAGTGCTTTTCGCTCTTTTGTTCGTTGCGGCCTGTGATGTCCCGGTTGCCACCACCGCAACCGATCCACGCATCCAATCCAGCCGTGCCGTGGGTATGAGCCGCGCTGATTTCGCGGCCGTACAATCCATCGTAGAGCCGACAGCTGAACGGGAATGCCGGAACCGGACAGCTGGTTTGAATTGCGACTTCCTGATCAATATTGATCCCAACCGCAACGCGCCGCCAAATGCGTTTCAGACCCTTGATAAATCCGGTCGGCCACGGATCGTGTTTACGCAGGCGATGCTTGGCCAATTGGCCAACCGGGACGAGCTTGCCTTTGTGATGTCCCATGAAGCGGCGCACCACATTCGCAACCATCTGGCCCGGCAACGGCAAAACGCCATTTCTGGTGCAATCATCCTGGGCGGTCTGGCCACGCTTGCAGGCGGGACCCCTTCGGATATCGCCAATGCGCAGGATCTGGGAGCAACGGTTGGTGCACGCGGCTACTCCAAGGAATTTGAACTGGAAGCCGATGAGCTTGGCACCATCATCACCCACCGTGCGGGCTATCGTCCCAGTGTCGGAGTGCAGTTTTTCTACCGCCTGCCAGATCCGGGTGATCGTTTTCTGGGCACGCATCCGCCCAACCCGGAGCGGATCAATGTGGTTCAATCAACAATTCGCAGGTATGGCCTGAACTGATGGGTCATTCGCAAACGGGTTTTCCCGGTCTGGTGCGATTGGGGGTTATCCTGACGGACCGCGGGTCAAAATATGCTGTCAGTGGCGCGCCGGTCCGATCACGCGATGAGGTGGATCAGGTTCTGGCGGCCCTGAAATCCGACCGCAGCTATGCCAAGGCCACACATAACACCTGGGCGGCGCAGCTTCCAACGGGCGCGCTCAAGGCAGATGACGGCGAAAGCGGCGCTGCCATGGTGATCCTGCGGATGATGGAACGCGAGGGGCTATCGGATCATGTGATCATCGTCACCCGCTGGTATGGCGGCAAAAAGCTGGGTGGCGACCGGTTTCGTCGCGTGCAGGACGCCACCAGAGCGTATTTGAACACGCTTCACGACGGTTAAGCCGCGCAGTTTGGAACGTCGCCCTGGGGCCGCTGGCCCTGCGCCACCGACAGAAACGTCAAATCAGATAATCAAAGGTACATATTTCACGCCAGGATTGATCCAAATCAAAACCCTCATTCCCGATGCGTGTTAGTCACGGTAAACTTACGGACAATGGAGCGTTTGAATGACCGATTTGGTAACGATCAAGAAACATGCGCGCCTGTTTGATCGCATGGGCAAAGCTGTGGGGCTCGACCTTCAGGAAGAAGCGATTGCGGGCAATCTCCAGTTTGATGAAATTGCAGAAGCCGTCTTGCGTTGCACACGTTGCAGCGAACCGGGGGCCTGCCAGCGCTGGCTGAACAAATTTGATGTTGACGGTGACCGTCAGGGCCCCACCAAGGACGCGCGAACCAAAGCCACCCCGCCAGAGTTTTGCCGCAATTCCGATCTGTTTTCCTATCTGCAACAGGCCAGCGAATGACCGGCAGTGCAAAGGCAAAGCCAATTGAACGCCCGCGCGAAGAGAAGGGATTAGGCAACATGTATCGACATATGTGGCTCACACATGAGGTTGCACGATCGGTCGGGGTCGATCTGAGTGCAGCCATGCATGATCGTTCCCTTGACCCGCGTCGGTACTCAGAGATTGTCACCAAATGCCGTGCGTCCGGCTGTGACCGCGCCTGTGCCCTACATCTCTCTACCCTCAAAAACGGGCAACAAGAGCAGGTACAAGATTACTGTGCGAACAAAGACCTGATCGACCGGCTGTCCAAACTGAAAGAACAGCCATAGCGCTGCGCTTAGTATTCTGTGGCATCGTCAACTGACAGGGCCGAGGCTTTGGGCGCTTAAAGGCGCCCCCACAAGTCGTAATCGCCCGCCTCGTCTACTTCGACAGATACCAAATCGCCAACCTGCAGATTATCGGTATTTTCGTCGATAAACAGGTTTCCGTCGATTTCCGGCGCATCCGCCTTGGTTCGGCAGGTCGCCACGCCATCCTCGTCGATGTCATCAATGATGACCTGCATGCGTTGCCCAACTTTTGCGGCCAGCTTTGCCTCAGAAATCGCCTGGGCAGTCTCCATAAACCGTTCCCAACGCTCTTGCTTAACCTCTTCTGGCACATGATCCGGCAGCGCATTTGAACGCGCGCCATCGACGTTTTCGTATTTGAAACACCCCACCCGGTCCAGCTGCGCCTCTTCCATCCAGTCCAAGAGGTGTTGGAACTCCACCTCAGTCTCCCCCGGGTAACCAACAATAAAGGTCGATCGCAGGGTAATATCCGGGCAGATGCTGCGCCAGGCTTGGATTTCCTCCAGTGTTTTTGCCCCCGCCGCAGGGCGCGCCATGCGTTTCAGCACATCAGGATGGGCGTGTTGAAAAGGAATATCCAAATAAGGCAGCAGCGCATTGTCCGGATCGGCCATCAGCGGGATCAACTCGCGCACATGCGGGTATGGGTAGACATAATGCATCCGGATCCAAAGCTCATCTGCGGGCGCAAGCTTGCCCAGCTCGTGGCTCAGATCCTGGATATGAGAGCGCACCTCTGCCCCCTTCCAAGGGTGGCTGTCGTACTTCCGGTCCAGACCATAGGCCGATGTGTCCTGGCTGATCACCAACAGCTCTTTGACACCCGCATCCACCAGTTTTTCCGCTTCGCGCAGAACCGCATGCACCGGGCGGGACGCCAGCTTGCCGCGCATATCCGGGATAATGCAGAATTTACACTTGTGATTGCAGCCCTCTGAGATCTTCAAATAGCTGAAGTGGCGTGGGGTCAGTTTGACGCCCGATGTGGGCAGCAGATCCACAAAAGGATCCGGTGATGGCGGCACGGTCTGATGCACTGCGTCTAGAACCTGTTCATATTGATGCGGTCCCGTCACTGCCAGAATCCGCGGGTGATGTTCGCGAATGTAATCAGGCTCTGCCCCAAGGCAGCCTGTGACGATGACCTTGCCGTTTTCCTTCAACGCTTCGCCGATAGCATCCAGGCTCTCGGCCTTGGCGCTGTCCAAAAAGCCGCAGGTGTTCACAATAACCGCATCCGCCCCTGCGTAATCGGGTGAGATGCCATATCCTTCGGCTCGGAGCCGGGTCAGAATGCGCTCACTGTCGACCAGAGCCTTTGGGCACCCAAGCGACACCATCCCAAGGGTCGGCTGCCCCTCACGCGGCGCGTCGGACAAAGTGGCTTTCGGGGCAAGGTCGGGGCGTAGCTCTGGCGGATTGCTGGTCATGGGCGCGCGTATAATATGCTGCGGCCCTCATGGGAATGGATGTTTTTTGCAAGGCAGTTCTGCGCAAGCGGCAGATCCAGATTTAACTGGTCTAGTCGTCTTGACCCAAAGCGGTCGCCGCAGAGCCTTTCATCGCCTCTCGCCAGTGTTTACGACAGAGCGACACATAGCTTTCGTTTCCACCGATCTGCACCTGATCGCCATCGGTCAAAATGCGGCCCGTCTCATCCTGACGCACAACCATGGTCGCTTTTTTGCCGCAGTGACAGATCGTTCGCACTTCGCGCATTTCATCCGCCCATGCCAACAAAGCCGCAGAGCCGGGAAACAGCTCGCCGCGGAAATCAACGCGCAGACCATAGCACAGCACCGGGACGTTCAGGTCATCCACAACCTGCGTCAGCTGCCAGACCTGCGTTTTGGTCAGAAACTGCGCCTCATCAATAAAAATCGCCGATATCTGCTGCTTGGCCAAGACCCTCTCGATTCGCGCAAACAGGTCATCCTCTTGGGCAAATGTATCCGCCTCTGCCGCAATACCGATTCGCGATGCAATCTGCCCACCCCCACTGCGATCGTCAAAATCAGCAGTCAAAAGATAGGTTTGCATATTATTTTCGCGGTAATTGTGCGACGCCTGCAGCAACATTGCAGATTTGCCGGCATTCATGGTCGAGTAGTTAAAGTAGAGCTTGGCCATGGCACCGATCTAACGAGCGTTTAGAGATTCTAAAAGCCGCGAGAAGACCAACAACAAGAAATCCTGCAGCTGATTTAAGCCTCAAACATCGCAATGCGCAGGCAGCCCATCGTAAGTCATTGAAAAATAGTGCATTCTAGCCAACTCAATAGACGTTCGCACATTGGGTTAAGCCCGATTCTGCAACACCAGACCTCCCAACAGCGGCACATGCAAAACCACGTGCAGCCAGAATACACCAAACGGCAGACCAATTGCCAAAACAACAGATGCTGCCCACTCACTCATACAGCATCTGCGTCGCAAGCACGGGTGCGCGTATGACACGCATCGCCACTCACCGCCCTACTAAACCCGGTAGGGATGGTCAGATTTTTGCATTTCATTTACACATCAGGAATGGGAAATAACTCTGCGAGTTCCCCAAGAAAGCGGCAACCTCGCAAAGCAAAGGACGAGAATGGCAGATATTGGCGGATATTTAAAAAAGCACACCGAAGCATTGGTGAAAGACGTCGGCATTGAGGCCGCCTGTGAAATTACAGGTAAATCAAAGGCCACGTTAGGGCGTTACTACTCCGAAAATCAGGAGCATTCCGACCGGTTTATGCCGGTGGATTCGGTGGCCCGGCTGGAAGCATCGGCCTCTTACCCGCATGTGACCTCTGCACTAGCTGATCTGCGCAACATCACATTGTCTTATGGCAATGGGCCCAATTGTGCCTCGCGGCCGGGCGGCGTCAATTCTGACGTCATTGCATTGAGCCAGAGGTTCGCAACTTTGATGAGCGAATATCAATCCGCGATCGAGGACGGTATCATTACGGTGAATGAGGCAAAACGTCTCTTGAGGGAAACGGTGCTTTTGCAGCAAGTGTTGCTGGACATGAAGCTGCACCTGGAAGAAGAAAGTGCCTGACCCCAAAACACCCCGCTCTGATCTGCCGGATCTGACCGATCTGCCCTCTGTAACCGCCGAAGCCTTTGCGCCCATTGACGTGGCTGCGCTGGCACCTGCCGGGGATCCCGGCCACGCGCCACGCGTTCTGCTGCTTTATGGCTCCCTACGTGATGTGAGCTACTCTCGTAAAGTCGTCGAGGAATGCGCCCGGATCCTCAAAGCGCTTGGTTGCGAGCCCAAGATCTTTAACCCATCTGGCCTGCCATTCCCGGATGACGAGGGGGCAGCAGATCATCCCAAAGTGGCGGAACTTCGCGAACTGGCGATCTGGAGTGAGGCCATGGTCTGGTCATCGCCCGAGCGCCACGGAACGATGACAGGGATTATGAAAACCCAGATCGACTGGCTCCCTCTGTCTGCCCAAGGTGGAATTCGCCCAACACAGGGCAAGACGCTGGCCGTGATGCAAGTGTCCGGTGGCTCGCAAAGCTTTAATGCGGTCAATCAAATGCGCATATTGGGGCGCTGGATGCGGATGGTGACAATTCCCAATCAAAGTTCCATTCCCAAAGCCTGGCTGGAGTTCCAAGAAGGCGAACGTTTGCCCGAAGGTCCCTTCTATCGCCGGGTCTTCGACGTGATGGAGGAATTGGTGAAATTCACCTACCTCACCCGCAGCCGGAAAGAATACCTGGTAGATCGCTATTCGGAACGGGTGGAGAGCGTGGCACAGACCCACGAACGCGTCTCCAAGCTTTAATTCAGATCGTTTTACCTTGTTGCGCAGACGTGGCGCTCCCGCGCCCGCACAAGTTTCGGCCTGGCCGAAACTTGCTCTGTGCGGCCTTGGGCCTGGCGCCGGGCTTTGCCCGGCGCTGCCTCTCGCAATGGAGACGCGTACCCTTTCCCGCTGGGCCGCATTAAATCAACGGCACCAGCGGTACGCCGTTACATCCAACCAATAGGGTTAATCCAAGTATTCCGACGATCATTCGCATCCCTAAACTCCTTATTTTCAAGTGTTTGACCAACGTCATTGTTATTCATCGGCTCTCGTGCCTGCCACGACGCAGCGCGCCATCGGCGCGCTGCCCTACCCAACGGGAGGCCATGCGTTTTGCGCATGAACGACGGGCGGGAGCATCTCCCTTTTACATGCGCTTACACGATCAAATTCGGCAGATCCCGACCCGCGACAAAGGCTGCAATGTTATCCAATGCCATGTGCCCCATTTGACTGCGCACTTCTTCTGCCGCCGTACCAAGATGCGGTAGCAAAGTAACATTCTCTCTCTGCTTCAACGCCTCTGGAACCTTTGGCTCGAACTCATACACATCCAAGCCAGCGCCAGCGATTTTGCCAGCCTCCAGCGCGGCGATCAGTGCGTGTTCATCGACGACCTCGCCACGGGCAATATTTACAAGAAACGCGGTGTCTTTCATGGCATCCAGGATCTCCGCATCAACCAGATGCTGCGTTTCTGGAGAGGCCGGAACCGCGACAATCAGAAAATCAACAATTTGTGCGAGTTCTTTCGCGTCACGCATCCGTTCAGCAGGAAAGTCCAGATCTTTCTCACTGCGCGCCAGATAGGAGACATCCATACCGAACCCGTAATGACAGCGGCGCGCAATCGCCTGCCCGATACGCCCCATACCCAGAATTCCAACATGCTTGCCACTGACATGCGCGCCAAGGAACTGCACAGGGTGCCACCCCTCCCATTTCCCCGCTCGCACAATCCGCTCACCTTCACCTGCACGCCGTGCGGTCATCAGGATCAGCGTCATGGCAATATCTGCAGTTGCATCAGTCACTGCGCCGGGCGTGTTGGTCACTGCGACGCCTGCAGCCTTGGCCGCTGCTACATCGATGTGATTGTAGCCGACACCGAAATTCGCCAAAAGCTTGCAGCGCAAATCCGCGCCAACGGCCGCAAAAACCTCTGCCGAGAATTGATCCTTGAGTGACGGCATAACAACGTCATATGCCTTCATCGCCTCAATCATTTCCGCGTTGCTCAGAGGAGCTGTTTCCATCCGAACAGTGGCCCCGAACTCAGCTTTGGCGCGCGCCTCAACATCCGCAGTCATGCGTCGCGCAATCAAGACTTTGGTCAATGGAGCCGCCCCCCCAATGGAACGTCTGCCGATACATCCCCGTCAGGACCGATCAGGACGACCTCTCCGTTTTCATCCGGAAGGCCCAGCACCAGAACCTCGGACATGAACTTGCCAATCTGACGGGGTGGGAAGTTCACCACCGCCAAAACTTGTTTGCCTACAAGGGTTTCCGGCTCATAATGGGCGGTGACTTGGGCTGAGGTTTTCTTTTCCCCGATCTCGCAACCGAAATCGATCCACATTTTGATCGCGGGTTTGCGCGCTTCCGGAAAAGCCTCGGCGCGGGTGATGCGGCCGGTGCGCACATCCACTTTTAGAAAGTCATCAAAAGAAATCTCAGCCACGAGACAACTCCTCGGATCGTTTGGTGGCAGCCTCAACTGCCCGCTTCATCAAAGGCGGCATACCGTCCGCGTCATTCATCAACACCTCAAGCGCCGCTTGCGTCGTGCCATTTGGACTGGTGACATTGATGCGCAGCTGGCTGGGGCTGTCCTCCGACGCTTCGGCCAAAGCCCCTGCCCCGGCAACTGTCGCCTTGGCCAATTGCATTGACAGTGCTTCGGGCAGCCCCTGTGCAACGCCTGCCGCTGCGAGCGTCTCGATCATATGGAACACATAGGCTGGGCCCGAACCGGACACACCGGTTACGGCATCCATTTGCGCTTCGTGCTCAAGGCGTGCGACCTGGCCGACAGAGGACAACAGCATTTCCGCCCCATCAAGGTCCGCCGGTTGACACGTATCATTGCCGATGATCGCGGTGATCCCTTTGGCGATGGCCGCTGGCGTGTTCGGCATGGCCCGCACAATGGGCGTTGAGGCCCCAAGGATCTGTTCATAGGTCGCAATCGACGTCCCCGCCGCAACCGAGATAAACAGGGTCTGGCCGCCGCCATAGGATTTCAACGTCGGCAAAGCCTCGGCCATCATCTGAGGTTTCACAGCGATCAGAACGATGGCGGGGCTGGCTGGCAGGGCTTCGTTGATGCGCACCCCTGAGCCAGACAGCCAATCAGATGGAAACGGATCCTGAACCCAGACCGAGGTCGCAGGCAGTCCGCCATCCAGCCAGCCTTTCAACATGGCTGATCCCATTTTTCCGCAGCCCAACAACACCAAGCCGCGGGCCGCGATTTCTGTCATGTGCATGGTTGCCCCTCTCCGTCCATAACTAGGTTTGGGGCAAATCTTTACGCCCGGCCAAAGGCCTCTGCAATGGCGACTTGCATCGCATCTGCGGGTGAGCGTTCACCCCAGACATTCAGCTGAATGGCCGGGTAGTAACGTTCGCAATTGGCGACCGCCATTTTCATCAGCTGATCAATCTGCTGCGGTGTGACCATCTGGCCCCCGCTCAGCAACAGGCCATAGCGATACAGCATCAGTTTGTGATCTGGCCAATAGGTGAACGAGCCGGTCCAGCACTGATCGTTCATCTTGTTGATCAGCTCATAAAGCCCCGGCAGTTTATCCTGGGGCGGGTCCATTTCGAAACTGCAGACCATACGCAGGGTTTCTTCGTAGTCCGACCACGCCAAGGTCAGGGAGTAGGTTCGCCATTGGCCTTCGACAGCCATCGCAATTTGATCATCGGCGATCCGGTCGAAATCCCACTCATGATGTGACGCCAAGTGTTCGACAATATCGATCGGATGGACTTCTTCGAAGAGTTGATGCTCGGAAAGGGACATTGACCCACCTCTCTCGCTTCTAACCTTTGCGGGTGGCAGCCCCCCAACGGTTAGCTTTCTGCTCAATAGGAAGGGGCTGAATGCCGTCTCCCTACAAAATATGGTGAAGTTTAGGGATCGATCTGGCAACCCTTTATTTGGGGATAACTGCAATAACTTGTGGATGACGGCTGTGGATGCGCAAAATGTCGCCCTAGCCGCCTCGCAGCCGCAACAGTTCGTAAAACCGCAATAAACTGACAGATAAATGTCACCAAACCCAGCTAAAGGGCGATTGCACAGCGCAGGGAACAGGGCAGATCCAACCCGCCCTGTTCCACTGGTTTTGGTTTTGGGGCTCAGCGATTGTCGAGCTGTGCGCGCACGGACCGGCGCCCTTTGTCCGAAATCCGATACGGGCTGGAGCAATGCGATTCGATTAACCGTTTGCGACGCAGTTTTGAAAAAACCTCCAGCGTACAGTTCGACAGAACCATACCATCACGGGTAAAACAAAAGACGCGGGTCACCCGCCCGTTTGGCGCGCGCTCATATTGAATACGCCCGCCTTGTGCCAACGCGTGCAACACGCGCTGTTCGTTCTTTGAGATGTTCATTGAAAAAGCCTGTGTCAAACCACAACACATCGCGCCCCGCCCAGTGGCAGGCGGCGCGGTGAAGATCAGCCCCTGAAACTCAGAGGATCAGTTGTGAGCGACACGCTCTAACATCAACAATTCCCATTTTGGGTGCGTTTCCTGCATTTGGTCGCACTCTTGCCAAAAAGACCAGACAATCTGTAGCGGAAACGCCTTCAACCCCAAGCCTGTGACACAGAAGTCACGAATGTATACAGTAGTACACTTCTGACTTTCGGAATAAAGATGATGATCTTCAAAAGTACGCGATTAATCACCATATCGTTATCACAACAAGTATTTTTGAACAAATCAATGAGGTAACCCATGCTTTTTCTACCCATCCTTGGCCTCTTCATTATCGCTGCCGGATTTGCTCTCCGGCGTGCCTTTGATTTTCGTGAAAAGAAGAACCTCGACGGGCTTGTCAGCGTCGCTGGTCTGGGGCTCAAGGCGGCTGGTCTGATGCTCTTTGCCGTTTCAACCTTTAACGGCATGTTTTTCTATGCTGAGCCTGGCTACAAATACCATGTCCGCACCATTTTGGGCGAAGAGAAGATGGTGTCCGACACTGGCTATAACACCTATCTTTTCGGGCGCTACAACGCATGGAAGAATGCGATGTCCGTTCAGGCCTCTACCTCAGGACAGGGGGACGTGCGCGCGGAACGTGACAGCTCCCAGATGAGCGCGAATCTAGCGCCAAAATCGCTGGTGTTCCTGGATCAGGTGGATGCGCTTGTGTCTGCAACGGCACGGTTTGAGCTGCCCTCGGATCAGGATGCCTTCCTGCGTCTGGCGCGACAGTACCGGACGCCAGAAAACCTGTTGCGCACCGAACTTGTGCCCGCTTTTGAAGAAACCCTTGGCGCGAATGCAGCACTGATGTCAGCCGAAGACTACTTCCAAGGCGGCAAGACTGAATTCAACAATGAATTCCAACGCCAGATGGAAGACGGCATTTACCTGGTACGCCGGATTGAACAGCAGGTTCCGACGGATCAGAACCGCACAGGCTCTGCAAATGCCGCACTTGGGACAGAGCAGGAAGAGTTTGGCGAAGACACCAAAACCGTCTTTGTGGTGCAAAAGCTATTGGACAGCACTGGACAGCCGCGCCGCAAAGCGCAGAGCTTTAGCAAATTCGGCATCACCGTCACCTCGGCTCGCGTGACGGATGTGAACCCGAACCAGAAGTTCAAGGACCGGATGGCACTGCGCCAACAGGCGGCGGCTGACCGCGCCATTGCCCGCGAACAGCGGATCCAGGAAGAAGAGCAAAAGCTGTTGGCTGTTGCGCGCGGCGAGCGGGAAGTGGCGGAACGCCAGGCCTCAGCCAAAGTGATCCAGATTGAGCGCACCACCGATGCGGAAACCGAAAAGCAGCTGGCCATTACAGCCGCCGAGCGGGAGCGGGAAGCGGCGCGGATTGCCAAGGAACAGTCCGAGATCCTGTTGGAGAAGGCTCGGATCGATGCCGAAGCCGTTCAGGTTGCTGCTGACGCCGAAGCCTATGCCAAGCGTCAAATCCTAGAGGCGGACAATGCGCTGGCCCAAAAATTGGATGCAGAAGTTGAGATCCAGCGCTTGTGGGCCGATGCGTTTGCCAAGCGGAACGTGCCTACCTATGTCTTTGGCAGCGGCGGCGGGTCCGATGGCGGCGCACCTGTAGGATCCGACGACGAGGCCTCGCGCCTGTTTCAGATCCTGACACTGCAGGCTGCGGAACGTCTGGATTACGACCGCGAGATTGCGGAAGATAAGAAGTAACCACGTCAGAAATGGCGTCCTGAAACGCGCTCCGCAGGGGCGCGTTTTTTGTCTGGTTTGACCCACATCAGAGACCTGCGTTTGATCTGTGGAAAACTGTGCTCCTGTATATAACATCCAGCGTTTTTTGATGCTTTTGAACATCCTCATAATCTCGGTCACGGTGCTATGTGGCACCCTGCTGATGTGGCCTCGTCTGGCACATGCACCTTTGTGGCGTGCAACAATCACTCCGCTGGCGTCGATCATCGGCAGCGGTTTTCTCGTCCTGGGGCCAATCCTGAACGCCTCTTTTGGCGGATGGGCCCCTGTGGTTATGGCCGTGCTGTGCGCGGTTGCCGCGGGTTTCGGGCAGGTGATGGTCTTTAACATCCGCTGGTTAGACCGCGCCCCGCCCCCCGGTCGCATCGACCGTGCATTGGAAGCTGCCAGTGCATGGGCCTTGGCCTTTGCCTATTTTGTGTCCGTTGCCTATTACCTAAACCTATTGGGCGCATTTGCGGTAACGCTCACTGACAGCAATGACGGGTTTCACGCGCGCCTTGTGACCAGCGGGGTCTTTGCCGTCATCTTGCTTGTTGGATGGACCCGCGGCTTTGGCGCATTGGAGCGGCTGGAACAGATCTCGGTTGGGGTAAAGCTGTCTATCATTGCGGGCCTCCTCTTTGCTTTGATTTGGGCCTTTGGCGAGAGGCTGAATACGGGAGCACTTGTTTGGGCCCCACCATCCCAAACCGGCTGGAGCGCGTTGGCGCTTGGGTTCGGGCTCCTTGTCACCGTCCAAGGGTTTGAGACCGCACGTTACCTTGGTGAGACCTATGACGCGGGAATCCGGGTGCGTGCCTTGCGGTTGGCGCAGATTTTGTCGACAGCGATCTATATGATCTACATCTTCTGTCTGACATTCATCTTTGCCCCGGACTCCATGGCATTGGAGGAGACTGCGATCATTTCCCTGATGGCTGCAGTTGCGCCGATCCTGCCCATGTTGCTGATTGCAGCCGCCCTCAGCGCGCAATTCAGTGCGGCTGTGGCCGATACCGCTGGATCCGGCGGTCTGGTGACTGAGCTGACCCGCAATCGCCTGCCTCCGGCAGCAGTCTATGCGCTGCTTACCGGTTTTGGGCTGTGGCTCACGTGGCGATCAGATGTTTTTGAGATTATCACTTACGCCTCGCGCGCATTTGCGGCCTTTTATGGGCTGCAGGCTGTGCTCGCAGCCCATCGCGCCCGTCTGGCGGGTCAACAGGCTTCTGCCCGTTTGTTTGGAGCATTGGCGCTCTTGGGGCTGGCGATGGTGATCTTTGGCACGCCTGTCGAATAAAGAGACCGAAGCAAAAAAGCGCGCCCAAAGCTGGACGCGCCCTTGGGCCTTCGGCCGCAATTGAACTGAACAATCAGCTGTTCAGCTTTTCCTCGATCGCGGTGATGCGCGCCTTGAGGGATTCGTTTTCTTCGCGCGCTTTTTGTGCCATGGCGCGGACCGCATCGAACTCTTCGCGGGTCACAAAATCACGATCTGCCAGCCACCGGTCCACCAAGCTTTTGGCGGCGGTCTCGGCCTCGTCACGGGCCCCCTGGGCCACGCCCATGGCATTGGTCATCAACTGGGAAATATCATCCAGGATCTTGTTACGGGTCTGCATTGTCTTCTCCATGTGAAGCTTGTCCCCTATATGGGCAAGCAAACCGCCGACGGCAAGCCGTTGACTTTGGCCCTGTTGCAAAGGCATGGAACGCATATGCACGCATTGATCCCTTTTCCCGACATTTCGCCCGAGCTGTTCTCAATTTCGTTTGGGGGATTTGAGTTCGCCCTGCGCTGGTATGCCCTTGCCTATATCGCGGGTATCCTGATCGCCTGGAAGCTGGCGGTGATGGCGGTGAAACGCCCTGCGCTGTGGCCCGGTGAAACGGCGCCGATGTCTCCAAAACACGTCGAGGATCTGATCACCTGGATCATTCTGGGTGTGGTTCTGGGGGGGCGTTTGGGGTTTGTCCTGTTTTATCAGCCGTCTTATTACCTGTCTCACCCGCTCGAGATCCTGCGGATCTGGCAGGGCGGCATGGCCTTTCACGGCGGTCTTTTGGGCGTTGTGGCTGCGGCCTGGATCTTTGCGCGGCTTAATAACATTCCCAAACTGCAAATGGCCGACCTGGTCGCCCACACCGTGGCACCGGGATTGCTGCTGGGACGACTGGCCAACTTTATCAATGGCGAACTTTGGGGCCGCGCGACAAACCAACCCTGGGGCGTTGCCTTCCCAGGAGGCGAGGCGCAGAACTGTGGCCAGCCGATTGATGAGCTCTGCGCGCGTCACCCAAGCCAGCTGTATGAAGCCGCACTGGAAGGGCTCGTGCTTGGCGCATTGGTCCTTTATCTTGTCTACCGCCGTCGGGCGTTCTTGCAGCCCGGCTTGGTGGTTGGCACCTTCTTGGCGGGCTATGGCCTGGCGCGATTTATCGTTGAGTTTTTCCGCCAACCGGATGCGCAGTTTATCTCTGCTGGCAACCCCTTGGGACTGGCCTGGCAGATTAATGGCTACGGCCTTACGCAGGGGCAGGCCCTGTCGCTCCCCATGATTGCGCTTGGCCTCTTTTTTGTCTGGCGCGCCCGCAAACATTACAGAACTCAGGCTGTCGCATGAGCCTGCTTGACCATCTGAAATCCCGCATCTTGGCCGATGGACCGCTGTCCATCGCGGATTATATGGCGGAATGCCTGCTGCACCCTGAATACGGCTATTACACCTGCCGCGATCCCCTGGGCGCTGACGGGGACTTTGTCACGGCACCCGAAATCTCCCAGATGTTTGGAGAGCTAATCGGTCTCTCCCTCGCTCAAAGCTGGCTGGATCAGGGTGCGCCCGCCCCTTTTACCCTTGCTGAATTTGGCCCTGGTCGCGGCAACTTGATGGCGGATCTCTTGCGTGCCACCCGCGCTTTGCCGGGTTTTCATGGCGCGATGCAAATCCATCTGGTTGAGGCCTCCCCCACTCTCAGGTCCCTACAACAAAAGGCATTACGTGGGTTTGATGTCATATGGTCGGCGGATGCAGGCGAATTGCCGCAACAACCGCTGTTTATGGTGGCCAATGAGTTTTTTGACGCCCTGCCCGTGCGTCAATTTATCCGCCAAGGCGACGGCTGGGCCGAAAAGCGTGTGGGGCTTGAGGATGAGTGTTTGCAGTTCGGCCTGTCCCAACCAAGCCCGCAGCCTGCCTTGGACCACCGGCTTCAAGACACCGATGACGGCGATTTGGTCGAACATTGCACCATGGCCGCCCCTGTTATGGCAGAGATCTGCGCGCGGATTGCCAACCATGGTGGCGCGGGCTTGGTGATTGATTATGGCGACTGGCGGTCCCTTGGAGACACTTTGCAAGCCTTGCGCGCGCATACGCCCGTTGACCCGTTGGTGGATCCCGGAACGGCGGATTTGACAACCCATGTGGACTTTGAAGCCTTGACAGTTACAGCCGGTGCGGTGGGCTGCGGATTCTCGCGGATCACGCCACAGGGCATTTTTCTGGAACGCCTTGGCATCACACAGCGCGCGCAAAACCTGGCGCAGAACCTCAGCGGCGCTGCACTGGACACTCATATCGCTGCACATCGACGGTTGACGCACCCGCAGGAAATGGGAAACCTGTTCAAAGTCATGGGGCTGTTCCCCAAGACGCAGACACCCCCACCCGGATTGGACATATGACGCTGGAAATTCTGACCTCGGATCTTTTGTCGCCCGCGAAACATGGGTTCTTTACCCGCAAAGGCGGTGCGTCTTCGGGCATATTTTCCGGTCTGAATTGCGGATTGGGATCCAGTGATCAGCGCGAAGTCGTTGCGTTGAACCGCGCACGTGTGGCCGAAGCGATGGGGGTGCAATCCGATGCGTTGATCGGCGTGCATCAGGTCCATTCAGCAGACGTCGTCACGATCACGCAGCCCCAAGGCGACATGCCACGCGCCCGCGCGGACGGAATTGTCACCAACCAGCCCGGGCTGGCCTTGGCAATTTTGACAGCAGATTGCCAACCTGTTTTGTTTCATGACGAAAATGCCGGCGTGATCGGCGCAGCCCACGCAGGTTGGCGCGGCACATTGGATGGGGTTCTGGAGTCCACCATCGATGCAATGGTCGCCCTTGGGGCCCAACGGCAGGCCATTCGTGCTGTTATTGGCCCGTCGATTTCGCAATCAGCCTATGAGGTTGGGCCGGAATTCTTTGACAGTTTCATTTCGCAAGACTCTGAGAACGCACGTTTCTTCCGCGCTGGCGAAGGCGACCGGCATATGTTTGACCTGCCAAAGTTTGGCCTTTCAAAGCTGCAAGCATCCGGCATCGCATCCGCGGAGTGGACCGGGCATTGCACTTATCAAGACGCAGATCGGTTTTATTCCTACCGCCGCACAACCCACGCCAAAGAGGCCGATTATGGCCGTCTGATTTCCTGCATTCGGCTTTAAACAGCGCTTCTGGAAATCTTAACCAAATTAGGCAAATCCAAGTCCCGCACAAAACACATGGGCGAAGTTTGGCCGCAATTTCTGACCGAAATTTGTTCGAAAAAGCGGAAAGATACAAGTTTACCCATATTTCACAGGGCACTAACCCGTGAATTACATCTTGTGAATTAAATGTGACCCTCCCCCTTATTTCCTCTCCTAAGCCACAATCGGGGCACAATGCAGGCCGATAAAGTAAACAACTTGAACTTGTTACAGCAGTAGATTTTAACGAGTTGACTTAGGAGAAGACATGAAAAGCCGTTTTATCAAGTCCGCTATCGTCACGGCCCGGACAATGACATCGCCCCCCGCAAAACCCGCAAAAAAACCGCGCCAATGTAGTGCGACACGCGCTCAAGTCCCAGTTCCCTGCAAAAAATCAGCCTGACAGGAAGCCAATCACCCGCACATAAGCTGCCACCGCTGCGCAAAACCTTACTCAGCATTGAGAGTTTCTCAGAGTTCGGATTTGGAAGGTGACTATTCCTTAGGGTCTTTACCCTACCGTTGAATACAATACAGAGCCGGGCTCGCTGATACCTCTGCATGGACATAGTATACGTCTATGCGCTTCCAAAACTGCCAATCGTCGGTGTTCGCCGGGTTCGAACCCACAAATGGAAGCAAGACCATGGGAAGAGAAGCCAACAGCCCGGCGGGAACAAAAAAGGGTCGTTCATAATGACCATTCCTCATTCGCTGCACCGTGCGGCGGCCAACCTGTTAGACTCGCAGGCCCTGATCCAGGATCCGGCCGCACTGCGAGGTGCGACCAAACCGCAGCTGCGCCGGTTTGACGTGATGAGCCTGCTGCCCAATGGCAACATTTCTGAAACGCGCCATACCGCACCAACTTTGCCGCTGTTTGAACAGGCATTCACCGCCTTTTGTCGCGGATCCTTGGTTGACACGACACAAGGACCCATTGCCGTAGAAGACCTGCTGCCTGGGGATGAGATCGTGGACCTAAACGGCGAAGCCCAAACACTGCTGTGGAAAGGGCGCACCACAATTTTGCCGACACGCCCGACCGCACGCGGTCAAAAACGGCGCCTTATCAGCTTTATGCCCGACAGCCTTGGACTTGCAAAACCAGCGGCCTGCGTTGTCGTTGGCCCTGCTGCCCGTCTGCTGCGTACCCCTGCTCACCTACGCGGCGACGACACCACCGAGGGTCTTTTGACCCCGGTGGGCGAATTTATGGACGGTATGAACATCGTTGAAACCGCGCCACCGACGCCGGTTGAAATGTTCCATTTGTGCCTGCCCCAACACAGTGTGATCCGTGTGGGGGGCTTGCCGTTTGAAACCTATCACCCTGGCCCCGATGCCCTGAAACTGGTCAGCCATGCCATTCGCACTCTGTATCTGAACCTGTTTTCACATATCGAATCGGGAGCGGATTTTGGGCCCCTGTGCCACCCACGGATGGAACAGCCGGGTACAAGCAACGATAAACCGCCTTCGATGGCCTAGCGAAAAAGAGGCTGCGGGCTATTTTCCGCAGCCCGTTTTGCCCCGACATAATCAGGCTTCGCGCGCCAGCCGCTCTTCCAGGGTTTCAAAGGGGACGCCCGGTTGATCTTTGGCACCGCGGATGACGAGCGACGTTTTTACACTGGCGACATTTGGTGTCGTCAGCAATTGCCCGGTTAGAAAGCTTTGAAAAGTCGAAAGGTCGGGTGAGACGCACTTGAGGATAAAATCCACCTCTCCGTTCAACATGTGGCATTCGCGAACCAACGGCCAGCTGCGGCATTGTTCCTCAAAAGCGCTCAGCTCATGTTCGGCCTGGCTCTCCAGACCAACCATTGCAAAGACTTGCACCTCGAACCCAAGATCCCGCGCGTTCACATCCGCATGGTAGCCACGGATCAAACCGGCCTCCTCCAGCGCACGCACCCGCCGCAGACATGGCGGAGCAGAGATACCGACTCGTTTCGCCAGCTCCACGTTGGTCATCCGACCGTCAGCCTGCAACTCCGACAAAATCATGCGATCGATCGGATCCAGTCGCGTTGTGACCATGTTCATGCTCCCGTAAAATCAGTTTTGTTATAGCAACCCGGCCCGCTGGCGCAATATTATTTCACAACCGAGCAGCATTATTCTTTTTCCGTAAAAGCAAGAACAAAAACACTAGCAACCTGTCAATGGTGGGACGTTAGTCTTTGCACCATCTGAGGGGTTTAAGCAAACGCAGGCGGCAGCTATATGCATCCTCGACCAACGGCAAGCCCGTTTTGCCATGCTATTTGAGGATTTCAAATGTCTGAGACACGCCACACCAAGGTATTGATCATCGGCTCGGGACCTGCGGGCTATACTGCAGGGGTTTATGCGGCCCGCGCTATGCTGGAACCGGTTCTGGTTCAGGGCATGGAGCCCGGCGGTCAGCTGACCACGACCACCGAAGTCGAAAACTATCCGGGTTTCACCGAAGTGCAAGGCCCCGACCTGATGGTGAAGATGCAAGAGCACGCAGCTGCCATGGGCTGTGACATCGTTGGCGATCTGATCACCTCGCTCGACACCACGGTGCGCCCGTTTGTGGCCAAAGGCGACAGCGGCACCACATACTCAGCCGACGCTGTGATCCTGGCCACTGGCGCGCGCGCCAAATGGCTGGGTCTTGAGTCCGAGGAGAAGTTCAAAGGTTTTGGCGTTTCCGCCTGTGCGACCTGCGACGGTTTCTTCTATCGCGGTCAAGAGATCGTGGTGATCGGCGGCGGCAACACCGCCGTTGAAGAAGCGCTGTTCCTGACCAACTTTGCTTCCAAAGTGACCTTGATCCACCGCCGGGACGAGCTGCGGGCCGAGAAGATCCTGCAAGACCGCTTGTTCAAAAACGAAAAAATCGAAACCCTGTGGTTCCATGAGCTGCACGAAGTCTACGGCAGCGACACTCCGCTGGGCGTGGAAGGTGTCAAAGTCAAGAACGTCAAAACCGGCGAAATCAATGACCTGCCCTGCAAAGGCGTGTTTGTCGCCATCGGTCACGCACCCGCAACCGAACTGGTCAAAGACGTGCTGGACCTGCACAACGGCGGCTATGTCTCTGTCAAGCCAGGTTCAACCGAAACCTCGATCCCCGGCATTTTTGCGGCGGGCGATCTGACCGACCACAAATATCGTCAGGCTGTGACCTCGGCCGGTATGGGCTGTATGGCGGCTCTGGATGCTGAACGGTTCCTGGCCGAACAGGAATAATCCATTCCTTCTGACCACATTTTCCAGGGGCGGCTTCATCTGGGCCGCCCTTTTTCTATTTTGTGTCCAAATGCTTCAAGATCTGCGTCTATTTCAATGCGTCACAGGATTGGAACGCAAAGTGACTTGACCGCCGCCGCCCTTCCCCACAGTTATGGGGCAGTAAAAGTGGAGGGGTCTTTGGCTGAGCAATTGTGGCAGGGCGACCGGGTTACCAAATTTCGGATCATTTCTGGCCTGATCCTTTTACTGTATGCCTTCCTGCATTTCGTAAATCTGGGCTTGGGTTTGGTGTCCTATGAATGGATGGATGCCATGCAGGATGCACGCACCTATGTGACGCGCAGCTTACCAGGGTCTGTGATCCTGGGTGCAGCGCTTCTGGGGCATGCTGGCCTTGCGTTTTACGGTCTGATTCAGCGTCGAACCCTGCGGATGCCTTTTCACCAATGGTTTCAAGTTGCCTTGGGCCTTGTGATCCCTTTACAGCTTATGGGTCATATCATCTTCACGCGCTATGCCCATGAGATCCATAACGTGAATGATGAATTTGGCTATATGATCCTGTTGATCTGGGGCAGTCAATCCGCCTGGTATCAGGCTGCATTGCTTGTGGTGGTTTGGATCCACGGCAGCATCGGAATGCACCATTGGCTACGCCTGACACGATGGTGGCGGCCGTTGACGCCCTACGCCATTGGCGCCGCAGTGTTTGTGCCCCTTTTTGCACTTACCGGTTATCTGTTTGAAGGGCGCCGTTTGACTGAACTCGCGTATGAAGATGGGTTTGGACCCGAAATGCGCGCAGATTTCAACTGGCCCGACGCGGCAGCGCGCAGCGAAATGATCCAGCTTTTGAACTGGTCAGAACAAAGCTACTGGATCCTTTTGGCAGCCCTGGCTGGTATCTATCTTGTACGCCGCATGCTACGCCGCCGCCGGGCCGTCAAAATACGCTATATCGACGGCCCGACCGTGGATGGCGACCGCGGCATGACGCTGTTGGAAATGTCGCAAACCCATGGTGTGCCCCACACGGCGCTGTGCGGCGGCAAAGGGCGTTGCACCACATGCCGGGTGGTAATCGAAGAAGGTGCAGATACGCTGCCGCCTCCTTCGCTGGCAGAGACACGCTCGCTGCAAGCGGTCAAGGCTGAGCCGAACATGCGCCTGGCCTGCCAGATCCGCCCGGACCAGCCCATCACAGCCTATCGTGTCTTTCGCCCCAAAGGAGGGCGCAACCGGGCCCATGCCAGCCAGGGCGAAGAGCGCCAGATTGCCATTCTGTTTCTGGACATGCGTGGGTTTACCCAGCGCACGGCCGGTTTGTTGCCCTATGACGTTGTGTTCCTGCTGAACCGGTTCTTTGACGCCATCGTGCCTGAAATCACCCGCACCGGTGGGAATGTCGACAAATACATGGGGGATGGGCTGCTGGCCGTGTTTGAAACACCTGATCCCCGGTCGTCGGCACGGGCCGCGCTGGCAGCGGTGTGCGGGATCTCCGAAGCGCTTGAGAAATTCAATGCGGCACTGGAAGCTGCCGGGGACACGCCGGTGAAGATCGGCATGGGGCTCCACTTGGGACAGGTTGTTGTGGGTGAAATTGGCAGCGGCTCCAAAGCGCCCCGCACCATCATCGGCGGAACTGTGAATGCCGCCAGCCGGCTTGAGGCGATGTGCAAAGAGTTGGCGGTGGAGCTTCTGGTGTCGGAAAGTCTGCTGCGCGCGGCCAATATCACGCTGGCAGGGAAAGAAATGCGTACCTTTGAACTGCGCGGTGTGGCGTTGCCCGTACGCGCCTGGCCACTCAAATCCGCGACGCGTTTGCGTGGAGAACTGCCCCAAACCGCCTAATTGTCACCCATTTGTTTCACAAACATCGACTTCCAGGCGCTTTGGAAACACATTTCATCTGAAATTCGTAAAATACCCATAATCTCGTCCCAAAGCTCATGAAAAAGGCCGAACAGGGGTCTTGATGCGCGAGCAGAAGCACATCTTGTCCTTTTTACATTGGTGTGGTGGACATCAACGTCCTGTTACCTGTATGCCCCCAACTGGAAAAGGCACCTCCCTTTACCAATTCTGCGAGAACGATGAGAGAATTCGCATGTCCACATTGAGTAACTTGGCTCCCATTCCGGAGCTATATGTATCGTATGAGTCCGCGCAAAAGCTGAAGGTTGAGGCCGCAAGCCTCAAAAGCCATGACCTGAGCCCGCGCCAGATTTGTGACCTGGAACTTTTGATGAACGGCGGCTTCAATCCGCTGAAAGGCTTTCTGAGCGAAGCCGACTATAATGGTGTTGTTGAAAACATGCGTCTGGCAGACGGCCAACTGTGGCCAATGCCGATCACGTTGGATGTGTCTGAAGACTTTGCGCAATCTCTGGAAATTGGCGAAGACATCGCTTTGCGCGACCAGGAAGGTGTAATCCTGGCCACCATGACCGTGACCGACCGCTGGGAGCCGAACAAATCGGTCGAAGCGGAAAAAGTATTTGGTGCCGATGATATCGCGCACCCGGCGGTGGATTACCTGCACAACCAAGCAGGCAAAATCTATCTGGGTGGTCCTATCACCGGCATCCAACAGCCGGTACACTATGACTTCCGCGCCCGCCGTGACACGCCGAACGAGCTGCGTGCCTATTTCCGCAAGCTGGGCTGGCGCAAAATCGTTGCGTTCCAAACCCGCAACCCTCTGCACCGCGCACACCAGGAACTGACCTTCCGCGCCGCGCGTGAAGCCGAAGCAAACCTGCTGATCCACCCCGTGGTCGGCATGACCAAACCCGGTGATGTGGACCACTTCACCCGCGTTCGCTGCTATGAGGCGGTTCTGGACAAGTATCCGGCGTCCACCACCTCCATGTCGCTGCTGCCGCTGGCCATGCGTATGGCTGGCCCGCGTGAAGCGGTCTGGCACGGTCTGATCCGTAAAAACCACGGTCTGACCCATTTCATCGTTGGCCGCGACCACGCGGGCCCCGGCAAAAACAGCCAGGGCGAAGATTTCTACGGTCCTTACGACGCGCAGGAACTCTTCCAAGAGCACGAAGAAGAAATGGGCATCAAAATGGTGCCGTTCAAACACATGGTCTGGGTTGCGGAACGCGCGCAATACGAAGCCATCGACGAGATTGAGGACAAGGATGACATCACCATCCTGAACATCTCGGGCACCGAGCTGCGCCGTCGTCTGGCGGAAGGCCTGGAAATCCCGGAATGGTTCTCCTTCCCGGAGGTTGTCTCGGAACTGCGCAAGACCAAGCCGCCGCGCGCCAACCAGGGCTTCACCGTCTTCTTCACCGGTTTCTCCGGGTCCGGCAAGTCCACCATTGCAAACGCTTTGATGGTCAAGCTGATGGAAATGGGCGGCCGTCCGGTTACCCTGCTTGACGGTGACATCGTTCGTAAGAACCTGTCATCCGAGCTTGGCTTCTCAAAAGAGCACCGCGATCTGAACATCCAGCGGATCGGTTATGTTGCTTCTGAAATCACCAAAAACGGTGGTATCGCGATCTGCGCGCCGATTGCTCCTTACGCCACCACACGCCGTCAGGTCCGTCAGGGCATTGAACAATATGGTGCGTTTGTCGAAGTGCACGTAGCAACCTCCATCGAGGAATGCGAACGCCGCGACCGCAAAGGCCTGTATAAGCTGGCGCGTGAAGGCAAAATCAAAGAGTTCACCGGTATTTCGGATCCCTATGACGTTCCGGAAAACCCAGAGCTTCGCGTTGAGACCGAGAATGTCGATGTCGACAACTGCGCACATCAGGTCATCCTGAAACTGGAAGCCATGGGCCTGATCAAAGGCTAACGGCATCCACAACACCTTCATTTGGCCCGCCAGTTTTGGCGGGCCAATTGCGTTATAAGGTATGAAATAGGAACAATTGGAATTAGCGAAATCGGTTCAAAAACATATCGTTAAATCATTGACAATCAATTCGCATTAATCAGGGCGGGCATCTTGTTTGGATACCATGCCCAGTTTTATCGTCATATGTTCCTGTGTGTTTACTATGCTCCTCGCGCCTCTATTGGCGCTTGCCAGCGCTCCCTCTCCCACAATTGGTTCACCGGCTTTGGTGATCGTTCCGCCTTGGGTCAACGCAACACAGCTTGCGCAGACGGCTCAGGTGGCGCAGCTGCTCTCGTCGAGCGCTCCGATGGGGGCTTTTGTGGTGCCCACCAACGCAGAAGATGTGACGCGTCTCTTAGAAAACGGCGCGTGGTTTGTCATCGATGGTAAAAGGATCGCAGAGTTTTGCGCCATTTAACGCCTTCCCCTTCACATCAACCCCAAGGGTTGTTTGCGTCCGAAAAATTCTTGCAACAGGCTGTCAGCTGGCTGTTGCTTCCGGTTCCCACACTCGCTGCACTGTTTTTCGGTGGTGGGCTGCCCTGGACCGTTTTTGCAGGTCTAAGCGCCGGGTTGACGCTGCTCAGCTTCCTGGCAACACGGTTGGATAAACAATCCCACGACTTTCTGCTTAGCGCGTGTTTGGTGGGCCATTGTATCTTGATCACTGCTTCACTGGCGGGTCACCCGTGGCAGATGGACACCCATATGCTGTATTTTGCGGTTTTGGCGATTGTGTCGACGCTGGGCAATCCAACGGCCCTTCTGCTGGCGGCAGGCCTGATTGCCGTCCACCACGTCAGCCTCAGCTTCCTGCTGCCGTCCCTTGTGTATCCAGGCGGCGATATGGTTGAGAACCTCACCAGAACAGTCATTCACGCAGTTATTGTTGTTCTGGAAACCGGTGTTCTTCTGCTGAGCCTACGCAAAAAGAACGCAGCCGATATGGCACTGGCCATGCAACAAGATGCGGTTCAAGAACAGGCCGAAGCCGCCGAACGTGCAACACGTGATGCAAACCAAAACAAAGAAGAAGCAGAGCATATCGTTGGGCTGCTGAGCGACCGCCTTGGCGCGTTGGCGCAGGGCCGATTGGATTGCACGATCACCGAGGATTTTCCCCATGCCTACCGCGGTTTGAAATCCGATTTTAACAACACCATCGAAAAAATCTCTGACACCATCTCTGGCGCGCTGGATAAAACGCGGGCGATCAATGATGGCGCAAATGGGATTAGTCAGGCGTCCGAAGACCTGTCGATGCGGACCGAGAGCCAGGCAGCGACCTTGGAGCAAACTGCCGCGGCCCTGGAGGAGTTGACGTCTTCTGTACGTGCAGCGGCATCAGGCGCACGCGGCGTCGAAGAGACCATGCGCACCGCACGTACCGAGGCCGAAGACTGCAGCCAAACTGTCAAAACTGCCGTTGAGGCGATGAACCGGATCGAAGCATCCTCGGACAAGATTGGTCAAATTATCTCGGTCATTGATGACATTGCATTTCAGACCAACCTATTAGCGTTGAACGCGGGCGTCGAAGCGGCCCGTGCCGGTGAAAGCGGTCGTGGCTTTGCGGTTGTAGCCTCCGAAGTTCGTAGCCTGGCGCTGCGCTCTGCGGATGCGGCAACAGAGATCAAAGCGCTGATTTCCGAAAGCTCCGAACAGGTTGGTGAAGGCGTCGAACTGGTGGACAAAGCTGGCACCTCGATTGCCTCAATCACCGAGCGGGTTAGTGAAATATCTGGTTTGATCGGCGACATCGCCACCGGAGCCGCCGAGCAATCGACCGGTATCAGTGAATTAAACAGCGCCGTGAGCCAATTGGATCAGGTGACCCAGAAGAACGCCGCCATGGTCGAAGAAGCCACAGCCGCCGGTCAGATGCTGTGCGACGAAGCCAATCAGTTGAATGGTCTGATGGGTTATTTCTCGGGCGTCTCACATACGTCGAACACCCACGCGGCCTGACGCCACCGCTGTGTGTAACTATCAAAACGCCCGCCTTTTGGCGGGCGTGTTACATTTGAGCCGATTTCACCCGCGGGCGGCGATACCTGCGTTTTGCAACCCGCTCCAGATCGCCCAACCGCCGGCCAGCAGCAGCAAGAAAACCGCGAGAATTCCATAAGTCACCGGAAACCCCCAGGCCTGAATGGCTGGAATGCTCAGCGCGGGTGACACCAATTGGCCGACAAATGTCGCCGTTGTCAGCAGCCCACTGGCCCGCCCCCTCCAATGCAAGGGCGCCGCTTTGAGCATCATCCCTGCAAAAACGGGCGAGGCCAGCGCATAGCCGATGCCAACAATCGTCGCGCCCAGCATTGCAACTTCAAGCCCCGGTGCCAGCGCCAAGGTGCCATAGCCCAAGGCCATGCTGCCAAAACCGGCCACACAGGTGCCGGCGTTGCTCAGAATGGCGGACACTTGTGCAAACCGCATTGCTGCAATCGCCGCAGCCAGCGTCATAACACCAAGCGTCGCCCCAGCATAAACGGGCGCTGCCACGCCTAAGCTGTTGAGGAAGAACGGCACTTGGGTGGGCATGACAAAGAACGACATGTTCAGGATGCCCTGAAACACCGCGATGATCATCACAGACCGCATCCAGCGCCCCGGTTTGGCGTCCCCTTCAGCGGGGCTCTGATCGCCCGGTGTGGCCCGTGTCGCACCGTCGTCCGGAAGGCCACGCGCGATAACCCACAAGAAGAGAAAGGCCAGCCCATAAATCGCAAAGGGCAAGCGCGCATCCCATGTGGCCAGAACACCCGCACCCGATATGCAGATCAGCCCCGATATATTGCGCGCCGAAATCTGAAAGCCCAGCATCTTTTGACGTCTATCCCCTTGGAACAAATCCCCAAGCAAGGCGATCTGCGTGGTCAGGATCAACGCCATGCCAACACCCAGCACCAAACGGCTGGCTATCATCCAGCGCAGATCCGGCAACCAGAACCCGGCACAGCCCGCTCCTGCAAACAAGGCAACACCCCAAAGCATCAAAGGTTTACGCCCCATCGTGTCAGCCATACGGCCCGCAAGGGGCGCAAAGATAACAACGGCAGCAGAAGGTGCCGGGACCAGAAACCGGCTGAGCCAATCCGCCAAGGGATCGTCTGCAAACTCTGCGGCCAGCAAAGGCAACGCCGGGCTGAGGGTAGCATTGCCCATAACCATCATGGATGCCGCCAGCAGCAGGGCAAACGCGGCAGGTTCGGTCCACAGCCGCGCGGTTGGGTATGTGTCGATCATTTCAGTTTCCTCTTGTGAACATCAGCGATTCTCTTGAGGATGCAACTTGAAGTCAGCTTGAGGTCAATTTTGGAACACACCTGCACGTCTCCGCAAAAAGCGCCCCCGCAGCTGAGTGTTCTGGACATTTCGGCTGTTGCGAAACAATCGGGGTTTTCCCCGTCAACCTTGCGCTACTATGAGGAATTGGGGCTGATCCAATCCGTTGGTCGCAAGGGGTTAAGACGATTGTTTGGCCCGCAGACGCTGGTTCAGCTGTCGGTGATTTCTTTGGCCAAGACCGCTGGGTTTTCATTGGAAGAAATCACCGCCATGATCGGTCCTGATGGGCAACCCCAGCGAGACCGCGCCGAATTGCGCGCACGCGCGGATGCGCTGGACGCTCAGATCACACGGCTGTCAGGGTTGCGCGACATGTTACGCCACGCCGCAGAGTGCCCGCACCCGGACCCGCTTGATTGCCCCAAGTTTCAACGGCTGTTGCATTTGGCCACCCGGATCCAACGCCGGGGTCGAACGAAACAAGTCGCTCTCCCCAAGGCCTGAACCCAAGGCCCAAGGTGTCAAAGCCTGTCAGGCAGGTGAACACGCCCAGACATCAAGACAAACCCCTGCCCGGCAACTTTGATGCCCGTCATGTCTGAACTGGGCCCTACGCGGGTCACACGCGCCTGACCGGGCCGTCCCATTCCATGGCCTTGCTCGGCTATAAAAATATCTTTGGGCATCAAATCATGATGCCACAGATAGGCCGCCATTGCTCCTGTTGCCGAGCCGGTAAATGGATCCTCAGGCGGGCTTGGAGGGGCCATCAACAGCCGTGAAAACGTATCGCCCTCAGCCGTCGCGCCCTGCAGCGTCACAAGAAAAGGTTCCATCAGATCAATGCCATCCGCGCCCGCTGACTGGGCCAGCTTAGCAAGCGCATCCAGGTTCAGCTGCGCCGCAGCGAGGCTGTTGTGATCTTTCAGAACTGTGATGCAAAATGGCAACCCCGTGGACACTTGCTGCGGCTGACCCACAATCGCCTCAACCGGCAGTGAGACTGCCGCCGCAACCAGGCTTGGGTCGATGGCGGGGCCAAATTGCGGCGCAATCTGCGTCATCTCAATCTCATCCCCTTGGATGTCGATCGCAACAATTCCAGCCTGTGTTTCCAGGGTTAAATGATCGCCGCGCACCAATCCGCGACTGCGCAGGGCCGCCACGGTGGCAATGGTCGGATGACCTGCAAAAGGGATCTCGCGACTGGCCAGGAAATACCGCACATGGACGTCCGCCACAGAGGATGGGCCCGTGAAAGTGCATTCGACCAAAGACGTCTCTTTCACATAAGTGCAGGCGATATCCTCGCCCAGATGCGCGCCGCCGTGCACAACAGCACAGCCATTTCCGCCAAAGGGGCGATCGGTAAAGGCATCAACCCAATCAAAATCAAAGGCTGTTGTGGACATGGTGACTGTGCTCCGAGTTGTGTGGCTCAGCCAACCTAGGGCACCAAAAAAGGCGGGTCAAAACCCGCCTTGTGTATCCTTACATTGTTTTGGAGGCTTGCTCACCCAAGCTCGCCCGCTCAATGAACGGGGACAGGAGCACAGTCGTTTTGTCGCGCCAGCACAAAAGCCATCCGGCGATCCGCAACCAAGGCCAGTTGTTCGCCATTATCGTCATGCACCGCATACAGGTGGCTGCGCCCCTCGGCGCTGTCTTGTACGTCTTGCGGCAAGGCGGCCACATCAACGGCTTTGACATAAACCACGCGCTGCGCGCTACTGAGATTTTCAAAATTTTCCTGCATCTGATATTACCCCTTCTTAATGTTGATTGTTTGAACGACGGTTTCAGGGCGTGAGCGGGTCAGGTCCACATGCAGAAGACCATTCTCCATCACAGCCTCGCCAACCTCGACTCCATCCGCCAACACAAACATGCGCTGAAACTGCCGCGCGGCGATGCCACGGTGCAGAAACACCCGGCCCTCGCTGTCGTCACTTTGACGGCCGCGGATCACCAGTTGACGGTCTTCGATCGTGATCGACAGATCCTCTTCTGCGAATCCAGCCACGGCCAGCGTGATGCGATAGGAGAAATCCGAAGTTTGTTCGATGTTATACGGAGGGTAGCCTTCGTTGCCAAATTTGGCAGAGCGTTCCAGCAGGCGTTCCAATTGCTCAAACCCCAACATATGCGGGTAAGAGCCCAAGGTAAGTTTTGACACGTATCTCGTCCTTCATACAAAAGCGACGTCTTTGCACCAGACCCCGATTTGGCTGCCCGGCTCTCTCCAATATGGGCAGTTCAGAGGAATTCACAAGGCCAACCCTCTCTAGGCCTAGCGAAAAACCGGTTAAAACCTTATGAATGAGGATGTTCCTATCATCAGCATCTGAGTCTAACCAATGAATGCGCCTAATGATCTTTCGATGAAAACCGATGAGGTTTTGAAAATCGAGCTTGAGGTGTTTCGCAGGCAGCACCGCGATCTGGATGAGGCAATCACTGCTCTGGAAGAGAAGGCAACCAGCGACCAGCTGACCGTTCGCCGCCTCAAAAAGCAGAAATTGCAGCTGAAAGACGTGATTGCGCTGATTGAAGACCGGCTAACCCCGGACATCATCGCCTGAGAACGGAGCTGGTCCCGTCCCCCTTGTGTGACGCGGTCAATGCTCCAAGGTCCAGAAGGGACCACCCTTTTGCGAGGAAGGAACAGGCGCAATTGATGCTGGAGGCGTATGGACAGAGCGCCCTCCCGCCCCCCAACACATCCGGGGCTTTTGCCCCGCACGCGCTGAGCGTTGGGCCTGGCAGCGCTGCCGACCTTCGGTCGTTTGCGCTGCGCAAGTGGCCTAAACAGTTGTTGTGCACGTGACAGATGCCCCATGAGGGGGGGGCGCCTCACAAGCCGGCTTGTGAGGCGCTTGGCCCAAGTCAGGCTCCTGCATCTGTGATGCAGGAGCGCTGGCGCGGGAGACCACCGAGGGACGGCAGCTGTAAGGAAACTGGGCAACAAGGTCCGCGAACCATTGCGCCGCTGCCCAGCTTCTCTATAGTGCGCGCGCATTCGAAACCGTTTCTTGGCAACGGTTTTTACACCCGGACCACCCGAAGGAGCTTTATGCGTATGGCTGAGGTAAAAGTGGGCATCATCATGGGGAGCCAATCAGATTGGCCCACAATGAAGGAGGCCGCCGCCATTCTTGACGAATTGAACGTCACCTATGAAGCAAAAATTGTTTCGGCGCATCGCACACCAGACCGGCTGTGGGACTACGGTAAATCTGCGGCAACGCGCGGTCTTCAGGTCATCATTGCCGGTGCCGGTGGTGCGGCACATTTACCTGGTATGGTCGCCTCCAAGACCCGGGTTCCGGTTGTTGGTGTTCCCGTGCAAACACGCGCCTTGTCCGGCGTTGACAGCCTTTACTCCATTGTTCAGATGCCCAAAGGCTTTCCGGTTGCAACCATGGCAATCGGATCCGCCGGCGCAGCAAACGCTGGCTTGATGGCTGCCGGTATTCTGGCGCTGCAAGACGAAGCCCTTGCGGCGCGTCTTGATGCCTGGAGAGAGGCGCTGTCGGCCTCCATTCCCGAGGAGCCTTCTGATGACTAACCCACTTCCAGCTGGTGCGCGCATCGGCATTCTGGGCGGCGGACAATTGGGGCGCATGCTGTCGGTAGCGGCGGCGCGCCTTGGGTTTCAAACGCATATTTTTGACCCAAGCCTCACCCCACCGGCCGGACATGTGGCAGACCGCCACACCACGGCTGCCTATGAGGACGCCAAGGCTTTGAAGGCCTTTGCTGCCGATGTGGATGTCATCACTTACGAGTTTGAGAACATTCCCACTGAAGCCCTGGATATTTTGGAAACCATTCGTCCTATCCGCCCGGGCCGCGAAGCTTTGCGGGTGAGCCAGGACCGGTTGACAGAAAAGTCCTTTTTGCAGGGTCTAGGTCTGCGTACCGCGCCTTATGCAGATGTGACTGACATGGCCAGTTTGGAACAGGCGGTCGCGCAGATTGGGACCCCTGCGATTCTGAAGACACGTCGTTTCGGCTATGACGGAAAAGGCCAGGCTCGCATCAACACGGCAGAGGATGTGGCCAAAGCCATCGCCGACATGGCAGGTGCACCTGCAATTTTGGAGGGGTTTGTCGATTTCAGCCACGAGATCTCTGTGATTGCCGCACGGGGCATGGATGGTCAGGTCGCCTGTTATGATCCCGGTGAGAATGTGCACCGGGATGGCATTTTGCACACCACAACCGTGCCTGCTCGTCTCTCTGGCAGTCAACGCCTGGACGCCGTTTTGCTGGCCGGGCAGGTTCTGAATGCGCTGGATTATGTCGGCGTCATGGGCGTTGAACTGTTCGTCACGAGCGACGGTTTGATCGTAAACGAAATTGCGCCGCGCGTTCACAACTCAGGCCACTGGACCCAAAACGGCTGTACAGTAGATCAGTTTGAACAACACATCCGCGCCGTGGTTGGCTGGCCTCTGGGCGAAGGTGAACGCTTTGCGGATGTGGTCATGGAAAATCTGATCGGCAGCGACATTGCGCGTGTCATGCAATTAAGCCAAGACAAACACACCGCCATTCACATGTACGGGAAATCCGAGGCGAAACCCGGTCGCAAGATGGGGCACATCAATCGGATTACCGCTCACAAGGCGTAACCATAACGGCGGCGGCGCCCACTTCGGGCGCCGCTGGGGTTCTGCCCCGTTCGGGCTCTGTGAGCCCTCTTCCCCCGGAGTATTTTAGAAAAGGTGAAGAACAGGTATCGGCTCGTCAGGGCTTGGCCAGAGTATTTTTGACCAGCGGTCCTAAAATTCACAATGCACCTTGCTTTGAGCATGGCCTGAGCGAGCATATTTACCGACTTTGTAGAGCATCTGCGCCGAAGCAATTGCGTGGGTCGTCTTTTGACAAGCTCTTCGATTAGGCCAGATGAATTGTGCATCGGTGTTAAGTCACTATAGTCCTGCTGTTAACCTGTCCCCCCCCGAAGGCAACCACGCCACGCGGGATCCTCAGGCTCGCGAAACCGGATGTGACGGTCTCGGAAAAGGACCCAACGGGGTCTTTTCCGCGCCGCGCTGACGGCCCGCTTGGCCTTGGCCAAGGGGTGCCCGAAGCGGGGCGCTCCCTGTGTTAGCCCAGAAATCTGTTTGCAATATCGCCCGCCAAATAGCTGACACGGCCGCCTGAAATCGTGGCGGCCACTTGGTTGTCTTTGGCGTTCAGAATTACGAGGTCCGCCCGAAGACCTGTGCAAATTTCCCCCCTGTCGCGCAGCCCCAGCACCTGTGCAGACCCGCTTGAGACCAGCGCCCAAGCCGACTTAAGATCCAAGACCGACTGGCGCACCAGCATCAAGGCCGCGCGTCTTGGGCTGGGGTAGTGGTAGTCGGAGGCCAAAGCATCACAAAGCCCTTGTTCGATCAGCTCTTTGGCAGAGACATTGCCGTTATGCGATCCCCCGCGCACCACATTGGGTGCGCCAAGAATGATGTGATCTCCGCCATCCCGCGCGGCCTGTGCCGCCTCCAGTGTCTCTGGGAACTCGCTGATCGCGGCACCTCGCGCGCGCCAGACCGCCCGCCCCGCGCTGGTTTGGTCGTCATGCGACCCCATTTTGACTCCCATCTTGGCAAGCTCGCCGCAAAGCGCATCCAGCGCCGCTGGCACTTCATCGCGACGCCGGTGCATCTCTTGCATCATCGCCAGATGCACCTCCGGATTTCTGGCAGCCTTTAGCGCTTGCCCAACCAGTCGTGGTGGTTTTTTCCCCGCCGCCAGCTTTGAGTGTGGAAGGTGGTCATTAAAGACAATGTACGGCAGCGCAAATTTGCGGATCTTGTCCGGCAGTCCGGCGTAATCATCCAACATATGAGTTTCAAACCGCAGCTGTGGCATCAAATCCGTCACGGTCTTGTCTTGCACAGCTGTCATCGCAGCAAACACACGTTCCGCATATTCCGGAGCACGCAAGCCACCTTCCCAGCTGTGAAACTGCGCCAGGACTGCGGTTGAGATCCCATTGGCCGCAAGCTCTGCCTCGGCTGCCAAAACGCCCTCGTCCATCTCGTTCATAGCGCCACGCCGCGGGGCCAGATGGCGTTCAAACCCATCACCATGCAGATCGATTATGCCAGGAAGGACAAGATATCCCGACAGGTCAACCTGCCGGTCAGCCGGGCTGTCCGACAAAATGCCCTGTGTCAGGGTCACACTTCCACGCGCCTCAATACCATCCGGTCGCAGCACATCCGCACCCGTCAGGGTGACCTCCAGACTTGTCATCGCGATGCCTTTTTGGGTTTTCCTTCACCAGTGCGCCGCTCTTGCCCGCGAGCGCTGCAAAAGTCAAACCACTCAGCGTGCCGCGCGGTTGGCGCCACCTTCCGCGACCCGCTTTGCTGCGGGTTTCGGTGCCAGGGCGACAACGGCAATGCCACCAAGGATCAAAACCGTGCCGATCACCAAGGCCAGTCCGATGGCCTCCCCCAGGAACAACGCCCCGCCCAGGATCGCAATGATTGGCACCAACAGCTGCACCGTCGCCGCCACCGGGGCCGTCAGCAAAGGCAGGATCGCATACCACAAAGCATACCCCAGACCAGAGGTCACAGCCCCTGAGACCACTGCCAACACAACACCTGGCGCAGAAATCACATGTGCCCCGCCTGTGATCAGGAAGATCGGCAGCACAAGCGCAGTGGCCCATACAAAGTTCAACGCCGTTGACACAACGGGCAGTTTCACGCCACGTCCAAGCAGGGAGTAAATGCCCCAGCCCAGACCGCTTAACCCCATCAGAAAAGACGCCCACAGATCCACGGAGACGCCGTCGCGAGGCCAGACCACATAGGCAAGACCAACCAAGGCCATGCCTGCCCCGGCAATTTGAAGCCCGCCAGGACGTTGATTTGTCACAGCCCCCCAGGCGAACATCGTGATCTGAACAACGGCAAATAGCACCAGCGCGCCAAGACCCGCATCAAGGTCTTTATAGGCGAGCGCAAACCCGACCATATAAAGCGTCAAGGACGCGCCGCCCCACAGACTGGTCTTCCAGGGCTGGCGCAAAGGCAACCCGCGCATCACACAGAGCGCCACCAGCATCGCAGCCCCGGATCCAAGGCGGAGCAAGCCAAAGCTCGTGGCATCAATATAGGCGTTGCCGATGGCCGCGCGGCCCAGAACCGAATTGGCCGCAAAGGCGACAAGGGTGAGGCAAAGAAGAATGAACAGACGCATAGGACCTGCATAACCCCGTCCGCGTGACCGAACTATGGGAAAACGGCTTGGATCACGGAAATTGCGTCACAAAACCGTCAGTGCCGCGACACAGAATGCGCTGTCAGAAATGGCACGATTTCTCGCTCTAATAGGCTTCGCAACGCGCCAATACGACCGGTATCAGAGCGCCCAGGCTGGCTTAAGATCCAAAGGCCAAACGGTGGAAGCTCAGCTCCTGCCAAAGGAACCAATGCGCGGTCCTGATGAGCGACGAAATCCGGCAGCAATCCAATCCCCTGCCCCGATTTGACCGCCGCCGCCACCATCGCCAAATTCTGGCAACTGACTCGGCGCGTTTGCCCCAGTTCCGGCCAGACAAGATCAGGAACCGCCAGTTGCGGATTGTCCACGGTAAAATGGCAGGGAGGAACGTCTGTAACACTGTTCAGCAAGCGCTTGTGAACAAACAGACGAAAGGTCACCTGTCCAACCTCGTGCCCTTCCACGCCCGGTTTTCGTGGTCCTTTGCCCAGGCAAAGCGTCAAATCGTTTCCCTTGGTCGATTGATCCAAAACGCTGACAGCATTGCGCAGCTTCATGGGTTGCGACGGGATCTCGCGGTGGATGCGGTACCAAACCGGCAGCAGAAGATGTTCAAAAAACAGTTCCGGGCAGCTCAATACAATGGGTCGGCTGCTGCCGCGCAATGTCGGGCGGCTGCCACGTTGTACCAGATCCGCAATGCTGCGGGCCCGATGCGCCAGATCTTTTCCCTTTGTCGTCAACACCCAATTGGGACCAGTCCGATTGACCAAAACCGAGCCAATACGCGCCTCCAGCATATCAATCCGCTGGGCAACGTCTGTCTGGCTGAGCCCCAAGGCATCCGCTGCAGCAAAGGCGGACTGCGCCTCCCCCACTGCCAGCAAAACCGCCAGGTCTCGCCAAATATCTGGCTCTGGCCTTTCCATACTCTTTAAAGCCTACTGTTAGACCATTTAAACTGCCAAGGGTGGCATCAGCATTCTACTGTTTTATGATGCACAGTTTGTGATAACACACCATCGCCACTGAGGAAGTGCCTTCCTAAAGGTGTAGTGGACGCGCAACATATGCGCCTGTGCCCATGTCGTTCTTTTGACGTCAGTGTCTCCCTCGCTAGTCCCCTAAGTCAGGCAGAACGTCATGTTTCGGTTTGATCCATCAGATATTGGGTCAGTGCCTGTTGCACGACATATGCTGGGGATGACCCCCAAGCCGTTGCCAGCCCCTCCACCTGACGCCGCAATGGGCGCGGCAATTGCAAAGGTAAACCGCTGCCCTCTGCGATGACCGCTCCATGGTCGGCAACACCCCGCGCAAGTTCGGCGACCAGGATCTGGCGCAACCGATCTGCCAAGGAGCCTCGGCGACCTGTCCTTTGCACGGCCTCTCGCAGGGCATGTCTTTGAGTTGCCGTAAGCGGCACCATCAAACGACGTCTTGGATCTTTGCGTGACATAAAAACACCTCATAGGATGACAACGCCCGACGACACTAAAAAAGGGCCGCCAAATTGGCGACCCTTCTGAACATCCAGATGGATGGCGTGACTTACATCATGCCGCCCATGCCGCCCATGTCGGGCATGCCGCCTGCAGGCGCCGCGCCTTCTTTGGCCGGTTTGTCCGCAACCATCGCTTCGGTGGTGATCAGCAGGCCAGCAACCGATGCCGCGTCTTCCAGAGCGGTACGGGTTACTTTTGCAGGGTCGATCACGCCGAAGGAGAACATGTCGCCATATTCTTCGGTCTGTGCGTTGAAGCCGAAAGAGGTTTCTTCAGATTCACGGACTTTGCCCGCAACAACCGCACCGTCGACACCCGCGTTCTCAGCGATCTGACGCAGAGGCGCCTCGATTGCTTTAGCAACGATCTTGATGCCTGCGTTCTGGTCAGCGTTTGCGCCTTCCAGACCGGCCAGTGCTTTACCCGCCTGAACCAGAGCAACACCACCACCAACGATGACGCCTTCCTGAACAGCTGCGCGGGTCGCGTTCAGCGCATCGTCAACGCGGTCTTTGCGCTCTTTTACTTCCACTTCGGTCATGCCACCAACGCGGATCACAGCAACACCGCCTGCCAGTTTGGCAACGCGCTCTTGCAGCTTTTCACGGTCGTAGTCAGAGGTGGTTTCTTCGATTTGCGCGCGGATCTGGCCAACGCGTGCTTCGATCTCTGCCTTCTCACCAGCACCGTCCACAACAGTGGTTTCGTCTTTGGTGATCTGAACTTTCTTGGCGGTGCCCAGCATGTCCATGGTGACATTCTCAAGCTTCATGCCCAGATCTTCAGAGATCACTTGACCACCGGTCAGGATCGCGATGTCTTGCAGCATTGCTTTACGACGGTCGCCGAAGCCAGGCGCTTTAACAGCTGCGATTTTCAGACCGCCACGCAGTTTGTTCACAACCAGAGTTGCCAGCGCTTCGCCTTCAACATCTTCTGCGATGATCAGCAGAGGCTTTTGGGACTGGATCACAGATTCCAGCAGCGGAACCATTGCTTGCAGCGAAGACAGCTTCTTCTCGTGCAGCAGGATCATGCAGTCGTCCAGCTCTGCAGTCATCTTGTCAGGGTTGGTGACAAAGTAAGGAGACAGGTAGCCGCGGTCGAACTGCATGCCTTCAACAACAGTTGTCTCGGTTTCCAGACCTTTGTTTTCTTCGACGGTGATAACACCTTCGTTGCCAACCTTCTGCATCGCGTCTGCGATCTGCTGACCGATTTCAGCTTCGCCGTTCGCAGAGATGGTGCCAACCTGTGCAACTTCAGCAGAGTCTGCAACTTCACGTGCGGAAGACTTGATGCCTTCTACAACTTTGGCAGTTGCCAGATCGATGCCGCGCTTCAGGTCCATCGGGTTCAGACCAGCAGCAACCTGCTTCAGGCCTTCTTTTACGATGGCTTGTGCCAGAACGGTCGCGGTGGTGGTGCCGTCGCCTGCTTCGTCATTGGTGCGCGAAGCAACTTCTTTCACCATCTGTGCGCCCATGTTCTCGAACTTGTCTTCCAGCTCGATCTCTTTGGCAACAGATACACCGTCTTTGGTGATGCGCGGTGCACCAAAGGATTTGTCCAGAACCACGTTACGGCCTTTGGGGCCCAGGGTTACTTTGACAGCGTCTGCCAGAATGTTGACGCCACGCAGCATTGCATTGCGGGCATCTGTGTCGAATTTCACGTCCTTAGCGGCCATGTGTCTTCTCCTATGGAGTAAATTAGCAGTGAAGGGTCAGGGGATCAGAACAAGCGCGGTCGCTTATTCGATGATGCCCATGATGTCGCTTTCTTTCATCATCAGCAGCTCTTCGCCGTCGACGGTGACCTCGGTGCCGGACCATTTGCCGAACAGGATCTTGTCGCCTGCGGATACAGCCATCGGGATCAGCTCGCCGCTGTCCTTGCGTGCGCCTTCGCCGGTCGCAACAACAGAACCTTCAGAAGGTTTTTCTTTTGCGGAATCAGGGATGATCAGGCCACCAGCGGTTTTTTCTTCGCTTTCAAGGCGACGAACCAGAACGCGGTCGTGAAGCGGTTTCAATGCCATCTTTGCAGCTCCTTAAGCTCAAAGTTTGTTTCTCTAACACCCGTGCCATCCTTCTTGGAAGCAACGAGCACGGATCATTATCACTCACATCAGCTGAGTGATAACGGCACGGAAGCTATGGCGCGTGCTTGTCTCTGTCAACGGGGGGAACGCGAAATCTCTATGTCTTTTTTTACAAGACCTTTTGGCAACAGATACCTTGGCATCCTTGCAAGATAGCGGAATTGGCGGCCGGCCACATGGCTAAGCGTTCCCACAGCAATCCGCGATCGCGTCCTGCAATGCCAAAGAGGGTTTTGGCCCTTTCTCTTTCGTTGGATGAAGCGGCGGCTTTTGCTGACTATGTCTCGCTATATGCCCAATCTGCCAAACCTTGACGCCCCGCGTCCGTCAAGCTGTAGACGCCAATTGTTACGCGTTCAAACCAGCCATAGTGATTTTTAGCCATGATTTGCGTGGCTTTGGGGACGTTGGCACCCTGTGCAACCACCGACCCTTTACTGGCACCATGCTCCGCAAGATAGGTTGCGCAGGCCAAAGCATCCTGGCGGTAGGCGGTCACAATGCCATGCCGGGTGGCCCCGCCCTGGTTTGGGTCCCCGCGCAGTCGGTCAAATTCCCGCAAAAGCCGTGCTTGTTTCACCTTGGATTTTCGAGGGGCATATGGGCCCGGGTCACAATGGACCTCTGCCCGCCCATCTGCGCGCACAGTGATCAGCCCCAATCCCAACCGGCGACACAAAGACAGATTATCCCGCAATTGCCGACGGGCCTGTCGGCCGCCGGGACGTGGCACTGCAATATAGACCAGATCCGTCACCGTTAGCCGCGCAATAGCTTGGTGAAACAACGACAGCGAAAACCGCAGCTTAAGCTCAACCACAACCGGCGGATCATCTCCCCGTCGTGCCACAACATCAGCAGCCCCGACTTCGCCCTTCACCTCATAGCCTTGGCGCTCCAGGAGATCTTTGATCGGAGTATAAAGTTGATCTTCACGGTTCATGGGCGATGATTGGCAGGTTGAATAGATCGTGACAAGCCTATCTGCTGGTGCCCCTTGCAAATCCGTAGCATTGGCCGTTAGCTCAAAGAACACGATGAGCTGTGAGACTGCGTATGAAACGATTCCTCTTGGGTTTGGCAATTGCTTTACAAAGCACCGCCGCGATTGCCGCCTGCAAAGGGGTGGATTACCGCGACCATTTACCAGCCTCAGTGGCGACCAGGCTTGAACAGCAGATGGCTAAAACGCCGTTTGCTGTGGGCAATCACTGGGTCGCGCGCAAAGGGGAAAAGACGCTGCATATCGTCGGCACAATGCACAGCGGCGACCGGCGCATGGCCGAGGTAATGCGCAATCTTCGCCCCACCATTGCAGCGGCGGATGCGGTGTATTTTGAGGTCACGGCACGCGAAGTCACGGCGTTTCGCGAAGATTTCATCAAGAACCGAGCAGCGTTTTTACTGCCCAATCAGGCGACCCTGAAACAGGTGATGTCAAAAACGGGCTGGGAGCAGTTTCGCGATTTTGCCAGCGTGACCGGGCTGAACCTCAAGGCCGTGGAACGGCTGCAACCCTGGGCCATCAGCACGTTCTTGGTCCAAAACGGCTGTCGGCCAACCGGCATTGGCGTGCGTCGTGGGTTGGATGACCGGATTGAAAAATTCGCGATCCGCAAAAAAATCCCAATTGGCGCTTTGGAAAGCGTCGAAACCAGCTTGCAGGCCATGGCCCGGATCCCGGTGCGGGATCAGGCAAAAATCTTGGAGAACGACATCGCCTTGCTGATGTCTGACCGACCCGATGACGCCACCGCAACCGAGGCTTATTTTGACGAAAGCGTCTGGCAGGCCTTCCTACTGCTGCCGTGGATCACGCAACAATATGTCGACCGGTCTCCACGGGAACTGCAGCGCCTGAACACTGTCTTCAACGAAAGCCTGCTGGGTTGGAGAAACCGCAAATGGATGCGGCCTTTGCTGAACGTACAGGGCGATACGGTCGTGGTCGCCGTCGGCAGCGCTCATCTGCCCGGCAAAAGCGGCATTTTGAACCTGTTAAAACAAAACGGTTACACGTTGGAACGGGCAGCTTTCTAAGAAGCCCCGCGTTCACAAAGGTACATCTGAATGAAACGACTGCTCGCCGCTCTTCTGCCCTTGGTCCTCGCTCCGGCAATGGGGTGGGCTGCGTGTTCTGGACAGGACCTGCGAAAAGACCTTTCGGCTGAGGCGCAGCAGGAGATCGCCCAACGCATGGATCATGTCCCATTTGCCGAGGGCAATCACTGGATCGCAAAGCGCGGGGACCGGCAGATCCATTTGATCGGCACGGTCCATATCTCCTCCGACAAGCTGCAGCGCATCACGCAAAACCTTGGACCGGTTATTGACTCGGCAGACGTCCTGCTCTTGGAAAGCACGCCGCAAGAGATTGCGGATATGCAAACCGCGCTGGTCAAAGACCCCAGTCTGACGTTTATTACCGAAGGCCCCACCTTGATTGACCGTCTGCCTGCTGGAGATTGGGCCATCCTGTCTCAAAAAGCGAGCGAGGCAGGCATACCATCCTGGATGGCCGCCAAAATGCGCCCTTGGTTCCTGGCAACCGCCCTGTCCCTGCCCCCATGCTTGCGCGCGGATCCTGAGGTTGAATATGGTCTCGACAAACGTTTGGCTGCCATGGCTCAGGCTTCAGAAGTGCCGACACAGTCGCTTGAAAACCCACTGGATGTGATCCGCATGTTGGACCGCGATCCCATTGATGAGCAACTGCGCCAGATGCGCCCTTACATCGCGCTCATCGGCGGCAGCGAAAGCGGCGAAGACGGTATCGCAACAATGCTTGCCGCCTATTTTGAGGAACGTGTCGCCGAATATCTTGAGATCACTCGGCTTGAATTTCTGTCTGGTGCATCGATGCCCACAAAAGAGGCCGAGACGATTTGGAACGATTTTATGGGCCGCCTTCTGAAAGAGCGCAACACCGCTTGGATGCCGGTCATTGAAGCGCAAACAGCCGATCACATGGTCATTGCTGTCGGAGCATTGCACCTGCCGGGCAAACACGGGTTGTTACAGCTGCTGTCGGATACCGGCTATAAAATCGAGCGCGCGGCGTTCTAGGTCTCATTTTTAGCGACTGTTCGTGCACCGCTTTTTTTGAAACCAAGAGCGGCATTTGCCCCATGACCGAACACACAACGTTCTATAGCCACAAAGATCTGTGATGTATAAGTTTTGGGAGTACCACGTCTGGTGTTAAATGGTGCGGTCGAGAAGACTCGAACTTCCACGGGAGTTACCCCACAGCGACCTCAACGCTGCGCGTCTACCAATTCCGCCACGACCGCACTGCCAATGACTTGGTGAGGGGCGATATAGACCAGCTCTATGGGCTTGAAAAGAGGCAAAACACGGTTTGCGTAAGAATTTGCCTGGGACTGACGTCTGAACAAATCAACCCCGCCTGATGGGCGGGGCTGAGTTAACTGTGATCCACCCACAGGTGGTATCAATCGCCGAAGCTAAAGGATGGAAGCGCGGTGCCAGAAGCAGGGACCGGCTGTGCCAGTTGCGGCGTGCCGCCCAGACGTTGCGCCGCCAGTTTCACCAGCCCAACACGTTCAGGCTGGCCCGGTGCAAACACAGGATCTGCGCCACCTTCCAACGCCGTCACGGCCACGTTGTACCAGTCCTGCGCCCGCTCAACCGATGTGGGCGCGCCAAAACCAAGCGCAATGTGATGGGCCACCAATTCCGCATACGGGCGTTTGCCCAAGCCGGTCATGATCAAACCTGCGCCCAGCGCCACGTCCATATTGTCGCGACGGTAACCAGACAACAGGCAGATCGCGGCCGTGTTGTTCAGCTGATCCAGGGACATATTGCTTTGCAGGATGAACTTTTGAACGTTGCTCATCACGGTGTTGGCGTCCTGCAATTGCAGCTGATCCAGATAGGGTTTCACCGCAGGACCAAACTGGTCGCACTGGGCGTCTACCTGAGATTGGCTGACACCTTGCAACGAGGCCATCAGCTCTTCGCCGCTATTGATGGCATAAGACCGTGCGAGGCAGAATTGCTCACCCAGGGCCAGTTCAGGATCTGTCATATTGGCCACTGTCATATACCCGCCACTTGAGCTGGTGAGCAGGCTGACTTTGCTGCAGTGGCTGGTCAGAGAGGCCTGAGGCTCTGTGGATTGCGGGGTTTCAAACAGGGTGATGCCACCGAGGCCCGCTGCCGGAGCTTGGTTGGACGCCAGCACGGTTCCTGGCGCGGATGGAGCCGGAGCCGGTGCAGGTTCTGCGGTGATGACAGGCTGTTCCCCTTCATGCATTTTGCAGGTCCCGCGGTGACAGGCAAAGCTCGCCGGTGTCACGCCGCGACCCAGGAAATCATTGCGCTGATAGCCGTCGGGCGTCGAGGCAAAGACCATGACCGTACAATGGGTTGCCCCGCACCAGAAGGACGAGCCAGACACCGACGTGTCGATCATATAGTCATTTTTGCCATCGCCATTCATATCCGCAAGCTGGATGAAGCCGGAGCGTTGCAGCAATTGTTCCGCTGTTGGTTCTGCGCTTTCCGCAATTTCGTCCACCGCTTCGCTGACTTCAATTGGCAGACCTGCGTAGCCGGTGCTGGGTGATTTCCCAAAGCTTTCGTCGCGCCATGTGACCAGCAAGCTGCGGATGCCATTGGGTGCCTGATAAGCTTTGACCACTTGGGGGCCGCCCACCTGCGCTCGACTGTAGGAGCTGACCAGGAAATCACGCTCATACGGGGTCAGGCGGCCGGTTGCCGGAAAACCCATGAACACCTGATACTGTGAAACTGCCGCGCGCGAACGGCTGCCCATCACCCCATCGGGGGTACCCGCCGGGAAATTGAAATAGTTCAGCGCCGTTTGGGTTTCACGGTTTGCAGCGCGTGTTGCGCTGTAGGCTGTTGAACTGCGGGTGGAGGTGCGCGGAGCCGCGCGACGGTTTTTGTTCACCTCGTTGGTGATCACCCCGCCGATGATCCCCCCAACCAATGCGGCTCCAAGATCGCTGGCCATTGCCGGCGCAGAAGCCGTCGTCAAAAGGAATGATGTGGCCACTGCGGCCCGTAGCGCCTTGGAAGACATCGCACTCACCTCTATTGAATACTCACAATAGAATCAGGATACCTCAGTCCCCCGCAATCTGGCGAGTCATGTCTCCCCGACTTTGCGAAGGATTTACGGTACATTCTTCGGGTCATGGAGAACAGCATCATGGTGGAATGGATCGCCTCTGACGGTTTGGTGCCTTACGAAGATGCAATTGCCTTTATGGAAGAACGGGTTGCCCGGATTTCTACGGGTGATGCAGATGAATGTATCTGGCTGCTGGAACACCCGCCCCTTTATACGGCGGGCACCTCAGCGAAACAGCAAGATTTGACCGATCCGGACCGGTTTCCGGTTTATGAAAGCAAACGCGGTGGTCAGTACACCTATCATGGGCCCGGACAGCGAGTCGTTTATGTCATGTTGGATGTGGGAAAACGCGGCAAAGACGTGCGCCGGTTTGTGCAGGACCTGGAGACCTGGGTGATTGATGCGTTGGCGCGTTTCAACATCAAGGGGGAAATCCGGGAAGGTCGTGTTGGCGTATGGGTTGAACGTCCGGACCGCCCCAAAACCGTGACCGGCCAGACAGCCGAAGACAAGATTGCCGCCATTGGCATCCGCCTACGCAAATGGGTCAGTTTTCACGGGATCTCGATCAATGTGGAACCCGATCTGGAGCATTTCACGGGAATCGTCCCCTGTGGCATCTCCGACTTTGGTGTAACAAGCTTGGTCGACCTTGGTCTGCCCGTCGGCATGGATGATGTCGATGTGGCACTGCGTCAAAGCTTCGAAAAGGTCTTTGCCGCATCCGAGTAAGGCGGCGGGGCTGAGCGTATCGCCCTGCCCCGATTTACTTCCTCACAAGGCGGCGCGGATCTTTTCTGCATGCGCTTTGATAGCGTCCATATCCCCCATCTGACCTGCCGGGCGCAGGGGCATGCCTTCGACGCGCGGCAGGACATGGAAGTGCAGGTGAAACACTTCCTGCCCGCCTGCGGCCTCATTGAACTGCTGGATGGTCACACCATCAGCACCAAATGCTTGTTTAGCGGCAAGTGCTAGTTTTTGAACGGTTTTAATCACTGCACAAAGCTGCTCGGGGGTGGCGTCCAGCGCATTGCGGCAGGGTGTTTTGGGGATCACCAACAGATGTCCGTCGCTGCGCGGCATGATGTCCATAAACGCCAAAGTCTCGTCGTCCTCATAGAGTTTCTCGGACGGGATGTCCCCTCTTAGAAGTTTGGCAAAGATATTGTCGGGATCGTAACTCGCCATCGGTCAGCCCTCCTTTGGAAACCGGCATTCAGGACGGTTTTCAACCCCTCCTGCGCAGAGGTCAAGCGTCAAGTCCTGCCGCGAAAGCTCAGCATAAAAGATGTCTCAGCCGCGACAATTATTCTTGATCTAGATCAAACTCTGCCATTGATGCGGTGCGGCGAGCACTCTAAAAACTTTGTGAGCATTCAGGCTGCACGGAGGAACTTCGCGGCCAGAATACATGTAACAGGAGGCACCACATGGCAGATGCAGCCATCCATGGTCACGGGCACGAAGACGAGCGGGGATTTTTCACCCGTTGGTTTATGAGCACCAACCATAAAGACATCGGCATACTCTACCTTATCGTTTCGGCACTTGCTGGTCTGATCTCAGTTATCTTTACCGTGTATATGCGGCTGGAACTGATGGATCCGGGTGTGCAGTACATGTGTATGGAAGGCTTTGCCGCTGATCCATGTACGCCGAATGGACATTTGTGGAACGTGATGATCACGGGCCACGGCATCTTGATGATGTTCTTTGTTGTTATCCCGGCCCTGTTCGGCGGTTTCGGAAACTATTTCATGCCGCTGCAAATCGGCGCGCCGGATATGGCGTTTCCGCGGATGAACAACCTGTCGTTCTGGATGTATGTTGCGGGCACCCTTCTGGCGGTTTGCTCTGTCTTCAGCCCAGGCGGCAACGACCAGCTTGGCTCCGGTGTGGGCTGGGTTTTGTACCCGCCGCTGTCGGTGAATGAAGGCGGATACTCCATGGACCTCGCAATCTTTGCGGTCCACGTCTCAGGTGCCTCATCCATTCTGGGTGCGATCAACATGATCACCACCTTCCTGAACATGCGCGCGCCAGGTATGACCCTGTTCAAAGTGCCGCTGTTCAGCTGGTCGATCTTTGTCACATCCTGGCTGATCCTGCTTTCTTTGCCGGTTCTGGCGGGCGCGATCACCATGCTGCTGATGGACCGCAACTTTGGCTTCACCTTCTTTGATCCTGCAGGTGGCGGCGACCCGATCCTGTATCAGCACATCCTGTGGTTCTTTGGCCATCCGGAAGTGTATATCGTGATCCTGCCGGGCTTTGGTATCATCTCCCACGTGATTGCGACTTTTGCCCGCAAACCGGTTTTTGGCTATCTGCCGATGGTCTGGGCGATCATCGCAATTGGTGTTCTGGGCTTTGTGGTCTGGGCGCACCATATGTACACCGTGGGCATGAGCCTGAACCAGCAGGCCTATTTCATGCTGGCCACGATGGTCATTGCGGTTCCGACCGGTGTCAAAGTCTTCTCGTGGATCGCCACCATGTGGCAGGGCTCGATCGAGTTCAAAGCTCCGATGATGTTCGCCTTTGGCTTCCTGTTCCTGTTCACCGTTGGTGGTGTGACCGGTGTGGTTCTGTCGCAGGCATCTGTCGACCGCGCGTATCATGACACCTACTATGTGGTTGCTCACTTCCACTATGTGATGAGCTTGGGTGCGGTTTTTGCCATCTTTGCCGGGATCTACTTCTACTTTGGCAAAGTGACCGGCCGTCACTACAACGAGCTGGGCGCACAGATCCATTTCTGGCTGTTCTTCATCGGCGCGAACCTGACCTTCTTCCCCCAGCACTTCCTGGGCCGTCAGGGCATGCCACGTCGTTACATCGACTATCCGGACGGTTTTGCACTGTGGAACAAGGTCTCCTCTTATGGTGCCTTCATTTCCTTTGCCTCGTTCCTGCTGTTCTTTGGCGTGGTCATCTACTCACTGCTGCGCGGTGCCAAAGTGACCCAGAACAACTATTGGAACGAATATGCCGACACGCTGGAGTGGACCCTGCCCTCTCCGCCGCCGGAACACACGTTTGAAATCCTGCCCAAGCAGGAAGACTGGGACAAGCCACACGCCCACTAAGCGTCGGCTCTTCCAATCACTTCATCGAAGGGCCCCTGCCACCGCGCAGGGGCCTTTTTCTTTGCCTGACTTGGTGCTGCCATGCCTTATGAATGGATTTCCCCTCCAGAAAACACCACGGTTGAGCTGCACCTGTGGCCGCATCAATCGCTGACGGCTGAGGGCTATGTCGGAATCATAGGTCTGGCGATGGCGCTGATGACGGTGCCCTTGATCCCGATCCTGGGAACCGTGGTTTTATGGGGCATCCTGCCGTTTATGCTGATTGCGCTCTGGGGCCTGAAATGGGCCTTGGATCTGAACCGCAAACATGCGCAGATCCTTGAAGTTCTGATCCTGGACGAAACGGACGCCCGCTTGACGCGCTATGGCCCACGGGGCGAGGTGCAAGACTGGCAGTCAAACCGGCACTGGGTGCAGGTCCATATGCACATCTCAGATGGCCCCGTTCCACATTATGTCACCCTTCAGGGCGGTGGGCGCGAGGTTGAAATCGGCGCCTTCCTGTCCGAGGAAGAACGCCAAGCGCTATATTCTGAACTCTTCGCATTGCTGGCGATCAAATAAAAAAACCGCCGGTTGGGCGGTTTTTTTCATCGGGTCAGATCTCCGGGTTTAGCAATCCCCAGCCGTACAAAGCTGGTCCTTAACCAAGGGGCCGACTTTGCCAAAATCCATCTGGCCAGTGAACTTCGCCTTCAACGCGCCCATGACTTTGCCCATGTCGCGAATCGAAGCCGCGCCGGTTTCCGCAACGGCATCCCGGATGGCGCTGGTGATTTCTTCCTCATCCAGCTGCTTGGGCAGGAACTCTTGAATGACCGAGATTTCCGACAGTTCACGCTCTGCCAGATCCAGACGACCACCTTCCTCATAGGCGCGGGCGCTTTCGCTGCGCTGTTTGGTCATTTTCCCAAGAATGGCAAGGATTTCGCCATCGCCGATACCACCGTCGTCACCATCGACGCGCGCGGCGATTTCCCGGTCTTTGATCGCGGCATTGATCAGTCGCAGGGTTGCAAGACGCTCAGACGCTTTGTCTTTCATCGCCTGCTTCAATGCGTCATTCACCCGTTTTCGCGTGTCCATATCATTCTTCCGTAGCGCTGCGTTAGGAAGGCCGAGCATTACCTAAGTTCGCCCTCGCTGACAAGTTTAGCCTGTGCATCTCCGCCAATGGTTAATCAATGTGATGCGGAGGTTTGAATTTGCGGGCAGTTTTCGCTCGGTTGATTAACCCCACAGCTTGACCGGCCCGACGTCGCACCCTACAAGCCTGTGAATTTTACCCGCATGGAGAGTCGCGTTATGGCCATCACCGCCCCGTCCAAGCCCACTGCCTGTTTGGCGCTTGCCGATGGCACCGTCTTTTACGGAGCTGGTTTCGGCGCCACAGGCGAAACTGTTGCTGAGCTGTGCTTTAACACCGCGCTCACCGGGTACCAGGAAATCATGACCGACCCTTCTTATGCGGGCCAGATCGTGACCTTCACGTTTCCGCACATCGGCAATGTTGGGGTAACGCCGGAAGATGATGAAACCGGTGATCCCGTTGCCGCTGGTATGGTTGTGAAATGGGACCCGACACAATCATCGAACTGGCGGGCCACGGAAGAGCTGAAAACATGGCTGACCCGTACGGGCCGCATTGCCATTGGCGGCATCGATACCCGTCGCCTGACCCGCGCGATCCGCCAACAAGGCGCACCGCATGTGGCCTTGGCCCACAACCCGGATGGTGAATTTGATATCGAAGCGCTGGTCGCTAAAGCCCGCGCCTGGCCCGGCCTGGAGGGCATGGACCTGGCCAAGGACGTGACCTGCGCGCAATCCTACCGCTGGGATGAAATGCGGTGGGCCTGGCCCGAAGGGTATACCCGTCAGGAAGATCCGGTCCACAAAGTGGTCGCGCTGGACTTTGGCGCGAAACGCAACATCCTGCGCTGCCTGGCCTCTGCGGGTTGTGACGTAACCGTCTTGCCAGCCACCGCCACGGCCGAAGAGGTTCTGGCGCATAATCCCGATGGTGTCTTCCTGTCCAACGGCCCCGGTGATCCGGCAGCCACGGGCGAATATGCGGTGCCCATGATCCAGACCATTCTGAAGGACACGGATCTGCCGATGTTCGGCATTTGCCTGGGCCACCAAATGCTGGCGCTGGCACTTGGTGCCAAAACCATCAAAATGAACCACGGCCACCACGGTGCCAACCACCCGGTCAAAGAGAACGAAACCGGCAAGGTAGAGATCACCTCCATGAACCACGGGTTTGCGGTGGATGCACAATCCCTGCCCGATGGCGTGGAAGAGACCCATGTCTCATTGTTTGACGGCTCCAATTGCGGCATCCGAATTTCGGATCGCCCGGTGTTCTCGGTCCAGCAGCACCCCGAGGCAAGCCCGGGTCCACAAGACAGCTATTACTTGTTTGAACGCTTTGCTGACGCGATGGCCCAACGCAAAGCATCGTAAAGCTTCGTGAATTTCGAACGCCCGTCGCAAAAGCGGCGGGCGTTTCCTTTTGGGTTAAGGCATTTTTAACCAGAATCTCAACTCTACTTATACGGTATTCATCCACAGGATAACTGCCGCTATGGGTAAAGTGTGGACGTCCAATGTGGCACCACCCGCCGTGGTGCACCGACGCGCGGAAAGCCCTCTTTTGGGCAAGATTTTGTTGCGTCAAAAAGCTGTCAGCAATGACCGTTTGATGCGGGCATTGGTCTTGCAACAACACCAAAGAGCGCGGCTTGGACAGATCCTGGTCGCGGAAGGTTGGGCCTGTCGTTCCAATGTGTTGCAGGCTCTGGCGGACCAGCACAAATTGCCGACTGTCAGCCTCAAGGGGCGGCAGTTGAACCGACGCCTGTTAGCCCGACGTGCACCTACGTTCTGGCTGCTGCACACGGCTGTGCCTTGGATGCAATTTGGCGAGACTACAATCATTGCAATCGCCCATCCCGAGGAATGCAAAACGCTGGAACCAGAACTGCGCAAAAGTTTTCCACACGTCCGGTTTGTCCTGGCCGACGAAGAGGAGATCCGCTCCGCTATCGCAGCGCACTTTCGACAGGATCTGGCATACGCGGCCTCCAGCAGGCCCTCAAACCGGTTGAGCTGTCGCAGTTTGATGAGCCGAAACCTGCGTGTCACGCTGTGTATCATTCTTGCGTTACCCTGGGTCTGTCTGCTGGTGGCACCGACGCAGTCAATCGTTGGGATTACAGCGCTGGCCCTCCTGTGTCTTGCTCTGTTTATGTCGCTGAAACTGGTTGGCCTGGTGACGCATTTTCGCGGGCACTACCGCAATCCCCCCGCAGAACATGATACCAAAGCTGGGCTGCAGCGACTGCCAAGCATTTCGGTCATGGTGCCACTCTTTAAAGAAGCCGAAATCAGTCGCGACCTATTGCGCCGGTTGGGGCGGCTGTCTTATCCCCGAACCTTGCTGGAAGTGTTTTTGGTTCTGGAAGAAACCGATGAGGTCACACGGCAGGCCGTTTCCCGTGTTGAGCTGCCCCATTGGATCAAAGTGATCGAGGTCCCGCCAAACGGCGGACTACAGACCAAGCCGCGGGCGATGAACTACGCGCTGGACTTTTGCCGCGGAGACATCGTGGGCGTCTGGGACGCAGAAGACGCACCAGAGGGCGATCAATTGGAGAAAGTCGCCCGCAGCTTTGCCTGCGCAGATCCGCGTGTTGCCTGCTTTCAAGGAGTTTTGGATTACTACAACCCCACCGCCAACTGGTTGTCGCGGTGTTTCACGCTGGAATACTCCGGTTGGTTTCGCATCGTCCTGCCCGCTTTGTCGCGCCTGGGGCTGGTTCTGCCGCTGGGGGGCACCACCATGTTTGTCCGCCGTTCGGTCCTGCTGCAAATCGGCGGCTGGGATGCCCACAACGTGACAGAGGACGCCGATCTGGGTGTGCGCCTTTACCGCGCCGGGTATGAGACACGGATGCTGCCTTCAACAACATTTGAAGAAGCCAACTGCCGTCCCTGGCCCTGGATTAAACAACGCTCACGCTGGCTCAAAGGGTTTATGATCACCTATCTGGTTCACATGCGCCACATTGGCCCTTTGTATCGGGAGCTCGGCTGGTGGAAGCTTTTGGGGCTACAGGCTTTCTTTATCGGAACCATTGGGCAATTCCTTTTGGCGCCGGTGTTATGGACCTATTGGCTGTGGTGGTTCGGGCTGGGGCATCCGATCTCTTCTGCTGTGACATCGCAGATCCAGACCATCCTTGTTGGGTTCATGCTGTCCTGCGAGGCGCTGTCAATCCTATTGGGCGTCGCCGCAGCCTTTGCCTGCAAACGATGGCGACTTGCGCTCTGCGCTCCGACCTTATTGTTTTACTACCCACTGGGTACTATCGCGGCTTACAAGGCGCTTTATGAGTTGATCCTGAAGCCATTTTATTGGGACAAGACCGAACACGGGCTGCACAGCGATGTCCCCGCCGCGCCAAAACCCATGCATGGCGCAACGCCTGCTACCGTTGCTCCCGTTGGGTCGCGTCCTGCTTCAGACGGGTCACAAAAGCGACCGAGATATGTTCCTTGAGCGCTTGGTAGGCGGCCTCTTCATCCCGGCGCGCAATGGCATCGACGATCTTTTTGTGCTCGGCCTGCGCGATCCGGCCACGGCCCTGTGCGGACAGGGAGGTGTTTACCATCAACGCCATGGTCCGGTGGACTAGATCCAGCTGCTGCACCAGATACCGGTTATGTGAGGCAAGGTGAATTTGCTCATGAAACCGCCGGTTGGCCCGTGCAAGCTCGATCGGTTGGTCAACCAGTGCATCATCCGCAACAACCATATCGCGCAGCACTTTGACCTCTTCTTCGGTTGCATGTTTGGCAGCAAGCCGTGCTGCCAGCCCTTCCAGCTCGCTGCGCACTGCATAAAGCTCGGCCATTTGGTTGTGATCCAGCGACGCAACAATCAGCGATCGCCCATCGCGTTCTAACAAAGACTGAGTTTCCAACCGCTGCAACGCCTCGCGGATCGGTGTGCGGGACACCCCGAACTGCTCTGCCAGATCGCTTTCGACCAGCCTGTCGCCGGGTTTGTATACCCCGACATCAATGGCTTCGAGGATCAGAGCATAGGCGTCTTTGTTGTTACTGCGGTTCTGGTACATTGGGGTCCCTGTCAATCTGCATATTTATGTCTACACCGCATGTTTTTTGGTGCAACCCCCACAGGAACCCTGCGCCTTTTTCCCGCAGCAGCTGCATCTTATCGTTGCCTGGCGGGGGCGATCCTCCTATCGAAGACATATGATCAAACCCGCTTTCACTCATGTCCGCCATTGGGTCTTTGACCTCGACAACACGCTCTATCCGCCCAGCGCGCGGCTTTTTGACCAGATCGAGGTCAAGATGACCCGCTATGTGATGGATGTCCTTGGCGTGGATGCGGCGGAGGCGGACCATCTGCGCGGTCACTATTGGCGCGAACATGGCACCACGTTGGCCGGGTTGATGACCCATCACGACATCGACCCGGATCCGTATTTGGACGCGGTCCATGACATCTCGTTGGATCACCTCGAGGAAGACGCAGCCCTGGCCGACCATATCTCGGCCCTGCCGGGCAAACGCATTGTCTATACCAACGGCTCTGCCCCGTATGCAGAACGTGTTCTAAAGGCGCGAGGGCTGTCGGGACTGTTTGACGGGATCTATGGCGTGGAACATGCGCGGTATCGCCCCAAACCAGAACGGGCTGCATTTGAACATGTGTTCGAACAGGCGGGCATCACGCCCGAAAGTGCCGCCATGTTCGAGGACGATCCACGCAACCTGGCCGCGCCGCACGCAATGGGCATGCGCACCATCCATGTCGCGCCTACGGCGGCAGACGGTGACCATATCCACCATCACACCGATGATCTGACAGATTTCCTGAGCCGCCTGCGCTAAAGGCTCAGAATTTCCCGTTTGTGTTTTTCCATTCGGACTGCGGAACAACCCGTTCTGTTGTATCCCAGTGTTCGGCAATTTTTCCGTCCTTCAGGCGGAACAGATCATAAAACGCACTGTGAGCCCCTTCCTTGACGCCCTCTGACACCGTCAGCACAAAATTGCCCTGCGCCAGCACTCGGTGAAGGGTTTGATATTGGATATCTCCGGTCCCAAGAGCTGCCCTCAAAGACACAACGCCGTCCACCAAAAGCGGATTATGTTCGGCATAATCGGTCCATATGAACGCCTCCAGCCGCTCCACATCGCCGCCAATCAGAACCTCTGTCACAAAGGCGCGGGCCAGCATGCGATTGGCTTCTGTTTTCCCCAGATCTTGAACTTTTACGGATCCATCCACCATACTGCGTCCAGATCCATTGGGGCCAAGACGATCTTGGATATTGTCCCAATGCTCCACTGCCTGACCGTCTTCGAAGCGAAACACCTCAAAACAGATTTTGCGGCTGGAAAAATCATATTCCATCTGGGCAAAAACATAATCCCCATCCGCAAATCCTCGCACCATATTCACGCGCGGCTCAGTCTTGGCCAGACTTGCAAAAAGCGTCGCCAATCCTTCGCTTCCTTCATGGGTCTGGGGATTGTGCTGGATGTATTTCGCCTCATTCACCACCGCAATCGGGCCTGGGTCTCCGGTTTCAATGCTTTTGAGCAAGGCGCGGATCTGTTCGATACGGTCAGCGGTCATTGGCGTCTCCCCTTCGTCGCAAGCCCAAGTTATCAGCACATGCGCATCCTGTCTGCTGCTCTTGGTCACTATGCCGCACTGCGGCAAAAGGCGCATTTGGCCCACATCATCGCACTGCCTATATCAGCGAAATAATACAAAGCGGAGTTACAATATGGCGGCCTACGCACTTCCCGAAGATCTGTCCCCAACCGAACGTGTGATGTTCAAAGTTCCCTTTCTGGGGCGCATGGCCAAAGAGATCGCCTACGGTGACGCGCATAATATCTACTACGCGCTTGGCGCCTTTCTCAGCGCCTGGGCCTCGCTCGTGCTGCTGTTTGGCCTGCCGGGACTTTACCTGCCCGCCGTTGCCCTTGTCCCGGTTGTCTGGACCCTGTTGATCCTGGTCTCGCGCGGCTGACAGATCCGAGACGATTGACCACAGAGCTATTGTGTCGCCTGTACTTCCCCATTGCGAAACCCTATGTGAGGGCAAAGCACTGGAGGGCGGCATTATGGCAGAGAGCTGCGATATTTTCATCTCGGGCGGCGGCATTGCCGGGCTGACGGCGGCGGCCGCGTTTGGCAGCCTTGGCCTGCGGGTCATCTGCGTTGACCCCACCCCACCTGTTGTGGAACGCGATACCAAAGGGGCGGATCTGCGCACCACGGCTTTTTTGCAGCCCGCACAACAGCTGTTGTCTGAAATCGGCCTGTGGGAGCGGCTCGCCCCCCATGCGGCCCCTTTGCAGATCATGCGGATTGTGGATGCTGGTGGGGCCACACCAACACCACGCGTGGTGCGGGATTTCAACGCCGCCGACATCTCGGACCAGCCCTTTGGATGGAACCTGCCCAATTGGCTATTGCGACGCGAAATGATGGCGCAGCTGGCCGAACTGCCCAATGTCGATCTGCAAATGGGTGTTGGCGTCAAACCAAACGGCCTGTTCACCCGCTCCGACAGTGCGCGCGTGACCCTCACCAACAATACCACCGTGACGGCTAAGCTGGTCCTGGCCTGCGACGGCCGCAATTCACCAGTGCGCGAAGCCGCAGGCATTCCAGTGTCGACCACCCGTTATGGCCAAAAGGCCCTGGCCCTGGCCGTCAACCACGAAAAGCCACACGACAATATCTCAACCGAGGTGCATCGCTCAGGCGGGCCGTTCACGCTGGTGCCGCTGCCTGATCACAACGACATGCCCTCGTCTGCGCTGGTCTGGATGGAGCGCGGTCCTCGTGCGCAAGAGCTGTTCAATATGCCTGCCGAGCGTTTTGAAGCCGAGATGACCGAGCGCAGCGGCGGCATCTATGGCCCGTTGAAACTGGCATCCAACCGCACCATCTGGCCGATCATCAGCCAATCTGCGGCCCGGCTGAACGCCGAGCGCGTCGCGCTGATGGCCGAAGCCGCGCATGTGGTGCCCCCGATCGGAGCGCAAGGGCTGAACATGTCTTTGAGTGATTTGATTGCCCTGCGCGATCTGGTTCGGGACCGTCCCGAAGGTTTGGGTGATGCATCCATGTTGGCAGCCTATCACAAAGCGCGCCACCGCGAGATCATGATCCGCGTGCGTGGGATCGATCTGTTGAACCGCACCTCGATGCTGGCACCGCGCCCGTTGCGGGATCTGCGCGCTGCGGGTCTCAGCGCGCTTTATTCCCTGCCACCGGTCCGCAAGACGCTGATGCAGATGGGATTGGGGGTCCGCTGACCCCCAATCCTGCTTAGGGTCGACCAAAGAGCCTTTCAAAAAAGCCCGAACCCGCATGTTGGGCCGCCCGATCCAGTGGAACGGTGACGCTGGCCGAATACCCGGCGCTTGGATCACCCGACATCGCAGCCGTCTGCTGCGCAATTTCTGCCGTGCTGTTGTCGCGAAAGACCCCGTCGCGCTCCAGAGTGTTACGACCAAGGTTGGCGGTTCCGTTTGTGTAGACGTCAGAGCGGTCCCGATAAGTGGCAGCGCATTCCGCTTCGGGCAATGCAATCTGCGCGGTCAGTATCGACGCCTCTCCCGATACGGCTGCTTCTGGTGTCTCAAAAACTTCGAAATGAATATGCGGCCAACGCGACGGGTAACATCCCGGTACGATGGTTGTGAAATGCACTTTACCCGCCTCATCTGCAACACCCACGCCGCGCAGGAAATTCACCTCTGTATCATCATAAAGCGAGTACTGCCCGATCGCATCACAATGCCAGATATAGATCGCAGCCCCTGCCAAAGCTGTGCACCCATCAGCGTCGAGCAAGGTCATCTCCAGATCCATCTGAACGCCGTCCGCGCTCCCCTCATACCCGGCGAAACTGGAGCGAATGTCCCGGCGGATCACGCCGCTTTCGGTCAACACATTGACCACTTGACCAGATTTCCGGTTACTCCCATCACCGGGATAAGGTCCCGCAGTTTCCCAGGGCAATGCCACACAATCCGCAGCCAGCCCAGGTCCCGCAGCCATCATCCCAAGCCCAGCCAGAACCCCGCGCCGCCCGATCAGCCGTGGCAGATCATGGGCAAGTCCCAAATCATGCTCGTCTTTGTGTTCTGTCTTGTTGCTCATAACTGTTGCTCCTGACGGATCCTATTTTGATGGTTCCGTTATAACGCAGGCGTGCCGTTTTTCCGTCGCATCTTTTCAGATAAAAAACAGACCAGTTTACAACGGGCCGGGCCTGCGCTCTTCGGACAGCATCACATTTGCCTCGACATTCCCAACGCCGGGCAAGGTCATGATCCGCCGTCTCAGCACCCTTTCGAAATCCGCAATATCGCGCGCGGTCACCCGCAGGCGATAGTCATAAAGCCCCAGAACATGTTCAACCCGCTGCACCTCTGGAATCGCAGTTACCGCACGCTCAAAATCTTCCAGCGAAACGCGCCCTTTGGTGGCCAGTTTCACACCCAGAAAGACCGTAACGCCAAAACCCAGTTTTTCCTTATTCAGATCCAATCGCCGGCCGACCAGAACACCCTGATCCTGCAACCGCTTGATCCGCCGCCATGTGGCAGGCTGGCTCAGACCAAACTCGCGCCCCAAGGCCCTGGCGGATTGGGTTGCATCCTCTGACAGCGCGCGCAAAAGCTCCAGGTCGATCTCATCCAGCCGGTTCATATCGGCAGGCTCTCTTCGGCCTTGATCCGCGCCACATGCATCAGGGCCTCAATATCGGCGATATGGGGCAGAACCAGAATCTGGCTGCGGTAAATGCCCTGATAGTGCCCCATGTCCCGCGCAATCACCGTCAGGCGCACATCGACCTGCCCCAAAAAGGTTTGGATTTCCAGAACCTCCGGGATCAGGCGCGCAGCAGCGATAAATTCATCAAAGGCCTGCGGGTGGGTCTTGTCCAACGTCACCCGCAAAGAGACTTCAACCTCATACCCCAGCGCGCGCCAATCTATTTCCATGCGGACCCCTTGGATCACGCCGCTGTCGCGCAGCTTCTCGACCCGGCGCGACAGGCGCGACGGTGTAAGCCCCAACTGATCGGCAAGATCCGGCAGGGATTGGTCCGGTTCCGCCTGCATACGGCGAAGAATGCGTCGATCCAAGTCATCAAGCATGATTTTACCACTATACCAAACATTGGCGAATGATAAGTGCGAAATGAGCAGATATTTCGTGCAAAACCCCCTCGTCCTCGCGCACAGAATGCCTATGATCGCCTCAAATTCAACGTGAGGAGACGTGACATGCGCGTTTATTACGATCGCGATTGCGATGTGAACCTGATCAAAGACAAAAAAGTTGCCATTCTGGGCTATGGCTCGCAAGGCCACGCGCACGCGCTGAACCTGCGTGACTCCGGCGCGAAAAACCTTGTTGTTGCTCTGCGCGAAGGTTCGCCTTCTGCGAAGAAAGCCGAAGGTGAAGGCCTGCAAGTCATGGGTATCGCCGAAGCCGCAGCCTGGTGTGACGTAATCATGTTCACCATGCCCGACGAACTGCAGGCCGAAACCTACAAGAAATACGTCCACGACAACATCAAGCCGGGTTCTGCCATTGCATTTGCTCACGGCCTGAACGTGCACTTTGGCCTGATCGAGCCCAAAGAAGGCGTTGACGTGATCATGATGGCGCCCAAAGGCCCAGGTCACACCGTACGCGGCGAATACACCAAAGGCGGCGGCGTGCCTTGCCTCGTGGCTGTAGACACCGACGCAACCGGCAAAGCGCTGGAAATCGGCCTGTCTTACTGCTCTGCCATCGGTGGCGGCCGTTCCGGCATCATCGAAACCAACTTCCGTGAAGAGTGCGAAACCGACCTGTTCGGTGAACAAGCTGTTCTGTGTGGTGGCCTGGTTGAGCTGATCCGTTGCGGTTTCGAAACTCTGGTCGAAGCAGGCTACGCACCTGAGATGGCCTATTTCGAATGTCTACACGAAGTGAAGCTGATCGTGGACCTGATCTACGAAGGTGGCATCGCGAACATGGATTACTCCATCTCCAACACCGCTGAGTACGGCCAGTACGTCACCGGCCCGCGCATCCTGCCCTACGAGCAGACCAAAAAAGCGATGAAAGAAGTTCTGGAAGACATCCAGCAGGGCAAATTTGTCCGCGACTTCATGCTGGAAAACCAAGTTGGCCAGCCGTTCCTGAAAGCGTCGCGTCGTGCAAACGACGAGCACGCGATCGAGGAAACCGGTGCCAAACTGCGCGCCATGATGCCGTGGATTTCCGCTGGCAAAATGGTCGACAAAGAGAAGAACTAAATCAAACCAAGTTATGGTTTGAATTAGGAAAACATGAATTGACTCCGGCCCTGTGCCGGAGTCTTTTCGTCTTTAGGAATGCGATTGGAGGCAGGTATTTTATGGATGGGCTCGTCAATCTGGAAATCCGTGCCGCAGCAGCCAAAGACTACACGCAAATCCTCGAGTGGCACCGACAGACAAATGCGGAACACAAGGAACTGCGCCCAAGCGTTTTTGCGTCCGGAGCCGCATCCGATATTTCAGAGAAGAAACTGCGCAAGCTTTTCAGGCACCCCCTCGGAACGCGCAAAAAATGTGATGACATTCTAGTCGCATATGTTGAAGACACTTTGATTGGCTACATCTGGTGTAACATCGCGCGAAATCGCATGGGTCGGCCAGATTTGAGCCGATCTGCCTCTATCTATGATGTGTTTGTAGTAAAAGCGGCCCGCCGCAACGGAGTTGGCCGCAAACTGTTGCAAGCAGCACAGGAACACACACATGCTGTCGGCATCCCCAAAATGCACGCTATCGCTTGGGGCGGAAACACAGCCTCGCAAGCGCTTTTCGAAAACCAATGGAACGAAACCCTCCGTTTTTTTGAAGTAGAGCTTTCTGAACCTCCTGCAAAAAAGAAAAAAGATTGGCTCTTCACCATCGCATTGATATTTATTGCCGCATGGGGCGCTGCTGCGCTTTTGAGCCGAGGTTCATAGTGTGAACGCCGTTCCTATCCCACCCCGCTATTGGATCATGATCGCCACCTTGGGTTTTGTCTGGGGCGGTACGTTTCTTGTGGCTGAACTTGCGCTGCGCGGCATCACACCGTTCTGGCTGGCCGCCGGGCGGATTGGATTTGCAGCGCTACTCTTGACCGTCATCTGGGGCCTGCTCGGGTTTCGGCTGTTTGAAGAGCGCAGCAACTGGGTCTCGGTCTGTATCATCGCACTGTTCAGCACTGCGCTGCCTTTTGCCCTTCTCAGCTGGGGTTTGGTCTATGTAACCTCGGGCTTTGCAGGAGTTAGCATGGGCGCGATCCCCTTGATGATCCTGCCGCTGGCACATGTTTTTGTGGCAGGGGAACAGATGGGGCCGCGGCGCATTATCGGCACAGTGCTCGGTTTTCTGGGGATCCTGATCCTGATTGGAGGCAAAGCTTTCGACAGCAGCGGGTCAGATCTGGAATGGGCCGGGCGCGCGGCCTGTATCTTGGCGGCGGCCTGCTATGCCGGTTCCTCCATTTTAACACGCCGTCTGCCGCCTGTGGATTCCGTCGGGCTCGCCACCGTTCTGATGATCATCGGCGCGGTGGTCATCATTCCGCTGGCCTGGGTGGTGGAAGGACCCCTCCCCCCATTAAGCCAAGAAACCCTTTTCTGGGTCGCACTGCTGGGATTGGTTCCAACGGCAGGCGCAAACCTGCTGCGGGTTCTGGTCGTGCGCGGCGCAGGTCCGGTGTTCATGAGCCTCACGAACTATCAGGTCCCAATCTGGTCCGTGGTTCTGGGAGCCGTCATCCTGAGCGAGCCGCTTCCGGCTTCGCTCCTTCTGGCGCTGGCGCTCGTATTCTCCGGCCTTGTCTTGGGTCAATGGCAAGCATTGAAGCAGCTCTTTCACAAAATCTAACAGGACAATCTCTTGAAACTACTTCAGTTCAAGGGCTTTCTTGCACCCGAGCAAATCCACAAATGCAGTTTCGCCTGCGATACAGGACCGCATTGCAAAGCAAAGAAGGTAGACACCCTGGTAAGCGATCACTGATCGCAAGCGCGACATTCATCGTCTTGAGATCAATTAGGGGGTGGTTTATTGTGCAGCTTAACGCAGAAACGAAAGCGTTAGACTTGCACCCTTGTCTGCCGGTTCAATCACAAGGTTTCCGCCGTGTCGTTCTGCAACTGCTGCGGCGATGGCAAGACCAAGGCCGCTTCCTTGCGACGGCTCGACTTGCGAAAAACGTCCAAGTGCCAGTTCGCTTTCCTCAGGAGACAACCCTTTGCCGTCGTCTAATACGGTGATCAATGCCTTATTTCCCTCTTCCCGCAGGCGCACCACAATAGAGCTCAGCTTGGGGCCGCCGTGTTTCAGTGCATTGTCGATCATGTTCTTGATCGCTTCGGCAATGAACACTTGGTCGCCCGTCATCAAAATGGGATGGTCAGGAGAGACAAGTTCGAAATCTATATCGCGAGACAACACCACGGGCCCCACATCCGCCCCTATGGACCTGAGCAAGCCCGCCAGGTCGAATTGCGTTCGGTGACTTTCCGGCATGGGCTGTCGCAGCCGATCCATAGAAAGCAATTGCTCAGTCACGCGCGTCGATGAACGTGCCGCATCGACAAGATCTTCGATCCGTTGATGCTGGTCTGCAGGGGTTTGTGCGTCACGCAAGCTTTCGGCCATGGACAACACAGATGCAGCCGGATTGCGCAGCTGGTGCGCCGCATTGGAAATAAATACCTGCTGGGCGGTCATACTTTCTTGCACCTTTGCGAACAGGCGGTTTAGCGTTCGGACAATTCCCTGGGCTTCACGCGGAATTGGGCGTCGAATTTGGCTCAAGTCATCGGGCGAGCGGACTTCGATGGCCTGTTGAAGGTCAAGAAGAGGGCGCAGACCATGGGCAACCCCAAACCACACCACCAAAGCGAGCGTCAGGAGCAATCCGATGATCAGCCCTGCGGCACGAAAAGCGAGTTGTGTCGCAAACCTGCTGCGCTCGGACAGCCTTTGCCAGACCGTCACTGTGGCATTTCCGGAAACGCCTTCGCTTGTCACACGTTCCACAACTTTGAGTACCCGCACTGCTTCACCGCGATACTCGGCCTGGAAGTAATGCGGTGTATAAAGATCAATGTCTGAAATAGACCCGTGAGGCGGATAGGCATAACCGGTCACGTAGATACCACTTGGTCCGGTCGCATGATAAAACACCTCACCACCAGCCGCATCGTGGATCAATGTGCTTGTTGAGGGAAGCAGTGCATCTCCGCCCGAAATCGCCACATCCCGAGAGATCGCCAATGCCGCAGACAGCAGAGAGCGATCAAAAAACTTCTCAGCTGTGTTCTGCGCCACAGAAACACGCCAGTACCCCAGCACCAACCCCATCAGCATAAGTGGCACGAGAATGAGAACAAAAAGGCGCAGGCGCAGAGAAAACACCTTCGTCACGACTTAACCACCTCAAGCATGTAGCCAAGGCCACGGGCTGTTTTAATTGTGACACCATGGTCGGCAAGTCGTCGTCGCAAGCGGGACACCAAAGGTTCGACCGCAGTATCGTCCACCTCGGCGCCCACCCCATAGACATAATCTGTCAGGACGGGCTTTGACACAATCCGGCTCCGCCGTTCTAGCAGACATTCAAACACCGCCAACTCCTTGCGCGGGATGTCCAAGTGGGTTCCGTTGGCGACCACCTGACGGGCGGTGCGATCAAAGGACAGGTCACCAATAGTCTCGACCGCGCCAAATTCGAGATTTCGGCGACGTGACAAGGCCCGAATACGTGCTTCAAGCTCGTCCATTTCGAAAGGCTTCACCAAATAGTCATCCGCACCAAGGTCAAGCCCGGCTACGCGGTCACTGATTTCGGTGCGGGCTGTCAGAAGGATCACGGGCGCATTATCCCCACGCGAGCGTAGATCGCGCAGAACGTCAAGCCCGGACTGACCCGGAAGATTGATATCCAGCACAATCAGGTCGGCGCCTTCTCGGGTTAGGAAGATATCCGCTTCTTTGCCGTCGTGCAGCACATCCGCCGCATGGCCACGGTCCCGCAAGCGATAGGAAATCGCCTTGGCCAGTGGTTCATTATCTTCGACGATGACTATTCGCATGTCTGGGTCCGCAAGGTTCACGCAAGGTTGGCTCCTTATGTTCGTTGGATCGAATGGGGAATCAACCCCAAGAATTTATGGACATGTGCGCTGGCTCGGAGGATGCCGTTGTGCTTGTCTGGTCGATAGGGAGGATCCGATGACCAAATTCAACTTTGCACGACGTGCAATCATGGGCCTGATTGTGGCCGCAGGCGTTGCAGCACCGGCAGCAGCCGAGGTGGATTTTACAGGTAAAACTGTAGAATGGGTTATTCCCTTCTCGGAAACAGGCGGCTCTGCCAAATGGGCCAACTTCTTTGGGCCACTGCTGTCCGAAGCTTTGCCAGGTCAGCCGACAGTGGTTGTGAAATTCATGCCCGGCGCGGGCTCGACCAAAGGGGCCAACTGGTTCCAGAAACAAAAATACGAAGATGGGACGTTGTTGTTCGGGACCTCTGGTTCAACTCAATTTCCCTATCTTCTGGGTGACCCGCGTGTACGCTACGAATACAGCGATTGGGAACCCGTTATGGCCTCGGGCACCGGCGGCGTAGCCTATTTGAATGCTGAGGACGGTGCTAAGTTCGATGGTTCGGCTAACGCGTTAAAAGACACTGACTTCATCTATGGCTCGCAAGGTGCCACGCGCCTTGACCTTGTGCCTCTGCTGGCCTGGAAAATGCTGGGAATGAATGTTGAACCTGTATTTGGGATCAAAGGGCGCGGCGATGGTCGTTTGATGTTTGAGCGCGGCGAAGCCAACATCGACTACCAGACGTCATCCGGCTATTTGGGCGGATCAACCGCGTTGGTTGAGGATGGAAAAGCGGTTCCTATGATGACCTGGGGTGCGCTGGACGACTACGGCAATATCGTGCGTGATCCGACATTCCCTGATATTCCCACCTTCAAGGAAGTCTGCGAAGCCACCGATGGGTGCGAAACTTCGGGCGACGCATGGGAGGCATGGAAAGCCTTCTTTGTTGCAGGTTTCCCGGTTCAGAAACTCGCCTTCTTGCCAGCTGGAACACCGCAGGACGTGATCAACACTTATGCCAAGGCCTTCCAAGATGTTGTCGCGCGCGCTGACTTTGGCGAAATCTCGTCAAAACGGGTCGGCAAATACACGGTTTTCACTGGGGTTGGCGCTCAGGAAGCGCTTGGCACAGCCACCCGCGTGTCTGACAGCGCTAAATCCTATGTCACCAAATGGCTTCAAGAATCATACGGTGTGTCGCTGAACTAAGCGCCCACCTCAGCGCGTGGCCCTCCTGAGGCTGCGCGCAACTCCCCCCTACATCTATTTAGAAAGAAAGGCGGCTCCTATGGAGGTCTTCGCCACCGCACTTCCTGCGCTTGGAGAAGCGTGGGCTCTGATCTTGCAACCTGTCGTTCTGGGATATCTGGTCCTGGGAGTCGTGATGGGGCTGGCCGTTGGGGTATTTCCCGGCTTGGGCGGCATTGCCGGTTTGTCCCTTCTGTTGCCATTCATGTTTGGCATGGATCCGGTGCTGGGTCTGGCGCTGATGATTGGCATGGTGGCCGTGGTGCCGACTTCGGACACATTCGCGTCGGTCCTGATGGGTATTCCTGGATCCTCCGCATCGCAGGCCACGGTTCTGGACGGGTTCCCGATGGCCAAAAACGGTCAAGCCGCACGGGCTTTGTCTGCCGCTTTTACCTCGTCACTGTTCGGTGGGCTTGTGGGCGCGACCTTCCTGACGATCTTTATTCTGGTCGCCCGCCCCATTGTGTTGGCTTTCGGCCTGCCCGAGATGTTGATGATCACGGTTCTTGGCCTGTCGATGGTCGCCATCCTTGCGGGGCGTTTTGCCTTGAAGGGTCTGGCCGCTGCCGGGCTGGGAATGATGATCGGCACGATTGGAGAGGCCGACGCCGGTGGCTCGTTGCGCATGGCGAGCTATGATATTCCTTATCTTACCGACGGTCTGAAGCTGGTCATCGTGGGTCTTGGGGTCTTTGCGATCCCGGAAATTATATCACTACTGCGTCAGGATCGTTCCATTGCCAAAGGCGCCTCGCTTGGTGCGGGCTGGATGGACGGTGTTCGTGACTGGATGGCCAACAAGTGGCTGTCAGTGCGCTGTTCAATCATCGGTGTGGTCGTTGGGATCATCCCAGGCCTTGGCGGATCGGTTGTCGACTGGATTGCCTATGGTCACTCTGTTCAAACCACCAAGGACAAGTCGAATTTCGGCAAAGGAGAAGTGCGTGGTGTGATCGGGCCCGAAAGCTCGAACAACGCAAAAGAGGGTGGCGGTTTGGTTCCGACCCTCCTGTTCGGGATCCCCGGTTCGGGCTCGATGGCGATTTTCATCGGGGCCATTGCCCTGTTGGGTTCGGGCGACATCGAAGTCGGCCCAGCGATGCTGAAAAACAACCTGGACATCACCTATTCGATCGTCTGGTTGCTGGCGCTGGCCAATGTTGTGGGCACGGTTCTGTGTATCGCGGCGTCTGGTGGTATCGCCAAGCTAACGACGATCCGTTTCACCTATCTGGCGCCGTTCCTGTTTATGTTGATCAGCTTTGCCGCTTTCCAGTCGGGACAAAACTTTGAAGACCTGCTGGCGTTGTTTGCCATTGGTCTGATCGGCATTTTCCTGCGCCGCTTTGATTGGTCCCGCCCGGCTTTCCTGATCGGTTTTGTACTGTCCAATCCGGTCGAAAAGTTTTCGAACCAAGCGTTCCAGATCGCGTCTTTCCGGTTCCGCAAAAGCTTTGAAGAGGGGATCGACTACGTGTTCTCTCCAATCGTGATCGTGCTGATCATCATTACGGTTTTGTCTGTCGTGCTTGGCCTGCGACAGGCCAAGGCGATCATGGCGGAAGGCCAGGTCCAATCCGGTTCAAAACGTGCGCCGCTGATCTTCTTGTTGGTCATTGCCGCCTATCTGATCGTCGCTCTGATCAACGCCAACATGATCCCGGACTACAATCTGACCGACAAGATCATCCCGTTGGTTGTCGGAGGCTTCTCCTTGGTCTGCTGCCTGATCCTTCTGGTGCAGATGATGCGCCGCCCCGAAGGCGACGGCATTTTTGCCGACAAAGAATTTGCAGGCGAGGACGCGGATGCGCCCTTTGGGCTGTGGTCCACGCTGGCGTGGTTTGCCGGCTTAATTGCGGCCACGTGGTTTGTCGGCTTCATTCTAGCGTTGATCGGTTTTCTGATCGCCTTCCTGCGTGTGCGGGCTGGGGCTGGCTGGAGCAAAACCCTGATCCTGACTGTATGCGGAATCGGTTTCATGTGCCTGATGGCGGGCGCGCTCAACCGCGACTTCCCTCCGGGATTGCTGCAAGGGGCAGTTGACCTGCCATGGCCGCTGAAATGACCCAGACAGGTATTCCATACATCCACATGCGTGGCGGCACGTCAAAGGGTCCTTATTTCCGGCGAGAAGATCTGCCGGAAGATCTGGACACCCTGTCCCAGGTCCTGATCTCGGCAGTAGGGTCGGGCCATGCGCTGAACATCGACGGAATCGGTGGCGGAGCCGCCGTGACCACCAAAGTTGCCATGCTATCGAAAAGCACCGATGACTGGGCTGACGTGGACTATTTTTTTGCTCAGGTCTCGGTCGAGGATCAACTGGTAGACTATAAACCCACGTGCGGAAACATCTTGTCCGGTGTTGGTCCGGCGGCCATTGAAATGGGGCTAATAACCCCCGCCCAAGACGTGACTGAAGTTCGAATTCATGCCGTCAACACGGGTGCCCGCGTGGTGGCCAAGATTCAAACACCCGGAGGTCGGCTGACCTATGAGGGCGACACTGAAATTGCAGGAAGCCCCGGAACCTCGGCGCCGATCCAGTTGAGTTTTATGGGTGTTGTCGGAGCCGCAACAGGGAAATTCCTGCCCACGGGCAACCTGCGCGACACCTTCGACGGGATTGATGTGACCTGCATGGATGTCGCGATGCCAATCGTCATTGCACGCGCCGAAGACTTTGGTCTGACGGGCTATGAGAGCGCCGAAGACCTGGACGCCAATACCGATTTCTTCGCCCGTTTTGAGGCCATCCGGATTAAAGCAGGTGAGCGGATGGGCATGGGAGACGTGTCGAAATCGGTCACCCCGAAATTTGGCCTCCTGGCACCTGCAAAAGACGGTGGTAGCATCGCAGTCCGTTACTTTATGCCGTGGAAAACACACCCTACAATGGCGGTGACTGGCGCACAATGTCTGGCGTCCTGTGCCCTGACCCCCGGCACCGTCTCAGATGGGTTGATCGCGCGCCCCAACGAAAACCCCGCCGAACTGGTGTTGGAACATGCCTCTGGTACGATCGAAGTACTGGTCGATTTTTCGAACGAGAACGGCTTTTCGCTGAACTCTGCCGGGCTGGTGCGCACGGCGCGAAAACTGGCCGACGGCAAAGTTTATGTGCCGACCAGCGTCTGGCCGGGACAAGGAGAGAGACCATGAGCGTTCACAATATTCTTGTTGCCTTCAACGGGTCAGACAGCGCAGTGTCAGCGTTAAATTACGCGGTGTCACTCGCCAAGGGCGGTGCGCATATCACGGCGCTACTGGCGCATTCAAGACACGAGACCATCGACGGCAACGCAGCCTGGGTTCCCGAAAAGGCGCGCAAGATTATTGCGCAGGCCAATGCCGACATCCTGTCGGGCATAAAAGCACGTTTCGAAGATTTGCGCCCACAGCTCGGCCTTGGCGACCGGATGCATTTCGAACAAGTGTCCGGACGTGTGGATGCGGTTCTGTCGGAAACGGCCCGGAACTATGATTTGCTGGTTGTTGGAAACGACGTCGCGGACGACGTGGATGAACATGTTACAATCCATCCGGATCGCATCGCCCTGATGAGCGGTCGCCCCGTGCTTATTGTGCCAAAAGGCTTTGATGCGGACGCAAGACACGCCCACGCCGCGTTGGTATGGGACGGCAGCCGTGCATCAGCCCGTGCCTTGTCCGACAGCCTTGGTTTGTTGGAGGACCAAGGACGGGTGACCGTTCTGACGGTCGGCGACGAACAAACCCCGCGCCCTATCCAAGACGTAATGACCCATCTTGCACGCCACAATGTTCAAGCCACCCACAAAGCCATCCCCGCCGAGCCCGGCATCGCACGGGCAATTATCACTTATTGCCGCGAGGCTGATCCGTGCCTTCTTGTGATGGGGGTATATGAACATTCGAAATTCCGCGAAGATTTCCTTGGCGGTGTTACGGCACGTGTGTTGCGCGATGCGCCGATCCCCGTTTTGCTCTCTCACTAAAGGACCCAAACAATGACCCCTTATGATGCCCTCACCGAAGTGAACGCAGTGATGGACCGTCTGCGTGCGGTGCGCGAAACTCTTGGTAAGAAACTGGCGGACGGAAGCTGCCAATCCAGTGAATTGCGGCAAATGTCTGACTTGCATGATCGCGTCGCACTGGCCATCGCCGCCTACAAGCGCGGGAAGTAAAAGTGCGCATACACATCTTGGATGACTGGTTTGATACGCTTCGCAAACTTCCCAGTTTTCGAATGCTGGATGGGCACGACGTCCAAGTTTGGACCGACCATGTCGACGATGTGAATACGCTGGCGGATCGTTTGGCGGACGCAGATGCCGTGGTTCTGTTCCGGGAACGCACCAAAGTCACTAGAGAGCTTGTAGCACGCCTGCCCAAATTGCGCGTGATCAGTCAACGCGGCGTCTATCCGCACATCGATATTGCCGCCTGTTCCGAGCACAAGGTGCTTGTGTGTTCAAAAATACCAAGCGGAGGTGGCACCAATCACGCTGCTGCTGAGCTGACTTGGGCGCTGATCATGGCGGGCATGCGCGACCTGCCGGCACAGATGGCAAGTGTAAAGGCAGGCAACTGGCAGTCCGGTGTGGGCAAGACCCTGAACGGCAGGCAACTCGGGCTTTATGGCTATGGCCGGATTGCCAAGGCTGTGGCAGGCTACGCAGAGGCATTTGGAATGCGCGTGGTCTGGTGGGCGTCCGAGGAAGGGCGCAAACGCGCCGCTGCGGATGGTCGAACACTTGCATCAGATCGCTCGTCCTTCTTTGCAGATAGCGACATCATTTCCGTGCACGTCAGGCTGAAACCGGAAACCAAAGGGATCATCACTGCAGATGATTTTGCAGCCATGCGATCTGATGCGTTGTTCGTGAATACCTCACGCGCAGGCCTCATTGCACCCGGCGCGTTGCTGGCCGCGTTGAATGCCAACCATCCCGGCAAGGCTGCGATTGACGTCTTCGATACTGAACCGCTTATCGATCGCAATGACCCTTTGCTGGCACATCCCAATCTGATTGCGACCCCGCACATCGGCTTTGTAACCGAGGACGAGTTCGACCTGCAGTTTTCTGACATTTACGAACAGCTCAATGCCTTTGCCGCGGGTGCTCCGATCCACATGGCAAACCCGGAAGCATTCTCTTAACATTCTGACAGAATTGCGCAAATTTGCGCAATTACGATGGGCAAGCTGCGTCTTTTGGGCTGTGTTCCCAAAGGCATCAGACGTGGCGCAAAACGCCTGTCACAATTTTCCAGAGTTCCGCGCCTGTTACAAATGCATTGCGCGGATGGGTTGGCGTGCTGTCTTCGACTGACATAACTGGTGGCTTTATGTGCGCCGTCCAAAGCCTTGTCCACATGGCTTCCTCCTGCGTCATGGCCATCGTCGATGGGTTCAGCTGGCCGGTTGCCAGGTGAAAGGCTTCCTTATCTGTGGACCTCAGAACGGCTTCCAGATCAGCGCAACTCTGATTTATGCGATCATCGCATCAATAACCGATAAACCGTCATTTGTCAGATCAAAATAGGCACTGTAGTCAGAGTTCAACAGAGGACTACCCATGACCAAATCATATGACATCGCCGTTATTGGCGGCGGCAATGCGGCCTTATGCGCCGCTATGACCGCTGCCGAAGCCGGTGCCAAAGTACTGATCCTTGAGACCGCGCCCAAGACCTATCGTGGCGGCAATTCCCGCCATACCCGAAACTTCCGGTGCATGCATACCGGGCCGCTTGGCCCGCTGGTTGAGGACTATAGCGAAGAGGAATACCTGGCCGACCTTCTTAAGGTCACCGGCGGGAAGACCGACAAAGATTTGGCACGGCTGGCTATTCACACATCCGAAGAATGTCTGCCATGGATGCAAGAGCATGGTGTCCGTTTCCAGCCTTCGTTGTCTGGTACGCTGTCGCTTGCGCGCACCAATGCGTTCTTCATGGGTGGGGGTAAAAGCCTTGTGAACGCCTATTACCGCACCGCTGAAAAACTGGGTGTTGATGTGCTCTATGAGGCTGCGGTTACCCATTTGGAACTCGAAGGCGACCAGATCACACGCGTGGTTTATACCTGCGAGGGGCAGATGCATAGCATCTCGCCCAAATCCGTGGTGGTCGCCTCGGGTGGGTTTCAGGCAGACACCGATTGGCTGACCCGTGCATGGGGACCGGCAGCGCAGAACTTTCTGATCCGCGGCACCCCCTACAACCGTGGAGTGGTCTTGGCGGATCTGCTGGACCAAGGTGTGCAGTCTGTAGGGGACGCCGACCAATGTCATGCGGTTGCAATCGACGGGCGCGCGCCCAAATACGACGGCGGCATTGTGACCCGGCTGGACTGTGTGCCGTTCTCCGTTGTTGTGAACAAAAACGCTGAGCGGTTCTATGACGAAGGCGAGGATGTTTGGCCAAAACGCTATGCGATCTGGGGGCGTCTTGTTGCCGCGCAACCTGATCAGGTGGGTTATGTGATCATCGACGCCAAGTCGCTGGAATTGTTCATGCCCTCGGTGTTTCCGCCCCTGAAGGCGGACACATTGGAAGAACTCGCAGGCATGATGGACCTGCCTGCCGATAAACTGCGCCAGACCGTGGACCGCTTCAATGCGGCCTGTGGTGACACATCGAAGTTTCACCCAACCGAGCTGGATGGTGTGGCCACCTCTGGGATCACCCCGCCCAAGACAAATTGGGCGCGCCCGCTCACCGAGCCACCCTTTTATGGCTACACGCTACGAACCGGTGTGACTTTCACATATCTGGGTCTGAAGGTGGACCGCAACGCGCAGTGTTCGACCAAGACCGGCCTGATCCGCAATTTGTGGGCGGCAGGCGAAACCATGGCCGGATCCATCCTTGGCCAAGGGTATCTGGCGGGATTTGGCATGACGATCGGAACTGTCTTCGGACGTATCGCAGGACGGGAGGCCGCAGCCTATGCAAACAAATGACCTGATCCAAGAGGCCCGTCGTCAGGCGGAAATCTGCAACGCCTGTCGCTACTGCGAAGGCTATTGTTCGGTGTTTCCGTCTATGCATGCGGGCCGGGCGTTTTCGGATGGCGACATCACCCAGCTGGCCAACCTGTGCCACAACTGCCGGGGGTGTTATTATGCCTGCCAATACACGGCACCACATGCGTTTGACCTGAACCTGCCCAAAGCGCTGGCCGAGGTACGGCGCGATTCGTGGGAAGTCCATGCCTGGCCACAACCGCTGGCCCGGCGTTTCCATACACATGGCGGCGCGATCGCCTTGTCGTTGGTGGTTGGCTTTGCGCTGATCCTGTTTGCATTGCGGGCATTGGGCGGCGGCAACCATGGCGACGGGTTCTATGCCGCGCTTTCTCACAACGCGATGGTGGCGATTTTCCTGCCGGCCTTCGTGCTGCCTCTGGTCAGCCTTTTCATTGGGCTGCGCCATTATTGGCGAACCGTCGGCGGGGAGCCAATCCGCCTGTCCCACATCACCGCTGGATTTGGCATGGCGGCCAGAATGAAAGACCTCGCGGCTGGGCATGGAGACGGATGCAACTTTGAAGACGAAGACCGCTTCAGTCATGCGCGTCGCCATGTGCATCAGGCTATCATGTATGGCTTTCTGCTGTGTTTCGCTGCCACGTCGGCCGGGACTGTAATGCACTATGTCTTTAACATGCCCGCCCCCTATCCGCTCTTCTCACTGCCAAAAGTTTTGGGCCTGTCGGGCGGACTACTGCTGACCTTTGGATGCGGCGGAATGGTTATGCTGAAACGGAAGGCAGACCGGGCCTTGGGTGATCCGAAGGCTTGGGGGGGCGAAATCGGCTTTATTCTTCTGCTGGGGTTTGTCGGCTTGTCCGGACTTGTCCTTTATGCCCTTGGGGCGACGACCTGGATGCCGATGATGTTGGCCCTGCACCTTGGCGCAGTTCTCACCTTCTTCCTGCTCACGCCTTTCACCAAGATGGCGCATGGGTTCTATCGCTTGGCAGCACTGGTCCGGGATGCGCAGCGTCGTTCATTGCGATAACGCACAAGTCGGTTGGTCACGGTTGCAACCGACTTCTTCCCGTGTCTGTGTCTGCATATGTGACAATTGGCGTCGCAGTCGGCAGGTACAAACCGATCCAGCCAGATCTTTGAAAGCAGACGTTGTTTTTGGGTTCGCAAGAGTGATTGCACCGCACTACCGCAAATCGGCTTAGTCCATACCGTGAGCGTAGTGTATCATTCTTGGCCCGATCAGCGGTTGCTGTATCCGGTTTATTTTCGGCAAGCCGAGGACAGCCCTTTTCATATCTCGCTGCCGTGAAATCGCTGGGTTTGCCCGATCGGCTCTCGTCCTGGAGACCTTCGTCTCGATCCTTACCGCCATCTTCAGCCAGCTGAGACATTTTGTTTTCACGATTCGTCGCGAGCAATTGTGAACCAGCTGGTGGAACAACCGCTCTTCATAGAAGTCGCGCGCCGCGCTGTTGAGGCGCATGGAGTTTTTCCGACACCCCTCACGACGCTAGGTATCGGCTCATCAGCGAGAAAAGTTCGGCCTGTGAGGAGATCTCGCATTTGCGATAAAGCTGTTTCCGGAAGACCTTCACGGTTTGCGGGCTGATTCCCAGACGAAGCCCGATCGAGATCGTGCTGTGGCCGCGCAGGATCAGAAGGGCAACCTCGCATTGTCGTTTACTCAGGCTGATTTCTCGGTGCTCCAGAAGCTTTTTTTGCAGGTTTTTGACCAGTGTTTCGTTCGTGTAGTCCCCGCGGGCAGACAAATTGCTCCACTGTTTTTTCATCAAACCACAGGCAATGGTGCTTATTCTTTGGGCAACTTCCATGTCGCGCCCAGAAAAAGAGCGTCCGGAACTTCGGTCCCGGCCCAGACACAATTGAACTGATACCCCCCGAGCCACGCGGGCGTGATAGCAAATCTCGTCGATCATCGTCGTGCGGCCATAATACTTGGCGTAGTACTCGTTGCGGTGAAAATGATCGGGAGCACAGTCGCGCAGCCGATAGAGACCGTCTTCGGCCTTATCCACGTGTAGATCATGAAAAGGATCAAGTAGGTAAATACTTGAAAGATAATCCCTTTCCATGCGTTCATGGACTTGCTTCACATTCGTATGGCTGAAGAAAAGCTCGGGCTGACGGGTCTGGTAAAAAGCCAGAATTGTACAGTTGTCGATCTCGAAGCACCGCCGCAGCCAATCGTAAATCGCCTGTGAAAACTCAACCGTCGCCAGCGACGTGATCGCATGTGAAAGATGCTCTTCGGAGGAATTAATCAGGCTCTGCATCATACCACCTTGGGGGTATGTACCCCCTTTGAATCCGTTTTCATACTCATTCCAATCTTTTCAGGGGTATACAATCAAAGGCTGCTATGGAAAACCGCGACATTGCCATTGACGTAAAAAACGCCGTTAAGCGATATGGCACGTTCACCGCGCTCAAACAGATTTCGCTGTCCATCGCGGACAATGAGTTCTTTACGCTTCTCGGTCCGTCGGGCTGCGGGAAGACAACGCTTCTGCGTATGATCGCAGGGTTCGAGGATGTGACCGAGGGCACGATCCACCTCTATGGCGAAGAGATTGCAAACCTGCCGCCCAACAAACGCCCGGTCAACACCGTGTTCCAGAACTACGCGCTGTTTCCGCACATGGACGTGCTGGAAAACGTGGCCTTTGGTCTTGAAATGCGCGGTTGGAGCAAACGCGATGCAAAAGCCAAAGCCGGACAGATGCTTGAACTGGTGCAACTGACGCAATTCGCCAAACGCAAGCCGGCACAGCTTTCCGGCGGCCAACAACAACGTGTGGCCCTGGCGCGCGCACTGGCACCCGAACCCAAAGTGTTGTTGCTGGACGAGCCGCTTTCAGCGCTGGATCTGAAGCTGCGAAAAGCCATGCAGCTGGAGCTGAAACATCTTCAGCGCGAAACCGGCATCACCTTCATCTTCGTCACCCATGATCAAGAGGAAGCGCTGACCATGTCGGATCGCATCGCGGTCATGTCTGCAGGCGAGCTGCAGCAGCTTGGAACCGCCCGCGAGATCTATGAAACCCCGCGCAACACGTTCGTGGCCGATTTCATTGGCGAGACAAACTTGCTTGAGGTCTCGGTGGACAAGATTGCAGAGGGCAGAGCCACCTGCCATTTGGGCGGTGGCCACGAATTGACCTGCAATGCGGTCGAGGGCATCAATGTCGGTGCGAAAGTCCGTATGAGCCTGCGCCCGGAGCGGTTGTTCATCTCTGACGCTGCGACGGAAAGCGAAAGCCTGAAAGGCCGGGTGGTCGAGAACATCTTTGCGGGCACGGACATCACCACGATTGTAGATCTGGCTGAAGGACCGAACTTTTCCGTACGGACCTCAAACTCTGACCGTGGAAACAGGCGGATATTCGAGCCCGGAAACGATGTCTTCGTCAACATGGAGCATGGGGCCGCGCGGCTCCTGATAGATTGATGGCATCAGGGGCAGCAAGCGGCGGCAGCGCCAACACCGACACTTACGAAGAGGCGCGGAGCTGGCTTTTGCTTCCGGCCTGGGTCACGCTGGTGGCTCTTTCTTTGATCCCGGTTCTTCTGATGCTGGTCTATTCCTTCCTGACCAAGGAATTTCGCGGCGGCGTCATCTGGGAGTTCAGCCTGGCGGCCTACGATCAGTTCTTCTTTGATCGCGGGCTGTTTGGGGACGATCCGGCGACGCTGGAATGGACCTATATTACCATCTTTTGGCGCTCGATCTGGCAGGCTGGTGCGGCGACACTGCTGAGCCTTCTGATCGGATTTCCCACCGCGTATTTCATCGCCACGCGGCCCGAAACATCTCGTCCTATCTGGGTGTTTCTGGTCACGATCCCTTATTGGGTCAATCTGCTGATCCGGACTGTGTCGATGAAATTTCTACTGCGCGATCAGGGCCCATTGAACGATCTTCTGATCGGTCTTGGTCTGATCGATAGCCCGTTGCATATGGTGAACACCAATTTCGCCGTTCAGCTTGGGCTGTTTTATTCCTACCTCCCGTTCATGGTCCTGCCGATCTATGCCGCAGTAGAGCGCTATAACTTCGCGCTCAGCGAAGCAGCGGCTGATCTCTATGCCAGCAAATGGACCACCTTGCGGCGCGTTCTTCTGCCTTCGGTAAAGCCGGGTGTGATTGCGGGTTGCATCCTGGTTTTCGTGCCTTCACTCGGCGCGTTCCTGGCGCCGGACCTTCTGGGTGGCGCGAAAAATTTCATGATCGGCTCACTCATTGAAGAACAGTTCAAGGGCAATGCGGGCAACTGGCCATTTGGGGCTGCGGCCTCGATGATCCTGCTGACCATGGTGCTGATCATCCTCATGATATTCGCTCGCCAGCAGGCGCGCGCCGAACGAGAGGTTTGAGCATGCCCAGCAACAGTTTCGATATCAAGTCCTATCGAGGGTTTCAGGCAATCACGATCCTCTGCCTAATCATCCTTTATGCGCCGCTCATCGTGGTCATGATCTATAGCTTTAACGCGTCGAAATCGATCACGGTCTGGGAAGGCCTGTCGCTGCGCTGGTATGCTGATGTATTTACCGGCCCTGAAAGCGGCAAATTCAAACTGGCGGCCTGGAACAGCTTCTTGATCGCCACCATTGCGGCAACCGTGGCCACGACGATCGCCACATTGGCTGCGACAGGCATGATCCGCGCGGGCAAGTTCCGCCTGCGCAATCTGTCCTACGGCCTAATCTCGCTGCCGTTGATGGTACCCGAGATCGTGACTGCCGTGGCCACGTTGATTTTCTTCAACGCGATCGCGTTCGAGCGCGGGCTGATGACCATCCTTCTGGCCCATATCGCCTTCTGTATCCCCTTTGCCTATCTACCGATTTCAGCGCGAATGCAGGGGATCGAGGACAGCTATGAGCAAGCTGCATTGGATCTTTATGCCACCAAACGGCAAGCGTTCACGAAGATCCTGATGCCTTTGATGATGCCGGGCATCATCTCAGGATTTCTGCTGGCCTTCATCGTGTCGCTGGATGATTTCATCATCACAAACTTCGTTAAAGGCGCAGGCGTTGAAACTCTGCCCACGGCGATTTTCGGCGCGGTCAAACAGGGGATCAAACCCAACATCATGGCGATCTCCACCATGCTTCTTGGCGTGTCGGTGGTCATGGTCACGATTTCCTACTTCATCAGCAAAAAAGACCAAAAAAGCTAACCAACAGGAGACCTCTTATGAAAAAACTGCTTTCCACAGCTGCCACGGCGTCGCTTCTGACGATCATGGCGCAGACTGCCCAGGCCGACGGTCAGGTGGTTGTGTATCACTGGTTTGAATACATCCCTCAGGAACTGGTGGACAAGTTCACCGCAGAAACCGGCATCGAAGTTGTCATGGACACTTTCGATTCCAACGAAGCGATGCTGGCATCACTAAAGGCCGGTGGGATGGGTACCTATGATGTGTCGGTGCCCGGCGACTATATGGTTCAGATCATGGCGACTGAGGGCCTGCTGGACACGATCGCCGAGGGCGAACTGGCAAACAAAGGCAACATCGCACCCGAATGGCTGGACGTGTCTTATGACCCGGGCCGCGTACACTCGATCCCATATCAGTGGGGGTCGACTTCGTTCATGGTGGATACCGCAACGTATGATGGGGACATTGACACCACCGACATCCTCTTTAACCCGCCCACCGAACTGTCAGGCAAAATCAACATGCTGGACAGCCAGGGCGAAGTGCTTGCTATGGCCGCGCTGCACCTTGGCATTCCGCAATGCTCGCAGGATCGTGAGCAACTGAAAGCGCTGGATGCGATGTTGCAAAAGGCCAAAGTTCACTGGGCATCCTTCAACTCGGATACGGCAAAAGAGGTCCTGGTGTCAGGCGATGCGGCAGTGGGTCAGATCTATGACGGGTTCGGCGCCAAAGCTCGCGCTGAACGCGATACGCTGAAGTATGCCTTCCCGACCCAGGGCTATGTGGTCTGGATGGACAATGTGGTGTTACTAAAAGACGCGCCAAACCGCGAAAACGCTTTGAAATTCATGGACTTCTTGCTGGAGCCAGAGAATATCGCTGCGGTGTCAAACTATGCGCGCTACGGGTCCGGCCTAAAAGACGTTGCCGAATTCTTGGACCCCGAACTGGCCACGTTGCCGGAATCCAACCCACCGGCAACGGCTGGCGCTGGCGCGTTCATTCAGGTTTGTGACGAGGCCACGCAGGCTGTCTATGACCAAATCTGGACCAATGTGAAAAAGTGAGTCTGACTTTAGCCATATACCAGGGGTCGCCTGTCATGGGCGATCCCGAGGCCGCTTTGACATGTCTCGAGAGGCAGCTGTCGACGGCCTCAGCGGCCGGGGCCAGCATGCTGGTCATGCCCGAGCTGTTCCTGCCCGGGTACAATCAGCCTGCACTTCACAAATCGCTGGCGCAATCACTCAATGGCGACTGGATGCAGCGGCTACGTCATATGATGCTTAGCAAAAATTGCGGTGTGACGATTGGTTGGGCCGAGAGAACCGAAGCGGGTGTTTTCAACGCGGCTACGGCCATAGACCGGGATGGTAACATTCTGGGCCACTACCACAAAATTCAGCTTTTTGGTGACATGGAGAAACGAAGCTTCGTGCCAGGTGACAGATATGTCATCTTCGATTTGGATGGCATCCGCACTGCCTTGCTGATCTGCTATGACGTGGAATTTGCGCAGCATGTGCACGCGCTGGCAGCACAAGGCGTATCGTTGATCCTTGTGCCTACGGCCAACCCCACTGGTTACGAACACGTTCCTGAACACCTGCTGCCCGCCCGTGCCGCCGAGATGGGCATAAGCATTGCCTATGCCAATTACTGCGGTAGCGAAGGTGATCTGTCCTTCTGCGGCCAATCCCTGCTGGTCGGACCTGACGGACGTTACCGCGCCAAAGCTGGTGCTTCACCGGCACTTTTGATCGCCGATCTGTCTGCGGAGATTGCGCCCGCGCTCCGTTCAACCCAACTCACTGACCTTCGAAAGGTGCAACCCTATGTCTCTTGATATCGATATCTCGACCGATGGTGTTCTGACCGCAGACACCCATCTGGTCCAGTCCTTTGCCGACCTCAATGCGCTGAAGCAAGATGGCAACCGCACCGCGATTGTCGGGGCTGAAGGGGCCTTTGTCACGGACAGTGAAGGCCAACAGTTGATCGATGGGATCGGCGGGCTGTGGTGCGTGAACGCGGGCCACAAGCGGAAAGAGATCATCGACGCGATCACCGATCAGCTCAACACGCTAGACTACTACTCGACCTTCTACAACTTCACGCATCCCACCGCGGCGGCGTTGTCCGCCAAGCTCGCCGAGCTTGCGCCAGGGCATCTGAACGCCGTCCATTTCGGCAACTCAGGATCGGTCGCCAATGACAGCGCAATCCGCATTTTGCATCATTATTATAACCGTCTGGGCAAGCCAAATAAGAAACTCGTACTCAGCCGTCAGGGCGCGTACCATGGATCCACCTATTTGGCGATGGCCATGACCCAGCCCGCCTATTCCACTGGCTGGGATACGGCCCAGGGTCTGGTCCATCACCTGCGCTGCCCGCATCACTGGCGCGAGGGCGAGGGGATGACCGAGACCGAGTTCCTGGACGTGTTGCTGGATGATGCCAAATCGCGGATCGAGGCCTTGGGAGCCGAGAACATCGCCTGCTTCATTGCCGAACCCATTCAGGGGGCTGGGGGACTGATTGTTCCACCCGAAGGCTATCACGCGAAGATGGGCGCACTGATGCGCGACTATGACATCAAATATATAACCGACGAGGTCGTGACCTCGTTTGGCCGTCTGGGGCACTTCTTTGCTTCAAAAGACGTGTTCGGCGTGCAGCCAGACATCATCACCACAGCCAAGGGCCTGACCTCAGGCTATCAGCCACTGTCGGCAACGATCCTGAGCGACGAAATTCACGAGGTGATTTCCGGTGAAGGCGCAATGTTCCTGCATGGCATGACCTATTCTGGCCATCCTGCAGCATCTGCCGCAGCACTTGCCAATATTGCGCTGATGGAACGCGACCAAATTCCCGAGCGTGTGCGCACGACCGGGAAGCGGTTCGAGAGCAATCTGCGCGAGCTGGCCGATCTTGATCTGGTCGGCGAAGTCCGCGGCAGCCACTTCATGATGGGCATCGAATTTGTCAAAGACAAAGAGAAGAAAACCCCCTTTGAACCCGAGGATCAAATTGGTCTGAAGATTGCGCGTGCCGCGCAAAACCGGGGCCTGATTGCCCGTCCTCTGGGCAACATCCTTATCCTCTCGCCGACCCTGATCATGACAGAAGAACTGATTGATCAGACGTCGGGCATCCTGCGTGACAGTATCACCGAGGTGCAGAGCGCGCTTTAAAAGCGCGCGCATCCTTTCATACATACTAATAAGATAGGTAAGAAAATGTCTGCTGAACACACTGACGTCCTGATCATAGGTGGCGGCCAGGCCGGGATCGCGATGAGCGAACACCTGAACAAAGCTGGCATCGATAATCTCATCCTCGAAAGGGCGCGTACTGCGGAACGCTGGCGATCGGAGCGCTGGGATTCCCTGGTTGCCAACGGCCCAGCTTGGCATGACCGGTTTCCGGGCCGCACCTTCGAAGCACACAAGCCAGACGCTTTTGTGCCCAAGGAAGAAGTTGCTGATTACCTGGTTGAATATGCCGAGCAAATAGGTGCGAATATTCGCGAAAACACCGAAGTGCACGACCTGAGCCGCAAGGAAAGGGGCGAAGGGTTCATTGCCAAAACCTCGCAGGGCGAGATCTCGGCGCGCTACGTGGTGTCGGCCACAGGGCCGTTTCAAAAGCCGGTTATCCCGCAAATCGTGCCAGAAGATTCAGGCGTAACGCAAATTCATTCGGTCAACTACCGAAACCCTGATGCCTTGCCCGAAGGTGCGGTGCTGGTTGTCGGTGCTGGGTCCTCTGGTGTCCAGATCGCCACCGAGCTGGCGGCGGCGGGGCGCAAAGTCTATCTGTCTGTTGGTCCGCATGATCGCCCGCCGCGTCGCTATCGGGGCCGCGATTTCGTTTGGTGGCTTGGGGTGCTGAACCTCTGGGATACCGAGTTCACGCCCGGCACCGAGCATACAACCATTGCCGTAACGGGTGCTTATGGCGGGTATACAATTGACTTCCGCCAGCTTGCCGAAACGGGCGTTACTCTTGTGGGGCGGACGGATGGTTTTAAGGATGGGAAAATCAGCTTTGCCGGTGATCTGATTAAGAACATCCATAACGGCGACGCCAACTATCTGGCGACACTGGATCTGGCCGATGCCTATGCCGAACGAAATGGGATCGACCTGCCGGAAGAACCCGAAGCGCGCATCATCGGTGCTGACCCCGACTGCATGACCAACCCGCTTGTGGATCTGGACCTGGCCGAGGCCGGGGTTGGCACCATTCTTTGGGCCACCGGGTTTGGGTATGACTACGACTGGCTCAATGTGGACGCCTTGGACGAAAAGGGCCACCCCGCACATAAGCGTGGCGTCTCGACCGAACCCGGATTTTACTTTCTGGGTCTTGCTTGGCAGTCGCGGCGGGGATCGCCCTTCATTTGGGGGGTCTGGCATGATGCAAAATTCATTGCCGATCACATCTCCAAGCAGGAAGGCTACCTGGCCTATCAGGGCTCAGCCGAACGGCTCCCGGCAGAATAAGCCGTCAGAAGAAGGACATAGATCATGGCCCACACACGCATACGTAAGTTCAACACCTCGGACACCTATCCCGAACAAAACCTCGACAATGACCTTTGCCAGGCGGTCGTCGCGCGCGGAACCACGGTGTTTCTGCGCGGGCAATGCCCGCAGGATCTGGACACGGCGGTTAATATCACAAGCAGTGATCCGGTCGAGCAAACACACAAAGTCATGCAGAACATTCGGCAGCTAATTGGTGAAGCCGGGGGCGAGATGGCGCATTTGTGTAAGGTCGTGGTCTATATCACCGATATGAAAAACCGCGAGGCGGTTTACCGCACGATGGGCACATATATCAAAGGCATACATCCCTGCTCGACCGGCCTATGCGTGACCGCGCTGGCACGCCCCGATTGGCTGGTCGAGATCGACGCCACCTTCGTAATTCCGGACGAAGGTGTGAACTCGTGACCTTTTCCATCGTGGCGCGCTGCGCCGAGACAGGTCAATTTGGCGTTGCGATTTCCTCATCCTCGCCCGCAGTGGCCGCACGCTGCGCTTTTGCACAGCCGGGTATTGGCGCGGTGGCGTCGCAGAACATCACCAATCCCGCCCTTGGCCCCGCCGTGTTGTCCCACCTCGCGGCGGGGCAGTCGGCAGTTGAAGCCGTAGCCCAAGCCATATCGGACGAAGCCTTTCCCGACCACCGACAGATCCTGGCTGTAGATGGCACAGGGGCGGCAGCAGTGCATTCCGGGGAGAATGCCCTGGGCATCTGGACCTCGGCTATCGGGACAGATTGCGCGGCGGGCGGCAATCTTCTGGCCAATGATACGGTTCCTGCTGCCATGGTCGCTGAGTTCGAAACCGCAACAGGCACGCTCGCGGACCGTTTGATCTTGGCAATGCAAGCCGGTCTCCACGCTGGGGGCGAAGCCGGGCCAGTGCATTCTGCCGGGCTGCTGATTGCTGACAAACAGGTCTGGCCTTATGCCGAATTGCGCTGCGACTGGACCGAAGACTGCCCGATCGCTGCCGTTGCCCGCGCCTGGGAGGTCTACAAACCTCAAGCGGATGACTATGTCACCCGCGCACTTAATCCCACCGAAGCGCCATCTTATGGCGTCCCCGGAGATGAGTAGGATCTGATGATGCTGAGCTATGAAGAATACAAGACCAAAGCCGCGGCGCTAAACTTTCGCACCGATTGCTGGATCGACGGTAAGTTCATCCCCGCGATCAGTGGCGAGACCTTCGCCAGCGTCAATCCCGCCACGGGCAAAACTCTGTGTGATGTTGCACGTGGCAATGCGGCGGATATTGACCGTGCCGTCGGCAGTGCGCGCGCTGCCTTCGAAGACGGGCGCTGGTCTGGTAAAACACCGGCTGAACGCAAAGAGGTGCTCTTGAAGCTCGCCACGCTGATCCGCGAAAACCTGACCGAGCTGGCGCTTCTTGACACGCTTGATATGGGCAAGCCGATCTCGGAAACCGTGAATGTGGACGTTCCCGGATCGGCCATGTTCTTCCAATGGCATGCCGAGGCCATCGACAAGCTCTATGACGAAGTGGCCCCAACTGGAGGGCGCGATATCGCGATGATCCGGCGCGTTCCTCTGGGCGTGGTGGGCGCAGTGGTTCCGTGGAACTTCCCACTGGATATGGCGACCTGGAAACTTGCTCCTGCGCTGGCCTCGGGTAATTCCGTGGTGCTGAAACCGGCCGAGCAGTCGCCCTTATCCGCGCTCTATCTCGCCGAACTTGCGCAACAAGCCGGGCTACCAGATGGCGTGCTGAACGTGGTGCCGGGCTTTGGCGAGGATGCTGGCCAGGCGCTCGGACGCCATGAGGACGTGGACTGCCTTGTCTTCACTGGCTCCACCGCCGTTGGAAAGTTGTTCCAGCGCTATGCCGGTGAGAGCAATATGAAGCAGGTCTGGCTTGAGACCGGCGGCAAAAGCCCCAACATCATTTTCCCTGACGCGGATCTGGACAAGGCTGCAGACATGGCCGCCTTTGGTATTTTCTTCAATCAGGGAGAAGTCTGCTCGGCCAATTCGCGGCTCTTGGTGCATAAAGATGTCGCCGACGATGTGCTTGCCAAGCTTATCACCCGCGCCGAGGCCATTCGTCTGGGCGATCCGCTTGATCCGGACACAAATATGGGCGCCATGGTCGACAGCGAACATGCAGGCCGTGTTGAACGTTTTCTGACCGCGGGCAAATCCGAGGGGCGGCTTGTGACCGGTGGCAACCGCGTCACCATCGGTACAAGCGATGCGTTCATCCAGCCCACGATCTTTGCTGACGTTGCCCCGGACGCCAAAATCAATCGCGAGGAGATCTTTGGCCCTGTGCTGGCCGTTCAAACCTTCGAAACCGATGACCAAGCCATCGCTATGGCCAATGACAGTATCTATGGTTTGGCGGCCTCGGTCTGGACCGCAGATTTGAGCCGCGCGATGGACGTCTCGGACCGTCTGAATGCAGGAACGGTTTCAGTGAATACGGTTGACGCGCTCTCGCCGATGACACCCTTTGGTGGCATGAAACAATCGGGCTTTGGCCGCGATCTATCGATCCATTCCTTCGACAAATACACGGCGCTGAAAACGGTTTGGGTGAAATACTGACATAATGACAGAAGAACGCGACCTAAGCGATGTGATTGACATCCTGGCCACATTGGTTGGGTTTGCGACACTGACGAATGGCCCCAATCTGGACCTGATCAATTGGGTCGAGGACGTCCTGACCGATGCTAGTTTCGTGGTAACACGTATTCCGTCGCCTTGTGGTACCAAGGCTGGGCTTCTGGCAAAATTCGGTCAAGGCGACGGCGGTGTTCTCTATTCTGCCCACAGCGATGTGGTGCCGATTGCGGGGCAGGATTGGACCAGCGACGCCTTTAAACTGCGCCGCGAGGGCGACCGCCTGATCGGCCGCGGCACCACGGATATGAAAGGCTTTTTGGCCTGTGTTCTGGCTCAGGCGAAAACGCTTCACGACAGCCCGCCCGCAAAACCGGTCATGATCGCCCTGTCCTGGGATGAAGAGATCGGCTGCCGTGGTATCCCCCATATGATCGATCATGTGATCCCCACGCTGGGCCGCCCGGATCTGGTTATCGTGGGCGAACCCACCGAAATGCAGCTTTGCCTGGGCCATAAGGGCAAGGCATCTTATCGGGCGACCTGTCACGGCGAAACGGGCCATTCTGCGCTGGCTCCGAATTTTCGCAACGCGCTTCATGTGGCGGCGGACGTCATGGCTGCCCTGAGGGACACGCAAGCCACCCTCGCCCAACATGGCGCGCGTGACCCAAACTATGACATCGCCTATTCTACAATCCACGCGGGGAAGATGTCCGGAGGCACCGCGCTGAATATCGTGCCGGAGCGGGCAGTGATCGACTTCGAGGTCCGGCATATTGCAGCGGAATCAGCGAGCGCAATCATTGCACAGCTGCGGCAGAGGCTGCCGCAACACGTCACCCTTGAGCAGACGAATGCCTATCCCGGTTTCGAGGCGGAGATGCCAAACCTGTTCAAACGAGATATCTCGGGTATTTACAAGCAAGCCTCCCCAATCAAGGTGGGTTTCGGAACGGAAGCGGGCTTTTTTGCTGGCCTCGGACTGCAAACAGTCGTCTGCGGGCCGGGCTCCATGAAGCAGGATGGACACCAGCCAAACGAGGGCGTTACGATCGCTCAATTGCGGTCGTGTAGCGAGGCTCTGAGTTTTGTTTCCGGACTTTGAAGGGACCTTACCAAAGGTAACCTGCGTTTTTTGCATCGATACACAACACGACATTCCATCAGTTCTGCCATCAATTTAGCCGACGCAACTCGCTTCAAGCTGGTGCAACGAACGCCAACTTCGTCCGCGTTTGAAACGTTTGAGCCCGATTGCAAGCTGTGCTTGCGGCGAGTGTCTGCACGTTCCAGCGCAGCTGCAGTTTGGGATCACTGCCTCGGCGCCGGATAAGGAGACTTTGGAAAGACTGATCCGCCGTGCGGACCGACTTGAACTCATAACTGACGCCAACGGTTCCGACGGAGGGTTCCAACCCGGCGTCTGCAAATCCACCATCAACTGCGCAAAGATACCCTTCCTTGTCGCTCGATCGCTTCCAACAGTTGTCGAGTGTTTCCGGGGCTTTCGCCCCCCGGAGCGAAGGCCGCCTTCGACCGTGTGGCCCGTATGCTTTTGGAGCATCGCGCTACCTTAAGCCATTGCGCTTGATGAAGGTACAGCGGGGAAACCGTCCCCCGGACCATTTTATTTTCCGCCTATCATCAACACGCAGCTTACCATGGGACTTCGGGAAAAGGGCTCAAGGCGTGCCATCTGCGCTTCGCTGAGCCAGAAAACATCAGACATGTTCACCGCTTGGTTTTCGAAACGTGAATCACGTCATAGGGCGGAAATCAAGCGGTTCTGATCCTAGATCGCACTGCTCTAAAATCATTCAGCAACTTCACCTCAGACTTTTGCGCATACCGTGAATGTCTGCAATCGCAGATGACGTCGCTTTGCGTGGAGGCGCCACTCAACGGCAGTTTTGGGCCACCCGTGAAGACAGCCCAAACCCTTCAGATTTCAACGACTTCGGAGAGGGTCAGTGCACCTTCAAGCTCAACGTCAAGGTATCTGATTGTGCTGTCCATCTTAATATGCCCTGATAGGAGCTGGACCGCCCGCAGGTTGCCGGTCTTCTCGTAGATTTGGGTCACATTCGTTCGCCTAATCGAGTGCGTGCCATAGGCGCTGGCCTCCAGACCAATGGATGATACCCACTCTCGCACTATCCGAGCGTACTGCCGATTGGGATGTGAAGCCGTTCGTGAAATCGCCCACTTTCATCTTTACGAGATTGCAGCCGCGCAGCTTGCTGTCGATGGCAAGATAAAAGAGGGCCAGATCACGGTGGTTCTTGGCCAGCTCCAGCCGCCCCCTGATCGCCCAGACGTGTTTGGGTTTGAGCCGTCTTTTCTGGCCGACGCGCCAGCCTTTGTTCCTGGCTGCGCGCAGCGCGCGGATATCGGGTGAGTTTGGTGTTTCCATGATAGACCCTCCGATCCATCACGCCCTCCCACATCAACAACCCGACGCTGAAAAGACATTACATCACATGATGTTGCGATGCGTCCGAGGTCGGCTTGGAACCTAAGTCGTGCATTGGCTTTGCCGTTGCGCGGGGCAGGAAACATTCTACAACAGCAATTCTTCTCTCGCTGCCTTGAAACTTGCAAACCACTAGCTGAACAGAAACGCAGCATTTAACGACCGGGTCGAACAAATTCACAACGCTGCCCGATTAGGGCGTCACCAGCCTTCTAGCATAGCTCGCCTAACGTGTTTTTCAACTCGGTTTGAGTAATTAAGGTTGCAACCAAGTACAGAGAAAACTAATGCTGTTTATGGAATGTTATACGGTTTTTTGTCATGGTCGGATTGCAGATCAGTCGCCAAGTTCAACAGGCTAGAGTTCAAAAGGATCCGGACTTTGCCGAATGGTATGTTGAGCAGGTCATGCGTACGCAGTTACAACAGTTTTATTGGGCGGTTTCGAACCAAGGGAAACGTGAGATGGTGATCAACGGGCGTCACTGGGCGCGGCGTTACGGGCTATCTGACTCGGAGGCGCAGGCACATTTCATCTCGCTCATGTGGAAAGTCGGCGCAAACTTTTTTGTTTTCCCAGGGTTCGTTGATGTGGTTCAGGACACGTCCCGCAATGATATGTCCCGAGTAGAAGCCTTTTACCAGGTCGACCAGGAACAGGCTGCCGAAGCGATCATCGGTTCAGATGACCGTTTCTGGTACCCCATAGAAAACGGCATTCTTAAGGAGTGGCTCGCATGAGTCAGGCACTGGGCAACGCTGGGGTGGACCACGGCAAGCTGAAGGATGACTATTCTTCGCTGCAGAACATGAGCAGCCAATATGCCGATCTCGCTGTAGAGGGTGGGTTCGCTGCGGCAGGGGCATTGCCACCGCCATTCGGCACAGCGGCGGATGTGGCCGCGTTGGGGCGGTCGTTGTGGCGGGGCGATTGGGGCGGTGCCCTGTTGGATGCGGTGGGATTCATCCCGGTGTTTGGTGATGGGGCCAAGGCTGCCAAGATCGCCGACCGACTAAATACGTTGCGGCGCAGCCTTGATGTTCTGAGCACAGGCGTAGCGCGAGGATTTAACAAGACCAAGGAAACAGCGCTGAAATATTGGGACGACATCGTAAAAAACAACGATGCCGCATACAAGGCCGCGCTGAGAAGTTGCAACGGGACCAAGGAATGTCTAGATGCTGCCGCCTTGCAGAAGGGGCCACAATACAAGAACACACCAAGCCAAAGCGGAACCTGGCAGCCGCCTGAAGGACGGGGTGATGGGGTCTTTACCCCCAACAACGGCGGGCCGCCGATCACATACAAGAACGGCTTTCCCGACTACAGCAGCCATGTGCACACACAAACCTTTAACGGCGTGTCGATCCGCTCTGAGGTGGATATCCCCATGACCGGCGCCCGCCGAACCGACTTCCGTTTGGCCGACGAGGCCATGGGCGCGCAAATTCCCGGCTGGCGAAGGCCCCCAAATCATACATGGCACCACAACGAAGATGGTGTGACAATGCAGCTGATCCCCTCCAACATGCACGGCACCGGGCAAGGCGCAGGCTCGCCCCACATGGGGGGAAATGCGCTCTATGGCTCAGGCAGCCGATCAGGAGACTTCTGAGATGACCGACATATTCATCTACCCACGCCGAGACGTACCCTTGGCCGATCCCTCAGAACGCGCTGCACGAGTTGCGGCCTTTGAGCAGGCACAGGGGCAGCAAGTGTCGGAGCCCTACCGCAGCTTTATGCTAAGATACGGAGGGGGGTTCCCATGGCCGAACGACTTGCCTTTGGCCTATCCAGCGACAAAAGCCGCATATGGCGAAGACCCTGCCGTCCTGTTCGAACTGTATGACTGGACACAGGTGGAAGCCCACGCCAAAGGCGAGATCTACGGCGACGCAACGCCACGTGATGTGCTGTTCATCGGTGATGCCGAGGGCGGGTTTCAGATCGTGATGAGCCTCATGCCGGATACCCGCGGCGCCATATATATGTGGCCGCACACCAGTTATCCCTGGGGACTTGCGGAAAACGACGCCTCGCGGTTTTTGCCACTGGCCAAAGATTTCGCCGACATGTTGGACCGCATCATCGAAGCCCCCGACAGCGCGGTTGGACGCCGCGTCTGGGAGAACGCCAAACAACAGGCTTCCGCCGTGCAGCTGGTGCTCTGAAACGATCCGATGTTCCTTCCACTGGCGGTCCGCGAGACTTTTATTGAACATTGGCGGCAAGACTTGCGCGACCTGTCTCTACCCGGCGTCAGCATTGAGTTGTCGCTTGCGGACACTGTCACTCTGGGAATGGCCTCAAGCTGGTTTCGGCAGAATTGCGTCGCGCCTTTGGTGCCCGGCTGGACAAAACAATTCCAAACTGAACTTGCTGCACGCGTAGCGACTTTTCCTAATGGCATCATGCCCCGTATCGGTTTTTGTAGTTGGAAAGGAACACAGGCCGCTCATTTGCCATCGCACGGTGTGCGCGGTGTGATGTACACGATCACCCAGGACCACACTCGTGTTGGGCGTGCTATTGCGGCCTACATCAATTCGGGCCAGCCGGTGGTATTGCATCTACGGGAATGGCTGGACATACCCCCCGAAAGCGAATTCCGGATCTTCATAAAAAACAAACGGATCATAGGTGTCTCGCAATACAATTGGCGGGTACGCTTTCCAGACATGGCAACGCACATCGGGCACGTTGCAACGGCCATCGGCGCGTTGGCGGAGCCCCTTATGGATGCGCTGCATGTCGAATCGACTGTGGCAGATGTCTACGTATACAAAAAAGATGAGCAGTTGAAGGCAACGTTGATCGAGCTTAATCCGTTTTTACCGCGCACCGATGCATGTCTGTTCGACTGGAACACACCAGCCGGGTTTGATGGCAGCATTCGTTTTGTACAGTAGGCTCAAAGGGTCGCCAAACTCCCAGCTCATCTAAGCATCCTTACAGCAACCGTGTAAACGAAATGAAAAAAGCGTTTTTTTCAAGCGCGGAAGGGTTGAGCTCGGTTCTTTTCACTTCGTCAGAGTAGAGCGACGGCAAGAGGTGCCTGACGTCAGCGCCTATGGATCCAATTGACGGTATTTGATAAGAGAGTGTTCTCCGCTCATCGTGACCATAAAGCCCTTACGACTTGATCTGGTTACTGAAGGCTGAAATCTCACGGTGGAAATGCTCGGAAATCTGGTCAAGGTTTCGGAAATGCGCGCCCAAGGCCACTTGCGCCTCGCCGACTGTTTTCAGCGTCTCGATAACAGGAGCAATTCTGTCAACTCTGCTTGGCAGCTGAACTCCTCCAATTGTGTCTGCCAGCACCAGCGCCTGAACGCGGCCTCGGTAGTCCAGTGCCAATTGCACGCAGGTCCAAACTCTCATCGACTGGTGATCAACATGCACGCTGTACTGAACCACCACTTGCTTGCTGGAGACCCAGAAGTAAGGTTCAGGACTGTGGAAAACAACGGGCGGTTCAATACCGCTTAACTGGGACACCCGCCTAGCCAAAGTTCTGAGCCTTCTGCATCTCCTTTCTTTAAAGCTCCCCAACAGCGGGAACTGCGGCCAACGCCGAAGAAGCTATAGCAGCAATCCGGGGAACGCGGGCCTAACCAGATCGGATTAGTGTTTCTCATTTCCGCAATTAGTTGGATCATTGCTTCAAGCGATCAACCCCAAGTCCTTGTTTAGACGACCTATTCTTGGCCTCAGCCTACATTTCCCAGCGAGACTTCAGGTTACAGACTCGTTTTCTTCTCACCTGGCAAAGTGCTCTCAAGCTCGGGCGTTATTGGGATATGTTCGGCATCGTCACCCAGCGGCAATTGAAACGGGCCCTTTGACCAGTCCGCTGCCTTCCAGGCCTCTTTTGCTTCCTCTATCCTGTCTCGGGATGAGGAAACGAAGTTCCACCAGATATACCGCTCTTCGCTCAATGTGGCACCACCCAGTGCCATAAGACGCGCGCCCTTTTCGCCTACTCGAGCGCTGAATTTGTCACCCGGTCGGAAGACCATCATTTGCCCGGCTTCAAAGACGTCACCCGCTATTTCGACCGATCCTTCAGTGACGTATATCCCGCGATCTTCCTGATCGTCCGGCAACGGGAAATGCGCAGCTGGCGCAAGAATAACATCGACATAGAATGTTTCAGACTGCATCGTCACTGGGCTGGATTTACCATAAGCGGAACCGAGAATTAGTTTTGCCTGAATACCCGTGTCTTGCAATTCTGGCAGCGCCGCATTCTTGTGGTGCTCAAAGTCCGGCGCCATATCTTCACGATCTTTGGGCAGCGCAATCCATGTCTGAATACCAAACAGCCGATTGCGCTTGGCGCGGGTTTCTTCACTGGTGCGTTCGGAATGCGTACCCCCCTGCCCGCAACCATCCAATTCACTTCGCCCGGATAGATCATCTGGTGCGTGCCAAGGCTGTCGCGATGTTCGAACTCACCATCATAAAGATAGGTGACGGTTCCAAGGCCGATATGCGGATGGGGGCGCACATCAATACCACCTTCTGTGATGAATTCAGCCGGGCCCATCTGGTCAAAAAAGATAAACGGCCTGGAACTGTCGCGGTTTGATGCCGCTCCTTTGATAGCATTTATTGCAGAAAAGGAGACGAACTATGGGACTGAAACG